>NZ_WKJK01000002.1 GCF_009674535.1 Duganella guangzhouensis
CAACCGGCCGCGCCCGGCGCCGATGGCGGCGCGTCGGCCGACGCCGCCCCGCTGCCGCCGCCGTCCAGCGCCGCCCAGCATCTGTACGCCGCCGCCAAGAACGACATCCTGCAAGTGCGCTCGCTGCTGAAAAGCGGCCGCACCCAATCGTCGGTCGGCTCCGGCTTCCTGATCGGCACCAGCAACCTGGTGGTGACCAACTACCACGTGGTGTCCCAATTCGCGCTCGATCCCGACACCTACGTTGGCGAATGGGTCGACACCGGCGGCCAGCGCGGCAATGTCGAACTGCTGGCGGTGGACGTGCTGCACGACCTGGCGGTGCTGCGCGTCAGCCGCAACGGCACCGGCTTCTTCAAGATGCCGGAACAACTGGCGCGCCTGACCCAGGGCCAATACCTGTACTCGATGGGCAATCCGCTCGACCTCGGCTTTGCGATTTCGGAAGGCGCCTACAACGGCGTCATCACGCGCAGCTTTTACGACCAGTTGATGTTCACCGGCCCGATCAACTCCGGCATGAGCGGCGGCCCCAGCGTGACGGTCGATGGCTCGGTGGCCGGCGTCAACGTCTCCAAGCGCCTCGATGGCGAGCTAGTCAGCTTCCTGGTGCCCGCCCGCTATGCCCAGGACTTGCTGAAAAAAGTCGAAGCCCAACAAAAAGCGCCAACCGACTTCACCGCCGTGGTGGCCGGCCAGTTGCTGTCGCACCAGAAGGCGATGGTCGACCAGTTGCTGTCCAGCCCGCTGAGCCTGAAACCGATGGGACCATACCAGGTGCCGGTGCGCGAATCCGAGCAGATGCGTTGCTGGGGCCGCTCCAACGTCAAGGCCGACAAACCGTTCACCGTGGACGACGCCAGCTGCGCGATGGAATCCGCGATCTTCGTCAGCGGCTCGCTGCAGACCGGGCAGATCGCCATCCGCCACCAATTCCTGCGCGGCACCGGGTTGGATAAACTGCGCTTCGCCCAACTGGCCAGCACCTCGTTCAAGAACGAGCACTTCGGCAGCAACAAAGACGCGCGCCTGACCGGCCCCAACTGCACCGAAAGCTTCGTCAAAAACAAAGACCTGCCGCTGCGCGCCGTGCTGTGCGTGCGCGCCTACCGCAAATTCGAAGGGCTGTACGACTTCGCGCTGCTGACCGCCAGCACCGATCAGGGCCTGATGAGCCTGCAAAGCCGGCTGGACGCGCGCGGCGTCTCGTATGACAACGGCATGCGGCTGTCGCGCGTATTCCTCGAATCGCTATCGTTGGCACAGAAGCCGAAGAAAGGCGGTGCCAAATGAAAGCGCCCTACTTCGTCGAAATCCTGGCCCGCAATGGCGACGTGCTACACCGGCACAAAGTGGCGCAACTGCCGATTCGTATCGGCCGCAGCTACGACAACGAGATCATCCTTGACGACGCCCATAGCGCCGCCAGCCACGCCATCGTCGAAACCGACCAGCACAACCAGGTCGTGATGCGCGATCTGGGCAGCAAAAACGGCACCGTCCACAAAGGCCGCCGCCAGAACAGCCTGACACTGGACGGCGACACCGTAGTGCGCCTCGGCCACACCAGGCTGCGGGTACGCGGCGCCGACTTCCCGGTGGCGCCGGAAATCGCCGACACCACCATGCACAGCTGGGAAGGCGCGACCCCGGCCACCATCGGCCTGGTGCTGATCGCCGTCTTCTCCTGCCTGGAAACCTGGCTGAGCGACGTCGAACCGTTCGCCCTGATCCGATACCTGCTGGTGCTGGCCTCCAGCCTGGCGGCCGGGCTGCTGTGGGCCGGCGTCTGGGCGCTGGCCAACCGCCTGTTCGGCAGCCATGCGCGGATTGGCCGCCACCTGTTCATCCTCGGCAGCGCGCTGGCGGTGGTGGGCGTATGGCGCGCCGGCAGCGCCGTGCTGGCCTACGCGTGGTCGTGGGAATCGCTGACGCGCTACGGCAACCTGGTCACACTGGGGATCGCCTGCGGCATGGTGTTCTTCCACCTCATCACCATCAAACCGCACCATCCGCGCCGCTTCCTGATCACCGCCACCGTCATGCTGCTGGCCGGCTCCGGGCTGATGGTAATGACCAACCTGCAAGGCACCGGCCGCGCCGCCGACGAGCTCTACATGTCAGTACTGCTGCCGCCCGAAGTACGGCAAAGCGAAGACCGCAGCGTCGACCAATTCCTGGCCAACGCCGGCAAACTCAAAGCCGCCCTCGACGCCGCCCGCACCCAAGACGTCAAAGACGGCGCCACCGGCGCCGATGACGACGACGAAGACACCGGCTCCGACTAACTGCCGAGCCCGTGTCCACTTCGGGGTCAGTTCCAGAAATCGGACATTGGATCGTGCGCGACTCAATGTCCGATTTTGGGAACTGACCCCGAAGTGGACATTCAGGCGGCTGGCCAGCCGTGCAGGACCTGGTCGACCACTTCCTGTAGCTGCTGGCGGGTGGCGCCGGCGGCGGCTTGGACTGCCATGCCGTTGGAGATGGTCATGACGTAACGCGCCATCTGGCCGGCGCAGAAGTCGGCCGGCAGATCGCCTTCTTGCTTGGCGCGCTCGAAACGCTCTCGCAAACGGGCTTCGGCGGCGGCGCGCCGTTCGATCAGCGAGTTGCGGATCGGCAGCGCGTCGTCGCTGCAGGCCAGCGCGCCGTTGATGACCAGGCAACCGTGCGGATTTTCTTCCTCGGTTTGGGCATTGGCGTTGCCGCGCAGGAAATGCTCGACCACTTCGCGCGCGCGCGACTTTTCCAGCGCGGCGTCGAACAGCGGGTCATGGCTGGCGCCATAGCGCTCCAGTGCCATCCGGAACAGGTTTTCCTTGTTGCCGAACACCGCGTACAGGCTGGGCCGGTTCATGCCCATGGCTTCAGTCAGCTCGGGCAGCGAACTGCCCTCGTAACCTTTTTCCCAGAACACCTTCATCGCCTTGTCCAGCGCGCTATCCGCGTCGAAGGTGCGCGGGCGGCCGAGTTTTCGCTCTTTCATACCGATCGGTTAAAAATTTATTGACAAAATGCTGCACTGCGGAGATTATGAACCGATCAGTAAAAAATTCAAGCATTTTTACCGCTTTCAAGGATTTCCAATGTCAAATCAGACTACTCAGCGGGCCGAAGCGCCCGTCCCAGCTCCGCATCACGGTTCGCCGTGGCCGGGTGTGCTGTCCATTGCCATCGGCGCATTTGCGCTGGTGACCACTGAATTCCTGCCGGTCGGCCTGTTGCCGGCCATCGCCGCCGAACTGGGCGTGACCGAGGGCGTGGCCGGCATGATGGTCACCGTGCCCGGCCTGGTTGCGGCGCTGGCGGCGGTGCTGGTCACGGTCGGCATCGGCCGCACCGACCGCCGCTACGTGCTGTGGGGGCTGACCGGCACCATGTTGCTGTCCAACCTGCTGGTGGCGTTTTCGCACGCCTTCCCGCTGGTGCTGGCCGGACGCGCGCTGCTGGGCGTCGGCGTCGGCGGTTTTTGGGCGCTGGGCCCGGCGCTGAGCACGCGGTTGGCGCCCGCCGGCTCGGAACCGCGCGCGCTATCGATGATTTTTGCTGGCGTGTCGATTGGCACCGTGGCCGGCGTGCCGGCCGGCGCGCTGATCGGTGAATTGTTCGGCTGGCGCGTCGCCTTCCACGCCGGCGGCGTGGTGGCGCTGCTGGTACTGCTGACGCAGATGCGACTGCTGCCATCGCTGCCGGCCAAGGCGTCGGTGACCTTCGGCCAGTTGCCGGAGCTGCTGCGCGTGCCGAAGGCGCGGCTGGGTATTTTCATTACCATGCTGATTTTCATTGGCCAGTTTGCCGCCTATACCTACATCACGCCGTTCCTGGCCCAGGTGGCGCAGCTCAACGCCAAGACCATCAGCACACTGCTGCTGGTGTATGGCGCGGCGGGATTGGTTGGCAATGTCATCGGCGGCAAGATCCTGGCCCGTAGCGTGCGTGCCGGCCTGATCACCACCGGCGTGGTGCTGGGTCTGTCGACCTTGGCACTGCCGCTGCTGGGCACTGGCTTGATCGGTGCGGCGCTGCTGGTGATTATCTGGGGCATTGCGTTTGGCATGATGCCGATGTCGGTGCAGACCTGGATCTTCCAGGCGGCGCCCCAGGCGATGGAGAGTGGCGGCGCGGTGTTTGTCGCCACCGCGCAAATCGCGCTGGCCAGTGGTGCGCTGGTCGGTGGCGTGGCGGTCGATCACCTGGGTGTGTCAAGCGCGATGGTGGTGGGTGGCGTGCTGGCGCTGGCGATGGCGGCGGTGGCACTGCGCTGGGCGCGCGATGGTCAGCAGCCCGCGACCAAGCTGCACGCGGTTCACTAAAGCACTAAAGGCGAACGCGGCGATAGGCACCGAGGAACACCTCGGCCTCTTTTGCCGTCAACACTTTGATGGCATCGCCATGCCAGACATACAGGTACTGCGGGCCGCCGAGGCGATCGGTCAGCTTGGCGTCGACCAGAAAGCTGGTGCCGAGCGGATAAACACTGGTATCGCTCATGCGACGCGAGCACTGCACGTTCATATCGGTGGCGTAAGCCTGGCCGGGCATCGGATGAATCTCCACCACCTCGCCCCACGCCACCGAATGCACCGCCACCTGGCGGTACGCCGTCATATCCCGCGCCATCATCGTTCTCCCAAAACCACCATGGTAGCAGACGCCACTTGCCTGCTGGGGTCCATGACGCACGTTTGATGTAAACGAAGGTCTTCGCAAATAGCAGGCTCAGGATGTGACAACGACATCCTGAGCCCACCTATGAAGACAGCAGCGCTCGTTACAGCGAGCGCCGATACATCACGCTCGGATCGCTTGGGAACTTGAAAGTCTCAATAGTCCACACGGAGAATCGCCATGGAATACGAATCATCTCGTTCAGGAAAGCAAGCAAAAAAGAACGACACATATTACGAGACGCCGAGTAACTGGGAGTCCGTTATGGATTTACCAGCTGACGATATGCAGTTCGATGAGGAACATCCGGAACTGGATCTGCGGCGCGCTGTCAGGCCGGTCATTAGGTTCAAAGGGAAAATCATCGAGCGTCGAAAACATCCGACAGATCCTCTGCTTCCTGAAATGCTTGAGTTAATTCAATCCCGGAGCCCGATGATACAAATGGCGCCGGACATTTTAGGCGGCATGCCGGTTTTCAAAGGCACACTGGTGCCCGTTAAGCGTTTGTTTGATTATCTGCTGTCCGGCAAGACCACCGCACGTTTTGTGAACGACTACCCTCTGGTGTCACGAGCAACGGCGGCCAACGTGCTACAAAACGATGCGACGCTTTTCTATGAAGACATCAGCAACGCATTGGAACCCATGACGCACGTTTGATGTAAACGAAGGTCTTCGCAAATAACAGGCTCAGGATGTGACAACGACATCCTGAGCCTGCTTGTTTTATTTCAGAGCCCGCTTGAAGAATGTCCTGACGCGGCTGCACTGAGATGACACTCTATACATGGGACGAGACCAAGCGCGAAAGCAATTTGCGCAAGCATGGCCTGGATTTCGCGGACGCCAGGGCCTTGCTCATGGCCGACATTTACATCGTCGAAGACATGCGTTTTCATTACACCGAGCCACGCTACAACGTCTATGCCTGGCTCGAAGGAAGCCTGGTCCGCATCACACTGGAGAAGCGCCATGGAATACGAATCATCTCATTCAGGAGAGCCAGTCAGAGGGAAAAGAAAGTTCTGGGACGAGCCCGATAGCTGGCTCAACGTCATGCCCGATCACGATGACGACATCCGCTTCGATGAAGACTGCCCGGAATACGATCCGCGCTATTTATCCGAGCCGGTACACCGTTTCAACGGCCGCCTCATCCCGCCACGCAAATCGCCATTGGATCCCTTTGATCCGGAAGTGCTGGCCTTCATAAAGTCGATCACGCCGATGGTGCAGATGGAACCGCGCATTCTGAACGGTATGCCGGTCTTCAAGCACACCGGCGTGCCCATCAAGCGCCTGTTCGACTACCTGCTGGCTGACCGGTCCATGGACGCCTTCCTGTACGATTTCCCCTCAGTCACGCAAGGTATGGCGACGCAGGTGCTGGCCTGCGACGCCATCCTGTTTTACGAAGCGATCAGCAAGGCGATCGATTCGGCGGCGATGCCTTCTTCGCGCCCCAGGTAGCCCAGCTTCTCATTGGTCTTGGCCTTGACGTTGACCTGACTGATGTCCACGCCCAAATCCTCAGCGATGTTGGCGCGCATGCTGATGATATGCGGCGCCATCTTCGGCCGCTGGGCGATGATGGTGCAATCGATGTTGCCAATGCTGTAGCCGGTCGCCACCACGCGCTGGGCCGCCGCGCGCAGCAGTTTGCGCGAATCCGCGCCCTTGAATTCCGGATCGGTATCCGGAAAATGTTTGCCGATGTCGCCCAGCGCGGCCGCGCCCAGAATCGAATCGGTAATCGCGTGCAGCAGCACGTCGGCATCCGAGTGACCCAGCAGGCCAACGTGGTGCGGGATGTCGACGCCGCCGATAATCAGCTTGCGGCCTTCCACCAGCGCATGGCAGTCATAGCCCTGGCCGATGCGGAATGGGAGTTTGCTCATGTTTAGTCTTCCTTGTTGGCCAGGTACATTTCCGCGATGCGGATGTCGGCTGGCAGTGTTACTTTCAGATTGCGGGGATGGCCTTCGATCAGGCGCGGCGCGTAGCCCAGCATTTCGACCGCGCTGGCATCGTCGGTGATGGCGTTGGCGTCCGGCGCGCTGCCCAGCGCGCGCAACAGCAGCGCGTAGCTGAACATCTGCGGCGTCTGCGCCGACCACAAGCCGTTGCGCGGCACCGTCGCCGCACTGACGCTGCTGCCTTCGGCGCCAGGCGCGCTGCGCTTCATGGTGTCCACCACTGGCAGCGCCAGCAGGCCACCGGCCGGATCATCGCCCACGCCGTCGACCAGGCGTGCGATCAGCGCCGGCGTCAGGCCGGGACGTGCGGCGTCGTGCACCATCACCATATCGTCCGCCGTCAGTTGGCCATCGAGCGCGCGCAAGCCGTTCAGCACCGAGTCCATGCGGGTGGCGCCGCCGACGCGCAGCACGGTCACGCTATCCAGCGATGGCGGCAGCACACTATCGATCACGCCGTCATCCGGGCTGACCACCACATAGGTGTGCGCCACCAGCGGCGAGGCGCAGAAGGCGTCGACCGCGTGACGCAGCATCGGCTGGCCGCCCACGGTCAGGTATTGTTTCGGTCCGTTCGCCGCCATGCGCGCGCCGACGCCGGCGGCTGGCAGCAGCGCGAAGTAGCGCCGTTGTATCGTTGTCGTCATAAATCTCGTTATCTGCGGCGGCGCGAAAGGATTTCCGCGATCTCGCCATTACATGTCTTGGCCAGGCGGGCGTATTCTTCCGGCGAGTCGATCTTGTCCTGCTCCACTTTGCCTTTGGCGAATTCGTCGCGGATGAAGTTGAACCAGGTGCTGTTGACCTCATGCTGCAGCGCCGACAAGGCGGTGCCGGACGGCGCATACAGCGGCTGTCCACCAAAGCGCTTGTTGAGCGCCTCGCCCACTACTTTCTGCACCCGCGCCAGATTGTCCTGGTGCGCCTTCAGGTGGCGCATCTCGTGCTGCAGGATTTCCTTGTAGGCGCAGCTGTTTGGCGCGAATTCGTTGCCGACATAAATCCGCACCGGCGAATAATACAGTTCGATTTCCACCTTGGGTGCGATGCACTCATAGCCGCTGGCAGGGTCCTGCAACACCGGGCCGCTGCTGACTTTGGCTTTGTGCATGCCTTGCGTCACAGTCAGGCCCAGCGTTTCCATGCGCCGGTCCAGGCTGCCGGTACGCGCGGTCAGCGCGCGGTAGGACAGCTGGTTGTTGACGGTGTAGCCGTCCTCCTTGGACTTCAGCACCGACACCGACTTGGTGATCGTGTCTTCGCAGCGGATCTGAAACGGCGTGCGCTCCGCCGCCTGCGCGCCAACTGTGGCAAGCAGACCGGCCAGCGCGATCGCCGCTTTCATAGCTTCCAGTCGCCCGCGCGCAGCTTGTCCAGCCAGAAGATGCCGATCACGGTCTTGACGTCGGTGATCTTGCCTTCGCGCACCCACTGCAGCAACTCGTCGATACTGGCGGTGAAGGTTTCGAGGAATTCGCCCTCATCGAGCCGCGACGGGCCGGCCTTCAGGCCACGCGCCAGGTACAGGTCCAGATGCTCGTCGGAATACGCGATGGCGTTATGGATCTTGGTGACGAATTGCCATTCGCCGCCGGTGTAGCCGGTTTCCTCTTCAAGCTCGCGCTTGGCGGCCAGCAGCGGATCTTCGCCCTTGTCGATTTTCCCGGCCGGGAATTCGATGAACACGTCGCGCAGCGGATAGCGGTATTGGCGCTCCATCAGCACCGTGCCATCGTCCAGCAGCGGCAGAATCACCACTGCGCCGGGGTGCAGGATGTATTCGCGCGCGGTGCGCTTGCCGTCGGGGAGTTGTATGGTGTCGCGCTGGACTTTGAGGAAATGGCCTTGATAGACCAATTCGCCATCGACATGCGTTTCTTTGAGGTTGTCCATCCCTGCTCCACTAACGTTGAAGAACGATAGTGTATCAGCCGTGGGGCTTGCGCAGGTAGCGGACGATGAATCCCGGAAATCCGAGAACGATGAAGGTGCAGGCGGAGATCGCGTAGAACTCCCAGGTCTGCGGGAAGCGGGTGCCGATATTGGCTTCGAGTGCGAAGCCCAGCGCCCCCACCACAAAGTACAGCGCGACGATCTCCAGCAGCCGCACCGGCAGCGGTTTGCGCTGCCAACCTACCGGCACCAGCGCCAGTACTTTGTCGTTGAAGAACGGCAGGTTGGCCGCCGCGATGGCTATCGCGAGGACCAACCAGCCAGCGATGGATACATCCATCAGATGGCCAGCGTGGCGTGCATTACCGACAGGCAGGTGGCCAGCAGCGGACCAGGCATGGCGCCCAGCAGCAGGATGGCCGCACCGTTCAGGCTCAGCACCAGTTTCATGTCGGCCGGCGCAACGATTTCGGTGCTGTCGGTCGGCTCATCGAACCACATGGTCTTGATGACGCGCAGGTAGTAGAACGCGCCGATCAGCGAGAACATCACCGCGAAGATGGTCAGCCACAGCTGGCCGGTGGCCAGCACCGAGTTCAGCACGGCGAACTTGGCGGCAAAGCCCATCATCGGTGGCACGCCGGCCAGCGAGAACAGCAGCACGGTCATCACCAGCGCGAACCATGGGTTGCGCTTGCTCAGGCCCTTGAAGTCCACCAGGTTGTCGGCGTCGAAACCGGCGCGCGACAGCAGCATCAGGGTACCGAAGGTGCCGACCGTGGTCAGCACGTAGGTGATCACGTAGTACATGGCCGAGCTGTAAGCGGCGTCCATGCCGGTGCGGCTCGAGGTGCCAGCCACGCCGGCCAGCAGACCCAGCAGCACGAAGCCGATCTGGGCGATGGTCGAGTAAGCCAGCATACGCTTGATGTTGGTTTGCGCGATCGCGGTCAGGTTACCGATCGCCAGCGACATCACGGCCAGCACCAGCAGCATTTGCTGCCAGTGGAACGCCATCGGCAGCAGACCTTCCACCAGCAGGCGGACGCAGATCGCGAAGGTAGCGATCTTCGGCGCGCCACCCAGCAGCAGGGTCACGGCGGTCGGCGAACCATCGTAGACGTCCGGTACCCACATGTGGAATGGCACGGCGCCCAGTTTGAACGCCAGGCCAGCCACCAGGAACACCAGGCCGAAGATCAGGATGGTCGGGTTGATGGTGCCACGGCCAACGGCGGCCGAGATTTCGCGGATGTCCAGGGTGCCGGTGGCGCCGTACAGCATCGACATGCCATACAGCAGGAAACCGGAAGCCAGCGCGCCCAGCACGAAGTATTTCATCGCCGCTTCGGTCGCACGCACGTTGTCGCGACGCATCGCCACCAGCGCGTACAGCGACAGCGACATCAGTTCCACGCCGAGGTAGATCGACAGCAGGCTGGAGGCCGAAATCATGATCAGCTGGCCCAGCATGGCGAACAGCGCCAGCACGTAGAACTCGCCGCCCAGGTTACCGCTCAGCATGTCGCGGTCGCTGGCGTATTGACGCGAGTAGACCAGCGTCATGCCCACGGTCAGGTAGGTGAACAGTTTCAGCAGGTTGGCCATCGGATCGGCGACGAACATACCGTGGAAGGTATAGGTCGTGGCGCCGGTCGACAGGTCGCTGAAGCTGATGCCGGCGCAGACCAGCAAGGTCAGCAGCGACAGCACGTAGGTGATCGAACGCTGCGCCTTGGTCAGGAACATGTCGATCAGCAGGATAGCCGATGCGCCGATCAGCACCGCGATCTCGGCATAGGCCGGGATCAGGTTGACGGCCTCTTGAGGAATAGGTGTAGTCATTTATGTATTTCCGTTCTTCTTAAGGCAGCTTGCTGTGTGCTACGTGCGCCAGCAGGTCAGCGACCGAGGTTTGCATCGTGTCGGTGAATGGTGCTGGGTACAGGCCCATGTACAGCGTGGCGACGGCCAGAAGGCCCAGCATGAAGAATTCACGGCCATTCAGATCGACCAGCTCAGCCACATGGTGGTTGGCCACTTTACCGAAGATGACGCGCTTGGCCATCCACAGCGAGTAAGCTGCGCCGAAGATCAGCGCGGTGGCGGCCAGCAGACCGATCCAGAAGTTGTACTGGGTCGCGCCCAGGATCACCATGAACTCGCCGACGAAACCGGAGGTCGCTGGCAGGCCGCAGTTGGCCATCGAGAACAGGATGAAGAAGGCGGCAAAGCGCGGCATTTTGTTGACCACACCACCGTAGTCGGCGATTTGACGCGAGTGCGCCTGGTCGTACAGCACGCCGATGCACAGGAACATCGCGCCCGACACGAAGCCGTGCGAGATCATCTGCATGATGGCGCCCTGCACTGCCATGTTGTTGAACACGAAGAAGCCCAGCGTCACAAAGCCCATGTGCGCGATCGACGAGTAGGCGACCAGCTTTTTCATGTCTTTCTGTACCAGCGCGACCAGACCGATGTAGATCACAGCGATCAGCGACAGCGTGATGACGAAACCAGCCAGGTGGTGCGACGCGTCAGGGGCGATCGGCAGCGAGAAGCGGATGAAGCCGTAAGCACCCAGCTTCAGCATGATCGCGGCCAGCACGGCGGAACCGCCGGTAGGCGCTTCAACGTGGACGTCCGGCAGCCAGGTGTGGACCGGGAACATCGGCACTTTCACGGCAAACGCCATGAAGAAGGCGAAGAAGATGGCGATCTGTTCGGTCATCGTCAGCGGCGCTTTGTGCCAGTGCAGGATGTCCCAGCTACCGGTCACGTTGTACAGGTAGATGATGGCAACCAGCGTCAGCAGCGAGCCGAAGAAGGTGTACAGGAAGAACTTGAACGACGCGTAGACGCGGTTGTCGCCGCCCCAGATACCGATCACGATGTACATCGGGATCAGGGTCGCTTCGAAGAAGAAGTAGAACAGCAGGCCGTCCATGGCGGTGAACACGCCGATCATGATGCCGGACAGGATCAGGAACGCGCCCATGTACTGGGCGACGCGGTTCTGGATCACTTGCCAGGCCGAGATCACCACGATGATGGTGATGAAGGCGGTCAGCGGCACGAACCACAGCGACAGGCCATCAATGCCCAGCGAGTAGTAGATGTTGAAGCGCTCGATCCAGGCCGCTTTCTCAACGAACTGCATGCCATGGGCGGCGTTGTCAAAGTTGGTAATCAGCGGGATCGTCGCGCCGAAGCTGATGATCGAGCCGATCAGCGTCAGCACGCGGGTGAAGCCCGCGTTGCTGTCGCGGCCTACAGCCAGCACGATCGCGCCGAAAATAATCGGGAGCCAGATCGCGAGGCTCAGGTACGGAGGTAGTGTAGATATGGTTGACTGCATCATGGTTATCGTTATCTCTTTGCGTATCAGCTAATTAAGCGTGCCAAAACGGCAGGAAGTAGACCAGGAACCCCAGAATGCCGAGGATCATGACGAACGCATAGTGGTAGATGTAACCAGTCTGCGCCAGGCGGGTCAGTGCCGAGAACCAGCCCACTGCCTTGGCGCTGCCGTTCACCAGCAGGCCGTCGATCAGGGTCTTGTCGCCAACAGTCCACAGGCCATTGCCCAGCAGGCGGGCGCCGCCTGCGAACACGGCTTGGTTGAACTTGTCCATGTAGTACTTGTTGTCCAGCAGGGTGTGCAGGAACTTGAACTTGTCGTAGAACCAGGCTGGTACGCGTGGATTGATCATGTAGCAGTAGTACGACGATGCCACACCGGCGATCGCCAGCCACAGCGGAACCGAAGTCAGCGAGTGGATTGCCATGGCGACTGGACCGTGGAACTCGTGTGCCAGTTCTTCCATTGCGTGGTGGTTTTCGCCGACGAAGATCACGCCTTTGAAGAAGTCACCGAACAGCATAGGACCGATTGCCAGCGCGCCGATGATCACCGACGGGATCGCCAGAGCAACCAGCGGGAACCAGACCACGAATGGCGATTCGTGCGGCTTCTGACCTGGGGCCAGACCGTGGTGGGCGTGATCGTCGTGATCTTCGTCGTGGCCGTGGTCGTCGTGACCGTGGTCGTCATGCGCGGCAGCAGCCGCCGGAGCGTGATGATGATCGTCATGTGCGTGAGCCTTGCCGAAGCGCTCTTCGCCGTGGAACACCAGGAAGTACATACGGAACGAGTAGAACGCGGTCACGAACACACCCGCCAGCACGGCGAACTGTGCGAAGCCGGCGCCCCAGATGTGGGTTTCGGCCACGGCTTCGATGATCGAGTCTTTCGAGTAGAAGCCCGAGAAGAACGGCGTACCGATCAGAGCCAGCGAGCCCAGCAGCGAGGTGATCCAGGTAATCGGCATGTATTTACGCAGGCCGCCCATGTTGCGAATGTCCTGATCGTGGTGCATGCCGATAATGACCGAACCGGCGCCCAGGAACAGCAGTGCCTTGAAGAACGCGTGGGTCATCAGGTGGAACACCGCCACCGAGTAAGCCGAGCAACCCAGCGCCACGGTCATGTAACCCAGCTGCGACAGCGTCGAGTAAGCCACCACACGTTTGATGTCGTTCTGGATGATGCCCAGGAAGCCCATGAACAGCGCGGTGATCGAGCCGATCACGATGATGAAGCTCAGCGCGGTGTCCGACAGTTCGAACAGCGGCGACATGCGCGACACCATGAAGATGCCGGCGGTAACCATGGTCGCGGCGTGGATCAGTGCCGAGATCGGGGTTGGGCCTTCCATCGAGTCAGGCAGCCAGACGTGCAGCGGGAACTGTGCCGATTTACCCATCGCGCCGATGAACAGGCAGATGCAGGCTACGCTCAGCAGCGCCCAGTCGGTGCCCGGCAGGTGCAGCAGCGCCAGCGCTTCGCGCTTGGCGAACACTTCCTGGTAGTTCATCGAACCGGCGTAAGCCAGCAGCAGGCCGATGCCCAGGATGAAGCCGAAGTCACCCACGCGGTTGACCAGGAACGCCTTCATATTGGCGAAGATCGCGGTCGGACGGGTGTACCAGAAGCCGATCAGCAGGTAGGACACCAGACCCACCGCTTCCCAGCCGAAGAACAGCTGCAGGAAGTTGTTCGACATCACCAGCATCAGCATCGAGAAGGTGAACAGCGAGATGTAGGAGAAGAAGCGGTTGTAGCCTTCGTCTTCCGCCATGTAGCCGATGGTGTAGATGTGCACCATCAGCGACACGAAGGTCACCACGCACATCATCATTGCCGACAGCGCGTCGATCTGGAAGCCGACTTCCAGCTTCATGCCGGCCACCGTCATCCAGTTGTAGACGGTGCCGTTGTAGGTGGCGCCGTTGATCACATCATTCAGCGTCAGCGCCGAAATGATGAATGCCACCAGCACGCCCAGAATGGTCGCCGCGGTCGAGGTTTTGCGCCCCACCACGTTGCCGAAGAATTTAGTTCCCAACAGGCCGGCCACCGCGGAGCCCGCGAGGGGCGCCAGGGGTACGACTAGCAGGAGATTAGGGTTAAGAGTAACCGCCATGATGAACCTTAATCGTTATTTTTCGTGAGGTTAAAATTAGCCCTTCAGGCTGTCCAGGTCTTCCACGTTGATGGTGTCCAGATTACGGAACAGCACCACCAGGATCGCGAGGCCGATTGCCGATTCGGCGGCCGCCACGGTCAGAATGAAGAAGACAAAGATCTGCCCTGCCGCATCACCGAGGTAATGCGAGAACGCGATGAAATTCATGTTCACTGCCAGCAGCATCAATTCGATGGCCATCAGCAGGATGATGATGTTCTTGCGATTCAGGAAAATACCAACGATGGAGATCGCGAACAGGATCGCGCCCAACACCAGGTAGTGAGCCAGGGATAAAGTCATGGTGCCTCCTTAACTTCGGTTTCGGCCTGGCCACGGGTGGTGACCGGTGCGATCTTGACGATCTTCAGGCGGTCATTCCGTTTGACGCGCACGGCGTCGGCTGGGTCGAAGAATTTGGTGTCCTTGCGCTTGCGCAGGGTCAGCGCTACGGCTGCGATGATCGCGACCAGCAGAATGGCGGCGGCGATTTCAAAGCCATAGATGTATTTGGTGTAGATCAGCAGACCCAGTTCCTTGGTGCCGCCCAGATTGGCGACCGCCGCAGGACGCGGGTCGAAGGTGAGGAAGGAGCGCCACAACACGGCCGCCATTTCCAGCACGATCACGATACCGACGAAGGAGGCCACCGGCAGGTAGCCCCAGAAGTTTTCGCGCAGTTTCTCGGTGTCGATGTCCAGCATCATCACCACGAACAGGAACAGCACCATCACGGCGCCGACATAGACCAGTACCAGCACGATGGCCAGGAACTCGGCCTCCAGCAGCAACCAGATGCCGGCGGCGTTGAAGAACGCCAGCACCAGGAACAGTGCTGCGTGCACCGGATTACGAGCCGTAATCACGCGCGTCGAGGCCAATATCATGATGGCCGCGAAGACGTAGAACAAAGCAGTTTTAAATTCCATAACTAACCCAAGAGACGTACAGTTGTTTGATCACATCGCTGAAGCGGGCCTCACCGGAGTTCGGCCCGCTGGGGTCAGCGATAAGGAGCGTCCGCTGCGCGGGCCGCGGCGATATCGTCTTCGTAACGGTCGCCTACGGCCAGCAGCATCTCTTTCGTGTAGTACAGATCGCCGCGTTTTTCGCCGTGGTATTCCAGCACATGCGTTTCCACGATCGAATCAACCGGGCACGACTCTTCGCAGAAACCGCAGAAGATGCACTTGGTCAGGTCGATGTCGTAGCGGGTGGTGCGGCGCGAGCCGTCATCACGCTGTTCCGATTCGATGGTGATGGCCATCGCCGGGCACACTGCTTCGCACAGTTTGCAGGCGATGCAGCGCTCTTCCCCATTTGGATAGCGGCGCAGCGCGTGCAGGCCACGGAAGCGCGGCGACATCGGCGTCTTCTCTTCCGGGTACTGCACGGTGATCTTGCGCGAGAACATATACTTGCCCGTCAGCGCCATCCCTTTGATCAGCTCGGTCAGCATGAAGCTGCTGACGAAATCTTTTAATCGTTCCATTTTCTTTTGTCCTTACTTCCAGATATTCCAGGAGGTCTGCATCCAGCCTGCGACGAACACCAGGTACACCAGCGTCAGCGGGATAAAGACTTTCCAACCCAGACGCATGATCTGGTCGTAACGGTAGCGAGGGAAAGTACCACGCACCCAGATGAAGACGGAGACCAGGAAGAACGCTTTCACGAACAACCAGAAGAAGCCGCCGAAACCGCCCCAGAATTCCAGGAAGGCAAATGGCGCCGACCAGCCGCCCAGGAACATGATCGAACCCAGCACCGCGATCAGGATCATGTTGGCGTATTCGGCCAGCATGAACATGGCGTAGGCCATGCCCGAGTATTCCACCATGTGACCGGCAACGATTTCCGACTCACCCTCGACCACGTCGAACGGGTGACGGTTGCACTCGGCCAGGCCGGAGGTAAGGTAGACCACGAACAGCGGCAGCAGCGGCAGCCAGTTCCACGACAGGAAGTTCAGGCCCTTGTCAGCGAACATGCCCTGCTGCTGGCCATGCACGATGTCGATGAAGTTCAGCGAACCGGACACCATCAGCACCACCACCAGCACGAAGCCCATGGCGATTTCGTAGGAAATCATCTGTGCCGAGGCGCGCATCGCGCCCATGAAGGAGTACTTCGAGTTCGAGGCCCAGCCGGCGATGATGATGCCGTAGACTTCCATCGAGGTGATCGCCATCAGCAGCAGCAGACCGGCGTTGACGTTGGCCAGCACCGCTTCAGGACCGAACGGCACCACCGACCAGCACGCCAGTGCCGGCATGATGGTCATGATCGGGCCGATCACGAACAGGCCGGGATTCGACTTGGCCGGGGTGATGATCTCTTTGAACAGCAGTTTCAGCGCGTCGGCGATCGGCTGCAGCAGACCCATCGGGCCAACCCGGTTGGGACCGACGCGGATCTGAATCCAGCCGATGAATTTACGTTCCCACAGGGTCAGGTAAGCAACCAGACCCATCAGTGGCAGCAGCACCACGACGATGCGGATCACGGCCCAGACCAGCGGCCAGTACTGCCCCAGCGCTTCCGCGCCGGTGGCATTGATGGTAGTGACGAATTCAGGCAGAGCCATTATTTCACCTCTCCTGCTTTTTCTACGGTAATCGAACCGAACATGCTGCCCAGCGCGGCGGTGGTGGCGTGTGCCGCAGCCACGCGCACGGCGTTGGCTGGCAGTTTGGCGTCCACCGCGGCTTCCAGGATGGCGCTGCCCGAACCTTGCACTACTTTGACCTTGTCGCCGGCGACCACACCCAGTTGCTGCGCCAGAGCGGTCGACAGGTGCGCTTTTGGCGCAGCCGCGTCGGCCATCTTCTGCAGCGACTCGGCACGGCGCACCACGGCGTCGGCAAAGTAGATCGGTACGTCAGCGATACGTTCGATACCGCTCGAAACAGCAGTCGCTGCGGTCAGCGGCAGTTTCGACACGTTGCTCAGCTTGGCCGATACATCGGTCACGCCGGCACCCAGGATTTCGTCACGGATTTGTTCCGAAGTGTCGTAGTCAAAGCCCGGCAGGCCCAGGATGTTGCCCAGCACGCGCAGCACTTTCCACGCAGGACGGGTTTCCAGCAGCGGCTTGACGGTGCCGTTGAAGCTTTGCGCGCGGCCTTCGGCATTGACGAAGGTGCCCGAGGTTTCGCTGAATGGCGAAATCGGCAGCAGCACGTCGGCGTAGTCCAGACCATGCTTGTAGGCGGACATGGCGACGACCATATCGGCTTTCTTCAGCGCGGCGACGGCGGCTTGCGGGTTGTGCGCGTCCAGTTCCGGTTCGGCATTCAGCAGCACGTAGGCGGCTTTCGGCTCGGTGAACACTGGCGCCTTGGCGGCGTTGGCGTTGACCACGTAGGCGCCAACGGTGTTGGCGGCTTCGGTCAGGTAGCCCAGCTTGGCACCGGTCTGTTCAGCGATCCACTGTGCGGCGGCGTGCAGCGCGCCGGCTTGCGGGTGCTGAACTGCGGCGTTGCCCAGGAAGATACCTTTGTTCTCGCCCGACAACAGCGAAGCGGCGATCGCGGTTGCAGCGTCGGAGGCTTGTACGCCGTCGAAGCCGGCAGGAGCCGCCACTTCTTTGGCCTTGGCCACGGCTACCACCACTTGCGACAGCGCCGACAGCCACTCCGATGGAGCGACGATCAGTTTGTTTGCCACGTTCATCAGCAGGTCGTCGTCGGTTGCGTGCAGGATCGACAGCTTGGCGCCGCCTTTCACCGAGGTACGCAGACGGGTCGCCAGCAGCGGGTGATCCTTGCGCAGGAACGAGCCGATCACGAAGGCGCGGTTCAGTGCGCCGAATTCGCTGATCGACATGCCCAGCCATGGGGTCACGTCCAGCGAGAAGTCGCTTTGACGCAAACGGGTGTCCACGCTGTCCGAACCCAGGCCACGCGTCAGTTTCTGCAGCAGGTGCAGTTCTTCCAGCGTCGAGTGCGGGGTGGCGATGGCGGCCAGCGCGTTGGCGCCGTGCTCGTGCTTGATGTTTTTCAGACCGTGCGCCACGTATTCCAGCGCGGTCTGCCAGTCCACTTCTTTCCACTCGCCGCCCTGCTTCAGCATCGGCTGGGTCAGACGTTCAGCGACGTCCAGACCTTCGTAGGAGAAGCGGTCCTTGTCGGAGATCCAGCATTCGTTGACCGCGTCGTTTTCCAGCGGCAGCACGCGCTTGACCTTGCCGCCTTTGACCTGAACGATCAGGTTGGCGCCCAGGCCGTCGTGCGGCGACACGGATTTGCGGCGCGACAGTTCCCAGGTACGGGCGCTGTAGCGGAATGGCTTCGAGGTCAGTGCGCCGACTGGGCACAGGTCGATCATATTGCCGGACATTTCCGAATTAACGGTCTGGCCGACAAAGGCGGTAATTTCGGAATGTTCGCCGCGCCCGATCATCCCCAGCTCCATCACGCCGGCCACTTCCTGGCCGAAACGTACGCAACGGGTGCACTGGATGCAACGCGCCATTTCCTGCATCGACACCAGCGGGCCAGCGTCTTTCGGGACGACCACGCGCTTGTCTTCCTCGTAGCGCGATTCGCCCTTGCCGTAGCCCACGGCCAAGTCTTGCAGCTGGCATTCGCCGCCCTGATCGCAGATCGGGCAGTCCAGCGGGTGATTGATCAGCAGGAATTCCATCACCGACTTCTGTGCCTGCACAGCCTTGTCGGAGTGCGAACGCACGATCATGCCGGCCGAGACTGGAGTGGCGCAAGCCGGCAAGGGCTTAGGCGCTTTTTCCACTTCGACGAGGCACATGCGGCAGTTCGCAGCGATCGACAATTTCTTGTGATAGCAGAAGTGCGGAATGTAGGTTCCCAGTTTGTTGGCGGCGTCCATCACCATGCTACCAGCAGGGACTTCGACTTTTTTGCCGTCTATTTCGATTTCAACCATGGTGATCGTACGCAGCTTAGAGGTAAGCGGGCACTAAGCAATGCTTGTGCTCGATGTGATATTCAAATTCTTCGCGGAATTGCTTGATGAACGCACGCATCGGCATTGCCGCCGCGTCGCCCAGCGCGCAAATCGTGCGGCCCTGGATGTTGTCGCAAACCGAATTCAGCACGTCCAGATCCGATGGACGGCCTTGGCCATTTTCAATACGGTGGATCATGCGGTACATCCAACCGGTACCTTCGCGGCACGGGGTGCATTGGCCGCACGACTCTTCGAAGTAGAAGTAAGCCAGACGCTCCATGGCCTTGACCATGCAACGGGTCTCGTCCATGACGATCACCGCGCCCGAACCCAGCATCGAACCCGCTTTGGCGATCGAATCGTAGTCGAGGTCGGTTTGCATCATGATCTCGCCGCGCACCACTGGCGCGGAGGAACCGCCAGGAATGACCGCCTTGATCTTTTTGCCGCCGCGCATGCCGCCTGCCAGTTCCAGCAGTTTGGCGAACGGGGTGCCCAGCGGGACTTCGTAGTTGCCCGGACGTTCAACGTCGCCCGAGATCGAGAAGATCTTCGAGCCGCCGTTGTTCGGACGACCGATCGCCAGGTATTTTTCCGGACCCATGTTCAGGATGAACGGAACCGCGGCGAAAGTTTCGGTGTTGTTGATGGTGGTCGGCTTGCCGTACAGGCCGAACGACGCCGGGAATGGCGGCTTGAAGCGCGGCTGGCCTTTTTTGCCTTCCAGCGATTCCAGCAGCGCGGTTTCCTCGCCGCAGATGTAGGCGCCATAACCATGGTGCGCGTGCAGCTGGAAGCTGAACTCGCTGCCCATGATCTTGTCGCCCAGGAAGCCGGCGGCGCGCGCCTCTTCCAGCGCTTCTTCAAAGCGCAGGTATTCCTGATAGATCTCGCCGTGGATGTAGTTGTAACCCACGGTGATGCCCATCGCGTAGGCGCCGATGGCCATGCCTTCGATCAGCGCGTGCGGGTTGTAACGAATGATGTCGCGGTCCTTGAAAGTGCCAGGCTCGCCCTCATCTGTATTACATACCAGGTACTTCTGGCCCGGGAACTGACGCGGCATGAAGCTCCACTTCAGGCCGGTAGGGAAACCCGCACCACCACGGCCGCGCAGCGACGACGCTTTGAGGTCGGCGATGATTTGTTCCGGGGTGATTTTCTCTTCGATGATACGGCGCAGGGCGCTGTAGCCGCCGCGTTTTACGTAGTCTTCCAGATGCCAGTTATCGCCGTTCAGGCCGGCCAGGATGACTGGATCGATATGTCGGTCGTGGAGTGACGTCATTTCTTGAGTTCCTCCACGAGGGAGTCGATTTTGTCGTTGGACATGAAGCTGCACATGCGGTGATTGTTCACCAGCAGTACCGGCGCGTCGCCGCAGGCGCCCATGCACTCGCCTTCCATCAGCGTGAACTCGCCATCGGCCGTGGTGTCACGGTAGTCGATGCCCAGCTTCTGCTTCAGGTGGTGTGCCGCGCGCTCGCCGCCCGACAGGGCGCAAGGCAGGTTGGTGCACACGGTGATCTTGTGTTTGCCGACCGGCTTCAGGTTGTACATATTGTAGAAAGTGGCGACTTCCTGCACGGCGATGGCCGGCATGCGGATGTAGTCCGCCAGTTCCTGCATCACTTCCGGCGAGACCCAGCCCAGTTCAACCTGGGCGTGCGCCAGCGCTGCCATCACGGCCGACTGGCGCTGATCGTCTGGATACTTGGCCAGCTCGCGATCGATTTTTTTGTAGCACTGCTCAGATAACAACATTCTTTTTGCCTCTCGCACTTAGCGGTCAATACTGCCGAACACGATGTCTTGGGTGCCGATGATGGTCACGGCGTCGGCAATCATGTGGCCACGCGCCATTTCGTCCAGCGACTGCAGGTGCGCATAATCGGGCGAGCGCAGCTTGACGCGGTATGGCTTGTTGGCGCCGTCGGACAACAGGTAGACGCCGAATTCGCCTTTCGGATGTTCCACCGCCGAGTAGGCTTCGCCTGGCGGCACGTGGAAGCCTTCAGTGAACAGCTTGAAGTGGTGGATCAGCGATTCCATATTGGTCTTCATGTCCACGCGGCCTGGTGGCGCAACTTTGCGGTTGCTGGTCATGACGGGACCTGGGTTGTTGCGCAGCCATTCAACGCACTGTTTGATGATCTTGTTCGACTGACGCAGTTCTTCCACGCGCACCAGGTAGCGGTCGTAGCAGTCGCCGTTGGTGCCGATCGGCACGTCGAAGTCCATCAGGTCGTACACTTCGTACGGCTGGTGCTTGCGCAGATCCCACTGGATGCCCGAACCGCGCAGCATGGCGCCGGTGAAGCCCATCGCCAGTGCGTCTTCCGGTGCCACCACGCCGATGCCGACGGTACGCTGTTTCCAGATACGGTTGTCGGTCAGCAGGGTTTCGTATTCGTCGACATAAGTCGGGAAACGCGCGGTGAAGGCTTCGATGAAGTCCAGCAGCGAACCCTGACGGTGTTCGTTCAGCTGGTCGATGGCTTTTTGCGAACGGATGATCGATGGCTTGTGCTGCGGCATCGCGTCCGGCAGGTCGCGGTAGACGCCGCCCGGACGGTAGTAGGCCGCGTGCATGCGCGCGCCGGATACCGCTTCGTAGCAGTCGAACAGGTCTTCGCGGTCGCGGAAGCAGTACAGGAACGGCCCCATGGCGCCAACGTCCAGCGCGTGCGCGCCCAGCCACATCAGGTGGTTCAGGATGCGGGTCATTTCGTCGAACATGACGCGGATGTACTGCGCGCGCAGCGGCACGTCGATGCCCAGCAGCTTCTCGATCGCCATCACGTAGGCGTGCTCGTTGCACATCATCGACACGTAGTCCAGACGGTCCATATACGGTACCGACTGCAGGTAGGTCTTCTGTTCCGCCAGCTTCTCGGTACCACGGTGCAGCAGGCCGATGTGCGGGTCGGCGCGCTGGATCACTTCGCCGTCCAGCTCCAGCACCAGACGCAGCACGCCGTGCGCTGCCGGGTGCTGCGGACCGAAGTTCAGGGTGTAGTTCTTAATCTCAGCCATTATTTAATCCCGTAATTTTCTTCGCGGATCACGCGCGGCACGTTTTCACGCGGCTCGATGGTGACCGGCTGGTAGATCACGCGCTTCTGCTCAGGGTCGTAGCGCATCTCGACATAACCCGAGACCGGGAAGTCCTTGCGGAACGGATGGCCGATGAAACCGTAGTCGGTCAGGATGCGGCGCAGGTCGTTGTGGTTCTCGAACAGGATGCCGTACATGTCGAACGCTTCGCGCTCGTACCAGTTGACGGCGCGCCACAGCGGCGTGACCGATGCCAGCAGCGGCATGTCGTCGTCGGCGCAGAACGCGCGCACACGGACGCGCCAGTTGTTTTTCACCGACAGCAGGTGCACCACCACGGCGAAACGCTGGCCGTCCCAGGCGCCGTCGCCATAGGTCAGATAGTCGATGCCGCACAGGTCGATCGCCTGGTCGAAGCCCAGCGATGGATCATCACGCAGGGTTTGCATCACGCCGTAGTAGTCGGCGGCCTTCACGGTGACCGTGATCTCGCCCAGCGCAACCACGGTAGTAACGCGATCGCCCAGGGCGGAGCCGAGGGCGGTTTGCAGTTTTTCCAGATGTGTAGTCATTTTGTTGTAGCGCCCCCGTTAGCGTGCGATCGTGTTGGTGCGCTTGATCTTGTTCTGCAGCTGCATGATGCCGTACAGCAGAGCTTCAGCGGTCGGCGGACAGCCTGGCACATACACGTCGACCGGCACGATGCGATCGCAGCCGCGCACGACGGAGTAGGAGTAGTGGTAGTAGCCACCGCCGTTGGCACAGGAGCCCATCGAGATGACCCAGCGTGGCTCTGGCATCTGGTCGTAGACCTTGCGCAGTGCCGGGGCCATCTTGTTGCACAGCGTGCCGGCCACGATCATCACGTCGGACTGACGTGGCGATGGACGGAACACCACGCCGAAGCGGTCCATGTCGTAACGGGCAGCGCCCACGTGCATCATTTCGACTGCGCAGCAAGCCAGACCGAACGTCATCGGGAACATCGAACCCGTGCGCGCCCAGTTGATCAGCTTGTCAGCCGAGGTGGTGATGAAACCTTCGTTTAATACGCCTTCAATAGCCATGGCTTATTCCCAATCAAGGGCACCTTTCTTCCAGATGTACCAGAAACCGACCACGAATTCGGCGATGAAGACCATCATCGTGACGAAGCCTTGCCAGCCCAGTTCGCGCATGGATACGCCCCACGGGAAGAAGAACGCCGTTTCCAGATCGAACAAAATAAAGAGAATCGCGACGAGGTAGTAACGCACGTCGAATTTCATGCGCGCGTCTTCGAACGCTTCGAAGCCGCATTCATACGGGGACAGCTTGGCCGCATCGGGCTTTTTCGGGCCGAGAATGTGGCCCAGCAGTTGGGGAGCGATACCTACGCCGAGACCGACGAGGATGAACAACAGGACGGGGAGATAATTTTCGAGGTTCACGATTGATGAGCTTATGTTGAACGATCAGTTTAAAGGACACATCGCGGTGTTCTGCGGTGCGCTTACGTTCGCCCCAATCGTAAAACCTCTAAGACCAGGATCGAACGACACATCCTCGTAAAAAAGCCAGCTTGGTACCACCCTTGCTGGCCTATATTCTGGTGCCGACGACGAGACTCGAACTCGTACAGCTTGCGCCACTACCCCCTCAAGATAGCGTGTCTACCAATTTCACCACGTCGGCATAAGGCCGTTATTTTACTTCGTTTTCACGCGGTTGTTAATGCCGTATTGCGTCAAAACAAGAAGAAAAGCGATAAATCTTTAACTATTTTTGCGCTCACTACGATACTGCTAAAACTATGAGCAAACAACTTAAAAAATTATCAACAGCACTCGATTTACAACAGCGATTATATTACTTTGGAATCGAATTTGCAGGAGGCACGTTGGCAGGCGCCGACGCGGCCGGTGCAACCGGTGCCGACGAACCCTCCGCCGATGCTGCGGCAGGAGCTACAGGGGCCGCTGCGGCTGGTGCCGCCGGGGCTGGCGCAGCGGCCGGCACTTTATCCATCACACCGCCGCTGACGCTGCTGATTTGATGGGTGGTGATGTAGGACAGGGCCAGCGTGGCGCTGAAGAAGATCACGGCAGCAACGCCGGTCGACTTGGACATGAAGTTCGACGAGCCGGTGGCGCCGAACAGGCTGCCCGAAGCGCCCGAGCCGAAGGCCGCGCCCATGTCGGCGCCCTTGCCGTGCTGCAGCAATACCAGGCCGATAATGGAGATAGCCGAAATGACCTGTACTACGATAACCAGATTGAAGAAGGTACCCATGTTATTCCATTCAAATATAAAAGTTTTGTATCGTTTTGTTTCTACCGCTTTTAAACCGACTGAATAATCCCGAGAAAATCAGTCGACTTTAATGCGGCGCCACCAATCAGACCGCCATCAATATCTGGCTGCGCCATCAATTCACGTGCATTTTCCGGCTTCATGCTGCCGCCGTACAGGATTTGCACGCCGGCCGCCGCTGCCGTATTCTTTTTCGCCACACAATCACGCAGGAAGCGATGCGCATCCTGGGCAATCTGCGGCGTCGCCGTCTTGCCGGTACCAATGGCCCAGACCGGCTCATAAGCCAGCACGATATTCGCCACCTGCTCCGGCTGGATCAGATCCAGCACCGCCTGCAGCTGGCCACAGATCACTTCCTCGGTCTGCCCCGCTTCGCGCTCGGCCAGCAATTCACCGACACACACCACCGGGGTCAATCCGGCCGCCAGCGCTACCAGCGTCTTCTGCGCCACCAGTTCATTGCTCTCGTGATGATAAGCACGACGCTCCGAGTGGCCGACGATCACATATTTGGCGCCAAAGTCCTGCAACATGGCCGCCGATACCTCGCCGGTGTAAGCGCCGCCGGCGTGAACCGACACATCCTGCGCGCCCCATGCGACCGGGGTGCCGCTCAGCTCCGCCTGGCACTGGGCCAGGTAAGGTGCCGGCACGCATACTGCCGCTTCCGCGCCAAAGTCATTCAGACCCGCCACGATGCCGGACAACAATGCCGTGTTAGCGGCGCGGTTGCCGTTCATTTTCCAGTTACCGATGACGAGTTTTTGACGCATGAGTGTCAGTCCAAAGATTAATAACTGACCATTGTACCGCGCCAAAAAAGACACGGTCAAACAGGCAAAGCCTCTCCCCGGCTCATCAAAACCGTAAATTTACTACGCATTTTACAACGAAATCCCCTTTAGATCACCTGCAACATGATTTTGCCGACGTGATTACTGCTTTCCATGAGGGCATGCGCGGCGGCGGCCTGCTCCAAAGGGAACACGGTATGGATCACTGGCTTGATCTTGCGCTCGGCCATCATCGGCCAGACTTTTTCCACCAGCTTGCGGGCGATCGCCCCCTTGAATTCGGCGGAACGCGGACGCAGCGTGGAGCCAGTGATGGTCAGGCGGCGGCGCAGCACCTGGCCCATGTCCAGCGGCGCCTTGCCGCCGCCCAGGGTGGCGATAATCGCGATGCGGCCATCGTCCGCCAGGCAGGAAACCTCGCGTGGCAGGTAGTCTCCCGCCACCATGTCGAGGATGACGTCGACGCCGCGATCGTTGGTCAGCGACTTGACCACGGTGGCAAAATCCTCGGTTTTATAGTTAATGCCGCGCTCGGCGCCGAGCGCCACGCAGGCCGCGACCTTGTCGTCCGAGCCGGCGGTGGCGAACACGCGATGGCCCATTGCCGACGCCAGTTGGATCGCCGAAACACCGATGCCGGAGCTGCCACCCTGCACTAATAATGTCTCGCCGGCACTGAGTTGAGCGCGGTCGAACACGTTGCTCCAGACTGTGAAGTAATTTTCCGGAATTGAGGCCGCTTCCAGCATCGACCAGCCTTTTGGCAGCGGTAAAACCTGCTGCACTGGCGCAACAACGTACTCGGCATAGCCACCGCCCTGGACCAGCGCACACACTTGGTCGCCGATATCGAGGGTGGTGTAATCGAGGTCGCCGTCGACGATTTCGCCGGCCACTTCCAGGCCGGGAATGTCGGACGCGCCGGGCGGCGGCGCGTAATTGCCCTGGCGCTGGAACACGTCCGGGCGGTTGACGCCGGCCGCATGCACCTTGATCAGCACCTCGCCCGCCTTCACCACCGGCATCGGACGTTCACACAGTTTCAGGACATCGGCCGGGCCGGGATGGGTGATTTCAATTGCGCGCATGGTTCGCCCTTTAAAACGTAAAGGGCGATTGTACGTCAGGCGCCTGTCAGCCGCCGCCCGTGCGCGATTTCTGCGGCAAGGGGGTGTTCAGCTTCCACGCCGCCGACAGCGACTGCCCCTCCTCGATCTGCTCCTGCGTCATGCTCTTCAGCACCTGTGAGCGTTGCTCTGCGGCATTAACCGAGCCATTGGCCGCCGCCAGATTCCACAGCATGTAGGCGATCACGTTATCCTGCGGCATGCCGCCGATGTGATAACGGTACATCAGCCCCAGCACCTGCTGCGCGTCCGGATGGCCCTGTTCGGCCGCCTTGCGGAACCACGCCACCGCCTGCTTGTGATCCTGAATCACCGCATTGCCGGTGTAGTACATCGCGCCCACCACGTACTGCGCGTCGGCCTTGCCCTTGAGCGCCGCCTTGCGGTGCCACTCCAGCGCCTGCTTGTAATCTTGCGGCACGCCACGGCCCATGTAGTACATCAGCCCCAGCAGATGCTCGGCATCGGCATTGCCGGCCTGCGCCAGCGGTCGTATCTCTTTCAACGCCACCGCATAATTCTTGCTGTTGTATGCGGTCGCCCCTTCGGCGAATCCGGCCATCGCGGCTTGCTGCCAGCCCAGGGCGAAGACCATCGCTAGTATGAATTTTTTCATATCGCGTTATATATAAGGTGTGTTTTACTTCCAGCTGACCTTGCCCAGACCGTCGACGCTAACGTTGCGGTTCAACGGCTTGCCATACACAGTGACCGACCCCAGGCCACTTAGGTTCAGCGTTGCATTGGTTTTTGCGGTGACGGTGGCGTTGCCCAGGCCGCTCAGCTCGACATCCACCGAATCGGCCTGGAACTGCTGCGCGTTCAGGCCGCCCACGCCGCCCAGTTCCGCTTTCAGCAACTTGCTGCGCCCGCCCAGCGTGACGTAGCCGGCGCCGCGCAGATCCAGTTCAACCTCGTCGTTTTCGCTCAGCCACAGATTCATGCTGCCGACGCCGCCCAGGCTGGCCCGCAGCACCTTGTAGTCACACACCACCTTCATGGTGCCGGCGCCGTCCATGGTCAGCTCCAGCTCGTCGCCACTGAAGCCGTTGATCTCGGTCTGGCCGACGCCATCCGATACCACCTCGCGCAGCTTCGGCAGCACCAGTTCGACGCGGGTGGTCGAGCGGCCGATCTTGATGCCCCGCCCTTCGGTTTCCAGATGCAAGGTATCGCCGGTTTGCGAGGCGGTCAGCTTGTCCAGGTTGCGCCGTTCGCCGATCAGCTTGAGCGTGGGCACATCACCCTGGCGCAGCTTGAGGTCGATCAGGCCATCCAGCTTGACGCGCACCACGCGCGCGTCGATGGCGATCGCCCGCGTTTCAGTGGCATCGTCGGCGGCGTCGGCGCGGGTGAACAAGGCCAGGAAGGCGGCCAGCAGCAGGCCGAACTGGAAAAGCTTCTTCATAGACGGAATCCTCGGATGATATTGCGACAATCATACCTCCGGCCGAGCGCCGGCCGTCCCCGAATTGCGACAGACTGCGCAATTCGGGGACTGGACGAGCAAAAACGGGAGGTTTAGCGGCCGGCGGCCGGGCGGACGAACAGCAGTTCGATTTCTTCCAGCGACTTGCCGCGCGTCTCGGGCAGGAAGAAGGCGGCGGTGATGAAGTACACCACGGTGCACAGCGTCCAGAACAAAAACATCACATGGAAGCCGAAATTGCCGACCAGGGGCAGGAAGGCGCCGGCGATCAAGGTGCCGGTGCCCTGGTTGATCAACAGCGCCACGCCCATGCCGACCGAGCGGATGCGGGTCGGCATCAGCTCGGACAGCGCCAGCCAGACGCAGACGCCGGGACCGATCGAGAACGCGGCGATGAAGCCGGCGATGCACAGCGCGGCCAGCGCCCCGGTCTGCGCACTGGGCGTCGGCCCGGCCGTGGCGCGCAGGATATGCAACGCCGGCAGCGTCGCCCCGGCCGCAGCCGGCGGCGGCGCGATCAGGATGTGCTGCGCCGCCAGCACGCGCCGCCCCGCCTCCAGCGCCGTGCGCGCCTCGGCCGGCAAGCCGGCGATCAACTGCTGCGCCGCGTCCGCCGCTTCAGCCGGGCCGTGGCCACTCCAGGCCGCCTGCGCCTGACGCAACACAGCCTGCTGCTGCGGCGACAGGGTGTGCGCCACCTCGTCCGCCCGCACCAGCACCGCCAGCGACGCCTCGGTCGGCGTATACGCCTCCGCCACTTGCTGCCGCTCGCCATATTGATACAGAATGCTCAGTTGCACCGCACCCTGTCCGACCCAGCGCGCGTCGGCCAGATTGAAGTCCAGCCGGTTGCCGCTGACCTGCGCCGCCACCTGCGCCCGCACATCCACGCGCTGCGACTCGAAGCGGTAGAACAGCAGCGCCAGCAAGCACAGCGACACAATGATGCCGCCCGTGCCCAGCTTCAGCAGGAACACCCTGCCCTTGCGCTCGACCAGCACAATCGCCACCACCGTCATCACCGAATTGAGGATCTTGATGACCGTGCCATAGCTGGCCGCCACCACCGGGTCCAGCCCGGCCTTCTGCAAAATGGTCGACATGAACTGCAGCATCGAATTGATGCCGGTCGCCTGATTGCAGCCGAGGATGATGCAGGCCAGGATAAACGGCAGCACATAGCGCCGCTCGGTCAGCATCTCGACCACGGCGGCGGCCGGCGCCAGCCGGGGCCGCGCACGTTCGGCCGCCAGCGCCGACGCCATCTCGGCCAGCTCGGCATCGCAGGCGGCGGCGGGACGCAGCCGCAGCAACGCCGTCCGCGCCAGCTCCGGCCGGCCACGCCGCAACAGCCAGCGCGGCAATTCCGCCACCAGCAGACAGCCCAGCAGGAAAGCCGCGCCCGGATACAGCACCGTCAGAAACATGCTGCGCCACGCAACATCGGCGGCCGCGATCACCTTGGCCTGATCGGCGCCAGCCGCCTGTATCGCCAGTTCGGCATTGCCGAGGTAGTGATTGCCGACAAACGCCGCCAGCACAATGCCGGCGGTCAGCATGAACTGGAACACCGCCACGCCGCGTCCACGCTGCTCGGCCGGCAGGCACTCGGCCAGATACAGCGGCACCACCACCGCGATCACGCCGCCGCTCATGCCCTGCAGCAGACGCCCCAGCAGCAGCGGCACGAACGATTGCGACAGATAGATCACCGCCACGCTGCCAACAAACATCAGCGCGCTGATGACCATCATCGGCTTGCGGCCCAGCCAGTCGGCCAGCACGCCGGCCACCACCGAGCCGAGAATGGAGCCGGCCAGCACCGCCGCCACCACCAGCGACAGCTGGCCCTCGCTCAAACTGGTGGCGCGGTTCAGATAGGGCAGCGCCGGATCGATGATGCCGATATCAATCCCGTACAACAGCCCGGCCAGGCCGCTGACCAGCGCCAGGAACCACTGATAAGTCTTGTGCGTCATCAGTGTTCTTTCAACGCGGCCAGCGCGGACCATCGGCCGTGCGATAGTTCACGTCCTGCACCTCCAGCCGCTGCAAGGCCGGCGCCAGGCGCTGCTCGAATTGCGGGTAATCCTTGAGCGCTTTCGGCGTCCACAGATTCTCCGCCATCGCCAGCAGGCGCGGCCAGGCCATGTATTCGACGTGGCGGCCATCCGGCATATACTCGGTCCACAACTGTGCCTGGCTGCCCAGCACATGATGCGCCAGCTCCGGCGGCATCGCGGCCGGCACCGGCTCGTAGGCGTACACGCGCTGCAAAGTGGTAACCTGGCGCGCGCCCGGCGGTTCGCGGAAGCCCGGCGTGGCTGGATCGGCCTGGTAGTAATCGAAGTAGGTATCGCGCTCCGGCGTCATCACCACATCGTGGCCGGCCTGGGCAGCGTGCAAGCCGCCCTGCTCGCCACGCCAGCTCATCACCGTGGCGCCCTGCGCCAGCCCGCCTTCCAGAATCTCGTCCCAGCCGATCAGGCGCCGACCATGCTGGGTCAGATAGACATCCATCTGGCCGATGATCCACGCTTGCAGCTGATGCAGCGCCGGGTGATCGGCCGGCTTGCCCTGCCCATCCTTGTAGTTCTGGATGTCGGCCAGCGTGGTCTCGGCCGGCACCAGCTTCAGCTGCTTCATGCGCGCCAGCGCGGCCGGCGAATGCGCCCATTCGGTCTTCGGACACTCATCGCCGCCGACGTGGATGTACTGGCCGGGGAACAGCACCAGCACCTCCTCCAGCACCTGCTGCAGGAAGCGCACCGTGCTTTCCTCGGCATTGAACACTTCAGGAATCACACCCCAGTCGCGGCCCACGCCCAGCTTGCGCTCGGGCTGGTTGCCCAGCTCGGGATAAGCGGCAATCGCCGCGCGCGCATGGCCCGGCATTTCGATTTCCGGCACCACCGTGATGTGACGGGCGGCGGCGTAGGCCACCACTTCGCGGATATCGTCCTGCGTGTAGAAGCCGCCATGCGGCTGGCCGTCGTAGCGCAGGCCGGGCGGATCGCCGGGGCGCGGCGTCAGCTGGGTTTCAGTGCGCCAGGCCCCCACCTGCGTCAGCAGCGGGAAGCGCTTGATCTCGATGCGCCAGCCCTGGTCATCGGTCAGGTGCCAGTGGAACACGTTCATCTTGCTTTGTGCCAGCAGTTCCAGATGCTTGAACAAAAACGTCTTCGGCATGAAGTGGCGCACCGTGTCCAGATGGCTGCCGCGCCAGCCGAAACGCGGCTGGTCTTCGATGCTCACCGCCGCCAGCGGCCAGTTGCGCTGCACCTTGGCCTTGCGGTAGATATCGGCCGGCAGCAGCTGGCGCAAGGTCTGCACGCCATAGAACAGACCGGCGCTGGTGGCGGCCGTGATGGTGACGCCGCGCGCATCGCTGCTCAGGCGGTAGCCCTCTTTGCCGAGCGCGCCCTGCTTGCCGTCCAGCCTGAGGCGGATGGCGTTGACGCCGTCCTTGCCGACGATGGGTAAATCATAGCCGGTGGCCGGGCGCAGGTAATCGCGCAGCATGGCTGCTTCCGCAAGCGCATCACCGCTGGCGACGATGCGGGTGGCCGCCGTCAGCGTGAATTCGCCGGCATTGCGCTGCATGTGCGCCGGGCGCGGCACCACCTCTTGCGCGCCCGCCGTTCCCATCAGACAAACCAAACACGACAGCAAAACTTGTAATCGCATACGTCCCCTCGAATTATTGGATTGAATTAACGCAGCCGCTGCCACTCCAGCCCCGGCCGGTCGACGCGGAATTGCAGCAGCCTGCCATGCTCGACCTCGGTCACATAGGCGGTGCGGCCATCCGGCCCGCCAAAGCAGATATTGCTCGGCCTGGCGCCCGGCAGCCGGATTTCGCGCAGCAGCTTGCCCGCCGGCGACAGCTTGACCACCGAGCCCTTGCCATGCCGCGTCACGTACAGATTGCCGTCGACATCCACCCGCATGCCGTCCATGCCGAAATCGGCAAAGCGCCGCAGCAGCCGCTTGTCCGCCAGCGAGCCGTCGGCCTGGATGGTGAACGCCCAGATAGTCCGCTGCACGCTCTCGTTGACATACAAGGTGCGGCCGTCCGGACTGACCTCGATGCCATTGGCCGTGCCCATGCCATCCGCCGCCAGCGTCACCGTGCCATCGCGGTCGATGCGCCACACGCGGCCGCTGTTGTGCTCCCAGTCCGGATCGCTGGCGTACAGCACGCCGTCGGCGGTGATGGCGATATCGTTCGGCTGCGTCATGCCGGCTTCATGCGCGAACGGCAGCGCCGCGTTGCCGCCCGGCGCGACGCGCAAAATATTGTGGCCGACATAGTCCGCCACATACAGCGTGCCGTCGCGGCCGAAGCGCAGGCCGTTGGCCACCGATTCGCCCGGCAGCGCCAGCAGCTCGCGCGCCACGCCCTGCGGCGTCACCACGCCGATGGTTTGCTGGCGGCCGAAATTGACGGCGTAGATATTGCCGGCGGCATCCACCGCCGGCCCCTCGATGCCGGGCGTGAAGCTGTGCGCGGCCGTCAATGGCACGGCTCTGAACAGCACTTCGGCGACGGCCGGCATGGACATGGCCAGGCCGGCAAACAGCAAGGAAAGAATAGGTGATCGCATGCTCGCTATCCTAACCCAGCCGTGAAGGTTCGCCACGCTTTTACCATTCCGTTCCCAGGCGGATGCCGAACATGCGCGGATCGTTGTACGAGGCCACGGTGAAGGTCTGCTGCGGACCGCCGATGCCGGCCCAGGTCTTGGCCCGCACATCGCCCAGGTTGCGCACGTACAGTTCGGCATGCCACGGCAACTTGGCGCCTGACGGCGTGCTCAAACGCAGCGAGGCATCGACCTGGCTGTAGGCGCGCTGCGCGTCGGACAGGTGCGGCGCGTCCAGATTACGCAGCGAGAAATACATCTTGTCCTGCCAGCGCGCCTGGATCCACGGCGTCAGCGCCCAGCCGTTGGCGAAGTAAAAGTCCTGCGAGAAGCTGATATTCAGCGTACGCGGCGGTGCGTACGGCAGATGGTTGCCGACCACGTTGTACGGCCGCAGCTGCGCCAGCGCCGTATCGCTGCCGTTGTAGTAATCCGGGCACGGCGTCACGCCCTGCGCGGCGCGCGCGGTACAGCCGATGTCATCGCTGTAGGTCTTGTAATCGGCGATCTTCGCGCTCAGCAACGAGGCCGAATACGAGAAGCGGCCATCACGCCACGGCCGGTACTGCCCTTCCAGTTCCAGCCCCTTGATATCGGCGCGGCCGACGTTCTGGGTCGACCACCAGCTGATGACCGCATCGCAGCCCGGATGGTCGGCGTCGCATACGCGGGCGGAGCGGCCCACCGTGTGCTGGCCGGTCACCTGCATATCCTTGTAGCGGCTGTAGAACACCGTGGCCGACAGGGTCAGGCGGTCATCCAGCATTTTGCCCTTGTAACCGAATTCCAGGTTGGTGACGGTTTCCGGCTTGTACGGCAGGAAGGAGTATTGCGGGCCGGCCGGGCCGGTGGCGCAGTTGTACGGATTGCCGTTGGCGTCCAGCTCGGAGCCGCACAGATTGAAGCGGTCGTTGAAGCCGCCAGCCTTGTAGCCGGTCGACAGCGAGGCGTACAGCATGTTGCGCGAATCCGGCTGCCAGGTCAGGCCGAGGCGGCCGGTGGTCTTGCTCCACGATTCCGCGTGGTCGCTGATCAGCGAGGCGTTGGGGAAGGCACTGCTGCCATAATAAGCGCCCATGCCCGGTTTCAGCAGGCTGGAGTTGACGCCGGTGTAGCCCGGCGTGCCGGGACCGCCCGGATCGAGGATGCCGTTGAAGTAATCGGTGCCGTAGGATTCCCAGAACTGGCCGTTCTTGTCGGAGCGCGAGTCGCGGCTGAAGCGCACGCCGGCGGTGAAGTTCCAGGTCGGCACGAACTGCCAGTCGGCCTGCGCGAACGCGGCCTTGGATTCCGATTCACGGTCCGGCTGGTGATAGAAGTTGGAATACGGATAACCGTTCGGTCCCTGGTTGAGGAAATCCTGGCCGTAATCCAGGCTGTTCTTTTCCTTCATGTAGAACAGGCCGCTGACATAGCGCCAGTTGCCGAAGTTCTGCCGCAGTTGCAGCTCGTGCACGTCGGACGCGAATTTCGAGCCCAGCGTGTAAGTGGCGTTGTCCACCACCGGCCAGTGATCGCCGCCGGCCGCAGCGGTGGCGTCGACATCGGCTTCGATCGGCTGGTAGCCGCCATCGCTATCCTGCTGCTGGGAGCGGCGCTGCACCGCGTGCGCGTAGCTGTATTCAATGTCGGTTTGCTGGTTGACGTTCCACACCAGGTTGGAGCGTAGCGTACGGATCGACATGTCGGTGATGCCCGGCACGTTGATCGACACGCTGTACTTGCCGCCGGTGCAGGCATACGGCGTGCCGGCCGCCTGCGCGCAATCCTTCATGGCGATGTCGCCGGCATCGTTGTTCTGGAAATTCTCGTAGGCCACCAGCCATTGCAGGTCCTTGGTGACTTTCCACAGGCCCGACAGGCGCGCCGCCCACTGGTTGCGGTTGGTGTAGTAATCGCTCTTGCCAACGGCGGTGTTGTGGCGCTGGTCGGTATCCGGAATGCCATCCGCCACGAAGCCTTTGGATGGCATGTTGACGTCGTACTTGTCCTGCGTCTGGTTGATCCAGCCGTCGCGCTTGACACCGCTGGCGGTGAAGCGCAGCGCGAAGTTATCGGTCACCGGAATGTTCTGCACGATCGACAATTGACGCTGGTTGTAATTGCCCAGGTCCAGCTCGACATTGCCTTCCTTGCTGCCGATCACCGGCTTGTTCGGAATGATGTTGATGCTGCCGCCGGTCGAGTTACGACCGAACAGCGTGCCTTGCGGGCCGCGCAAAATCTCCAGGTGGTCCAGGTCGAACAGCAGCGCCAGCGCGCCCTGCGGACGCGGCGAATAAATGCCGGCCACGTGCAGGCCCACCGCCGGGTTGCCGATTTCGGTGAAGTCGGAATTCGACACGCCACGAATCGCGATCTGCACGCCCGAGCTGCCATCGACCGCGCCGCCCAGCTGCAAGTTCGGCACCTCGCCGGTCAGCGCCTTGATGTTGACCGCGCCCTGGCGCGTCAATTCTTCCTGGGTGATGGCCGTCACCGCCACCGGTGTCTTCAGCAGCGAAGTGCTGTAGCGGGTCGCGGTCACCATCACTTCCTGGATGCCGTCGGCGTTTGGCTTGCCATCGGCCTGTTCTTGCGCCAGCGCGCTGCCGGCCAGCACGGCCAGCGCGCCCGCAACTGCCGAGCTAATAAGAGTCTTACTGCGGTTCGATTGAAACATGCTCTTTCCTCTAGTTTGATTTGAATGCTTACCCACGGCGCGGTGGCCTGTTTTCAACAGTAACATTGGCATTGACGCCAGACCAGATTAAGACCACTTTGCACAAAACATTCATAAGCTTCTGAATTTATTGATTATTTTTTTAGCCCACCCATACCGCGCTTACACTTCCTTACGCAGGCTTTTGCCGTGCCTGTGGTGCTGCCGGATTCGCTTAGAAAATCATGCAAATCCTTACAATTCATTACAGAGCCGTGTGCCCCGGCTGCAACACCAGCGGGCCGATCTTGCGGGCGAAGGGCCAGCCCTGGCGTTCGTCGGTATCCAGTTCCCAGTTGAAGGCGCCGCGCAGATCGGGGTGGCGGCGCTGCACTGCGCGCCAGGTGGCGGCCGCCTGCGCATCGCTCATGAAATTGGCGGCGCTGTTGATGCCGAAGCCGACCACCACATGCGACGCGCCCAGCAGCGCCACCCACTGGTCGACGTTGGCGATCACGTAATCGGGATCGGCCAGGTTGGGGCCGTCGTAGTACTGCGGCGCCGCGTAGTCGAGCGCGCCGGCACGCAGCATGTCGAGGCAGAAGCGCTGGTCGACGCTGTTCCACGGCGCCGGCGGCGCGCTGATGATGAAGCCGGGGAACAGGCGTTTGAGTTCGAGGCTGATCCAGATCATCTCGGCCGTGTCCGGGCGCTGCGCGGCCTGGAAGGTGTTCCAGTCCAGGCCATCGAAGCCGCCGAATTGCCGGTACAGCGCGACGATGCTGGCGATGAAGGCGCGCGACTTGGCGCGGTTGGGGAAGCTCATGCCGTTGCCATCGCCGCCGACCGACAGGATCACCTTGCGGCCCTGCACCTTGCGTGCGTATTGCAGGTCGTCGTTGAAGTGGCTGGCGGCACCACGACCGTCACCCGGCGGCGTCCAGTAAACCGCGCCGGTGGTGCCGGGAGGGCCGCCGACCGGGCGCGCCGCGAACAGGTAGACCACGCCGTAATGCGGATCAAGGTCGCGCAGCCGTGCCGGCGCGGTGTACCAAGCCGGATAGTAGCCCGCCAGTATCCGTGCCGGCGCGCCGCCCGCCGCTGGCTGGCCGATGCCGAGCAGCGACAGCAGGCCCGTGCCACCGGCAGCGCCAGCGGAACCGGAGAACAGTCCCGCAGCGTCAGGCACGCCGCTGGCAGCCACGCCGCCCAGCGTTGCCACGGCGACGACCAGCAGCGCGGCGACCGCGCCGGGCAGGCGCAGCTTCACGGCGCGCGCCGCACGTCCAGCATGGCGCGCGACAGCGAGAACGCGGCATCATCCTGATCCAGCGCCCACGACATCATGCCGGCCAGCCCACGCGTGCGCACGTACTCCGCCTTGTCGCGGATCACGCGCGGATCGTCGTAGGTCCAGAAAGTGCCGTTATCGAAGGTCCACAACTGCCGCGTCAGCGGATGGTAGAACGGTGTCAGCTTTTTGGCGGCGATGGTCGCGTACTGTTCGGCGCCCTCCTCGAAGCCGTGCGCCGGCCCGGTGGCGGGCTGGTACAAGCCATTGTTGGACGCGCCCACGCCACGCCAGCCGCGCGCATAAAACGGCACGCCCACCACGATCTTGTTAGCAGGCACACCCGCCTTGATGAAGCGCTGCACGCCGCTGTCGACGCTGCGCGGGCTGGCGTCGCCGCTGGCCGGATCGCTGTACAGATTGGACTGGAAGCCGGTCGGTCCCTTGGCGCTCCAGGCGCCGTGGAAGTCGTAGGTCATCAGGTTAATCCAGTCCAGCGAACGGCTGTAGGCCGCCGGATCGGTGTACTGCATCTTTTCATCGGTGCTGTTGACGGCCGACGTTAGCAGGTAGTGCTTGCCGCCGCCCAGCGCATCCAGCTGGCGGCGGAATTCTTCCAGCAGCAAGGTCAGGTTGGCCTTGTCGCCCGGTCCCGGATGTTCCCAGTCGAGGTCGATGCCATCGAACACGCCTGCTGCCGCGCCGGGGCCGCCATGCCCATCCAGCAGCGGCAGATTCCCGCGCAGGTACAGGTCGATGCACGACGCCACCAGCGCCTTGCGCGAAGCCGCCGTCGCCGCCCCTGCCGAGAACCAGCGCGACCACTCGCCGCCGCCCAACGCCACCAGCACCTTCAGCTGCGGATGGCGCTTCTTCAATTGCGCCAGTTGATGGAAGTTGCCCGCCAGTGGCTGGCCGGCGCGGTCGGCGCTGCCGTCCACCGACTCATCGGCGGCAAAGCGGCGCGCGTAATCGTAGGTCGCGTACATGCCGGCGCCCTGCCCCGCATCCGGCGCGTCGCGGCCGCTGTCGCAGCGGTAGCCGCCGTCCGGCATCTTGTAGACGTTTTCAAACGCGTACACCAGATAAGTGAAACCGGCCGCCGCGCCCGACTGGTCGAACTGCTTGAGCCGGAATTCCTTTTCCACACTCCACGCGGTGAAGTAGGAGCCGACCTGGCCCTCCGCCGCAACCGCGCCGCCGGCCGCCGTCAACAGGGCCGCAGCGGCGGCCCAGCAGGATAAACGTGTACGCATATGATCCTCAGAGTTTGATGTAGATTTTGCGGAGATCCATCAGATAAGCCACCAGCCAGCAGGCCAGCATGTAGGCCAGCGCAAACAGCAGCGACGCCGGCAGCGGCTCGGCCCAGGACAGGAACAAGGTCTGGTACAGCCAGCGGTACAGCATCACGCCGCCCACCTGCACGCGCGCCAGCACGATCACCATCACATCGGCCAGCAGGTAGATGAACAGCGTGTTCTTGCCGAACACTTCGAAGAAGTACAGGCCGAAGCGCAGGCCGGCGATGTCGATCAGCCACACCAGCGCGGCCAATATCAGCAAATCCCAGCCCACCGTGCAAGCGACAAAGGAGCTGGTCCAGATTTTCTTGTTGATCGGCAGCAGCCCATCCCAACCGATGGCCAGCAGCAGGCAGGCGACGCCAGCCGCCACCAGCGCCAGCAGCGCGCGCGGCGTGCGTCCGCGCCGTTGCAGCCACAACGCGGCGGCGTAACCGGCCAGCACGTTGACGATGGACGGCAAGGTACTCAGAATGCCCTCGGGATCGAAGGCCACGCCCTCGCCGTGGTACATATGCGGCGCACCAAGCAGCGCCAGGTCCAGCTTCAGCACCGCGTTGCCGGTCAACGTGTAGTCGCCGAACTGATACAGCAGCCACCAGTAGCCCAGCAACGCCGCGACGCTGAACGCCAGCGCGCCACGCAGCCCGCCATAGCGCACGATCAGCGCGGCGCAGAAGTAGCACAGGCCGATGCGCTGCAACACGCCCATGATGCGGGTGGCGGCAATCGGCGACAGCGTAAATTCCGGCGTGAAGAACGGGAACCAGTACAGCAGATAGCCCAGCAGGAAAATCAGGCCGCCGCGCTTGGCGACGGTGCGCAGGAAATACGCCTCGTCGCGGCCCTCGAATTTCTTCATGCTCAGGCACATGGCGCCGCCGACCACGAACAGGAAGGATGGGAACACCAGGTCGGTCAGCGTGAAGCCGTGCCACACGGCGTGTTCCAGCGGTGCGTAGCTGGCTTCGCCGCCAGGCGTGTTCACCACGATCATCAGGGCCAATGTCAGGCCGCGGAAAACGTCCAGCGCCAGGTTGCGGGAGGAAGCAGTTGTCGACATCTCAGAGTTTCAGTTTGATGTTGTATTGGTTCAGGACCGTCACCAGCGCCACCATGACGGCGGCGAACAGCAGGGAGAAAGCGATGGCGGCGCCGCCGTGCATCAGCACCGGCCACCATTGCCAATGCAGGTAATGCATCAGCGTCACCAGCGCCACCGGCAGCAGATAGGTGACCAGCGGATTGGCGGCGGCCGGTTGCACCAGCGCGGTCCAGCGCGTGACGCCGCGCAGTTCGATCAGCCAGTACAGCAGCGTGAACAGCGCGCTGCACAGCGCCGCGCAGTACAAGGCCCACGGTGGCGTGGCGCCGATCTTGGAGATGGGATAAAAACGATGCAGCAGCCACGCGGCCAGCGCCAGCAACACCGCCAGCGCGAGGCCCGCCGGCAAGCGGCGACCGGCACGGCCGCCATCGAAAAACAGCAGCACGCAGATGGCGCCGCACAGCACAATGGAGGTGTGGGTGGCATGCATGGCGATCACGCCATTGCCGCCGCATGCGGCGCTGACCATGAACCACGCCACACAAGCGGCGGTGGCCAGCGCCAGCAGCGCCAGCCGCCCGCGTCCGCCCAGGTACACCAGGCTGGCGACCAGATATGCCCAACCGATGCAGCCGAGGATGCCCCACCACGCCGTCGCCATCCAGCCCTGGCCGTCGGCGCCACTGCGGTAGACCAGCGCCAGCGCCACGATCACCAGCGCGCCTGCCACGCGCAGCCAGCGGCCGCCCGGCCCCCATGCCATCAGCACGGCCGCATAAAAGCACAGCGCCCACAGGCTGATCGACATGCCCATGGCGGCTTCGTTATAGCCCTCCTCCGTGTTCACCATGAACAGGCCAATCACAATCAGCCCGAACGCCCGCGTGAGCACCTGCCACACCGTCTGCCGCATGCCGCCTTCGACCGCCAGCCGATGATTCAGGCTGAACGGAATCGACATGCCGACCACGAACAGGAACGCCGGGAACACCACATCCGCCAGGCTCATGCCGTCGACGTTGGCGGCGAAATGCTGCAAGCCATACGGCACGCCATCCGCCCCGGCCAGGCAATTCACGAACAGCATCACGACAAAGGTCAGGCCGCGCATCGCGTCGATGGCAATGATGCGTTGGCGAGGCAGCACAGGCAGGGCTACGGACATAGGCAAGTTCATCTTGTGATCGGGACGGATCAGACACTATCACGCGCGCAACGGCCGCCGCAACGCCGTCACCGAAAAGCACTAAGCCTTTGATTACAATGAATATTCAGCTATTTTGCAGGTGACGGCGCTTACGCTTCTTTACACAAGCGGCCCGCACGCCCCAAGAATGTGTGCACCGCCCCGCCGCGCACTCACAATTCATTACGAATCAGTGGCGGCCGGCAGCGTGATCGTGGCCAGCAAGCCACCTTGCGCGTGGTTTTCCAGCAGCAGCCGGCCGTCATGCGCTTCGACGATGCCGCGCGTGATGCTCAGCCCCAGCCCGAGTCCACCGGCGTTCTGCGCCCGTCCATGCTCCAGCCGCACATGCGGTTCGGCCAGCCGCGCCAGGTCTTCCGGCGGCACGCCAGGGCCATGGTCGCGGATGCGGATGCACACCATGTCGTCGCAGCGCTCGGTGGCGATGCTGGCGCGGCCGCCGTAAAACAGCGCGTTGTCCAGCAGGTTGCCGATGGCGCGTTTCAGCGCCAGCGGCCGCGCCTGCACCGCCAGCCCGGCCGGCGTGAAGGCGATCTCGTGCCCGGCCAGCTGGGCGCCGCGCAACATGCGGCCGATCAGCGCGTCCAGTCGCACGGCGGTGACGTTTTCGTGAATGTCGCTGTCCTTCACGGTTTGCAGCGCGCCCTTGACCATCATGTCCAGGTCGTCCAAGTCGTCGTGGAATTCCTCGCGCACGGCGTCGTCATCCAGCAGTTCCGAGCGCAGCTTGAGGCGGGTGATCGGCGTGCGCAGATCGTGCGAGATCGAGATGAACAGCCGCTCGCGGTCCTCGACATAGCGCTGCAACTGCGCCTGCGCCTGTTCCAGCGCATCCTTCTGCTGCTGCACTTCGGCGGTGCGGGCGCGCACTTCCACTTCCAGCTGGCGCCGCCGGCGTCGGTGCATGCGCGCGCGGATGCGGTCCGCGCTCCAGATCAGCAGCGCCAGCGTCAGCAGGCAGGCCAGCCGGAACCACCAGCGCTGCCAGAACGGCGGCGCGATCTCGAAGCCCAGCGGCGGCGAAGGCTGGCCCCAGACCCCGTCTTTGTTGGCGGCCAGCACCTGGAATTGGTAGTGACCCGGATCGAGATTGGTGTAGGTGGCCACGCGCTTGCTGGCATCGCTCGGTATCCAGTCGGCGTCGTAGCCCAGCAGGCGATAGCGGAACTGGTTGCGCGCGGGATCGGCGTAATGCAGCGCGGCGAATTCGAAGGTCAGCGCGGCGGCGTCCGGCGGCAGCCGCAGGGCGGCGTCGGTGCGCAGCGGCTGCCCGCCGGCCCGCATCGACGTCACCACCGCCGCCGGCGCGTACGGGTTGTCGCGGATAGCGGACGGGTGGAAGGCGGTCAGGCCGTTGACGCCGCCAAAATACATGGTGCCGTCCGGCTCGCGCCAGGCCGAGCCGGAAAAATAATAGCCCTCGATCATGCCGTCGCGCGCCGAGTAATTCTTGAAGCGGCCCGTTGCGATATCCATGCGCGAGATGCCGGTGGCGGTGCTGAGCCACAAGCGGCCGTCGTCGTCCTGCAGGATGGCGCCGATGGAGTCGTCGGCCAGGCCGTCGCGCGCGGCGTAGCGGCGGAAGCGGATGACGCCGCCGGCGTCCTCCATCACCCGGTTCAGGCCGCCGTTGGTGCCGACCCACAGCGTGCCGTCGCGGTCGAGGAACAGCGCCTGCACGCGGTCGCTGCTGAGGCTGCTCAGATCGGCCGCATCGTGGTGGAAGTGGCGGAAGCCGGCGCCGTCCGCTTTCAGCAGATTGAGGCCGTTGTCGGTGGCGACCCAGATACGGCCTTGCGCATCCTGCGCCGTCATGCGCACCCAGTCGTCGCTGAGGCTGGCGGCGTCGCGGGCGTCGTGACGGTAGCTGCGGTCGGGCGCGCCGGTGGCGTCGATACGGTGCAGGCCGCCACGGCTGCCGATCCACAGGTTGCCGGCGCGGTCGCCGGCGATGTGGGTGATCGAGCCACTGTTCGGATCGGGGCTGGCGAAGCTGTGGGCGGCGTAGCGGCCGGTCTCGGGATCGAATCGGCCCAGCTCGGCGCTGCTGCCGAGCCAGGTCACGCCCTTGGCGTCGCGGTACACCGCCAGCACCAGTTCCTTGTTGAGCATGTGGCGGTCGAGCCGGGCGTCGCCGCGCAGCCGCGTGATTTTGCCAGTGACGGGGTCGAGCCGGTCGATGCCGCCCAGGCCGGCCAGCAGCAGCCCGCCCCTGCCGTCGCCGCTGATGCCGTAGATGCGGTTGTCGTGCAGGGTTTCCGGGTCGCCGGGAATGTGGAAGTAGCGGCTGAAGCCGCCGCTGGCGAGGTCGGCGCGGCGGGCGCCGGCGGTCCAGGTGCCGACCCACAAGGTGCCGCAGTGATCCTGGAACAGGCTGGACACTTCGTTGCCGGCGGCCTGGTGCGGATCGGCCGGAATCGCGATGAAGCGCCGCCGCTGCTCGTCCCAGCGGTGCAGGCCGTTGGTGTTGGTGCCCAGCCAGAGGGTGTTGTCGCGGTCCTGCAGCAGCGCCGTCACCAGGCCCGGCGCCAGGCCGTCGGCCGGACCGAATCCATGGCGCGGCCGGCCCGGCACGCCCAGCTGCCAGCTGACCAGGCCGTCCATCGTTACCAGCCACAGCGTTTGATGCTGGTCGATGCGCAACTGCTGCACCTCGTTCATCGCCGCGCTCGGCCGCGCTGGCGTGTCGACGCGGAAGTGCTCGAAAGCGCGGCCGCCGGCCGGCAGCCGGTCCAGCCCTTGCTTGAGGCCGACCCACAGCGCGCCTTCGGCGTCCAGCGCCAGCGCGTTGACCTGGTTGTTGGCCAGGCTGGCGCTGTCGGCCGGATCGTGGCGCAGCACGCTGTACTGGCCGGATTCGGGATTGAAGTGGTGCACGCCATCGGCGGTGCCCAACCATAGTTGGCCGTAGCCGTCGCTGATGATGGCCTGCACCTGCTGCTTGCCGGCGGCACCGCCGTAACGGGTGAAATCGCCGCTGGCCGGATCGAAGCGCTGCAAGCCGCCGCGCGTGCCGACCCACAGCCGGTTCTTTTTATCGACGTGCAGCACCTGCACCCAGTTGTCGGCCAGGCTGCGCGGATCGTTGGGAATGGTGCGGTAGACGGTGACGTGGTAACCGTCGTAGCGGCTCAGGCCGTGCTGGCTGCCGAACCACATATAGCCTGTCTGATCCTGCACGATGGCGGTGACGGTTTCCTGCGCCAGTCCATCCTTGACGCTGAGCTGCTCGAAGTTGAGGGTGGGCGGCAGCGCGGCCAGTGCGGCGGCCGGCAGCAGGCACAGCAGTGCGGCCACCAGCCAGGCCAGCAGGCCGCGACACGCCATCTCAGCGCTCAGGCTGGCGCGGCGCTGACATCGGCCGAGAACACATAGCCGGCGCCGCGCACCGTCTTGATCAGCGCCGGCTGCTTGCCGTCGTCATTGAGGCGCAGGCGCAGTTTGCTGATCTGCACATCCAACGAACGGTCCAGCGGGCCGGCATCGCGGCCGCGCGTTTGTTCGCACAACATGCCGCGATCGAGAATATCGCCCGGATGTTCGACAAAATATTTGAGCAGCTGGTAATCCAGCCCGGTCAGCGGCACCAGCGCGCCGGCGGCGTCGGTCACGGTGCGCTCCAGCAGGTCCAGCGTGAAGCCGACAAAGCGGTAGTAGCGCGGCGCCGCCTGCGCCTCCAGCCCGGCACGCCGGTGGATGGCCTTGATGCGCGCCAGCAGTTCGCGCGGGCTGTAGGGCTTGGCGATATAGTCGTCCGCGCCCAGTTCCAGGCCGACGATGCGGTCGGCTTCGTCGGAACTGGCTGTCAGCATGATGACCGGCACGTTGGAGCGCCGCCGCACCACCTTGCACAGCGCGAAGCCGTCGGTATCGGGCAGCATCACATCCAGGATCACCAGCGACAGCTGATCGGCCTGGCGCGAAAACTCGTTCTGGAAATTGAGGCCGTCCTGCGCCAGCGTCACCTCGTATTGGTGCTTCTCCAGATAAGTCTTCAGCAGGACGCCAGCCTTGTGGTCGTCCTCGGCTATCAATATCTTGCGCATGCGGCTTCCTGTGGGCTAAGGCAGGTGGGATCGAGCTTTTAGTATAACCACAACATGGCAAAAAGAAAAAGCCAGCGCCCGGCGGGGCGCTGGCCCGAAAAGAACCACATCGCCGACGGGAGGGAAATGTGATCCAGCGAAGAAATTCTAGCACCGCGCGTGACGGCGGGCAGACGCCGCCGGAAACGCGCAAGTGCTTGAATTTACGGGCGCCGTTGCTGGCGGCATTACATTTCCTTACCGGCGCGGCGGCGGCCGGGGCGACGCCGGGCGCGACGGCGTGCGCGGGGCAATGCTTTCTAAGGAAAGCTTACAAAACTTAACAAAAATATCGACGCTTGTTGCGTGGCCGTCACGCTAGGCCGACTTGGTACGCACCAGATCGAGCCAGGCGCGCGCGGCGAACGACAGATGGCCGCCACGCCGCCACGCCAGCATCAGGTTCCAGTCCAGCGCCGGCTCTTCCAGCCGGGCGATGGTGAAGCGGTCCTGCTCCAGCGTGTCGCAGAATACCTTGGGCAGCAGCGTGATGCCCACGCCCAGCCGCACCAGCGAGGCGACGAAGTCCCACTGCCCGCTGCGGCTGGAGATGCGCGGCGTGAAGCCGGCGCGCAGGCAAGCGTCGGCGATGACTTCATTCAGCGCGAAGCCCTCGCCGTAAAAGATGAAGGCGCTGTCGGCCAGCTCGCGCAGCTTGACGCGCTTGCGGCCGTGCCAGGCCGAGTCTTTCGGCGCCAGCAAACACATGGGCGAGCGCACCAGCGGGAAGGAATCGAACTCCTGCCAGATCGCCTGCTTGGCGGCGTGGTCGAGCAAGGTGCCCATCTCCAGCACGCCGCTGCGCAGGTCTTCTTCGATGCCGTGCGAGCCGCCTTCAAACAGTTTCAGTTCAATCTGCGGGTAGCGCTTGTGATAGGCCGCCAGCAGCGGCGCCAATGATCCATGCGCCTGCTGGGTGACGCCGATGCGTAAATCGCCGCGCTGCAGCTGCTGCAAGTCCTGCAATTCGACCGCCATTTCCTCGTGCATGGCCAGCAGCGCGCGGCCGCGTTGCAGCACCACGTTGCCAGCATCGGTCAGCGTGAAGCGCTTGCCGACGCGTTCCAGCAGCGTCAGGTCCAGCGTCTGTTCCAGTTGCTGGATCATCTTGCTGACGGTGGGCTGGGTGACGTGCAGACGTTCCGCCGCGCGGCTAAAGCTTTGCTGGTCGACCACGGCGACGAAATAGCGCAGCGCGCGGATATCCATGAACTATTCCAATTCAGAATGATTTTCATAATTTTAATTCATTTTATCTTTCATGCGGCGACGCCTAGAATGGCAACATGAAACGTATTGTCTACACATTGCTGCAGGTGCTCGGGTTGATCGTCGCCTGGTATGCCGCCGACCGCGCGTCGGCCTGGCTGGGACTGCCATTCTCCGGCGGCGTGGTCGGGCTGATCGTCATGGTCGGCCTGCTGCAGAGCGGCGTGGTGCGCCCGTCCGTGATCGAGCATGGCGCCGACTGGTTGTTGTCCAATATGCTGCTGTTCTTCGTGCCGCTGGTGGTGTCGGTGGTGCAGTTCACCGGGCTGCTGGAAGCCGAAGGTCTGCGCCTGTTCGCCGCCATCGGTATCGGCTTTACCTGCGTGCTGCTGGCGACCGCCTTCACGGTGGAGTGGGTGTGCCGCTTTGAACGCGGGCGGCAGCTGCGCCAGTTGCGCCAACTGCGCAGCCTGCGCGCGGCAAAGGCGCTGGTATGAAACCGCTGCTCTTCCTGCTGCTGACGCTCGTGCTGTTTTACGCGAATCAGGCGCTGCACAAGCGCTATCCGCGCGTGTGGCTGACGCCCGCCATCGCCACGTCGGCGGTGCTGATCGCGGTGGTGCAGTTGTCGGCCACGCCGTTCCCGGTGTACTTTGACGACACGCGCTGGCTGTCGTGGCTACTCGGCCCGGCCACGGTGGCGTTTGCGCTGCCGATCTATCAGTATCGCGATCTGGTCAAGCGCCACTGGCTGGCACTGTCGCTGGGCAGCGTGGCCGGCATCGCGGCATCGCTGGGCAGCACGCTGCTGCTGGATCGTTTGCTTGGTCTGCACGGCAGCATGGCGCAAAGCCTGCTGGCGCGCTCGGTGTCGACGCCATTTGCGCTGGAAGCCACGCGCCATCTGGGCGGCTCGGCGCAACTGACTGGCGTGTTTGTGATTATCACCGGCTTGTTCGGCGTGCTGCTGGGCCAAGTGCTGCTGGCGCGTCTGCCGCTGCGGATGCGGATTGCACGCGGTGCGCCGTTTGGCGCTGCGGCCCACGGCTTCGGCTTGAGCAAGGCGCGCAGCATCGGCGCGCAGGAAGGCGCGGTCGCTAGCCTGACCATGATCTTCAGCGGTGTGCTGATGGTGCTGCTGGCGCCACTGCTGGGGCACATCCTTACCAGTGCATGATGGCGCGTACCTGCGGCAGCAGGTCGTTGGTGATGCTGATGTGCTGTTCGCGCGTGGGGTGGGCGTCGTCGGCGTCGCCTGGATAGTGGGTGGAGGCGATGGCGTGCAGGCGTGGATCGGCCACGCGCTGGATGGTATCGGCGATGTAGCTGTGCAGCGCGGCCTGTTTTTCATCGTGCAGGATGCTGCCTTCGGTGAGCATGATCTGCGCTTGTGAATGGTCTTGCAGCAGTGTGCGTACCAGTGACACGTAGGCTTGCACGTAGGGCTCGCGCTCCGGTATGCCGACCGTCATGTCATTGGTGCCGATGGCGACGATGATGGCGTCTGGCCGGTAGTTGCGCTGGTCCCATGGCACGGACTGTGGTTGCGTCGGCAGCGCCATGCCGTAGTAGTCGGCCAAATTCATTTCGTTGGTTTTGCCTTCCCAGGTGCGGATCAGGCCACGGCCGCCGTAGCACACCAGTTGTACCTGGGCGTTGAGACGGCGGGCCAGCAGCATGCCGTAGGATTCACGCGGGCTGCCCCAGGCGGCACCGCGCTCTGTCGACGCGCGGTCTATCGAGGCGCCGCAGGTGACGGAGTCGCCCAGTATCGCCAGCTTGCGGGCAGGCAGCGCGGGCGGCGCGCGCCATGTGCCGTCTGTGTCGAAGCTTAGCAGCGTGGCGTTGCCCTGCCAGGTCTCGGAGCGGTTGACGATTTCCACGCCGTGCGGCCCGCGCGCCAGCCCCTCCGCCAGCACCACGCTCGCGCGGCCGACGGCCAAACGTAGCTTGCGCGCGATGCCGTCCACCACCACATCCAGGAAGCTATCCTTGCCGCTGGCGTCGAACGTCGCCGCCAGGCGGGTGCCGTCGAAGTTGACGAAGAAGCTCACGCCCGGATAGCTGAAGCGCAGCCCGCCGTCCGCCGCCGGCGCGGTGCGGCCCTCAACGACAACGCGGGGATCGCTCGCAACGACGGTCGCTGCAAGCGGCGCTGCGGCGGCAGTGCCGACCACACTGGTCGCGACAGCTGGTGACGCCGACAGGGTCGCCGCCAGCATCGCGGCGAATAACGCGATGGCGCGCAATCGCATCGCTTACTCCATCAGCTTGCGGACGTCCGGCAGCATAGCGTCTGCCCAGATTTGATAGCCCTTGGCGGTCGGATGCAGGAAATCGCCCATCACCTCGGCCGACATGTCGCCGTTGGACTGCAGGAAGTGCAAGCCGTAGTCCTGATAGAACACGTGCTGACCATCATTCAGTCCCGCCACCAGCCGGTTCAACGCCACCACCTTCTGACGCTGCGGGCTTTGCGGGGACTGGCCATACGGCAGAATCGCGTTCAGCAGAATGCGCGTATCGGGATACAGTTTGCGCAGCTGCGCCACCACCAGCTTGACGCCGCTGAACGCCTGCTCCGGCGTGGCATCGCAGAAGCCGAAGTTGTTCACGCCGATGGTCAGCACCACTAGCTTCGGATGCAGCTTGTCCGCATGACCGTTCTGCAGGCGCCACAACACATTGCCGGTATGGTCGCCGCCGATGCCGAAATTGGCCGTCTTCCAGGCGCCAAACGAGCGCGTGAAGATCTCCTGATTCCAGCCTTCGGTAATCGAATCGCCGACGAACAGCAGATCCACGCCGCCTTTGTCGGCCACCGCCACATCCTCATTGAACATCTGCTGCCAGCGCTCGCGCGACATCCACGGATAGTCGCGCTGACGCGGCGCCGGCGTTACGCTGCACGCACCGCCATCGAGCGCGACTGCCTGCCCGGCCGCACCCGCTGCCCCCGCCGCACCGGCCGCCGCCTGCCCGGCCGCCCGCCCCGCCTGGCCGTCGCTGGCGGCGGCGGTCAGGCGCAGCACCAGCGCGCTGTGCGGCGCCAGCTTCGCCTCAAGCTTCGCGCCCGTATCGCCAGCCTTGCCGCTCCAGGCATCGCGCCACTTGTAGACCGCAGTGCGCGCATCCAGCGTACGCTTGCTGACATCATCATTGATCTCGTGCGCCTTCCAGTCATAGTTCAACGTCGCCGCCTGCTCACCGCGATTCAGCACCAGCACCGCCCACTCGCCATTCGCCATAGGCCGCGCCCAGTACTGCAGCTTGCCCTCATCGAGGAACTTCCAAGCCTGAATGCCCAGCTTATCCTGGCTGATCGCAATCACATCCTTGTTGGTCAAAATGCGACGTGTGGACTCCGGCATGCTGCGCAAGTCATTACCCAGAATCAGCGGCGACGCCAGCATCGCCCACAGCGCAAAATGCGCGCGGTCTTCATCCTCGGTCATGCCATTGCCGACTTCCAGCATGTCCATATCGTTCCAGTGCCCCGGCCCCGAGTATTTGCGCAAGCCGGTCTGCCGGTCCAGAATCCGCATCACGCCATAACGCGCAAACGAATCGTGACTCAGCTCGCAATCCCAGCACGGATAAATATCGCCAGTGGTGCGCCACGAATGGCCGATATCCTTGGCCCACTCCCACGGCTTGTTATCGCCCCACTCGCACATGCTGAACAACATCGGCCGGCCAGCGGCCTGGATCGCATCGCGCATGGTGGTGTAAGCGCCGACCGCGCTCAAGCCCTTGCTATCGCACCAGTCGTACTTCACATAATCGATGCCCCAGGCGGCATAGGTTTTGGCATCCTGATACTCATGCCCACGACTGCCGGGACGGCCGCCGCAAGTGGTGGCGCCGACATCGGAATAGATGCCCAGCTTCAGCCCTTTGCTGTGCACATAATCCGCCAGCGCCTTGGTCCCGGACGGGAAGCGCTGAGGGTCGGCCTGAATGAAACCATTGGCATCGCGCGCGCCATGCCAGCAATCGTCGATATTGACGTACTGGTAGCCGGCATCCTTCAATCCCAGCTTGACCATGGAATCCGCCGTATCGCGGATCAGCTTTTCGTTGATATCGCAAGCGAACGAGTTCCAGCTGTTCCAGCCCATTTGCGGCGTTTCGGCCAGGCCGTCAAACTTCTGCGCGTAGGCGCTGGCAGAGACTGCCGCCAGCAGCAGTGGCAACAGGCGCTTCATCGTTTGATCGCGTGCAGTTTGTCGGCGTACTCCTTGATCAGCAACAGCGAGCTGACGTCGGAATCGAATACCGAATACAAGCCCTGCTCTTCCTGTGGCGGATCGCCGACGAAGTCATTACCCGGCTTCCACCAGTAATCCGCATTGGCCGCGCGGCCAGCGCCACCCCAGGCCCAGAAGTTAAAGCCGGCGATAGGATCGCCCTTGGCGGCGCGGGTGTAGACGATGTCGAACACTTCGCGATAGAAGCGGTCTCGGATCTTGGTGGTGGCCTTGATGCTGAACGACGGGCCGTCGCGGTCCAGGCCAAATTCCTCCAGCACGATAGGCTTGCCCAGTTTCTTGGCCAACTCGATGTGCGAATTCAGATAGTCGCGGCTCTTGGTAATGGCGTTGTCCCAGGTGCCGCTTGGGTTGTTGGAATCGAACCAGCTCCAGTTCTTCGGCCACAGGTGATAAGTCAGATAGTCGATATTTTTGGTGCGGTGCGCGTCCAGGTAAAGCTGCGCATCCTGCGCCGAACCGGCCAGACCTTCGCTGCCGCTGCTGACCAGGTGGTTCTTGTCCAGGCTATGGATATAGCCCGCCGTTTCGTCCACCCACTTGACGTAGACCGCCTTCTCTTCCGGCGTCGATTTGCTGTTGCCAGGACGCGGCTCGTTGGCCAGTTGCCAGGACAGGATATGCGTGTCCTCGATGTACGGTTTGCCGGTAATGGTGTTCACGCGCTTGACGATTTTGGCGATGACGTTGCGGTACTCTGCCTGCGCGGCGGCGTTGCGATAGAAGCCCGCCGTTTTCTGCATATAGGTCTCGTAGTCCTTGGTCACGTTCGGGTCCAGCGCCGGCGTGCCTTCGAACCAGTTCAGGTACTGCGTCATGCCGCCCGACCACTGCCAGAAGTTGTTCAGGTAAAGCACCACCGTCATGTCGCGCTTGGCCACTTCGGCCATCAGGAAGTCCAGGCCGGCCAGCAGTTCTTCGTCGTACTGGCCAGGCGCGTTGGTGGTGGCGGGACGCACCGCGCTCTTCATCTCGGTTTTCTCCGACACCGCCAGCACGCGCAGGTTGTTGATGCCCAGCGCCTTCATGTTGTCCAGCTCTTTCAGCAGACGCGCGCGCTCGCCCACGCCGCTGGCCGCGCCCAGATAGCCGCCGTACCAGAAGTTGGCGCCGACGATGTAATACGCGTGTCCCTTGCGCGCGAAGTGGGTGTTCTTGACGGTGACGAAATCGTTGTTGGCGGCCGGCGCGGCTTCGACCATGCCGCAGGCGCCGATCATCATCGCGGCGGCCCAGAATTTATGCAGTTGTTTCAAGTCTCGCTCCTTTTATTATTTACCCGCGACGTTCAATGTGCGTTGTAGCAGTTGGACGGTGACGCTGGTGGCTTTGCTATCCGCCGCGTCATGCGCCAGCAGGACTTTGTAGCCGCCCTTGGCGATGCGCCAGGTCTTGCTGGCGCTGTCGTAGGTGCCCAGCAGGCGCGGATCGACCGTCACGCTAAGCTGCTTGCTTTCGCCCGGCGCCAGTTCCACCTTGTCCCAGCCGGCCAGACGCTTGGGTGCTTCCCACTTCGCGTTCAGCGGCGCCACGTACAGCTGCGGCACGTCCTTGCCCTTCACCGCGCCGGTGTTGGTGATCTTGAAATTCACTGTCAGCTTGCCGTCCTTCTGGCTGGCCGCCAGGCCCGAGTATTCAAACTTGGTGTAAGACAGGCCGTGACCGAACGGGAACAGCGGCTTCAACCCCTTGAGGTCAAACCATTTGTAGCCGACTGCCGCGCCTTCATGATAATTGACTGTGAAGCGCACTGCCTCGTTCTTTGGATCGCCATCGAGTTTCGGCCGTGGCAGCTGGCTTTCCGATGCCGGGAACGTGGCTGGCAAGTGACCGGATGGATTCACTTCACCGAACAACACGCGCGCAATCGCCTCGCCGCCGCTGGTGCCGGAATACCAGGCTTGCAGGATGCCGGCGGTCTGGTCCACCCATGGCATCAGCACCGGACCGGAAGTCTCCAGTACCACCACGGTTTTCGGATTGGCCTTGGCCACCGCGCCGATCAGCGCATCCTGATTGCCGGGCAGCGCCAGCGACACCGCGTCCAGCGCCTCGCCCACCCATTGTTGGGCGAACACCAGCACCACGTCGGCATCGGCGGCTGCGCGCGCGGAGGCGGCCGGATCGCTGCCATCGTTGTAGACCACCTTGGCGCCAGGGGCGCGCGCCTGAATCGCCTTCAACGGCGACGATGGGTGATACACCACAGGTCCAGGCCACGAAGTCGGCGCGATGCCCGGCGCGGCGTTGCCGCCGATCGGGTACACCAGCGAGGAACCGCCACCGGCCAGCACGCCCACATCCGCATGCGCGCCGATGATGACGATCTTCTTCGCACCGGCCTTCAGCGGCAGCACATTGCCGGCGTTCTTCAGCAGCACCATGCCCTCCTCGGCGTCGGTGCGGCTGACCAGATTGTGCGCGGCGTAGTCGATCGTGCCGCCTTCCTTGACTGGATGATCGACCACGCCCTTGTCGAACATGGAGCGCAGCACGCGGAACACCATGTTATCCAGCCGCGCTTGCGACACGTGGCCATTGGTCACCGCCTCTTCCAGTGCGCCGCCGAAGTACTGCGACTTGTCGAACTCCCAGCCGGACTGCTGATCGAGGCCGGCATTGGCCGCTTCCACCGTGCTGTGGGTAGCGCCCCAGTCGGTCATCACATAGCCTTTGAAGCCCCAGTCTTTTTTCAGCACCTGGTTCAGCAGATAGTCATTCTCGCAGGCGTAGACACCGTTCAGGCGATTGTAGGAGCACATGACCGATCCGGGATCGGCCTGCTCCAGCAGCAGCTGGAACGCCAGCAGGTCGGAACTGCGGTTGCTGGCATCGTCCAGTCGCGCGTCCAGCACGAAGCGGCCGGTCTCCTGGTCGTTGACGGCGTAGTGCTTCATGGTGGCGATGACGTGATTGGACTGGATGCCCTTGACCTGCTGCGCCACCATGGTCCCAGCCAGCAGTGGATCTTCACCGGCGTATTCAAAGTTGCGGCCATTACGCGGCTCGCGCAGCAGGTTGACGCCACCGGCCAGCATGACGTTGAAGCCGGACGCGCGCGCCTCGGAACCGATCATGGCGCCGCCCTTGTAGGCCAATTCGCGGTCCCAGGTGGCGGTGGTGGCCAGGCCGGACGGCAGTGAGGTGCGCTCGCGCGGCGTCTTGCTGGCTTGCGTGGCGACGCCCAGGCCGGCGTCGGTCTCGAACAACGCTGGCAGACCGAGTCGCGGCACGCCTTCGATATAGCCGGCCGAGAAAGGTAGCGCGGCCGGATGCTTCTTGGTCTTGTTGCCGAAATCCGAACCGAAGTGGCCCAGCACGTACTTCAGCTTCTCTTCCTGCGTCATCGCCTTCAGCGCGAGTTCGGCACGCTGGTCGGCGCTCAGAGATTTATCCATCCACGGTTCCGCAGCGTGCGCCGAGAGCGCGGCCAGTGCGAGTGCTATCGCCAGTTTCAACTTCATACAGTCTCCTTGTTGTTATACATGCCAGCATACTTCAAGCCGAAATACAGGATGAACACATAGCAGGCGGCCGGCACGAAGAACGACCATTGCAGGCCGATGGTGTCCGCCAGCAGCCCTTGTGCGAACGGCACCAGCGCGCCGCCGACGATGGCCATGCACAGGATGCCCGACGCCTGGCCGGTCCGTTTTCCCAGCTTGTGCAGCGCCATGCTGAAAATGGTCGGGAACATGATGGAGTTGAACAGGCCGACGGCGATGATGGACCACATGGCCAGTGAGCCGTGGCCGAAGATCGCCAGCAGGATCAAGACAATCGATGCCGTCGCGTTGAAGGCCAGCGCCTTGCCCGGGCTGACGTAGCGCATTACGGCGAAGCCGATGAAGCGGCCGATCATGGCGCCGCCCCAGTAGTAGCTGACGTAATGCGCGGCGACGCCCGATGGCAGGCCGGCGATATTGGCTTCGCCGAGGAAGTTAACCAGGAAGCTGCCGATGCTGACCTCACCGCCGACGTACAGGAAGATGCCGATGGCGCCCAGCAGCAGATGACGGTGCGCCAGCACGCTGTCCGTTGGCGCGGCAGTCGGCGCCTCATCCGGAGCATGGCTGATCTTCGGCAGGCGCACCACGGCGAACAGCATCGCCAACGCCAGCAGCGCGCCGGCCAGCGCCAGATACGGGCCTTGCACGGCCGCCGCCTCCTCCGCCTTGGTGCGCACCACGCTGCTCACGCCCTCGGACAGAATCAGGATGCCGCCCAGCGATGGCGCGATGGTGGTACCCAGCGAATTGAACGCCTGCGTCAGCGTCAAACGGCTGGAAGCGGTGGCAGGTTCGCCCAGCACCGTCACATACGGATTGGCCGCCACCTGCAGAATGGTGATGCCGCTGGCCAGCACGAAGAACGCCAGCAGAAACAAGGCATAGCCGCTGGTGGAGGCAGGGAAGAACAGCGCGCAGCCGCCGGCGGCGATCACCAATCCGCTGACCGCACCGCGCTGGTAGCCAATGCGCTTGATCAGCATCCCGGCCGGCAGCGATACGATGAAGTAAGCGCCGAAGAAGCAGAACTGCACCAGCATGGCCTGCACGTAGCTCAGCGTATAGATCGATTTCAGGTGCGGGATCAGCACATCGTTCAAAGAGGTCAGCAGACCCCACATGAAGAACAGCAGCGTAATGATGATGAGCGGGACGGTGTTGCCGCCCTCCGCAGGCGCGTGCGGGCGCACGCTTGCCGATGCAACGTGTTCCATCGATGTCTCCTCGTATGGATGGTTTTTGTATTAGTGAAAAGATTCTGCATAGTTGGCGCGACCGGGTCAAACAACATGCGGAATTTGGTCGCAGTTTAGCCATCTTCACTAAACACGCTGCGTCCGATGGGGTGTGTTTAGTAAATTACGCTAAACTCAAAGCCCAACCTCATCTCGCGGTTGACCGTCAATCGACGCTAATGCAAGACTTCCACCACACCGAGGAGACAAAACAATAATGGCCACGAACGTAACGATCAGGGACATCGCCCGAGTCGCAGGCGTATCGGCGGGGACGATTTCACGCGCACTGAAAAATGAACCCGGTCTGACTGAAGCGACACGCCAGATGGTGCTGGAAACGGCACGTAGTCTGGGCTACGACTTTTGCAAGCTGCGTCCGAAGCGCCTGCGTCGCCTCACCTTCCTGTTGCACCGCCAGCACAACACTGCGGCCAGCAGTCCGTTTTACTCACCGGTGCTGCACGGCGCCGAGGAAGCCTGCCGCAAGCAGGGCATCGTGCTGTCGTTCATGGCGGTCGGCCCGGCCGATGGCCTGATCGACCAGATTCGCATGCACGCGCCGGACGGCATCGTCTGCGCCGGCTTCTTCGAACCCGAAACACTGAGCGCGCTGCGCTCGACCGGCAAACAACTGGTGCTGATCGATATGAAGCTGCGCGGCTATAGCTCGGTCAATCCGGACAATATGATGGGCGGCTACCTGGCGACCAAGCATTTGATCGACACCGGCCGCACCCGCGTTGGCTTCATCTCCGGCCCGCTGGCGCACTACAGCATCCGCGAACGTGCGCGCGGCTACCGGCAGGCGCTGTTCGAGGAAGGCATTCTGGCCGATCCACGGCTGGAAGCCAACCTGCCGGACGGCGTTGACCTTGAAACCGGCGCCTGGGAAGCGATGGAGCAGCTGCTGGATCTGCCGCATCCGCCGGACGCGGTGTTCTGCTACAACGACAGCGCCGCGCTGGTGGCGATGCGCTGCTGCCTGGCGCGCGGGCTGAAAGTCCCGCACGACATTGCCATCGTCGGCTTCGACGATATTTCGACCGCCGTGCTGGGGCACCGTCCCCTGACCACGTTGCGCATCGACAAAAAAGCGCTGGGCGCGATGGGCGTGGAAATGCTGCTCAACGGCCAGCACGAAGTCCCGGAGGAGAAGACCGCCCCGGTTGAGTTAATCGTCCGCGCCAGCACCGTGCTCGATGGCTGGCGCCCCAAGAACCTAGTAACCTTTAAACGGACCTGAAGATGGCCCCTGATTTCCGATCCCGCAGCACTCTGCTGAATCACATCCGCCACACCAAGCATTTCTATGATGCGCGCTGCGTCGACCCAAGCGGCGGCCTGTATCACTTCTATAAAGACGACGGCACGATCTACGATGCGCATACCCGCCATCTGGTCAGCAGCACCCGCTTCGTCTTTAACTATGCGATGGCGTGGCGGCAGTTCGGCGATGAGGCGGATCGGCAGCGGCTGCGCCAGGCGCTGGCATTCCTGCGCGAAGTCCATCGCGATCCGGACACCGGCGGCTATGCATGGCAGCTGACATGGAAAGACGGCGCACGCACCGTCAGCGACGGCACCAACCACTGTTACGGCCTGGCCTTCGTACTGCTGGCCTACAGCCACGCGCTGATGGCCGGTGAAAAACAGGCCGCCGAATGGATCACCGAAACCTACGCGTTGATGGAGCGCCGCTTCTGGGAAGCGCAGCACGGCCTGTACGCCGACGAAGCCAGCGCCGACTGGTCGCATCTGGACGGCTATCGCGGCCAGAACGCCAATATGCACGCCTGCGAAGCGCTGATCGCCGCCTATGAAGCCACCGGCGACCGCGCCTACCTGCTGCGCGCCGAAACGCTGGTGCACAACATCACCGTGCGTCAGGCCGCGCTGGCCGACAACATGGTGTGGGAACACTATCACGCCGACTGGTCGGTGGACACCGAATACAACCGCAACGACAAAACCAACATCTTCCGTCCTTGGGGCTACCAACCGGGCCACCTGACCGAATGGGCCAAGCTGCTGCTGCTGCTGGAGCGCCACGGCGACCAATTGGCCAACAATCCGAACTGGCTGCTGCCGCGCGCGGTGCAGCTGTTCGATGCGGCGCTGGCCAAGGCATGGGACCACCAGCATAGCGGCATCTACTACGGCTTCGCGCCGGATGGCAGCATCTGCGACGACCTCAAATATTTCTGGGTGCAGGCCGAGAGCCTGGCCACCGCCGCCCTGCTGGCGGCACGCACCGGCGAGGAACGCTATTGGACCTGGTACGACAAGATCTGGGCCTACAGCTGGGAGCATTTCGTCGACCACCAATACGGCGCCTGGTACCGCATCCTCGGCGCCGACAACAGCAAGCTGACCGACGAGAAAAGCCCGGCCGGCAAGGTGGACTACCACACCATGGGCGCCTGCTACGAAGTGCTGAACGTATTGAAGAAGGACTGAGATGGGCTTCCCTTTATTTGTGGCGGCGGGCGAAGCGCTGACCGACATGATCGTGCAGGACGCGGCGCAGACACAGTGGCAAAGCATTGTGGGCGGCTCGACCTGGAACGTGGCGCGCGCGATGGCCAAACTGGAGGTGCCGACCGCGTTTGCCGGTGCCATCAGCCGCGACGTGTTTGGCGACGCGCTGTGGCAGGCCAGCGAGGCGGCGCGACTGGATCTGCGCTTCCTGCAGCGCCATGCGCGATCGCCGCTGCTGGCGATCGTGCACCGCACCGATCCGCCCAGCTACTTCTTCGTCGGCGACGACAGCGCCGACCTGCACTTCGATGCGGCGCAGCTGCCGGACGGCTGGCAAGCGCACTGCCAGTGGGCGCACTTCGGTGGCATCAGCCTGGCGCGCGAGCCGCTGGCCGGCAAGCTGGTGGCGCTGGCCGAGCAGCTGAAGAGCAAGGGTGTGCGCATCAGCTATGACCCCAACTATCGGCTGCTGATGGATGAGCGTTACGACGCCACACTGCGCCGTATGACCGCGCTGGCGGACGTGATCAAGGTATCGGAGGAGGATCTGGAGGGACTGTTCCGCAGCAGCGACACCGCCGCCGCCTTCGCCACGCTGCGCAGCTGGAATCCGGGCGCCACTTATCTGTACACCAAAGGCGGCGACGGCGCCTCGCTGCACATCGGCGATCAGGCATGGTCGCAGCCGGCGGCCAAGGTCGCGGTGGTGGATACCGTGGGCGCCGGCGATGCCAGCATCGCGGCGCTGGCCTGGAGCATGATGCATCGCGCCGACGCGGCGCCGCTGCAGCATCTGCAGTTCTCGGTGGCTGCCGGTGCGGCGGCCTGTCTGGGCGCGGGCGCTTCGCCACCGTCACTGGCCGAGATCCAGCGGCTGGTGTAAATTGATGTAAATCGTTTAGAACCTGAGGCGGACGGCCTCCACGTCATACGGGTGTCATATACGCCCTTTAGGATGGCGGGCTTTGATACGTCCACTCTTCGGGTTCTCATGTACACACCTTTCGTTCCATCTCGCCTGCACCTGGCACTGGCCGCCGCCGGCCTGTGCGCCCTCCACTTCTCCGCTGTCGCCGCTGAAGCAGCAGCGGAAGCCGAGGATGTCGGCGCCGCGCTGTCCACGGTGGAAGTCAAAGCCATGGTGGAAAAGAAGAAGCTCAGCGACTCGGTCTGCAGTGGCACGCTGGGCTGCAAATCCGAACTGAATACGCCCTTCTCCACCAAGGCTGTCTCCAGCGAAGAAATCGAAGACCGTTTGGCCACCAGCATTTCCGAAGTGCTGAAGTACGACGCCTCGGTGACGGCGATTTCGCCACCGATCTCCACCCACCCGGCCACGATTCAGATGCGCGGCCTGCGCCTGGATGACCTGAACGGTTACAAGGTTAACGGCCTGGCCAATATCAACCGCGGCACCGAGATGCCGCTGGAGATGTTCGAGCAAGTCGAGGTGCTGAAAGGCCTGACCGGTTATATGTACGGCTTCGGTTCGCCGGGCGGCATCGTCAACTACGTCAGCAAGCGTCCGACCACCAGCAAGACCTTCAGCGCGGCCATGGGCTATCAGGAAGGTGGCGCCATCAAGGAACACATCGACATGGGCGGCCGCGTTGGCGACAACGAGGAATTCGGCTACCGCATCAACCTGCTGCATGAAGACGGCGATGTGAAGGAAGAAAGCGGCTCGATCAAGCGCAATGCCGCCGGCGCCAACTTCGACTGGCACGTCACCAAGGATCTGACGCTGACCTACGACGCCATCTACCAGCGTCGCCGCAGCGTGGGTGGCACCGACATCGTGATTTCGCCAAGCTACAAAATCCCGGCGCCTATCGCCGGTGACAGTGAGCTGAATAGCGTTGGCGCCGGCAGCGATGTGGAATACACGCTGTCGACCGTGGGCGCGGAATACCGCCTGTCGCCTGACTGGGCGGCCAACGTCTCGTACCGTACTTCGGACTCGACCCGCGTCTACAAGAAGGATCAGTACTACATCACCAACAACAACTTCGATTACAAAGACCGTGTAACGTCGGAGCTGCACGGCTACCACTTCGACCAGGTGCAGGCTTCGGTCAACGGCAGCTTCAACACCGCCGGCATCGGCCACGAGGTGGTGCTGGGCCTGATGTCGCAGAACCTAGAATCGACGTCGTCGGTCACCACGCCGAAGACCTATCTGGGCACCGGCAATCTGTACTCGCCGACCATCATCAACGTCTGGACCATCAACTACAGCGGCGGCACTTACCGCGACGAAGCCACGCGCCAGGAAGCGGTGTTTGCCAGCGATACGGTCAAGCTGAACGACAACTGGTCGGTGCTGGCCGGCCTGCGCTACAACCAGTTTGTGGATGCGGCCTTCTCGACCAAGGGCGTGAACACCGCCACCTATACCGCCAACAAAACCACGCCGACCGTGGCGCTGATGTACAAGCCAGCCGCCGACACCACGCTGTACGCCAGCTATGTGGAAGCGCTGGAGCAAGCGGCCAGCGCGCCGACGTCCACCGTTAACGCCAACCAGACCTTCGCGCCGATCAAGAGCAAACAGTCGGAAGTGGGCGTGAAGACCGAGCAAAGCTGGTGGAATGCCAGCGCCTCGCTGTTCCACATCGAACGCGGCGCGCAGTACACCAACGCCGCCAACGTCTATGTGATGGATGGCGAGACCAAGTACCAGGGCGTGGAGCTCAACTCGGTGGTGCAGGCGGCGAAGAACGTGTCGATCGAAGGCGGCGTGATGTTCCTGGACGCGACGCTGGAAAACGCGGCGGCCGGCTATAGCGGCAAGCGCGCGGTTGGCGCGCCACGCCGTCAGGCATCGGTGCAAGCCACCTGGCGCGAAGTGCTGCCTGGCCTGGCGCTGCACGTTGGCACCCAGTACCTGGGCCAACTGGCGATGGACGCGGCCAACGTGAACACGCTGCCGGCCTACACGCTGTTCGACGCGGGCTTCAACTATCGTCACCGCTACTTCGGCAAAATGGTCAGCGTGCGCGCGAATATCTCGAATCTGGCCAACCGCAAGTACTGGACCTACTACCAGGAGAATTACCTGAACATCGGCTCGCCGCGTACCGCGAGTGTGAATGTTCGCGTAGACTTCTAAGGTATGAAACCTCTACGCCTTGCGGCTGGCGCCGCGTTGTCCCTGCTGTTGTCGCATGCTTATGGCGAGCAGTTTTATCAAACCAAAACGCCGTACGCACCACAGCAGGACAGCGCCAGCTACGAGGCACCGCCGTCCGGCTACCGGGCGGTGTACACCCAACTACTGGCCCGCCACGGTTCGCGTGGGCTAAGCAGTTTCAAGACCGATCTGGCGCTGTATAACCTGTGGCAGCTGGCGGCCAAAGAGAATGCCCTGACGCCGCTGGGCCGCGCGCTGGGGCCGGACATCGAGCAGATGATGCAGGCGAATGCGCTGCTCGGCTACGGTGTGGCCGGCATCAGCAAACCGGGTTACGGCAACGAGAGCATGCAGGGCGTGCAGGAGCACATCCAACTCGCCCAGCGTCTCCACGCCCGCCTGCCGGAGCTGTTCCGCGACACGAAGACCAACGCGCGCATCGCCGTGGTCACCTCGGGCAAAGACCGCGCGGTGGACAGCGGCTACTTCTTCGCGCAATCGCTGGTGCAGCAGCAGCCATCGCTGCAACCGCTGGTCGACAGTAGCACCGACCGCTTCCTGCTCTACTTCCACAAGCTGAACGCCAAGGACGACCAACAGGTCACCGAAGCCAGCCTGGCCTACCAGCGCTGGGTCAAGAGCGACGAGCTGCAAGCCCGCGAGGCAGCCATCCACGCGCAGCCGCAGTTGAAGGCTGCCGCCCAGGCCACGCTGGCGCAGCTGTTTACACCCGCATTCATCGCCGCGCTGGATGCCGGCCAACGCAGCGCCAGCAACAGCGGCGCGCGCAGCTACACCAGCGCCGACGGCAAGTTCAACAACACCCTCACCGGCGACGGCAAAACGCACATCGCAAACGTCACCGACGCCGCGCTGGCGCTGTACGAGCTGTATGCCGCCGCCGCCGACCTGCAGGCCGAGTTGAAGGCCGACTTCACCCGTTACATCCAGCCGGAGCAGGCCCGCGTCTACGCCGAAGCCGAAGACGCCGTCGCCTTTTACGAGAAAGGTCCGGGCAGCGCGGAAAACGGCGACACCAACTGGCGCATGGCCGCCCCGCTGCTGAACGACTTCTTTGCCGAAGCCGATGCGGCCGCCGCCGGCAAGCAGACGCGCGTGGCCAAGCTGCGCTTCGCGCACGCCGAAATCGTGATCCCGTTTGCCGCCGCGCTGGGCCTGCAGGGCATGTCCGAACAACTGCCGCGCGCAGCGACTTACAGTTACCAGAGCAGCGCCTGGCGCGGCGCCGCCGTGGCGCCGATGGCCGCCAATATTCAGTGGGATCTGTACCGCAACGGCGCCGGCCGCACGCTGGTCCGCATGCTGTACAACGAACGCGAAAGCGACTTCAAACCGGCCTGCGAGCGCGCCAAAATCGCGCCCAACAGCCACTACTACGACTACCAACAGCTGAAACGTTGTTACAAATAAAATAAAGATTGTCAGATGGTCTATACCAAAAGGCGTTTCTGTTCGATTAGCAACAATTAATACAAAACTGCGCTCGTGTATGCCTTGAGGCAAATGGTAAACTGGGAAGGTCATTAGACGACTAGAGAGGTATTTCCCATGAACCAGATGTCGAGACGCCAGTTCCTTCGGGTGACTGGTGCGACCATCGCGGGTTCGAGTATTGCGCTGCTCGGTTTTGCGCCGGCTACAGCCTTGGCTGAAGTCCGGCAATACAAACTGGCGCGCAGCACTGAAACCCGCAACACTTGCCCGTACTGCTCCGTCGGTTGCGGCATTCTGATGTACGGCCTGGGCGACGGCGCCAAAAACGCCACCGCCAGCATCATCCACATTGAAGGCGACGCCGACCACCCGGTCAACCGCGGCACGCTGTGCCCGAAAGGCGCTTCGCTGATCGACTTCATCCACTCGCCTAACCGCTTGCTGGCGCCGCAGTACCGCGCCCCAGGTGCGAGCGACTGGAGCCCGATCTCGTGGGATGACGCGCTGAACCGCATCGCCAAACTGATGAAGGCTGACCGTGACGCCAACTTCGTCGAAAAAACCGAAGACGGCAAAACCGTCAACCGCTGGACCACCACCGGCATGCTGTGCGCTTCGGCGGCCAGCAATGAAGTCGGCTACTTAACCCATAAAACGATGCGTGCCACCGGCATGCTCCCATTCGACAACCAAGCACGTGTTTGACACGGTCCAACGGTGGCAGGTCTTGCCTCGACATTTGGACGTGGTGCGATGACGAATCACTGGGTAGACATCAAGAATGCTGATGTTATCCTGGTCATGGGCGGCAACGCAGCAGAAGCACACCCTTGCGGGTTTAAATGGGTCACGGAAGCCAAGGCGCATCGCGGCGCCAAGCTGATCGTGGTCGATCCACGCTTTACCCGAACGGCCTCGGTGGCGGACCATTACGTCCCTACCCGTACCGGCGCGGATATCGTGTTCCTGGGCGGCATCATCAACTACCTGCTCACCAACGACAAAATTCAGCACGAGTACGTCCGCAATTACACGGACATGCCTTTCATCGTCCGTGAAGACTTCGCCTTCAACGACGGCCTGTATTCCGGCTGGGACGACGAAAAGAACAAGTACACCGACAAGAGCAGCTGGAACTACGAGATGGGCGACGACGGCTATGCCAAGGTCGATCCGACACTCGAACACCCGCGCTGCGTGTACCAGCTGATGAAGAAGCACTATTCGCGCTACACGACGGAAATGGTGGAGAAAACCTGCGGCGTGCCGCCGGAGAAATTCCATCTGGTGGCGGAGGCATTGGCCTCGACCGCCGTGCCGGGCCGTGCCGCGACCATCCTGTACGCCCTGGGCTGGACCCAGCACTCGACCGGCGCGGAAACGCTGCGTACCGGCGCCATGGTGCAGCTGCTGCTCGGTAATATGGGCATCGCCGGCGGCGGCATGAACGCGCTGCGCGGCCACTCCAACATCCAGGGTCTGACCGACCTGGGCCTGCTGACCAATATGCTGCCGGGTTATCTGACCCTGCCAAGCGAGGCCGAGCAGGATTGGGATGCCTATGTCGCCAAGCGCGCGCTGAAACCGCTGCGTCCGAACCAGCTGAGCTACTACAGCAACTCGAAGAAATTCCTGGTCTCCTTCATGAAGGCCTGGTGGGGCGACGCCGCCACCGAGGAAAACAACTACGCCTTCGACTACCTGCCGAAGCTGGATAAACCTTACGACATGATGCAGGCTTTCGAGCTGATGAATCAGGGTAAGATGACCGGCTACATCTGCCAGGGCTTCAACATCCTGGCCTCCGGCCCGGACAAGCAGAAGATCACCGACTCGTTGTCCAAGCTGAAGTGGCTGGCCATCATGGACCCGCTGCAGACCGAGACTTCCGAGTTCTGGAAACCGCACGGCGACTTCCACAAGGTCGATCCGACGCAAATCCAGACCGAGGTGTTCAGCCTGCCGACCTCCTGCTTCGCCGAAGAGCGCGGTTCGCTGGTGTCGTCGTCGCGCGTGCTGCAATGGCACTGGCAAGGCGCCGAGCCGCCGGGTCAGGCGCGCAGCGATCTGGAGATCATGTCCGCGCTGTTCCTGCGCCTCAAAAAGGCATACCAGACCGAAGGCGGCAAGTTCCCCGATCCGATCCTGAATCTGACCTGGAACTACGCCCAGCCGCACTCGCCGACGCCGGAAGAGATCGCGATGGAATTCAACGGTAAAGCGCTGAAGGAAATCACCGATCCGAAAGATCCGACCAAGGTCATTCTGAAGAAGAATGAGCAGCTGGCCGGCTTCGCGCAACTGAAGGACGATGGCAGCACCGCCTGCGGTTGCTGGATCTTCGCCGGTTCGTGGACCGCGCAGGGCAACCAGATGGGCCGTCGCGACAACAGCGACCCGACCGGCATCGGCAACACGCTGAACTGGGCCTGGGCCTGGCCGGCCAACCGCCGCGTGCTGTACAACCGCGCCTCCTGCGACACCAAGGGCAAGCCATTCGATCCGACCCGCAAGCTGATCGCCTGGAACGGCACTTCGTGGGCCGGCGCCGACATCCCCGATTACAAGGTGGATGAACCACCGGAAAACGGCATGGGTCCCTTCATCATGCTGGCCGAGGGTGTGGCGCGCTTCTTCGCGCGTGACGCCATGGCCGAGGGTCCGTTCCCGGAACACTACGAGCCGTTCGAGTCGCCGGTGGGCCACAACCCGCTGCACCCGAACAACCCGAAAGCGTTCAACAACCCGGCCGGCCGCATGTTCCCGAATGACCGCAAAAAGCTGGGCAAGAAGGACGAGTATCCACACGCGGCCACCAGCTACCGCTTGACGGAGCACTTCCACTTCTGGACCAAGCACGCGCGCCTGAACGCCATTGTGCAGCCGGAGCAGTTCGTCGAAATCGGCGAAGCGCTGGCCAAGGAAGTGGGCGTGGTGCATGGCGACCGGGTCAAGGTGTCGTCCAAGCGTGGCTACATCATCGCGAAAGCGGTGGTGACCAAGCGTATCAAGCAACTGACCATCGACGGCAAACCGATGCATCACGTCGGCCTGCCGATCAACTTCGGCTTCAAGGGGCTCACCAAACCGGGCTACCTGGTCAACACGCTGACGCCTACCGTAGGCGATGGCAATTCACAGACACCGGAATCGAAATCGTTCCTGGTGAAAGTGGAAAAAGCATAAGCCCGAAGGAGAATCGATATGTCATTACAATCACTTGATATCAAACGCATGTCGGCCACCACGGTCACGCCTCCCCAGGCGCGCACCCCGGTGACCGGCACGGTGGCCAAGCTGATCGACGTCTCCAAATGCATCGGTTGCAAGGCATGCCAGACCGCCTGCATGGAGTGGAACGATCTGCGCGACGAGGTGGGTGAAACCACCGGCGTCTACGACAACCCGATCGACATGACGGCCCAGTCCTGGACCGTGATGCGCTTCTCGGAATACGAGAACACCAAGGGCGATCTGGAGTGGCTGATCCGCAAGGACGGCTGCATGCACTGCGAAGATCCGGGCTGTCTGAAAGCCTGTCCTTCGCCGGGCGCGATCGTTCAGTACACCAACGGCATTGTGGATTTCCATCAGGAGAACTGCATCGGCTGCGGTTACTGTGTGGCCGGCTGCCCGTTCGACGTGCCGCGCATTTCCAAGCAGGACAGCCGCGCCTACAAGTGCACGCTGTGCTCGGACCGCGTGGCGGTTGGCCAGGAACCAGCCTGCGTCAAAACCTGCCCTACCGGCGCCATCACCTTTGGCACCAAGGAGGACATGAAGACGCACGCCGAAGAGCGCATCGAAGACCTGAAGTCGCGCGGCTACGCCAACGCCGGCCTGTATGACCCGGCCGGTGTCGGCGGCACGCACGTGATGTATGTGCTGCACCACGCCGATCAGCCAACGCTGTACCATGGCTTGAAGAAGGACCCGAGCATCAGCGCCACGGTCGGTCTGTGGAAGGGTCTGACCAAGCCACTGGCATTGGCGGGCATCGCGATGACGGCGCTGGCGGGCTTCTTCCACTACTCGCGCATCGGCCCGAACGAGGTGTCGAAGGAAGAAGAAGCCGAAGCACTGGAAGAAGCTAAACGTATCAGGGAGGAAGCACCATGAGTTCGCCCAACCACGATAAAGACGGCAATCCGCTGATTCAGCGTTACACGCCCAACGAGCGTAGCAACCACTGGATCACGGCCATCTGCTTCATTCTGCTGGCGGTGTCCGGCCTCGCCATGTTCCATCCGGCGATGGCGTGGATGGCGATGTTCCTCGGCGGCGGTCAGTGGACCCGCATCCTGCACCCGTTCATCGGGCTGGTGATGTTTGCGTCCTTTGCCGGCCTGGTGTTCCGCTTCTGGCATCACAACCACATCGACGCCGCCGACAAGCAGTGGATGAAGCAAATCGGCGATGTGCTCAACAACCGCGAAGACAAGCTTCCGAAGATCGGCATGTACAACGCCGGCCAGAAGATGCTGTTCTTCGTGCTGATCGCCAGCATGTGCGGTCTGCTGTTGTCGGGCATTGTGATCTGGCGCGCCTACTTCGCGTTCTACTTCCCGATCGAAGTGGTGCGCTTTGCGGCGCTGCTACATGCGTTCAGCGCGTTTGTGCTGATCTGCTCCATCATCGTCCACATCTACGCGGCGTTCTGGGTCAAGGGCTCGATCGGCGCCATGGTGCGCGGCACGGTGACCTATGGCTGGGCGCGCAAGCACCATCCACGCTGGTTTGAGGAAGTCGTCAAGAAGCAACGCGATTAATTCAACCAGTTTCATAGCGACCCGGCGTACCATCAAAAGTGCCCGGGTCGCTTCTCTCTCTAAAGTAAGTCATTACCTGTTTGTAACTAGCCGTTCCGTTGAAAAAGGCGTAGCCTCCGCTTCATTGTTCAACAATGAAGCAAAAGAGGCCACCCATGCACATGTCCAGGCGCCAATTTCTTCGGGTTACCGGCACTGCCATCGCCGGATCGAGCATCGCCGCGCTCGGTTTCATGCCCGCCACCGCGCTCGCGGAAGTCCGTCAATACAAACTCAGCCGCACCACCGAAATCCGCAATACCTGTCCCTACTGCTCGGTAGGCTGCGGGCTGCTGATGTACGGCCTGGGTGACCACGCCAAGAACGCCATCTCCAGCATCATCCATATCGAGGGCGATCCGGACCACCCGGTCAATCGCGGCACGCTGTGCCCGAAAGGCGCCTCGCTGATCGACTTCATCCACTCGCCGCACCGGTTGAAGGAACCGGAATACCGCGCACCCGGCTCCAGCGAATGGCAGAAGATCTCGTGGGACGATGCAATGGACCGCATCAGCAAATTGATGAAGGCCGACCGCGACGCCAACTTCGTCCACCAGACCGCTGATGGCAAGACCGTCAACCGATGGCTGACCACCGGCATGCTAGCCGCGTCGGCCGCCAGCAATGAAGCCGGTTACCTGACCCACAAGGTGATGCGCAGCATGGGCATGCTGCCGTTCGATAACCAGGCGCGCGTCTGTCACGGCCCGACCGTGTCGGCGCTGTTGCCGACTTTCGGCCGTGGCGCCATGACCAATCACTGGGTCGACATCCGCAACGCCGACGTTATCCTGTGCATGGGCGGCAATGCGGCCGAGGCCCATCCCTGCGGCTTCAAATGGGTGGTCGAGGCCAAGGCGCACAACAAGGCCAAGCTGATCGTGGTCGATCCGCGTTTCACCCGCACCGCCTCGGTGGCCGACCATTACGTCGCCACCCGCACTGGCAGCGACATCGTGTTCCTCGGCGCGATCATCAACTATTTGCTGAGCACCGACCAGATCAACCATGATTATGTGAAGGCCAATACCGACATGGCCTTCCTGGTGCGCGACGACTTTTCGTTTGAGGACGGCCTGTATTCCGGCTACGACGAAAAAGCCGGCAATTACACCGACAAGGCCAGCTGGGATTACGAGATCGGCGCCGACGGTTACGCCAAGGTCGATCCGACGCTGCAGCATCCGCGCTGCGTCTACCAGCAGATGAAGAAGCACTACTCGCGCTACACCATCGAGCTGGTGGAGCGCAGCTGCGGCGTGCCGCGCGAGAAATTCCTGCTGGTGGCCGACGCGCTGGCCTCCACTGCCAAGCCGGGCCGCGCCGGCACCATTCTGTTCGCGCTGGGCTGGACCCACCATTCGAACGGCGCGCAGACCATCCGCACCGCCTGCATGGTGCAGCTGTTGTTGGGGAATATCGGCATTTCGGGCGGCGGCATGAACGCGCTGCGCGGCCACTCCAACATTCAGGGTCTGACCGACCTGGGCCTGCTGTCGAGCGCCCTGCCCGGTTATCTGACGCTGCCTTTCGAGTACGAGCAGGAGTACAGCAAGTACATGGAAGTGCGCACGCTGAAGCCATTGCGGCCAAATCAGCTGAGCTACTGGAGCAATTACCCGAAATTCCACGTCAGCTTCATGAAGGCATGGTGGGGCGACGCGGCGACCGCCGAGAATAACTGGGCCTACGATTACCTGCCCAAGCTGGACAAGCTGTACGACATGGTGCAGGCGATTGAGCTGATGCACAACGGTCAGATGAACGGCTATATCGCGCAGGGCTTCAACATCCTCGGCTCGGCGCCGGACAAGCACAAGACCAGCGAAGCCTTGTCCAAGCTGAAGTTCCTGGTGGTGATGGACCCGCTGAATGTCGAGACCTCCGAATTCTGGAAGCCGTCCGGCGAATTCAATGTGGTCGATTCGAGCAAGATCCAGACCGAAGTGTTCCGCCTGCCGACCACCTGCTTTGCAGAGGAAAACGGTTCGCTGGTCAGCTCTTCGCGCGTGCTGCAATGGCACTGGCAAGGCGCCGAGCCGCCGGGGAACACCCGCACCGACATCGACATCATGGCCGAGCTGCACCTGCGCATGAAGGCGCTGTATCAGGCGCAGCCTGGCGCTTACGCCGATCCTATCGTCAACCTGGCGTGGAACTACGCGCGGCCACACGCGCCGACGCCGGAAGAACTGGCGATGGAGTTCAATGGCCGCGTGCTGTCCACCGTGCAGGACCCGAAAGACCCGACCAAAACGCTGCTGAAAAAAGGCGAGCAGGTTTCCGGCTTCGCGCAGCTGCGCGACGACGGCAGCACCGCCAGCGGTTGCTGGATCTTCGCCGGCTGCTGGACCCAGGCCGGTAACCAGATGGCGCGCCGCGACAATAGCGATCCATCCGGCAGCGGCAACACGCTGAACTGGGCCTGGGCCTGGCCGGCCAATCGCCGCATTCTGTACAACCGCGCCTCGTGCGATGTGCATGGCAAGCCGACCGACCCGAAACGGCCGGTCATCAGCTGGAACGGCGCGGCGTGGAGCGGCATGGATACGCCGGACTTCAAGATCGACGAGCCGCCGGAAAACGGCATGGGCGCCTTCATCATGCTGGCGGAGGGCGTGGCGCGCTTCTTCGCGCGCGGCGCCTACAACGAGGGGCCATTCCCCGAGCATTACGAGCCGTTTGAAACGCCGATCGGCTACAACCCGCTGCATCCGAAGAATCCGCGCGCCACCAGCAATCCCGGCGCCCGCGTGTTCCCGAACGACCGCGCGCGGCTGGGCGTGGTGGCGGATTATCCGCATGTGGCGACCACTTATCGCCTGACCGAGCACTTCGGCTTCTGGACCAAGCATGCGCGCCTGAACGCGATTATTCAACCGGAGCAGTTCGTGGAAATCGGCGAGGACCTGGGCAAGGAAATCGGCGTGGTGCATGGCGACCGCGTGAAGGTGTCGTCCAAGCGCGGCCACATCGTGGCCAAGGCGGTGGTGACCAAGCGTATCAAGGCGCTCAAGATCGAGGGCAAGCCGGTGCACACGGTCGGCCTGCCGACTTCCTTCGGTTACACCGGCTCCACCAAGCCTGGTTATCTGGTCAACACGCTGTCGCCGGTGACGGCCGACGCCAACTCGCAAACACCGGAATACAAGTCGTTCCTGGTGAAAGTGGAAAAGGTATAAATCATGTCGATGCAATCTCTCGATATCAAACGCCTGTCGGCCACCACGGTGACGCCGGTGCAGGCACGCACCCCGGTCACCGGCACCGTCGCCAAACTGATCGACGTCTCCAAATGCATCGGCTGCAAGGCTTGTCAGACCGCCTGCATGGAGTGGAACGATCTGCGCGACGAGGTGGGGGAAACCACCGGCGTCTACGACAATCCTTTGGACCTGACGCCGCAGTCGTGGACTGTGATGCGCTTCTCGGAATACGAGAACACCAAGGGCGATCTGGAATGGCTGATCCGCAAGGACGGGTGCATGCACTGCGAAGATCCGGGCTGCCTGAAAGCCTGCCCTTCGCCGGGCGCGATCGTACAGTACACCAACGGCATTGTGGATTTCCACCAGGAGAACTGCATTGGTTGCGGCTACTGTGTGGCCGGCTGTCCGTTCGACGTGCCGCGCATCTCCAAACATGATAGCCGCGCCTACAAATGCACGCTGTGTTCGGACCGCGTGGCGGTAGGCCAGGAACCGGCCTGCGTGAAAACCTGCCCGACCGGCGCCATCACCTTCGGCACCAAGGAGGACATGAAGCTGCACGCCGAAGAACGGATCGAAGACCTGAAGTCGCGCGGCTTCGCGCAGGCGGGCCTGTACGACCCGGCCGGTGTCGGCGGCACCCACGTGATGTACGTGCTGCACCACGCCGACCAGCCGACGCTGTACCACGGCTTGCGCAAGGACCCGAGCATCAGCGCCACGGTCGGTTTGTGGAAAGGCTTGACCAAGCCGCTGGCCCTGGCCGGCATCGCCATGACGGCGCTGGCGGGCTTCTTCCACTACACGCGCATCGGGCCTAACGAGGTGTCGAAGGAAGAGGAAGCCGAGGCGCTGGCCGAGGCCAAACGCTTACAGGAGGAGTCGAAATGAGTTCGCCCCATCGTGATAAAGACGGCAATCCACTGATCCAGCGCTACACGCCGAATGAACGCAGCAACCACTGGGTGACGGCGATCTGCTTCGTGCTGCTGGCGGTGTCCGGCCTCGCCATGTTCCATCCGGCGATGTCGTGGATGGCGATGTTCCTTGGTGGCGGTCAGTGGACGCGCATCCTGCATCCCTTCCTCGGCGTGACCATGTTCGTGTCGTTCGCGATGCTGGCGCTGCGTTTTTGGCATCATAACCACATTGACAAGGCCGACCAGCAGTGGCTGCGCCAGATGGGCGATGTGCTCAACAACCGCGAGGACAAGCTGCCCAAGATCGGCATGTACAACGCCGGCCAGAAGCTGCTGTTCTTCGCGCTGATCGGCTTCATGTGCGGGCTGCTGTTGTCGGGCATCGTGATCTGGCGCGCCTACTTCGCGTTCTACTTCCCGATCGAGGTGATACGCGCGGCCGCGCTGCTGCACGCGTTTTGCGGTTTTGGCATTATTTGCGCCATCATCGTGCACATTTATGCGGCCTTCTGGGTCAAGGGTTCGATCGGCGCCATGGTGCGCGGCACGGTCAGCTACGGGTGGGCGCGCAAGCACCACCCGCGCTGGTTCGAAGAAGTTGTGCGCAAGCGCCACGACTAGACGACAAACACGCGCTGGGACTGCGGAAATGCTGGTTTGGGATTAAAATACGCCCTTTAGCCGGCAGCCATCCGCCACCGGCGATACGGGAGATATTTTGGTACAACGCTTGCTAGAACCTGGCGAAATCGAGTCGCTCGATCACACTGCCATACCACGCCTGCTGCTCCCGGATGCACGCAGTCTGTTCACCGCGCGCGCAGCCCGTCTGCGCCAGTTGGCGGACAATCAAATCAAGGGCATTCCGGTCGGCGCAACCATGCAGGGTTATCTGCTGATGATGGCCGCGCTGGTCGACGCTCAGGCGGCGGTGATCAAGTCACTGCCGGCCGACACCTTCGCCTTGCCGGATGCCGCCGGCATTCAGATGGCGATCGATCACCACATGCCGCCGCTGCCGGTCAGCGGCACGCGTCCGGCCACCTGGCGCCGTGTGTTCGCCGCGCTGCTCGATGAGCTGGACCCGCTGGCGGCCAGCCAGCCGCAATTGGCCGGCGTGCTGGCCGAGCTGCGTGCACTCGACAGCGCGCAACTGGAAGGCTGCGCCGACGCGGTGCTGGCCGAGCTGACCGAAGGCGTGCATCCGCTGCACGCGCCGTTCGTGGCCGCCGCCTTGCAAGTCATCTGGACCATGCGCGCCAGCCAGCTGGATGCACCGCATGTGCAGCCGCTGGTCACCAATACTTTGTGCCCGGTGTGCGGCTCGCATCCGGTGGCCAGCGTGATCCGCATCGGCGGACAGTCGCAGGGCTATCGCTATCTGCAATGCGCGTGCTGCGCCAGCGAATGGCATATGGTGCGGGTGAAATGCTCGTGCTGCGAGAGCAATTCGAGCATCGCTTATCAAAGCATCGAACCGGAAGGCGGCATGCCGGCGCCGACGGAGCCGATCAACAAAGCCAACGATCCAAGCAAGGTGGCGCGCGCCGAGACCTGCGACGAATGCCATACCTACCGCAAGATCTTCAACCAGGAGCACGACTACCACGTCGAGCCGCTGGCAGACGATCTGGCCAGCCTGGCGCTGGACCTGCTGGTCGGCGAAGCCGGCTACTCGCGCGCCAGCGGCAATCCACTGCTGTGGTTTAACGCGGAATGAGCGAGTCGTCCGCCGCCACCGCGTCGGGCGCGATTCGCCTCCCCGCCGTGCATCTGATCCTGTCGGACGCCGGCTGCGAGGCGTTGATCGCGCAGTACGGCCGCGTGCAGACGCTGGAGGCCGCGCGCGCATTGTTGGCCGAGCTGCGCGCGATGCTGCTGGCCGCCCGCGAAGGCGGCACCACAGGCGCAGTGGCGGCCGCGCCGGACACCAGCATTCCCGCCCTGCTGGCTATGCTGTCCGAGCGTCTGCGCGAACAAAACGCTTCGCCACTGAAACCGGTCTTCAATCTGACTGGCACCGTCCTGCACACCAATCTTGGCCGCGCCCTGCTGCCCGACGACGCCGTGCAAGCAGTGGTGGACGCGATGCGCTGGCCGATGAACCTGGAATGGGACATCGACACCGGCAAGCGCGGCGACCGCGATAACCTGATCGAAGACCTGCTGCTGGAACTGACCGGCGCCGAAGCCGCCACCATCGTCAACAACAACGCTGCCGCCGTGCTGCTGATGTTGAACACCGTGGCGCTGGGCAAAGAGGTAATCGTCTCGCGCGGCGAGCTGGTGGAAATTGGTGGTGCCTTCCGCATTCCCGATGTGATGACGCGCGCCGGCGCCGTGCTGCGCGAAGTCGGCGCCACCAACCGCACGCATTTGAAGGACTATGACGAAGCCGCCGGTCCACAAACCGCGCTGATGATGAAGGTCCATACCAGCAATTACGCCATCACCGGTTTCACCAAGAGCATCGAACTGGACGAACTGGCGCCACTGGCGAAGAAGCACAACATCCCGCTGGCGGTGGACCTGGGCAGCGGCACCCTGGTCGATCTTGAACAATATGGCCTGCCGCACGAAACCACGGTGCGCGAAACCATCGAAGGCGGCGCCGACCTGGTTACCTTCAGCGGCGACAAGCTGCTGGGTGGACCGCAGTGCGGCATCATCGTCGGCCGCAAGGACTTGATCGCGCAGATCAAAAAGAACCCGCTGAAGCGCGCCCTGCGCGTCGGCAAACTGACGCTGGCCGCGCTGGAGCCGGTACTGGCGCTGTACCGCGCCCCCGACCTGCTGCCCGAACGCCTGACCACACTCAAGCTGCTGACCCGCCACGCCGCCGACATGCGCGCGCAAGCGCAAGCCATTCTGCCGGCGCTGCAAGCCGCGCTGGGCGCCGGCTATGAAGTCAGCGACGAAGCGATGATGAGCCAGATCGGCAGCGGCGCGCTGCCGGTCGATCAACTGCCCAGCCACGGCCTGGTAGTGCGTCCCGCCGCGCAAGGCCGCATCAGCAACGCGCTAGGCGTGCTGGAACAGCGCCTGCGCGCGCTGCCGCTGCCAGTGATCGGCCGCGTCGCACAAGACGCGCTGTGGCTCGACCTGCGCTGCCTGCAAGACTACCAGCAGCAACGCTTCATCGACCAACTGACGCAACTGACAGCATGATCGTCGGCACCGCAGGCCACATCGACCACGGCAAGACCACGCTGACGCGCGCGCTGACCGGGGTCGATACCGATCGCCTCAAGGAAGAAAAGGCGCGCGGCATTTCAATCGAACTCGGTTACGCCTATACGCCGCTGCGCGCCGACGATCCGCACGGCGAAGTGCTGGGCGTGATCGACGTGCCGGGCCACGAAAAATTCATCCGCACCATGGCGGCCGGCGTCACCGGCATCGACGCCGCGCTGCTGGTGATCGCGGCCGACGACGGCATCATGCCGCAGACACTGGAACACTTGGCTATCCTGCGCCTGCTGGGCGTCAAGCGCGGCGCGGTGGCGTTGACCAAAATCGACCGCGCCGACAGCGAGCGGCTGCTGCAACTGGAACAGGATATTCAGGCTTTGCTGGCATCCACCGATTTCGCCAGCGCACGGATTTTCCGCACCAACGCCACCGCACCAGACGACGCCGGCGTGCGCGCCCTGCTGCATCATCTTGGCGAGCTGGCGGCCACGCTGCCGGCCAGCGACGAACGGCGTTTGTTCCGGCTGGGCGTGGACCGCGTGTTCACGCTGTCCGGGCAAGGCACCATCGTCACCGGCACCGCGCTGGCGGGCAGCGTGCGGGTGGGCGATACGCTGCAGCTGGCGCCTGGCGGGCAGCAGGTGCGCGTGCGCAGCATTCATGCGCAGAACCGTGCCGCCGAGGTGGGACGCACCGGCCAGCGGCTGGCGCTGAACCTGAGTGGCGCCGGCAAGGACGATATCGCGCGCGGCAGCTGGGTGGTGGCGCCTGCGCTGGCCGAGTGCTCGGAGCGCATCGACGTCGAGCTGACCTTGACGCCGGACTGCGGGCTGACGCTGAAACCGTGGTCGCCAGTACATGTGCATCTGGGCGCGTCGCACCACACCGCCAACGTGGTGCCGCTCGATGGCGAGCAGCTGACACCCGGCCACACCGCGCGCGTGCAACTGGTGCTGGACGCGCCGGTGCACGCGGTACCGGGTGACCGCTTCGTGATCCGCAACGCGCAGGCCACCGCCACGGTCGGCGGCGGCATGGTACTCGATCCCTTTGGGCCGGCGCGCAAGCGGCGTAGCCCGGCGCGACTGGCGTGGCTGGACGCGCTGGCCGATTACATCGCCACCGGCGACATCACCGCGCTGTTGGCGCGTGGGCCGCTGGGCTTGCGCGCCTCGACACTGGTGCGCTTGTCGCAGCTGCCCGCAAGCGAAATCGCGATGCCGGCGGGGACGGTCGAAGTGCCGCTGCACGGCGGCGACACGCTGCTGATCGCGGCGGCCGAGGTGCAATCGCTACAGGCCCGCGTGTTGGTCGCGCTGGCTGACTTCCACGAGCGCGCGCCGGACGATGCGGGACCGGAGCTGTGGCGCCTCAAGCGCATCGTCTCGCCGGAGATGGAAGACCGTTTGTGGAGCCGTCTGGTCGAGACACTATTGGCCGACGGCGCCATCCAGCAGCGCGGCCGCAGCCTGCACCTGCCCGGCCACAGCGTCGAACTGAGCGCCGAAGAACAGGCGGCCGCCACGCCGCTGCTGGCCTCACTGCTGGCCGGCGGCTTCGATCCGCCCTGGGTGCGCGACCTGATGCGCGAACACCATCTGCCCGAGGCCGAGGTGCGGCGCTTGCTGCTCAAAATGTCCAAAACGGGAGAGCTGAGCCAGGTGGTGAAGGATTTGTTTTATCATCCGCAGCAGCTGGATGAGCTGGCGCGGCTGGTGGCCACGCTGCCCGAGGTGCAGGCGGCCTCGTTCCGCGACGCCACCGGGCTGGGGCGCAAGCGCGCGATCCAGATCTTGGAATTCTTTGACCGGGTCGGCTATACTCGCCGGATTGGCAACATCCACCTGATACGACCGAACACCGTGTGGTCGTACAGCGCGCACTAACCACGGAAGGCATACTCATCCGGTGATGGGGCCGGGCTTCAAACCCGGTGGGGGGCGTCAGCCGCTCCCTCGTAAGTTCGACTCCTACTGCCTTCCGCCATTTCTCTTCATGCGCTGCTCATAGTCAGCTTGCAAGTTCTCCCAGAATGCGACACTCATCTGGAAGTGTGCCGCCAGTGCCTGTGCCAAGGCGGTGGTGACTGGTCCCTGTTCAGCGAGCAAAGCGATGATCTCATCATGTGGCACGTCTAATGCGGTGATCAGCTCTCGTTCAGACAAGCCTAACGGCACCATAAACTCTTCGCGCAACATCTCACCCGGGTGGATTTCTTGAAGTACGGTTCTCATCCGAGCCTCCTAATGATAATCAACTATCTCAACTTCGTAAGCGTCCCGGCCACGCCACCGGAAGCAAATCCGCCATTGGCCGTTAATCCGGATGCTGTGCTGTCCCACACGACTACCGTACAGGCGCTCAAGGTGATTGCCAGGTGGTTGGCGCAATTCGTTCAGACTACCGACAAGATGACGATAGGCCAGCCTGGCTGCGCGCACTTTGATCTTACGTAATCGCTTCCACCACTAAATCAATCGCCGCCTCGAAGCAGGCGGATTGTTCTTGCAGCAGTGACCACAGGCGGTTGTGCTCAGCGCCGCGCACGATGTGCAGTTGGCGTGAGGCGGCGTTGCGGGCGGACTCGACCAGGCGTTCGGAGATTTCCAGCGGGATTACAGCGTCGTGCTCGGCGTGGATGACCAGCAGTCGGCCTTCGAAGCGCGACAGGATGTCCCAGGCGTCGCTGTCGGCCCAGCTGCGCTCGCGGCGGATGATGGCGGAGAAATCCGGTCCGAACGGCACTTCGTACGCCGCCGGGGTGTACACGCCCGGCACCATCAGCACCAGCGCGTCGACCTGATGGCTCTGGGTGACGCGGATGGCGTTGTAGGCGCCCATGCTGGCGCCGATCACCGCCAGCGGCTGCGGCAGCGAGCGCGCAGCAGCCACCGCCTGCGCCTGCCGCGTACGGCTGGCCACCGACGATTGCGCCAGCGTGCCGCCGGTTTCGCCATGACCGATGGCGTCGAAGCAGACGCTACCCAGTCCGCGTTGCTGCAATGCGTCACGCAACAGGTGATGTCCACGGCGCGTGCTGGCGCCGGCGCCGTGCAAATAAAGGATGCGGTTGCTATCGCTGCCGACGTAGTGGTCGGCCTTCAGGCTGTGGCCGTCGAACGGCACATCAAAGTTGATAATTGCGCTCATGCCGCAGCGTAAACAAGCCGGTGCATTTTGTAAATACGGGCGGTTTTTGCACTTTTTTGGCAAACCAGTTGACGTTAAATTCACGCCAACCGATGCCATCTTCGCTCATCTTGCATTCAGCACCACACTCACACCTTAGTAGTTTCCACACGGCACATATTTTCAAACGGTGTTAAAATTACCCATCCGCAATAGATATTGCCATGAAATTAATCATACTCACCCCCATTTAATTATCCGAGGAACCATATGAATTTTGCCAAGATGAGAGTGGGTAGCCGCCTGGCCGTCGGCTTTGGCGCCTGTCTGCTACTGTTACTGGTGATTGCGGTCAGCAGCTCGCTGACGCTGCGCAGCATCACCCAAGACACCGATAATCTGCTGGAACAGCAGCTGCAGACCGAGCGGCTGGTGACGGAATGGCACGCCAGCATCCAGAGCAACGTCCAGCGCGCCCAGGCGTCCGCGCGCCTGAGCAATGTGGAAGACCGTAAATATTTCGATGACGGCATCACACAAGCCATCAAGCGCAATACCGAAGTGCAAAGACTGTTGACCGAACGCCTGGTCGATCCGGAAGCGAAGCAACTGTACGCCACGGCCCTGGCCAACCGCGACATCTACCAGGCCGCGCGCAAGCGCGTGCTGGATACGCGCGACAGCGGCGACGCCGAACTGACCGCCAAGCTGATCCGCGAAGTGTTCGTGCCGGCCTGCGAAACCTATCTGAACAGCATCGCCGCCGTCGCCAAGCGCCAGCGCACCGCCATCGACGAGATCGGCGCGGGCGTACACGAGCGCAGCATCGGCGGCATTTCGCTGGCCGCCGTGCTGGCAGTGATTTCGCTGGTCGCGGCCGTGCTGCTGGGCTGGCTGATTACGCGCTCGGTGCTGAAACAACTGGGCGGCGAGCCGAGCTACGCTGCCGGCATCACCGACCGCATCGCGGCCGGCGACCTGACCGTGCGGGTGGAACTGGCGGCCGGTGACCGCTCCAGCCTGCTGTACAGCATCGCCGCCATGCGCGACCGCCTGGCGTCCATCGTCGGCGAAGTGCGCGGCGCCACCGAGGCGGTGGCTACCGCTTCGGACGAAATCGCCAGCGGCAATCAGGATCTGTCCTCGCGCACCGAGCAACAAGCAGGCTCGCTGGAAGAGACTGCGTCGTCGATGGAAGAACTGACCGCCACCGTCAAGCAAAATACCGACTTCGCGCGCCAGGCCAATCAACTGGCCGCCAACGCCGCCGGCGTGGCCGAGCGCGGCGGTCAGGTAGTAGGCGGCGTGGTGACCACCATGGAAGCCATCAGCGCCTCCTCGCGCCAGATCGTCGACATCATCGGCGTGATTGACGGCATCGCCTTCCAGACCAACATTCTGGCCTTGAACGCTGCGGTGGAAGCGGCACGTGCAGGCGAACAGGGCCGTGGTTTCGCGGTGGTGGCGCAGGAAGTGCGCACGCTGGCGCAACGCTCGGCCAGCGCCGCCAAGGACATCAAGCAGTTGATCGGTGAATCGGTGGACCGCATCGCCAACGGCAGCATGCTGGTGGACGAGGCCGGCAAGACCATGGAAGAAGTGGTTGGCAGCATCCGCAATGTCAGCGAGATCATGGAACAGATCACCGCCGCCAGCGGCGAGCAGGAAGCCGGCATCGAGCAGATCAACCGCGCCATCATGGAAATGGATGGCGTGACGCAGCAGAATGCCGCGCTGGTCGAGCAAGCCGCCGCTGCGGCCGAATCGCTGCAGGGCCAGTCCAACCATCTGGCCGAGCTGGTCAGCGTGTTCACAGTGGATGGCACCGCGTCCGCCAGCGTGACGTCGATTGCGACCGGCCAGCGCCGCCCTGCCGCTGCCCGCGTTCCGGCGTTGACCAACGCCCGCCGCACCGGCTCGCACGGCTGATACCTCCCACGCGGCGCGCTCGTGCCGCGTGACTCCCCTGCCGCCCGACTGGCAAATCGCCCGGTCGCGGCGCGCACCAGCGCCAGCTGCCCGGCGCCCGCACGGGCCGCCGGCGCGGTGTTCCCCTCCCTGCTGCTGAATGTACAATGGCGAAAAAACCATTACTCACCAGGGAAAAACCGATAATGCACAAGATCGCTTTGCAAGCCGCCGCCATCGGCATTGCGTTCAGTTCACTCACCGCCACAGCCGCGCCGGCTCAGACCGCCGAGCAGCTGTATCAAGCCAACTGCGCAGTCTGCCATGGCGCCAAGCTGGAAGGCGCCATCGGACCGACGCTGGGCGAGCACGCCTGGCTGCACGGCGCGCCGACCAAGGCCAACCTCATCAAGATCATCAGCAAGGGCGTGCCGGAGAAGGACATGCCGGCCTGGTCGCCAGCACTGAGCGCGCCACAGATTGCGCTGCTGGCCGATTACATCGCCGCCAATGCCAACAAGAAGCTGGCGGCGGCGCCCGCCCCTGCCACCGCCGCCAAGCCGGCGAATACCGATTTGCTCAGCGGCTTCACGCTGCCCAAGGGCTTCCGCATCAGCGTGTACGCCGAAGGCGCGGCCACCGCGCGCAGCCTGGCGGTGTCGGACAGCGGCATCGTCTACGTCGGCTCGCGCAAAGCCGGCAAGATCTACGCGCTGGTGCCGCGCACCGACAAGCAGTCGGCCGAGGTGGTGACCGTGGCCGAGGGACTGGAAAATCCGATCGGCGTCACGCTGCTGAATGGCGCGCTGTACGTGGGTGAAATCAGCCGCGTGATCCGCTTCGACAATATCGACAAGCGCTATGCGCAAAAGCCTTCCTACGAAGTGGTGAAGGTCAGCCTGCCCAATGACAAATGGCACGGCGAGAAAGTCATCAAGGCCGGGCCGGAGGGCAAGCTGTACATCCCGGTCGGCGCGCCGTGTAATATCTGCGATACCGACGACACCAAGAGCGCCAAGATCTACCGCATGAATGCCGATGGCAGCCAGTTGGAAGAAATCGCGCGCGGCGTGCGCAACACGGTGGGTTTCTCCTTCCATCCATCGACCAAACAACTGTGGTTCACCGACAATGGCCGCGACGAGCTGGGCGACAACACGCCATCCTGCGAGCTGAACGTGCTGACCAAGTTCGGCCAGCACTTCGGCTTCCCTTACTGTCACGGTGGCGTGGTGCCGGACCCGCAGTTTGGCAAGGGTCGCTCGTGCGATGAGTTTGTCGAACCGGTGGCCAAGCTGGGGCCGCACGTGGCGCCGCTGGGGTTGAGCTTCTACACCGGCAAGCAGTTCCCTGAAACGTATCGCAACAATATCTTCGTGGCCGAGCATGGCTCGTGGAACCGATCGACCAAGATCGGCTACACGGTGCGCTTCATTACGCTGTACGGCAACAAGCTGGTCAGCGATACCGCCTTTATCGACGGCTTCCTGCGCGGCGACGAAGTGGTCGGCCGGCCGGTCGACGTGGCCACGCTGGCCGATGGCTCGCTGCTGGTGTCCGACGACTACGGCGGCCGTATCTATCGCGTGACTTACGACGGCAAGTAATCGTCGGCCAGTACCTGCTCAAAGCTCCATAGGCGAGTTTTGGGCAGGTCGGTCAACCCGGCCTCGCGGCCGGCGATGTCGACCGCATCCGCCCATATCTCTTCGTCGAGCTCAAGATCGTTCAGCACTCCCCGCAAGCTCGGCAAAGCCCACCGGCCTGAGCGCAGCAGCGCCACCTGCTCTAGCGCCCAAGCGGCCACGTCGTCTTCGTATGCGACAGTCACGGCAAAAAGCCCTCTCGCAGCGCCTGCTCCAGCGGCCATGGACACTCGTCGGGCAGCGCGAAGCAGCCCAAGTCTCCAGTGGTCCTCACCAAGGCTTCCAGCCAGGCATCCTCCAGAAAATCCTCGTCATCGACCAGATGACGCAAGCTGGGCACCGACTTCAGCATGTTGTTAGTCTTCTCGCGTTGCAACTCGATCCCACGCTGAGCGAATTCGGTTCGGTGATCCTTAAGCACATGCCAACGCGCCAGTTGCGCCAGCAAGATGCCGCAGCGTTCATTCAATTCGTACTCAAACCAGAAGCCAACGCTCTCGATCTCCGTCGCCAGATTCTCGGTATCCAGTTGAGAAAGCTCACCAGCTCGCAGCCTGGATGCCTGCTCGTTCGCCCATGCGGCAACGTCCTGCTCATATTTGGTCATCATCATCCCCGTTTGGTAAAAACCCCGTTGTTAAAACCAACTCCAGCGACCACGGACTGCAATCCGGCAGCCCCTGGCATTCAGCCTCCCTGACGGCCAGGATCACCGCATCGCGCCACACGGCATCGGCCAATTCGCTATCCAGCGTTGCACGCAAGCTGGGGACCTTCAGCAACAATTTCTCTATATCGATGCGTTGGATGCGGATCGTGGTCAGCCAGCTGGAACCACGGTGCGTCGGTTGCCACTGCCATTTGATCAGGTGCTCCACCAGAATCGCCAAGCGGTGGCGTAGTTCCCGTTTTTCGCTCTTGGCCACATCCTGGATCTCCTCCGCAATGTTTTCCACATCGAGCAGCGACCACTGGCCCGCGCGCAGCAAGCGTGCTTGCTGCGCCGCCCAGACCATGACGTCATCGTCGTAGAGATTGCCCATAGCGTCCTCCTCCGCGATTAGACCGAGGAACGGCTGAGGAAGTTCACTTCAAGTGAAAAAGAACGGTCGCGATGCGCTCAGCGACGGAGCCGGTGAGCAGAACGGCGGCGGTCCAGTAGGCTTGCGCGGCCATCTGCTCCAGCGCCGGAGCGGCACGGCCGAACATCTCGCGCGAATAAAACAATGCGATCAGCGCGGACTATCCGGTTGCGTATTCGGAATACTCACTGGCCCGATGAGCGCTGATGCCGTGCTCCTGCTCCAGGAACAAAGTATGCGCTGCAGGATGCAGCTGGAATTCCGGCCGCGTGTCCGGGCCGGTCAGATGGAGATTTCCAGCCAGGCCAGAAGTCGATGCATGGAATGGCAGCGCGTTGGCCAGCGTGGCAGGGAACGCCGGCTCTTGCGTCTGATCCGGCTCACTCCACAGCTGACGAATCCGATCAAACGTCGGCCGCGACACTTCCAGCCAGACCCCGACCGAGTACGACTCGCCCCACTCTTCCACAGACAGCGGCAGCAAGCCCCTCACGAAATAGCGATGGCTGGCGTCATCGTCGCCCCAGATCGCGCACAGATCATTGTTGGCCTGCGTCCGCTGCTCGCGCTCTTCTCGCGGCACCAGCAAAAAATCATCCGGACGCTTAAAGCTCAGCTCAATATCGCTGATCGAATGCTGCTCACCGCAGCTGGAACATATCGCAAGTTCTGTCATAAATTCAATTTAGTTTGCCTGCCCGATCCAGAGGCGATTGCCATCTGGATCTTCAATGCGGAACTCCGTCATGCCGTAAAAGGTTATTTCCAGCTCCGGCAGGGGCAAGCCGTTATCGCGTGCGCGGCGGTGGAACTCCTGCAGGTTTTCCGGGTACAGGTACAGCACCGCAATCCGGGGTATGCCCGGATGATGGTTGATAGACTGGTCCAGCATGAGCTGCACCTCGCCACAGCGCAGCATCGCCCAGCCCCATTCATCGTTGCGGCTCTCCACCACGAAACCGAGCTTTTCGTAAAACACCACACTGGCCGGCATGCTGGCAACCGGCTGCATGGGAACCAGACGACTGAGACTCATGTCACCTCCTCAGGACTGCGGATCGAACTGGAACTCGCGCAGCTCCTGCTCGCAGCGACAGGCTTGCGCGATGCGCGCAGCCCATGCGATGGCATCGTCACGCGTCGGCAGCTCAAGCACGGTGAAACCGCCATTCAGCGGCGGCGCCCACGGATAGCCGCCTTCAGCGAACGCGCCGTCAGCAGCGACCAGCACTGGCGCCACACTTTCGTTGATGCCGCCGGCGAACACATACACGCCCGCCGCCTTCGCCTCCTCGATCACGGCGTGGGCGTCGCGCCCCGCCGCCAGCAACTCGTCACCAGTAACGAGCATTGCCGCGCTGGGGAAGGAAATCAGATACTTGGCCATGTCGCTCCTTTTGGCTTAACCTGCGGTCCGCTCTAGCTTGAGTGCATCATAAGCTTTGCCGTCGATGATATCACCGTCCTCCGGAACGCCGCGTTGCCAATCCGCTTGGGTGAAGGCCGGCGCAATCAGCTCCGGCTCCAGCACTTGGCCGGCGCAATGAATATCGATCACGTAACCGCGATCTTTGTGTCTGAGTACTTCGAATTCCGTACAAGGGAATCGCCGAGACTGGTTTAACTCGGGATCGTCGGAGATGGGTTCGAAGTCATACAGATACTGCCCGCTGAGATACAGCACCCGGCCATCCGCTAGCTCGATGAAGTAGTGCGAGCCTTCGTCTTCAAACTCCTCCACGCCGAACGCGCGTGTTGCGCGATATGTTTCCCGCACGAGCTGGCCCTGGCTCTCCAGATCCGCAATGTGTTCGGCCATCGTCTGCACGCGCCGGCGTGGCTTGGCGCCGCGCCGATTAAAGAGAGATAGCCCGGCAACCAAGGCACACAACATCACCGCCGCCGGCGCAAACTTGCCCCACCAAGGCCAAGGCCCGTGCGCGAAGGCGGAATCAATTGCTCCGACAGTGAGCAGCATAGAACCAAATACGAACAAAGCGGCAAGCAGAACCCTCATTGCGCGAGTCCTCGATTCATTAGGATGTTGTTCTCAACGGTTAGCATGCTCGCCAAAGGGGAGTTTTTCCAGCTGTGAGGCCAGCGCCAGGAGATCAGGAAGCTGCGCGCCCAGCACGCGTCGACGTGCGCTGCCGTACTCGCCACATGGCACAACGTCCTCTCCTCCCAAGGACTTACATTTCGCCCCCAATCAGCAGCACTCATTGGCAAGATCAGCGACCATGCCCAAGTTCGCTCCGATTTCACCTGGCGTATTTCCCTGCACGGCGACCAGCAGGTAGTTCACCTTCTCGCTTCGGAACTGATTCAAAGGCAGAATGGTCCCGGGCTTCTGTATCGCCGCCAGCAATTCGGGGCGGACGAACTCCGAGAACCTGTTCTGGAGCGCGTTGGTCTTTTTAAGCCATCCAAACATTTCAGATACTCGCATTTAAAGTGAGATATTTGCGCGTAGCACCACCGACAATCCCAGGCTAAGCACAAACGCTACGCAAACGAAGAAACACTGCAATGCCCAACCTTCGGGGACTTTCGCAAGGGGTCGACTCGGCACGCTCAAGAATGACGCAACCAAACTCACAATCGGCTTCACGGGGCGATCATCTTTGACGCCTAGATTGGCGATGAAGCCGAAGATCAATGTCGCCAAGATCGCGGCGAGAAACGCAGGTATAAACCAAGCATCGGGCAATAAAAACACCCAGCTCATTCCAGCGGCAATCGCACTGAGAATCCAGAGTACCAAGCCGTTCATTTCATAGCCCAACGTGGTTGTTCGGCGACGACTGCATAATACGCGAGCTTCTTCATAGTTCTACCTTTCACACTTAGGCATACCAAGCCCCTGATTTAAAACGGTGTGGGATTTCTTGACCAAAAGGATCATCAAAACCTAGAGCTTCAAGTTCAACAAACCAGCGCTCACGAAGGGACTCGGGAAGCTCAGAGCCGCACCAAGGGCAAAATGCAATACTGATCGAGCTAGACCCGCCATCATGAATCCATAGCCCATACTCTCGGAACTTCTCCGAGTAGGAAACGAGCGCGTCAGGGCACGCCTCGGGTTCCGAATGAACTTCGCATGAGAAGCTCGCATGGTAATCCATCGAAGTACAGCAATGCTTCATTGTGTGGTCTCACTTGATTGCTCAGCGGTGCGCGCGAGCGTGCGAAGCCTGCTGTGGCGCATCCACTGAAGCTGAAGATTAGGGCTGCGTTTGTATGGCAACGACTGTGAATTCACTATCACCAACCTCAATACATTTGCGCCAAACGTGTTTGATGTTTTCCACCGCGATGAAATCACCTCGATATGCCTTCGATACCAATTCTTTGTAAAGCGGAGGCGTAAGCCCTGGCAGCGCCCCTACAGGAATATTTGAGCACCACGATGAAATGAAACCCTTGAAATTGCTGTGAGTTCCTTGTGTCACGCGGCTAGCCCCTTTGTAAGAAACGATGTATGTGTAGAGCGGCACCATTCCCTCCTAATATGAAAAGTGGCGGACTGCAAGGTTAGAGATCAGAGCCATTCTCCTGTTAACGCCATGCTACCAATGAAAACCGTTTGAACCATACAAAATAGGCTTACGATCTGCAAAAGATGCCAACGTTTCGGACCAGGGAAGTAAACGAAAGCATAGGCGATCGAAGCAAGCGAAATGATGTGCAGAAGAAGATAAGGCGTAGCAGCCCAAGCGTGGGATGCTTGCGTCATCTGCCAATAGGCTAAAGCTCCGATGTAGAGCAACGCTGCGAACATCCCATGCAACGAGAAGAGCAGGCGAACCCAAAGTCGAGACTCATCATCTCCTTTGGAAAAATACACAATACTAACTGCCAACATAATGAGTGGAGAAAGGAAAAGTCCCATACCATGCTCTGGCTTCTGCGATCAGACGGATGCGTTTCGCACATCGTGTGCAGCACTTGGTTGAGCGTTCGGACGCTCGGCAAAAATAGCGACAGCAATTGTGATGAAGGTAGCCAATCTCAGAACGTATAAGGCAGAGAAAATCCAGAACAGATCAGTCCTATCTCTTGCGGAATTACTGTCAATGGCAAACGTATACTGCTGCACTACCGAGAGGACTATCTCAAGAAGTAAGCAAGCGAAACCTACGGTTGCCCAACGGGCGGCACGCGGATACAACGCCCTCCGCGAAAACGATAGCACCAATCCGGCAATAGCCACGGCCAGGAACGGCAAATTTGGTATTGCCAAGCCGAGTAACAGTGGTGCGCTGCTGTTCATTTCTTATCCTTGTTAAAAATTTTTCTTGGCAAAGTGATCCGATACACACCGTACGTGTTGATGACTTGGTAGGCAACTGAGGCGACGCCTTACTACTCCGATCTGTACACATACCGCGATACCAACTTACCCTCTCGTGAATAACCGAACGCGAACGCATGCAAGAAGAAGTTGTAACGCACCCATTTCTTGCACTCACCGTTATTCTTCGGAGGATTGGCTTGGTCACCGTTCCACCAAAGATGTTCACCACACTCCAGCACCTCGTCCGGCAGTCCGAGTTTTTCTAAAACAATTTGTTCGCTCTGCCCTAATTCAGCATTATCGTACGTAGACTGAGCGCGGGCTTCGCGCAACATGTACTGCCCACAACTACCGAGGGCAAGTACAAGAACACAAACGAGCAGAGCTTTGACGATTCGCATTGGCTTGCCTAGTGACGTTGGGCCGCAGATCGAGGCTTGCCGAGGGCTGCTGGATTGAACGACCGGTTATACACTAAGGGCACCGTTGGTGTACATGCGCAGATTGTCGGCGTCTATTTCACGCACAGTATCCGTGATCAGCTTCTCGATCCCCGCCGCTCCATCTGATGATGTCGGCAAAACCGAGTGATCTAACTCTGGATCGAGCACCCAAGTGACGAATGCGCGATCAAGGAACACATACGAACGATACTGCTTCGTAGCCACCAAATAACAAACGTGAATAATGTACTGTTGGCCGTGAGCGAAGTGCGATTCTTGCTTCAAGTGGGCAAACATCACGCCAGGCTCCGTCTCCTCAATTATTTTTTCGATCTCAACCAGCACGGTCGCTCCTAAATACTAATTCGGTTGCGTCGAAAGCATCCGTTGAGATGCCTGGTTAGCCTTCGCCGCAGCACGGCACTTAGCCAGGTTGGCTTCAAATTTTGGGAAGAATGTCTCAGGCTCACAGAGCGAGCCAGGCGGCGAAATTCGACATTGGCCCACGATGAGAAAATCGGAGACCGCTTCAGTACAAGATGGGAACTTATCCAAATCAGCCCAATGACCATTCAAGAAGGTCTTGACCCGCTCGATCCCGGAAGCGAAGTAAGCGCGATCTTTTGTAGCCACGGCAGCTTCCATCTTCGGTAGTTCAGTGGAGAGAAATTCGTCTGAGGCGATGACGAAGTCGCTCGGTCCAGCGTAAGCGTTGGCACTGAGTGAAGTCAAAGCAAGTAACAGTAGGAGCAATTTCATGGTTAGCGATGGGTTAAGCAGCGTCGTCAGGCGTCGTCTTGAATTCTTGGTGAGATTGCATTTGGCGATAGTAAGCAGAGTTCCTGAACAATCCTGTATAGAGTTCCGTTTTTCGCTTACCGGCTCCGATGTGAATTTCCTTACCATCGATCTCGACAACGACGCCCGATGCTGTTTCCTATTCATCCCAGTCGCTGTCGTACGTCACTGACGTAATTTCACGGCCTGTGACGACGTAATATGGCACCCCAAAGATACGGCGAACGAACCGAACCTGAGTCGTCCCCACAATTATTTTGCAGCTAAGGCCTAAACCAACGACGAAGTAAGCAATGAGCGCAATGATGAAGAATTTCATGCTCAGAAACGGCGGCCCAAGCATGAAGCCGCCCGGGAAGAACACAATCAGCAGTATCCAGAACATCGCTACCCCATCCCGAGCAGTATGGCTAAATAAAGTGGACTCGGACATAAATCTAACGGGCACCATAACCAACGGCTGGAGCGCTCAGCGCGTAAGCCGTCCGGTTGATTAGTTTGTTTGAGCTTACCATCGCGGCTGCTCCGGCTTGGCCTGCATGCATGCGGCAGGAAGCTCTTTCTCGATTTGCGCTAGTCTCTCCTCGTACCGAGGGCCCAAAACGCGAAGTTCGCCGTTTGTTCGCTCAATGAGGATCGGGACATTCCCAACGAGCGCCGCTGAGAGGTTTGTCGCATCGGCGATGAACTCTTTTGAGTTATAGAAGAACACCCACCCATATGGGAGCGCTTGCGTTTTCTCTGGCCAGATCGAAGCCTCATCATCCGATACGGCTCGGACCCAGGCTTCAGCAACTTGTCGTGCCATCGCAAAATTCATCGAAGATCTCTGCGTTCAAGGTGACTGGCTGCCGGAACGCGCAGCGTGGAGGCAGTCCAGTTCACCGCTAGGTTGAGCTGCTTACCGCTTTTGTTTAATTGGACCGACATAGTCTATATAGCGGCTACCTGGGCCATCGCGAAAGAATAGGTTGCAACCCTTATCGTACGTAATTTCAAGCACGACCCGAACCGAGCCAGTCTTAGTTTCAACAGCCTTCTTGATTGCGAAGAAGACCGCTTGCTTGGCCTTGATATCGGCAGTCTTCTCTTTTTCGATAGTCATGGGCATGCGCACAATATAATTACTTTTGCAGCCAAGCCCAATGTCCAAATCCCTCGCGGGGATGAACACCTCAAACTGCCCATAATTAAAGTTCTTCGAGTTTTCATCTAGCCGTTCGCGGCGGATCTCCAGTGCATTAGGTAGAAGAGTGTTTTCAGAGGAAAGCGCTACCTCAAAGTGACGAAACTTCGTTCCGTTTCTCGTTATCGTGTGAATCTCCGACGCGCTAGCAACAGCAAGCAGCGGCGCCATAATCGCAGCAAGGGCAACATATTTGAGTAGTCGCATAGTGATGGCCCAACGTACCAAATTAACCAGCGCACTTTGGCGCGTCTGGGTTGAATGCTTGGTTGGGCGAATTAATAGCCGCAAATTCCTTAGCAGCACCCAACACCTTTACCAATGCCTGTCGATTCTTCGGCGACTTTAACTCACCAGGCAAACGGCTTAGCCAATGCTGGTTCGGGCCGGTCTTTAGGCCACTGGCCTCCGAAAGTTGCCGGGAGGTGGGCAGAGCAGTTTGCGACAAGACTTCGATGTAATGCTCAAGTTGGGCTCCGGAGCTAAACAAAAGTTCGAAACTTTCAAACTCAACGTGCAGCACAGGAAAGCCTTTGTGCGGGACCGCCAACGGTGCTGGCGGTGTGTACACTCCAGGACTTCCTGCGACTGGCAGGTGCACCCAAAATGCACCGGGAACATTATGCCAATCAGCTCTATAGGTGAAGTGAAATTTAGCTCTCATTTCTCAAACGGCCCAACTTTGACAGTCAGCGGCGCCGTCGGGCGTCCGCTGGACTGGTAGGCTCGTGAGCGCGATGTTCTGCATTTGTAGAGCCTCAATATTCAAGTGGCCATTCACAGAGGTCTGCATATTTAAACACCTCATCAACGAAATTGGCTCTAACAAACTGGAATGGCGGAACTGTCTGCAGCCAATTGACGTCATTCAACTCCCTGTCAAGGGCGTATCCGAACCGAGTCCAAACAAACGCGCCTTCGACACAGTGCTGTTCAGCCAGCAAAACTGTACAGTTAAGGTCCATATCGTCGGGACATATCAGGAGCGGGACAGTGACAAGTTGTTCAATATTAAAGGATAAGAGACGCTCCCATGCAAGGGAAAGTTCTGCTTTGTTATGAAGCCATGAGTGTGCCGGTGCTAGCCCCGCAATATCCGGATCATTCGCGAATTCTGAAATTACAATTTCAAGCGACCGCCCACCAATCCTTAATTCTGGATGCTCCGCCAACGCATATTTGCACTTTCCCATCTCAGCCGAAATTATCATGAACTCAGCCCCCCCAATGTGAATGCGCAGCGGCAGCCAAAGGCTGTCCGCTGGAGCTGTAAGTTCGCAAATATAACGAGTTCAAGATCACTTTAGTCCGTATGCACATCGAGACGTTCAATTTCGAAATCCACCACTTCACAGTAGAGCATGTCGTTGAAATTGATTATGAAACCGCATGCTTGAACTAATCCTTCTTCGGAATCAATTACGCGGCCTCGGCCACGATAGGCATAGGGACCAGTCCGTTCGATGCTTTCGACAGACAGCTCTTCCTTCAATTCTTCCGGCCAATCCGACAAGAAAGCAGCGCGAACATTTCCATTTAAAATCGACAACCGATTGGAAATACGGTCACCTTCCTTTGCATTGAACATGTGCCCGAACACGATAATCTCACCGAGCGAGCTACGCAGAGTGACCTCGGCTGACTCGTCGCCATACCAATGTACTTTTGCAACCAATATCGTATTAGTCCAGTTGACAGCAGTGTTAGGAAAAATTGTATTCATACGCTTTTGATTCAAGCCGCGCAGTTCTTTGTACTTTCGATTACTACTGCCGATGATATCGAACGATCTTCGGCAATCTCGTGCACAAAAGGAAGAAGCCATTCGCCGCCGGCGTTCGAGAAAGCGCCGTAATCTGCACTACCAATGTGTCTTGAAATTGTCAGTCAAAGCGTTTAGTCGGAGCCAAGCCAAGACCCCAATTGAAAACATTGCAATCAAAAGCAGTGGTGGAACATAGTATTTGCTTGTTGGCAGCAGAAAATTGACAGCAGCAGCGATAAGGAAGTTTAGATAAACGCCTCGAGCAATTTTCTCCCTGCTGGAAAGTTGTAGCAAGTAACGGGCAGCCTCGTCTGGTGATTGTTTTAGGATTTTTGCCGTGCGCTCATAAGACTTACCATTTTTACTAGATAAATGTGCTCCAAATATTTTGGATCGCCAAGTCGAACCATAAGCATCAAGAGCCCGTTTAATAAACGAGGAAAGCAATGATGCAAAAACATCAACATACATGCCGACAACGTAAGCCACCGGCAAACCAATAGCGATAAGAACCTCTTTATGATCTGCTATCTTGACGTCTGGGATGAGCGTAAGTTGATTGGCAATGGGAAGAAGCCATAAGAGGGCCACCAAGCCAACGACAAGGTGTTCAATAAGAGCGGCGATGAATTGCATAGGTTTCCTGTGAAAGGCCTAATGTAATGATTAACCGGCGCGCGTCAGCGCGTCCGGGCTGAATGCTTGGTTGGGCTCAATACGGCCCTTGCTCAAACAACGTCTTGCCACTTATCTTCCTCAATTTCCCAATAATTACATGCCATGCGCTTAGCTTGGGACAGCGTTTCATGCCATGAGTCTTGACTCAGAGTTCGGTCACCGACTTTGCTACACAAGCAGTATCGAGATCCGTCAAATTTTACGCAAAGTTCGATGTAGAAGTAATGCTGCTTCTCTTCGAAGGGGTGTGGTCGTATGCCAAAAACGGACAGCCAATTGTTCCGATAAGTGCGCGTCACCTTTTCAAGGGCTGTGATTTCAGCACGGGAAACCGTTACGAGATTGTCATTCATACCGCCCAACGTTTAAAAATAACCGGTGTGCTTTAGCGCGTCCGGGTTGATTGCGATGTTAGCCCAATAGACCACCGGCAAATGAAGCGAGAACGCCGACAATAAGAATCAAGACCAAATAGCCGAACAAAGAGGCTGTGACCCTAATGCGGGTGCCCGAAGGGCTCCTACGCAAGACATAAATCGAAATGGCCACGGGCGCCAGCGCGACTACTCCGATATTTAGCCACTTGCTTCTAACAAAAGATCGATCAGATGAGTCGCGGTAATACCACATAAAAATGGTGACATTGAGGAGTATCGTCGATGTCCAAAACCACCAGGCAGGCTCGACAACGTCGCGAGCTTCAAAGTAGCCGCTGACGCCACTTATCAAGATGAGCATTAAAAAGAACACATATTTAAGAAAATTTGCTGACATAGATGGCTAAAGTTTCAAAATAACCGGTGCGCTTTAGCGCATCCGAGTTGATTGCATGGTTGGGCCAGAAAAGCGCCCTGACCAAAGTTCTTCTCATCGTCTTCCTGGTCATTTTCGATGAATTGACGCGTGATATTCAGCTCGAAAAATTTCCCAGCTCCTCAATCGTACGCCCCCATTGAAACAGAAGCTTGTCGCTTTCGGAATCGCCACAGCCCTCCGCTTTAACTCGATCGTAGAAGGCAAAGAACAGTTCGAATCCTTCGCGGGGAGTGCACTGTTTGATCGAAACGCCAAATAAAACAGCGAACGCGGCAAGGCCTTCAACAGAGTCAGCAGGTTTCATGATTAGTCTAACGCCGTTGAATTAACCGGCGCGCTGAATGAATGGTTGGGCAAAAGAGATTGTTCGGGTAACTGACAGGATTTACCTCAGGGCTGCTTCGGTGGGAGTGACCTCCCCATGACAAATGCCAGCAGCACAATTGGAGCTAGTATGGGAAGGAGATGAAACACAATAGGCACTCTTCCTAGAATGGAGAGAATCACAGGCCTAAGCATGATGATGTAAGTAGAACACCAGATCAGAAACACCACAAACAGGACAGCGGCCATTTTTCCTTCAGCCTTCCGATATGCCTCGGACTTTTGTTCCATTCTTCCTCCTTAATAAATTTGCGACGCGTGGACGTCGGAACCAACAAAAATTAGGTACCCGATCTGTCGCAATCTCTCACACCAAAAGCTTGACGTTTCGCAGAGAGGAAGAACGCGAGCGCCAATATTGTCAATACATTATGGCAATTTAGCACACCATAATGATTCATGGCAACCCCACCGCCGGGGTAAGCATGAGCAGACTGAAACCAAAGTTACTTGACGACCTACGCAACCGCATTCGACTCAAGCACTACAGCATACGTCCTAAACAGAGTTAAATCGGCTGAGTCCGCCGCTTTATCATCTTCCATGGGCGCCACTGAAGTAACGCAGTTTCTGACCCATCTGGCAGTGGCGGCAGGCGTGGCACCATCACCCCAGAACCAGGCGAAAGCCACCCTGCTTTTTCTCTACAAGGAAGTGCTGGATACCGAGCTGCCTAGGCTGGATGAGATCACAACCGCGAAGTCGTCACAACGCTTGGCCTGCCGTGCTGAACAAAGATGAGGTACAGCGTCTACTGGACACTACAAGCGGCACCAATGGCCTTTGCAGCTCCTTCCCTAGGGGACAGGGATGCGCATCATGGAGTGCCTGCGTTTGCGCGTGAAGGACCTGGAATTCTCACGCAACAAGATCATCATCCGGGAAGGGAAAGACACCAAGGACAGCAGCGCAGACACAACGCACGATGATGTCAGCCTGACCTACGTCAAATCGCTCCCCAGCCTCGCTTGATGTAAGCGGTGTGACTGAATTATGCGCTTGATGTGCGTGATAGGATATCCACAAACATCGGCGAGGTACAAAACATGAGCACGAACATTCGAGTGGACGACAAGCTGATGCAGGATGCCTTGAGGGCTACCGGCGTTAAAACCAAGCGTGAAGCGGTTGAGCTCGGCTTGAGGACGTTGATTCAACTTCATGCCCAAGAGGAAGCCAGAAAACTCAAGGGAGCAATCAACTGGGATGGCGACCTTGATAGCATGAGGAGTGACTGATGATACTGGTCGACTCCAGCGTCTGGATTGACTACTTCCGTTCCGCAGAAACACCACAGGTCGCCCTTCTCGATTCTTTGTTTGGGTGCGTCCCATTGGTGGTCGGTGATCTGATTGCTGTCGAGGTGTTACAGGGCATTCGGAGCGAACGAGAATTCCGCCACGTGACAAGAATCTTCGCGTCTTTTCGTCACATTGACATTGTCGACTATGAATTGGCGGTCAAGGCAGCACAACACTATCGAGTCTTGCGAACGATCGGAATCACTGTTCGCAAGACAATCGATGTTCTCATCGCTGCACGTTGTATTGAAGATGGGCTGACACTGCTGCATGCTGATCGAGACTTTCTGCCTTTTACGAAGCATTTCGGTTTGCAGGTGGCGTACTCAGAGCCCTGATACATAAAAAAAGCCGCCGGGGCTTACGCGCCCGGCGGCTCTTGACTGAGGCTAGCTCAGATTACTGCGCGTTGGCAGCAGCGGCAGCGGCTTCTTCAGCAGCGGCTTTCATCGACAGCTTCAGACGGCCGCGGTCGTCGGTTTCCAGAACCTTGACGCGCACTTGCTGGCCTTCTTTCAGGTAGTCGGCCACGGCGTTCACGCGCTCGTTGGCGATCTGCGAGATGTGCAGCAGGCCATCTTTACCTGGCATCACTTGCACGATGGCGCCGAAGTCCAGCAGCTTCAGCACGGTGCCGTCGTAGGTTTTGCCCACTTCGACCGATGCGGTCAGCTCTTCGATGCGACGTTTGGCTTCCTGGCCGGCGGCAGCGTCCACGGAGGCGATGGTGACCACGCCTTCGTCGCTGATGTCGATCTGGGTGCCGGTCTCTTCGGTCAGGGCGCGGATCACGGCGCCGCCTTTACCGATCACGTCACGGATTTTCTCCGGATTGATCTTGATGGTGATCAGGCGTGGTGCGAAGTCCGACAGTTCGGTCTTCACGCTCGGCACGGCTTTTTGCATTTCGCCCAGGATGTGCTCGCGGCCTTCTTTGGCTTGCGCCAGTGCCACTTGCATGATTTCCTTGGTGATGCCCTGGATCTTGATGTCCATCTGCAGCGCGGTGATACCGTTGCGGGTACCGGCTACTTTGAAGTCCATGTCGCCCAGGTGATCTTCGTCACCCAGAATGTCGGACAGCACGGCGAACTTGCCGCCTTCTTTGATCAGGCCCATGGCGATACCGGCCACGTGCTCTTTCATCGGTACGCCGGCATCCATCAGCGCCAGGCAGCCGCCGCAGACCGAAGCCATCGACGACGAACCGTTCGATTCGGTGATTTCCGAGACCAGACGCACCGAGTAGCTGAACTCTTCCGGCGATGGCAGCGCGGCGATCAGCGCGCGCTTGGCCAGACGGCCGTGGCCGATTTCGCGACGCTTCGGCGTGCCAACACGGCCGGTTTCGCCGGTGGCAAATGGTGGCATGTTGTAGTGCAGCATGAAGTCATCGGTGTACTCGCCCATCAGCGCGTCGATCTTCTGCGAATCACGGGCGGTGCCCAGGGTCGCGACGACCAGTGCCTGGGTTTCGCCACGGGTGAACAGGGCCGAACCGTGGGTACGTGGCAGCACCGAGGTGCGGATCGAAATTGGACGCACGGTGCGGGTGTCGCGGCCGTCGATACGTGGCTCGCCGTCCAGAATCTGCGAACGGACGATTTTCGATTCCATCTCGAACAGGATGTTACCAACTTCAACGCCGTCCGGAGCAGCGGCGCCGGCGGCGGCAGCTTCCGCACCCAGCTCAGCTACGATCTCCGCCGAGGCGGCGCGCAGTTTGTCGGTACGGGCTTGTTTGTCGCGGGTCTGGTAAGCGTCGCGCAGTTTGGCTTCGCCGAAGTGGGCCACGCGGCCGATCAGCGCTTCGTTCTTGGCAGGAGCGGTCCAGACTTGCTCTGGCTTGCCGCCGTCGCGCACCAGGTCGTGGATGGCGTCGATGACTGCTTTCATCTCGGTGTGGCCGAACACTACTGCGCCCAGCATGATTTCTTCCGACAGCTGTTGGGCTTCCGATTCCACCATCAGCACGGCGCTTTCGGTACCGGCCACCACCAGATCCATCTGCGAGGTTTTCAGTTGTTCAACGGTAGGATTCAGGATGTACTGGCCGTTGGCGTAACCCACGCGGGCGGCGCCGATCGGACCATTGAACGGCACGCCCGACACGCACAGCGCGGCCGAAGCACCGATCATCGACGCGATGTCTGGATCGATTTCTGGATTGACCGACAGCACGTGGATGACCACTTGCACTTCGTTCAGGTAGCCCTCTGGGAACAGTGGACGGATCGGACGGTCGATCAGACGGGAGGTCAGGGTTTCTTTTTCCGAAGGACGGCCTTCGCGTTTGAAGAAACCGCCAGGGATTTTACCCGCAGCATAGGTTTTTTCCAGGTAGTCAACGGTCAGTGGGAAGAAGTCCTGGCCAGGTTTCGCGTCTTTGCGCGCCACCACGGTAGCCAGCACCACGGTGTCTTCAATCGACACCAGCACTGCGCCGGATGCCTGACGAGCGATCTCGCCAGTTTCCAGCGTGACGGTGTGTTGACCGTACTGGAAGGTTTTCGTAACTTTATTAAACATGGGTACTCCCTTTGTATTTGCCGACAGATTTTCAGGAGCTGTCGTTCACCTCACCACAGGCAGCCTTGCGGCTACCTTTACAGCATACTGCTTAGCATTTTTTTAACGCATTAAAAGACAAAATGCCCGCGACAGTAATCTGGCGCAGGCATTTTGACTTAGGCTGGACGACGCAAGAATTACTTACGCAGACCCAGTTTAGCGATCAGGTCGCGGTAACGGGTGGCATCGGTGTCCTTCAGGTAGGACAGCAGGCTCTTACGACGGTTCACCATCTTGATCAGGCCACGGCGGGAGTGATGGTCCTTGGTGTGCTCTTTGAAGTGGGTGTTCAGTTCGTTGATACGGGCGGTCAGCAGTGCAACTTGCACTTCTGGCGAACCGGTATCTTTTTGGCCACGGGCGTTATCAGCGATGATCGCTGCTTTGTTGATGTTTTCTACGGTCATGATATTTACCTTTAACATGCGGTGCGCGGAGTCGTAACCCTGCCCACCGTGATTTACAATAAAACCTGGCCAGAAAGCCAGACCCGCAAGTATAACGGAAAACCCGCCGCGTGTATGGTTTTTTCATGCGTGAAAGCAGGGAAAGCCTGTTCATTTAGGCAATATTGACGCAGGGTAGGAACAGTCCCACGGCCACACCCGCCGTGCGCCGACGTGAATGGCAGGCCTCGGTTGCTATGATTTTCTCATCATCACTGCAACCTGGAGGAGTTCTCATGTTCTTACGCCATCGCCCTGCCCTTGCCACTCTGTTCACATTGAGCGCCGTCAGCTCCCTCGCCTGGGCCGATCCCTCGCCTGCGCTGGACCGCGCCAGCGTCTCGCTGGGCGCGTTCTACACCGAGCCGCGCATCGATTATCAAGGCGATACCAACTACGGCCGCATCGATACCGGCACCTACCAGACCGACCATGTGACGCTGCCGCGCGTGAAAGCGCAAGTGCTGCTGGGCGACTCGCAGGGCTTGGACTTCGATTACTACCGCTACGACAAAACCTACAGCCCAACGCTGAGCGGCAGCACCAACTACAACGGCCTGCCGCTGACCGGCAATGGCAAGCTGGACGCCAAGCTGAAGCTGGAGCTGGCCAACTTCGCCTACAAATGGTGGCTGGGCAGCGGCGCGGATACGTTTGGTGTCGGCGTCGGTGCGGCCTATTACAAGGCCAGCCTGAAAGGCACGGCCAGCGGCATTCTGAACGGCGTGGCCGGCAACGCTGATTACGACGAGAGTGAAAGTGCGTGGGCGCCGCTGCTGGAACTGGGCTGGCGGCATGCGATCTCGGAAAATCTGCGCGTCTACGCCGACGCTTCCGGCATCAAGAAAAACGGCGGCAACGTTCACGGCCATATTTACGGTGGCGCCATCGGCGTGGAGTGGTATCCGACCAAGGCGGTGGGCCTGGTGGCCGAGTACACCGCCAACAAGATCGCGCTGAACCGCGATAGCAGCAGTGCCGACCTCAACATCCGTCTGCACGGCCCGGCGGCGTATGTAAAGTTCCGTTTCTAAATCGGAAAAAGTGCTAAATTGGCACTTTCGTTCCGAAGGTGCCAATGATGCAAAAATATGTCGCTGCGGTGGTTGCTCTCACCACCGTGCTCAGTCTGCCCGCGCTGGCCAAAACACCGGAGCTGCCGGCCGCTGTCATCACTACAGAAGGTGGTTGCGTTGCCGCCTGGCCGACGCAGGCCGACAGCAACGCAGCCGGTTCGGTGCATCTGGCCTTGCTGGTCAAGGAGGATGGTCGCGCTTCCGACGTCAAAGTACTCGAGAGCAGCAAATCCCGCGAATTGGACAAGGCAGCTATGTATGCCGTCGCCAAGTGCCGCTACGTGCCGGACACTTTCAATGGTGCCCCGCGGATGCATTGGTTCCAGCTGAAGTTCGATTGGGTGCCGGGCCAGGCGGCGACTGCGCATGATTAAGCGGCTATCGGCATTCGCGCTCGCACTGGCGGGCATCGGCCTGAGCGCGCAGGCGGCCACCGTGGTGCAACCATCGTTCAGCCGTTGCGAGAAGCCGGTGTGGCCGGCCGAGGCGCTGCGCAATGAATACCAGGGGATGGTTGGGCTGGCGTTGATGATCGACGTCGATGGCGATGTGCAGGAGACGCGCGTGGAGCAATCGAGCGGCTATCCGGTGCTGGATCAGGCGGCGGCTCAAGCCATCGGCAGCTGCAAATTCAATCCGCGCAAGGTCAATGGCCGGCCCGCGCCGTCGGTGCTGAAAATGCAGTACCAATGGACGTTGCCGGACTGGACGCCAGCCGATGCCGCCAAAGCCGCCGCTGCGGCGCGTGTCAGCGCTGAGCGTGGCGAGGCTGCCGGACAGTACCGCCTGGCGCAGATGTACTTGCGCGGCGATGGTGTCACCCGTGATCGCGCCGAGGCGGAGAAATGGCTGCGGTTGGCCGCCGCTCAGGGCCACGCCGGCGCGCAAGATCAATTGGGCGTGTTGCTGGTACCAGACGATGATTATGCGGGCAATGCGGAGGAGGCGGTGGCTTGGTTCCGCAAGGCGGCCGAGCAAGGGCGGGCGCGCAGCCAGTATTATCTGGGCGTGGTGCTGCTGAAGCAGGGACAGACCGACGTGGCGCTGGATTGGCTGAAGAAATCGGCCGCGCAGAATTATCCCGCCGCGCAGCATAAGCTGGCCGCTCTGGATAAATAGGTGGGCGCGGCTGCGGCTGAGGGCTGGCTCAAGTTCTGGCCAGCCACGCGGGCAATTCGCTGCCGCCGATGCTGGTCAGCTGCAGCTCGCGGGTGTCGGCACTGCGGCGCAGCCAACCGCGTTCAATGAAATTATCGAGCAGTGCCACCGCCAGCGGGCCGGCAAAGTGATCGCGGCGCTCGGACCAGTCGACGCAGGCGTATAGCTGACGTGTCTGGCGCGGCTCCGCATCGACCGCGTTGGCCGCGTAGGCTGCGCTGACGTTGATGCCTAGCGCGCCCACGCGCTGCTGGCCTTCCGCCGTCAGCGCGTAGGCTTGCGCGTCGCCCTCGACCCAGCCGTTATCCATGAAGCAGCGGCACAGGTCCACGCCCAACACGCCGGCCAGATGGCCGTAGCAGCTGCGCGCGTGACGCAGGCCGCGCATGGCGGGCGCTTGCCAGCGGGTGGATTCGGGCAGCGCGCCATCCGCCACCCGCAGCAGCGCCTCCAGCGCATGGGCGACATTGCCGTCAGCGAGCATGTAGTAGCGATGACGGCCTTGCGCGCGCACGCGAACCAGGCCTTCGTCGAGCAGCAGTTTCAGATGCTGCGAGGCGGTCGGTGCGGACACGCCGGCATGCTGCGCCAGTTCAGTAGCGGTGTAGAAGCGGCCATCGAGAAGACGCGACAACATCAACGCCCGCGTCGGATCGCCGATCGCCGCTGCCACACGCGCAAAGCGCGGCTGCGCCGGGGAATTCATAGCGCGCCAGCCGGCGCTTGGGCGCGGTCGTTCATGCCGTAGTCGCGGATGACGGCGGCGACCCGCAGGCGGTAGTCGTCGAACACGCCGCCACGACCTGCCTGCTGCGCGGCGCGATGCTGTTCCTGCTGACGCCACACGCGCACCGCCTCCTCATCGCGCCAAAAGGACAACGACAACATCTTGCCCGGCGTCGTAATGCTGGTGAAGCGTTCCACCGAAATGAAGCCATCCACGCCCGCCAGCAACGGCGCCAACTGCGCCGCGCGTTCCAGATATTCGGCACGCCCATCGGCGCTGGGCGTCACTTCAAAAATCACCGCGATCATGACACGGCCTCCGTAAATGTCCGCTCCTCGCGCAGGATGCAGCGCTCGCGCTGAGCGTAGGCGAAATTCTCGACTGCCTCGTCGTCCGCACGCAGGCGGGCACGATAGGCTTCGTAAGCGGCCAACGTATCGAAGCCCACCAATCCCCACGCTTCGTAATTAGTGCCCTCGCAGGGCATGAAGTAGCCGAGCAGTCGGCCCCCAAGGCGCGGAATGATGCGGCCCCAATTTTCGGCATAACGCCGGAAAGCCTCGCGCTGGAAGGGATCGATCTCGTAACGGATAAAGCAAGTGATGGCCATGTTAGCTCCTGTGTGAAAACACCAGCATAGCGATCACGGTCCGCGAATGCTTAGGCGTAGGCCGAAGTATCAGCCCAGCGCCGCCCTCACCTGCTGCGCGGTTGGAATTGGCGCCACCGCACCATGGCCCAGTGTCGACAGGCCGGCGGCGGCGTTGGCGTAACGTACTGCGTCGGCCAGCGCATCGCCGGCCGCGAGGCGCGCCAGCAGCGAGCCGTCGAAGCAGTCGCCGGCGCCGGTGGCATCCACCGCCTGCACCGCGCGCGACGCGGCCAGACGCGGCTCCTGGCCTGGCTCCGCATACCAGGCGCCGGACGGACCTGCCTTCAGCACGATGGTATGCGCGCCGTGTGCACGCGCCCAGGCGAAGATCGCCGGCACATCGTCGGTGCCGGCCAATGCCACCGCTTCGTCAAGACTGGGCAGGAACAGATCGGTCATTGCAATCGTCGCGCAGATGGTGGCGCGGGCGCGCGCCAATGGCCACAGCGACAGGCGCAGATTTGGGTCGTAGCTCACGCGGCCACCCGCCGCGCGAGCGGTCTCGATGGCGGCAAACACGGTGTCGCAAGCGCCGGCGGAGATGGCCTGTGAAATGCCGGAGACATGCAGCCAGCGCGTGTCGCAGGCCGCGCTCAGGTTCATGGATTGTGGTGTCATGCGGCTGGCCGCCGAACCGGCGCGCAGATAGCTGAAGCTATGCCCCTCCGGTCCGTGGTTGACGAAGTAAAGCCCGGTCGGCGCCTGCGCATCGCGCGCCACCGTGCTCACGTCCACGCCTTCGGTCTGCCACAAATCCAGCAGCATGCGGCCGAAATGGTCTTCGCCGACGCGGCTCAGATACGCCACGCGTGCACCCTGGCGGCTGGCCGCGATCACCGCGTTTGAGGTATCGCCGCCAAAGCCCTGGCGGTACAAAGGCTCGCTGGATTTGGCCTGATTGAACTCCACCATGGCCTCGCCCAACGCAACGACATCGTATCGACTCATGGCTGCGGATTCACTCGCTCAATCTTCGAGTGCAGCTTGTTCAGCGCCGACAGATAAGCCTTGGCCGAGGCGACGATGATGTCCGGATCGGCGCCCACGCCATTGACGATGCGGCCCTCTTTCGACAAACGCATCGTCACCTCGCCCTGCGACTGGGTGCCGGTGCTGATCGCGTTCACCGAGAACAGCACCAGCTCGGCGCCGCTGCCTACCTCGCCTTCGATGGCATTGACGGTGGCGTCGACCGGGCCATCGCCCTTGCCCTCGCTGACGTGCTCCTCGCCGTCGATGTAGAACGCCACTTTCGCGGTCGGCGTCTCGCCGCTGGCAGAACGCTGTTCCAGCGAGACGAAACGGTAATACTCGCTTTCCTGCGACTGCTGCTCGTCCGACACCAGCGCCAGAATGTCCTCGTCAAAAATCTCCGCCTTGCGGTCGGCCAGTTCCTTGAAGCGGGCGAAGGCCGCATTCACTTCAGCCTCCGATTCCAGATCGATACCCAGCTCCTGCAAGCGCTGCTTGAAGGCGTTACGGCCGGACAGCTTGCCCAGCACGATCTTGGTCGCGGCCCAGCCCACGTCTTCGGCACGCATGATCTCGTAGGTCTCGCGCGACTTCAGCATGCCGTCCTGGTGGATGCCCGACGCGTGCGCAAACGCGTTCGCGCCCACCACCGCCTTATTCGGCTGCACCGCAAAGCCGGTAATCTGCGACACCATCTTGGACGCCGCCACGATCTGCGTGGTGTCGATGCCGCATTCGAGGTTGTAGTAACCGCCACGCGTGCGCAGCGCCATCACTACTTCTTCCAGCGCGGTGTTACCGGCGCGTTCTCCCAGGCCATTGATGGTGCACTCGATCTGGCGCGCGCCGCCGATCATCACGCCGGCCAACGAGTTGGCCACCGCCAGACCGAGGTCGTTATGGCAGTGCACCGACCATACGGCTTTATCCGAATTCGGAATGCGCTCGCGCAGGCGGCGGATGGTTTCGCCAAACATCTCCGGCACCGCATAGCCCACCGTATCCGGGAAGTTGATGGTGGTCGCGCCTTCGGCGATCACGCCTTCCAGCACGCGGCACAGGAAGTCCTCGTCCGAGCGGCTGCCGTCTTCCGGGCTGAATTCGATATCGTCGGTATGCTGGCGGGCGAAGCGCACCGCGTTGCGGGCCTGCTCCAGCACCTGCTCCGGCAGCATGCGCAGCTTGGCTTCCATGTGCAGCTTGGAGGTGGCAATGAAAGTGTGAATGCGTTTGCGCTCGGCCGGCAGCAGCGCTTCGGCGGCACGCGCGATGTCGCGGTCATTGGCGCGCGACAGCGAACAGATGGTGGACTCACGCACCACCGTGGCAATCGCCTTGATGGATTCGAAATCGCCCGGCGAGGCGGCCGCGAAGCCGGCTTCAATCACATCCACCCGCAAGCGCTCCAGCTGTTTGGCGATGCGGACTTTTTCGTCTCGCGTCATCGAAGCGCCCGGCGATTGCTCGCCGTCGCGCAGCGTGGTATCAAAAATGATCAGGCGGTTGGATGCGTTGCTCATGATAGCTCCGTGGCTGGTTGCGCTTCGTTGCTTGATTAATGCCTTTCGCTGGGGTCGTCGCTGTCCATTTCGGTCTGGATCAGGCTAACCTTCTTGCCCTTGGCGGCGCGCCATGCGGCCACCACGTAACCGGACAAGCCATACACCGCAAACAGTGGCCACAAGGTCACCGCCGGTTTAATGGCGATCAGCGCCAGTCCCAGCGCGATCAGGAACACGCCGATGAAGGGCACCGGCTTGCGGAAGTTGACGTCCTTGAAGCTGTAGAACGGCACATTGCTCACCATCGTCAAGCCGGCAAACACCGCGATGCCCCACGACACCCAGACCATCTCCAGGCCCGACACTTCCAGCTCCAGCATCATCAGGATGATACCGGCCATCAGCGCCGCCGCCGATGGCGATGGCAAGCCCTGGAAGTAGCGCTTGTCCACCACTTCTATATTGGTATTGAAACGCGCCAGACGCAAGGCCGCGCCGGCACAGTAGACGAAGGCGGCGATCCATCCCAGCTTGCCGAGACCGCGCAGCGACCACTCATACATCACCAGCGCCGGCGCGGCGCCGAACGATACCATGTCCGACAGCGAGTCGTATTGGGCGCCGAATTCACTTTGGGTGTTGGTCAGGCGGGCGACGCGGCCATCCAGGCCATCCAGGATCATGGCCACGAAGATGGCCCAGGCGGCGTGTTCGAACTTCTGGTTCATCGCCATGACGATGGCATAGAAGCCGCAGAACAGCGCCGCCGTGGTGAAGGCGTTGGGCAGCAGGTAAATGCCGCGATGACGCGGCCGGTCCAGATCCTCGCCACGGGCGCGGCGCGCAAAACGGCTGAAACGTGACGTTTTGGGCAGCTTGGCTTGGGCCGCGCTGTTTTTCGCGCGGCGGCGGGGGAAATTGGGCATAGTGGTCCGTTCTTTTTAATCAGGGTTGTTGCGCCATCATTATAGAGGAGCCGACAAGCCATTCTGCCCAAATTTGATTATTTGAAGCGCACTTTGCCGACCAGCCGCATGCTTAAGGTGGTTTCACCTGGCTCAAAGCTGGGTTCCACCACTTGCCCCGGCGCTGGCGGCGCTGCCGGTGCCGCGGCAAACACGCGGGCACCGCTCACTTCCACGTGATTGGTGTAATTGCCGGAGCCCTCAAAGTCTACCGTATCGAGTACGGCGTCTTCCACGCGACGCCCCATGGCGCGGGCGATTGAGGCGGTACGCTCGTTGAGGTTTTGGTAAGTGGCGGCGATGCGCTGGTCGTCCAGCTTGCGCGTGGTCGCGGGTGCCAGGCCAAAGTAGATTCGGTTCAGCGCCAGTACCCCCTGCGCCGCCGCCACCGTGCGCGGCAGGCCGTCAAGATTGGTGGTGATTATCTGCAGCGACTGGCCAACGCGCCAGGCGGTCGGCACGCGCAGCTTGCGTGGCTGGGCCGGTTGACCTGCCACCAGCGGAGGCTCTTCCGGATAGACCGGATAGGTGTAATAGCCCTGGGTTTTCAGGCTGGCTTGCGGATCGGCCTTGCGCACGATCTCCAGTCCCTGCTTCATCTTCTGATTGACGCGCGAGGCGGCCGCCGCCTTGTCCTTGTCGACTTCTTCGACCGATAGCGCCAGTGTGGCCTGGTCATTGACGTGGGTGACTTCGCCGTAGGCCGGCACCACCACCAGCGCGCCGGCGGTGGGCAGGGATTGAGCGTGGGCGGCCAGCGCAAACAGGCTGGCGGCGACGGCGGCGAGGTATTTCATCAGGATCTCCTTGTTAAAATAAAAACAAGGATGACTTTACCTTAAACGCCGTCGCGTGTGGTCTTACTTGAAGCGCACTTTGCCAACCACGTTCATTTGCAGCGTGGTCTCGCCGGGTTCGAAGCTCGGCTCGGAGACCTCGGCCGCGTCAGCCGACTTCATACGCATCATCATTGGCGCCGCATTGGCGACCGGGCGCGACTCGGCGTAATTGCCGGAGCCTTCAAAATCAACCGTATCCAGCACCGCATCGCCGACCTTGCGGCCCATGGCATTGGCGATGGAGGCGATACGCTCGTTCAGATTTTTGTAGGTGGCGGCGATGCGCTGATCATCCAGCTTGCGGGTGGTGTCGGGCGTCAGGCCGAAGTTGATGGCGTTCAGCGTCAACACCTTCTGCGCGGCGGCCACGGTTTTAGGCAGCTTGTCCAGATTGGTGGTGGTCACTTGCAGATACTGGCCAACGCGCCACGCGGTCGGCACGCGCGGCTTGGCCTGCTGGCCATTCGGCAGTGGACGTTCTTCCGGATAGACTGGATAGGTGTAATAGCCCTGGGTTTTCAGGCTGGCCTGCGGGTCGGCCTGACGCACGATATCGGCGCCCTGCTTCATCTTCTGATTGACGCGCGAGGCGGCGGCGGCTTTGTCCTTGTCCTGCTCTTCGATGGCCAGCACCACGGTGGCTTCGTCGTTGGCGTGTTTGACTTCGCCATAAGCAGGCACCACCACCAGCGTGCCGGCGGTTTGCGGCGATTCGGTCGGAGCGGCGTGCGCAGCCAGCGCGATCGAGGTGATGGCGACAACGGCGGCGAAATTCTTCATGATGGTCATACGGGCTCCTGGATTAAGATTACGACAAGCCGGACTTTACATGAATTTACAATCCACACCTGTAAGACATAGTGACTGTTTGTAACTTAAGCCATTCCTAATGCGCTGCCCGCTATGATGGCAAAATTAATAAGGAGACGTCGCCATGGCTATCATCGCTGAATTCGCGTTTTACCTGTTCATGGAAGTACTGATGTATGGGCTGGGGCGTATCGTCATTCCGATCCTGACATTCGGCCGCGCGCGGGCGATGAACATCAAGGAAATCGCCACCCTGTTCCCGCGCATGCAAGTCGAAGAAGGTGAAGGTGAAGGCAAGCTGCTGGTGCCGGAATGGATGACCGCCATGATCGGCGTGCTGACCTTGACCGGGCTGGTGATGCTGTACTTGGCCCTGCGCTGACTATCTGCGCTTGCTCAGCGCCGTGAAGCCATGCATCACAACGCCGAGCGCCGACAGATAGATCGCCGCGCGTGAAAATGGCCGCGCCAATTCCTGCATCTCTGGCTCGTAAAAAAAATCCCGCACATAGCAGTATCGGACCGGCCATGATTATCCCGCTGCCAAAGCGCTGCAGCCAGACCAGATGAGCGTGCGGTGTTTTCACCATATAGCAGCCCAGCACCGCGTTCAGCAGCGAAGACCACAGCAGATAAATGTGCGCCGAGCGATACAGCAGGCGCGGTGCGGCCGGCATGTCGTGCAGATGGCCCAGCGCGAAATGCATGTATTGTCCGGTGAGCAGAAACAGCAGCAGGCCAGACACGCCGACCAGCAGGTGAGTTTTCTTCATCTGGCGACCGTCACCATTTTTGCAAGTCGTTGGCCATCTCTGGTTCGCTGTCGACAGGAGTCGCGCTGCGGACCAGTGGCTGCAAGACTTTCATGCCCAAGCCTGTATTAGCGCGTGGTGGAATAGCTGATTCAGCTCTGGTAGCACATTGCCGCGCTGGATGCGGTCGGGGGCGGAGGTTTCCAGCCGCAACAGCTCGGCATCGATGAAGGCATCGATGCTGGCGACTGGCCGGTCCAGCCCCATCTCCGGGGCGGCGCGTTTCTTCGCCAGCAGTGCGTCGATGTCGGCCAGTAGCGCTGGCTGGTCCTCGATCAGGTGCAGCAATTTGGCGAATTCAATCGGGGCGGCGGTGCCGTAGCGTTCCAGCCAGCGCACCGACAGCAGTGGACGCAGCACGTAGAAGTACTTCTTCAGCGGCACCATTTCCGCCTTCAGATAGCCGCGATAATTGGTCTTGGCCATGCTGCGGTAGTGGTAGATGCCGCTCTCGCAGGAATACACCGTCGACAGCAGTGTGCGCGCCGCCTCGGCAAAGCCGCCCTGCTCCACGTAGATGATGGGCGACTGTATCCACTCCACAAACGCGGGGTTCGATTTCCAGAACAGCCGCAGCGCCTTGCGCAGATCCCAGCCGTTGATGTCGATGTCATCCACAATCGGATATTCGATCACATCGCGCTGCTCCTCCAGCCCAACCGACACATACCAATCCTTGGGATGCACGTAGATGAAACGCGCGTCGTAATCGCTATTGGGCGAGGCGAAGCCCCACGCGCGGCTGCCGGACTCCACGGCCAGCAGCACGCGTACGCCATGCTCGGCTTCCGCAGCGCGGATGCGTTGCAGGATATCAGCCCTTATCTCATCAGGAATCACTACGGTGCCCTTCTTTCAACAGAAGCCAGCCCAGCGCGGCGCTGATGGTGAGGACAATCAGGCCGGTCGGGATGCTGCCAAAGATCATGGTGGTCTCCGGCGGAAACAGGCGGCGCACGTCGTCGCTGAAGTACATGCAGGCGAACGAAAACGCGACAAAGGCGGTATAGCCCGCCACCGACAACAATACGATGCCGGTATAGCGCTTCCATTGCCGAAAGCCGGCCAGCGCCAGACCAATAGCATGCGGCACCAGCGCCACCACGGTAAAGCCCACCATCATCGCCACTTTGCCAGCTGGCGGGATGCCGCCAAAGAACGCACACAAGGTGACGATACTGAACACAAACCCCGCCAGCACCATGAAGACAACGCCCGCCGCCTTACGCATCAACGGCAACTTTCTGCGGCACGAACCAGGCATTGGCCTGCGGACGGAACAGGAAATACGCAAACAGCGCCAGGATCAGTGCGCCGGGAATCAGCACCAGCTTCATCGGCGACGTGAACAGGCCGATCAGCAGGCCAAACACACTCCAGCCGACATACACCTTGCGCGACCAGTCGAAGCCTTTCAGCATGCCGATGCCACACGCCAGCGACATCGCCAGCCCGGCATACGCCAGCGCGATCTGCACCGACACCGGCAGCACGCTGCGCGACAGCAGTTCGTAAGCGATCGGGTCACTCAGGCTGCGATGCTGGAACGGCAGCGCAATCACCGAAGTCACAATCAAAAACCACGCGATGACGCTGATGGAAGTAGGACGCTTCATGATCTCAACCAGTTGTAAATTGAAACCCACATCATACGCGCCTACAACATTGCGAAATACACACATTCTCACCAATAAAAAAAGCCGGCGCGAGGCCGGCTTTCTGAATAGACGAGGAACTGATTAGTTCTTCGACTGGTCAACCATCTTGTTTTTAGCGATCCAAGGCATCATGGCGCGCAGTTTGGCGCCGACTTCTTCGATTGGATGCTCAGCGGTCAGACGACGACGCGAGATCAGGGTCGGTGCGCCGGCTTTGTTTTCCAGGATGAACGATTTTGCGTATTCACCGGTCTGGATGTCTTTCAGGCACTGACGCATGGCGTTTTTGGTGTCTTCGGTCACAACACGTGGGCCGGTCACGTACTCGCCGTATTCGGCGTTGTTCGAGATCGAGTAGTTCATGTTGGCGATGCCGCCTTCGTAGATCAGGTCGACGATCAGTTTCAGTTCGTGCAGGCACTCGAAGTACGCCATTTCCGGCGCGTAGCCCGCTTCGGTCAGGGTTTCGAAGCCGGCTTTGATCAGCTCGACCGCGCCACCGCACAGCACCGCTTGTTCGCCGAACAGGTCGGTTTCGGTTTCTTCGCGGAAGTTGGTTTCGATGATGCCGGCTTTGCCGCCACCGTTGGCCGATGCGTACGACAGGGCGATGTCACGGGCCGAACCCGATTTGTCCTGGTACACAGCGATCAGGTGAGGCACGCCGCCGCCCTGGGTGTAGGTGGCGCGCACGGTGTGGCCTGGTGCTTTAGGGGCAACCATGATCACGTCCAGGTCGGCGCGTGGCACAACTTGACCGTAGTGCACGTTGAAGCCGTGGGCGAAGGCCAGCACCGCGCCTTGCTTGGCGTGAGGCGCGACGTTTTCGTTGTACACCTGGGCGATGTTCTCGTCCGGCAGCAGGATCATGATGACGTCGGCAGCTTTGACCGCGTCGTTCACTTCCGCCACTTTCAGGCCGGCTTTTTCCACTTTGTTCCACGAAGCGCCGCCTTTGCGCAGGCCGACGGTGACGTTAACGCCGGAGTCGGTCAGATTTTGCGCGTGGGCGTGGCCTTGCGAACCGTAACCGATGATGGCAACGTTTTTGCCTTTGATCAGGGAGAGGTCAGCGTCTTTGTCGTAGAAAACTTTCATGATAATTCCTAAATAAATTCGTTAAGTGACTTGCTTATACTTTGAGGATGCGTTCGCCGCGTCCAATGCCGGAACCGCCGGTACGGACCGTCTCCAGAATGGAGGCACGGTCGATCGAGTCGATAAACGCATCGAGCTTGCTCTTGGCGCCGGTCAGTTCAATCGTGTAGCTCTTTTCGGTGACGTCGATGATACGGCCGCGGAAGATGTCGGCGGTACGCTTCATTTCCTCACGCTCCTTGCCCACCGCGCGCACTTTAATCAGCATCAGTTCGCGTTCGATGTGCTGGCCCTCGGTCAGGTCCACCACCTTCACCACCTCGATCAGGCGGTTCAAGTGCTTGGTGATCTGCTCGATGATGTCATCCGAACCGGTGGTGACGATGGTCATCCGCGACAGCGTCGCGTCTTCGGTCGGCGCCACGGTCAGCGTTTCGATGTTATAGCCACGGGCCGAGAACAGACCGACCACACGGGACAGCGCGCCGGCTTCGTTTTCCAGCAATACAGAAATAATGTGTCGCATGTTAGAGATCCTCCGAACCCAGCAGCATTTCGGACAGACCCTTGCCTGCCTTAACCATCGGCCAGACGTTTTCCGATTGATCGGTAATGAAGTTCATGAACACCAGCTTGTCCTTCATGGCGAAGGCATCGCGCAGTGCGCCGTCAACGTCGCCCGGTTTCTCGATGCGCATGCCAACGTGGCCATAGGCCTCGGCCAGCTTCTCGAAGTTCGGCAGCGAATCCATGTAGGACTCGGAGTAGCGCGAACCGTAGTCGATCTGCTGCCACTGGCGAACCATGCCCAGGAAGCGGTTGTTCAGCATGATGATCTTCGGCGTCAGGTGATACTGCTTGCAGGTCGCCAGCTCCTGGATGTTCATCTGGATCGAACCTTCGCCGGTGATGCAGGCGACGGTGGCATCAGGGTTGGCCATCTGCACGCCCATGGCGTACGGCAGGCCCACGCCCATGGTGCCCAGGCCACCGGAATTGATCCAGCGACGTGGCTTGTCGAAGCCGTAGTACTGCGCGGCCCACATCTGGTGCTGACCAACGTCGGAGGTGATGAAGGCGTCGCCTTTGGTCACTTCCCACAGTTTTTCAACCACCGATTGTGGCTTGATGACCAGATCCGACGTCGCGAACTTCAGGCAGTCCTTGCCACGCCATTCGTTGATCTGCTTCCACCAGTTGCTCAGTGCAGGCGCGTTGGGCTTGGCGTCGCTGGCGTCCAGCTGGGCCAGGAACTCGACCAGCACGTCCTTGACGTTGCCGACGATAGGAATGTCCACTTTCACGCGTTTCGAGATCGACGATGGGTCGATGTCGACGTGAATGATCTTGCGCGGGTTGGCGGCAAAGTGTTTCGGGTTGCCGATCACGCGGTCGTCGAAGCGGGCGCCGATGGCGATCAGCACGTCGCAGTTCTGCATCGCCATATTGGCTTCGTAGGTACCGTGCATGCCAGGCATGCCGACGAATTTCTCGTCGGAAGAGCGATACGCGCCCAAGCCCATCAGCGTGTTGGTGACCGGGAAGCCCAGCTTGTCGACCAGTTTATTCAGTTCCGGTGCCGCACTGGCCAGGATCACGCCGCCGCCGGTGTAAATCATCGGACGTTCGGCTTGCAGCAGCAGTTGGACTGCCTTGCGGATCTGGCCGGAGTGGCCTTTGTCTACCGGTTTGTACGAACGCATCTCGACCTCTTTCGGGTACGAGAAGGTCGTTTTGTGCATCGAGATATCCTTCGGAATATCGACCAGCACAGGGCCGGGACGGCCGGTACGGGCGATGAAGAAGGCTTTCTTGACGGTCTCGGCCAAGTCCTTGACGTCCTTGACCAGGAAATTGTGTTTGACCACCGGACGGGTAATACCGACCGTGTCGCATTCCTGGAACGCATCCTGTCCGATCACGGCGCTCGGCACCTGGCCGGAGATCACCACCATCGGCACCGAATCCATATACGCGGTGGACAGACCGGTGACTGCATTGGTAACACCCGGACCGGACGTGACCAGCGCAACACCAACCTTGTTCGACGAGCGCGAATAGGCATCGGCAGCGTGCACGGCGGCCTGCTCGTGGCGTACCAGAATGTGTTGGAATTTGTCTTGCTTGAAGATGGCGTCGTAGATGTACAGGACGGCACCGCCAGGGTAACCAAAGACGTGCTCAACGCCCTCTTCGGCCAGGCAGCGCACCAGTATTTCGGCGCCAGTAAGTTGTGAAGATGCTTCGGTATTCATGAAACATTCCTTTCAAGGTCCATTGGAGATTGATCGGATGCTCTGTCCTGACGAAATACCAATACCGCTACAGCTCTGCCCAGCGGCCCTTTATTTATGCGGTCGCACTGCCTTTTCCGCCAACCGTAGTGACGTGCAAAGCGATGCTAGCGCAAACTCTCGTTTGGCCGGGTTTTCCGTAGGGGTGTCGTGTATCTCTCGTACTTGTGGCACGGGCGAGAGCAAACTGCCTACTAAATGAAAGCGCGTCGAGTCGATTGCGGCGTTGTGTGCCTGCGGCGACCAGACCATAGAGCTTAGTGGTTGTTCAAAGCGTCCCATACGGTAACACCGGCGCCCTGTCAGATCAAGGAATAATTCGGAAAACCGACGTTTTTGCGGTAAAACCATGCAAATAGTGGCGTTTTTTGCTAGGATGCGCCTCAGTTCAAAAACACCCGGCAGCCCCCTCCCGACGCATGGCCACAGACAAAGAATTATCCGACTTCCTCGAAAACGTCGAACGCCGGGCCTTCAAGCAAGCAGTTTACGCCGTCCGCAAGGACGAATCGGCGCTGGACATCGTCCAGGACGCCATGATCAAGCTGGCCGAAAAATACGGCGACAAGCCGGCGGCCGAGTTGCCCATGCTGTTCCAGCGCATCTTGCAGACCACCATCCTCGACTATTTCCGGCGCGAAAAAGTTCGCAATACCTGGGTCAGCCTGTTTTCCGGCATGGGCCCGTCGTCGGACGAGCATGAGGACTTTGATATACTCGAATCGTATGCGGCCGAAGCGGGCACCGAGGCCGCCGAATCCAGCGCCGACAAGATCGAGCGCCAGCAAACACTGGCACTGATCGATGCCGAAGTACAAAAGCTTCCGGCACGTCAACGCGAAGCCTTCCTCATGCGTTATTGGCAGGATATGGATGTGGCCGAAACGGCCGCGGCTATGGGCTGCTCAGAAGGCAGCGTCAAAACGCATTGCTCACGAGCAACACATGCGCTGGCCGAGGCGCTGGCAGCCAAGGGAATAAAATTATGAACACCGACGATCTGAACTTCGCTTACAAAGTGCGCCACGCGCTCAACGAACACCTGGACGAGCTGCCCGCCTCGACCACCGACCGGCTGGCGCAAGCGCGCAAGGCGGCGCTGGCCCGCAAGAAGGCTGACGCGCCGCAGACCGTGCGCGTCACCGCGACCGAACTGGCCACGGCCGGCGGCGGCTTGCTGTCCGGCTTCAACTTCCAGTGGCTGACCCGGGTCAGCATGGTGGTGCCGGCGCTGGCTCTGGTGGTCGGCATGATCGGCATCTACCAGTACGAACAGCAGGAACGCATTGCCGACCTGGCCGAAATCGACGCCGCCGTGCTGTCCGACGAACTGCCGCTGGATGCCTACCTCGACCACGGCTTCAACACCTATCTGTCGCAAAGCGAGTAACGTATGGCATGGAGCGGTCGCGCCGAGTTGGGCGCAGCAGTGGCGGTGGTGGCGGTAGCGGCGGCGGCAACGACCTGGGTGTCGCAGCGCCAGGACGCGCCGGTGGCGCCCGTGGTCGCCGCGCTGGTGGGCAAGGCCACCGCCCAGGCGCCGGAAAAAACCAAGTGGAAAGATCTGTCGCCCGAACAGCGCAAGGCGCTGGAGCCGCTGGCCGCCGAGTGGGACGCGATGGAGGCTGTGCGCAAACAGAAATGGCTGGGCATCGCCCGCCGCTGGGCACGCATGTCGCCGGACGAGCAGGTGCGGGTGCAGGAGCGTATGCGCGAGTGGGTGCGCATGACGCCGGAAGAACGTCGCCAGGTGCGTGAGAACTATGCGCGTGCGCAGAAGCTGAATCCGTCGAAGAAATCGAGTTCCTGGGAAAACTATCAGCAGTTGTCCGAGGAACAGAAGAAGGAACTGGCCGCCAAGGGCGCGACCAAGAAACAGGTGGTCAATCTGCCGACGCCGGCACAGGCCAAACTGCAGACCGTGCAGCCGCTGAAGCCAGTGGTGCCGGCCGGTGCTTCGGGCACCGGCACCGCCGCTGCGCCGGCCGCTGATCCAAACGCGTCGCTGCCGAACGCGTCCAACATCACGCCAGTGCCAACCGGTCCCGGCGCGCCTGTCGCAGCGCCAGCCGCGACACCTGCCACCCCTGTGCCGCCAGCGCCCACCGATGTCAAATAATCCGCTGACCCGCCCCACCATCAAGCGCCGTCTGATTTCGATGGTGTACGAAACCCTGCTCGGCCTGGCCGTGCTATTCCTGCCGCTGCTCATCGTCGAGCTCGCCGTCCAGGCCAGCCTCGCCGGCTGGGCTTGGCATCTGCGCCAGCTGGTGGCGTTTCTGGTGCTGGGCTTTTACTTCATCCATCAGTGGACCCGCGATGGTCAGACGCTGGCCATGAAAACCTGGCGCATGCGGCTGGTGAGCACCGATGGCGGTCCAGTGTCGCCGCGTGCCGCCACCGTGCGCTACCTGCTGAGCTGGATGTGGATCGCGCCCGCCGGCTTGATCTGCATGGCGCTCGGGCTGGAACGCTGGCACAAGCTGGAGGTGATTTTTGCCGGTGTCCTGCTGTGGTCGCTGACCGCCTTGCTCGACAAAGACCGCCAATTCCTGCACGACAAACTGGCCGGCACCCGCCTGGTCCAGTTGCCGCCATTGCCGAAGAAAAAGAAGGTCGCAGCGCCGGTGTAATTTCCACAATCTTTCGTGGCAGAATAGGATCTTTCTGCCACTGAAGGACTGAAATGAAACCTGTTCTCCGCGCTGCGGCGCTTATCCTCGCCGCTGCCGCCACGCCGGCGTTTGCCGCCGACATCCCGGCCGCTCCCGTTGCCCGCGTTGCTCCCGTCACCGACACCTATTTCGGTGAAGCCATCGTCGACCGCTATCGCTGGATGGAGAACGACAAAGATCCCGACTGGCTGCCCTTCCTCAAACAACAGAACGCCCACACCCGCGCCATCCTCGACACGCTGCCGAAACGCGACGAGCTGCTGAAGCGCATCCAGCAACTGTCGGGCGACATCGCCGCCCCAGCGCGCGTGCAGAAGGCCGGCGCGCGGCTGTTCTATCAGCAGCGCCCTGCCGGCTCCAACAACTTCAAACTGTTCGTACGAGAAGGCGGCAAGGACCGCGTGCTGGTCGATCCAACCACGCTCGATACCAAGACCAGCCACGTCTCGCTGGACTGGTGGCAGCCCTCGCCGGATGGCAGCAAACTGGTGTACGGCCTGTCGAAAGACGGCAGCGAAGACTCGGTGCTACACATCATGGACGTGCGCAGCGGCGCGGTGCTGAAAGAACGCATCGCCAACACCGAAGGCGCACAACCGAGCTGGCTGGCCGACAGCTCCGGCTTCTTCTACAACCAGCTGACCGGCAAGGTCGCCACGCCAGAGCGCTATCTGGACGCGCAGGTGCGCTTCCACAAAGTCGGCACCGACGCCGGCAAAGATCCGATCCTGATGAAGCACGGCCTGGATAAAGCCGTCCAATATGAAAAAATCCAGGCCCCCTACATCGGCGTGACGCCGCACTCCGACAGCGCCGTGCTGGTGCTGGCGGACGTGCGCAAGGAGCACCGCATCTTCACCGCACCACTGAAAGAAGTCCTGCGTGGCAAAGCGCAATGGAAGGAAGTGGCCGGATTTGCCGATGAAGTGATCGGACTGGATCTGCACGGCGATGACCTGTACCTGCTCACCACCAAAGACCATCCGCGTGGCCGCGTGCTGCACACCTCCGCCAAAGCGCCAGCGCTGGCCGGCGCTCAGGAAGTGGTGAAGGAATCCGCACTGGTGCTGCAAGATCTGGTGCGCGCCAAAGACGGCCTGTATCTGCGCGCGATGGACGGTGGCCTCGGACGCCTGCAACGCCTCGGCAACGATGGCAAAGTCAGCGACATTGCCCTGCCCTTCGACGGCACGCTGGGCGCGGTCGAAGCCGACGCCGATGCGCCGGGCGCACTGGTGATCTTGTCCGGCTGGCTGCAGCCGACCGGCATCTGGTCGGTCAGCGCGGACGGCAAGCTGGCCGACACCGGCATCACGCCGAAACCGAGCATCGACGTCAGCGCCTACACCACCGAACGCCGCTTCGCCACCGCCAAGGATGGCACGCAGATTCCGTACAGCGTGATCTACAAAAAAGGCATCAAGCTGGATGGTAAAAATCCCGCCTTCATTTCGGCTTACGGCAGCTATGGCGCGGCGGCCTATTCGCCGGCGTTTGCCGGCCGCACGCTGGCACTGGTGGACCAGGGCGCAATCGTCGGTTACGCCAATGTGCGCGGCGGCGGCGAGTTTGGCCGCGAATGGCATCGCGCCGGCCAACTGGAGAACAAGCCGAATACCTGGCGCGATCTGATCGCCGTGTGCGAGGACTTGCAGGCCAAGGGCTACACCTCGCCGGCCTATCAGACCATCGGCGGCCGTTCGGCCGGTGGCATCACCATGGGCCGCGCGCTGGAAGAACGTCCAGACCTGTTTGCGGCGGTGGTTTCGGGCGTGGGCTGGCACAATCCGCTGCGCTACGTGGCGGAGCAGAACGGCTACGGCGAGGAACCTGAATGGGGTGCGATTGCCGATCCGGCTGGCTTCAAGGCGCTGAAGAGCATCGACAGCTATCAGCAGGTGGTGGATGGTACGAAGTACCCGGCGGTGCTGCTGACCACCGGTGTGACCGATCCGCGCGTGGCGCCTTTCCATCCGGCGAAGATGGCGGCGCGTCTGCAGGCGGCGACCGCCAGCGGCAAACCGGTGCTATTGCGAGTGGACTTTGACGCCGGCCACGGCATGGGTTCGACCCGCGCGCAACAGGATGCCGAGGCGGCAGATACCTACGCCTTCATTCTGTCGCAGACCAGCGGCAAGTAATCAGAACTTCTCGTATTCCTGCAGGTAGCGCCACTCGCCTGCAGGAAGGCTGGCCATGGCGATGCGGCCGATGCGGATGCGCTTCATGGAAACGACCTTGAGGCCGACTTCCTTGCACAGCTTTTCGATGGTGCCCAGCTTGAGCCCTTTGACCGCCCAGCGCATGCGCGTTTCGTTTTGCCAGCTCACCTTGCCGTTGATCTGATTCAGCTGCTGCAGGCCATTCTCGATGATGGTGCCGGAGACTTCGACGATGATCTCTTGCTCGACATTGTCGTCGCTGAACTTGCGGTTGACGCGGAAGTCCTGGGTGAACACCGTCATGCCACTGGCTTGCGGGTCCAGCGGCAGATGCTCGGTCAGATTGACGACGTGGCGCTTGAGGAAGCGCTGGCCGGGCGCGGTGCGCGTCAGCGTGTCGGCGCGCAGCAGATGCTGCGGTTGTGCCGCGCCGGCCGGCTTGTGCAGCAGCAGCGTGACCGGCACGATTTCCAGCAGCGTGGCGTCATCCGCGATGGTGACGGTCTGCTCCGGCGCGACGCGCGCGCCCGCTTCTTCGGTCAGTACGCCGTCAACGCTGACAAAGCCGCCTTCAATGTAAATCTCGGCCTCACGGCGCGAGCATGGACGCATCTCCGCGACGCGCTTGGACAGGCGAATAGTGTTATCCAAAGAAGTCTCCAAACACGGTGATGGCGCGATCGATGTCTTCGCGCGTGGCGTCCATGTGCGTCACGATGCGCAGGCGCGGTGCCAGCGACACGCGGACGCGCGTCAGCTCCAGCACATCACCCAGGCCTTTGAGCACGAACTGCGGAATGTCGACGTAGAAGATATTGGTCTGCGGCGTGCTGACTTTGATGTTCTTCATCTTCGCCAGCTCGCCGGCGAAATAGGCGGCGTTGTCGTGGTCTTCGGCCAGACGCGAGATATTGTGCTCCAGCGCGTACAAACCACCGGCGGCGAGGATGCCCGCCTGGCGCATGCCGCCACCCAGCATCTTGCGCCAGCGTTTGGCTTCCTTGATGAACGGCCGGCTGCCCAGCAGCACCGAGCCGACCGGCGCACCCAGTCCTTTGGACAGGCATACGGAGACAGAATCGAAGCCCTGCACGATCTCGCGCGGGGTCACGCCCAGCTTGACCATGGCATTGCAGACGCGCGCGCCATCGAGGTGAGTCGACAAGCCACGATCATGCGCCAGTTTGGTCGCCTGCTGCACGTACTCCATCGGCAGCACGCGGCCGTTGATGGTGTTCTCCAGCGCCAGCAGCTTGGTGCGGGCGAAGTGGAAATCATCCGGCTTGATGTACGACTCGATGTCGCTCAGCGCGATGCTGCCATCGGGCTGATTGATAATCGGCTGCGGCTGAATGCTGCCCAGGACCGCCGCACCGCCGCCTTCGTAGCGATAGGTGTGCGCTTCCTGGCCAACCAGGTATTCGTCGCCACGGCCGCAATGCACCAACAGCGCCAGCAGATTGCTCTGCGTGCCGGATGGCGCGAACAGCGCGTCTTCGTAGCCGAACAAATCGGCCGCATATTCCTGCAGACGGTTGACGGTGGGATCATCGCCATAGACGTCATCACCAACGTCGGCGGCGTTCATGGCCGCGCGCATGGCGGCGCTGGGGCGCGTGACGGTGTCGCTGCGCAGGTCGAGCCAGTTTTCCATTACGCCGCCTCTTCGCTGAAGAAGCGATTGCTCATCTCTTGCAGGCCAACCGTGTCCAGCACTTCCTTCAAACGCTCGGCAGGACGCTTGCGCGGCAGATTCTTGTAGGTGGCGATGATGAGTTCATTCTTCATCGAATGCTCCCAGCCTACCAGCTCGGTCACGGTGACGTTGTAGCCATGCGCTTCCAGCTGCAGGCAGCGCAGCACGTTGGTGATCTGGCTGCCGAATTCGCGGGTGTGAATCGGGTGACGCCAGATTTCGGTCAGCGCGGATTTGCCCAGCGACTGGCCCTTGTTCTTCTTCAGTACCGAAGCCACTTCGGCCTGGCAGCACGGCACCAGCACGATGTGCTTGGCCTTTTTCTTCAGCGCGAACTGGATGGCGTCGTCAGTCGCCGTGTTGCACGCGTGGAGCGCGGTGACGACGTCAATCTGCTCCGGCAGCAGCTTCGATTCGGTGGACTCCGCCACCGACAGCGGCAGGAAGGACATGCCGGGGAAGTTGAACTGCTGCGCCAATTCCTGCGAACGCGCCACCAGCTCTTCGCGGGTTTCGATGCCGTAGATGTGCGAATCGTTTTGCAGCGCTTTGAAGAACAGGTCGTAGATGATGAAGCCGAGGTAGGACTTGCCGGCGCCGTGGTCGACCAGCGACACGGCGTCTTTCTCGGCCAGCACTTCCTTCAGCAGCGGCTCGATGAACTGGTACAGGTGGTAAACCTGCTTCAGCTTGCGGCGGCTATCCTGATTCATCTTGCCGTCACGCGTGAGGATGTGCAGCTCCTGCAGCAGCGCCACGGTCTGGCCTTCACGGATTTCCGGCATGTTGTCGGCGCTGGTGACGGTGGCGCCGATTTTCTGCACTGGCTTCTTAGGCTGCTTCATCGATCCACGCCTGCTGAACTGCTTCGAGGACTTTCTCACCGCCGCGCGTGTGGTCGTCGTCGAACTCTTCGAGCTCGATGATCCAGTTGTGCAGATCGGTGAAGCGGATGGTAATCGGATCGATGTCCGGATACTTGTCGTACAGCGCTTCCGCAATCGCGGTGATGTCAGTCCACTTCATATCAGTGCCCGCCTTCGCTTGCGTGATTGATGGTGTACTTCGGAATTTCGACCACCAGGTCTTCGTCCGCGACCACGGCCTGGCACGACAGGCGCGACACGGCTTCCAGGCCCCAGGCTTTGTCCAGCAGGTCTTCCTCGGTTTCGCTGGCTTCGTTCAGCGAGTTGATCCCCTCGCGCACCAGCACGTGGCAGGTGGTGCAGGCGCACGATTTCTCGCAGGCGTGCTCGATGTGGATGTCATTTTCCAGCATGACGTCACACAGGGTTTTGCCGGCTTCGGCTTCGACGACAGCGCCGTCCGGGCACAGTTTGGCGTGGGGCAGGAATACGATTTGTGGCATGTTCAGCTCTATGTTGATTTAAACGACTTGGTCCAGCGATTTGCCGGCCAGCGCACTGCGCACGCTGCGGTCCATGCGGCGCGATGCAAATTCTTCGGTGCCGTGCGCCAGTGCTTCCACCGCCGCCTTCACCGCCTGATGGTCAGCCGCGCCGGTCTGCGACTGCGCTACCACCTCGCGGGTGTTGGCGATCAACACATCGACCGCCACGCGCTCTTGGTCCGACAGCAGCGCCGCATCTTCATCCAGCGCCGACTGGGTGGCCAGCAGAATGCGCTCGGCCTCCACCTGCTCTTCACGCAGCGCGCGCGCTTTCATGTCATCAGCGGCCGACGAGTGCGAGTCTTGCAGCATGCGTGCCACGTCGTCATCGCCCAAGCCATACGAAGGCTTGACGGTGATCGACGCTTCCACGCCCGAGCGCAGTTCGCGTGCCGATACCGACAACAAGCCGTCCGCATCGACCTGGTAGGTGATGCGGATGCGTGCCGCGCCGGCCGCCATCGGCGGAATGCCGCGCAACTCAAAGCGCGCCAGCGAGCGGCAATCGGCCACCAGCTCACGCTCGCCCTGCAGCACGTGCACCGCCAGCGCGGTCTGGCCATCTTTAAACGTGGTGAACTCCTGCGCGCGGGCGCAAGGGATGGTCGAGTTACGCGGAATGATCTTCTCCACCAGCCCGCCCATGGTCTCGATACCCAGCGACAGCGGAATCACATCCAGCAGCAGCCAGTCATCGCCCGGCGCGCGGTTACCGGCCAGCAGATTGGCCTGGATGGCGGCGCCCAGGGCCACTACCTTGTCCGGATCGATATTCGCGTGCGGCGTGGTGTGGAAGTATTCGCTGACCGCGCGGTGCACGTGCGGCATGCGCGTCGCGCCACCAACCATGACCACGCCATCGACATCGTCCGCGTCGACATTGGCGTCGCGCAGCGCTTTCTTGATGGCCTTCATGGTCTTGTCGATCAGGTGCTTGGTGATCTCCTGGAACTTCTCGGCGGTGATAGTCAGGTGGACCTGCTCACCCGACTTCAGCGCGGCGTCCACAGTCACTTCAGACTTGGTGGACAGCAGTTCCTTGGCTTCACGCGCTTTCACCATCAGAACAGCGGTGTCTTCATCCGACAGTGGCGCCAGTTTTTCTTCCTGATGGATGTGGCAGAACAGTCGGTGATCGAAATCGTCGCCGCCCAGCGCGGAATCGCCGCCGGTGGACAGCACTTCGAACACGCCCTTGCTCAGCTTCAGAATCGAGATATCGAAAGTGCCGCCACCCAGATCGTAGACCGCGAAGGTGCCTTCCGAACCGTTATCCAGGCCGTAGGCGATGGCGGCGGCGGTCGGCTCGCTCAGCAGGCGCAGCACGTTCAGGCCGGCCAGTTGGGCCGCGTCCTTGGTGGCTTGGCGTTGCGCGTCGTCGAAATAGGCAGGCACGGTGATCACCGCACCAACCAGATCGTCGCCCAGCGAATCCTCGGCGCGCTGGCGCAGCGTGGCCAGAATCTGTGCCGACACCTCGACCGGGCTTTTCACGCCAGCGATGGTTTTCAGCTGCACCATGCCGCGACCGCTCTCGCGGTCGCCATCAACGAATTGATACGGCAGATTCTCGGCATAAGCGATATCCGCCAGGCCACGGCCCATGAAACGCTTCACGGAGACGATGGTGTTTTTCGGATCGGTGGTCTGCGCGGCCTGCGCCTTGTAGCCGATGTTGGCATGACCGTTAGGCAGATAGCGCACCACGGACGGCAGCAGCGCGCGGCCGTCTTCGTCGTTCAGCACTTCTGGAATGCTGTTGCGCACAGTCGCCACCAGCGAGTTGGTGGTGCCCAGATCGATCCCCACCGCCAGCCGATGCTGGTGCGGTGCAGTGGACATGCCGGGTTCGGAAATTTGCAGAAGTGCCATGAGACGAGACCTGTATTCTTGTTGTCAGCGGTGTCGGCGCCAGCGTGCGGCGCCAGCCATCACGCTTCGATTGCTTCAAAGGCGAAGCGGACTTCTTCGCCGAATTTTTCGAGGAACATCAGCGCGCGCACGCCTTGGGCGGCGGCCTGGAAATCGCTCGCGTTGATCTGCTGTTCGATCTGCGCCAGCTGCTGCTTGCGCGCCTGGCGCAACTGCTCGTCCAACGACTCCAGCGCGTCGCTGTCCTTGGCCGCGCGGGCATCGCCCAGCTCTTCGCGCCACTCCATTTGCTGCATCAGGAAGGCCATCGGCATCGCCGTATTCGACTCGGTCTGCAGATCGACGCCATTCAGCTCGCACAGGTACTGCGCGCGCTTCTGCGGATGCTTCAGGGTCTGGTAGGCTTCGTTGGCGCGGGTGGCCCACTGCATGGCGACGCGCTTTTCGGCGTCGGTGGCGTTGACGAATTTGTCGGGATGGACGCGGTTCTGCACGTCGTGGTAAGCGCTGTTCAGCGCATCCGCGTCGACGGCAAACTGCTTGGGCAGATTGAAGAGTTCAAAGTGATTCTGCATGACGTGTCAGACGCGGAAGCTTTCACCGCAACCGCAAGCGTCTTTCTCGTTCGGGTTGTTGAACTTGAAGCCTTCGTTCAAGCCTTCGCGCGCGAAGTCCAACTCGGTGCCGTCGATGTACGGCAGGCTTTTCGGATCGACGAACACTTTCACGCCGTGCGATTCGAACACGCTGTCGTCAGCGGTCACTTCGTCGACGTATTCCAGCTTGTAGGCCATGCCCGAGCAGCCGGTGGTGCGCACGCCAAAACGCAGACCGATGCCCTTGCCGCGGCGCTCGATGTAGCGGTTGATGTGTTTTGCTGCTTTTTCGGTCAGGGTGATTGCCATGTGATTCTCCCGCGCCCCGGAACTGCCGGGGCGCCGTCGTGATTACGCTGCTACTGGGTGTTTTGCCTGGTAGTCCTGCACTGCGGCCTTGATGGCGTCTTCCGCCAGGATCGAGCAGTGGATTTTCACCGGCGGCAGCGCCAGTTCTTCAGCGATCTGGGTGTTCTTGATCGACAGCGCTTGGTCCAGCGTCTTGCCCTTGACCCATTCGGTCACCAGCGAGCTCGATGCGATGGCCGAACCGCAGCCATAGGTCTTGAATTTGGCGTCTTCGATCACGCCATCGGCGCCCACTTTGATCTGCAGCTTCATGACGTCGCCGCAGGCAGGCGCGCCCACCATGCCGGTGCCTACGCTGTCGTCGCCTTTTTCAAACGCGCCAACGTTGCGTGGGTTTTCGTAGTGGTCCAGTACTTTATCCGAGTAAGCCATTTTGATGCTCCTGTATCTTAATAATTAGTGGGCTGCCCATTGGATCGAATTGATATCGATGCCTTCTTTGAACATGTCCCACAGCGGCGACAGTTCGCGCAGTTTGTTGACCTTGGACTTCATCAGTTCGATCGCGAAATCGATGTCGGCTTCGGTGGTGAAGCGGCCGATGGTGAATCGGATCGAGCTGTGCGCCAGTTCGTCGCTACGACCCAGCGCGCGCAATACATAAGATGGTTCCAGCGAGGCCGAAGTACAAGCGGAGCCCGACGATACCGCCAGGTCTTTCACCGCCATGATCAGCGACTCGCCCTCAACGTAGTTGAAGCTGACGTTCAGGTTGTGCGGCACACGGTGTTCCATGTCGCCGTTGATGTAGGTTTCTTCGATCTCTTGCAGACCTTTGGCCAGACGGTCGCGCAGCGCTTTGATGCGGGCGATTTCGCTGTCCATTTCCACTTTCGCCAGGCGGAACGCTTCGCCCATGCCGACGATCTGGTGGGTCGGCAGCGTGCCCGAACGCAGACCGCGCTCGTGGCCACCGCCGTGCATTTGTGCTTCGATCCGTACGCGTGGCTTGCGGCACACGTACAGCGCGCCCACGCCTTTCGGGCCGTAGGTTTTGTGCGCGGTGAAGGTCATCAGGTCGACCTTGGTTTTTTGCAGGTCGATCACCACTTTGCCGGTCGCTTGCGCGGCGTCGCAGTGGAAGATGATGCCTTTCGAGCGGCACAGTTCACCGATCTGGTCGATCGGCTGGATCACGCCGATCTCGTTATTCACCAGCATGACCGAGATCAGGATGGTGTCCGGGCGGATGGCGGCGGTCAGCTGCTCGATGGTGATCAGGCCGTTGTCCTGCGGTTCCAGGTAGGTCGCTTCAAAACCCTGGCGCTCCAGTTCACGCACGGTGTCCAGCACGGCTTTGTGCTCGGTTTTCACGGTGATGATGTGCTTGCCCTTGGTTTTGTAGAACTGCGCCGCGCCCTTGATGGCCAGGTTGTTCGATTCGGTCGCGCCCGAGGTCCAGATGATTTCGCGCGGGTCGGCATTGACCAGCGCCGCCACGTTGGCGCGCGCCTCTTCCACCGCTTTTTCCGCGGTCCAGCCGTACATGTGGCTGCGCGAGGCCGGATTGCCGAACTGTTCGCGCAGATATGGAATCATCGCATCGGCGACGCGCGGATCGATCGGCGTGGTGGCCGAGTAGTCCATGTAGATCGGGAAGTGCGGCGCGGTCTGGAATTTCACGTCAGCGATGTTTTTTTCTGGGGCGTTCATCTGGTTACTCCGTTAGGGCTTACAGCGCGACGTGGTTGCCATTGCGGGGCATGACCACGACACTCTGTTCAGCGTTCTTCTGCTTTTGTTGATCGACCAGATCCTGCAGCGATACGGAATCCAGATAATCAACCATCTTTTCGTTCAGCGTGGCCCACAGTTCGTGGGTCATGCAGCGCGCGCCGCTGGCGGCGTCCGCGCCATGGCAGTTTTCCTTGCCGCCGCACTGGGTCGCATCAAGCGGCTCATCCACGGCGATGATGATGTCGGCGACGGTGACCTTGTCGGCGCGGCGCGCCAGACTGTAACCACCGCCGGGGCCGCGGATCGATTCAACGATCTCGTGGCGGCGCAGCTTGCCGAACAGCTGCTCCAGGTAAGACAGCGAAATCGCCTGACGCTGGCTGATGCCGGACAGCGTGACTGGACCTTTGCCTTGGCGCAAAGCCAAATCGATCATCGCAGTCACAGCAAAACGGCCTTTGGTGGTCAGACGCATCACTACCTCGGTTGAGTTAAAATATCGACCTTCTTGATTCAGCGCAAAGTTCGCGCAAAGCCCGATTAGTTGATCGATTTAGTCAAGTATACCAAACTTTAACAAAGCTTGCTGGCCGCCACTCAGTCAGCCATTCAGCAGCTGCATAGGGCGGAACAGCTCGTGCATATCCTTATTACCAATGAAGCTAAGGTTGTAAGGGTGCTCCGCCGCGATTTGCGGGAAATCTTTCATTACAGGTAACTTGCTCAGCAGTTCGGCGATTTTTCCCCACAGGATCATCGTCGGCACTTGCTCGGCCTGCTTGGCGAGGCCGGCCATCACGGTCTGGAAGAATGGCAGCCAGGCTTTGGCATCCTTGACCGGCGGCACGTGATGACGGAACACCAGCGAGGCGTTCAACAGCAGGAAGCCCTGCTCGGTCAGCTTGCGCTGCATGTCGGCCAGCGTCAGGATGTGGCTGCCGGCGCCGCTGCGGGCCTGGGCCGAGACCGCCGCCATCGCCTCGCCGGCGGTGCTTTCCAGCTGCAACTGGCCGTCTGCCACCAGCAGCATCTTCATGAAGTTGCGCAGCGAGGTGGCTTTGTTGACCGGCTTCGACAAGCCGCCACCCACCTCGTCCGACCACAGGCTGCGGACGGCCCCATCCATGAAACAGACGCCGGTGGCGCTCTCTGCTCGGGGATATGGACCTTCGCCCACCAGTACATACTTCACCTGCTGCAATGGCAGCGCGAAGGCGGCGAACAGCCGTTGCTCGGTTGGCAGGTAATCGTCCTGCGCCAGTTGCGGCAGGTAGTCCGGTGTGGCGGCCATCATGGCTTCCAGGCCCGAGATCAGCAGCGGGCGCCAGGACATGTCGGCGCGTTCGAGCGCCGCCAGGATGGTGGTCGGGATCGTCATCAGGGGAAATCGCAATCGGGGAAAGGTGAGATTGTAACGCGCCCCGCGCCTCAGCGGCACTTTCTGATAAGAAAGTGTTAATATTATTTTCAAATATTTGTAAAAACTGTGGGGAATAAATGGGCCGTACACGCTGGATTGCCGCTGCTGTGCTGATGATGTCGATGAGCGCCGGCGCGCAAACCCCGTCCACCGCGCTGGACGAGGCATTGGATGCGCCCGGCCGCGCCCACGTCATCAACGAATTTGCGCGTCGTTTGACCGAGCTGCATGTCGATCCGGGCCGCGCCAAGCTGGCCGCCGACGATTTGCGCCAACGCCTGGCGCGCGGCGACTACGACGAATACACGACGGCGCGCGCACTGGCGGCGCGCGTCACGCGCGATCTGGCGGCGGTGGCGCTGGACCGTCATACCTATCTGGAATATGTGCCGTATGAGCTGGGCGACGAGCGCCAGCGCCCTGCCGCGACCGCGCCGTCGGCGGACAACTACGGTCTGCGCAAGTTCGAACTGCTGGCGGATGGCGTCGGCTACCTGAAAATCAGCCGTTTCGCGCCGCTGGATAGGGGCGCACTGGAAGCAGCCGGACGCTTCATGTCGCAGGCTGGCGACTGCCCCGCCCTCATCATCGATCTGCGCGATGCCAGCGGCGACGGCCAGGCGATGGCGGCGCTGTTGTCCAGTTATCTGCTGGAGGACAAGCGCAGCTATCTGTTCAAGGATAAGCAAGTTCACCTGCACGATCAGCTGGACCGCGAAGGCCGCGTGACCGAGGAGTTCTGGACCAGCGCCGAGGTGGCCGGCAAGCGCTTCGGCGCCAACAAACCGCTGTATCTGCTGGTGAATGAGCGCACCAGCGGCGCGGCCGAGGGTTTCGCTTTCGATCTGCAGAAATATGTGCGGCGCTCGCTGGCCGGTGCGCCGGCGCGGGCGGTGGTGGTGGGCGCGCCGACGACGGGCGATGCGCGGGTTGGCGCCAAACAGCGCATCTCGCGGCAGTTGCAAACCTCGATCGCCATTACCCGCGCCAGTAATTACCTCAGCCGCAGCAACTGGGAAGGCAGCGGCGTTCAGCCCGACCGCATGGTCGCGCCCGCCCACGCACTCGACACCGCGCTGGAGCTGGCGCAGGCGGCGATTCGTCCGCGCGTGGCGGGCACGCCGGGAGCTGCGGCCGGTGCTGGCGGATCGGCTCACTCCGGCGCATCGACTGCCTCGGGCGCGACGGCAGCATCGGGCGCGACGGCTGGCTCCGGAACATCCGCTGCGGCGACAGTGTCGGGAACGGCGGGCGCCGCAGCTGGATCGAGCGGATCGGCTGCGACTGCGGCTGGGCGCGCCTCGGGCTCATCCGCCACGCCCGCCCCCGCGCTGCCGCCAGCGCCGCTGCCGGAGCCCGGCAACCGCTGGTAATTACTCGGCGTCCGGCTGCTGGGCGGGATGGGCTTGCTGGAAAGCCTGCAACTCACTGCAGGCGGCGTAAATCCGCATGATGGTCGGATACGGCGTCATATCGACGCCAAAGCGCTGCGCGCCAAACACTTGCGGCACCAGACAGCAATCGGCCAGCGTCGGCGTATCGCCGTGACTGTAGCGGCCGGTGCGTGGATCGTTAACCAGCAGCTGCTCCAGCGCGGCCAAGCCGGTGCGCAGCCAGTGTTGTTGCCAGCCCAGCTTGACGTCCTCACTCACCCCCAAGGTGCCGGTCAGATACTTCAACACGCGCAGATTGCCCAGCGGATGGGTATCGGCCGCGACCGTGAGCGCCAACGCCCTCACCCGCGCGCGATCGGCGGGATTCGAAGGCAGCAATGGCGCCTGTGGCTGGGTTTCGTCCAGATACTCGACGATCGCCAGCGACTGGCCCAGCACTTGGCCATCGTCCTCCAGCGCCGGCACCAGCATGGATGGATTGACGGCACGGTAGGCGTCGCTCAACTGCTCGCCGCCGTTGCGCAACAGATGAATCGGCACCGCGTCGTAATAGACGCCTTTCAGATTAAGCGCAATGCGCACGCGGTAAGCGGCGGAACTACGGAAGTAGGTGTAAAGCTTCATGGATGATCTCCTCCTTGTGCACAGCATTAGATGGCAGATTCCACGGCGATGCAAATCGTATTTTTGCCCGCACAGCGGTGACCATGCACTTCAGGCGCCTGACGTTTAATTTCACTAAAGAAAAGAAAGTTGCATTAAATCCATTGTGGAAGCGCTTTCGTGTTGTGTATCCTTGACCGATGAACATCTTGCACATTGATTCTTGCGCCCTGGGCGACAATTCCGCTTCCCGTCAAACCACCGCTGCGGCCATCGCCGCGCTGACGGCGGCGAACGAACAGGCAATCGTCCTCTACCGCGATCTGGCCGCCGCCCCGCTGTCGCACGCCAGCGGCCCGCTGCTGCAAGTCATCAGCCAGCGCTGGGACGCCGACATTCCGATGAACGCCGAGCTGCGCGCCGAAGCGCTGCAAAGCGCCTCGCTGCTGCAGGAATTCCAGGACGCCGACGTGGTGGTGCTGGGCGCGCCCATGCACAACTTCTCCATCCCGTCGACGCTGAAGGCGTGGCTGGATCGCCTGCTGGAACTGCAAATCGCCGCCGGCACACCACACGCCGACCTGCATCTGCTGCTGGTCACCTCCGGCTGCGCCATCATGGGTGTGCAGGCCGAGGAACAATTGATGGACAACCACGAAGCCCAACTCAAGGCCGCCTTTGAATTCATCGGCGTCAACCGCCTGACCACGGTGCGCGCCGTTGCAGACCTGCCACCGGCACTGCAACTCGCGGCCTGATGATAGCGCTATCGCTGTTTTATAATGCAGCATCATGACTGCGAACACCATCACCATCAATCAACAGATGGACAAGTTTGACGGCCACCACAGCGTCTGGCTGTTTGGTTACGGCTCCTTGATCTACAAGGCGGACTTCCCCTACCTGCAACGTCGCCCGGCCAGCATCGCCGGCTGGACGCGGCGTTTCTGGCAAGGCTCGCACGACCATCGCGGCACACCCGAGGCGCCGGGCCGCGTGGTCACCATCATCGAAGAGGCCGGCGCCATCTGCCACGGCATGGCCTACCTGATCACGCCGGAAGTATTCGCCCACCTAGACCACCGCGAAAAGAACGGCTACCTGCGCCTCGCCATCCCCATCACCTTCGAGGATAGCGACCAGGTCGAGGGCTTGGTTTACATCGCCACGCCCGACAACACCGCCTTCCTCGGCGCCGCCTCGGAACAGGACATCGCCGCCCACATCGCCCGTTCGGCTGGCCCCAGCGGCCCCAACGCCGATTACCTCAACCACCTGGCCACGGCGCTGCGCGAGCTGGGCCGCCACGACCAGCACGTGTTCGACATCGAACGTCACCTGGCCGCGCTGCAGGCCGGCTCAGAATAAATCCATCTGTCCGGCGTCGGCCGCCGCCTTGGCGCGCGCGCCCAGCGGCGGCACCACCAGCGGCCGCGTGAACTGCGACGCATCCATGCGGTGGAAGCGGCTGCCACGCCCGGTCAGCCCCAGCCGTTCAGATGCGATCTTGACGCGCTGGCGTATCAGTTCGGCCCAGACGCCCTCGCCTTTCATGCGGGTGTCGAAATTGCTGTCGTAGTCTTTGCCGCCGCGCATTTCCCGCACGCGGTTCATCACGCGCTGCGCTCGCTCGGGGAAGTGTGTTTGCAACCACTCCTTGAACAGCGGCGCCACTTCCCACGGCAACCGCAGCACCGTGTAGTGCGCGCTGACGGCGCCGGCTTCCTTGACCGCTTCCAGTATCCGCTCGATGTCCGGCTCGGTAACGAAGGGAATGATGGGCGCGATGCTGACCGCCACCGGTATGCCGGCCTCGGTCAGCGTGCGGATGGTGCGCAGGCGGCGCGCGGGGGCGGCCGCGCGCGGTTCCAGCGTGCGGGCGATGACCGGGTCCAGCGTGGTCAGTGTGATGGCGACCCCAGCCTGCTGCTTGGCCGCCATCGGCGCCAGAATGTCGATGTCGCGCTCGATCAGCGAGGATTTGGTGATCAGCCCGACCGGATGCTGGCATTCCTGCAGCACTTCCAGCACACGCCGCGTCAGTCGCAGCTGGCGCTCGCAGGGCTGGTAGGCGTCGGTGTTGACGCCAAGCGCGATCGACTGCGGTTCGTAGCCCGGCTTGGCCAGCTCGCGCCGCAGCATCTCGGGCGCATTGACCTTGGCGAAAATCTTGCTCTCGAAGTCCATGCCCGGCGACAGCCCAAGATAGCTGTGCGTCGGTCGCGCGAAGCAGTAAATGCAACCATGCTCGCAGCCGCGATACGGATTCAACGATACACTGAACGGCAAATCCGGCGAAACATTGCGACTCAGGATAGACTTGCACAGTTCTTCGGTCACTTGCGTTTTCCATGGCCTGGCCTCCTCTTCTTCCCGCTCCCAGCCGTCGTCATAGGCTTCGCGGGCGTTGAGTTCATAACGCCCCTGCATATTGGATACCGCGCCCCGGCCCTTTTGCGCTTTGAGCGAGGGCGGGGGCAGCATCACTTGCTCTTGATTGTTTTCATCATAAGACATGGCGGGACTCAAATACTGTATGCATATACAGTATTCTAGGCCGTAAAAATCGCCATATCAAGCGAAATATCAAATGCGCGGTTTGGGGCCGTGCGTGCCAAGCTGGTATCATGCCGGGCTTCGCCGCAACGCGCGCCCGGCGCGACGTTCGGCAACCTCACAGTGAGCACAACCATGACCAATTCGAGCCAACCTTTGCCGTCTTTTTTCAGCCGGATTTCGATCGCCATCGGCGCCTTCTTCCGCGCCCTGTCCGACGCGGAATACGCCGCGCGCCTGACGCGCATTGACGACACCCCACAACCGAGCGCCGCGCCAGTCGCACCGCCCGCACCAGCCCCTGCCCCGGCGCCCGCCCCGGTTCCAGCACCAGCACCAATCACGCTGCGCGTCGCCACCCCGGACGCCGCACTGCAACTGCTGTCGCTGTTCCAGCGCGAAGCCCGCCTGATCGACTTCACCCAGGAAAACCTGAGCGCCTATTCCGATGCCGACATCGGCGCCGCCGCGCGCGTGGTGCACGAAGGCTGCGCCAAGGTACTGAAAGAACACTTCACCATTCAGCCGGTACGCAGCGAAGCCGAAGGCAGCCGCGTTGAACTGCCGGAAGGCTTTGACGCCGCCAGCGTGCGCCTGACCGGCAACGTGGTCGGCAAGGCGCCGTTCCGTGGCACCCTGAGCCATCGCGGCTGGCGTTCGGCCGAGGTGCGTCTGCCGAAACTGGCGGAAGCGCACGACGCGTCCGTGCTGGCGCCGGCGGAGGTGGAATTATGAGCGATCCACGTTACGCCATCGGCATCGACCTGGGCACCACCCACAGCGCGCTGTCATATGTAGACCTGCAAGCCAGCGATGGCGAAAAGACCCAACACGGCGTGCTGGCGATTCCGCAGCTGACCGCGCCGGGCACCATTGAAGAACTGCCGCTGCTGCCGTCCTTCCTGTATCTGCCGCACGCCGACGAACTGGCGCCCGGCGAAAACAATCTGCCATGGCAGCAAAGCGCGGAAGAGCTGACCGGCGTGGCCGGCGAAATGGCGCGCAGCCGTGGCGCCACCACGCCGATCCGCCTGGTATCGAGCGCCAAGAGCTGGTTGAGCCATCCCGGTGTCGATCGCCGTTCGGCGCTGCTGCCTAACGACGCACCGGAAGAAGTCAGCCGCGTCTCGCCGCTGGCCGCATCGACCCGCTACCTGAGCCACCTGCGCAAGGCGTGGGATCAGGCGCACCCGGACGCGCCGTTCGGTGAACAGGCGGTGACGGTGACGATACCCGCTTCGTTCGATCCGGGCGCGCGTGAATTGACCGCCGACGCGGCGCGCGCCGCCGGCTACACCAATCTCACGCTGCTGGAAGAACCGCAGGCCGCGCTGTATAGCTGGATTCAAGGCAGCGAAGGCCGCTGGCGCAAGGACGTCAAACCGGGCGACATCATTCTGGTGGTGGACGTGGGCGGCGGCACCAGCGACTTTTCGCTGATCGCGGTGCTGGAACGCGACGGCGTGCTGGAACCGCACCGCATCGCGGTCGGTGACCACATTCTGCTCGGCGGCGACAATATGGATCTGGCACTGGCCCATCTGGTGGCGCGCAAGCTGGCCGCCAACGGTACCCAGCTCGACGCCTGGCAGATGCGCGCGCTGACCTACGGCTGCCGCACCGCCAAGGAAAAGCTGCTGGCCGATGCCACCGTGGCCACCTGGCCTATCGTGGTGCCTAGCCGTGGCTCGAAACTGATCGGCGGTTCGATCCGCACCGAGCTGACGCGCGATGAGGTCTCGACCTTTATCCTGGACGGCTTCTTCCCGAAAGTGGACGCCTCTGCGCGCCCTGCGGTGCGCCAGCGCGCCGGCCTGACCCAGCTTGGCCTGCCGTATGCGCAGGACGCCGGCGTCACCCGCCATCTGGCTGCCTTCCTGGCGCGCCAGCTGGGTGCGACGGCGGAACTGGAGGGCTACGCCGGCAAGCAAAGCGCCGACGCGACTTTCCTGCATCCGACTGCGGTGCTGTTCAACGGTGGCGTGTTCAAGTCGGACTTGCTGGCGCAGCGCATCATGGGCACCATCAACGATTGGCTGTACATGGAAGGCGCGGAGCCGGCGCGCATGCTGGATGGTGCCGATCTTGATCTGGCGGTGGCACGCGGCGCGGCTTATTACAGCTATGTGCGGCGCGGCGCCGGTGTGCGGATTCGCGGTGGCACTGCGCGTTCGTACTACGTGGCGATCGAATCGGCGATGCCGGCGATTCCTGGCATGGAGCCGCCGATTCAGGCGCTGTGCGTGGCGCCGTTTGGCATGGAGGAAGGCAGCGAGATCGAACTGCCGAATCAGGAATTCGGCCTGGTGGTGGGTGAGCCGGTGCAGTTCCGCTTCTTCGGTTCCTCGGTGCGCCGTCAGGATCAGATTGGCGATCTGCTGGACTTCTGGGGTCCGGAAGAACTGATCGAGATGAATGAGATCCAGGCCAATCTGTCGCCGGAAGGCCGTCAGGCCGGTGAGGTGGTGCAGGTGCGCCTGCATGCGCTGGCGACCGAATCAGGCACGCTGGAACTGGCGGCTGTGGCCAATGACGGTCAGCGCTGGAAAGTGGAGTTCGACGTCCGCACAGCATGAGTAAATACGTCGTCAGCATCGACCTGGGCACCACCAATACGGTGATGGCCTATGCGGAAGCCGGGAGTGCGCAGATTCAGTTGTTCGAGATCGAGCAGCTGACCGCGCCCGGTGAAGTTGGTGCGGCGGCGTTGCTGCCGTCCTTGCGCTATCACCCTGCCGAGGGTGAGCTGGCGGATGGCGATTTGCAGCTGCCCTGGCGTTCCGATGAACGTATCGTGGTGGGGCAGTTGGCGCGCAAGCTGGGCGCGCAGGTGCCGGGGCGGTTGGTGGCCAGCGCCAAGAGCTGGCTGTCGCATCCGCAGGTGGATCGCACCGCGCCGATTCTGCCGTGGGGTGCGGAGGCTGATGTGGCCAAAGTGTCGCCGGTGGCGGCCAGCGCGTCGTATCTGGCGCATTTGCGCAGCGCGTGGAATACGCGTTTTCCCGCGCAGCCGCTGGAACAGCAGCAGATTGTATTGACCATTCCAGCATCCTTTGATGAGGGCGCGCGTGCGCTGACGCTTGAAGCAGCGCGCATGGCGGGCTTGCCTTCCTTGCGCTTGCTGGAGGAGCCGCAGGCGGCGTTTTACGATTGGCTGTTCCGCCAGCGCGCGTCGTTGTCGTCAGAACTGGCCGATACGCGGTTGGTGCTGGTGTGCGACGTGGGCGGCGGCACCACCGATTTCAGTTTGATGCAGGTGACGGCCGGCGACGGTGCCGCGCAACCGGCGATCAGCCGCATCGGCGTGGGCAACCACCTGATCCTCGGCGGCGACAATATGGACCTCGCCCTCGCCCACGTCGTCGAGGCGCGCCTCGCGGCCAGCGGCAGCGCCGGCGCGGGCAATGCGATCGACGCGACCAACGCGCCCGTTCGCAGTACGCAGGCCAGCGGAGGCGATGCAACCGGCGCGGCTACGAGCGCGGAGCGAGCTGCCGCCACGCCGCCGGTGCGACTGTCCGCCAGTCGCCTGGCGCAGTTGGCGGAGCGCTGTCGCGCGGCGAAAGAGCTACTGCTGGCGGCCGATGCGCCTGAGCGTACCACCGTCACGCTGCTGGGCGCCGGTTCGCGCCTGATCGGTGGCTCGCGTTCGGCCGAGCTGACGCGCGATGAAGTCGCTGCGTTGGTAGTGGACGGCTTCTTCCCCCTCAACCAACAACAGGAACCGGCCAAACGCGGTCGCGGCGCCATCGTCGAATTCGGCCTGCCCTACGCCGCCGATGCCGCCATCACGCGTCACCTTGCAGACTTCCTGCGTCAGCATGCCGCCGCCATGCGCGATGCCCTCGGCCTGCCGGCAGACAGCGACGCGGTGCCAATCCCCGACACTCTGCTGCTCAACGGCGGCGTGTTCCATGCCGACGCCCTCGCGCAGCGCATCGAAGCCGTGCTGACAAACTGGCGCCAACAACCTCTGCGCGTTCTGCACAACGACAATCCCGACGTCGCCGTCGCCAGGGGTGGCGTCGCCTACGCGCTTGGTCAGGCCGGCCAGGCGCCGGTAATCGGCGGCGGCTCCGCGCGCAGCTACTTCCTGCTACTGGACGACGCCGGCCCAGCCGACAAGCCACGCCGCGCCATCTGCATCCTGCCGCGCGGCGCCGCCGAGAACCGCGAAATCCTGCTGGCCGACCGCAGTTTCGCACTGCGCCTCGGCCGCCCGGTGCGCTTCCACCTTGCCTCCTCCACCGCCGATACGCCACAAACCGGCGACGTGGTGCAACTGCAGCCGGACGAATACATCCAGCTGCCGCCGATCGCCACCGTCCTGCGCGACAGCAGCGCCGCCGACGCGCGCAAGGAAATCCCGGTGCAGTTGGCCGCCACGCTGAGCGAAGTCGGCACGCTGGAAGTCCACTGCGTGGCGAAGGAAGACCAACAACGCTGGCTGCTCGAATTCCAGCTGCGCGGCGAGGCTGGCGGTGACAACGAAGCGCCAGACGATGCGGCCATGCCGGCCGGCCTCACCGCCGCCATCGACAAGATCGACCGCATCTTCGGTAGCCGCGCGCAACAGGTCGAATTGAAGGAAGTGAAGCAACTGCGCGGCCAGCTCGAACACCTGCTGGGTAGCCGCGAAAGCTGGGCCACGCCACTGCTGCGCCGCTTATTCGACGCGCTGCTGGAGCGTGCCAAGGGCCGCCGCCGCTCGTCCGAACACGAGCGCGCATGGCTCAACCTGAGCGGCTACTGCCTGCGTCCCGGCTTCGGCCATCCACTGGATGGCTGGCGCATCGAACAACTGTGGGCCATGTACGAAACCGGCATCCAGCACCACAAGGACGCGCAAGTCTGCGCCGAGTGGTGGACGCTGTGGCGCCGCGTCTCCGGCGGCTTGAGCGTGGACGCGCAACTGCGCGTGCTCGACGATTTCGCATTCAACGTGCAGGCCGACGCTGCGGAGCGCGGCCGCCGTCCAGTCACGCTGGTCAACGGCAGCGAGGAAGACATGCTGCGCCTGGGCGCCTCGCTGGAGCGCATCCCCGGCAACTACAAAGCCGAAATTGGCGCCTGGATGTTGGACCAGTTACAGCGGGCCACAAAAGCAGCTGGCAAAGCCGCCGCCAACAAAACCCGCAGCGGCGCTGCCGATCTGGCAAAAGCCGAAGCCACGCAAGGCCGCTTCCTGTGGGGCTTGAGCCGCGTCGGCGCGCGCCAGCCCTTCCACGGCAGCGCGCACGATGTGGTGGACATCGCCACCGTCGAAGCCTGGCTGGATGAAGTCCTCAAGCTGGATTGGAAAAAAGTGGAGCCGGCCGGTTTCGCCGCCGCCCATTTGGCGCGCATGACCGGCGACCGTTCGCGCGACATCAACGACACGCTGCGCGCCGAAGTGCTGCGCCGCCTGCAAGGCGTTGGCGCGCCGGCCAACTGGAGCGCCATGGTGCGCGAGGTGGTGCAGCTCGATCAGGCCGACGAAAAACGCATGCTGGGCGATGCCCTGCCACCCGGCCTCAAACTGATCGCCTGACGTAACTGGCCTGTTGGGCGACGAAGCCGTCGAAGGCCTCGATCAGCGGGTTGTATTGGTTTATATCGTTTTCCAGCTGCGCCAGCGCGTACACCGTGGCTTCCAGCGTCGACAATTGGTCCGGCAGATGCGCCTTGCGGATCAAGTAGTGCGATGGTGGCGTGTCACGCAGCGGTAGCCGTGGCAGCGCTTGCAGCAGCGGATTCAGATACAGCATCTTGCGGCTTTTGCGCCAGGTACCGTCCAACACCACCAGCCGCAGACCGGCCGGATCTTGCAGCCAGGCGCTGTCGAAAGGCTGCGGCGCGGCCAGGTCCAGCGAGGCGTCTTCCGTGTCCGGATATAGCAGCACGTTGCGGCGCTCGGGCGACAACAGCGCCTGCAGGTGCTGTGCGTCGAACGTCTCGCCCACTTCCAGCCGGCTGTTACGCAAGCTCAGATGCAGCAGACGCGCGCTGCCCTTGGCATTGTTCGCTTCCATGGGATGCTGCAGGATCAGCACTTCCACTTTATTGGGCAGTGCTGTCACCCAGCGGCAGATGCAGGTCTGCTGCGGGCGCAGGCACGCGGAGCAAAGGGCGCGCCGCGCGGGACGTTCGGTACTGGCGGTAGTCATAGACCGCCATTGTACCGTGGCTTAGAACTCTTCCCAGCCGTCCGATTCGTTGGCGGTGGCGGCCACTTTCTTAGGTGCCTTGACTGCGGGCTTGGCCGGTGCCGCTACTGCCGGCACCTTGCGCGGCAACGCCTTGGCCCGTACCGGCGCCTTGTGCGTCAGCGCTGGCGCGGACAATGCCGCATCCAGCTTGAACACACTGACCACGTCCGCCAGCTTGGCCGATTGCTCCTGCATCGATTCCGCTGCCGCTGCCGCCTCCTCCACCAGCGCCGCGTTCTGCTGCGTCACCTGATCCATCTGCGTGATGGCGTCGTTGACCTGGGCGATGCCGATGCTTTGCTCTTCGCTGGCATTGCTGATCTGGGTCATGATCTGCGTAACGCGGCTGATGCTCTGGACGATTTCGTCCATGGTCTGGCCAGCCCTGTCCACCAGCTCGGAGCCGATCTGCACCTTCTGCACCGAATCGTCGATCAAGCCCTTGATGTCCTTGGCGGCGGCCGCCGAGCGCTGCGCCAGCACCCGCACCTCCGACGCCACCACGGCAAACCCGCGTCCCTGTTCACCAGCGCGCGCCGCTTCCACCGCCGCGTTCAGCGCCAGAATATTGGTCTGGAAGGCGATGCCGTCGATGACCGCAATGATGTCGACGATCTTGCGCGAGGAATCGGTGATCGAGCCCATGGTGTTCACCACCTCGCCCACCACCGAACCACCACGGCTGGCGATTTCCGACGCGCTGATGGCCAGCTCATTGGCCTGGCGCGCGTTCTCCGCGTTGAAGCGCACAGTGGAGGTCAACTCTTCCATCGACGATGCGGTTTCCTCTAGCGAACTGGCTTGTTCCTCGGTGCGCGAAGACAGATCCTGATTGCCGGCGGCGATCTGCGTGGATGCCGTTGCTATCAGCTCGGTGCCAGTGCGCACCTGGCCCACGATGTTGACCAGATTGGTGTTCATGGTCTTCAGCGCGTGCATCAACTGGCCGGTTTCATCGCTGCTATGCACCTGGATGTCGCTGGTCAAATCGCCCGATGATACGGTTTCCGCCACCTTCACCGCTTCATTGATTGGCTGCGTGATGGTGCGCGTGATCCACCATGCTGCGATCACGCCAAACGCGATCGCGGCCAGGCCCAGCATGATCAGCAGCGTGCGGCCACTCTGATATTGGTGCTGGATCTCGACCGCGCTGGCGTCCAGCAGTGCGCCCTGCTTGTCGGCGAATGCCTTGAGCGCGCCCAGATAACGGATGCGGCTCTGGGTCATGTCGCCTTCGTAAATAGTGGCGGCTTTTTCCAGGTCACCGGCGTTTTTGGCCGCGAATACAGACTTGCGGAAATCGGTGTATGCCTTGCGCGTCTCCAGCACTTGCTTGAACAGCGGCTTGAGTTCTTCCTCATCCAGAGAGGCGCCGATCTGGTCCTGGATCTGGGTGGCGCGGCCGGACGATTCGGCCATCAACGCTTCCAGCTTTTTCTGGTCGGCGGCTTCGCGGACCATGAACGCGCCAGTGGTGCGCGCGGCGTTGACTTCGATGATCTTGCCCCATTCCGCGATCAGCCGTTCATCGCGGATCTTCACGTTGATCATCTCATCGGTCTTGCTACTGGCGCTGCTCAGACGCAGTATGCCTATCGAGGTCATCGCAACCAGCAGTAACAAAATAAGCGAGAAACCTACGCCCAGGCGGGTACCGATCTTGAGATTTTGCATAGCTGGCTCCCTGGCTAAAAGTCCGGATTGTCCAGTTCATGCTAGCACCATTTACCCCCAATCTATAGTGCGAAAAGAAATATTCGGCATTGCACTGCACCAATTATTCAACGGCTGGCGGAGCGCCCAGCAACTCCTCCAGGCCGGACAGCGCGGCGGGGTCCTTGATAACGGTTCTCAGCCAGGCATGCAGCGGTAATTCGCCCCAGCCGGCGGCGCGCTCGGCCAGGTAAGCCACCGGGCTGTGCGGCTCGGTGCGGCGGAAGAAATCAGCAATCAGACGCAGCTGCTGCAAGGCTTGCGTCCTATTTTGCGGCGCGCCGGACAGCGGCATGGCAGCGCTACCAACAGTGGCTTCGGCATCGTCGGTAAGCATGACAAAGCTGCCATGCGGCGCCAGACTGGCGACCACCGCCTGCACCGCCTCGCGCGCGGCGCTGAAACCGGGACCATCGGCGCCCAGTTGCGTATCTACCACGCGCTCCAGCTGGCGCAGCATCGTCAGGCAGTATTCGGCGTCCGCCAGCGTGGGTGTTTGAGCCGCGCATTCCTGCACCAGCAGCGGCGTGCGCGCGAGTAGCCAAAACAGGTTACCGATGCGCTGATCGTAGTCGCCGTCATCGACCAATGGATACAAATCGGTCCAGTATTGTTCGCACAATCCGGCCAGCACCGCGTAGCCGTCGCCCAGGCCGCGCAAGCCGCGCGTTTGGGCCAGCGCTTCGGCCAACCAGGCCGCCAGGCGCAGATCCTTGCTGCGGGTGGCCAACAGATCGGCGCAGCGGCTGGCGACGTAGGACCAGTCGGCTTCCTTCAACGCGGTGGCCCACTCGCCTTGGTCCAGCGTGGGATCGTCGTATTCGCGGGCCTGGGCGACGGCGTCGACATCGGCGTTGAAGGACAGGTCTTCGCCACAGCGACGCTCGGGGCTGACCGGCTGCAGCAGTTGCGCGATACTGAACATCGGCGCCTCCTATTTGATCTGGTATTTGAATTGGCCTTTTCTGTCGGCGCTGGCCTTGATGCGGATGATGGCTTCTTCTTTCGCCATCTTCTCCAGGACCGCCTGCGCGATCTCCGGCAGCAGCGTGCCGTTGAGGATATGGTCGACATTGCGCGCGCCGGAATCCACTTCGGTGCAGCGTGTCAGCACCGCATCCAGCAGCGATGGGTCGTAAATGAATTCGGCGTGATGCTGCTCGTGGATACGGCGCGCGATGCGATCCAGCTTGAGCGCGATGATCTGCGCCAGCACTGCGTCCGGGATCGGATAGAACGGCACCACTTTCACGCGGCCGAGGAAGGCCGGCTTGAAGTGCTTGACCAACTGGGGCCGCAATTGCTGCTCCAGTTGCTCCGGCTGCGGCGGCGTGTCCAGATTCAGGCAGGCCTGCATGATGGTGGCCGAACCTGTATTGGCGGTGGCGATGATGATGGTGTTTCGGAAGTCGATTTCGCGGCCTTCGGCATCGTCCATCACGCCTTTGTCGAACACCTGAAAAAACAGCTCCAGCACATCTGGGTGGGCTTTTTCGATTTCATCCAGCAGCACCACGCTGTAGGGATTGCGCCGCACCGCCTCGGTCAGCACGCCGCCCTGGCCATAACCGACATAGCCGGGCGGCGAGCCTTTGAGACCGGACACGCTGTGCGCTTCCTGGTACTCGCTCATGTTGATGGTGATGAGTTTTCGCTCGCCGCCATACAGCAGATCAGCCAGCGCCAGCGCGGTTTCGGTCTTGCCGACGCCGGACGGGCCGACAAACAGGAATACGCCTTTCGGCTTGTTCGGATCGTCCAGATTGGCGCGCGCGGTGCGCACGCGCTGCGCAACGGCGGCCATCGCGTGCGGCTGACCGAGGATGCGGGCTTGCAGTGCATCCTGCAGCGCCAGCACGGTGCGGATTTCGTCCTTGACCATTTTCCCGAGCGGGATGCCGGTCCAGCCGGAGACGATGGCGGCTACGCTGGCGCCATCCACTTCCAGCGGCACCAGCGGTGTTTCGCCTTGCAGCGCCGCCAGTTCGTCCTTCATGGCGCTGATCTCGGCGGTGCCATTTTCTTCGCCGCGCAGGCGCACGATGGCGGCGACAATGGCTTGCTCACGTTGCCAGCGTTCGTTGAGCTGCGCGTGTTCTTCGAGCAGCGCGGCATGCGTTACCTGTAATTGCTGCAAGCGCTGGCCGTGTGCCAGGTCCGGCTCGCGCTGCAGCGCGGTGATCTCGGCCGCGATGCGTTCGGCCTGGCGCGCGGTGTCCTCCATCGCGGACGGCGTGCCGCTCTGCGCCAGCGCCACGCGGGCGCAGGCGGTATCCAGCACGCTGACCGCCTTGTCAGGCAGTTGCCTGCCGCTGATGTAGCGATGCGAAAGCCGCACCGCCTCCGTCACCGCCTGATCGCGGATGCGCACACCGAAATGGCATTCCATCAGCGGCGCCATGGCGCGCAGCATGGCGCTGGCGATGTCTTCGCTGGGCTCCTCCACCTTCACCACCTGGAAGCGGCGCGCCAGTGCCGCATCTTTTTCGAAGTACTTTTTGTATTCGCTCCAGGTGGTGGCGGCGATGGTACGCAATTCGCCGCGCGCCAGCGCTGGCTTGAGCAGATTGGCCGCGTCGTTCTGTCCAGCCGCGCCGCCGGCGCCTATCATGGTGTGGGCTTCGTCGATGAACAAGATGATGGGTTGAGGACTTTGCTTCACTTCGTCGATGACGTTCTTCAGGCGATTCTCGAACTCGCCCTTGACGCTGGCGCCGGCCTGCAGCAGTCCCATGTCCAGCGTGCGGATATCCACGCTGTTCAGCGCGGCCGGCACCTCGCCGGTGGCGACGCGCAGCGCCAGTCCTTCCACCACCGCCGTCTTGCCCACGCCGGCCTCGCCGGTCAGGATGGGATTGTTCTGGCGGCGGCGAAGCAGGATGTCGACCACCTGGCGGATTTCGGCTTCGCGACCGATCACCGGATCGAGCTTGCCGTCGCGGGCCTGGTGCGTCAGGCTGGTGGTGTACTGGTCCAACGCTGGCGTGCGCGCATTGCCCGCTTGCGCCAGGTCGGCAAGCGGTTCGGCGTTGGATGCCGGGGCTGCGGTCGTCTCTTCCTGCGAGCCATGCGTGTACTTCTCCAGTTGGTGTTTGATTTCGTCGATGGGGATCTGCGCGAACTGCGCCGAGGCGCGCAGCGCCAGTTGCTCCAGTTCTGGCTCGGTCAGCAGCGCCACCAGCAGATGCGCACTGCGGATCTGCGCTGGCTGCGCGGACAGCGATGCGATCAGCCAGGCATGTTCCAGCAACAGCGGCAGGTAGCGCGAGAACACCGGGGTGCGCGTGCTGCCGGTCTTGAACTGGCTGATTTCCTGATGCAGGTCCGCTTCCAACTGGCTCAGATCAACACCGCAGGCACGGGCAATCAACACCAGGTCGCAGCGCTCCTGCTCCAGCAATGCCAGGAGCAGATGCTCAACCTCCACCTCGTACTGTCCCAGCGCCACGCAGATGCTGGCAGCGCGAGTGGCGGCCAGGCGAGTGGTGTCATTTAATTTGCCGATCAGCGTTTTCAAGTTCAGATTCATGCCCTGCCTCCGCGTGCGCTGCGGTTGATCGTGTAATGCAGCGTTGACGGTTGCAGCACCGCGTCAAAGCTGACGGCTTCGGTGTATGGCAATCCGGCCAGCATGCCGTAAATGGCAAAGCTGACGCGGTTGATCGATCCGGGTTGGTATTCCAGTCTGGCCTGCACATTGCGCAGGCGCGGTTCATGGCGCTCGATGGCGGCCTTGAGGGCGGCGCAGATGCGGGCGCGGTCTTCGCTGCTGCTCAGGCACATGCCGGCGAAATCCACTAGTCCGTAGTTGACGATGGAGCGCGCGCATTCGGGCCAGGCGCGCAGCATGTCTTCGGGCAGTGCGCAGCGGGTGTTGAGCAAGTCTTCAAGATCGCGTGCGACGCTGTCCTTGAGCTGTTCCAGCGTCATGCCACGATCGTTGCGGCTGGTGCCGAGCAGACGGTCCAGCAGGCCGGGAGTAAAGCCGTTCATTGCGATGCTTTCGAAAAGGGACCAGGCCGGGCGGCCTGGCCAAAAGCGCGTCGCGAGGCCCGCCAGACACCTGCGCGCGCGGGGGAACGATCAGACGATGCGGTTGCTGGCCAGGTCCCAGCCGCCGGAGGTGTTGCCGCCGGCGCCGCCGCTGATTTTCTGCTGCGTGTACTTCCACTTGATCTTGGAGAATTTGAACGCGACTTCTTCCGCCAGGATGTCGCCTTCTTCCACCGCCGGCGACACCGCGCCGATCAGCACATTCTCGATCTCGATTTCGTAGTATTTAACGCGTTCACCCTGGGCGTCCGCGCGCATGAACTCGAACTTGGCCTTGGGGATGGTGCGGCCAGCCGAGCAGGTTTGCAGCAGGATCGGCGATGCCAGGTCAGCCAGCTTGGAGATCACGATATCGCGATGCTCGCAGCGTTCCGCCGTGTGGCCACCGCCGGTGGAAGCGGTGGCGGATTTCGGCTGCTCCACGCCGAAGCTGACCGATTTGCACTCGATCCAGTCCTTGTGACGGTCGTCATTCGATTCGCCCTTGATGCCATCAATGTACAGATAAACGTCGATTGCCATTGCATGCTCCTGTCTCTATGTCGTTGGGGGGATTAGTAATTGGTCGATTGCGGCAGCTCCGCGACCAAACGGAGTGAAACGGATAATTCATCCAGCTGGAAATGCGGCCGCAGGAAGGAAACGGCGCGGTAAACGCCAGGCCGACCGGCCACCTCGTGCACCTGCACCGAGGCTTCGCGCAGCGGGAACTGCGCCTTCTGGTCCTGGCTGGCGTTATCGTCCAGCAGGACGTATTTCATCAGCCAGCGATTGAGGAAGTCCTCGACGTTGGCGGCCGAGGCAAAGCTGCCGACTTTGTCGCGCATCATGGCCTTCATGTAGTGGGCAATGCGCGAGACGGCAAAGATGTACTGCAATTGCGATGACAACACGGCGTTGGCGTTGGCCGCTTCGGAGCTGTAGCGGCGCGCCTTCTGCGCCGATTGCGCACCGAAGAAGGCGGCGTAGGCGGTGTTCTTGCAATGGACCAGCGAGATGAATCCGAGGTCGCTCAGCTCTTTCTCGCGACGGTCGGTGATGGCAACTTCGGTCGGACATTTGAGCGCCACTTCGCCCTCGCCGGTCTTGAAGGTGTGGGTCGGCAGGTCATCCACCAGGCCACCGCCCTCGACACCGCGGATCGCCGCGCACCAGCCGTAATCGTCGAACGCCTTGGTTAGTTTGGCGCCGAAGGCGTAGGCAGCGTTACACCACAAGTACTTCTGATGATCGGTGCCGTCCACCTCTTCGACGAAGTTAAAGCCTTCCACCACCGTGCCGTCGACAGGATTAAATGGCAGCCGACCGAGGAAGCGCGGCAGCGTCAGGCCGACATAGCGCGAGTCTTCGGATTCGCGGAATGCCTTCCATTTGGCGTATTCCACGGTGTCGAATACCTTGGACAGGTCGCGTGGCTTAGACAGATCGCCGAAAGTCTCCAAGCCGAACAGCTCCGGCGCGGCGGCGGCCACAAAGGGTGCGTGCGAGGCGGCGGCCACGTGCGACATCTGCTCGACGAAGTACATGTCTTCCGGCTGGCGCGAGATTTCAAAGTCGCCCAGCAGCGCCGCATATGGCGCGCCACCAAAGGTGCCGAATTCTTCTTCATAGATTTTCTTGAACATCGCGCTCTGATCGAATTCCAGCGCGGACTGGAAGTCCTTCACCAGTTCGCGCTTGGTGGCGTTGAGCATGCGAATTTTCAGCCCCTGGCCGGTGGCGGAATTCTTTACCAGATAATGCAGGCCGGTCCAACTCTGCTCCAGCTTCTGGAATGCCGGTGCGTGCATGATGGCGCTCAGTTGACTGGAAATCAGACGGTCCAGCTCCGCCACGCGCGCGTCCAGCATCGCGGACAGATTATTGGAGACCACCACCGCGCCATCCAGCACCTGGTTGACCAGCTCCGCGATGATGTCTTTGGCGCGTTCGTGCTCCACGCTGGATTTGGCCACCTTGCTTTGCTCGACGATCTGGTCCAGCAAGCTGGCGCCTTCGAGTGCCGGCGCCAGCTCGGATGCGCTCTGTAGTTGTGCTGACATGTCAGTCTCCCTTTTTCAGGCTGGCCAGCTTGTCGGTGTTGTTGAGCACATCGCTGAGGATGTCCTCCAGCTTGTCGTTCCCGGCCAGCTTGTTACGCAGGTCGGCCAGCTTGCCGCGCGCTTCCAGCAGCTTGGCCAGCGGCTCCACCTGACGCACCACCGACTCGGGACGGAAGTCCGCCATGGATTTAAAACGCAGTTCGACGGCGAAGCTGCTGTCATCGTCCTTCAGCTGATTTGGTACCTGGAAGCGTGCCACGGGTTCCACACCTGCCATCACCTCATCGAAATTGCCGTTGTCGATGTTGACGAACTTGCGATCCTTGAGACGCTTTTTTTCCACGTCCGAGTTACCGCCAAAGTCGCCGACCACGCCCACAACGAAAGGCAGCTCCTTGTTTTCCATGGCGTCGCCGATCTCGACGTCGTAGGTCATCTGCACACGTGGCGCTCGCACCTTGGTCAGGCGCTTCTGAACACTGTCACCGTTAGCCATACAAGCTCCTTTACTTCAATCCGCCGAAGGGATCGCTGTTGTTGGACTGGTTACTATTTTTGGATGTCGTGCTTTTTTTTGAGGCCGCTGGTGCCGACGCCGCCGGCTTGCGGCTTGCGTTCGGATTTGGTACCAGCACATCTTCGACCAGCGTGGTGCGCAACAGCTTGGCCAGCTCCTGCGCTTCGGTACGTAGCGAGCCACTGAGATTGTTTTGCTGACTGAGGTCCGCCAGCGCCTTGGTCGACAAGCGCAGACCACTGACCGCCACGATGCTGCTCCCCAGCTTGTCGTTGGGGTCACGCTGCAGTGCTTCCAGCGCATTCATGATCGCTTCGCCGTAGCTGGCGCGGTCGAACTTGATCTGCGCCATGTGCAGCCAAGGGGTTTTATCGGCCGGATAATCGGCGGCGGCCGCCTTGAGGATGCTGTGTGCTTTGTCGTTGTGGCCTGCTGCGAGTGCGGCGTCGGCATCGGCCAGCGCGCGCTCCAGCGTGACCGGTTGCGGGCGCTCGCTGCGGACCGTGGCGCCGTCCGTCGCGCAGGCCGACAACAACAGCAGACTGGCGCAGCAAGGCAGCCATGTACTTGAAATGCGCATCGGTTTCTCCTTTGCGTAACCGTGTAAGAAGATGGCCATTATTCATGAATGCCTTAGCCGCCGATTGCGCTTACTCAAGCGCCGTCTTCTTTTCTCTTTGCTTGCGCGGTCGCAAAAACAGGCGATACGGCTTTCGTTCTAATGCATGGATCGCCGGGGAGATGACATGAAAACGAAGACGATCGCCATCGCAGCAATGCTGATACTGCCAGTGCTACAAAGCTGCTCCATCCTGCGCGGACCACCGGAGCTGCCGGACACTCAAAAGCCGGCGCGCAGCGTGGCGATACGCCTGCACGCCGGCCCCAATCTCAACGCCGGTGCGAACAAGCAGCCGTTCGCGCTGGCCGTGCGCATCTACAAACTGCGCCAGCCAACCGCCTTTCAGCGTATGCCTTTCGACGCCTTCCTCAGCATGCACAGCGAGCGCGAACTGTTGGGTAACGATCTGTTGGAAGTGAAAGAAGTGATGCTGATCCCGAACCAGCGCTACGAGATGTTGGAAAAAGTCACACGCGAGGCGTACTACATCGGCGTGGTGGCGTTGTTCCGCGCACCGTCGACGGACCGCTGGCGGATAACAGTACCAGCTGCCGATGCTGAAAAATCCGGCATCACCATCGGCCTGCATGCCTGCGCCATCAGCACTGGCGACTCTCTGGTGCCGGTGCACTGCGATTGAATCAGGAGACCATATGAGCATTCCATCCAAAGTGCTTTGGGGCGAAGGACTGTTCCTGCGCCCACAGCATTTCCAGCAGCAGGACCAGTATCACGAAGCGCGCCTGCACCAAACCACGCAAGCACTGCATCCCTACCTTTGGGGCGTACGCGATATCGCCTGGGACTGGGACGCGCTCAAGGCCGGCAAGCTGCGGCTGGAAGCACTGTCGCTGATCTTCCGCGATGGCGAGATCGTCGACGCTCCATCCAGCGCACCGCTGCCGCCGGCGGTAGACCTGTCTCGCATCCCGGCCAGCGTGCTGGAGGTGACGTGGTACGCCGCCCTGCCCTCACTGGCGCCCAACGGCGGCAACACGGCTTCGCCAGGTGAGCAACACAACGCGGCACGCTACCAGCAGACCAGCCGCGAGATGGCGGACCTGTACACGCAAGCCGTCAACGCCGACGTCAGCTTCCTGCGCAGCGCGGCACGATTGCTGTCCGACCTGGAACCACTAGGCGCCTTCGAGTGCGTACCAGTGATGCGGCTGCGGCGCACCGTCACCGGCGGCTTCGAGCCGGATGCGTTATTCATCGCCCCTGCCCTGTCGATTACCGCCACACCCGCGCTCAAGGCCATGCTGGACCGCTTGCTGGACGCGCTGCAGGCCAAGCTGCAATCGCTGCAAGGCCATATGCGTGAACCCAGCCGCAACGTGATCGAATTCCGTTCGGGCGACGTCTCGTCATTCTGGCTGCTGCACACGGTGAGCACATCGGCCGCCGCGCTGATGCACTACGTGCGCAATCCGGCGCTGCATCCGGAGCGGCTGTTCGAATCGCTGCTGGCACTGGCTGGTGCGCTGATGACCTATTCCAAGCAGTACTCGCTGATCGACCTCCCCGGCTACCAGCACGAAGACCCGGCGCCCTGCTTCACGGCGCTGGACCACATCATCCGCGACCTGCTCGATACCGTCATCTCCACCAAATACTTCGCCATCGCGCTGACCGAGGAAAAGCCCAGCTATCACCTGGGCAAACTCGATTCCGGAAAAATTGACCAGCGCACCACGCTGTACCTGGCCGTCAGCGCGGCACTGCCTGCGCTGGAGCTGGTGGAAGTGGTGCCGCTGCGCGTCAAGGTCGGTGCGCCGGACGATGTGGAGAAATGCGTGCTGTCCGCGATGCCGGGCGTGAAGCTGACGCACGCGCCGCAGGTACCAGCCGCGATCCCGGTTCAACCAGACACCTACTATTTCGCATTGGAGGGCAAAGGCATGCTATACGAACAAATGCTTAAAGCGCAGTCGATCTCGATCTACGTGCCGGCCGGCATACGCGATCTGCGCCTCAACCTTATCGCGGTGTCAGCATGACTCAACAAGTCGAACGCCGCGCGATTCCAACGCTGATGGGCGGTCAGCGCAAACAGATCCAGCCAGGCTACGGCCATGTGCAAACACTACTCGACCTGCTGCAGGAAGGCTTCTACCTGCTGTTCATGCTGAAGAATGGCAGCGTGCCGCCGGGCGAAGCTGCCTTCCTCGACACCATCACCGCCTACCTGGCCGAATTCGACCGCGAAGCACGCAAGCTGCGCGCGCAGGGCGAGGACATCGACGCCGCCAAATATGCCTACTGCGCGGCGCTCGACGAAATCATCCTGTCGTCACAGTTCCCGATGCGCTTCGCCTGGGAGCGCAGGCCGCTGCAGTTGGTGATCTTTGGCGATCAACTGGCGGGCGAACACTTCTTCGACCGGCTGGAAGCGCTGCGCAGCATTGGTGGCGCGCGTCTGCCGGCGCTGCAGGTATTCCATATGTGCCTGCTGATCGGCTTTCGCGGCAAATACGCGCTGGATGCCAGCGACAAACTGGCCTATCTGACCGCCCGACTGGGACAGGAGATCGCCCATATGCAGGGCAAGAGCAAAGGCTTCGCGCCGCAGGCGGAACGGCCGGACCAGATCGTGCACAAGCTGCGCAGCCACACGCCGCTGTGGGCGGTGTCCGCCGTGTTTGGCGTGATCGCGCTCAGCGCCTATCTCGGTCTGGAGTCATCGCTGACGCACTCCACGGCCGACACCTTGGCCGCGTATTCCGATCTGGTGAAGCTGGCGCCGCGCCCGGCCTACGTCACCATCACGCTGCCGTAACCGTTACTGCGCAACCCGGAACTCGATGCGGCGGTTGCGGGCGCGCCCCTCCGCCGTGGTGTTCTCGGCCACCGGACGATCAGGCCCCTGGCCGGACACCATCACCATTTCCTGACTAATGCCCTTCCCGGTCAGATAAGTGCGCACCGCCTCGGCGCGCGCCTGGCTGAGCGCCAGATTACTATCGCGCAGACCGATGTTGTCGGTATGGCCGATCACCTCTACCTTCTTGCCGTTGACCTTATGCAGCGCCGCCGCCATTTCATCCAGGATGGCTTGGCCGGAAGGCGTCAGCGTCGCCTTGCCGCTATCGAATTCGATGATGCGCTTGGCCAGCGCGGCATCCAGCAGATTCTGCTCCGCCGCGCTGACACGCAGGCCGTTATTCACCGTGTAGCTGGGATTGAGGCTGGTGGCGATATCGCTGGCGATCTGCTGCCGCTGCGCCTCGTTCGCCACTTCGCCGCGCACGGTGACGTTGGTGCCGTCGATCTTCAGTTCCCCCTTGCTGATCATCTTGAGGTTGGGCGTAATCAGCTTCTGCACATAGCCGTTCCAGTTGGGCGGCAGCGATACCTGGGCGATGGTGACCTGATCGACCACACGTTCGACGCCATACAGCAGGCGCACCTGCGCCAACAGCGCGGCCTTGCTGGCTTCATCTGGCACAGCGCCGGTGACCACGATCTGGCCCGGTGTCTGCGCTGCGGCGTGTGCGGCCAGCAGCAATGCAATCATCATGAGTAACCTGGACATGCGGGCCTCCTGTCAGACAAAGGTTTCGTGGAAAAGCGCCTGGACGGAGCGCAGCGACATCTGCCTCTGCTCCAGGTAGGCGGAGAGCTTTTGCACCTGGACGTCACCGTCGATCAGTTCATCGACCCAGCCGGCGTAATCAAAGCTGATCTGCTGCTCGGCCGCGCTGTGCGGATCGATGATGGCCGCCAGGGTTTCCGGCGCGGCGCCACCAAAGCCGATCACCAGCGCGGCGCGCTCGCTCACATCAGCCAAGAACAGGCTCAGTTCAAAGTCGGATTGCTGCAAAAATGGCGCGATCAGGTTCAGCCAGAATGCGGCCACCAGATACCGCTGTCGCCCGCTAGGGGGTATGGGTAGCACCAGGCTTTTGTCCAGGCGATCGGCGCCGCTACGGCGCACCGGCTGCAGCAGCAGGCCAATGGCGAGGATAGTGCGCCGCACCGAGGCGCTGGACAGCATGGCTTCCAGCGCGCCGATCGTATGGCGATCGAGGAAGTCGGTGTAGGCTTGCGCATGCCGGGGATCGGCCGGGTCGATGTCCACGCGGGTGGCGGACAAAGTGTGCAAGGGGATTTCCGGATCGGGCGAATCCAGTACATCGGCGGTCAGCAGATTCAGTTCTTCCCACAGCGCAGACAGGATCAGAGGACTAAGCGGCATGAAGGCGGTGGGCGCGTCGACTTCGATCGCGCTCATGCTGAGGAAGGGGTAACGGCGCTGCGAAAGGTCGCTGCTGGCGGCCAGATGGCCGGCGATCGCGCGCCGGCTGCGGGTACCGACGAAGGCGAAATGCAGCGGGCGCATGGCGTCGTAATTGAGCTTCCAGCGCGGATCGGCGCTGAGGACATTCATCACTTCCGCCAGCCAGTCGTCCAGCAGGCTGGCGAGGGCCAGATTGTCGGCGGCCTTGACGAAGTCACTGCGTGCCGGCAGCTTGCCGAAGTAGCCGACGCGCGCCACCTGCGGCCCGCGCTTCATCGTGCCGCTCCCGCCTGCGTGTCCGCCAAGGCCGCTGCGGCGCCCGTCGTCGTGGCCGGTGCCGACTGCGCTATCTGCGACGCCACCGCACCAACCGTGGTCGCGCCAGCTCCCGGCATCGCGCCCACGATGGTTTCCGGCAGCCGCATGCCGCGAAAGCCCTGATCCTGCGGCGCCGCCGCGTTGGCGCTGGTATCCGGACTGCTGATGATCTTCAGGCCCATCGCCACCGTGATCGCGCCACTGCTCCAGCGCAGTTCAAACACGCCGCCATCGCGCTTTTGCTTGGCTGCGGCGTCAATCATGCGCTTCAGGCCAAACTGGCCCGGCTCATTAAACACATCCACACTGCGACCATCAAACGCCACCACCGTGATGCGCGCTCCGGGCGTGCCCTGTGTCCCCGGATGCACCATGTTCGCCCACTGCGCCGGCGTGTTCCGATAGCGCAGTTGCTGGCCGTCGATCTCCACCGTGTATTCCAGCGTGCCCGGCGCCGGCATGGGCTGGATCTGAAACACCGTCTGCGCCGCCGCCGGCGAGGCCACGCCGCCCGCCGCGATTGGCGCTATCCATCCCGGAAAACGCGCCACCGTCTGCGGCGAGAGGCTGATACCCATGTCGGCCCACGTTCTCGGCGCCAGCACATCGCCACGCCGTAGCACCAGTGGCCCCAGCGTGGTGGTGGCGAACTTCGCGATCAGGCCATCCGGCCCGAAGAACTGCGCGATCTCCGCACCAGCCGCCTCGATGCGTGCATTGGGCGAGAACGGATACTTGTTGGCCAGCGTCTGCTGGAACGGCTCGTACACCTGCGCCAGCCAGGTCTTGTTAATCTCCGATTCGGCCGGCGTCACCAGCACCGCAAAGGTTTGCATCAAAGGACGTACCAGCAGCGGACGTATGGCCTGCTTCTGCGCGTCTGTCATCCCGGTCAGCATCTGCTCGTCGACGTAACGCAAGGCATCCGCCAGTTCCGAACCGCTGCCTTCCAATGTCTGCTGCATGAACTGCCGCGCACCGGGACCGGGATCGCCCTGATTCTTCAACTGATTCAAACGGCTGCGCAGCTTGGACAGCGACTCCATATAAGCCCGCACCAACGACGCATCCTTGTCCTTGGCCGCCACCAGCTTGCCGATGCCGGCAAACTCGCGCCCCACTGGCCCCATCGGCTGATCCGAACGTCCCGGCTCCAGCCGCAGATTGACGTCGATCTGCGCCGGTGCCCGCCGCAGCAAGCTGTATTTGATCCAGTTGATGAAGCCCGACTGCGCCTCTTTCATCTCCCGGCTCATCACGCTCGGATTGTCCCACGAGGTTTGCTGATGAATCTCCACCAGCAGTTTGGACAACGGCGACGACTGCGGATCGCCCAAGCGGTTCATCGCCGCCACCGCCGCATCGAAGCCATTCAGATTGGCGATGCTGACGCCCTGCACAAACTTCTGCCACTCGCGCGCATAGTCGGCCTTGTACAAATCGTTCAGCCCTTTCTGGATTTGCTCCGGACTGCCCTCCAGCGTCAGATCATCGCGAGCGGCCGTTTTCAGCACCCAGTCGGCGCTTTGCAGCTCATGGTTGGCGGCCTCGCGGAAAGCAGCTTGCACAAACTTCTCCCACGCCTCGCGCGTGTAGGCGCCGGGCACCGCATGGCTACCAGTCACCAACGCCTGATCCTGCTCGCCCACCATGCGCGCCACCGTCATCGCCGCAAAGCGTGTGTTGGCGCGGGCGCGGATGTCGGCGTAGACGCGCTCACGCGCTGGCAGGCCGCGCACTACACGTCGCAGGTTGTCACGCGCCTGGTCCACCAGCGCCAGCTTCAGGTCAATGCGTGGCCAGGCCGGATCGGAGATCTGCGCCAGATAAAACGTCATCAATCGTTCGGCGCTATGGATCATCTGCTCGCGCGGCATGGCGCCGCGATTATTCTCCAGCCACGCGCGCCAGTGACGCGGCAGTTGGTCATTCAGGTGACTGGCCTCGGCGTGCGATTTATCGGCCAGCATCAGATAGCTTTTCAGCGCGTTATACGCATCGTCGACATTGGTGGGCGAGGCTTCCTGAAACTGGCGCCCGGCTTCGGCGGGCCGCGTGGCGCCGGGCGGCTGCAACTCGTCCGCATGCGCGTTCATCTCCGACAACAGCGTTTCGAGATTGGCGACCACCGGCATCAACATCACATTCTTCACGCCGGCGAAGTACTCCTCGCGTAGCTTGCGCTCCAGCTGCTCGCCCTGATAAAGCCCCATCCGCAGCGACCACGGGCGCGCATCGCGATATCTCTCCAACTGCTCGATGCGGTCCTGAATAATTTCCAGCGCCTCCAGGCGCGATTGCAGATCCAACCGTTTGGCCTGCAGCTTGATGACCTTGTCCAAGTCCGCCTGCACATTGCTCACCAGTTGACGATTACCCATGTACGACCAACTCCATCCACCCAGCGAAGCGCCCAGCAGCAGCACCGCCGCAAAGAAGGCCGCATACTTCAAGCGTATCTTGTTCTTGCTGGCGTACTGCGACACCAGATCCTTGTCCGCGAAGATCACCTTGCGGAAGAGATTCAGCAGGAAGAAGCCCGCGTGTCCCGCGCTGGCCTCCGGCGCCGCATTCGCCGTGGTCAACGCAAAGCGCTTGGCTACGCGTACCGATTGCTCGCTCAGCGGCAGCCCTTCCTGCAAAGCGCTGGTGAAGTAAAAGCCACGAAACACCGGCTTGAACTGAAATGGGTTTTCCTCGAATAGCGTGACAAGGAAAGCGCGCAGCGGCACACGGATAGTCGCAAACTCCAAGGGAAAAGTGAACACGCCCGGCTCCATGCGCTCGCGCCGCTGCTGACCCATGTTGGCCAGGCTCATGGCCTTCAAACCGTCGCATAGCTCATCGAAAGCGTGATCGAAGAAAGTCATCACCTGCTGGCTGCTGGTGCTGCGCTGATACGGCATGGTCGCGCCCCATACCCGTTCACGCTCGGCGCGCTCGGCCTGTTCGAAGAATTCGCCAAAGCCCGCGATCAGATCGGCCTTGGTGAACACCACGTACACCGGCGCGAATACCTCCAGCCGCTCGATCAAATCCTGCACGCGCTTACGCAGACTGCGCGCCAGCGTGATGCCGCTTTCAGGATCGTCGCCACGCAACTCAGCGATGCTGACCGCGATAATCACGCCATTGATCGGCGCCCGGCGGCGATACTTCTTCAGCAGATCCAGAAAACCGAACCACTCGGCACGGTGCTCCTCCAGCACCGCATAGCGTCCTGCCGTATCGAGCAGGATGCCTTCGGTGGTGAAGAACCAGTCGCAGTTGCGCGTGCCGCCCACACCGTGCAGAACTTTGCCATCAGCGAAGGGAAACTGCAGGCCAGAGTTGGTGATGGCGGTGCTTTTCCCTGCCGCCGGATTGCCAATCACTACAAGCCAAGGCAATTCGTACAAGGCGTGCTTGCCGGAGACGATGCCCAGCTTGGAGCCTTTGATGGTGTCGAGCGCCTTCAACATGCTGTCGCGGATGGCCTTGACCTCGGCCGCGGTGGGATCTTCCGATGGCTTGCCGATCGCCTCACCCAACTGTTCCGCATCGCGCCGCGCACGCCAGCGGCGCCAGCCCCACACCGCGCCGGCCAGCGCCAGCATCACCACGGTGGCCGCCAGCGCCCAGATCAGCGCCAGTTCCAGCAGTTCCGCCCCCAGGTAGAACAAGGCCGCCATCGCGATCAGGCCCAGGATAGTGAGGTGGCGGCTATCGGTCAGAAAGATCCAGATTCTGCGCAACATAGAAGGTGTCCGGCGAACACTGCGGCGCCCAGGCGACAGGCGGACCCGATCAATGTTGCCACCAACAAAGCCTGCATTTCTTGCGCCAGAACAATGCCTCAGCGCTTGACGGTACCGGGCACGCGCAGTTCGGTGTGGCCGAAATCCATCATGGTCCAGCGTCCGCCCCAGGTCATGCCGGCGGCCTCGGCGGCGGCGCCGTAGAGCTGGTAGCCGCGCATGACCCAGGGATCTTTTTCCGAAATCACCAGCTTGCCGTCGCGCAGAAAGGCGCAGTCGGCCGCCAGGCCGAACTGGTGATAACTCTGGAACGCCCTGGCATTGGTGACGCTGGGACCAGCCGCCGCCAGCGCGTTCTGCCGCTCCGGGCTGCGGTAGCCCTCCAGGATGGCCATGTCATAACCATGACGCTCCTTCATGATGCGGAACACCAGCAGCAGCCGCTGCGCATAGGCCGGGTCCAGTAGCTGCCAGTTGCGGTTGGCGCTGTCCAGCATCGGACGCACTAGTGTGACCTCGGCGGTAGTGAACACCGGTGGCGGCAATGGCGGCGGCGCCGCCAACTGCTCTCCCTGCAGCACGCCGGCGATCTGCTGGTTGATGGCGCGCGTGTCGTCATCGTAGCCGGACAGCATGGTGCGCCCGCCGAGCATCAGCGCCAGCAACGGCGGCACCGTTAGCAGCACCGACGCTGCCAGCAACAGCAGATAGCGCTGGCGCACGAAGCGCAGCGCGCGCCGCAGTCCGCCGCTGGCCTCACGTCCCAATCCCGCCGCCTGCTCGACGCCCTGCCGGCAACCGCCGCGCGCGCGATGACCGGCGCGGCGCCCCATCGCCCCCAACGCGCCCAGCACCACGTCGCGACCGGCCGGGAACAGCAACAGCCAGGCACAAAAACACGTCAACACGAAGAACAACAGCATGGAAAAGAGAAACATGGTGCGCTCCATCAAAACGGGCCGACGCCAGTGACCGGACACTGCATCGTAGGCCGTTCGCCGCGCCGCGACCTCGGCCAGATCAAACGCAAAGGGGATAACGTGGATACGTCAAAGACCAAGCCCGATCTGATGAGCGGAGCGTCGCGCGCCGCCGACAGCAAGCGCATCCTAGCAAATCTGGAACATGGTCCACGGCCGGCGGCCAGCCCCAAGCGCTCGGCCGGCTGGACCATCGATGGCTGGACCATAGGATTGTGTGTGCTGCTGATATTGATGTGCAGCGTGGCATGGATGATGCACGACCGGAGGATCACGCCGGACACGTTCCGGCATGGCTACAGCAGCGACAGCACAACGGCCCGCAAGACGGCCACGCCGTCCATGCACGCCAACGATGCCGTGCCCGATGAGCAGGCTGCAGCCATCATTAATGTCACGCCGCCAGCCACAGGCGATGACGATGTTGAGGAGGCGCGGGTGCCCCACAGCGCACCGGACGCCATGTCGGCAGCACCATCAACGGTACCGGCCACGTCCGCCGCCGTGCCGCCACGCACCACGACGACAGCCCAGCACAAGCCGGCGCCACGCGCGCCATCCGCGCCCTCAGCGCAGGACCGCCCGGCCACACCAGCCAACGGCGACACCGACGTCACCCTGCTGACCGCCCTGGTAGCCCACGCCAACAAACCGGCCGCCGTCACGCCCGAACGCAGCCGCGACATCGTCGAACGGCAGGAAGGCGACAACACCGCGCAACTGCTGACGCGCTGCAAGCAGTTGGGCATGATAGAAGGCATGCTGTGCCGCTCGCGCATCTGCTCCGGCCGGTGGGAAAACGACACCGCCTGCCGCGCGCCGGCACACTGAACGACTTAACCGCGCTTAGGCGAATCCAGCCCTTTGATGACCGCCGGACGCGCCACGAAGGCATCCAGCACGCGCTGCACATTGCTGAACTTGTGGAACTCCACCAGCTCGCCAGCGCCATAGAAATTCACCAGATTGCGCACCCACGGCAGGATCGCGATATCGGCGATGGTGTACTGATCGCCCATGATCCACTGGCGGCCTTCCAGGCGCTGGTCCAGCACACTCAGCAGGCGCTTGGATTCATTGATGTAACGGTCGCGCGGACGCTTGTCCTCATACTCCTTGCCGGCGAACTTGTGGAAGAAGCCGACCTGGCCGAACATCGGGCCGATGCCGCCCATCTGGAACATCACCCACTGAATGGTTTCATAGCGGCCGGCGGCGTCCTGCGGGATCAGCTGGCCGGTCTTGTCCGCGATATACAGCAGAATGGCGCCGGACTCGAACAGCGGCAGCGGTTTGCCGTCCGGACCGTTCGGATCGATGATGGCCGGGATCTTGTTATTCGGATTCAGCGACAGGAACTCCGGCGACATCTGATCGTTCTTGTCGAAGCTGACCAGATGCGGCTCGTACGCCAGGCCGGTCTCCTCCAGCGCAATCGACACCTTCACGCCATTCGGCGTCGGCAGCGAGTACAGCTGAATACGCTCGGGATGCTGGGCCGGCCATTTGCCGGTGATAGGGAATGCGGACAAATCTGCCATGGGATACCTACTCTCAAGATAACGATCTGGCGATTATCCACGAAGCCGGAAAAATCTGCTGACGGCCACAATAACGCGGCAATGTGAGAGTATTTTGGCAATGGAATGTAGGTACAATCAACGGCGCCACCCCTCCCCCCGCCCAAGGACCACCATGACCCAACTGACCGTAACCGCCCATCGCGGCGACTGCAAAACGCTGCTCGCCTACAGCCTGCCCGAAAATCTCGCCGCCGGGCTGGCCGGCTTTACCATCATCTGCCAGCCCGAGGGCGTGGCCCCCTACTATCTGTACAACACGCTGCAGTTCGAGCATCCCGACCAGCATGCCCAGGTAGCGATAGAGCCAGCCTACTCCAGCGTCAACGCACCGCTGCACAAATTCCGCTGGCTGCACGTGCCCGGCTCCTTCCACGGCGCCCCGACGCCCGTCTTCGGCACCTACAAATACACCGTGGTGCCGCGCTATTTCGACCCGCAGGAACACCTGAAGCCGCTGGATACCACACTGGGCTCCAGTGTCGAAGTGTACGTCGGCCCATTTACCAAGGATGGCCTGCAGTTGGGCTTCACACGCGGCTACACCCAGTCGCAAGCCTTCGTCCACCATTTCGGCAGCAAAGCTCGCATCCAGCCAACCGGCCGCGACCTGCTGTACGACACCACACAACAGGCAGGCACCTCGCCGGAGGGCCAACCCTATACCTATGCCGAAGCCTACGACTGGCTGGGCTTTACGGCACGCGACCGCATCTTCGCCTTCCTCGATGAGGTGATCGCCGATCCCAAGCAATACCTGCAAGTGTTTGCCTACGACCTCAACGAACCCGACGTCTGCAAGCGCCTGCTGCAACTGGCTGGCGAAGGCCGCGTACGCATCATCCTCGACAACGCCGGCCTGCATCACTCGGTGGCCACGCCAAAGATGGAAGACCGTTTTGAACAGGCCTTCAACGCCGTCACCAAGGGTGCCGCGCAAATCAAACGCGGCCACTTCGGCAGCTTCGCGCACGACAAGGTATTCGTCTCCTTCACCGCCGAGAAAGCACTGAAAGTCCTCACCGGCTCCACCAACTTTTCCACCACCGGTCTGTACGTCAACTCCAACCACATCCTGGTGCTCGACGACAGCGACGTGGCGCAGACCTATGGCGACATGTTCGAAGCCGTATGGGCCACCGACGTCAAACTCGCCGCGTATGTAAAAACACCGTTCTCCACGCTGGAGTACGACGTCCCGACCACCGCATTGCCGCCCACCCGGATCAGCTTCGCGCCGCACGCGCCGGCGGTGGCGCAGCAGATCCTGCAAGACATCGTCACGCGGGTCGAGGAGGAAGGAACACGAACTGGCGGCAACGCCAGCGTATTGTTTGCGGTGATGGACATCGGCGTCGGCGCCAGCCCGGTCTACGACGCGCTGAAAACCCTGAACGCCAACCCGAAAGTGGTCAGCTTCGGCATATCCGACGATAGCCAGCACATCGCCCTGTACGAGCCGGGCCAACCAACCGGCTTGCTGGTCACCGGCAAGCCAGGACAGACGCTGCTGCCGCCACCGTTCGACCAAGTGCCCAATGTGGTCGGCATCGGGCATCAGATCCATCACAAGTTCGTGGTGTGCGGCTTCAACACGCCGGAAGCGGTGGTGTACTGCGGCTCCTCCAACCTGGTGAGCAGCGGCGAGGAAAAGAACGGCGACAACCTGCTGACCATCCGCGACACCGAAGTGGCCACCGTCTTCGCCATCGAAGCACTGGGCCTGGTCGACCACTTCCAGTTCATGGACCGGATGACGAAAAAGTCCGACGCCGCCAAGCCGCTGGACAAGCTCCCCGCCAACAAACAGAAAGCCGCAAAGCAGGTCGGCTGGTTCCTGTCCACCACCGACGTCTGGACCAAGCCCTATTTCAAAGAGGACGATTTCCGCGCCCGCGATCGCAAGCTGTTCTCTGGCGCTACTGATTGATTGATCATGCTGTCACGACGGGCGGTGATTTGTTCTAAGGTATTGATCCGCCCTTCGCCACGCCTGGCCTGCTCCAGGCTTCGCAACAACGCGGCCTCAAAAGCAGCAATCTCAGGATCAATGATTGGCTTGGTTCGCTTCATCACACCTCTCCTTCGGCAGGTTAGAAGCGGAAATCAACCAAATAGTTCCCCGACACCGCTTGAATAGGTGTTGCTGGGTCAGCCAGGTATTCCGTTTCCCTGGTGCTGTGATACGGGCTGTAAACCCGAACAACGGCCACCTCCCCAAAGTAGCCAAACATGGATGTATGCGAAGAGGAATACTGCAGAAAACCAGAAGCCACCACCGACTCGACGAGCGACTGTAAAGTTACCTGACCATCAAACTCCAAGCTCAAACTCAGCGGGCCAACCTGATCGTCAGCGGCGCAGCATGCCTCTCGCAGCACTTTGATCTTCATGGGTAAGCTCGGGCGCAGATCCATAGCTACTGGCTGAACTATATGCTTCCCCTCCTCTCCATTTGCCCACCACGCTTCAATCTCTGGGAAGCAAGCGATGGCATATTCGACGACTTCATCAGGTTCATAGTGAATGCGGAGCGTCCTGATGACTTCCAGCCACGGGCGCTTCAGATGAAACCAAGAATTCAAGCCGGCGCCACGCGTGCGCTGCAGGCGACCGCTCTGAGTTCGGGGCTTAACCGATCCACCTTCAACGGCATTGAAATTGAAAACGAAATAGGGTCGGTGGTACTTATCCCACTGAACGTCAAGCGTATAAATTAAGTCACCATCGACTTTGCGGAACTCAGTGAAAAACGGATCGCTCGATGGAATTCGTACGAAACCTCGCGACTCTGCGAAAGGATAAAAAAGTCGCTTGAAGGATGCACGCAGGGTGTTGGGCATAACAATGGCTACTGCGTCAGTTTAGCGCCACCCGCCAGGTAAGCTGGCGCCTGCAAAGCTTGCGCATACTGACTCTCGGATATAAACGGCCAATAAACAACGTCGCCAGCTACAGAGACGCGTCGCGAGTAGATACGGCCGGCGGCACCGAGCGTGAGCAAGTTCAGCAAAGTCAGCAGCGCCGATTGAGCGCGTGACAGCACTGGCCAAGAATATGGCAACCCAGATTTCAGGAAGAGAATGCAGCGCACAGCTTTATCGCGTTCCAAAGGCGAGAGTTCGTCAGGGCCAGTCAGGCGATACTCTCTCATATCGCAATACAGCATCCAGAAATATTCGTAAATTGCAGACACTGTGGGATCCGGAGACGATGGAACAGCATCGTCGAATTCGTAATTGGATATCCGGCCGACAACCAGCCAGCGAGCGCATTCCGCCAGTGTTGATCGAGCCCGCTGGAGCTGATGGCTAGTCATTTTTGCGTCATGCCTTGAACGCATTGCGCTTCGCTTTGCGTCTCGCCAGAAACACCCCAAGCATCAAGCCAAGCGACTGAATTAACGAGGCGCCAATGAAGATCACAACAGGAGAAAGCTCTGACTCTTCACTGGGCATTGAACGCATGAGGTTCACCAGAAAATAGAGCAAGCCGCTGGCCGGCACACAAACCGCATACTGCCACCAGGCCTGACGCGTAAAAGTACCGATGGCATAGCCACAAGCGATTGCAATCAGCCAGTAGATCAATTCGAATCCCCTCACGTCAACGTTTTCAAAACATTAACATGCCAGAGAACGGCAATTTGAGCAAGATCCTTGAGTACACCGGAAAAGAAAAATGCCTTGCACGCGAATGCAAGGCATTTTGAATTCTGGCTCCCCGACCTGGACTCGAACCAGGGACCTGCGGATTAACAGTCCGTCGCTCTACCGACTGAGCTATCAGGGAATTGAGGCCAGAATTATATCCAGCACATCCACTTCTGTCTAGTGCCGAGACGCCGAATCATCAGTACGCACAAATAGAAAAAATGCCATGAGGAAAAAGTGCTGTACGATGCAAACAATCCCTTCTCCCAAATTCCCCATGAACTCTTGCTTGAAGTTGCTTGGCGCAATGACCGGATTCGTGCTTTCCGCCTCCGTTAGCGCAGGCAGTGCGGAAAGTGCCATCGCTGGCCTGACGGAAATTTATACATTCCCTCTCTGCGCCGGTGACAGCGTTTTTGCAAGCCGCGCGGTGATTGCTGATGACGGCCATGCACTCGCACTGCAATGTCCCAACGGCCACGTGAGCGTTTGGGAAGAAGGCAAGCAAGAAGTGAAAGATGTGGGGCAAACAGCGCTTTTCCGCACCGCCGTCAGTCTTGGTTTTATCCCGGCCAACTTACACTGCGGCGCCCCCGCCCCTGACATGCCGCCTGACGAAGATTGCGATGTCATCGACCATACGGCCGACTGGTCTGCGTATGTCGTCAAATATCTGGGCGGCACCTATAGCGTGGTCAGCTTGGCCGAGAAATCGCCCCATCCATTAGAGGCCGTTTATTCCGGCGCCGTGTTACTCCCCCGCTCCGGCCCTGCTAGCAAGGTCGTGATGGGGACCAGAGGTGATGATAAAAAACTCGAAATCCGTCACTTGAAAGCATGGTCTGCAACGCCATTCATCTCGCTACCAATCCGACGCGCACTCCTGCAAGGTACGGAAACTTCGGTGAACCACATTTCCTACTCAAATGCGTTTGACCTCGTCATCGTTGGCTGCGGCGGAAACTTTATCTATTTTGAAGATGATGTGACAGCGGTTCGCGCCTACAGCCCAGACGGCACAGAGCGCTGGACCATACGTCAACATTTGAAAAAACCAGCCACCAGCGAAGGCCTGCACGCAGGCTTTACCAGCCTCAATATTCGCGTACAACCATTCCTCCAGGGACGCTATGCAACCGTAGCATCAGACGGAGAGCGCTCGACGTTTGACATCATCGATCTACAGACAGGAAAGATCCTGGGCTCTTCGGCCGGCTACCCAATCGCAGTCGCCGCAACGGCAGCCCGCATACTGGTGCGGGACAATTCCGGCCAACTGAAATTGATCGACGCCGGACCGTTTATCAAGGCAGCGACAAAAAGCAAAAAGCCCAACCTGTAAGGATTGGATTTTTCTTGATTCTGGCTCCCCGACCTGGACTCGAACCAGGGACCTGGGGATTAACAGAACGTCAGAAAAATCGTCACTACCATCACAAGGAAGCAGCATTTAATGTCACCCCAGTACAGTGCGCAAATCAATGCAAAAATCTATAACTCTGGTCCTGCCCTTTTTGAGGCTGTGCGTGCCGTAGTCATCGAACATGCCACGGCCGACAGCGTGATCAGTGTCCACAAGAACAATCAGCAAAAGTTGGTCCGTGAAGTCGAAAACGTACTGACTCAAGCAATTTCGAGGAACGTCAGCCACCACGAACTTTGGCAAGTCATGTGGCAGCGCATTGTCTATGCCGGAACGCTTTCGCGGAAGGCCAACGCTGAAATCAAAAGCATGCAGGCCTTGATCCCGTTATTCCGCGACCTAGAAAATTACCAGCCAGGACGCTATGTATTCGATGAAGGCGAGTGGAATACCTTCTCCGACTACTGGAAGCAGCGACTACCAAAGGATAAGCAGGCAAGCTGGATTCAGCTGTCCAAGGCAGATCGTAACTGGAATCCGGCCGCCCATTTTGCCAATGCAAAAACAACGCCGGAAGTCTGGAAAGTCCTCACGAAAGATAATGCCAGCTATCCGGGCCTGAGATTTTCCGCCTTACGCCATAAGATTAAGCGCTATTACAACGTCGCCGCACAGCTGCACGGCGATAGTCAGCGCGGAGGCAATCCACTGGACCACTTTATGGATGGCTACCAATTCAGCCAGGAACACAAAATTGGCCAGGCATGGATTCAAGAACGGCACGCACTGGGCTTGGTGCAAGCACGCTTCGAAGCTTTACTGGGCAATATGACTGCCCTGCACACGATGATGGATCTGGGCCTGAAAACCATCAAACCTGATCGCGTCATGACCTATCTATTTTCGCAGTTAGGCTGGTTGCAAACCTTGCCACCAAGCCTAACCAAGGAAGAAGTGTTGGCTGTTTATACCAAGCTCAACGTGGTCGAGGAAATGACTAATCGTGCCGACGTATTTGCCGCTAGCCTTGAAAAGAAGGGGTATGCGCAGGCTCATCGCCTGCTCGATATCTGGCTGGTCAAATATGGGCAAGAACCGGAACCCGACTTCGGGATTACCGTGAATCTGCAAAGCCGTGGCAAGGGTATTCGCGGGCTGATGGAATCGCTCACCGTTAATCATACGGCAGATCAGATCGACGCACAGGAGGCTGCTCAGCGATGGCCGATGGCCGATTTTTCAAGAATCGACGTAAAAGCACTGAACGAGGCCATGCCAAAGAATAGAGCAGCGAGGCGTTCTCCCCGGATCATGACGCGAGAGCAAGCCGAAAAAGTCTTTTACGAACATTGGAAGAAGGCGTATGCCGAGCTGCCCCATATTTATCCGAGCCGGGAACAAGGTATCGCGAATGCTCCCAAGGAAGCCATCCTACGCCTGATCAAACGCGGCGTAGATCCTGATGAGGCGTTCCGGCAAGTACTCGACCTCGAGCGCGACGACTGATCCCGGCTACCTCGCCCGCCGCCCACTATGCCCAAATAAACTGCCCCAGGCAGCCGGAAGCCAGCCCAGCGAGAGCGGTCATAGTGTCGCCCTCCCCGGACCAGCCATACGGCCAGCGGACTCCAGCCCCCCAGTCCCGATATGGCTCCAAAACGAAAAAAGGGGCTACACACCGAAGCATGTAACCCCCTGATTCTGTACTACTAAAATTCTGGCTCCCCGACCTGGACTCGAACCAGGGACCTGCGGATTAACAGAAAGAAGCTCCGGCCAGCTGATGGGCACCAAGTAGAAGAAACGCAACGAGTTTTCTAGCCCATGCCGATCTGCTTCAGTTGAAGATTCCTTACTGTTACGCCTCCTTGCTAAATTGGCTAAAATTTTACCTAGAATATTGCAATTAGTTATCTTTAAGATGCATATAGTCATCATTGTGGATGATATGATATTCAGATAGATGAACTGCGGTCTTGAATGCTTAGAGGATGAAAAAGCCTCTCCCTACCAGCGCCAAAGACACGTTTAGCCAGAACATCGGCTTGGTGCCTCACGTGAAAAATCTATCCCAAGAAAAGCTTGCCGAGATGGCCAATCTGCACCGGATGTATGTGGGTCAGATCGAGCGTGGTGACGTGACGCCAACCTTAGAGGCGGCAGAGCGAGTAGCGCAATCACTAGATTTGGAGCTATGGGAAGTATTACAGCCGGGATTTAGTCTGGATGCCGTGATCAAGCAGGAACGCTAATTTCAATACAAGCGTTTTCGAGCCCGCATAGCAAATCCACAACTCATAAATATCTTTGCAATGCCTAAGACCGAACAAGTTCTCAGTATATTTCTGGCAAGCCCTAGTGATGTTGGGGGTGAGCGCGACCTCGTTGACGTATTCGTGAGTGAATGGAATAACCTATGGAGTGAAGACATCGGTGTTCATCTCCGGTTAGTCAGATGGGAAACGCATACTTATCCTGCCGTCGGCGCGGACGGGCAAGATGTAATCAATACACAGATCGGAGAGGAATATGACGTATTTCTCGGGATAATGTGGAAGCGATTTGGTACCCCTACGGGTAGAGCTGCATCAGGGACCGTTGAGGAGTTCGAACGTGCATTGGCACGATATCGGATAAGTGGGGTCCCACAGCTGATGTTCTACTTCAAAAAAGTGGATTCGAACGCCGACGTCGAAGCCTCACAGTTGGAAGCAATTCAACAATTTCGCAGCAAACTGGCGAAAGATGGCCTCCTGTACTGCGAGTTTTCACATCCCGAACAATTCGGTCAACTAGTCAGGGTACACTTGACACGCCATATTCAAGGGTGGGCGAAGCGCCACCGTGAGCTCGTCGTAACACCTCAGAATACGAAAGATGAGTTGAAAGACCGGTATAACAGCTATTTACATAGCATCAAAACTCAAAGTATCGCCCTCCCAGCGATCATTAAGCAATTTGCAAAAATTCATCTCACATATATTACCGCCAACAGCCGCAGGGCAGCGCAAGCGCGCGCGATGACCAATGAAACCCCAGATATTGTCTGGAAGTTATCCTTAATCGAAATGACGAATGAGATGGTCGAATATGCAGATGCTGCCGAAAATTTCGAAGCTACCTTCATCTCTGCATTCTCCATTTTCATCGAAGGTGTTTTAGGAGCTGGAGCGATCTCCATTGCATTTCCCGACATCAAAACTAAATCATTGAATCAGACGCTCACGGATCTTCGTAGAAAACTGCATCCAGTTTATAGATCAACAGGGGAGTATATTGACCAGCTTGCTAAAGTAACGCCGAAGCTAAGCGGGGTCATGTTGACGACCAATGAACGCATTCTCGCAGCACAGAGAAAATTCCGGGAACATGTAAGATTCGGCGAACGTCTACTACTTGAATCGGAAAAATTATTCAACAGCAAGCGATGAGGTTGGGAATTTTAATTCGACCACTATGAATCAAACCGTAACGCCAGACGCACTAGCAAGACTATCTCTATCAGTTCACCCGCTTGTATTTGAAACTGGGCATGCCGATTATCCATACTCGACGCTTGGCACAGTATTTCTAGTTGGCTACGAAGGAAAAATATACGCTATTACAACTAGGCATGGTCTTAATCCAGATAATCCAAGCCCTATATGTATTTATCCTTCTAACACCTCCCTCAAATTATTGCCTTTAGATAATGTCTTTTATGTTTCCACAGCGGACTCTCAGGAGCATTTTGTAGATTTAGCCATCATTGAAATAGCTGCATCTGCTGCGCAAGATATCGATTTGTCTCAAACAACAATTATCAACATTGAGCGTGCCGTGATTCCCGATTGGGAATTTGAGGTGAGCGATATGGATTTCTTCGTCATTGGCTATCCAAGTGAGCGCTCCGATATAGATTATGAGTCTGAAGAGATTAACACAGAGGTCGCCATACTATTTGGCACCTATGCTGGGGATTCAGACCATGCGCATCTTTACCGTTTGCAAATCAAAAACGCGGAAGACTTTAAAGATTTTAACGGATTCAGTGGTAGCCCTGTGTTCATGTGGTATCGGACCGAAGGAAACCTCCCAATCCCGATATTGTGCGGCATGGCACTACAAGGGACTGTGAACAGTAAGTTGATTCACTTTTTACCTATAGAAATCATAATCCACGCCCTGAAGATCAAGAGACAAAAGCACGAATAGGCAACGGATGCTTTACCATAGTTGAACCAGAAACGTAGATGAACTATGTGATCCCGCGAAGAATATAAAGTCAATTTGTCATAATAGCTAATTCCATCATGGCCGAGAATATAAAACACTTTGAAGACATCAACGAATTTTGGAACACCTACCTTGCCATCGGAGCTGGCCACAACGGACCTCCGTTACTATTCCGTGGTGTGTCCAACGTCGCTCACGAACTCATACCAGCACTAGGCAGGCCAAAAGAGCACATGATTGACCAGAGCATCGATATGATAGAAATGAAGATGATGAGCGAGTTCAAACGCCTGTCAATGCCTGTGCTGGATATAAAGCCTGAGACAGATTGGGAGTGGCTCTTTTTGGCTCAGCACTATGGACTCCCTACGAGGTTACTAGATTGGTCAACGAACCCTTTAGTAGCATTGTACTTTGCTGTTGAACATCATGACGACAAGGACGGAGTTGTGAACTATCTGTCGCATCTGATTGCTGACGACTACGCCGAGTTTGACCCTTACACTGCTGACATCCGTAAGGGCACAAAAGGAATTTTGCAGATAATCGCCCTACAGCCATCACAAGGCGTGGTCGTTTTCGTGCGGCCGCAATACAAAGATGTTCGTTACCTCAATCAACGGTCGATCTTCTCATGCCCAGCAAATCCAGTAGAACCGCTTGCGATTGAAGGGATGGAAAAACTGGTCATCAGAGGTGAATGGAAGCATGAGCTTCGCAAACGTCTAAGAGCCCTTGGTGTGTCGGCATCCTTCATCTATCCAGGTATCTCAGGCGTTGCCCAGGAAGTGAAGACTTTTGAACATCATCGGTACGCTCAAGGACGAGCTAAAACTATCACAGCAATGTTAGAACTCCCACCGCTCAATCAGCTTTGATGCACTAGATCAAGCCGCCCTATTAAGCGAGACGGCAATCAAGCTCGTTGATGGTAAAGGGATTGCACTGCTAAGCGATACCGATTGGCTTGATACTAGAGCCAAAAAGTTGACAGCTTTTCTTTGGTCGTCCTAAGCCCACCTGCGCGCCTCCCTGACGCGCAAGCGCAGCCCAAGGGGTGCAAGCACGAGAGCGTTCGCTGCGGCCCACTATGCGCAAATAAACGCGCCCTAAAACGCAAAAACCCAACCGGGTTATGGCTGGGTTCTTGGCATGCTACTGTATTCTGGCTCCCCGACCTGGACTCGAACCAGGGACCTGCGGATTAACAGTCCGTCGCTCTACCGACTGAGCTATCAGGGAATTGAGGGCCGCATTATATACGGCCCCGGTTCAGCTGCCTAGCTGAACGACGATTTATTAGAAACCGCCGCGGAACTGCACGCCAAACTGACGTGGCTCATTGACGAAGCCGGTCAGGTTGTTGAAGTCGATCGCGCCGATCGCTTGCTGCTTGTCCAGGATGTTACGCACGAAACCGGCCACTTCGTATTTGCCGCCGTCCCAGTTGTAACCCAGGCGCAGGCCGCCTTCGGTCAGCGGCTTGCCAGTGAATTCCTTGGCTTCATACAGGAAGTAGTTGATCTTGCTGCGGTACGACCAGTCGGTCAGCACGAACAGGTTACCGTTCTGCAGTGGCCAGTTGTAGCGCGCGGTGGCGTTGAAGATCCACTTGGCGGCTTGTGGCAGCGGGTTGCCGTTGATCGACACCAGACCGTTTGAGCCGATCGGATCGGTGATGGTGCACTGCGCGCACTTGGCCACGTACAGATTCGGATCTTCGATCTTGGTGAAGTTGTACGAACCGCTGAAGCTCATCTTGAAGTCCGGCGTCACGAAGCCTTCGATCTCGCCTTCCAGGCCGCGACCGATGGTCTTGGCAGCGTTGATCAGCTTGGTCACGTTGGAGTTACCACCAACCACGGTCAGCTGCTGGTTCTTCACATCGTAGTCATACACGCTCAGCGACGCGCGGGCGCGGCGGTTGAACAGGTCGGCTTTGATGCCGGCTTCGTACGAGGTGATGGTTTCAGCATCGGCCACGGTGATCGGTACCTGCGACGAGGCGGCGGCGATCGATGGCGCGCGGAAGCCGGTGGCGACGCGGGCGTAGGCGCTGATGTCCTTGTTCAGCTTGTAGGTGCCGCTCAGATCCCAGTTCGCTTTGTTCTTGCTCTCTTCGACCGAGGTGGCGCCCACTTGGGTCACGTTCCAGGCGGTGACGGTGCGGAAGTCTTTCTGGTCGTGGGTGTAGCGCAGGCCGCCACGTACCGAGAAGTCGCTCGACACGTCATAGGTCACCGAACCGAACACGGCGTACGCGGTGTTGTTCTGATGGCTGACCAGATGCGACGCCAGCGCATGGCTGGTGGTGTCGAAGGTGTCGCTGAAGGCTTGGCCGTTTTCCTTGAAGTAGTAGACGCCGGTCTGCCAGTTCAGCGGGCCCGCGTTTTTCGATTCAACACGGAATTCCTGGCTGTACTGTTTCAGGTAGTCGATGCCGCCGGCGGTCTCCACCTGGAATGGAACGATGCCAGGGCCGCTTGGCGTGCCGCCGTCGATGTCGCCATGGCTCAGGTAGTTGTCCACGCCTTCGTAGCCGGTGATCGAGAACAGTTTGACCGAACCCAGATCCCAGCTCAGACGGGCGTTGGCGCCGTTGGTTTTCAGGTTCTGGAAGTTCAGGCCGTTGGTGCTGATCTTGTTGAAGTCGTAGTCGTCAACCAGGTTATTGCTGCCTTTCTGGATGACGTTGGCGCGGAACAGACGAGCGCTGCCGTCGGTGGTGCGCGAGTGCACGTTGAACAGCGCGTTGAAGGTGGTGCTTGGCTTGTACAGGAACTGCACGCGCTCGGCGTGTTCGTTGTAGCCTTCCAGCGCATCGTTCTGGCCGGTGTAGGTGTTGTCGACGAAGTTGTCGCGGTGCTGACGCAGGGTCGACACGCGCATCGCCCATTCGCTCGACAGCGGAATGTTGGCGGCGCCTTCCACGCTGGAGGTCATGTGGGTGGCGACGGAAGCGCTGTAATAGCCTTCGATCTTGTCCAGGTTCGGCTTGGCCGATTCAAACTTGACCACGCCGGCCGGGGTGTTGCGGCCGAACAGGGTGCCTTGCGGGCCGCGCAGCACTTCCACGCCTTCCACGTCGAACACCGGGAAGCCTTTCAGGATGCCGTTTTCTTGCACTACGTCGTCATACACCAGCGATACCGGCTGCGAGGCGAAGCTCGAGAAGTCGGTGTTGCCGTAGCCGCGGATGTAGAAGCGCGGGAAGGTACGGCCATTCGACGATTCCACGTTCAGCGAAGGCACTTTGCCTGCCAGGAAACGGATGTCCTGGCCGCCGGACAGCAGCGTGTCCAGTTTTTCATCTTTCAGCATGGTCACGGAGACCGGTACGTCCTTGATGTTCTCGGCGCGACGCTGCGCGGTCACGGTGACGGTTTCCAGCTGTGGCTGGGTGGTGGCTGCATCGGTCTGCGCAAAAGCGGAGCCGATCGGCAGAATGGCGCCCAGCGCGAGTACGCGCTTGTGCATCTTCGACAGTTTGATCATTCAAGTTCCCGATTTAATGTAGTGCAAAGAGTTAAAAACAGCGTCTCCTGTTCTCTCTTTTAGGTCACTACCCGGCCATCTGCTGTGATCGTGGTAGCGCGTGGCAGCCCTGAATCCGCCCGCGGAGCTATCAATATTGCACTGACTTTTTTGAAAGGCGATATTTTCGAATATTGATACCGTGTATTGCAAGGCGAATATAACTGAAATCCAATTAACGGTTAGAAATTCGGCTAAGCATATGCAATAACTGAATATTCAGTGGGTTAGGCGTGGCAAGCCACCCACACCATGGTGGATTTGCCAACAGTGGAATGGTCGGGGTGGAAAAAATGAGACAGTGGCAACTGTAGGAAAATGACCACAAAAGCAGCACGGCCAGCGCGAGGCTGGCCGTGTGAGGAGGATGCGGGCGGACTTACATGCCCAGCGATTTCAGCAATTCGTCGGCATCGTCATCGACGGCCGAGGCGGCTGGGGACGCGTTGTGGACGGCGTCGCGCTCCTGTTCCAGCAGCGCATCCGGATCGGTGATTTCACTGGAATCGAAATCGCTGACGCGGATAAATTCGGTGCGGTCGATCGCCAGTTCCAGATAGAACACATTGCCCTTCTCGGTGTAGAAGCTGACGCGGCGCATTTCCGGCCGGTCCAGCGGAGTATCGACGCTGAGTACGATCTGCTTGTTCAGCACCAGCATCTTCGGCTGATTCTGGGTGATGTTGGTTTGCAGTTCGCGCCGGATCTTGCCGGTGAAGTCACCAACGATCTGATTCATCAGTTCGCCAAGGATATTCGACACTTCGTCGGAGGTGTGGGAGCCGGCCAGTTCGGACTTCGGCATGCCCATGTGCAGCATGTAGCGCTCGTAGATTTCCATCGCCGTGTCGGCGGCGAAGTTCAGCACCACCAGGCCGGTAAAGCCGCCGTCAAACAAGACGAAGCAACCGATGTCGGGCTTCAGGCCGATCTTGGTGATGCGCTGCACCATGCCGGAATAATTCACCTTGCTTTGTGTTGCCACGTTCAACACCCGAGCGACCGAGTTACACAGACTGACCAGCAGGTCTTCGGTGCCGTAGACAACTGCTTCGTTTTCACCGCTCATAATCTCTACCTCTTACTATTTTTAAGATGACTGCATCGTTTCCAGAGTGCGGATCGCCGCCCCGGAAACAGGTTTCCAGAATACCGACGTGCAAGATTCCCGTCCACTTGTATCGTGCATTCTTATGAATTTAGCGTGCCAAAATGCAAAAACCTCAGTTTACCGCGACCTGAGTAGCCCCATATTTATGGCCTTGGAATCACCACCGCGCCGGCCCGCATTCCCATCGGTCGCAGCAGCTTTTCCACCGTATCCAGCGTGGGGCTGGAGACACCGCGTTCAATGTCCTGCAAAGTGCGCGGCGATACGCCGCAGATTTGTGCGTACTCGGGAATGGTAAAACGCAGCGTCTTGCGGATCTCGCGTATGACTCGTGGAATGGGCAAATCCGGCGCCGCATGCAGCCGCGCCATCAGCGCAGCGCGCAGCTGGTTTTGCTCTATCGGCGTCAAAGTGGCATACCGCTTGTCCATCAGAGCGCCTTCAATTGGCTCAGGTTATTTTCAACAGTTCGGCGCTTGGGTTCGATCAGTTCGCCGATGCCCAGCGCATATGCCTCATCCATCAAGGAGCTCAGCGGCTCGATCATTTCCTTTACTGCCGCGCGTAGTGCCGCCGCATCGATACCGCCGAGTTGTGCCGCCTGATCAATCACACCGCTCCAGTGCGGCGCTCCCCCATCGTCGCGGATCCAGCGCATACGGCGGGCCATACCGTCGGGATGGAGGAACATGGGCGCGAAATCAAACACTGGCGTCAGGCCGATATAGCCATCGTCACGGCGCTGGATAGCAGTATTGCGGGCATGATTATCCGTATTACCCAAGACCACATTCGCAATGTCACGCTTAACGTATTCAATGGTTTCCTGCGGCATGTCGGTGGCGAAGCTCGCCAACCTGCTCAGGAAGTCGTTATGGCTGGGTACCTCGCCGAATTTACTGAGCTGACACACCGAGGCAACGCTTTCCTGGGCATAGCGCTGCACACGGCCGTCAACTACCTTGCGGTCGAAACGCGGGATAAACAGGGCACGACCACGCAACACCAGATCATCATGCACCCGTAGTCCCAGCTGACGCGCCAGCTGCATATACGCGCCCTCGCAGCGCAGGATGTTGGCTAGCGCATGATCAGTGCCGCGGCCAAATTTCACAATGTAGTGTTGTTCAGCTTGCTCATCCGGGAGAGCATGATCGAGATAGAAGAGACCATCACGCGCGCGCGTCAGCAACACCTTGGGCCACTCGCCCTGAATGCCGGACGAGCCGGCAAGGAACAGCCCATGTTGTGCGAGATATTCATTGAAATCTTCAGCGCGCTGCGAAATCTCTTCCATTGTGAAGCCCCGTCCCGGACCATTGGTGCGCATCATCGCCCAGTCGTAAGCTTCTTTGACCCGGACATTTCCGATCGGGTTGCCCGAGCCAGCGCACAGCAATGCCCAGTCTGCAGCGGGGCCGGCGTTCTCATCCCGCCCCAGTTGATGCAACAACTCCTTGCGCCCATGGCCCTGTGGAAGCAAATCAATCAGAAATGGCGGCCAGGTCGCGGAGCTTGCCACCACCAGATCAATTTTATGATTGACCGACAGCGCGGCGGCATCCTGGCGCTGCAAGTGCGCCAAGGTGTAGTCTGCACCATAGCTCAAGAATGTTGGCGCGCCGATGCCCGACGCTTCATCGCCAACCAACGCCAGGCCAGCGGCATCGCGCCAAATTCCATCTATAAAAACCTGCAATGTACATTCTTTGACCATATACACAGCTTAGTATCACATAAAGCGAAAGTCCAAGACTCATATGCGATAGTTTGATGTGCATTTAAGCAGTCTATCATCGCCAATAAAACGTCAGCTATGACAAAATACCGCTTTTAATCACATCAACATTCGTCAGAATCCCTATGCAATTACCAAACTTCAGCGATAAATTCTCCGACAACCTGGCCCTGCTTCCTGCAATGGAGACCGTGGCGGCCATCGAATTGCTCGACCAGTCGGGCACGCCAGTGGCAAAGATCGAGAACAAACCAGGCCAGGCGGGATCGCTGCGCGTTTATGGCTGGCTGGCCGACACACTCGGCGCGATCACCCCCGAGGCAGCGGAACTGGGCCTGAAGATTTATGCCGAACACACCCAGGATGCCCGCGCCAATCCAGGCAAACATCCCAACATCGACCGTCTGTTCAACATTAAAACGGCCGATCAAACCCTGCAGGTGAAAGCGCTGTAACCTCCTCCCAGGCAACCGCGCGCTGGGTTACTTTTTGCTGACCTGGCGCGCCGTGTCATGGTACTGCCACAGCACATTGACGATCTTCCACTCGCTGTGCTGGTTCTTGTACAGATGCAGGTAGTCGATCCATTCGTCGGCCGTCAGCTTGACGGTTGCCACGCGCTGGTCGATGTCGAGGATCTTGATGTCGACCCGTGGCTGCGCCGGAAATTTCGAGCCATCCTTGTTGTAGTTCCTGGCGACCTTGAGCATCGTGTCAAAGTCGGTAGTCATGATGAATTCAGAACCGTCCGCCGCCTGCCAATAAGTGCGCTTGGCGAGCTTGGGATCAAGGCTACGCTCCATGCGCGCCGGATCGGTCTGATGTTGCGATTCGATATAGTCGCGCACCGCGCGTTCGATCAACGGCTTATCGTCGGCATCGGACGCCAGCACCAGCAGTGGCGATGCGACCAACAGCAGAAACAGCAATGCGCGTTTCATGGGATGACCTTTGCAAAGTAGGCAACATAGCCATGAAAACACAAAACCCCATCCCCTGCAATGCGCGGATACACAGACCCAACCTTCGGAAATTTATGTAATGCAGCAGCCCTGCATTCGCGTTATTATCATATTTATAATTAAAATACCCACCGTCCAGACACCGGGGTACCTATGTATAAACGCGCGTATGCATACTTTATTCTGGCCTTGCTCATTGCGATAGGCGGGTTCTATCCCTCGTTCTTTGGACGGCTGGGGCAGACCGATCCGATTCGGATGTTCCATGGCACGATGGCGACCATTTGGTTGCTGATGCTGATTGTTCAGTCGTGGCTCTACGCGCACCGGCGCCTCAAACTGCATCGCCTGATAGGCCGCCTCTCGCTGGTAGTGGTGCCGCTGTTCCTGATTTCCGGGTTCCTGGTGCTACACGACATGCTGTCCGGGCAACAGCGCGGCTTCGTCAAAGCCTTCGGCACGCTGCTGGGCTTTTTAGACCTGACCTCGATTCTGTATTTCGCCTGGACTTACTGCATGGCGATCGCCAATCGCAACCGCATCCAACTACATGCCCGCTACATGGCCTCAACGGCAACGCTGCTGTTGCCGCCTGCCTTGGCACGCCTGATGGTGGGACTGCATTTCCCCTTTGTCACCTCGTTCATCTCGGCGGTGCACGCCGCCTATTTCGCCACCGAGCTGGTGGTGGCCGCCCTGCTGGTGAGCGACAGCCGCAATGGCGGCATACGCAAGCCCTACGTCATTCTGCTAGTGTTCACGGTCCTGCAACACCTCAGCGTGCTCATTACGCCAGGCATCACTTGGTTGAACGACGCAGCACGTGCTTTCGGCGCGCTATAAAAGCCAATAGGCGAATACTCGCCAGGCTCCGCCTAGGCAGCCAGCGCGGCCCGTGTCTCTCTCGGCATCTTCTCGATGACACTTAAGTAGGCTACGGCAGTCGCGTCAGGTTGACGTCGGCCCTGCTCCCAGCCCTTGAGCGTTGCCAATGGAATACGGTAGGTTGACGCAAATGTTTGCTGCGACATTTTCAAGCGCTCGCGTAGAGTGCGCACATCAGGGACGTGCACCATATGCACCTGCGCGACTTTCACTTGCCCTTTGGCATGAGCAACGGCCTGATTGAGACTCTCAATCAAGTCAGTACCAAAATCGCTTCCCATCTTAATCTCCTTTCGCGGCGCCAAGATCTTTCAGTATCGCCGTCAACTTCGTTACTTACCGTTTTTGATCCGGTGTCATGTCCGCACTTGCGGCCTTTGCATAGGCGAGCAGCATGTAGATCGGCGTATCTGAACGATAGTAGAAATAGACCACCCGTGCGCCGCCACGCTTACCTGCTCCCGCCCTTGACCATCGCAGTTTTCGGACTCCACCAGTGCCTGGAATAACATCCCCGCTTTCCGGGTTACGGGCCACATAGTCAATTAATTCAGCCCGCTCCTCATCTGTCCACAGCACCTTGGCCTGATTCAGGAATGCGGGCACCTCAATGACGCTGACGGGCTTAGTCTCCATGCTTAATGGTACGTCATTGACACCCTCGGTGCAAGCCAGCAAAGTAGCAAAGTAGCAAAGCTCACGATAGCGCTCAGGAACAGCAGCAGGCTATAAAAGCCCATCAAACGGGTGCCAAAACGCAAAAACCCAGCCGGTTAGGGCTGGGTTCTTGGCGCACTACTGAATTCTGGCTCCCCGACCTGGACTCGAACCAGCCGAAAATCTCTACGAACTTAATTTTTCTATAGTTTGCTTTTCATTTTCGTCCAGTGTTTTTAAGGCTGCATCAAAAGTTGCAAGAGCCGAATCCCTTTTTGCAATCACCTCCAGCCTCGCCGTAAGCAGATCTGTTACCGTTCCATCTGCTGAAGTCATTTTAGTCGGATCACCGCCTTGTGATTTAATACTCTGTATCACCGCATCAATTTGAGCAAGGCCATTATTAAACTGAACACCTGCGGCAGCTTTTCCGGCAGAAATTTGGCCTCGATAACACGAAAAGAGGCTATGCACATTTCCACCGGTTTCAGAAATTAATTGTCCGCGTGTTGTCGCAACCCTATTCTGCAAATCCTCTGATTTATCTTTAAGCGCTCCTGGATTTATAATTACAGAATTTAGCTTAAATTGCGGTAAACCCAAAACAATCTTTTGTTGTTGCATGAAAAATTCAGGAATCCCCATTATAATTTGGGTATCAGCCCATTTAAATTCCGGAATATCTGTCTTTATTCTTTGCTCCTGCATGAACGGCTCGGGAACGTCGGCAAAAGTGTCAGACCAACGCACTGTACAGTTCGGAACCCCTTTTGTTTTTACGCCAAGAACCGAAATCCATGTATCTTCGCAAAAAAATTCTGGATATTGTCCCGTTTTAATTCTTTTCATTCGCACACTTGGAGTTCCAAACACAATTTCCTGAAGCTTCATTGTTACTTGTGGCACACCAAATATTATCTTTTGATCTTTAACTGTAACTGATGGGGTTCCAAACCTTATTTCTGTATCAGCCCAAGTAACATCAAACTTGAACTGAGCCGCCGCATCTGAATTTTTCAAATCCTCGCCCTCTTTTTGATAGGAATCAAAAGTAGATTTATATTTTTCAGATATTCCAGATACAGATTTTTGCTCGCTTACACATTGCTGCTGAGGCAAACTTGCCTCTTGTTGCGCGCACGCAATTGACGACGTCGCGAAAAACAAAAGAGTAACTTTGGCTACCTTCATCATAATTTCCCCTATTTTGTGTTTTGAAATATATATAATTTAAAACATTAACAAATAGACAGCATTGAGGCAAAATATAAAATTAAACAACAATCATTTTTGATGCAATTATGATATTATCACTTGGGGGGTTTTTGAATCTATCCGAATGTCACAAACCATAATTTCCTGTTAGATGAGTAGTAGGAACCTGTAGCGTTGCGCATGATTTGCTGGCGTGCCCGACTGCCATCAACAAGTGCGCGCACTCTCTCGTGTAACACAGTCTCAGCCCTAGGCATCCTTCCCACCTCCGGACAGGTTCGCCTCTGTGCGTAAATAGACATGTTCTTCAATTTTATTTCCGCTAACGGTACCTGTCGTCATCCTGCACTCGTGTCCCGCCCAGCCATCGACCGGCCAGCAGAGTGCCAGCCTGTGCTACGTGAGCCCAACCCAAGGGGTAGCTGATCCCCAGCGGCCAGCGGCATCACCTTGGCCCACTATGCGCAAATAAACGGGCTCTAAAACGCAAAAACCCAGCCGGTTAGGGCTGGGTTTTTAACATGCTACTGAATTCTGGCTCCCCGACCTGGACTCGAACCAGGGACCTGCGGATTAACAGTCCGTCGCTCTACCGACTGAGCTATCAGGGAATTGAGGCCAGAATTATATCCGCTGAATTGGATTTTGCCTAATTTTTTTGATTACTGGCCAACACAGATAATTTTGGTCACGTAGTCCTTGGCGCCGGACTTCTTGTTGGTCGCCCAATCCACCGCCTCTTGTGCCTCCGCCACCGTCATCACCGTGGCCTTCTCTTTGTTGCGGATGAAGGAAACGCCCTCAAACACGCCTTCCTTGCTGCGCATGACCTTGGCAAACACCGGTGGCTTCTGGTCGCCGTCGCTGATTTTGTTCTGCTGAACCAGGTAACGCTGGTCGATATTGTCCATGGGGCACGCTCCGAGGGAAAGGGGGACTAAAAGCAAAAAGCCCAACCGTAAGGCTGGGCTTTTTAGTATTCTGGCTCCCCGACCTGGACTCGAACCAGGGACCTGCGGATTAACAGTCCGTCGCTCTACCGACTGAGCTATCAGGGATTAGAGGCAACATTTTATACTGTTTCTTTCGCTCTAGCAAGATGCGATTGACTGCGGTATTTCCTGTTGCCGTTTCTTCGTATCGCGCCTTGCAGCGCAACCCGAAGAAACAAGAGTTTAGATGACTTTGGCGATGGCGTCAATAACGACGTCAATATTGCGCGAGTTCAACGCTGCCACGCAGATGCGGCCGGTATCGACAGCGTAGATCGATTGCGCGCGCAGTTGCTCGACTTGCGCCTTGGTCAGGCCCGAATACGAGAACATGCCGATCTGATCGCGCACGAAGGCGAAATCATGGCCTTTGGCGGCCAGTTTGACGACGAACTCTTCGCGCATGGCTTTGATACGCACGCGCATCGCGGCCAGCTCGTCTTCCCACAGTTGACGCAGTTCCGGGGTGGTCAGCACGGTCGCCACTACTTTGCCGCCGTGTACTGGCGGGTTGGAGTAGTTGGTGCGCACCACGCGTTTCAGTTGCGACATCAGGCGGGCAGCTTCTTCGCCGGTGGCAGCCACCACGCTCAGCGCGCCCACGCGCTCGCCGTACAGCGAGAACGATTTGGAGAACGAGTTCGATACCAGCAGCGGGCCGCCGGCGTCCGCGAAGCGACGCACCACGGCGCCGTCTTCAGCGATGCCAGCGCCGAAGCCCTGGTAAGCCATGTCCAGGAACGGCACCAGGCCGCCGGCGGTGATGGCGGCGATCACTTCGGTCCACTGCTCCGAGGTGAGGTCGGCGCCGGTTGGGTTGTGGCAGCAAGCGTGCAGCAGCACGATCGAGCCGGCTGGCATGGCCTTGATGTCAGCGATCATGCCGGCGAAGTTCACGCCGTGGGTCGCTGCGTCGAAGTAAGCGTAGTTGTTGACTTTGAAACCGGCGCTTTCAAACAGCGCGCGGTGGTTTTCCCAGCTTGGGTCGCTGATGTAGACTTCCGCGTCCGGCGCGAAACGCTTCAGGAAATCGGCGCCGATTTTCAGGGCGCCGGTGCCGCCGATAGCTTGCACGGTGACCGCGCGCTTCTCTTGAATTACCGCGCTGTCAGCACCAAATACCAGCTCTTGCACTGCCTTGTCGTAGGCCGCCAGACCTTCGATTGGCAGGTAGGTGCGTGGCGCCGGCGTGGCGATCAGGATTTCTTCCGCTTTCTGTACGCAGGAGAGCAGCGGCACCTTACCGTTGTCGTCATAATAAACACCGACACCCAGATTGATTTTCTGTGGGTTTTGGTCGGCGTTAAAGGCTTCGGTAATACCCAGGATAGGGTCGCGTGGTGCCATGTCGATGGCGCTGAACAAGCTAGGATTCGTCATGATAAGATTGGATTCGATTGGAAGCGGTTCGCAGCAGAGATGTATAGACAGCGCCCTCAAAATAACCATTCAGGCCGCTGGCAGGCCATTATTCTAACAAAGGTCTGAGCAAGATGGCTGAATTACCTGTAGCAGATACCCCTACCGCGACTGTGGTGACCTTCCCGGATTCACCCTTCAAGTTGCACCAGCCCTTCCCGCCCGCTGGCGATCAGCCGACCGCGATCGATCAGCTGTGCGAAGGCATCGACGACGGTCTGTTCTTCCAGACCCTGCTGGGTGTGACCGGCTCCGGCAAGACCTACACCATGGCCAATGTGATCGCCCGCAAGGGCCGGCCGGCCATCGTGTTCGCGCCCAACAAGACGCTGGCGGCGCAGCTGTATTCGGAGTTCCGCGAATTCTTCCCCGAGAACGCGGTCGAGTACTTCGTGTCCTACTACGATTACTACCAGCCGGAAGCCTACGTGCCGCAGCGCGATCTGTTCATTGAAAAGGATTCGTCGATCAATGAGCACATCGAGCAGATGCGGCTGTCGTGCACCAAGTCGCTGATGGAACGGCGCGATGTGGTGATCGTGGCCACGGTGTCGGCCATCTACGGTATCGGTAATCCCAACGAATACCATCAGATGATCCTGACGCTGCGCCAGAAGGATCGCGTATCGCAGCGAGACATCATCGCCCGCCTGATCCAGATGCAGTACACCCGCAACGAAGTGGACTTCGGCCGCGGCACCTTCCGCGTGCGCGGCGATACGCTGGACATTTTCCCGGCCGAGAATGCGGACCTGGCGGTGCGCCTGGAGCTGTGGGACGATGAGCTGGAATCGATCCAGCTGTTCGATCCGCTGACCGGCCGCGTCAAGCAGAAGATCCCGCGCTTCACCGTCTATCCCGGCTCGCACTACGTGACGCCGCGCTCCACCGTGCTGCGCGCGATTGAAACCATCAAACTGGAATTGCGTGAACGCCTGGAGTTCTTCCGCAAGGAGAACAAGCTGATTGAAGAACAGCGGCTGGAACAGCGCACCCGCTTCGATCTGGAGATGATGGCGGAAATCGGCTTCACCAAGGGCATCGAGAACTACTCGCGCCACCTCAGCGGCGCCAAAGCTGGCGAGCCGCCGCCGACGCTGGTCGACTATCTGCCGAAGGACGCGTTGATGTTCCTCGATGAGTCGCACGTGCTGGTGGGCCAGTTGAGCGCCATGTACAACGGCGACCGTTCGCGCAAAACCAATCTGGTGGACTACGGCTTCCGCCTGCCGTCGGCGCTGGATAACCGTCCATTGAAATTCGAAGAGTTCGAGCAGAAGATGCGGCAGACGGTGTTCGTCTCCGCCACCCCGGCCGACTATGAGAAAAACCATGCGGATCAGGTGGTGGAACAGGTGGTGCGTCCGACCGGCCTGGTGGACCCGCTGGTGATTGTGCGCCCTGCCCTGTCGCAGGTGGATGATCTGATGTCCGAGATCACCGACCGCGTGGCCAAGAACGAGCGCGTGCTGGTCACCACGCTGACCAAGCGCATGTCGGAACAGCTGACCGAATACCTGGCTGATCACGGCATCAAAGTACGATATCTGCACAGCGATATCGAAACCGTGGAGCGCGTCGAGCTGCTGCGCGATCTGCGCATCGGCACCTTCGATGTGCTGGTCGGGATCAACCTGCTGCGCGAGGGTCTGGACTTGCCGGAGGTGTCGCTGGTGGCGATTCTGGATGCCGACAAGGAAGGCTTCCTGCGCTCCGAACGCTCGCTAATCCAGACCATCGGCCGCGCCGCGCGTAACCTGAACGGTGTGGCGCTGCTGTACGCCGATCGCATGACCGATTCGATGGAGCGCGCGATCGGTGAAACCGAACGTCGCCGCGCCAAGCAGATCGCCTTCAACGAAGCCAACGGCATCGTGCCGCGCGGCGTGAAGAAGATCATCAAGGACATGATCGACGGCGTCTACAGCGAGAAGGGAGCCAAGGAAGAACTGGTGGTGGCGCAGGAGACCGCCAAGTACGAGGCGATGAGCGAGAAGCAGATCAGCAAGGAAATCAAGCGCCTCGAAAAAGCCATGCTCGATCACGCCAAGAACCTGGAGTTCGAAAAGGCCGCGCAAGTGCGCGACCAACTACACCATCTCAAGCAGCAGCTGTTCGGCGCGCCCGGCGCCGACAATCTGGCTTAAGCGCTTACGGCGCCTTGACGAAGCTGCTCAAGGCGTCGATCAGCTGCGGGGCGACTGGCAGGTCGGGACTGGTGTAGGATTTCTGTTGCAGCGCCTGGTCCTTGCCGACGATTTTCAACACGTGGTTCATGCCGTCGATGATGACCAGCTTCGCTTGCGGCGCGGCGGCGGACAGCGACTTGGCGTCGTCTTCCGACACCTGGATGTCCGAGGTGCCCTGCAGGATCAGCACCGGCATCTTCAACGCGGCGATGGCTTTGCGCGGGTCGTGCTGCAGCATCGAGATCACATACGGTTGCACGTCCGGACGATACAGGAACATCAGCTGCGGCGGCACCACGGCCACGGTATTGCCTTCCTTGAGCGAGGCCATGATGCGGTCGCTCTCGTCCTCCAGCGCTGGTGGCAGCTTGCCTTTCATCTGATCGAGCAGCAGCTCATCCAGTGGGCGACCACTGCCGGCCATCAGCACGCAGGCATCCGCCCCGCCCTGCGCGCAGGCTTCCGATGCGATCAACGCGCCCTCGCTATGCCCCACCATCACCACGCGCGAGAAGCGCGGGTCGGCGTGCAGTTTCTTCAGCCAGGCGGCGGCATCGCCGATGTAATCGTCCAACCGCAGATTCTCTTCCTTGAACGCCGGCAGCGCGCTGGAGCCGATGCCGCGCTTGTCGTAACGGACCGACGCGATGCCGCGCTTGGCCAAGGCCTCCGCCACCATCTTCAGCGAGTCGTTCGGGCCTGGCAGCATGGTGCTGTTGCCATCGCGGTCGGTGGGGCCGGAGCCGGCGTGCAGCAGCACCACCGGCACTTTGCCGCTGATGCCATCCGGCGTCAGCTCGGTGCCGTAGACAGTGCCGCCGCCCACCTCCAGCGATACCGGCCGCTGCGCGGCGGCCGCCGACAGCGATAACATCAACAACGACAGCATCAATTTGAAACGCATACTTTGCTCCATTCAGTGAGGAAGACGTTTGTACATCAAAAGCGAGTAGCCGGCCGCCAGCGGCGCCCATGCCAGCATCAGCGCCAGCAGCATCCAGTGCGGCGCCGCCAGCGCCACGGCGACCAGGCCAAGCAGGCCGCTGGCCACCATCAGCCGCGCCGCCAGCCGGTGCGTGGCATACCACACGGCGTCGCTGGCCAGCGTCCACGGCGTGCGGATGCCCATGAAGAAGTTGCGGCGCACTTTGCCCAGCGGATTCCCCATCAGGATCAGCAGCGCGCACATGCCGGCCGGGATGGCGCGCTGCATCGGCACGCTGCCATGCACCACATCCATCAGCACCAGCGCGTAGACATAGCCCATCAAGGCCACCGTCACCGCGCAAATGTAGTAGTAAGTCGACGCGAAGCTGGCGATGTCGAAGCCGCGCGGCGAAATGCGCGGCAGCAGCATGCACAGCAGCGTGATCGCGCTCATCAGGCCTGGCCCAAGCAGCAGCAAGGCCGCGCGCGGACCATAGCCATCGATGACGCCGGCGGCGTTCCAGTGCACCGGCACTTGCGCCGGCAACTGCGGCCAGTACCACGCGGTGGCCACGCAGGCGGCGGCGATCATCAGCAGGCATGCGACGAGACTACGATTGCTCATTTCTTCCTCCCTTTGGTATCGGTGACGGTCAAGTCCATCATCCAGGACAGCACGTCTTGCAGCACGGTGGTGTTCAGGCCATACCAGATGGTCTGCCCTTCGCGCCGGCGCGTGATCAGGTCCGCTTCCGCCAGCACCGCGAAGTGATGCGACATGGTCGGCTTGCTCATGTCGAATTGCTCGGCCAGTTCACCCGCCGTCATCTCGCCGCCGCGCAGCAGGCGCAGAATCTCGCGCCGGGCGGGATCGGCGATGGCTTTGAAAGCGCTGTTGGTGGCATTCATTAGGCGACCATCTAATTAGATAACCATCTAAATATAGGCTGCATAGCAGCGCGGGTCAAGCACTTTTACAGATCAGAGTGCGACTTCGCCTTCTTTGATTTCGAGCACGCCAGGCAGTTCGCCGAGGCGCTTGCTGACGGCGCTGAACTGCCCTTCCGTCAGCCGCGACAGCGTGATCTGGATTTCATCGATATCGGGTGCGCCGGCCTTGTGGCGCATGACGAAAGTCTTGACGCGGGCGCTGCCAGGTCCCAGCGCTTCGTGCAGCTTAGGCAGCGACAGCGCATCGCGCTCGGTGAAGATCACAATCGCCCGCAACTGGCGGCTGGCGATGAAGCGCCGCTCCAGCGGCTTGATGCCGGCCAGGATGATCAGGATGATGACGGTGGCCGCCACCGCAGGAATATACAGGCCGCCGCCGACCGCCAGCCCGATGCCGGCCACCGACCAGACGCTGGCCGCCGTGGTCAGGCCGCGCACGATCTCGCCGCGCGCCATGATGGCGCCGGCGCCAAGGAAGCCAATGCCGGACACCACCTGCGCCGCCATCCGTGAAGGATCGAGCCCGACGCCCGGCGCCGTAACGTCGGCGAAGCCGTAGGCCGACACGATCATGATCAGGGTTGAACCAACGCACACCAGCATGTGCGTGCGCAGCCCGGCAGCCCAGGCCAGGCGCTCGCGCTCATAGCCGATAAAACTGCCCAGCAAGGCGGACAACGCCAGGCGGCCGATCATGTCCCATTGCGTTACCTGATGCATGGCTTCCTCCACAAAAAACCTTTACAGGGTTTTGACGAACTCGCGTATGCCGCCCAACAGCATTTCCACCGACATCGCGGTCAGGATCAGGCCCATCAGGCGTTCGAAGGCGGTCATCACCTGCGGCCCCAGCACCTTCTGCAGCTTTTCGGCGCTGAGGAACACCGCCAGCCACACCACGCCCACCGCCGCCAGCGCGGCCACGTGCACCAGCACTTCGCCGGTGCTCTCGCGCGAGAACAGCAGCACCGTGGCCAGCGCCGATGGCCCGGCCAGCGCCGGTATCGCCAGCGGCACGATGAACGGTTCGCCGCCCTCCGCTCTGCCCAGCACGCCGTCCGGATGCGGGAAGATCATGCGGATCGAGATCAGCAGCAGGATCACGGCGCCGCCAATGCGTAGCGACACTTCGGACAGGTGCAGTGCGGTCAGGAAGTGGCGGCCGAAGAACATGAAGATCAGCAGCAGGATGAAGGCGATCGCGCATTCGCGCACCACGATGCGCGGCCGGCGCGCCGCCGGCACCGGATTGAGCACGCTGGCAAACAGCGGCACGTTGCCGAACGGGTCGGTCACCAGCAGCAGCAGGATGAAGGTCTGGAAGAAGTCCTGGGTCATGTAAGTCCAAAGTCAAATAAAAAACGGGAGCCGAGGCTCCCGTTCGAGTTTAACACCAGAATCGGTCTATGCCGATTTACGACGACGCGCCATCATGCCAACCAGGCCGAGGCCAGCCAGCAGCATGGCGTAGGTTTCCGGCTCCGGCACCGCCGAAACGTAGTTGTAGGTCACTTTGGCATAAGCATCAAAGGCTGGCAGCACCAGTGAACGGGTGTTGCCGGACGACCCGGTCACCAGACTGGCGGCGGTGCCGGTCACGCTCGCGTGCACTGTGCCCAGACCGGAGAAGGCCGCCTTGGTGGCCGCATCCGAATAGGTGGCATCGCTGTTGAACGACGACGACAGCGGCTGCGAGAAACCCGAGTCGCCACCGAAGTCGTTCTTGGTATCGAAGAGCTTCAGCGTTTTTGCGTACGAATCGCTGTAGCTCACCGTTTGCGTCACGCTGCTGGAGGTCAGGGTCAGCGTGCCGCTGGTGGTGGCGAGGATGTCCGAACCCGACTTCTTGCTCAGGTTTTCCACCTTCACCGTCGTGCCGAGGTCGGTGAAGAACTGGATTTCCACCGACTGCAGAATGCCTAGCGAGGTGTCGAACTTGGCGATATCCAGGCCGCCATTGGCGAGGTAGGCGTTGCCGACGACATTGGAGGTCACGGTGTAGCTGAACACCGGCGTGGCTGCCGCATCTGCTGCCGCCGCAACCGCCAGGGCTGCGAGCGCGATATGAGTGATTTTTTTCATGTTATTCCCGTAGTGTTAGCAGACGCTGACTCAAACCTTGGCGGCGCGCTGTTTGCGCTTGGCCACCACACCCATCATGCCCAGACCCAGCAGCAGCATGCCGTAGGTTTCCGGTTCCGGTACTGCGGCGATATAGCTGTAGGTGATGGAACCATGGCCGCCGGCCTGGGTGGTGAAGGTGGCATCAACGCCAGTCATGTCGGCCAGGGTGCCGCCGTTGGCGGTGATCACGGTGGACAGCGTGCCGCCGCCCGGAGCGCTGAACAGCGCCAGGGTCGCGACATCGGTATAGGTCGCATCGGCGTGGGCGGTGTAGGAATTGCTGTCGGTATAGTTGGCGCCGGCGGCGACCTCCACCTGGCCGCTGAACAATGGCGCGGTCAGCAGCACCAGATTGTCCGAAGGATTGCGCTGCAACGCGATGGTGGCGCTCAGATCGGTGCTGATCTTGACCGAACTGGCGTTGTAGTTGGTCACATCGATACCACCCACCACGTCCGAGTACAGGTCCAGCTTGACCGACTGCAGCGTGCCCAGCGAGCTATCGAATTTGACGAAGCTCAGGAAATCACTCCAGTTTGTGTCCTGGACGTCGATCGAGTTGGAGGTCGCGATAGGCGCCATAACCGTGATGACCGTTGCCGACGCCGAGGCTGCGACGAAACAGCAGCCCACCAACAGTGCTTGCGAAAGTTTCTTCAGTTTCATAAATATTTCCAATACAAATATTATTTCGATTGATCGAGTGACAGATGCAAGTGCCGCGGCGTGTTCTGGGCTGAGATTCACTTACGTCAAAAACTGAATCCATCTTAACATCAAAATTGCAACAATCATTGCTTTATTGCACTCATGAAGTAATTTTGGAAATAATTATTTACCAATGGAAATATTATGTTGTGTAAAATATACAGACGAAAAAAAAGCGGCCCGCAGGCCGCTTTTTTGGTGACGCTAACTGAGTGGAACGCTTACGCGTTGCTCTCACCTTTCTTGATCCACGCCGCCAATTGATGCGGACGCAGGGCGTCGTAGTCTTCGAATGGCTGGTGAATCCACGGGTTGTGTGGCAGTTCTTCCATCTGGTAGTCCGGCTTGAAGGCCGAGCTGCCCTTGGTCCAGATCACTGCGGTTTTCACTTCGGTCACGCCGTCGAAGTTCTGCTTCAGGTGGTCCACCACCTTCATCAGGGTCACGCCGGAATCGGCCAGGTCGTCCAGCAGCAAAATCTTGCCGGACAGCGGGCCCTTGGTCATGGTCATGTACTTGGCGATGTCCAGATCGCCCTGCACAGTGCCCTTCTCGGCGCGGTAGGAGCTGGTCGACAGGATCGCCAGCGGCACGTCGAAGATGCGCGAGAACACGTCGCCCGGACGCACGCCGCCGCGCGCCAGGCACAGCACCATGTCGAATTTCCAGCCGGACTCGTGCACCTTGAGCGCCAGGCGCTCGATCAGGCGGTGGTACTCATCCCAGGAGACCCAGAGGTGTTTTTCGTTGGATTGTGGGGTGCTCATAATTTCCTCGATTACGCGAACGGATGGCGCAGCACGATCGTTTCTTCACGATCCGGACCGGTCGAAACCATGTCCACCGGCACGCCGACCAGTTCTTCAATACGCTTGATGTAGTTGCGGGCCGCCACTGGCAGCGCGTCCATCGACTTGGCGCCGACGGTGGTGTCGGTCCAACCCGGCATTTCTTCGTACACCGGCACGCAACGCGCGGCTTCTTCGGCGCCCGACGGGAAGATGTCGACCGCTTCGCCGTCGATGGTGTAGCCGGTGCACAGCTTCAGGGTTTCCAGGCCGTCCAGCACGTCCAGCTTGGTGATGCACATGCCGGTCACGCCATTGATCTGAACCGAGCGGCGCAGCAGCGCGGCGTCAAACCAGCCGCAGCGACGGGCACGGCCGGTCACGGTGCCGAACTCGTGGCCCACTTGCGCCAGGTGGTGGCCAACGCCGGCGTCGGTTGGCAGTTCCGAAGGGAACGGACCGGAACCCACGCGGGTGGTGTAGGCCTTGGTGATGCCCATGACGTAGTGCAGCATGCTCGGGCCCACGCCGGCGCCGGCGGCGGCATTGCCGGCCACGCAGTTCGACGAGGTCACGAACGGATAGGTGCCGTGGTCGACGTCCAGCAGCGAGCCCTGGGCGCCTTCGAACAGCAGGTTGGCGCCGGCTTTATGCGCTTTGTACAGCGCGCTCGAGACGTCGGTCACCATCGGACGCAGACGCGGCACGTAGGCCAGCGCGTCGTCCAGGGTTTTCTGGTAGTCGACCTTCGGTGCTTTCAGATAGTTTTCCAGCACGAAGTTGTGGTAGTCCAGATTGGCTGCCAGCTTTTCGGCGAAACGCTTTTCGTTCAACAGGTCGGCGACGCGGATGGCGCGGCGCGCCACTTTGTCTTCATAGGCCGGGCCGATGCCCTTGCCGGTGGTGCCGATTTTGGCGTCGCCGCGGGCGGCTTCGCGCGCATGGTCCAGCGCGGCGTGGTAAGGCAGGATCACCGGCGCGGCGTCCGACACTTTCAGGCGCGAGGCAACTTCAACGCCGACCGCTTCCAGCTTGTCGATTTCGCGCAGCACGTCCGGCACCGACACCACCACACCGTTACCGATGTAGCAGGCCACGCCTGGACGCATAATGCCCGACGGGATCAACTGCAGCGCAGTTTTCACGCCGCCGATGACCAGCGTGTGGCCGGCATTGTGACCGCCCTGGAAGCGCACCACGCCTTGGGCGTGGTCGGTCAGCCAGTCAACGATTTTGCCTTTACCTTCATCGCCCCATTGGGTGCCGATGACGACGACGTTTTTTGCGTTTTTCATAGACATCATTCAACCTAAGTTTTTAAGAATCCAGTTACTACCATTCTCGTCGAGCACCAGCGCGCGATCGCACTCGAACTCGTCCAGTTCGTGGCTGTGACCCGGCATACTCTGGATCACCACTTCGCCGGACTTGCGCAGCTCGGCGATTTTTTCCTTCAATTCCGGCGCGTTGCCCCATGGAGCGCGGATCGAATGCTTGCGTTCCGCAGTCGGCAACAGGCGCGCCAGTTCGCGCAGGTCGAGCGAGAAGCCGGTGGCGGGACGCGCCCGGCCAAATGCCTCGCCTACGTGATCGTAACGGCCGCCGCGCGCCACCGCGTTCGGCAAGCCTGGTACATACAGCGCGAACATCGCGCCGCTTTCATACTGATAACCGCGCAGGTCGGCCAGATCGATCTGCACCTGGGCACGGCCGATCGCCGATGCCGCCAGCGCCGCCAGTTCGGCCAGCGCCTTGGTCACGCCCGGCAGCTGCGGCAGCACGTCGCGCGCCTTGCTCAGCACATCGATATCGCCATACAGCGACGGCAACGCCAGCAAGGCGTCGCGCACCTGCGGCGCGTAATCCCTGGTCAGCGCCTGCAGGTCCGGCACATCCTTGGCGCGCAGCGCGGCATGGATTTTAGCCTGATCGCGCTTGGCGGCCGGGCAGTGTTCCAGCAACGCGTGCAGCACGCCGACATGGGTCAGGTCCAGCCGCACATCGGTGAAGCCGGCCAGGGCCAGCGACGACAACGCCAGTTCCTGGATTTCGGCGTCGGCTTCGAGGCCGGCGTGACCGTACATTTCGCAACCGATCTGCAGCGGCTCGCGGGTGGCGTGCAGGCCCGATGGACGGGTATGCAGCACACTGCCGGCGTAGCACAGACGGGTGACCGAAGCGCGGTTCAACAGGTGGGCGTCGATGCGCGCCACTTGCGTGGTCATGTCCGGGCGCAGGCCCAGCATGCGACCCGACAGCTGGTCGACCAGTTTGAAGGTGCGCAGATCGGTGTCTTCACCGGCGCCGGTCAGCAGCGACTCCAGGTACTCCAGCAGCGGCGGCATCACCAACTCGTAGCCATACAAGCGGAAATTATCCAGCATCAGGCGGCGCAACTCTTCAATTTTGCGCGCTTCCGACGGCAATACGTCGGCGATATTCTCAGGCAGCAGCCAATTCGGCATGGGACTATTTAATTAAGAAATGAACAATGCGGCGCACAGGCCACGGCCGCTTAACTGTACGGCCGAACCTGATATTTTACGCGAAAATGCGTCTTTAGAGGGGAAAAAGATGCGATCCGGCAGGCCAAGGGCGCTGCCGGATCGTGGTGCGGCTTACTTTTTGGCCGGAGCCGGGGCTGCGCCGCCGGCGCCCGAGCCCTTGAAGTACTTGAAGAAGTCGGAGCTGGCGTCCATCACCATCACGTCGCCGTGGTTCTTGAAGGTGGTGCGATAGGCTTCCAGGCTACGGTAAAACTTGTAGAACTCCGGATTGCGGCCAAACGCTTCGGCGTAGATGGCCGATGCCTTGGCGTCGCCCTCACCCTTGACCTCTTCGGCCTGGCGATAGGCTTCGGCCAGGATCACGGCGCGCTGGCGCTCCGCATCGGCGCGGATCTTCTCGGATTCAGCCGAACCGGTGGAACGCAGCTCGTTGGCGACGCGGGTACGCTCGGCCTTCATGCGCTCGTACACCGAGTTGTTGATCTGCTCAACATACTCGACGCGCTTGAGGCGCACGTCGATGATCTCGACCCCGATCTGCGCGGCATCCGCCACCACCTTGTTGCGGATCCCGTCCATCACCTTGCTGCGCTGGCCGGAGATCACCTCAGCCACGGTGCGCTTGCTGATTTCCTCGTTCAGCGCGGCCTTGATGATCTGCGACATGCGGTCACGCGCACGGCTTTCGTCGCCGCCAAAGGTCACGTAGTACAGCTTGGGCTGATTCTCGTTGCGGCCAATGCGCCATTTGACGAAGCTGTCCACCAGGATGTTCATCTTCTCGGCGGTGATGAAGCGGTCGGCGTCCGGCGATTCGATGGTGGTGATGCGGTTATCCAGGAACACCACGTTCTGGAACGGTGGCGGCAGTTTGAAGTGCAGACCCGGCTCGCGTATCACTTCCTTGATCTGGCCCAGCGCGAACACGATCGCATATTTGCGCTGGTCGACCACGAACACGGTCGACGACAGCAGCATCAGCGCGATGAACGCCAGGACTACGGTGCTAGCTATGCGGTTCATTAACGGCTCTCCCGGTCACGTAAGGAGTCGCGCGAGCGCGGATCGCGCACGCGGTTGACCTCCACCGACGGCATCAGGTCGGATGGCAAGGCGGTGGTGGACGATGGCGGATTGGCGGCCGCTTGCGCGGCGGCGCGTGCCGCCGCAGCCTGGGCGTCGGTGGCCGCGGCCTGGGCGATCAGCTTGTCCAGCGGCAGATACAGCAGATTGCTGCCGGTTTTGGCATCCACCATCACCTTGGAGGCGCTGGAGAAGATCTGCTGCATGGTGTCCAGATACATGCGGTCGCGCGTAACGGCCGGCGCCTTCTGGTACTCAACCAGCACCTGCTTGAAGCGCGAGGCGTTACCGGTGGCGTTTTCCACCACCATCGAGCGATAGGCTTCGGCCTCCTGCTGCAGACGCGAAGCGTAGCCGCGCGCTTTTGGAATGATGTCGTTGGCGTAGGCCTGGCCTTCATTCTTCTGGCGTTCCAGATCCTGGCCGGCCTTGACGGCGTCGTCAAACGCCACCTGCACCTGCTCCGGCGGCTGCACCGCCTGCAGCGTGACGCTGGAAATCAGCACGCCGGAGGCGTAGCGGTCCAGAATCTGCTGCATCAATTGCTGGGTCTCGAAGGCGACCTTGTCGCGGCCCTCGTACAGCACGAAGTCCATCTTGTTGCGGCCGACGATTTCGCGGATCGAGGTTTCGGCCACCTGGCGCACCGTGTCTTCCTCGTCGCGGTTATTCATCAGCCACGCTACCGGGTTATTCAGCTTGAACTGCACGGCGAACTGAATGTCGATGATGTTTTCGTCATCGGTCAGCATCAGCGATTCGCGCGTCTGCTTGTTCTTGATATTGCCGCGATAGCCGATTTCCACCATGCGCATCTGCGATACCTTGACCGTTTCATCGCTCTGGAACGGATACGGCCAGCGCCAGTTAAAACCGGAGCCGGTGGTATGACTGACCTTACCGAAGGTGTAGACCACGCCGGTCTGGCCTTCCTGCACGATGAACGAACCGCTGGCCAGCCAGATCAGCGCCACCACGGCGCCGATCGCGCCGGCGGTGGCGCGCACGCCGCCGCTGATGTCGGGACGCGGCGCGCCGCCGTCACCGCCACCATTGTTGTTGTCGCCGTTGGGACGCTTCTGACCAAACAAGCCATTCAGTTTCTGATTGAAGTCGCGCCACAGCTGTTCCATGTCGGGCGGACCTTCGCCGGGCTTCTTGCCTTCATTGGCCTGCGGCTTGTTGTCCTTCCCCCAGCGGGGGTCGTTCAGCGACAGCTTCAGGCCGAGTCGTTTCATAAGTGAGGAGACACGCATTAGTGTGATCCAACGTGAGTGAGGGTGGGACTGCTCTCTTCTGCTTCTAATTCTTCTTCTATATCGTAGGACGGCTGCTGTTGCAGACGCGCGCCCGGCGCGGCCTGGGCCCATTCGGTGATGGCGCCGCGCAGCAGATCCAGTCCGGCCCCAGTGCGGGCACTGAGGAAGACCCTGGAAATCTTATCATACTCATCTCGCTCGACAGAGGGTTCGAGACCCGCCGCGTCGATCTTATTCCACACCAGGATTTGCGGGATGTGGTCGGCGCCGATTTCCTGCAGCACCAGGTTGACCTGTTCGATCTGCTCCATGCGCACCGGCGACGCCGCGTCCACCACATGCAGCAGCAGATCGGCGTGGATGGTTTCCTCCAGCGTGGCGCGGAATGCCGCCACCAGCTGGTGCGGCAGCTCGCGCACGAAACCGACCGTGTCGGACAGCACCACGTGCCCTACTTCCTGGTTCATATAGACCCGGCGCGAGGTGGTGTCCAGCGTCGCGAACAACTGGTCGGCCGCATACACGCCAGCCTTGGTGACCGCGTTGAACAGGGTCGACTTGCCGGCATTGGTATAGCCGACCAGCGAGATCGAGAAAGTCTGGGTACGGTTGCGCGAACGGCGCTGGGTCTCATGCTGCTTGCGCAGCTTGGCCAGGCGCGCACGCAGCGCTTTGACGCGCTCACCAATCAGGCGGCGGTCAGTCTCCAGCTGGGTTTCACCAGGACCGCGCAGGCCGATACCGCCCTTTTGCCGCTCCAGGTGAGTCCAGCCACGGATCAGACGCGTGGCCAAGTGCTGCAACTGCGCCAGCTCGACCTGCAGCTTGCCCTCGTGGCTTTTGGCACGCTGGGCAAAGATATCAAGAATCAAGCTGGTCCGGTCCAGCACCCGAATGTTCAGGCGCTTTTCCAGATTGCGTTGCTGCGCCGGCGACAGCGCGTGATTGAAAATGACGATTTCGACGCGATCAGCCAGCACGGCCTGGCCGATTTCGTCGGCCTTGCCGCTGCCGACGAAATAAGCCGCGTCCGGGGAGGAGCGCTTTGCCGTGATGGTGGTCACCGGTTCGGCGCCCGCCGACCGTGCCAGCAGCTGCAATTCCTCGATGCTGGCGGCAAAGTCGCCCTGGCCGAAATCAATACCGACTAGAGCTGCGCGCATACGACGGTCAGACGTTGTGGGAAGAAGCGATACTGCAAACGCTTATTCCGCTTCGTTTTCAATATTGAGGTTGACGGCGCGCGCCGGTACCACGGTGGAGATGGCGTGCTTGTAGACCATCTGGGTCACGGTGTTACGCAGCAAAACGACGTATTGGTCGAACGATTCGATATGGCCTTGCAGCTTGATGCCGTTGACCAGATAGATCGAGACAGGAACGTGCTCTTTGCGCAAGGCGTTCAGGAATGGGTCTTGTAACAGTTGCCCTTTGTTGCTCATAACAGCTCCATTTTATGTTGTTGTGTTGGAAGTGGAGGCGAAACGCTTGATTTCAAGTACGTGGCCCAGCGAAAAGTCACAAAAAAGTCAAACAATTTTCGCTGAAACACCGCTCGCCACGTCAAAAGTGGTGCTTCTAAGCCACTGTAACCTGTTTTTGTTTTTTTTGCAGGGTGTTCCTGCAAAAAAACCGCTTTATTTTTCGGAAGATTTGGCGAACGGATTCTTACCGGTACGCAGTTCGATCCGCAACGGCGTACCGACCAGGTTAAACGTCTCGCGGAAATGCTTCTCCAGATAACGTTTGTACGGTTCGCTGATCGCATCCAGGGCGTTGCCGTGGATGACGATCACCGGCGGATTCATGCCGCCCTGGTGGGCATAACGCATCTTCGGACGGATCGAGCCCTTGCGCTTCGGCTCCTGCTTTTCCACCGCTTCGATCAGCGCGCGGGTCAGCTTAGGCGTCGACAGATCGGCGAAGGCGGCGGCGTAGGCCTGGTTCAGCGATTTCATCAGCGGGCCGATGCCCTGCGCCTTCAGCGCCGAGATGAAGTGCATCTTGGCGAAACCGAGGAAGTCCAGCTTGCGGTCGATGTCGATCTTGATCTCGTCGCGCTGCCACGATTCCAGACCGTCCCACTTGTTGACGGCAATGACCAGCGCGCGGCCGGTTTCCAGCACGAAGCCGGCGATGTGGGCGTCCTGCTCGGAGATGTCCTGCTGGGCGTCCAGCATCAGCACCACCACGTTGGCTTCCGAGATCGATTGCAGCGTCTTCACCACCGAGAACTTCTCGATCGCTTCAAACACTTTGCCGCGGCGGCGGATGCCGGCGGTGTCGATCAGCGTGTACTGCTTGCCTTCGCGCTCGAACGGAATCTCGATCGAATCGCGGGTGGTACCCGGCATGTCGAAGGCGATCACGCGCTCTTCGCCCACCAGGGTGTTGATCAGCGTCGACTTGCCGACGTTGGGACGGCCGACCAGCGCGATCTTGATGCCGCGATCGGTCTTCTCCAGCTCTTCCGGATCTTCCGGACGCTGTTCGAAAGCGGTGTTCAACGCCAGGTCCACCAGATCGTGGACGCCATCGCCGTGGGCCGAAGAAATGACCGCCGGTTCGCCCATCCCCAGTTCATAGAAGTCCGCGACCACGGCGTTGTAGCGCATGCCCTCGGCCTTGTTCACGACCAGGATCACCGGACGACCGCTCTTGCGCAGGAAGTCGGTGATGGTCTTGTCGTGCGGCGTCAGACCCTGACGGCCGTCGACCAGAAACACGACCACGTCGGCTTCGGCCACGGCCTGCTTGGTCTGCTTGGCCATCTGATGCAGGATGCCTTCCTTGGCCACCGGCTCAAAGCCGCCGGTGTCAATAACGAGGAAGGGACGTTCGCCGACACGGCCCTCGCCATAGTGACGATCGCGCGTCAACCCAGGCAAGTCCGCCACCAGCGCATCGCGCGAGCGGGTCAGACGATTAAACAAGGTCGATTTCCCTACATTGGGTCGACCCACTAGTGCGATTACCGGCTTCATTCTTCTTACTCGACCGCTAGCGCGGTCACTGTCCCTGATTGGGTTTGGAAAATCAAATTCGTGCCAGCGACGACAGGATCAGCGTTGATCGCGCTGCCGTCGGTCGCCACACGACCTATGAACGAACCATCTTCCCGCGACAGGAAGTGGATGTAACCCTGGTAGTCGCCCACCGCCACCGTGCGTCCATAGGACACAGGAGTGGACAGCACGCGGTACGACAACTTGTCGTTCTTCCAGGCGTTGGCGCCGTTTTCACGGCTATAGGCGGCCACGTCGCCTTTTTCGTCCGAGACGAATACAAAACGCTGATCCACCGCCACGCCACGATCGGACGAAGCGGCCTTGCTCCAGTGCGGCGCGCCGGTGGTGGCGTCAAAGCATGCCACCCGACCCTGATACGACACGGCGCACACGTCTTTTTCAAAAATCACCGGGGTGCCGGCGATGTCGGTTACACGTTCCAGCTCAGTGGCGCCGCGTGGCTCACCGACCACCACTTCAAAGCGCTGCAGGCCACCGGCCACGTTCAGCGCCAGCAGCTTGCCGCCCGGCTGGGCGATGTAGGCGTTCTGACCGTTGATGACCATGCCCGGCGCATTGCGCAGGGTCAGGGCCGGCACGGTACGGGTCACGTTCCACTTTTTGGCGCCGGTCTTGGCGTCGTAACCGGTGATCATGTTGTCGACGCTGCGCACCACCACCACGCCATTGCCTACTTCCGGCGACGACAGCACTTCGCTGGTCGCCTGAGCTTTCCACAGCTGCTTGCCGCTGACGTCATACGCCAGTATCTGGCCCTTGGCGCCGCCCACCACCACCACTTCGCCATCGGTGCCAACGCCGGCCGTCAGGTCGGTGCCGGTCTTGACGCGCCACGCTTCCTTGCCGGTGGCGGCGTTCAGGCGTACCAGCACGCCGTCGGCATCGGCCACGTACACGCTGTCGCCGGCCAATGCCGGAGTGAACACCGCGTTGCCAGCTTTGCCCAGCGAGTATTTCCACACCACTTTAGGATTCAGCGATGGATTTTTCAGCTCCACCAGCGGCACCGGCTGGGTCTTGCTTTCTTTAGATCCGAACAAGGAACAACCGGCCAACATCGCAAACACGCTTGCTGCAACAACTTTTTCGGTAATACGCATCTTTTTAACCTTGATCTGGATAGGCGCGGCCCACGCCGCGCCGGGAAATTACGCTGCGCCTTTGTCGGCTGGTACGGAACCGCCAATCGCTTCCAGCTTCAACTGGATCAGCTGACGGCCCGGATTCTTCTTGTCGGTCGCATCCAGCGCGGCCTGATAGGCGCTGCGCGCTTCTGCCAGCTTGTTCTGCGCGGCCAGAATGTCACCCTTGCGGTCAGCCACGGCGCCGGCAAACGCTGGCGGCACATCGCCGGCCAGGGTCTTCAGCGCTTCATCGTAGGCTTTTTCGTCCAGCAGCACGCCGGCCAGACGGATCTTGGCCACCGCCTTGAACTCATCCGAACCATGTTCCGCAGCCCATTGCAGCTGGGCCTTGGCCGATTTCAGGTCATTGGCTTCGAACGCGCTCTTGGCCGCCACCAGTGCGCCCATCGGCGCGTAGGCGGTGCTACCAAATTTGCTTTCCATGTCGCCGGCGGCGCGCAGCACCTTGGCGTTGTCCTTGGCCTGCACCGCGTTCTGCAGCTCTTCGTACAGCGCCGAAGCTTGCGAAGCCTGGCTGCGCTGGTAGTAGTTCCAGCCGGTCCAGCCGGAGTACGCCGCGAGGCCGGCGATCAGCACCCAGGTCGTGGCGTTGCCGTACTTGTCCCACCATGCTTTGAGGGACGCTATCTGTTCTTGTTCTTCAAGATCGTATGCCATGGTCTTCGTCTGCGCTTATCGTTGAGTGAATTAGTGGTTGCAGTGCTCGTCGTGCACGTGATGGTGATGATCGCCGCTGTCGGTGATTTGATCGACCACGAAGTCTACTACGTCGTCGAACGGCACCGTGGTTTGTTGCTGCTCCCCTTCCGCCGCGCGCATCGATTTCACGGCGGCGGTGTTATTGGTGACTTCATCTTCGCCGATGATGATGGCGTAGGCGGCGCCGCTGCCGTCGGCCTTCTTCATCTGCGATTTGAAGCTGCCGGCACCGGCCGCGGTGGCGCCGTGCATGATGACGTCCAGGCCGGCGTCGCGCAGGCGCTCGCCCAGCACGAAGGTTTGCAGCTGCGCCGCTTCGCCCTGGTGCACCAGGTAGACGTCGCACTGGCCAGGCGCTTCCGGCTCGCCGGCTTCCTTCATCAGCTCCAGCAGGCGCTCGATGCCCATGGCGAAACCGACGGCGGGCGTTGGCTTGCCGCCGAAGGAGGCGATCAGCGGATCGTAACGGCCGCCGGCGCACACCGTGCCTTGCGAGCCCAGTGAGTCGGTGACCCATTCGAACACGGTACGGTTGTAGTAATCCAGACCGCGCACCAGGCGGGTGTTGATCACATACGGGATGTTGTTGTGGTCCAGGATCTTGCGCACGCCGTTGAAGTGGGCCAGCGATTCCTCGCCCAGGTAATCCATCAGCTTCGGCGCGGCGTTGACCATCTCTTGCATCGCCGGGTTCTTGGTGTCCAGAATACGCAGCGGGTTGCTGTGCAGGCGGCGCTTGGCTTCGGCGTCGAGGATGTCCTCGTGCTTTTCCAGATAGGCGATCAGGTCGACGCGGTGGCGCGCGCGCTCTTCGGCGTCGCCGATCGAGTTCAGTTCCAGGCGGATCTCCGGCAGGCCCAGGTCATCCCACAGGCGGCGGCACATGATGATCAGTTCCGCGTCCACGTCCGGGCCGGTGAAGCCGACCGCTTCGCAGCCGAACTGGTAGAACTGGCGATAGCGGCCGCGCTGCGGACGCTCGTGGCGGAACATCGGGCCGGTGTACCACAGGCGCTTCGGACCTTCGTAGACCAGGTTATGTTCGATCACCGCGCGCACGGCGCCGGCGGTGCCTTCGGGACGCAGCGTCAGCTGGTCGCCGTTCATCGAGTCTTCGAAGGAGTACATTTCCTTTTCAACGATGTCGGTGACGGCACCGATCGCGCGTTTGAACAGCGCGGTGTCTTCCACGATCGGGGTGCGGATCTGCTGGAAGCCATAGCTCTGCACCACCGATTGTGCGGTGTTCTCAAACAGCTGCCACAGGTGCGAGTCCTGCGGCAGGATGTCATTCATGCCCTTAACGGCGACGATTTTTTCAGATTTGGACATATTCTTTACTGTAGTTCTTCTTCACGTAATTCAGTACGATTTCCTGGAATTCCTCGACGATGCGCTCACCGCGCAGCGTGGCCACCTTGGCGCCATCGACAAACACCGGCGCCGCCGGCGATTCGCCCGTGCCCGGCAAACTGATGCCGATGTTGGCATGCTTGGATTCGCCCGGGCCGTTAACGATGCAGCCCATCACGGCCACGTTCATCGCCTCCACGCCCGGATAGGTCTTTTTCCACTCCGGCATCTGCTCGCGCAGGAAGGTCTGGATGTTATCCGCCAGCTCCTGGAACGTGGTCGAGGTGGTGCGGCCGCAGCCTGGGCACGCGATCACCATCGGCGTGAACTTGCGCAGGCCCATGGTCTGCAGGATCTCCTGGCCGACCACCACTTCCTTGGTACGGTCGCCGCCCGGTTCCGGCGTCAGCGAGATGCGGATCGTATCGCCGATGCCCTCTTGCAGCAGCACCGACAGCGCGGCGGTCGAAGCAACGATGCCCTTGCTGCCCATGCCGGCCTCGGTCAGGCCCAGATGCAGCGGATAGTCGCATCGCTTGCCCAGTTCACGGTACACCGCGATCAAATCCTGCACGCCCGAGACTTTGCACGACAGGATGATCTTGTCGCGCGCCAGGCCCAGTTCTTCCGCGCGTTGCGCGTTTTCGATGGCCGAGGTAATCAGCGCCTCGTACATCACCTGCTGCGCGGTCCACGGATTCGCGCGCACCGCGTTTTCGTCCATGATGCGCGCCAGCAGCGCCTGATCCAGGCTGCCCCAGTTGACGCCGATGCGCACCGGCTTGTCGTGGCGCGCCGCCACTTCGATCATTTGCGCAAACTGCGTATCGCGCTTGGCGCCCTTGCCAACGTTGCCCGGGTTGATGCGGTACTTGGACAGCGCCTTGGCGCACTCCGGATAATCGTTCAGCAGCGTGTGGCCGTTGTAATGGAAATCGCCCACCAGCGGCACATCGACTTCCATCTTGTCCAGCTGCTCGCGGATGTAGGGCACCGCTTCGGCGGCTTCCGGACGATCCACGGTCAGGCGCACCAGTTCCGAACCCGCGCGCGCCAGATCGCGGATCTGGATCGCGGTTTCGATGGCGTTGGCGGTGTCGGTGTTGGTCATCGACTGCACCACCACCGGGGCGTCGCCGCCGACCCAGATCTTGCGCTCGCCGTGCTGGATCAGCACGCGGCGGCTGGCGCGGCGGTCGATGGGTCCCGAAGGAATAGCAGTTTGCGTCATGGTTGTGCTCTTACTTGTACTCTTACTTGATATTTACGCGCGAAATCGTGCCACCGGGGATAGCTGGCAACGGCAGCGGCGCGCCGCCCAGCGTGGCCTGCACGCCCGACGGTTTGCCAACGATCAGCAGCGCCGGATCCTTGATATCAAACGTCTCGGTGCTGCCCGCTTTCACCAGCTTCGAAATCAACGGCGTCGTGCCGGGGCGGCGGATTTCCACCCACGAGTCTTCGGTCACCGTCAGCACCAGCTGGTGGCCGACACCGCTCGCCACTGGCGATGCGGCCGGCGCGGCCGGTGTCGGCGCTGGCGCGGCTACCACTGGCGCCGGAGTCGGGGCAGCCGCAGCCGGCGGCGTCACGGTTGCCGGCGCCGTTGCGGCGGCTGGTTCGGTCGCCGGCGGCGTCACACCTGCTACCGAGCTGCCAGTGGCGGCTTGATCGCCAGCTTGCGGCGGCACCGAAATCAGCGGCACGTTAGGCTGCTGCAGCGTCGACGGCTCCTTGACCAGCGTGGTCTCGATGGCCGGCGCCGGCTTGGCCTCTTCCGCCTTGCGCTCGAACAGCGAGGCCGGAATCAGGCCGCTCTGGTAAGCGTAAGCGGCCGCGCCGCCCACCACTACCACCGCGGCCAGGCCGATCAGCCAACCGGCCGGCTTGGACGGACGCTCGCCGCCCAAACTCAAGCGCGATTCCGAGAACGAGGCCGACAAATCCTTGCGCGGCACCACCACCTCGGGGACCGGTGGCGCTGCCGCTTCGATCATCGCCACCAGCGGCGCCGCATCCATCTTCAACACCTTGGCATAGGCGCGTACAAAGCCACGCGTGACCGCCATGTTGGGTAGCGCGGCATAATCGCCGGCTTCCAATGCCTTCACCTGGCGCACCGCCAGCTTCAGTTGATCCGCAATCTGCTCCACCGTCCAGCCCATCGCCTGGCGCTGGGCTGCCAGTAGCGCGCCGGGCGTGGCCTTGCCGGTGCTGCCCTGTTCCTGCGGCGGTTCTGCCCACTCAGAATTCATTGGTACCCCTGTTTCACTCATCAAACGCCCCACGTTGATAAGCAGCATACTCGGCCGACCCGGCGTGGTGACGGCGCAATTGCGTCGCCCATCCCGCTTCCGCGTCCTTATCGCCCAGCTTATGCTGCACCTTAATCGCGAGCCACAGCACATCGGCCGTCAGGCTCTCCATCTTTGCCACCTTGTTCAGGCGGGTGATGAAGAAATTGGCGCGCACATAATCGCCCTTCTCAACATACACCCTGGCCAGATTGGTGTTGGTGGCCGGCAGGTCGGGCGTCAACTGCAAGGCTTGCAGCAGATAACGCTCCGCGCTGGCGTAATCCTTGATCTTCAAAGCGCACGAACCGGCGTTGTTGGCGGCACTGGCCGGCGAACGATAGGCGCGGTTCTTCAGGGCCGCATCAAACAGCGGCAAGGCTTCCTTCGCGCGCCCGGTCTGGCACAGGAAGGAACCGTAATTATTGTCCAGTTCGGGGTTGGACGGAGCCAGTTTGCGGGCGCGGACGAAGTTGTCTTCGGCCAAGGCGATTTCGCCCATTTGCTGGTAAATCAGGCCGCGCATGCCGTAGCCGTCGGCGTAATTCGGGTCGGCCGCCAGCGCCATCTTGACCTCATCCAGCGCCACCGAGTACTGGCCTTGCTGGAAGTAGCCGATCGCCAGTTGCATGCGGATGTCGACCTTGCGCTGCACGGCGGTGGCGTCGGAGGTGGTGGTCAGCTCGGCCTTGTTGCTGCCCGACGAAGCACAGCCGGCCAGCGCCCCTGCCACGCAGAGCGCGACGAGACTGAGCCGGCTACGCTGCGCCAGGAAGGTCATCAGGAACGGATCTCCACGATCTTGCCGAAGTTGGCACCGAACTTGTTCTGATATTCGGCCATTTTTTCCATCCGCTGCTGAACCTTGGTGCGGTCCTGCACTTCGCCGGCCAGCTGGCCGCAGGCGGCGTCGATATCGTCGCCACGGGTTTTGCGGATGGTGGTGACGATGCCGGCATCCAGCAGCACTTGCGCGAAGGCGCTGATGCGCGGGTTCTTCGAACGCAGCAGCCCTGATTCCGGGAACGGGTTGAACGGAATCAGATTGAATTTGCAGTGCACGCCGTACTCGGGGTGCTGCACCAGCGCCACCAGTTCGCGCGCGTGCTCGTCGCTGTCATTGACGCCATCCAGCATGCAATACTCGAAGGTGATGAAGTCGCGCGGCGCAAACTCGATGTAGCGCTTGCAGGCGGCCATCAGCTCCTTGAGCGGATATTTTTTATTCAGCGGGATCAGGCCGTTGCGCAGCTCGTCGTTGGAGGCGTGCAGCGAGACCGCGAGCGCCACCGGCACTTCCTGCGACAGCTTGTCGATCATCGGCACCACGCCCGAGGTGGACAGCGTGACGCGACGGCGCGACAGGCCGTAGGCGTTATCGTCCAGCATCAGCTTGAGCGCGGTGGCGGTCGGATCGAAGTTCAGCAGCGGCTCGCCCATGCCCATCATCACCACGTTGGTGATCTGGCGTTCGCCTTTCGGGCCGGGCTCAATGCCCTTGGTGCGGCGCAGTTCGAATTCGGCCATCCATAGCTGGCCGATGATTTCGCCCACGCTCAGGTTGCGGCTGAAGCCTTGCTTGCCGGTCGAGCAGAAACGGCAGTTGACGGCGCAACCGGCCTGGGTGGAAATGCACAGGGTGCCGCGATTCTCTTCTGGAATGTACACGGTTTCCACGGCATTGCCGTTGCCGACGTCAACCAGCCATTTGCGGGTGCCGTCGGACGAGGTATGGTCGCTGATGATCGCGGGGGCTTTGATCTCGGCGCGGGTTTTCAATTTATCGCGCAGCGACTTGGCCAGGTCCGTCATGGCGTCGAAATCCGAGGCGCCGAATTGATGGATCCAGCGCTGCAGTTGCTTGGCGCGGAACGGTTTCTCTCCCAACTCGGCGCAATAGGCGATGAGCTGCGCGGGATCGAAATCCAGCAAGTTGATCAGAGGTGCGTTCATATGTGGGTTCAAAACAGTACTAATCATTTATCCCGTTTCCGCACCGCAGTGCGGAAACGGAACCTATACAAATTACTTACCGAAGAAGTAAGCGATTTCAACAGCGGCGGCTTCTACCGCGTCCGAGCCGTGAACGGCGTTGGCGTCGATCGAATCAGCGAAGTCAGCGCGAATGGTGCCTTTGTCGGCTTTCTTCGGATCGGTGGCGCCCATCAGTTCGCGGTTTTTCAGAACGGCGTTTTCGCCTTCCAGCGCTTGAATCATGACTGGACCCGAAACCATGAAGTCCACCAGGTCTTTGAAGAAACCGCGCTCTTTGTGAGCGGCGTAGAAGCCTTCAGCTTCTTCACGCGACAGTTGCTTCATTTGAGCGGCAACGATCTTCAGGCCAGCTTCTTCGAAGCGGGTGTAGATTTTGCCGATCACGTTTTTTGCAACTGCGTCAGGTTTGATGATCGACAGGGTGCGTTCGATTGCCATTTGAAAAACTCCAATAAAAAGAAAGGTTTAAAACGAAATTGATAATCCAATCAACCTTTGATTTTACCATAGATGACCCCATATTCCGAAAAACAGCAATAGATAAGCTGGCAAGGGCGCGGGAAATTCCTTTGCAAATGAAGTTTAAGTCGGTATTAAGTGCATTTTAGGCATGTTTTTGCGTATTTTGGACGCAACGTGCTATGCTCTTATCAAAGCTGTAAACCCTATCCTTTACTGGAGGCATTATGAACAACATGCAAAACACCTACGATCTGGCGGGTAGCCGCCGATTGGTACAGCACAACGTGCTGCGCAATACTTACTGGCTGCTGGCCCTGTCGATGGTTCCGACCGTCTTCGGCGCGGTGCTCGGCGTCGCCCTGCATCTGCCACTGAGTGGCGGGCTGATGGCGCTGCTGTTCCTCGGCATCGCCTTCGGCTTCATCTGGGGCATCGAGAAGAACAAGGATTCCGGCCTCGGCGTCGCGCTGCTGCTGGGCTTCACCTTCTTCATGGGCCTGTGGCTGACGCCGCTGCTGTCGCGCATCCTCGGCTTCTCCAACGGCGGCTTCCTGATCATGACCGCGTTTGGCGGCACGGCGGCCGTGTTCGCGACCTTGGCTTCGGTGGCCACCGTCTCCAAACGTGACTTCTCGGGCATGGGCACCTGGTTGTTCGCCGGCTTGGTGATCCTGATGCTGGCCTCGATCGCCAACATCTTCCTGGGCATTCCGGCGCTGGCGATTGTGATCTCGGTGGTGGCGATCGGCATCTTCTCGGCCTACATCCTGTATGACGTGCAGCAGATCGTCAACGGCGGCGAGACCAACTACATCCGCGCCACGCTGCGGATCTACCTGGACGTGTACAACATCTTCACCAGCCTGCTGTCGCTGCTGGGCATCTTCGGCGGCAACCGCGACTAAGCTTCACCGCTTCCCCAAAAAGCCGGCTCCTGCCGGCTTTTTTATTGTCCATCACTTTGTGTCGCCAGCTACAGACTGCCGCCCCGGACCTGGAAACTGGCGGTGGCAACCGGCTTGTCATCGTTGTCGACCAGCGCCAGTTGATGTTGACCTGGTGTGGGGCGCCAGCTGTAGCTGGTGGCGGCCTGGCCTAGCGCTACGCCGTCCAGCTTCCATTGCAGGCCTTGGCCGCCCTGCGCCTGAAAGAAAACGCGCTGGATCGCGTCCGGAATATCCGGGTCGAGCGCGATGATGGCTGAGTCGCCGGGATACAGGATTTTCGGCGCGCGGTGCTGGTCCTGCGCCAGCGCGATGACCGGGCTTTCGGTGCCGGCGATGAACCATTCGTTGCGCGCCGCTTCCAGCGCCGGCTGATACGCGATCTGCTGTCGCAGCACGCCGGCCGGCGGCTTGGGCGCGTGGCTGATCTGGCCGCGATTGAGATAGTCCATCACGTCGCGCCACACCGGCGCCGCCCCGCTGACGCCGGAAACATCCCACATCGACTGCCCGTCAAAATTACCAACCCAGACGCCGACCGTGTACCTGTCCGTGTAGCCCACGCACCAGTTATCGCGCATATCCTTGCTGGTGCCGGTTTTGACTGCGGCCCAGAACGTGGTTGCCAGTTCGTTCTTCAAGCCGAAGGTGACGCTGCGCGCGGCGCGGTCGGCCAGGATGTCGCCGATGATGAAACTGGCGCGCGCGTCCAGCACCCGGCTGGCCGGCACGGCGGCGGTTTTCGGCGCCAGCGTCACCGCGCCGTACATGCCGCCGTTTGCCAGCGTGCGATAGGCGTTGGCTAACTCCAGCAGCGAGACCTCGGCCGAGCCAAGCGCCAACGAATAGCCGTAGTATTCAGCGGGCTGTGTCAAGCTGCTCAGCCCCACGGCACGCAGACGCTCGTGAAAGCGCTCCATGCCCGTCATCACCAGCGTGCGCACTGCCGGCACGTTAAGCGAACTGGCAAGGCTGGTGCGCACGCTGACATAGCCTTTGAAGTTCTTGTCGTAGTTCTGCGGAATATACATGCCGGAAGGCGTGGAGATATCGATGGCCGTGTCGTCCATCAGCGAGGCCGCTGTCAGCTGCTTGCGCTCCAGCGCCAGCTCGTACAGAAACGGCTTGAGTGTGGACCCGGCCTGCCGCAACGCCGCCACACCATCCACTTCGCCGCCACCGGCGTTGCCGACATAAGCGAGGATCTCGCCGCTGGCGTTATCCAGCACAATCACCGCGCCGTCGTTCACATTGCGGCCTTGCAGCGCGGCCAGCTGCTGACGCAGCACATTCTGCGCATAGCGCTGCAAGCCCGCATCCAGCGTGCTGCGCACCGATTGTCCGCTACGCGTCAACAGCTGCTGCGCCACCTGCGGCGCCGGAGGCAAATTGGCCGCCAGTTGCGGACGACCCATCGCCACCACAATCCGCAGCTGAATCTCGTCGCAGGTCGACGGCAGACGCAGCTCCCGCGCCAGGCCGCATGCGCGCTGCGACACCACCTTCTGCCCTGCCGACGGCCCGCGCAGCAGGCTGGCAAGGATCACCGACTCGCTCAGATCCAGCCCCGACGGCGCCTTGCCAAACATGCCGCGCGCCGCCGCGCCCACGCCTTGCAGCTCGCCGCGATACGTCACCATGTTCAGGTACACTTCCATGATCTGCCGCTTGCTCCACTGCGCATCCAGTTCGCGCGCGGCCTTCACCTGATCCCACTTCTGGCCCCAACTGCGGCCTTTGGCGACCGGCTGCAAGGCCGGATCGAGCAAGGCCGCCAACTGCATGGTGATGGTCGACGCGCCGCGCGGCCGGGTGCGGAACAGGTTGTCCCACGCCGCCTGGGCCGCCGCGTTCCAGTCCACGCCGTCATGCTGATAGAAACGCTGGTCCTCAGCCTGCAATACCGCCGCCGGCAGCGCCGGCGAGATATCGTTCAACGCCACCCACGGCAGGCGCCGCACCGCCATGTCGATGCGCAGCGACTGAATCGGCTCGCCATGCCGGTCCAGCAGCTCCGCGTCCGACGAGCGATACGCAGCCCGCACCTCCTCGAACGTCGGTGCCGCGTGGGCGGCGCCGGCCAGCGCCAGTGCCAGTGCGGCGATGATGAAAACTGTCCGCTTCATTTCACGGTAATCGCTGCATTCGGCATCGCGCCAAACATCTCGGGGCTGTACATCGCCTCGACACGCGTTGGCGGCAGGTTGAACTGGCCAGGGTTATTCAAGCGCACAGTGTACTCCACGCTCCATTTGCCTTTCGGGACAAATTGGTAGAACGCGCGGTAGCCTTCAAAGGTCCGCTCCTGGAAGGCCGGATACGCCCAGCCGGTGGCCGCCTCGCCGCCGGTCATCAGCTTCGAATCGCCGCCCAGACCGGAGCCCAGCACCGTGGCGCTGGCGGGAATCGGATCGTCCACCACCACCCAGGTCATATCCGACTGCGCTTCCAGATCCAGATGCACCCGATAGACATCGCCACGCGACCATGCGCCTTTCACCTTCTGCTCGACCGGCGTGATGGTCTTGGCGATGCGGTAGCCGCTCGACAGCGGCGCCTTGAGCGGCACCGCCGACAAAGTCTGCACCGTCGCCCACGGCTTGCCGGCGCCCGTGTGATCCAGCGCCAGCTGGCCGCCGCCACCGCGCGGCCAGGGCAGCATCGCCGTGCCGCCAGCAGGGTCGCCACCAAAGGCGATGCTCTTGCTGGCGTTGCCCAGCGTGACCGCTGCCGTGCCGCTTACCTTGTCTTTCTCGAACAGCGCCGAGAACTTGTCGATCGCCAGCACACCCCAGGCATTCGCCACGGTCGTGCCCCAGCGACCTTTCCGCTGGCGTCCCAGCGCGCCACGCGCCAGGCGACCGATATCCGCTTTCCATGCCGGATTGTCGGCCATGGTCAGCAGCAGGCGGTTGGCGTTGCTGTCGGCGGAGGACATCAACCACCACCAGTCGTCGGTGCGCTCGGTGGAGAAAGTCATGGTCGTGCCTTGCAAATTCAGGCGTGAACGCAGAATCTGATCCGCCTCCTTCAGGCGCTGCGCGCGCTGCGGCAGCTTCTCCGAGCGCTGCAAAATCTGATACCAGTCGATGACGGCGGATGTCGGCCACAGATTCGGCTGTACCGTGAACGACTCCAGATCATCCGCGTGCACCTGCCGCGTGCGTGAGATGGCCTCCAGCGCGGCGATCTTGCGCACCGCCAGATCGGCCGTCGGCAAAGCCGAGTAGCGCACCACTTTGCCGTGCACAAAAGCCAGCAGGCCAGACTCCATGCGGCCGCGCAGGTCTGCCGGAATCTCATAGCCCGCTTCGGCCGCCGCCGACAGCACATAGGCCGTCAGCGTATCGCTGCCCTCATACATCGTGGCGAAATACTTGATCAGGCCATCAGAGTCCAGATGCGCCGGCAGCGTATCGACCGCCGACTGCCACATCGCCCGATCATGCAGCGAGATCGAGCGCGAAGTCACCTGTTCGAAGCAGCGGTACGGATACTTCTGCATGTACGCCTGCACGCCCGGCAGATCGCCGCCCAGCGATGGGCTGAACTGCACCTGCACGCCGCCGCGTCCCGGCACCGCGTCATCCGGCAGCGCCACCTGCATCGACTGCTTGCGGTCCAGTTGCAGCAGCGTCGCCTGCATCACCGTCACCGGCACGGCCGGCACCACCTTCTGCTTGATCTTGATGCGGTCCGTCGACGCCGCACCGCCGCCCTCCACCGCCGCGCTGACATCCCAGTCCAGCGTGCTGACGCCCACCGGCACCTGCACATCCCAGCCGATTTCGCGCGCCTGCCCCGGCTCCAGCGACACCGATTGCGGCGCCAGCGCCTTGCCGCCCGCGCTGGCGCTCAGCGTCGCCTTCACCGGCGCCTCGGTGGTATTACGCAGCGTGAAGCCGGCGCGCAGGCGATCGCCCTCGCGCACCAACGCCGGCAGGCCGGAAAGCAAAATCAGATCCTGCGAACTGCGCACCTCTGTGCGGCCGGTGCCGAACAAATCCGCCTGCGCGTTGGCGATGGCGACGATGCGGAACGCTGTCAGCGAATCGTTAATCGGCACCTGCACCGTGGCTTCGCCTTTCGCATCCAGCGTCACGCGCGCCTTCCAGAACAGCAGCGTATCGAACAGCTCCCGTCCCGCGCCCTTGCCGCCACCACCGCCGGCCGGCACCGCCTTGCGGCCGAAGTGACGCTTGCCGACCACCTGCATCTGCGCGGTGGCCGTGGTCACCTGCAGGCTGCGCTGGCCCATCATTGCTTCCAGCAGATCCCAGCTGGTGTTGGGCATCAGCTCCAGCAGGCCGACATCGACGGCGGCCAGCGCCACTTCCGCGCCAGCCGGCGGCGCCGAACCATCCGGCAGCGTGACCTTGACCGCCACGCTAGCCTTGTCGCGCACCTTGTACACCGGCTTGTCCGCCGTGACCTGCACCTTCAGTTCATTGGCCGACCAGCCCACGCGCAGCGGCGCTATCCCCAGCTTGTAGGCCGGCTTGCCCAAGTCGACCAGCGCGGTCGGCTGCACGCTGTTCACACGGCCGCGCACCACCAGCGCCGAGACGTAGACATTCGGCGCGTACTGCTTCTTGACCGGGATCGTGAACACCGGCTCCTTGCCGCTCAGCGGACGGATGTAGGTATCAATCACGCCCTCGCGCTCCACCGTCACCAGGGCGGTCGCTTCGCGGAACGGCATGCGCACCTGGAAGCTGGCCATTTCGCCAGGCTCGTAGCGCTTTTTTTCGGGCAGCAGATCGATGCGGTCGTTGTCGGTGGCGGCGAACCACCAGTCTTCGCCATCGGCCACCCAGGTTTCGCGATGGGCGACAGCGGCGCGCTGCTGCGCGTCCTGCGTCTTCGCGCGCAGAATCAGGTTGCCGGATGCCGGCGCCTTCACCTGGCAAATCAACAGCCCCTTGTTATCGGTCTTGCCCTCGCACGCCGCGCCCAGCGCTTTGACTTCGCTGCTATTCTCGTATGCATAGAAGCCGCCGATCAAACGGCGACGGTGCGAGTACGACAGGCGCTGGAAGAAGTCCACCGCCACCGGCGCATCGGCCACCGGATTGCCTTGCAGGTCCAGCACCGCCACCGTGAATTTCAACGCGTCCTTGCTTGCCACCCAGCCGTCCGGCTGAATGCCGATCACATACGCGGACGGCCACAGTGGAATGCGCGTAGCGGCGGACAGCGTTTCGCCGTTGGCGTCCTGGAAGGTCATCTCGGCCATCACTTCCTTCGGCGTCTGCACTTCCGGCAGCTGGTCCAGCGTGACGCGGGCGCCACCGGCCTTGTCCAGATTCAGGCTGCGGGTCTTGATGTTGGCCGGGCCTGTGACTTCGCCATCTTCGCCCTCACCCTCGACCATGCCTTCGTCATCATCGAAGGTGCCGGCGTTCTTTTCGGCGCCGACCTTCACATCGCCGTTGCTGAAGCTGAAGTCCGCGTAATCGGCGAAGCTGACGCTCTTGTCCTGCACCACGGTGCGCAACTGCACCGGCGCGTCGCCCGCGCCGCCGCCCGACAGATAACTGAGCTGCATGTCCAGATCCACCGACGAGGCGCGGATAGCCGGCGTCTTCGGCCCTTGCAGCAGCGCCTTCATGGTCGGCACGCGGAACTGTTCGACGCGGAAGCGGCCCGCCGCGCGGCCGCTCAGCATCAGCTGATACCAGCCTTGTTTGGCGTCGGCCGGAATAGTCCACGTGCTCTCGGCCGAACCGCTGGCATGCCACTTGATCGGCACATCGTATTTCTGTTCGCTACCCTCGTGAATGACGTGCAGCGTGCCGTCCTGCTCTTTTGCCGCCAGCACGATGCCCTGCTCCACATGGCGGCGCAGGAAGTGCTTCATGTGCACCGTTTCGCCGGCGCGTAGCAGCGTGCGGTCGAACACCGTGGTGGCGATGACGTTATCGGCGCCGCCATAGCCGCCCGGCAGATTGAAGCGCCAGGTCTCGATGCCGCGATCCCAGTCGGACAAGGTGAACGTCATGTCCGCGCCCAGTCGCGCGCTGACGAAGTAGCGGCCATCGTTGTCCTTGCGCGAGGTTGGCAGTTCTTTGCGGATGTGCGCCAGACCGCCGGCATCGGTCATGCCCTGCCACAGCAAATTACCGTCGTAATCGCGCACCGCCACCTGCGCCTGCGGCACTGGCTGGCCCTTGTCCAGCGACGTCACCCAGACCACCGACGATTCGGCGCCGTGCTTGAAGTGCGCCACCATATTGGTCACCAGCGCCGCCGTGCTGACGTAAGCCTGTTTGCCTACGCCCAGCCCCGCGCCCAACCGGGGACTCGCCAGCTCCACCACATAAAAGCCCGGCTTGCGCAGCGGGATGCCGACGACTTCCATCGCCCGCCCGCCATTCGGCTTGGGCATGACGAAGCGTTCGACCTTGCCGGCTTTAGCGTCCAGCAGCTGCTTGCCCAGACTGTCGCCCCATTGTTCCTGCGGCTGCCAGTTGTAGCTGGTGCCCATGCGCTTGAGCCATCCGATGACTTGCTGATCGGCGTCGCCGCCTTCATTCACGCGCAACGCGGCGCCATCCACCTTGCTGCCCGCCAGCCGCGCTTCAACATTGCGCACCGTAACCGGCAACAGCTTGTCGCCTTGAACCTCGATGATGCCGAAGCGCGCCGGGAACTTGACCAGCGGCGGCTGCGCATCGGTGCGGATCGCCATCGGGAAACTGGCCTGATTGACCAGCGCGCGGCCGGCATCGTCCTTCAGCTTGACCGGCAGCGACAAGGCCAGCTTCGCGCTCTCTGGGAAAGGCCCCTTGAAGTTCAGCCATTGCAGATACTCGGACTTGTCCTCTTCCTTGTCGACGGTGGGCTTGAACACCTTGCCGCCGGGGCCAGTGATCCTGACAGCCAGCGCGTCGGCGCGCGCCACCGGTGCCGAGAAATTCAAGCGCATCGGCAGGAACGGAATGCAGCCGCCATCGGCGGACAGCCTGTCGCAACTGAAGCGCGCGCTGAAGTCCGGCCGCGTGTTGAAGGCCAGCGTTTGGTCCTGCGTGGTGACGATGCCGCTGTCGGCGGCGATGCCGGCGCCCCACACCAGCGACACATTGGCGTCGGCCGGCAATGGACGCTGGCACTGCAGCACCACAATCGGCAACTTGTCGAGCCGCTGGTTATTGACCTTGCCGGTGGCGCGCCACACCACGCCGCGCGCCTTGAAGTACAGCGACAGATAGCGCTCGGTGAACGCCTTGCGCAGCTCCATCACGCGCTGGCGCTCCGCGCCCTGCAGCAGCCGCACGCCGATTTTCTCGTTGATGCCGGCGGCCTGGCACCATGCATGGGCGGCGATGGTCTGTTCATTGGCCGGCGCGTCGAGACCCAGCACGAAAATCTGCTGCTCGTCGATGGCGCCGGCGCCGTCACGCGGCGCCGCTTCCACCACCGCCGGGCCGCCGGTGTCAAAGGAGAACTGACGCTCGCCGCTCAGTGGCTTGCCGGTGATGTCTTTGACGTCATCCTTGAGCGTGAAGCGGCAAGCCACGCCGCCCGGCAGGTCGCGCGCGAAATCGTAGCTCCAGTTTTGGCCATCGATCCAGCGGCCCTTGCCCTCTTCCGGACAATCGACGGTGAACGGATCGCCCAGCCGCATATCGCCCAGCGGGACCATCTGGCCGCTGAAGCGCGCGGTCACCTGGCGCACGCGCTTGACGGTGTCCTTGGGGGAAAACGAAATAACGGAAGTCTCGGCCAGAACGGCCAGCGGCAGGCTGCTGAACGCAGCCAGCGCGATGATGCGGAACAGGAGGCGCATGCCAACTCCAGGCGCTGATTAACAATCAGCTAAGTCTTGCGCACGCCTCCGGCAAAGTCAATTATATTAGAATAAAAACATTAGATCAGATCGAATACCGCCATCGATTCGACGTGCGAGGTGTGCGGGAACATGTTGACCACGCCGGCTTTATCCAGCTTGTAGCCGGCCAGGTTGACCAGCACATTGGCGTCGCGCGCCAAGGTCGATGGGCTGCACGAGACGTAAACGATGCGCTTCGGCAGGAATTCCGGATTGGTTTTGCGCAATTCCCCCAGCGCCAGCGACAGCGCCATGGCGCCATCGCGCGGCGGGTCGATCAGCATGCGGTCGAATTTGCCCAGCGCGATCAAATCTTCCGGCGTCACTTCAAACAGGTTGCGGTTGTAGAAGGTGGTTTTGCCATCCAGGCCATTGGCCTTGGCGTTGCTCAGCGAGCGATCGGTCAGCGCCTGGCTGCCTTCGATGCCGACCACTTCGCGTGCCAGCGTCGCCAGCGGCAGCGTGAAATTGCCCAGGCCGCAGAACAGGTCGGCCACGCGGTCCTCAGGCTGCACATCCAGCAGGCGCAGCGCCTTGTGCACCAGCACGCGGTTGATATGGTGGTTGACCTGGGTGAAGTCGACCGGCTTGAACGGCATGCGCACGCCGTATTCCGGCAGCAGGTAATGCAGCTCCGGCTCCAGCGGGTAGAACGGCGCGGCGGTTTCCGGGCCCTTGGTCTGCAGCCAGAACTGTACTTTGTACTGATCGGCGAAGGCTTTGAGCTTGACCTCGTCGTCGGCAGTCGGCGTCTCCATGACGCGCAGCACCAGCGCGGTGACGTCTTCACCGATCGCCAGTTCGATCTGCGGGATCTGGTTGAACAGCGTCAGCGAACCTATCAGCGCGCGCAACGGCATGAACATGTCCGACACATGTTTCGGCAGGATCTGGCAGCTCTTAATATCGGCCACGAAGATCGATTTCTTTTCCTTGAAGCCGACCAGCACCGTCCCCTTCTTCTCCACCCAGCGCACCGACAGGCGCGCGCGGTAGCGGTAGCCCCAGGTCGGGCCGTACATCGGACGCATGATGTTGTCGGCGGTGACTTTGCCGATGTGCCACAGATTATCTTCCAGCACACGCTGCTTGATCGCCACCTGCGCGCTCGGCTCGATGTGCTGCATCGAGCAGCCGCCGCAGTAGTCGAAATGCACGCACTTCGGCTGCACCCGCATCGACGATTCGCGGTGCAACGCGGTCATGCGAGCCGCTTCCCAACTCTTCTTTTTCTTGAACGTTTCAAAGCTGACGCGCTCGCCCGGCAGCGCGCCCTCCACGAACACCACTTTGCCCGGCGTGCCGTCTTCGTTGTCCTGCAGGTGGCCGACGCCGCGAGCGTCCATGTCGAGCGATTTAATGTCGATGGTATTTTCTTGCATAACGTTTAATCTTGAATGGGAAATGGCAGACGCCGGCATTGCGCCGGGCCGTAATGATAGCAGAATGGGAAGGGTCTACAGCAGGGAATCGCGGACCACGCCGCGCGCGGCCATGGCCCGCTTCAGTTTGACCAGCGCTTCCTGCTGGATCTGGCGCACCCGCTCGCGCGTCACGCCCATCTCCTCGGCCAGGGTTTCCAGCGTGGCCGGATCGTCGTTGTCGAGGCCGAAACGGCGCATGATGACGATGCGCTGCTTGTCCGGCAGCTTGGTCAGCCAGTCGCGCACCAGCAAGGTCATTTCGTGGTGCTCGGCGCGGGCGTCGGGGCTGTCTTCGCTGTCGCCGGGCAGCATGTCCATCAGCGACGATTGCGGATCGTTGTCGAGCGGCGCGTCCAGCGAGGTGGCGTGTTCGGACAGCGCCAGGATATCCTGCACCTCCTCCACCGGGCGGCCGACCAGCTCGGCGATGTCCTCGGCGGTGGCGTCCTTGCCGTTGTGATGCTGCGCTTCGAGATGGTATTTGCCGCGCAGGATCTGGTTCAGCTCGCGCACCATGTGCACCGGCAAGCGCACCGTGCGGGCCTGATTCATGATGGCGCGCTCGATGCTCTGGCGTATCCACCAGGTGGCGTAGGTGGAAAAACGGAAGCCGCGCTCGGGCTCGAACTTGTCGATGGCGCGCATCAGGCCGATGTTGCCCTCTTCTATCATGTCCAGCAACACCACGCCACGGTTGATGTAGTGCTTGGCGATCGACACCACCAGCCGCAGATTATGCTCGATCATGGTCTGGCGCGCGCTGAAGTCGCCGGCCTTGGCCAGCGTGGCGTAATGCACTTCCTGCTGCGCCGTCAGCAACGGCCGGGTGCCGATCTGGTTCAGATAGTGCTGGGTGGTGTCGGTGGACAGCTCGGCCGCCAGCACTTTTTTCAGCTCGTCGACGCTTTCGAGCACCGCGCCGCTCTCCGGCTGGTCAGCCTCGTCCGCACCATCGAGGACCACATCCTCGCTCTGCTCGTCGCGGAAATCGTCCGGGAGCGAGTCGTCATCGATCTGATCGTGCGGCGTAGAGGTCATGGTCAGCTAGCGGTTAGGCAGGAATCTGGACGGGTCCACCGGTTTGCCCTGCTGCCGGATTTCGAAGTGCAGCTTGACGGAGTCGGTATCGGAATCGCCCATTTCCGCGATCATCTGTCCTTTGCTTACGCTCTGCCCTTCCTTGACCAGAATGGTCCGGTTGTGCGCGTAGGCCGACAACAAATTATTACTGTGCTTCACGATCACGAGATTACCATATCCGCGGATGCCGCTGCCGGCATACATTACTTTTCCCGCGCCGGCAGCCACGACTTGCTGGCCAGCCTTGCCGGCGATGTCGACGCCCTTGTTCTTGCCCTCGTCAAAGGTGGCGATCACCTTGCCGTCGGCCGGCCAGACCCAGCTCAGGGCGGCATCGTCGGCCGCCAGCGCCGGCCCGGCGGGCACAGGCGGTGGTGCGGTCGGACGGGTAACGGCCGGTGCCGGCGCGGTGGCCGGCGCGGTGGCCGCCGTGGCGGGCGCGGTGCCGCCTTCCTTGCCGTTTTCGGTGCGCTGCAATTCGGCCAGATTGGCCTCGGTGTACGGTTTTTTGTCGCCTTTCGGGCCATTCTTCTTGACCACCGGCGCCGGCGGCGGCGTCTTGTCGGACGGCGGCATGACGATGGCGGCGGTTTCCACGCCCGGGCTATTGGGTGCGCTATCAGGCGGCGCCACGCGCAGCACCTGATCGACCTTGATGTCGTTCGGGTTGGCCAGATTGTTCCAGGTCACCAGATCGCGGTAATTCTGGCCGAATTCCAGCGCGATGCGGATCAGGGTATCGCCTTTTTTGACAGTGTACAGGCCGCGCTCGTCACGCGCGACCTGCGCCGTTTCGCTCGGCGTGGCGGGTTTGACGGCGGGATGAACGGTGCGGTCGATGACCGGTGCTTGATTCGGAGTGGTCTGGCAAGCGCTCAGGAAGGCAAGCGCGAAGCTCATGGCGAGCAAATTACTTTTTTTTGTCATTCTCATCTTAGTGTCTAGTGGTTCGGGCGCTAAACCACGCCCGGACGCAACGGCACGAAGTGGCAATCTTCCAGTGTCTGGCTGGCCCACTCCGTCTTGCCGATGCGTGTAATCAGTTCCAAATGCTGCGCCCGGACGCCCACCGGGGCGACCAGGCGACCGCCGATGGTCAGCTGTTCCAGCAGTGCTTGCGGCACCTCCATCCCGGCCGCGGCCAGAATGATACCGTCAAACGGAGCCGCTTGCGGCAGCCCAAGCATACCATCTCCGTAATGCAGACGCAGGTTCGGCACGCGCAGCGGCCGCAGATTGGCCTTGGCCAGCTCGTGCAGGGGCTTGATGCGCTCGATGGAATACACCTCCTGCGCCACGCAGGCCAGCACCGCCGCCTGGTAGCCGCAGCCGGTGCCGATTTCCAGCACGCGCTTGAGCTGGCCGCCATTGCGCATCACCTCGATCATGCGGGCGACAATATAGGGCTGGGAGATGGTCTGGTGGTGGCCGATCGGCAGCGAGGCATCGACATAAGCTTGCGGCGCCAGCCCCTCGTCCATGAATATGTGGCGCGGCACCTGGTCCATCGCGCCCAGCACCAGTTGATCCTGCACGCCCTGGTTGGCGATGCGCTGCACCATGGCGCGGCGCACCGCCGCCGACACCAGCGCGCTGTCGCGCGGCGCGGCGGCCGGCGCCGGCTGGGCGCGCTCCAGTGCGTAACCATGTGATTTGGACGGCGTCGCCACCGGACGCGGCGCTGGATGCTGGGGTGGCGCGTAGCGCGCCGCGTTCTGGGTGGCGGTTTGCGGCGTCGCCACCGGTGCAAATACCGTTGCCTTCCTGGCCCCCTTGTCTGTTACCGAGGACAGCGGCAAAGGAAAGGTACGGTTTTTTTCGGTCATGCCAGCGCCTTTGCCAGTGCGTCAAGTTGCGTTTTATGGGTCAGATCGATTTGCAGCGGAGTGATCGACGTGCGGCCGGCCGTGACGGCATGAAAATCCGTGCCCTCGCCGGCATCCTTGCACGCACCCGGCGGGCCGATCCAGTAGATATCCCTGCCGCGCGGGTCCTGGGCTTTGATCACCGGTTCCGACTGATGGCGGCGGCCGAGCCGGGTGGCGACCACTTGATTAAGCTCATCATAAGGGCGGTTCGGTATATTCACGTTCAGCAGATAGGGACGCGGCAACGTTTCATAATAGCGCTGGACGATGTCGCGTGCGTGACGCGCGGCGTCCTCTATATGTTCCCAGCCGTAAGTGCCTTGCGAAAAGGCGATCGCCGGAATGCCGAACAGATAGCCCTCGGTGGCGGCCGCCACCGTGCCGGAGTACAGCGTGTCGTCCCCCATATTGGGACCATTATTGATGCCGGACACCACCAGATCCGGCCGGTAGTCCAGCACGGCGGTCAGCGCCACGTGCACGCAATCGCTGGGTGTGCCGTTGACAAAATAAAAACCATTGGCGGCCTGCTGCACCGACAAAGGCCGGTCCAGCGACAGCGAATTGGAAGCGCCCGAACGGTTGCTGTCCGGCGCCACCACCACGATGTCGGCGATAGGGGCGAGCGCGTTGGCCAGCGCATTGATGCCAGGCGCCAGGTAGCCGTCGTCATTGCTTATCAGGATTCTCATACAGCAGATTTTACCCGAAGCAATGGCCGCACTGCGCGTGCCGGTCGCCTCCTTTTTGTATAAATTTTCGTCAACGCGGCGTGCCGCGGGTGTCGGCCAATTGCAGGTCCAGCGCCAGCAACTCCTCCGGCGTGCGCGGCCACTGGCTGTTGGCCATGGCCGGCTTGCGTGGCGGCTCCGGCCGCTCCAACGCCTCCCTGTAGTCGTCCATGGCGGCATCCTGATGTAGTTCGGGTACCAGCGTCGCCTCGTCCGCCGGCACGCCCATCTGCAACTGCACATCGATCAGTTGCTCGCGGGCGTTGCGGGTTTCCACATGCTCGGCGCCCAGCCGGCCCAGCTGGGTTTGCAGCACCGCATCCAGCAAAATGTGTGCGCCCGGCAAATCTTGCATTTGAAGCAAGGTACGCGCCAGCGTCGCCTTGCTGCGCAAAGTGTCGGCATGGGCGCTGCCCAGCATGCGCTCGCGCGCGGCCAATACCTGTTGCTGCACCGCGCGTGCCTGTTCCAGCTCGCCGCGCTGTATCAGCAGGTCGGCGCGCGCCGCCATGCTGACCAGCGTTTGCAGGTGATCGGCGCCCAGCAGGCGGGTATACGTATCCAGCACGCTGTCTTGCAAAGCCAGCGCCTCGCCCAGCCGCCCCTGCAAACCCAGCGTATGCGCCAGACTGCTGCGCGCCGCCAGCGTGTCGACATGTTCGACGCCCAGCATGCGCTCGCGCGCCTCGACCACGCATTCCTCCAGAAATCGCGCTTCGTCCAGCCGCCCGATGTGACGCAACACCTGCGCCAGACGCATCTTGGTGGCCAGGGTGTCCGGATGATCCTCCCCCAGCCCACGTTGTCGTAGCGACAAGCTTTCCTCGAAACTGGCCAGCGCCGACCGCGACTTGCCCTCGCTCCGATACAGCTCGCCCAGCAGATGCAAGTCGCGCGCCAGCGGCTGCCAGGCGGCGCGCGCCGCCGCCCCGCCCTCGTCCAGCAACCGGCGCGCCTCAGCTATCGTGCCCAGCAACTGGATTTCCGCCCGCGACTGCCATGGAAAGTAGCCCGGCGCCAGCCAGGCCAGGAAGGCTTCGAAGGTGCGCGTCAGCGAAAACCGGTCGCCGCCCTGATCCTGACGCACCGCGACCTGCTCGCCGCCGGGCAAGCTGCGGGTCTGCTGCAGCTGGACTTCGTCGAAATAACTTTCCAGCGACACATGCTGCATGCCGTAGGAATCGCGGATCAGGTCTTCAAAGCTGGGCTGGTAGCCGAGAATGTGCTGGGAGGCATCGCCACGCCGCCATTGCGCGCGCAGCAGGTCGTCACCGATGTCTATCCGCGAAGGCAAGGGATAGACCAGCAGCGGCCGTTGCTCATCCTCATGGCTGCGACGGTAGGTGGTGGCGCGCGCCACCATGTCCTCCACGCCCTCCAGACTCTGGTGACTGGGCGCGAACACCAGCACCAGCTTGCGCGGCAGCAAGGTGGTGCAAATGCCGGCGCTATCGGTGCGGCCGGTGCGGGAATCGACCAGTACATGGAGGAAATGCCGCGCCAGCCGTTGGCCAAAGCAGCGGTACAGCGGCGGACAGCAATTAAATAGGTCGTCCCAGCGCATGGCGGCCAGCCGCTCCGGGTAGCTGTCGTCGAAGCGGCCGGCGCGCATCAGATACAGCTGGCTGCCGTGGTCGACGCGGCTGACATAATGCTCCCAGCTCACCTCGGCCAGCACGGCCTCGGCCAGCGCTTCGCCCGCCAGCTCGGGCGCGGCCAGCCGCAAGCGCTGCAGCTGCTCGCGGCAAGCCTCGAAAAATTCCAGCACGCCGGGCTTGGCTTCTGCGCCGGCGTCAAAATAGTGATGCAGGCCGGGCGCCTCCAGATCCCAGTCAATCATCAGCACCGGCGCGGTGGCGTTCTGCTGTCGCGCCAGCAACACGGCGATATTGGACAAGGCCATGGTGCGCCCGGTGCCGCCCTTATATGAATAAAAAGTAATAACCTCGCCGCTGGCGCTCAGCGGCGGCAATGTCAGGGAGGTGAGTTCCATGGCATACCTTTAACGTGGAAATTGTGGAGGAGGAATGGCACGCCATTCCGGCGGGATGTCAGGCAGCACGAAACGGCTGCAGTCATGCTCGGGCGGCGTGCATCGTTTTAGACAGTGGTAGTGCTCGGCAACGCGGTGGACGATTTTTTCAATGTCCGGGAGGAAATCTGGATTGGTCTTCAAGTCGCCGCTGGCCAGCGTGTAACGCGAAAAATCGACGTACATGCCAGGACCGGTGATCTGCAGCGGCAGGCCGACCGGGTGGCGGGTCATGATGACGGGGATGATCAAATGGCTGGGCAGCGTGTACCACTGGCGCCGCTCCCGTTCGATAAGTTGCATTGCTGCAAACTCGCGCCGGGTGTAACCATGCGCCTCATACTTGGGTGTATAAATGACAATCATGCAAACGCTCTCACACAAGGCGCGGGCGATTTTCTGGTCGATGTCGTCGCCACCGCCAAGTTGCTCACCGTCAACAAAGAGCTCGTCCTCGTTGTCGAAGTGGGGTTCGAGATAGCACTTCAAGGCATCGACCAGGTCGTCCTTGAATTTGCTCATGTAAGCATGCTGGCCATGTGCATAACTGAAAAAGCAGCCGTGACGGATAGTCATGATATCCCTCCTACGTTTAACCAACTCTAACAATCCTTTGTGACGGGACTTTGAGGCAGAACAAACGTGCGGCAGGCCGAACTTTGCGCAAACGGCTGGCGCTTTGCGGTATCATCGAAATATAACGACCGTTCTTTTTTATAACCAAGGAGACCAGAATGAAAGCTGTGGTGTGCGAAAACTGGGGCGTGCCGGATACGCTAAAAGTGCAAGAATTGCAAGATCCACAGCCTGGTCCGGGCCAGGTGGTGATCGAGGTGCAAGCGGCCGGCGTCAATTTTCCGGACGTGCTGATCGTGCAGGGAAAGTATCAATTCAAGCCCGAGCTGCCGTTCGTGCCCGGCAGCGAGGTGGCCGGCATCATCCGCTCGGTTGCTGATGATGTGACAACTTTCAAGCCCGGCGACCAGGTCATCGCCTTCACCGGTGGTTTTGGGCAACAGCTGTTAGCACCGGCACAAGCACTGATACCCATGCCGCCTGGCATGGATTTCGACACGGCGGCCGCCATCACCCTCACCTATGGCACCTCGTATCACGCGATTGTGGACCGGGCCAAGCTAGAAAATGGTGAGAACATGCTAATTCTTGGCGCGGCTGGCGGGGTCGGACTGGCCGCGATTGAGATAGGAAAAGCCCTTGGCGCCCGCATTATTGCTTGCGCCTCGACCGATGAGAAGCTGGAAGTCTGCCGCCAGCACGGTGCCGACGTGCTGATCAACTACAGCACCCAGGATTTGCGCGAGGCGGTGAAGGCGGCGACCGGCGGCAAGGGGCCGGATGTGATTTACGATCCGGTTGGCGGCGATTATGCGGAGCCGGCGTTCCATTCGATTGCGTGGGGTGGACGATATCTGGTGGTGGGCTTCGCCAACGGCGAAATCCCGAAATTGCCACTCAATCTGACCTTGCTCAAAGGTGCGTCACTGGTCGGCGTATTCTGGGGCGAATTCACCAAACGTAATCCAAAAGGCAATATGGCGAATATGCGCCAGTTGCTGCAATGGTTGCATGAAGGGAAGATCAAGCCGCTGGTATCCGCTCGCTATCCGCTGGCACAAGCGGCCCAGGCCTTGAACGATATGGCGGCCAGGAAGGTGACCGGCAAAGTGGTGGTATTGCCTCAAGAGTAACAGACAACCGCGCCGGCGACCGCCACATCGGGTCGCCGGCGCGGCGAATTTTATTACTGGAAGTTACTGCTCGGAATACTTGTTTTTGAAGAAGTCGAGCACGACTTGCTGTTCGCGCGTGCGTTTGAACGCCGGCAAACTCTGCCAAATTCGCTTGCCGTAAGGCTTGGAAATCACGCGCGGATCGCACAACATCAGCACGCCCTGGTCTTTTTCATCACGAATCAGACGGCCGGCGCCCTGCTTCAGATTGATGATCGCTTCCGGCAAAGTGTGGTGCATAAAGCCATTTTTGCCCTGCTTTTCCATCACCTCGATGCGGGCCGCCAGCACCGGATCATCGGGCGGCGCGAATGGCAATTTATCAATAATCACCAGCGACAAGGCGTCGCCGCGCACGTCCACGCCCTCCCAGAAACTTTGCGATCCGATCAACACGCCGTTGCCGGCCTTGCGGAATTGATCCAGCAATTCGGTGCGGCCCTTGTCGCCCTGAATGAACAATGGGAACGGCAAACCGCGCTTCTCAAACTCGTCGCGCAGCACTTCGGCGGCCCGTTTGACCGCGCGCAAAGTCGTGCACAAAAGGAAAGTTTTACCACCGGCGGCCTCGATCACCGGCAAGGCCAGGTTCAGTACCGCGTCGGTATAGCCGAAGGAATTCGGGTCCGGCAAGCCGGTCGGCACATACAAAATGCCCTGTTCTTCGTAGTTGAACGGGCTGGGCCAGGAGCGCGACGGCTCGTCGCCCAGGCCCATTTGCTCGGAGAAATGGCTGAAATCGTTCTTCACCGCCAACGTTGCCGAGGTAAAAATCCAGCTGCGCGGCACGCCTTCGCGCTGGCCATTGAAGATCGGCGCGATCGACAGCGGTGTTTTGTGCAGCTGCAAGGACGAGGTATAGGCCTCGACCCAGAACACGGCCTCCTCGCCCTTGGCGACCTTGGCCTTGGGGTCAAATTTCCACGCGCCCAGACGCTGCTGCAATTCCAGCCCGCGCTGACGGCATTGCTCCAGCGTTTCGGCGCGCTCGGCCTGCTTGTCCAGCACCGCCACCATGCCGTCCAGCTCATCCTTGAGCTTTTCCAGTGCCGGGAAGAAATCGCTGGAGGGCGCGATCTGCGGCAACGACAGCCGTACGATGTCTTGGGGGAAAGTCAGCCGCAGATCGCGCGCGGCTTTTTCCACCACCGTCACCACCTTGCCCCAGTCGGCGCCATCGCGCGCCTGCGACAAGCCTTCGGCCAGCACATCGCGGCACAGTTCCAGCACCTGGGAGGTGGAGAAGGTGTCGCCAAAGAACAGCGTGGCGGTATCCGGCAGCTGGTGCGCCTCGTCGAAGATGATGGTGTTGGCCGATGGCAGCAGTTCGGCCACGCCGGAATCCTTCAGCGCCACATCGGCAAAGAACAGGTGATGGTTGACCACCACCACGTCCGCCTGCTGCGCCTCCTTGCGCGCCTTCATGACGAAGCAATCCTGGTAATACTGGCATTCGGCGCCCATGCAATTGTCGCGGGTCGAGGTCACCAGATTCCACACCGTGGCGTTTTCCGGCACCCGGGCCAGCTCGGCCTTGTCGCCGGACTTGGTCATTTTGAGAAAACGCGAGATTTCACGCAAATAACCAACATCGTCGCGCGAGGTCATGCGACCATTCTGCAGCGTGCGTTCCAGATGGTAGTGGCAGACGTAGTTCGAGCGCCCCTTCAGCAGCGCCACCGAAACCGGCGCCTGCAGGGCATTGCGCACCGCCGGGATATCGCGCAGGAACAACTGGTCCTGCAAGTTCTTGGTTCCGGTCGACACGATGGTTTTGCCGCCCCACAACAGCGCCGGCACCAGATACGCGAAGGTCTTGCCCGTGCCCGTGCCGGCCTCGGCGATCAGCGTGGTCTGGCTGGCGATGGCGGACGCGATCGCCTTGGCCATCTCGGTTTGCGAGCGGCGTGGGCGGAAGTCGCCAACGGCCGGCCCCAGCGGACCGCCAGCTCCGAACAGGCGCTCGACCTCGGAGTCATACTTGCCGGGGGGCTGTTCTGGAGTGGCGCCGATGATGGCGGGCGTGGCTTCGGGGGACGGTGGGAGGTGTTCGGTCAAAATAAGTCGTTATGCCTACGCCGGAACGTCGGGCACCAATTGCATTTTTAGCAGAGTGATATGGTCTTTCAGTTGCAGTTTGCGCTTTTTGAGGCGCCGCAATTGCAGTTGATCGTGGTGACCGTCCAGCGTCAGCATGGCAATGACCGCGTCCAGGTCGCGGTGCTCAACATCAAGTTCAATCAAACGACGCTGAATATCTTGTACATCAGTCATATTTCTCAACCAAATAGTTTCACCGGAACAACACCAATTGCGTACCCGTTGCATACAAACTGCGACCCGGTGCATAGTTTAATCTACGGCGCGTCCGCCGCCAACAAATGATCTTATGAGCGCCTACAAAATAGAAGCCGGGACCGCCCAGCACATCGGCAATCGGCCGCAACAGAACGACCGCGTGGCGCTGTACACCGCCGCCCAGGCGCCCGGTTACGTGATGGCGGTGCTGGCCGACGGCAACAGCAGCCCGCTGGTGTCCGACCAGGTACTGCTGACCAGCAAGCACTTGTTCGACGAATACCGCGTGGGCGACAGCGTCAACCTGCCGCGCTTGCAGCAGCTGCTGGCCAATATTGCGCTGGAAGTGCATCAGATGGTCAAAATGAATCCGCTGGCGGCGGCGACCGAGCCGCAGGCCGCGCTGGCGCTGATGGTGCTGACGCCGCAAGCGCAACTGGTGTGGGCGCATGTGGGCGATGCCCGCGTCTACCGCTTTCGCGGCGAAGCCTGCGCCATGCGCAGCAATGACACCGCCTATGTCGAACACCTGGTCAATCACGACAAGCTGCCGCTGGAGGCGGCCAAAAAACACCGCGCCTCGCGTCTGCTGAACAATGCGCTGGGCAATCGCCTGAAAGACCCCTACGTCAGCACCGGCAGTTACGAAGGCTTGCAGGCCGGCGACGCGCTGATGCTGTGTTCGGATGGTCTGTGGCAGTTGTTTCGCCCCGAAGAACTGGCGGCGGCGGTGGCGCGCAACACGCCGCGCCAGGCCGCCGAACGCCTGATCAACAAAGCCGGCGAGCGCGCCCAGGGCAAGGGCGATAACGCCTCGATGGCCATCATCAAGCTGGTGTCGCCGCCGCCGGAAGCGCCCGGCTACACCGTGCAGAAGATGCGCAGAGCCGTCTGAACCGTCTGATTACTGCTTGGCCGGCGCCTGCTTCTGGGCTTCGGCCTTCTTGCGTTCGGCTTCGTCGCGCTCGGCGGCCTGCTTGGCCTTCTCGGCGTTTTCCGCCATCTTGCGTTTCACTTCGGCCTGACGGCGCTCCGACTCCACCTTTTTACGCTCGAACGCTTCCACGTTGGCGGCGCGTTTGGTGGCGTTGGCGGCGTCCTCGCGCTCCTGACGCTTCACCTTATCTTCATGCTGGGCTTCACGCTCGGCCACGCGCGGACCGGAGGCCGGCTTGGGATCAGCATGCTCTTCCTTCGGCGGCTTGGGCGGCTGGGCGGCGCGCAGCGCGGCTTCCTCGGCATCCTTGCGGGCGCGCTCGGCCAGATCGGCATCGCGCTTGGCGACCGAGTCGACCCGCTTGAAATGCTCGGCGTCGACCTCGCGCGCGCGGATCTCGGCAAGCGCCACGCGGCGCTTTTCCTTGGCCTTGTCCAGGCAGTTATTGACGAAAAACTTGGTATAGCATTCGCGCTCGCTGGTGGCGAATTCGGCGTGCGTGGCCTCGCGGTCCTTGGCCACTTTCGCCAGCGCGACGTTAGCTTCGTCGACCGATTTCACACCTTCGGCTTGCGCCGTGGCGGCTGCGCTCAGCATCGCCAGCGCAATCATGATTGCTTTCATATTCTTATCCTTACGCCAGCGATGCGGCAGCGCCACGCTGCTGGCGGTTCATGTATTCCTGCGACTGCATTTCGACGATACGCGACACGGTGCGATGGAATTCGTTGGCCATGGCGCCGGTGGTGTACAGCTCTTCCGGCTCGACCTCGGCCGACATCAGCAGCTTCACGCCCTGGTCGTAGAACACGTCGATCAGCCAGGTGAAGCGGCGCGCCTCCGACGACATCGAGGCCGACATCATCGGCACTCCGGACAATATCACGGTATGGAAGCGGCTGGCGATTTCCAGGTAATCGTTCTGCGAGCGCGGGCCGCCGCACAGGGTGTTGAAGTCGAACCAGATGATGGTGCCGGCGCGACGCAAGGCGCGGATTTCGCGCGCCTCGATGCGGATCACCGGATCTTCATCGGCGGTTTCGGCCACGCTGGCGTAGGCGTCGCGCAGCGCCTTGTCGGTCTGGGCGTTGAGCGGCGTGTAGTAGGCTTCCACCTGCTCCAGCGCGCGACCGCGATAGTCGATGCCGGCGTCGATGTTCATCACGTCCAGCTTCTCGTACAGCAGCGCGATGGTCGGCAGGATGCGGTCGCGGTGCAGGCCGTCCGGATACAGCAGCTGCGGATCGTAGTTGGAGGTCATGATGAAGGACACGCCATTGTCGAACAGCGCCTTCAGCAGGTTGTACATGATCATGGCGTCGGCCACGTCCGAGATGTGGAACTCGTCGAAGCAGATCAGCCGGTATTTCTTGGCGACGCGTTTGGCCACCTCGTCCAGCGGGTCGGCCACGCCGCGCAGCTCGTCGAGCTGGCGATGCACATCGCGCATGAATTCGTGGAAGTGCAACCGGGTCTTGCGCACCAGCGGCACCACCGAGAAGAAACTGTCCATCAGGAAGGACTTGCCGCGCCCCACTCCACCCCACATGTACACGCCCTTCGGCACCGCCGGGCGGTTGATCAGGCGTTTGAAGGTACTGGAGCGCTGTCCCTTGTACTCCACCCATTCGTCATAGCATTGCTGCAGACGGGTGATCGCGCGCTGCTGCGCTTCATCGGGCTTGTAGCCGCGCTGTGACAGCGCGTTGTGGTAGTACTCTTGGACGTTCATAGTGTTCATTCTGCACAAACAAAAATGGCGGGCCATGGCGGCCCGCCCTGTAGCCCAGCTAAATCAGGCTTAGAAGTTCAGCGTACGCTTGTCGATCGCCAGCGCCGCTTCTTTCGTTGCTTCCGACAGCGATGGGTGAGCGTGGCAGATGCGCGCGATGTCTTCCGCCGATGCCTTGAACTCCATCGCCACCACGGCTTCCGAAATCAGTTCCGAAGCCATTGGGCCGATGATGTGCACGCCCAGGATTTCGTCGGTGGTCGCGTCAGCCAGGAACTTGACCATGCCCGAGGTATCGCCCAGCGCGCGTGCGCGGCCGTTGGCCAGGAATGGGAAGGTGCCGGCTTTGTACGCCACGCCTTCGGCCTTCAGCGTCTGTTCGGTTTTGCCGACCCAGGCGATTTCCGGCGAGGTGTAGATCACCCAAGGGATGGTGTTGAAGTTGGTGTGGCCGTGCTGGCCAGCGATACGCTCGGCCACGGCAACGCCTTCTTCTTCCGCTTTGTGCGCCAGCATCGGGCCACGCACCACGTCACCAATCGCCCATACGCCTGGCAGATTGGTTTTGCAGTCGTCGTCGACGGCCACGAAACCACGCTCGTCCAGCGCCAGACCGACTTTATCAGCGGCCAGGCCGTTGGTGTTCGGGGTACGGCCGATCGACACGATCAGCTTGTCGAACACGGCGGTGTTGGCTTCGCCTTTGGCGTTATCGAATTCCACGGTGACGTTGTTGTCGCCCTTGGTGACTTTGTTGATCTTGCAGCCCAGGTTGATGCTCAGACCTTGCTTGGTGAACAGCTTGTTGGCTTCCTTGGCGATCTGCTCGTCAACTGCGCCCAGGAAGGTCGGCAGACCTTCCAGCACGGTCACTTCCGAACCCAGACGACGCCATACCGAACCCATTTCCAGGCCGATCACGCCGGCGCCGATCACGCCCAGTTTTTTCGGCACGGCCGCGATGTCCAGCGCGCCGGTGTTCGACAGGATCAGTTGCTCATCGAACTCCGCGCCTGGCAAAGCACGGGCGTTGGAGCCGGTGGCGATGATCACTTGCTTGCCGGTGATCGACTCGTTGGCAGGCGCGCTGATGGTCAGCGGGTAGCCTTCGGCGGTAGCGGCGCCAGCGAAGGCGGCGCGGCCGTGGAAGAAGGTCACTTTGTTTTTCTTGAACAGGTACAGGATACCGTCGTTGTTTTGCTTCACAACGCCGTCCTTACGCTTGATCATCTGGCCCAGGTTCAGCGACAGGCCGGCGACGTCGATGCCGTGCTCTTTGAACGCATGGCCGGCGTGCTCGTAGTGTTCCGACGATTGCAGCAGCGCTTTGGATGGGATGCAACCAACGTTGGTGCAGGTGCCGCCTGGAGCAGGACCGCCCTTTTCATTTTCCCATGCGTCCACGCAGGCTACCGAGAAGCCCAGCTGCGCTGCGCGGATGGCGGCGATGTAACCGCCAGGACCGGCGCCGATGACTACTACGTCAAATTGTTTGCTCATGTTTTTAATTTCCAATCAGTTCGTCTTCTGGAACGAAGATCCATAACAGAATGTAGATCGCGAGGCCGAAACCAAAGGTGAGGACGAACATCACGAACAGCAATCGCCAGATCCACGCCTCCACGCCGCTGATGCGACCCAGGCCGCCGCAGACGCCACCGAGCCAGCGGTCGGTGCGCGAGCGGCGCAGCCGCGAAATATCAGAGGTGGCGACGCCGGGACCGGCAGTGCCGGTGGCTTCGCTGTTGAGCAGACGGGCTTTTGCCGCCGCGAACTCTTGGTCCGTCAGCGCACCCGCCTGATTTAGTTCGTGCAAACGCTTGATTTCTTCCGAGACGCTCATTCAAGACCCTCTTGAGAATTCCCCGGGCCGAGGCTGGCCCGGGGTAGCGCGATGAATTACAGGTCCAGCAGCAGGCGGGCTGGATCTTCCAGCGCATCCTTCATGGCCACCAGGCCCAGCACGGCTTCGCGGCCGTCGATGATACGGTGGTCGTAGGACATTGCCAGGTAGTTCATCGGACGCACAACGATCTGGCCGTTTTCAACCACAGCGCGATCCTTGGTGGCGTGCACGCCCAGGATGGCCGATTGAGGCGGGTTGATGATCGGGGTCGACAGCATCGAGCCGAAGGTGCCGCCGTTCGAGATCGAGAAGGTACCGCCGGTCAGGTCGTCCAGGGTCAGCTTGCCTTCTTTGGCCTTGGCGCCGAATTCACCGATTTTCTTCTCGATTTCAGCGATGGTCATCTGGTCGGCGTTGCGCAGGATAGGCACCACCAGACCGCGTGGCGAACCGACCGCGATACCGATGTCGAAGTAGCCGTGGTAGACGATGTCGTTGCCGTCAACCGAAGCGTTCAGGATCGGGTATTTCTTCAGCGCGGCCACAGCGGCTTTAACGAAGAACGACATGAAGCCCAGCTTGACGCCGTGCTCTTTCTCGAACTTGTCTTTGTACTTGTTGCGCAGTTCCATGACCGGAGCCATGTTCACTTCGTTGAAGGTGGTCAGGATCGCGTTGGTCGATTGCGACTGGATCAGACGCTCGGCGATACGGGCGCGCAGACGGCTCATCGGCACGCGCTCTTCCGGACGATCGCCCAGGTTGGCGGCGGCTGGTGCGGCCACTTGCGCCAGTGCTGGTTTGGCGGCTGGCGCGGCCAGTGGTGCCACGGTCGGTGCTTTGGCGCCGGCGGCCAGGGCGTCGCCCTTGGTCACGCGGCCATCTTTGCCGGAACCGGCCACGTCGGAAGCCGACAGGCCTTTTTCCGACAGGATCTTGGCGGCGGCAGGCATCGCCACATCACCTTTGTTGCCACCGGTAGCGGCTGCCGGGGCAGCGGCTGGAGCGGCGGCGGCAGGTGCTGGAGCGGCGGCAGCGGCGGCTGGAGCCGCAACGGCAGCGCCGGCATCGGTGTCGATAATTGCGATCAATTCGTCAGCCACCACGGTGCTGCCGTCGCCCTTGATGATTTGCACCAGGACGCCAGCGGCAGGTGCCGGCAGTTCCAGAACCACTTTGTCGGTTTCGATATCGATCAGGTTTTCGTCGCGTGCAACGGCTTCGCCGACCTTTTTGTGCCAGGTCAGCATGGTTGCTTCAGCGACCGATTCCGACAGTTGAGGAACTTTGACTTCGATTTGTGCCATGAAAAAACTCCGTTATTTGTTGTTGCGGCGCCGCCCCGCGTAGCAGGACGGCGCTCCGTTCTATCTGAAAGTGGTGGATTACTTGGTGAGGATGAAGCCCTTCAGCTTCGAGAATGCAGTCTCCAGCAGCTCTTTTTGCTGAGCGTAGTGCTTGTCGTAGTAACCGACCGCTGGCGATGCCGAAGCTGGGCGGCCGGCGTATGCCAGACGCTGACCTGCTTCCAGGCTCTCGAAGATGTTGTGCTGAATCTGGAACCATGGGCCCTGATTCTGCGGTTCGTCCTGTGCCCACACCACTTCGGTCGCCGCTGGGAACTTCTTCAGTTCAGCAACGAATGCCTTGTGCGGGAACGGATACAGCTGTTCGATACGCAGGATCGCGGTATCGGTCTGGCCGCGCGTTTTGCGTGCGTTGACCAGGTCGTAGTACACCTTGCCCGAGCAAACGATGACGCGTTTGACTTTCTTGGCGTCGATCTTGTCGTCCACTTCCGGAATCACGGTCTGGAACGCGCCTTTGGCCAGTTCGCTCAGTGGCGAACCTGCGTCCTTGTTACGCAGCAGCGATTTCGGGGTCATGATGACCAGCGGCTTGCGGAACTGACGCACCATCTGGCGACGCAGCACGTGGAAGATCTGCGAGGCGGTGGTTGGCTGCACCACTTGCATATTGTTGTCCGCGCACATCTGCAGGAAGCGCTCTGGGCGAGCCGACGAGTGCTCCGGACCCTGGCCTTCGTAGCCGTGCGGCAGCAGCATCACCAGGCCGGAAGCGCGGCCCCACTTCACTTCGCCGGAGCTGATGAACTGGTCGATCACAACTTGCGCACCGTTGACGAAGTCACCGAACTGGGCTTCCCAGATGGTCAGGGTGTTCGGCTCGGCGGTCGAGTAGCCGTATTCGAAGCCCAGCACTGCTTCTTCCGACAGCACCGAGTCGATCACGGTGAATGGCGCCTGGCCTTCAGCGATGTTTTGCAGTGGCACGTAGGTGCCGGCATCCCAACGCTCGCGGTTCTGGTCGTGCAGCACGGCGTGACGGTGGGTGAAGGTGCCGCGGCCGGCGTCCTGGCCGGTCAGGCGGACAGCGTAGCCCGACGATACCAGCGATGCAAACGCCAGGTGTTCGCCCATGCCCCAGTCCAGATTGACTTCGCCCTTGCCCATGTTGGCGCGGTCGGCCAGCACTTTTTCCACCAGCGAGTGCACCTTGAAGTTTTCCGGCACGGTGGTGATGCGGGTGGCCAGACGTTTCAGTTCGGTCAGCGGCACGGCAGTGTCGGCGGCGTCGGTCCATTTTTTGTTCAGGAACGGCAGCCAATCGACGGCGTACTTGTTCTTGAAGTTGGAGATGACCGGGTCGACGGTGTGTTTGCCGGCGTCCATGGCTTCGCGGTAAGCGGCCACCAGTTGATCGCCGCCATCGGCCGGGATCACGGTCTGCGCCGACAGCTTGTCCGCGTACAGCTTGCGGGTGCCTGGGTGCTTGCCGATTTTCTTGTACATCAGCGGCTGGGTCAGAGCAGGCGTATCTTGCTCGTTGTGGCCCAGTTTGCGGAAGCAGATGATGTCAACCACGATGTCTTTGCCGAACTGGGTGCGGTAGTCCATCGCGATTTGCGAGGCCAGCACGGTGGCTTCCGGATCATCGGCGTTGACGTGCAGCACCGGCGCTTCGATCATCTTGACCACGTCCGAGCAGTAGATGGTCGAACGGGCGTCGCGCGGGTCGGAGGTGGTGAAACCGATCTGGTTGTTGATCACGATGTGCACGGTACCGCCAGTACCGTAACCACGGGTTTGCGCCAGATTCAGGGTTTCCATCACCACGCCCTGGCCGGCGAAGGCGGCGTCGCCGTGCACCAGGATCGGCAGCACTTGCTTGCCGCCGTGGTCGCCGCGGCGATCCATACGGGCTTTGACCGAACCTTCAACCACTGGGTTGACGATTTCCAGGTGCGATGGGTTGAACGCCAGCGACAGGTGGACCGGACCGCCAGCGGTCGAGATGTCCGACGAGAAGCCTTGGTGGTATTTGACGTCGCCGGCTGGCAGGTCGTCAGCGTGCTTGCCTTCGAATTCTTCGAACAGCTCGCGCGGGGCTTTGCCCAGGGTGTTGACCAGCACGTTCAGACGGCCGCGGTGGGCCATGCCGATCACGATCTCTTGCACGCCTTTTTCACCGGCGCGCTGGATGATTTCATCGATCGAGGCGATGAAGGTTTCGCCGCCTTCCAGCGAGAAACGCTTCTGGCCGACGTACTTGGTGTGCAGGTAGCGTTCCAGGCCTTCCGCAGCGGTCAGACGCTCCAGAATGTGCTTTTTCTTCTCCGGGGTGAAGTTCGGGGTCGAGCGGATCGACTCCAGACGCTCTTGCAGCCAGCGTTTTTCGGCCGGGTCGGAGATGTACATGTATTCCGCGCCGATCGAACGGGTGTAGGTATCGCGCAGGAAGTTCAGCAGGTCGCGCAGGGTCGCGGTCTCTGGGCCGAAGTAGGTGTTGCTGATGTTGAATACGGTGTCCAGGTCGGCATCGGCGAAGCCGTAGAAGCTCGGCTCCAGCTCAGGGATGCTCGGACGTTCCTGGCGCTGCAGCGGGTCCAGATTGGCCCAGCGAGAGCCCAGATAGCGGTAGGCTGCGATCAGCTGGGTAACGGCGACGCGCTTGCGGCCCATTTCAACGTCGGCGGAGGCGGATACGGTGCGGATTGGACCAGCTTTAGCGCGCTCTGCGAAAGAGGCGATAACGGAGGCGTGTGCTACGTCTGGTTTATTGGAACCATCGACTGCCGGTACGTGTTGCATGGCATCGAAGTAGGCGCGCCAGTTGTCTGGGACGGAGCCTGGATTGTCGAGATACGCTTCATACAGTTCTTCAACGTACGGAGCATTCCCACCGAACAGGTAGGAGTTGGACGTATATTGTTGCATCATTCTTGCTCACCTTTCTTCGCGCTTCGCGAGGAATTAGCGGGTTAATCTAACCTTCCGCGACACGGCCTGACCGGTTAGCGGATTGCACATCAAGTTGTGGGGAAGGGCTATTTGTTCGGGTTATACCTAAAACAGGCCATTCAGCATAGCATCGGTATTGTATCCCAACAACCATGGCCGCGACAAAAAGCGCATAAATCTTTGCGCATTAATTGATGCTTAAGCCCCGAGACTGCTTGCTCTCGAACCAACTTAACAATAAGTCCAGCATAGCGCGCAACGCCGGCGCCATATGCTGGCGCGAGGTGTAAATGCCGTAGATCCCCATCCTTAAGGGAGTGTAGCCAGGAAGCAACGCCAGCAAGCGGCCGTCGGCGATCAGCGGGCCGGCGCTGTACAGCGGCTGCATGGCGATGCCGCCGCCGCGCTCCGCCGCTTTGAGCAGGATGAAGTCTTCATTGGCCGACAGATTGCCGCTGACCGGCACCGACAGCGCGGCGCCGGCGGCATCGGTGAACTGCCACAGGCTTTTGCCGAAGTAGTTATAGGTCAGGCAATTATGGTTGACCAGATCCTGCGGCAGCTGCGGCGTACCGTGCGCCGCCAGGTAAGCCGGCGCGGCGCAGATCACCGAGTCGCACTGCCCCAGCTGGCGGGCGATCAGATTGGGTTCCAGCGTGTTGGTCACGCGCAGCGCCAGGTCGATGCGCTCTTCGATCAGGTTGACGGCGCGGTTACTCATCTGCAGATCGACCGCGGTGCGCGGATAGCGCTGCAGGAATTGCTCGACCGCCTGCAACAGCTCGGCCTGCGCCAGCGCCTGCGAGCAGGTGATGCGCAACAAGCCCTGCGGGGTGTCGGCCGCGTCGCCGCTGGCCACCGCCATAGCGTCGGCCACGTCCAGCATGCGGCGGCAGCGCGCCAAGGTCAGTTCGCCGGCGTCGGTCAGGCTGAGACGGCGCGTGCTCCGGTGCAGCAGGCGTGCGCCGGCCCACTGCTCCATCTCGGCCAGATAGCGCGTGACCATGGCGCGCGACATGTCCAGCGCCTCGGCGGCGGCGATCATGCTGCCGCGTTCGGCAATGCTGACAAATACCCGCGCGGCGGTGATGCGGTCCATGATTCGTCCGATTTATGCAATTAACTCGCGCAGATTAACCTATTTTTCTATCGGATTAGGAAATTTAAGATGACAGCATTCTTAACCCGGAGCTTGTCATGATCAAAACCACCCTGTTGTCCGCCGCCCTCGCCACCACCATCAGCGCCCATGCCGCACCGCTGACGCTGGACGTATTCAACCCTGGCGAAGCCGCCATTTTCCCGGTCGCCTCGGTGCTGGTCAGCGGCGACAAGGACGCGGTGCTGATCGACGCCCAGTTTTCACGCGGCGAGGCCGAGAAGCTGGTCGAGCGCATCCGCGCCAGCGGCAAGCACCTGACCACGATCTACATCAGCTGGGACGATCCTGACTATTACTTCGGCCTGGACGTGATCCACGCCGCCTTCCCGGACGCCAAGGTGGTGGCCCTGCCCCACACCATCGCCGGCATCAACGCCAAGAAAGCCGCCAAAGTCGCCTATTGGGGGCCGATTCTGAAAGAAAACGCGCCCAAGGAAATCATCGTGCCGCAGCCGCTGAAGGGCGACCTGACGCTGGAAGGCAAGCAGTTGCAGATCAAACCGGAATACGTGTGGATCCCGTCGATCAAGGCGGTGGTGGGTGGCGTCAGTGTGTTCAACGGTCTGCACGTGTGGACGGCCGACTCGCAAACGCCGGCCTCGCGCCAGCAATGGCTGAAGACGCTGGACGGCATCGCCGCGCTGAAACCGCTCACCGTGGTGCCGGGCCACTTTGCGCCTGGCCTGGCGCCGACGCCGGCGTCGGTCGGCTACACCCGCGATTATCTGGTCAAGTTCGATGCCGAAACCGCCAAGGCGGCCGATTCGGCGGCGCTGATCGGCCGCATGCAACAGCTGTATCCGAACGCCGGCCTGCAAAGCGCGCTGGATATCAGCGCCAAGGTCGCCAAGGGCGAAATGAAATGGTAACCCGCTGACGCGGGGCGGCGGCTGAGGCAGCGAAGTGATACACTGCGCCGTCCTTTGTTACCGCCGTCCCATATGCACACCCTGGAGCAGTTGCGCAGCGGCGCGCTGGCAGGCATTACGCGCCTGTCCATGCGCTGCGGCCTCACCGAATTCCCGCGCGAAATCTTCACGCTGGCCGACAGCCTGGAAATCCTCGACCTGAGCGGTAACGCGCTGTCGTCGCTGCCGGACGATCTGTTCCAGCTGCACAAGCTGCGCATCATTTTCTGTTCGGACAATCAATTCACCGAACTGCCGGCGGTGCTGGGCGCTTGCCCCGCGCTGAGCATGGTCGGCTTCAAGGCCAACCGCATCCGCCACGTGTCCGCCGCCGCCCTGCCCGCCGCGTTGCGCTGGCTGGTGCTGACCGACAACGAAATCGAAACACTGCCCGAAGAACTGGGTCAGCGCCCCCAGCTGCAAAAGCTGATGCTGGCCGGGAACCGCCTGCGCGCGCTGCCGGCATCGATGGCACAGCTGCACCGGCTGGAACTGCTGCGCATCGCCAGCAACCAGCTGGACGCCCTGCCCGACTGGCTGCCAGCATTGCCGCGCCTGCGCTGGCTGGCCTACGCCGGCAACCCGTTCTGCGAGCGCTACGAAGATGCGCTGGTGCACACGCCATCCGCCGCCATTCGCTGGCCGGCGCTGCGCATCGGCCCCAAGCTGGGCGAAGGCGCCTCCGGCATCATCTACCGCGCCGAATGGCTGCGCGGGCCCGAAGCGGTCCCGGTCGCCGTCAAACTCTTCAAAGGCACGATGACCAGCGACGGCTCGCCGCTGAGCGAAATGGCGGCCTGCCTGGGCGCCGGCGCGCACGCCAACCTGATCCCCATCCTGGGCCACGTCGAAGACCATCCCGACGCCGTCCACGGCCTGGTGATGTCGCTGATCCCGCCCGCCTTCCACAACCTGGCCGGCCCGCCCAGCCTGGACAGCTGCACCCGCGACATCTACGCTGACGACAAGCTGTTCGACCTGAACACCGCCCTGAGCATCGCACGCGGCATCGCCTCCGCCGCCGCCCAGTTGCACGCGCACGGCATCCTGCATGGCGACCTCTACGCCCACAACATCCTGCACGACGACCACGGCCACACCCTGCTGGGCGACTTCGGCGCCGCCTCCTTCTACGACCCGGCCGGGCCGCAAGCCGACGCGCTGCAAACACTGGAAGTGCACGCCTTCGGCTGCCTGCTGGAAGAACTGCTGGACCGCTGCCCCGCGCCGCCGGCGGCGTTGCGCGCACTGCAAGCCGCCTGCCTGCAAGGCACGCCGCGCTTCAGCGCCATTAAAGAACAGCTAGACAAGCCATTCTAGATATTTTATTCTACATCCATGAGTACCACGAACCTGCCCAAACCGACTGCCGCCGAACTGGAAATGCTGCGCCTGCTGTTCGCGCTCGGGCCGGCCACAGCGCGGCAAGTGCACGAAGCCGCGCAAGAGAGCCGTCCGGACACCAACTACGCCACCGTCCTGCGCGTGCTGCAGGTAATGCACACCAAAGGCTTGCTGAAACGCGACGAAAGCCAGCGCGCCCACGTCTATGCGCCGGTACAGGAACAGGATTCGGTGCAAACCAATCTATTGAAAGACCTGATCCAGAAAGCCTTCGCCGGCTCCGGCAAAGCGCTGGTGCTGGCCGCCCTGCGCGGCGGCCACGTCAGCAAGAAGGAACGTGAAGAAATTCAGGCGCTGCTGGACCAGGAAAAGTAGCCAGCCCCGCCAGCGCCCCGGAATGGCTACAATGAGCGCCTTTCCATCGCGACGCTCACTATGAAGCAATTCCTTTCCTCCTGGCCGGAGCAGCCCCATCCAATCCTGGCCGTGCTGCTGGCGGTCGCCATCTGCGCCGTGCCTGTGATACTGCCGCACGCCGATCTGGCCAACCTGCCGGCCAACCTGTTTGCCTATCTGTTCTGCTGCGTGCTGGTCTACCCGTTTGCCGCGCTGTTGCGTCATCGCATCACCAGCCTGCCGGCGATCTGGCTGATCGCCGCGCTATTCCTGCTGGCCGCCTGCTTCTATCACACCAACATCATGGCCGAAACAGCCGACAGCGCCTGGCCCCAGCGGCGCGACGTCACGCTGGACAAATTCCTGACCAATCTGCCACAGCTGACGCTGGGAGTGTTGTGTTGGTGGCTACTGGTGCTACGTCCTGATCGCCGCCAGCGAAGAATGTGATAATCTTTTCCTAATTCAACTTTTTTCAGCGTCATGACGCACAAGCCCCGCACCAATCGCCGCCAAACCGTCAGCCAACCGGCGACGCTGACCATGACCGACGAAACGCGCCACACGGTGCGCACGCTGGATTTGTCGCATGGCGGCATCAGCCTGCAGACGGACAGCCAGATCCGGCTGGCGCAATACTGCGCGGTCAGCTTCAAGGTGCAGCTGGGCGAAAACAACCACCAGGTGCTGGCCATGGGCCAGGTGGTGTACAGCGATCCCGACGCCGCGCTCGGCTTCAAGACCGGGGTCCAGTTCCTGCGCATTGACGACAGCAGCCGCGCCATCTTCCATCAACTGTTGCAGGAAGACGCGGCCGACGCTTAACCGCCCGACGGCGGCCGCAGCTGATGCAGCCGCTGTATCCCTTGCCGCAGCGTGTTGTAGACGGCGGCGCCATCGTGGTACAGGAACAGAATGTCGGTATGCTCCGGGTCGCGCAGCAGCACCTGCTTGAGCGTGTCCACGTCGGCCTGGCTCATGTCGTTGATCGAGTGGGTCGCCATCTGCTCCACTGTCCGGTAGTAGCGCGCGAACCAGCCCGAGCTTTTGGAGCCAAACGAGTCGGACACGATCAGCAAGCGGCGCTCCGGCGCGGCCGGATTGGTGAAGCGCGACACGTCATCCAGCACCTGGGCGTAATTCGCAATGCCGGCAAACTCCGGGAAACAGTTGGGGCCATAGCATGCCTGCACATGGGCCGCCTCAAAGTCGGGTTCCGCAATCAGACTGGACAGTTTGACGCCGGGGAACAGATGGCTGACATCCGAATCCTTCCAGTTCATCTTGACCGGCCACGGCGCCTGCTGCGCCGGCGCCCGCCCCCACAGATGCGCCACCGTCAGCCGTGCAATCTCGTCCAGCGCCGGTCCGCTCCAGTGGAACCAGGTTTTCGGGAACACCGCGTCATTGCCGGCCAGCGCGCGCATTTGCTGCAGCGGATAGAAGATGCGCTGGCGCGCCAGCGGGCTCAGCGCCGGGTCCGCCAGCACCGTGGCCACCGCGGTATCGTCGGCGCCGCAACGTGGCTGCAGCCAGTTCGGCGTATCGCCGCTGTACACCGCCGCCGCCGACGGCACGATCAGCACCGCCGGATGCATGCCCATGCGCTCGAAATCGGCCACCATGGTGCTGAAATACTCGGCCGTCTCCGGCGCCGGCGGCGGCTTGCCGCCGCAGACGTTGGTGATGGCGGAATACGGCGGCGCCGTCACGCTGTGCGCCGCCAGGAACACCCGGCCGTGACGACCGGCCGCCATCTGGATGGTGGGGAATTCGTGGAACAGCGCGAAGCGCAGCCGGTTGTTGGCCTTGAGCAGACGGTCGCGCATGCCGAAGTGATCGTTGATCCAGTCGTCGGTCTGCGTCGGCAGTTGCAGGAATGCCTGCCACGAGGTCGGCAGGCTGGGCGGCGGCGCCAGATGGCGATGCTCGTCGTTGTTGCCGGCACCGCCGCGCAAAGCGGCCAGCATCGGCACCGACAGCACCGCCAGCAGGCCCAGTTTGACGACATTCCCGCGCAGGAGTTTGATAGCAGAAACCATGATTCAGAAGCGGAAATAGATGAAGGGATTGTAGGTGCCGGCCGCCAGGCTGACCACGCACAACGCAAAGCACAGCAGCAGGCCGGCCGCGCGCAATGGCGGCCACCAGCGGGCCGGCGCGCGCGGCGCCGCTGTGCCGCGCCAGACCGCCAGCAGCACGCCCACCAGCAGCGCCGTCATCGCCGAGCGGCCGAAATACATCTGCCACGGATGCGCCACGTCGCCGTGCGCGCCCTGGCCGAACATGGCGCCGATGTAGTGCAGCGCGTGCGGCAAGGTATCGGCGCGGAAGAACACCCAGCCCAGCATCACCAGCAACAGCGTCCATGCCTGCGCCAGCGGGCCGGGCAAGCGCGCCAGGCCGGCGCCGAGGAAGGCGCGCTCGATGATCAGCCAGGCGCCATGCCACACGCCCCACACGATAAAGGTCCAGGCCGCGCCGTGCCACAGGCCGCACAGCAGGAACACCAGGCCCAGGTTGATATAAGTGCGCAGCGGCGAGACCCGGTTGCCGCCCAGCGGAATGTACAGATAATCACGGAACCAGCTCGACAGGCTGATGTGCCAGCGGCGCCAGAATTCGGTGATCGAGCGCGCCGAATACGGCCGGTCGAAGTTGATCGGGTAGCTGAAACCCAGCATGTGGCCGATGCCGATCGCCATATTGCTGTAGCCGGCGAAGTCGAACAGGATCTGGATCGAATAGCAGGCGATGCCGATCCAGGCGGCCGGCGCGGTCAACTCTTCCAGCGGCAGGGCGAACAGACGATCGGCCGGTGCCGCCACCGTATTCGCGATCAGCACTTTCTGCGCCAGGCCGGTCAGGAAAATACGCACGCCCAGCCATACCCGCGCATTGTCGGCCGTGCGGTGCTCGATCTCATGCGCGATCTGACGGTAGCGCACGATGGGGCCGGCCACCAGCTGCGGGAACATCGCCTTGTACATGGCGAAATTGAGGAAGCTGGTCTGCACCGCGATATCACGCCGGTAGACGTCGATCAGATAGGAGATGCCCTGGAAGGTGAAGAAGGAAATCCCCAGCGGCAGCACCACCGCCGGCAAGTCCAGGCCGCCATGAAACCTTTCCAGCACAGCGTTCAGCATGCCGCCGAAGAAGCCCAGATATTTGTAGTACAGCAGCAAGCCGAGGTTGGCAGCGATGCCCACGCCCAGCCAGCGCTTGCGCGCCCTTCCCTCACTGCGCGCGATGAACTGGCCACAACCGTAATTCAGCAGCGCCGACAGCAGCAGCAAGGGCACAAAGCGTGGCTCGCCCCAGGCGTAAAACACCAGGCTGCCGACCAGCAGCACCGCGTTCTTCCACGGCAGCACGAAATACAGCAGCAGGAAACAAGGGAGGAAATAAAACAGGAAAATGATGGAACTAAAAACCATGCAATAAACTCGTCAGATGAAGGCGCGTGACCGTAACCCGAAATTATATTCCAAATAATATTGTATCGACGAAACCTGGCTTCAGTCGGAACGAAAAAAAACGGGCCGAAGCCCGTTTTTTGTTTGCTGCATGCAGTCCGCGGATTAACGCTTGTCCAGCGGCGGCACGTCGCGCACTGCCGAGCCGATGAACAGCTGGCGTGGGCGGCCGATTTTTTGCTCTGGATCGGCGATCATTTCGTTCCACTGGGCGATCCAGCCGATGGTACGGGCCATCGCGAAGATACCGGTGAACAGCGACACTGGAATGCCCAGCGCCGATTGCACGATGCCCGAGTAGAAGTCGACGTTCGGGTACAGTTTGCGCGAAACGAAGTATTCGTCGTTCAGTGCAATCTTTTCCAGTTCCATCGCCAGCTTGAACAGTGGGTCGTCTTGCAGGCCCAGTTCGTTCAGCACTTCGTAGCAGGTTTCGCGCATCAGCTTGGCACGCGGGTCGAAGTTTTTGTAGACGCGGTGACCGAAGCCCATCAGCTTCACGCCCGAGTTCTTGTCTTTGACTTGCGCGATGAAAGCTGGGATGTTCTCGACCGAGCCGATTTCTTTCAGCATGGTCAGCGCCGCTTCGTTGGCGCCGCCGTGAGCAGGACCCCACAGGCAGGCGATACCGGCAGCGATACAGGCGAACGGGTTGGCGCCCGACGAACCGGCCAGACGCACGGTCGAGGTCGAAGCATTTTGTTCGTGGTCAGCGTGCAGGATCAGGATACGGTCCAGCGCGCGCACCAGCACGTCGTTGACTTTGTACTCTTCGCATGGATTGCCGAACATCATGCGCATGAAGTTGGCCGAGTACGACAGGTCGTTGCGTGGGTACACGAACGGCTGGCCGATCGAGTATTTGTAGGCCATGGCGACCAGGGTCGGCATTTTGGCGATCAGGCGGATGGCCGACACTTCACGGTGCTTGGCATCGTTGATGTCCAGCGAATCGTGGTAGAACGAGGCCAGCGCGCCGACGGTACCCACCAGCACCGACATCGGGTGCGCGTCACGACGGAAGCCACGGAAGAAGAATTGCATCTGCTCGTGCACCATGGTGTGCTTGGTGACGGTCTCGACGAATTCTTTTTTCTCCACTGCGTTCGGCAGTTCGCCGTTCAGCAGCAGGTAGCACGATTCCATGAAGTCGGCGTTGACGGCCAGCTGTTCGATCGGGTAGCCGCGGTATTGCAGTTCACCCTTGTCGCCGTCGATGTAGGTGATCGACGAGTTGCACGACGCGGTCGACATGAAGCCTGGATCGTAGGTGAACTTGCCGGTCGCGCCGTACAGTTTACGGATGTCGACGACGTCAGGACCAACGGTGCCTTTGTAGATCGGGAATTCGACCGATGCGCTGCCATCGGAGAACGAGAGAGTGGCTTTGTTATCAGAGATATTCATGGACTCTTCCTTCTTGGAGAGATGAGATGCAAGTAAAAAGAAACTGGGTGTGCTGCTTGACGCTTACGCCAGACGCAATCGCTGCAACAACGTATGCACGTGCGGCAGATCGACCTCGCCTTCCGGCTCCTTGCGGGCCAGTACCAGATCCATCAGGGCATTGTCCGACAAGTCGAGGAGCCGCGTGAGCGCGTCCACTTCCTCGTCGGTCAATTCGGTTTCATGCGCATCCAGAAAACGGGTCAGAATGATGTCGTTTTCCAGCAGACCCCGGCGGGCGCGCCAGCGCAGGCGGGCGCGGTTGGCTGGGTCGGACTGATGCGCAGAAGGGTTAGTTTCAGTCATGGTCGTACTACTTTACACAAAAACGGGCGGCGCTGACGCCACCGCCCGTGTGCGCGTTAGATTGCGCGACGAACCATCAGCTCTTTGATCTTGCCGATGGCCTTGTTCGGGTTCAGACCCTTAGGGCACACATCGACGCAATTCATGATCGAGTGGCAGCGGAACAGACGGTACGGGTCTTCCAGGTTGTCCAGACGCGGGCCGGTGGCTTCGTCGCGCGAGTCGGCGATGAAGCGGTAGGCTTGCAGCAGGCCGGCCGGGCCGACGAACTTGTCCGGATTCCACCAGAACGATGGGCACGAGGTCGAGCAGCACGCGCACAGAATGCACTCGTACAGGCCGTCCAGCTCTTCACGCTCGGCAGGCGACTGCAGGCGTTCTTTTTCCGGGCGGATCGAATCGTTGATCAGGTACGGCTTGACCGAGTGGTACTGCTTGAAGAACTGGGTCATGTCGACGATCAGATCGCGGATCACCGGCAGACCTGGCAGCGGACGCAGCACGATCGGCTCGCTCAGCTCGTTCAGATTGGTGGTGCAGGCCAGACCGTTCTTGCCGTTGATGTTCATCGCGTCCGAACCGCACACGCCTTCGCGGCACGAGCGGCGCAGGGCCAGCGAGTCATCGACGTCCGACTTGATGCGCTGCAGCGCGTCCAGCAGCATCTTGTCGGTGTCTTTCAGCTCGACGGTGACGTCCTGCATGTACGGCTTGGCGTCACGGTCCGGATCGTAACGGTAAATTTTCAGTTTGAGAGTGCGTGCCATGTTGTATAGCCTTAGAAAGTACGTGGTTTCGGTTTGAAGGTATCGACCGTCAATGGCTTGGTCACGACTGCCTTGTAATCCAGGCGGTTGCCTTCCGAATACCACAAAGTGTGCTTCATCCAGTTGTCGTCGTCGCGGTGCGGGTAGTCGTCGTGGGCGTGGGCGCCGCGCGATTCTTTGCGGGCTGCGGCCGAGACGATGGTGGCTTTCGCGGTTTCGATCAGGTTGTCCAGCTCCAGCGCTTCGACGCGGGCGGTGTTGAACACTTTCGATTTATCCTGGAACGACACGTGTTTGCGACGCTCGTCCAGCTTCAGGATCTCTTCAACGCCTTTGTTCAGCATCTCGTCGGTACGGAACACGCCGCAGTATTTCTGCATGGTCGAGCGGATGTCGTTGGCGACGCCCTGCACTTTTTCGCCGCCGGTCGAGGTTTCCAGCTTGTTCAGACGGTTCAGCGCGAAGTCGGCGGCGTCTTTCGGCAGCGGCTTGTTTTCCTTCTGCTTCAGGTTCGACGCGACCACGTGGTTGCCGGCCGCGCGGCCGAACACCACCAGGTCCAGCAGCGAGTTGGTGCCCAGGCGGTTGGCGCCGTGCACCGAGACGCAGGCGCATTCGCCGATCGCGTACAGGCCGTTGACCACTTTCTGCGAGCCGTCGCCGTTCGGCGTGACCACTTGACCGTGGATGTTGGTCGGGATACCGCCCATCTGATAGTGAATGGTTGGCACGACCGGGATCGGTTCTTTGGTCGCATCGACGTTGGCGAACTTGTGGCCGATTTCCAGAATCGACGGCAGGCGCTTCTCGATGGTATCCTTGCCGATGTGGCGCAGATCCAGCATGACGTGATCTTTGTTCGGGCCGCAACCACGGCCTTCCTTGATCTCCTGGTCCATCGAACGCGACACGAAGTCGCGCGGCGCCAGATCCTTCAGGGTCGGCGCGTAGCGCTCCATGAAGCGCTCGCCTTCCGAGTTGATCAGGATACCGCCCTCGCCGCGCACACCCTCGGTGATGAGGACGCCGGCGCCGGCCACGCCGGTCGGGTGGAACTGCCAGAACTCCATGTCCTGCAGCGGCAGGCCGGCGCGTGCCGCCATGCCCATGCCGTCGCCGGTGTTGATGAAGGCGTTGGTCGACGCGGCGAAGATACGGCCGGCGCCACCGGTGGCGAAGATGGTGGTCTTGGCTTCCAGGATCATGACGTCGCCGGTTTCCATTTCCAGCGCGACCACGCCCACCACGTCGCCTTCGGCGTCGCGGATCAGGTCCAGCGCCATCCACTCAACGAAGAAGTGGGTGCGGGCTTTGACGTTACGCTGATACAGCGTGTGCAGCAGCGCGTGGCCGGTACGGTCAGCCGCGGCGCAAGCGCGCTGCACGGCTTTTTCGCCGAAGTTGGCGGTGTGGCCGCCGAACGGACGCTGGTAGATGGTGCCATCCGGGTTACGGTCGAACGGCATGCCGAAGTGTTCCAGCTCGTAGACGACCTTCGGTGCTTCGCGGCACATGAATTCGATCGCATCCTGGTCGCCCAGGTAGTCGCCGCCTTTGACGGTGTCGAACATGTGCCAGAACCAGTTGTCTTCGGCCATATTGCCCAGCGAGGCGCCAATGCCGCCCTGCGCCGCCACGGTGTGGGAACGGGTTGGGAATACTTTCGACAGCACAGCCACGTTCAGGCCGGCTTCGGCCAGCTGCAGCGATGCGCGCATGCCGGAGCCGCCGGCGCCGACGATGACCGCGTCAAAGCGGCGGGTAGGAATTCCAGATTTAATAGCTGCCACGATTACACACTCCAGATAATTTGAATCGACCACACGGCGCAGCCGATCAGCCAGGCGATGGTGGCGATTTGCAGGACCAGGCGCAGGCCAACGGCGCGCACATAGTCCATCCAGACGTCACGCATGCCAACCCAGGCGTGGTAGAACAGGCCGATCAGGGTCACGGCGGTGATCAGTTTGAACCACTGTTGGGCGAACAGGCCAGCCCAGCCTTCATAGGTGAAGTTCTGGCCGGTGAGGAAAGAGATCAGCAGGGTGGCGGTGTACAGCACCATCAGCACTGCGGTGACGCGCTGCGCCAGCCAGTCCTTGACGCCGTAGTGGGCGCCAACTACACGGCGTTTCGGGCCGATACCGTTATCGTTGATGGACATTTCAGAACACTCCAAACAGTTTCAGGGCGACCAGCGCGGTCAGAACCAGGCTGATGACCAGCACGGTGACGGACGACTTACGCGCCGAATGCTTGTCCAGGCCGATATGCAAATCCATCACCAGGTGGCGAATGCCAGCGCAGAAGTGGTGGAAGAAACCCCAGACCAGCGCCAGAATGATCAGCTTGACCAGCGGGTAGGTCACGAAACCTTCGTAGTAAGCGAAAGAGATCTCGGAACGCAGAGAGTTCTGCAAGAGATAGAGCACGAACGGCAGCAGCACGAACATCAAGACACCGGAAATACGGTGCAGGATGGACACAATTGCAGCCGGCGTCATTCGGTAGTTGGAAAGCTCAGTAACATGAATGTTACGGAACTCTGGCCGTTCTTTTTTAGGGGCTTCCCTTACGGCTTCTGACATAACAAGACCTCCTCAGGCTAAAACAAACAAAAATATGGTAAGAATGCGATTTTCGCCTATTTCCGCACTCATAACCAATATCTATTGTTACATATAACTAAAATAGTGTTTTGCAACACTGGGTGGCGGTCACTTTCCGTGACTCAACGTATTATCAGCGCAACAATGCTACAGGCGTGTGACGCGCCCTCGTTACGCCGTATCTCCTTCAATTCACTCGCTAATTCAACTCGTTGTGATAGTGGTGACGTTCCGTCAGGTACAAGCCGCGGCGCAGCTCGACCGCCTTGTCGCCATAGGTGTACGACACCCGTTCCGACGCCAACAACGGCGTATTCACAGCAATTTGCAGCAGCGCGGCGTCGCCCTCGGCGGCGATCACGGCGCGGATTTTTTCGGTGGCACGGATCATGCGCGTGCCGAATTCGGATTCGAACAGGCCATACATCGGCCCCTTGTATTCTTCCAGCCGCTCGGCGGTCAGCCCTTTGAAGGTGATGCCAGGCAGCCAGATTTCCTCTACGATGGTGGGCACGCCGTCAAACGATTGCACCCGCTTGATGAAGATCACCGCGTCGCCGGACTTCAGGTCCAGCAGACGCGCCACATCGGCCGGCGAGCGGGTGCGCTTGACTTCGATGAACTGGCTGACGCCGGGGTGCGGCACGCCCTCGTCGGGCATCAGACGCAGGAAGCGGAACTGGGCGCGCTCCTCATGGTGGGTGGACACGAAAGTGCCCTTGCCCTGCTTGCGCATCACCAGGTTCTCGGCGGCCAGCTCGTCGATCGCCTTGCGCACGGTGCCCTGACTGACCTTGAAACGGTTGGCCAGTTCGACTTCGCTGGGGATCAGTTCACCGGGCTTCCATTCGCCGGACTGCAGGCTCTGCGTGATGAGCGCCTTGATTTGCTGGTACAGCGGGGAAAAAGTAGGCGATGAATTCGCGGACACGCCTGTCGCGCTACCGGCATTGGCGGCAGCTGCGGTCAGGTTGGGATTGGTCGGCGCGGAACTCATAGACCAAGATTTCACCACAAAACACCAGTGCCGTCCAGAAAAAACGGCAATAAGTTATCTGTCTTATATAAGACATAAGATAGGATTGACAGATAGTGGCGGCGGGCCTACACTCCCCCGCGCAGCGCTCATAACATCATGATTATCAGTGCTGATTTTGCAGTATGATTACGGTTTCCCGGAGCGGGCAACCGTTCCCGCTTCAAGAACGTTTTACTTACACTTTGGAGATTCATCATGGCTAAGACCCCTCTGCGCGTTGCTGTCACCGGCGCCGCCGGCCAAATCGGTTACGCACTGCTGTTCCGCATCGCCAACGGCGACATGCTCGGCAAGGACCAACCAGTTATTCTGCAACTGCTGGAAATCCCTGACGAGAAAGCCCAGAAAGCGCTGAAGGGCGTGATGATGGAAATCGATGATTGCGCATTCCCGCTGCTGACCGAAATGACCGCCCACGGCGATCCGCTGACCGCGTTCAAGGATGTCGACTACGCCGTGCTGGTCGGTGCCCGTCCACGTGGCCCAGGCATGGAACGTAAAGACCTGCTGGAAGCCAACGCCCAGATCTTCACCGCCCAAGGTAAAGCACTGGACGCCGTCGCTTCGCGCAACGTTAAAGTGCTGGTGGTCGGCAACCCAGCCAACACCAACGCCTACATCGCCATGAAATCGGCGCCATCGCTGCCAGCCAAAAACTTCACCGCCATGCTGCGTCTGGACCACAACCGCGCGCTGTCGCAAGTGGCTGCCAAAACCGGCACCGCCGTGAAAGACATCGAGAAGCTGACCGTGTGGGGCAACCACTCGCCGACCATGTACGCTGACTACCGCTTCGCTACCGTCAACGGCAAAAACGTCAAAGACCTGATCAACGATCAGGAATGGAACGCCAACACCTTCCTGCCTACCGTGGGCAAACGCGGCGCCGCCATCATCGAAGCGCGCGGCCTGTCGTCGGCTGCTTCGGCCGCCAACGCCGCCATCGACCACATCCACGACTGGCACGTCGGCACCAACGGCAAATGGACCACCATGGGCATTCCATCGGACGGTTCTTACGGCATCCCTGAAGGCATCGTGTTCGGCTTCCCGGTCACCACCGAAAACGGCGAATACAAAATCGTTCAAGGTCTGGAAATCGATGCATTCTCGCAAGAGCGCATCAACCTGACCCTGAAAGAACTGACCGAAGAGCGCGAAGGCGTCAAGCACCTGCTGCCTGCGTAAGCTTTCTCTTCCCATCAGTGGAACCGGTTAAACCACCGATCCGCCGCACCCGCCGCGCTGCCGAGAGCAGCGCGGCGGTTATTACTTCTACGCCTGACTCATCACGCATGCATCCATCCGAGGTTTTATTCCAGGGCAATCTCCAGCCAGCCTTACTCCCCGCCTGCGACCACTACGCCGGCTCCGAAAAGCTGATGCGCAAATCGATCGCCCTGCAACAAGAACTTGGCCCATTGTTCGACATCACCCTTGATTGCGAAGACGGCGCCAGCGCCGGCAACGAGGAAGCCCACGCCCAGCTGGTGGTCGAACTGCTGAATTCCGACGACAACAAATTCAACCGCATCGGCGCCCGCGTGCACGATGTGCACAGCCCGCACTTCGCGCGCGACATTGAAATCATCTGCGCCGCCGCCCAGCGCCTGGCCTATCTGGTGGTGCCCAAGGTCAACAGCATTGACGAATTGGCACGCGCCATCAAGCAGATCAATGTCCACGCCGCCAAGGCCGGCCGCAAGGATTTGCCGATTCACGTGCTGATCGAAACCCACGGCGCGCTGCACGACGCCTATGCCATCGCCGCCCTGCCCCAGGTACAGTGCCTATCGTTCGGCATCATGGATTTCGTGTCGTCGCACTATGGCGCGATTCCCGGCAGCGCGATGCGCACGCCGGGCCAGTTCACCCATCCGCTGGTGGTGCGCGCCAAGCTGGAAATCGCCGCCGCCTGCCACGCCCACGGCAAGGTGCCGTCGCATAATGTGACCACCGAAATCAAGGATACGGCAGTGGCCGCCAACGATGCCCAGCGCGCCGCCGCCGAGTTCGGCTACACGCGGATGTGGAGCATCCATCCGAATCAAATCAAGCCCATCATCAAGACATTTACGCCGCGCCTGTCGGAAGTGAGTGAAGCGGCCGCCATCCTGCACGAAGCCGCCGCCGTGCAATGGGGTCCGATTGCCCAGCATGGACGCTTGCATGACCGTGCAAGCTACCGATATTATTGGACCGTTTTACAGCGAGCCAAACTGGCCGGGCTCAGCCTGCCCGATTCGGTGGCCGCGCTGTTCAACGGCAATCCCACTGATCTCCCACAGGAAGCAAACTGATGTCCATTACCAAATTACTCACGGCCTGCAGCATCGCGCTGGCCTCGCTGACCCTCGCCGCCGGCGCCTACGCCGACGACACCACCCCGGCCAAGAAAGTGGTCAAAAAAGCCGTCGCCAAGACCAAGAAAGCCGCCGCCAAGCCGGTGGAACCGAAAGCGCCGGATGAGGAAGCCGACGAGCCATCGATCACCGACACCACCGCCGTCGACTTCGACTGCGAATTGGGCAACAAGATCACCATCTACAAGAACACCGGCGACGACGCGCACATCGCGCTGCGCTGGAAAAAGCGCCTGCACCGCCTGACCCGCGTTGGCACCACCACCGGCGCCAACCGCTTCGAGAACAAGATGTACGGCCTGATCTGGATCGGTATTCCAGCCAAGGGCATGCTGCTGGACTCCAAGCAGAACCGTCAGTTGGCCAATGAATGCCGCGACGCTGAACAAATGAAACCGGTGGCGATCAGCCAACCGGTGACCAACACCCTGCAATAACACTGCAATAAGACCGATACCCAGCACTACCGCTTTGCTTTAATAATAGACGATACCCAACACGAAGGAGAGGTCATGTCCCGCAACACTCTTAATACGCTTCAGGAATTCACTATTTCAGGCAAGAAGGCAAAGTTCTACTCGCTGCCGGCCCTGGAAAAGAGCCTGGGCGCCAAAATCTCCCGCCTGCCGGTATCGATCCGGGTAGTGCTGGAATCCGTCCTGCGTAATGTCGACGGCAAGAAAGTCACCGAAGAACACGTCAAGCAAGTCGCCAACTGGGGCGCCACCGCCGAGCGCACCGAAGAAATCCCGTTCATCGTGGCACGCGTGGTGCTGCAGGACTTCACCGGCGTGCCGCTGCTGGCCGACCTGGCCGCGATGCGCAACGTCGCCTACAAGATGGGCAAGAACGCCAAGAAGATCGAGCCGCTGGTGCCGGTCGACCTGGTGGTCGACCACTCGGTCACCATCGACCACTTCCGCGAACCCAATGCGCTGGACCTGAACATGAAACTGGAATTCTCGCGCAATAACGAGCGCTACCAGTTCATGAAATGGGGCATGCAAGCCTTCGACACCTTCGGCGTGGTGCCGCCGGGCTTCGGCATCGTCCACCAGGTCAACCTGGAATACCTGGCGCGCGGCGTCCACAAGGACGGCAACGGCGTCTACTACCCTGACTCGCTGGTCGGCACCGACTCGCACACCACCATGATCAACGGCATCGGCGTGGTCGGCTGGGGCGTGGGCGGCATCGAGGCGGAAGCCGGCATGCTGGGCCAGCCAGTCTACTTCCTGACCCCGGACGTGATCGGCGTTAACCTGACCGGCGTGCTGCGCGAAGGCTGCACCGCGACCGACCTGGTGCTGACCATCACCGAAATGCTGCGTAAAGCCAAAGTGGTCGGCAAATTCGTCGAATTCTTCGGCGAAGGCACCGAGACGCTGTCTGTCACCGACCGCGCCACCATCGGCAATATGGCACCGGAATACGGCGCCACCATGGGCTTCTTCCCGGTTGACGACGCCACCATCGAGTACTTCGAAGGCACCGGCCGCACCAAGGAAGAAATCGCCGCGTTCCAGGCTTACTTCAAAGCCCAGGGCATGTACGGCATTCCGAAAGCCGGCGACATCGACTACACCCGCGTGCTGGAACTGAACCTGACCGACGTCACGCCATCGCTGGCCGGTCCAAAACGTCCGCAAGACCGTATCGAAATCGGTAATGTGAAGGCCAACTTCACCGAACTGTTCTCGAAACCGACGTCGGAAAACGGCTTCAACAAAAAGCCGGAAGACCTGACCGCAACCTACACCACCACCAATGGCGTGAACGTGAAGAACGGCGACGTGCTGATCGCCGCCATCACCTCGTGCACCAACACCTCGAACCCGAGCGTGCTGCTGGCCGCCGGCCTGCTGGCCAAGAAAGCGGTGGAAGCCGGCCTGACCGTGGCGCCGCACATCAAATCGTCGCTGGCCCCTGGCTCGCGCGTGGTGACCGAGTACCTGACCGCCGCCGGCCTGCTGCCTTACCTGGACAAACTGGGCTTCGGCGTGACCGCCTACGGCTGCACCACCTGCATCGGCAACGCCGGCGACCTGACGCCTGAGTTGAACGCCGCCATCACCTCGAACGACATCGTCGCTTCGGCCGTGCTGTCCGGTAACCGTAACTTTGAAGCGCGGATTCACCCGAACATCCGCTCCAACTTCCTGGCCTCGCCACCGCTGGTGGTGGCCTACGCCATCGCCGGCAACATGACGGTCGATCTGATGACCCAGCCGGTTGGCAAGGGCACGGGCGGCAAGGACGTGTACCTGGGCGACATCTGGCCGACCTCGCAAGAGATCGCCAAGCTGATGAAGTTTGCGATGAACTCGAAAGTGTTCAAATCGAACTACGCCGACGTCAAGGGCAATCCGGGCAAGCTGTGGGAAAACGTGTCCTCCACCGAGGGCAACGTCTACAACTGGCCTGCCTCGACCTACATCGCCGAGCCGCCGTTCTTCGAAGGCTTCGAGATGACGCCGAAAGAGACCAATCCGAACATCAACGGCGCGCGCGCGCTGGGCGTGTTTGGCGACTCGATCACCACCGACCACATCTCGCCTGCCGGCTCGATCAAGGAAGATGGCCCGGCCGGTAAATGGCTGAAGGAAAACGGCGTGCTGAAGTCGGACTTCAACTCCTACGGCTCGCGTCGCGGCAACCACGAGATCATGATGCGCGGCACCTTCGCCAACGTGCGTATCAAGAACAAGATGATCCCGCCGAAAGCCGACGGTTCCGCAGTTGAAGGCGGCATCACCATTCACCAGCCATCGGGCGAGCAGCTGTCGATCTACGACGCGGCCATGAAGTATGTGGCGGCCGGCACCCCGACCATGGTGTTTGGCGGTGAAGAGTACGGCACCGGCTCGTCGCGCGACTGGGCAGCCAAAGGCACCCAGCTGCTGGGCGTGAAAGCCGTGATCGTGCGTTCGTTCGAACGCATCCACCGCTCCAACCTGGTCGGCATGGGCGTGCTGCCGCTGCAATTCATTGGCAACGACTCGGTGGAATCGCTGGGCATCACCGGCAAGGAAACCTATGACCTGAAGGGTCTGGACGGCGAGATCAAGCCACAGCAATTCGCCACCCTGGTGATCCACCGCGCCGACGGTTCGAGCCAGGAAGTCAAAGTGCTGCTGCGCATCGACACCCCGATCGAAGTGGACTACTACAAGCATGGCGGCATCCTGCCATTCGTGCTGCGTCAGCTGCTGGCCGCCTGACCAGCGCTGCTCACGTGACGAAAGCCGGGCTTGCCCGGCTTTTTTTATGCACGTTTGCCAGATGATCTACAATAGGGCTCACAAGGGTTATCATTGGCATGACTGATCCGTTTTATTCACTTTTAATGAGACTCTTCAAGCAATGCGTCGACCATCTAAAGCTTCATCCCATAAATTGTCTGCCGAGAGCCAGCGCCTCGCCACCTATGCCCAAGCGATTGGACAGGCGGCCAGCCGTATCGAAGAGCGGGCCTGGGAACATACTCTCGATGCGCAGCTCCAGAAACTCCTGAAGACCGGTCACCAGGACACCATCGACGCCACCCTCAACGCGCTGTTCAAGGAAGACCTGAACGCCTACGACGTGCTGATGGACGGCGTGGAAGCGGTCAGCGAATCGAGCAGCTTCAGCATCGAAACCGCCGACGGCGTCAGCAAGTCGTTCGACGTGCTGCTGGTGGCCGCGCCTATCCTGGCATGGACCCGCTTTGCGATCGCGTCCGGCGCGATTCCGGCCGATATCCTGCAAACCCTGACCGCACACTTCTCGGCCCACCTGCTGGCCGACGGCACGCAAGTGGCGATGTCGCCGACGCTGTTCTCGATCGACCAGCTGCCGCGCAGCCATGTCGAAACGTACGGCAAAGTACATAAGCTGGCGCAGGCCGCCGTCAAAGGCACGGTGCTGAAGGCTGACACCAAGGTGCCGGAAACCGCCCCCTTCCTGGCCGACACGCGCTATCTGCTGGTGGCCGTGGTGGCGCCGACCGGTGCGCCGCTGTTCCGCTGGCAGATGCCTGAGCATCAGGCCAACTTTGCCGCCGAGCGCGCGACCGCGGTGGAACAATGGCGTCTGCAGGCCACGCCAACCGTCAACCGTTTGCTGCCGGGTTGCGGCGTCGAGCTGCTGCTGCCGGAAGCCTATTACATGGCTTGCCGCGAGGCGGACAAGCAGATCCGCCCGGTGTCGATCCGCGCCGCCGTGCACTATCTGACGCACACGCTGGGCGTGGAAGCGGCCGATCTGCGCGCGGTGATCGCCGGCTTTGGCGAGGAAAGCGCCGATGGCCAGGTGGATGAATACCGGGTCGCCTTCACCCAGCGCTCGTCGTCGGACGTGATCTATGGCGTGGTGTGGCCGCTGTACGGACAGGAAGATGAAGAAGGCACGCCGGCCGAAGGCATGGCCCCGGCGGCGGCGCTGCAGAAACCGGTGACGCCGGTGGAAGAAATCATCGCGCACCTGAGCGAGGCTGGCGTCACCCAGATCAAGAAGCACAGCGAGCGTTACGTGGTCGAGTTCTGCGACGACTGCGGCGCGCCGCTGTTTGCCGATCCGGTAGGTGAACTGGCCCACGCCGAAATGCCCGAAGACGCGCCAACCGGCACCGAGCACTTCCACTAAGCAGTAAAGCAAAAGCCCCTTACGGGGCTTTTCTTATTTCGGCGGCGTCAGATAAATGATGATGGGCTGCAGCGCCTGCTGTGGCAACTGTGCCTGCTGAGCCGCCGGTGCCTGCACCACAACAGGCGCGACCGGCTGCTGCACCTTGGTCGCGTTGTTACCGGCAAAGTATAGCCCGCCAAAACCAAGGAACATACCGATCATCGAGGCCACCATCCAGCGATAGCCTTCGGCCGACATTTTGTGCATTTCCGCACGCAAAACCTCGATGTCGGCCTTCGTCGCTAACGTCGGCACGATTGCGTCGTAGTGCGCCTTCAGCGCGGTGAATTCCTTATCGTCCATTCATCCAGCTTAGGACAGAACGACGCGCTTACCAAGTGGAGAACGGCTTTTTAATCAGGTTCGAATTGAGATAGCGCAGATCGCTGGTGACTTCCTCGCCCACCCAGTCCGGCTTGTCGAACTGCTGGCCTTCCGACCGCAACTCAATCTCCGCCACCACCAGGCCGGCATTCACGCCGAGGAACTCATCCACTTCCCACACATTGCCGGCGAACTCAATGCGGCGGCGATACTTCTCGATCAACGGCTGCTCGCACAAACCGTCCAGCAGCTCAACCGCATCGGCGACAGGAATCTCATACTCCCACTCGCCGCGCGTGGCGCCCTTGTTGGCGCCCTTGATCGTGATCACCGCGCGCTCACCCTCGATCCGCACGCGCACCACCCGCTCCTTGTTGGACGACAGATAGCCCTGCTTGAAGAACACCGGCTCTCCAAGCTGCATCCAGCCATCGCCCGACAGCAGGAACTTGCGTTCGATCTCGACGCCCACGATCAGTAATCGTCCAGCGACAACAGGATAGGCTGCAGAATCGACGCGCCCAGCGCAGCACTACGCGCGCCATTCCAGCCGACGTGAGGGTCCGGCAGATCGGCGTTATCCTTGAACGGCATCTCCAGCGTCAGCGCCAGGCAACCGAAGTGATGGCCGACGTACTTCGAGGCCAGCGTCAGCATGTCTTCCTTGTACTTGCTGGCGGCGTAGCCCACCTTGTCCTGGAAGTCCGGCGACGCGTTCTTGTAGCGATCGATGAACGCCTGCTGCTTGACGCGACGCTCATCGCTGAAGTTCTCCAGCATCTCGTTACCGGCCACGAAGTTGTACGGCAGCGCCTCATCGCCGTGAATATCGAAGAACATGTCGATGCCGGTTTCGTGCATCTTCTGCTTCACGTACAGCACTTCCGGGCTGCGCTCGACCGATGGCGTCATCCATTCGCGATTCAGGTTGGCGCCGGCCGCGTTGGTGCGCAGGTTGCCGCGCACCGAGCCATCCGGATTCATGTTCGGCACGATGTAGAACACGCAGCGCTGCAGCAGCTTGCGCGCGATCGGGTTGGCATCGTCCAGCAGCGAATCGATCAGACCTTCGATGAACCACTCGGCCATCGACTCGCCCGGGTGCTGACGCGCGATGAACCAGATTTTCTTTTCCGCTTCCGGCTTGCCGATCACCACCAGGTTCATGTCGCGGCCATCCACCGTCGAACCCAGATCCTGCACGCGCGCCAGCGGATGCTCGCCCACCTCGCCCAGCAGGCGCAGATGACGCTCGAACGAATACGGCTCGAAGTAAGCGTAGTAAATGCTGTCGGTATCCGGCGTATGGTTGATCGTCAACACCGCGCCATCGAACTTGGTCGGCACGCGGAACCAGTTTTCGGTGTCGTAGCTGGCCACCGCCTGATAGTCCTCGTAGCCCTTGGCGTAAGTCGCCTGGCCGGCGTTCAGGAAGCGCATGGTCAGCTTCTCGCCGCGCGCGCCCTGCACGCGGAAGTGGAACCACTGATGGATGTCCGCGTGCGAATCCTTGCGCAGATTCAGTTCAATGCTGGCTGCACTGTCGGCGCGCAGCACTTCAATGGCGCCGGAGTCGAAGTTCTGGCTGATTTTGATGGTCATGTTGATCCAATACTAAGTGAGTCTGATGACCATTATTTTACCAGCATGCTCCCCTCGCGTTTATAGCGCGCGTGCCAGGACAGCGCTTGCTCCAGCACATGCGGCGTCTGGCCACCGCCCAGCTTCGCTTCCTCGAAATAAGCGCGCAGCTGCGGCCGATAATCCGGATGGGCGCAGTGCTCGATAATCAGCGGCGCGCGTTCGCGTGGCGCCAGCCCGCGCAAATCGGCCAGTCCCCACTCGGTCACCAGCACATCGACATCATGCTCGGTATGGTCGACGTGGGCGGCGAACGGCACCACGCTCGAAATCGCGCCGTCCTTGGCCACCGACTTGCTGACGAAAATAGACAGCTGCCCATTGCGCGCAAAGTCGCCCGAGCCGCCGATACCGTTCATCATGTGAGTACCGCCGACGTGGGTCGAGTTGACGTTACCGTAGATGTCGAATTCCAGCGCCGTATTCAGCGCGATGATGCCGAGCCGGCGCACAATCTCCGGATGGTTGCTGATCTCCTGCGGCCGCAGCACGACGCGCTCGCGGTACTGCTCGATGTTGGCGATGAACTTCTCGTGCATGGCCGCCGACAGCGTGATCGACGAAGCCGAGGCCATTTTCAGCTGGCCCGAGTCCAGCAGCTCGATCGCACTGTCCTGCAGCACTTCCGAATACATGGTCATGTCGCGGAATGGCGAATCGATCAGGCCATGCAGCACCGCGTTGGCGATGGTGCCGATGCCGGCCTGCAGCGGCCGCAGCGTCGGGTCCATGCGCCCTGCTTTCACCTCGGCGTCGAGGAAGCGGATCACGTGGCGCGCGATGGCGTCGGTTTCCTCATCGGGCGGCAGCGCGTTGGATGGGCTGTCCGGACTATCGGTGATGACGATGGCGGCAATGCGCTCCGGCTGCACGCGGATCGCGGTCGCGCCGATACGCTGCCATGGCGTCAGCAGCGGAATCGCCTCGCGATGCGGACGCTCGCCCGGTACGTAGATATCGTGGAAGCCTTCCAGCGCCAGCGGCGCGCTCAGATTGATCTCAACGATCACCTGCTTCGCCTGCTGCACGAAGTTGGCCGTGTTCCCGACCGACATGGTGGGGATGATGCTGCCATCGGCCGTAATCGCCACCGCCTCAATGACCGCGATGTCCACCGCTTTCAGGTCGCCGGAACGCAGCTGCTCGGCGGTTTCGGACAAGTGCTGGTCGATGAACATCACCTCACCGGTATTGATCTTGCGGCGCAGCGCGGCGTCGGCCTGGAACGGCATGCGGCGCGCCACCACGCCGGCGTTGGCCATCAGGCCATCGCTGTCGTTGCCGAGCGAGGCGCCGGTCAGCAGCGTCAGATGCAGCGGCGCCTGACGCGCGCGCTCCACCAGTGCCATCGGCAGTGCCTTGGCGTCGCCGGCGCGGGTAAAGCCGCTCATGCCAACGGTCATGCCGTCCTTGAACAGCAGCGCGGCGTCGGCGGCGCTGGTCAGTTTGTTCATCAGCGCCGGGCGGCGGATACGGTCTTCATACATGGTCGTTCTCCTCATTCTTTTGTTTCAGTATAGAATCAGAAAAACTGTCGATTTATGACTTAAATTCTCACTTTCCATTCGTTTTACTCATGGACCTGCGCTCGCTCCGCTACTTCGTCGAAACCGTCCGCCTGAACAGCTTTACGCAGGCGGCGGAATCGCTGCACGTCACGCAATCGACCATCAGCAAGATGGTCAAACAACTGGAAGAGGAAGTCGGCGCACAACTGCTGCTGCGCGAAGGCCGCCAGCTGCGCCTGACCGACACCGGCAACGTGGTCTACGCGCGCGGCGTGGAGATGCTGGCCACCATGCGCCAGCTGGCGGTGGAAGTGCGCGATACGCAGGCGCTGGAACGCGGCAGCCTCACGGTCGGCATTCCGCCGATGATCAACCTGCTGTTCACGCCCGTGCTAAAAGCCTTCCGCCAGCGCCATCCCAACATCACGCTAACGCTGCAGGAAGACGCCGGCCAGGCGATCGAACGCCAGGTGGCGCAAGGCGATCTGGAAATCGGCCTGACGGTGCTGCCGGCCGATCCCGCACTGGGACTGCAAGCGGCGCCGATCGCCAGCTATCCGGTGTGGGCGCTAGCGGCGCGCGGCACCTTCCAAAAGAACCGCACCAGCATCAAACTGAAAGCGCTGGCCAACACGCCGCTGGTGCTGCTGAAAGACGATTTCGCCATGACGCGCGCGCTGCGCACCGCCTTCGCGGCGGCCGGCTTCGAACCGCAGATCGCCGCGCAAAGCGGCCAGTGGGACTGGCTGGTGGCGATGGCCTCCGCCGGCATGGGCGTGGCGCTGCTGCCCGAGCCCTTCATTCACCGCCTGGCGATCGGCCACTTGGACGCGGTCAAGCTGGTGGACCCGGAACTGCCATGGCAACCGGCCCACGTCTGGCGTGGCACTTACTTGTCGCACGCCGCCCGCGCGTGGCTGGAAGTGTGCGACGAAGTGCTCAGTGCTCGGGCAGCTCGTGGATAGCGATGCCTTCGATCGGATCGATCGGCTGCTCCCACGGTTTTAGCGCGATGAAGCGCTGCGCGTCGTCGTAGCCGGCCTGCCAGCGGGCGCGGATGCCGGCGGCGCTGAAGTCGATGTCCTTGGTGTGGTCTTCGTTGCCGATGCGCGGCAGGCGCAGCGACACCACGTGCATGTCGGTGCCGCAGCCCCACGAAGCCAGTTCGCGCACCTCGGGCTGCGCCGCCTGTTCCGGCGTCAGATGATGCGTCAGTTCGCGGATCACGTGACGCAGCCGGTGCAGCTTGCGCTGCTGTTCGATATTGCTGGCGCGGCTGGCGTACTGGATTTCCTTGTGCTTATCCAGCACATCGAGCACGCTTTCCGGCTCGCTGCCGTCCGGATTCCACACCTGCACCGAGAAGATCACCGAACTGCGGCGCGGCTCATCGTCCAGCACCGCTTCAATCGGCGTGTTGGAGTAGATGCCGCCATCCCAATACGGCTCGCCGTCGATGCGCACCGCCGGGAAGGCCGGCGGCAACGCGCCGGACGCCATCACATGCTCCAGGCACAGTGGCTCGCGGCGCGTGTCGAAATAACGCATCGCGCCGGTGCGCGCATTGACCGCGCCGACCGTGAGGCGCAGGTGTTTGCCATTCAGGTAGTCCAGATCGACCAGCTGTTCCAGGGTGCTGTGCAGTGGCGCGGTCTGGTAGAAGGAGGCATGCTCGGCGCCGACGCGCGCATCGGGATTCCACCACGACGCCAGATTCGGTTCGAAGAACGCCGGGATGCCCTGCCCCACCGTAATCGCGTTGGCGATCGCGCGCGGCATGGTGCTGAAGCCGAAGGAGTTGCGCTCCATGCGATGCCAGAACTCGCGCAGCTTGTCGAGCCGCTGCGGCGGCGGATTGCCCGCGATGATGGCGCCGTTGATGGCGCCGATCGAGGTGCCGATCACCCAGTCCGGCTCAATGCCGGCTTCGTGCATGGCTTGATAAACGCCCAACTGGTAAGCGCCCAAAGCGCCGCCACCCTGCAGGACCAGAACGATCTGGCCCGGCAAGGCGGAGGATGGTGGACAAGTAGGTTTGCGGCTCAAGTCGGACCTCCACGGTGCACTGCAACATCACGATTGTAGTGCAGTTCGGGGCGGTCCGCAGTGGCCTTTAGTCTACGTTGACACCTTTTGCCTTAAGCGCCTTGCGCACGCCGGCGCCGTAGGCAGGATCGGCTTGGTCGAAGTGCGCCAGTTGGCGTTCGATGATCTCGCCGCTAACCTGGCTCAGAGGAGCAGCCAGATTGGCGAACAGGTTTTGCTGCTCATCCGCCGGCATCAGGCGGAACAGATTGCCGGCCTGGGTGTAATCATCCTCCTTGCCACGGCCATCGTAGCGACCGGCCGCGCCGTCCAGCGCCAGCGGCGGTTCACCGTGGCCCATGCCGTGCGGATTGCTGCCCGCGCCCTGTACCGGATCGTAGTTGACCGAGGCGCCGCCATTGGCGATCGCCATCGCACCGTCGCGCTGCTGATTGTGGAACGGGCAGCGCGGCGCGTTCACCGGCAGATGCTGGTGGTTGGTGCCAACGCGGTACAGCTGTGCGTCGTGATAAGCAAACAGGCGCGCCTGCAGCATCTTGTCCGGCGAGTAGCCCAGGCCCGGCACCACGTTCGATGGCGACAACGCCGCCTGCTCCACTTCGGCGTGATAGTTGATCGGATTGCGGTTCAGTTCCAGCACGCCGACCTGCAGCAGCGGGAAGTCCGCGTGCGGCCACACCTTGGTCAGATCGAACGGATTCCAGCCGGTGCGCGCCTCCCATGCGGCCAGTTGCGCGTCGGTGGCCACCTGCACCTTGACGTCCCAACGCGGGAAATCGCCGCGTGCAATCGCGTTGAACAGATCGCGCTGTGCGTAATCCGGATCGGTGCCGGCGATGCGGGTCGCCTCTTCGGCCGACAGGTTCTTGACGCCCTGCTGGGTCAGGAAATGCCATTTGACGTAGACACGTTCACCGGCGTCGTTAATCAGGCTGTAGGTATGGCTGCCGAAACCATGCATGTGGCGGTAGCCGTCCGGCGTGCCACGGCTGGAGAACAGCGTGGTCACCTGGTGCAGGCTTTCCGGCGTGCGGCTCCAGAAATCGAACATCGCGGTCGGCGACTTCAGATTGGTCTGCGGGTCGCGCTTCTGAGTGTGAATGAAGTCCGGGAACTTGATGCCATCCTTGAGGAAGAACACCGGCGTGTTGTTACCGACCAGATCCCAGTTGCCTTCCTCAGTGTAGAAGCGCACCGCGAAGCCGCGTGGATCGCGCTCGGTATCGGCACTGCCCTTCTCGCCGCCCACGGTGGAGAAGCGCAGGAAGCTCTCGGTCTGCTTGCCGACTTCAGCGAACAGTTTCGCCTTGGTGTATTGAGTGATGTCGTGGGTGACGGTGAAAGTGCCGTAAGCGCCCGAACCCTTGGCGTGCACCACGCGCTCGGGAATCCGCTCGCGGTTGAAGTGCTGGAGTTTTTCGATCAGGTGGAAGTCTTGCAGCAGTACCGGGCCACGTGGGCCGGCGGTCAGCGAATTCTGGTTGTCGGCGACTGGAATGCCGGAGGCGGTAGTGATCTTCATGGCTATGGCTCCTCGTTGTTTGATAGCGTTGAGCTATTCTAAACAACGAGTACCATAAAGAAAAACTATATATATCTATGGAATCGATAGATATAATCTAAACGATCAAGCTTCCTTGATACGCTTGGCGATGTGCGCCAGCGCGTCCTCTACCTGGTCGATCAGGATCAGGCACAAGTCGCCGTCCTGCAGGCGCGCCAGCGCCGTATCGATGGCTTTGAACTCGCCATAGATTTCCTCGACGTGGCTGGTGCGCGGCGCGCCGTTCAAGCCGGAGCGCAGCAGCGCCACCACTTCGCCGTCGACGCGGCCACGCTGGCAAGCGTCTTCGTACAGCAGCACGTCGTCAAACGCGCGGCCGAGGATTTCGGTTTGCTGCGTGATGTCCTGGTCGCGGCGATCGCCGGCGCCCGAGATCACCACCACGCGGCGCTTGGCCGGCATGGTCTCCACCGCCTTCACCAGCGCCAGGATGGCGTCCGGATTGTGGCCGTAGTCGGCGATCAGCGTCGCGCCCTTGTAATCGAACACGTTGAAGCGGCCCGGCGCATTGTCGGAATCGTTGGCGAAAGTTTTCAGGCCGAGACGGATCGCGTCCCAGCTGATGCCCACGCCCCACGCCGCCGCCACCGACGCCATCACGTTCTCCACCTGGAAGCCGATGGTGCCGTTGCGGGTGATCGGCACCGCCGACAGTGGAATGGTGTGCTGCACACGGCCTTCGGCCGCCACGATGTGGCCATCTTCGACGAACACGGTGCGCGCGCCTTGCGCCAGGTGAGTGGCGATCACCGGATGCGTGCGGTCGGCGCCAAAGAAGATCACCTTGCCGCGACAATTGGCGGCCATGCCGGCGACGATAGGATCGACACCGTTCAGCACCGCGAAGCCCTGCTCCGACACGTTCTGCACGATCACGCGCTTCAGTACCGCCAGATCTTCCACCGTGGTGATGTAGTTCAGGCCCAGGTGGTCGCCCATGCCGATGTTGGTCACCACGGCGACCTGGCAGCGGTCGAAGGCCAGGCCTTCGCGCAGGATGCCGCCACGAGCGGTTTCAAACACCGCCGCGTCCACGTCCGGATGCAGCAGCACGTTGCGCGCGCTGCGCGGGCCGGAGCAGTCGCCGCTGTCGGTCTGACGGCCTTCGATGTAGACGCCGTCGGTATTGGTCATGCCGGTGCGCAGGCCGCTGGCGGTCAGCAGGTGCGCGATCAGGCGCACGGTGGTGGTCTTGCCGTTGGTGCCGGTCACCGCCACCACCGGGATACGGCCATTCTCACCGGCCGGGAACATGGTGTTGACGATGGCCTCGCCCACCGCGCGGCCTTTGCCGAACGATGGCGCGATGTGCATGCGCAGGCCGGGCGCGGCGTTCACTTCCACCACGCCGCCGCGTTGATTTTCAATCGGTTCCAGCAGGTTGTCGCACACCACGTCGACGCCGCACAGATCGAGGCCGATCATTTGCGCCGCTTCCACCGCGCGCGCCGCCACTTCCGGATGCACGTCGTCGGTGACGTCGGTGGCGGTGCCGCCGGTCGACAGGTTGGCGTTGTTGCGCAGGATGACGCGCTGGCCATCGCCAGGCACCGAATCGGCTTCCAGCCCTTGCAGCGCCAGTCGCGCCAGCGCGATGTCGTCGAAGCGGATCTTGGTCAGCGAGGTGGCGTGGCCGGAGCCACGGCGCGGATCTGCGTTGACGATGTTGACCAGCTCACGCACGGTGTGCACGCCGTCGCCGATCACCAGCGGCGGATCGCGGCGCGCCGCCGCCACCAGCTTGGTGCCAATCACCAGCAGACGATAGTCGTGGCCCGGCAGATAGCGCTCGACCATGACGTCGTCGCGGAATTCCTTGGCGGTGCGGAACGCGGCCTTCAGATGCTCTTCGGTCATGATGTTGACCGTGACACCCTTGCCCTGATTGCCGTCCTTCGGCTTGACCACCACCGGCAGGCCGATTTCCTGCGCGGCTTTCCACGCATCGTCCTCGTCCTCCACCGAGCGGCCGATAGGCACCGGCACGCCGGCCGCGTGCAGCAGCTTCTTGGTCAGTTCCTTGTCCTGGGCGATGGCTTCGCCGATGGCGCCGGTGCTGTCCATTTCGGCGGCCTGGATGCGGCGCTGCTTCGAGCCCCAGCCAAACATCACCATCGAGCCTTCGGTCAGGCGGCGATATGGAATGTCGCGCGCCACGGCGGCGCTGACGATGGCGCCGGTGCTCGGGCCAAGACGCACGTCTTCATCCAGATCGCGCAGTTCGTTCAGCGCGGCGGCCAGATCGAACGGCGTGTCTTTCAGCGCGGCGTTGATCAGTTCCTCGGCCAGCGCCACGGCGCGGCGGCCCACCGCTTCTTCGGTGTACTCAACCACGGTCTGGTAGATGCCGTTTTCCAGCGTGGCGTTGGTGCGGCTGAAGGTGACCGGGCAGCCGGCCTGCGCCTGCAGGCTCAGGGCCGCCACTTCCAGCACGCGGGCCAGTGCCACCGCGTCCGAGTTACCGGTGGGGTGCAAGGCGCCGATGGCGGGGAAGCGCGCGTGCAGGCGCTGCTCGAAACCGGCCAGCGTGGCGATCGATTGTTCTTCCGGCGGGCACGAGACGATGGCTTCCACCGCGGTGTGATGGCTCCACAGATTCGGGCCGCGAAGGGCGCGGGTGCGTATAACTTCCATGATTCTTCTTATACTTTCAGTGATGTGTATCAGTGATGACTGCGCTGCGGCGACGCTTCAAAGGTGCGCAAGCCGGCGCCGATCAGGTCCGGCGTCAGGCCCAGCGCCCAGCCGGCGGCAATCGCGGCCAGCACCGCTTCCGGCGGCACCAGTGGCGACAGCGGCAGGCTGCATACCTCGCTGTCGCCTTCGGCCAGCACGATGCGGTCGGTGCGCTGGAACACCACGCGCTTGCCGGCCTGGCGATGTGCCGCCACTGCCTCCAGTTGCTCGTCCACGCCGTAGAAAATCACTTCGCCGTCGCACAGGTCGGCCATGTCCACCACCTGCGGATCGGCGGCGTTCAACACCGCCACGCCGCTTGGCAGCACCACGTCGACCTGGGTGCGCAGCACGTTGTACAACTTGTTCTCGCTATTGATGTAGAACTCGGCCAGCTCTTCGAAACCACTGACGTCGGTGACCACACCGACCGCGCATTTGTCGTAGGCCAGGCCGTCGCGCAGGATCATGCCGGCGCTGGATTCGAACACCGCCGCTTCCACGCTCTTGTTCAGCAGCAGACGCTCGCCGGTTTCCCAGTCGCCCAGGCCATCGCGCGGCAGCTCGCGGCCATTGACGAACAGGCCGTCGGCGCAGCTCACGCCCGTCTTCTTGCCGCTGATTTGCAGCAGCCAGGCGATCAGGCGCGACGCCATGGTGGTGCCGTGACGGCCGGTGACGCCGACCACTGGCATGCGACCGGAGGCATCGCCAAACAGGTGTTCGACAATCGCTTCACCGACGTTGCGCGGTTCACCCACGGCCGGCTTCAGGTGCGCCAGCAAACCAGGGCTGGCGTTGACTTCGATGATGGCGCCGCCGGTTTCTTCCAGCGGACGGGTGATGTCCGAGGTCACCAGGTCGATGCCGGCGATGTCCAGGCCGACCACGCGCGCCGCCAGCGTCGCCATCGCGGCCACTTGCGGGTGCACTTTGTCGGTGACGTCCACCGCTACGTTGCCGTTCGGCTGGATCAGCACTTTGACGCCGTCTTCCGGCACCGAGTCGTGGGTCAGGCCCTGGCGCTGCAATTCCAGCACGATCTCGCCCGATTCACGCGGCGTGACGCGGCCCAGCGGGAATTCTTCCGTGTCGCCACGGCGCGGATCGGTGTTGATCTGGCTATCGCACAGCTGCAGCACGGTGGATTTGCCGTCACCGGTCACCCACAGCGATTCGCCGGCGGCGGCGGCCACCACTTTGCGGCCCACCACCAGCAGGCGGTGCTCGTCGCCGACGATGAAGCGTTCGACGATCACGCTGCTGCTGTCGCCTTCCTGCGCCGCCAGCGCATAGGCGGCGGCGATGTCGGCTTCGTTGCTCAGGTTGAGCGAGACGCCACGGCCATGGTTGCCGTCATACGGTTTCAGTACCACCGGCAGGCCGATGTCCTGCGCGGCTTCCCAGGCTTCGGCGGCGCTGGTGACCAACTGGCCTTCCGGCACCGGCACGCCGCACGACGAGATCAGCGTCTTGGTCAGATCCTTGTCGCTGGCGATGCCTTCGGCGATGGCCGAGGTGTGTTCGGTTTCGGCGGTCCAGATGCGGCGCTGCGCGGCGCCGTGGCCCAGCTGCACCAGATTGCCGTCGGTGAGGCGGATGTGCGGGATCTTGCGGACGCCGGCGGCATCCACGATATTGGCCGTGCTCGGGCCCAGGCACAGGCTTTCGACCATGTCGGTCAGCTTGGCTACCGTGGCATCGAGATCATACGGCTGCTCATCGATCATGGCCATCAGCAGGTCGCGGCCGGCGGCCAGCGCGGCGCGGCCGACTTCTTCCTGGCGGGTGCGGAACGCCATTTTATACAGGCCGCTGTCCGGATGAATTTCGCGGGTCTTGCCGAAACCGGTTTTCATGCCGGCCAGGTTTTGCAGCTCCAGCACCACGTGTTCCAGAATGTGGCCGGCATAAGTGCCGTCGCGCAGACGTTCGAGGAAACCGCCGTGCTCGCCCACGCCGCAGCGGTGCACGATCAGGCCCGGCAGGATCGTCGTCAGGCGCTCGTACAAACCGGGCAGCAAATTCGAGGGGAAGCTCTCCAGCTCGCCGATATCCAGCCACGCCTCGATTACCGGGCGATAGGTCCAGATGTTGGGGCCGCGCAAATAGCTGACGCGGAGAACTTCAATGTCTTTCTTCTTGGTCATGTAATAAATCTTATTTCTTTGTTATCGGCTGGAGTACGCTCATTTCAGCCCGCGCCGTATTGTAAACCCTGTACCCTTGCCCTGCTGCTGTGCGGTATACTTGCCGCTACAGCAAAACATCCGGTTTTATTGTTCTCTGTCAAATGTTTAATGATTGACAGAATACCGTAAATAAGCCGTTACATCAGCCCTTTTCCCCTCCGGAGTACGCCATACGATGACGACCGAACAACTTTCCACTGTATCCAGCCCAGGCGATCTACCCGAACGCTGGCGTTCCGAGATACAGGCACAACTTTCCCAAGGGGAAAACGTCGTAAGTGCCCTGGAGGTTGACTTGGATCAGCAACTTCGTTTCGCCAAGGGCATGGTGGTGGTCACCCAGGGCCGCGTTCTGGCGCGCGCGCCGGGTGCCGCCGGCTGGGAATCCTGGCCATTTACGCCGGATTTGACGCTGAAACACCACGATCACGCCGGCGTCGGCCATCTGGAACTGATCAACGCGCAGGGCCGCCTGGCCGCCTGGCGCTTCACGCTGGGCCAGAATCTGACGGCAATCCGCCTGATCGAACAATTCGACGCCCACCTCGACAGCCACGCCACCGGCCAGCCGGTGGTACAGGAAGAAAAAAATATCTGTCCTAGCTGCAAGGCGCCGCTGGAGCCGGATCAGGAAGAATGCCCGGTCTGTACCAAGGTGGTGTACACGCCGCCGTCGACCTGGACCCTGTTCCGCCTGTGGCGCTTCGCCAAACCGTATAAATTCCAGCTGGGGCTGGGCTTTGCGCTGATGCTGCTGTCCACCGGCGCCCACATGATTCCGCCCTATCTGACCATCCCGCTGATGGACAATGTGCTGATTCCTTATCAGAACGGCAAGGACGTCGATCCGTCGCTGGTGGTGCTGTACATGTCCGGCCTGGTGGGTGCGGCGGTGATGGCCTGGATTTTCGGCTGGGGCAAGACTTATGTGCTGGCGCTGGCGTCGGAGCGCATCGGCGCCGACCTGCGCACCACCACCTATGAGCATTTGCTGCGACTGTCGCTGGAATACTTCGGCGGCAAGCGTACCGGCGACCTGATGTCGCGTATCGGCTCCGAGAGCGACCGTATCTGCGTGTTCCTGTCGCTGCACCTGCTGGACTTCCTGTCCGACTGCCTGATGATCATCATGACCGGCGTGATTCTGTTCTCGATCGATCCGTGGCTGGCCATCTTCACGCTGCTGCCGCTGCCGTTCATCGCCTGGATGATCCACCTGGTGCGCGACCGCCTGCGCACCGGCTTCGAAAAGATCGACCGGGTGTGGGGCGAAGTGACCAACGTGCTGGCCGATACCATTCCTGGCATCCGCGTGGTGAAGGCGTTTGCGCAGGAGGCGCGTGAAGCCAGCCGCTTCCGCGTCGCCAACAAGCATAATCTGGCGGTCAACGATAAGCTGAACAAGGTGTGGTCGCTGTTCTCGCCTACCGTGTCGTTCCTGACCGAGCTGGGATTGCTGGTGATCTGGGTGTTCGGTATCTATCAGGTCTCCAAAGGCCATATCACGGTGGGTATTCTGTCGTCGTTCATTGCGTATTCGAGCCGCTTCTACGGCCGCCTGGATTCGATGAGCCGCATCGTGTCGGTGACGCAGAAATCGGCGTCGGCCGCCAAGCGTATCTTTGACATTCTGGATCACGTGTCGTCGGTGCCGGAGCCGGTCAAGCCGGTCAAGCTGGATAAAATCGAGGGCAATATCACGTTGCGCGAAGTCGGCTTCCGTTACGGGAACCGCGCCGTCAACCGTGGCATCGACCTTGAGATCAAGGCGGGCCAGATGGTCGGTCTGGTCGGCCATTCGGGTTCCGGCAAATCGACGCTGGTCAATCTGATCTGCCGCTTCTACGACGTGGCTGAAGGCGCGATCATGCTGGACGGCGTCGACATCCGCTCGTTTGCGGTGTCGGACTATCGCCGCAACATCGGCCTGGTGCTGCAGGAGCCGTTCCTGTTCTTCGGCACCATCGCCGAGAATCTGGCTTACGGCAAGCCTGATGCGACGCGCGAAGAGATCATCGCCGCCGCGCGCGCCGCGCACGCGCACGAATTCATTCTGCGTCTGCCGCAGGGTTACGACTCGATGGTAGGCGAGCGTGGCCAGGGACTGTCCGGCGGCGAGCGTCAGCGCATCTCGATCGCGCGCGCGCTGCTGATCGATCCGAAGATCCTGATCCTGGACGAAGCCACCGCCTCGGTGGACTCGGAGACCGAGAAGGAAATCCAAAAGGCGCTGGACAATCTGGTGCAAGGCCGTACCACCATCGCCATCGCGCACCGCCTGTCGACGCTGCAAAAGGCCGACCGGCTGGTGGTGCTGGATCGCGGCGTGGTGGTGGAAGATGGCCATCATGATGAACTGATGGCGCAGCAAGGCGCTTACTACCGCCTGTATCAGGCACAGGCCCGCAATGCGGAACTGAACGACGGCGGCAAGGAATAACGATGACGACTCAATTTGAACTGACCCGCAATCCCTTCGGCCACCTGGTGCTGACCACCAGCGAGGGCGTGGTGCACGCAGGCGTGTCGGCGGTGCGCGCGTTTCCGGTGCAGGCGCCGGAGGATGGCATCTCGCTGCTCAACAGCGATGGCAAGGAGGTGGCGTGGATCGACCGTATCAGCGATCTGCCGGCGGCCATTGGCGCGCTGGTGCAGGAGGAGCTGAGCGGGCGTGAATTCATGCCGGAGATTGCGCGCATCAATAGCGTGACCAGCTACGCCACGCCGTGCACCTGGTCGGTGGCCACCGATCGCGGCGACACCGAATTCGTGCTGCGCGGCGAAGAAGACATCCGCCGGCTGACGGTGGACACGTTGCTGATCTCGGACATCCACGGCATCCACTACCTGGTCCGCGACATCCGCGAGCTGGACAAGCACAGCAAGAAAATCATCGACCGCTTCCTGTAAGCCCCGCCTCCCGCCATCGGCCACCACGCCGATGGCGCTGCCTTTCCGAACCGCACGGCGCGTTTCTACCGCCGTATTCAAACCGCCCTCACCTTCATGAGCTTGCTGGCTGGCAGCAGCGCAGTGGCGACGCTGGCGGCGCAACTACCAGTCCAGTCCGCATGGCTATTGGCGACGTTTGCCGTATTCGGCTGCATCAATCTCGCGCTTCGGCCCGCCGAGCGCATTGCCTCCAACGAAGCCGACGTGCGCAAGTACGGCGCGCTGATCGCCAAATTGAATACGCTGGATGCGCCAGCGCTGCAACAACTACTCGACGAAGCGCGCCTGTCCGACACCGCCGAAGTCGAACCGCTACGCGCGGTGGCCTACAACGACGTGGTACAGGAAATCGATGAACCGGATGCCGCCATCCCCCTCAGCCCCATGCAAAAGCTGATCGGCGCGCTGGCTTGATTTATAGCCGCGCGCGCAGCGCATCGATGAAGGCGTCGGGCTTGTCGAGGCTGAGGTAGATGTGGGTGATCGGCCGCATGCCACCATCGCGCAGACGGATCTCCACATTCAAACTACCCATCTGACGGAAGCGCAAGATGCCGCGCCGGCGGCGAACATTGTCAGCGCAGCGAACCACCGATTCAATCACGTCATACGCGATCACCCGGTCGCGCGACAGCACGCCATTCCGTATCAACAGCGCATCACGATCCAGCGACACCGGCCGCCATTGGCTGGCACGATACTCCGCCACCAGATACAGCATGCCCCACAAAGTCAGGATATCGGCCACCCAGCTCACCCACTGCTTGGCCGACATCAGATGCAGCATCAAATGCGACAGCGGCATCTCGAACAGCATCAGCATGATGATCGCGAACTGGTTGGACACATTGCCGTGATTTTTGTCATAGCTGAAGTGCTGCTCGCCGCAAAACCGCAACCGCTCACCCTTGCGCATGAACAGACCGTAGTACCAGATGCGCATCTCGAACAAGGCAAACGGCGCAAAACCACCGCGACCAAAGCGACTGTGAATCGCAGTTTCCAGCGCCTCATCGACATTACCGCTCAAGCGCAGCAACGCCTTCACGCGACGCACGACCAACACCAGCAGATAAATCTCCAGCGCGCTCTCGGCCAGCACGATCGGCAGCCAAAGACTCTCGATGCCGCGCCACAGATGCTTGCTCTCTTCGGGAATCAGCAAACGCCCGGCCAGCAGACCGGCGGCAACCATGCCCGCCCACGCCGCAAGAAACTGCCGGAGCGACGGCCGGAACATGAAGTAGTACAGCATGGGAACCGACACCAGCACATCGCCAAGCAACGGCCACTCAGCCATGTTGCGACCATACTCATTCGCGACGAACGGAACACGGAAGTAAAAATAATGCGCCATCAAGATCAATGAAACGATCAACGCAAACCAGTACTTCCTGCTCATACCGCCACTCATGACGACTCCTGGGAAGGGATAACCCGACAAGTATATCCCTCCTGCGCAAAGCCTGCTATTTGAAGGCTTTAACCAAGGCGTCGAACTTCACCTTCAGCGATTCATCGTGATGCGACACCGGCGGCACCTCGCGCCGCACATCGAGCAGTTGATACACCGCCATCTGCGCCGCGCGCACAGAATACTCCACGGTGAACACCACATCCTCCGGCACCTCGACAAACTGGCTAACGAAAGCCAGGTTGCGCGATCCCTCGGGCACCGGCAATGGACGATCACTGTAATGGCGCGGCATGAACATGCTGGTGATGTAGGGCATACGGCATGGGATGCAATTCGCCGTCGCCATCACCTCGTCGTAATCGAAGTTCAGGTGGCCACACAATTCGCGCAGAATCTCTTCGCCGCTGCACTCCGCCATCGGCTTGGCGACGAAGTCACCAATGCGGTCAGGATGCAGCGCATAGCCCCAGAACACCTGCACGCCCTCCGGCTGACCGGCGAAGTGCGGCTGATGCGCCAGCACCACCGACAGCAGCCAGTTCGAATCCTTGAAGGTCACCAGCCCGCCGGTGCCGGCCTGATTGCCGGTGAAGCGCTCCATGCTATCAAAGAACACCGGATCCTTGAGCGTGACCGTGAACGACTCCCACCACGATTCCGGTATGCTGGTGTTGAACGCCGCCGGATTGCCGAACTGCGGCCGCCCCGCCGCCAGCTTCTCCCACAAGACCCAACCCTGGCTGTCACGCTTGGTCAGCTTGGGCGGCGCCTCGCGCATGCTGCCAAAGCTGGACGCATCGGTCATCGAACCATTCTGGAAGAACACCAGATCCTGCGGCTGTACCTCAATCACGCCACCCGAGTGATGAATGGCGGTGACCGTGGTGAGGCCATCCTGCTCCGACAACAGAATATCGTCGACGCGGCACTCGCGTATCAGCCGCACGCCCTGATTCTGCAGCCAGTGTATCAACGGCCGCACCAGCGAATCGTACTGGTTATAGACCGTGCGCTTGACGCCGGCCAGCGTCTCGATGCGCGAAAACTCCATCATGAAGCGATGCAGATAGCGCTTGAACTCCACCGCGCTATGCCACGGCTGGAAGGCAAAAGTGGTGGCCCACATGTACCAGAACTTGGTCTCGAAGAACGACGGCGACAGCCAATCGGTGATGGCGCTATTGCCCAGCGTCGCCTCATCCGCCTCGGCCAATTTCACCAGCTCCAGCCGGTCCTCCATGCTGAAGCCCATCGAACTCACATCGACGCGGAAGCGGTTGCGGTCCACCAGCCGCGCCTTCGAATGCGATTTGTGTAGCTCATTGAAAGCGATGGTTTCGTCATACACCGTGCGGCCCGGATGCTCCAGCGACGGAATGCTCTTGAACAGATCCCAGGTGCACTCATAGTTGTCGGTGGTGAGCATGCGGCCACCGCGCAGCGTATAGCCACGTTCCGGATCACCGCCGCCATCGAGACTGCCGCCGGCCAGCGGCAACGCCTCAAAGATCGTAATGTCACCGCCCGCCACGCCGGCATCGCGGATCATGAATGCCGCTGCCGCCAGAGAACCAATACCGCCACCTATCAGATATGCCTTCATGCTCACGCTCCTTGGTTGAAATATTCAACCGATTCTAGGAGCCGGCCGAAAGCCAGGTCTGTGCGGTAGATCAAATAAATAAAAAAGCTCCCCGAGGGGAGCTTCTAAAAATCCGCTCTACAGAACTTACTTTTCGGTGTACATATTCGCGTACTTCAGACCGAAGTACAGGATGAACAGATAGCACGCGGCCGGCACCAGGAACGACAGCTGCAGGCTGATATGATCCGCCAGCAGACCTTGCGCGAACGGCACCAGCGCGCCACCCACAATCGCCATGCACAGCAGGCCCGAACCCTGGCCAGTCAGTGGTCCCAGCTTGTTCAGCGCCATCGAGAAGATGGTCGGGAACATGATGGAGTTGAACAGGCCCACCGCCAGAATCGCCCACATCGCCAGATAGCCGCCGCTGAAGATCGCCAGCAGCACCAGCGCGATCACCGCCGTCGCATTGAAGGCCAGCGCCTTGCCGGGACTGACTTTGCGCATCACCACGAAGCCGATGAAGCGCCCGACCATCGCACCGCCCCAGTAGTAGCTGACGTAATGCGCGGCATCCTCCGCCGCAAGGCCCGCCACATGCGGATCACCCAGGAAGTTGATCAGGAAGCTGCCGATCGACACCTCGCCGCCGACGTACAGGAAAATCGCTACTACGCCCAGCGCCAGGTGACGGTGCTTCAGCACTTCGGCATAACCGCCCTGCGCATTGCCCTGCTCCGCGTCGACGATTTTCGGCAGACGCGCCAGCGCAAACAGAATCGCCAGCACCAGCAGCGCGCCGGCCAGCACCAGATACGGCCCCTGCACGCTGGCCGCCTGGGTCGCGTGATACGCCGCCAGCTGCTCCACTGACAGTTTCGCCAGATCGGCCGAGCTCAGAACGCCACCGGCCAGTATCAGCATGCCGCCCAGCGTCGGCGCCACCGTGGTGCCCAGCGAGTTGAATGCCTGCGTCAGCGTCAGCCGGCTGGACGCGGTGCGTGGATCACCCAACACCGCCACATACGGATTGGCCGCCACCTGCAGAATGGTGATGCCGCCCGCCAGCACGAAGAAAGCAAACAGGAACAGCGAATAGCCGCTGGTCGCCGCCGGATAAAACAGCGCGCAACCGATCGCCGCGATCATCAGGCCGGCCACCGCGCCGTTCTGATAGCCGATGCGCTTGATCAGCATCCCGGCCGGCAGCGACACGATGAAGTAAGCCCCGAAGAAGCAGAACTGCACCAGCATCGCCTGCACATAGGTCAGCGTGTACACCGCCTTCAAGTGCGGGATCAGCACGTCGTTCATCGACGTCAGCAAACCCCACATGAAGAACAGGATGGTGACGATGACCAGCGGCCCGGTATTCCCGCCCGCCGCCTGCGACTGTCCCGGCAGCGCCGTGGCAGTTTGCGAATAGTGTTCCATGCTTTTACTTTCTCCTCGTTTTATTTATTAAGTTCCCCACACGCCAGCGCATCCTTGTCCTTGGCGGCGCCGCCAACGATCTGGATGTTGGCGAAGGTCGCGGCAAACGGCGCATCGGCGGAGACGCTGAACGGCATACTGAATGCTGCCAGCGACAAGCCTTTGGCGGCAAAGCAGGACAGCGGAATCCGGACCGTCTGCTTGCCCTTGCCGGCCAGCCGCTGGAATACCGCGCTGGCATCCAGCGCCACCGTCTCCATGCCGATGTGGACTTTGCCTTGCGGCGCGGCCGGCACGATCACGTCAAACTGCAGCGCGCCGTCGGTGCTGGCGTAGGCCGGCAGCGCGATCGCCTTGGCCGCCTGCGCTTCCAGCGTCGCCGGACCGCTCCAGGTCAGACGCTTGGCATCCTGCTGGGTGTTGATCTGCGCCGTTTCCACCGTCACCGTCGGCAGCTTGTGCACCGCATTCAGGTCCGCGCCCAGCGCCACACGCTGGCCGCCGCTGCTCACGTACAGACTGTAAGTCGCGCGGTCGGTCGGATTGTACACTGGTACAGCCAGCGATTTGCCACAAGCTTGTGGATAGCTGGTATCGAGCTGGCCGATGACCGCCTTGCTGCCGTAGTTCAGGCCATAGCCGTATTTGAACAGCGGCGCGTACGACGCATCACCGACATTGAGCGGCGTCTGGCAGGCCGACTTCGGCCAAGAGAACGACAGCTTGCCGCGGAAGTCGGCATTGACCTTGCCGTCCGCCTTGCGGAACAGGACATCGGCCACGCCCTTGCCCTCGGTACCCGGTAGCCAGGCGGCGACAAAGCTGTCCGACAGATTCAGGACATCGTTGGTGTACAGCGGACGTCCGGACAGCAGCACCGTCACCACCGGCTTGCCCTTGCCCGCCACCGCCTTCAGCACGGCCAGATCTTCCGGATGACGTCCCGACAGGCGCAGCGTGCCGGCCGGGCCGATGTCGCCGTCACCTTCCGCATACGGCGTTTCACCGATCACCGCGATTACCGCATCGAACTTGCTGATATCGACGCCGGCAGCGTTCTCGCTGAAGGTGACGTTGTCCTTGCCGACTGCATCCTGAATACCGGCCAGGATGGTGTCGCTGACCGGATAGTCGCTGTTCTTGTTGTCTGTGCCCTGCCAGGTCAGCGACCAGCCGCCGGACTGGTTGGCCATATTGTCGGCGCTCTTGCCAACCACGAGGATTTTTTTGCCGCGCGCCAGCGGCAGCACGCCGCCGTTATTCTTCAACAGCACCAGCGACTCACGCACCGCCAGGCGTGCCAGCGCGCGGTCCTGCAGCGCTTCCTGCTTGCCGGCGTAGATGTTCTGCGACGGCTTCTTTCCATCGAACAGACCGGCGCGCAGCTTGACGCGCAGGATGCGCGTCACCGCATCGTCAATGCGCGAGATCGGAATCTCGCCCTTCTCCACCTGGGCGATGGTGTTGGCGATGAAGCTCTTCCACTTCTCCGGCACCATCACCAGATCGACGCCAGCATTGATGGCGGCGGCGCAGCTGTCGTCGCCGCAGCCGGGGACTTCGGCAATCGCGTTCCAGTCACTGACCACCAGGCCGTCGAAGCCCATCTTCTCCTTCAGCGCCACGGTCAGCAGCTCACGGCTGCCATGCATCTTGCCGTGATCGACGCCGCCCTTGACGTCGTTCCAGCTATTAAAGGATGCCATCACCGTCTGCACGCCAGCCTGCAACGCCGGATAGTAACCAGCCGCGTGCAGATTAATCATCTCTGACAGCGTGGACTGGTTGACGCCACGGTCCTTGCCTTCGGCGGTGCCGCCATCGCCAACGAAATGCTTGGCAGTGGCAACCACAGTGCCGTCCGACTTCAGATCGCCCTGCAAGCCCTTGACGTACACGCCCGCATACTCGCTGACGATGGCGGAATCTTCGGAGAAGCTTTCATAGGTGCGCCCCCAACGGTCATCACGCACTACCGCCAGCGTCGGCGCAAACACCCAGTCGATGCCGGTGGCACGCACCGCGCGCGCCACCACCTTCGCCATCTCGCCCACCAGTTTAGGATCGCGCGCCGCGCCCAAGCCTATGTTATGCGGGAACAGCGTGGCGCCGTACATATTGGAGTTGCCGTGCATCGCGTCGATGCCCCAGATGACCGGCACCTGCACCTTCATGTCGGTGCTCATGGACGCATCGTAGTAAGCGTCGGCCAGCTGCACCCAATCGGCGGCGCTGGCGTACTTATTCCCCTGCGGCCAGCTGCCGCCGCCATTTAGCACCGAGCCAATGTAGTACTTGCGGATGTCATCCGGCGTGCTGAATTTTATTTCCGGCTGCGTCATCTGGCCGATCTTCTGCGCCAGCGTCATGCCGGCCACAATCTGCCGAATGCGCGCCTCCATCGCCTTGTCCTGCTTGACGGCGCTGGTGATGTGCGGCCAGTCGGTGAGCGGCTTGGCGGCGGGTGCGGCGATTGCGTTGGTGCCCAGCGCCAGCGTGGCGGCCAGCACGGCGCGGCGCAGAATGTGGTTGTTCATTACATAGGTCTCCATTGTTGATGTTTTAGTTTTTACCGCGCACGAAGGCGCTATACCACTGGCCGCTTTGCTTCACGGTGCGGCGCTGCGTGGCGTAATCGATGTAGGTCAGGCCGAAGCGGCGCAGATAGCCTTCCGCCCATTCGAAGTTGTCCAGCAGGCTCCAGGCGAAGTAGCCCTTGATCCTGCCGCCGGCCGCAATCGCATCGCGCATCGCCGTCAGATGGCGGATCAGGTAATCGCGACGCGCGGTGTCGTTGACCGCGCCGTCCGCGTCGACGTGATCGTCGTACGACGAACCGTTCTCGGTCACGTACAGATCGCCGGTCGGATAGTCGCGCGCGATGCGCGCCAGCAGCTCCACCAATCCTTCGGGCGACACCTCCCAGCCAAAGTCGGTGCGCTGGCGATCCTGCGGATAGACGATGCGGGTACGCAGCGGATACTGGTCCGGCGCATCCACCACCACTTCCGGGAAGTAGTAATTCACGCCGAGGAAATCACAAGGCGCGGCGATGGCTTCCATGTCGCCCGCTTCCACCACCGGCGCATCCTCGCCCACCAGTTGCAATGCTTGCGCTGGATAGCCACGGCCATACAGCACGTCGAGGAACCAGCGGTTGCGCAGCGCGTCGTGACGCGACACGGCGGCGATATCGGCCGCACTGTCACTGCCCGCCTTCACTGGATGCAGACTCAGAGCGATACCGACTTCCGCATCCGGCACATTGGCGCGTATCAGTGACACCGCGCGGCCGTGCGACACCAGCACGTTGTGGCACACCTGCAGCGCCAGCGGCAGCGACTTGTTACCCGGCGCGTGCATGCCATCCCAGTTACCGTGCATGGCCGTGCACCATGGCTCGTTGTGCGTGATCCAATGCTTGACGCGATCGCCCAGATGGCGCGTCATCACATCCGTATAACGCAGGTAGGCATCGATGGTGGCGCGGTTATTCCATCCGCCCTGGTCCTCCAGATACTGCGGCAGATCCCAGTGATACAGCGTGCACCACGGCTGCAGGCCGCGCGCCAGCATGCCGTCCACCAGTTTCGAATAGAACGCCAGCCCGGCCGCATTCGGCTCCGCCTCCACACCGTTGAAGATGCGCGTCCACGCGATCGAGAAGCGATACGAATTCAGGCCCATGGACTGCGCCAGGTCCAGATCCTCTTCCCAGCGATGATAGTGGTCACAGGCCACGGCGCCGGTGGAGCCATCGCGGATCTTGCCCGGCGTGGCGGCAAAGGTATCCCAGATCGACGGCACGCGGCCATCTTCGGCGGCGGCGCCTTCGATCTGGTAAGCGGAGGTCGAGACACCCCATAGGAAGTCACTGGCAAAGTCGGTGCGTAGAATCATGGTCATATTTTTTATTTTGCGAATGGTGTAGGTGGTACAGCGGCGTTCATCCAGCGGATGGCGCTTTGCTGCGGCTCGTACGGCACGCTGCCGAACAGCCGAAACAGGTTTTCGATTTCGGCCAAAGAAGCTTTGTTGAAATCGAGTTTGGGAATTCTGGCGCCGGGCGCGTTGGTGACCAGGCCCCAGGTCCCTTTGCCCTGGCCGCCCTTGTTCGTCACCACCTTGTAAGCCCACGCGGTGTTGGCCCAACCGTTGGCGACGTAGGTGTCGTACGTCACCCGCATCACCTGGCCGCCGTGTTCCGCGCCCAGCATGGCCCAGGGCTGGAACTCACCGACGAAGAAGGCGGTATCCAGTGCGGTCAGCTTGGCCTGCCATTTGCAGACGCTGTCGCCGCTGCCCGTGCATTGCAGCCAGTCCTTGTGCACCGCCAGTCCAGGCTTGCCCCAGCCGAAGTGGCCGGGGTATGGATGCATCTCGAAGGCGACATTGCGCATGCCATTCTCGGACGGCTTGCCATACGCGTCGATGCCTTTAGAGTGGCCCGGCAGGATGATGACGTGGTTGCCATCGACCTCGCGGATGGCGCTGTACAAAGTGCCCATCACCCGCGCCAGATTCTCCGGCGTGGTGCCCCACGGCTCATTGAGAATGCTGTAGCCAGCCACCGCGCCACGGTCCTTGTAGCGCGCGGCGATCTGCTGCCACAGCCAGATGGTGCGCTGCTGGTACTCGGGCGTGTCCCAGTACTGGTTCTTGCCGGCGCAGCCGCTGTGATGTTCCCAGCCCTGGCTACCAACCGCGCCATGCAAATCGAGGATCACATAGATGCCGCGCTTCTCCGCCTGATCGATGGCGTCGTCGAGATACTTCCACGCGTCCGCACGCAGCTGGCGCGGATGCTGTTCATCCTCGATCACGCTGTAGATAAAGGGCAGACGCACCAGATTGAGCTTCAGTTGCGGCAGCATGTCCCAGTCGCGCTGCGTGATCCACTGATCGCGGAACAGCGTGTACAAACGCTGGCGCTCCGCGTAGCCGAAGCGCCGGTCCAGCACCGCCTCCAGCGTGCACTGATCGCCAATCGCCTTGCTGTCCTGGCCCATCATCCAGAATTCCTGCATCAGATAATTGCCGAAGTTGACGCCACGTAGCGCCGGCTGTTGACCGTCCGCCGTCAGCCATTTCGTGCCCTCCGTGTGCAGCATCGGCAACGCCGCTTGCGCCTGCACCGCGCCTGCCAGCAGCGCTGCGGCGATACCTCCGCCGAGCGCGCGCCATCGTATTCTGCGCATCCTGTCCCCTTCCTTATGGAATCGTTTCCAATATACTCTAAAAAAAGAGCATGCGACACGCGCCTGCTCTCTTTTTCTTTACTTCGTTTTACCGCCTTTTACCTGCAATGGTGGCGCCAAAGACGCACGTTCGGCCACGTGGAGATGATATTCACGCTCGACCGGACGTTTCAACTCGTAGCAGCGATTCAGCAGATAGTTCAAACCGTTCATCGTCATCTCGCTCCACGGGATATGCACGCTGGTCAGCTGCGGCGCGGTGAACTCCGCGCTGTGCGTATCGTCGTAGCCCAACACCGACACCTGCTGCGGCACCTGCACGCCGGCCTTCTGGAACATGGACAGCGCACCGACCGCCATCTCATCGTTGGCACAGAACACCGCAGTGAACTCCTCGCCCGATGCCAGCAACTGCTCGGCGCAGGCAAAGCCGCCCTCCGGCGAGAACTCACCATCAGCCATCCACACCTTGCTGCTGTCGATGCCCGCCGCCTCCAGCTCCGCCTTGAAGCCCGCGATACGCTGCTGATTATCCGGCGCCGCCGCGCGGCCCGCGATCACCGCGATCTTGCGGTGGCCCAGTCCCAGCAAGGTGCGCGCCGCCAGGCGGCCGCCCGCGTCGTGGTCCACCGTGAAGCATTGGTCCGCAAGGCCATCCAGCTCCTGGTTGATCACCACCACCTTGGATTGGAACGGACCCAGTGCCGCAAAGTCCTCGTCCTCCATCGCATTGCTCATCACGATCAGGCCATCGCTGCCACGCTCGATCAGAAAATTCACGCCCTCGATCGCCTGATTACGCGCATCGCCATCGCCCACACCGAAGGCCACCACCATGTTCAATCCCGCAGCACGTAAAGCTGTGTAAATTGACTGCAGAATCGGCGTATAAAACGTCCCGCTCAGGTACGGAATGTACACACCGATCATCTGCGAAGTGCCCGACAACAGCGAGCGCGCCGCGTGCGACGGCCGGAATTCCAGCTCCTCAATCGCCTTGCGCACCTTCTCCTGCGTGGACTGCGATACCGAGCCCTTACCGCTGATGACGCGCGAAGCGGTCCCCAAGCCCACACCCGCCAACCGGGCTACGTCTTTGATGGTTGCCACGAGATCCCTTATCTGTTCTGTCTATGCGGCGGCAAGGATAACCCACCACCTTGCAGCTGACAAGCGGCCTCCCTCCCCTAATCCTGCAGCGCCGAAGCGATTTCTTTCTGCGCTTTTTCGACCGGCATGCGGGTGTTCCAATAGGTCGTCAACACATCCTGCAACGCGCCATTTTGGTCCGGCGTGAGGAACACTTCGATCATGCCGACCGCGCGCGATTTCTCCTTCAGGATCGCGGCGCCGGCCTGCGCGCAGACGTCCATGCCCGACACGTCGACGTTGCTCAGTATCGGCAGCGAACCTTTGATTTTGTTGAACTCCAGTTGCGCGCTCGGCGCCAGCATGGTGGTGGCCAACAGCTTCTGCGCGCGCACCGCATCGGCGTTCTTCGTTTTAGGGAACACGAAGGCATCGCCCTGAATCAGATACGGCACGTTGGCCCCTAAACCAGCGATGCAGCCGAAGTCCTTGCCTGCGCTTTGCTTCGCGGCGGCGAATTCGCCCTTGGCCCAATCGCCCATGATCTGCACGCCGGCCTTGCCGTTGATGAGCAGCGCGGTGGCGTCGTTCCAGTTGCGGTTAGGCGAGCCGGCATCGACATAGCCTTGCAGACGCTTGAAGGCCAGCAGCACACGCTTGAAGGCTTCCGAATTGATCGCCCTCGGTGAGCGGTCACGCAGCACCTGCAGATACAGCTCCTTGCCGCCGACGTTGGCCAGCATGGCCTGGAACAGAATGTTCTCCTGCCACGGCTGACCGCCGTGCGCGAGGCCGATCAAGCCGGCGGCTTTCAGCTTGTCCAGCGTGGCGAACAGTTCGTCCGGCGTGGCGGGCTCCTTAACAATGCCCGCCTTCTTGAACGCCGCCTTGGAATACCAGATCCAGGTCGACATATGGACATCAACCGGCACCGCGTAGAAGTGGCCCTGCACCTTGATCACATCCAGCAACGGCTGCGGCATCAGCTGATCCCAATGATCGCGGGTCGCGATATCGTCGACGTTATTCAGCACGCCCTGATCGATCAAATCGCGGAACTGCTTGGTGGTGTTGAACTGCGCGGCGGTGGGCGGATTACCGCCGACGATGCGATTGATCGCCACCGCCTTGGCCTGGTCGGCGCCGGCGATAGCGGTATCGGCCCAGGTGCCGCCGACGGCGCGATAGGCATCAGCGAATTTGCGCACCGCAGCCGATTCACTACTGGAAGTCCACCAATGCATCACCTCCGCGCGTGGCGCGGGTGCGGTAGCGGCGGCGTAGCCAGCGACGCCCAGCGTCAGCGCAGCCAGCAAGCCCGCCACCATGCGGGAACGTTGCTTGTACATCCAGTCTCCGTATTCTTATAAAAAAAACCGGCGCCGCCCAAGGCGCCGGCAACTTCGCGGGGCGAAGAGACGAGGGTGATGACAATTCTCAATTGGAAACGTTACCAATCTTGTGCTGAATATAGCACCCAATGATTTTAGGTGTCAACGAAATCCGGGGTCAGGTCCATCATTTCTACACGAGCTCAGCCACTGCGTGGCTGAGCTCGTGTAGAAATGATGGACCTGACCCCGGAGTTTAGTGTGCTAGTACGCGCAGGCGGTGGCCGTCGCGGTCGAGGGCGACGAAGGTGTAGCCGAAGTCCACGGCGGTGGGACGCTGGGCGATCGCCAGGCCACGCCCGGCCCAGTCGGCATGCAGGTCGTTGACCATGCTGCGGTCGGCTACGGCGAAGGCTAGTTCGCTGCCGCCGCCGGAGGCGAGTACTTTCGGCTCGGCGGTGTGGCGCGACCATAGGCCCAGCTTGAGGCCGGACGGCAGGACAAACAGTACAAACGTCGGTGAGGATTCCACCGGCTGCAGGTTCAGCAGGTCGCTATAAAAATCGCCGCTGGCGACAGGATTGTCGACGTACAGCAGCACGTAATCGGGACTCATGATGTTCTCCGTTCAAGGTTGGGAATACAACCATGGTAGAGCCCGGCTGCGACAGTTTCTGTCAGTAGCCTTCGCCTTGAGCCGCATCAAACATGCGCCCTGCTCGCTGCCTAAAATTGAAGCTCTATGCCGTCACCGGGAGCACGTTATGTCGACGAAATTTGACGAGGAATCGCAAGCTTCCTATGATTGGCGCATGACTATCGAACATCGCCTCGACAATATTGAAGCCGACATCGCTACGATGAAGCTCGATATCGCCTTTTTGAAAGCCAACGGTGCCACAAAGACCGATATCGCTGAGCTGCGTGGCGATATCAAAGCGCAACTTGCTGAAGCCAAGTCCAGCATCATCGTCTGGGTAGTCGGTTCGGTGTTCCTCGCGCAACTGCTCCCCGCCCTGCTGAAGCTGCTTATCACTGGCTGAACAGCTGCGCCATCACTTGCCGTAGCCAGCGGTTGGAGGCATCGGCGTGATAGCGTTCATGCCAGTGCTGTTTGACCGAGAAACTCGGCAGCGCCACCGGCACCGGCAGTATCCGAATCGCTTCACTGTCCGCCATCACCGCGCCGTAGCGATGCGGTACGATCGCGATCAATTCCGTCTCTGCCACGATCCGCGCCACGCCGAGAAAACTCGGCAGCTTCAGCGCCACCTGCCGTTGCAGCTTTTCCTGCGCCAGCACTTTGTCGACGATCGCGTGACCAGTGCCCGACGTGCGCACCACCACATGACCCTCTTCCTGCAGCGCCGCCAGCGTCACCGCCTCGCCGATACGCGGATGACGCGCCGATGCCAGGCAAACGAAATCCTGATCGAACAGCTTTTGCTGGTAAAAGCCCGCCTCCAGATGCGGCATAAAACCCACCGCCAGATCGACCGTGCCATCGGCCAGTTCGGCCGGGCTATCGGCCGAGATTTTGTACACGTCCACCTTCAGCCCCGGCCCCACCATGCGGAGGTGATTCAACAGCCTCGGTAGCAGCACCACTTCGCTGATGTCAGTCATGCAGATACGGAACTCGCGCTGGCTATCGGCCGGATCGAACACCGGCTGGTCGGCCAGCGCATGCTGTAGCGCCTGAATCGATCGCCGCACGTCCTCAATCGCGTTCTGCGCGCGCGGCGTCGGCTCCATGCCCTTGGCGGTGCGGCTGAACAGGCGATCGTTGAAATGCTCGCGCAGCTTGCCCAGCGCCAGGCTGACCGTCGACTGCGGCAGCGTGAGATTGTCCGCCGCCCGCGTCACGTTGCGCGTCTTGTAGATCTCGTCGAATACCAGCAGCAATTCCAGGTCGAAGCGCGCCATGGCCTACTCCACCATTATTTAAAAACCTGATTATAACCATCAGAGACGATCCGTTTCCAACATAGTCCAGCCAGCCCATACTGAAGTCATTCACAAGTCGTATGGAGACCATCATGAAAACAGATCGCAAACTGCCTTCGGTGCTGATCGCGGGCGCCGGCATCGGCGGCATGGCGGCGGCGCTGGCGCTGTCCCGGCTCGGCATCGCTGTCACGGTGCTGGAACAGGCCACGCAACTGGGCGAGATCGGCGCCGGCCTGCAGCTCGGCCCCAACGCCTTCGCCGCGCTGGATGCGCTGGGTGTGGGCGAGGCAGTCCGCAACCGCGCCGTGTTCACCGAGCGGCTGGTGATGATGGACGCCGTCGACTGCCAAGAGGTAGGCACTTTCGAAGTGGGCGAGCCATTCCGCCAGCGCTTCAACAACCCGTACGCGGTGATCCACCGCGCCGACATCCACACCGCCATCCTCGAACAAGTCCGCCATGACCACATCGAGCTGGTGACCAACTGCCATATCGACCAGGTGGCGCAGGACGATCAAGGCGTCACCATCACCGACCGTCAGGGCCGCGTGTTCAAGGCGGATTACCTGATCGGCTGCGATGGCGTTAAATCCGTGGTGCGCGACCACATCGTCGGTGATGCCGTGCGGGTCTCCGGCCACGTTGTGTATCGCGCCGTGATCCCGGCCGATGTGATGCCGGAACAGCTGCGCTGGAACGCGCCGGTGGTATGGGCTGGCCCCAACTGCCACCTGGTGCACTACCCGCTGCGCAGCGGCGATCAGTACAACCTCGTGGTCACCTTCCACAGCCGCGATGCCGAAGTGTGGGACGTGCGCGATGGCTCCAAGGAGGAAGTGCTGTCCTACTTCACCGGCATCGCGCCGCTGCCGCGCAAGCTGCTGGAAGCGCCGCAGACCTGGCGCCGCTGGAGCACCGCCGACCGCAACCCGGTCGAGAACTGGACCAAGGGCCGCATGACGCTGCTGGGCGACGCCGCCCACCCGATGCTGCAGTACCTGGCCCAAGGTGCCTGCATGGCGCTGGAAGACGCGGTCACGCTGGGTGAGGCGATCCGCCACTGCGACTTCGACATGGAGGCCGCCTTCGCGCTGTATCAGAAATCGCGCATCGCCCGCACCGCGCGCGTGGTGCTGTCTGCGCGCGAGATGGGCCGCCTGTATCACGCCGCCGGCGTCGAACGCCTGGTGCGCAACGATCTTTGGCGAGGCCGCAGCGCCGATGGTTTCTACAACGCCCTCGAATGGCTGTACGGCTGGACCAAAGACCGCTGCCTGGCCATCTGACACCCCAACGGAGAACGACATGAACAACGACATTCAAGCCGCCCGCAAGCAGCTGTACCACGACATGCAGACCATGCATCTGGCGCCGCTGTGGGAATCGCTGCACAACCTGGTGCCGCGCCAGCCTACCCCGCCCTATCAAGCCGCGCTGTGGCGCTTCGACCAGATCCTGCCGCACCTGATGCGCGCCGGTGACCTGATCACCGCCGAAGAAGCCGTGCGCCGCGTGCTGGTGCTGGAGAACCCTTCGCTGCCGGGTAACTCGTCGATCACGCAATCGCTGTACGCCGGCCTGCAACTGATCCTGCCGGGCGAAGTGGCGCCGGCGCACCGCCACACCCAGGCAGCGCTGCGCTTCATCGTGCATGGCAAGGGTGCCTACACCGCCGTCGACGGCGAACGCACCACCATGCATCCCGGCGATTTCATCATCACCCCATCGTGGACCTGGCATGACCATGGCAATCCCGGCGACCAGCCGGTGGTCTGGCTCGATGGCCTTGACATCCCGATGCTGCGCTTCTTCGACGGCGGCTTCGCCGAAAACGGCGATGAGGCGATGCAGCAGGTCGCGCGTCCGGAAGGCTACAGCGCTGCCGCCTACGGCAACAACCTGGCGCCGGTGCGCAATCTGCACAGCGGCCGCAGCTCGCCGCTGTTCAGCTATCCGTATGCACGTACTCGCGAAACGCTGGAGAGCGTCCGCCGCAGCGCCGCGCTGGATCAATGGCAAGGCCACAAGCTGCGCTTCGTGAATCCGCTCACCGGCGGTTCGCCGATGCCGACCATCGGCGCCTGCATGCAGCTACTGCCGGCCGGCTTCAAGGGTCTGCCACAACGCAGCACCGACGGCACCGTGTACAGCGTGGTCGAAGGCTGCGGCAGCGCCATCATCGGCGGCCAGCGCTTCAACTTCACCCCGTGTGACACCTTCGTGGTGCCGTCGTGGGCAACGCTGAGCTTTGAAGCACCGGAAGACGTGGTGCTGTTCAGCTTCTCCGACCGTCCGGTACAGGAAGCCATGGGCATCCACCGCGAAGCTTTCCTCTCCCAATAACCCACCAGAGATCATCATGAGCCAATTTGCCTTCACCCCTCAAGCCATCGTCGGCCTGCCCATCAACGGCAGCGATCAAACCTTCCCGGTACGCCGCATCTACTGCGTCGGCCGCAACTACGCCGCACATGCGCGTGAGATGGGTTTCGACCCGGATCGCGAACCGCCGTTCTTCTTCTGCAAACCGAACGACGCCGAGTCGGTGCTGCCGATTGCCGCCGGCGCCACGCTGGAACTACCCTATCCGCCACGCACCGAGAACTACCACCATGAGATCGAACTGGTGGTCGCCATCGGCAAGGGCGGCGCCAACATCGCCGCAGAAGACGCCGCCGCCCACATCTACGGTTACGCTGTGGGCCTGGACATGACCCGCCGCGATCTGCAAATGCGCATGCGGGAACAGGGCCGCCCTTGGGAAGTGGGCAAAGCCTTCGACTACTCGGCGCCAATCGGCCCGATCACCCGCATCGAAGACGGTGGTGAACGCAATGATGGCGCCATCGTGCTGACGGTGGACGGCAAGACCACGCAAAGCAGCGACCTGACGCACCTGATCTGGAACGTCAGCGAAACCATCGCCAACCTGTCCACGCTATTCACGCTACAGCCGGGCGATTTGATCATGACCGGCACCCCGGAAGGCGTGGGCGCGGTGGTGCGCGGCCAGACCATGCACGCCACCATCGCCGGCCTGACGCCGATCACGGTCAAGATGATCTAAGCAGCGCCGGCGGCCATCACAACCACACAGGAGACAACGCCATGGACGTACAACAGTTTATCGACCGTCATCCCTTCTCGCGCTTCCAGAAACAACTGCTGGTACTGTGCTTTCTGGTGGTGGCGATAGACGGTTTCGACACCGCCTCGATCGGCTTCATCGCGCCGGCGCTGCGCGCGGAATGGCAGCTCAGCGCCGCCGCGCTGGCGCCACTGTTCGGCGCCGGCCTGTTTGGCCTGATGAGCGGCGCGCTGCTGCTCGGGCCTCTGGCCGATCGCTACGGTCGCAAGCCGGTGCTGCTGGCATCGGTGCTGTTCTTCGGCGTTGCCAGCCTGGCGTCGGCATGCGCGCCCAATCTGGGCACGCTGCTGGCGCTGCGCTTTCTCACCGGCCTGGGACTGGGTGGCGCCATGCCCAGCACCATCACGCTAACCTCCGAATACTGCCCCACGCGCCAGCGCGCCGGTCTGGTGACACTGATGTTCTGCGGCTTCACCATCGGCTCCGCGCTGGGCGGCCTGTTCTCGGCCCAACTGCTGTCCACCATCGGCTGGCGTGGCGTGCTGGCGGCCGGCGGCCTGCTGCCGTTACTGCTGGCGCCCATGCTGTGGCTAGGCTTGCCGGAGTCGCTGCGCTGGCTGGTGCTGAACGGGCGTGGCTGCGTCGCCATCAAACGCATCATGTGGTCCATCATCGGCGCGCCGGAGCAGCTGCCGATGCTGACCGTATCGGACGTGAAGCCGGCCGGCTCGCCGGTGGTGCAGCTATTCCGTCCCGGCCTGCTGGGCGGCACGGTGCTGCTGTGGATGACCTTCTTCATGAGCCTTCTGATCATCTACCTGATTTCCAGCTGGTTGCCGACGCTGCTCAACAGCGCGGGACACAGCCTGTCGCAGGCTTCCTTCATCAGCTCCGCATTTCAGATCGGCGGCACGCTGGGCGCGATTTTGCTGGGACGCTGGATGGACCGCTTCCAGCCGCAGCATGTGCTGGCCGTGGCCTACCTCGGCGCGGCGGCCTGCATTGTCCTGATGGGCTTAGCCAGCGACTCGATATTGATGCTGGTGCTGGCGGTGTTTGGCGTCGGCTTTGGCGTCAGCGGCTCGCAAGTCGGCGCCAACGCGCTGGCGGCAGCCTTCTATCCCACCGCGGTGCGCGCCACTGGCGTCAGCTGGGCCTCGGCGGTGGGCCGCAGCGGCTCGGTGGTCGGCTCGCTGGCCGGCGGCGCGCTACTCGCCGCAAAACTGGATAACCACACCATCTTCCTCATGCTGTCGGTACCGGCCGTGTTGGCCGCCTGCGCGCTGCTAGTGATGGCGCGCCTGGGCCGCCCCGCCGCTGTGGCGCCGCTGCATGCCACTCCCAACGAAAGTCTCTCTTCATGAAACTGCATACCTACTACCGCTCCTCCGCTTCCTACCGCGTGCGCATCGCGCTCGGACTGAAGCAGCTCAACGCCGAACAGGCGTACACCCACCTGACACGCAACGGCGGCGAACAATTCGGCGCCGGCTTCGATGCGCTGAATCCGCAGCATCTGCTACCGGTGCTGGAAGAAGATGGACTGACACTGAACCAGTCGTTGGCCATCATTGAGTATCTGGATGAAACGCGGCCGGCATCGCCACTGCTGCCGGCCGACGCGGCGGGCCGTGAGCGGGTACGCGCGCTGTCGCAAGCCATCGCCTGTGAAATCCATCCGCTGAACAACCTGCGTGTGCTGAAGTATTTGAGCGAGACGCTGAAGGTCACGCCGGAACAGAAGAATGCCTGGTATCGGCACTGGGTCAAACTGGGCCTGGACGCGCTGGAAGCCACGCTGGCGCGCGATGCCGAAACCGGCCGCTTCTGCCATGGCGACATGCCGACCATGGCCGACTGCTGCCTGATTCCACAGTTGTATAACGCGCGCCGCTTTGAATGCGATCTGTCGGGGTATCCGACCATACTGCGCATCGAAGAAGCCTGCGCCGGGCTGCCGGCATTCGCCGCCGCCCGGCCGGAGGCGCAGCCCGACGCGGAGTGATCCACGCCAGGCCACTCAATCAACTCAAAGCAAGCCGTTAGCCTTCAGCCACTGACTGAAATGCTGCGGCCATTGCTCAGCCGTGCCGCCAACCTTCCGCATGCCGAAGCCATGGCTGCCGGCCTGGTAGACGTGCATCTCCACCGGCTTGCCAGCCGCGCGCCAGGCGTCGAAGATCGGCACGCTGGCGTAACCCAGCAAGGGATCGTCCGCCGCCAGCGCGATGAACAGCGGTGGCAGATCCTTCGGCAGCGGCTTGCCGGTGCTGGCGCCATAGATCACCGCCGCGAAGTCCGGACGGCTGCTGCTGTCGTAATTACCCAGCACATTCATGGTGGTCATGCCACCGGCCGAAAAGCCGATCATGCCGATGCGGTCCGGCCGCACGCCATACTCGCCAGCGTGGCTGCGCACCCACTTGATCGCCGCCAGGCCATCTTCCTGCCCCCAGCGCTGCGCCGCGCTGTCCGGCATGTCGACGTACTTGGTGGTCGGGCTGAAGCTGGTAACGCGCGCGCCGATGGCGCGGCCGAAGCCCTCGCCATCCTTCGGCGTCGGGTCGAGCCGGTACTTCAGTACGAAGCTGGTGACGCCCTGCTCTGCCAGATAGTGCGCCACCTGCATACCTTCCGAATCGAAGGACAGCGCCAGGAACGCGCCACCGGGCGCGATCACAATCGCCGTGCCATTCGCCTTGTCTGGTGCCGGCCGCACCGGGTAGATCGCCGCCTGCGTCACGTTGCGCACCATGCGGCCGCCTTCGAACATCGCCCACATCTCATCCGACGCCTTGCCGCCCGCGCCCAGCACAATCGACGGTTCGCTGGCCGGCGCAATCGCCTGCGGCAGCTCCCGCATGAACGACGGTGCCTGCTGCTGCGCCTGCGCCGCATACGGCATAACGGCCGCCATCGCGGCCATGCAGATCATATATCTCACATTGGTCTCCCTGCGGACCGGTCACCCGGCCCGCGTGTCAAGATTAGAAGCTGGTGCCTACGCTGACGCCCATGGTGCGCGGTGGCGCGGTGTAGCCGTACGAGCGGCCCACCACTGCCGGATAACGCGAAGCCAGGATGTTGCGGTTCTCCAGGTTACGCACGTAGACCATGGTGTACCACTTGTAATCCGGCGAGTTGTAGCGCGCCGAGATATCGCTCTTGCGGTAGCCGCCTTGCGCGAACAGCGCCGAGTTGGTGTCGTCGTTGTAGTACTTGGCGGAGAAGCGGGTGTCGGCACGCAACACCACGGTGGCGCCGTTTTCCAGCGACACCTGATGCTCGTAACCCAGCGCCAGCGTGGCCTTCGGTGCATTGCGCAGCGAGTTGCCCGAGCAGTCCTTCACTTCATTGGTCGGCTCGTAGACGCAGTTGTTGAAGTTGTCGTACTTCGCATCGGTGTAAGCCAGCGAGGCATCGAAGCGGCCATCCGCGCTTACCTTCACCTTCACGTCCGCTTCGGCGCCATTGATGGTGGCGCTGGCGGCGTTGTTGACGACGCTGGAACCCGCGCCCTGGCCTACGCTGACGATGGTCCCGACTTGCAGATCCTTGTAATCGTAGTGGAAGGCGCTGGCGTTGAACTGGCCTTTGTTACCCCAGAACTTGGTCTTCACGCCGGCTTCCAGCGCGCGCAACTTCTCCGGGCTGTAGTAGGTCACCGGCAGGTTGGCAGCAGCGTTCGAGCCGTTGAAGCCACCGGCCTTGTAGGCGGTGGTGTAGGTCGAGTACAGCATGGTGCCTTTGCTGATTTCGTAGTCGATACCCAGCTTGCCGTCGGTATTGCTCCACGACTTATCCGCATTGGTCAGCGACACCACCGGCGTGCCAAAGTTGAAGGTCGACGTCGCGTCGTGACTATGTTTTTCGTCACGGGTGCTGCGCAGACCGGCCGTCAGGCGGATGGCATCGGTCAGCGAATAAGTCGCCTGGCCGAATGCCGCACGCGACTTCGATTCGAAGTTAGGCGTGTAGCTGACCAGCACACCATTGCCGAAGGTCGACCAGGCTTCCTGCGATTCCTTGAACAAGTACAGGCCGCCCACCCATTTCCACAGCCCGGTGCCGTTCGACGACAGGCGGAATTCATGCGAGTTCTGGCTGGTGTCGTTGGTGCTGCCGGATGCCGAGTTGCCGAAGCTGCCCACATCCAGCGCGCTGTGCTCCTTGCTCTTGGTGCGGTGCGCGCCCAGGTAGGTGAAGGTGGTGGCACCGATGTCGTAGTTCCACTCCGCGCTCACACCCGAATAGGTGGCGCGATCGTCGGCCGCCAGCGAATCGGTGTTGTACTGGCCGGCCGAACCTTTCGATGCCGCCAGCGGCAGCGGCACACCTGGATTGTCCGGGCCATTCAGCTGTGTGCGGTCAGCCGACAACAACAGCGTATTCCCTTGTGCGATTTTCAGCAGCGCGTGCACGCGGCCGGCCACGGTGTTCTGGCTGTTGTTGGTGGTGCTGTTGCCCACGTAGTTGTCGTGGTGCTCGCCCATCACCGCCACACGCAGTGCCAGCATGTCGTTGACCGGAATATTCAGCATGCCCTCGGCGCGGCGTTCGCGGTAGCTGCCCACCTCGAACGAGAACTTGCCGCCAAAGGTATCCTCCGGCTTGGCGGTAATCACGTTCACCGCACCGGCGGTGGCGTTACGGCCGTACAGCGTGCCCTGCGGACCGCGCAACACTTCCACCCGCGAGATGTCGAAGAAGGCGGCGCGCGCCTCGTCCGGACGCGCCAGGTACACGCCGTCCAGGTGGAACGCCGCAGCCGGATCGCCCGCTTCGGTGGTGTTGTTGCTGCCGATGCCGCGAATGTAGATGTTGGTGTTGCCGCCATCGGCGGTACCGATCTGCACATTCGGCGTCACATTGGTGAGGTCCGAGGCGTTGCTGATGCCGCGGTTGGTCAGGTCTTCCGCCGTCATCGCGGTCAACGCCAGCGGCGTGCGCGATGCCGATTCCGAGCGCTTCTGCGCCGTCACCACCACCTCTGGAATCTCGTCGTTCTTCTGCTGCGCGATGGCTTGCTGCGCCACGACGGATGCGATCAGGGCGGCGATGATTTTGCGTTGGCCCATGTTTGGATAGTTCTTCATACTGTCTCCTTGCTGTTTTAATCTTGAGGCTGGGGGCAAACTGAAACGATTAAGCGATTGCGATACTTGCCTCCCATTCGTCAAGCAGCGCTGCAAGGGCATCGCTGTTGGCTGCCACACCATACACATAGTTATCCGGGCGGACGATAGCGACGCTACACTGGTGCCGCGCAAACCATTTGGTCAGCACGCCATCGCATTCGTCATCCGGGGCGACGCGTACCACGGTAGCTGCGACGGCCGCGCGCTGCGCCAGCGCCTGCGGCAACTCGGCAGCAGTCACCACGCGCCAGCCACACCCCGCCACCGCGTCCATCAGCGGCGAACCTTCACGGCGCAGGCGCGGTTGCGGGAACAGCGTGCCAACGCCGCTCTGCGGTGCTTTCTGCAAGCCGTCGCCACCGCCGGCCAGCAGGCCATGCTGCAGCGGTGGGATGATGTCCTGACGCGCCTGGGTGCGGATCTCACCGCCGGCGGCGGCAATCAACGCGGCGTCTCGTTCACGGGCGCGCTGTGGATCGCGCTCGCAAATCACTTTGCCGATTTCCTTGATGCGACTGGTCAGCGCGCGTACATGGTCGCCGCGTTCGACGCCATAGCTGTCCAGCAGCGCTTCGGCATTGCGGTTACCCTTCAGCGCGGCGCGCAGCTTCCACACCAGATTGGCGACGTCGCGCACGCCCTGGCACATGCCCTGGCCGAGGAACGGCGGCTGCTGGTGTGCCGCGTCGCCGGCGATGAACACGCGGCCGTTGCGCCACTCGCGCGCCACCAGCGCGTGAAAGCGATAGCTGGCCTGGCGCCACAGTTTGGCGTCGTCCGGCGTGACCCAGCGCTGCAGCACGCTCCAGGCGCCCTCCTCGCTGGCCATGTACTGCGGATCCTCCCCCGGCAGCAGCGAGATCTCCCAGCGGCGGTGCATGCCGGGACCGATCACATAGGTGCAGGGACGCTCAGGCTCGCAGTACTGCACGCTGGTCTTCGGCAGCTTGGCCAGGCCACGCTCATTGATCAGCACATCGACCACCAGCCACGGTTCGTCGAACTCCAGATCCTCCAGCGAAATGCCGGCGGCATCGCGCACCGTGCTCGATGCACCGTCGCAGCCGATCACATAGCTGGCGTGCACCGTACGGCCATTGCCCTCGTCATCGATCAGCGCCAGTGTGGCGCGGTCATCGTCCTGCTGCAGCGCGGTCATGCGCTGGCCCAGCGCCACCGTCACCGACGGCAGTTCGGCCACGTGATTGCGCAGCACGCGCTCCACTTCCGGCTGTGTGAACACCATCGACGGCGAGTGGCCCAGCGGGTACGGCGGCTCCACCGTGGCCAGACGCTTGATCAGCTTACCGTCGGCGCCGTAATACTCGGACGGCGTGAACGGCTCGCAGTAACGGCTGATTTCCTGATCCAGGCCCAGTTGCTGGAACACGCGCATGATCTCGTGATCGAGCGCGATGGCGCGTGGCCGCTCGTACACCGTGCGGCTGCGGTCCACCACCAGCGTGCGCACGCCGGCCTGGCCCAGCAAGGCCGCCGCCACCGCGCCGGACGGGCCGAAGCCGACGATGACAACGTCGTATTGGTCGTGCAGCGCGTTCATCTCAAGCTTCCTGTTCGATGGTATTCACCAGAAGGCCGACACGTTCGATTTCGATTTCGATCTTGTCGCCGTGCTTCATCCACACCGGCGGGGTGCGCGACTGGCCGACACCGGCCGGGGTGCCCATGACGATCACGTCGCCCGGCTCCAGCGTCACGCACTCGCTCAGCAGCGAGATGGTTTCAGCCACGTTCCAGATCATGTCCTTGGTGTCGGCGTTCTGCATCACTTCACCGTTCAGGCGCGCCTGAATACGCAGACCTTCGGCGCCGGCCGGCAGTTCGTCGGCGGTGACCAGTTGCGGACCAAAGCCGCCGGTGCGGTCGAAGTTTTTACCAATGGTCCATTGCGGCGTGCGTTTCTGGTAATCGCGGACCGACATGTCGTTGAAGCAGGTGTAGCCGTAGACGTGTTGCAGCGCGTCTTCCTGTTTGACGTGACGCGCGCGGGTGCCGATCACCACCGCCAGTTCGGCTTCGTAATCGAAACGGTCCGACACGCGTGGCAGCAGCGCCGCTTCGCCGTGCGCCAGCAGCGAGGTGTCGCAACGCAGGAAGAACCATGGATAGACCGGCTTTTCACGGCCGCTTTCAGCGGCGTGGTCGTAGTAGTTCAGGCCCAGGCAGATGGTTTTACCCGGCGATGGGATCAGCGGCGCCAGTTTCAGCGCGGCCAGCGGCTGGCGATCGGCGGCGCCGGCTTTCTCTACTGCCTTGCGGGCGGCGGCGGTCAGGTCGATGCCGGCCACCAGCGCGGCGCGCATATCGGCCGGTACTTCCGGCAGCACTTTGTTGATGTCGATGACGCTGTCTTGATCGAGCACGCCGAGACGGGTGGTTTCGCCGGAGCGGAAGGTAATGAGTTTCAAGGTCGTACTCCTTTATTGATTGGTGAAACGGATTTTTTTCTGTGCCTGCTTGATGCGGTCGGACGGTGGCTGCGACACGCCCCACTGGTCGACGCGGCCCGGTGGCCAGGTCCAGTCTTCCGGCTTGCCGACGCGGTAGCTGTCGTCCACCTGCAGCACGTCGGCGGTGTATTCGATGACGAAATCGTCCGGGCCGACGAAGTAGCAGAACACGTTGTTGCCTGGACCGTGGCGGCCCACGCCCCATTCGATTGGATAGCCGGCGTCGCGCATGCGGCCACCGCCGCGCATCACCGAATCCAGATCCGGCATGACGAAGGCGATGTGATTCAGCGTGTTGGAATCGGCATCCGCCAGCGCGATGCTGTGATGGTCGCTACCGCAACGCATGAAGGCCATGATGCGGGTACGGTCGGACAGCTTGAAGCCCAGCGCCTTTTCATAGAACGCCTGCGCCAGCGCCACGTCCGCGCTGTTGAACACCACGTGGGTGATGCGCGACGGCGCGTCCTTGGCTTCCTGCGTCGCATGCACGGCGGGGGCGTGCACAAAACGCAGATGGCGCCCTTGCGGGTCTTGCACGTCCAGCGCGGTGCCGCCATCCGGTTCGGTGTTGGCATGCACGTCGTTGATCACGTGTCCGCCGTTGGCGCGCACGCCGTCGGCAATGTGGGCCAGATCGTCCACGCTGTTGACGACGAAATCGACACGGCGTACGTCCGGCTGATCGCTGTGGCGCAGTACCAGAATGTGGTGATCGGCGCCGCTACCGCGCAGATAGACGGTATCGTCGGTGCGCGCGACCGGCGTCAGGCGCCAGGTCGAGACGTAAAATTCTTCTGCCGCAGCCAGATCGGTGACACCGATGGCGATGCTGCGCAGCTTACCGGCAAGGGATGCAGGCATGGTCAGTCCTTCAATTGCAAAGTGGATGGGAGGCCGAGGAAGCGCTCGGCGTTATGCGTAATCAGTTGCGCGCGCAGCAGCGCGTCGGCCACGGCGTCATTGATCGCCGCCAGCGGTTTACGTTCGTGGAAGGCGAACGGATAGTCGGTGCCTATCATCAGCTGCGATGCGCCAAAGCGCGCCAGCAGATGCTGCAGGGTCGGCGTGTCGAACACCAGCGCGTCGTAATACAGGCGGCGCGCTTGCTCCGACGGGCTGGAAGTAATCGCCTCCTGCAGTGCCGGAAATACGCGGTGCGCTTGCTCCAACCGTGGCAGCAGCGCGGCCAGCGTGCCGCCGCCATGGCTGAAGGCGATACGCAGTTTGGGGAAGCGTTCGATCAGATTGGTGGTCAGCACCGAAGCGGCGGCCAGGCCGACATCGGTCGGATAGCCAAGCGCCTGCTGCAACGGCGCCGGGCCGACCAGGCGTTCCTTGCCGGCCGGGCGCAGCGCGTGCACGAACACGGCGGCGCCCTTGGCTTCGCAGGCTGCGAAGAATGGCGCGAACGATGGATCGCCAGGCGGCTTGCCATTGATATTGCTGCCGATTTCCACGCCGGCGAAACCCAGCTTGTCGATCACGTAGTCCAGTTCCGCCAGCGCCAGGTCCATGTCCTGCAGCGGCACCGCGCCCAGCGCGCACAGGCGGCCGTTGGACTCAGCCACCATCAGCGCCAGCTGCTCGTTGATGTAGCGGATCAGCTGCTGGGCGGCGGCCGGCGCCATCCAATAGGACAGCAGTTCCGGCATCGGCGAAATCACCTGCAGCGACACGCCCATGGTGTCCATGTCCTCGATGCGACGAGTGGTGCTCCAGCAGCGCTCATTCACCGTGCGATATACCTTGCCCGAAATGAGCACGTGGCGATGGCACGCATGCGCCGGCGCGGTCGACGGCCAGTCGGACGGCGCCGCGCTGCCCAGGTAGGCCGGGAAATGTTCCGGCACCACGTGGGCGTGGATGTCGATACCGCAGGAGCAGGACGCGTGCATCATTCTTAGTCCGCCTTCAGGCCGGCGGCGACGATGCCTTGGATGCAGATCGCTTCGTCCTCATCGCCGGTGCCGCCGCTGGCGCCAACCGCGCCGATGATCTGGCCTTCTGCGTTCTTGACCAGCACAGCGCCCACCTGCGGGATGAATTTGCCGTTGCCGGTGGTGGCCAGCGCGCCGAAGAAGCTTGGATTGTCGGCGGCGCGCTTCATCAGATTGCGGCTGTTGACGCCCATGGCCACCGCGGCCCAGGCTTTGCCCGCCGCGATATCGGCGCGGAACATGCTGGCGCCGTCTTCGCGCTGCATGGCGATCATATGGCCGCCGGCGTCCAGCACCACCACCGACATTGGACGGTAGCCCTGCGCGTGGGAGTGTTCCAGCGCGGCTTTGAGAATGTTGTTGCTGATGGCGAGAGTCAGTTCGTTCATAGTCTAATCAATTGAGTGAATTAAGCGATACCTGCCTGCTGGCGGCGGCCGACATAGGCGAAGGCGCAGGTGGCACCAACGCCTACCAGCACCGCCAGCACAGCCAGTCCCTCAAAGCCGGCGCGCATGGCGACACTGCCAGCCAGCGCGGGGCCGATGGCGGAACCGGTCATCATCATGGCCGGCGTGGCGGCGACCGCGCGGCCGCTCGGGTCCAGCCGCGAAATCAGGCCAAACAGGAAGGTGTGAGTAAAGATCATCACGGCGGCAAACACGCTGGCGGCCACCGCATACGGGGCAAACACCGGCGAACTGGCGATGATGACGGCCAGCGTGGCCTGCAGCAGTGGCGCCATCAGCGCCACGCGGGTAGCGGACAGCCGCTGTTGCAGCAGGCCCGCCAGCACAGCCGGCAGCAGATTGACGAAACCGCACACCAGCAGCACCTGGTTGACGCGATCCTGGCCGAAGCCGCGCATCACGCCGATCCGGTCCAGCATACTGAAAATGATGGCCTGGTTCAGCGCCATCAAAGTGACGCCCGCCACCGCCAGCCAGGCGGCGCGTGGCAGTGGCGTGCGGCTGTGTTCATGTTCGACCTCGCCGCCGCGCTGCGGGAAGGCGATGCAGGCGATGGCGGTGACGCCCATCAGGCCAGCGAAAAAGATAAACAGCACCTTGCCGCCATGCGCGACAATCGCTGGTGGCACCGCACCATAAAACACCACCGCGCCCAAGCCCAGCGCGGTGCCGACGATAGCGAACAGGCGGTGAGGATTGGCGCTGCGGCCGATGGTGCCGTGCACCATCGACAGTCCGGTACCGAGCGACAGGCCGGCCAGCGCATGCAGCGGCAGCAGCGCGCCGAAACTATCTACTTGGGTGGCGGCGGCAAACGCCAGCGCGGCGCCACCGTAGCCGCCGACGGCGCACAAGCGGTGCGGCAGGCGGTTGAAGCGCGGTGCGGCGATCAGGCTGGCCACCACGGCGCCCAGCAGGAAGGCGGTGACAATCATGCCCGCGTGTTCGAGATCGAAACCATAGTGTTGCGCCAGCGCGCCCACCCAGACCGGCAAGGCCACCAGGTCGATCATACCGGCGAAATGGGCGAGCATCAGCACTGCACGCCCGCGCCGGCTGTCGCCGAAGCTGCGAGAAAGGTTCATGTGGTGTCTCCGTATTTTTGTATGGGGAGGAAGATAGCAGTCCATACTCGCAATCTCATAAGCCTGTGTTTCAATACGAGCTATCGCGGTTTGTGATTCCTGTGCGCGATAGCAGGTATCACGAAATTAGGCTTTGGACGCTTACGGCGGGTAGCTAGACTTTGCTTCCATTCGATCACACAAGAATGGAGACACCATGAGCGGCATCATTTTCAATAACGTGCGCATCTTTGACGGCGCGCACATGCTCAACACCGACGGCAAGGGCTCGGTACGCGTGGAAGGCCAGCGCATCACCCAGGTCAGCGCCACTGAGGCTATCGCGCCACAATCCGGTGACCGCGTCATCGACGGCGCCGGCGCCACGCTGATGCCCGGCCTGATCGAGGCCCACGCCCACCTGTCCTGGCCCAGCTCCGTGGAGCGCTTCGTGCCCGGCATGGCTTTGCCACCGGAAGACCTGGTACTGACCACCGCCCGCAACGCCCGCATTCTGCTGGACCACGGCTTCACCGGCGCCTATTCGGCCGGCTCGCTGAGCAAAACGGTGGAAACCACCCTCAAGACCTTCATCGACAGTAACGGCATGCCAGGCCCACGCCTGATCGCCTCCTCCATCGAGCGTTCGCCACCTAGCGCGGATGAGCTGAGCCCTGGCGAAGTGGAAGAACACGGCACAGGCCCGGAAGCGGTGCGCAACTTCGTACGCGGCTGCGCGGCACTGGGCGCCAAATCGGTCAAGTTCCTGCTGTCCGGTGAAGATGCGCTGATGCCTGGTGCATCGCAGCAGCTGCTGTATTCGCAGGAAGAAGCCAACGCCGCCGGCGAACAGGCGCGCGAATCCAACGTCTGGCTGGCGGCCCACGCTCAGGCCAACGACGCCGTGAAGATGGCGCTGAACGCCGGCTTCCGCGTGTTGTACCACTGTACCTACGCCGACAGCGAAGCGCTGGACCTGCTGGAAGCGAAGCGCGACGAGATCTTCGTCGCGCCGGCGATCGGCATCATCCAGGCCACGCTGGACGCCAACCCGCCACCGCACTTCGACATGAGCCACATGAAGCGCAGCGCCGCCGAAGTGCTGGAACTGCAGTGCAAGCTGATGCCGGAACTGAAGCGTCGCGGCGTGCGCGTGCTGCCGGGCGGTGACTACGGCTTCCCGTTCAATCCTAACGGCCGCAATGCACGCGATCTGGAACTGTTTGTGCGCCTGTTCGGTTACACGCCGGTGGAAGCGCTGCACGCCGCTACCCTGCTGGGCGGTCAGCTGATGGGCATGGGCGAGGAACTCGGCCAGATCAAGGCCGGCTACCTGGCCGACCTGCTGCTGGTGGACGGCGCGCCGGACCAGGACGTGACCGTGCTGCAGGACCGCAAACGCCTGCGCGCCATCATGAAGGACGGCGCCTTCCACAAAGATCCGCTGATCGCGCGCTAAGCCAAGGAACACGCATGAGCCACCCTCTCGAAAGTGTGATCCGCGCGGCCGGCACCGCCATCGATCCGCCGGCGGCGCGCGCCCTTTATGCGCCGCTGTGGGAAAACTCGCCAACTGGCGGCAGCGTCGAACGCAACCTGTCCTATGGCGAGCATGCGCGCCATGTGCTGGACGTGTATCGTCCGCTGGGCGAGGCGCCGGAAGGCGGCCACCCAGTGCTGATCTTCCTGCACGGCGGTGGTTTTATCCGTGGCGACAAGGCCGATCGTGAAAACTTCGGCCGCTACTTCTCGCGCCACGGCGTGCTGACCATCGTGCCGAACTACCGTCTCGGCCCTGAGAGCCACTGGCCGGCCGGCGCCGAAGACGCCGCCGCCGTGTTTGCGTGGGCACGCGAGCATGTGGCGCGACGCGGCGGCAACCCGCAGCGCATCATTCTCGCCGGCGAATCGGCCGGTGCCGCGCACGTGGCGGCGGCCTCGCTGATCCAGCGCTTCCACCCTGCCGGCGGCTTCAATCCGGCTGGCGTGGCGCTGATCTCCGGCGTCTACAACGCCGGGCTGGAACTGCGCGCGCGCCGCCAGTTCGGCGTCGCCACGCCGGACCCGCGCAATGAAGCCTACTTCGGCGCCGATCTGGCCCTGCATGCAGGGATGTCAACGGTGGACCTGGTCGACGCGGCGCCGATGCGCTTATTAATCAGCTATGCCGAACTGGACCCGCCGCAGATGCAGGTGCAGGCCGGCGAACTGTTCGCGCGGCTGGTGACGCAGCACGGCTACGATCCCGAGATCAACGTGGTACCCGGCCACAACCACCTGTCACAAGTCTACGCGGTGAATACCGGAGACGAAAGCCTGTCCGCCACATTGCTCAAATTCGTGCGCGATCAGAATTCGTGATACGTGCTATCTGCACGTAGTACTTTACGGCTGATGTAACACACTGTTATGGTGTAGCCCATAAAAAATGCAGTACAAACGGAGACAAAAATGCATGATTCCTCTATCGGGCAGGCGCCAGGCGCCGCCTCGGGCGAGCGCGTGTCGCGCCGCCGCACCCTGAAAACCATCGCCGCGCTGGCCGGCGGCACGCTGCTGCCATCGCTGTCCTTCGCCGCCGACAAAGGCTACCGCTTCCCGCAGGGCTTCCTGTGGGGCGCCGCCACCGCCGGCCACCAGGTCGAAGGCGACAACTTCGCCAGCGACGCCTGGCTGCTGGAGAACGTCAAGCCAACCATCTTCGCCGAGCCTTCGGGCGCAGGCGTCGATCACTACCGCCTGTACGCGGAAGATATCGCCATGCTGGCGTCGCTGGGCCTGAACAGCTTCCGCTTCTCGATCGAGTGGGCGCGCATTGAGCCGGAAGAAGGCATGTTCTCGGTGGCCGGTATCGAGCACTATCGCGATGTGCTGAAGGCGTGCCAGAAGTACAAGGTTAAAGCGGTGGTGTCGTTCAACCACTTCATCACGCCGCGCTGGTTCGCCGGCCGTGGTGGCTGGGAAGTGGAAGGCGCGGCCCAGCTGTTCGCGCGTTACTGCACCAAGGTGGCCCAGGAACTGGGTTCGCTGATGACGGTGGCCACCACCTTCAACGAGCCAAACCTGCCACGCCTGCTGTTCGGTATTCCAGGTCCACTGTCCGGCATGACCGGCATCCCGCCGGAAAAGGCCATGCTGGCCGCCGCCGGCGAACGTGCCGGCACCGGCAAGTTCTCGTCGTGGATCTTCGGTGACTTCAACAAGATCGAAGCCGGCCTGCTGGAAGGCCACCGCCTCGGCTACCAGGCCATCAAGGCGGCCTGTCCCAAACTGCCGGTCGGCCTGTCGCTGGCCATCGCCGACGACCAGGCGGTGGGCGATCCCGCCATGCGCGACCGCAAGCGCGCCATCGCGTATGAGCCGTGGTTTAAGGCGCTGTCCGAGAATGGTGATTTCGTCGGTGTGCAGACTTACACCCGCGCACTGGTATCGCCGGAAGGTGAGCAACCGCCACCAGCCGGCGCGCGCCTGACCACCAACGGCATGGAGTTCTGGCCGGAAGCGCTGGGCGCCACCATCCGTTATACCGCCAGCCGCACCAAGCTGCCGATCTACGTCACCGAAAACGGCGTCTCCGTCACCGATGACAAGCAGCGCGAGGAATACATCCAGCGCGCGCTCAAGAGCGTGGCGGACTGCATGCGCGACGGCATCGACGTGCGCGGCTACCTGCACTGGTCCCTGCTCGACAACTTCGAGTGGATCTTCGGTTACAAGCCTACCTTCGGGCTGGTGGCGGTGGATCGCACCACGATGCGCCGCACCATCAAGCCGAGTGCGCGTCTGCTGGGCGCCATCGCCCGCAAGAACGGCATCTGATGCGGCCGGAATTGCCTGCTTGCGCGCCGGCGCGGGCATCGCTTACCATGTATCCGTCGCTTCATGGAGGGTAAGGCATGCGATTCAACCGCCTCGATCTGAACCTGCTGCTGGCGCTCGACGCCCTGCTCAAGGAACAGAACATCACCCGAGCCGCTGCGCGCGTCAACGTCAGCCAGTCCGCGATGAGCGGGATGCTGGCGCGCCTGCGCGAGTTCTTCGAGGACGAGCTGCTGGCCGCCGTCGGCCGCAATATGGAGCCGACGGTGCTGGGCCGCCAGCTGGAAGCGCCGGTGCGCGACCTGATTCTGCACATCCAGGCCACGGTCGGCATGCGCGTCAGCTTCGACCCGGCCAAGGAAACCCGTACCGTCAAGATCATGGTGTCCGACTACGCGACCGAGGTATTCCTCAATCGCGTGGTGGCGCGCGTGCTGCGCGACGCGCCCAACATGACGCTGGACCTGGTGCCGCTGTCGGACGACGCCAGCGAGCAGCTGCGCCGCGGCGAGAACGACTTCCTCATCATCCCGCGCCACTTCCTGGCCGAGGAACACCCGCAACGGCTGCTGTTCGAGGACAGCTACTGCGCCGTCATCTGGGAGGGCAACACCCAGGTCGGCGACACGCTGGACGCCGAGACCTATGCCCGCCTGCCGCATGTGGCGCCGTTGTTGGGCCGTCCACGCTCGCCCACCTTTGAAGAGCTGATGCTGCAGAGCCAGGGCGTACAGCGGCGCGTCAAGGTCACCACCTCCGACTTCGTCAGCATGGCCTCGGTGCTGATCGGCACCGACCTGGTGGCCACCATGCACACCCGGCTGGCGCAAGCCTGCGCGCGCCGCCTGCCGGTGCGCCTGATGCCCCTGCCCCACACCCTGCCGCTGATGGCCGAATGCGTGCAATGGCACCGCTTCCAGGAAAACGACCCATGCCACATCTGGCTGCGCGGCGTGATGCTGGAAGTGGCCAAATCGCTGCCGCCGCACGAGGAGCTCAGCCTCCGGGCGCGGTGATAGCAGGTATCGCCAAAATCAGCTTCGCCATGGCGGGCTGCGGGGCTATGCTGTTGAGATGGGGCTATCAATCGGAAGGAATGCCATGCCCGGCATCGTTTTTCATAACGTGAGTATTTTTGACGGCAGCGGATCGCTGCCGGGCATCAGCGCGGTGCGCGTTGAAGGCAACAGCATCGTCGAACTGAGTGCGGATCCGTCAGCGCTGGGCGGCGTGGCGGACCGCCACATCGACGGCGGCGGCCGCACGCTGATGCCGGGACTGGTGGAGGCACACGCCCACCTGACCTGGCCAAGCTCGGTGGAGCGCTATGTCCCCACCCTTAAGCTGCCGCTGGAAGACATGATACTGAGCACCGCGCGCAACGCGCGCATCCTGCTCGATCACGGCTACACCAGCGCCTATTCGGCCGGCGCGCTCAGTAAAACCATCGAAGTCACGCTGAACAGCTTTATCCAGAGCGGCGGCATGCCCGGTCCGCGCCTGATCCCCTCCTCCATCGAACGCGAACCGCCGACCAGCAGCAACCTGGGTATCTTCGACGGCGGCGTGGTCGACCCGCATGGCACCGGACCGGAAGCGGTGCGCGCCTTCGTGCGCGAATGTGCGACCTTGGGCGCCAAGTCGGTCAAATTCATTTTGTCGGGCGAGGACGCGCTCAAGCCGGGCAGCTCGCAGGATTTGCTGTACACCCAGGAAGAAGCCACCGCGGCCGGCGATCAGGCGCGCATCTCCGGCGTCTGGCTGGCGGCGCACGCCCAGGCTGCGGCGGCGGTGAAGATGGCGCTGCGGGCCCGTTTCCGCGTGCTGTATCACTGCACCTGGGCCGACGTCGAAGCGCTGGACATGATGGAAGACCGGCGCGATGAGATCTTCGTCGCCCCGGTGGTCGGCATCGTCCAGGCCACGCTGGATGCCGAGCAGCCGCACAATATCGACATGAGCGACATGAAGCAGAGCGCGGCGCAAGTGCTGGCACGCCAGCGCGAGCTGATACCGGAACTGCGCCGGCGCGGTGTGCGCCTGCTGCCGGGCGGTGACTACGGCTTCCCCTTCAACCCGACCGGGCGCAATGCGCGCGATCTGGAACTGTTTGTGCGCCACTTCGACTACACGCCGCGCGAAGCGCTGGAAGCGGCCACGCGGCTGGGCGGTGAACTGATGGGCATGGAGCATCTGCTGGGCCGCATCAAGCCTGGCTACCTGGCCGACCTGCTGCTGGTGGATGGCGATCCGCTGCAGGACATCACCATCCTGCAGGATCGCAAGCGCCTGCACGCCATCATGAAAGATGGCCGCTTCCACAAAGAGCCGGTCGCCCTGTAACGGCTACGGCTACGGCCACGGATACGGCGCCACCGGCTGCCCGGCCGCCTGATAACGGGCCGCCAGCCGCTGACGCAATCCAACCAGATCGGCAACCGGTTCGGCCTGTCGCTGCCGCACTTCTTCCTCGGTAAATGCGGGCAGACTCGCCGGCTCGGTGCCCCAGCGCTGGGCCAGCAGGTTCAACACCGTGGCGATCTCCCCCGGCTTCAAGCCCGAACTGGCAACGCCCGGCACATGCAACAGATAACGCCGCCCCTCGGGATCACGATAAAACGCATCGAGAAAACCCGGGAACGGCGGAATGCCACTTTGCGGCGCCCCGCTGCCATCCGCGCCATGACACCCCGAACAGCGCAGCAGGTAATTCGCCGCCGGCCCGGCCGCCACCGCATCGACTCCGACGCCAGCCACGAGGGCCAGCGCCAGCAGCCAGCGCGCGGTCGCCTGCACGCTCATGGCTTCTTCCCGTTGCGCCACTGGCGCAATTCGCTGCGCGGCAGCGGCTGCGCGCGCGCATCCTCGATCTCCGCCTGGCTGGGATAAAGCTTGCCGCCATTGAGCGTACCCAGTACATAGCCGGAAATCAGCGCCAGGTCGGCCGCCGAAATCTGGCTCTGCGGCGGCATCACCAGCGCGCTGTAGGTGACGCCGGCGGAGGTGATGGTGCCGCTTAGCCCACCGGTCATCACCTGCGCCAGATAACGCGGCGCCTGTGGCCCGAGCGTCGACCACAGCTCCGGATTGGCCAGCGGTGGCGCCAGCCCTGGAATGCCGGTGCCATCGGCACCATGACAGGCGGCGCAGGTTTGCTGGAACAGCGCCGCTCCATCCGGCGCCGCGCTGGCCGGCAGCGGCCCGGCGCAGCAGCCCAGCAGCGCCAGCGTGTAAATCAGGCTGCGCTTATTCATCGGCCAACCCCACTGCCACAGTCACCGTGCAATGGTAGCCCTTGTTGGTATTGGCCACGCACCAGTTGATGTCGTTGTGCAGGCCCATACGATAGCCAGGACGCTCGCGCTCACTGTTCAGGCAAGACAGCGCGTTCGGCAGCATCGCCTTGCCGCAGCAGTCGTTATACGAGATCAGATAGTTCTTGCCATCCTCGGGATTGCGGCAGGTGCCGACCCAAGCCACCTTGGACGCTTCCGATCCCGGTGGACAGGATGTCATGGTGCCGCCGGAAGTGCTGCACAGCGCACCATCCAAAGCGCAGTAGCGCCAGTAAGTGCACTGGGTGGGGACGATGCCGGTGGCCGGTTCGGCCGCCTGCGCCAGGCCGGTGCCGCGATAGAACGGCAACGCCGGCAAGAAAGCGCTGCCCGCCAGCAGCGCGCCGGTTTTGGCCAGCATGTGGCGACGCCCCATCTGGCGCGCGGCTTTGCGCGCCGATTGCTCGGTAACGCGGTCCAGCGATTTCAACATCATTTCAAACAGATGAAACATGGAGGTCTCCAAATCTTAGGAATGAGCGGACTGGTATTGCGCGTATGCCTGGATTGAGGCATGGCCGGTTTCCACCGCGTTGAACAGGCTTTCCAGCTGCTCGCGATTGTTGACCAGCCCCTTGGCGCGCACCACGCCGTCGGCATCCAGCAGCACCGCAAACGGCAACCGTGCCACGCGGTAGGTCACGCCCAGCTGCTCCGACAGCACATACGGGAACGCCTGCAATTGCTGCTGCTCGATGAACTGGCGGTGTGGCGCCGCGCTGCCGTCGCTGGCCAGTTGCACGCGCAGCCAGGCGCGCTCGCTGCTGTCGATGTCCTTTAACACCGGAATCAGTTGCTTGCACACCGGGCAGCTGGGCGACAGAAAGAACAGCAGCGTGCTGCCGCTGCCGGCCGCGCCGACCTGGATGCTGCCGCCGGTCAGGCTGTCCAGACGGAAGGACGGTGCCAGCTCACCGATCTTCGGCCCGCTGTCATTGACCATGGCACCGACCGGCGCGATACGTTCAAACAGCACGCCGATCTGGCGCGCCAGCGCCACCAGCACCACCATCATCACCAGTAGTACCAGCGCAAAAAAGCCGAGAATAAAATACACGGTGGTCATGAAGAAGTCCTTTCATTCTTGAGCGATGCGGTCGTGCCGGCGCGGTGCAGGATGCTCAGCGCGATCGACGCCAGTTGAAAAATCAGCCAGGCCATCACGCCCGCCGCGAGTGCCACCGCAGCCTGCGCCTGGTCAAGCAACTGCGTCGGCACCGCCGCGCACATGCCCGCGCCCAGCGCCAGGCACAGATTGCGCAGTGCCAGCGGCGCCGACACGGCATGAGCCGGCCCGCCGCAGCCGCAGTCGATATGCGTGCGTCCGCGCCGCACGTTCCAGCCGATGGCGACGCCATACAGCAGCAGCAACGCGGCGGCCGAATACAGGCCGACGGCCCGCAGCGGCGCCCACACCAGCAACGCCACTGTCACCGTTTCGACAAGGATCAGCAAAGCGCTGACGATGCCCACCGTGGCCGTCGGCAGAATGCGGTACGCGGCCACAAAGCCGGTGAAGCGCGCAAAGCCGGAAGCTTTGTGCAGCAAGGCGAAGGCGAACAGCATCAGCAGAAAGCTGGACACGGCCAACGCCAGCATCGCCATCAAGGCCGGCATCACAACGCACCGCCCGCGCTGCCCAGCACCGTGAATTGGCCGGCATTCGATACCTTGTGGGTCGGCTTGAGCGCGAACTTCGCTTCAGGATCAACCTCGTAGCGGTACAGCAGGCCGGTCTCGTTCAACCCGAACAGCAGTGGCGACTCCTGGTCCAGCAGCACCAGCGACTTGACCGGTTCCACCACCGAGCGATACAGCACCTTCTGCCGCTTCAGGTCCACCGCCCACACTTCCTTGGCCGCGTCCTTGTGGCTGCCCTCGCGCGCATCGGGATGCATGGCGACGAACAGCACCTGATGCTGCGGGCTATACGCCATCAGCTGCACGCCGCCCGGCGCCCAGTTGCCGGCCACGCCGGTAGCCAACGCAAAGCGCGACTCCAGCACCGCCTTGCTGGCTGCATCGCTGACGCGCAGCACATTGCCGTTAAAGCTCAGGAACAGCCAGCTGCTGCCGGCGCGCAGCGCGGTTGGATACACCGGATCGGTATCCGTATCGAAGAACTTCGCGCTTCGCACCGGCGCCGAGTGCTGCCCGGCCGCCGTATACTCGTAGCTGGCCAGCGTGCCATCGCCGCACAGGGTGGAAAAGCGATGTCCGGACGGCGCGGCATACACACCGAAGCAGCCCGGCGTCGGCACTTCATCGATCACCTTGCCCGCCTTCAGATCCACCACGCTGACCGAAGTCGCCGGCGTGGCGTTCTGCACCAGGATGAACTGTTCGTCGTCGCTGAGCGCCAGCATATTCGCCTGTGCACCACCGTGGACTGACTTTTCGGATAAAGCGATCTCGCGCCGGACGGTCTGCGTGGCCAGGTCGAACTCCTCCAGCACCACCTCCTCCGGCCCCCACATGATGCGCTTGGCGTAGACTGACATGCCATACGCGGTGCGCTTGTCCTTGCTGACGGTGTACTGCGCCTCCAGCCCCATGCTGACCGAACCCTTGTTGGATAAATCGTCCGCCGACAACGTCGTCAGCCGGCTGGCGCCGGACCAGCCCTGGTCCAGCACCAGCAGATTCGGACCGGGCTTGATGCGCGCCTCCACCGTGACCGACTCCGGCTTGAATGCATCCGCCGCATCGGCCACACCCGCGATGGCGCACAGCGCCAACAGCGGTCCCCATACCTTGCCAACTACCATAAATAATCTCCCGAGGTGTTTCACTGAATCGAGCAAACTCCATGCCTAGAACTTGGTGGCCAGGCTGACGCCTATGCTGCGTGGCGTGAGTCGATAACCCTGCACAATCGACGCCACCTGCGGATGCTGGATGATGGTCTTGGTGTCAAACGCGTTCTTGACGAAAGCGGTGAACGTATAAGCCCCCATGGTCAGGCCGGTGCTGAAATCGTTGGTGTGATAGCCCGGACGTTCATAGTCGGTCTGGTCCGGATCGAGCGTGCCGCGACTGGAACCCACCCACTGCATGCCGCCCATGACAAATGCCGGCATATCCCATGCCGAGAAGTTGTAAGTAGCGTTCAACGCGGCGTTATAGTTGGGCACACCCTGGATGCGCGCACCGGCCACCGCCCCCACCACGCCATTGGCGATGCCGCTGTCGTCACTCAGCACCGCCTTGACGTAGCCGGCCGACAGACTTAGCGTCAGGCCCGGCATCGGCTTGGCCTTGATGTCGAATTCGAAGCCCTTGGTGGTGGCATTGCCGGCATTGGCGTTGTAGGTGTAGCCGCAGTTCGGCATATACACCGCTTGCTGGATGTTCTTCCACTTGACGTAAAACACGTCGGCATTCAGCGAGACGTGATTGTTAAGGAAGCGCGACTTGCTGCCCACTTCATAGCTCCACAAGCTATCCGGGGCATACGCGATCGGCGCGTCCGTCAGCCCCTGATCTTGCAGATCGCCGGCGCAGGTCACCGAGGGCACGTAGACATTGGCGCCGCCCAGGCGGAAGCCTTTGGACACACTGGTGTAAACAGTGTTGGCGGGATCGACTTCCCACGTCAGCGCATACTTGGGCGTGAAGGCATGGGCCGAAATATCCGCGCTGCTGTTGTCGCCCGGGCCGGCGCCGTAGTTGCTGTTGATCTGGGACAGCGTGGATTTCGCCTTCAGATAGCGCGCGCCGAACGTGGCGTGCACGGTGGGCGAGAAGTAGTAATTCAACTCGCCAAACACCGATCCCTGCTTCTCGCGATAATGGAAGATGCCCGCGTAGACGCTATCGTGCGGGAATTGGCCTGGCGCGGCGTCGGGCAGCAGCGTGGGGTCGGCGATATCGAAACCAAACGAGGCAAAGGTGGCGGTGATGCCAGGGATGGGATCATCCTCGGTGATATTGGTGTGCTGATTGGAGAAGTAAGTGCCGACCAACCAGGTCCACGGCGAGACCTTCTCGTCATACGGATGCGAGGCCACGCGGAACTCCTGCGCTACCTGGCGCACCTGATTATTCAGGTACACCACCGACGGCAGCGCCACCACCGCATCAATCAGCGCCTGCGGCGCTTTACCGCCATTTTCAATCGACGTCAGGTCGCTGGACATCGCATAGCTGCTGTACTCCGAGCCGTTTTGCTGGCGATCGAACTTGCGTTCGAAGTAGCTGGTGGTGGAGGTCAGATCGGCGCCACCCATGTCCCAGTTGATGGTGACGCTGGGCGTCAGCAGCTTGTCGATCGACGGCTCGCGCACCACCTTGCGCGCCTGGTACAACGGCATGTCGAGATTGAAGGCGTCGATATCCTTGGCATCGACACGCTGGAAATAGACCGATGGCGAAATCGTCAGCGTGCGCGTTGGCTTCCACTTCAACGCGGCGCGCAATTCCTGGTCGCTCATCTGATTGATATTACGGGCCAGCAGATTGCCGTCGTTGTCCACCTGGTTGATATAGCCGCCCGTGTGCTGCGCCTGCACGCCAATGCGCAGCGCCAGTTCATCGGGGATCAGCGGGAAATTGCCGATCACATTGCCCGAGTAGCTGGGGCTACCGCCCTTGGTATTCGAGGCTTCGGTGTAGGTGCTGAATTCACGTTCCTTCAGATCCGGTTCGACCGGCACGAACTTGATGGTGCCGCCCATGGAACTGGCGCCGTACAAGGTCGCCTGCGGACCGCGCAGCACTTCGACCCGATCGATATCGAAGAAGCGCGGCTCGATATTCCCCATCGTGTAAACGTTACCCACCGTGATCGGCGTCTCACCCAGATACATGCCCACCGTGGCCGCACCGGCGGTCGAGCTGATGCCGCGAATTTCGATATTCGACGTGCCCGGCCCCGCACCGCCGTTGCCGCTGGCGGCAGTGAAGGAGATGTTCGGCACCACCCGAGTGAGGTCGGTAATATCGTTGACGTGTTCTGCTTGCAGTTGCGCGCCGGTGACGGCGGTAATGCTCATCGCCACCTTGGCGGGATCCTCTTTGCGCTTTTGCGCGGTGACCTTCACCACTTCAATTTCATCGGACTGCTGCTGTGCCCAAGATGGGGCACTGAAAGCCGCCAGTGCAGCGCTGGCGACCAATTTACGTCGAACATCCATATAACTTCTCTCCTTGGTGCCCCAAAAGGAGACGTTCGGGGCTAGTTGATTAAGTTAACCATGCTGCAAGGAGATGCTCTGCAATAAGCTTGCCAGAAAAATAAAGTTAGGTCGGATATAAGTAGTTGAATAAATTAGTGAATTACGATGGGCGGGAAGTGGCGTTGCCAGAATGAGAGGGGGATTGCGGTTTCCGGTGTATGGCCAAGTGCGGTACAGGCGCGTTGGTAGCAGCGCTCCATCAGCGCCGGATGCGCCGCTGGCTCCCCTGCTTCGATTTCATTACAGCGCGCGGCCCAACGCGCGACATCGGCTTCAGTGAAGTCGCGCTGCCCGGCTAACTCGATATCGCGCTCCAGCAAAGCCCACTCCGAATTCCGCTTTGCGCTGTCGCGAGCCTTGGCGCCAAAGCCGAACACCAGCGACGCCGCTGTGCTGGTTGTAATGGCTGCGGCACACCACTGCACCAGCTCGGCATCCGCGATTTTTGAAAAGGCCAGCGATCCGCCCAAGATGGCAATCACCTTGATGACCCCTTCGCGCGTCTCAAAGATCCGCTGCCGCTCCTGATAGTAAATGCGATTCATCAACGCACGCAGCTGAATGGCTGAGCGACGACTCCAAAGATATCCAAGTTCGTCATCTGACATAGCTAGCTCTTCGGAGGTGGAGGCGGCCTTAATCAAGCCGGTACAGACACGTTTAGACCTTGCGAATGCAGATTGAATTCCGAGTCCCTTACGATCAGCGTAGTTGAGCTAGGTCATCAGGCATTTCACCTCTTCAGATACGCTCACCGAACTTTGAATAATTAGGAAGCTTTGCATTCTCTTCAGCCATGAATGATCCTTTGATTCCTTCCCCGATTTCATAAATTTGCTTGCGCATCCACTTGCCACTGTAATCAATTTTGGATACATTATTAGGATATGGGATGAAGCAGAGTGAGTTTGTGAAATGGCTAAAGCAGTTTGGCGCGACTTTCGAGGATGGCGCCAAACATGTGAAAGTCAAACTGAACGGCAAAACAAGCTTCTTGCCGCGACATCCTGCGAAGGAACTGAGAACCGGACTGGTCGAGGCAGTAAAAAAGCAACTTAATCTGAAGTGAGCCCATCGACGCAGCCATAGATACCGAAGGAGAAAAGCTTGAAATATCCAGCAACCTTTACTCCCGAGGACGGCGGGTTCGTTGTCACCTTTCGCGACATCCCGGAGGCAATCACCCAAGGCGACGATGAACAAGAGGCTTTTGAGATGGCCAAGGATGTCTTGCTCGCCGCAATGGAGGTCTACTTCGAGGAAAAGCGCAAGGTTCCCACACCGTCGGCCACGCGCCCCAAGGAACGCCCAATTCCACTGCCAGCGAGTGTCGTTGCCAAGATCTTGCTGTTGAATGAAATGCTCGATCAACAGGTGATCCCGTCCGAGCTGGCGCGCCGCATGGATACGACTCGACAGGAAGTTAATCGCCTGATCGATCTCAAGCACACTACCCGTATCGATCGCATCGAGGACGCCATGTCAGCGCTGGGCAAACAGCTTGAGCTCTCCGTGGCCTAAACTTCCCACCGTCGAAAATGACCACCTAGGTCGTCAATGGTAGTTTCTGGAATTTTTTTCACTACCGTCCCCACGATATACTGCTTTAATATCGATACCAATAAGGCATGGTGAGTAGCAGATGGAATTATCGACTGAGGTGGCTATTGGCAGCCTGATTGCTTCAGTGCTGTCGATGCTGGTTGCCGGCACAACCGCTTGGCTAACGCTATGGCAGCGTGGCACGGTAAAAGTAGTGCGTCCGAGCGTCTCACCCGTAAAGGCGACTACAAAAACAAAGGCCAATCTGATGATTGGCCTAAGTCTTTGATTTGATTGTGTTGGTCGGGGCGAGAGGATTCGAACCTCCGCCCCCGTGCACTCCATGGGATCAATGATGCATTTCAGCAAGTTTCACACGATGCCATACTGAGTTTTTTTCCATTTAAAATCATCGACTTGTGAAATAATTTGTTCCAGCGGGTTCCAGACGATACACTGCGAGTTCACGAACTTGTAGGGGTAATTGTAGGGGTAAATTTTCATTACCTCCGACCCTGTATAAAAAAGAATGCCAAAACTAACACAGCGGGGACTAGAAGCAATCACTCCGGCTCAAGCCGGGGTCGGTGGTACGGGAAGATGGGAATCTCTTCGGGCGGGTGCGCACGAAGGGCGAAAGTACCGTCGCGATTTCATTCTACTACCGCTTCCGATTCAACGGAAAGCTCAAGGATTTTTCTTGTAGCACCTGGCCGGCCGACAGCCTCGTATCGATAAGGTCGGCGCGCGATGCTGCGCGCGACAAGGCGGCGGCGGTGATAAACCCGGCGGTGGAGAAAAAGCTGGCTCGCCACGAGATGCAGCAGGAGGCGGCGCAAAAGCTCGCCGAGATCGAGGCGAAGCGCGCGCAAGACCTGACCGTGAGTGATATGTTCGAAGAGTGGGTCCGCGACGGCGTCCGCCGCAAGGATGGCAACGCCATGCTGCTCCGGATGTTCAAGGCCGACGTGCTGCCGGTAGTCGGCGCCATCGCCGTCAAGGACTTGACCGAGCATGATCTGCGCGCGGCGCTGCGTAAGATGGTCGATCGTGGTGTGAACCGGTCGGCCGTGATGACCTATGCCAACCTGGTGCAGATGTTCGCCTGGGCCCACAAGCGGCAGCCGTGGCGCAAGCTGATGATTGAGGGCGACCCGATGGAGCTGATCGAGATCGACAAGATCCCCCCCGACTACGACATGGACAACTATCGCGACCGCGTGCTGGCGCCGGACGAGATCCGCGAGCTGCGCGACCTGATGGTGAAGATGCAGGAGGAGTACGACGCGGCGCCGAACAAGCGCGTGGCGCCGCAGCCGCTGGAACAAGCCACGCAGCGCGGCATCTGGATCATGCTGTCGACGCTGTGCCGGGTCGGCGAAATGTCCATGGCCAGGTGGGAGCACGTCGACCTAGACGCCGGCGAGTGGTTCATCCCGAAGGCCAACTTGAAAGACAACGTGGCCAACCTGACGGTCTACCTCTCACCTTTTTCGCTGGAGCAGTTCAAAGCACTGCGTGCCGCCACAGGTCACACCGAGTGGTGCTTCCCGAATCGCGGTGCCGCCGGCCACCTCGACGTCAAGTCGATCAGCAAGCAGCTGGGCGACCGCCAGGTGATGTTCAAGAAAGCAAAGGATGGCGGCGCGCGCGTCCTGAAGGGGCGCCGCAACGACAATACGCTGGTGCTTGCCGGCGGCGCCAACGGCACTTGGACGCCTCACGACCTGCGCCGCACCGGCGCGACAATGATGCAGCAGCTGGGTATATCGCTCGATATTATCGACCGCTGCCAAAATCATGTCCTACAGGGCAGCAAGGTCCGGCGGCACTACATACACCACGACTACGCTGAGGAAAAACGGTCCGCTTGGACGGCGCTAGGAAAGCGCCTATCTGAGATCGCCATGAAGTGGATTAAGCTGGATCGGTACTTAGAAATTTCAGGCGATACGATGGATGCTGTGCAGGCGAGGCGAAAAAAACGGCAAATGGTTCGATGGACAAGAATGCAAGTTTGTCGATGGTCACCTGTGGGTCAACCAGCAAGCGGTGGAACGATGGATTGAAGCCTGGTAAGGCAAGTGAGTACTGGCTGCGCAACTCGACGCAGTTGATGTGCCACTGCTGAGTGTTGGAGTGCACACCGCCGACTACCCGCTGATGCGCCGCTTCCATAAAACGGGCGACGAGAAGCGAGCGCTGGTGATCCTGCCGCACGCGGAATGGGACGACTGGCTGAAGTGCGACCATACCGAATACGCGTGGCTTCCTGCGGCACTACCCTGTCGAGGTGTTCCGGTCCGGACAATTGGCAGTGATTACGCCAGCGCCTACATGAAAGCGGGCGCCAGACCAAGGTGCTGGCGGCCCTTGTCGTTGTTACATTCGAATAGTTTTTGATGCTTTTGATTGGGATAGAATTTAGTAATTAATTTCAAATTACCTGCGCCCCATGACAAAAAATGACGAAAAAATTTTAGAAGAGCCTATAACGATAGAAGAGCGTGATCAATTATGGGACCACTTCAAGTTCAACGCTGACCAACGGATCAAAGCTTTCAATTTTTTTGTTATTCTTTCTGGCTTCGTAAATGGTGGTGTACTTACTGCATACGATAAACACTATTCGCCTTATATCTTCATCGCGGCAGGCTTATTCATTGTTTTGCTCGCCATCATATTCTGGATAGTAGACAAACGTAGCCGAGGGCTAACCGAGCTGGCTAAACCTGGTTTACTCGCATACGAAAAACAAACTAACAAATCTGATAAATATTCTATTTTTCTTCAAGACAAAACTAATAAGTTCAAATTAATAAGTTACACATTCGCTTTTACCGTCCTGTACATTTCGCAAGGCATTTTCGGTCTAGGGGTCGCTATGTACGGGTTATCGACAATTTCGGAGCAGGTACTATCGTCAGTAACTACGGTGCAAGTTCAAATTTGCTCAACCGCCAATAAGAACAGCGGCCCCTTGATCATTTGCACCCCGCAATGACGGCTTCGAGCTCGCCCTCATATTTTCTGGCGCGCGGCCAGTCGTTCGCCAGGGCCAGCACCTTCGCGCCGTCGCTGGATTCCGCTGTCAACTTGTCGAACTCGTAGACGGGCTTGGCCGGCACCTTATCGGACTTCACGCAGGACACCGCGACCGGCACGTCGACCTGCTGAGTCACTGGCGCGCGCGTGCCTGCGCAGCCCACCAGCAACGCCGCACCGATCACCAGAATAATTTTTGGAATAATTTGTGGTGCGTTTCGTGGTTTCATCGGACTTTCTCCAGCAGCTGGTTCACGTAGGGCATGGCGTCCGCGCAAGTCGTAGCCTTTGCGCCGGCCAGTTGCTGCAGCTAACCGCGCCGCGCGCTGTGCTGCTCTGCTTCTCGGTGCGCCAGCTGCCGGGCTGGATGGTTGCCAGCTTCGGCGTCATCATGCTGGCCAGCCGAGGCTTGAGCGTCTGCAGCTTACCCATCAGTTCGCGTCTGGCACCTGCGCTGCGGTGGCGCTGGCCGACATGCCTGTGGCGCCGCAGCCCTTGGCGCGCAGGATTTCGCGGGTACGCTCGGCGTCCACCAGTTAGGCAACGATCTTGTCCAGAGTAAGGCCGTCACGCTCGCGCACGGCGCGGGTGATCAGATCGCTATAGTGGTGTTGTCGCATAGTTTTTCACGTCGTTGTTGTTAAGCCCCGGCGAATACCCCCCTTTGTTGGCTTAGAAAATTCCGGTGATAGAATTAAAAATACAACAACCGCCACGGAGGCGATGTGATGAACCGATATATAGCCCTAGTTGAAGGTGACGCAGAAGTAGGCAACTGCATTTTTTGTGGAGAGAAGCGAAAACTGACTGGTGAGCACATGTTTGCTCATTGGGTATCGAAGGCAACGTCCGCAACCAACTATCCAGATCTTCAACTAACACTTAGAACGCGAAGTGGCAACTCTGTCGCGCGATATGATCTAACAAGCTTCACCTCGCCGAGAAACAAGGGCTCCGTGAATTTTCGCCTAAATATTTTGTGCGACAGTTGTAATAGTGGATGGGGAAGTACACTTCAAGACCACACCAACCAAGTACTGAAACCGATACTCAATGGCGGGCCGCTTGTGTTGGACGACAGCGGTAGAGAGCTTGTGGCTAAGTGGATGACTTCCTTCATTATGGTGCGACAATTCCTCCACCCAGAGCTAAATAGTATTCCCTCCGAATCTCGTCTCGATTTTTACAGAACCCAGCGACCTATGACTGGCCTATCAGTCTGGGTCTCAAAATACGATGGCGACAATTCTCATGAGTGTACGTACCGCGCGTTAGCCATCATCAGCGAAACTGAAGCGGCTCCTATCAGCCCCAACACTGGATTCGTTACTATGGTCATGGGGAATCTAATATTTTTGGCGCTCTGGTCCTCGGCGCAGAACGTCATCGATAAATTTTCTCCAGCGGACCCTGGTTATCTTCCATTGATAAATGCAATTTCCAACTCAACCGGGATGAGAGAGTTCACGCCAAATCCTTCGCATCCGCAAGTTTTCAAGCCTTTCTTTGGGAACAAAACCTTACCTCTGCACAGCATGTTAATGGACCTAGGCATGCGGCAAGTGTGGCCAACTTTCGCGGACTTCAACGCCGGACAACAGATCACGCTGCACCGCCGGGACTTCGACGACTTAAACAACATGGTGACGTACGTATTACTCACGCATGATCACTCATTAGACATCGCCCGCACCAATGCTGGAGATGTACAGAGACACTTGTTCTCTTTAGACGGAGACTTGTAAAAGAGTTAGCGGCCGAAATATGCAAAAAGCCCACTACCAAAGGCGGTGGGCTTTCTCTGGGCGAACGAATGCCCGTGTGATGCCAGCACAACAGAAGCCTGGGTTAGTGCCCAGATGGATTAGAATTTTTCTTAACCGGTGCCAAAAGGAGTAAACATGAGCGACGATGCGAACCATGAACAAAGAGAAAAAATCTCCGAACCAATTAAGCGTGAAGTGCGTCAGCGATGCGGCTTCGGATGTGTAGTTTGTGGATTAGCAATCATAGAATATGCTCACATAGAACCGTATGCAGTTGTTCGCGAGCATGACGCCGACAATCTCACACTGTTGTGCCCGAATCATCATACACAGTTCGATAAGCATATGCTGCCAAAAGACTACATTCTTGCAAAAAACGCGGCTCCAAAATGCTTAGATGCGGGTTTCCACACACTACCACTGCATGCTGTGCCGGGCCAGTATCCAGAATTTTTTCTAGGTACAAATAAGTGGACTCGCAGCAGTCAACCTTTAAACGTCAGCGGATACCCCATCATCACCGTTGAGAGCCCTGCAGAGGCAGGCGGCCCATATTTGATATCTGGAAAATTTTTTAATTCTCGCGGATTGCTCTCTGCGGAAATCGTGCGAAATGAGTGGTTTGGGAGAGCTGACGAATGGGATGTCTTACAGGAAGGGAACCGCATCACAATTAGGGATGCGGCCGGAAGTATATCGCTACGCCTTCAGTTTCGTCCCGGCGAGGGAATTAGTGTCGAACGCCTAAATATGTTCGTCAACGGTGATCGAATCGAAGCAGACGAAGCAGGGAAGGTACGCGTAAGTTCGTCGAGTGGATTTGAATTCACGCTTAGCGGGAACACTTTCGATGAAGTGCCCGGCGTGGCCACGGGCTACCTCGGCCATATTTCAGAACAGACGTTTGAACATCAACAAACTCCCGCCTCAATCCGCCAAGCACCCGACTTCACGCCAACGAATAGGATACTGTTACACTGGAAACCTCCAACGGTGTAATTAGATGTGCGATTCACAGACATCATTTCAATTTTCGCAGCGCTAGTTCAGCCCGATAATTCTGTTCCTGAAGACGCTCTTTTAACGGATCGAATTTCGCGCTGACCTCCTCCCATAGCAGTGCTTTGTCGGAGAGTTCGGTAAGGCGCTCAACAGGTGTTTTGCCATCGAGAGAACTGTGCGGCCTATCCCAGTTGTAGTAGTGCTGCCATTCCGCCAGCAAATCAGGGCGCAATGGATCTTTAATATCGACTGTGGAATAGAACTCGTCGAGATCAGTTCGTTGCGATCTTTCCACCTTGCCGTTTAGGTGCGGCGATGCAGGCTTGATGGGACGAAACTTAATTCCCCACTCTAGAAGCCGCTCCTGAAATTTTGTGGCGAAAAACTCGCGCCCGCGATCTGTTTGAATTCGTTGGATCGCGAACGGCATTTCTTCGATCACTGCGTCAAAGAACTGCATCGTGTTATTTGCTGTTCTGCGGCGAAAGAGCCGTAGGACCTTGTAGCGTGTGCAGTCATCAATGGCCGTGTACTGGTAGATGCCAGGGGCGATCTTGCAGACGTCCATCTGCACACGATCGCCAGGGGTGGGCCGGCTGTACCTAACGACCTGTTTTCTATAGGCCCGTTTGTGATTCAGTATTGACTTGCCAATGCGCTCCAGGACTTTATGGATCGTCGCAGTCGATAGCGAAATTTCGTGTAGGCGGCGCAGCTCATTTTGGATCTGCCGATGCCCAAGTTTGCGTTTGCGGAGGTCTGTAATCAGCTGCTCGTGCGCTGGCGACACTTTCTTGAACGGAGAGGACTTAGGCCGGCGGCTTTCCTCTTGCAGGCCCGCCTCTCCGTGTTCTTGATACCGGGTCCACCACTTGCGCAGCGTCGGCCGCGAGATGCCGCAACGCAGGCATACAACGCCTGCGTTGCCGAGTTCCTCGTACAACTGAACCCATCGTAGCCGCTTCCAGATATCGTCATTCATGACGCCATTTTAATTGAAATGATGTCTATGAATCGCACAATGAACATGGCCGAAATGAAGACCTTCATCCGCCTGCCAGCGGTAATCGCCACGACCGGCCTGTCGCGCAGCACCGTCCTGCGCGCTGTGAAGGCCGGGACGATTCCGGCGCCGATCCAAATCGGGCCGCACGCGGTTGCATGGGATTCGGGCGCGGTGACGCAGTGGCAGTTGGATCGCATTGCGGCAAGCCGGCCGAAATCATAATCGTCCCACCCCGTACCAAGACGCTCCATCCGAGGCCGCCGATTTGTAGGGGTAAATGTAGGGGTGATTTTTCGAGGCACAAAAAAGGCCAGCGTCTCAGCTGGCCTAAGTCTTTGATTTTGTTGGTCGGGGCGAGAGGATTCGAACCTCCGACCCCGTGCACCCCATGCACGTACGCTACCAGGCTGCGCTACGCCCCGACGAACAGCTTATTATAGCAGCCGGTTTAAGTATTTGTCATGTTTGCCTGGGGCCGCTAAGATACCGTTCATGAACCCCGCCGATCTTGAACGCGCCGCCGCTCTTGTCCAACAAGCCGACCTGCTGGTCGTGGCCGCTGGTGCCGGCATGGGTGTCGATTCCGGCTTGCCGGATTTTCGCGGCAATCAGGGTTTTTGGCAGGCTTATCCCGCCCTCGGCCGCGCGCGCATGGAGTTCACCAGCGTTGCCTCACCGTCGACCTTTCACGATGATCCCGCGCTGGCTTGGGGATTTTACGGACACCGTCTCAATCTGTATCGCGCCACCGTGCCGCATGCCGGCTTCGCACTGCTAAGAAAATGGGGCGAGCGGATGGAACATGGCGTCGGCGTCTTCACCAGCAACGTCGATGGCCATTTCCAGGCCGCCGGCTTCGACCCGCAGCGCATCTATGAGTGCCACGGCTCTATCCATCATCTGCAATGCCTGGAGCCTTGCGGCGCCGATATCTGGAGCGCGGACGACTACACGCCTCAAGTCGACAACGATGCCTGCCGCCTGCTGAACGCCGCCCCCACCTGCCCGCACTGCGGCGGCATGGCACGACCGAATATTCTGATGTTTGGCGACTGGGGTTGGATCGAGCAGCGCTCGGCCGCTCAGGAGCGCCGGCTGCACGCGCTGCTGCGCAAGGCACAACGGCCGCTGGTGATTGAGCTGGGCGCGGGCACCGCGATTCCGTCGGTGCGCCACTTCGGCCACAGCGTGGTGCAGCAGCTCGGCGGACGCATGGTGCGCATCAATCCGCGCGAGCCGCAGGTCGCCAGTCCGCATGATGTGGGACTGGCTTCCGGCGCCTTCGCGGCACTGGCCGCGATAGACGCTTTACTATAAACGATTTATACCAATTTAACGGCAATCGGCGACAAGCCTTCGACTTTGCCTTCCAATACCTGGCCGCGCACCACGGCGCCCACGCCTTCCGGCGTACCGCTGAAAATCAGGTCGCCCGGCGCCAGCGTGAACAACGTGGACAGGTTGGCAATGGTCTCGTTGATCGACCAGATCAGATGCGCAATGGTGGACGACTGCTTGGTCACGCCATCCACATCCAACTGGATCGCGGCCTGGTTGATGTCGCCCGCGTCTGCCGCAGGGTGAATCAGGCCTATCGGCGCCGAGAAGTCGAACGCCTTGCCGATTTCCCAAGGACGGCCGGCGTCGCGCATTTTGAATTGCAGGTCGCGCCGCGTCATGTCGAAACCGACCGCGTAGCCGAAGATGTGTGACGCCGCGTCTTCCACCGCGATATTGGCACCGCCCTTGCCGATGGCGACCACCAGTTCGCACTCGTAGTGCAGATTATTGGTCAGCGGTGGATACGGCAGTTCCAGCACGCGGTTCGGCGCGGCCGGAATCACGGCTTGGGCGTCGCCCGGTTTGCAGAAGAAGAATGGTGGTTCGCGCTCAGGGTCGGAGCCCATTTCGCGCGCGTGGCCGGCGTAGTTGCGGCCCACGCAGTAGACGCGGCGCACGGGAAACAGGTCGGACGTGCCTGCGACCGGCAGGCCCACGATGTCGTGGGCGGGGATTACGTAGGATGTCATGATGCTCCGTTCAGCAGATAAGGGAGATCATGCATGGTACAACAGCCCGCGCCCGATTGCAGCGGGGCGAAACATTACGAGACAAATCAGCCCAGCAACAATACCTTCAGTACCAGGCGATACCCCTCCACCAGGGAGTCGCGGTTCATGTCCGGACGCTGTATGGCGCGGATGGGCAAGCCGTGGAACAGCGCCACCATGGTGTTGATGCGGCCGTCCAGCAGCGCGTCGTCGATCGGCAGGCCGCGCTTCTCGCGTTCACGCTTGACGATGGGGCGGAAGCGGTCGCCCACACGGCGATCGGCCGCCTGCAGCGCTTCAGCGATTTTCGGATTACGCGTCGCCTCGGCAAACATCTCCATCGGCAGATCGGAGCAATTGGGATCGAGCCGGCGCGCGACGTGTTCGTGCGCGTTGTCGATCATCGACTGCAGCGGATCATCGAGGCTATCCAGCTCGCTCAGGTTGGTCAGCACGTCTTCGGCGTGCAGGTCGACGAACGCCATGATGATGGCGTCCTTGTTGTCGAAGTAGTTGTAGATATGGCCGGCGCTCATGCCGGCTTCTTTCGAAATCTCCGACATGCTGGCGGCGTGGAAGCCGCTGCGGGCAAAACACACGGCTGCCGCCTGCAACACCTGATTGCGGCGGTTCTGTGCGCGCTCAGGGTCGGTGCGGCGTTTGACCGGGGTGCTCATACTATTCCTTGGTTATGGTGCCTGGGTAGAAATGGCGGCGGCCGCGCTGACGCGGCCACCGCCGGCTCACTTATCGCGTCTGCGTTTGCGGCAGCTCCGGCTGCCAACCGCCGCCCAGCACCTTGTACAGGGAGACGGCGTTACTGGTCTTGGCCAGGCGCGTGGTAATCAGCGTTTGCTGCGCCGAGTACAACGAACGTTGCGACACCAGCGCGTTCAGATAAGTATCCGCGCCCTTGCGGTAGCGCGCCTCGTTGATGGTGTAGCTCTTCTCCGACGCCTGCACCAATGCCTGCTGCGAGCTCAAACGCTGCTCCACCGTGCCGCGCGTGGCCAGTGCATCAGCCACTTCCTGGAACGCGGTCTGCACCGCTTTCTCGTACTGCGCCACAGCGATATCGCGATTGGTTTTGGCGATCGACAGGTTGGCGTTGTTGACGCCACCATCGAAGATCGGCAACGTCAGTTGCGGGATGAAGGTCCACGCGCCGGAGCCGCCCTTGAACAGGCCGGACAAGCTGGAGCTGGCGCTGCCGCCGGTCGCCGTCAGCGAAATGCTCGGGAAGAAGGCGGCACGCGCCACGCCGATGTTGGCATTAGCGGCGCGCAGCGTGCGCTCGGCTTCCTGCACGTCCGGACGCGATTGCAGCAGGTCCGATGGCAGGCCGGCCGGAATCGGCGCCAGCTGGGTCACTTCGTTCAGTTCACCAGTTGGCAGCAGATCGTCCGCCACGGCGGCGCCCACCAGCAAGGTCAGCGCGTTCTGGTCGATCGCCACCTGGGCGGTGTAGACCGCCGCGTCGTTGCGCGCCGATTCCACACTGGTTTGCGCGTCGTACAGATCCGGTCCCGCCACCACGCCGGAAGCGAAGCGCTTCTGGATCAGCTCATAGGTGGTCTGCTGCGACTTCAGCGTATCCTGCGCCAGCTTCAAACGCTGCTGGTCCGCGCTCAACGTCAGGTAGGCGTTGGCCACCTCCGCCACCAGCGTGATTTGCTGGGTGCGGCGCGCTTCCTCGGTGCCGAGGTAAGTCTGCAGGCCGGCATCGGCGGTGTTGCGCAGTTTGCCGAAGAAGTCCAGCTCATACGAGGACAGCGCCAGACCACCGCTGTAGCTGCGGCTGATGGTCGGGTTGCCGCTGCTGGTCATGGTGCCCGGCGTGCGCGACGCGGTCTGGCCGACCGACACCGACAGTTTAGGCAGCAGCGCCGCGGTGTCGATGTTGTACTCGGCCTTGGCCTTTTCAATATTCAGCGCCGACACGCGCAAATCGCGGTTGTTGGCCAGCGCCAGCTCGATCACCTTGCGCAGCTTGGCGTCGGTGAAGTACTCGCGCCACAGGATTTGCGACACCGGCTTGGCGTCGGCCGCGGCAGCCGGCACACCCTTGTAAGCGTCGCCGCTCGGGAATGCCTGCGGCACCGCTTGCGCCGGGCGTTCATACACCGGCGCCAGGCTGCAGCCGGCCAACATCGCCAGCGCCGCCATTGTGATTAAAGACTTTTTCATATCAATGCACCTCTACAGCGGTTGCGGGAGCGGCCTTCTTCGCGAAGTAGCCACGCACCAGCACAAAGAACAGCGGCACGAAGAAGATGCCCAGGAAGGTTGCGGTCAGCATCCCGCCCAACACACCGATACCAATCGCGTTCTGGCTGCCGGAACCGGCACCGCTGCTGATCGCCAGCGGGAACACGCCCAGGCCGAACGCGATGGAGGTCATCAGAATCGGACGCAGACGCAGTTTCACCGCGTGCAGCGTGGCCTTCTTCAGATCTTCGCCTGCCTCTTGCAGTTCCTTGGCGAATTCCACGATCAGAATCGCATTCTTCGCCGCCAGACCGATCACGGTCAGCAGGCCAACCTGGAAGTAGACGTCGTTCGACAGCTTGAACACATAGGTCGCCAGCACCGCGCCGATAATACCCAGCGGGACCACCAGCAGCACCGAGAACGGCACCGACCAGCTTTCATACAGCGCGGCCAGGCACAGGAACACGATCAGAATCGAGATCGCGTACAGCTGCGTGGTCTGCGAACCGGAGTCGCGTTCTTCGGTCGACAGGCCGGTCCACTCGTAGCCGATACCCGGCGGCAGTTGCGCCGCCAGCTTCTCGATTTCCATCATCGCGGTGCCCGAGCTTTGACCCGGCGCCGGCTGGCCGAGGATCTCGGTCGACGGCAGGCCGTTGTAGCGCTCCAGGCGCGGCGAGGCGTAAATCCACTTGCCGGTCGAGAAGGCCGAGAAAGGCACCATCGTACCGCTGGAATTCCGCACAAACCACTTGTTCAAGTCTTCCGGCACCATACGGGCGTCGGCCGAACCTTGCAGGTAAACCTTCTTCACGCGGCCACGGTCGATAAAGTCATTGACGTAAGCGCTACCCCAGGCGGTGCTCAGCACCGAGTTCACATCGGCGACGGTCAGGCCGAGGGCAATCGCCTTCTGCTGGTCGACGGTGATCTTGTACTGCGGCGTATCTTCCATGCCGTTCGGACGCACACCCACCAGCACCGGGCTCTTGGAAGCCATGCCCAGCATCTGGTTACGCGCCGCCATCAGTGCATCGTGGCCAACGCCGCCGATATCCTGCAGCTGCAGGTCGAAGCCGGTGGCGTTACCCAGTTCCATCACCGCAGGCGGTGCGAAGGCGAACACCATCGCTTCCTTGATCTGCGAGAAGGCGCCCATGGCGCGGCCGGCGATCGCGCTGACGCGATTCTCCTTGCCCGTACGCTCGGACCAGTCCTTCATACGCACGAAGGCCATGCCGCTGTTCTGGCCATTACCCGAGAAGCTGAAACCAGCCACCGCGAACACCGAGGCGACGTTGTTCTTCTCATTCACCAGGAATTGGTTCTCGACTTTCTCGATCACTTTCAGGGTGCGCTGCTGGGTCGAACCGGTTGGCAGTTGCACTTGCGAGAACATCATGCCCTGATCTTCTTCCGGCAGGAAGGAGGTCGGCAGACGCATGAACACGAAGGCCAGTACCACCAGCAGGCCGGCGTAGATCACCAGCGCGCGGCCGCCACGGTTCAGAATCGAAGCGACGATGCCCTGATACTTGTTGGTGCCGCGATCGAACGTGCGGTTGAACCAGCCGAAGAAGCCCTTGTTGGTCATGTGATGACCTTTTTCCACCGGCTTCAGGATGGTGGCGCACAGCGCTGGCGTGAAGATCATCGCCACCAGCACCGACAGCACCATGGCCGACACAATCGTCACTGAGAACTGGCGATAGATCACGCCGGTCGAACCGCTGAAGAAGGCCATCGGCACAAACACCGCCGACAGCACCAGCGCGATACCCACCAGCGCGCCGCTGATCTGGGTCATGGACTTGCGGGTCGCTTCCAGCGGCGACAAGCCCTCTTCCGTCATCACCCGCTCGACGTTTTCCACCACCACGATGGCGTCATCTACCAGCAGGCCGATCGCCAGCACCACCGCGAACATGGTCAGGGTGTTGATCGAATAGCCCAGCGCCGACAGAATCGCGAAAGTACCCAGCAGCACCACCGGCACCGCCATGGTTGGAATCAGCGTGGCGCGGAAGTTCTGCAGGAACAGATACATCACCAGGAACACCAGCACGATCGCTTCGAGCAGGGTTTTCACCACTTCTTCAATCGACAGCTTGACGAATGGCGTGGTATCGAATGCCACCACCGCTTTCAAGCCTTTCGGGAACTGCTTCTCCATCGCGGCGATTTTCGCCTTGACAGCGTTGGCGGTATCCAGCGCGTTGGCGCCGGTGGCCAGCTTGATCGCCAGGCCGGATGCCGCCTTGCCGTTGTAGCGTGCCAGGATGGTATAGGTTTCGCTGCCCAGTTCCATGCGGGCGACGTCGCGCAGGTGCACGGTGGCGCCGGTGGACGAGGTTTTCAGCAGGATGGCGCCGAACTGCTCGGCGGTTTGCAGACGACTTTGCGCGGTCACGGTGGCGTTCAGCTGTTGGCCGGCCACTGCTGGCAGACCGCCCAGTTCACCGGCCGACACTTCCGTGTTCTGCGCGCTGATGGCCGACGATACGTCGGCAGGCGTCAGCTGATAGCTTTGCAGCTTGGCGGCGTCCAGCCAGATCCGCATGGCGTACTGCGAACCGAAGTTGGTCACGTCGCCCACGCCTTCCACCCGCGAGATCGGATCGATCACGCTGGCGGTCACGTAGTCACCGATGTCGGCCTGCTTCATCGAGCCGTCTTCCGACACGAAGCCCAGCACCATCAGGAAGTTCTTGGTGGCTTTGGCCACGGTCAGACCCTGCTGCTGCACGGCGGTCGGCAGCAACGGCGTCGCCAGCGATAGCTTGTTCTGCACCTGCACCTGGGCGATGTCCGGGTTGGTGCCGTTCTTGAAGGTCAGCGTGACGTTGATGCCACCGGTCGAATCGGAGGTCGACGACATGTAGCGCAGGCCGTCGATACCCTTCATCTTCTGTTCGATGATCTGGGTGACCGCGTCTTCCACGGTTTTGGCCGAGGCGCCAGGATAGGTGCCGGTGATCGAAATCGACGGCGGTGCGATGCTAGGGTATTGCGATATCGGCAGGCCGAGAATCGACGCCACGCCCGCGAGCATGATGACGATCGCGACCACCCACGCAAAAATCGGGCGATCAATAAAGAAACGGGACATGTGCTATCTCCTTACTGCGCGCTCTTGGCGTTGGCAGGCGCGGCACCGCCGGCGCTGGTGGCCACGGCGGCGGCAGGCTTGGCGACATTGGCCGGTGCGCCCGGTTTCACTTTCTGTACGCCTTCCACGATCAGCAGGTCGCCGTCGTTCAGGCCGGACTTGACCAGCCATTTGTCGCCCTGGGTGCCGCCGGTGACCAGCACGCGCTGCTCAACCTTGCCTTCCTTGTTCAGCACCAGCGCGGTGGCTTCGCCCTTGCTGTTACGGGTAACGCCTTGCTGCGGCACCACGATGGCTTTTTCGTCGACGCCGGAATCCACCACCGCGCGCACGAACATGCCAGGCAGCAGGTCGTGTTTCGGGTTCGGGAACAGCGCGCGCAGGGTAACGTTTCCGGTGCTGGTATCAACCGTGACGTCGGAGAATTGCAGCTTGCCTTCCTGGGCGTACTTGGTGCCATCGGACAGGATCAGCGTGACCTTGGCCTGGGCGCCATTCTTTTTCAGGCCGCCGCTTTCCAGTTCGCGCTTCAGGCGCAGCATGTCTTCGCTGGTCTGGGTAACGTCAACGTAGATCGGGTCCAGTTGCTGCACGGTGGTCAGCGCGGTGGTCTGGCTGGCGGTCACCAGCGCGCCCGGCGTCACGCTGGACTTGCCGATACGGCCGCTGATCGGCGCGTTGACGTGGGTGTAATCCAGATTGATCTTGGCGGTTTGCAGCGCCGCTTCGGCCGAAGCTACATCGGCCTTGGCTTGCTCGTAGGTGGCGACGGCGTCGTCGTAATCCTGCTTGCTGACGCCTTCAATCGCCACCAGATCCTTGTAGCGCGACACTTTCGGCTCGGAGGTCAGCAGCGTCGCCTTGGCCTTGGCCAGTGCGGCCTTGGCGGAGTTGTAGGTAGCCTGGTAGGTGGCCGCGTCGATCTGGTACAGCGGCATGCCGGCCTTGACGTCGGCGCCTTCGACAAACAGGCGTTTCTGGATCAGGCCACCGACCTGCGGACGCACTTCAGCGACTTCATAGGCGCTGGTACGGCCCGGCAGTTCGGTGGTGATCTGCAGCGGCGCTTGCGCCACTTTGAACACGCCCACTTCCGCCACCTGCTGCTGGTGAGGTGCTTCGGAGGTGGATTTGGAGCAGCCGGCCATGACGGCCAGCACGGAGATCAGGGCTGCGGCACCGGCGGTGCGCAGCATTGGTTTTTTGCAGAAAAAGGCTTCCATGGAGTGGGCTTTCTGTATAAATAATAAGCACAACCTATAGAATGAACGATCATTCTAATTATGTCAAGCAACCTTTTTGTGCGGTGCAGAAACCTTAAGTAAATTTTAAGCGTGGCAAAATCGCGCAATATTCGACCAGTTGCAGCGGTCCCCAGGACTTGCAATGCTACAATCAGTTAATTTCATTCTGTCATCTTTTTGAGCTTCCACCCTTGCAGCCCATGCCCCTGCAGTCCCCTTCTGCCCGTCCGCGCCTGACCACGCTGGTGACGGTCGGCGTCAGCGCCACAGTGTTGCTGACGGTTTTGTCACTGCTGATCCTAGTTGATCACTTCGCCATCGCCTACGCCCGTAACGAAGCTCAACAGCGCCTGCAGCAGTTGTCATGGCAGATGCGCGACTCGCTCAACAATGTGGTGCGCAAGGCCACCGGCGACGTCCAGCTACTGACCGAGCTGCCACAAGTGCGCGCCGCCACGTCGCCGGCCGAGGTGCGGCAAATCCTGGAAAGCCTGCAAAAAACCTTCCCCGACTATGCCTGGATCGGCCTGACCGACGCCGACGGCAAGGTGTTTGCCGCCACCCAGGGCGTGCTGGAGGGCGTGGATGTCAGCGCGCGCGACTGGTTCAAGGATGGCCGCGACAAGATCTACGCCGGCGACTTCCACCCCGCCACCCTGCTCGGCAAGAAACTGCCGGTCAGCAGCGACCCGTGGCGCTTCGTCGATGCCGCCGGCCCGCTGCTCGATCCGGCCGGCAATTATCGCGGCGTGCTGTGCGTGCACATGAGCTGGGGCTGGGCGCGGCGCATGGTGCATACCATCCTGGCACCGGCCGACCACCAATACTCGGCCGACATCTTCGTGGTGCGCGGCGATGGCACCGTCATGCTCGGCCCGCCGGGCACGGAAGAAACCAAACTCAGCAGCGACAGCCTGAAACTGGCCCAGGGCGGCGCCAGCGGCTCGCTGAAGGAAACCTGGGCCGACGACCGCAGCTATCTGACCGGCTACGCCCGCAGCGGCGATCCCGACGATCCGGCCACGCTGACCTGGTCCATCCTGGTACGCCAGCCGGAAGTGCTGGCCCTGGCCGGCGCGCGCGCGCTGGAACGCCAGATCCTGATGCTGGGCGCCATCCTCGGCGTCGCCCTGGCGCTGGCCGCCGCCGTGGTGGCGCGCCGCATGACGCGGCCATTGAATGCGCTCAGCCACGCCATCGAACAACGCCAGGCCGCGTCGGCCGACAATCCGGTGCTGCCGGTGCTGCCGCCGATTCCGGGCAGCGACAACTACCATGAAGTGCAGGTGCTGTCGCGCGCCCTGGCCGCGCTGCTGCGCGACGAACAGCATCACCTGGACGCGCTGCGCGGCCTGAATGAAAAGCTGGAATCGACGGTGGCCGAGCGCACCCGCGAAATCGCCCGCAAGGCGCTGCAACTGGAGCGCGCGCTGGCGCAGGAGCAAAGCACCCAGCAACTGCTGCAGGAGCGCGCGGCCGAGTTGCGCGCGATTCTCGACAACGCCCACGATGCCTTCATCGCGCTCGATCCGGGCGGCGTGGTGCGCGAGTGGAACCTGCAAGCCGAGCGGCTGCTGGGTTGGAAGCGCAACGAGGTGATCGGTCAGCCGATGGCGGCCATGATGCTGCCGCCGCTGCTGCGCCGCGCCTATGAGCGCGACATGCGGCTGCTGGCCGACCGCGCCAGCGCCGCCGCCGCTGTGATGAGCCGCCGCATCGAGCTGACGCTGCACAACCGTGCCGGCCAGGAGTTGCCGGTGGAAGTGTCGCTGGCCTATGTGCCGCGCAGCAGCGGCCATTTGTTCATCGCCTTCCTGCACGATATCAGCGAGCGCAAGTCGCTGTTCGCGTCGATGGAAGAGATGGCGCTGAAGGACACCCTGACCGGCCTGCCCAACCGGCGCGCGCTGATGCAGGCGCTGCCCGACGCCCTGCAGCGCGCCAACCGCACGCGCCAGAGCTGCGCCGTGTTCTTCCTCGATCTCGACCGCTTCAAGCAGATCAACGACCGCCATGGCCACGACGAAGGCGACGAACTGCTGCGTCAATTCGCGCAGCGGGTACGCGCCGCCGTGCGCAAGACCGACACCGTCGGCCGCCTGGCCGGCGACGAATTCATCGTCATCATCGAAATGCTGCACAACGACGAGGCGGCCCAGGAAGCGGCCGACAATCTGCTGCAGATCCTGCGCGAACCATTTGTGCTGAAGACCACCAGCATGACGCTGAGCGCCAGCATCGGCATCGCCATCCACCATCCGGACGATCCGCAGGACACCGAGGCGCTGCTCAGCCGCGCCGACCGCGCCATGTACCGCCACAAACAGCAAAGCGCCTTGCAGCGCGCGCGCCGCTAAGCCAGCAGTGCCGGTGCGCTGGGTGCGCTATCGAACATCACGGCTTTGCCGTTTCGGGTAGCATTCCGGACAACATCCTGTCCTTGCGAATCCTGTCCATGAACGAGCAAAACAGCCAGACTTCCGACTTTCTATCCACCGGCGTGCCGGGCCTGGACGACGTGCTGGCCGGCGGCCTGACGCGCGACCGCCTGTATCTGGTGGAGGGCGAGCCGGGCACCGGCAAGACCACGCTGGCGCTGCAGTTCCTCAACGAGGGCGTGCGCCAGGGCGAGCCGGTGCTGTACATCACGCTGGCCGAAACCCAGGCCGAGTTGAGCGGCGTGGCGCAGTCGCACGGCTGGAGTCTGGACGGCATCCACGTCGAGGAAATCATTCCGGACGAGAACGCGCTCGCCCCGGAGCAGCAGTACACGCTGTTCCACCCATCCGAGATTGAGCTGGGCAATGTCACCCAGCGCATTGTGGCGGCGGTGGACCGGTATCAACCGCGTCGCGCGGTGCTCGATTCGCTGTCCGAACTGCAGCTGCTGGCGGAAAACCCACTGCGCTACCGCCGCCAGGTGCTGGCGCTGAAGCAGTATCTGAGCAGCCGTCACTGCACCACCATCTTCCTTGACGACCGTACCGCCCTGTCCACCGACCTGCAGGTGCGCAGCGTGGCGCACGCGGTGCTGAAGCTGGAGCTGAGCGACCAGGCGTATGGCATCGAACGGCGTCGCCTTCGGGTGGTCAAATACCGCGGCATCGCTTATCGCGGCGGCGGCCATGATTACAAAATTCTGCGCGGGGGCCTGCAGATCTACCCGCGCCTGGTGGCGGCCGACTCGCGCGAAGCCAAGCCACATCAGCAGCTGTCCAGCGGCATGCCGACGCTGGACGCGCTGATCGGCGGCGGCCTGGACGTCGGCATGAGCACCCTGATCTCGGGGCCGTCGGGTACCGGCAAGTCGTCGCTGGCGGCGCAGTTCGTGCACGCGGCCACCCAGCGCGGCGAGCGTTGCGCCATGTTTCTGTTTGAAGAGGCGCGCACCAATATGCTCCAACGCGCGGCCAACCTGGGCATGGACCTGAGCGACGCGCTGGAGCGCGGCCTGCTGACCGTACAGCAGATCGACCCGGCCGAGCTGGCGCCGGGCGAATTCGCGCGCGCCGTCACGCAGGCGGTGGAGCAGGATGTACGGGTAGTCGTCATCGACAGCCTGAATGGCTATCTGAACGCGGTGCCGGACGAGCGCTTCCTGATCCTCTACCTGCACGAGCTGCTGACCTATCTGGGCCAACGCGGCGTGGTCAGCATCCTGGTCGGGGTCCAGCAAGGCATGCTGGGCGGCGCCATGCACACCAATATCGACGCCAGCTACCTGGCCGACAACGTCATCATGCTGCGCTACTTCGAGGCCGAGGGCGAGGTGCGCCAGGCGATCTCGGTATTCAAAAAACGCGGCAGCGCGCACGAACGCACCATCCGCCGCTTCCAGATCGGTTCCGCCGGTCTGACGGTGGGACCGGTGCTGAAGGACTTCCACGGTGTGCTGACCGGCGTGCCGACCTTCCACGGCGGAGCCCATGCCGATGCACCGGCGGAGTAAGCCAGCATGGAATCGCGCATTCTGATCTACGCCCCCACCGGTCAGGATGCACCGCTGACCGCGCGCGTGCTGTCGCTGGCCGCGATCGATAGCCATGTATGCAGCTCGCTGGACGAACTGGCGCAGGAAATCGAGCGCGGCGTCGGCGCCGTGCTGACGGTGGAGGAAGCGCTGGCGCGCGGCGCCTACCAGCTGCTGCAGGCCAGCGTGGCCGCGCAGCCCGACTGGTCGGACCTGCCGATCGTGCTGCTGACGCATAAGGGTGCCGATTCGTCGGCGGTGCGGCAGGCGGTGGCCGGCCTCGGCAACCTGAGCCTGATGGAGCGCCCGGTGCGCACGCTGGCCCTGATCACCGCGCTGCACTCGACACTACGCGCGCGCAACAAGCAGTATCAGGTGCGCGAGGCGGCGCGGCGCAAGGACGAATTCCTCGCCAGCCTGGGACATGAGCTGCGCAATCCACTGGCGCCGATCCGCACCTCGGTATCGCTGCTGACCCGCTTGCATCCGGATTCGGTGCCGCTGGCGCGCATCCGCGACATGGTCGAACGCCAGGTGCGGCTGCTGACACGGCTGGTGGACGACCTGCTGGACGTGGCGCGCATCACCAGCGGCAAAATCACGCTGCAGCGCCAGCTGGCGTCACTCGGCGCGGTGATGAGCCACGTCAGCGAATTGTGCCAGCATGCCGCCGACGCCAAACACATCCACATCGCCTGGCAACTGCCATCCAGCGAGATCATGCTGGATGCCGACTATGCGCGGGTGGTGCAAATCTACGCCAACATCCTGTCCAACGCGGTCAAGTTCACGCCGCAGGGCGGCCATGTGCTGGTGTCGGCGGCGGCCGACCAGGGCCAACTGCTGGTGACCATCTGCGATGACGGCATCGGCCTGCATGCCGACACCATCCCGCGCATCTTCCGCATGTTCGAACAAAGCGCCACTGTCAGCGGCCAGTTTTCCAGCGGATTGGGGATCGGTTTGAGCCTGTCGCGCCAGTTCGCCGAAATGCATGGCGGCACGGTGGAAGCCTACAGCGAAGGGCCGGGCAAAGGCAGCGAGTTCGTGATCCGGCTGCCGGTGCTGGACCACGCCGGCAAGCGCCAGCCGGTGCCGCTAGCGCAAGACGCGGACGCCGACGGCCACAAAATGCAGGTGCTGGTGGTGGACGACAACCAGGACGCCGCCGATTCACTGACCGCGTTGCTGGAGCTGGACGGCTTCGACGTCCGCACCGTCTACGACGGCGCCGCCGCGATTGCGGCGGTGGACACTCGGGCGCCGGACATGATCGTCATGGACCTGGGCATGCCGGGCATGGACGGCTACGAAACCGCGCGCGCCATCCGGCAGAAGCCGGGCGCCGAGCGCATCCTGATGCTGGCCCTGACCGGCTGGGGCCAGGGCGACGCCCGCCGCCGCACCATGGAAGCGGGCTTCGACCATCACCTGGTGAAGCCGGTGGAACTGGAACAAATCATCCGCCTGGCCGGCGCCCGCCACAATCGCAACCAGGTGCAGGCGGCACGCTGAGCGGCCTTACTTCCAGTCGCCGCGCAGCGCGGCGACGCGCTGTTTCAGGTCTTCCGGCGTGACGTCGCTGGGCGCCACCGGTTGGCCGACCGCCAGCGCCAGCCGCGAACGCAGGCCGTTGCGGAAGGCGCGCTCGAATACATTTTCCTGGTTGCGGCTCAGCAGATGGCCCCACAGGCCGCGCAACGCCATCGGGATCACCGGCACCTTGCTGCGCTCGATGATTTTGGCGACGCCGCCCTTGAAGTCGCTGATGTCGCCAGTGCGGGTCAGCTGGCCCTCGGGGAAGATGCACACCAGCTCCCCCTCATGCAGCGCCTGCGCGATGTCGACATAGGCTTTCTCCATCAGCCACGGGTCTTCCTTGGCCGGCGCGATCGGAATGGCGCGCGCGGTGCGGAAGATCCAGCCCAGCAGCGGCAGCTTGAAGATACGGTGATCCATGACGAAGCGGATCGGCCGTGGCGCGGCGGCGCCGATCACGATCGCGTCGACATAGCTGACGTGGTTACACACCAGCACCGCCGCACCCTCGCTCGGAATGCGCTCGGCGTCGACGGTGTGCACGCGGTGCACGGTGTGGATCAGCAGCCAGGCCAGGAAGCGCATCAGGAATTCCGGCACCAGCGAGAAGATGTAGATCGCCACCACCGCGTTCAGCAGCGCCGTCACCAGGAACAGTTGCGGGATGGTGAAGCCCTGCCCCAGCAGCACAATCGCCAGGCCGGCCGCCGCCACCATGAACAGCGCGTTCAGGATATTCATGCCGGCGATGGTGCGCGAGATGTGCTGCGGATCGCAGCGCAGCTGAATCAGCGCAAACAGCGGCACGATGAAGAAGCCGCCGAACATGCCGATCATCAGCACGTCGAACAAAATACGCCACATGCCATGCTGGGCCAGCAGCGCCAGCGCGTCCAGGTGGGCCCCGGCGACGGCCGTGCTGCTGAACGCCAGGCTGGCGAAATACAGATCGATGCCAAACACGGTCAGGCCGATCGAGCCAAATGGCACCAGGCCGATTTCCACCTTGCGGCCGGACAGCCGCTCGCACAGCAGCGAGCCACTGCCCACGCCCAGCGAGAACACCGTCAGCAGCAGCACGAAGGCACTGTGGTCGCCATGCAGATAATCCTTGGCATACACCGGGAACTGCGCCAGCACCAGCGCGCCGTAAAACCAGAACCACGAGTTGCCCAGCATGGACAGGAACACGCTGCGGTTCTTGCGCGAGAAATTGATATTGCGGATCGATTCGCTGACAAAGTTCCAGCTGACCTTCAAGTCCGGCGCCGGCGCCGGCGACAGCGGAATGCGGTAAGCGGCGGCCAGGCCCAGCGCCGCGACCAGCACAGTGGCGGCGGCTTCGTACAGCAGGCCATGCGGCTGCTGCACCACCAGAATCGCGCCCAGCACTTCGCCCATCAGGATGCCGACGAAAGTGCCCATCTCGGTGACGCCATTACCACCGATCAGTTCATCCGGCTGCAGCTGCTGCGGCAGATACGCATATTTGACGGGGCCGAACAGCGTCGAATGCACGCCCATGCCGACCACCGCCGCGATCAGCAACCACAGATGATGCGTCACCCAGCCAATGCCGGCCACGCACATGATGCCCAGCTCCAGCCACTTGACGAAGCGGGTCAGGCTGGACTTTTCGAACTTGTCCGCCAACTGCCCGGCGGTGGCCGAGAACAGCACATACGGCAGGATGAACAGACCGGGAATCAGATTGGTGATGGTGGACGGCGCCAGCGTGGTCCAGCTCAGCGCGTCGAAGGTGATGATGACGATCAGCGCGGTCTTGAACAGATTGTCGTTAAACGCGCCGAGAAACTGGGTCCAGAAAAACGGCGCGAAGCGGCGCTGCTTCAGAAGGGCAAACTGATTGGGCTGGCTCATGGGGGCGGTATCCGTTCTTTATGAAATTTCCGGAAAGATTGAGCGGATTATAACCGCATGCCGCCTCACAAAGGCATGCAGAAAGGCAACTGTCGTGCGCGGGATCAACGTATCCAGGCGTTCAGCGCATCGTCGGCGCCGCTGGTGGCCAATCCACCGTCAACGCGCGCGGTGGGGCCAGGCACGGCAGTGGCCCGGTCCAGGATCAGCTCGGCATCCGCGATCAGCTTGCGCCGCTCCAGAGCATGCAGGAAAGTCGCCTCCGCTGCAGCCATCTCACCTCGGTTGCGAGTGCGCAGATCTGGGTCCAACGCCAGCAGTCGCGAAAATTCGGCAAACTCTTCGGTGCGAGCTATTTCCACAGCACCACGATTAGCTTCCAGCCACGCCAGAAAAATTCTCGCTCCCGGCTTGTCTGTATGCCTGCCTACTTCGAACTCAACCATATCCGGGATGAGCACGCGCGCGCCCAGCAGCTTGAGCGTGTCAAGCGCATCCGCCACCGCAAGCGTTATCAGCGGGCCGGCATCGGTAACGATCAGCGCAATGTTCATCCGAACACCCGCTCGAACAGGCGTTGCTGCGTGAGGTTGTAATGCTGACGGGCATCCACTCGTGGCAAAGGCAAATGACGATGCGCCATCTCCTGCAGGATCTGGCCGAACCACAACTCACTGGCCTGCTCAATCTCCCGCCGCCCCATGCGTCCGGCGGAATAGGCTGCGAGCAAAACATCCAGATCCAAAGCTGCGGCGACGATTTTTCCCATGGCACATCTCCCCACGCCAAGTCCATGGATCGACTATACACCTGCGGTGTAGACTTACCCGACGTGGCGCGCGCCCTTCCGGTGCCAGGCATCCAGATACGGCAACACCACCAGCACCGTCATGAAGCCGGCCAGCGCGACACACACGCCGCACCAGCCGCCGTAGGTATCTACCGCCGCCGCCACCGCGCCCACCACCAGTGGCACCGCCAGCCAGCGCAGAAAAGCCTGGCGCCGCAAGGCCGCCGGCCACAATGTCTGATGCGGCGATGCTAGATAAAGACACAACGCCGCCAATCCCGCCACGCCCGCACAGATCCAGTTCATCTCAGGCCTCCGTTCAGATAGCGCCCTGCACCGGCCACGCCAAAATTCCCAAACAAATATAGTAAATGAGAATCGTTTACATTCAAAGAGAATTTTGCGGAACGGCTATTGTGATATTGAGACGCGTGCCGGCCGTCAGGCCGGTGTCAATGACGATGTGGCCGTCAAACGCCGCCACCCGCTCGCGCATGCCGATCAAGCCGATGCCGGTCGATGCCTGCGCCGGATCGAAGCCGGCACCGTTGTCGGCTATCCGCATGCGCAACTCGCCCTGCCCGAGCGACAAGTCGACACTGGCATGGGTTGCCCGCGCATGCTTGACGATGTTGGACAAGGCTTCCTGAACGATACGATACGCGGAGATAGCAATATCACCTTCCATCCCCGAGAAGTGGCCGCTGGCACTGAAATCGAAACGGCAACCGCTGCGCGCGCTGTCGTAGTGGCGCACCATCTCCTCCACCGCCCCGTCCAGCCCCAGCATGTCCAGCACTTCCGGCCGCAGACGGCGCACCAGCGAGCGGCCGCTGTTGTACAGGCCCAGGGTCAACTTGCCGATCGCCTGCGCCTTGTCGCGCACCTCGCCTTCGGCGCTCAGGTTGGCGATCTGCTGCGCCTCCAGCCGCACCGCGATCAGCGTGGCATTGAGTTCATCGTGGATCTCCAGCGCGATACTCTTGCGCTCATCTTCCACCGCCGTGTTGACCTGGCGGATCAAGCGACGCTTCTCCGCATCCGCCTCGCGCAGCGCCTGCAGCGATGCGTTCAGCGACGCATCCAGTCCCCGGGCCAACTGCCACGCCAGCAGCACGCACACCAGCAGCCCGATACTGCCGACCAGCAGCTCGACATAAAACCTGCGGGTCTGCTTCAGCAGCAGCGCGGATGGTGACATCGTCACCCGCACATAGCCCATGGTCTCCACCGTGACGCCGCTGGCGCCAGGCGCGCGGTCCTTCTGATATGGCTTGCCGTCCGGTCCCAGCATCGCCACCCACATCAAACGCTTGAGGATGGGGGCTTCGTAATAGCGCAGCTCCGCGCCGCCGCCACTGCCGGCGCGTGCGGCGGCGTGCACCAATTCGCGCCGCTGCGCATCCAGCACCTCGATGCGATCGATGCTCGGATCGGACCGCAGCAGGCCATTGATGGTCAGCTTCAAATCATCGTAGCGATGCGCGAGTACGCCGAACTCACTGCTGTCGGCCAGCACCTTGGCCACCAGCGGGCCACGCTCGGCCATCTCCTCGCGCACCTCCGTCAGCCGCGATTGATGCGCGTACCAGACGAACGTGCAGAACAGATAGGCCAGCGGCATGGCGGTCATCGCCATCAACCGCGTGCGCACGCTCCAGCGGCGCCAGAAGTCCAGCCGCATCAGGGCTCAATCAAGCCATGCTTGACCGCCAGCCGCGTGATGTAGGCCGGCCGATGCACGCCCAGTTTTTCCTTCACCGCCTGGCTGATATTGCTGATGGTTTTAGTCGAGACATCCAGCTTCTCGGCGATTTCGGCATTGGTCAGGCCCTCGGCCATCAAGGTGAAGATTTCCAGTGCGCGCTCGTCCAGCTGCGATTGCGGCGAAGCGTCGCCACGCACCGACAGATTGGCCAGACGCTCGGCGACATGCGGCAGGAAGTACAACTGGCCTTCGTCGGCACGCCGCACCGCCGCCGCCAGATCGGCCGGATCGCAATCCTTGGTCATGAAGGCGCGGCCGCCGATGCGGTAGGTTTCCTTGATCAGGCTATCCTGATCGAACTGGCTGAGGAAGACGATGGCGGCGTCGGGTTGATGTGCCAGGATCTGCTTGGCCACGTCCAGGCCAGTCATCTGTTCACCGAAGCGGATATCCAGCACGATCACGTCCGGCCGCACCTGCTGGAACTGCGCCAGCGCGTCTTCCGGCGTGCGCGCCTGCGCCACCACCTCCAGCCCCTGCCCTTCCAGCGACAACGCAAAACCCGTCATCACGATCGGATGGTCGTCCGCCAGCATCACGCGTATTTTTTTCATTTACTACCTCGAAGCACTTGGATGGTCGAAGCATATCACATCGTTACAGCGATATTTTGGCTTTTATTTTTCCATTCAATGGAATAGTATACTTCCATTAAGTAGCAATTAACACCACCACCAAGGAGCAATCATGAATCAAAAGAAGAATCTGACTGGCATCAGTACCGTCGTTCTGCTGCATGTGGCGTTGCTTGCGGCATTCCTGCATGGCTCTAAACTGACCGTAATCAAGACCCTGCTGCCCGAAGTCGATCTGGTGCCGACGCAGGAAGTCCCCAAGCCCAAGGAACGCGAGCCGCAAGTGGAGGAGCCGCAATTGAAGCAGCCGGAGATTCTGGTACCCCGACTGACGGACGACATACCGATCGAATCGCCGCCCAGCGTGACGGCGCGTGAAATGACGGAGACGCCACCGGCCCAGCCGCCAGCCGGTCCGCGCAGCAGCGGCGGGGAGACGACCGCCAAGGGCAAGACGCAGGCAGCGCCGGTGGTGATCCCGGCCGTGGTGGACGCCCAGGCATGCAGCAAGCCCGACTATCCCAAGAACGCGCTGCGCAACGGCGACACCGGCACCGTCATGCTGGCCTTCCTGATCGGCAGCGACGGCAAGGTGGCCGATTCACGCATCGAAAAATCCAGCGGCTTCCGGGAACTGGACCGCGCCGCCCAGGCCGGCCTCACACTATGCAAATTCAAACCCGGCACCGTGGACGGCGTGCCACAACAGAGCTGGACCAAAATGCAGTACGTGTGGAGCCTGGATTAATAAACCGTACCGCCGGCGCCATCCGCGCCGGCTTCTTTATGCCGCCGGTTTGACGGCGACCAGATTAATCAACGTTTCTTCGCGCACCGCCGGGGGCTTGATGCGCAGGACCGTCTCCAGCATCCCCAGGTCTTCGCGGCTCCACCACAGGAAGGGATAGGACACCGCGCTATCCGGCACCGAGAAGCCGGCCGCGCGCACCATGGCCAGGTATTCCGGCGCTGTCTTTTGCACGTCCATCGGATGGCGGAACAGCAGGCGGATGATCCACGAGTGGATGTAACGCCGCGTCGATTCGGCAAACAACAGCACCCCGCCCGGCTTCAGCACGCGGAAGAATTCCTGGATGGCGCGTTCCTGGTCGATCAGATGGTGGAAGGTCTGGTGGCAGAACAACAGGTCCACCGAATTATCCGGCAGCTTGATGTTCGAGCTGGAACAGCAGATGAATTCCCCCTGCATGCCATGCGCCGCCACCTCCAGCGAAGACGCCTCCAGCATCTCCGGATCGATGTCCATGCCGATCAGACGTTGTGGCGCAAAGCGACGCTGCAGCTTGGGCAGCGAGCGGCCGTAGCCGCAGCCGACGTCCGCCACCACCGCATAGGAACGCGGCGCGGCCGGCATCATCCGCTGCAAATCCTTCAGCGCGCGCTCCAGCACATGCACGGTCCAGGTCTCGGTCCGCAAAAACCATTTGCCGAAGGCCGTTTCCGGCACATGCGGCTCGTCCGGGGGCTGGATCACGTTTGGATTGGCGCTCATAAGTTCTCTCTACTCCTGTTTTATAATATCGGACCTCGTTTAACCGATCGATCCTGTGGCTTTTCTACGTTCTCGCCTGTTGCTTGCCGCCCTCACGCTCGTGCTGTCCAGCGCGTCGGCCGCTCAGGCCGAGCCGGCGCCGGTGCGCTTCCTGCTCACCTTTGACGATGGCCCGGCGTCGGCGGTGAACGACAATCCCACGGTGCACATCCTCGAAGTGCTGGAACAACGCCACATCAAGGCAGTGTTCTTCACCCAGCCACGGGCCTGGAACGGCGGCGGCACCGAAATGGGCCGCGCCCTGATCCGGCGCGAATACCGCGAAGGCCACGTCATCGGCCTGCACTCCGGCACCCCGTTCCACTCCAACCACCGCTTCATGAGCCGCGAGCGGCTGGATGAAACCCTGCAACTGGGCCTGGACGACCTGAAAAGCGAAACCGGCGTCACGCCCAAGCTGGTACGCCCGCCGTTCTGGGCCTACGATGCCGACACGCTGGCGTCCTATCGCGCCCACGGCCTGCAAATGCTGCTGACCGACCTGAATGCCAACGACGGCAAGATCTACGGCGTCAACTGGAGCTGGCATAAACGCTCCAACATGCTGACCCACCTGGCCGAAACCCGCAAACACTGGGCCGCCGGCGCGCTGCCGTCGGTCGATGGCTACACGCCGGTGGTGGTCACCTTCCATGACGTGAACACCTACACCTCGCGTCACATCGAGGAATACCTGGAGATCCTGCTCGACGTCGCGCGCGAGCTACAGGTGCCGCTGGCCGAACAGCCGTTCTACCAGGACCACGACCAGCTGGAGCGCGCCGCATTGGCCGCCACCATCACCGATCCCAATCTCAAGCCGCAGTTGCCCGGCTTGTGGAACTGGCTGTGGCAGTAATCAGGGCAGCGTCACCAGATCGATGCGCGGCGCCTGCGCCAACGGCCGCTCGCTACACAACGCCACCGACAATTCCGGATGCGGCACCGATACGCAATAGCCGCCCACCTGATTCAGCTTGAAACGCGCTTCCTTCTCGCTCCACAAACGGTAAAAACCGTCCGTGCGATCGTCGCCTGACAAACCCTGAATGCGCGCCCACTGCGCCATTTCATCGACATCGAACGCCTGCGCCGCCAGCGCCGCCAGATCGCGTCCGCCGTCACGCATTTCAATATCCAATCCCAGCGCCGTCTGCGCGCTGACCGCGCACGCCACCCAGCGCCCGCTGTGGGCGATGCTGAAACCGGGCTGCGTACCTTTCAGCACCGGCGCCGTCAAACGCGGCGCCTTGCCGACCTGCTCGTCCAGCCGCACCTCCTGCGGCGTGACGCCCAGCAGCCGGGCCAGCGCCGCGCGCAGCAGCACCCGACCAACGATGAACTGACGCTGGCGCTGCGCGCGCACAAAGCGCTGATGGCGCGCCATCTCGCTGGCCGTCAGCCAGCTGCGATAGCGCTGCAGATCGGCTTCCGCCACCGCGTCCGCATCGACCATCCAGAGCGAGGCCAGCGCGCTCATTTCGCCGCAACCGCCTTGTCGTCCGCGCCAGTCGGGCCGCCCACTGCGCGGTCGAAGTTGGCCAGCACGTAAGCCCCCGCCAGCTTGCCTACCCGCGTCAGCATCATATTGTCATGTACACCGAACTGGAAGCCGGCCGCCATCGCCGCCGCCCGCTGGAAAAACTCAGGATTGGCAATCTCGACACCATTGGCGTCGCGTATGGACAGATGCATCAGCACTCCCGAGCTGCCGGCCAGAGGGCCGAGCAGCACTCGCTTGGCGCCGTGTTTGAAGGACAGCTCATCCACCACTGGTTCGATCACCAGCTTGCGGCCATTGTCCGGGCGCTGGTTCCATTTCGCCAGCGCTGGTGCAATCTCCTCCTGGAAGTTGGATTCGATCTTGGCCAGGCCCGCCGCGTCGCTCTGATAACCGGCCTTGAACACCACCGGCTTGACTTCGATGCGGCCATAGGAGGCAAAAGCCTCTTTGGGCGGCGGATTCTGCGTGCTGCTAGCCTTGATGCTGGTGGCACAACCGCCCACCATCACGGCTGCCATTACGCACGCCACCAGCACAGCGCTCTTGAGGTTTTTATTCACAATATTCTCTCGTCCGGGATCAAGGTGCGATTTTGACGAAGTCGCCCTTCAGCGCAACGCCGGCCATGATGGCGCCGTCCGCGCATTCGAACTCGGTCTGGCTGGCCATCTCGATATCCTTGAAGTTGCTGACGATGTTGACCACGGCGTTGGCGCCCAGTTCCTGCGCGCGCTTTTGCAGCGCCAGCATGGCGGACAAGAACACCCAGTTGCACGCTTTCTCCGCCGACTTGCCAAAACCGTTGGTGCGCTGGCTGGTTTTGTCGCTGGCGATCTTGGTCAGCACCTTGGGCGTCGGCTGGTCGGCGAAATAGAACTTCACCGAATCGCCCAAACGGTTCTGCGCATCGTTCGCGGCCAGCGCGCCGGCGATCGGGAACTTCAACATGGTGTCGGCCGCCTGGGCCTGCAACGACGTCAACGAAACAGCCAGCAGTGCAGCTACGGAGATCAGTTTCTTCATGGTGTTATCCCTGTTTGAAGTAGCGTTTGAAAATCAGTGAAGTGTTAATGCCGCCAAAGGCGAAATTATTCGACATTATGTAATCGCAGTCCAGCTTCCGGCCTTCGCCGACGATATAGTCCAGTGCCGCGCATTCGGGGTCGACTTGTTCCAGGTTGATGGTCGGCGCGAACCAGCCTTCGCGCATCATCTCGATGCTGATCCAGGCTTCCAGCGCGCCGCAGGCGCCCAAGGTATGGCCCATATAGCTTTTCAGGGAACTGATCGGCGTGCCGGCGCCAAACACCGCCAGCGTCGCCTGCGACTCCGCCACATCGCCCTGCGCGGTGCCAGTGCCGTGGGCGTTGACGTAGCCGATGTCCGATGCCTGCAAGCCGGCATCCTTCAGCGCCAGCAGCATCGCCTGCTGCATGGTGGCGGCGTTCGGCTGCGTGACGTGGCAGCCGTCGCTATTGGTGCCAAAGCCCACCAGCTCTGCGTGGATGGTGGCGCCGCGCGCCTGCGCGTGCTCCAGGTCTTCCAGAATCAACGCCCCGGCGCCCTCGCCGATCACCAGACCATCACGACCGGCGTCGAAAGGACGCGGCGTGCTGTGGCCAGCATCGTTGCGGGTGCTGGTGGCGAACAGCGTGTCGAACACCGCCGCCTCGGTCGCGCACAATTCCTCGGCGCCGCCAGCCACCATGGCCAGCTGCTTGCCGGCCTGGATCGCCTCGTACGCATAGCCGATGCCCTGGCTACCCGAAGTGCAGGCACTGGAAGTGGTGATCACGCGACCGGTCAGGCCAAAGAACACGCCGATGTTGACCGGCGCCGTATGCGCCATCATCTTGATGTAAGTGGTGGCGTTGATGCCCTTGGTGGTGCGCTCTTCCATCATGCGGCCGAAGTCACCGATCGCGCTTGGCGTGCCGGCCGAGGAACCGAACGACACGCCCATCTCGCCACTCTTCATCAGCGGATGATCGAGCAGGCCGGCATCCAGCAGCGCCAGTTCGGTGGCGCGCGTGGCCATCAGCGCCACCCGGCCCATGCTGCGGATCGCCTTGCGGTTGTAGCGCTCATTCAGCTCGAACGGCGCAGCCGGCGCGCCAAGGCGGGTGTTGAGTCCTTCGTAATCCTCCCAGTCCGCCATGCGCACGATGGCGTTGCGGTACTGGCCGAGACGTTCGCGGATTGACGCCCAGTCGTTGCCGATCGGGCTGATGCCGGCCATGCCGGTGACGGCGACGCGGCGGCTCATGCCAGACCTCCGTTGACCGAAATGACCTGGCGCGTGATATAGCCGGCGTCCTCGCCGATCAGGAAGCTGACGGCAGCCGCCACTTCCTCCGGCTTGCCGACGCGGCGCGCCGGAATCAGCTTGAGCGCTTCCTCCATCGGCACATCTTCGATCATGTCGGTTTCGATCAGGCCCGGCGCCACGCAGTTGACGGTGATGGCGCGCTTGGCCAGTTCCAGCGCCAGCGCCTTGGTGGCGCCGATGATGCCAGCCTTGGCCGCGCTGTAATTGACCTGGCCACGATTGCCGATCAAACCCGACACCGACGCCAGCGTGACGATACGTCCCGGTTTGCGGCGCTGAACCAGCGGCATGATGAGCGGATTAAGCACGTTATAGAAACCATCCAGATTCGTTTGCAGCACAATATCCCAGTCCTCGCCGGACATGGCGGGGAAGGCGTTGTCGCGCGCCACACCGGCGTTGCACACCACGCCGTAATAGCAGCCATGTTGCGCGATATCCGCCTCCAGCGCGGCGGCGGTGGCGGCGCGGTCGCTGATATCGAACTGCAGCACGCGCGCGGCGCAGCCCATCGCCATGACTTCCTGCGCCACCGCGTCGGCCTCGGCGCGCTGGCTGCGACAATGCAGCACCACATCGTAACCGTCACGCGCCAGGCGCAGCGCGATCGCCTTGCCGATGCCGCGCGAAGATCCCGTCACCAGCACGCTCATGGATTTATTCTGACTCATCCTACGTTTCCATCTTTGAGAAATTGATTGACATTGTGAGGCTGGAACACCGTCACCGTGGCCGTGGCTGCGCTCTGCACGCCATCCACCACATCGATGCGGCACTCGAAAGCGCCCAGGCCATTCTCAGCCTGCAGCACCCGGTGCACATGCACGTGCAGCACGCTGCCCGGCGCGAACACCGGCACGCTGGCCTCGTATTTGCGCGAGCCTAGCAGGAAGCCGACCTTGACCTCCTCGCCGCGCCGCAGCGCCAGCCAACCGGCATGCGCCGCCACCGCCTGCGCCATGTATTCGATGCCGACCCAGGCGCCAACACCATCGGCGCCAGCCAGCATGCTGCCTGCATGGATGCGCACCTCGGCGCACAGATTGTCCTCGTCGGCACTGAGGGCGCGGTCCAGCAGCACCATCTGGCCGGAGTGCGGAACCAGCGCGCGTATATCCGGCAGCATCATGCGTCCCTCCCCAGCAGCAGCGCGGCGTTGGAGCCGCCGAAGGCAAAGGAACTGCTCAGAATGCGCCGCAACGGCCGGCCCAGCGCGGCACCCGGTGGCGCCAGATTCAGCGCCGGCAGCGCCGCATCGCGCTCGCCGTCCCACAGATGCGGCGGCAAACGGCCCTCGCGGTTATCGTCCTGCATCGCCAGCCAGCACAGCGCCGCCTCGATGGCGGCCGCCGCGCCCAGCGTGTGGCCGGTGAACGGCTTGGTCGAGCTGACCGGCGTCTCCAGGCCAAACAGCGCTTCGATCACGCGCGACTCCATGGCGTCGTTCTGCGGCGTGGCGGTGCCGTGCATATTGATGTAGTCGACATCGGCAGCAGCCACACCGGCGCGCTGCAAGGCCTGTTCCATCGCCAGCCGCGCGCCGGCGCCGGTGGGATCGGGTGCCGACATGTGATGGCCGTCCGAGGATTCGCCCCAGCCCATCAGCCGCACCGGCACCGCGCTGTCGGCGTCGGCGCTCATCAGGAACAACGCCGCGCCCTCGCCAATGTTGATGCCCTTGCGGTTGGCGCTCATCGGATTGCACTGCACCGCGCTGACCGACTCCAAGGCCGCAAAACCGGCCACCGTGAAAGCGCACAGCGAATCGACGCCACCGGTCAGCACCGCGTCGCACAGTCCCATGCGGATCAACCGCGCCGCGCTGGCCAATGCCTTGGCGCTGGACGAACAGGCGCTGGAATGCACATAGGCCGGGCCGCCAAGTCCCAGCTGCTGCGCCAGCATCTCGGCCGGCGAACCCATTTCCTGCACCCGGTAGTGGAAGCCGTCCGGCAGGCTGCCGTCGCTGGCAAAGCGCCCCACCGCCTGCTCGGTCTCACCGATGCCGGAGGTGCTGGTGCCGATCACCACGCCGATGCGGTCGGCGCCATAGCGCGCAATCGCGGCATCCAGCGCCGGGCGGATCTGCGCCAGCGCCGCCAGCGCCAGCGCGTTATTGCGGCTACGCTGGTGCGGCGGCAGATGCGCCACTGACGGCAGCTCGCCGCGTACCTCGCCCAGCGGCAGTTCGCGCCCGGCCGACCATCGCGCGGTCGGCGCCACGCCGGACTGGCCGGCATACAGGCGTGCCCTCACCTGCTCCGGGCCATCGCCCAGCGCGCAGGTGATACCGCAGGCATTCAAATAAAAATTCAGCATTCCTTCATTCCGTCATTCGGTCGGTGCAAACTGTATCGTCAGCTTATAGTGATACCGCAGGTTTTCCAAGACCACCGTACCGCTCCAGCGTGGATCGCCGCTGTAGGCTATCCGCATGATAGGCTCGTCGGCCAGGTACAGCGTGCGCTGGCGGCCCTGCTGCTCGACGCGCCAGCCGGCCGGCAGCGCCGCCGCCACCGCATCCACTGGCCACAGCGTCAGCTGCATATCTTCCAGCACATCCTCCGCCCGCACCTGCGATGGCAGCATCACATGCCGCCACGAAGTCAGATCCTTGCCATCGTAATGCAAAGTCAGCACGCGCTGGCCAAACGCCAGGCCCACCACGTCCACCGCCTCCGGCTCCACTTGCAGCGCCACGTCCAGATCATCGGTGCGGCCGTCTCGCTCCACCTTCAGGTGCTGCTGCACGCTGATGGACTGGCCCAGTGCCGCTGGCGCCAGCTTCAGGCCCAGGCGCGCGGCAGGCTGCGGTGGCGACGAAGCGCAGGCAGCCAGCAGCAGTGCCAGCACCACAGCGGCGGTACGCTGCATCAGGCGGGCGTGCATAACGCCTCCAACGCCGCCAGACGGCGCGATGTTTCCTTCACCAGAGGATTGTTCTGGTCCCAGGCATAGCCGGCCAGGATGGACGAAATCATGCGCTTCACGTCCGGCTGCTTCTGCTCATGGAAGATGATCTTCTGGAAGCCGCCCGCATACCACGACTCGACGAAGGCGCGGAAAGTGTCCACGCCACGCCGCAGCGGCACGCCGTAATCGGCCTGCCAGTCGACCTGCTCGCCCTTGAACTGACGTTCCAGCGCAGCGGCGGCCAGGCTGGCCGATTTGAAGGCGATGGTGACGCCGGACGAGAACACCGGGTCCAGGAACTCGCCCGCGTTGCCGAGCAGCGCGTAGCCCTGGCCCCACAGCTTGTCGACATTGGCCGAGTAGCCGACGATCTGGCGCGCCGGCGTGTCCCAGTCTGCATTGGCCAGCAAGCCACTCAGCGAAGGTTCTTCCGCCACGATGGCGCGCAGACGCTCGGTCGGCGTGCCCTGGTAGCGGTCGAGGAAGCTGGTCTCCGCCACCACGCCCAACGAACAGCGGCCGGCGGCAAACGGAATGGTCCAGAACCACACATTGCAGTGCTTGGGATGCACGGTGACGCGGATCTTGTTGCGGTCGAAGCCCGAGCGGATGCCATCCTGCACATGGGTGAAGATGGCGCCGCGCACCGGAAAGTTGGATGGCGTTTCCAACTTCAGCAAGCGTGGCAGGATGCGGCCAAAGCCGCTGGCATCCAGAATGAAGCCGGCGTCCACCACATACTGCGCGCCGTCCGGCGCCTTGACGCTGACACGCGCACCGCCATTGGCGCCCTGCCCCAACGCGATGTCCAGTACCTCGTGACGATAGCGCACCTCGGCGCCGAAGCGCTCAGCCTCGCGCGCCAGGATGTGATCGAAATCGGCGCGCTGCACCTGGTAGGTGGTGCCCCAGCCATCGGTGTACTTGTCGCGAAAATCGAAATCCGTGTAACAGCCGTCGCGCATAAAGGCGGCGCCGTTCTTGAACTGGAAGCCCGCCTCCACCACCGCGCGCAGCATGCCCGCCTGTTCGAGATAGGCCATACTTTGCGGCAGCAGACTCTCACCGATCGAAAAGCGCGGGAACTGCTCACGCTCGATCACCAGCACCTGCCTGCCCTGCTGGCGCAGCAGCGCGGCCGCCACCGAACCGGCCGGACCGGCACCTACGATCAGGATTTCCACGCTTTCGTTGTTGATTGTTTCAGTCATGAGGGTCTTCCTTGGAGATGCCAAAACAGGGAACAAACAGCCAGACCAGCGCGGTCCCGATCAGCATCGTCAGGCCGAATGCCTGCAATGCCGGGGTTGAGCTCAGGCCCAGCAAGCCAAACGACAAAATCGTATTCGCGGCCGACATGCCGACCGCCAGCCACGGCGTGCGGTCGCGCCGGTCCGGATGTTCCTGCATGAAGATGCCGTAATCGACGCCCACGCCCAGCAGCAGCATCAGCGCCAGCACATGGAACAGCTGCAGGTTCTGGCCGGTGTAGCCGAAGATCGCCAGCGCCACCACGCTGGCCAGCGCAGTCGGCGCCAGCACGCGCCAGGTGCGGTTGCGATAGCGCCGGAACAGCAGCGCGAACACCACCACGTAAGCGCCCAGCACCACCCAGCTCATGTCCTGCCGATAGCGACCAAGGACTGACGAAATCTCCGCCACCTTGTCCACCCACTGCACGCCATCCAGTCCCTCGGCCGCCATCAGCACTTGCGGTGCGGAGGCCGCGCTCATGCCGCGCAGCGCGACGATGCTGGCGTAGACGCCGTTGTTCTCGCCCAGCCACAGATGGCGCCACGGTTCGCTGGCCGGCGATTGCAGGAAGGCGTCCAGCGACAGCGGCTGCGCGGCGGCCAGCAAACGCTCGCGCGTCGCCGCCACCCATGCCGCATCCTCACCGGTTTGCGCGGCGATGGCTTGCAGCGGGCCGTCATCGGCCAGCAGTTTTTGCTCCACCAGCGCGCGATGCGCGGCCTGCGCCTGCGCCGATGGCAGCCAGTTCGAGATCGCCTGGTAGCCGGAAATGCGGTGCGAGGCGACAAAGCTGTCCAGCCGCGCTTTCAGCTGCTCTTCACGTTGCAGCACTTGTTCCGCCGAAGCGCCGCGCACCAGGAAGTACTGCACCGGCGTAGGCGCGTCCAGCAGCTTGCTCAATTTGATCTGGTCGTCGATCAGGTGCTTGGGCGGATTTTGCAGCAGGCGGATATCGTCATTGGCGCCCAAGCGGGTGATGCCATAGCCTGCCACCAGCACGAACAACGCCGCGCCCACCAGCGACACACGATTGAAGCGCAGCAGCGGCCAACGCTGCAAGGCGGCGCCGTAGACGCGCACCAGGCCACCGCTCTTCAATGCGCGGCTGCCGATCAGCGCCGGGAACCAGCACACCACCGTCAGCCAGGCGAACACCAGGCCCAGTGCCGAGAACACCGCCATCTGGCGCAGGCCAGGGAACGGCGTCAGCGCCAGTCCCATATAACCGATCACCGCCGCCAGCAACGTCAGGCCCAAGCCTGGCAGCAGGCGTTTGAGTAGCGCCGGCGAATCCAGCGTGTCATCGGCCGACAGGCGGTTGCACAGGAAGTAGATGCCATAGTCCTGCGCCACGCCGATCAGGCTCGCACCGAACACCAGCGTCATCAAATGAATCCGGCCGAACAGCAGCCAGCACACTGACAGCGCGCCCAGGCAGCCGATGCCGATCGATAGCAGGATCAGCGAAATCGGCTTGAAGGAGTGAAAGGCAAACCACATCAGCAGGATGATGCCGATCAGAGAGCCGATGCCAATGGTGGAAGCTTCGCCGCTGGCCTTGGCGCTGGCATTGGCCGCGTGCAGAATCACGCCGGCCTGAATCACTTCCGCCTGCGGCGCCGCCTTGCGCGCCGCGTCGACCGCCTGTTGCAGCAACGGCAGCACGGTTTCCTGCGCCGTCATCGACAGCGCGGGCATCTTGAGCGTCATCGGCAGCAGCACGTACTGGCGTTGGGCGTCAGCCACGAACAGATGGCCATCGCGCGGCCGCACCGGCGTTTCCTGCGCGCGCTCCTGCACCCAGCCGGAGAACAAGCCGAAAGGATCGTCCTGCCATGGCCCCAGCTTGGGGCCGGCGAACGGCGCATACAGGGAAGCCAGCGCGGACTCGGTCCAGAACTGCGCCGGCTGCTCGCGCAGTTGATGCTCCTGCTGCGCCGTCAGCAACACCGCGCGGTGCTGCTGGAACAGCGCCAGCCAATCACTCTGCGTCTGCTCATTGACTGGCGTGGCATCGAATACGTCTTTGCGCGCGGCCAGCACGGCGTTGTAGGCATCGGCGGCGCGCTTGGCATCGTCCCAGTCTTCAGCGCCCACCAGCACGATCAGGCGCTGCTGCGCCGCGTCCACCATGTGGTTGAACGATGCCTGCAGCACCGGATCGCGCTCCTGCACCGGCAGCAGCGCCATGATGTCGGTATCCGGCACGATGCGCTTGACGGCCCACAGCCAGGCGTTATGCCCCAGCAGCAGACACACCGCCAATAGCCACAGCAGCGCGAGTTGTCGGGTTCTGGTCAAAACAGCGCCGCCTCTTCTTTGCTCATCGCCGCCTCACCGGTTTTGATGTCGGAGAAAACGATGTGGGTGCGGTCGCCGCTGCCTTCGTTCATGACGATGGATTTGACGTACGCGCCGCCATCCAGCTTGATGGTGCCTATGGCTTTTTCCAGCGCCGCCTGGCGCGGCTTGAGCGACACGTTCCAGCTATTGGCGTCGACGCTGCCGTCGCCTTCGAACAGCGTGTCCAGCTGTCCCAGGTCGCCGGACAGCAGCGAGAACAGCACGTTGTTGATGACGCGGACCGTCGGTTCGGTCTTGGCGTCCAGCCGCATGGCGACGCGGTCGCCCTGATAGTTGACGATTTCATCGCGCGTCAGCCGCAACGTGCTGGGAAAAGGTTTGAGGGTGCGCCATAACACGCCCTTGCCGGCGACCACGCAGAAGCGGCCTTCCGACGCCAGCGGCTTCTTCATGCCGGCCAGCGTTTTGGTCTGGTCGAAGCGGCCGCACATCACCGCCGGCTTGGCCAGCATGGCCTGGATTTTCGCGGCCGGCACGGCGGCTTGCGCGGCGCCGGCGCACAGCAGCGTGGCGGCGATCAGAAATTTAAACTTGTTCATCAGGCGTGATCCCCAGTTTTTCAAACAACACCGGCGGCGAGACGTAGCACATCTCCTTGGTGTCGATATGCACCGCCACCATGGTGGTGCTGGCGCGGTTCAGGCGCTTGCCGGTATCGGCGTCGGTAATCAGATAATCGATCTTCAGGCGGTTTTCCCATTCGACGATATCGGCGCGCAGCTTGAGCTTCTGGCCGAAGGTGGCCGAACCGATGTAACGCAGCTGCATGTCGATCACCGGCCAGGCGTAGCCGGACTCCTTCATCTGCGGGTAGTTGTAGCCAATCTTGTCCAGCAGCGCGCAGCGCACCACTTCCAGATACTTGACGTAGCGCCCGTGCCAGACGATCTCCATCGGGTCCAGGTCGAAGAACTGCACCTGCATCTCGACTTCCGCAAACCAGCGGCTCTCTTTTTGCTTACGCATACAGCTCCCATGCCTGTGCGCGGATACGTTGCAGCATCAGGCGCAGATCCGGTTCCAGCCGGCGGTCCTCCTCCACCGGCGCCATGTCGGCAGCCAGCGCGTCCTGCATCGCCGCCAGCGCGGCATGCGGTTGCAGCTCGGGGCTGACCTGACGGCGCAGCCACACGCCCTGGCGCACGGTAATCAGCAAGGCCGCCACTACCTGCTCGGTCAGATCCAGCACGCGCAGGCAGTCGCGCGCGGCGATAGTGCCCATGCTGACCTTGTCCTGGTTGTGGCATTCGGTCGAACGCGAGAACACCGAGGCAGGCATGGTGGCCTTCAAGGCTTCCGCCGTCCACGCCGAGGCGCTGATTTGCAGCGCCTTCAAGCCGTGGTTGATCGGCGCGCGCTCGCCACGGGCGCCGGACAAATTGGCTGGCAGGCCATGGTTGTAGCGGCTGTCCACCAGCAGCGCCATCTGGCGGTCCAGCAGGTCGGCCAGATTGGCGACGGCGTTCTTCATCCCGTCCATGGCGAAAGCGATATGGCCGCCGTAGAAGTGACCGCCGTGCAGCACGCGCTGGTTATCCGGATCGATCAACGGATTGTCGTTGGCGCTGTTCAGTTCATTCTCGATCATGGAGCGGAACAGCGGCATGGCGTCGGCCAGTACGCCGATCACGTGCGGCGCGCAACGGATCGAGTAACGGTCCTGCAAGCGCTTGCCGTTGCGTTCCCACTGGTCGGTCGGCAGGTCGCTGCGCAGCCAGGCCGCCACCTGCTGCATGCCGGCGTGCGGCTTGGCGGCAAACAGCACTTCGTCGAAGTGGTGCGCGTTGCCGTCCATCGCGAACGAAGCCATGGCGGTGATGCGCGTGACCAGCTTGCACAGATAGTCGGCGCGGTCACAGGCCAGGCAGGCCAACGCGGTCATCACGGCGGTGCCGTTCATGATGGCCAAGCCCTCTTTCGGCCGCAGTCGCAGCGGCGTGATGCCGGCTTCCTGCAAGGCTTGCGCGGCCGGCACCTGCTCACCGTTGCGCCACACTTCGCGCTCGCCGCACAGCACCGCCGCCAGATAGGACAGCGGCGTCAGGTCGCCGCTGGCGCCGACCGAGCCTTCGGATGGAATCAGCGGCAGCAGGCCGGCATCCAGCAGGCGCGTGATCTGCAGCAGCAGTTCGACGCTGACGCCGGAATAGCCCTTGCTCAGCGATGCCAGGCGCGCGGCCAGGATGGCACGGGTTTGCGCCGGCGTGAAGTACTCGCCCAGGCCTACGCCGTGGTAGGTGTACAGATGGTGCGGCAGATCGGGCACCAGTTCCAGCGGCACGTTGACGGTGCAGGAATCGCCATAGCCGGTGGTGACGCCGTAGATGGTACCGTCCTCGCGCAGCAGGCGGTCGAGGAAATCGGCACCGCGCTGGATGGCGGCGCGGAAGGCCGGATCGTCCGACAGCGCGGCGACGGCGCGGCCCTGTGCGATATCGACGATGTCGGCGATGGTCAGGCGGTCCTGGTCAAAGCGCACAGTGCGCGGCGGATGATTGAGTTGGGCGATGTCAGCGAGATGCATCGGTGCTTTCCTGTTGCGGCAAGTGCCAGAAGTCGTAATAGTTAAACCATTGCAGCGGCGCGCGCATGGTGTAGTGCTCCAGCCGGCGCGCGTAATCGGCGGCCAGCGCGTTCAACGCGGCGTTGCGGTCCTTGCGCGGGATCTGCACCTGGTCGCGGAAGTGTTCGAAGTGGACTTCCGAGCGCTTGCCATGGCGGGTGGAGAACAGCAGATAGACCGGGCATTGCAGGATGCCGGCCAGGACGTAGGGGCCGATCGGGAACGCGGCCGGCGCGCCGAGGAAGTCGGCCACCGCCACGCGCGGGTTGTGCGACACCGGCACGCGGTCGCCGGCGATCACTACGAACTCGCCGCGCGCCACGCGCTCGGACAGCAGCATGGCGGTGGCCGGCGACATTTCGGTCACCTGCATCAGATTCAACTGGCTGGCCGGATTGAGGCGGCCCAGCATGTCGTTGAACGCTTGCGCGTGCTTGGTGTGCACCAGCACCGTCAGTTTGATGTCGTGCCGGGTGCGCGACAGCACGCGGCACAATTCCAGGTTGCCGAGGTGGGCGCAGATCAGCAGACCGCCTTTGCCGGCCGCCACCGCGTCGGTAATCAGCTGACCGCCGTGCAGATCGACGTCGTCCAGTTTGAACAGGCCACCCCACAACAGCATTTTGTCGAGGATACTTTCGCCGAAGGCGGCGAAGTGCCGCATCACGCCCGGCAGGCGGATGCCGGCATAGGCCGACATGCGGCGCAGGTATTCCTGCGAGGCGCGGCGTGGCAGCGGCTTGGTCAGCACGTACCACGACAGCACCGGATACAGCACCAAGCGGAACGGCCAACGCCCGAACACGCGGGCGATCCAGAACAGCAGGCGCATGCCGGTCACGAAGCTGATCTCGTTGATCGAGGCCCAATGCAAACCACGTGCGCTCATTTGGTCTGCCATTTGCGCGCCAGTAGTCGGGGGATACGCGGCAGCATGCCGAAGAACAGCACGGTGTGCATCCACGAGATCAGCACATTGTCGCGCCAGACGCGGAAGTGCGAGACACCGTCCGTCGGGTAGGAGACACGGGTCGGCACGTTGAGCACTTGCAGGCCATCCCAGTACAGGCGGACGATGATGTCGGTGTCGAAGTTCATGCGCACGCCGATCGCGCGGCGCGCGGCCAGCGCGTTGACCGCAGCAACCGGATAGACGCGGAAGCCGCACATGGAGTCGCGGATGTCCAGCGACAGGGTGTTGATCCAGACCCAGATGTGGGTGGCGTAACGGCCGTACAGGCGCGCTTTGGGTACCGATTCGTCATACACCGGGTGGCCGCAGATGATGGCTTGCGGGTGCTGTGCGGCGAGGGCGAGGAAGTTGAGTACGTCGTCGGTGTTGTGCTGGCCGTCGGCGTCGATTTGCAGTGCGTGGGTGTAGCCACGCTGTGCGGCGTGGCGGAAGCCGGCCAGCACGGCGGCACCCTTGCCCTGGTTGTGCGGCAGGCGGACCAGTTCGACGCTACCCGCATGCTCTTGCGCCAGCGCGTCCAGCACGGCGGCACAGGCGGCGGAACTGCCATCGTCGACCAGGATGCAGGGCGTGTCATGGCGCAGCAGGCCAGCCAGCACGGCGCCGATGGCGTGTTCGTGGTTGTAGACCGGGACGATGATCACGGGTTTAAACATCGTCGTCTCCAAACAGGATGCGGCCGCTGGCGTGCTGGCCGGCGTCGGAGGTGTAGCGGAATTGCAGGCTGCCTTTAACGCTGTCATGCGACAGTTCCAGTTGCACCGCGCGCTCGGGCGCCACCACCTGCTGGAACTTCAGCTGCTGGATGCCTTTGAAGCGCAGCGGCAGCGTGAAATACGCGCGGCCGTAATGCAGCGCCCAGTCGACTTGCACCACGCCCGGCAGGATCGGCGCGACGTCGAAGTGGCCGTCGAAGTACAGCAGGTCGGCCGGCGCGGTCAGCTCCAGCAGTACGCGCTGCGGCGCGCGTTCCAGCTCGCGCACGCGCGGCAGCAGCGGCCGATCGTCGCGCGCGTCGCTGAGCAGCGCCAGCAACGATGCCATCGTGGTTTTGCCTTGCGCGTTGAGCGGCATCTGGTCGAGATAACGCCAGCGGCGCGGCAGCGCGACCGCTTCCACCACCTCGGCCAGCACGGCGCGCAGGCGCTGGTTCAAAGCTGCCTTGCCGGCGATGTCCAGCAGCGTACGGCCGGCGGCGGTCGGCACCACAAACGCCGCCAGCCGCTGACGCTCGCCGGCTTGCGGCTCGCACAGCAGCACGCGCGCTTCCGCCGCCAGCCCGGAAGCGGTCAACGCCGCCTCCATCGCACTCAGCGAGATGCGCTTCTCTTCAATCTTCACGATACGGTCGCTGCGGCCGAGCAGCACGAATCCCTGCTGGCCACTGGGCGCCGCGCGGTCCGACAACGCCAGCCACCCGTCGTCCGGCAGATGCGGCGAGCGCACCTCCAGCGTGCCTTCCTCGTCGTCCAGACGCCACTCCACTGTGGGGAACGGCGTCCAGCCATCATCGTCGATGGCGCGGCGCTGGCGCCAGGCCACGCCACCGGTCTCCGAACTGCCATACACCTCAACCGGCGTATGTCCCAGCAGCGCGCCGGCCGCCAGAGCCGCATCCGGCGCCAGCGGACCGCCAGAAGAAAACACCGCCCGCAGCATGCTCGCCGCCCCGCTCCAATCCAGATGCTCCGGCAAGCGCTTCAGATGCGCCGGGCTGGCGATCAGCACGCACGGTCCGGCCGCCAGCGCCGGCGCCAGTTCCTCGGGATAGGCGATGCTGGCCGCATGGATCGCCCGGCCGCTGCTGAGCGGCCACAGGATCTTGAACAACAGCCCGTAGATATGCTGATGCGACACCGTCGCCCACACCGCCGCATCACCGGCGGCTTCCATGAACAAGGTTTCCAATGTGGCGACTTCGCTAGCCATTTGCGACAGCTTTTTCGGAATCGCCTGTGCCGCCCCGGTGCTACCGGAGGTGAACACTACCAGCGCCGGCATGTCCGGATGCAGATCCGCGCTCAAGCCCGCCGCCAGCGACACCGGCAACGCGGCCAATGGTTGCAAGGGTTCCAGCTCGGCCGGGAACTGGCCGACGAAACCATCCACCGACGTCCGCAGCGACTCGCAGGTGGCCGGCAGCGTATCGGCGCTGAGCCACACGGTTTTACCGGCATGCCAGGCGCCCAGCAGCGCCGCGCCGAATTCGATGCTGTCTTCCAGATACAGCGCAAAGTTGCGGCCCGACTGCGCGATCAGCAGCCCATGCCAGGCATGCACACGTGCCAGAAAGGCCGTATTGCTGATCCCTTCCTCGCCGCGCCAGCCAACCAGGCCGGTAGCCGGCCGCGCCAGCATGGCGGCATACAAATGCTCCAGACGATCAGACATGATGCAACCGTTTGAAACGCAGGCGCACCAGATACTCCGCGCCAAACAACACGCCCATCAGGACATACGACACCACGCCGGTGTATAGCGACCACACCGCCTCCGATGCCCACAGCGCCGTGCCGAAGGCGATGGCGCCATTCAGCACAAAGAAGCCGCACCACACCTGGGTCACCTTGCGCATGTACTGTTGCGCCACTGGCGGAAAATCCTGCCCGCCCAAACGCGCCATGCGCTCGACCGCCGAGATCGGCGTCGACAGGCTATAGCCAAAGCCGGCCAGCAACGCCAGATTGACCAGCACCGGATACAACTTCAACGGCAGCAGCAGATTGCTCCAGATGGCGCAGCCGACCAGCACCAGCGCGCCGGCCACCGACCAGCGCGCGACGCCGCTCAGGCGCAGCGCCGGCAGCCGCGTGGCCACCGCCAGCAGCAGCAGGCCGGCCAGCCAGCGCGGCTCCACCTGGCCGTGGCCAAACCAGATCGCCAGTGGATACAGCAGCGTCACCACTGCCGTCAATACAGTCATCGGCATCGTGTTACGCAGCCTGCTCCGTCATGCCGGCCAACGCGTCAACCACGTCGCCGATGGTACGGATATTCTTGAACACTTCCGGCGCCAGACGCTTGCCGGTCAGCTGCTTCAGCTTCACCGCCAGATCGACCGCGTCGATGCTGTCGATATCCAGGTCGGCGTACAGATTCGACTCGGCGGTCAGCGACGCCTGGTCCAGTTCAAACATCTCCGCCAGCAGCTCGACCACCCAGGTCTGCAGCTGCACTCTGCTCATTTCATTCAGATCTATCATGTCCTTCATCCCTTAGTGTATTTGTAGTTACTTTTTTCTATGGCTGGCTATCATCGCCGCCAGCGCCTGCACCGAGGCGAAATGGCGGCGGGTATCTTCCGAATCGGCCGACAGCGAGATACCATATTTTTTCTGCAGCGCGACGCCCAGCTCCAGCGCGTCGATGGAATCCAGACCCAGGCCGTCGACGAACAGCGGCGCGGCGCTGTCGATATCGTCCGGCGTAATGTCTTCCAGTTGCAGGGCGTCGATAATCAGTTGTTTCACTTCCAGTTCAAGCATGGCTTTGGCACATCCCGGTAAAATAATCTTGTAAAAAATCGGTCAGCTGGCGGGCCGCCATCACATCACTGACGCCCCCCTCGGTAAACCGCGCGATCGCCAGATCGTCCAGCACATCCAGCTGGATCAGCACCCGGCGCGGCGGCACCCGCCACCACTTGTCCCCCTTGCCCAGCGTCGCCGGCTGGCAGCGAATCAGCACCGGCGTCATGTCGCGCGCGCCGCGCACGGCGATGTTGGCGGCGCCGCGCTTCATGCTGATGACGCCATTGCCCGGCGTGCGCGTCCCCTCCGGGAACACGATCAGGTTATTGCCGCGCTCCAGCGAGGCGATGCAATCGTCCACCAGCCCGGCGCCGCTGTCGTTGCGGATATAGCCCGCCGCCCGCACCGGCCCGCGCGTGAACGGATTGTTCCACAGCGCGCTCTTGACGATGCAGTCGGCGTTCTTCACAAACGCCATCAGGAACACCGTGTCGATCAGGGTCGGATGGTTGGCCAGGATCAGCAGACCACCGCGCTCCAGCTTTTCCAGTCCGCGTATCTCATACCGCAGCACGCCCAGCACGCGCATCAAGTCCACGTAATTGCGGAAGGCGCGGCGTATCACTGCGCGCGACCAGGCCACGCGCCGCTCGCGCTGCCGCACCAGCAAATGCAGCACCGGGAACACAATCACCCGCAACACCAGTCCACCGACACCGAAAACGACAAAACTCAGGCCGGTTGCAAACACGCGCCAGCAAACCGACAGGCGCGCCAGCCACGTCTCAGGCATGCCGGCTCCAGGTCCAGTGCAAGCGGCCGTCATCGCGTTCCAGACTCGCCGCGCCGCTGGCGTGGAAGGCCGCCAGCGCCAGCCCGCCCGGTTGCGCCGCCGACGGCGCGGCCGACGATGCCGTCCAGTCCAGCGCGTAGCCATCACCGGCCGTCATCAACCACGCCCACGCGTGCGGCTGTTCATGGCTATCGTCAAATGCCGCGAACAACGGCGGCAGCGGCGCATCGCACACCACCAGCAGCACCTGCTCAGCGCCATCCGCCAGCAGACAGCAAGCCTCGATCACGCCATGCTCCACCGTCGCCGTGCCGGACGCCAGCGCGATGTGGTTGGCGCGGTCGTTGCGAGCGATGGTGAACAAGCCCGGAATCGCGTTATGCACCGCCATGCCGAAAGCCGTTGGCGACAAAGGCTCGCCCTGCGCCAGATCGGTCAGCAACTCCACCGCGCGCGCCACGTCGCCATGGCGCGAGCAAAACACCGTCGGGATATCGGCCTGGCCATCAAGGCACTGGTAAGCCACTTCCAGCGCCATCTTGCCGAGAAAGCCGGCGCGCCGGCGCAGCATGGCCGGCATGGCCTTGACGCCCGGCTCCTCACCCACTTCAATCGGATACGGTGCGGCCGCCCACTGCGTCCACGCCTCTGGCGTGCTCAGACCTGGCGCCCATTGGGCATGTTTAGCGATGGAAAACCGGACTCCGTGATTACGCATGATGGCGTGATAGCCTTTTGACGAACTTTTCAAATTATAAACGACCGTTCCTTGCATCCGGCGAAAAAATGAACGGTAGGAAACTATTTTGTTGATGTACATCTAAGCAAGTGTGCACGCTCCAGCCCGCATTCTCACCAAAACCCACGCTTTGTATCAGAAATCCATAAAAAAAGGCGTACCGCAGGAAACACGGTACGCCTTGAGCCTTGCGGCCTGAGGAAACTTGTCGGCTTAGAACACCCAGAGCTTGTCGGCAGGCAATTGCAGCCAATAGCGTCCCGGCTCCAGACGGTACTTGAAATAGGCGCGCAGACTCAGGTCGGTGCCAGCTTCGCCCTTGAACAGGCATTCGAAGCGGTCGCCCAGGTACATGCAGGTCAGCAGCGGCAGCTCAATGGCGTTGTCCACCGGCGTGGCGCTGATCTTCACTTCCTCGACACGGATGATGGTGCTGCCCTCGCCCGTCCCCGCACCGGTGCCGCGCGCGCTGGCTTGCAGGCGCGTGCCGTTCAGTTCCAGCTGCACCTGGCGACCCTCGCGCTGGATCACGCGCGCCGGCAGGCGGTTGTTACTGCCCATGAACTCCGCCGTGAACAGCGTGTCCGGCGTTTCATACATGCTTTGCGGCGAGCCCTGCTGTTCGATCTTGCCGTTATTGAGCAGCAGGATGCGGTCCGAAATCGCCATCGCCTCGGCCTGATCGTGTGTGACCATCAACGCCGACAGCCCCATACGCACAATCAGCTCGCGCAGGAAGGCGCGCGCTTCTTCGCGCAGCTTGGCGTCCAGGTTGGACAGCGGCTCGTCCAGCAGGATCACCGGCGGGTTGTACACCAGCGCGCGGGCGATCGCCACCCGCTGCTGCTGGCCGCCGGACAGCTGGTGCGGATAGCGCTCGGCGAGATGGCCCAGCCCCAGGTTCTTCAACACGTCGCTGACGCGGTCCTTGATCTCGCTGGCGCCCAGCTTGCGCAGCTTGAGGCCATAGGCGACGTTGTCGAACACCGTCTTGTGCGGCCACAGTGCGTAGGACTGGAACACCAGCCCGAGATTGCGCTGCTCGGCCGGCATCTCGAAGCCCTGCGCGCCGTCAAACACATTGCGCTCGCCGATATCGATGGCGCCGGCCTTGGGGCTTTCCAGCCCCGCCACCGCGCGCAGCAGCGTGGTCTTGCCGCTGCCCGATGGTCCCAGCAGCGCCACCACTTCGCCCTTCTGCAAGTGCATCGACACGCCCTTCAAAATCGGATTGGTGCCGTAGTCCAGATGCAGTTCCTTGACGGTCAATTCATTGGTCATGATGTCTCGTTTCATAATGATTACCTCAATTGTGTAGCTTGACGCCGAAGCGCAGCGCGACGCCCAGGCCAATCGCCACCAGCGAGATGTTGACGAACGATAGCGCCGCCACCAGATCGGTGGAACCGGTCGCCCACAAGGACACCAGCAGCGCGCCTATCACCTCGGTGCCCGGCGACAGCAGGTAGACGCCAGTCGAATATTCGCGTTCGAAGATCAGGAACACCATCAGCCACGCGCCCAGCAGGCCGTATTTGATCAGCGGCACGGTGACGTCGCGCGTGACCTTGCCACGGGTGGCACCAACCGCGCGCGCCGCCTCCTCCAGCTCCGGCCCCACCTGCAGCAGCGCGGTCGAAATCAAGCGCATGCCGTAAGCCAGCCATACCACCGAATACGCCAGCCACAGTGCGAAGATGGTCGAGCGCAGTGAACGCAGCACCGGTATCGCCTGCTCGCTGAGCCACAGCGCGACGCCGTTGTCCATGCCCTTCAACATGCCATCCAGCCAGCTCGGGACGAACAGGAATACCCATAGGAAGGACAAGCCGGCCAGCAGACCAGGCACGGCGCGCGGCACCAACACGCTGTAGTCGAGGAAGCGCGTGATCAGGTCCGGCTTGCGATGCATGGCCAGCGCAATGGCGCAGTAGCAGATCACCGCGCAGCCGCCGCCGATCACGCCAATCAGCACCGTATTGAGGATGCCGCGCATCAGCGCCGGCTGGTCGAGGATTTCGCGGAAGTGCTGCAGCGTCAGCACGTCGGCCAGTTGCACGCCCTCGCCCCAGTACTGCACGAAGGAGCGCAGCACGATGCCCGACATCGGCATGATGATGGTGAACATCAGCCAGCCGAAGATCAGCGCGAACGCCAGCCACTTCCAGCGTCCCAGCGGCATGGCCTTGCTGCGCGCGCCCTTGCCTTTGATCGACACAAACTTGTTGGACGATTTGAGCAGCCAGCGCTGCACCATCACCAGCGGCAGCGTCACCATCACCAGGCATACCGCGACGGCGGCCATCAGGTGATACGACGGCGTGCCCAGTTTGTTGGTCAGCTTGTACAGATAGGTGGCCAGCACCATGTGACCTTCCGGATCGCCCAGCACCAGCACCAGGCCGAACACCTCGAAGCCAAGGAAGAACACCAGTACACCGGCATAGGCCAGCGCCGGCGTAATCATCGGCAGCGAGACGTTGAACATCACCTGCAGCGGCGAGGCGCCGGTGACGCGCGCCGCCTCCTCCACGTCCGAGCCCAGGCTTTTCAGCGCGGACGAGGCGTACAGGTAGACGTGCGGCACGTGGGTCAGGCCGGCGATCACCACGATACTGGTGAACGAGTAGATATTCCACGGGATGAAGCCGAGGATATCCTTGGCCCACAGCGAGTAAAAGCCCACGGGCCCCATCGCCACCACGTAGCCGAAGCCCATCACCATCGGCGAGACGAAGATCGGCACCAGCAGGCATGGCGCGATCAAGCCCTTGCCCGGCAAGTCGGTGCGTATCATCAGGAAGGCCAGCATGCCGCCCAGCGGCACGGCGATGACAGCCAGTCCAGTCGCCAGCAGGAAGGCGTTTTCGAAGGCGACCGCGAAGTCGGGATCTTCAAAGATGAAGCGGTAGGCATCCAGCCCCAGCTCCTTGACCGGCATGAAGAACGGCGCGTTCAAAAAGCTCTGGTAGAAGATCAGGAACAGCGGCAGGAAGATGGCGACGGTGGCCAGCGTCACCACCACGCCGCGCGGCCAATTGAGCCGGGGCCGTCCAGTATGAGCGAGAGTGTTCATGGTGGGCGTCCTTATTTTTTACCGGCCGCGTCTTTCCACTGCTTGAGGAAAGCCATGCGGCGCTGCGGACCCAGGAACTGCAGCAGGATAGGATGCACCGGCACCGGCTTGATGTTGTCCTTGCCGATCTGTTTGATCAGCTCCGCCGACGTGGTTTCGCCGCTAACGTCGGCGCGGATCGCGAACAGCTTGGAGTCGTTGGCGATGATGGTCTGGCCGCGCTGCGACAGCATGTAGTCCAGCCACAGCTTGGCGGCGTTGACGTTCTTCGCGCTCTTGTTGATGAAGAACACGCGCGACATCACCAGCGTGTAATCCTTGGGCAGCACCACGCCGATCGACGGATCGGTCTTGGCGCGCACCAGCGCGTAGGAACCCAGCACGTTGTAGCCGATCAGATTCTCGCCCGACGAAATCCGCTCCATCATGGTGCCGGTCGACGACTGCACCCGCACTTTGGAAACGCCGAAGGCATTCGCCATATCCTGGAATTTTGGATATTCGCGCGCGTCCTGCGTCATGAACATGAAGCCGACGCCGGACTTCTCGATGTCGTAGGTGGTGACCTTGTCGCGGAATTTTGGCTGCTGAATCAGCGCGGTGAACTCGGCGTGCGTGTGCGGCACTTCCTTGGCGTCGACCAGGCGCTTGTTGTAGACGATGGCGGCCGGTTCGAAGGTGGTGCCGTAGGCTTTGTCATCCCAGATCGCCCAGCCGGGAATCTTGGACGCTTCCAACGATTTGTACTGCAGCGCGTAGCCGTCCGAGGCCAGCCGCATTTGCAGATCCATCGCGGACGACCACATGGCGTCGGCGGTGTTGCCGCCAGCCGCCACTTCGGAGATGAAGCGGTTATACACCTCGGTCGAATTCATATCGTTGTACTCCACCGTGATGCCGGGGTACATGGCGCTGAAGTCCTTGATCAGCGGCTGCGTGGCCTTGCTGTCGGTGGCGCCGTAAATCACCAGCTTGCCCTCTTTTTTGGCGCCATCGATGATCTTCTGATAGTCGGCCGGATAGCCGGCCGGCACCTGCGCCAGGGCCGATCCGGCAAAAAACGCGCATGCGGCGGCCACAGTATGTTTCAACTTCATCGTAATCTCCTGATATTTTGATTATTTAGCGCACCAGGCCAAGTTCGGCCGCTCGCTTGCCGTAGTCGTCCACGGCTTTCTTGACATAGGCCGCCAGCGCATCGCCGGTCAGCCCGAAGGGATATAAACCAGATGCGGCACGCATCTGCGCAAACTGCGGACTGGCCAGCACGCGGTCAAAGGCCGTCACCCAGCGGTGGTAATCCGCATCCGAAGCCTGTGGTCCCATCCACACGCCACGGATGATGGGCCACACCACATCGACGCCCTGCTCGCGCGCGGTCGGCACGTTGGCCAACACGCCGGGCAGACGCTGCTCCGACAGCACCGCCAGCACCCGGGTATTGCCGCTAGCCGCATACAGCGCGGCTTCGCTGGCATCGCCGGACACCGCCTGCACATAGCTGGCATGCATGGCGGTGAACGCTTCGCCGCCGCCCTCCAGCGCCACAAAGCGCAGCGCCTTCGGATCGATGCCGGCGCTGCGCGCCACCATCGCCATCTTCAGCCAGTCCTGGCTGCCGATGGTGCCGGAGACACCGATCAGCACCTTCTGCGGATTGGCTTTCAGCGCAGCGACCAGATCGTGCAGCGTCTTGTAGGGAGAGTCAGCGCGCACCGCGATCATGCCGTAATCCGCGCCCAGCGCCGCCACCCAGCGCACATCGGTGGCTTTCAGCGTGCCGAACTTGCCCTGTGCGAGATTCAGCAGCGAGCCGCCGGAAAACGCCACCAGCGTATTCGGCGCGGTGCGGCGGCCAGACACCAGCGAGTGCCAGGCCACCGCGCCGATGCCGCCCGGCAGATACGAGATATGCATGTCGGACGGCGGCGGATTCGGCGCGTCGTGCAAGCCCTGCAAGCCTTTCTGCGCCAGCTTGCAGGTCAGGTCCATCGCGCCGCCCGGCTTGGACGGCACGATGCATTCCAGCTCCGCCGCCTGGGCCACCGCACCGAAGCACAGTGCGCAGATGAGTGCGAGCAGGGTTTTCATCAGAAGCGGTGCTGCATGCCGACAGTCAGACCATGCTGGCTGTTGCCATAAGCGGCATCGTCGCGCGACAGGCCGGTCAGCTGGCCGTTCTTGGCCTTGGCGTAGGCCGCGGTCACGTGCAGGTCGGTGCGCTTGGACAGCGCGTAGCGGTAGCGCAGCACGTACATGGTGGGATCGGCATCGGTACCGGCGGCCACGTTCTTCACGTTGATGTGATAGACCGCGCCGGTCAGCGTGGTGGCCGGGTCCAGCTTGTAGGCGACGCCGCCCCAGGTGGTGTTGGCGGCGACATCGGCGGTGGCGGCCTTGCCGGCTGCCAGTTTGTAGTCGCGCATCACCAGCCAGAATTTGAGCGGGCCGGTTTCGTAATTGCCACCGACGTGCCACACCGTGTTCTTGTCGCGATTGCCGGTGGCGACCACGGTGTTGCCGTTGTTGCGTTCCCAAGTCGCCATCAGATTGGCTCCGCCGACTTTGTAGACGGTGCTGAAGCCGACTTTGGCGCTGTCCTGCGCGCCGGTGGTCTGCTCGCCGGCGGCGTAGTTGGCGCCGATCTTCCAGTCGCCAAAGGTGCCCGCATATTTGATGATATTGTCATACTGGGTGGTGAAGCCGTATTTGCTTGGGCCGGTGGCCGGGCCGGAGGTCGACCACGAATAGAACGGCGCAAAACCCATCGGATCGAAGGTAATGACGGTATCGTACACGGTAGTGAACGAACGGCCCAGCACCACACGGCCAAAACTGCCTTCCAGGCCGACGTTGGCCTGGCGCTTGAACAGCGCGCCGTCCTGCGCGCCGGTGTCCATCAGGATGCCGCCTTCGAGATTGAACACGGCTTTCAGGCCGCCGCCCAGATCCTCGCTGCCACGCAGGCCCCAGCGCGAGGTGTTCATGCCGCCGGAGATCACGCGGGTCAGGCTATTGCCGTTGGCGTTCTGGTTGTTGGCCGTTTCCAGGCCCATGTCCAGCAGGCCGTAGACCTGCACATTGGATTGGGCTTGAGCGCCACCGGCGGCCGCGCACAGCGCCAGGACCGCCAGGGTCGACGAGGATTTCTTCATGAATTGTCTCCAGATATAGTTATATGTGTTGCCTGATCCTTGAGATCAGGGTTCCACTATAGGAGCGTCAATCTTTCAATTGCCTTTCAATGTCTCTTGCTGGCCACAAGTACCGCAAGGGCTTCCCTTTTCCTGATGCTGCCCTTACCCTGCACGTATTTGAACGTACTGGCAAGACCTCATGCGCATACTGTTAGTTGAAGACCACACCGAATTACAGCATTGGCTGGCCAAGGCGCTGCGCGATGCCAATTTGACAGTGGAATGCGCCGACAACGGCGCCGACGCCGACGCCCTGCTGCACACGCAGGATTACGCGCTGGTGATCCTCGACCTGACGCTGCCGCGCATGGACGGCCTGGATGTGCTGAAGCGGCTGCGTGCCCGTGGCGGCGCGCGCGCCAAGACGCCGGTGCTGATCCTGACCGCGCGCGGCGGCCTGGAAGACCGCGTGCAGGGTCTCAACCTGGGCGCCGACGATTATCTGGCCAAGCCGTTCGAACTGGCCGAACTGGAGGCGCGCGTCAAAGCGCTGCTGCGCCGCAGTGTCGGCAACGAGGCGCTGGTGTACAGCTGCGGCGCGCTCAGTTTCGACACCGTGACCCGCATGTTCCGCTACGCCGGCAATCCGCTGGCGCTGACGCCGCGCGAACACGCGGTGCTGGAAACCCTGATCACCCGCACCGGCCGCGCCATCTCCAAGGAAAAGCTGTTCGACGAAGTGTTCTCGCTGGGCGACGATGCCAACATCGACGCCATCGACCTGTACATCCACCGCGTGCGCAAGAAGCTGGACATGGAAGGACCGGAAGCCGCCGTCATCACCACGCTGCGCGGCATCGGCTATCTGCTGCAGCCGCGTTCCGCGCTTGGCGCCCCGGGCTGAGGACCGGCCGCGCCATGGCCCTGCTGCAAACGCTGTCGCGCCGCCTGACGCCGGGCGCCACCCAGGGCAGCCTGCGCGGCCAGCTGCTGCGCTGGTTGCTGGGTCCTTTGCTGGTGCTGGTGGCGCTCAACACGCTGTCGGTGTATCACAACGCGCTGGACGCGGCCGATGCCGCTTATGACCGCGCGCTGCTGGCCTCCACCCGCGCGCTGGCCGAGCGGGTCTCGGTGGTGGACGGCAAGGTGGTGGCCGACGTGCCCTATGTGGCGCTGGACAGCTTCGAGACCGACACGCTGGGCCGCATCTATTACAAGGTGACCGGCATCGCCGGCGAAACCGTGTCCGGCTTTGCCGACCTGCCGCCGGTGCCGGCCAACGTGCCGCGCTCGGAAGCCTATCCGGCGCTGGTGCGCTTCTATCACGCCAACTACCACGGCCAGCCGGTGCGCATCGCCGCGCTGCTGCAGCCGGTGTACGACGATTCGATGCGCGGCATCGCCCTGATACAGGTTGGCGAAACGCTGGAAGCGCGGCGCGTGCTGTCCAATCAAATCCTGTTCGATACGCTGGCCTGGCAAGCCTTGCTGCTGGCGGCGGTGGCGCTGCTGGTGTGGTTCGCGGTGCGGCTGGTGCTGCAACCGCTGATGCGTCTCAAGAGCGCGGTCGAGACGCGCGCGCCCGACGACGCCTCGGATGTCGATCCGGCGCTGGTGCACAAGGAAGTGCGGCCGCTGGTGGCGGCGCTGAACAGTTCCCGTTCGCGCATGCACATGCTGATCAGCAGCCAGCGCCGCTTCATCGCCGACGCCTCGCACCAGTTGCGCACCCCGCTGACGGTGCTGAAGACCCAGGCCGAACTGGCACTGCGCGAATGCGACCGGCCCGGCGCCGATCCGGCACAGAGCAAGGCCGCGCTGCGTGAACTGGTGCACAGCATGGCCGCCACCACCGATTCCACCGTCAACCTGGCCAACCGCTTGCTGACGCTGGCGCGGATCGAACATCGCGGCAGCGATGGCGCCGAACAGGTGTCGCTGCGCGACGTCGCGCGCCAGGTCGGGCTGGAACTGGCGATCGAAGCGGTCGGCAAAAACATCGACCTGTCGCTGGACGCGGAGCAGGACTGCGTGGTGCACGGCCAGGCGCTGCTGCTGCACGAAATGCTGGCCAACCTGGTCGACAACGCGCTGCGCTACACCCCGGCCGGCGGCACCGTCAGCCTGCGGGTACGACAACAGGACGATGGCGTGGTGCTGGAAGTGGAAGACAACGGCCCCGGCATCCCGGCGGCCGAGCGCGAAAGAGTGTTCGCGCCGTTCTACCGCGCCGCCGCCACGCTGGAGCGCAATCCGGGCGGCCACGGCCTCGGCCTGGCCATCGTGCGCGACATCGCCAGCCTGCACGGCGCCACCATCACGCTGAGCGACGCCGCCGAAGACCACGGCCTGAAAGTCCGCCTCCAGTTCCCGGCGCGGTAAAATACTGGCCTCACCCGCAAGGAACACATATGATTAGCAAAGAAGAAATGGTCGCGCTGTTTGACGACATGAAGAAAAACGCCCCCTGGGATATCTCCAAGCCACTGCTGTGGGGGTATTTCTTCGCCGACGCCGACAAGGCCAAGCTGGAAGCCGTGGTGCCAACGCTGCAGGCGCAGGGCTATCAACTGGTCGGCATCTACGACTCCAAGCCGGAGGGCGACAGCCCGGCGCTGTGGTGGCTGCACATTGAAAAAGTCGAGAAGCACACGGTCGACACGCTGCATGCCCGCAACCAGCAATTCTATCAATTCGCTGAAGAACACCAGCTGGAATCCTACGACGGCATGGACGTCGGCCCCGCCAACTAATCAATCGAACAGGCTGTCAGCGCGGTTTGGCCATATGATTCAGTCAATATGGCCACTTTATAACCCGCGATGCTTTCGAAACTCTCGTTTCGCCAGCTGCTGCTGGGCGTCTTCCTGCTGATCGCCGTGTTGTTGAGCGCAGCCTCGCTGCACGCGTTGTGGACGCTCGACCGACTAGCGGCCCATAGCCGCGACAGCGGACGCCTGGCACTGGCGCTCACCACCAATACCCAGCAACTGGCGGAACGCAGCGTCGCCATGACGCGCAGCGCGCGCCAGTACCTGGTGCTGGACGATCCCGCTTTCCGCAAACGCTATGCCGACACCATGCATGACGCCCTGCTGTCGCTGGACGCGGTAGCGGCCGCCCTGCCCGACGCCCCGCCGGCGCTGTTCGCGCAATGGCGCGCATCCGGCGAGCAAGCCTGGGACATCCTGCAAATGCCGTCCGCCACTCGCAACACGAAGCGCCAGCAGGCGCTGGAAAGGGCGCTGGCGCCGCTGCCCGGCCTAGGCGAACAGCTGGCCACCGAGGTCAAACAGGAAGTCGAGCGCCGCAACGGCGAGCTGCTGGCCGAACTGGACCAGCGCCGCGCGGTGCTGAAAGCGCAGGTGATCGCCTCCATCCTGCTGGCGGCGGTGCTGGCCGGCGGCTTCGGCCTGTGGCTGTCGCGTCCGCTGGAACAAATCGAGCAAGCCATCGACACGCTGGGCGAGAACCGCTACGACCAGCCGATCGCGGTGCGCGGCCCCAGCGACCTGCAACACGTCGGCCAGCAGCTGAACTGGCTGCGCCAACGCCTGGCCGACCTGGAAGCCGACAAGGCGCGCTTCCTGCGCCACATCTCGCACGAGCTGAAAACGCCGCTGGCGGCGCTGCGCGAAGGCGTGGCGCTGCTGCAGGATGGCGTGGCCGGCGCGCTATCGCCCAACCAGCGCGAAATCGCCGGCATCCTCAACCAGAACACGGTGGCCTTGCAATCGCAAATCGAAGCGCTGCTGCGCTACAACGCCGCCACCTTCGACGCCCAGCACCTGCAACGCGAAATGACCGACATCGGCAGCCTGCTGGCGCAAGCCATCGACAGCCAGCGCCTGCAATGGCAAGCGGCGCGGCTGACCGTCGCCACCGAGGGTAAGGCGCGCCCGATCGCCATCGACACCGATAAACTGTCCATCGCGATCGGCAATCTGTTATCCAACGCGGTGCGCTTCAGTCCGGCCGGCGGTCTGGTGTCCTTCCGCCTGGGCGAGCTGAACGACAAGCTGCTGCTCGATTGCGTCGACCAGGGGCCGGGCGTGGCGCCGGCCGACGCCGCGCGCATCTTCGAACCGTTTTACCAGGGACAGCGCCAGCCGCCCGGCGCGCGCCGCGGCAATGGCATCGGCCTGTCCATCGTGCATGAATACGTGGCCGCGCATGGCGGCGTGTTGAAACTGCAGCCCTCCCAACGCGGCGCCCACTTCCGCATCGAACTGCCTTATGAAACCTAAATCCTGCCCGCTGCCTGCCGCCCTGATGTTGATGCTGACACTGTCAGCCTGCACCCTGAACTCGCCGTTGCCGGCCGAGCCGCCGCCGGAGCCCACGCCGCCGCCAGTCATCCAGGTGGTGACACCGCCGCCGGCACCGGCCGATGAAATCGGCCCGCTGCTGAGCTATCACCAGTCGCTGCGCCGCATGAGCCAGGGCGAGCTGGTGAAAGAACTAAGCGGCCTCGGCCTGCAACAGCGCAGCCCACGGGTGGCGATCCAGATGGGCATGGTGCTGATGCTGACGCGCGGCAGCGGTGACCTTGCGCGCGCGCAGTCGCTGCTGGACAGTGTGGCTTCGTCGACCGACGTCGACGCGGCACCATTCCGCCCGCTGGCGCAACTATTGTCCAGCAACTGCGCCGAAACCCGGCGCCTGTACGACCATGCCGACAAGCTGGCCGCGCAACAAAGAGACAACCAGCGCCGCATCGACCAGTTGAACGACACGCTGGAAGCGCTGAAAGCCATCGAACGCACGCTGCCGGTCCGCCCGGCCTCAACCCCACAGGTGAACAAATGAGCGACATCAAGGCATTACAGGGCCAGGGCGCCCATCTGCTGCTGGTCGACGACGACGACGACCTGCTGCGCCTGCTGTCGATGCGGCTGAGCGCCAACGGCTACCGCGTCACCGCCGTCGGCAGCGCCGAGGCGGCGCTGGCGCGGCTATCGATCGAGCTGCCGCGCCTGGTCATCAGCGACATCCGGCTGCCCGAGCGTGACGGCATGTGGCTGTTCCAGGAAATCCGCCGCACCTACCCGGCGCTGCCGGTGATCCTGCTGACCGCGCACGGCACCATCCCGGACGCGGTGGAAGCCACCACGCTGGGCGCCTACGCCTACCTGACCAAGCCGTTCGACGCCAAGCTGCTGCTGGAACGCATCGCCCAGGCGCTCGCGCTGGCCGCACCGGCGGCCGGCCCCGACCAGCGCGACGAAGCCTGGCGCGGCGCCATCATCAGCCGCAGCCAGTGCATGGACGAGTTGCTGGCCGAAGCGCGGCTGGTGGCGGCCTCCGACGCCAGCATCCTGATCCGCGGCGAATCCGGCACCGGCAAGGAGTTGCTGGCCGAGGCCATCCACAAAGCCAGCCGGCGCGCCGCCGCGCCCTTCATCGCGGTCAACTGCGGCGCGATTCCGGAAGCGCTGCTGGAGTCGGAACTGTTCGGCCACGTCAAGGGCGCCTACACCGGCGCCGTCGCCAACCGCGAGGGTTTGCTGCAGGCGGCCGACGGCGGCACCCTGTTCCTGGACGAGATCGGCGACATGCCGCTGCTGCTGCAGGTCAAGCTGCTGCGCGTGCTGCAAGAGCGCGTGGTGCGCCAGCTGGGCTCGGACGTGGCGCGGCCGGTCGATGTGCGCATCCTGTCCGCCACCCACCGCGACCTCGACACCGCGATGCGCGAGGGCCAGTTCCGCGAAGACCTGTATTACCGCCTCAACGTCATCACGCTGACCTTGCCGCCGCTGGACCAGCGGCGCGAGGACGTGGCGCCGATGGCCAACCAGTTCCTGCAGGCGCTGGCGACCAAGTACGGCAAGACGGTGCGCGGCTTTGCGCCGGACGCGCTGGAGGCGCTGACCACTTCGGCCTGGCCGGGCAATGTGCGCCAGCTGTATAACGTGGTCGAGCACGTGTGCGCGCTGGCGACTGCGCCGCTGATCCCGCTGTCGCTGGTGCAGCGGGCGCTGCGCGTGCCCTCGCTGGAGGTATTGAGCTACACCGAGGCGCGCCGCCGCTTCGAGCGCAATTACCTGGTACAGCTGCTGAAACTCACGGATGGCAACGTGGCCGACGCCGCCCGTCTGGCCGAACGCAACCGCACGGAGTTCTACCGTCTGCTGCAAAAGCACGACCTGGACGCCAGCCAGTTCCGGGGCGATGTCGCCATTGAGCGACAGGATGAAACCCTTAAAAATCAATGACTTGGCAATTCCGGCCTGCGAACGGTCGTCAATTGCCGACAAATTCCGGGCAATCTGGCCGGAAAAATCACGATCTCAAGATTTCCCATTAGAAAATTCAACATAAGTCACTGAATTAAAAGGGAAAATACAGGCTGGCACGGGGTTTGCAATGAGTGGGGTAACGTCACTGACGTTTTATCCTCAAACTCGATAAAGGAACCCATGATGACTACCAAACTGATCGCCCGCCTGATGATCGCCACCGCCCTGAGCGCAGCAGCCGCCACCGGTACCGCCTTCGCCGCCGGCCAGCAGGATGCAGCCCTGGCCGGTGCCGCTAAAACCAGCGCCGCCACCAGCGACGAGGCCATCACCAGCAAAATCAAGGCATCGCTGGCAGATCAAAAGCAAATTGGCGTCACCACCGCTGACGGCGTGGTCACGTTGAGCGGCGCGGTGGCCAACACCGACGTCGGCACCAAGGCGATCCAAGTGGCATCGGCCGTGCCTGGCGTGAAGGAAGTGAAAAGCGAACTGACCGTCGCTTCGAAGTAAGCAGCGAAGTAAGCAACACCCGCAGTACCTGCAGTACCTGCAATACCGTTAGTTAATAGGAGAACCCTTTCCCGGGACAGCGTGCGTAGACGCTGCCCCGGTTTTTTTGCGTCTTAGCTCAGGTTTTCCAGGCGGATCTTGGTGACGCTGCCGCCCACCGTCGACAGCGCTTCCATCTTGGCGATGGCGCTGTTGACGTGTTTCTCTTGCGTCTGATGGGTCAGGAAGATGATGTCGGTACGGGTTTCGCCGTCGGCCGGTTCCTTCTGCAGCATGGCGTCGATCGAGATGCCGGCATCGGCCAGGATGCGGGTCAGATCGGCCAGCACGCCCGGCTCATCCTTCACATTCATGCGCAGGTAGTAGCTGGTGGTCACTTCCGACATCGGCAGAATCTCGATGTTGGTCATGGCGTTCGGCTGGAACGCCAGGTGCGGCACGCGGTGTTCCGGATCGGCGGTGGCCAGGCGGGTGATGTCGACCAGGTCGGCGATCACGGCCGACGCGGTCGGCTCGGCGCCGGCGCCCTTGCCGTAGTACAGCGTGGCGCCGACGGCGTCGCCCTGCACCAGCACCGCGTTCATCGCGCCTTCGACGTTGGCGATCAGACGCTTCGACGGGATCAGCGTCGGGTGCACGCGCAGCTCCACGCCTTCCTTGCCGTTGACCTTGGCGCGCTTGGCGATGCCCAGCAGCTTGATGCGATAGCCCAGCTGCTCGGCGTAACGGATGTCAACCGCGTTCAGCTTGGAGATACCCTCCACGTGCGCCTTGTCGAACTGCACCGGAATGCCGAAGGCGATGGCCGACATGATGGTGGCCTTGTGCGCTGCGTCCACGCCTTCGATGTCGAAGGTCGGGTCGGCTTCAGCATAGCCCAGCTCCTGTGCCTGCTTCAGCACGGTGGCGAAGTCCAGGCCCTTGTCGCGCATCTCGGACAGGATGAAGTTGGTGGTGCCGTTGATGATGCCGGCCAGCCAGTCGATGCGGTTGGCGGTCAGGCCCTCGCGCAGCGCCTTGATGATCGGGATGCCGCCGGCCACCGCCGCCTCGAACGCCACCATCACGCCCTTGGCTTGCGCCGCCGCGAAGATTTCGTTGCCGTGCACCGCCAGCAGCGCCTTGTTGGCGGTGACCACGTGCTTGCCGTTTTCAATCGCCTTCAGCACCAGTTCGCGCGCCTGGTCGTAACCGCCGATCAGCTCGACGACGATGTCGATTTCCGGGTTGTTGACGATGTCCATCGGATTGGCCACCACCGCCACCTTGCCGCCGGTGCGCGTTTTGGCGCGCTCCAGGTTGCGAGCCGACACTGCCACCACTTCGATGCTGCGACCGGCGCGGCGGCGGATTTCTTCCTGATTGCGTTCCAGCACGTCAAACGTGCCGCCGCCGACATTGCCGACGCCCAATAAGCCTACTTTGATCGGTTTCATATAAATCTTTTCTGTGGATCTGAATTAAAAGCTGGCGCCATGGCGCTTGCGGTAACTTTCCATGAATTTGGCCATGCGGCCGAAGGCTTCCACCATATCGTCCGAGTTCGGCAGGAACACCACGCGGAAGTGATCCGGCGCGATCCAGTTGAAGCCGCTACCCTGAACGATCAGCACTTTGGTTTCGGCCAGCAACTCGTATGCGAATTGCTGGTCATCCGCGATCGGATAGATCTCCGGATCAAGCCGCGGAAACATGTACAGCGCGGCTTTCGGCTTGACGCAGGTGACGCCCGGAATCTCGGTCAGCAGCTGGTAAGCCAGATCGCGTTGCTTCAACAGGCGCCCGCCCGGGCCCACCAGGTCGTCAATCGACTGGTAGCCGCCGAGCGCAGTCTGGATCGCAAACTGCCCCGGCGCGTTGGCGCACAAGCGCATCGAGGCCAGCATGTTCAAGCCTTCGATGTAATCTTTTGCGTGCGACTTTTCGCCCGACACCACCATCCAGCCGGACCGGTAGCCGCAGGCGCGGTAATTTTTCGACAGCCCGTTGAAGGTCACGAACAGGATGTCATCCGCCAGCGAGGCGATCGACACGTGCTGGGCGCCGTCGTACAGCACCTTGTCGTAGATTTCATCGGCGTAGATGATCAGGTCGTGCTGGCGCGCCAGTTCGATGATCTGCAACAGCAGCTCGACCGGATACAGCGCGCCGGTCGGGTTGTTGGGATTGATGACCACGATCGCGCGCGTGTTCGGCGTGATCTTGCTGCGCATGTCTTCGATGTCCGGATACCAGTCCTGCTGCTCGTCGCAGATGTAGTGCACCGGCTTGCCGCCGGACAGCGACACGGCGGCGGTCCACAGCGGATAGTCGGGCGCCGGCACCAGCACTTCGTCGCCATTGTTCAGCAGCGCGTTCATCGACATCACGATCAGTTCGGACGCGCCATTGCCGAGGTAGATATCATCGATGGCCACGCCACGGATATTCTTGCCCTGCGTGTAATGCATCACCGCCTTGCGCGGCGCGAACATGCCCTTGGAATCGGTGTAGCCGGCGGCGTTGGACAGGTTGATCTTCATGTCCTGCACGATCTCGTCCGGCGGATCAAAGCCAAACACGGCCAAGTTGCCGATGTTCAACTTCGTGATCTTATGGCCCTCTTCCTCCATCTGGCGGGCCTTTTCCGGCACCGGGCCGCGGATCTCGTAGCAGACTTCCGCCAGTTTGTTCGATTTTTGAATCGGTCGCAAAATAAAATCCTGTTTATGTGAGGCAAACTTCCATGACCTGCCAAACCGCCGGCGCCGGCCCTTGCTGCAATGCGAAAAGGACCATTCTGCCGAAAGGGGCGGATTTAATCAACCTTTCAGGCCGTAGCCCTCTGTAAAACGCTACAATGATGCTTCTTTTGCCGCTATTTACCCCGAGATATCTGCGATTTCCGACATGAAGCTCCACCAAAGCGATACCCAAAAATACCAGACCGTTACCGGCTACGATGAAACCGGCGTCGAAATCAATGCCGTGCGCTACAACTACAGCCTGATCGTGCTGCCGGAAACGCCACCGCGCGCCTGGGCGGCGCCGACCTTTGAATCTCTTTCCGTAGAGCATTTCAACATCATCGGCGCCGACAATCCGGACGTGGTGATCCTGGGCACCGGCGACAAACAGCGCTTCATCCATCCGAAACTGACCGCCGCGCTGACCATGCGCCGCATCGGCGTCGAATGCATGGACAGTCAGGCCGCCTGCCGCACCTACAACATCCTGATGGGCGAAGGCCGCAAAGTCACGCTGGCCCTGGTGATCGGCCCCGGCGACGGACAGAGCGCCGAATGAACGACCTGTACAACTCCAAAAAGTTTCTGTGGACGCTGTTCGCGCTGTTCGCGCTGATCTGGCTGTACGTGCTGGGCATCCGCTCGCTTGTGCCGCCCGACGAGGGCCGCTATGCCGAAATGGCGCGCGAGATGTGGGCCAATGGCGACTGGATCACCACCCGCCTCAACGGCATCAAGTATTTTGAAAAGCCACCGCTGCAAACCTGGATGAACGCGCTGACCTTCACCGTGTTCGGCCTCGGTGAATGGCAGGCGCGGCTGTGGACCGGCTTGTGCGGCCTCGGCGGCGTGATCTTCACCGGCTATGCCGGCAGCCGCGTGTTCGGCCAGCGCGCCGGCTTCTATGCCGCGCTGGCGCTGGGCTCCAGCCTGTTCTGGGTGGCCTGCGGCCAGATCGATTCGCTGGACATGAGCCTGTCGGCCATGATGTGTGTTTCCCTGTGCGCGCTGCTGATCGCCCAGCGCGACGCCGCCACGCCCACCGAGCAGCGCAACTGGATGCTGGTGTGCTGGGCCGGCATGGCGCTGGCGGTGCTGGCCAAGGGCTTGATCGGCGTGGTGCTGCCGGGCGCGGTGCTGGTGCTGTACAGCGTATTGGCGCGCGACTTCGGCATCTGGAAGCGTCTGCATCTGGGCAAGGGACTGCTGCTGTTCTTTGCCATCGCCAGCCCGTGGTTCGTGCTGGTGGCGCTGCGCAATCCGGAGCAGCCGCATTTCTTCTTCATTCATGAGCACTTCGAGCGCTTCTTCCTCAAGGAGCACCACCGCGAAGGCGCCTGGTACTACTTCCTGATGCTGCTGGTGCCCGGCGTGATGCCGTGGCTGGGCGTGCTGCCGCAGGCGCTGCTGCAAAGCCTGCGCCGCAACGAGGGCCGCTTCCAGCCCAAGCTACTGCTGCTGATCTGGTTCGTCTTCATCACCTTCTTCTTCAGCTATTCCAGCTCCAAGCTGCCGGGCTACATCCTGCCGGTGTATCCGGCGCTGGCGCTGCTGCTGGCCACCTATCTGGAAAGCGCCTCGCGCCTGAACCGCCTGATCGCCGCCGGTCTGCTGATCGCGGTGGGCGTGGCCGGCCTGGCGGCGATTCCGCAGATGGCGCAGATGGCGGTGCGCCATCCGGCCGAGCGCGCCATGATCGAGGCCCACCAGCCGTGGGTGCTGACCGCCGCCATCATTGCCGCCGCCGGTGGCGCGCTGGCCGCGCTGCACGCGCGCCAGCTGCGGCGCGACCTGACGGTGCTGACACTGGCCATCGCCGGCTTCTGCGCGGTGCAGCTGATTCTGATCGGCTTCGAACCGTACGGCAAAATGCGCGCCGGCAAAGAGCTGGCGCTGAAGATCCGCCCGCAGCTGGGCCCGGACACCCCAGTATACTCGGTCGGCACCTACGAACAATCGATGACTTATTACCTGGGCCGCACCGTGACCCTGGTCGATTACTGGGATGAATTCACCTTCGGCCTGCGTCAGCAGCCGGAGCTGTCGATTCCCAACATCGACGCTTTCATCGTCCAGTGGAACGCGCATACCGCGCAGCAGGTCAAGGCGATGGCGATCGTCAGCGACGACGCCTACGAGCAACTGAAGAAGCGTGGCCTGACCATGCGCGTGCTGGCGGAAGATACCCGGCGCATGGTCATTACCAATCTGTAATGAACAAAACCATAAAGGTAGGCGGCTAAACACCGCATCCTCCGGGCCGATTGCCCGGCGGCGGCTGGCGCGCCCCTGACGAACGCTTTAGAATGACGGCCATACGTCAATAGATGAAAATATATTAAGAGAGCTAACCACCTCATGAGTGCTGACCTGCCCTTTTTGCCCTTCTCCCGGCCTACGATAGACGAGGCCACCATTACCGCCGTCGGCGACGTGCTGCGCTCGGGCTGGATCACCAGCGGCCCCAAAGTGGCGGCGTTCGAAGCCCAGATGTCGGAATACTTCGGCGGCCGTCCGGTGCGCACCTTCAATTCCGGCACCTGCACCATGGAAATCGCGCTGCGCATCGCTGGCGTCGGTCCCGGCGATGAAGTCATCACCACGCCGATTTCGTGGGTCGCCACCGCCAACGTCATCATCGAAGTGGGCGCGACCCCGGTGTTTGCCGACATCGACCCGGTCACCCGCAATATCGACCTCGACAAGGTGGAAGCCGCGATCACGCCGCGCACCAAGGCCATCATTCCGGTCTACCTGTCCGGCCTGCCGGTCGACATGGACCGCCTGTACGCCATCGCCGCCAAGCACCAGCTGCGGGTGGTGGAAGACGCGGCCCAGGCCTTCGGTTCGGAATGGAACGGCAAGCGCATCGGTTCGTTCGGCGACATGATCTCGTTCAGCTTCCAGGCCAACAAAAACCTGACCACCGGCGAAGGTGGCGCACTGGTGCTGAACAACCTGGAAGAAGCCCGCATCGCCGAGAAATACCGGCTGCAGGGCGTGACCCGCAGCGGCGTCGACGGCATCGACGTCGACGTGCTGGGCGGCAAGTACAATATGAGCGACATCATGGCCGCGATCGGCCTGGGCCAGTTCGCCAACATCGATCACATCACCGCGCACCGCCGCGCGCTGGCGCGCCGCTACTACGAACAGTTCGGCGCCGAGTTCGAAGCGCAGTCCGGCGCCCAGCTGCCACTGCAGGCTTTCGACAGCAGCAATTACCACCTGTTCCAGATCATCCTGCCGGACAACGGTCCCAACACCCGCGCCGACTTCATGAACGCGATGAAGGAGCGCTTCAACATCGGCACCGGCTACCATTACTCGCCGATCCATTTGTTCACGCTGTACCGCGAGCGCGGCTTCCACGAAGGCATGTTCCCGGTGTCGGAAAAGCTGGGCTACCTGACCGTGACGCTGCCGATGTTCTACGCCATGACCCTGGAAGACGTCGACCGCACGGTCGCCGCCGTGAAAGCGATCCTGATTAAATGAACGCGCCGCTGATGAAACCAGAAATTTCCGTCGTCATCCCGATCTACAACGAGCAGGCCGGCCTGGCCGCGCTGTTCGCGCGCCTGTACCCGGCGCTGGACCGGCTGAACACCAGCTACGAAATCGTGTTCGTCAACGACGGTAGCCGCGACAACTCGGTGTCTATCCTGGCCGAGCAATTCCGCCAGCGCCCGGACGTGACGCGCGTGGTGCTGTTCAACGGTAACTACGGCCAGCACATGGCGATCCTGGCCGGCTTTGAGGCGGCGCGCGGCGAGATCATGATCACGCTCGACGCCGACCTGCAAAACCCGCCGGAGGAAATCGGCAACCTGGTGGCCAAGATGCGCGAAGGCTACGACTACGTCGGCTCGATCCGCCGCAAGCGCCAGGATACGGCGTGGCGCACCTACGCCTCCAAGGCGATGAACCACCTGCGCGAAAAAATCACCAACATCAAGATCACCGACCAGGGCAATATGCTGCGCGCCTACGGCCGCAATGTGATCGACCTGGTCAACCAATGCGCCGAGGTCAACACCTTCGTGCCGGCGCTGGCCTACCGCTTCGCCCGCAACCCGACCGAGATCATGGTCGAGCACGAGGAGCGCGCGGCCGGCGAATCGAAATATTCGCTGTACAGCCTGATCCGCCTGAACTTCGACCTGGTCACCGGCTTCTCGCTGATCCCGTTGCAGTTCTATTCGATGATGGGCATGCTGATGTCGCTGATCTCCGGCCTGCTGGTGCTGGTGCTGGTGGTGCGCCGCCTGTTCCTGGGCGCCGAGGCGGAAGGCGTGTTCACGCTGTTTGCCATCACCTTCTTCTTCATGGGCGTGATTTTGTTCGGCATCGGTTTGCTGGGCGAATACGTCGGCCGCATCTTCCAGCAAGTGCGGGCGCGGCCGCGCTATGTGGTGCAAACCATCCTGCAACGCAAACCGGGCGATGGCGTCGATGACGCGCCGCCCGGCGTCGAAAAACGCACCGTGGGCCGTCCTCATGACTGACGATCTGCAACCACGCCGGCGCGCCGTGGTGTTCGGCTACCACAATGTCGGCGTGCGCTGCCTGAAAGTGCTGCTGGCGGCCGGCGTCGAGGTCGCGCTGGTGGTCACCCATGAAGACAGCGCCAGCGAAAACATCTGGTTCGAATCGGTCATCACGCTGTGCCAGGCCGAAGGCATCCCTTACATCACGCCGGCCGACGCCAAGTCGCCCGAATTGCTGGCGCAGGTACAGGCGCTGCGGCCGGACCTGATGTTCAGCTTCTACTACCGCCACATGCTGCCGGCCGAGCTGCTGGCGGTGGCGCCCGCTTTCAATATGCACGGCTCGCTGCTGCCGGAATTCCGCGGCCGCGCGCCGGTCAACTGGGCGGTGCTGCACGGCGCCACCGTGACCGGCGCCACGCTGCACGAAATGACCGTCAAGCCGGACGCCGGCGCCATCGTGTCGCAGATGGAAGTGCCGATCCTGCCGGACGATACCGCGCACGAAGTGTTCGGCAAAGTGCAGGTGGCGGCCGAGCAGGCGCTGTGGCGCGTGCTGCCGTCGCTGCTGGACAACAGCGCGCCGCGCCTGCACAACGATCTGAGCAAGGGCGGCTACTTCGGCGGCCGCAAGCCGGAGGATGGCCGCATCGACTGGAGCCAGCCGGGCCAGCAGGTCTACAATCTGCACCGCGCGGTGGCGCCGCCGTATCCGGGCGCCTTTACCGACCTCGACGGTGTACGCTATGTGATCCAGCGCGCCCGCTTGAATGGCAATTTCGGCAACGTTGTTTCTCTCAGTTTGCCACCGGGCTTGGCAGTAGTAGATAATTGTATCTTTGGCGTTTGCGGCGATGGCCGCATGCTGACGATTTCCTCCCTGACGGCTGATGGCGAACCCATCACCGCTGAACAGTTGCACACCCGTCTGGCAGCCCGCGCCTGAAACGCGGCGGCCGGCGGCACAAGAACATTATTTGGAAAACCATCATGAAAAAAGTACTCATTCTCGGCGTTAACGGCTTCATCGGCCACCACCTGTCGAAGCGCATCCTGGAAACGACCGACTGGCACGTGTACGGCATGGACATGAACACCGACCGTATCACCGACCTGCTGGAGAATGAGTCCTTCAAGTCGCGCATGCACTTCTTTGAAGGCGACATCACCATCAACAAGGAATGGGTCGAGTACCACGTCAAGAAGTGCGACGTGATCCTGCCGCTGGTGGCGATCGCCACGCCGTCGACCTACGTCAAGGCGCCGCTGCGCGTGTTCGAACTGGACTTCGAAGCCAACCTGCCGATCGTGCGTTCGGCCGCCAAGTACGGCAAGCACCTGGTGTTCCCGTCGACCTCGGAAGTGTATGGCATGTGCCACGACGAAGAGTTCGATCCGGAGAACTCCGAGCTGATCTGCGGCCCGATCAACAAGCCGCGCTGGATCTACTCCAACGCCAAGCAGCTGATGGACCGCGTGATCTGGGGCTACGGCATGGAAGGCCTGAACTTCACCCTGTTCCGTCCATTCAACTGGATCGGCGCCGGCCTGGATTCGATCCACACGCCAAAAGAAGGCTCGTCGCGCGTGGTGACCCAGTTCTTCGGCCACATCGTACGCGGCGAGAACATCTCGCTGGTGGACGGCGGCCACCAGAAGCGCGCCTTCACCGACATCGACGATGGCATCGACGCGCTGATGAAAATCATCGAGAACAAGAACGGCGCCGCCACCGGCAAGATCTACAACATCGGCAACCCGGTCAACAACTACTCGATCCGCGAACTGGCCAACATGATGCTGGCACTGGCGCCGCAATACCCTGAGTACGCCGAAGGCGCCGCCAAGGTTCAGATCGTCGAGACCACCTCCGGCGCCTACTACGGCGCGGGCTACCAGGACGTGCAGAACCGCGTGCCGAAAATCACCAACACCTGCGAAGAGCTGGACTGGAAACCGACCACCACCATGGCAGACGCGCTGAAGAAAATCTTCGACGCCTACCAGGGCCAGGTGGCCGCCGCTCAAGCACTGATGGACTAAGCATTGAGTAACAAACCTCTGATGGTGTTGAAGATCGACGTCGACACCTATCGCGGCACCCGTGAAGGCGTACCCAACCTGGTACGGACGCTGAAGGCATACCACGCCGGCGCCACCTTCCTGTTCGCGCTCGGACCGGATCACACCGGCTGGGCGCTGCGGCGCGCGCTGCGCCCCGGCTTTTTCAGCAAGGTGTCGCGCACCTCGGTGGTCGAACATTACGGCATCAAGACACTGATGTACGGCGTGCTGCTGCCCGGCCCGGACATCGGCAAGGACTGCGCCGCCGAGCTGCGCGCGGTGCGTGACGCCGGCTTCGAATGCGGCATCCACACCTGGGACCACACCCGCTGGCAAGACAATGTCGCCAAGCGCGACGCCGCCTGGGCCAGCGCCATGATGCGCAAGGCGTTCGCCCGCTTCAGCCAGGTGTTTGGCGTGGCGCCACGCACCATCGGTGCCGCCGGCTGGCAGATGAACAATGGCGCTTTCCACGAGCACGACCATGCCGGCTATGGCTATGCCTCGGACGGCCGCTGTGTGCTGAATCCGGATGGCACGCTGGCCAATCCAGCCGACGGCCCGCACCGTCTGGCCGATGGCCAGCAAGTGCTGCAGCACATCCAGATGCCGACCACGCTGCCGACGCTGGACGAAATCCTCGGCTGCGAGATCGACGGCGTGACCATCACCACCGCCAACATCGCCGACTTCCTGCTCAAGCTGACCGCCGGCGCCACGCGCGACCACGTATATACTTTGCACGCCGAGCTTGAAGGACAGAAACTCGCCCCCATATTCGAGCAGCTATTGGCAGGATGGCAAGCCCAGGGATACCAACTGGCGTCCATGGCGGACTACTATCAGAAGATCCGCGACCTGCCGCTGCCGGTTTGCCCCATCACCTGGGGCGAACTGCCGGGACGTTCGGGCACGCTGATTATTCAGGGTCCGGCCGTTGCCCAATGAACCTATAGGAGATGCCTGTGGCTGACGTAGTAACCGATTTCTCCGCGCCGATGACCAGCGGCCAGACCTTCCATTTGTCCGGCCGTCCGGCGCGCTATACCGTGCTGTTCTTCTACCCCAAGGACAACACCCCAGGCTGCACCACGGAAAACATGGCCTTCCGCGACCTGCACGAGCAGTTCACTGCGGCCGGCGCCGAAATCTACGGCATCAGCCGCGACTCGCTGCGCTCGCATGAAAACTTCAAGACCAAATTAGGGCTGCCGTTTGAACTGATTTCCGACCCCGAGGAAGCCGTCTGCCAGCAGTTCGGCGTCATGAAGATGAAGCAAATGTACGGCAAGACGGTGCGCGGCATCGAACGTAGTACGTTTGTGATTGACGCTAGCGGTCAATTGGTGAAAGAATGGAGAGGCGTGAAGGTAGCGGGTCACGTCGATGAAGTGCTGGAATTTGTAGCGCATCAGGCTTAAGCAGTTACGATGCGCGTTGCAGCTCCAGTTTGCTCAACCCGTAGGAACGTAACCACATTTTGAGTCAACACTGTACCTTTTACCCTCCTCGGTGGCCATCCGGCCACCTTGCGGTACTCACCGGGCTGCAACTATGCCCATCGGCAGTCTTTCACCTGTTTTCCCCTAAAGCATCCACCCCATCTGCGTTCGCACCCGCCACGCGAGCGCTCAGCCATGGGCGGATTCCTCCAGATATTTTTCGATTGAGATCCTGATGCCACTGCCAAAAATACCAAGTAAGCCAGCGACTATACTGTTGGCAAAAGATTACCCCAAGGCCACCGACGTGCGCCCTGCCCTCGCGGCAGTGGTCGACATCGCCCCCGAGCCTGCACCAGCGCCGAAGAAGGCGGCAACCGTTAAAGCCGTACCTGTAGCAAAGAAACCAGCCGCAGCCAAAACCCCGGCCAAAGGCAAGACCGTGGCCGCCGTATTGCAGGCCGCGCCAGCGGTATTGCAAGCCGCCGCCGACGCGGTCGAAGCCAAAGGCAAGAGCTCGCCACGCGGCAAGGTCACGCCGATCAACGCCGAGGCGCCACATCCGGCCAAGCACAAGCCGAACGAGGTGGCGATCAAGTCGTCCACCAGCCGCAATGCCGATGTCACCGGCACCACCAAGATGTTTGTGCTGGATACCAACGTGCTGATGCACGATCCATCGTCGCTGTTCCGTTTCGAGGAACACGATGTCTACCTGCCGATGATGACGCTGGAAGAGCTGGACAACCACAAGAAGGGCATGACCGAGGTGGCGCGCAACGCCCGCCAGGTGTCGCGCACGTTGGATGCGCTGGTGTCCAACACCGACGACGACGCCATCGAGAACGGCATCCCGCTGTCCAAGCTGGGCAACAAGGACGCCAAAGGCCGGCTGTACTTCCAGACCCGCATGCAGACCGCCGATTTGCCGCTGGGTCTGCCGGTTGGCAAGGCCGACAACCAGATCCTGTCGGTGGTGCGTTCGCTGGAAGCGGACCAGCCGGGCCGCGCGATTGTGCTGGTGTCGAAAGACATCAACATGCGCATCAAGGCGCGCGCGCTGGGCCTGCCGGCCGAGGATTACTTCAACGACCACGTGCTGGAAGACACCGACCTGCTGTACTCGGGCATCGTCCAGCTGCCGGACGATTTCTGGAACAAGCACGGCAAGGATCTGGAATCGTGGCAGGAAAATAAAAACGGCCAGAGCGCGACGTTCTATCGCGTCACCGGTCCGTTCGTGCCGTCGATGCTGGTCAACCAGTTCGTGTTCCTGGAACCGAAGAATGGCGAAGCGCCGTTCTATGGCCAGGTCAAGCAAATCAACGGCAAGACCGCCGTGCTGCAAACCCTGCGCGACTTCAGCCACAACAAGAACAATGTGTGGGGCGTGACCGCGCGCAACCGCGAGCAGAACTTCGCGCTGAATCTGCTGATGAATCCGGAATGCGACTTCGTCACCCTGCTCGGCCAGGCCGGCACCGGCAAAACCCTGCTGGCACTGGCGGCCGGTCTGGCGCAAGTGCTGGAGACCAAGCTCTACAACGAAATCATCGTCACCCGCGTGACGGTGCCGGTCGGTGAAGACATCGGTTTCCTGCCGGGCACCGAGGAAGAGAAAATGTCGCCGTGGATGGGCGCGTTTGACGACAATCTTGAAGTGCTCAACAAGTCCGATTCGGATGGCGGCGAGTGGGGCCGCGCGGCGACCCAGGATCTGATCCGTTCGCGCATCAAGATCAAGTCGCTGAACTTCATGCGTGGCCGTACCTTCGTCAACAAATTCCTGATCATCGACGAGGCGCAGAATCTGACGCCGAAGCAAGTGAAGACGCTGGTGACGCGCGCCGGCCCTGGCACCAAGATCATCTGCCTGGGCAACATCGCACAGATCGACACGCCGTACCTGACTGAAGGTTCGAGCGGCCTGACCTATGTGGTGGACCGCTTCAAGGGCTGGTCGCACAGCGGCCACGTGACGCTGGCACGCGGCGAACGTTCGCGCCTGGCCGACCACGCGAGCGAAGTCTTGTAGAAATCAACCAAACGATTTAAATCGTTTTCAGCCCCGCCCGCAGCAATGCCGGCGGGGCTGAGTTTTTTGGGGCCACACCGCGCCGTAAGGCAAATTGGCAACAGCAACATCGATGACACCCGAAAAATCGATGGCGTCGTGAGCGTCTGCGCCTGTCGGCGCCGGTTGAAAAATGGCGGCGTCATCGTCGACGGTGCCATAAGCGAGAGCAACGGCAAGAGCCGCTGGTTTGACGAATTTCATTTTGATCCCCGGATGGTTCGGTTGAGAAAGCGCGGTGTCGGGCCAGGTACGGGGATAAGGGACCATGGTTGCGTACATTTCTGTACGAATAATTATGATGCACAAAGGCATCTTTTGAATATTATCGGAGGCAATAGTTCATGTCAATCTCTTAAAAACCACGCATAAAGCTGTAACGCGCGTCTGTAAAAGTGCTTGTAAGCGGCGCCAAGGTGTATGACACTAGACTCCCAAGTGATTGATTTTGCCCGTGTTTCGCGCCAACAGAGGTCAGACACCATGGACATCCCTATCCTCATCCAGAAGACGGTGGGCGCCCGCAAGCAATACGGCGTCACGATACCGGACATCCCCGGCTGCGTGACCACAGGCGAAACAGTGGGCAAAGCCATGAGCAATGCCACCAAGGCCATCTACGGCCACGTCGGCCAGTTGGTGGAGCAAGGCAAGCCGTTCGAAATCAAACCGTCCGAGGTGGAGACTTTATCGCAGGAGCCGGATTATGCCGACGGCATCTGGGCGCTGGTCAGCCTGGACCTGGCCCGGCTCGACGATCCGCCTGAGAGTTAAACGCTAGCTGCGCCGGCGCTGCCAGCGGAAGCCGGGGATATTGATGCGCTGCTTGCTGCTGCCATCCCACTCGACCGCGAAGCCGGCGTCGTTCAGCGCCGCCGCCACCGCCTGGCCGATGCGCTGGTCGCGCGCCGGATCGCCGCGCACATGGCCAAAGGCGATCATCACGCCATGGCCTTTGACGGCGCGCTCGACATCCTGACCGTGATAGAAGCAGTAACCACGGTAATGGCCGTCGGGGCCGGCGGCCAGTGCTTCCGCCACGTCCGCGTGGCCATCGGACATGGTGTAGCCGGCGTTGGACAGCGCGCAGATGCCGCCCTCGTGCAGTTCGTCGAAAATGCGGTCGAGACGGTCGCAATCGGTGACCTCGGGCCAACTGCGTTGCTCGCTCAGCTTGCGTTCCAGCGCGGGGCCGACCAATGATGTGAGCACAGCGATATTGCAGCCTTCGGCGGCAATGTCGAGGATCATCTCCTCGATTTCCTCACCGCTGTAAAAACCGGCCCCTACCCAGAGGGCGATATGGTCTGCCACATATTGCTCGTCTTCCGTCATTCAACCACTCCACTCAGTGATGCACGATTTACCGGGTAACTTGCTGCTCCAACACCTTCACAATAGCGGCCACGATGGCCGCAGGGTCCGACTGCTGCACTTCCACCACCGGCATCTCACCGAACGGCTTGCGCGCTGCGCGCAATTGCGACGCGCTCTGTTCCAGACTATCCAGCTCCGACGCGCGGGCGCGCCAGTAAGTCAGCTTGCCGGCTTGCGCCGCCTGTGCCGCCGCCAGCGCGGGGCCGACCTCGGGGTTGAGCGGCGTATCGGGATAGCCGCAGTTGGGCGCCGGCTTGCCCTGCTCCACCGACGCCAGACAGGCCAGCACCGCCTCCAGCTGCTGGGCGCGATCGGCGGGCAAGGCGTCTTCGCGCATCGGCTGCACCAGCACCAGGCCGGCGACCTGCACGCCGCGCGAGCGCAAGGCGACATGCTGCGCCACCATCGCGCCATAGCCGGCGCCGACCAGCACGAACGGGCCGTCGAGATGGGCATTCTTGATGAGGAAATTCAGATCCTTGCCGGCGTTGGCCACGTTGGCGGCGCGGATGATGGGATCGCTGGCGCCGAAGCCGGCGCGGTCGTAGACGCAGGCGCGGGTGCGCTGCGCGATGTCCGGCAGCACCGCCGACCAGTCCCAGCCAGCGCGGCCGGCATCGGCCTCGAACAGCACCGTCGGCGCGCCCTTGCCGGTGCAATACAGGTTCAATTTACGGCCGCCGACATCGACCCGCACCTGCGCGCCGGCCAACGCATTCTGCCCCGCCGGCGGTGCCGCCTGCGCCAGGCCAGCCACCAGCGCGAAACCGATCAACGTATGTTTTATCAGAATAGTCATCCGCAAAAGCATACGATGGGTTTAAGCAATTGGCAATCCCCTCTGAACAGACCGCCGGCTAAGCCAATAAGCCCCGATGGCCCACAGCGCGGCACAAAAATTAGCGACCGTGAAGAGCACATGAAATATCTTCGCGTCCTGCAGCCATCCTTCCAGATGATTCTCGCCGAGCACGACAGACAATCCGCACAACAGCAGGGCAAACTGGCGCTTGATCGCGACATCTTTCTGCCGAGCCGCCCAGAGCAAGACGCCGGCAATGAAGATGTCGAAATAGGCGATCTCCCGCTGCCAATGCACGGAAGGCATCCAGGTGGTTCCAGCCGCCGTCCAGAACGGCAAGAGGGTATGCGACACAGCCGCACAAAGCGCCGCCGACGACCACAAGCAGAATAGTAGATCCAATCGCAAGAATTTAGTGTCGCGGGCTGCAATTTTCATGGGAAAATCCAAGCGCCTGTTCTGAATACGTAATAGTCCCATCGTTGCGGTGGCGTTCATCCAGTGAGCTGCCGATTTGATAAGATAGCACCTTCAAACCTCTCACAGCAAGGTTCACGGTGCTTACTGGTTTTAACCATTTGACGCTCGCGGTTAACGACCTGTCGCGCAGCTTTGATTTTTACTCACGCCTGCTTGGATTTCGACCTGAGGCTATCTGGAACACCGGAGCTTACCTGTCTCTGGGCGAGCTGTGGTTATGTCTATCGTTGAGCAACGAGAAGACCGCAGCGCAGGCGGCCGGATATACCCACTACGCGTTTTCAATCCGTCAGCAGGATTTCGACGAATTCACACAGCGCCTGTCGGATAACGAGGTGCGCACGTGGAAAGAGAATCGCAGCGAAGGAGATTCGTTCTACTTCCTTGATCCGGATGGACATCAATTGGAAGCACACGTAGGCTCCCTCGCCTCCCGCCTGGCTGAATGCAAACAGAAGCCCTACGCAGGGATGCGATTTTTCGACTAGCCACTCACGAATGCGTATTGGCGCATTTGGGCTTGGTGAGTTTGAGTTCGATGCCAGGTTCGCCAATTTCTCTGACCCGATCCGCACCACCTCCTGGGCCATAGCCCTGATAGGAGTTCGCGCCGCCCCAAGTGTAGGTTAACTGTTTGGGTTGCGGGCCTCTGAGGTCGTATAGCGAAATCTTCACCCATTCAACAGGCGGATAGCCCGCGAGCTTCTTGGCGATCTCTTTACTCTTCTCTGGCGATGCGGGTTCGATCTGCAATCCCAATGCGAAACCGTTCGGCAGCGTCAGTCGGTGGATTTCAGGCGACACCACATCCCATCGCCCCACTTCAAGTTTGCCGCTGGATACCTCAACAGACTGCACGCCGCACACCGCATGGGCGTTCGACATACCGGCCGCAATCAACACCATTAACTGAAGCGCGCTTTTCATCTCATTCCTCCGAACTAAAATGGCTCACGCCTCCAGTGTAATTCCGGCGCATAGCGGGAAAACGCGCGGATTGTCACGGCGCGTGCTATTTCTTCGCGACCTTGCGCCACAGTTTGCGCAGCAGCCAGAACGCCAGTGCCATCACCAGTAACCAAGGCAGCAGATACGCCAGCCCAGTCACCACGCTGGCGATGCCCGATGACAGATTGCCGCCAAATCCTTCAGCCGCATACCGTACCGGTGTCCAGAACGACTGCCGCTCACGCGACTGAATCGTCACATTCAAGATATCCAGATTCATGCGCGCCAGCAGATGCGCGGCTTCGCCATTGGCTTGCTCCAGCTCTGACTGCACCGATGCCTGTTCCTTGGCCAGCTTGATCAACGCATCCGCATCCAATCCCGGCTTGCGCGCCAGCTTGTCCAACTTCTGCTGATACGCGTGCAGCATCTCCAGCCGTTTGGCATTGTCCGCCACCGGCCGCGCCAGATCCTCAACACTGGTTTCCTGCCGCGCCAGTTCGCCGCCGGCAGCCGCCAAAGCCAGCAGCTTGTTGATGCCGGCCGACTTGGCACGCATCCGCAACTGCGCCGCTTCATAGCGTCCGCCCTCGACCGAGGACTTCATCAGCGCACATTGGTTGTCCCGATCCGCCTCGCAAGCCGCGACCAGGCGATCGAACAGTGGTTTGACCTTCCCCTCATCGGTTTGAATGGTGGCGGCGTGTTCGTACGCCAGAAACTTGTCGCGCTCCTTGGGCGCCACAACCGATGCCATGTCGCCCTGCTCCCTGCCGCTGCAGGCAATCAAACAAAGGGCACAAAGCAAATACAGTATTCTGTTCATGCGTTCACACCCACGAGTAAGGAAAGGCCAAATCATAACAGCGCCACAGTGAAATCCGCTTGACCTTCCCACAGCGGGAAGGATTACAGTGTAGGTATTCCAAACTGTTTGAGGAGTATGCGATGTACCAGCTGCAAGTAGAAAACATGAGCTGCGGCCACTGTGTGGGCGCCGTGACCAAGGCTGTGCAGGAGATCGACGCCGCCGCCAAGGTGGAAATCGACTTGACCACCAAATCGGTCAAGATCGACAGCGCGACGCCGCTGACGCCGCTGAAATCGGCCATCGCCGATGCCGGTTATCCAGTCACCAGCGCGGTCTGATTATTTATCCAGTTCCGGATACTGCCGGAAGATGCCGCTCTCATTGAACGGTATCCGCCGCTTCGAACGCAGGTAGGCTGCGACGTTCGGCCGCTGCGCCACCTTGTCGCGCAAGGCGAACAGGCCGGGATACGATGGCGCCAGCCGCGCCATCGTCTTCGGAAACGCATAGCTCAGCCCCTCGATCAGCTGGAACAGCGACAAGTCCACATACGTCAAGCGCGATCCCACCGCATAACCGCCCCGCCCCGGATTACGCTGCACCACGCCCTCGAAATAATCGAGAAACTTGGGAATGCGCTGCTCGCGGAAGTCGCGCGCCCGCGCCTTGGCTTCTTTTTTCTGATCCTCGTAATACAGGTTGGTGGAGATGGGGTGATGCGTATCATGCGCCTCCGCCACGATATCCGCGATGGTCAGCTGTAGCTGATTGCACCACAGCCGCCCCTCCTGCGCACGCGGCGCCAGCCCATGCTTCGCGCCCAGGAACAGCAGGATGTTCGCGGTCTGCCCGATCAGCTGATCGCCAACCTTCAGCACCGGTGGCGCAAACGATGGATGCTCGACCTGCTCGCCATCCAGCGCGGCCGTCAGCTTCGGCATGCCGCCCTTGAGCCGCGCCACGTCCACATATGGCACGCCGGCCTCCTCCAGCGCCAGCCGGACGAATTCACCGCGGCCCTGCAGGCCATCCCAGTAAAGTAGTTGATAAGGAGTCATCATGCGCCCATGGTAGCATCAGCTGATCAGCCACGCCGCCCGATAGCCCATGCCACTCGACACCCATATCGTCCTGATGATCGCCGCCGCCGGCTTCTTCGCCGGCGTACAGAATGCGCTGGCCGGCGGCGGTTCCTTCATCACCTTCCCCGCCCTGCTGCTGGCCGGCCTCAATCCACTGGCGGCCAACATGACATCCACCATCGCCATGTTCCCCAGCCAGAGCACCGCCGCCTATGCGGGACGCAAGCTGGTAAGCGACGTCGGCGCGCTCAGCTTCCGCAAGCTGTTCATCATCAGCACCATCGGCGGCGTGGCCGGCGCGCTGCTGTTGCTGCACACGCCGCCGTCGATCTTTGAAAAGCTGGTGCCGTGGCTGGTGCTATTCGCCACCTCGGTGTTCGCGTGGGGTAGCTTCCGCCGCAAGCCGCTGCATGCGGCCAGCGGCATGCCGGTCTGGCTACTGGTGCTGATCCAGACCTGCATCGCCATCTACGGCGGTTACTTCGGTGGCGGCATCGGTTTTCTGATGCTGGCCGCGCTGACCATCGCCGGCCAGCAGGTACGCGCCGCCACCGCCACCAAGAACGTGCTGGCGATGGCCATGAACGCCGCCGCCACGCTGATCTTCGCCACCTCGAACTTAATCAGCTGGCCGGCCGCGCTGGCGCTCTGCGTGGGCGGCATCGCCGGCGGCATGTGCGGCGGCTACCTGATACACCGCCTGCCGGAAAAGCTGATGCGCGGCTTTGTGGTGATGGTCGGTGCGGTGCTCACAGTCTGGATGTTCAGCCGTTAGAAGGTGGTCTTCACTGTCACACGCATGGTGCGGCGCTCGGCCGGATGATAGTGAATGTCCGTCACACCCTCGGCCGGCTCGCCCTGCAGGCGCGAGGCGTAGTAGTAGTCCACATCGCTGACACGGCGGTCGAACAGGTTGAAGGCATCCAGCTGCACCGTCCAGCGGCGGTTGAGTTTATAGCCCAGGCGCGCATAGGCAATCGCGGTGGCGGCTGAGCGGATGCTGTTATCCTCGATCAGCGGACGCGGTCCGAAGTAACGCAACTGGAACGCCGCCGACCATGGCCCCAGGTCGCTGATGGTGGCGCCAAACGACGCCACTTTGCCGACCGCGCCCGGAATGTAGTCGCCCACTTCGTCATGCTCGGTGTAGTGCGCGCGCGAGTAAGCCATGTCCAGATCGAACAGCAGCCAGGCGTTGGCGATGTAGTGGTTGTTCCACTCGACGCCGGAGCGGTAGCTGCCACGGCTCGGGGAAGTATCGCCAGCATCGCCGGAGAACACCAGTTCCGAAGCCGAACGCAGCTTCCACAACGCCATTGAGCTTTGCAAGCCGGGGATGAATTCGGTGCGCGCACCAAGTTCCGCACCGCGCGTTTTCACCAGCGGCGTGACCGGATCGGTCGGCAGCAGCTCTTTCGGCGTCAGGTGCACCGTGGTGCCGCGCGCGTCGTTGCTGTGGAAGCCTTCGCCGTAATTGATGAAAAATTCAGTCTTGGCCCATGGTCCCAGCACCACCGAGAATTTCGGTGAAGTGGTGCCCGCGCTGACCTTGCCCGAGTTCTCCGCAATACTGCTGTTCACATCGAAGCGATAACGGTCGTAGCGCAGACCAGCGATGGTGCGCAGCCAGTCGCGCCACTGCACGGTGTTTTCAAGGTAGGCGCCCAGGCTGCCTTCCTTCACCTTCGATTCGGAGATCACGCTCAAGGTCTGCTCATTGCGCGTGGCGTACAGGCCCAGTGGCGACAGGTAGTCGTAGCGGCCCTGCAAGCCAACCTTGTTGCTGACATCCAGACCGCCCCAGTGGCTGAACCAGGTCTGCGCCACATCGAAGCCACCCATGCGGCGCTTCTCGCTCTGGCGTGACTGGTCACCGTTGACCGGGTCGTCGAGGAAGTAGGTGAAGTCATTGAACAGCGTCAGGCTCGATTGCACCACGTAGGCACTGGCCTGCAACAGACTGTCGCTGCTGCGCTTGCGCATGGTGGCGGACAGGCTGTAACGCGAAGTCCGGCCGCCATCGCTGGTATCGACGGCGCCAAATTCATCCAGCGCCCCGCTTTGCACCGCGCGCAGCGGAATCTGGTTGCTGGCGTACCAGGCGCCCTTGTAGAACATGCCAGTCACGGTAAACTGGTCATCGCTGGCGCCCTGCGCGTAACGCAGCACGCCCAGGCTTTTGTGGAAAGCTTCCGGCGTTACCCACGGGCCGTTGTTGTGCGCCAGTTCCGCACCATACACCAGCGTCCCCGCAGCCAGTGGTGTCGAACCGGTGACGACCGAACGCACGTATTGGTTTTCGCCGACAGTGACGCTGGCGGTGTTTTCCTTCAGCTTGTTCGCCAGCGTCATGTGCGCCGCGCCGGCCGAGGCGAAGTCGCCTTCGTCGGCGTAGTACGGACCTTTTTTGTAGTTGATGCGATCGACCAGTTCAGGGATCAGGAAATTCAGATCGGTATAACCCTGGCCATGCGCGTGGGTGCGCATGTTGACAGGCATGCCGTCGACAAAGGTCGCGAAGTCGGTGCCGTGATCGAGATTGAAGCCGCGCAGGAAGTACTGATTGGCCTTGCCGTCGCCGCTATGCTGAGTAACGATCACGCCGGGCACGAACTCCAGCAGCTCGCCGGGCCGCAGCGCCGGACGATTGGCGATCAGCTCCGCTGTCACCGCGCCCTGGCTGGCTGCGCCCGAGGTGCCAACACCATTATCGTAATGGCCGCGCACCTCGACTTTTTCGACCGGTTCGGTATCGCTGTCGGCGTGAGCCACCAGCGGCAGGATCGCCGCCAGGGCAACGAGGGATGGGCGCATCATAAATAGCCTTTCAATTTGCGAAGTTTGTTACGACGGCTGACATAGCCCACGCCAATCAGCGCAGCGGCCAGTGCCAGCATCACCAGGCTGCCGACAGTCTTTTGAACCGGCGTCAGATTGGTCAGGGTTTCCATTTCAAAGCCGCTGACTTTGGCGTCGGCGGCTTGCGGCTTGGCCTGCGGCGCGGGCGCCGGCTTGGCCGCTGCCGGTTTCTGAGCCGGCGGCTGCTGTACCTCGGCATCGGCCTTGGCCTGCAACGCCTGCAGCTCTGCGGCCGCGTTCTGCACTGCCAACTGCGGCGACGGCGCGGCACCGCCTGCGCGTGCGGCGGCAGCAGCGCCATGAGCGATAGCCGTATTGGTGCCGACGTTTGGCACAAAGTCGGCACTGAACTGCGGCGCCACCTTCAGCGTCGCCTTGCTGCACGAATCCGCGCTGCACGAGACGCCAGCGTCCTTGATCGCCTGCGCGTTCATCTGCGTCAGCTTGGCGCGCACGGCGGCGCTGGGCTTCCAGTAACCGCGCTCGATCGCGCTCAGCATACGGTCAGTGACGGCCTGGAAAGCGCGCAGATTGCCGGCATCGGCAAAGCGCTCGCGCACCTTCAGGCCGTGACGGTCCTCGACATAAGTGTCGTACATGCGCTGCCACTTACCGTCGTCGACCACCTCCGGCACCGTCACCTGCCACGCCCACAGATAGTCCACCACGCGATTGATGTAGCGCGCGCCGGAATAGCCCTCCTTCAGCATGCTGTCGGCCCAGCGCGGGTTCAGGTAACGCGCCTGCATCTCCTGCCCCATGTACTGCTCCAGCGTCTTGTGGGTGGCGCGGCGCGGGTTGGAGAGATCGCTGACCATCACTTCCGGCGTCTTGCCGTCCACACTGCGGATCGCCATCGCGGTACCGCCCAGATACTGGAAGAAGTCATCGTTATCCAAGGTCGCAAACAGATTGCTGGAACGGCTGTGCAGCGCGATCTGGCTGCCGGACAGCGCTTGCTTGAACAGTTCGCGGCGCTGCTCCGGATTGGCCTTGTCGTCGCCCCAATAGCCGGCGCCGAACGGATGGCTCATGCGGTTGATGAACACATCGGCCACTTCCTTCTCGTTCTGCCAGGCGTTGGTGAGCGGGATCAGCTTCTCGATCTGCGTCCCGTAAGCGCCGCTCGGCAAGCCGAAGATACGCACCGAAGCCAGTCGCTGCGCCTCCTCGGCCGACATGCCGCGCTTCGCCAGCGACGCGGCGACCTTGCCGCTGTGCTGCTGCAGCACGTTGCCGCCTTCATCGTCCTGCTTCTGCGCCAGCTGCGCCGCCTGATCCATCAACGTCAACAGATTCGGGAACAGATCGCGGAACAGGCCGGACGAAATCAGCGTTACATCCACGCGCGGGCGGCCCAGCTGCTTGCGGCTGATCGCTTCCACGCCGGTGACGCGGCCCCGTTCATCCCAGGTCGGACGTACACCCATCAACGCCATCGCCTGCGCTTCCATCACACCCTCGTGACGCGACGTCTCCACGCCCCACAAATTCATGCTGAGCTTTTCCGGCCAGGCGCCGTGGCGCTTGCGGTAATCGTCCGCCAGCTGCTGCGCCAGTTTGGCGCCGGCGTCATACGTCGCCTTGCTCGGAATGCGCGACGGATCGAGGCCGAAGAAGTTGCGGCCGGTCGGCAGCGCGTTTGGATTGCGCACCAGGTCCGCGCTCACGCCAGTCGGGATATAGCGGCCGTCCAGCGCCTGCATCAGACGATCCAGCTCCAGTTGCGCGCTGAGTTCGATGTCCGCTTCCAGCTGCGCGATGCGCTTGCTTTTTTGCTCCGGCGTGGCGTCGGTATCCAGACTGACCACGGCGCGCGCGGTGGCGTTGCGTTGTTCGGCGTTGGGCGCCACGCCAAAGGTATGCAGGCCGAAAGGCGTCAGCTTGTTGCCGGTGTCGTCCAGGTATTCCTCCAGCCCTTCCATATCGGCTTCCGACTTCAGCTCTTTCTTCTTCATGTCCTTCAACACGCCGGCCTTGGCGGCGATCTGGTTGATGGCTTTCAGATGGCTGGCCGCCAGCAGCGGACTCTTTTGCTCGGCCACGCGATAGTCGTTGAGCAGCGCGCCCAGTTCGCGCAGATCCGGATTCAGGCCGGCGATATCGAACGGTGGCGTCATGTGGTCGATGATGGTGGCCATGCCGCGCCGCTTGGCCTGGATGCCCTCGCCCACGTCGTCCATCACATAGGGATAGATGTTGGGCATGGCGCCGATCAGCGCTTCGGTCGGATCGCTGTCGGACAGGCCGGCCTCTTTACCGGTCAGCCATTCCTGCGTGCCGTGGGTACCGATGTGCATGACGGCGTGCGCGCGGAAGTCCTTTTGCAGCCATAGATAGAAAGCGATGTACTCGTGCGATGGCGGCATGCTGACTTCATTGTGCAGCTTCTCCAGATTCTGCTCCCAGGCGCGGCCGGGCTGCGGCGCCATCAGCACATTGCCGAAGCGGCGTGCCGGGTAGACGAAGAACGCCTCGCCCTTGGCATTGCGCCACAGGACCGGCGCGTTCTCCGGCTTGCCCCACGATTGTTCGATCGCCGCGCGCAGCGGCGCGGCCAGTTGGCTAAACCACTGCTGGTATTCGCTCAACGGCACCAGCAAGGCCTGGCCGCTTTCGGCCAGATGTTTCAAGCCCGCGTTGTAATCGCCTTTCGATTTGCCGGGGTAATTGCCCCACTTCTGGATTTCGCCTTGCAGCTCGGCCTCGCTGGTCGGCAGCGCTTCGCCGGTGCGGTAGCCATCGTGCTTCAGGCGCTGAACGATCTGCCACAGGCTTTCCGGCAGCACGTTCAGGTAAGCCGCGCCGATGGTCTCCGAACCGTGCGGATAGTTAAAGTAGATCATGGCGACACGCTTGTCGGCATTGGCCTTTTCCCGCAGCGCGAGCCAGGCGGCCACGCGCTCGTTCAGACGCTCGATGCGCTCCGGGATAGGCGTCTCTTCAACGTAGGCCAGGCCGGTCTGCGCATCGCTGATGCGTTCGCGGCTGGCGACCACGGTCGGCTGGATCAGGCCCGCCGCTTCCGCGCCGGCCAGTTGCCAGGTACGCTCGATGATATCCAGGCCGATTTTGGATTCCTGCCACTGCGCCAACGTCTGCTGGCTCAGCGTGATGGCGTTGATGGCGGGGACGCCGATCTTGTCCAGCATCGCGCCCACGCTGGTGGTGCCGCCCACCTTCATGCCCAGCGCGACGATCAGATCGACGCGGCTCTTGCCGTTTTCATCCAACAGCAGCTTGAGTGGCACCTCATACGGATAGCCAAACACCGGCAGCGCGTTATAGCCGCTGGCTTCCAGTCGCGCGACAATCGCCGCCAGCGGCAACGTTTGTCCCGCCACCAGACTGGCGCGATAGAACGGCACGGCGATCCACGGCGCACCCGGTTTGTAATGCGCGTAACCGCGCACGTAATCGTCGTAGCTGGCGACGGTGCGATTGGCCGCCACATCGTACAGGCCCGCCTCCGGCATCGCATGCACCGGCGCCGCGCTGACCTGTGCGCCGAACTGCGTCTTCAGAATGTAGCGCAGCAGATTGCCGATGTTCTCCACACCGCCTTCGGCGTGATAGGATTGAATGGCTTTATCATCGCGCACACCCAGCTCGCGCAAGCTGTCGTCCAGCGCGCCCACCGCGAACACCGGCTTGCGCGCTTTCTGCAGCGTTTCAAGTTCCGTGGTGAGCCCGGCCATCGCCTGCCGCCCCTTGACGTTGATGACCGCCACATCGGCGCCCGCCAGCGCGCTGCGATCGGCCGGCGTCAGGCCATTGACCGGGATGATGCGGATGGCGAGATTCAGCGCCTTCAGCTCCGTTTGCAGGCCGCGCACCGCCAGCACGGCGGGACGCGATTCCACATCACCCAGCATCAGCGCCAGCGTGCGCGGCGCCTGCGCCGAATGTACGTAGCCGGCCACGCACAGCGACAGCAGCATCAGAGCTGCCAGCCAAAGCTTATTCCGGAACATAGACCACCTTCCCATCCGGCAGCTGATACGCCGTGCCCAAACGCTTGCCGGAGCCGGACAGCGGCTTGTCACTGACCTTGCTCACCTTGATTTCGGAGCCCTTCTTGGTCAGCACCTCGACGTGACCGTCGGCCGATTTCTTGGCGATGGTGACTTCGGAATTCGGGTCCAGCAGATCCATCATATTCCAGGCCGAGAACAGCGCCAGCATCATGGCGACGATGAACACGATGCTGGCGTCGAACAGATTGGCGACGCCGGCCAGCGGATCATCACCATGCTCGCCGCGTGCGCTGAAGCGGTGTTTATTCAAATAGCGCATCTCAGCCCTCCGCTGCCAGCAGCGCTTCGGCGGCGAAGGCGATGTCGGTCAGATCGTTGCGCAGCCAGTGTTCACGCACCAGCGTCAGCACATAGGCCGTAACGCTGCACGCCAGGCCGACCACGGTAGCGGTGAAAGCGGTGGTCATCGACTCCGCCATCTTCGGCAGATTGCCCTGCGCCAGACCGGCCAGCGAAATGCCCATCGGGATCAGAGTGCCCATCAAACCCAGCGCCGGACCGACGCGCACCACAAAGCGCACGCCGTCCAGGCGACGCATGCCGGCGGCGTCGGCGCGCTGCACCACGCGCTCCAGACGCGCGTCCAGCGCCGGCTCGCCCGGCTGCGCACTGCGTGCCGCATCCATCTGCTGCTTGGCGCTGGCGACCAGCACCCGCATGCCACGGCGGCGTTCCACCGCCTCCGCCACCAGCGTGCCAAAGCAGACCAGCATATACAGCGTCAGCGCCGCGATACCGAGCAGTACCGGCAGGTACAGCAAGTTGGAGATAGAGTACAACAGCGTTTCAATCGAATGAATCGCCGCGTCGGCGGGCAAATTGGGCATGGACGTATCCTGAAAAAGCAGCACGCAACGACGCGTAACGGCCTGGCCGCGACGCGCTGAATGAATGCATAGATTAGTTAACTACAGATGCAAGCCGCTCACCTCCCCGTGAGCGAATTGAATGAAAACGCCAGTGGCGTCTTCCCTTGTTTGGCCGGTATCCGGGCTGACAAGCGTCTCCACCTGACCTTCCCATGCACGAAGCACAGTGGCATAGCGAAGTGGATTGTCGCGCGATGCGCGACGCTTGTTTACCGTTGCGGGGGCAGCACAGGTTAGCCGGAGTCGGCATCCTGTTTCCCGTTTAACTGCGCATCCTGAGCGGACGCGCGAGCACCAAAACGTGCCGGAATTATACGTCAATCCGGGGTCAGGTCCATCATTTCTACACGTTCTCAGCCGTAGCGCACGCGCTACGGCTGAGAACGTGTAGAAATGATGGACCTGACCCCGGAGTTAGTCGGCGAGGCTTTGGAGGATGGGGCAGTCGGGGCGGTGGTCGCCGTGGCAGCAGCTGGCCAGGGTTTGCAGGGTGTCGCGCATTTCGGTCAGTTCGGCGATGCGCTGGTTGAGCTCGGCTACATGGCCGAGGGCGATGTTTTTGACGTCGCCACTGGCGCGGTCTTTGTTCTGCCACAGCGATAGCAGGTCGCGGATCTGGTCCAGCGAGAAGCCGAGCAGGCGCGCGCGTTTGACGAAGCGCAAGGTGTGCAGGTCGTTCTCGCCATAGATGCGGTAGCCGGATTCGCTACGCTTGCCGGCTGGGATCAGGGCGATGCTTTCGTAGTAGCGGATCATTTTGGCGGAGACGCCACTGGCCGCCGCGGCCTGGCCGATGTTCATGTTATTGCTCCGGTTTCCAGCGTCGCAGCAGCAGCGCGTTGCTGATGACGCTGACGGAACTCAGCGCCATCGCGCCACCGGCGACGATGGGGTTCAGCATGCCGAGTGCCGCCAGTGGTATGCCGATCAGGTTGTAGATGAAGGCCCAGAACAGGTTCTGGCGAATTTTGTTGTAGCTGCGGCGCGAGATCGAGATGGCTGCGGCCACCAGCGCCGGGTCGCCGCGCATCAGGGTGATGCCGGCGGCGTGCATGGCGACGTCGGTGCCGCTGGACATGGCGATGCCGACGTCAGCCGCCGCCAATGCGGGGGCGTCGTTGATGCCGTCGCCGACCATGGCGATGGTGGCGCCGTCGGTTTTCAGTGCCGCGATGGTGGCGGCTTTGTCGGCCGGCAGCATGTTGGCGATGATGCGCTGCACGCCAAGCTGGTGGCCGACGGCGTCGGCGCTGCCCTGGTTGTCGCCGGTGAGCAGGATGGTGTGGATGCCCATGGCATGCAGCGCCCGCACTGCGGCCGTGGCCTGTGGTTTGATGCGGTCGCCGAAGGCGAGCAGGCCGAGCACACCTTCGCCGGCGGGCGCGGCCAGCCAGGAGATGGTGTGGCCTTCGCGTTCCAGCGCTTCGGCGCGTGCCGTCAATGTCTCCAGTACGACGCCCTGCTCCTGCATCAGCCGCGTGCTGCCGAGGATCAGGCGCTGCCCATCAACCGTCGCCGCCACGCCGCGCCCAGGTAAGGCGGTGATATCGGAGGCCTGCAGCGGCGAAGCGCCACTGGCAGCCTGCTGTACGGCGCGGGCCAAGGCGTGTTCGCTGCCGCGCTGGACGGCGGCGGCCAGTTGCAGCAGCCTCGCTTCGTCCACGCCGGGCGCCGGCGCAAGCAGCGCCAACGACGGCTGGCCTTCGGTCAGCGTGCCGGTTTTGTCGAAGGCGACGGTGGTGATGCGGTGCGCCAGTTCCAACGCTTCGGCGTCTTTAATCAAAATGCCATGGCGGGCGGCGACGCCGGTGCCGGCCATGATGGCGGCCGGCGTCGCCAGCCCTAACGCGCAGGGACACGCAATCACCAGCACCGCCACTGCGTTGATGATGGCCTGTTCAGCGTCGCCACCGACCAGCCACCAGCCGGCAAAGGTCAGCAGCGCCAGCACCAGCACCACCGGCACGAATACGGCGCTGACACGGTCGACCAAATGCTGCACCGGCGCCTTGGCGGCTTGCGCATCCTCCACCAGCCGGATGATGCGCGCCAGCGTGCTTTCGGCGCCGACGGCGGTCACGCGCACCAGCAGCAAGCCCTCACCGTTAATCGCGCCGCCGGTGACGCGTTCGCCGGCGTGACGGGCTACCGGCAGGCTTTCTCCGGTGATCAGCGCTTCGTCGACGTGGCTGGCGCCTTCGGTGACCACACCGTCGGCGGCGATCCGTTCGCCGGGCCGGATGACGATGATGTCGTCGACGCGCACTTGGTTGATGGAGACGTCCACGTCCTGGCCATCGCGCCGCACCCGCGCCGATTCGGGGCGCAGAGTTTGCAGCGCGCGGATCGCCTCGGCGGTCTGGCGCTTGGCGCGGGCTTCCAGCCATTTGCCCAGCAGGACCAGCGTGATCACCACGGCCGACGCTTCAAAGTACAGGTGCGGCATGGCGTGGGCGGTGAACAGTTGATACACGCTCAGGCCATAGGCGGCGCTGGTGCCAAGGGCGACCAGCAAGTCCATATTGCCGCTGCGCGCGCGCGCGGCCAGCCAGCCGGCGCGATAAAAACGCGCGCCCAGCCAGAATTGGACCGGGGTGGCGAGCAGCCATTGCAGGCGGCCATCCAGCATCCAGTCGATCCCGGCCAGTTGCAACAGCATCGGTAGCAGCAGCGGCGCGGAGAACAGCGCGGCCAGCAGGACTGCGGTGCCGCCTTGCGGCTGGCGTGTGTTGCGGCGCGCGGAACGGGTCGAGGCGGCAGCAGCAGCGGGCGCGGCGGGGGAATCGGCGATGGCGGGGGCAATCGAAGCGGCGGCTGTGGCAGCAGCGGCGAACAGCTCTTCGGGTTGCGAGGCTTGGTAGCCTGCTTTGTCGATGACTTGCTTGAGCACGGCAAAATCGAGCGGCGCGGCGGATTCCACCCGCGCCATCTCGGTTGCCAGATTGACACTTACCTTGTCGACGCCCGGCACCGCCGCCAACACGCGCTCCACCCTGCCGACGCAGGAGGCGCAGCTCATGCCTTCAATTTTGATCGCTTGCTGATTCATGGGACACCCGATGCTGTGAATACGTGCACAGTATCAAGTATCCCATGATTGGAAGGTCAAGTGCGGACTTCACATTCTCCGGCTGGCAGCTTGCTGGTGCCGGAATTGGTGGTGGTGGTGCCACTGCCGGTGGCGCCGCCCGTGGTCTGGGTCGGGATGGTGTCGTAGGTCGACGATGGCGGGAACTCGCCGCTGCCGCTGTCATTGACCTTCTCAGGCGCCGCGCCCGACGACGATGGCGCGGACTTTGCCGCCGATCCGGACTCTTCCTGCTTGCGTTCCGCACCCTGCTTCGCCGCTCCCGGCGGCAGCCACAGCGACTTGCCCACCTGATTCGGACCGATGTCCACGCTGCCGTTTTCATTGGCCAGGTAGATCATGCCTTCCAGCACCCGCACATAGGTGCCAGGCTCGCGCTGCCCGGCGCAGGCCGACATGTTGGGATCACGGTCACGGCAGCTCTCCCCATCCGACTCCGGCGACACCCACTCGACAATGAAGGTGGTGCCGCGAATACCGATGGTGGCGCTCGGCGTTTTCATCGAGAACTTTTCCTTGTTGCGCTTGCCCAGCAGGCCGGTCACCGAGCGCAGGCCGCCCTTCACCAGGCTGAACGAGGCGGCGTCGCCACTCGGGCTGGAGGCATCGTAGGCAAAGTTCTCGACCTTGAAGGTGGTCGACGGCTTGAGCGTGATTTCACTGTTGTCGATGAATTTCACCATGGCGTAGGTGTTCTTCTCGGTTACCAGCGTGTCGCCGCTCTCCACTTCGGATTTCATCGACAGGATGCGCGCCGTGCCGTCAGCGCGCTTGGCCAGCAACGGGCCGCTCAGTTGTACCACGGTACCCGCTACCTGGGCGGCCCAACTGGCGCCGGCCATCCAGAACAGCACCAGTACAAAGAGCGCTTTAATTGCAGTAATTTTTCTTAATTGATTCATTTTTGGTTCCGCTCTGGTCTTTGGATGCATCACTGGTGGTGCTGGTCGTCTTGTCGCTCTTTTCGTCGCCAGGTGTGGACGAGGTGGTCGTGGTGCCCGTGCTGCTGCCACCACTGGACGAGCTGCCGCCCGACGAGCTCTGCGTGCTGTCGGTCGACGAGCTGCCGGTGGTACTGGCCAGCGTGGTGATGACCTCGTTGGTCGCCTGATAGACCGGGCTGACCGGGTTGCTGTTGCTCGGCGGCGAAATGACCGTGCACAGCTCCGAAGTCGGTGCGATCGTGCAAATGTCGGCCGATACCGGCGTTGGCGTTGGCGTTGGCGTTGGCGTCGGCGTCGGTGTCGGCGTATCCGGTGGTGTCGGCGTTGGCGTCGGTGTCGGCGTCGGTGTCGGCGTCGGTGTCGGCGTTGGCGTTGGCGTTGGCGTTGGCGTCGGTGTCGGCGTCGGTGTCGGTGTCGGTGTCGGTGTCGGTGTCGGCGTTGGCGTTGGCGTCGGCGTTGGCGTCGGCGTTGGCGTTGGGGTTGGGGTTGGGGTCGGCGTCGGCGTTGGCGTTGGCGTCGGTGTTGGCGTTGGCGTCGGCGTCGGCGTCGGGGTCGGAGTCGGCGTCGGCGCCTGTTGGTAATTCGGCGTTACCGCACCATTGGTGTCAGTCACCGTCCCGTTATTGGTGTAAGAAGTACCGGTGATCGACACATTACCCGAGGTCGACGTCACGCTGCCGCCCGAGCCGATCGTAACGGTATTGCTCGTATCATAGCCAGTACCCGCCGCCATCGTGATATCACCGGAATCGGTGCTCACCGAGCCATCAATCTCTAGCGGGCTGTGGGTTTGCAGCTTGATGTTGCCGGTGGTGGTCTTCACCCCATTCGGCGACAGATCGGCAATCTTCATACCGCCGGTATTGTCGATGGAAATGGCGCCGCCATTGCCGCCGCCCGCATCCACCTGCTCCACGCGGTGCACCGTCAACCAATCTGAAATCTCGGTGTTGTTGATGTTATAGATATTGATCGCGGCCGTGCTGCCGCTGCCGGCCGTATTCACTGCCGTCAGCTCGGACACCTTGGTACGCAAGCCGATGCTGCCGACGCCGATGCCGGTGGTGGTGTTCAGCACCAGCGCCGGCGCGGTGATGTAGACCGTCTTGCTGGCGCTCAGCAGGGAGCCGATCACATCCAGCGTCACCGTGCCGTTCGAGCTCACACCTGGCAACGAGTACAACACTGAGCCGCTATACACGCCGCTCAGGCTGGAAATGGTCAGCGTGCCAGTATCGGCAAAACTCAGATTGCCGGAACCACCCTGCACCGCCGCCAGGCTGGACACCGTGTTACCGGTGTTGGTCAGCGTGATGTTGCCGCTGGTGACCAGACCCAGGTCATGCACATTAATCACGCCAGTCTGGGTGATATTGCCGCTGTTGCTCAGCAGCCCAATGCGAGTGGTCGTGCTGCTGATGCTGGACGAGGTGGTCCCCACGCCGCTGATGCTGTCGACCGACACATTGCCCACGTTCAGCGAGGAATCGACCGCCCCCAGGCCAATGGTCGGCGCGACGATATGGTACAGATCGTTGACCGCCAGGCAGCCGGTGCTGCAGCTGCTACCTGAGCCGATCACCATGCTATAGCCGGAGCTGTAAGGATGAATGCTGGCCGCAGTGGTGGCCGTCAGGTTCGCGTTCAGCGCCAGCGTGTCAGCGCCAATTTCAAAAATGCCGGCCGTGCCAGCCGCGTTGACCGTGACCGTATTGCCTTCCAGCGTCACCCGCTGCGTCTTGCCGTTGATGGCCGCGCCCACCAGAATGGTTGGCGCCTCGATGTCCACAAAGCCGCCGCTGACGTTGCCGGTCAGCGTGACCACGCCCAGATTCAGGTCGGTATTGTCCTTGAAGGTCAGCGAGCCGACGCTGGTCGCGGCCAGCGCGGCAATCTGGTTGCTGGCCCCCAGAATGCTGACCGTGCCCGGCGTAGTGATGCTCATCGACGGCGCGCTCAGCACACCGCTGTCGGCGGTTTGCGTGATGTTGCCGGTACCGGTCAGCGCAATCCCCACGCCGGCGCTGATGTTGCCCAGGCTGAACGCCTGGCCGGAGTTGTAGCTGAAGCTACCATTCGAGGTAGTACCAGCCACCAAGGTCGCCTTGTTGGCGCCGGTCAGGCTGACGCTGCTGCCCGCGTTGGCATTCAGGTTGCCGGCGGTGATGACGCCGGCGCCGGTGACATTGGTACCGGACAGATACACGCTCTGCGTCTTCGCATTCAACGCGCCGGACACGTTGACATTGCCGAGCGCGGTGACGTTGATGCCGCCGTCGCCATAAGTGCCGGTCAGCGTGATCGCATTCAGCGTCACCGCGGTGTTATCGTTGAACGACAGCAGACCGACGCTGGAGGCAGTCAGCGCATCGATCTGGTTGGAGCCTACCAGGTGTGCGGCGCCGGGCGTGGTGACGCTCAGCAGCGGCGTGCTCATGGTCGAGTAATAATCCTGCTCGATGTTGCCGCCGGCCGTCAACGTGATGCCAGTCGCGCCGCTGATATTCCCCAGCGTGACGCCATTGGCGGCGGTAAAGGCAAAGGCGCCGGTGGTGGCATGGCCGCTGACGGTGCCGACGGCGTTTTTGCCGGTCAGCGCGACCGAGGTGCCATAGGAGCTCAGGCTGCCGGCGGTAACGACGCCGGTCATCGACACCGCGCCGCTGCTGCTGAGTGACACGCCTTCACTCGCGGTGACAGCACCAGTCAGCGCCACCGAGCCAGCATCGACCGACAAATCGCCGGCGGTAATGGCGCCACTGCCGGTGACGGCATTGGTCGCATTCAGGTTCAGCGAGCCCGGCACTTTCAGCGCCGCGTTGACGGCAATCGATTTGCCGCCGAGATTCAGCTGATACACCGAGCTGCTGCTCAGGTCCACCGCGCTGGCCACCGTCACCGCGCCGGTGTAATCTTCCGCCGTGCCGATTTCCAGGTTGCCACTCACCGTCTTCAGTTCATCCGCCGTCAGGCTCAGCTTGCCGCTGACCTCGGAACCGAGGTTGATGCCGGTGCTGGTGCCATAGGTATTGATGGACACCCCTTCGCCGCTGATGCTGCCGCCCAGCGCCATCTTGTTGCCCACCAGCGACACCGAACCGGCGCTGATCGCGGCATTGCTGCCGGTGGTCAGCGTGCCGGTGCCATCCACGCTGAGGTAGATATTGCCGGGGCCGCTCAACGCATGGTTCAGCGTGATGTTGCCGCCGCTTTCCAGCAACAGGTTGCTGACCCCGGACAGGCTGACATCGCCGCCGCTGGTGATGTTGCCGGCGGCGCTGTGGCCGACGATCAGATTGGCGGTGGCCACCGTGTTGAGGCCGGCCGAGGTCAGGTTCAGCGTGTTGGTGCCGGTGCCGCCAAAGGTGATGCCGCGATTGGCGGTATACGTCGAGAACGACACCGAGTCGTAGCCGCCACCGCCGCCGCCGACACTGCCGGTTGCGCCGTTCAGGTTGATGTTATCGGTGACGAAAGAAATCACCGCCTGGCTGTCGGAGGTGGTGCTCACCTGGCTGTTGGCCCCCAGCGTGATGTAACCACCCGCCACATTGGCGCGCGCGTCCAGGCTGCCACTGCCAAGGTCCACCACGCCGTTGATGGTGACGTACGACCCTTTCAGCGTCAGGTTGGCGCTGTTGGTGTTGATGGTCGAGCCGTCGTAGCTGTTGATGGTCACGCCGCCGATGCCGGAGGCGCTGCCGCTGGCGCTATCGTTGGCGCTCAGCGTGACGGCGCCGGTCATCGAGATGAGCGCGTTGACCTTGATGTCGTTGCCGGCCTGCGCCGTCAGCGTGGCCCCGGTGTCGCTGAGAATGCTGGCGTCGAAGGTGATGTCGTGCTTGGCCTGCAACACCACGTTGGTGCTGGATTCCGAAATCAGGTCGGCGCCTATGCTGGTCACGCCGGTCGACGAGCCGGCGCTGAAGGTCGCCACGTCGGTCAGCGTGCCGCCCCGGCCGCTCACCACGTCGATATCGTACGGGTCCAGTAGCCAGCTGCCGGTCTTGCCCTTGGCCGCCGCCGTGCTGACGCGGGCGCCAGACACGTCCAGATAATTGCCCGAGGTTTCGATCTGGCCGCCATCGCCGCCGCTGGCGCCGCCCTTGGCCGACAGCACGCCGTACATGCGGGTCGCTTCCTGGCTCCACACCACCACCGTGCCGCCGTTGCCGCTTTGGGTGGCGTCGGCGCTGATGACCACATCCTTGCCGACATAGGTGGCGGTGGCGTTCGTCACCGACGCATTCGCGCCCTGATAATCGCCGCCAACCAGCACCTTGCCGCCGCCGATCTCGCCGCTGGCATCGACCACCGCATTACCGGTGAGGCCGACGTTGGTACCGAGCAGCATGATGTCGCCGCCGGTGTTGAGATTGCTGCCGGTGGCGGTGGTGCTGCTGCCGTCCTCCACCATCAGCGTATTGCTGGCTTTGAGCACGATCTTGCCGTTCGCGCCGAGCACCGCGCTGTTGGCGTTGATGGTGCCGCGCTGGTTGACCAGCGCGCCGTACACGCCAATGCGGCCGCCCTGCGCCACAATGCTGCCCAGGTTGACGGCCTGGTCGGCCGGCGCCGACACCACCACCTGCACATTCGGGTCGGCCGAATCGAACAGCTGCACGCTGCGGCCGGCCGCCAGCACCACATCACCGTTCGGCGACGAAATCACGCCACTGTTTTCCACCGATGGCGCGATCAGGAAGATCTGGCCGCCGGACGGCGTGGTGATGGTACCGGCATTGCTGACCGTGCCGGCAGTCGTGCCGGCCTCGAACTTGTTATTCCCGGCCAGGAAATCGGCGTTGGAGATATTCAGCGTCGACGCCACCAGTCCGGCCACGTCCACGCGCGAACCGGCGCCGAAGATCACGCCGTTCGGGTTAATCAGGAACACCTTGCCGTTCGATTGCAGCGAACCGAGGATTTGCGATGGGTCCTGACCAGTGATGCGGTTCAGCACCTTGCTGTCCGCGCTCTGCTGGATGAACTTGGTGATCTCGTTCTGTGCAATCGAGAAGCTTTGCCAGTCGATGATGGTGTTGGGCGTGTTGGTGATGGTGTACAGGCTGCCCTGCTGATTGAAGGTAGCCATGCCGTGCACCACGGTCGGCGAGACCGGATTGGCCTGAGCCGTGCTGAACGCGGCTGCCACCACCACGGCCAGCGCCTTGCGGCGCAGATTAAAAGTCATTTGCGATTTCATGTGCTATCTCTCAGTAGGCCAGGCCCAGACGCAGGTGCAGGCGGTTGGCGTCGTCGCGGGTGGTGGCGCCGGCGCGCAATACATGACCGTAGTCCAATTGCAGATTCAAATTCGTCGACAGCACGAAACGCGCGCCGACACCGGCGCTGGCGATGGTGCTGCTTTCCAGTTCGCCCGCCAGCGCCTTGTTGCGGCTGACATAGGCAGTGTCGTAAAAGCCCAGCAGCCGGCAGTTCCAGCCGTTGTGGCTGCACAGATTGGGCGTATAGGCTTCCAGGTTGACGCTCAGGCCGGAATCGTTGGAGATTTCCCGCTCGGCGAAGCCGCGTACCGACGTGGCGCCGCCGGCGCCGAACTGCTCGCCCGGAATCAGCGCGTCGCGCGTGTACTGGCCGTTGACGATGGCACGTACCTGCCATGCGTTCTTGAAGGCGTGGGTGACGCTGCCGCCCACGCGTAAGATGGTGTAGTTCGCTTTGGCATTGGTGCGCGCCGCCGTGAAGGCATCCTGGCCACCGTTGGTGCCGCCGGAGACGTTGTGCAGCAGCGAGATCTGAGCGCCGGCCTCGCCCATCGGGATCGGCGTGGTGGCCTGGTAGGCGATGCTCAGCGGATGCACCGTGACATCGTTACCGAGCTCGGTGCCCAGCAGCACCACGCTGTTTTTGAAGGCTTTCACATCAAGGCCATACAACAGCTGCGATTCCAGCTCGCCGCGCTTGGCCAGCGTGTGGTTGTAGCGCGCGCCATACACCGCACCCTTGCCGCTGACCGCCAGGTTGAAGCTGCCGGCGGTGATGGTGCCGGAATCGACGTTCGAATAGCTGGCGTAAAAGTCTACCGAATCACCCAGCGCGTACAGTGGAATGTGGTAACCGGCGCCATACACCTTGACCCGGCCCGGCTCCTCGGCCGAGGTCACGTACTGCAGCGAGGCCAGATGATCGCGGCCGAACAGATTGGCGTTTTGCAGCACCACGCCGAGGTGGGTCTTGCCGGTGGCGTCGGTGCCGGTGTTGTCGACATTGGCCATCACCTTCCACGGCGATTCATCCTTGACCTCCAGTACGGCATCGACTTCGTCGTCTTTCTCGCCATTTTGCAGCTTCATCGTGACCTGCTTGGCCGGGTTGTCATTACCCTGTTTCAGGTTGGCCGACACCACCTTCAGATTGGGCGACTGGCCTTCCTGCAGCGATGGCAGGCTGCGGCGAATATTTGCTTCGTCGAAATACTTATTGTTCTTGACCGTAACCCGGCCGACTTTGGTTTCCACCACGCGCAATACCACCACGCCGCCATTCAGTTCCTGCTCCGGCAATTCAATCGTGACGACGTTGTAACCACGTTCGTGATACGCTGCCTCCAGCGCTTCCAGGGCCCGCTGCACATAGCCGAAATCGCGCTCCTTGCCGCTATAGCCAGACAGGATCTGGTCGATCTCGGCCTGCGACAACAGCGTGTTGCCCTTGACTTCAAAGTGTGAAATTTCAAAACGGATGGCGCCATCGTCGGGCGTATTGGCGCCCCACGCCGATACAACGGCGGCGGCCAGAACGGAACCTGCGAGCAGGCGCGTTAGCTTAGTTCTCATGTCGTGGACTCTTGGTTGCTTGTGGCGAAAGAAAGTCGCCTATGGTTTTTTGCTGTTTTGCAATAGCTTCTTCCGCGATGCTAGCATAGCAATTCGGCGCTGCGCGGCGATTTCACCTCTACCGCTGGAAGTGTTGGATTTATGCCCAGACGCTTGCCATTCTCATATCGTTATTTGGTTTCAAAGGTGGTCACGCCATCCCAATCCTCGCCCGGCGGATGGGCGCGGTAATAGGCGAGCCGCTCGACGTACAGCTGGTACAAGCCGCGTTCCGGTGCCAGCGCCCGCAATTCGTCCAGGACAGTTTCCGCCACCTCCCAGCGCTGGGCGCGCACCGCAACCAATGCCTGTTGCCAGCGATCAAGTTCGCGTTTGGTGGCCTCGTCCACATCCTGCACCAGCCCGACCGGTTCGAAAATCGCCACCGGCTCGTTCTTGCCCTTGACCCGCACCAGATCCAGCTCGCGGTAGGCGAATTCCGGCGCCGCCGCGCGCGTCATCTCGCCCACCGCGATGCCGACGCCGTATACCTTGGTGATGCCCTCCAGCCGCGAGCCGAGGTTGACGGCGTCGCCCATCACCGTATAGGCGCGGCGGATGTTGGAGCCCATGTCGCCCACGTGCATCAGGCCGGAGTTGAGGCCGATGCCGATTTTCAGTTCCGGCCAGCCGCGCGCGATGAAGTCCTGGTTGAGGCGGCGCGCGCTGGCCTGCATCAGCAGCGAGGTGGCCACGCCACGGCTGGCGTGGTCGTTGAACGACACCGGCGCGCCCCAGAACGCCATCACGGCGTCACCGATGTACTTGTCCAGCGTGCCCTGGTGGCTGCTGCGGATGTCTTCCGACATCGCGGTCAGATAGAGGTTGATGTATTCGCGCAGCTGCTTCGGCGTCAGTCCTTCGGAAATGGTGGTGAAGCCGCGCACGTCGACGAACATCACGGTCAGCTCGCGGCTTTCGCCGTCCATATTGTATTTTTCCGGGTCCTCGGCCATTTCCGCCACCAGCTCCGGCGCCACGTATTCGCCAAAGCGCGACACCAGCGCCGCGCCCTTGCGCACCTCGAAGAAATAGCCCCACGCCACGTTCACCACGAACACGCTGACGATCACGATCACCAGCATGGCCAGGTTGAAAATCAGGTTCAGTTGCGTGTACATATAGTAGTTGGCGCCCACCGCCGCCGCCAGCACCACCACGCCCAGCGCGATCGCGCGCAGCGGCGACAGCGCCGACAGCGTAAAGCTCAGCACCAGGCCGACCAGCAGGATCGTCAGCGCCTCGGCCGGCGAAGCCCAGTCGGGACGCTGGGTGAATTTGTTGTCGAGGATGGACTTGATCAGGTTGGCGTGGATTTCCACCCCTGGATACTCGGGGTTGACCGGCGTGGCCCGCAAGTCGACCAGTCCCGGCGCCGTGGTACCGATCAGAGCCACCGTGTCCTTCAGCAAGGCGGCCGGCGCGCGCCCGGTCATCACGTCGGCCGCCGACACGTAGCGGAACGAGCCGCCCTGCGGGCCGCCGATGCCGTGGTACTGGACGAAGGTGCTCATCGCCTCGCCCACCGGGATCAGGCGCTGAATATTCCCCGGCAGCAGGATGGTCAACGCATCGAAACCGCCGCTGTCGCGCTGCGCCTGCGACAGCTGGTCCACGGTCTCGGTCATGTAGGGCTTGATGGCGCGCGCCTTCATGTACAGCGCGGCGGTGGCCAACGACAGCGATGGATAGTAATCCTCCCCCACCTGCTGAATCAGATAGGCGGTGCGGACAATGCCGTCCGGATCGGTCACCACCGAAAAGCTCCCAGCGCCAGCGGCCGCCTGCTGCAGCACCGGCACGTTGGCTTCGAAGCCAGGCGCGTTATAGGCCAGCAATTCGCGGCCATTCAGGTCGGACTCGGAAAACAAGGGCTTGGGCAACGTCCCTTTGATCTGGTCTGGCGACAGATTGAAGCCGAGGATCACCGGCTTGCCCTGCAGCGCGCCGGCAAACACGCCGTCGTAATCCATCATCGGCTTCAGTTCCTGCAAGCGCTGGCGCAGCGCCGGCACATCCTTCAGCTCGGTCTGGGACAGCTTTTCCAGCACGTTATAGCCGGAACTAGTGTCCGGCTCGGGGAACGAGATGTCGTAGCCGACCGTCGCCACCTTGTAATGGTCGACCAGTTGCGAGATCAGCGTGGCCTGGACGTTGCGGCTCCAAGGGAAGCGGCCGAACTCGGTCAGCGACTTGCCGTCGATGTCGACGATGACGATGCGCGGGTCCAGCACCGGCTTTTCCAGCTTCATGCGCTCGCCGGCCCACAGATTGTCCAGTCGCGCCACGGTGTCGCTGGGAACCCAGCCCATTACGTACAACACGCCCATCAGCGTAATAACAGTGCCCAGCAGCCATCGCGGGCCATACTTGACCAGAATCTTGGTGAATTTGCGCACGCGCAGTCCTTAGGGCTGATAGCCGGGAATTTTGGCTTCGTCGATGTCGTCGATCTGTTTTTCGTCCATATTCTTGTGGGCGAACTCCAGATAGATTTTCTTGCGGATGAAGATATCGAACAGGTCGGGGTCGATATGCCCGTTGAGCGAGAAATTGCCGAGGATGCGCAGCGATTCGGACAGCATCTTGCCCTTCTTGTAGGGGCGGTCCTTGGCGGTCAGCGCCTCGAAGATGTCGGCAATCGCCATCACCCGCGCCTGCACCGACATCTGATCCTTGGTCAGACCGCGCGGATAACCCTTGCCGTCCATGCGTTCGTGGTGGCCGCCGGCATACTCCGGCACATTCTTCAGATGCTTGGGCCACGGCAGCGCCTCCAGCATCTTGATGGTCATCACGATGTGATTGTTGATTTCCTTGCGCTCGGCATCGGTCAGCGTACCGAAGCGGATGGTCAGGTTGAGCAGCTCGTCCTCGTCCAGGAAGGCGCGCTCGGCGCCGTCCGGGCCGATCCAGCGGCGCTGGGCGATGGCGCGCACGCGCTCCTGATCGTCCGGCTTCATGCCCTCGCCGCCGACATTGGCAACGCGCAGGAATTCGCGCTCCTCGCGCAGACTGGCCTGCAGCTGCGCCAGCTCGGCATCGATGGCGGCCGTGTCCGCGCCTGGTTCCAGCTTGCGCTTCAGCGCGGCGATCTCGGCATCGCGCAGCAGCACTTCGAAGCGGGTGTCAATCAGCGCGATGCGGTCGAAGATGGTTTCCAGCTTGGTGGCCTTGTCCACCACGTGCACCGGGGTGGTGATCTTGCCGCAGTCGTGCAACAGGCCGGCCAGCCACAGTTCCTTGCGGTCGGCGTCCGTCATGTGGAAGTCGGCCAGCGGACCACTGCCGGTTTCGTGCACGGCCTCGGCCAGCATCATGGTCAGCTCCGGCACGAACTGGCAGTGGCGGCCGGTGTATGGCGATTTCTCGTCGATACCAATGTTGATCAGGTTGACCAGCGCCTCCAGCAGCTCTTCCAACTGAGCGATCAGGCGTTGGTGGGTCAGCGCCACCGCCGCCTGCGCCGACAACGCCTCGATGAAACGCTGGTCGGTCGGGGTAAAGGCGCGAATGGCACCGGTCTCGCTATCCTTGGAGTTAATCAGCTGCAGCACGCCGACCAGCACGCCCTCATGGTCGCTCATCGGCACCGTCAGGAACGATTGCGAGTGATAATTACGCAGCTGGTCGAATTTGACCATGCCGGAAAAATTGAACACATCGGCCTTGTACACGTCCTCGATATTGACCGAGAGGCCGAAGTGGGCCGCATACGCCGCCACCGCCGTCAGGTTTTTTTCACCGTTGTCGTCGAACAGCGGCACGCTGCCGGCCGTCACCGGCACGCCGCTGCTGCCGCCCTGGTGGGTCTGCAGCGTGTCATTGAGGAGGATGTGGAAATTCAGATAGCGCTTGTCTTCGCTGGGCCGGTACAAGGTGCCACCGTCGGCATTGGTCATGCGCTTGGCGACCAGCAGGATACGCTCCAGCAGCACGTCGGTATCGTGATTGCTGCCCAGCTGGACGCTGAGCTCGGTCAGCTGGTCCAGACGCTCGGCGATTTGGGTTTGGTTCAACTCTTGCATGGTTGTTTTAATTGTAGAGCCCCGCTTGGACAGCGCGTACAGAACAGAGTGTAGCTGTAGCGCAAGCTGTTGTACATAAGGAAATCTACAGATGAAGTGTATCTGTGTCGTGTTTGTTTTGCCTGTGCAACGAAAAAAAAGATATCATCGGATGTAGGTAACGCGGCAACAAATAGCAAAATAAGAACGAACACCCAGGGAAAGCCATGAAATTCAAATTTTGGGGGGTGCGGGGATCGATTCCGTCCCCTGGTCCGCGAACGGCGCGCTACGGCGGCAATACCACCTGCATCGAGGTACGCACCGACAACGACACCCTGATCATCATAGACGGCGGCACCGGCCTGTTCGCGCTGGCGCAGTCGCTGATTCAGGACAAAAGCAAGCCGATCCACGCCAATATCTTCATCACCCACAGCCATTGGGACCATATCCATGGCCTGCCCTTCTTTACCCCGCTGTTCATCCGTGGCAGCCGGGTGCGCCTGCATGGCGTGACCGATCCGGACACCGGCAACGGCATCGAGCATGTGATGGGCGTGCAACTGCAAAACAGCTATTTCCCGGTCAGCGAAACCCAGATGGACGCCACCATCGAGTACCAGACGCTGGAAATCGGCCAACCGATCCAGGTTGGCGACGCCACCGTCGGCAACGTGGTGATGAACCACCCGGTGACCGACCTCGGGTATCGCATCGAATGTAACGGCAAGTCAGTGTTCTTCACCGGCGACCACGAGCCGCACTACAACATCCACCCGCCCGGCCACCTCGAGCACGACGCTTATGCGCGCTGGATGGACGAACGCAACGCCGCCATCGACGCCACCGTGCATGGCGTCGACGCGCTGATCGTCGACTGCTCCTACACCCGCGAAGAATATCCGGCCAAGCAGGGCTGGGGCCACGGCACCTTCGACTCGGCGTTCGCGCTGGCGCTGCGCACCGGCGCCAAGGCGCTATACTGCACTCACCACGAACCGACCCGCGGCGACGACGAACTGGAAGCCGTATTTGCCGACGTGATGGCGCGACATGCGCAGCAACTGGGCGACCTGCAGGTCTTCCTCGCTTACGAAGGCATGGAAGTGCAGCTGTGATGTAGACACCTAGCGGAGCGATCATGAATGACGCCAGCCCTCCCAGCATCCGTCCCACCGATGTCGATCTGCGGCTGGCGTTTTTTCAGAAGCTGCAGGCGGTCACCACCAAGATCCACGCCACCAGCAACCTCGATGAAATCATGCTCGATCTGGGCATGGAGTTCTGTGATCTGTTCAACTGCGAGCGCTTCACGCTGTACGCGATGGATCACCAGAAGGATTACATCGTCTCCAAGGTCAAGACCGGCCTGACCTCGTTCCGCGATCTGAAGCTGGCGGTGACGCCGGCCAGCATCGCCGGTTACGTGGCGCTGACGCGCAAGACCATCAACCTGGCGGACGTCTATGACCAGGCCGAACTGGCGCGCTACTCGCCCGAGCTGCGTTTCCAGCAGGGTGTGGACCAGCGCACCGGCTATCGCACCAAGCAAATGCTGGTGGCGCCGCTGATCGCGGTGCAGTCGCGCGAACTGCTGGGCGTGGTCCAGTTCATCAACAATCGCGACCGCGTGCCCTTCTCCGCGATAGCGGAGGATGGCGTGAAGGAGCTGTGCGAAACGCTGTCGGTGGCGTTTTCGCAGCGCCTCAAACCGCCGCAGATGGTGCGCACCAAGTACGACGGGCTGGTGACCGAAGCGGTGATCTCGGCGCAGGAGCTGGAACAGGCCACCCGGAACGCGCGCCAGCGGCAGGTGGAAATCGAGGAAGTGCTGATCGCGGACTACGAGATCAAGCCCGGCGTGATTGGCGCTTCGCTGGAAAAGCATTTCAGCGTGCCGTATGAACAGTTCCGCGCCGATCGCATCAAGCCGGTGGAGCTGCTGAAGAACCTCAAGCGCCAGTATGTGGAGGAAGCCGGCTGGCTGCCGCTGGAAGATGGCAAGGACGGCTTGCTGGTGGTGGCGCTGGACCCGGAACGCGTCGCACACACGCACATCGTCGAACAGATTTTTCCGCGCGCGAAACCGCTGCTCCGCGTCACCACGCAGCGCGAGTTCCGCCAGATGGTGGAACTGTTCTTCGGCCACGGCGACAATGCCAGCGTTGGCGATCTGCTGTCCGGCATGGAGGACGGCGACGACGGCGAGACCGAGGGCGATGTCTCGGAGGCGGTGGAGAATGAGCTGGTCAAGCTGCTCAACAAGATCATCGTCGACGCTTATCGCCAGGGCGTGTCCGACATCCACATCGAACCGCAGCCGGGCAAGGGCAAGACCGGGATCCGCTTCCGCAAGGATGGCTCGCTGGTGCCCTACATCGAAATCCCGGCCAGCTACCGCAGCGCGCTGGTGGCACGGGTGAAGATCATGTGCGACCTCGATATCTCCGAACGCCGCAAGCCGCAGGACGGCAAGATCAAATTCAAGAAATACGGGCCGCTGGATATCGAGCTGCGGGTAGTGACAATTCCATCGGCCGGCGGCGTCGAGGACATCGTGATGCGCATCCTGGCGGCCGGCGAACCTATCCCGCTGGACAAGCTGGGCGTGCTGCCGTTTAACCTGCAGCGGCTGAAGGCGACGGTGGGAAAACCGTATGGCCTGTTCTTCGTCTGCGGCCCCACCGGCTCCGGCAAGACCACCACGCTGCACTCGGTGCTGCACTATCTGAACCAGCCGGACACCAAGATCTGGACCGCCGAAGATCCGGTCGAGATCACGCAGAAGGGATTGCGGCAGGTGCAGGTCAACCGCAAGGCCGGACTGGATTTCGCCAGCGTGATGCGCGCCTTCCTGCGCGCCGATCCGGACATCATCATGGTGGGCGAGATGCGCGACAAGGAAACCGTCGCCATGGGCATCGAAGCCTCGCTGACCGGCCATCTGGTGTTCTCCACGCTGCACACCAACAGCGCGCCGGAATCCATTGTGCGGCTGCTGGACATGGGCATGGACCCGTTCAATTTTTCCGATGCGCTGCTGGGCATACTGGCGCAGCGGCTGGCCAAGCGCCTGTGCGGCAAGTGCAAGCAGGCGTATGAGCCGTCAGCCGAGGAGCTGGCGGCGCTGCTGGACGAGTACTGCGAGGAGCTACCGCCGGACGCGCATGCTGGCGCGGAGGCGGGGCTGCGGCAGCGCTATGCGGGCGATGGCGGCAAGTTCACGCTGTATCGCGCGGTCGGCTGCGACGAGTGCAACAAGGGCTACAAGGGGCGCGTTGGCCTGCACGAGCTGATGACGGGCTCCGACCAGGTCAAGAAGCTGCTGCAGGAGCACGCGCGCGTGGCTCAGCTACTGGCGGCGGCGCTGGAGGACGGCATGCTGACGTTGAAGATGGACGGCATCGAGAAGGTCTTCCTCGGAATTACCGACATCAAGATGGTGCGCGCGGTCTGCATCAAGTAGTCGCGCGGCTTGCGGCGGCGGTCGGCCAGTGCGCGCAGGCGCGCCAGTCCGGCCTTGAGGTTGAACGCGCGGCCGGCCAGCAAGGCATCCACCAGTTGGGTCGCCAGCGCCACCGACGGTGCGGCGGCGCTTTCTGCACTGTACGGCAGCACCAGCCGATAGCGCCCCGCCATGCGCGGCACCACGCCGACAAAGCCAAGCGTCACTTCATTCAGCGCTAGCCGGCGCAATTCGATGGCGGTTTGCTGCACCAGCTCGACCACGGCCGGCACCTGGTCGGCGCGCTTGCCAACCAGGCCGCGCAGGCGGCGCAGGCCGGGCAGGATCGCATCCAGGCGTTTTTGCAGTCGTAGCGTGGCTTGGTCCGAGACGGTGCCGATTTCCAGAATGCTGAGCAAACAGGGTTGGGTGGAATAGCGGTTGCCGCTGTCCAGATAACGTTGATCGATGATTTTCATGGACTGTATTGTCGTCCTTGATTGACGTGCACGTAAGCGGCGAGCGCCGCAAGGCGATGTGGGACTTGGCCTACACCTAACGTGCGCTTAAAGCGGCTGTGCTAGAGCAGGCGCGTGGCCAGCGCGGGATCGAGGCTGGTCAGGAAGCGTTCAACGGCGTCGGTGTAGGCGCCGGGCTGGCCCAGCGTCTGGTTGATCTGGCCATGGGTCTGGTCTTGCGGCAGCACCTGCACGCTGATGCCGAGTGCGCGCGCCTGGCTGGCGTAGGCGTCGGCTTGGGGGCAGGAGTCCTTGCGGCGCGACGAGCACACCAGCAGCAGCGGCTTGCCGCCGGCCTTGAGCTGAGCCAGCGGCGAGACTGTGCTCCAGTAGGCGGCATCGCTGCCGAAGGCTTGGTCATACAGCGGGAAGTGGCGCTGGTTCATCAGGCCCGGCACGTCCATCGCCGCGCTGTCCAGCGCCACGGTGCCCAGCCACGGCGCCGCGCCGTGCGCGCTGGCGGACGACGCCAATAGCGCCACCAGATGCGCGCCGGCCGAATGCCCCATCAATACAAACTTGCCGCTGTCGCCGCCCCACTCTGCGGCCCGCGCCTGCGCGGCGCTTAGCGCGCTGGCCACATCCTCGGCCTGGATCGCCACGCTGGCCGATGGCAGCATGCGGTAATTGATCGAGACCACGATGATGCCGCGCGTGGCCCAGCGCGCCACCTTGTTCTGCACCACCGGTGCGTTGGCCTTGTCGCCGACGCGCCAGGCGCCGCCATGGACCATGAAGATCACCGGCGCGCGCTCGGCGTGCGCCGGCAGGTAGACGTCGTAACGCTGACGCGGATCGTTGCCGTAAGACTGGTTGGCCAGCAGCCGCACGCCAGCCGGCAGCGCGCTTGCGGGGCCGGCTTCGCCCTCCTCCATGTCGTTCGCCGCGCGTTCGGCCATGCGTTCCGCGATGCGGTCGCGCAGCGGGCCGGCCGCGTGCGCCAGCAAGGGCGCCGTCAGTAGCACGGCCAACAGCGCGCGGCGCGTCATGGCAGCTGCTTTTCGAAGCACACCGCCAGCGGATTGCCGATGTACTTGCCGTAGTTGGGAATGCGGGTGTAGCCACGCGCCTCATAGAAATCGACGGCGCGGCGGTTCACCAGCCGCGTCTCCAGCCAGACCGCCTGATAGCCCAACGCGGTGGCCTCGGCTTCGAGGAAACGCAGCACCGCGCTGCCGACGCCGGTGGTGCCGTGGCGCGCGTACATGCGTTTGATTTCGGCCACGCCGGGTTGCAGCGGGCGCAAAGCGCCGCAGCCGACCGCCGTGCCGCTGTCGTCGCGCGCCACCACGAAGCAGGCGGCGGGGCCGATCACGTCAGCGGCGTCGAACGAAGCTTTGCCGCTGTCGCCGGTAATGGATTCCAGCGCGGTCGACAGCTCCTCCATCAGACGCAGGGAGTCAGCGGCCAGCGGGTCTTCCTTCTGCAGTTGGAGGGCGGAGGTGCTCATCCGTCTATTATTGCACAGTGCAGATCACCAGTTCCGGATCGGCATTGACGCGCAATGGAATGCCGCCGCAGCCAACGCCGCGGCTGACAATCAGATCGCCGTTGCCGTGCACCGGGTAGCGGCCGTAGTAGTAAGGCCGCGACAACGGCCCTCGCGGCATCACCAGCGGCGTGCCATCGCGCAGTGCGATCTGGCCGCCGTGGGTGTGGCCGGCAAAGCCGATGTCGTAGCGCTGCTTTTGCAGCGTCAGCAGGCCGTCGGGCGCGTGCATCAGCAGGATGCGCACAGCGGCTGCGCCGGCGAAGGTGGCGGCGGCGTCCGGCGCGCCAGCCCAGGGATCGTCCATGCCGCAGATCGACACCTGGTCGAATGGCGCCGCCAGCGTGACGGCGCGGTTGACCAGCATCTCGACACCGGCCTGCGCGAACAGCCTGGCGATCAGTTGATCGTCGGTGGACAGGTCGTGGTTGCCGAACACGGCGAACTTGCCCAGCGGCGGCGTCACGCCGGCCAGGCGCTCGCACAGCACGGCCGCATGGCTGGCGGGGCCGGTGATGTAGTCGCCGCCCAGCAGCAACACGTCCGGCCGCTCGCTGGCCAGATGAGCGCACAGGTCGTCGAAGATGGCTGGATGGGTGGACGGGCCGGCGTGGAAATCCGAGGCGAAGGCGATCGTCAGCGGCGCCGCCAGCCGGCGTTCGGGCGCCAGCGTCAGCGCGTGGCGGGTGACGCCCAGCTTGCCGTGCAGGCCGGCGCGATAACTCAGCTTGGCCACGCGACCGCCCAGCAACGCGACACCGAGACAAGTCTCGATGAAATGCTGACGGCGGGAATAGCGCTTGTTGCGAGGGGCGTGCATGGAGGACGTGCGGATGGCGAAGCCCGCCATGATAACCGAACTGGCGCCCCACCGGGCCGCCGGGTTGCCGGATTAGACGGTGGCGTCGACCAGTAACTCGGGTCGCAGCGCGCGGATGCGGAATTCGCTGAAGTAGCCGCCGGCTTCGGTGTAGCGCAGGTAGTGGCGGCCGCACTTCACGCAGCGCAGCAGGTGGCTGCGGTTGGCAGGATAGTAACGCGGCGCGATCGGCGCGTCGTCACTTTCGAGGCGGGTGCCAGCTGGGTGGTATTCGGCAAAAGTCGGTTCGGCAAACGGATCTTCCACCAGTGATGCCACTTCTTCGAACTGATCCAGCTCCAGCGTCAGCGGCACCTGCTGCCAGGCCAACAGATGCGCCTGGTCACAGCTGCACGGCGTGCTAACCGCCGCCGATGCCTGCGCCGCCTGCTCCAACCCCACAAAATCGATTGCCATTACTTGCTCCGTCCCTTCTTATCCTGATGAACCACAAATCCGATCGGCCGCGCGGTTGCCGCCATAATGGCACCGTGTTCGGTGAACGCCAACGGTATCTTACGCCTGCCACCCCATCTTGAAGTCGCAATTTGCGACTTCAAGATGCCGAGTTCATCAGCATTAAGCTCAAAAATAAAATCGACAGGAAAGCGCTCGCGATTGCGGCGCACCTGTTCGTTGAGTCGGCGCGCATCCACGCCGTAAAGCTCGGCTACATCAGAGTCCAGCAACACTTTCTGGCCGCGCAAGATCATGAGATCAGCGGGAACAAAAAAGGGAGCCGAAGCTCCCTTTGCATTACATGATGTGGTGTCCGACCCACCAGGCCAGCGCGGCCACGAAGGCCGAGGCGGGAATGGTGAAGATCCAGGCCCAGACGATGTTGCCGGCTACGCCCCAGCGCACCGCCGACATCTTCTGCGCCGAACCGACGCCGACGATCGCGCCGGTGATGGTGTGCGTGGTCGATACCGGCACGCCGAAGTGCGACGCCACCAGCAAGGTGATCGCGCCACCGCTCTCGGCGCAGAAACCGCCCACCGGCTTCAGCTTGGTGATCTTCTGGCCCATGGTCTTGACGATGCGCCAGCCGCCAAACAGCGTGCCGAACGAGATCGCGCCATAGCACGAAACGATCACCCACAGCGGCGGCTCGGCGCCACCGGCCGGCACCTGGCCCACCGCGATCAGCAGCATCCAGATAATGCCGATGGTTTTTTGCGCGTCATTGCCGCCGTGGCCCAGGCTGTACGAAGCGGCCGATACCAGTTGCAGGCGACGGAACCATTTGTCGACCCGGCGCGGCGTCGAGCGCACGAAGATCCACGACACGATCAGCATGATGATGGAGCCAAACACAAAGCCCATCAGCGGCGAAATGATGATCCACTGCACGGTCTTCCACAGGCCGCCACCGACCAGCGCGCCGGTGCCGGACTTGGCCACCGCAGCGCCCACCAGGCCGCCGATCAGCGCGTGCGACGACGACGATGGAATGCCGTAGTACCAGGTGAACAAATTCCACGCGATGGCGCCGACCAGCGCGCCAAAGATCACGTACTGGTCGACAATCCCGGGATCGATCGTCCCCTTGCCCACCGTGCCGGCCACGTGCAGGCCAACCACAAAGATCGCCACAAAGTTGAACAGCGCGGCCATGGCCACCGCCGTCTGCGGCTTCAGCACGCCGGTCGACACCACCGTGGCGATGGCGTTGGCGGCGTCGTGGAAGCCGTTCATGAAGTCAAATATCAGCGCCAGCCCGATCAGCAGGACCAGCACGTAGATACTGATTTGTATGGTATGCATGTTGAACTGTTCTTTTTAATTATGCGTTTTCAACGATGATACCTTCGATGATGTTGGCCACATCTTCGCAACGGTCGGTCACGGTTTCCAGAATTTCGTAGATGGCCTTCATCTTGATCAGATTGCGCACGTCCGGCTCATCGCGGAACAGCTTGGACATGGCGGCGCGCATCACGTGGTCGGCGTCCGATTCCAGGCGGTCGATCTCTTCGCAGATGGCGACGATCTGGCGCGAGTTGTCCATATTGTGCAGCAGCGCCACGGCGTCCTTGACCTTCTCGGCGCAGGCCAGCACCAGCTCGGCCAGGCGCTTGGCTTCCGGCGTCACCGAATGCAGATCGTACAGCGACACGGTCTGGGCCGCGTCTTCCAGCAGATCGAGGATGTCGTCCTGGCGCGTGATCAGCTTGTGGATGTCATCGCGGTCGATCGGGGTGATGAAGGTTTTGTGCAGCAGGTCGACGGTCTGGTAAGTGATCTTGTCGGCTTGCTTCTCGATGCCCTCGATCGCGTGCACGCGATTTTCCAGGTCATCGAAATTCGACATCAGGCCCACCATTTCTTTCGCGCCTTTGACACACAGCTCAGCATGCTGGTTAAACAGGTCAAAGAATTTGCCCTCGGTGGGCATCAAACGTCCAAACATATTTTTCTCCGTTTTATTACTACTGCAGATCGCCGGCCTGGTTGTGCCTGGCCGGCGTAAAGATTTAGTCGCCCTGGTAAGTTGCCAAATTACCGGAGTAATTGCCAAACTTGGTGTAGGCGCCGATCCAGGTCAGACGCACCGCGCCAATTGGACCGTTACGCTGCTTACCGATGATGATCTCAGCGGTTCCCTTATCCGGCGAGTCGGGATTGTAGACCTCGTCGCGATACAGGAAGATGATGACGTCCGCATCCTGCTCGATAGCGCCGGATTCGCGCAAGTCGGACATGACGGGACGTTTGTTGGGACGTTGCTCCAGCGAGCGGTTCAGCTGTGACAGCGCGATCACCGGGCAGCCCAGCTCCTTGGCCAGGCCTTTCAGCGAACGCGAAATCTCGGAAATCTCGGAGGCGCGGTTGTCGCCCGCCTTGGAACCCTGCATCAGCTGCAGGTAGTCGACGATGATCAGGCCGAGCTTGCCGCATTGACGCGCCAGCCGGCGCGCGCGGGCGCGCATCTCGATCGGATTCAGCGCCGGGGTTTCGTCGATGAACACCTGGGCGTCGTTCATTTTTTGAATCGCGTGCGTCAGGCGCGGCCAGTCCTCGTCGTTCAGACGGCCGGTGCGCAGGCGGTGCTGGTCGAGCTGGCCGACCGAACCCAGCATACGCATCGCCAGCTGGGCGCCGCCCATCTCCATCGAGAAGATGGCGACCGGCAGGCCGGCTTCGATCGCGACGTTTTCGCCGATATTCACAGAAAACGCGGTCTTGCCCATCGACGGACGGCCGGCCACAATCACCAGATCGCCGCCCTGCAGACCCGAGGTCATGCGGTCGAGATCGATGAAGCCGGTCGGCACGCCGGTGATTTCAGACTGGTTGTCGCGCGAGTACAGTTCGTCGATGCGCTCCACCACCTGGGTCAGCAGCGGCTGCACCGCCAGCCAGCCGGCGGCGCCACGCGCGCCCTGCTCGGCGATCGCGAAGATGCGCGACTCGGCCTCGTCCAGGATTTCCTTGGTTTCCTTGCCCTGCGGGCTGAACGCCTGACCGGAGATATCGTCGGCCACCGTGATCAGCTGGCGCAGCACCGAACGGTCGCGCACGATTTCGGCATAGCGGCGGATGTTGGCCGCCGACGGCGTGTTCTGCGCCATCGCGTTCAAATAGGCCAGGCCGCCGACTTCCTCGGCCTTGCCCAGCTGGGTCAGGTTCTCGAACACGGTGATGACGTCGGCCGGGCGCGAGCTGTTAATCATGCGCACGATCTGTTCGAAGATGATGCGGTGATCGTAGCGGTAGAAATCTTCCGGCTGCATCATGTCCGCAATGCGGTCGAACGAGGCGTTATCGCGCAACAGGCCACCGATGACAGACTGTTCTGCTTCGATGGAGTGCGGCGGGACGCGGAGCGAATCGACTTGCGGATCGGAGGGGGCGTTCATGGCGCGAATTATACCTGCTTGTGCCGGACTACAAAATTTATGACGAGAAAAAAGCCGGGCGAGCCCGGCTTTCTTCAAGGGTGTTGCAAAACTAGACGGGCGTTGCCGCCCGGTCCAGTCTTAGGCGGCTTCGCCTACAACGGCAACGGTCACTTCTACCACCACGTCGGTGTGCAGAGCAACGCTGACTGGGAACTCGCCCGTGGTCTTCAGCGGACCGGTAGGCAGGCGCACAGCGGCTTTTTCAACAGCGAAACCGGCTTTGGTCAGGGCTTCAGCGATGTCGAAGTTGGTTACCGAACCGAACAGACGGCCATCAACGCCGGCTTTCTGCGATACGGTCACGGTCATGCCGTTCAGTTTTTCGCCTTGGGCTTGAGCGGCAGCCAGTTTAGCGGCAGCAGCTTTTTCCAGTTCGGCGCGCTTGGCTTCGAATTCCGCGATAGCCGACGTGGTTGCACGACGGGCCATTTTTTGCGGGATCAGGAAGTTACGTGCGTAGCCGTCTTTAACTTTAACGACTTCACCCAGGTTGCCCAGGTTGACAACTTTTTCCAACAGAATGATTTGCATAGTTCTTCTCCAGTTACTCTGCCGCGATTAAGCGTTGTGCAGATCGGTGTACGGCAGCAGGGCCAGATAGCGAGCGCGTTTGATGGCGGTGTCAACTTGACGCTGGTAGTGCGCCTTGGTGCCGGTCAGACGTGCTGGCATGATTTTGCCGTTTTCCTGGACGAAGTCTTTCAGGGTGTCTACGTCTTTGTAGTCCACTTGCTCAACGTTTGCAGCGGTGAAGCGGCAGAACTTCTTACGTTTGAACAGTGGGTTTTGTTGCTTGCGCTTTTCTTTCAGCTTGAGCTTGTTTTTGTCGAACTTTTTACCGAATGCCATTTTAGGCTCCTGTATTTAAATTGAGCTGTCTGTGACAGCACTAAAATCAATGATGTGAAACACCAGGCTTTTGCTATTGCGGCTTTTCTTGTTGAGGAAACCGGTGAACTGATACAGCCCCGCCAGTGGCGCCTGATTAAACCGGCCTGAAATCTCGCCCGCAGCAACTGCGGACACGTCAAACTCGGTCAACCGGGCGATGCCCGCCTCCATCTGCTGCGATCGGTGCTGGAGTACCGCATTCACGATCGGCATGCCGGCCGGGGTGTAACGAATTGCATCCCGTTCGGCGATGAGGGCGATGAACTGAAGCTGGTTCAGCGCGATTCCTTCTCAGAACAATTAAGCGGCGGCTGGAGCTGCGGCTTGTGCTTCGGCGCGATGCGATTTCGCTGCATCTTCACGTTGTACCGACTTCATCATCGGCGAAGGAGCGGTTTCCGCTTTCTTCAGCTTGACGGTCAGGTGACGCAGCACGGCATCATTGAATTTGAATGCGGTTTCCAGCTCGACCAGGGTCTCGTTGTCGCACTCGATGTTCAGGCAGATGTAGTGAGCCTTGGCCAGTTTCTGGATCGAGTAAGCCATTTGACGGCGGCCCCAATCTTCCACGCGGTGCACAGCACCGCCGCGGGTCGTTACGGTGGTTTTGTAACGTTCGATCATGGCGGGCACTTGCTCGCTCTGGTCCGGATGGACGATAAATACGATTTCGTAGTGACGCATGTATAACTCCCTTAAGGACTTGATAAATAGCCCACCCTGGCGTCAAGACAGGTGTGGGAAGAGGTAAGCCCGCGACTATATCAGCTTTTTTGACAAAATGCCAGCCCGGCCCGCGCCAGCACTGGCGCTCACGGCGCTTTCAGCAACAGCCGGATCAGTTGGCGGTGGGTGGCGCGGGTCTTCTGGCGCTCGGTCTCGGCCACCTCGGGCGTAAAGATCAGCTTGCAGATCACGGCGTACAGCACCGGCGCCATGATGAAGCTGAAATTGTCGGTCAGCGGCGTTTTTTGCAGGGCGCCATCGGCCACGTATTGGTCGATCCGGGCCTGCTGCTCGCGGTGCGCCGGCAGCACCGTCTCGTCCTGCCAGCGACGGATCAGCTCCGGCACGCGGTGACTCTCGGAGATCAGCAGTTTCATGATCGACACCATTTGCGGCGTCATTTGCTCATATTGGTGGTCGATATAGGCGTCCAGCGCGTGCTCGACGCTGGCGCCGGCCGGCGGCAACTGCCAGGCGCCCAAGGCCGGCTGCAGCACATCCTTCAGCAGCGTCTCGAAAATCTCATCCTTGTTGGCAAAGTGCACATACAGATTCGCCTTCGACATCCCGGCCCGGGCGGCGATCTTGGAAATACTGGCGGCGTTGAAGCCCAGCGCGGTGAACTCGGTCAGCGCCGCGTCCAGGATCTGCTGACGCCGCACCTCGGTGGACAGGCGCACTCTCTTCTTGGCGGGGACATCCATCATGAACGATCGGTTAGTAAAAACCTTATCTTAGCCTCGAACACTAATGACCGATCGATCATTATCGTGTTAGGATGAATATGATCGATCGGTCATTAGCGGATTCCTCCGAGCGCACCGGTCGACCAAACGTATCTTCATCCACTCAAAGAGGACTATCTTGGCGACTCACCTCCCCCTCCCCGCCCTGCTGGGCTGCGCTGCCGTGGTGGCGCTGGCCGGTTGCGCCGGCACGCCGCCGGCGCGCTATGCCGACCTGCCGACTGCATCGCGGCTGCAACCCGACAGCGCGCCGACGCGGCCGTATTCCTACGCCGACACGGCGCGCTGGGACAACTACCAGGCCATCATCATCGAACCGGTGAGCATCTATCGCGGCGCCGACCACCAGTTCGGCGACTTGTCGGAACAGGACAAGCGCGAACTGGCGGCCGCGATGCAACAGCAATTCAGCCAGGCGCTGGGCAGCCGCTTCCACCTCAGCGACAGCGCCCGCCCCGGCACGCTGCGTCTGCGGCTGACCTTGACCGGCGCCAGCACCAATACCGCCGTGGTCTCCACCGTTACCCGCTTCGACCTGGTGGGCTTGCCGTACAACGCGGTGCAATCGTTGCGCGGCAAGGAAGGCATCTTCATGGGCTCGGTCAGCTATTCAGTCGCGGTGTATGACGCCATGGACGACCGGCTACTCAAGGCGTATCTGGCCCGGCAGTATCCGAACGCCATGAATGTGGGCGCCACCTTTGGCGCACTGAGCGCCGCCCGCACCGGGCTGGAAAAAGGCGCCGAAGAACTACTGACCCAACTGCAATAAGGAGCAAGCCATGAACAACAATTTCCTGCGCGGCGCCGCCGCACTCGCCGGCCTGAGCGCCTGTCTTGTGGCCGGTGCGGCCGAACCATGGAGCGGCTTCTACGGCGGCATCAACGCCGGTCGCGGCACCACCGACACCGACACCATCAATACGCGGCTGGGCAGCTTCAATGGCGACGGCAGCGGCGCGGTCGGCGGCATCCAGCTCGGCTACAACTACCGCCTCAGCCCGGCGTTTGTGATCGGCATAGAAAACAGCTTCGACGCCACCCGCATCGAAGCCGGCAATGCTGGCACGCTGTCGCCGCATCTCAAACTGCCACTGCTGGCGAGCGGCCGCATTCGTGGCGGTTCGCTGCTGCTGGATGAACGCCTGTTCCTGTACGGGACCGGCGGCGTGGCGTTCGGCCGGCTGGATGATGCCGGCGTGCGTACCGGCAAATACGGCTGGACCGCCGGCGCCGGCGCCGAATGGGCCTGGTCGCCGGTATTGAGCACGAATATCGAAGTGCTGGCTTACAACCTGTCCAAGGACTGGAGCAAGGACGACAACCTCGGCAGCGGCCTGAAATTCAAAACCATCACCTTCGGCATCAATTACCACTTCTGATGCCAGGCGCCGGATTGGACTCGCAAAAAGCTATCAATCAATCCGGCGCCCGATGCTACTATTGTCCGCATGAAAATATTTCCTGCTCTCCTAGTTCTCGCCTTCGCCCTCCCCGCCACCGCCGCCGACCAGGCTTACAGCACGCCGCAACTGTTGCTGGCCTTGCGTGGCGACACCCAAACACTGGCCAGGTTGACGCCAGTCAGCGATCCCAGCTTCGACTTTGTGCCCGGCACCCGCGCCGAGGAACGGCGCGGCAATGGCTATCACCACATCGGCGACCTGACGCTGCGCCTGCGCAGCGGCGATGGCGCCTGGCAGGAATACGACTCGGCGCGCGCCCGCAAGCCGGTACGCGTGCTGCCCGCCACCGGCGTGCTGGCGGCGGCCGACATCACGGCCACGCTGGGCACCGCCCTGCCGCTGACGGTGGAGCGACGCTGGCGCAAGTCCGGCGACGGACTGGCGCTGCAATTCACACTGATTAACCGCTCGTCGCGTGCGGTCGAAGTGGGCGGCCTGGGCATGCCCATGGTGTTCGACAACATCATCACCGACCGCACGCTGGAGCAGGCGCATGCGAGCGCCAGCTTTGCCGATCCCTACATCGGCCGCGACGCCGGCTATGTGCAGGTGACGCGCCTCAACGGCCACGGCCCCGTCTTGCTGGTGCTGCCGGAAAGCCGCACGCCGCTGGAAGCGTGGCGCCCGATCGAGGATGGCAGCAAGCGCGCCCAGACCGCCGAAGGCTTCTACGACTGGACCGTGGCCAGCAAAGCCTACGCCGAGAACGAATGGAAGAACGCCGGCCAACAGTGGAACGTGCCGACCAGCTTCACGCTCAAGCCCGGCGAGCGACGCACGGTGGGCGTTCGCTTCGTCACCGCGCCGGAGATCCGCGCGATTGAGCCAACACTAATCGCCGCGCGCCGCCCGGTCGCGATGGGCGTGCCCGGCTACGTGGTGCCGACCGATCTGGACGCAACGCTATTCCTGCACAGCCCGCAGAAAGTGGCCAGCATCAGCGCCGAACCGGCCAACGCACTGATCGCCACACCGGTGGCCGCACCCGACAGCGCCAAAGGCTGGCAGCGCTACACGATCAAGGCGCAGGGCTGGGGACCGGCGCGGCTGAGCATCACCTATGCCGACCACAGCGTACAAACCATCAGCTACTTCATCACCAAGCCGCTGGAGCAGACCATGGCCGACCTGGGCCGCTTCTCCACCACCCAGCAATGGTTTGACGACCACAACGACCCGTTCAAACGCGCGCCCTCGATCCTGACCTACGACCGCGAAGCCAACCGCATCGTCACCGGCGACACCCGCGTCTGGATCTCCGGCATGAGCGACGAAGGCGGTGGTGGCAGTTGGGTCGCCGCCATCATGAAGCAACTGGACAACCCGGACGCCGGCGAAGTCGCCAAACTGGAGCGCATGGTCAACGAAACCGTGGTCGGCAAGCTGCAAGTGGCAGACGGCCCGCAAGCCGGCGCCGTACGCAAGAGCCTGTTCTACTACGCCCCACAAGCCTTCCCGCAATACTACGATCCCAAGGCAGACTGGAAGAGCTGGACCTCGTGGTCACAGAAAGACGCCGCCGATCTCGGCCGCGCCTACAACTACCCGCACGTCGCCATCGGCCACTGGGTGCTGTACCGCCTGGCGCGCAACCACACCGGCCTGGTCAGCGCGCACGACTGGCGCTGGTATCTGCAGCACGCCTATCAGACCGTGGTCGCGATGGAGCGGGACGCACCCGAATACGCACAATTCGGCCTGATGGAAGGCGACGTCTTCGTCGACATCCTGAAAGACCTGCAACGCGAAGGCATGCAAACCGAAGCCGCCGACATGGAACGCATGATGAAACAGCGCGCCGATCACTGGCGCACACTGGCCTATCCATTCGGCAGCGAAATGGCCTGGGATTCGACCGGCCAGGCCGAGGTCTACGCCTGGATGCGTTACTTCGGCTACCAGAAACAGGCCGACATCACGCGCGAAGTCATCCTCGGCTACGACCCGACCATACCAAGCTGGGGCTACAACGGCAACGCCCGCCGCTACTGGGACTTCCTGTACGGCGGCAAAACCAAACGCATCGAACGCCAGATCCACCACTACGGCTCAACGCTGAACGCCGTGCCGCTGTTCGACGCCTACCGCGCCAACCCATCCGACCTGCACCTGCTGCGCGTCGCCTATGGCGGCCTGATGGGCGGCATCACCAACATCGACCAGCAAGGCTTCTCCTCGGCCGCGTTCCACTCGTGGCCGGACATGATGCGCTGGGACGCCTACAGCGGCGACTACGGCATGGGCTTCTACGGCCACGCCTACGCAACCGCCACCTACGTACTGAAGGACCCCACCTTCGGCTGGCTGGCGTTCGGCGCCAACCTGCAACAAGACAGCGACGGCGTACTCCACATCACCCCGAAAGACAGCGCCCGCAGCCGCCTGTTCATCGCCCCGACGCGCACCTGGATCACCCTGGAAGCCGGCAAAATCGCCAGCGCCGATTACGACCCGCGCAGCGGCGCCATCCAACTGCAGCTAGCAGCACGCACCCCCACCACGCCGACGGCCCGCATCATCGTCGAGCGCAACGGCAAGCCCCTGCCGCTGAGCCCAACCATACCGCTCAACACCACCCCAACCACGCTAACGATCCCGCAATAAACTCCGGGGTCAGGTCCATCATTTCTACACGAACTCAACCGCGATGCGGTTGAGTTCGTGTAGAAATGATGGACCTGACCCCGTTTTTTTTGATGAAAGGAAGAATTTCTCTTGCATTGGGAGCCATACTGTACAAAAATACAGACTGTCTATATCCACAGGCTACTGTACTCATGCTTAAGCTCACTGCACGCCAGGAACAAATCCTGAATCTGATTAAGGACGCGATCGAAAATACCGGCTTCCCGCCGACTCGCGCCGAGATCGCTAACGAATTGGGCTTCAAGTCCGCCAACGCGGCCGAGGAACATTTGCAGGCGCTGGCGCGCAAGGGGGCGATCGAGATCGCCGCCGGCACTTCGCGCGGCATCCGTTTGCTGGGCGTGCACGCCGAGCCGGCAACGCCGAAAGTGCCGGCCGCGCTGATGATGTCGCTGCCGCTGATCGGCCGTGTGGCCGCCGGTTCGCCTATCCTGGCGCAGGAAAATCTGGAGGCCAGCTATAGCGTCGATCCGGCCATGTTTGCCGCCAAACCGGATTACCTGCTGAAGGTGCGCGGCGAGTCGATGCGCGATGCCGGTATCATGGACGGCGATCTGCTGGCGGTGAAGAAAGTGGATAGCGCGAAGAATGGCCAGATCGTGGTGGCCCGCATCGGCAGCGAAGTGACCGTCAAGCGCTACCGCAAGACCGGTTCGCTGGTCGAGCTGCTGCCGGAAAATCCGGACTTCAAGATCATCAAGGTAGATCCGGAAGCGGATGAGTTTGCCCTGGAAGGCTTGGCCGTTGGTCTGATGCGGACCTGGCACTAAGTTTCTCCCCTCGCGCCTGCATGACCATCACGGCTTGCAGGCGTGCCTCCTGTGCGACCTGCACAAACACTTGATTCATCAATCTTTGCGCTGCGGCCAGTTCGGCGTCGGTCATGGCATCGGCCACCTCCGAGGGAATGCTGCGCCCGATCGGTAGCGCCGCCTGATAGTTGCTTCGGAAGCGTTGGTAGCAGTCCAACCAGGCAGCGCGTTCGGCCTCGGTCCGCACGGCGTCGGCGGCGCCGCAGTGGAAGTGCGACAGCGCGATGTCGGCGCCGTCGTAATGCCGCGTGTAGTAATCGATTTCGACACGGTGATCGCCGGCCTGGGCTGCGGATGCTGCAGCGAACAGGCCGGTGGCGATCAGCGCGCGCATGACGTCAGCAACCTTCCAGCGCGGTGCAGAAGTCGTCCAGCAGATCGTCGGTGTCTTCGATACCGACCGAAACGCGGATCAGCGATTCCGCGATCCCCATCGAGGCGCGGCGCTCGGCGCCCATCTCGTAGAAGATGGTGTGCGCGACCGGGATGATCAACGTGCGGTTGTCGCCCAGGTTGGACGCCGGAATCGCCAGCTTCAGGCGGTTCAGGAAGTCGAAGCAATCCAGCCCATCCTTCAGCTCAAAGCTCAGCAGCGAGCCGTGCGCGCGGAACAGCTCGGCGCTGATGCCGTGCTGCGGATGCGATTTCAGACCCGGATAGTAGACCGCAGCAACCCGTTCATCTTTCTCCAGCAACTCGGCCAGCGCCAGCGCGTTGGCAGTGGTGCGCTGCATGCGCAGTGCCAGCGTTTCGGCGCCGACCGCGATGTGGTGGGCCGCATCCGGCGCCAGCGAGGAGCCGAAGTCGCGCAGCGCCTTGGCGCGGATCTGTGCCAAGCCCCACTGCAGCGGCGCGGCCTTTTTGTAGTTCTCGTAGATGTTCGGGAACCTGGTCCAGTCGTAGGCGCCGGTGTCGGTGATGCTGCCGCCCAGCGCGTTGCCGTGGCCACCGATCGATTTGGTCAGCGCATTCACCACCAGGCCCGCGCCCACCGCTTTCGGCTGGAACAGGTAAGGCGTGGTCATGGTGTTGTCGACCACGTACAGGATGCCGCGCGCCTGGCACAGTTCACCAATGCGCTTCAGATCCGCCACTTGCGTGCGCGGATTGGCGATGGTCTCGACGAACACCACGCGGGTGTTGTCGGTGATCGCCGCTTCGACGTTGGCGACATCGGTGGCGTCAACAAACGATACGCCGATGCCCTGGGTCATGGCGGTCTGCCACAGGCTGTTGGTGTTACCGAACAGGAAGGACGACGACACCACGTGATCGCCAGCGCGCAGCAGCGCCTGCACCACGGCGCCAATCGCACCCATGCCGGTAGCGAAGCAGATGGTGCCGACACCCTGCTCCATCTTGTTGACCTTTTCTTCCAGCGCGGAGATGGTCGGGTTGCCTTGGCGGCCGTAGCGGAAGCCCGGCTCCTTGCCCTGGAACACCGAGGCCAGCTGGCGCGCGTCGGCGTAGCCGAAGGCGACCGAGGTGTGGATCGGCTTGTGCAGCGAGCCGTGCTCGATGCCCTTCTGGCGGTCGCCGTGCAAAATGGTGGTGGTGAAACCGTAGTGCTTTTTCTCGGTCATGATTACGCTTCGCTGGCGGCCAGGTTCAGATTCAGCTGCGAACGGCCGGCATCTTCCGGCGCCGCCGCCTTGGTCGGGTGGTGACGCTCGTATTCCAGTTTATCCAGATACTCGCGGGTCACATCGCCAGTCACATACACGCCGTCAAAGCACGACGCTTCGAAGTTCTGCAGCGCCGGGTTGACGTCGGAGATGGCACGCTTCAGCGCGTCCAGATCCTGGTACACCAGCGCGTCGGCGGTGATTTCGCGGCACACTTCTTCCACGGTGCGGCCGTGGGCGATCAGCTCGTCGCGGGTCGGCATGTCGATGCCGTACACGTTCGGGTAGATCACCGGCGGCGCGGCCGAGGCGAAGATCACTTTCTTGGCGCCGGAATCGCGCGCCATCTGCACGATCTCGCGGCTGGTGGTGCCGCGCACGATGGAGTCGTCCACCAGCAGCACTACTTTGTCCTTGAATTCGTCCGGAATCGCATTCAGCTTCTGGCGTACCGATTTCTTGCGCGCGGCCTGGCCCGGCATGATGAAGGTACGGCCGATGTAGCGATTCTTGATGAAGCCTTCGCGGTATTCTTTTTTCAGCGTCAGCGCCAGCTGAATCGCGGCTGGACGCGACGAGTCCGGAATCGGCATGACGACATCGATGTCATCGGCCAGGCCCAGGCGTTTGATTTTCTCGGCCAGGTATTCGCCCATTTTCAGGCGGGTGTTGTACACCGAGGCGCCATCGATCACCGAGTCCGGACGCGCCAGGTAGACGTATTCGAACACGCATGGGTTCAGCGATGGATTGTCGGCGCACTGGCGCGAATGCAGTTGCTTGTCGTTGTCGATGAAGATCGCCTCGCCTGGCGCGATGTCGCGCACGAAGCGGAAGCCCATGCCTTCCAGCGCCACCGATTCCGAGGCGATCAGGTATTCGGTGCCTTCCGGGGTTTCATTGATGCCCAGGCACAGCGGACGGATACCGAACGGATCGCGGAACGCCAGCAGGCCGACACCGGCGATCTGCGCCACGGCGGCATAACCGCCGCGTACCCGGCGGTGCAACACTGCCACGGCCTGGAAGATGGTGTCGGCGTCGATCGAGATGTCGACGGTGGCTTTCTGGATTTCGTGCGCCAGCACGTTCAACAGCACTTCCGAATCGGAATCGGTGTTGATGTGGCGACGGTCATTGATGAACATCTCTTTCTTGAGCTGTTCCCAGTTGGTCAGGTTGCCGTTGTGCGCCAGCGTGATGCCGAACGGTGCGTTGACGTAGAACGGCTGCGCTTCTTCCTCGCTGGACGAGCCGGCGGTCGGATAACGGCAGTGGCCGATACCGGAGTTACCCTGCAGGGTACGCATATTACGGGTACGGAAGACGTCGCGCACCAGGCCATTGGCCTTGTGCATGGCGAACATGCTGCTGTGATTGGTCGCGATCCCGGCCGCATCCTGGCCGCGATGCTGCAGCAGCAGCAAGGCGTCATACAGCATTTGGTTGACAGGTTGATGGGAAACGACGCCGACAATGCCACACATGATGGTGCTCCTGAACAGGTACTACAGATTTAACGAATTCAAAAATTCACATGCTGCGCCATCGCAGCGGGAAGATACTGTTTGACCGTGCGCGCGCCCTGCTCTGCATACGGACTCAATACAGCATGCTTCCAAAAATCCTGTTGCGGCAGCGAGGTCATCCCACTCAAGATGACGGCTGCCAACACAATTACAAGCCCGCGCGCCAAACCGAACACGGCGCCCAGCGAGCGGTCGATCCAGCTCAGGCCGCCCGCTTCCAGCAAGGCGTCCAGCGCCAGCGACAGCAGGCCCATTAAAATCCGCGCACCGATGAACAGTGCGATAAAGGCGATAATCAGGCGCAGCACCTCGCCCGGTATCGCCTCCGGCAGCATCTGCGCCAGCGGCAGTGCATAGGCGTTGGCGACCACAAACGCCACCACCCAGCTCAATAGCGACAACACTTCGCTGACCAGGCCGCGCACCACGCCGATGATGATCGACGCCACCAGCACGAAGATCACCAGGTAGTCGAAGATCGTCACGTCAGACGGTTTCCAGGCGGCCTTCCAGGCCCATGCTGCTCAACTTCGCTTTCACCTTCTCGGCTTCTTCCTTGCTGCTGAACGGTCCGACCCGCACGCGGGTGATGCCGGACGGGGTTTTCTGCGTGAAGGAGCTGATGCCGGCGTTTTTCAGTTTGGCGCGCAATTCGTCGGCCTTGGCCTGGTCGCTCAGCGCGGCCACCTGCAGCACGAATTTCTCGGCCGTGGCGGGCTTGCCTTCGAGGATGGCCAGCGCGCGCGCGTCTTCCGATTTGGCGACTGGCTTCTCAGCCACTTTCTCAGCGGGCTTCTCGACCGGTTTCTCGGCGGCTTTGGCGGCCTTGGCTTCGGCCAGCTTGCGTTCGGCTTCCTGCTTGTCGGCTTTCAGCTTGGCTTCGGCCTTGGCATCAGCCTGCTTGCGTTCCTGTTCCCTTTGTTCGCGCTCGGCCTTGGCTTGGGCCTTGGCCTCCGCGTCCTGCTTGCTGGTGTCGACCGCTGCCACCACCGGCGCCGCGACGGCGGCGACTGGCGCCGGAGCCGCAGCCGACTTGGCGGCCGGCTTCACGTCGTCGACCAGCTCTTCCCGGCTGTCCAGCGCGGCGGCGGCTGGCGCCTGCGCGACCGGTTCGGCGGCGCGGGCGGACGGCTTGTCTTTTGATGGGATTTTGATATCAATGTCGGACGACAGCGGCTTGGGCTCGGAATCCAGCAGCATCGGCAGGCCGACCGCGACCAGCAGCGCCAGCATGATGGCCCCCACCAGGCGGCGACGCGCGCGTTTCTTTTCCGGCAACACCGGGTCGTCCTCTTCGCGCTCGCGCGCGCGGCGTTTCGGACCATCGGCCGAGGACGCGCGCTTGGCGCGGGCGCGCTCCGACATCGCCTGGTCGTCTGCGCTGGTGTAATAACCGCTGTCTTGACCAGCGGTGTCTTGCTTGTTTTTACCGAGTTTCGAGAACAAGCCCATGCGTGCGTTCAGTCCTGTGGATTCAATGGAGTGAGGATTTTCGCGCTGCCATGACACCGGCAACGGTCAGGAAAGATCCAAAGACCACAATTCTATCATCCTCACCGGCCCGGCTGATGGCATTTGCGTACGCGGCGGCCGGATCATCGAACACATTGATGGTGCGCTCATCGCGCTCCGGTTGCACGATTTGCACCTTGGCGGCCAGTTCCGAGGCGCTGGCCGAACGCGGCGACGGCAGCGTGGCCAGGCACCAGTGGTCGACGTGCTCGGACATGGCGGCGATCACGCCATCGATATCCTTGTCGTGCATGGAGCCAAACACGGCGTAGGTGTAGCGGTGGAAGCCCATATTGCCCAGGTTCTGATTCAGTGCCGCGGCGGCGTGTGGGTTGTGCGCGACGTCGAGGATAATGGTCGGACGGCCCGGCAGCACCTGGAAGCGGCCCGGCAATTCCACCGTCACCAGGCCGGTACGCACTTCCTGCGCGCCCACCGGCAGTTGCAGCTTGAGCGCTTCCAGCGCGGCCAGCGCGGCGCAGGCGTTGAGAATCTGGTTGGCTCCGCGCAAGCTCGGGTAGGCTAGCGAATTGCGGCGCTGACCACGGCCGCCGTAGCTCCACTGCTGCTTGTCGCCGGAGTAGTTGAAGTCACGGCCCATCAGCCACAGGTCGGCGCCGATGGCTTCGGCGTGATCGATCAGTGCTTGCGGCGGCACTGGATCGGAGCAGATCGCGGTTTTGCCGGCGCGGAAGATGCCGGCTTTCTCGAAGCCGATCTTTTCACGGGTATCACCCAGGTAATCGGTGTGGTCGATATCGACGCTGGTGACGATGGAAACGTCGGCATCAACGATGTTGACCGCGTCCAGGCGGCCGCCCAGGCCCACTTCCAGGATCACCACGTCCATGCCGGCTTCCGACAGCAGTTTCATGATGGCCAGCGTGGTGAATTCAAAATAGGTCAGCGAGGTGTCGCCACGCGCCGCCTCGACGGCATTGAAGGCGGCCACCAGCGTTTCGTCGCTGGCCATGTCGCCGTTGATGCGGGCACGCTCGTTGAAGTCGAGGAAATGCGGCTTGATGTACAGGCCGACCTTGTAGCCGGCGCCCATCAGGATCGATTCCAGCATCGAGCAGGTCGAGCCCTTGCCGTTGGTGCCGGCCACCATGATGACCGGGCAGCTGAAGCTCAGTTGCAAGCGTTCCTTGACGGCGAGAACGCGGTCCAGGCCCATGTTGATGACGGTTTCGGCGTGGCGCGATTCGAGCAGCGCAAGCCAGGCGGGCAAAGTAGTTGGGAGGTTCGACATGATGTGACTCTGAAATGAAAAACGGCGCGCAGGCCGGATGATATCCGATTGCGCGCCGTAGCGTGAGGGTGTGGCCTGTTTTTAGGCGAGCACTTCCACTGGCTGATTTTGCAACAGTGCCAGCAGGCGGGCGATTTCTTCGCGCATCTTGCGGCGATCGACGATCATGTCGACGGCGCCCTTTTGCACCAGGAACTCGGCGCGCTGGAAACCTTCCGGCAATTTCTCGCGCACGGTGTTTTCGATCACGCGCGGGCCGGCGAAGCCGATCAGCGCTTTCGGTTCAGCGATCACGACGTCGCCCATGAAGGCGAACGAGGCGGACACGCCACCCATGGTCGGGTCGGTCAGCACGCTGATGAATGGCAGTTTCTTGTCGGCCAGCTTGGTCAGCATGGCGGTGGTTTTGGCCATCTGCATCAGCGACAGCAGACCTTCCTGCATACGGGCGCCGCCGGTGGCGGTGATGCAAATGAACGGCACTTTCTGTTCCAGCGCCATTTGGGCGCCGCGCACGAAGCGCTCGCCGACCACCGAACCCATGGAGCCGCCCATGAACTCGAATTCGAAGCACGCCACCACGGCCGGCAGGCTCATGATGGAGCCGCCCATGACGATCAGGGCATCGGTTTCGCCGGTGGCTTCCATCGCCTGTTTCAGGCGGTCCGGGTATTTCTTGCTGTCTTTGAACTTCAGGGTGTCGACTGGCAGGGTGTCCATGCCGACTTCATAGCGGCCGCCGGCGTCGAGCAGCGCGTCCAGGCGCTCGCGGGCGCGGATGCGCATATGGTGGTCGCATTTCGGGCAAACGTGCAGGTTCGACTCCAGGTCGGTGCGGTACAGTACGGCTTCGCACGACGGGCATTTGACCCACAAACCTTCCGGCATGGTCTTGCGCGCGGCGGCGTCGGAACGCTGGATACGTGGGGGTAGCAGTTTTTCCAACCAACTCATAAATTCTCCTTGCAGCTAACTCGTGGGCCGAAGTGTAGCCGTTTCTCGCCACCCTGTCGAACATTCCCTTACAATAATTTTGACCGTCCGTCATGAAATTGACGCGTGTTTAGAGGGAAAACACTACGTCTTCCGAGGCAGCATGCCCTCTTGCTCCAGCCGCGCCTTCAACTCCTCTCGCTCCTTCAGAGTCATAATACCAAGATTGGCTTTATAGCCAGATCCAGCCATATGGCGCAGGTACATGGCAATCATATCCTGCGCTGGCAAACCATATAGCCTGCCCTGCTCCTCAAAATATTCGATAGACCGAAAATCAAGCCTGAATGTTATTTCCTCACTCAGTTGCTCAAAGTACGGACTCGGCATCCATTTGTTGTGGTGCTCGTCTTTACGCATCTCTATCACCTTTCGAAATAGTCCATCTCGTCGATCGGCAGGGCCTTGCGCGCAGAAATGATTCGGACCGCCTCACCCCGATAGCAGTGGCATACCAACAGCAACCTACCTTTGTTACTGCGTCCAAGCTGAACGAATCGCTCCTCGTCGTCCGAGTGAGCAAGGTCAAATTTCAGCTTTCCATGCGGATCATCGAATGCGGTAGATGCCTCGTCGAAACTCACGCCGTGGGCGCGCAGGTTGGCTTTGGCTTTGCGGGAATCCCAGGTGAAGCGCACGACCGCTCCCTTTCAACATAGCGAGTACTTGACTATGTATCAAGGTGAGCAGTCGGGATTTGCGTGACGTCAGGCGTCGAGGGCGGTGCGGATGGAGGTGGTGAAGGCTTGTACGGCGGCGACTGCGCCGTCTTTGCCGGCGGTTTCAATTTCCTGGATGATGCGGCTGCCGATCACGACGGCATCGGCCACTTCGGCCACGGCGCGCGCGGTGGCGCCGTCGCGGATGCCGAAACCTACGCCGACCGGCAACTTCACATGCTTGCGAATGGCTTTCAGACGGTTCGCCACATCCACGGTGTCGATATTGCCAGCCCCGGTCACGCCTTTCAGCGAGACGTAGTAGCTGAAGCCGCCACCCACCTTGGCCACCTGCTCGATGCGCTGCTCGGTCGAGGTCGGCGCCAACAGGAAGATCAGGTCGAGCTCGGCCGCGCGCATGGCGGCGGCAAACTCTTCACACTCTTCCGGCGGATAGTCGACCACGATCGCGCCATCCGCGCCCACCGCCACCGATTGCTCGATAAACGCGGCGGGACCGATGCGCTCGATCGGATTGGCATAGCCCATCAGCACCACCGGCGTGGTCTGGTTGGTCTTGCGGAACTCGGCCACATAGCCGAACACATCCTTGATGCCGACGCCATGCGCCAGCGCGCGCTCACAGGCGCGCTGAATCACCGGGCCTTCAGCCATCGGATCGGAAAACGGCACGCCCAGCTCGATGATGTCGGCGCCACCGGCCACCAGCGCGTGCATCAGCGGCACGGTCTGGTCAGGGCCGGGATCGCCGGCGGTGATAAAGGTGACGAGCGCGGTCTTGTTTTGCGCCTTCAAGGCGCTGAAGGTTGCTGCGATTTTGGACATGTCGGTTTCCTTAGTTGAAGTTCAGACCCATACGCTCTGCGACCGTATGCATGTCCTTGTCACCACGGCCCGACAGGTTGGCCAATACAATCTTATCCTTCGGCAGCGTGGCTGCCAGCTTGGCCGCGTAGGCCAAGGCGTGCGACGATTCCAGCGCCGGAATGATGCCCTCGATATGGCAGCAATCGTGGAACGCCTGCAGCGCCTCCTCATCGGTAATCGACACGTACTCGGCACGGCCACTATCCTTCAGATAGGCGTGCTCCGGACCGACGCCCGGATAGTCCAGCCCAGCCGACACCGAGTGCGTCTCGATGATCTGGCCATTCTCATCCTGCAGCAGATAGGTGCGGTTGCCATGCAACACGCCCGGATAGCCCTTGGTCAGCGAGGCCGCGTGCTTGTCGCCGTCCAGCCCCTCGCCGGCCGCTTCCACGCCGATCAGCTTGACGTCTTTCTGGTCGATGTAGGGGTAGAAGATACCCATCGCATTCGAACCGCCGCCGATACAGGCCAGCACATAATCCGGCTGACGGCCGGTCATTTCCGGCATCTGCACCAGGCATTCCTCGCCGATCACCGACTGGAAGTCGCGCACCAGCATCGGATACGGGTGCGGACCGGCCACGGTGCCGATGATGTAGAAAGTGTTTTCAATATTGGTGACCCAGTCACGCATCGCCTCGTTGAGCGCATCCTTCAGCGTCTTGGAACCGGACTCGACCGGCACCACCGTCGCGCCCAGCAGCTTCATGCGGTAGACGTTCTGCGCCTGGCGCTTGACGTCTTCGCTGCCCATGTACACCACGCACTCCAGGCCAAAGCGCGCACAGATGGTGGCGGTGGCCACGCCGTGCTGACCAGCGCCGGTCTCGGCGATGATGCGCGGCTTGCCCATGCGCTTGGCCAGCAAGGCCTGGCCGATCACGTTGTTGATCTTGTGCGCGCCGGTATGGTTCAGGTCTTCGCGCTTGAAGTAAATCTGCGCGCCACCAGCCTGCTGCGACCAGCGCTTGGCGTGATAGATCGGCGACGGCCGGCCGACAAAGTGCTTGAGCTCGTAACGGAACTCTTCGAGGAATTCCGGATCTTTGCTGTACTTGGCGTAGGCTTCGTTGAGCTCGGCCAGCGCGTAGGTCAGGGTTTCAGCGACAAAGCTGCCGCCGTACGGGCCAAAGTGACCTTTGGCATCAGGAAGTTGATAGTCCTGGGCGTGAAACAGGGGTTTCATGATGGGATGTGCTTTCGAATTGGGTATCTCCGGCCCGCACCGCCGTGACAAAATCGGCAATCTTGCGGGCATCCTTGATTCCCTTGGCCGCTTCGACACCAGAGCTGATGTCGACGGCGTAGGGACGAACACCTACCACCGCGTCAGTCGCGTTGTGTACGCTCAAGCCACCACTCAAAACGACCCGAGGCGCGAGCTCTTTTGGAATGAGAGACCAATCAAAACCCTTCCCTGCGCCACCGTAGGCATCCACATATGTGTCCAGCAACAGGCTGGTGAACAAGGGACTGGCGGCGCGGCATAGCTGCTCGTATTTTAACAGCTCGTCCGGCGTGGTGTCAGGTTTGACGCGGAACACTTGCATGTACTGCCGTCCCGCCGCGGTGCCGATGGCGGCGGCCTGCGCCACCGTTTCATCGCCATGCAGTTGCAATAACGACAGCGGCGCCACCCGCACTGCGGCCGCCACTTCGTCCGGCGTGGCGTTGACGAACAGGCCGACGGTGGTGACGAACGGCGGCACCACCCGCAGCAATTCAGCGGCACGCGCTGGCGTCACGTAGCGCGGGCTTTTTGGATAGAACACGAAACCGATCGCATCGGCGCCGGCGGCCACCACGGCCTGCACGTCTTCTTCACGGGTCAGGCCGCAGATTTTGATACGGGTGCGCGTCATGTTGATCCTTTAAAACCAGGGCAGCTGGCTGCTGCTCTCCAGCGGCAGCGCCCATTTTTCATCGTAGTCGATTTTGGCCAGGTACAGGCCGTCCGGCATGAAGGTGGGCGCCGCCAACTTGCGGTTTTTGGCGGCCAGCAGCTCGGCCATCCAGCCGACGTCTTCGCGGCCCTGGCCGATGTAGACCAGCGAGCCAACCAGATTGCGCACCATATGGTGCAGGAAAGCGTTGGCCTTCAGCGTGAAGATGATCAGGTCACCCTGGCGGCGAATCTGGATGTCATGCATCAGCTTGACCGGCGTCTTGGCCTGGCAGTAGGCGGCGCGGAAGGTGCTGAAATCGTGGGTGCCGATCAGCGCCCGCGCGGCCTCTTGCATGCGCTCGACGTCCAGCGCATGATGGTAGAAGCCGGCACGGCCATTCAACAACGGCGAGCGCACCTTGTGGTTGTACAGCACGTAGTGGTAAGTGCGCGCCTGCGCGCTGAAACGGGCGTGGAAGAAATTCTCCGCTTGCGGATCGCCTTCCAGCACCTTGGCCCAGCGCACGCCGATCGACGGTGGCAGAAAGGCGTTGAGGCCGCGCACCCAGGCGTGCGGCAAGCGATCCAGATCGGTATCGAAATGCACCACCTGCTCGGACGCATGGACGCCGGCGTCGGTGCGGCCGGCGCAGGTGGTGGCCAGCGGCACCGTGGCGAACGCCAGCAGCGCCTGCTCCAGCTGGTCCTGCACAGTGAGGCCGTGCACTTGTTTCTGGTAGCCGTGCCAGGCTTGGCCGTCGTACTGGAGCCCGATTGCGATCCGTTTCACTACTGCCCTATCTACATAATGTCTGAGTCAGCCATTATATAACGGACGCCTGCTTATCCCAGCTGGGCCTTCATGGCGTTGGCCTTGGCGACCTGCTCGTCGCTGCCGCCGCGCAGCACCTCGTCCAGCAGCTCGCGCGCGCCTTCCTTGTCGCCGATTTCCTGGTAGGCCACGGCCAGGTCCAGCTTGGTGTCCATTTCCATGTGGTGGGCCGACAGTGGTTCGTTGCTGGCCTGGGTAGGCGCGCTGACCGGGGCGGTTTCCGTGGCGGTGGCGCTGCCGCCATCCAGCGCGTGATCCAGGTCCAGGTCGATGCTGGACAGGTCGAACTCCGGCGCGGCCGGGGCCGGCGCCGGGGTGATGGTTTCAATCTCGCCCGGCAGGTCGAAGCTGGTGTCGAAGTCCAGCGGCGCGGCGGCTTTCGGCGGCTCGGCCAGGGCCGGCACTTCCGGAATGTCGAAGCCGTCCAGGTCCAGATCCAGCGGATCGGTGTCGGCCGATGGCAGCGTCGGCGCCGGCGCTTCCGCGGCTGGGGCCGGGGCGGCTGGCGGTTCCAGGTCGAAGTCGAGACTAAGGTCGTCCAACGGCGCTGGCGCGTCGGCGGCCGGAGCTGGTGCGGGTGCTGGCGCGGTCGGCAGGTCGAGGCCAAAGTCCATGCTGAGATCGTCGACCGGCGCCGGGGCTGGCGCCTCAGCCGCCGGGGCCGTCGTCGACACCGGCTCGAAGTTCAGTCCGCTCAGGTCGAAGTCCATCAGGTTGTCGGCTTCGGCCGCGACCGAGGCTGGCGACACCGAAGCGTCGGCGGCCGGCGGCAGGCCGGCGTCCAGCTCGGCGCCGAAGTCCAGCGGGTCCACGGTCGACGCGGGCGCAGGTGCTGGCGCGGCATCCTGGCTCAGGTCCAGATCCAGCGCGGCGGGTGCGGCTTCGGCTTCGGCCGGCGTGTAGGTGGCGCCGAAATCGCTGCCGAAGTCGGGCGTGGCCGCCACGGCGGCTGCGGCGGCACCAGCGGCCAGCGCTGCCGGCGCGGCCAGGCCACCATCATGGCCCGCGCTGTACAGCGGATTGGCCGGATCCAGCGCTTTGCCCAGCGCAGCGGCGTGTTCCCACTCGGCGCCCTGGCCGCGCGTCAGCGCGTACAGCTCCGACGCCTGGGTTTCAAACGCGCGCAGATCCTTGCGGGTGGCGTAGATTTCCAGCAGCTTCAGGCGCACCGCGTGACGTTCCGGATGGGTGCGCAGCGCTTCTTTCAAAATCTCTTCCGCCTGAGCGTCGCGGCCGTAGGCGATGTAGACATCGGCTTCCGCCACCGGATCGACCTCGTTGGTGTCCAGCTGGCTGGCCGATGGCGCAAAGTTCGAGTTGAACACGCTGTTGTTGGTGTCGATGCTCTGACCGCCGGCATCGGCGATCAGCGGCTGCGCCGGCGGGAGCGCGGTATCGCCCAGGATCGACACTTCCTCTTGCGGCACCACGAACTTTTTGCGGCGGCGCGAGGCGACAATGCCCAGCGCGCCGGCCAGCACCGCCGCGCCGGCAATGCCGACGTAGGTGATGTTGTCCATCAGGGTTTCGAACAGGCTAGGCTCGGCCAGCCGCTTCGGTGGCAACACCAGCGTGCGTTTAGGCTTGGGCTCGGCCGGAACGGATGCCGATGCGGAGGCCCCCGCCGCCGCCGTCAAGTCCGGGACCGATGCCTTGGCTTCGGCGCCGGACTTGCTCTTCAAGGCCATCAGCTTTTCCAGATCGTTGACGTTCTTTTCCAGCTCCTTGACGCGGGCTGCGGCTTCCTCAACCTGCTTCTGCTTGGCCAGCTTGTCCTCTTCCACTGCCTGGCCGGTCTTGCCCTGCTGCGGCGCGGCGGTGGTGGCCTTGGACAGCGTCAGCTTGTCCTTGGCGGTATTGGTGGCGTTAGGCTTCTCTTCAACCTTGGCGGTGATCTTGCCCGACACATTCTGCGAGGCGTCCGCTTCCTTGGCCGGGGCGGCAGCGGCCACCTGACCGGCCAGCTTGGCGCGGTAGGCGTTGAAGTCGGCCGCATGCGCGACCACCACGCCACGGGCATCGCCGTCGCTGCCAACGGCGCGGATCGCGTCCGAATCCGGCACCGCCAGGATCTGGCCCGATTTCAGGCGGTTCATATTGTTGCCGGCGAAGGCTTCCGGATTGGCGCGGTACAGCGCTACCAGCATCAGGTCCAGCGACACGTCGGTCGGCTTGACCTGGTTGGCGATGCGGGTCAGGTTGTCGCCAGCCTTGACGGTGTACTGGCTGCCGGCCTGCTTGACCGGCACGGCCGGCGCTGGCGGCCGCGCGGCTGGCGCAGCTGGAACGGCCGCTGCTGCCGGCGCCACATTGGCGGCGGCCTGCTGCTGCGGTGCCGCCGCTGGCGCTTGCGCCGGCAGACGGTTGCCGAGATCAACCGGCGCGGTGACTTGCGGCGCCTGGGTCGCGCGCAGATCCGGCGGATCCAGCAGGAAGGTGTATTCACGCACCATGCGGCCGCCGTTCCAGTTCAGCTCCAGCAGCATGTCAACGAAGGGTTCGTTGATGGCCTGGCTGGACGAGACCTTGATGACCTGCTTGCCGTTGCGCGGCTCCACCTCAAAGCGCAGCGACATCAGCGCCGGGTTGAAATCGATGTTGGCGGCGCGGAAGGCCTCGGCCGGCGCCAGCTTGGCCACCAGCGCACCGGCCTCGTCGGCGGAGACAGAGGTCAGCTCGATCTCGGCGCGCAGCGGCTGGCCCAGCGAGGACAACACCGTCAACTTGCCTAGCCCGGCCGCATTGGCCGTGGCGGCCACTAGCACCGCGCTGGCCACTGCGCTGGTGAGAGTTTTCAACGCAATCGAGACAATGCGGGGGCGATTTTGTACAGGCATAGTGAGGCGTTTTTTATGGTTGTCAGATGGAAAATGTTACTTTCCCAGATATACCAACATAACATCATGCACCACAGCGTGCAAGCTTTGCACCACTGTAAACGTAAAAAAGGGGATTTCCCTATGAGAACACATAGGAAAAACCCCTTCTCTTGTAACAATTGAGCCGCAACCCGGCTCAAGCACAAATTACTGGTCCAGCACGATGCGCAGCATGCGGCGCAGCGGTTCGGCCGCGCCCCACAGCAGCTGGTCGCCGACGGTGAAGGCCGACAGGTAATCCGGGCCCATGCTCAGCTTGCGCAGACGGCCGACCGGAATCGTCAGGCCACCGGTCACGGCGGCTGGCGACAGATCCTTCATCGATGCCTCGCGGGTGTTCGGCACCACTTTGGCCCACTGGTTGGCCGAGGCCAGGATGTCGGTGATTTCGTCCAGCGGCACGTCCTTGGTCAGCTTGATGGTCAGTGCCTGCGAGTGGCAGCGCATGGCGCCGATACGCACGCACAGGCCGTCCACTGGAATCGCCTTCGAGCCGAAGTCGGCACCCAGGCCGAGGATCTTGTTGGTCTCGGCGCCGGCTTTCCACTCTTCCTTCGATTGGCCGTTGCCCAGGTCCTTGTCGATCCAAGGGATCAGGTTGCCGGCCAGCGGCACGCCGAATTGCTTGGTCTCGTCAGCCGACAGGCCGTGCTGGGTGGCCAGCACCTGGCGGTCGATTTCCAGGATGGCCGAGGCTGGATCGTCCAGCAGCGGCTTGACCGCGCCGTTGATGGTGCCGAACTGGGTCAGCAGTTCGCGCATGTGCTGCGCGCCGCCGCCGGACGCCGCCTGATAGGTCATCGAGGTCATCCACTCGACCAGACCTTGCTGGAACAGGCCGCCCAGGCCGATCAGCATGCACGATACGGTGCAGTTACCGCCGATGAAGTTCTTCACGCCTTTCGACAGCGCGTCCTTGATGACGTGCATATTGACCGGGTCCAGCACGATCACGGCATCCTTGTCCATGCGCAGCGTCGACGCGGCGTCGATCCAGTAGCCGTTCCAGCCGGCCGCGCGCAGTTTCGGGAACACTTCGGTGGTGTAGTCGCCGCCCTGGCACGAGATGATGATCTCGCACTTTTTCAGTTCGTCGATGTCGGTGGCGCTCTTCAGCTTGGTTTCATTCTTTGCCATGGCCGGCGCGTTGCCGCCAGGGTTGGAGGTGGTGAAGAATACCGGCTCGATGTGGGCGAAATCGCCCTCTTCCTGCATGCGCTGCATCAGGACCGAACCCACCATGCCGCGCCAGCCTACCAGACCTACTAGTTTCATTTTGCTCTTCCTTGTCTATTTATTCGTTACGCGAGTGCCTTGACCACGGCGTTGCCCATCTCTTCGGTGCCCACCTTGGTGGTGCCCTCTTCGTAGATGTCGCCGGTGCGCAGGCCCTGGGCCAGCACTTTCTTGACAGCGGCTTCGATGCGGTCGGCCTGCTCCACTTTATTCAGCGAGTAGCGCAGCATCATGGCGGCCGACAGGATGGTCGCCAGCGGATTGGCGATGCCCTTGCCGGCGATGTCAGGCGCGGAACCGTGCGATGGCTCGTACAGGCCCTTGTTGTTGGCGTCCAGCGAGGCCGATGGCAGCATGCCGATCGAACCGGTCAGCATGGCGGCGGCGTCGCTGAGGATGTCGCCAAACATATTGCCGGTGACGATGACGTCGAACTTCTTCGGCGCGCGCACCAGTTGCATCGCGGCGTTGTCGACATACATGTGGTCCAGCGCCACGTCCGGATACTCTTTATGCACGTCGGTGACGATGTCTTTCCAGAACTGGAAGGTTTCCAGCACATTGGCCTTGTCGACCGAGGTCAGGCGCTTGTCGCGCTTTTGCGCGGCCTGGAACGCCACGTGGGCGATGCGGCGGATTTCACCTTCGGCGTAGCGCATGGTATCGAAGCCTTCGCGCTGACCTTTGAACGGACCGTCCGGGCATTCGCGCACACCGCGCGGCTGGCCGAAGTAAATGTCGCCGGTCAGTTCACGCACGATCAGGATGTCCAGGCCGGACACCACTTCCGGCTTCAGCGTCGAGGCGCCGGCCAGCTCAGGGTACAGAATGGCCGGACGCAGATTGCCGAACAGGCCCAGGTTTTTGCGCAGGCCCAGAATCGCCTGTTCCGGACGCAGCGGGCGGTCCAGGGTGTCGTACTTCCAGTCGCCGACGGCGCCGAACAGCACCGCGTCGGCGTCCTTGGCCAGCTTCAGCGTGGCTTCCGGCAGCGGGTGGCCGCTGGCTTCGTAACCGGCGCCGCCGACCGGCGCGGTTTCCATTTCAAATTTTTCGCCCAGCGCATTCAGTACCTTGACTGCCTGCGTGACGATTTCCGGACCGATGCCGTCGCCCGGGAGGATTGCGATTTTCATGTTTTCGTTCTTTAGATGACGTTAGCCAACCAGGGTTGGTTTGCCAGATGGCGCTCTTCGAAACCACGGATAGTGTCGGCGTGACGCAGCGTCAGGCCGATATCGTCGAGCCCGTTCATCAGGCAGTATTTGCGGAAGGCGTCGATCTCGAATGGGTAGGAGACGCTGCCATTGCTGGTGGAAATGCGCTGCTGCTCAAGGTCGACCACCAGTTTGTATCCGGGGAAGGCCTTGACTTCGTTGAACAGATGATCAATCTGCGCTTCAGTTAAAACGATCGGCAGCAAGCCGCTCTTGAAACAATTGTTGAAGAAGATGTCGGCAAACGACGGCGCGACCACGGCGCGGAAGCCGTACTGGTCCAGCGCCCACGGCGCGTGCTCGCGCGACGAGCCGCAACCGAAGTTCTTGCGGGTCAGCAGGATCGAGGCACCCTGATAGCGCGGCTCGTTCAGCACGAAGTCCGGATTGATCGGACGCTTGCTGTTGTCCATGCCCGGTTCGCCGTGGTCGAGATAGCGCCACTCGTCAAACAGGTTGGGACCGAAGCCGGTGCGGTGGATGGACTTCAGGAACTGCTTGGGGATGATGGCGTCGGTGTCGACATTGGCGCGATCCAGCGGCGCGACCAGCCCTTCATAAATGGTAAATTTTTCCATGATCGATATTCTGTTGAGCTATCAGTGCAGTGCGCGCACATCGACGAAGTGACCGGCGATACCGGCGGCGGCGGCCATGGCCGGCGACACCAGATGGGTGCGGCCGCCCTGGCCCTGACGGCCTTCGAAATTGCGGTTCGAGGTCGACGCGCAGCGTTCGCCCGGTTCCAGACGGTCGGCGTTCATCGCCAGGCACATCGAGCAGCCCGGTTCGCGCCATTCGAAACCGGCATCCTTGAAGATGCGGTCCAGACCTTCGCGCTCAGCCTGTTCTTTCACCAGACCCGAGCCCGGTACCACCAGCGCCAGCTTGACGTTGGAAGCGCGGTGCTTGCCGCGTACCACGGCGGCGGCGGCGCGCAAGTCTTCAATGCGCGAGTTGGTGCAGGAACCGATGAACACCTTGTCGATGCGGATGTCTTCGATCGCGGTATTCGGCTTCAGGTCCATATAGACCAGCGCCTTTTCCATCGCGCTGCGCTTGACGCTGTCCTTTTCGTGATCCGGATCCGGCACCCGGCCGTCGACCGGCAGCACCATTTCGGGCGAAGTGCCCCAGGTGACCTGCGGCTTGATCTCGGCGGCGTTCAGGGTCACCACCAGGTCGAACCTGGCGCCCGGGTCGGTGTGCAGCGTGCGCCAGTAGGCGACTGCCAGATCCCAGTGCGGGCCGGCCGGCGAGAATGGACGGCCTTTGACGTAGTTGATGGTGGTGTCATCGACGCCGATGATGCCGGCGCGCGCGCCCGCTTCGATCGCCATGTTACAGACGGTCATGCGGCCTTCCATCGACAGCGCGCGGATCGCCGAGCCGCCGAACTCCATACAGTAACCGGTGCCGCCGGCGGTGCCGATCTTGCCGATGATGGCCAGCACGATATCTTTGGCGGTGACGCCGGCCGGCAGCACGCCGTTGACTTCCACCAGCATGGCTTTCGACTTCTTCTGCAGCAGGGTCTGGGTCGCCAGCACATGCTCCACTTCCGAGGTGCCGATGCCGTGCGCCAGCGCGCCGAAGGCGCCGTGGGTCGAGGTGTGCGAGTCGCCGCATACCACGGTCATGCCCGGCAGGGTCGCGCCCTGCTCCGGGCCGATCACGTGCACGATGCCCTGGCGCTTGTCGTTCATATTGAAGTAGGTCAGGCCGTAGGACTTGGCGTTCTTGTCCAGGGTTTCGACCTGCAGTCGCGACACCGGATCGGCAATGCCTTCGGCGCGCGAGGTGGTTGGCACATTGTGGTCGGCCACGGCCAGATTGGCCGACAGACGCCATGGCTGGCGGTTGGCGGCGCGCAGGCCGTCAAATGCTTGCGGGCTGGTCACTTCGTGAACCAGGTGGCGGTCAATATAGAGGATGGTAGTGCCGTCTTCCTCGGTGTTGACGACGTGGGATTCCCAGAGTTTGTCGTAAAGCGTCTTCATGATGTCTTTTTTGCTACTGCTACATTTGTCCTACTTGATTATGCCATATTGTGCAATGCAATAGCAGCCACCGCGGTCCGGCCTCTTGAGCCCGACGCCTTCTGCATACCGCTCTACGTGGTATGACCCCAAAATAAAAAAGCCTGCGTGTGAACGCAGGCTTTTGATCCTTTGCGCTTAGTCTTGAGACTAAGCCGCCATGCGTACACTTCCTCGACAACCGTCCATTAGGAACGATAGACCCACCACTAGCACCAGCTCGCCCTCTGCGGAACGCGCCGTGCCGGTAATGCCCTCGACGGTAATCGCGGTCATCGGTTTAATCACCAGGTCGGCCGTGCCGTCCACGGCTTCCACCGCCAGAATGTATGGCTGTGGTGCGGAGACAACAATACCCACCTTCTCGCGGCAGCTCTCATAACCCAGCGAATCGGCCAGCGAGCGCACCGGCAGTGGCCGGCCCTGATCTTTGAGGACCGGGGCGCCGCCCACTTCCATGAACACTTCCGGCAGCTCGACCACGCGCTGTACCACGGCCATCGGCAGCGCCAGCGCGGCGCCCGAGGTCGAGACCAGCATGGTCGGCACGATCGACAACTCGATCGGCAGACGGATGGCGAACTTGGTGCCCTTGCCCAGCTCGGATTCGATGTGGATCGCGCCGCGGTTTTTCTCCACGGCGGTCTTCACCACGTCCATGCCGACGCCGCGGCCGGACACGCTGGACGCCACTTCCTTGGTCGAGAAACCCGGCAAGAATACCAGCTGGAAGCAATCGTCGGGCGTCAGCGGGGTCGATTCCGAAATCAGCCCCTTCTGCAAGGCCTTCTGGCGCAGCTTGACCGGGTCCATGCCCTTGCCGTCGTCCTGCAGCACAATCATAACGCTATTTGCTTCCTGCCATGCCTTGAGCTGGATGTAGGAGCGGATCGGCTTGCCGGCGGCGGCGCGTTCTTCCGGCGTCTCGACGCCGTGGTCCAGCGCGTTGCGCAACATGTGAACTAAAGGATCATACAGCGAATCGACCACCACGCGGTCAACTTCGGTTTCCGCACCCTCGATGTTCAGATCGACTTCCTTGCCCAGATCCTTGGCCAGCTCGCGCACCAGGCGCGGGAATTTCTGGAACAGACGGCCGACCGGCTGCATGCGGGTGGCCAGCGTGGCGCGTTGCAGTTCGGTGGAATAGCGCGAGGCGCGTTCCAGCGTTTCAGCCAGCGTCGACATCAGCGTCTGCGCCTGGCCTTCGAACTTGAACTGCATCAGGCGTTCCAGCAGCACGGCGGCCTGGTTGGCGGCCTGCACCGATTCGCCGGCCACTTCCAGCAGCGCGTCCAGCTTGACGGCGTCGATCCGGATCGATTCTTCCTTGGCCGGCCCGTTTTGCGGACGCTCTTCCTTTTTCTCGGCGACTTCGCGGCGCGCGCCCGGCGCTACCTTGACTTCGGCGGCCACGGCGGCGATCTCGGCCGAGCTCGGCGCGACTGGGGCCGATGCTGGGACTGGCGCCGCTGCGGCAGCCACCGGGGCGGCCGCTGGCGGCGGCGCGGAACGGGTGTAGCTACCGGCCGGCATCACGGCTTCGTACATGCCTTCCCAGTCCAGGCCATCGGCCGAGACGGTGGCGACCGCTGCGGCGGCCACGGCGGGGGCTGGAGCCGGCGCTGGCGCGGCGGCAGCCGGCGCAGGAGCGGGCGCGGCGGCGGCAGGCTTGGCGCCGGAGTCGGTCTTGCCGGCGATCGCGTCATTCAGCAGCGACTCCAGGCTTTCCGGCAACGCCGACAGGCTGCCCGGCTCGGCACCGTCATTCAGTTCGGCCAGCTGATCGGCGACGAAGCCGGACGCTTGCAGCGCCGCCTCGATCGACAGCGGGGTCACCGGCGCGGCGCCGGTGCGCAGCGCGTCAAACAAATTTTCCGTCAGGTGGCACGCCGTCACCATCGCCGGCAGGCCCATGAAACCGGCCCCGCCCTTGATGGTGTGGAACGAGCGGAACACCGCATTCAGCGTTTCTTTATTGTCCGGGTCACGTTCGAGCCGCAGCAGATGCTCTTCCACGTTGACCGCAAGATCCATCGCCTCAACGACGAAATCTCTCAGCATATCGTCCATTAGAACCCCAGATCGGCAAGAAGGTCGTCAACACTATCCTGGCTCAGCGCCACGGTCGGAGCCGATGGGCCTTGCATCAGAGACACTTCTTTTTGTGCAATTTTCTCCTTGACGCTAGGCGGCGCGTTGTCTTTCAACAGCTGCGCCAGTTCCTGCTCGACGGTCTTGGTGATGTGCACCACTTTCTTGATCAGCTGGCCGGTGATGTCCTGGAAGTCCTGGGCCATCATGATTTCCAGCAGGCGGGCTTTTTCAGCCTCGGTGGCGGCAGAGACGGCCGCCGCGAATTGCTGCGAGTCGCCGGCCAGTTGCTTGAACTGTTCCAGGCTCAGCTTGCCGGCGAACAGGTCGGCCCAGCGGGTTTCCATGTCTTTCGATTGCTTCGACAGCACGTCCTGTTGCGGCATGCCCTCGTCCAGCGTGTTCAGCACCTTGTTGGCGGCCTGCTCGGTCAGCGAGGCCACGTATTCCAGGCGGTCCTGGGCGTCGCTGATCTGGGTCGCGGCCTCGGTCAGCGCCTTGTCGTAGCCCAGTTCGCGCAGCGAGTCGTGCAGCAGACGCACGATGCCGCCGAGGCGTTCAAACATCACATCCTTGCCGTCGCCGGCTTCGCCATCGGCTTCGGCGGCAGCGGCCGGAGCTGGCGCGGGTGCCGTCGCCGCCGCATCCGGCGGTCGGGCCGCGGCCACTTCCTCGAACAGGCTTTCCAGATCGTCCTCGGCGCCAGCGGCCGGGGCAGGCGCGGGCGCTGGAGCGGGCGCCGCGGTCTTGCTCTGAGCGGACACTTCTTCAAATAAGGCGTCGAAATCGTCAGCGGCGTTAGTCATAATTCCTGCTTCTCCATATTGATAAATTTGCTGCCTAAACTGCTGTATTTGGACATACTAACATCGGATAGATCGGCGGAGCACGTTGTATGACACAAAAGTAGTGCTTTAGTGCAAAAAAATGCTGTGATAAGCATAAAAGCCCACACCCGTCGCCACAGGAAAAAACGGTTTTATTTGATAAACATCAAGTCTTTCCATAGTATCAATAATGTAAATCGGGACTACAATGAAGTAGTGTGTTGTATCAGAACGGAGGTCTACCATGTACCGCAAAATCCTGATCACCACCGACGGCTCGGCCGTTTCCAGCAAGACCGCGTGCGCCGGGGTGCAATTTGCCGAACAGCTGGGCGCTGAAGTGCTGGCGCTGTTCGTGGCGCCGGAGTACCAGTACCCGATTTACGTCGAAATCATCCCGCCCAGCTATCCCAGCGAGGACGAGTACCGCGCCGCCATGCAGCGCGCCGGCCAGGAACACACCCAGGACGTGCTGGCCTCCTGCGCCAGGCGCAACGTGCGCTGCGAGGCGTTGACCGCGTTCCACGAGAGCGCGGCGCTGAAGATCGTCGACGTGGCACAACAGCACGGCTGCGACCTGATCTTCATGGGCTCGCATGGCCGCAGCGGCTGGGGCCAGCTGCTGCTGGGCAGCGTGACCAACAAGGTGTTGCAACACTCCAAAATCCCGGTGCTGGTGCACCGCCTGATCAAGGAGCCGGGCAGCAAATAAACAGCGGGGCGCGCCGTTTTGGTGTAGGATTCATTAAGATTAATGCAATCATAATTATAATTTCCTTTAATCACTTTCAAACGGTTGCTACATGATCCGCATCGTCATCGCAGACGACCACACCATCATGCGCGAGGGGCTCAAGCGCATTCTCGACGGCGCGCCGGACATCGACATCGTGGGCGAGGCCGTCGACGGCTTCGAAGTCCTGGGCCACGTGCGCCAGGGCGGCTTCGACCTGCTGCTGCTGGACTTGTCCATGCCCGGCCGCAGCGGCGTCGACCTGATCCGCCAGATCAAGGCCGAGGCGCCCAAGCTGGCGATCCTGATCCTCACCATGCACGAGGAGGAACAGTACGCGGTGCGCGCCATCCGCGCCGGCGCCCAGGGCTATCTGACCAAGGAAAGCGCCGGCACCCAGCTGGTGGGCGCGATCCGCAAGGTGGCATCGGGCCGGCCCTACATCTCCACCGAGGTGGCCGAGCAACTGGCGCTGAACATCATGATGCCGCACGAATCGCTGCTGCATAAACAGCTGTCGGACCGCGAGTTCGAGGTGTTCTCGCTGCTGGTGGCGGGGCGCTCGATCACCGAAATCGCCAACAGCCTGCACCTGAGCGTGAAAACCGTCAGCACCCACAAGACCCGCATCATGCAAAAGATGGGCATGAGCTCGTTGTCGGAAATGGTGCAATATGCGGTCGCCCATCGGCTGTCATCCCCATTCAAGACCTGAGTAGCGAGCTCGGGAGTAGGACAAGTCCTACAAATGTTAGCCGGGCTCCTACCTTCATATTCAGCCATTGCTGATATCTATCTCTCCCCTGTGTTGGCATACTGAAACCATACCGTGCAGCACCCCATGCCCACAGGAGAGATACCATGCTGTCTACGCAAACGTCTGAAATTCGCCCGGCCGCGACGGCACTGCAAGCGTCGTCGATGGAAGCCGGCCGCCAGCGGCAGGGGCGGCTCTGGTCGAACCTGAAGGAAGTCTGCGACATCCTGCACATCCCGGCCGCCAGCTCGATGGCCAACGAAGAACTGCTGTTCCAGCACGTGCAGTTCAAGACCGGGCAGCGCATCCACACCATCGGCCAGCCGTTCGACACGCTGTACATCGTCAATTCCGGCTTTTTGAAAACCGTGCTGATCGACGAATACGGCAACGAGCAGGTGCTGAGCTTCCCGATGAAGGGCGACATGCTGGGCGTGGACGGCATCCACACCCGCCATTACTCGTCGGAAGCGGTGGCGCTGTCGGACTGCGATCTGATCCTGCTGCCGTTCAAGAAGCTGACCGCGCTGGGCCGGGTCCACCTGGAGCTGGAAAACATGATGTACGGCGTCATGAGCCGCGAGTTGGTGCGCGAGCAGGCGATGATCGGCATGCTGGGCGCGCTCAGCGCCGAGGCGCGGGTGGCGCGCTTCCTAGTGGCACTGGCCGACCGCTTCGCGCAGATGGGTTACTCCAGCAAGCTGTTCAACCTGCGCATGACGCGCCACGAAATCGGCAGCTACCTCGGCCTGACGCTGGAAACCGTCAGCCGCACGCTGTCGGCCTTCAACGAAATCGGCCTGATCAGCGTCGACCAGCGCACCATCGGCATCAAAGATCCGGAAGCGTTGAAAACCTTGCGCCGCCTGCCGCCATCGCGCACCCGCGGCAAGCCCGCCGCCCGTGGCAAGGGCGGCGCCCCCGAACCGTCCGGCCAATTGCTGGCGGCTTTGTAGCACTTGCAGCACTTCAGTATTACCTCCCGTATTACCCAGCCTTGGGCCCGGTCGCAAGACCGGGCCATTTTTTTAATGTCCTTATAACTGAAAAAGGCTTGCATTCCGGCGCGGCTTCTACAATAATGAATGCAAATACGAATCATTCTTATTTAAGGAGAAGCGAAGATGATCACGACCACCCCTGCCATGCCCCCTGTTGTCGCCGCCCACCCAGTGTCCGCCGCCGTGCAAGCCGTGAAGCCAATCAAGCGCATCAGCAGCGCCAGCCTGATGGAAGGCGGCCGCGAGCTGGAAATCGAGCATGCGGGCCGCACCTACCGGCTGCGCATCACCCAACTGAACAAACTGATTCTGACCGCGTAATTCGTACCGCGTAATTCATACCGTTTAACTGTGCGTTAAAGGGGCGCCGCCGCGCCCCACTCTCCCCCTTGAGTAGCCAGCCACACCGCCAGCCACACTCTCTTTTCCGACCCAGGAGCGTCTGATGGCCATCGAACATAGCAACCCGATTTTCCTCGCCCCATCGCATGGCGGCCACAATCCCGAACTGATGCTGTCCGCCGTGCTGCATCTGATGTCGCACTACACCGCCGGCAGCGATGACGCTGGCGGTTGCGTCAAGCTGGCCTCGGTGATCGAGCGCCATCTGAAAGCGCTGGCCAGTCTGCCGGACCTGGCGCCGGTGCTGAGCGCCACCTGCGCCCAGCTGTCGGAACAGTGGGCCGGCGAAGTCGAGCGCAATATGCACGAACAGGAAAAGACCAACTTCCTGAGCCGCATCATGGCCCGCGCGCGCACCGCGCCCTCGGTCGCCTGAAGGGGGAGTCACGCAATATGTGCGAGAAACACGATCCACTGGCAGCCATCATCGCCGCTGCCATGCCGCAGGTGGCCGGCCCGGTAGGGACCGCGCGTCCTGCCGAACAGGTCAGCACGCAGCAAGTCATCAAACCGGTGATCAGCAACGTCCACAACGTCCTGGCCAAAGAGCCCGAGCAACAAGCCTCGCGCCGCCGCCGGCTGTGGGAACTGGGCCATGCCTGCCACTGCCCGCTGGTCGGCGTCGGCTTCCCGCTGGGCGTGCTGCGCAAGCTGGTCGACAAAGTCACCAACGGCAAAGTAGTGGCCGACGACTATGAAGTACACGTCGGCGCCGTCACCGAATGCGCGACCCGCAACCGCCTGTCCGAAGCGCTGCAAAAAGAACTGGAACGCCGCTACGCACCGGTGCTGCTGCGCTTCCGCAACGCCAAGACCAGCGCCCAAGTGGCCGAGCTGTGGCGTGCCGCCGTGGCGGCTGGCGACGTCGCCGGCGCCTTCTGGGCCGGGTTGACGCATCCGCGCTGCAGCTCCGAGCTGGAAGAGCAGATGTGCCGCGACCTGCACATGGTGCAGCACCAGGCCGGTGCCTGCGTGCGGGCCGACATCAGCAAGTTCAACGCCACGCTGGAAGACAACAAACGCCTGGCGCACGACCTCAACAAAGCGCAACAGCGCGCCACCGTACTGATGGCCGAAAAAGCCAGCGACGCCGAAAAGCACGGCGCCCAACTGATGCAGCTGCGCGCGCAAGTAGTCGGCAAGGACAGCATGATCGACTCGCTGAAAGTCGAACTGGAACAACTGCGCGAATCGATTCCCGGCCTGGAAACGCGGGCCAAGCTGGCCGAACGGCTGGGCCAGATGGAAGAACGCGAACGCGCGATGCGCAACCAGATCGCCGAACTGCGGCTGGAACTGGCGCGCGCCGCCGAAGTGCCGGCCGCGCCGGCACCGGTCCAGGAGCAGGCACGCCAAGTGGTCGAACACGTCATGAAAATGCCGCTGCGCCTGAGCGACCGCGCCGTACTGTGCGTTGGCGGCCGCAACGGCAACGTCGCCAGCTACCGCGAACTGATCGAACGCGAAGGCGCGCAATTCGCCCACCACGATGGCGGCCTGGAAGACAACGCCAACCGCCTCGAAGCCAGCCTGGCCGCCGCCGACCTGGTGATCTGCCAGACCGGCTGCATCAGCCACAGCGCCTACTGGCGGGTCAAAGACTACTGCAAGCGCAACGGCAAGCGCTGCGTCTTCATCGACAACCCCAGCATCAGCAGCCTCGCCCGCGGCCTCGAACAAGCCGGAGCAGAGTAAAAAAACCAAAGGAGCCTCAAGGCTCCTTTTTTACAACCCGGGGTCAGGTCCATCATTTCTACACGAGCTCAACCGCGTTGCGGTTGAGCTCGTGTAGAAATGATGGACCTGACCCCGGAGTTTTAGTAGACGTCGCGGCGGTAGCGGCCGGTGGCGGCCAGGTCGTCGAGTTGGGTGCGGCCTAAGGCGAGTTCGAGCGCGGCGTCGACGCCGGCGGCCATGCCTTCCAGGCTGCCGCAGATGTAGATGGCGGCGCCGGCGGCGATCCATTCACGTAGCGTCGATGCTTGTTCGGTCAGGCGGTCTTGTACGTAGCGCCGTTCGGCCTGGTCGCGTGAGAACACCATGTCCAGTTTTTCCAGCAGGCCGTCACGCTGCCAGCCGTCCAGCTCGGCGCGGTAGTGGTAGTCGTGGGCGGCGTTGCGCTCGCCGAACAGCAGCCAATTGCGCCCCTGCCCCGCCAGCGCGCGCGCTTTCAGATGGCCGCGCAGGCCGGCGATGCCGCTGCCGTTGCCGATCAGGATCAGCGGCCGTTCGGCGTTGCCTTCCAGGCGGAAGCGTTTGTGCGCGCGCAAGCGCAGTTGCACGCTCTGGCCCAGCGCGGCTTGCTGCGTCAGCCAGCCAGAGGCGACGCCGTGGCTGCCGTCTCCATGCGTGTGCAGCCGCACCAGCAGGTGGACGCGGCCATCGGCCGGGATCGAGGCGATCGAGTATTCGCGGGCGCGCGATGGGTCGGCCGGTGCGGCCACTTGCACCAGATCGCCCGATTGCCAGTCCGGCAGCGTGCCGCTGGCCGGCTCCAGTTCGAGGTGATATACCGGTGCGCCAGCACTGCCGGCATTCAGTTGCACGCGCTCGCTCAGACGCCATTCGTCGAAGGCTGGCGCGCTCCAGTCCGGCGCGTCGCTGGTGCCGGCCAGATGGCTCAGTTGCTGGCGCCACTGGGCGATCGCTGCGGCCGAACTGCGGTCCACCTCGACCCGAGGGAACAGGCTTTGCGCGCCCTGCGCTTGCAGCCATTGGTCCAGCGCGCGGCCGAAGCCGCAATACTGGGCGTAGGATTTGTCGCCCAGCGCCAGCACGGCGTAGTGCAGCTGCGGCAGCGCCAGCGTGCTGGTCATCAGCCGGCCGGAAAAGGCGGCGGCGGCATCGGGCGCGTCGCCTTCGCCATAGGTGCTGACCAGGAACAGAATGCGCTCGGCGCTTTGCAAGTCTTGCTCGGTCAGTTCGGACAGTTCGGCCAGCCGCGCCGGGATGCCGGCCAGCTTCAACGTGGCCAGCGTTTGTTGCGCCAGTTCTTCGGCGTTGCCGGTCTGGCTGGCGTGGGCGATGATCCAGCCGGGCGAGGCCGCCGCTTCCGCCTTGGCGCGCTCGGCGGCCAGGCGTTTTCGCCGCACGCGCAGGATCGGCGCCAGGCACACCAGCGCGTATGCCGCGCCCATGCCTGCCACCGCCATCAGTCGGGTCGGGTCGTTGGTCCAGATCATTCGTCTAACATGCTGCGTAAATGGGAACTCAGGTATTCGGTGAAGCCGCCGTTCGGCTGGCGCACGACGAAGCGCGCGGCCAGCCCTTGCAGCTCGGCCAGATGCAGGCCGTCGCGGCTGCCCAGTACGGTCAGCGCGGTGGACCAGGCGTCGGCCGCCATGCATTGCGCATGCACCACGGTGACCGAGGCCAGGTCGTTGGAGATCGGCATGCCGCTGCGCGGGTCGATGGTGTGCGAGTAACGCTTGCCATCCATTTCAAAATAGCGGCGATAGTCGCCGGAAGTGGCGACCGCCAGGCCATGCAGCGCCAGTACCAGTTCATCCGGCACGGCGGCATCGGCGGCGGCGTCGGTAACCTGCTCCAGCATCACCCACCACGGCTGCCCGTCCGGCTTGACGCCGGCGCCGCGCAGCTCGCCACCCACCTCGACCAGGTGGTGCGCAAAGCCTTGTGTTTTCAGATAGTAGGACAGCCGGTCGACGCTGTAGCCCTTGGCCACCGCCGACAGATCCAGCTGCACGCCGCCCGGCTGCAGGGCGCGGCGGCCGTCGCGCTGCAATTGCACCGGCCGCGCCGCCAATTGGGCGCGGGCGAAGCTGATTTCGTCATTGGAAGGCGGCACAAAATCGGGCTGGTCAAACCGTCCCCAGGGCCCAAAGCCCCACAGGTTGACCAGCGCGCCGGCGCAGGGATCATACACCCCGCCGGAGTCGCGCGCCACGCTCATGGCGTACGACAGCACATCGAAGAACGCCGGTGGCAGCACTTGCCAGCTGTCCGGCGCGGCGCGGTTGAAGCGGCCCAGGTCGGATTCGGCTTCCCAGTGGCTCATTTCGGCCACGATGTGATCGAGCTGCTGCTGCAGCCCATGTTGCAGATGATCGAGGGCGGCGGTGGTGGCCAACTCGGGCGCGGCCACCAGCCGCACCGACCAGCTGGTGCCCATGCTGCGGCCCGCATAGTCGTGGATCACGCCGCCCTCTGGCGCCGGGTCGTCCGAAATATCGTGAGGCAGGAGTACCCGACGCATCGTCGCCTTATTCCGGCTGGATCTCGACCACGGCCGAGTAGGTCACGCGGCGCGGCACCATTGGCGGCGGTTGGCCTTCGACGCGTTTAACTTCCGGCCAGCTGGTGCTGACCATGTACTGGCCTGCGGCTGGCAGGGTCAGCGTCAGCTCGCCCTTGTCGTTGGTGGTCTGACGGATCTCGCCCAGCGTGCCGCGGAACTTGACGCCGCCCTGGAACAGGCTGACGCCCAGATTGGCGGCCGGTTTGCCGTCCAGCAGGAAGCGCCAGGTGACCTTGTCGCCGCTGTGCAGTTCAGTCGGATTGGTGGCCGGCACCAGTTCCAGGCCAACACCGGTCGGCTTGAACACGTTCATGTCGGTCTTGCCGGTGGAAACGAAGGTTTCCAGGCGGCTGTCCTGACGCGAGGTTTTGACGTCGGTGGCATCGGCCGGCACTTCCTTGGCCAGCGTTTCCTCGGTGGCGCGGAAACGCTTCATATTGCCTTCCTTGTCCTTGTAGCTACCCATCAGGCTGGAGCTGACCAGCGCGACTTTATAGGTACCCGGCTTCGGCAGGTTCAGGTCGAAGGTGCTGCGCAGCTTGCCGTTGTTGACGTTCTGCGGTTGCAGCGCGCTGCCGTCCGGCGCGGTGATGACCAGGCCATCCAGCTTCAGCGAGAAGTCGATGGTGAACAGGTTCTCGGCCACGGCGGCGTCAAAGGTCACCCAGGCCGAACCGTCACGCGCCGGTTCCACTTCGGTGGTCGACGGCAGCAGATAAGGTTTGTGCGCCTGCGCGCTCAGCGATACTACCGACAAGCCAGCCAGCGCCAGCGCGATCAATGATTTATTCAGTTTCATGTCTCCGCCCTCTGCCTTATGGTTTGACTTGTACAACAACGGCGCCCAGCTCTTCCTTGCCCTGACCGGTCACGTTCTGTGCCGATTTTGGCGGCCACTGCAGCGGCACCTTGACCACTTCACGGCCACCGGCTTCGCGCGCGGCTTCCACAAACACGGTGTACTGGCCAGCCGGCAGCTTGTCCAGCGCGCCTTTCGGGATGTTCAGGGTCAGTTCGCCAGGGGCCTTGGTGGCACCGGAAACGCCATCCATCGGCATGCTCAGTTCGCGACCGCTCTTGCGCCACCAGGTGCGCATGTCCTTCAGCCACTTGGTGCCGGCATTGTCCTTCTTCTTGGTGTCGTACAGCACGGCCAGGTTGGCAACCACTTGCTGATCGCCATTTTCCAGCCAGGCGGCGATGTAAGGACGATGGTATTCAGCCACGTTCAACTGCGGCACGTCGAGTTTGAGGGCCAGATCGGCAGCCATGGCCGAGGCACTGGCAAGTGGCAGAGTGAGCGCGATGGAGTAGCGTAATTTCATGGAGTACCTGTCGTGAGATTAATGGATAAACAGCAGTGCAATTACTACGGGAATCAGCACACCCAGCCCCACCATCGGCCAGGTGGACGGGCGATTGGTCGCGTGGAATTTGAGGATCAGCAGGCCGGTGATGCAGAACACCAGGCACAGCACGGCAAAGATGTCGATGAACCAGTTCCAGGCCGGGCCGGTATTACGGCCCTTGTGCACATCGTTCAGCCAGGAGATCCAGCCGCGATCGGTATTCTCGAATTCGGCCGCGCCGTCTTCCAGGCCGATGCGCACCCAGGCGTCGCCGCCGGCCTTGGGCATCGGCAGATAGACTTCATCGGGCGCCCATTCGGCGTTGCGGCCGCCGGGCTGGACGTGGAAAGTGTCTGCCAGCCATTGCTCGGCCGCAGCCGGCAGCGGCTGCTTGTCGCCATCATGCTGCTCAGCGTAGCTGCGCAACTGCGCGGCCAGCGCCTGCGGCACCTGGGCCTGCTTGCGCACAATCTGGGGTTTGGCCTCGATCTGCGAGGCGTGGTTCAGCGTGATGCCGGTGATCGCGAACAAAAACATGCAGAGCAGGCACATCGCCGAGCTGACCCAATGCCACTGATGCAAATGCCGCAGCCACACAGCGCGGCTGGCATTGCGGGCAGGGTTGGCGGTGGATGCGCTCACAAGTTTTCCTTCGACGAAAAACATAAATGATAATGATTATCATTTGAAGAGTCAATCCATGTTGTGTATCTCGTATGTAAAGTTGCGCACAGTGCGTGCGCGCAGACCGGGCTAAGGTGGCGTCATCACCCGCTTTATCATGGAGGACCATCATGCCGCTGTATTCGCAGGACCAGATCAACGCCATCGCCGCCAGGATCAAGGACGTGCGTTTTGGCATGTTCACCACGCTGGGCGATGATTATGTGCCCAGCAGCCGCCCGCTGGCCGCGCAGCGGATCGACAATGAGGGCAATCTGTGGTTCCTGGTGTCGGACGAGGCGCCGTTTGTGGAGGATGTGCGGCAGCATCCGGACGTGAATGTCAGTTTTGCCAACCCTGAGCAACAGATCTACCTGTCGCTGACCGGACTGGCCTACCTGGTGCGGGACAGCCCGCATCCGACGATGCTACGGGTCAAAATTCAAACGGCGGAATATTGGGATGCGAGCACCAGCAAGATGCAGCAACTGGTGCTACTGGCGCGCTCGGCGCTGAGCGGCCGCGCGCCGGTGGAAATGGGCAGGCATACCACCATATGCCTCTAAGCGTCCAATAAAGAATCAGGACTTGGAACGCGCACCGGCGCCGCCAGAACGGCTGCCGCCGCTGCCACCACTGCTGCTGCCACTGTTATCGGCGTCCGCATCCTGCTCCGCCTCGTCCGCCTTGGCGCTGCCCTTGTTGCCGCCGGAGCCGCTACGCGAGCTGGTGCCCGGGGTGGCGCTCTGGCTGCTACGCCCCGGATCGTTCTTGTGGCTCATGCTACCGGCGCGGCGCGCTTCCTCCGACGTGAACTCGTGCGCTGTGCCTTTCTCGTGCGCGGCGCGGCCGCCCTCGGCAGCGATTTCGCGCTGCTGGTCCGGATCCATCGAGGCGAAGCCGCGTTTGCTGGTGTCGCCGCTTTGCTGGCTGCCGGACTTGCCGCCCTGCTTGTTGCCTTGATCGTTGGTTGCCATGATCGTCTCCTGAAGTTAAATAGACCTGCTTACATCACAGGAGCAGTCATCGTAGTGCACAGCCGAGGGGCACAATATAGGACATGCACAGCAAGCGGCGTAGGACGAATCCGTCGACTGGTGGCACATTGCCACCAAGTGTCGTTATGGGATGGCCAGCACCGCCTCGCCGCTGGTGACGAACAGGCGCTGGCCCGGCTGCGGCGTCACCACATGGCCACCGGTGAAGGCGCCAAACGATGGCAGCAACAGCCGGTCCGCCGCCGCCACAAAACACGGCAGCATCACCGCCTCCCATCCCGACCGCAGGTAGTAGACCGGATGCACATGCCCCGCCAGCACAAAGGCCGGCGCGGCCAGATCCGGGTGATGGCAGAACGCGAACGGCCCATAGCCATACGGCTCGTCCACCACGTCGATGCGCAGCGCCGCCGGCGGATCGCCGGCATGCACATCATGATTGCCGCGCACCAGCGTTAGTTGCAACGATGGATGACGCGCGCGCCACGCCTGCATCGCCGCCAGCGTGGCCGGCGCGCGCGCGGTCCGCGCGTGCAGAAAGTCGCCGAGAAACATGATGTGGCACACTGGGTAGCGCGCCATCAACTGGTCCAGCGCGCCCAGATTGGCGCTGGTGGTGCCGGCCGGCACCGGCACGCCCTGAGCGCGGAACGCCGCCGCCTTGCCGAAATGAATGTCGGCCACGATCAGCATCCGCTCGCGGGGCCAATACACCGCTTTCTGCGGCAACAGCAGCAGCGCTTCGCTGGCGACGGTCAACAGCTGGCTCATGGTCCAGCCGCCTTTTCCAGTGCGCGCACCAGCCGCGCCACGCGGTCCGACAGTTTCTCGGTACTGAGCTTTTCACGGAAGCGCTCCACCATCAAGGCGAAGCCAAACGGCGTGGCGCGCTTGATCGCATGGAAACGCACGCTGCGCGCCTGCAATTCCAGCAGCGTCGCGCGCAGGCGGCCGAGTTCCAGTTCCTGCTCCAGCACCTCGCGCTGTGCCTGCGTCAGCAGCAGGTTGCCGGCGTCGTGCTGGCTGAACACGGCAAAGAACAACGATGACGAAGCCTGCAACTGACGCGCACTCTTGCCCTGCCCCGGATACCCCTGGAACACCAGCCCGGCAATGCGGGCGATTTCACGGAAGCGGCGCTGCGCCAGCTCGGTCGCATTCAAGCTGGCCAGCACGTCCTCCAGCAGATGATCGGCGCTGAACAGGCCGGCATTCACCAGCGCCGACCAATCCAGCTCCTGCGCCGACAGCAGCTCGAAGCCATAATCGTTGACGGCAATCGAAAACGTCACCGGCGCCAGGCGGCCGACGCGATAGGCCAGCAGCGACGCCAGCCCCACGTGCACCGAACGCCCGGCAAACGGAAACATGAACAGATGCCGCCCCTCGCGGCTGTGCATGGTTTCGATGACGATGCTGTCTTCGGTTGGCAGCGATGACCAGCGCTGCTGGATCGCCAGCAATGGCTCGATGGCGCGCATCTCCGGGCTGTCGTAACGGCCTTGCGTGGCCCGCCGCAGCTGCTCCAGCGCCGCGTGCGCCAGTTCGGACGACATCGGCATCCGCCCGCCCTGCCAGCGCGGCACCGCGCCGCGCGCACCGGTGGCGCGGCGCACGTAGGCGGTCATTTCGTGCAGGCGCACGAATTCCAGAATGCGGCCGGCAAACAGAAAATGATCGCCCTTGCGCAGCCGCGAGAGGAACGATTCCTCCACGCTGCCCAGCCGGCCGCCGCTGACGTACTTCACCTGCAACGAGGCATCCGAGACGATGGTGCCGATGCCCATGCGATGACGCCGTCCCAGCGCCGCGTCCGGCACACGGTAGACGCCCTGCTCATCTTGCAGCACGCGCCGGTATTCCGGGTACGCCACCAGCGACTGGCCGCCGCGCGCGACGAAATCCAGCGCCCACTGCCACTCCTCGTCCGTCAGATCGCGGTAGGACCAGGCGCTGCGTACCTCGGCCAGCAGCTCGGCCGCGCGGAAGCCGCCGCCCAGCGCGATCGTCACCAGATGTTGCACCAGCACGTCCAGCGGCTTATGCGGCACCGGCCGCGCCTCGATATCGCGCGCCGCCACGGCGTGAATGGCGCCGGCCGCCTCCAGCAGTTCCAGGCTTTGCGTCGGCACCAGCGTCAGGCGCGACACCCGACCCGGCGCGTGGCCGCTGCGGCCGGCCCGTTGCAGCAAGCGCGCGATGCCCTTGGCGCTGCCGATCTGCAGCACACGTTCGACCGGTAAAAAGTCGACGCCGAGGTCCAGACTGGAGGTACACACCACCGCTTTCAGCTGCCCTTGCTTGAGCCCCTGCTCTACCCAGGCGCGCACCTCCTTGTCGAGCGAGCCATGGTGCAGTGCGATCAATCCGGCCCAATCCGGCCTCGCATCCAGCAAATGCTGATACCACAGCTCTGCCTGCGAACGGGTGTTGGTGAACACCAGCGTGCTGCCGTGCCGCTCGATTTCTGCCATCACCGGCTGCAGCATCTGCATGCCCAGATGCCCGCCCCACGGAAAGCGCGACGGATGGTCGGGAATTAAGGTATCTACCAGAATCTGCTTGCTGACGTGGCCTTCGATGATGACGCCATCCGGCGCTAGCACATCGCGCGCCTGCGCCAGATTGCCCAGCGTGGCCGACAGCCCCCACACCGGCAGCGCCGGATTCCAGCGCCGCAAGCGCGCCAGCGCCAACTGGGTCTGCACGCCGCGCTTGTTGCCGATCAGCTCGTGCCATTCGTCGATGACCACCATCGCCAGCTGCGCCATGCGGGTGGCGGCGTCCGGATGACTCAGCATCAGCGTCAGGCTTTCCGGCGTGGTGATCAGCGCGTCGGGCAGACGCTGGTTCTGGCGCGCGCGCTGGGCCGAGGTGGTATCGCCGGTGCGCGCCTCCACGCGCCATGCCGGCGCCGCTTCCTGCAGCGCGCGTAAAGTATCGGCCGCCAGCGCGCGCATCGGCGTGATCCACAGCACGCGCAGGCCGGCACGACCGCCGATAGCTGCGGCACGCTGCATGGCAGCGAACCACACCGCGTAGGTCTTGCCGGCGCCGGTGGTGGCGTGCAGCAGACCGGAGCTGCCTGCGGCGGCGGCCTCCCACACCGCGCGCTGGAATGGGAACACCGTCCAGCCGCGCGCGGCAAACCAAGCGTCGGCGTTCATGGCGCTGCCAGCAGGCTTTTCAGCGAAGCCAGCGTATCCGCATCCTCAATCGCCTTGTCCTCGCGCCGGCGCAGGATGCGCGGGAAACGCACCGCGATGCCGGACTTGTGGCGCGGCGAATTGGCTATGCCCTCAAAGCCGATTTCAAACACCATGCTCGGCGTCACGCTGCGTACCGGGCCGAATTTCTCGATCGTGGTCTTGCGGATGGCTTGATCGACCTGGGCGATTTCCGCATCGGTCAGGCCGGAATAGGCTTTGGCGAACGGCACCAGCTTGCGTTCCTCATCCCACACCGCGAACGTGTAGTCGGTGTACAGCGAGGCGCGGCGGCCATGGCCGGCCTGGGCGTAGACCAGCACCGCGTCCACGCTGTAGGGATCGATCTTCCATTTCCACCAGGTGCCCACGCTCTTGGTGCGGCCGACGCCGTAGCGCGCATCCACCGCCTTCAGCATCATGCCCTCGACGCCACGCGCGCGCGACTCGTTGCGGATTTCGGCCAGTTGCGGCCAGCTGTCCGCCACGATCAGCGGCGACAGCCGCAGCTGCTTCGCATCCGCCAGACTGGCGGCCAGCTGTTCCAGCAGCATGCGCCGTTCGGCCTGTGGCAGATCGCGCAGATCGCGGCCATCCAGCTCCAGCAGGTCGTACGCCACCAGCACCGCTGGCAACTCGGCCAGCAAGCGCGCCGACACCTGCTTGCGGCCCATGCGCTTCTGCAAATCGGCAAATGGCGCCGGCGCGGCGCCGCCGTGCCAGATCAGAATCTCGCCGTCCAACACCACGCCATCCGGCAACGGCAGCGCGGCAAGTTCCGGGAAGCGCTCGGTAATCAAATCCTCGCCGCGCGACCACAGCCAGCTCTGGCCGTCGCGCCGCACCAGCTGCGCGCGCATGCCGTCGTATTTCCATTCCGCCTGCCATTGCGCCAGATCGCCCAGCGCGGCCGGCTCACGCTCCAGCTGGTGCGCCAGGAAAAATGGATAGGGTTGACCGCCACGCTGCGCCAGCTCTTCCGGTGCATGGGCGGCGATCAATTGCTGAAAGCCTTGCGCCGTGGGGCTGACGCTGCCGTCGGTCCAACCCATCAGGCGCTGCGCGACCAGCTTGCCATCCACAGCGGCAAGCGCGCTCAGCGCCCGCGTCACCAGCAACTTCGAGACGCCGACGCGAAAGCCACCGCCGATCAGCTTTGTCAACAAAAAGCGCTCGCGCGTCTGCAATTGATTCCAGTAGTCGAACAGCGCCGCCCGCACCGCTTCCGGCGCCGCACCACGCAGCGGCGCGATGCGCAACTCGATCCAGTCCGCCAGACCGAGCGCATCCGGCTGGCCGGGTGGCGGCAGCACCAGCGCGATGGTCTCCGCCAGATCGCCCACCGCGTGATAGCACTCGTCGAACAGCCAGTCCTCCATGCCGGCGTATTCCATCGCATACTGACGCAGCAGCTTGGTCGGTACCGCCTGGCGCGGCTTGCCGCCAGCGAGGAAATACACTGCCCAGGCCGCATCGCGCGGCGCCGCCGTGGTGAAATAGGATTGCAACGCCGCCAGCTTGCGGCTGGTCGACGTGGTCTCGTCCAGCTCGGCATAGAGACGGGCAAAGTCACGCATGCTCTTCCGCCTCATCGTCGCCATACTCGGTGTCGAAGCCGCTGGCCTGCAAGCCCTGCTGCTGCAGCCAGCGCACCAGCACCGCGATCGAACCATGGGTGACGATCACGCGCTGCGCGCCAGTGGCAGTGATCGCTTCCAGCAAGCCCGGCCAGTCGGCGTGATCGGACAGCACAAAGCCGCGATCGACGCCACGCCGCCGGCGCGCGCCGCGCAGTTGCATCCAGCCGCTGGCAAAGGCATCACTGAAATCACCAAAACGTTTGATCCATGGCGAGCCGCCGGCAGAAGGCGGCGCCAGCACGATGGACTTGCCCAGCGCAGTCTTGTCGACGTCGCCCACCATCAGCGTCGGCGGTAACTGGATGCCATCGTCGCGATACACCTGATTCAGGCTCTGCACCGCGCCATGGCAAATGATGGGGCCGATCTCCGGGGCCAGCCCGCTCAACAAGCGCTGCGCCTTGCCGAAGCTATAGCCGAGCAGCACGCTGGCGCGGCCCTGCGCCGCGTTCGCGCCCCACCAGGCATTGACCTCGTCGAAAATGGTTTGCTGCGGCTGCCAGCGGTAAATCGGCAGCCCGAACGTGGATTCGGTGATGAAGGTATGACAACGCACCGGCTCGAACGGCGCACAAGTGCGGTCCGGCTCGACCTTGTAGTCGCCGGACGCCACCCACACCTCGCCGCGATATTCCATCCGCACCTGCGCCGAGCCCAGCACATGGCCGGCCGGATGCAGCGACACCGTCACGCCGTTGTGCAGCACCGTCTCGCCATAGGCCAGACCGGTGATATCCACCTCGCCCAGGCGCGACTTCAGTACATTGACACCGGCCGCCGCCGTCAGATAATGGCGATGGCCGCCGCGCGCATGGTCACCGTGCGCATGGGTGATGACGGCACGCTCCACCGGCCGCCACGGGTCGATATAAAACTGGCCGGGCACGCAATACAGCCCTTCCCTGCGGACGATCACCATATCTGCGGACATAACAACGGCTTTCGGATAGCGATAACCGATTCTGCCGCGGTACAGTGTGGGCGTCTGTCAGGCAGCGCACCCAGCTCAGCGCGGATCCACCACCTCCGCCATAAAGGCGATGTTATCGTCTTCCTCACGGTCGATATGCATGCGCTCCTCGCCGATCATCAGGAGCACGTCGACATCGACGGTGGCGGGTATGGAAGGCCCAGCTGGCCTGTTTTTTTTCTGACGCGGAGGCTCAGCGTTCTTTTTTCTGATCGACATATTTCCCCCATTTCGGTGACACGCTGCCAACCAGAGTAGCGCGCGCGTCGTCCCAGCGCTATCGGATACGGCTTACAAACGGGGTAGGACAGGATCGGAAAATCACTAGGAGCGCCACAATGCGCTACCATATAGCCCCTCTGCGCACTTTTACAGCACTCCAGATCATGACATTCACCATCAGCGACACCGTCTACGGCACCGACAGCGCCGACGCCAAACACACCATGTATAACGACCTGCTGCCACAGCTGACCGGTCTGGTACATGGCGAAACCGACCTGATCGCCAACACCGCGAACTTCAGCTCGCTGGTGTTCAACAGCATGCCCGGTCTGAACTGGGCCGGTTTCTACTTCCTCAAAGGCGATGAGCTGGTACTGGGCCCCTTCCAGGGCAAGCCAGCCTGCATCCGCATCAAAAAAGGCCGTGGCGTTTGCGGCACCACCGTGGTTGAAGGCAAGGCCATCGTCGTGCCGGACGTGCACGCCTTCCCCGGCCACATCGCCTGCGACGTCAACTCGCGATCCGAGCTGGTGGTGCCGGTGCGCGGACCGGACGGCGCCATCATCGGCGTATTCGACCTCGACAGCCCACAGCCAAACCGCTTCGACGACGTCGACGCCGAAGGCATCACCGCCCTGCTCAAAGTACTCGAAGCGACGCTGTAATTGTATCCGGGGTCAATCCTCCCAAAGCTACACGGGCTCTGCCGTAGCGTACGCTACGGCAGAGCCCGTGTAGCTTTGGGAGGATTGACCCCGGATGCGCGGGCTTGCAGCAGTTGGCGCTCGCGCTCGTTGTTGGTGAGCGCGGCGGCGCGTTCGAATTCGATGCGGGCTTCGGTGTGACGGCCCAGCTTGGCCAGCAGGTCGCCGCGCACGCTGGGCAGCAGGTGATAGTTTTTTAACGCCGGCGCGTCCAGCAGGCTGTCGACCAGCTCCAGTCCGGCCTGCGGCCCGTAGGCCATCGATAACGCCACGGCCCGATTCAATTCCACGATCGGTGACGGCGACAGCTGCGCCAGCGCGTCGTACAAGGCGGCGATGCGCTGCCAGTCGGTATCCTCGCCGCGCCGCGCCCTCGCGTGACAGGCTGCGATCGCGGCCTGTAGCGCATACGGTCCCAGGCCATCCAGCGCCATCTGTTCGGCGCGCGCCAGTGCTGCCAAGCCGCGCCGTATCAGCAGTTGATCCCAGCGTGACCGGTCCTGATCCAGCAACAGAATCGGCTCGCCTTGCGGCCCCAGCCGCGCGCGGGCACGCGAGGATTGAATTTCCATCAGCGCCACCAGCCCATGCACCTCGGACTCCTGCGGCTGCAAACCGGCCAGCACGCGCCCCAGCCGCAGCGCTTCTTCGCACAGCGCCGGCCGCATCCAGTCGGCGCCGGCGCTGGCGGCATAGCCTTCGTTATAGATCAGGTAGATGACTTGCAGTACCGAGGCCAGCCGCTCGCCCAGCTCGTGCGCGCGCGGCGCCTCGAACGGCACTTGGGCTTCGGCCAGCGTGCGCTTGGCGCGCACGATGCGCTGCGCCACGGTCTTTTCCGGCACCAGGAAGGCGCGCGCGATTTCATCGGTGCTGAGCCCGCCCAGCATGCGCAAGGTCAGCGCCACCCTGCCATCGGTGGACAACACCGGATGACAGGCCACAAACACCAGCCGCAGCAAATCGTCGCCGATATCGTTTTCCAGCGCGTCGGCCACCGCCGCGTCGAGATCCGGCGCGGCATCCTGCAACTGCAGGTCGATTTCGTAGCTGAGTTCGGATTCTTTTTGCTGATGCAGCTGGCGCCGCCGCAGCGCATCCAGCGCGCGGTTTTTGGCGACCGTGGTCAGCCACGCGGCCGGCTGCTCCGGCACGCCGCTATCCGGCCAGCGCTCCAGCGCCAGCACCATGGCGTCCTGCGCCAGTTCTTCCGCCTGGCCAACGTCGCGCAGCATGCGCGCCAGCACGGCGATGATGCGGGCGGACTCCATCCGCCACACCGCCGCCACGATTTTGTGGACGTCAGCCGCCACGGGCCGCTTTGCTGAAGGCGTTGCGCAAGCCCGCCTCCAGCATGTCGGCGCGCATCCGTTCTTCGGCCGCCACCATCTCCGGCGTGAATTCGGCATGCGCCTTGCGTTCGCACGCCTCGCGGATTTCCAGCGTCAGGTCGCCAGGCTGCGGATACGGATATGCCTTGGCCCAGGCGATGGCTTGCTCGCGCGAGGACGCCTGCAACATCCAGTAGCCAGCGATCAATTCCTTCACTTCGGTGAACGGGCCATCCACCACCGAGGTTTTCGAATTGGCGTAATGCACCCGCACCGCCGAGCCGGTGCCTTTCAAGCCTTCGCCGGCCAGCAGCACGCCCTGCTGCACGCCGGCCTCGTTGTGTTCATTCATGACATCGATGACTTCCGGCGGCGGCACCGCGTCGGACTCGGTATCGCCGTCCGAGCGCAGGAACACCACGTAACGCGTCAGTTCTTCCTTGCGCTGCGGGATGGTGCCGGCCGCCGTGCCGCGCTCGTCGAAGCCGACGCAGTTGCCGGGGCAGCCCGCATCGCGGATTTCATATACCGCGCCGCTGTCGAACAAGGGCCACCAGCGCACCTGCTCGACGATGTCGTCGCGCGACGCGGCCTCCAGCAGCACAAAGCCGGCCACCAGCTCGCGCGGCGGGAATGGCCCACGCTGCTCGGTCCAGACACCGTCACGGCGCTGCAGCCGCACCGCTTCCACGCTCGGGCGCAGAAAGGTGCCCGGCTCCAGCGCCGGCGGTTGAACTCCTCGTTCCGTGCTCTGATTGGCGCGGCGCAGTACCATGAATTCCATTACATCGTGCTCCCGACTAGGCTGAGCCAGTAAGGTATCACAAGCGCGCCCGCAAAGCCTCTTCCTGGGCCACCAATTCCGCTGTCGCCACCTCGCCGAAGTCGCTCATTTCATACACCTGGCGGATTTCGATCTCGGATGGCACGTCGAACGGGTTCGGGCAGCGCCGCATCCACTCGATCGCCTCTTCCTTCGAGGCCACCTGAATCAGCCAGAAACCGGCGATCAACTCCTTGGTTTCGGCAAACGGCCCGTCGATCACCGTGCGGCTGGCGCCGTCGTAACGGATGCGCGCGCCTTTCGCACTTGGATGCAGCCCCTCGCCGGCCAGCAGCACGCCGGCGTTGACCAGCTCCTCGTTGAACTTGCCCATCGCCGTCAGCAGTTCGGTGCTGGGCATCTTGCCGGCTTCGGAGTCGGCGGTGGCTTTGACTATCACCATGAATCGCATGCTGGCTCCTTATTGGCAATCGGATTGTTGCTGCATCGCCGCCATCATTTCTTCCGGCGTCAGATCCTTGATATGGGTGGCGATCGACCAGTGATGCCCGAACGGATCGGTCACCTGGGCGTAGCGGTCGCCCCAGAACATGTCGGCCGGCGGCATCCGCACCGAGGCGCCGGCATCCACCGCCTGCTGGAAGGCGGCGTCGGTATCGAGCACATACAGATGCAGCGTGACCGGACTGCCTTTCAGCGCCTTCGGCCCCAGCCCGCCGTACTCCGGAAAGTCGTCGGCCAGCATGATGGTCGAATCGCCAATCTTGATGCCGGCGTGCATGACGCGGCCGTTCGGACCGGGCAGCCGCATCAGTTCGACGGCGTTGAAGGCTTTTTTGTAAAATTCGATGGCCGCCGCCGCGCCCTCGCAAACCAGGTGCGGGGTGACGGTGTGCATATCTTCAGGGATGGGTTGAACTTTGGCATTCATGCTAATCTCCTCAGCTGTGTGGTGGTAGAACCGAGTGCTTTGTCACTCTACCTCTACGACGTGGCAGCACCTCAGAAATCGACACGCATTTCAAAAAAAATATCAGTTCTGCGGCCTCCGATACACAGTGATACATTGCAGAAACAATTCTTAAGTCAACTATAACCGTTATGACGATAGAATTATTCACTAATGTAGCAATCTGCTGCGCCACAACATCGCTGACCGACGGCATTCATTAGCCAGCTTCATAAGGTCATGCGATTCCGCCGCATTAATCAAAATGCTGCACCGCGCTATATTGTCCGGTCAGTCAGTCCTGGGGGTAACTTTGTGTTAGTTGAAATCGTCCGCGTGGCGCTCCGGCGTCCCTATACATTTGTGGTCATGGCGTTGCTGCTATTGATCATCGGTCCGCTGTCGGCCCTGCGCACGCCGACCGACATCTTCCCGGATATTAAAATTCCGGTGATCGCCGTGGCCTGGCAGTACACCGGCCAGCCGCCCGACCAGATGGCCGGCCGCGTCTCGACGCTGTTCCAGCGCGCGCTGACCACCACGGTCAACGACATCGAGCACATCGAGGCCAACACCCTCACCGGTGTCAGCATCGTCAAGATCTTCTTCCAGCCGGGCGTCAACGTGGCGGTGGCCAATGCCCAGGTGACGGCGATCTCGCAGGCGCTGCTGAAGCAGATGCCAGCCGGTATTACGCCGCCGCTGATCATCAACTACAACGCCGCCACCGTGCCTATCCTCCAGGTAGCACTGTCCGGCAAGGGCCTGACCGAACAGCAGTTGTCCGACCTTGGCACCAACACCGTGCGTACGCCGCTGGTCAGCGTACCGGGCGCGGCGATTCCGCTGCCCTACGGCGGCAAGCAGCGCCAGGTGCAGATTGACGTCGATCCGGCGCTGCTGCAAGCACGCGGCCTGTCGGCGCAGGACATCGCCAACGCGCTGGCGGCGCAAAACGTGCTGACCCCGGTCGGTACGCAGAAAATCGATTCGCTCGAATACACCATCCAGCTCAACAGCGCACCATCGGCCATCGCCGACCTGGCGCGCCTGCCGGTCAAAGTGGTCAATGGCGCCACCATCTACCTCGGCGACATCGCCAACGTCCACGACGGCAACGCGCCGCAGACCAACGTGGTGCACGTCGACGGCAGCCGCTCGGTGCTGATGTCGGTGCTGAAAAACGGCTCGACCTCGACGCTGGCGATTGTCGACGGCATCCGCAACAAGATCGACACGCTGAAGGCCGGCTGGCCGGATGCGCTGAAAGTCACGCCGATCAACGACCAGTCGGTATTCGTGCGCGCCGCGATTAAAGGCGTGGCGTCGGAAGGCGTGATCGCCGCCGCGCTGACCAGCCTGATGATCCTGCTGTTCCTCGGCAGCTGGCGCTCGACCATTATTATTGCGGTGTCGATTCCGCTGTCGATTCTGGGCTCGATCATCGCGCTGTCGGCGATCGGCGAGTCGCTCAACCTGATGACCCTGGGCGGCCTGGCGCTGGCCGTGGGTATTCTGGTCGACGATGCCACCGTGACCATCGAAAACATCAACTGGCACCTGGAACATGGCAAGTCGGTGGAAAACGCCATCATGGACGGCGCCGCGCAGATCGCCACCCCGGCCTTCGTCTCGCTGCTGTGTATCTGTATCGTGTTCGTGCCGATGTTCTTCCTGGACGGCGTATCGCGCTTCCTGTTCGTGCCGATGGCCGAGGCGGTGATCTTCGCCATGATCTTCTCGTTCCTGCTGTCGCGTACGCTGGTGCCGACCATGGCCAACTACCTGCTGAAACCGCACGACACCGGCGAGGGCCATGCCCACGGTCACGGCGGCGCGGCCACGCTGCCGCCATCGCGCAATCCGCTGGTCAACTTCCAGCGCGCCTTCGAAGCCCGCTTCGAGCGCCTGCGCGCCGGCTACTACGGCATCCTGGAGTCGGCGGTGCTCAACCGCAAGACCTTCATCATCGGCTTCATGGTGGTGGTGCTGGCCTCGTTCTCGCTGGTGCCTTTCCTGGGCAGTAACTTCTTCCCGTCGGTTGACGCCGGCCAGGTACTGATCCACGTGCGCGCGCCGATCGGCACCCGCATCGAGGAAACCGCCGCCCGCTTCGCCAAAATCGAGCAAGCCATCCGCCGCGTGATTCCGGCCAACGAAATCGTCACCATGACCGACAATATCGGCGTGCCGGCCAGCTCGATCAACATCACGTACAACAATACCGGCATGATCGGCAGCCAGGACGGCGACTTCCAGATCGCCCTGGGCGAAGAGCACGCGCCAACCGCCGAATATGTGCGCAAGCTGCGCAAGGTGCTGCCGGAAGAATTCCCGGACACCACCTTCTCGTTCCCGCCAGCCGACATCGTTGGCCAGATCCTGAACTTCGGCGCCCCCGCGCCGATTGACATCCAGATCCGCGGCGCCAAGATCGATGACAACTATGTTTACGCCGACAAGCTGCTGAAACGCATCCGCGCCATTCCGGGCGTGGCCGATGCCCGTATCCAGCAGTCGAACAAGGCACCGGTGTTCAACGTCGACGTTGACCGCACCCAGGCGCAGCAACTGGGCCTGAACACGCGCGACATCACCAACAGCATGGTGGTCAACCTGGCCGGTTCGTCGCAGGTGGCGCCAACCTTCTGGCTGAACCCGGCCAACGGCGTCAGCTACCCGATCGTCATGCAGACCCCGCAGCCGACCCTGGATTCGCTGTCGTCGCTGGCCAACCTGCCGGTCGGTAACGGCACCACCACCGGCACCGCCACCCTGGGCGGCGTCGCCAAGTTCCAGCGCGCCACCCAGTCGGCCGTGGTGAGCCAATATGACATCGCGCCAATGGTGCAGATCTACGCCACCACCCAGGACCGCGACCTCGGCGCCGTCGCCAAGGACATCAACAAGGTACTGGAAGAAACCAAGGCCGAGCTGCCGAAGGGCTCGTCGGCGCAGATGCTGGGCCAGGTGAAAACCATGGACCGCGCCTTCGCCGGCCTGCTGTTCGGCCTGCTGGGCGCCGTGGTGCTGATTTACTTCCTGATCGTGGTTAACTTCCAGTCGTGGCTGGACCCGGCGGTGATCGTGTCGGCACTGCCGGCCGCGCTGGCCGGCATCGTCTGGATGCTGTTTGCCACCAACACCACACTGTCGGTACCGGCCCTGACCGGCGCCATCATGTGCATGGGCGTGGCCACCGCCAACTCGGTGCTGGTGATCTCGTTTGCGCGGGAACGCCTGGACGAACTGGGCGACGCCACCAAGGCCGCGCTGGAAGCCGGCTCGGTCCGCTTCCGTCCTGTGCTGATGACCGCGCTGTCGATGATTATCGGCATGCTGCCGATGGCACTCGGCCTGGGCGACGGCGGCGAGCAAAACGCGCCGCTGGGCCGCGCCGTGATCGGCGGCCTGATCTTCGCCACCACGGCCACGCTGCTGTTCGTGCCGGTGGTGTTCAGCCTCGTCCACAAAAAACATGCGCCTAAAATCCAATCCAACGACCAACCTATCTCCGGAGCACCTGTCCATGTCTAATCCATCTCGCACGGGTCACAAGCCACTGGCCCTGGGTCTGATCGTCGTCGCCGCCGCGCTGGTGGCCGCCGGCGTACTGAGCCGCCGCTCGCAAGCCGAACAAGTCAAGGAAGCCAGCACCCCGGTGGTGCCGACCGTCAGCATCCTGGCCGCCACCCAAATCACCGGCGCGCCGCTGGAACTGTCGGCGCGCATCGAACCGTGGCAGCGCGCGCCGATCTATGCCCGCGTCAGCGGTTACCTGAAAAGCTGGAGCGTCGACATCGGCGCCCAGGTTAAAAATGGCCAAACCCTGGCCGACATTGAAACGCCCGACCTCGACCAGCAACTGCTGCAAGCCAAGGCCGAGCTGGCCACGTCGCGCAGCAATCTGACGCTGGCCACCAGCACCGCCAAGCGCTGGCAGGGTCTGCTGCAGGCGGACGCGGTGTCGCATCAGGAAGCCGATGAAAAAGCCGGCGACCTGGCGGCCAAGCAATCGGCCGTCAGCGCCATGCAGGCCAATGTCGACCGGGTGCAGGCGCTGCAGCGCTACACCCGCCTGGTGGCGCCGTTCGACGGCGTGATCACCGCCCGCAACACCGACGTCGGCGCGCTGATCAACGTCGGCGGCGCACCGGGTTCGGAACTGTTCGTGGTGTCCGACATCAGCCGCTTGCGCGTGTATGTCAACGTGCCGCAGCGCCAGGTGGCTGCGATCAAGGTCGGCGACAAGGCCGAGTTGAGCGTGCCTGAGCGTCCGGGCAAAGTGTTCACCGCCACCGTGCAATCGCTGTCGCAGTCGATCAACGCCAGCTCCGGCGCCATGCTGGTGCAGCTGACCGTGCAGAACGACAGCCGCGAGCTGCTGCCAGGCGGCTACGCGTCGATCCACTTCGACGCGCCGCTGGCCAGCGCCGCGCTCAGCATTCCACCGAGCGCGCTGATCTTCAACAAGGCTGGCACCCAAGTGGCCACGCTGGGCAAGGATAACCGCGTGGTGGTCAAGCCGATCACCGTCGGCCGCGACCTCGGCAACGTGGTCGAAGTCGCTTCCGGCATCGACCGCAACGACCAGGTGATCGCCAATCCACCGGATGGCGTCAGCACCGGCGACCAGGTCAAGGTTGCCGCCGCCAATGCCAATAACAACGCCAAGGCCAAGCTGTGAAAAAAGTCCTTTACGCCACTACCATAGCCATGGCGCTGGCCGCCTGCGCGCAAGCGCCGGTGCAGCCGCCGCCGGCGGTGCCGCTGGCACACAACTTCCGCGACATTCCAGCCGGCTGGGCCGACGCCAACGCCCAGGCGCCCGCCCTGCCCGCCGACTGGTGGACCATGTACAACGATGCCCAGCTGAATACGCTGGAGCAGCAGTTGATCGCCAACAGCCCGGACCTGGCCAGCGCGCTGGCGCGCTACAAGCAGGCCCAGGCCGCCACCGGCGTGGCGCGCTCGGCGCAGTCGCCCACGCTGGGCATGTCGCTGAACGGTCAGCGCGACCGTCAGTCCGACCTGAAGCCGCTGCGCGGATCGCTGGCCACCTCGCCGGCCGAGTACAGCAGCGGCACGCTGCAGTTCGACCTCGGCTATGAGGTCGATCTGTGGGGCCGTGTCGCAAAAACCGTCAGCGCCGGCGAGGCGCAGGAGAAAGCCGCCGGCGCCGATCTGGCCGCGGCCCGCCTGTCCTTGCAAATCCAGCTGGCCGATACGCTGCTGGCCCTGCGCGGCGCCGACGCCGACATCAAGCTGTTGCGCGAAACCGAACAAGCCTATCAGCGCCAGGCCGATCTGGTGACGCGCCGTCACGACGGCGGCAGCGCCTCCGGCCTCGATCTGGCGCGCGCCGAGAACCAGGTGGAATCGACCCGTTCGATGTTGCGTCAACGCCAGGCACAGCGCAGCGTGCAGGAACACGCGATTGCCGCGCTGGTCGGCGCCAACGCCGCCGGCTTCACGCTGGAGCCGGCCAGCGACGCCGGCTTCGTCACGCCGCCGCTGCCGCTGGGCGTGCCGTCGCAGCTGCTGCAGCGCCGGCCGGACATCAGCGCCGCCGCGTTGCGCGTGGCCGCCGCCAGCGACCAGGTCGGCATCGCCCGCAGCGCGCTGTTCCCAGCGCTGACGCTGGGCCTGACCGGTGGTTTCCAGTCCAGCGACTTCGGCCGCTTTGCTCAGGCCTCGAATATGTTCTGGGCGGTTGGTCCGACGCTGGCAGTCAATCTGCTGGACGGCGGTCGCCGCCGCGCCCAGATCGCTGGCGCCGAAGCGCAGCTGGATGAAGCCGGCGCGCACTACCGCTCGGTGGTGCTGACCGCGTTCCAGCAAGTGGAAGATCAGCTGACGCTGCTGAACAACTACGATGAGGCCTCCAAGTTCGACCACAAGGCCGCCGACGCCGCCGGCCGCGCGCTCGATCTGGCCAAGAAGCGTTACGACCAGGGCGCGGCCAGCTATCTGGAAGTGGTGACGGCGCAGACCGCCTACCTGCAGTCACGCCGCAGCGAGCTGGATCTGAGCACCCGCTACCGCCAGGCCGGGGTACAGCTGGTCAAGGCCATCGGCGGCGGCTGGCAGGCGGGTTAAGCCGAACGAGACAGGCGGATTCTGCAACATAACGCTACAATGGTCGGGTCGCATCACCAACCAAGGAGCTAGATGATGGCAGTTAAACCGCTGAAGATCGACATCGGTCTGACCGAAAAGAGCCGCGCGAAAATCGCGGCTGGCCTGTCCGGCCTGCTGGCCGACAGCTACACGCTGTACCTGATGACCCACAACTTCCACTGGAACGTTAAAGGTCCGATGTTCAACTCGCTGCACCAGATGTTCATGACGCAGTACAGCGAACAATGGACCGCGCTCGACCAGATAGCCGAACGCATCCGCGCGCTCGGCTATCCGGCGCCGGGCACCTACGCCCAGTTCGCCAAGCTGGCGACCATCAAGGAAGTGGAAGGCGTGCCCGTCGCGCTGGACATGGTGCGCCATCTGGTGGCGGCGCAGGAAGCCACCGCCCGCACCGCGCGCAAGCTGCTGCCGGTGGTGGACGAGGCCGACGATCAACCGACCGCCGACCTGCTGACCCAGCGCCTCGACGTCCACGAGAAAACCGCGTGGATGCTGCGCAGCCTGCTGGAAGAGTAAGTCCGCCGACCTGACCGTCAACGGTCAGGCAGCACTGCGGCGCCGGGCCGACCACCGGACCGGCGCGCCGCCTTGGCCTGATACATGGCTTGATCGGCCGCCTCCAGCAAACGCTCCAAATCGTCCCCATGTTGCGGATACAGCGCCACGCCGATGCTGGCGCCCGCGCGCAACTGCAGCTCGCCGATGCGATACGGCTGCGCCATCACCCCGTCCAGCTTGTCGACCACGCGCGCGGTTTCCGCCTCGCCCGCATCCACCAGCACCACCGCAAACTCATCGCCGCCCAGCCGTGCCGCCATGTCGGCCTTGCGCAGCTGCGAGGTCAGGCGCGCCGACGCCTCGATCAACAACTGATCCCCCACCGCGTGGCCATGCGTATCGTTGATGGTCTTGAAGTGATCCAGGTCGAGGTATAGCACCGCCAGCGTGCCCTGGCTGCGCTGGCTGATGGCCAGTTGGCGCGCCAGGAAATCGCCGAACATCACGCGGTTGGCGAGACCGGTCAACCCATCGTGGCTGGCCTGGTGCTGGGTCCGCTGCAACATCTCCGAAGCCTTGACCAGCGCCGCCGCCACTTCGTCCGATTCGCGCACGCCATACGATACCGGCACGACACGTTCGCCCGCGCCCAGCGCCAGCGCCGGCGCGATCAGCCCGTGCATCGAGCGGCGGATGCGGGTGCCGATCTTCCACGCGATCAACAGCCCGGCGCCCAGCAGGCCGATGGTGACCAACACCAACGACCACAGCTTGCGCCACATCTCATCCTTCAGGTTCGCCAGCGGAATGCCGATCGCCACCGTCCAGCCGGAGTTGGCGGCGCGCGCCATCACCGCCAGAATCGGCTTGCCATCCAGTGTTTCGGTTTCAAATGCGCTTTCGCTCTGCTGGCGCATGCGTTCGCGCACTTGCGGCAGCGCCTGTGTACCGACGAAGCGCTGCATGTCGACGGTGCGCGCGACGATCCGGCCGCCACGGTCGATGATGCTGGTGACCCAATGTTCAGGATAATGCTGCTGGTGCAGAATAGTGCCGAAGCGCTCGACCGCGATGGTGGCGGTCAGCGCGTACCAGGTCCCATTGCGCGCGGTGACCGGAATGCCGACCGCCACCATCTGGCGCTGTGCCACCGGGCCAACGAACAGGCTGGAAATAAAGGTGCGGTCTTGTTCGCGCAGAAAGCGCAGCGAGGCGGAGCCGGCTTCGCGCGGCAGCGGCACGCCCCATGGGCGGAAGGTGTTCACCAGTTGCTGGCCGTCGGCATTCTCCAGCACCAGGTTAAAAATATTCTGCCGCGCGCTCAGTTGGCGGGCTTGCGCATCGAACGCTTGCAGGTCGCCCCGGCTCAGATGGGGCGAGGTCGCAATGCCGACCAGCGCCGACTCGACGATCGCCAGTTCCTTGTCCACCTCCATCGCGTTGGCATGGGCGGTCGCCAAGGCACTGCGAATGAAGTTATCGTAGGTCAGCCGATAATCGTAGTTAATCAGCAGCACCGCCAGCAACGCCGCTGGCAGGATGCAGGCCAGCACCAGCAACATGAGTTTGGAACGTATCGATGGTGCGTATTCCAATTTCCTGCGCGGCATGCTGGTCCTGATCGAGGTTGCTGAACTTTATTCAATTTTACAATAAAGTAACCTCTTGCCAACTAGTCGGGGCGGTGTCGAAGGGCTTAGAACTCTTCCCACTCGTTGTCGGCCGGCTTGCCGGCAGATTTGGCGGCCGGCTTGGCCGCCGTCTTCAATGCTGGACGGCGCAATGGTTCGGCTGGTGCCGCCACCGCGCGCGCTGCCGGCTTGGCCACAGGCTTGGTGGCGGGCTTGCGCGGCGCCGCGCTGCGGCTTGCGACGTTGCTGCCTTCGACCTGGAATACCGCCACCATCTCGGCCAGCTTGGCGGCCTGTTCCTGCATCGCTTGCGAGGCGGCGGCGGCCTGTTCCACCAGCGCCGCGTTCTGCTGCGTCACGGTATCCATCTCGGCCACCGCCTGGTTGATCTGCTCGATGCCGATTTCCTGCTCGCGGCCGGCTTCGCTGATCTCACCGATGATGTCGGTCACACGGCGCACGCTGGTGACGATCTCGTGCATCGTGGTGCCGGCTTCGTTGACCAGCGCGCTGCCGCTGCCCACCTTGTCCACCGAATCGGTAATCAGCGCCTTGATGTCCTTGGCCGCCGCCGCCGAACGTTGCGCCAGCGTCCGCACCTCGGACGCCACCACCGCAAAGCCTCGGCCCTGCTCGCCGGCGCGGGCGGCTTCCACCGCCGCGTTCAGCGCCAGGATATTGGTCTGGAAGGCGATGCCGTCGATCACGCCAATGATGTCGGCAATTTTGTCCGACGATTCGGTAATCGAGCCCATGGTGTCGATCACGCGCGTCACCAGCTCGCCGCCCTTGATCGCGATTTCGGACGCCGAGCTGGCCAGCGTATTGGCCTGCCGCGCATTGTCGCTGTTCTGCTTCACGGTCGAGGTCAGCTCTTCCAGCGAGGATGCGGTTTCCTCCAGGCTGGCGGCCTGCTGCTCGGTGCGGCGCGACAGGTCCAGATTGCCGGCCGCGATTTCGCTGCTGGCGGTGGCGATCGCATCGCTGCCCTCGCGCACGCTGCGCACGGTGCCGGCCAGCCGTTCCTGCATCTGCTCCAGCCCTTCCATCATCGCGCCCATTTCATCCTTGCGGCCGCGCTCGATGTGGTTGGAGAGATTGCCCTGCGCCATGGCCTGGAAGTGCGACAGCGTCTGGTTCAGCGGCTGCATCACCGCGCGCAGCAACAGCAGGCCTGACACCACCGCCACCACGATGCCGATCACAATCGCCACCACTGACAACAGCATATTGCGTTCATACGCCGCCTGGCTGGCTTCGTATTGGGCCTGGGTGGCCTTCAATTGGTAGGTCGACAGCTTTTCCGAACTGTCGGTGTACAGCCGGAACAGACGCGTGATCTCGCTCAGCATCAGGCGATCGACCTCCGGCTTGTTCTTGTCGTTGAGTGCCTTGATGGCGTTTTGCAGACCGTCGTTGACCAGCGCCTTGCGCTGCGCCTCCACCTGGTCGGCCAGTGCTTTTTCGCCATCGCCGAACGGCAGCGCCAGATAGCTCTTCCAGTACTTCTCATTGCCGTCGATGAAATCTTGCGTTCTCTTTAAAGTTTCCTGCGCATTGGCGGCGTCCGGGCTCAGCGCCACGCGGTCCAGCGACAGGCGGGCGCGGTCAATCTGGATCTGCGCCTCGTAAATCGCCTTCATCGACACCATGGAATTGCTGTACACATCCTTCAGTACAGCGTTGGTTGTTTGCAACGCGAAAATGCCGCGTACACCGATAAAGATAATGAGGATGCCCAACAGGGCCATGGTGCCGATGAGCCGGGTACGAATAGTCAAGTTAGCGAACATGATGGAATAAGGGGCTAAAAGTGGAGTTCGAACACACGGCGGGGCTGGGGCCGTTCGAATCTGCCAGGCAGCGGGGGCTGGCAGCGATAGGTTGAAATTCAGCTTAACTGAATTATTTCCTTATAACAAGAAGTTCATGCATCTTAAAAATCCCAGCGAAACTGCGATTTGTCTAGAGACGCGCGGCTGGCCATCCACTATGCTGCCCGGATAGCAACCACAAAAGATTTCAATGGAGACAATTCGCGAACGCCGCTGGCTGGTCGTCGTGCTGCTGGCGCTGGGCCTGATGATTTCCTTTGTCGACCGCACCAGCCTGTCGTCGGCGCTGGCGGACCGGGCCTTCATCCGCGAATTCGGCTTGAACAGCATCGAGCGCGGCTGGCTGAATTCGGCGTTCTTCTGGTCGTACGGCCTGGTGCAAATGCCGATGGGCTGGCTGGTCGACCGTTACGGCGTCAAGTGGCCATACACCATCTGCTTCACGCTGTGGTGCGGCGCGGCGGCGGCCACCGGCATGGTTGGCACGCTGTGGGCGCTGATCCTGATGCGCTTGCTGATCGGCGTGGCCGAGGGCGTGGTGGTGCCAGCCACCTACCGCTACCTGGCCAACAACTTTGCCGAAAGCGAGAAAGGCACGGCGCTGGGCATCTTCTCCATCGGCGGCAAGATGGGGCCGGCGCTGGGTGCGCCGATCGGCGCCTGGATCATCGTCCACCACTCGTGGCAGGCGATGTTCATCGCCACCGGCCTGGCCGGGCTGGTGTGGTTGTGGCCGTGGCTGACGCAGGTGAAGAACGACTTCCCCAGCCAGCAGGAACTGGCCGAACGGGTGCAGCGCGCGGCATCGGTGCCGCTGCGGAATCTGCTGGCCAGTCCGGTGGTGTGGGGCGGCCTGCTGAACAACTTCTGCTACGCCTATTTCAATTTCTACTGCATGACCTGGATGCCGGCCTATCTGGTCGAACAGCGCGGACTGTCGCTGGAAAAATCCGGGCTGTACACCTTCTTCAGCTTTGCCGGCATTGCCGTGGTGGCCGCATTGGCGGGCTGGGCGGCGGACCGCCTGATCGCGCGCGGCCGCGACGCGGTGATGGTGCGCAAAACCTTCATCGTGGCCGGTTTCATTGGCGCCACCACCGTGCTGCTGGGGGCGTATGCGCAGACGCTTGAAATGGCCTTGTTCTGGAATGTCGCCTCGCTCTCGCTGCTGGGGCTGGTCACCGCCAACAACCTCGCACTGTGCAAGCTGACGCTGATTCCCAAGCCGGCGGTGGGCCTGAACACCGGACTGCAGCAAGTGGCGACCAGTCTGGCGGGCGGCGTCTCGGCCAGCCTGTCCGGCTGGTTGCTGCACACCAGCGGCAGCTACGAAACGCCGATGAAAGCCATCTTCATCTTCCTGCTGCTGGGCGCCGCCAGCACCATCATCCTGTTCCGCCGCCAATGGGCACCCAAGATCAGTGGCTAGCATGGCAACCTGGCCAGGGTCCGATGCAAGTGCGAGAACGCTCGGCGCAACGTCAGATTGGAATGCGGCTGCGGCAAAAGTCGTTCGATCTCAATGTCGGGATGCAGCTCCAGAAACTGCAAGGCACGCCGGGTTTCGCTGATGGTAAAGGGGTAGATTGTTTGGTACCAAACAATCTTGAATAATTTATGCCTCTCCAGCACGCTCTCAGGGTCGGCAGAAAACTGCATCGCATACTCAAGCGCTGTAACGACAGCGCGCCAGGACGGATTTCTCACGACTGAAAATCTCCATCAAAGTTTTCTACATCAGGACATTCAATTCCCATCGAGCGCAAGTATTCGCAAAACTGGCGCAGTTGAAGGGTAGATGGCAAATAGTGACCGCTTCTATTGTTAAGATAAATGAGCATGCCACTAAGCACGTCGATTTCACCGGCACAGGCTACCGGCGCGCCTGCAACGAATGATGAGTGATGAAATCTGTAGTACTGATGAACACCAGAGCAGTAAAGGTTTCCCATCGCATCCAATACATAAATTGCGTGCCCCATCGCGTCGCTGCCCAATCCCCCATTGGAAGTATCCAACTGCGTTCCGGTCACATCCCACAACAACCCACCTGCAATGCGGATACGGTACTGTAACCGCTCTATCGCATCAAGATAGCGAACCGGCCCATTTCCAGCGTGCCACTGAGCGCGGTCGTCAAACTGCTCGCCTTGATATAGTTGGATCAATTTCGAGGTAATTAGTTCCATTTTGGAGCCCAATCCAAACATCCCGACGTGGAAAAAGTCAGGATGGGCGGGCGCTGGGGAGCCGCACTTGAGGCCGCGCAAGAGTGTGCTGACAACACAGCCCAATGCATCAAAATTTCCACTTTGCCATGGGGATTTCCGGCTCGCCGTCGCAGGCGGGCGCGTGCCTGTTAATGGCTGCGCTATACTGGGTCATGATGGCCTTGCATGTCCGGGAGACAGCATGCGGCGTTTCTCCAGTTTTTTCTACAGCTTCAAATTCAAGATCACGGCGCTGGTCATTACGCTGGTGCTGTTTGCTGGTATCGGCGCCGGCGGTATTTCGCTGCTGATCGCGGAAGCCGAATTGCGCGAGGTTATCGCGCGCCAGGAGTTGTCGCTGTTGACCGGCGCCGCCGCTTTCATCGACAACGATATCCAGAACAAGCGCAATCTGCTGAAAGTGGTGGCGGAGGAAATCAACGGCCGCCAGCTGTCGCTGTCACAAATCCAGACCATGCTGGAAGCGCATGAAACCCTGCGCGACACCTTCTTCAACGTCAACGCCTTCGACCGCGCCGGCAACCTGGTGGCCAATCTGCACGACCGTCGCCTCAAACAAGTCAACATCGTCGCCCGCCCCTATTTCCAGCAAACCCTGCAACTGCACGAGGGCGTGATCTCGGCACCGCTGCGCAGCGCCATTTCCGGCCAACCGGTGGTGGTGCTGACCCAGCCGCTGCTGGATGCCAACGGCAATATCATTGGCATCCTGGTCGGCGCGATGGAACTGCTGCGGCCATCATTCTCGGCACAGCTCGACGCGCTGCGCCAAGGCGCCGATGGCTATCTGTTCATCGTCACCAGCAAAGGTGTGATGGTGCACCACCCGGACAAAAAGCGCATTCTGGAACAGGGCGACGATAGCGAGGGCAGCCTGCTGGAAGCCGCGCTGCTACCGGACGACGGTTGGGAAGACGGCGTGCTCGACGACGGCGTGCCAGTGCTGCTGGTGCACAAGCGCCTGCGCGAAGTGGACTGGACCATCGCCCTATCCTACCCGGTGCGTAGCGCGTTTTCTTCGATGCTGAGCGTGCGGCTGCGCGCGCTGCTGGGAGCGATGCTGGTGACCTTCTGCGCCGGCCTGTTCGGCTGGCTGATCACCAAGCAGTTGCTGCGGCCGCTGCGCCGCCTGCACCAGCACGTGGAAGACATCAGCGCCGGCCGCGCCGACATCAACGTGTTCGACATCGTCCGCCGCGACGAGTTCGGCCACCTGAGCCGCGCCTTCTACGGCCTGTCGCAACGGCGCGCCCAGGCCGAGCTGGAACTGCAACAGCTGGCCAGCACCGACGTGCTGACCAGCCTTCACAATCGCCGCATGTTCGACGCCTTCCTGCCGCTCGCGCTGGCGCGTGCCGGCCGCGCCGGCCAGCCGATGGCGCTGGCGATACTGGACGTCGACCACTTCAAGGAAATCAACGATACGCTGGGCCACGCGGCGGGCGATCAGGTGCTGGTTGAGTTCGCGCGCCGCCTGAAGGACGCGGTGCGCAACACCGACACCGTGGCGCGGCTGGCGGGCGACGAGTTCGTCATCGTGTTTGAGCAGTTGGCGTCGAATATGGAGATGGATGTGCTGGGCAAAAAAATCCTGCAAGCGATGCAGCCGCCGTTCCTGATCGGCGGCGTGCCGCGCCAGGTCACCAGCAGCATCGGCATCGCCATCACGGTCGATGCCGACACCAACAGCGAAGAGATGATGCGCGCCGCCGACCAGGCGCTGTACCGCGTCAAGGCGGCGGGACGCAACAGCTTTTCGATACACACCGTCGGCACCGCGATGGTGCTGCGCGCGCGCTGACGGTGATCCTGCTTACAGCCCTTTGGCGGTGGCCGCGTTAAGGGTCTTGGCGATCCACGCCATCGCTTCCGGCACGTCGTAGTTGCCGGCGTGCGGCTGGTTCCAGGCCAGGCGATAATTCAGGTCCGACACCTTGGAATCGGCGGCCAGCGCACGGCTCAGGTTGAGCGACACGGGGAACGCGGTATCGCGATCGCGCGTGCCATGACGCACGTACCAGTAAGGCGCGGTGCTGGCGTTGCCGATGTAAGCCATCGGGTTAATCAGCTTGATCTGCTTGACCAGCGGCGTGGTCGACAGCGCCGAGTACTGGGTCCACGAATAACCAGTGTCCAGATAACCGATGCCGTCGCCCGCGACATCGTTGTTATCCCAGCTGTACTCGGTAAAGTTGGAATACACCTGCGCGGTGGTGCCGAACATATTGGATTCGCCGCTGGACGCGGTGATGGTCAGCCCGGTCTGGTCGAACGCCGGCGTGTTCTTCAGCACCTTCTGGGTCGCGACGAACTTCAGGTACTTCTCCATATCCAGCGCCGTGACCTTCTTGGTCGAGTTGTCGATCGTGATCCAGTCATTAACGTAGCTGCTGACGACCGACGCCGAGCTGGCATCGAAGGTGAAGGTCTCGCCGTAGTTGGGGATCGTGCCGCCGGCGGCCAGATAAGTCTCGGCCGAGCGGATCACTTCCGCCTTGATGGCAGCCAGCATGGTGGTCGCGTCCAGCGTGGTGCCGCTGGACGTCTTCAGGCCCAGACCGGCCTGATAGGCGACAAACTTGGCCATCAGCGAACTGCTGCCGGTCGGGTTCGGATAGCTGCCCACCGTCGAGCGCGTACTGAGGATGTTGTACATCCATTCGTAGGCCAGGTCGGCGTTGCCCAGATCGGTGATCGGGCAGTAGGCGTTAATCGCCAGCACGTCGTCGCGCAGCGTGCTGGTGGCGCCATCCGACGTCACGCCGGCAGCGCCGATCGCGGCCAGGTAGGACAGGTAGTCGGTGCTGTTGCCCGAGGCGCCGATGATCGACGACAGGCCGCCACCACCGCTGGTGCCGTTGACCACGATGTGGTTGGCGTTGCCCGGCATGACGCTATCGTTCAGGCGCAGGTAACGGATCGCCGCCTTGGCGTCGACCACCGCCGCCGGTGCTTTGCCGGCGTAGGTGCCATCGGCCGCCGTCATGCCGCGGCCGCGCGTCGCCACGTCGATGTAGACATAGCCCGCCTTCAACGCAGCGCCAACGTTGCTGGTGCTGCTGTTGAAGGTGCCTCCATCGGCCACGCTGGCGGTGATGTAGCTCGACATCCAGCCGGCGTTGTTGACCGCGAAGTAGATCGCCGCGTCCTGGCTGGAAGCCACGCTCTCCGGCACGAAGATGTTCATGCTCTGATAGCCGCAGGCGGTGTTGCTGATGGTGGTGGTGCCCATCAAGCCACTCTGGGTCGCGGCCGCCGCGATCGGCTTGGCGACGTAGCACACCTCCTTGTACCAGCGTACCGGCGTCTTGACGCCGTCGATGGTGACGTTGATGGTGGTGTAGTTGGATTTGTCGAACGCCAGCGCGCTGTCGTAGGCGCCGGTGGTGGCCGTGGTTGTCGTAGTGGTGCTGGTCGAACTGCTGCTGGTGCTGCTGGTGGAACTGCTGCTGTTATTGTCCGAGCCGCAGGCGGCCAATGCCATCAGCACGCAAGTGCCGAGCAAGGTGCGTTTCATAGTTAAGTCTCCAGTGTAGTCAAATCCGGTTTATTTTTTCGCCGCTGGCCAGGCGGACTCGGTACCGAAATGTTGACTGGAGTATAGGCTTGCTCAATCCGCACACCATTGCCTTTCACAGCAGATGGTGTACGCTTTTACTTATCGCCCAATTTGACGCGAAACGCTTCCATTGCCTTGGTCGGACGGCCGTCGGCACCCCAGGCACTGAGCTCATAATGGCTCCAGCTGCGGGCTCCCTGCGGTTCCCAGTAAATCACACCCAACCCTTTTCCGCCCGGTACATCAGCCACTTTGCGTTGTACGGCGAGCAGCATGTCGTAGGTGTTTTGTGGTTCCGTGTCCACTCCCCCGACCTCCACCACCATCACTTCCTTGTCGTAGCGCGCCGCCATATCGTTCAAATTGGCGCCGAGATCACTTATCGACTCGCTATAGTCCGGGCGGCCGTCCAGCCAGAACGGATAGTAGGACATGCCGATCACGTCGTACTTCGCGCCGTACTTTTGGGCGTTGTCGAACCAGGTGCGGAACCAGGCATTGTCGTTGCCGCGATCCAGATGCAGCACCACTTTCGAGCTCGGGCTGACCGCCTTGATGGCGTCGTAGCCGCGATTGATCAGCTGCGCCAGTTGCGGCCAGTTGTCGGTGTGGCCCTCGGGGTAGATCATGCCGGTGCGGGTCTCGTTCCCGACTTGCACCCACTCGGGCGTGACGCCGGCCTGCTTCAGTGCCTGCATCACTTCGTGGGTGTAGTTGTAGACATCGTCCAGCAGTTGCGGGAAGTCGTGGCCCTCCCAGGCGGCCGGCTTGCGCTGCTGCTGCGGATCGGCCCAGCTGTCGCTGTAGTGGAAATCGATCATCACGCGCATGCCCCAGCGCTGCGCGCGCAAGGCCATCGCCACCGTCTCGTCCTTGCTATTGTGGCCGCTGGCGCGGTCATTGGACGGATGCACCCAGGTGCGCAGGCGGATGGTGTTGATGCCGTGATCCTTGAGGATGCGGAAGCAGTCCTCTTCCTTGCCGTCGCTGTCGTAGAACTTGTAGCCGGTGGCTTCCATCTGCGGCAGCCAGCCGATGTCCGCGCCCTTGGCGAATACCTCGGCGTGGGTGGGCGCGGCCACCGCCATCATCAGCGCAATCAGTAGTTTTTTCATGCCCGCCATGCTAGCCCAAAGGGCGGCCGCGCAGGCATGCGGAAACTGCGGCCAGCTATGCGCTTTCGATATGGATCACAGCACGATGCCCAGTTGCGTTTCGATGCGGCGCAGGCTGGCGTTGTCCTGGATGATGCGGGTGACGGCGGCGATGTCCGGCGCCAGGATGCGGTCTTCGCTGTACACCGCCACCTGCTCGCGCAGCAGTTGCAGCGCGGCGCGCGTGCCGGCCGCCAGTGCCGCCGGCGGATGGAAGGACAGCGCCTGACCGGCGGTCAGATATTCCAGCGCCAGAATGCGCTCACTGTTCTCGATCACCTGCAGCGCTTTCAGCGCGGCCGGCGTGGCCAGGCTCAGATGGTCTTCCTGCAGCGCGGAGGTGACGTAGTTATCGACCACCATCGGTTGCGACAGCACCTTGTTTTCCGCCACCAGCGAGGCCGCCACGTACTGCACGATCATCAGGCCGGAATTGACGCCGCTGTTCTCGACCAAAAACGCCGGCAGGCCGCTGACCAGCGGGTTCACCAACCGGTCGATGCGGCGCTCGGCGATGCCGCCCAATTCCGCCTGGGCGATGGTCAGCAGGTCGGCCGCAAACGCCAGCGACTGACCGTGGGGATTGGCTTGCGACAGCACGCGGTAGTTATCCGGCGTGCCGAGTACCAGCGGGTTGTCGGTGGCGGAAGCCAGTTCGATATTGACCTGCGCCGCCACATGCGCGCTCTGATCGCGGCTGGCGCCATGCACTTGCGGGATGGCGCGCAGGCTCAAGGCGTCCTGCAAGCGCGTGCCCTGCGCCGCCTGCAGCAGCGCGCTGCCGTCCAGCAGTGCGCGCAGGTTGCGGCCCACCGCCTGCGCGCCGGCGTGCGGCTTGAGCGACAGCGCGTCCGGATCGAAGGCCACGGTCTGGCCGCGCAGCGCTTCAAAGCTCATGGCGGCGACGATGTCGGCCCACTTTTGCAAGCGCTCGGCGCGCGCCAGCGCGATGCACAACAGGCCGGTCATGCAGGGCGTGCCGTTGACCAGGCTGAGGCCGTCCTTGGCGCCCAGCGGCAGCGCTTGCAGGCCGGCCGTCGCCAGCGCAGAGCGGGCATCCTGCTCGACGCCGTCGACACGCAACTGCCACAGGCCGGCCAGCGGCAAGCCGATATGCGCCATGTGCGTCAGATAGCCCACCGAGCCGCGTGCCGGCACCACTGGTATCAGCTGGTGGTTGAGCAGCGCTACCAGACCGTCCACCAGCGCCGGGCTGATGCCGGATTTGCCGTGGCTGTAGTTGGCCACCTGTGCGCACATGATGGCGCGCACCAGTTCATCGTCCAGCGAGGCGCCGACGCCGCAGGCGTGGCTTTTCAGGGTGTTGAGCGAGAGCGCGGACAGCGAGGCCGGTTCCAGTATCTCCTCACACAACGCGCCCAGGCCGGTGTTGATGCCGTAGGCGCGCACGCCGTCGGCCACCACGCGTTCGACGATGTGGCGCGCCGCCTGCAGGCGTTGTTGCGCAGCGGCGCCGAGGTGCAGTGTCGCGCCGCCGGCCACCTGGGCCACGGCGCGCCAGTCCAGCGTGTGTTCGTCCAGCGTGATGGCTGCGCTCATGTGCGCCACGGCGTCAGGCGACGCTGCAGCACGCGCATCGAGTAATCGCAACACAGGGCCAGCAAGGCCACGGCCAATGCGCCTTCCATCACTTGAGAGGCATTGTCGACCGCCAGACCGGAGACGATGGGCGTGCCGAGACTGACGCCGCCAGTCACCGGCGCCAGCGAGGCGGTGGCCACCGACAATATGAGACTAGTGCGCACGCCGGCCAGGATGCCGGGCAGCGCCAGTGGCAGCTCGACGCTGAACAGCTGCCGCCATGGTCCCATGCCGATGCCTTCGGCGGCGCGGCGCACGTCGGCGTCGATTTCGCGCCAGCCGGTGAGCGTGGCCTGCACGGTGGGCATCAACCCGTAGGTGAACAGGGCGATCATCATGGCCTGCGGGCCGAAGCCGATGATGGGGGTGACCAGGAATAGCACCGCGACCGGTGGCAGGGTTTGGCCTATGGTGGCGGTGTTGGCGATCAGCGGCAGCAACGGCTTGCCGGCGCGGCGCGTGGCCAGGATGGCGAGCGGGATGCCGATGCCGATCACGCCGGCCATCGCGGTCAGCACGATCAGCAGATGGTTCTGCGCGGTTTCCAGCAGCGAGATGCGTTCGTACAGGACCGGTTGATCGTAGCCGGCCAAAGGCGCCAGCAGCGCGCGCCACCAGTCTTCGCGACTGTACAGCAGCCATAGCGCGGGCCACAGCAGCAATGCCAGCACCGCCTCGAAGCGCGCCCGCGTCATGCCGCCAGCTCGTCGCGGGCGGCGGGCGATTCGGCCAGCGTGAGATCGACCAGCGTCACCAGGCCGGCGATGGCGCCGGTGGTATCGGTCACGGCCAGCAATGGCAGGCCGCCCAGCAGTTTGCTGAGCGCCGCGCGCGCGCCTGCATGCAGTGGCACGCTGTCCGCGCCGGCCGCCACGGCGGCGCTGGCGGCAGCCACACTGGCCGCATCAATCCGCACAAAATCCGCGACGCTATAACGCGCCAGCCGCTTCAGCACCGGCTCCTGACCAAAGAACCGCGCCACAAACTCATTCGCCGGATGCCGCAACATGGTGTCCGGGTCCGCATACTGCACCACCGCCCCATCCCGCAACAGGCAAATCTTGTCCGCCAGCCGTATCGCCTCATCGATATCGTGCGTAACGAACAGAATGGTCTTGCGCACATCGCGCTGAATCCGCAACAGCTCTTCCTGCAACTGCTCACGCGTAATCGGATCGACCGCACTGAATGGCTCATCCATCAACAGCAGCTGCGGATCCGCCGCCAACGCCCGCGCAATCCCCACCCGCTGCTGCTGCCCGCCGGACAACTGCCCCGGATACCGTCCGCCAAACCGCGCCGGGTCCAAGCGCACCAGCGCCAGCATCTCGTCCGCGCGTTGCAGACGCTTGGCCTTGTCCCAGCCCAGCAAGTGCGGCACCACCGCCACATTCTCGCGCACCGTCAAATGCGGGAACAAGCCCACATTCTGAATCACATAACCAATCGAGCGACGCAACAGCACCGGATCACTGGCCAGCGCATTTTTGCCGTCGATGATAATCTGCCCGCCATCCGGCTCCGTCATGCGGTTCACCGTGCGCAGCAAAGTCGACTTGCCGCAGCCCGAAGGCCCGATCAGCACCACCAGCTCACCGCGCGCAATCTCCAGATTGACCTGATTCAGCGCCGCCACGCCACCATAACGCTTGTCGATATTCCGCAAACTAATCATGCCGCCCTCCCCTTGGCCGTCAGCGCCCAGGCCAACAAACGCATCACCACATCCGCGCCGAGCGCCAACGCCACCACCGGCAAAGTCCCCAGCAACACCAGATCCGGCACCGCCTGCTCCGTGCCGCGCAACAGAAAATATCCCAGCCCGCCGGCATTCACCAGCACCGCCACCGTCGCCAGCCCGATCAACATCAGCATCGCGCCGCGCACGCCCTCGATGAAGAACGGCGCCGCCAACGGCAGCTCCACGCGCCAGAACATCTGCCAGCCACTCATGCCGACGCCGCGCGCCGCATCCAGCATCGCCGCCGGCACACCGGTCAGACCGGTGTGGGTATGCACCACAATCGGCCACAAGCCGTACAACACCATCGCCAGCAAGGCCGGCTTGATGCCCAGCCCCAGCAACGGCAACAACAAACCAAACAGCGCGATCGACGGAATCGTTTGCAGCAGACCGACAGCGCCCAGCAGCACCGTCTCAAACGCGCGCTTGCGCGCCGCCAGCAGACCAATCGCCGCCCCCAACACCATCGCTGGTGGCAGCGCCACCGCCACCAGCAGCAGATGACGCAGTAGTTCCTCATGAAACGTGGCAGCCGCAATCCGGTACTCCAGCACCACGCCCAGATGCTGATACGGCGCCAGCGACGCCAACACCGCCAGCACGGCAACCGGCAGCACCAGCCAGCGCGGCGCCTCCGCGTACAGCGCAAAGCCGGCGATATACACCGCCGCCAGCGTGCCCCAAGCACCTGTCGACAACGCGATACGCGACCAATCCTGCCCCGTCACCAGCGTGGATGCGCCCCAGGTCAGCGCCGCATAACTGGATGCCGCCGCCAAGGTCAACGCCAACGCCAATAACGGCGCGCGCACGCGGCCGCGCGCCAGCCAAACGGTCAGCGCCAGCAGCAGCCAACCACCCGCCGCCAACGCGCCCCAGTGCACGCCCAACGCCAGCAGCGAGAAAGGCTCGCCCTCCGGCGCCACGCGATTGGCGCGCAGCACCGCAAACGGCAACTGCTGCGACAACAAGCCCAGGGCCACCGCCGACAGCGCGATCGCGTTCGGCCGCGCGCCCGCTTGCGGCCAGCGCAGGCCAGCCTTGTCGGCCAGAGTCAAAGGAAGTACGGCACTCATTTGATGAATCCTTTCTGGCGCAGATATTGTTCCGCCACCTGCGCGCCTGGCAGGCCGCCGACCACGATCTGCGCGTTAAGCCGCGACAGCGTGGCCGTGTCCAGCGTGGCGAACACCGGATCGACAATGGCCGGAACGGCCGGATATTTTTTCAGCGCTGCGCTGCGGATGGTCAGCAGCGGTTGATAGATGTCGGCTGCAGCCCCGCCGTCGCACAGGCTCACCAGCCCAAGCGCGGACAACTGACCGTCGGTGCTGTACGACATGGCGGCATTGGCGCCACTGGTGCCGCGCGCGGCGGCCGATTCGGTTTGCGCGGTATTCCCGCCGGGGAGAATGATCAGCTGCGATGGTTTCAACTGAAAGCCATACGCATGCTCAAAGGCTTTCAAGCCATCGGCACGATCGACAAACTCCTGGCTCACCACCGCCTTGAATGGCTTGCCGGCGTTGATGTAGGCCGCCAGCTGCGCCAGCGTAGCGATGCGCTCCGCCGCTGCCAGCCGAGCCGGAATCGCAAAGCCGTAGGTGACATTGGCCGGCGCCGGCTGCAGCCAGACGATGCCGTTCTGCTGCAAATCCGCCGCCGCGCCAGCCGCGTGGCCACGCAGCGGATCGCGGAACGTGCCCGGTGCGAAGCGCACGTTCTTGATCAGATATGGCGCGTTGCCGGTGTATTCCGGATAGGCGTCGATCTCACCCGCCAGCAGCGCCTTGCGCACCACCTGGGTGGCGCCGGTGCCGCATTTTTCAATCACCGGGATGCCGTGCGCCTTCAGCGCGATGCTCACCAGAGGACACAACAGCGCGCCCTCGGTATCGATCTTGGAGCCGACCACGATAGCATCGGCCGCCGTGGCAGGCTGCGACGCTAGCCACATGACAGCCGCCAGCGCCGCGCTACGTTGCTTGCGCCAGCGGCCAGCCATATCAGAACCGCGCCTTGGCGCGCAGACCCACCGTGCGCGGACGGATCATGTACAGATTGTCGCCCGGCTGAATCGCGATGGTGTTGGTGGTGACATCACTGATCTTGGCGCCGTTGGTCAGGTTGGTACCGAACAGGCCAAATTCATACTTGCCGGTCTTGTACACGATGGTCGCGTTCAGCGTATTCGACGACGGAATGCGCGAGTAGCTGCCCTGCGACGCCGCGAAGTTGGTGTACGACTCGCCGCGATGCGCGAAGTTGGCCGACAGCGCGATCTCTTCGGCACCCGCCAGCGGAATGCTGTAGTTGGCGGTGATCACACCGGCAAACTTGGGCGAATACGGCACACGCGCATCGGCCGGGATGTTCTGCGCGGCGATGCCGGTGACGACGGTATCGACCGCATACGCATGGTTGTACGATGCACTCACGCCAATCGACGCCTGGCGCGACAGCTTGAACGCGCTCTCCAGCTCCACGCCTTCGCTGCGGATCTTGCCAGCGTTCTGCGTGAAGTAGTAGGTGCACGGCAGCTTGTCGAACACCTGCACGTCCTTCCAGTTGATCAGATAGGCGCTGGCGTTCAGCACCACACGGCGGTCCAGCAGCGTGTTCTTGGAGCCGACTTCAAAGTTCCACAGGCTGTCCGGCGAGAAGGTCGACGGCGCGTTCACACCGCAGAAGGCGTATGGCACCGGTTGATTATTGCCGCCGTAGCGGAAGCCCTTGCCGGCCGATGCGTACACAGTATGTTCCGGATCGATGCGGTAAGCCGCCGCGAAGCGCGGATTGGCGCCCTTAGAGGTCTCACTGCTGGTGCTGACTTCCGGCTGGCTACTCTGCGGCGCCGATGGCGTCGAGTTGACCAGATTGCCGAACAAGCCGCTGAACTTCAGATCGAAATCCTGCGTGCCTCGGAACAGACGCAGGCCGGCGGTCAGATCCAGCTTTTCCCACACGGTGTAGGTGGCTTCAGCAAACAGCGCGGCTTCGCGCGACTTGATGTTTTGCGTGCCGGAGAAGTAATCATCGGCGGTGAAGGCGTTGTCGTTCAGCTGCGAGTTATAGCCGGGGAAGCTGTGCGTCGCCGCGAAGCGCGCGTCGAAGCCTGGTGTCGGCTGGTCCTGGCGCAGATTGCGCTTGCCCGATTCGAAGAAAGCACCGGCGGTCCACTTCAGCGGGCCGCCCGGTTTCGACTGGAAGCGGAACTCCTGCGCGAAGTCCTTGATCTCATTGCCGATCACATAGGAAGAGGCGATCAGCGGCAGCTGGCCACTGAAGATGAAGGCCGTAGCTTTGTACTGGCCCGAATTCACGTAGCGCGTGTCGCGATCCAGATAAGAGCTGGACGACACGAAGTTGGCAAAGCCGGCGTCGTAATTCAGCGTCAGGTTATACAGCTGCAGATTGTCCTTGCTGGTCTGGTCGATCAGCGAATTGGTGGTGTACGGCGCCAGGCCGGAATAGGCGTCGTTGATGCCGCCCTTGACGTTGGAGGCGATCACGCTGGCGTCGATCAGCAGGTCCGGCGTGGCGCGCAAGCGCGCGGCGACGCGGCCCTGGTTGGTGGACACCGCATTGATGGTCTTGCCATTCACCTCGTTGCGCACGTAGCCCGAATCGTTGCCGGTGTAGCCGGTGATGCGCAGCGCCAGCGTGTCATCCTTGACCGGCACATTCACGGTGCCACGGAAGTTGTGGTTATTGCCGCCAAAGCCGGAGGTGCGCGAACCTACCGCCTCCACCGAACCAAAGAAATCGTTGAACTCGGGCTTCTGCGTAATCTGACGCACGGTGCCGGCCATGGAACCAGCGCCGAAGAGCGTCCCCTGCGGGCCTTGCAACACCTCGATGCGTTCCAGGTCCAGCACCTTCAGATCGGGATTGGAGGACTTCAGCGTGACCGGCATTTCATCGATATACACCGCCACCAGCGAAGCATCCTGCACCTCGGACGGCACGATGCCGCGCACCACCAGGCCGCGCATGGTGATGTTGTTGACGCCCGGCCCCTGCTCCTGCACCGTCATCGCGGGCACCAGGTTGGCGATGTCGCTCAGATTGCCCTGGCCGTATTTGGTCAGATTGTCGGGCTTGATGACCGTGATGGCGGCCGGCACCTGCTGCACATCCACCGCGCCGGTGCGGGTGGCGGTGACTTCCACCTTTTCAATCTTGTCGCTAGCGTTGTCCTGCGCATGCGCCACAGCCAGCGCACCGGCCGACAACACAGCAATCCACTGTTTGCTCATCTACGATCCCTTGGTTATTTTGATTGAAAAAAAGTATATACAACTTGAAAATCACTGAACACGAAGATAATCACGCTTATTTATATGAAAATGGCTTAAGGGGACGCCCTGTTGGCAAAGCTGCGGTTAAGATAAGCGCCCATGAATACCCCGCTCTCCACTGATCCGCACGACCGCCTCGGCAAGCCCGCCGGTGGTTGGCGCGCGCGACTTTACGCAATTATTTTTGAATCCGACACTGCCAAAGGAAGGGCTTTCGATCTGCTACTGATCGGCGCGATTCTGCTTAGCGTACTGGTGGTGGTGCTGGCCAGCGTGCAGCCGATCGCGCTGCACTACAGCGAAGAACTGGAGTGGGCCGAATGGTTCTTCACCATCCTGTTCACGATCGAGTACGTGGCGCGCTGCCTGTGCGTGCGGCGGCCGGCGCTGTATGCGCGCAGCTTCTTTGGCGTGATCGACCTGATGTCGATACTGCCGAATTATGTGGCGCTGTTTTTCCCGGCGGCGCACGTGGTGCTGGGCTTGCGCATTCTGCGCCTGCTGCGCATTTTCCGGATTCTGAAGCTGACGCTGTACATCCAGGAATACAGCATGCTCGGCGACGCACTGCTGGCCAGCCGGCGCAAGATCTTCGTGTTCCTGTCGGTGGTGTTCCTGATCGTGTTCCTGCTGGGGAGCGTGATGTACGTGGTGGAGGGGCCGGAGAACGGCTACACCAGCATCCCGGTGGCGGTGTACTGGGCCATCTCGACCATGACCACGGTCGGCTTTGGCGACCTGGTGCCGAAGACCGACACCGGCCGCACCATCGCCTCCTTCATGATGCTGCTGGGCTGGGGCATCCTGGCGGTCCCGACCGGCATCATCAGCTCCGAAATCAGCCACCGCCGCAGTCAGGGCGCCACCCCGCCGCGCATTTGCCCACACTGCCTGAGCGGCGGCCACGAACCCGACGCGCGCTATTGCAAGGATTGCGGCGGGGCGTTGTCTTAAACCACTAGCGCGCCCCAGCCCGAATGATCTCGCGCAAGTAACCCTGTGTTTGATCCAATGCCCCCAGCAAGGCCCGCTATCATGCCTCACCGTCACCCCACGCCATCTATTGCACCAAGTGCTATGGTAGACTCCCATGGTCCGCAAGCGCATATTCAAAACCAAGACTTTTGCACGCTGGGCAAAAAGACTTTTAACGGATTCAGCGTTGTACCAGGCATGACATCTGTTGATGGAGATGGGCATGAAAGTGAATCAGATTACTGAAAAACAAAGGGTGCTAAGCGAAATGCTGGAAACAGCGAGCGATCTTAATGCACATGGCTTACTGTCTAAAAACCAGTTGGCACAAATTAGCGCGCTCTGCGTTCCACCTCCTGACTATTCACCTGCCAGAGTACAGTCCATTCGTATCAAGAAAGCGAAAATGAGCCAGGCGACATTTGCTGCGTTTCTGAACGTCAGCGTATCGGCTGTTCAAAAATGGGAGTCGGCAAGTTCAGGAAAACGTCCCAGCGGTCCAGCAGCAAAGCTTTTGCAATTGATAGATAGCAGGGGCATAGAAGCTGTGTTGGTCTGATCACCATTAACGCCAGTGCAGGCGCATGCCCTGCTCCGGCAAGATGAATCGCACACCGAGGTCGTTGCCGTTCTCCAGTTCCGCCATGATTTGCTGCTGCGGTTGCACGCTGGTCAGCGAGTATTTGATGTGGCTGACCAGCACCGGCAAGCCGCGCAAGGCGTTGCCGCCGGCTTGACGGTCCAGCGTGCGCAGCGATTGCAGCAGCCACTTCGGCGTCAGATGGCCGAACAGTTGCTGGTCCGGGCGATCGTTGGCGTACGAGGTTTCAATGATAATGCCCTTAAGCTGCTTGCGCGCCACGCGCTCGGCCACGGCCGTCCAGACGTTCTGCAGGTTGGACACCTGCTGCACCTCGTCGGGGCCGGTATCTCCGAAGTACAGCACGGCGTCGTCGCCGCTCTCCAGCAGGAAGGCGGTGGACTCCACCGCGTCATGCCGCAGCGGGAAGGCGGTGACGCTCATGCGTGTGCCCTGCAGCGGCGTAGCAGCGGATGGCGTCAGACTGGTCATCGCGTATTTTTTCAACGCCGGCGCCGCGCCGTGATCGGCAAAGTTGGGCCAGGCCTTCCAGTTGAAGTAATTGGCCTCGATCTCGCGCAGCACCGAGGGCAGCCCGTACACCGGCTTGGCGCTGTCATCCGGCGAATCGACGATCAGGCCGGCAACGTGATCCAGATGCGCATGGCTGATCAGATAGCCCTTGATATCGTGCGTCAGCACATAGCCAGGCCGGCTGAGCGCAGCGCCGGGCGGCGGCAACACACCGTCCAGACCGCCCTTGCGCTCGGCCGCCAGCAGGCCGTTGACCAGCGTACCCGCATCGCACACCACCGCCGCTGGATCGCCATGCGGGTGCACCATGTACGCGCTGAGATTCCCTTCCTGCATACCGCCTAGCGCGCCCAGCACGACAATATCAAAGCCCTCGCCGGCATGCGCCAGCGTCGCAGTCACGGCAAGGACCGCTGCAATCCATTGTTTCTTCATCGTTATTCCACAGTCAATGTGCGCCGTTACTCTACCAGACCATGGCTCAGCGCGAATGCGTCTTTAAACGAGAATGGCTTTGCGGCCGTCAGGTGATGCATAGGCCATCGCTTCATCTATCTGCTGGTAGCTGAACTCCGCTCCCAGTCTGGTGGCGAAGGCGGGATGGTCGATGATGCCGGCCAGCGCATTCAGGGCGGCGATCAGCCGCTCGCGCTCGCGTACTGTCGCGCTTTCAAAATTACTAAAGCGGCGAATGGTCAGGTCGCGCTTCATCAGCTCCGCGGTGTGCAGCGTGACCGGCACGGCGCCGCCCAGGAAGCCGAAGCAGTAGACGGTGGCATGCATCGGCAGTACCGGTATCAGCCGGGTCAGCAACTCACCACCAACACCATCAAACACCGCCGTGGCACGCAGCTCGGCAGCCAGTTCGCCCAACTGTCCGGTGAAACCGTCGGTGGTGACGATCACATGCTCGAAGCCCTGGCTACGCAGGTTCGCGCCCGCCGCTTCGTCGCGCACGAGCAGAATGGTTGGTATGCGGCGCTGCCTGGCCAGGACCGCCAGCGCCAGGCCGGTGGCGGCATTCCCCGCCGTCACAATGATGCCTTGGTGACCCGCCGCCATCGCTTCCTCCAGAAAGGCGTAGGCCGTCATCGCGTTGACCAGCGAGCCGCAATAATCCTTGGCGCGCACATGATCCGGCAGAATCAGGCAACTGGTGAACGGCACCTCCGCCGTCTCGCACCACAGCCCCAGCGTGTGTGGCGTTCGGCCCAGCGAGCGGTAGATGGCCACCTGCTTGCCCGCATATTCGTCTGGCACGCCTTCCCCTACGGCAATCACTGTGCCGGCTCCCGAAGCGCCCCACACATCAAAGCGCGTAGTGCCCAGCGCGAGGCCGGCTGCGGCGGGCTGCTGCAAAAAGACCTTGTCGCCGTGATTGATGGCGGACGCCGCCATCCGCACCAGCAGATGATCGGGCGCCGGGTTGGCTGGCGCCGGGATATCGCGTGCTTCCAGGGTACGTTCAGGGGTGACGCAAATTGCTTTCATTTCAGTTCCTTGACGAGAGAGATGCGTCATCATAAGAAAGCCGATGGATTGACGAAACGCATGCCAGCGGCATACCATCAATTCCATTTCGGAATAAATGGAATCGGCACATGGATCGTCTGGATGCAATACGACTCTTCGTCCGCTTGGTGGAATGCGGCAGTTTTTCCGCCGTGGGGCGGGAGGAGGGCATAGGCCAGCCAGCGGTCAGCAAGCAGATCGCCGCGCTGGAACGGCAGCTCGGCGCGCAACTGGTGTTGCGCACCTCGCGCCAGGTGGCCATCACCGACGCCGGCCAGGCTTACTATGAGTCGGCCAAACGGCTGATGGATGAATTTGACGCGCTTGAATCCTCGGTCGGCGAGCGCCAGCATGCGCCGCGCGGCCTGATCCGGGTCAGCACCGCGCCGGCCCATGGCCGGCTGTGCATCACCCCGCTGCTGCCCGCGTTCCTGCGACAATATCCCTTGGTGCAGGTGGAGTTATCGGCCTCGGAGCGGCCGCTGGATCTGGTGGCCGACGGCATCGACGTCGCCATCCGCCATGGCCGCCTGCTGGATTCGTCGCTGACCGCACGCCAGTTGTCCGAGACCGAGCTGGTGCTGGTGGCCACACCGGACTACCTAGCACGCAAAGGCAGCCCCGCCCGCTGGTCCGACCTCGACCAGCACGATTGCATCGTGTTCGCGCACGAACGCCTGCGCCGTCCGTGGCAGTTGAAGGTCAACCGGCAGCGCACCGCCTACCTGCCGCAAGGCCCGTTGCTCACCGGCGATGCGGAGCATTTGCGCGCCGCCGTGCTCAACCATCTCGGCGTCGCACAGGCACCCGCCTGGCTGTTCACCGACGAGCTGCGCTCCGGGCAGGTGCAGGCGCTGCTGCCGGAGCTGCAATGCGAACGGCTGCCCATCAACCTGGTCTACCCCGCAGGCCGGCGCGTGCCGATGCGCGTGCGGGTGTTTATCGAGTTCCTGCTGGCTGCCGCCAAGGATGGCGCGTTTTCATCAGCAGGCGCAATCCAACACCTGCCTGCTTCAAAGTAAGCGGGTAGATTCCCGGCGCTCGACAAACGCGGCGGTGCGTGCGCGATAGGTGAATGTTGTCGCCGCGTCCGAGGACGCCACTTCCAGCGTTCCGCCATGCGACAACGCAATCTCCGAAGCGATGAACAGCCCCAGCCCTAATCCCTGGCTGGCATTACCTGTCGGCGACTGCCAGAACGGCTTGAACAGCTGTGCTTGAATCTCTTTAGGAATCGGCTGCCCGCTATTGGTGACGGATAGCTCAAAAATGCCGTTCGTTTCTTTCACGTTGACGAACACCGGTTCACTATCGCTCCCATGGACAATGGCATTTTTTAACAGGTTCGACAAAAGTTGCCCCAGGCGTGGCGCGTCGCAAAAGAGGGCCAGCCCTTGCGGGAAATTTGTGAGGATTTGACGCTGAGGATAAACGTTACGCAATTCGTCCACCGGGTGCTGGAGCAGCCGGTCCAAATTAGTCTCATGTCGCAAATTAAGCGAGATGCCGCCGCCCATGCGTCCCCTCGTGAAATCGGTGACGTCGTCCACCATCGACGCGATTCGCAGCACGCTCCTCTTCATGACATCCAGTAGCGGTGTGAGTGCCGCCGGAGCTTTCTGACGCAATATCTCCACGCCATTTGAAAGCGTGCTGAGCGGCGTCCTGATGTCATGGCCCAGCATGGCAATAAACTGTTCCCGAAGCTTGGACGCTTCTTTCTCATCGCTGAGCGCGGTCTTGGTGTCGCGCAGTACGACTTCGCTCGCAAGCTGGCGGCTAATCAATTCCGCGAACAGGATCAGCGTGTTTCGGGTGGCAAGGCGCGTCAGGTCCGCTTTCTCCGGGTCCAGCCCACACAAGGTGCCGAAGTACTCGCCGCTCGGGCGATATAACGGAATGGAAAAGTAGCTTTGAAAGCCGTACATCTGCGGCGTCCGATGATCGCAGTATTGCTCGCTGTCGCGCACCGAATCAATGATGATGGCCGCATTGGTTTCACGCACCTCATCGCAAAGTGTGGTCGCGACATCCAGCGGATCGCCCACCTTGAGTCCAAAATTTAGCTTATCCAACACGGCGCAGGAATGCCAGGAATTCGACGTCACGCGGGCAATGCACACGAAACGAAGGCCGGTGAGCTCTGTGACCGCCTCAAGTATCGTTGGTACGGAACTGATCTTCTCGATGACGGCGATGTCGTTGTCTAATGTAAGCTTCATCCTATCCTCATGGCAATAACGCGCCAATGGCGAGAACCGATAGCTTACAGCACCTAGCGCCAAGAGCGCGACGTCCGGCGATTCTGAGACGTGATGAAGTGATCTACGTCTCAGTAACGCTGTAACTCATATGTGGCGATGTGGCGCAAAAATCCTCCAGCGCCTGCCAGGCGATTTCATGCAAGACCTTTCCATTTTCCGCCTCGACATGCCATGCAGAGCTGCTTGAGACATACGCCTTGGCTTCTCCCAGCGTATAAAATTTAGACATCGTCAAAGCAATAATTGCATCCGTGATCGACAACCCGCGCTGCTTCATCTCCAACAGGATTTGCTCTCTCGCTGTCTCATCCGCGTCGCGCCACCTTGACTTTACGAGTACGAGGCCCAGTTCTGATTTGCTCATTTCTTCATCCTGCGCCGGATATCCACAATTTTTCCTGCCTTGGCAGAACTACTGCCTGCAACCCGAATCCCCTGAACGCGTATCTCATCGTAGCCACGTCTTTACAAAGAACCACATTGCCTTCGACAACAATCTGCGCAAAAAAGTTCACTTTTCCGGACGGTGTGTCGAAGGTAGATAGAAAATAGCTTTCATCGCCATCTGCGGCATTCTGAATAGCCTGTTGCAACGACTCTTCGACGCTCATTTGGGCTGACTCCAGTGTACTCCAACCGGATCGGGACACGTTTTCGCAGTATCGCCGCCGAAAGCGGTAGAATGATGGGTTACGCGCGGGGGTGGTTTGTGCCTCCGTAAAACCAGACTCATCGCATCGCCTGAATAGAACCAATGACCACCGCTCCGAAAGAAATCAACGCCGCCGCCGTCAAGAACAGTCCCACCGAAAAGCTCACGCCAATGATGCAACAGTACATGGCGATCAAGAGCCAGCATCCGGACATGCTGGTGTTCTACCGCATGGGCGATTTCTATGAGCTGTTCCACGAAGATGCGGAAAAGGCGTCGCGCCTGCTCGGCATCACGCTGACGGCGCGCGGTTCGTCTGGCGGGCAGCCGATCAAGATGGCGGGCGTGCCGTTCCATTCGCTGGAAGGCTATCTGGCCAAGTTGGTCAAGGTCGGCGAGTCCTGCGCCATCTGCGAACAGATCGGCGATCCGGCCACCAGCAAAGGCCCGGTCGAACGCAAGGTGATGCGCGTGGTCACGCCAGGCACGCTGACCGATGCCGATCTGCTGCCGGAAAAAGCCGAACGTCCACTGCTCGCGCTGTGCATCATCAGCCAGCGCAAGGTGGCCACCGCCGGTCTGGCGTGGCTATCGCTGGCCAGCGGCGCGCTGCGCTTGATGGAGTTCTCGGGCGATGCGCACACGGTCAATACCCGCATCCAGCAAGAGCTGGAACGCATCTCGCCGGCCGAGCTGCTGCGCGGCGATAACGGCGAGCTGTTTGAAGAGTACACCGCCTGCCACGTCAACCGCGTGCCGGAGTGGCACTTCGATGTGGTGGGCGGCCACAAGGCGCTGCTGGATCAACTGGCGGTGGCCACGCTGACCGGCTTCGGCGCCGATGGCCTGGGCGCGGCGTTCGGCGCCGCCGGCGCGCTGCTGCGTTACGCGCAGTCGACGCAAGGTCGCGGCCTGCAGCACGTGCGCACGCTGACCACCGAAACCGAAAATGAATTCATCGGCCTCGATGCCGCCACCCGCCGCAATCTGGAGCTGACCGAGACCATCCGCGGCCAGGAGTCGCCTACCCTGTTCTCGCTGCTGGACCACTGCCGCACCGCCATGGGTTCGCGCCTGCTGCGTCACTGGCTGCACCACGCGCGCCGCGATCAGGACATCGCCCGTTCGCGTCATCAAGCCATCGCCGCGTTGGCGCAGGCCGATGCCACCGGTTCGCTGTCGCACACGCTGGCGCAGGTGCCGGACATCGAGCGCATCACCACCCGCATCGCGCTGCTGTCGGCGCGCCCGCGCGATCTGGCCAGCCTGCGTGACGGCTTGAAGCAGTTGCCGGCGCTGCGTCACAGCATGCAGCGCACGCTGACCGACGTGGATGGTCTGCTGGCCGGCATCCACGCCGACCTGGCGACACCGGAAACCTGCCTGGATCTGCTGGAACGCGCGGTGATGCAGGAACCGGCGGTGATGGTGCGCGACGGCGGCGTGATCGCGCGCGGCTTCGACGCCGAGCTGGATGAGCTGCGCGGCCTGTCGGAAAACGCCGGCCAGTATCTGGTCGATCTGGAGACGCGCGAACGCGCCCGCACCGGCATCGCCAATCTGCGCGTGGAGTACAACAAGGTACACGGCTTCTATATCGAAGTCACCAACGGCCAGGCCACCAAGGTGCCGGACGATTACCGCCGCCGCCAGACGCTGAAGAACTGCGAGCGTTACATCACGCCAGAGCTGAAGGCGTTTGAAGACAAGGCACTGTCGGCGCAGGACCGCGCGCTGGCGCGCGAGAAGATGCTGTACGACCAGCTGCTGGGCGACCTCGCCCCGTTCATCGGCACGCTGCAGGCGATCGCGCGCGCGCTGGCGCAACTGGACACGCTGACCGCCCTCACCGACCACGCGCTGCGTCACAGCTGGTGCGCGCCGGAGCTGGTGGCCACGCCCTGCATCAACATCAAGGAAGGCCGCCACCCAGTGGTGGAGAACCAGATCGAACGCTTCATCGCAAACGATTGCCGCTTCGTCGATGAACGCCGCCTGCTGCTGATCACCGGTCCTAACATGGGCGGTAAATCGACCTTCATGCGCCAGGTGGCGCTGATTACGCTGCTGGCCTACATGGGCAGCTACGTGCCGGCGCAAAGTGCCGTCATCGGCCCGATCGACCGCATCTTCACCCGCATCGGCGCTACCGACGATCTGGCCGGCGGCCGCTCGACCTTCATGGTGGAGATGACCGAAGCCGCCGCCATTCTGAACGGCGCCACCGAACACTCGCTGGTGCTGATGGACGAAATCGGCCGTGGCACCTCGACCTTCGACGGTCTGGCGCTGGCGTGGGCGATCGCGCGTCATCTGATCGAAACCAGCCGCAGCTTCTCGCTGTTCGCCACCCACTACTTCGAACTGACGCAGCTGCCGGACAACCATCCAAGCGCCGCCAACGTGCACTTGTCGGCGGTGGAGCACAAGGACACCATCGTGTTCCTGCACGCGGTGCAGGACGGCCCGGCGTCGCAGAGCTACGGCTTGCAGGTGGCGCAGCTGGCCGGCGTGCCGCAGCCCGTGATCAAGGCCGCGCGCAAGCATCTGGCGCGACTGGAAGCGCAGGCACTGGACGCCACGCCGCAGCTGGACCTGTTTGCCGCGCCAGCAGTCGACGCCAACGACGAGGAAGTGGAAGCGCCGGCACCAGCCGCCTCCAGCCCGGCCATGCGCGAGCTGCTGGACGCGCTGGACGATCTGGATCCGGATGCGCTGACGCCACGCGAAGCGCTGGACCGTTTGTATCAGCTGAAGCGCCTGACCGAGTCGGCGCAGGCATGATGCGCGGCGCGCGCTCCCGTGCCGCACTGCTCGGCGCCGCCATGGCGCTGACAATGTTTGCGGCGTCGGGGGCGCACGCAGCGCAGATTACGCCGGCCACGCCGGCACCCAAGGCTTTCGTGTTTGGCGTGATCGGCCATCCGCTGCAGCATGGCCGCGACGAGGCGACGCTCAAACACGCGATCGAGGAAGCATCGCAATCCAATCCGGCCTTCATCGTCGCCACCGGCATCAAGGCCGCCAGCGAGCCTTGCAGCGACAAGCTGTACGCGCAGCGGCGCGCGCTGCTGGATGAACCGCAAGCGCCAATGATCGTGTCGCTGGCCGGCAGCGACTGGGCCGCGTGCATGAACTCCGCCGGCCGCTCCAACGCCATCGAGCGCCTGAACCGGCTGCGCGAACTGTTTTACGTCGACAGCGAATCGCTGGGCGCGCGCCGCCTGCCGCTGACGCGCTTATCGTCCACCGCCAAGTTCCGCAGCTATGCGGAGAACGCCCACTGGGAGCATGGCAAGGTGCTGTTCGCCACCATCAACCTCCCGGCCAATAACAACCACTACCTGCCGGCGGCGGGCCGCAACAGCGAATATGAAGACCGGCTGGTGGCCAACCGCGCCTGGCTGCATCGCTTGTTCACGCTGGCCGAGCGGCAGAAGATGCACGCGCTGGTGCTGTTTTCGGACGGCGATGCGGGTGTGACGGCGGAAGAAGGCTTTTCGCTGCTGCCCTCATTCCAGAGCAAACAGGACGGCTTTGCCGAAGTGCGCAAGCAGGTGCGCGCGATGGCGGAGAAGTACAAGGGCAAGGTGCTGCTGATCGATGCGCAGAAAAGCGCGGGTGGGGAGCCTGCCATTCAATGGCGCGGCAATGTGGGGCACCTGAATCTGGGCGCCGACTGGGCCGAGATTCAGATCACGCCCGGCGCCGCCGCCCTGTTCTCAGTCAAGGCAGGCAACGCCGAAGCGCAACAGTAAAGCTTAGTGAATCGGGTGGATGGCGACGTGATCGCCGTCTTCGCCTTCATCATCCTCATCGCCGTGGTGATGGCCATGGGCGCCGTGCACATGACCGTGGGCGATTTCTTCATCGGAGGCTTCGCGCACATCCACCACGTTCAGCGAGAAACGCAGCGCCATGCCGGCCAGCGGGTGATTGCCGTCCAGGACCACTTTGTCGTCAGCGATATCGGTCACGGTGAAGATCATGGCCTCTTCCTCGCCAGCGTCGCCGTCCGGCATGCCTTCGAACTGCATGCCCACTTCCAGCGGTTCCGGCAGGCGGTTGCGTGGCTCCACTTTCACCAGCGCGGCGTCGTAGTCGCCGAAAGCATCTTCCGGCTCGATCTGGATGATCGACGAGTAGCCGACTTCTTTGCCATCCAGTTCTTCTTCGATTTTCGGCAGGGTGTTCTCATAGCCACCGTGCAGGTAGACCATAGGTTGACGGCCGTCCTCGATCAGATTGTCCTGGGCATCGGACAGTTTATAGTTAACAGTCACGACTGTATTCTTGGCAATCTTCATGGTGTGCATCCTTTCTATAATTAGCCCCGGATTATACCTTGGATCGCGGCACGGGCCGGCTTAACACCGCCAGCCGGCCGATGGCTGGTTATAATGTGGCATGAAAAAATTACCTCTCCTCGGCGACATCACGCCAGCGCAGTTTTTGCGCGAATACTGGCATAAAAAACCATTACTGATTCGTAATGCGATTCCGGGCTTCAAGCCCCTGCTGAGCTTTGACGCGCTGGCCAAGCTGGCCTCGACCAACCACGCGGAATCGCGCCTGGTCACCGGTTTCGATGGCGAATGGGCAATGCAGCACGGCCCGCTGGAAACCCTGCCGCCGCGTGACAAGAAGGAATGGACCATGCTGGTCCAGGGCGTCAACCTGTTCGACGCCAAGGCCGACGAGCTGCTGCGCCAGTTCCGCTTCCTGCCGGACGCCCGCCTGGACGATCTGATGGTCAGCTTTGCCACCGATGGCGGCGGCGTCGGTCCACACTTCGATTCCTACGACGTATTCCTGCTGCAAGCGCAAGGTCAGCGCCGCTGGCAAATCGGCCCGCAGAAAGACCTGTCGCTGATCGACGGCCTGCCGCTGAAGATCCTGGCCAACTTCAAGCCGAACGAGGAATTCGTGCTGAATCCGGGCGACATGCTGTACCTGCCGCCGCACTACGCGCACGACGGCATCGCCATCGGCGACTGCCAGACTTATTCGATCGGCTTCCGTTCGCCGTCCTACCAGGAGTTGGGCGAGAACTTCCTGCAATTCATGGCCGATTCGATCGACCTGCCGGGCCGCTACGCCGATCCGGAGCTAGAAGTGAGCAACAAGCCGGCCGAGATCCCGCGCCAGATGCTGACCGCGCTGACCGACGAGCTGAACAAAGTCCGCTTCACCGAGGAAGACATCACCATCTTCTTTGGCGAATACATGTCCGAGCCCAAGCACAATGTGTTCTTCACCGGCCCGGCCAAGCCGCTCACCGTCGGCAAATTCGGCGAAGCGGTGCTGAAAAAGGGCTTGGCGCTGTCGCGCAAGACCCAGATGCTGTACCGTGGCAAGCACGTGTTCATCAATGGCGAATCGTTCGGCGTTGGCAAGGCCGACAAGGCCACGCTGGAGTTGCTGGCCAATAATCGCCGGCTGGAGGCCGCCGAGTTCGCCACCGCCTCGGACGACGTGCTGGAAGCGCTGTACACCTGGTATCAGGATGGTTGGGTAGAGCTCGGTTAATCAAGGAGACGGCAAGATGGACAGACTGGTCATTCCCTTCACCACGCGGGCGGAATTTCAGCAGCACCTGGCCACTTGCCTGTCGCGCGCGGAGCAAACCCTGCAGATGTTCGACCCGGATTACAGCATCTGGGAACTGGGCAGCAGCGCCACCGACGCCCAACTGCGGCGCTTCCTGCACGGCGGCGGCCGGCTGCAACTGGTGGCGCACGATGGCAAGCACGTCGAGCGCAGCGCGCCGCGCTTTTTACGCCTGCTGCAGGACTATGGCCACCTGATTGAGGTGCGCCGCACCAATGCCCAATTACGCCAGCTGACCGACTCGTTTTGCATCGGCGACCAGCGCGATATTGTGCGCCGTTTTCATGCCGATCATTTCCGTGGTGAAGCCGTATTTAACGGCCCGCAAGACCTGCAAATCAGCCTGGAACGTTTCCTTACAATTTGGATAGAGTCCGGACCCGGTTTGTATGCAAACTCAACGGGATTATGAGTAAAATGCTGGGCAGCACGGTCGTGTTCGGACATGCTGCAAGATTATGCGTAAACGAAATGTTGCGATATCGCAAAATAGTTATGCGTTAGCCTTGTTGTCCTATTGCGATGCACTAAAAATCGCTATAATATTCGGCTAGGAAGTTTCCGTTGTCTAGTAGGCACCTTTTAGGTACGAAAGCCTTCGACGACTACCTAATGAGCGATAATTACCGGTAATTATTAATCGCAACACTGTGTTTAATTTTTGAATTAACTAAGGAAAATCCATGAAAAAATCCCTGCTGATCGCCTCCCTGCTGGCTGTTGCTCTGGCTGCTTGCTCGAAAAAAGAAGAAGCTCCTGCCGCTCCAGCTCCAGTAGCTGCTCCAGAAGCTGCTGCTCCAGCTGCTGCTCCAGCACCAGCTCCAGCTGCTGACGCTGCTGCTCCAGCCGCTTCGGCTGCTGCTCCAGCCGCTTCGGACGCTGCTGCTGCTCCAGCCGCTTCGGCTGCTCCAGCTGCTTCGAAGTAATATCAGCTGTGATAAAAAAGCCGGCCCTCGGGCCGGTTTTTTTACGCCTGCAGATTCGCCGCTTTTAAAGCGGCCATAAAAAAACCGGCTGTAACGCCGGTTTTTGTTTATAAGCCGCCGCATGGCGGCTTATTTCTATTACTTCAACTGTTCGTGCAGCAGGGTGATGATCTTCTCGCCAACCGGGCTGGTTTCCGGCTGACCGGCATTGCTCAGCACCTTGACCACGCTGGTATTGCCTTCGTTGGCCTTGACCGAGATGCGGTAGCGCTGCGCTTCCTTCTCCGCCTCGTCCGACGAGCCCCAGCTGAACAGCTTGCTGAAGAAGCCCTTGGTTTCGGTGGCGTCGTTGATGTAACGCACGAAGTAAATACCCTGGGTACGGTCGCGGTCTTCAACCGTGAAGCCAGCGCGGTCCAGCGCCAGGCCGACACGGCGCCAGGCGCGGTCGAAGCCCTCGTCCACCTGCACGGCGCGGTCGGCGCCGGCGCCCACCAGCGAAGCGTGCTGCGGCTGCACCGCAGCGCCTTCGACGGCGGTCTTGGCTTGCGCCAGCTGTTCCGGACCATTGCCCAACTTGTTCATCAGACGGGCCAGGAATTCAGCTTCCAGGCCTGGATCGTTAGGACGCGGCGTCCACTTGGTGGTTTCCTTGTCCGAACCGGTGGCGACTTCCTGCACGCCGCGATGGCTGATGTAGATCTCGCTGGCGCCATCGGCACGACGCTCGATGCGGGTGCGGAACTTGTCGCGCTCGCCGCTGGAGTACAGCGAATCGAACACCTTGCCCACCGTGTTGCGGATCCAGTCTTGCGGGATCTTGGCGCGGTTCTCGTTCCACTCGGTTTCCATGATGCCGGCGGTCTGCGACTCCTGCGCCAGCGTGAAGCCCGAATCTTCCCAGAACTGCTTCAGTTGCGGCCACAGCTGTTCCGGGGTCTGCTTGATGACCAGCCAGCGCTGGTTGCCGTCGCGCTCGACCTTGATGTCGTTCAGCGAGGTCGGCACCACGGTGCCGGCGGACGGCTGGCCCGGCACGATCACGGCGTTCTGATTCAGCGCGCCCGACTGCGCGGCCTTGGCGGCGTTGTAGCCGGAGGCGGTGGCCACGCCGTTGTTCGAGTCCGGCAGCGAGTAGCGGTTATCCTTCTGCAGCTGGGTCAGGTCGGGCGGCACGTCCAGCGTGCTGGCCTTCTTGGCCGACTTGTAATCGACCTTGTCGTTACCAACCACCGAGCCGATCATGCCGCAGCCGCTCAGGCTGGTCACGGTGGCTACCATGGCGCCCAGCACCAGCGCGCGCTGCGGGGAAATAAAAGCTGTCTTGCGAATAGTCATGTCGTTACTGTTTAAGAAGCTGAGGTGCAGCAGTATATGATCCGACCGGGGCCGGGGCTTATGCTTTTTGCTACGGGATGTTACAGCACGCCGGCTTCGCGCAGGGCCGAGCGGACGGTCTCATGGTAACCATCGGCCAGCGGGACCAGCGGCAGGCGGATGCCGGCCGGCATTTTGCCCATTTCCGCCAACGCCCACTTGACCGGCACCGGATTCGGTTCAACGAACAGTTTCTGGTGCAGCGGGAAGACCTTGTTGTTCAGCTCGACGGCGGTGGCGATGTCGCCCGCCATCGCCGCGCGGCACATGTCGGCCATGGCGCGCGGGGCGACATTGGCGGTCACGGAAATGTTGCCGGCGCCGCCGGCCAGCATCAGCGCCAGCGCGGTCGGATCGTCGCCCGAATAGACGGCGAATTCCTTCGACACCATACGCAGCAGGTCGTAGCCGCGGCCGATGTTGCCGGTCGCATCTTTGACGCCGATGATGTTTTTGACGCCAGACAGACGCAGGATGGTCTCGTTGCTCATGTCGGCCACGGTACGGCCAGGCACGTTGTACAGAATGATCGGCAGATCCACCGCTTCGGCAATCGCCTTGAAGTGCTGGTACATGCCTTCCTGGGTAGGACGGTTGTAGTAAGGAACCACTTGCAGCGTAGCATCGGCACCCGCATCCTTGGCGTAGCGGGTCAGCTTGATGGCTTCGGCAGTCGAATTGGCGCCGGCGCCGGCGATGACCGGGATGCGGCCATTGACGTGGGCCACGGCGGCCTTGATCAGCGCGCAGTGCTCTTCCACGCTGACGGTGGCCGATTCGCCGGTGGTGCCCACGATCACGATACTGTCCGTGCCTTCGGCGATGTGCCAGTCGATCAGCTGATTCAAACCCGCATAGTCCAGACTGCCGTCGGCGTGCATGGGGGTGACAATTGCTACGATGCTGCCCTTAATCATAGGAAATCACTGCGTAAAGTATTAAAACAACGATTGTAGTCGATAGGTCGGGCCCGTGGTGCATTCGGCTCGACAAATCGGCGCTCAAAATGGCGGTAATAGAGCCGCTTCTCGGGGAAATTCCGGCTTTACCGCGCACAGTCGTTGCACCATGGCAGCTTTTGGCGCTGTAATCACCCCATCCTCGAAGGCTACCACACGCAGACCATGCTGCTGGGCAATTTCCAGCAGTTCACCGGGTTGTAGCAGGAAGGCCGGATTTGACGGTTTGCCGAACTGGGCGTTACCGTCCGCGAAGGTTTCGTAAATCAGCACGCCGTTCGGCGCCAGGCTGGCCAGCATGCCGGCAAATAGCGGCCGATGCAGGTAGTTTGTGACCACGATGCCGGCAAAACGGTGCGGGCCGAACGGCCAGGCGGCGCCCTCCTGCTCCAGGTCGATGGCGCTGGTGGTGATGCCGAGGCCGGCCGTGGCGGCCAGCGCCGCCGGATCACGGTCGACCGCCACCACCTCGTGGCCCAGCGCCGCCAGATGGCGCGAATGGCGGCCGTTGCCGCAAGCCAGGTCCAGCACCGCGCCGCCTGGCACCAATGGTGCATACCGCTGCACCCAGGGAGAAATCTGATCGTTCATGGTTTTTACCCGGATTTACTTAGCTATAGGCCAAACCCATGGCCTCGCGCACGTCGCGCATGGTTTCCAGCGCCAGCCTGCGCGCCGCGTCATTGCCGTCGGCCACGATGGCGCGCACCAGCGACGGATCGTCCAGATACGGCTGGGCGCGCTCGTGCATGGGTTCCTGTTCCTTGATGATGGCGTCAATCACCGGCTGCTTGCACTCGATGCAGCCGATGCCGGCCGACGTGCAGCCCTTGACCACCCATTCCTGGGTCGCGGTGTCGGAATACACCTGGTGAAATTGCCAGACCGGGCAGCGCACAGGATCGCCGGCGTCGGTGCGGCGCACCCGCGCCGGGTCGGTCGGCATGGTGCGGATTTTCTTGTTGACCGACTCCTTGTCCTCGCGCAGCGCGATCGCATTGCCGTAGCTCTTGGACATCTTGCGGCCATCCAGCCCCGGCAGACGCGAGGCCTCGGTCAGGCGCGCCTGCGGCTCGACCAGGATCAGCTTGCGGCTGCCCTCCAGGTAGCCGAACAGGCGCTCGCGGTCGCCCATCGACAGGCTTTGGGCGTCGTCCAGCATGGCCTTGGCCTGCGCCAGCGCCTCGTCCTTGCCATCCTGCTGGTATTCGGTGCGCAGCTCGTTGTACAGCTTGGCGCGCTTGCTGCCCAGCTTTTTCACCGCATCCTGCGCCTTCTCCTCGAAGCCCTTTTCTTTGCCGTACAAATGATTAAAACGGCGCGCAATCTCGCGCATCATCTCGATGTGCGGCACCTGGTCCTCGCCTACCGGCACCTGGCTGGCGCGGTAGATCAGCACGTCCGCCGCCTGCAGCAGCGGATAGCCGAGGAAGCCGTAGGTTGCCAGGTCTTTATTGGCCAGATTGTCGATCTGGTCCTTGTAGGTCGGCACCCGCTCCAGCCAGCCCAGCGGTGTCGCCATCGACAGCAGCAGATGCAGCTCGGCGTGCTCGGGCACGCGCGACTGGATGAACAGCGTCGATTGCGAGGGGTCGACGCCGGCCGCCAGCCAGTCGACCAGCATGTCCCAGGTGCTGCGCTCGATGACACTGGGGTCATCGTAGTGCGTGGTCAGCGCGTGCCAGTCCGCCACGAAGAACAGGCATGGCAGCTCGGTCTGCATTTTGATCCAGTTTTTCAGGGCGCCATGGTAGTGGCCCAGGTGCATGGAACCGGTGGGACGCATGCCGGATACGACGCGATCGGGATACATAGATAGGCTCAGCTAAAAAGGAGTTGCAATGGATAGACCATGATGTGCCAGATCTCGCCCAGCAAGTTCATGCCACCAAGCATGAAGCCATTCAGCAAGCCATACTGTATGGCCAACACCAGACCGAAGAAAATGAACACGCCGTAGCGCTCGATACGGGCATACGGCCGAGCCAGCCACATCGGCAACAGGCCGGTGACGATGCGGCCGCCATCCAGCGGCGGCAGTGGGATCAGGTTGAAGATGCACATGGCGGCGTTCACCACATAGCCTGCATGCGCCATCTTGACGAAGAAATCCTCGCCGTCCAGGTTAAACACCTGCACCAGCACCACCCAGAACGCCATCCAGGCCAGGCCCATGAGGAAATTGGCGGCGGGACCGGCTGCGGCCACGAACGCCATCTGTTTTTTCGGGTTGCGCAGGCGGTCGAAATCGACCGGCACCGGCTTGGCAAAGCCCAGCGGCGGGGCTTGCAGCAGCCCCAGTATCAGCGGCAGCAGAATGGTACCGAACGGGTCAATATGCTTGAGCGGATTAATCGAAAGCCGGCCTTCATCGGCGGCGGTGGAGTCACCGAAGTAACGGGCGACATAACCATGTGCGGCTTCGTGCAGGGAGATTGCAAAAAGAACAGGAATGGCGAAGACCGTGGCGGTCCGAACAATGCTATCTATATCCATGGGCGGGATTCTACCAGAGGCGGTCGCGCTGCTTGCCGCGCGCCGTCGAAGGCCGGCGCGCTTGCCTTGTTGACGGGATTCAGAGTCCGAATGCGGCTGCGTCGCCACGGCCCTGGCGTACCAGCACCGCTTCGTCGCCAGTCAGGTCGATGACGGTGGTCGGCTCCATGCTACAGGCGCCGCCGTCGATAATCAGTTCCAGTTGCTTGCCCAGGCGCGTACAGATTTCATCGGCGTCGTTCAGCGGCTCGTCTTCGTCCGGCATGATCAGCGTGCTGCCCAGCAGCGGCTGGTCCAGCTCGGCCAGCAAGGCGTTGATGATGGTGTCTTCCGGCACCCGCAGGCCAATGGTCTTGCGCGAAGGATGGCTGAGCCGGCGCGGCACGCACTTGGTGGCTTCCAGAATGAAGGTGAACGGCCCCGGCGTCGCCGCTTTCAGCAGGCGGAACTGGCGGTTGTCGACGCGGGCGTAGACGCCCAGCTCGCTCAAGTCGCGGCACAGCAGCGTCAAATGGTGTTTTTCATCGATGCCGCGTATGCGGCGCAGGCGCTCGACCGCGCCCTTGTCGTCCAGGTGACAGACCAGCGCGTAGCAGGAATCGGTCGGCACGGCGACGATGCCGCCGCCGTGGATGATTTGCGCCGCCTGCTTGATCAGGCGGGCTTGCGGGTTGACGGGGTGGACCTGGAAGAATTGGCTCATACACCCGATTGTACGCTACGCAGCGCGGCGATGCGCTGCTCGAACGGGGGATGGGTCGAGAACAGCGCGCCCCAGCCGCCGCCGTTGGTGATGCCGGACGCCGCGAACGACTGCGGCAGCGCGCCCGGCTCCATGCCGTTCAGGCGCGCCAGCGCGTGCTGCATCGGCACGCTGCTGCCCAGCAGCTTGGCCGAGCCGGCGTCGGCGCGGAATTCGCGCTGACGCGAGAACCAGGCCACGATCAGCGACGCCAGCAGGCCGAACACGATCTCACAGACAAACACGGTAATCATGTAGCCGATGCCGGTGCCACGGCGCTCGCCGTCGCTGTTTTTATTCAGCATATTATCGACAAAGAAACCGACGATGCGCGCCAGGAACACCACAAAGGTATTGGTCACGCCCTGGATCAGGGTCATGGTCACCATGTCGCCGTTGGCGATGTGCGCCACCTCGTGGCCCAGCACCGCTTCCACCTCGTCGCGATTCATGCTGTCCAGCAGGCCGGTGGATACCGCCACCAGCGCCGAATTCTTGAACGCGCCGGTGGCAAACGCATTCGGCTCGCCCGGGTAGATGGCCACTTCCGGCATGCCGATGCCGGCGCGCTCGGACAGCGCCTTGACGGTATTTACCAGCCACAGCTCATTGGCTGAAGAGGGATGATCGATCACCCGCGCGCCGGTCGACCATTTGGCCATCGGCTTGGAAATCAGCAGCGAGAAAATGGCGCCGGTAAAACCAACCACCAGCGAAAACGCAAGCAGACTGCCCAGCTGCAACTCACTGCCCGAGCCGGGACGGCCGATGCCCAGCAGCGACAGCACAATCGACAACACCAGCATCACAGCCAGGTTGGTGGCGATAAACAGGACGATGCGTTTCATGATTTCCCTCCGGAACAGCTAGTTTGCCGAAACCATAAGGTAAGACTGCATCAACGCAAAATCAATACGCGGCCGGACGGTAATCGGCCGCAGAAATTACCACCAGTCGTGCCAGACCGGCGTCACATTGGCCGGCAGCGGCGGCAAGGCGGCAAAGTCGACCCGCGACTCGCCCGGCGCGTGAAAATCGGTGCCGCGCGAGGCCAGGAAGCCGTAATGGTTGGCCAGCTGCGCGTACACCGGATACTGGTCCGGCGTATGGCTGCCGGTCACCACCTCGATGGCGGTGCCGCCCAGCTGCTTGAATTCATCGAACAGCGCGCCTTGCGCCAGCTGGGTGAAGCGGTAACGGCCCGGATGGGCGATCACGGCGATACCACCGGCGTCGCGAATCCACTTGACCGACTGTTCCAGCGAGGCCCAGCAGTGGGCCACATAGCCGGGCTGGCCTTCGGACAGATATTTCTTGAACACCTCGCCGGTATTGGCACAGGCGCCGATTTCCACCAGATAGCGCGCGAAATGGGTGCGCGACATCAGGTCCGGATTGCCCACGTACTTGAGCGCGCCCTCGTAGGCTCCCTCGATGCCGACCAGCTCCAGCTGCTTGGCGATCTCGCGGCCTCGGTTGTCGCGGCCGGAACGGGTGGCGGCCAGGCCGTCCACCAGCGCGCGGTTGTGCTCATCGATCTGCAGACCGACGATGTGCACCGTCTCCTTGGCCCAGGTGATGGAAATCTCGACCCCGGTGACAAAGCGCATGCCCTGCGCCTCGGCGGCAGCGCGCGCGGCGGCAATGCCGCCGACTTCGTCGTGGTCGGTCAGCGCCCAGACATCGACACCCGCCTTGCGGGCGTACTCGGCCACGGCGGGTGGCGCCAGGACGCCGTCGGAAACGTTGGAGTGACAATGCAGATCGACTTTCATAGCACTCATTGTACGCTGCCTTGCACCATTTCTGGCAAGGGTGCGTCAAACCCGGCGTCGCGCAGCCAGGCGCCGCGCGCCAGCAACTCGGCAAAGCGGGCCGGATCGATATTGGAACCGCACACCAGCACGCCGACGCGCTTGCCCTGCAAGCGCTCGCGCAACGGTCCCAGCAAACCGGCGGTGGCCACCGCCGCCGCCGGCTCCGCCACCAGCTTGGCATCGCGGAACAGATGCAGCATGGCCAGGCAGATCTCATCGTCGCTCACCCGCACCACCTCGGTGACGAAGCGGCGGCACAGGTTGAAACTGTACGCCATCGAATACGGCGCGCCCAGGCTGTCGGCCACGGTATCGATGCGCTCCAGCTGCAGCGGCGCGCCCTGCGCCAGGCTGCGGTGCATCAAATCGGCGCCGTAGGGCTCGACGCCATACACCGCGCACTGTGGATTCAGTTGACGCACTGCAGCGGCGATGCCGCCCAGCAAGCCGCCGCCACCGACCGGCACGATCACCGCATCCAGCTCCGGCACCTGCTGCATCAGTTCCAGCCCGACGGTACCGGTGCCCTGCGCGGTCAGCGCGCCGTCATAGGGATGCAGCATGGTGCGGCCTTCGTCGCGCACCAGCTGGTCGCCGTGGGCGAAGGCGGCGTGCATATCGGCCTTCAGCACCACCTCGGCGCCATACTCGCGGCAGGCGAGCACGCGTTCCAGCAGTGCGTGTTGCGGCATCACCACCTTGGCGCTGCAGCCGGCCAGCCGCGCCGTATAGGCCGCTGCGATGGCGTGATTGCCGGCGCTGACCGCCACCACGCCACGGGCGCGCGCCGCCGGAGTCATCGCCTCGATGTTGTTGAGTGCGCCGCGCAGCTTGAAGGTGCCGGTCTTCTGGAACAGCTCCAGCTTGAGCCAGACTTCGGTATTCGGGAATTGCTGCTCGATGATGCCGGTCTGCCAGCGCCATACGGGCGTGGTCAGGACTTTGCCTTGCAGGCGTTCAGCGGTGGCGCGGATGTCGGACAGGGTGGGATAAGGCGTCATGGGTGCTCCATCAATAATTATTCAAAGGGGAATACGCGTGCGATCCGGGGCGCCGAGCACCGGCGCACAGCCGCAGCTCAGCGACCCTGAATAATTCGAATAATGATGGAGCGCGCGCCACCGGCAGCGGCCTGGGCGGCGCTGATGCGATGAATAGTGGTGGCGCGGTAAGAAATCATGTCTGAATCATACCTCGGCTAGGCGAGGAAGTCTTCTATCATTTTCGCCAGCTCGGCGGGCTGATCGTGGTGCAGCATATGGCCGGCGTCATACAGCATTTTCTTGGTGACATCGCGCAGATGGCCGAGGCGGCGCTCCAGCTCGACGCGGCCGGCCGGCTTGGCGCCCATCCAGTCCCACATATTGGTGTGGTCGGCCTCCACCCACAGCACCGGTGCCGTGATCGCCTGCCAGCACGCCATCACATCATCGACCTGATATGGCAGCGGGCTGGCCTGCTTGTGCACCGGATCGCCCAGGATTTCCCACTCGCCGGCCGCGTTCTGTTCCGACCAGTGCTGGGCCAGGAAGGCGGCCTTGTCGTCGCTCAGGCGCGGATTGGTCTTTTGCAGACGGGCGGCGACGGCGGCCTGAGTCGGATAGCCGCGCATTTCCGGCGGTGCCAGCAGGCTGTCCATCCACTTGGCGTAGCGGCCCGGCGCCTGCTCCGGTTTGGAGCCTTTGAGGCCGGCGCCCTCCAGATTGATCAGCTTGCGGATGCGCTCGGGGCGCGCGCCGGCATACAGGCCGACGATGTTGCCGCCCATGCTATGCCCCAGCAGATAGACCGCCTGATCCGGCGAATAATGGCGCAGGATCGCGTCCAGATCGGCCAGGTAGTCGGGGAACCAGTAAGTATCCAGGCCATTGCGCTGCGACAGGCCGAAACCGCGCCAGTCCGGCGCGATCACATGCCAGTCGCCCTTCAGCTCGTCGACCACGAACTGGAACGAGGCGCCGACATCCATCCAGCCGTGCATCATGAACAGCTTGGGCGCGCCCTCCCTGCCCCAGTGGCGGACATGGCAGCGCAGGCCACGGATGGTCAGGAATTCGGAACGGGACGGAGTGTGTGTCATGATGCGATCTACCTTGAAATTAACAGGGCCGGCGCCATATCCTAACCTTCGCGGCTGCCAGGCAAAATAATAGCACGACCGTTCGATAGCTGGGCAAACTAAAAGCCAGCGTAAAATAGCGCCATCCCACCGCACTCAACCAGGCCTCCATGTCTATTTATCAACTGGGCGATCACACGCCCGAGATTGCCGCATCGTCATTTGTTGCCGATACTGCCACTGTGATTGGCAAGGTCAGCCTGCACGAACATAGCTCGGTATGGTTTGGCGCCACGCTGCGCGGCGACAACGAACGGATTACCATCGGTGAAAACAGCAATGTACAGGAAGGCACGGTCATGCACACCGACATGGGCTATCCGCTGACCGTCGGGCGCAACGTCACCATCGGCCACCAGGCCATGCTGCATGGCTGCACTATCGGCGACGGCGCGCTGGTCGGCATTCAGGCCGTGATCCTGAATGGCGCCAAAATCGGCAAAGGCTGCCTGGTTGGGGCCGGCGCGCTGGTCACCGAGGGCAAGGAATTCCCCGACCACTCGCTGATCATCGGCGCCCCGGCCAAGGTCGCACGCGCGCTGACGCCGGAGGAAGTCGCCGCCCTGCAAGGCAGCGCCGACAGCTATGTCAAACGCGGCCAACTGTTCAAGACGCAACTCAAAAAGATTGGATAAAACAATGAGCAACACCCCCACTACCAGCCAGGACACCCTGCAGAAATTCATCTTCGACAACGCCACCGTGCGTGGCGAGCTGATCGACATCTCCGCCACCTGGCGCGAAGTGCAGGCACGGCACGCCTACCCGGCCCCGGTCAAAAAACTGCTGGGCCAGATGACCGCCGCCGCCGCGCTGCTGTCGGCCAATCTGAAATTCAACGGCTCCATCATCATGCAAATCCACGGCGATGGCCCGGTGCGCCTGCTGGTGGTCGAATGCGACGCCGAGCTGCGCCTGCGCGCCACCGCCAAGCTGAACCCGGATCTGCCGATCACCGACGACGCCAACCTGACCGACCTGCTGAACGCAAACGGCAAGGGCCGCTTCATCATCACCCTCGATCCGCTGGATAAAGTGCCGGGCCAGCAGCCATATCAAGGCATCGTGCCGCTGGACGGCGACGACGTCGCGACCGTCATCGAAAACTACATGCTGCGTTCGGAACAGCTGGACACCAAACTGTGGCTGGCGGCCGACGACACCGTCTCACGCGGCCTGCTGCTGCAAAAACTGCCGCACCATGGCGGCAAGGCCGAAGCCAACCCGGTCAGCGCCGACGACGCGCTGGAGACCTGGAACCGCGCCGTCATCCTCGGCTCGACGCTGAAGGAACAAGAGCTGCTGGAAACCGGCATTGACGTGCTGATCCAGCGCCTGTTCTGGGAAGAAACCATCCGCGTCTTCGACCCGGTGCATCCGCAATTCCATTGCAGCTGCACGCGCGAAAAAGTCGGCAACATGCTGAAGATGCTGGGGCAAGAAGAAATCGAAAGCGTGATTGCCGAACAAGGCCACGTCGGCGTCAACTGCGACTTCTGCGGCAAGCACTACGAATACGACAAAGTCGACTGCACCCAGCTCTTCGCCAGCAGCGCGCCAGTCGAAACCCTGCTCCCCGCCAGCGACGCCAAACACTAAAATGTCCACACTTCGGGGTCTGACCCCGAACAAGACATTACAGCGGGCGCGATGCAATGTCCACTTCGGGGTCTGACCCCGAAGTGGACACGAGGTGGGCATTAGCTCGGGTCTTTGGCGTAGCGCTGGGCGAGGACGGCGCAGACCATCAGTTGCAATTGGTGGAACAACATCAGCGGTAGCACTACGGCGCCCAGCGCGCCGCCGGCGAACAGGACTTTGGCCATCGGCACGCCGCTGGCCAGGCTTTTCTTGGAGCCGCAGAAGACAATCGCGATCCGGTCTTCGCGGTTGAAGCCGAGGCGGCGCGCGGCTTGCGCGCTGATCCCCATCACCAGCGCCAGCAACAGCACGTTGATGAGCATCAGGCCGGCCAACGTGCCCCACGATACCTGATGCCACAAGCCCTCCCCCACCGCTTCGCTGAACGCGGTGTACACCACCAGCAAAATCGAGCCCTGGTCGACCAGACGCGTCAGCGGCTTGTGCTTTTCCACCCAGGCACCAATCCAGCGTCGCGCCACTTGGCCGGCGATGAATGGCAGCAGTAGTTGCAAGGCAATCTGCAAGGCCGATTCCATCGGCGAACCGCCCGACATCTGCGCCGAGGTCAGCAAGCCCACCAGTACCGGTGTGATGAAGATGCCAAACAGGTTGGAGGCCGAGGCGCTGCAGATCGCCGCCGGCACATTGCCGCGCGCCGCCGCCGTGAAGGCGATCGACGATTGCACGGTGGACGGCAGCATGCACAGGAACAAAATGCCGAGATACAGATCCGGCGTCACGAGCGGCGTCAGCAGTGGTTTCAGCACCAGCCCCAACAACGGGAACAGCGCGAAGGTGCACAGCAGCACCAGCAGGTGCAATCGCCAGTGGGTGACGCCGGCGATCACCGCCTCGCGCGACAGCTTGGCGCCGTGCAGGAAGAACAGCAGCGATACCGCGACATGGGTGATGCCGTTGAAAATCACGGCGCCCTGGCCATGGCAGGGGAAGAAGCTGGCGGCGATCACGGTGACGATCATCGCCAGCGTGAAGTTATCTGGCAAAAAACGGGGACGTTGCATCATTTAGGACATTTCACTTCCAGCACATCAATCGCGCCGACGGTTTTAGCGGACGTGGTGCTGCGGACGATGTCCACCCGCTCCACGCAGTTTTTCTGGACCAGGCGCTCATAGGTGCGGGTGCACGCAATGATGGCATCGCTGCCGCTGCCGGCGTTGCAGTAGAAGCCCTCGGCCTGCATGCGCACCAGCGCCTGCTCCAGCGGCATGCCGGGCTGGATGGTCTGGGTGACGAAGTGCCCCAGCCGCGACTGGTCGACCGCGCAAGCGGCCAGCGCCAATGGCAAGACTGCCAACAAAAATCTCTGCATCGTAGCGATCTCCTTATTTCCAGACAGCAGTTTAACGCATTGCGCGTCGTCATCACCCGGTCACACTCGGCCCCTATGATGCGCAGCGTTATTCATCCCATAACCTGGACAAAACATGAACAAGAAATTCTCCGCCGTGTGCTTCGCCGCGCTGAGCTTCCCGATGCTGGCCATGGCCGCCAATGTCGCCGCCGCCGTTGCTGACATGGCTAACACTCCGGCCGCCGCCACCGCCACTGCCGCTGCCGCCGATACCGCGCCGGAAGTCGAAGCCGCCGCCGCCGCGCCGATCGCCACGGTGGAAGTCGCCACCCGCAAGACCCGCTCTTCGGTAGAGCTGGGGAAGAGCGAAATGCAAAAGATCCTGCCGGGCATCAACCCGCTGAAGGCGCTGCAAACCCTGCCGGGCGTCAGCTTCCAGACCGCCGACCCGTGGGGCAATAACGAACAGAATCTGTCGCTGTTCATCCACGGCTTCAGCGGACAGCAACTGGGCTATACGATGGACGGCGTGCCGCTGGGCGATCAGCAATATGGCAACTACAACGGCCTGTCGCCACAGCGCGCCATCACCAGCGAAAACGTCGGCAGCGTGATCCTGTCGTCGGGCGCCGGCGACCTGGCCACCGCGTCGACCAGCAACCTGGGCGGCACCATCGAGACCTTCTCCAGCAACCCGCTGCCGAACCGCAACGTCGCGGTGCAACAGACCGTCGGCAGCTACAAGACCTCGCGCAGCTACGTGCGCTACGACACGGGCAACTTCGGCAACGGCAACAGCGCCTACATCTCGGCCGTGCACCACGAGCAAAAAGCCTGGGATTTCAACGGTCGCCAGGGCGGCGACCAGGTCAACGCCAAGTGGATCAACAACGGCGACAACGGCAAGCTGACCGTCTACTTCGCGTATTCGGACAAGATCGAGCCGAACGAGGACGCCACCGTGCGCTCGGCCACCGAGAAATACCAGCCTTACACCCGTCCGTTCACCTATCCTAACTTCCAGCAGGCGCTGAGCTATCTGTCGTCGACCGGCGCCACGCCCACCGCCGATGGCAATAACTACCGCAACTACTACAGCGATGCGCAGCGTACCGACTATCTGACCTACGCCAAGTACGACTGGAACCTGAGCGACAACACCACCTGGTCCAACCAGGTCTACTACCACACCGATGACGGCGTCGGCGTGGTAGCGGGTCCGATCGGCGTGGCCGGCCTGCCGGCACTGTTCTCGGTCTACTTCCCGGGCCAGGATCTGAAACAAGTGTTCGGCAATTCCGGCTACGCGGTGCGCACCACCGAATACGCCATCCACCGCAGCGGCTGGCAATCGACCTTGCGCAGCGAGATCGGCAACCACACGCTGCAGGCCGGCCTCTGGCTGGAGCACAACCGCTCGTCGGCGTATCGCCGCTGGTATGCGCTGGATGTGAACAATCCAACCTCGCCGTACGACCGTCCAAGCAACCCGCTGATCACCCAGTACGGCAGCGAGATCGACAACAAAGTGGCTCAGCTGCACGTGCAGGATGAATGGCATCTGCGTCCAGACATGACGCTGCAGGCCGGCTTCAAATCGAGCCTGCAGTTTGCCGATGGCCAGTTCCCGGTGCAACCGAAAAACGGCGCCATCGCCAACTCGACCGCGCTGCCGGTCGGCACCATCGACACCAAGAAATGGTTCCTGCCGCAGATCGGTGGCCGCTGGGACATCACCGCGCAAGATCAGGCATTCTTCAACGTGCAGAAGAACATGCGCCAGTTCGTGACCTACGGTGGTGGCGGCGTCTCGCCATGGAGTCTGTCGAACCAGGCCGCGTTCGACCTGTTCAAGAAAACCGCGAAGCCGGAAACCTCGATCACCTACGAAGCCGGCCTGCGCAGCAGCCATCAACTGGACGCCGGCGCGCTGACCGCGTTTGACAGCCAGCTGAACTTCTACCACGTCGACTTCAAAGATCGCCTGCTGCAGATCAGCCCGACCTCGGTGATCACCTCTATCATCGGCGGCAACCTGGCGGTGCTGACCAACGTTGGCAGCGTCAAGACCAACGGCGTCGACTTCTCCGGCACGCTGCACTTCGGCCGCAACTTCTCGCTGTACAACGCGCTGTCGTACAACGATTCCAAGTACGACGACAACTACGCCAGCGGCACCACCACCGTACAAACCGCCGGCAAGAAAGTACCGGGCAGCCCGGAGTGGATGGATAAATTTGTCGCCAGCGCCACCGTGGCCGACACCGAGTTCCAGCTGATCGGCGACTACGTCGGCAAGCGCTACGCCACCTACACCAACGATCTGTGGGTGAAGAGCTACTTCCTGATGAGCCTGGGCGTATCGGGCAAGCTGCCATTCCTGAACGGCGGCTGGGTGAAGAACGCGCGCTATCGCGTCAACGTCACCAATCTGGCCAATCGCGAGGGTGATCTGCAGGTAGTGGTCGGGGCCGCCAGCGGCACGTACAATACCTATCCAATTCCTCCACGTCAGGGCTTCCTGACTTTGATGGCCGACTTCTGATGAACGCACTTTATTTACCCAAGCGGCTATCGCGCCGCGGCTTTATCCAAACTGCGGCGGTTGCGGCCGGTGCCTCGCTGATCCTGCCGGGCGCGGCGCAAGCGGCGGCCATGCTGGCTGCTTCCGCGCCGGCCACGCCCGACCTGTCCGGCATGCCGGGCGTCGGCGCGGTCGGCGTTGGTCCGGCGCGGCCACTGGTGTTCGGCCATCGCGGTTCCAGCGCGCTGCGTCCGGAACACACGCTGGCCTCGTACGCCAAGGCGATTGCCGATGGCGCCGACTACGTCGAACCGGATCTGTGCAGTACCAAGGACGGCGTGCTGGTGGCGCGCCACGAAGCCTTCCTGAGCGAGACCACCGACATCGCCAGCCATCCCGAGTTCGCCAGCCGCAAAACGCGCAAGACCATCGACGGCGAAACCCACGAAGGCTGGTTCGTCGACGACTTCACGCTGGCCGAACTGAAAACGCTGCGCGCGGTGGAGCGGATCCCGCAATACCGTCCGGGCAGCGCGCAGTACAACGGCATGTATCAAGTGGTGACGTTTGAAGAAATCATCGACTTCGTCGCGGCGGAGGCGGCAGCGCGCGGACGCATCATCGGCATCGTGCCGGAGCTGAAGCACTCGACCTATTTCGCCAGCGTCGGCCTGCCGCTGGAGGACCGCTTCCTGGCCATCCTCGGCGCGCACGACTATACCCGGCGCAACCAGGTGGAAATCCAATCGTTTGAAGTGGCCAACCTGAAATACCTGCGTGGCAAGCTGGGGCGCCGTGCCAATCTGCGCTTGATGCAATTGGTCATCGGCGAAAACGTGCGTCCGATGGACGTCGCGGCCGCCGGCGGCACACTGACCTTCGCGCAGATGTGCACCCCGGCCGGCATGAAAGACATCGCCCAGTACGCCGACGTCATCGCCCCGCCGACGCGCTCGGTGATCCCGCTGAAAAAAGACGGCTCGCTGGATCAGGTCGCCTCGTTTGTCGACGACGCCCATCGGGCGGGCTTGCGAGTGGAACCATGGACCTTCCGTCCCGAGAACCACTTCCTGGCCGCCGACTTCCGCAACAACGCAGGCGACGCCGCGCGCAACGAAGCCGGCTCCATCGCCGAAATGAAACGCTACATCGCCACCGGCATCGACGGCTTCTTCACCGACGACCCCGCCCTGGGCCGCGCCGCCCTCGGCGCCTGACTGCGTATCAAACCGGCGGCTTGCCGCCGCGGCTGGTGTGCCACAACGCCAGCACATCTACCGCGTCCACCCGGACGCGGTAGTACAAATGATGATGAATTTTAGCCAGATGAATTCGTCTCACGCCACTTAACCGCGCATTCCGCGCCAATGCGCCCAGATGTGGCTGGACCGCCAGCAGCGCAAAAGCGCGTTCAAGCTCGACAACGACAGCATCTGGAGCCGCCGGCCGATTCCGCGACCACCAAGCAGCAGCTCGTGTAATCTGCGCTGCCGCGCGATGGGTGATGTGGATGGAATAGGCGGGCATCAGGTTTGCGGGCGCAAACTCTTGAGTAGTTCCGATGCAGGTATAGTCTCGCCGTGATCTGCCTCGGCTGCGGACGCCAGCAATTCCGCTTCCTGCTCGACGCTCAGTTCAAAGGAATCGCTGTCCTCTCTGGAAAATACAGTCACAGTGGCGCCCTCGTCGAAGGGCATGTCTTCAACGACAATCTGACCGGCTACTATCTTTCCACTGGTGATCTTCATGGAAAAATAGTAGCCCTTAACACCTAACAAGTCAAAACAATCAACGGCTGGCCTGGTTGGCGGCGTCGGCTTTTGGCAGGGCGGCGGTGAGGTCGATCCAGGCTTGCGGGATCGGATGCTCTTTGCTGCGCACGCCGAAGAAGCTGATGACTTCGTTACCGTCTTTGTCGTAGAACTCGACGTCAACCACGCCGGCGCGCTTGACGATGTAGCCGTTGACGAAGGCGCTGTCACGCAGGTGCAGGTTGAATTCCGGGTCCAGCACGTTGAAGTAGCCGCCCGCTTCCTGCACTTTGTTGATCTTGCCGCTGAAGATCTGGATGGTCGAGCTGTTGCCCAGGAAGGCCATGATTTCAACCTGCTGCTTGGCCGCCTGCTCCAGCAACTGACGCACCGCTTTCGGATCGATACGCTGCACTTTGTCGACTGGCCCCAGACGCAGACCCTGCTCGCGCGTCACGCCAAATTCGGTCAGCAGACGATTGAACTGGTGCACGTCGTTGATTTCATTCCACGCCAGCTGGAATTCTTTGACGTCCACCGCGCTGTCCGGCTTCGCTGCCGGCTTGACCGGCGCCGCCGCCACTTTCAGGTCGGCGCTCTGCACCGGATTGCGGAAGTCGGCCACGATTTTGTCGAACACGGCCACACCGGCGTCGCTCTTCACGTACACCTTGTGCGCGGCATTGCCGCTCTGGTCGAAGAATTGCAGGCTGCGCGACACGGCGCCATCCTTGCCCGGCTGGGCAACGGCAAACGCGTACTTCCAGTTCTTGAAGGTGAAGCGCAGGTCGATTTCGCCGCCCAGATAACCGCCGGCGATGTTGCGCAGGCGCGCTTCGCGTTCTTTCTCTTTGTCGGCGTCGAGGCCGGCCACTTCTTCCTGCTGCTTCAGGCGCGAGGCGACGCCGGTGCGCTCCAGCACGCCGTTATCGTTGCGGGTCAGCGCCAGGACCTTGCCCAGGTCCAGCGCGCGGCGCATGATTTCGCGCGGCACGGTATCGCCTTCCTGCAGGCGGGTCACGGTCTTGCCGATGCCGGTCGAGGCCAGCAATTCTGCTTCCGATACGTTCAGCTTGGCGGCGGCATCGCGGAACGCCAGCTTGGGTTGCTCGGCGCGCAGCGCGTCGTAGCGTTCTTGCAGACTGGCGGCACCCGCAGGCAGCGACATCAGCAAGGCGCTGCTCAGCGCCAGGGCAAATCGGTGGTGGGTTTTCATGGCTAGCTCCTTAGTAAATCACTTTGAGGTTGAAGGCGTAATTGCGGCCGGCGCGGGCCTGGCGTTCGATGTCGGCCAGCGTGGCGGCGGTGGTGGCGGCCGGCAGCGTGCGCGACGAGGCGTAGTCCCAGTACTTCTTGTCGCTCAGGTTGTAGACGCCACCGCTCAGCACCACGTGCTTGCTGATGTTCCAGTAGGCGGTCAGGTCGAACACGGTATTGCCCGGCACGTAGAAGGTGCTGGTGGTGGAACCCGAGATGACGTCGCTGCTGCCACGCTTGCCGCGCACGGTGCTGGTGGTGAAGGCGGCGCCGCCGCGCAGCGCCGGATCGTCATAGGCGAAAGTGGCGTTGGCTTTGTACGGCAGTACCGATGGCAGGTCGCCCTTCTTGCCGGTGCTGGTGTTTTCCGCCGTGCCCTTGGAGGCGCCAGCCGCCAGGTTCACGCTGTAACCCTTCATGCCCGGCAGCCACTGGCCCAGCGCGAAGCGCGAGCTGGCCTCAATGCCGTAGATGTTGGCCTTGCCGATGTTTTCAGGACGGTACAGACCGTAGGTGATGGTCGGGTAGTTGACCGGGTCCGCCGCCTGCGTCACGTATTCGATGAAGTTGTTGTAGCGGGTGTCAAACACCGAGGTGCTCATTTCGATGCCGGCGGTCGGCGTGCCTTTCAGGCCCAGCTCGAAGGCGTTGCTGGTTTCCTTTTTCAGATTGGCGTTGCCCAGCACCGCGTAACCGTTGCCGGTGCCGGTGTAGCTGAACGAATCGTAGGTGCCGGTCAGTTCGGCCGCGGTCGGCACGCGGGTGCCACGGGTGTACTGCGCATAGGCGTTGAAATCCTTGCTCAGTTCGACCGACAGGTTCAGGCTCGGCGTGAAGAAGTTGTAGGTGTGTTCGGTCAATTCGCTGGCCGCGCCGGACACCGCCACCGCGTAGTTCTGCAGATTCTGCGGCGTCAACTTGCGGTGGTCGCCGCGCAGCGCCGGGGTCAGCGTGGCCTGGTGGCCGCCCAGCGTGAAGCTGTAGTCGCCACGCACATAGGCGGCGAACTTGTCGGTGTCCATGTCGGCCATGCGGCTCTTGGTGGTGTACTGATGGGCGCCGGTGGCCACCACGGTGCGGTCCTCGGTCCACGGACGGCTGCTCTGCTGCATCTCGTACGACAGGCCGTAGCTCAGCAGCACGCTGCCCAGCTGCTTGGTCGCATCCGACGCCATGCCCTGGCTGTCGTTGTAGTAGCCGGTGTTGATGTTGCGGAGGTAGTTCTGGCCGCCGCTGACGTACTTGGCGTTGGTCACGTCAGCCACGGTGGAATTCTGCGTGTAGAACTTGGTGTCCAGCGTATCGAACAACGCAAAGCCGGTCGGCGACCATTGGTGCTCGATGCTGTAGCGGTTGCGTTCGGTCCGCGAGTTCATGGTGGTGCCGGCCGGGTACAGCGTGCTGGTCTTGTTGGTGTAGACGCGGTCGTGATACGCCTTGTAGGTGTCGACGGTGAAGTTCAGCTTCTGGCCCGGTGCGATGGTCCAGTTCAGCTTGGCCAGCAGCGCGTCCGAATCCCAGTCGTCCGGGTTCAGCGGTGCGCTACCCTTGGTTTCGCCCTCGTCGCCGCTGCGGTGCACCGCCACGATCAGCGCCTTCAGGCTGTCGTTGATCTGTACCGCGCCGGTGACGGCGTTCATGCGCTCGCCCTTGTCCGAGGCGTAGCCGAACTTGTAGTCGGCGTAGACCTTGCGGCCATCGTACAGATAGTCTTCCGGCGACTTGGTGACGAACGACACCGAACCACCCAGGCCTGGCGTGCCGCGCCCGGCCGGGCTGGCGCCGGAACCGATGCTGACTTCGCGGAAGGTTTCCGGATCAAAGTAATCGCGGCCGATGCCGAAGGCGTTCATCGAGGTCGCATCCGGTTTCGGCGCGGCGTCCGGCAGTGAGATGCCGTCCAGTTCCATGCTGACGCGGTTGCCTTCAACGCCGCGAATATTGAAACCGCTGTTGCCCGAGCTATCCCACACACTGCCGCTGCCGCTGGCGCCGGCCGGGGCGCTGATCAGCGGCGAGTAGCGCGCGATGTTCAGCATGTCGATGGCGTTGTTCTGCTCCAGCTGACGGCTGTTGATGACGGTGGTGCTGCCGTTGCGGGTGTTGCTGGCGTCGTCGCGCTTGGCCTGGACCAGGATTTCGCCCAGCGCGCCGGCCGAGTTGGTGGAGCTGTCTTGCGCAAACGTCGGCAGGGCAACCGCGCCCAGCATGACCAGCAGTGCGGAACGGACGTGAAGAGACAAAGGCGCGGCCTGGTGCCGGGCGCCCGTATGGGTAGCGACCATAGTTATCCAAGAAGAGAGAAAGTTGAACGGCTGGCTCTCGAAACGGATACGATCGCTGGCAAAGAACGCATCTTATCAATAATGATTCTCATTTACAAGGGCTGTTGCCAAGATTAGCAAATCAGCCACAGTAAATTGGAATCCCTATCTCCGCCCCCAGCCCGGCGTTACTGGCGGCCTGGCGCGCCTGAGTCAGGCGCCCAGGTAGTTGTTCTTGACCCGCACGTAGTGCTCGGCCGAATACTTCAGATAGGCGATTTCTTCCGGCGTCAATGCGCGCACCTTGGCGGCCGGACGGCCGACGTACAGGTGGCCGCTCTCCAGCACCTTGCCCGGCGGGACCAGGCTGCCGGCTCCCACCATCACCTGATCCTGCACCACCACATCGTCCATGATGATGGTGCCCATGCCGATCAGACATTCATTGCCGATGGTGCAGCCGTGCAGCATGGCCTGGTGGCCGATGGTGACGTAGTCGCCAATGATCAGCGGCGAGCCGTCGGGCTTGGCGGCGTTCTTGTGCGAGACGTGGCACATGGCGAAGTCCTGCACATTGGTGCAGTTGCCGATGACGATGCGGTTGACGTCGCCACGCAGCACGGTGTTGCACCAGATCGAGCAATCCTTGCCGACAGTGACATCGCCGATCACGCTGGCGGTTTCGTGCAGGTACAAACCCTCGCCCAGTTGCGGCGTGGTGTTCAGGTAGGAAGAAACGGGCATTCAGGACATCCTTATTTGCGGGAGTATTTGGCCAGCATGGCGGCCAGGTCGGTCTGATGGGTGGCCATCCAGGTCCAAGCCGCTTCCACCTGCTCGCGGTGCGCGGCGTAGTAGGCTGGGTTGGTGGCCAGCCAGATATTACTGCTGAATAGCGGCATGCGCAGCCGCACCACGTCGTTGCCATAGCGCTCGGCGATGGCCTGGTCCATATCGGTCACGGCGCCCACCGTCAGCGCGACGCCGTCGACACGGTTGAGCCTGAGCTTGCCGATATTGCGCTCCAGGTCGCGCGCACCGTCGTCAACGCGGATGCCGGCGTCGCGCAGCGCATCGGCGTATGGCGCGCCGTAGGGCACGCCGATCACCCTGCCCTGGAAATAGCGTGGCGTGACCACATCGGGCGACAGTTGGTCGGCGGCGCGCACCAGCACAATGATGTTGGTGTGCACCGCGCGACTGCGGTCCAGCGCGCCGTTACGGTCGCGCGGCAGCACGATTTCGGACGGCAGGTCGGCGCGTTCTTCGATCGGCACATAATCGATCTCGCCAGCCTGCAGCGCCACCCGCAGCCGCGTGGTGGGCATGCGCACCAGTTGCACCGGACAAGGAATGACTGCGGCGGCGGTGGCACGCAGGAAGTCGACGCCGAGGCCGGGCGGATCCGGGATCTCGGTGCCGCTGCCCAGCCAGTAAGGTGGCCGCGCCTGGTCGATATAGCCGATGCGCACCGTTGGGCATGGCGCGGCCTGGGCAACGGCGGCGCAGCACAACAGCAGGGCAAACAGAACGCGCATGGCAGTAGTCGAAGAAGTGATGACAAACCGCCATTATAAGCGCGCCCGTCGCTAGACGACGGGATAGGTGCCGTCGCCGTGTGGCGCGGCGCGGAATTCCGGCAACGCCTCAGCCGCAGCCGAGTAGGCGGCCAGCACTGGATAGGCATCGGCCGGCACCGCGTCCGGAATCATCTGTTGGATGAAATGCCAGGTCACGGCTTGCATCACGCCAGGCGGCGACATGGCGGCGCTGGTGGCTTCCAGCGGCTGACGTTGCTGCTCGGCTTCCAGCACATCCAGTGCGGCGCGCAATTGCAGGATCACGCGGTCGGCCCAGGGCTGATGCAGCTTCTCGGCCGGACGCACATTGCGCTCGTACACCAGTTGCACCGCCTTGTCGCAGGCCGCCAGCGACAATCCCAGCAGACGCTGCGAGCGCAGCAGCTCGGTCGGCATGGTCGGGGTGCGGCGCGCCGATGGGCGGGCGATGGCTTCGGCGTATTGCAGGATCAGGGTGGAATCCATCAGCACCTCGCCGTCGTCGTCGACCAAGGTCGGCGCCTTGACCACCGGATTGATCTGGCGGAATTGCTCAAAGGTGCTGAACACCGACAACGATTGATGCTCGAACTTCAGGCCCAGCATCTGCAGCGAAATCGCCACCCGTCGCACGTAAGGGGAATCCAGCATGCCGATCAGTTTCATATTTTCTCCTCAAGTGCCCAAAGCGCGGCACGATGCGCGTGAATTGCGGTGGTATCGAACAGCGGCACGGCGGCATCCTGCTGCGTCACCAGCAGCGAGATTTCCGTGCAGCCCAAAATGACGGCCTGCGCGCCCTGCGCCACCAGGTCGGCGATGATACGACGATAGGCGTCGCGCGAGCTGTCGACAACGCGGCCCAGGCACAGCTCGTCGTAAATGATGCGATGGACGATATCGCGATCGTCTGCGGCGGGCACCACTACGTCAAGGCCGTGCCGCTCGCGCAAGCGCTCCTTGTAAAACGCCTGCTCCATGGTAAAGCGCGTGCCCAGCAGGCCAACTTTGCGCAGGCCGGCACGCTGGATCTCTCCGGCGGTCGGGTCGGCAATATGGAATAGCGGAATGCACACCGCCGCCTCGATCGCCGGCGCCACCTTGTGCATGGTATTCGTGCACAGCACGATGAAATCGGCGCCGGCGGCCTGCACGGCGCGCGCCGCGTCGGCCATCATCGCGCCGGCCGCGCCCCAGTCACCGGCATGCTGCAGGCGCTCGACTTCGTGAAAATCGACGCTGACCAGCACGACCTTGGCCGAGTGCAGCCCGCCCAGTTCGCGCTTGACGGTTTCGTTGACGACGCGGTAATAAGGCACCGTGGATTCCCAGCTCATGCCGCCTATCAGTCCTATGGTTTTCATGCGTTCCTTACGATTGCATCAGCACGGTCGCGCCGCGCGTCACGGCGCGGACCACTTGCATCACGTCCCAGTTGGTCAGACGCACGCAGCCGTGGGATTGGGTCTTGCCTATCTTACCCGGTTCCGGTGTGCCATGGATGCCGTAGTGCTCGATGCTCAGCTCGATCCACGCCAGCCCGACCGGGTTGTTGGGACCGCCGGCGATGCGGGCCTTGGCGTCGCCGGCCTTGGCGTCCCAGAACAGCTTGGGGTTGTAGCGGTACTCGGGATTGGTGGCCACGCCCATCACCTGGAAGCGCCCTTCCGGCAGCGGATCGTGCTTGCTGCCGGTGCTGGCCGGGAATTGCGCAAACGGCGTGCCGCTCGCGTCCAGCAAGGTCAGCGTGCCCTCCTTGGCATCGACCAGCAAGGAAGCCGCCTTCGGCAGCGGCTTGATGATGGCCACGTTCGGCACCAGCAATTGCTCGCCGGCGCGCTTCATCGTCTTGCCGGGATTCAGACGCCGCAGCAGCTCGGGACTGGCGTGAAAGCGCTCGCCCAATGCTTCGCCCAGACTGGCATAGCCCAGCGCTGGCAGCTTGGCCTTGCCGGCCATGTCGGAAGGTATCGCCAGATACGGCCCGGCCACATCCTGCGCGGTCAGCGTGTAGACCGTCAGCACCGGCTCCTGATCGCGCTCCAGCTCCTTCCATGTGGCGGCATCGACCTCGCCGCTGACCTTCAATTGGCGCAGCTTCTGGAAGCCGCGGATGGCCTGACGCAGGCCGCTGCCATAGGCCGCATCCATCTCGCCGGGGGAAAAATGCGCGCGGTCCAGCAGCACTTGCGCGCGCAGTACATTCGGACCGCTGGTTTTGGGCAGCACCGGCCTGGCGCGCTGTGCCGCATTCAGGGTGTCGGCGGCCGACAAGGCCGGCTCGGCGGCATCAGCGCCAGCCATCGCCAGCATTAAAGCAAGGAATAAAGCTCTCAAACCAGACTCGGATAAAACCAGGGAGCTTATTCTAGCTTACAGGCGCAGGGATTTGCTGTGCCACTTCCCAACTGTGTCCGGCGGGATCGACGAAATTCAAGGTGCGCATGCCCCACGCGCGGTCGATCGGGCCTTGCAGTATGGTCACGCCACGCTTTGCGAGATGCGCGGCCACCGCGTCCACATCCGGCACCCAGATGCTGATCTGAAAGCGCGACCCGGCATCGCGTGGAGCCACCACGCCGGGCGCGATGATTTCTGGCGCATGGGCCACCTGCAGCAGATTGATCAACACGCTGTCGAATTTAACCACGGCACAATTGTCGTCCTCGTAGACGACCGGGACATCGAATACGTCCACATAGAACACCCTGGCGGCGGGCAGGTCTTCGACAAACAGGCTGATGGCGCTAAGATGCTTGAGAGACATATCAGACCCTTTCGGTTCACATCAATCGTTCTTGCGGTACTTCTGCATCACATAGCCGAGCCGGCTGCGGTGCTGGTCCAGCCAGGTCCACAGCGCTTCGCATTGCTTGGGGTGGGCGTGGTAGTAAGCGTCGTTGAACGCCAGCCAGACGCGGATGTTCAGCAGCGGCTGCGGCAGTTGTTCGATCTCGCCTTTGTACTTGGCCAGCGTCTGCTTCAGATGGGCCGGTGCCACCGCCGCCACCACCACGCCGTCGACCCGGCCCAGCTTCAGCTTTTCGATATTGCGGTCGAGGTCGCGCGCGCCGTCGTCCAGGGTCAGGCCGGCCTCGCGCAGGCGCGGCGCATAGCTGTTGCCTTGGGTGATGCCCAGTGTCTTGCCCTTGAAGTATTGCATCGGCTGGGTACTGGCCGGCAGCTTGTCCTTGCTGCGCACCAGTACCAGCACCTGATTGTGCAGCGCGCGCGCCAGATCGATATTGCCGGCCTTGTCGCGCGGCAGGGCGATCTCGGCCGGGTAGTAGCTCAGCTCACCCAGCGGTGCCAGATCGATGTCGCCATTGGCCAGCGCCAGCCGGATGCGCGCCACCGGCAGCCGCACCCAGGTCGGCATGCAGGGACCGAAGCCGGAGCCCTGCACCGCGTCGCGGATCAGGTCCACCGCCGCGCCGGGCGGATCGGGCACTTTGTCGCCCTCGCCCAGCCAGTAAGGCGGCCGGTTCTGGTCCATATAGCCGACGCGGATCGGCACGCACTCGGCCGCGCTGGCGCGCCACGGCAGCGCCAGGGTCGCAAGCAGCGCCAGCATCAGCAACAGCCCCGCGCGCAAGCTGTTCATGGTTTAGTGTTCGGGATGTTCGGCCGGCTTGGGCGCCAGCGGTGCAAGAGCGGCGGCTTGTCCCTTGCCGACGATTTGCACGAAGATTTCGTTTTGCTTGATCATGCTGAGCTCGTAGCGAGCCCGTTCTTCGACCGCGCCGGTGCCGTCCTTGAGGTCGCGCACTTCGGAGTCGAGCTTGGCGTTGCGGGCGATCAGTTCCGCGTTCTTGCGGTGGGCGTCATCCACCTGCGTCTCGAAATCCTTGACGCGCAGCCAGCCGCCCTTCCCCAGCCACAGTGGGTACTGGATCAGCAGCAGCAGGAAAGTCAGGCCAAGAGTAATCAGACGCATCATTCAAAAGCGGCCGGATTGCTCCGGCCGCGCTTGCTTAATTACTTCAGATTATAGAACGCGTCGCGGCCTGGGTAGGAAGCGATGTCGCCCAGATCTTCTTCGATACGCAGCAGCTGGTTGTACTTGGCCATGCGGTCCGAACGCGACATCGAGCCGGTTTTGATCTGCAGGGCGTTGGTGCCAACCGCGATGTCCGCGATGGTCGAATCTTCGGTTTCGCCCGAACGGTGCGAAATCACGGCGGTGTAACCGGCGCGCTTGGCCATTTCGATGGCGGCGAAGGTCTCGGTCAGGGTGCCGATCTGGTTGATCTTGATCAGGATCGAGTTGGCGATGCCTTTCTGGATGCCTTCTTTCAGGATCTTGGTGTTGGTGACGTACAGGTCGTCGCCCACCAGCTGGACTTTCTGGCCCAGTTCCTTGGTCAGGATGGCCCAGCCTTCCCAGTCGCCTTCGTGCATCGCGTCTTCGATCGAGATGATCGGGTACTTGTCGCACCACGACGCCAGCAGATTGGTGAACTCGGTCGAGGTCAGTTTCAGGCCTTCACCGTCCAGCTCGTACTTGCCGTCTTTGTAGAACTCGGAAGCGGCGCAATCCAGGCCGATGGCGATCTGGGTGCCTGGCTCGTAGCCGGCTTCTTCGATCGCCTGGATGATCAGCTTGATCGCTTCTTCGTGATTGGCCAGCGATGGCGCGAAACCGCCTTCATCGCCGACGGCGGTGTTCAGACCCTTCTTGTGCAGGATCTTTTTCAGGGTGTGGAACACTTCCGCGCCATAACGCACGGCTTCCTTGAACGACGGTGCGCCCACTGGAATGATCATGAATTCCTGGATGTCCAGGTTGTTGTCGGCGTGCGCGCCGCCGTTGATCACGTTCATCATCGGCACTGGCAGTTGCATCGCGCCCGAACCGCCGAAGTAGCGGTACAGTGGCAGGCCGGCTTCTTCAGCGGCGGCCTTGGCGACGGCCATCGACACCGCCAGCATGGCGTTGGCGCCCAGGCGTGCCTTGTTTTCGGTGCCGTCCAGATCGATCAGAGTGCGGTCCAGGAACGCTTGCTCATTGGCGTCCAGGCCCATGATGGCTTCCGAGATTTCGGTGTTGATGTTTTCGCAGGCTTTCAGCACGCCCTTGCCGAAGTAGCGTTTCGGATCGCCGTCACGCAGTTCGATCGCTTCACGCGAGCCGGTCGAGGCGCCCGACGGTACCGCCGCGCGGCCCATCACACCGGATTCCAGCAGCACGTCGCATTCGACGGTAGGATTGCCGCGCGAGTCGATTACTTCACGGCCGATGATGTCAACAATAGCACTCATGTCATTCTCCAAAGTTAGGCAAAGCGGCGTCGCCACGCGTTCTGATGCGCGTTGCGGACAAAATAACGGGAATTGTACCCGGTACGGACAAGCTTGCTAAATTTTCCATACCGGGCAGGCTGCTTTAGTTGAAGCTGTTCTCCAGGAAGCCAGCTTTTTTGGTGACGCGGTCCAGCTCGATCAGAACGGACAGCAGATCCTTCATGCGGCCCAGCGGTACGGCGTTGGGGCCGTCCGACAGTGCCTCTGCGGGATTGGGATGGGTTTCCATGAACAGGCCGTCGACGCCGACCGCCACCGCCGCGCGCGACAGCACCGGCACCATCTCGCGCATGCCGCCCGAGGAAGTACCGTTACCGCCCGGCAGTTGCACCGAGTGGGTCGCATCGAACACCACTGGTGCGCCGGTTTCGCGCAGGATGGACAGCGAGCGCATGTCGGACACCAGGTTGTTGTAGCCGAACGAGGCGCCGCGTTCGCAGGCCATGAAGTTGTCTTCCAGCAGACCGGCTTCCTTGGCGGCGGCACGGGCTTTGTCGATCACGTTCTTCATATCGTGCGGGGCCAGGAACTGGCCCTTCTTGATATTGACCGGCAGGCCGGACTGCGCGCAGGCGATGATGAAATCGGTCTGACGGCACAGGAAGGCCGGGGTTTGCAGCACATCGACGACTTTCGAAGCGACTTCGATGTCTTCGATGCTGTGCACGTCGGTCAGCACCGGCACTTGCAGCTCGCTTTTCACGGCGGCCAGGATCTCCAGACCCTGCTCGCGGCCTGGACCGCGGTAGGATTTGCCGGACGAACGGTTGGCCTTGTCGAACGATGCCTTGAAGATGAACGGGATGCCCAGTTCGGTGGTGATCTCTTTCAGCGTGCCGGCGGTGTCGAAGGCCATCTGGCGCGATTCCACCACGCAGTTACCCGAGATCAGGAAGAACGGTTTATCCAGGCCAACGTCGAATCCGCACAGTTTCATGCTGCCTCTCCTTGCAGTTCACCGGCGCCCGCCGCCTTGTGGGCCAGCGCCGCCTTGATGTAGGACGTGAACAGCGGGTGGCCGTCACGCGGGGTCGATTTGAATTCAGGGTGGTACTGCACGCCCATATACCATGGGTGCGCATTGTCGCCGCTGCGTGGCAGTTCCATGATTTCGCACAGGTCTTCGGTCGGGGTACGCGCCGCCACCACCAGGCCAGCCGCTTCCACGCGTGGCAGGTAGTGGTTGTTGGCTTCGTAGCGGTGACGGTGACGCTCGGTCACCACCGCGCCGTAGATTTCCGATGCCAGCGTGCCCGGCTTGATGGCGCAGGTTTGCGCGCCCAGACGCATGGTGCCGCCCAGGTCGGAGTTCTCGTCGCGCTTTTCAACCTTGCCGTCCTGGCCTTGCCATTCGTCGATCAGAGCGACCACTGGCTGTGGCGTGCCCAGATCGAACTCGGTCGAGTTGGCGTCGGTCAGACCGGCTTTGTGGCGCGCGTATTCGATCAGCGCCACTTGCATGCCGAGGCAGATGCCGAGGTAAGGAATCTTGTTTTCACGGGCGAACTGGGCGGCCAGGATCTTGCCTTCCACGCCGCGCTTGCCGAAGCCGCCCGGCACCAGGATGGCGTCGTACTTGGCCAGGTTGGCGCAGCCGGTGGTTTCGATCTCTTCCGAGTCGATGTACTCGATGTTGACCTTGGATTCGGTGTGGATGCCGGCGTGACGCAGCGCTTCGGTCAGCGATTTGTACGACTCGGTCAGTTCGACGTATTTGCCGACCATGCCGATCGAAACTTCCTGCTTCGGATGCTCTTGCGTGTAGATCAGCTTGGTCCAGACCGACAGATCGGCCGGCGCCGGGTTCAGGTCCAGCGCCTCGCAGATGATGGTGTCCAGGCCTTGGTCGTGCAGCATTTGCGGCACTTTGTAGATGGTGTCGACGTCCCACACCGAAATCACGGCCTGCTCTTCGATGTTGGAGAACAGCGAGATCTTGGCGCGTTCGTCATCCGGAATGCGGCGGTCGGCGCGGCACAGCAGCGCGTTCGGCGAGATGCCGATTTCGCGCAGCTTCTGTACCGAGTGCTGGGTCGGCTTGGTTTTCAGTTCGCCGGCGGAGGCGATGTACGGCACCAGGGTCAGGTGCACGAAAGCGGTGTTCTTGCGGCCGGCGCGCAGGCTCAGCTGACGCGCCGCTTCCAGGAACGGCAGCGATTCGATATCGCCCACGGTGCCGCCGATTTCGCACAGCGCCACATCGTAGCCTTCCGCGCCACGACGGATGTAGTCCTGGATTTCATTGGTGATGTGCGGGATCACCTGCACGGTTTTGCCCAGGTACTCGCCACGGCGTTCCTTGCGGATCACCGAATCGTAGATCTGGCCGGTGGTGAAGTTGTTCACCTTTTTCATGCGGGTGCTGATGAAGCGCTCGTAGTGACCGAGATCGAGGTCGGTCTCGGCGCCGTCATCGGTGACGAACACTTCGCCGTGTTGCATTGGAGACATCGTGCCCGGATCGACGTTGATGTACGGATCCAGCTTGAGCATGGTGACTTTGAGGCCGCGCGATTCGAGGATCGCAGCGAGGGAAGCAGCGGCGATCCCTTTACCCAGGGAAGACACGACGCCGCCAGTGACGAAGACAAATTTGGTCATTGCGGAAGGTGCCGAACGGCACATGCGGGAAATTGAAATTATAGCCTAAAACGGCTGATTCTTCATCTTTCCTGTGCATCAGCGTACAGACCTCGCTTGCATAAAAGAACAAAATGATAACTCATTAATGAAAGGAGATTCGTCATGAGCTACGAAGATCGTGATCAATATGGCATGTATGTCGACAACGGTCATAAAGGCCCGGGCCCCGAGCTGATGGGGGCCGACACGCTGATTGGCGACCATGTCCACAACATCAAAAACGAGCACCTGGGCGAGATCAAGGAAATCATGCTCGACATGCGCACCGGCAAAATCGCCTACGCGGTGATGGCCTCCGGCGGCGTGCTGACCATCGGCGAAAAACTGTTCGCCGTGCCGTGGGAAGCGCTGACGCTGGACACCGTCAACAAGCGCTTCACGCTCAACCTCGACAAGGAGCGCATCGAGGCCGCGCCCGGCTTCGACAAGGATGACTGGCCGGACATGGCCAACCAAACCTGGGCCAGCCAGGTGCATAGCTACTACGGCACCGGCGGCAGCGTCGGCACCGGAGCAAGATAATGCTGGCCGCCATCCTCGTACTGATCGGCGTAGCCGGTCTGGCGGCCCATTGGCTGTACCGACACTTCCTGCGCCGCACGCCGCGGCTGCAGGATGGCATGCCCGTCATGCTCAGCAGTTGGGCAGATGGGCACGAATCGACGGTGGCGGTACATTTGCGACGTCGCAGTCGCTGATTAGCAGAAGTCGCGGCTGACGGTCGGCAGCCGTCCCAGCAAGTGGGACATGTCGACCAGTCGATGGGCCACCAGGTGACGCACCATGCCCTGCTGCTGCCACACGCCATACACCCCCAGCAGCGGCGCGCTCAGCACCTCGCGCCGCTGCTGCTCCAGCAAGGCCGGCCAGATGATGACGTTGACGCTGCCGGTTTCATCCTCCAAAGTCATGAAGATCACGCCCTTGGCGGTGCCGGGACGCTGCCGCACCGTGACCATGCCGCAGGCGCGCGCCACCATGTTGTTGGTGTAGGTGTTGAGCGTGGCGGCCGGCATGAAGCGGTGCTTCATCAACGTGGCGCGCAGCAGCGCCAGCGGGTGGCGGCGCAGCGTCAGGCCGTGCGAGCGGTAATCGCCGAGGATGTCTTCGCCTTCGCTGGGCGCATCCAGCGCTGGTGTCTCCTCGTCCGGCATGGTGGGGCGCAGCAGATCCTTGTCCGGCACCGCGCCGACCGCGTCCCACAGCGCGGCGCGGCGGTGGCCGGACAGGCCGCGCAGCGCGTCGCCGCCGGCCAGCACGTGCAGGTCGTGGCGATTCAGATCGGCGCGGCGGGCCAGATCGGCCACGCTGGCGAACGGCCGCTGCGCGCGCGCCTGTTCGATGCGCTCGGCGGCCTCGGCGCCCATGCCCTTCAACATGTTCAGCCCCAGCCGCACCGCCGGCTGACCGCGCCGGCCGGCTGGTTCTTCCAGCGACGATTCCCAGCCACTGATGGTGACATCAATCTCGCGCACCACAACCTCATGCCGCCTGGCGTCCTGCACCAGTTGCGACGGACTGTAGAAGCCCATCGGCTGACTGTTCAGCAGCGCGCACAAAAAGGCCGCCGGCTCGTGGTACTTGATCCACGAGCTGGCATAGCTGAGCAGCGCAAAGCTGGCCGAGTGCGACTCGGGGAAACCGTATTCGCCGAAGCCCTGAATCTGCTTGCAGATCGCTTCCGCAAACTCGTCCTCATAGCCGCGCTCCTTCATGCCATTCTTGATGTCTTGCTCGTATTTTCCGATCCCGCCCTTGCGCTTCCAGGCCGCCATGGCACGCCGCAATTCATCCGCCTTGCCTTCGCTGAAGCCGGCCGCGAGCATAGCGATCTGCATCACCTGTTCCTGAAAGATCGGCACGCCCAGCGTGCGCTCCAGCGCGACTTCCAGACCTTTCGGGCAGTTCACCGTCTGCAGCCCCATGCGCCGCTGCAGATATGGATGCACCATGCCGCCCTGTATCGGTCCTGGCCGCACGATCGCCACCTCCACCACCAGATCGTAAAACCTCCTCGGCCGCAGGCGTGGCAGCATGCTCATCTGAGCACGCGATTCGATCTGGAACACGCCGATGGTGTCCGCCTCGCAGATCATGTCGTAAGTGGCGCAATCTTCGGCCGGGATGTCCTGCAGGGCGAACGGCTGACCGCGCTGCGCGCTCAACAGATCGAGTGCGCGCCGCAGCGCCGACAGCATGCCCAGCGCCAGCACATCCACCTTCATCAGGCCCAGCTCTTCGAGATCGTCCTTGTCCCACTGGATCACGTAGCGATCTTCCATGGTGGCGGCCTCGACCGGCACCAGCCGCGTCAACTTCTCGTGCGAGATGACGAAGCCGCCCGGATGCTGGGACAAATGACGCGGATAGCCCAACAGCGCAAAGGCCAGCGCCGCCCATTGCTGAGCAATGAGCGACTCCGGATCGAGTCCGCACTCGGCCAACCGCCCCAGCAAATCATGCTTGCTGTCGAACCAGCGCTGCGATTTACAGACCTTCTCAATAATCGCCAAGTCCACCCCTACCGCTTTACCGCTATCGCGCAAGGCGCTCTTGGGCCGATAGCTGATGACCACTGCCGCCAGCGCGGCACGGTCACGGCCATACTTCTGGTAGATGTACTGGATCACTTCTTCGCGCCGCTGGTGCTCGAAGTCCACATCGATATCGGGCGGCTCGTTACGCTCGCGGGAGATAAAACGTCCCATCAGCAAATTACCGCGATCCGGATCGACCGCCGTCACGCCCAGGCAATAGCACACCGCCGAGTTGGCGGCCGAGCCCCGGCCCTGACAAAGAATGCCTTGCGCGCGGGCGTAGGCGACGATGTCGTACACCGTCAGGAAATAGGCTTCGTATTTCAGCTCCGCGATCAGTGTCAGCTCCATCTCTACCTGATCGCGTACCTTTTGCGAAGCGCCTTGCGGCCAGCGGCGCGCCATCCCCGCCTCAACTTCCTGCCGCAGATAGCTGGCCGGCGTGTGACTAGGCGGGATCAGCTCATGCGGGTATTCGTAGCGCAGTTCTTGCAGGTTGAACGTGCACAGCTCCGCAATGCGTGTCGTTTCGATCAGCACGGCACGGGGATAGATGTTGGCCAGGCGTACCTTTGATCGCAAATGCTGCTCGGCGTTCTGCGCCAGTGCGTAACCACACTCGCCCACCGGCTTGCCGACGCTGATGGCGGTCATCGTATCCTGCAAGGGCTTGCGCGAACGCACATGCATGCAAACGTGTCCCACCGCCACCACCGCCATCTGATGCTGCGACGCCACCTCGGCAATGCTGAGCCGGTGCGCCTCGTCGAAGGCGCGTTGCAGCAGGTTCAGCCCCATCCAGGCGCGGCCGGGGAAAGTCGCTTCCATCCACGCCGCCTGCACGTGCAGCCGGTCGACGTCGGCCGCCGTGTGCGAGGGATAGTGCGGCAGCAAAATCAGCAGACAATCCGGCAAGCCTTTGAGATGCGCAAACTGCTGCGGCGGCGCCGCCAGGTCGTCCAGCGTCAGCAAATAACTGCCCTTGGCCACGCGATTGCGGCCGATCGTGATCAACTCGCACAGATTGCCGTAGCCATTCCGGTTGGTGGCCAGCGCGACCAACGACAGCGCCGGACTGCCATCCGGATGCTTCAGTTGAAAATAACTGCCGATAATCAGCGGCAGCGCCAGCTCCTTGGCTGCGGCGTGAGCACGCACTACGCCCGCCAGCGAGCACTCATCGGTAATCGCCAGCGCCGCATAGTCCAGCTGCACGGCGCGCGCCACCAACTCCTCCGCCCGGGACGCCCCCTGCAGAAAGGAAAAATTGGATAAACAGAACAGCTCGGCATAGGCCGGCAGTCCCAAGGTGGGCAATAGCGTGCTCATACGAATACTGTGTTTTTATACAGTATTCTAACTCAAGGTGCGACGATGTGAAATTCCACCGCTTTGACCACCGGACGAATGCGATTCCGCTCGCGCTTCAACTCAACAATGCCGTATTTGGACATTCCCCGTAAAATGCGGGCCAGTTCGGCCGGCTCCTGGCCGGTAGTCTCGGCCAAGGCCGAAATGGAGCAGGGCTGGCTTTCCGAAATAATCCGCAGCAAAGCACGGTTGTCATCGCTCAGCACTTCTGCAAGAGACTGCATCGACGCAAACCATATTTTGGGTTCGTTCGGCTCAAGTTTGACCGCGCCACGAACGATGGCAGCAATTCGTTCGCGTATCCGCTCCGGCGACATAACGCCAATAACAATTGGCTTCATCCTTCACACTCCTCCCAGTCTCCGGTATACGTCCGCAAAGCCAAGTATGCGCCCTCCAGATGGATCATGTAGCGTCAATGAATAACGTATGCCGTGCGGCACGGCTTTCGAAATATCGACTAGCTTCGCTTCCATCTTGATCCAGTAACCATCCCCCTGCTCCAGAATTGAGCCATCGAAAGCAAGCAAAATATCCACTGCGGAATCTTGCGGCATGGATTTGCCATATCATCTGTTCGCATCGGCAAATCGTGGCAAGATTTAAGTACTTCTTTTTTGATTTGGAACAGTAAATGCGCGTCGTACACGAACTCCTCTGCTTCGGCACTGCGGCGGGTGGCGGCAACGCCGCTCTCGTCATTCAGCAAGACCAGTCCAGCGCCGAGCAGCGCCAGCGATTCGCGCGTGAGCAAGGCCGCCCGGCCTGCGTGTTCATCGACGCGGCGGAAGATGGCGCTATCGTGCTGGATTATTTTTATCCGCATACGCGTAGCCCGCTGTGCCTGCACGCGACGCTGGCGGCGGCGCGGGTTTTGATGTCGCAGCAGCGGCCGGAGCTGACGGTGCGCACCGCCATGCGCGACCAGCCGCTGCGCCTGCTGCTGAAGGATGGCGAGGTGTTTATCGCGCTGTCGCCGCAGGCCGTGCCCGCAGTGGTGATCGCGCCGGAACTGCCGGGGCAGTTGCTGGCGGCGCCCGGCATCGCGCTGGCGTCGGCCCCGACCATCGCCTCGGTCGGCAGCCCCAAGCTGCTGCTGGAGGTGGCCGACAGCGCCACCCTGCTGGCGCTCACGCCCGACCTGGCGCGGATTGCCGACTGGGGCCGGCAGCATGGCGTCAGCGGTGTCTACGCCTGGTGTCGGCGGTCGGATGGCGCGCTGGCTGGCCGCAACTTCAATCACCTCGATCCGGCCGCTGAAGATGGCGCCACCGGCGTCGCCGCCGGCGCCCTCGCGGTCCATCTGCAAGCCGATGTAGTGTTACACCAGAGCAATTGCCTGCTGCGCGCCGTGCACGGCGACGAAACTATTTTAATAAGTGGAAAAACCGAGCTGCGTAGTGCTACGTAAGGGGATCACAGAGGTGGCGCGCGCATACAACACAAAATAATGTTCAAACGGAAAATTGCTACATTTTCACCTGTCTATATGAGTTATTTGAATAGAATCGATCCCACATTCCACGGGAGAGATTCATGTTCAAAACAAAAAAACTCAATAAAGCTGTCCTGCTCGCCCTGTACGGCACCGGCGCGCTGACCATCGCGTCGGACGTCTACGCTCAGTCCGACATGCAATCGGTCAGCATCGTCGGCTCGCGCCGCGCCACCAGTTCCGCCACCGACACTGTGGTGCCGGTGGACGTGATTCCGCTGTCCAAGGCCGGCGAACAAGGCGGCCAGTTCGATCTGGCGCAAACGCTGACCTATATTTCCCCCTCGTTCAACTCGACCCGCCAGACCGGCTCCGACGGCGCCGATCTGGTCGATTCGGCCGCGCTGCGCGGCCTCGGCTCCGACCAGACCCTGGTGCTGGTGAACGGCAAGCGCCGCCACACCACCGCGCTGGTCAACCTGTTCGGCGCGCGCAACCGCGGCAACACCGGCACCGACATGAACGCCATCCCGATGCTGGCGATCAAGGACGTGCAGATACTGCGCGATGGCGCCGCCGCCCAGTACGGCTCGGACGCGATTGCCGGCGTGATGGACATCGGCCTGAAAAAATCCAAGGGCTGCGAAGCGGTCACCGGCTACAGCCAGTACAGCAAGGGCGACGGCAAGAATTACCTGGCCTCGGCCTACTGCGGCTTTGAGATCGGCAACGGCGGCGTGCTGGGCGTGACCGGCGAATACCTGGACCGTGGCCGCTCCAACCGCGCCGACGCCGGCAGCCTGCGCACCATCGGCGACTCCAAGACCGAAAACCAGACCATCTACCTGAACGGCGAACTGCCGACCGTCGGCACTGGCCGCCTGTACTTCACGGCCGGCGCGCAAAGCCGCGACGCCTCGTCCGGCGCCTGGGCGCGTGGCGGTGTCGGCAGCGACGATATCCCGTCGCGCAACTCGGCCGCCATGTACCCGAACGGCTTCGTGCCCTTCATCAACGCCCAGATCGACGACCGCTACGCCATCCTCGGCCACCGCAACCAGCTGGGCGAGTGGAATATGGACTTGTCGCAGACCTACGGCTACAACAAGATGATCTACGACATCAGCAACACGCTGAATGCGTCGATCGCCAACCAGGATCTGCTGAACGGCGGCAAGGGCGTCAGCGCCAGCCACTTCAACGCCGGCGGCTTTGCCTTCGAGCAGCTGACCACCAACCTCGATTTCAACCGCTACTTCGACGGCGTGTTCGGCGCCGGCGGCCTGAACGTGGCGTTCGGCGGCGAATACCGTCACGAGAATTACAAGATCTACGCCGGTGAAGCCGGTTCCTATATCGACGCCGATGGCGTGGGTATCGGCGGCAATGCCGGCAGCCAGGGCTTCCCCGGCTTCCAGCCAGCCGACCAGGTCAACGCCAATCGCCACAGCATCGCCGCCTACATCGATCTGGAAGCCGACCTGACGCCGACCATCAAGGCCCAGACCGCCTTACGCTACGAGAAGTACAGCGACTTCGGCTCCACCACCACCGGCAAGCTGGCCGGCAGCTGGCGCGTGGCGCCGACGGTGCTGCTGCGCGGTTCGGCCTCGACCGGCTTCCGCGCGCCATCGCTGCAGCAGATGTATTTCTCGTCCACCTTCACCGACTTCATCGGCGGCGTGCCGACCGACGTGGTGCTGGCGCCGAACAACAGCGCGGTTACCAACCTGGCCGGTATTCCCAAACTGAAAGAAGAGAAATCCACCAGCTTCACGCTGGGCGCGACCTGGACCCCGACCCAGGCCGTCTCCGTCACCGCCGACCTGTACCAGATCAAGATCAAGGACCGCATCGTGCTGTCCGGCCGCTTTGACGACAGCAACTACCCGGACCTGGCCGCCAAGCTGGCGACATTGGGCGTGGGCCAGGCGCAATTCTTCGTCAACTCGGTGGACACCAAAACCCAGGGCCTGGACCTGACCGCTTCGCACAAGACCAGCTTTGGCGCCGACAAGCTGACCACCTTCCTGGCGATGAACGTCAGCAAGACCGAAGTGACCGGCATCCATGCGCCGGCCTCGCTGAAGGGTTACGAGGACGTGCTGCTGTCGGAGAAAGAGCGTTTGTACATCGAACAGGGCGCGCCGCGCTCCAAGGCCACGCTGGGCTTCGACTACACCCACAGCGCGTGGGAAACCGACTTGAAAATTATTCACTTCGGTCCGCAGACGCTGGGCACCTACAGCGGAACCGCCGCCGGTGTGCCGAACCAGCACTACGAGTCAAAGACCTCGGCTGACCTGAGCTTTACGTACACCATCAACAAGAACATGAAGTTCACCTTTGGCGGGAACAACATTTTCAACGTCAAGCCTACCGTGCAGAATCCGGATGAAACGGACAACGGATTCAAATACGAGTCGGTACAATTTGGCTTGAATGGCGCTTCCTACTTCGGACGCCTGTATGTGAAGTTCTAAGCAACACGCCGCCTGCGCTTTGATTCACGTCAAGCGCAGGCGGTGATAGCGGCGTACTGTACACCGATGGAAGCCAGAGTCGAAAAGCTCGAAGACTTCGCCACGGAAACCAGAGACAGACTGGTGAAGATAGAGTCACGCCTGGAACAGACCGCCGCCAACGTGAGTGCCTTACAAGTTGAAATGCACAAAGGCTTTGCCGAGATCATTAAATGGATGGTCGGCATCGCCATAGCGCTGGGCGCCACAGGAATTACGGTCATCACCTTTGTATTAAACAATGCAACCCCGAAGGCGCCGGCACAGCCGCCGATCGTCATCTATACATCGGCGCAACCACCGGTCGCCGCGCCCGCGCCCAAACCGTAACGATTGCTTACATCTCGCTAACTTAACTCAACGCGGGATGGATCTACACTGCCCTTGTCTTAATTTCCGGCAATGGAGTGTTCTATGCGCCGCGCATTCACCCTGATGATCTTCCTGTCCCTGCTGCAAGGCGCATTAGCCTGGGCGGCGCTGGGCAGCACCCCGTCGGAATTCAGCGACACCAAACAAACCAAACTCACCGCGCGCAGTCTGGCGGCCGCCGCCAGCAGCGACAGCACCTCTGTCTACACCGTCAGCCAGTCGACGCTGGACAGCGGCACCATCGTGCGCGAATACGTCGACGCCAGCGGCGTGGTGTTTGCCGTCAGCTGGAGCGGCCCCACCCTGCCCGACCTGCGCACCCTGCTTGGCGACAAATTTACCGTCATGACCAGCACCGCTGAAAAACGCCCCAAAGCCGGCCACTCGCAGCTGGCGGTCGAACAATCGGACGTGGTCATCGTCTCCAACGGCCATATGCGCGCGTTTGCCGGCCACGCCTGGATCCCCAGCGCGCTGCCGGTCGGCTTTGACACCACCACCATCGAATAACAGGATGCCCGCATGAAATATCTCCACCTGGCCGGCGCCCTGCTGTGCCTGGCATTGGCAGCGTGCGGCGGCGGTAGCGGCTCATCGTCGAGCAGCGGCAGTACCGCCAGCATGGAATCGGCCAGCAGCGCCACGCCGGTGATCAGCATCAGCGCCTCGCCCACCGCCACCACCACCGGCCAGGTCATCACGCTGACCTGGAGCGTCAGCAATTACAGCGGCAGCAGCTGCACCGCCTCCGGCGCCTGGACTGGCAGCGTAGCCACCAGCGGCTCGCAAAACGTCACCGCCGGCGATGCCGGCACAGCCAATTACACCCTGACCTGCGGCAGCGTCAGCAACACCGCCGTGGTCACCGTCAGCACGCCGCCACCGACGCCGACCGTGACGCTGAGCCTGTCGTCGGCCAGCATCACCACCGCCCAGACCACCACGCTGAGCTGGTCCTCGGCCAACGCCACCAGTTGCACCGCCAGCGGCGACTGGAGCGGCAGCAAGGATACCTCCGGTTCAGTCACCGTCACGCCGACTGCGGCCGGCGATTTCACCTACAGCCTGTCGTGCACCGGCGATGGCGGCACCGCCAGTGGCAGCGCCGCGCTCAGCGTCACCAGCGCGCTCAGCAACAGCGTCACAGTCACCGTCGACAGCGGCCCGAGCGGCGTCAGCGGCGTCATCAACGTGCCCTATGTCAGCGTGACCGTGTGCGTGCCCGGCACCACCACCTGCCAGACCATCGACCACGTGCTGCTAGATACCGGCTCCTACGGCCTGCGCCTACTGGCCAGCCAGCTCAGCTCGACGCTGGCCCTGCCCGCCGTGACCACCGCCAGCGGCGCGGCGGCCGGCGAATGCGGCAAATTCGTCAGCGGCTACACCTGGGGCGCGGTGCGCCAGGCCGACGTCAAGATGGCCGATGAAGTCGCGTCCAGCATCTCGATTCAGGTGATCGGCGACACCGGCAGCGCCTACAGCAGCACGCCATCCACCTGCAGCAGCGCCGGCAGCAACATCGGCACCCTGTCGGCGATCGGCGCCAAGGGCATCCTTGGCGTCGGCATGTTCACCCAGGATTGCGGCAGCAGCTGCGCCAGCAGCGCCGTCAGCGGCACCTACTATGCGTGCGCCAGCGGCAGCTGCACGGCCAGCGCGATGCCGCTGGCCAAGCAGATCAGCAACCCGGTCAGCTCGTTCAGCACCAACAACAACGGCGTGATGATTTCGATACCGGCCGTGGGCACGGCCGGCCTGACCTCGGTCAGTGGCACGCTGTATTTCGGCGTCAACACCCAGAACAACAACACCATCAGCAGCGAGACCATCTACAAGGCCAACAGCAGCGGCGATTTCAGTACCACCTACAAGGGCAAGACCTACACCGCCAGCTTCATCGACAGCGGCTCCAACGGCTACTTCTTCACCGACAGCACGATTCAGAAATGCTCGGGAGGCGACTTCTACTGCCCGGCCTCGACGCTGTCGCTGAGCGCCACCAACGCCGCCTCGGACGGCAGCGCCTCGGGCACGGTCAGCTTCAACGTGGTCAACCTGGTGGCGCTGGCCTCGACCATCAACGCGGCCCAGGTCGGCGGCACGGTCGGCAGCTCGTCTTCGTCCAGCAGTTATTTCGACTGGGGGCTGCCATTCTTCTACGGCCGCAAGGTGTTTGTGGTGATGGAAGACACTACCGTGGCCAGCAAGGCGGGGCCTTTCTGGGCGTATTGATCCATGTCATAGTGTTGTCACGATAAGTATATAAAGTTGCAATCTTGAATTTTTCTTCGAGGTTGCGATGAAACTCCATTTGCTGATACCAGCCGCCCTGACCGCGGCCGGTCTCGCCGCATGCGGCGCCGATAATGCGCCCACCACCGCCACGCCGGCGATCCCGGAAGGCACCACCGTCACCCTGGCGCTGTTGGAAACCACCGACATCCACGCCAACGTGATGAGCTACAACTACTACTCGCTGGCCGAGGACACCAGCCTGGGCCTGGAACGCACCGCCACGCTGGTCAAAGCCGCGCGCGCCGAGAATCCCAACAATGTGCTGCTGGACGACGGCGACACCATCCAGGGCACGCTGCTGGGCGACCTGCAAGCCGTCACCAAGCCAATCGCCTGCAGCGAAACGCTGGCCGTGCACAAGGTGATGAACGCACTGCAATTTGACGGCGGCGGCTTCGGCAACCACGAATTCAACTACGGCCTGCCGTTCCTGAGCCAGGTCACCAACACCGACTTCGGCATTCCCGGCGTGAGCAAGCCCAGCGGCACCTGCGGCGCGCCGACCTTCCCGCTGGTGCTGAGCAACGTCACCGGCGTGTCCAGCGGCAAGCCGATCGTGCAGCCGTACACGCTGCTGCCGAAAACCTTCTCGGCGCTGAAGCCGGACGGCAGCAAGCTGGACGTGAAAATCAATATCGGCATCATGAGCTTTGTGCCGCCACAAATCCTGGAATGGGATCAAAAGAACCTGGCTGGAAAGGTTGCCATCACCGGCGTACAAGAGGCGGCCAAGCAATACGTGCCCGAGCTGCGCAGCAAGGGCGCCGACCTGGTGGTGGCGCTGTCGCACGGCGGCCTGGACCCGAGCACCTACAGCCCGAAAATGGAAAACGGCTCCTACCACCTGACCAGCACCGGCATTGACGCACTGCTGATCGGCCACTCGCACCTGATCTTCCCGAAAGGCAAAGAGACCGGCGCGGCCGCGCTGGACGCCTCGTTTGCCGCCTTCCCGAGCAGCGCCAACATCGACGCCATCAACGGCTTCGTCAACGGCGTGCCGACCGTGATGGCGCAGAGCTGGGGCCGTCGCCTCGGCATCATCAAACTGACGCTGGCCTACACCAGCGGCAAATGGGTGGTCCAGACCGGCAAGACCACGGTCGAATCGCGCGGCTTCAAGTACACCGACGGCACCACCAACATCGCCGCCGACAGCAGCATCGCGCCGCTGGTCGCCACCGAACATGCCGCCACCATCGCCTACGCCAAGCAGCCGCTGGGCGTAACCACCGATTTCGAGATGTCGTCCTACTTCGCGCTGGTCGGCGACGTCAGCGCGATCCAGCTGGTGAACCAGGCGCAACTGGCGTATGTGAAGAACTTCATCGCCACCAGCACCGACGCCACCATCGCCAGCTACAAGAGCATTCCGGTGATCTCGTGCAGCGCGCCGTTCAAGGCCGGCCGCAACGGCCCGACCGACTTCACCGATGTGGCGCCGGGCGCCAGCACGGCGGCGCCGATCGGCCTGCAGGTGCGCAATCCGGGCGATCTCTATCTGTACTCCAACAACAACCTGCAGGCGGTGAAAATCAAGGGTAGCGACCTGAAGAACTGGCTGGAAGCCTCGGCCAAACAGTTCGGCCAGATCGATCCGACCAAGACCAGCGAGCAGGATCTGGTGCCGTCCTACAGCACCATCTACAACTACGACGTGTTCTATGCCGAGAACAACGCGCTGACCTACCAGATCGACGTCACCAAGGCGGCCGGCAGCCGCATCGTCAACCTGATGTACAACGGCAAGGCGGTAGCGGACACGGACGACTTCATCGTCGCCACCAACGACTACCGTGCCGGTGGCGGTGGCGCGGTGCCGGGCATTGACGGCAGCAAGACCATCATCAAATCGCCGGACGCCAACCAGGCCGTGGTCAGCAGCTACCTGAGCGCGCAGGGCACAGCCACCGGCAAGGTCACGCTGGCCAGCAATGGCAGCGCGCGCAGCTGGAGCTTCGTCAAAACCACCACCGCCGGTCCGGTGATCCTGCGTTCGGCGCCGGGCCATCTGGCACTGGCGCAGGCCAGCGGCATCACGGCGGTGGCGTCCGAAGGCAGCCTGGACGCCAGCGGTTTCGGCAAATACAGCATCGACCTGAGCAAATAACATGCGTCCGCATCATTACCCGGGCGCCGCCCTGATTGCCGTGCTGACCTCGGTCTTCCTGTTCGGTTGCCAGATCCAGCGTGAAGCGCCAACCACGGCGCAGATCGAAGTGATCGGCATGAAAGCCAAGCAGGAAGCCGACGCCCATGCCGAGCGCAAGCTGATGGCGTGGGCGGCGCAAAGCCTGCCGGTGGCGCAGCGCGAGCTGGCCCTGCTCTACCAAAGCCGGCCCAAGCAACGCGCCGACGCCTTCAAGCTGTTCGAACAGGCGGCGCGCGGCGGCGACAGCGAAGCCGCGTTCCAGCTGGGCGAAATGCTGCGCGCCGGCGCGCCCGGCGTACCGGGTCTGCCGGCCGCCGCCGCGCCGTGGTATGCCCAGGCGGCCCAGCAGCAGCACGCCAAGGCGGCGCTGGCGTTGGGCCTGCTGTACAAAAACGGCAATGGCGTCGCGCGCGACGAGCCGCAGGCCACGCACTGGCTGACCGTGGCCAGCGATCTGGGCAATGCGCATGCGATGTTCCTGCTGTCCAACGACTACCGCGAGCAAGACCCGGTCAAGGCGCGTGCGCTGCTGGAAGAGGCGGCCGAGCACGAATATCCGCCCGCGCTACAGGAACTGGCACTGCAACTACAACAAGGCAACTCCCAACAGGACAGGCAGCGCGCAGGTCATCTGATGCTGGAAGCCAGCGAACACCGGCGCAATAATTGGAACCGGTTCTGAGCGATCACGGTCTCGGGGCCGTCATCGTTCAGGAGAATTCATGAAAGCACTGCTTACCGCCCTGTTGCTGGGCGCCGCCGGGCTGGCCCAGGCCGCGCCCAAGCCCGCCTCGCCGATTTACGGCGTCACGCTGCCGGACGGCTATCGCCAATGGCAATTCATCGCCCCGGCGCATGAAACGCCGCCGCTGGACGAATTGCGGGTGGTGGTCGGCAATCCGATCGCCATGGCCGCCATCGAAAAGAACCAACTGCCGTTCCCGGACGGCACGGTACTGGTCAAGCTGGCGTGGAAGCACGTGCAGTCGAGCGAATCGCCGCCGGCCTATGTGCCGGGCAAGGCCACCACGGTGCAAGTGATGGTCAAGGACTCGAAGAAATACGCTGCCACCGGCGGCTGGGGCTTTGGCCGCTTCATCAATGGCCAGCCGGCCGACGAGGCCCAGCACCAGACTTGCTGGGGCTGTCATCAGGCATTGGTCAAAAACCACGACTTCGTGTTCACCCGGTTGGCCCCCTAGCGTGGTCCGGCGCACAGACCGGCGTAGTAGCGGCTCCTAGACTGGCTTGGCAGTCCCATTCGCCAAGCCAGTCCAGGAGCCACCATGAGAACCACTTCGCAAACGCCAGGCAAAGTCACCAAGCCCATCCCCACCGAAACCGAGCCGCAGGACGCCATCGCCCTGTTGATCGACGATCATGAACACGTCAAAGCGCTGTTCGAGCAATATGAAGAACTGGGCGACCGCGCCCACGTCAGCAAGCACAAGCTCGCGCTGCAGATCTGCGACGAGCTGACCAAGCACACCACGGTCGAAGAAGAAATCTTCTATCCCGCCGTGCGCCAGGCCATCAAGGATGACGACATGATGGACGAAGCCGTGGTCGAACACGCCTCGGCCAAAGACCTGATCGCCCAGATCCAGAGCATGGAACCAACCGAAGACCTGTTCGACGCCAAGGTCAAAGTCCTGTCCGAAATGATCGACCACCACGTCGAGGAAGAAGAAAGCGACATGTTCCCCAAAGTCCGCAAAACCAAGCTGGACCTGGAACAACTGGGCGCCGCCATGGCCGCCCGCAAAGAAACCCTGTAACCGGGGGCTATCCTCCCAAAGCTACACGGGCTCTACCGTAGCGTTCCGCTACGGTAGAGCCCGTGTAGCTTTGGGAGGATTGACCCCGGTTACATGGACAGCCGCTCCATCTCGCGCTGCATGTTGTCGATGGCGCGTTCGTTGTATTGTTCGGCAAAGTAGTCGTTGCGGAACAGCTGGCCGGCCTGGGCCTTGCGCGACAGGTGCGCCAGCGCGCCGCCGCGTTGTTCGCGGTATTTGGCATCCGGCAGGTGGATGTATTCCTGCCGGATCGCGCGCGCGTAGTTCTGGTAGACCTCGTCATCCTGGCCCAGGATCGCCAGGTCGACGCACAGCAGGATGTCTTTCAGCCGGTGCTGGATCGAGGCTTCCTGGAAGTGGTCGGTGGCGCGGATCAGCTCGGCCGCGTCGCCCATTTCCTGCCCCAGATGACTGCCCAGCCACAGCTGCGCGCTGGCTTCTTCGTTGCTCGGCGCCGCCGGGTCGGCGTTGTGGCCGTATTCGGCATCGTGGAACCAGAACGCTTGCTTGATGATGTCGACATCCAGCGGATCGGGCCGGGTGTTGGCGGCCCAGACGCGGATTTCGCACAGGCCGTGCACCAGGTGGTCGAGGTTGTGATAGTGCCGCGCTGGCCCACCGTAAGCAGCCGGTCCGGTCAGTTGGGCAAACCAGTCGTCGGCGTGGGCGATCGCGATCGCGTCGCGGTGGGCGTAATCCCACAGCGTTTCCCATTCCTTGCGCAGCCAGCTCAGCACCCAGGCGTGGTAGGCCGGGCCGGGCACGAATTTCTTCATGATCCAGTTCCAGCCGATCGGCCCTTCCAGCGCTTTGACGAACGAGGAGCTGACCGAGCCCAAATCGCGCGGCGGCATCACGAATACCGTCTTGGCGCCCTGCAGCACGTCGACGTTGGTTTGCTGGATCAGGTTTTCGTAATCGAAGTCGGCGGTGGTGCGAATGCCGCGGATCAGGCAGTGCACGCCCTGCTTCTTGGCGGCACGCGCGGTGTAGTCGCCGCGCACGATCACCACCGACACATTGTCCCAGCCCTGCTCGGCGCAGCTCTTGGCAATGATGTGCTCGCGTTCCTCGGCGCTGAACTTGGGTTTCTTGGCCGAGTTCTCGGAAAGAAACACCACCACCTCGTCCGCCAGCGAACGGGCTTCGTTGATCACCCACATGTGACCGTTGGTGATCGGGTCCAGCGTGCCTGAAAAGCCGATTTTCTGCATGCACCACTCCAGCGCCGTGTTAAAACGGCATTTTAGACTGGAGTGGGCTTGTTAGTCTCTGGAAAATCGACTTGCACTTTAAGCCCCCCCAGCCGCGCCGAGCTGTCCAACGACAGCACGCCGTTGTGGCGCTCGGCGATCGACTGCACGATCGCCATGCCCAGACCGCTACCGCCAGCAGGGCTGCCGGGTACGCGGTAGAAGCGGCTGAACACGCGTTCACGCTCTTCCGGCGGGATGCCGGGACCGGAATCCTCCACGCTCAGCAAGATGCGCGGCTTGGCATTTTTTGTGGCGGCTATGCTACGCCGCACCTCGATATCGACGGTGCCGCCGGCCGGCGTGTACTTGATGGCGTTGTCGATCAGGTTACGCAGCAGGATGATCAACGCGTCCTGCTGGCCGGCCACGCTGACCTCGTCCGCATGGAACAGGCCGAGGTCGATCTGGCGCGCCTGCGCCAGCCCGTTCATGTCGCCCAGCACGCGCTTGACCAGGTCGCTCAGGCTGACAGGCTCCAGTTTGATTTCCTCGATGCCGCCTTCCTGCCGCGCCAGCACCAGCAATTGCTCGACCAACCGGGTGGCGCGCTCGATGCCGCTGGTGACGCGGCCGACGGCGACCTTGCGCGCCGCCTCGTCCGGCGCCCGCTCCAGGCTCAGCACCTGCAGTTTCAGCGCCGCCAGCGGCGTGCGCAGTTCGTGCGCGGCGTCGGCCACGAAGTGCTGCTGCGCCTCGAACGCGGTACGGACCCGCACGAACAGCAGATTCAACTCCTGCACCAGCGGCAGCACTTCATCCGGCAGATCACTTTCCGACACCGGCGACAAATCCTCGGCCTGGCGCGCCGCCACCTGGCGCTTGACGCGCGACACCGGCGCCAGCGAGCCGGACACCACCCACCACACCACCAGCATCAGCACCGGCGCCATCACGGCGATCGGGCCGACCGTGCGCAAGGCCAGCGTGCCGGCCATGCGCTGACGCACCGCCATGTCCTGCGCGATCTGCACGGTCTGATTCGAGGTCTGCACCGAAAACACGCGATACGTCGTGTTGTTGACGCGCACATTGGAAAAGCCCAGCACCGCGCGCTGCGGCAAGGCGGCGCGCGACAGCGAACGGAATACCTGGGCGCCGTCCGGGGTCCACACCTGCACCACCAGATCGTCGTTTTCGGGATCGGCCGCGGTGTCGGCGGCCTTGTTGGTCAGCGTGGCGCTGGAACGCAGCGACATCGCCATCTGCTGCATGTGGTAATCGAAGATCTGGTCGGCGTCGCTGAGCGCGCTGCGATAGGCGACCATGGCCTGCGCCAGCGCGGCCATGGTGATGGCGGCCAGCAGGAACCACAGCAAACGGCCGCGCAATGAGTGGGTGGGAACCGGCACGCGGGGCAGCGGCGGCATCCTCACCTTCATAGTTTCGGCACCATGTAGCCGAGGCCGCGCACGTTCTGGATCAGTTCGGCGCCCAGCTTCTTGCGCAGACCGTGGATGTAAACTTCAACCGCATTGCTGTTGACTTCATCCTTCCAGCTGTACAGCTTTTCTTCCAGCTGATGGCGCGACAGCACGATGCCCGGCCGCGCGATCAGCGCTTCCAGCACCGCCCATTCGCGCGCCGACAGGCTGACCGGCTTGCCGTCGGCGATCACTTCACGGGTTTGTGGATTGACGGTGACGTTGCCGTGTTCGAACACCGGCTCGGCGCGGCCGGCCGAGCGGCGCAGCAAGGCGCGGATGCGGGCCAGCAGCTCATCGAGGTCGTAGGGTTTGAGCACGTAATCGTCGGCGCCGGCGTCGAGACCGGCGATGCGCTGTTCCTTGGCGTCGCGCGCGGTGGCGATCAGCACCGGGGTCAGCTCCTTGCGCAGGCGCATCGAGCGCAGCACGTCGAGACCATCCTTGCGCGGCAGCCCCAGATCCAGCAGCACCAGATCGTAGGTCTGGGTTTGCAGCGCGGTGTCGGCCATATCGCCGTCCTTGACCCAGTCCACCGCGTAGTGCTCGGCCCGCAGCAGATCGAGCACCACTTCGCCTATCATCGTATCGTCTTCTACCAGCAGAAGTCGCATATTGTTTCCTTTCTGTTTTTGTTCAGCGTTCTGCCGGCCGAAGCCAGCTCCCCGTTATCCCAGGCGGACCGGTATGAAGATTTTATCGTCGCCGCGCTGGATCAGCAATGCCACCGACTTGGAGGACTTGCCAACCACCTCGCGCACCTGGTCGATGGTGTTGACCGGACGGCCATTTACCGACAGTAGCACATCACCCGGCTGCACCCCGGCATTGGCGGCGGCGCCACCGGCGTCCTGGATCAGCAAACCGCCGGCGATGCCGGATTCACGCCGTTCGTCCTGGTCCAGCGGACGCAGCGACAAGCCGAGACGCAGCTTGGCGCTGGCCTGGTCGGCCGGCGATGCGTCATCCTGCGCCGCCACCTTGTCCTTGGCGTTGCCCAGCGTGGCGGTGATCTGCACCGGCTTACCCTGGCGCCAGACCTCCAGCGCGATCTTCTCACCCGGCGCCGACAGGCCGACGATGGACGGCAGATCGGCCGAGCTGACGATTTTCTGGCCATTCAGCGAACGAATCACGTCGCCGGCCTTGAGGCCAGCCTTGTCGGCCGGACCACCGCGCTCGACGTTGGAAATCAGCGCCCCTTCCGGCGTCGCCAGGTTGAAGGAATCGGCAAAGCCCTGGTTCACTTCCTGCACCGTCACGCCCAGCTTGGCGTGCACCACCTTGCCGGTGGCGACGATCTGGTTCTTGATCTTGTTGGCCACATCGATCGGAATCGCGAACGACAAGCCCTGATAACCGCCGGTCTGGCTATAAATCTGCGAGTTGATACCGACCACCTCGCCGCGCGTGTTGAACAGCGGACCGCCGGAGTTACCAGGATTGACCGCGACGTCGGTCTGGATAAACGGCACATTACCATCCGGCAGCGAGCGGCCCTTGGCGCTGACCACGCCGGCGGTCACGGTGTTGTCGAGGCCGTATGGCGAGCCGATGGCCAGCACCCATTCACCCACTTTCAGATCGTTACCCTGAGCCAGCGGCACCACTGGCAAGTTCTTGGCGTCGATCTTCAGCACCGCGACATCGCTTTGCGGATCGGAGCCCAACACCTTGGCGCGGAATTCGCGGCGATCGGTCAGCTTGACCACCACCTCGCTGGCGTCACGCACCACGTGCGCATTGGTCAGAATGATGCCATCCGAACTGATGATGAAGCCCGAGCCCAGGCCATGCGTCGGCTGAGCGCGCTGCTGGCGTTGCTGGCCCTGGAAGCGGCGGAAGAATTCGTAGAACGGATCATCGGCATACGGATCGTTGCCGTTGCGGCCTTGCTGGCCATCGACATCGTAGGCGGTCTTGGTCGAGCCGGTGACGTTGATGTTGACCACGGCCGGGCCGTTGTGGGCGACGATGACACTGAAGTCCGGCAGCGCGATGCTCGGAGCGCCAACCGGGACCGGCGCGGCGCTGGCCGGCGCGACGGCGGCGGCAACCGGAGCGGCGGCGGCCACGGCGGCATTCTGTTTGACAGCGACTGCACCGCCGACGCCGATCACGCCCAGGACGGCGACTGCGACGGCTGCGCGTTTGAGAGTAGAGTTGGACATAACGGTCTCCTGAAAGAGGATCTTAGATGTATCCAATATGCAGCTAAAAACTTAGGCACCACTTAACCAAAACAGGCCTTAAAACGCAAAACTGGCCGGATCGACCGGCCAGTTATCAGTACTGCATTAAAGCGGAATTAAGCTGCGGCGCGCTGCTCCAAAGCAGTCACGTTCTCGCCACCATCAATGACGATTTTACGTGGTTTCAGCGCTTCCGGAATCTCACGCACCAGTTCAATGGTGAGCATGCCGTTGTCGAAGCTGGCGCCGGTCACTTTGACGTGGTTGGCCAACTGGAAGCGCTGCTCGAAATCGCGGGCGGCGATGCCGCGGTGCAGATAGGTGCGCTCGGTGGCATCCTTTTGCTTGCGGCCGACCACGGTCAGCGCATCGCGTTCAAAGGTGATGTCGATTTCCGCACGGCTGAAGCCGGCCAGCGCCATCACGATGCGGTATTGGTCATCCGACACCAGCTCGATGTTGTATGGGGGGTAGCTCGGGGTGTCGCTGCGCTGGGCGTCGTTCAGCAATTGTGCCAGACGATCGAAGCCGATAGCGGAACGGTACAGAGGGGTCAGGTCAAAACTACGCATGGTGCATATCCTTTCAAGTTTAAGCGATATCAGTGTGGGGAGCATCCCCGCTCGCGGCCCCCATCTGGGCAACCGCTGAGTCCCATATAAGTCGCCCTGTAGCCCTTTCAAGAGATTTTTTAAAAAAATTTTTCGTTTCCTACGTGCTACACTCAGTCCCTTGTCCAACCGCTTTATCGTTTTATTATGACCCTGACCCGTGCCGTACTTGCCGCCGTGCTGGCTACCGCCTTCAGCGCGCAGGCCGCATCCATCTCCGAGCAGCCCTATCCGGGCACCATCGTGCTGAAAGTGGATGCCACCAACAATGCCCAGCAAATCTTCCGCGTCCAGCAACACATTCCCGCCAAAGCGGGCAAGCTGACGCTGCTGTATCCACAATGGGTGGTGGCCAATCACGGCCCGAGCGGCGCCATCAACCAGTTCGCCGGCTTCAAGGTCAGCAGCGGCGGCAAGGCGCTGGAATGGAAGCGCGATCCGTTGAATGTGTTCGCGTTTAACATCGAGGTGCCGAAAGGCGCGGACGCGGTGGACGTCGCGTTTGACCTGGTTTCGCCGGTGGAAACCAACCAGGGCCGCATCACCTTCACCAACGACATCCTCGGCGTGCAATGGCAATCGCTGGCGCTGTATCCGGCCGGCTACCGCAGCCGCAACATCACGGTGCAGCCCAACCTGACCGTGCCCCACGGCTGGCAGTTCGGCAGCGCGCTGGAAGTGGCGGAACAGCAAGGCGACGCCGTCGCCTTCAAACCGCTGGACCTGGAAACCCTGCTCGATTCGCCGCTGTTTGCCGGCCGCTACTTCCGCCGCATCGACCTCGATCCGGGCGCCAAAATTCCGGTCCACCTGAACCTGGTGGCCGACAGCGCCGAGCAGCTGGAGGCGACGCCGGAACAGATCGCGCCGCATCGCGAACTGATCCAGCAAGCCTACAAGCTGTTCCAGTCACAGCACTACAAGCACTACGACTTCCTGCTGGGCATCAGCGACGAATTTGGCGGCATCGGCCGCGAGCATCATCAGTCGAGCGAGAATGGCGTCAAGCTGGGCTACTTCGCCGAGTGGAAAAAATACGAAGCGCGGCGCGAACTGCTGCCGCACGAATTCACCCACTCGTGGAACGGCAAATTCCGCCGCCCGGACGGCCAGGACGTGCCGAACTTCAACACCGCGCTCGACAACTCGCTGCTGTGGGTGTACGAAGGCCAGACCCAATACTGGGGCGCCGTGCTGGCCGCCCGCTCCGGCCTGATCGCGCCCGAGCATACGCGTGACCAGCTGGCCGCCACCGCCGCCAAGCTGGACAACGTCCAGGGCCGCGCCTGGCGCGCGCTGCAGGACACCACCTACGACCCGATCATCAACGCCCGCCGGCCCCAGGTGTGGAACAACTGGCAGCGTGCCGAGGACTACTACCAGGAAGGCCAACTGATCTGGCTGGACGCCGACACCAAGATCCGCGAACTGTCCAACGGCAAGCGCTCGCTGAACGATTTCGCGCGCGACTTCTTCGGCGTCGACAACGGCGTCAACGTCGCCAAGTTCTACAGCTTCGACGACGTGGTCAAAGCGCTCAACAAAGTGCAGCCCTACGGCTGGGCCGACTTCCTGCGCAGCCGCGTCGACGGCCATGGTCCTGGCGCGCCGCTGGACGGCCTGGCGCGCGCCGGCTGGAAACTGGTCTACAGCGACAAACAGACCGAGTTCCTCAAGGCCCAGGAAGACCTGAGCAAATCGGCCAACTTCCAGTACTCGCTGGGCTTCTCGGTGAGTTCCGAAGGCAAGCTGGAGGCGTTCGTCTGGGACGGCGTCGGCTTCAAGGCCGGCCTGTCCGGCAACACCACGCTGCTGGCGGTGAACGGCCAAGCCTACAAACCGGAACTGCTGCGCACGGCGGTGACGGCGGCCAAGGGCGGCAAAGAGCCGATCAACCTGCTGGTCAAAAAAGGCAACCAGTACCGCACCGTCGCGCTGGACTACCACGACGGCCTGAAGTACCCGCGCCTGGAACGCATCGACGGCACCCCGGACCGGCTGACCGACATCCTCAAGCCACTGCCATAATGCCCAGTTCGTGTCCACTTCGGGGTCAGTTCTAAAATTCGGACATTGCATCGTGCACGAGACAATGTCCATTTTTGGGAACTGCCCCCGAAGTATGAGACATAGCGGGCGCGGCGTTCGCTCCGGATGGATTATGGTTACACCAAATTCATCCGGAGGAACGCCATGCTGACGCTGCATACCTGGACCACGCCCAACGGCCGCAAGATCCCCATTATGCTGGAGGAACTGGGCCTGCCTTATACGATCAAAACGGTTAATCTCGGCAAGAAGGAGCAGTTCGCCCCCGAGTTTCTGAAGCTATCCCCCAACAACAAAATCCCGGCGATGGAAGACGGCGGCCTGACGATCTTCGAAAGCGGCGCCATCCTCACTTATCTGGCCGAGAAGACCGGCAAGCTGCTGCCGCCGAACGGTCCGCAGCGCTACAAGGTGCTGGAATGGCTGCACTGGCAGATCGGCGGCCTCGGCCCAATGCTGGGCCAGGCCGGCTTTTTTGCCGTGCGTTCGGAACAGAAGGCGCCGCTGGCCATTGAGCACTTTCTGAACGAGACCGACCGCCTGCTGGGCGTGATGGATAAGCAGTTGTCGCAGCACACTTATATCGCCGGCGCGGACTACAGCATTGCCGACATCGCCTGCTACCCGTGGGTGATGGCGGCGCTGGACAAGCTCAAGCCCGCCCTCGCCGATAAACTGGACAACAAGCCCCATCTGCAACGCTGGATCAAGACAGTGGGCGAGCGCCCCGCCGTGCAGCGCGGCATGGCCTTGCCCAAAGTGGACTAAGCTGTGTATGCTGCGAATATGAACAATGACACCGATATCCAACTGAGCGGCCCCTTCAAGGCCACCGACGGCTCCGGCCGTGCCCACGACGCCAAGGCGATCCGCATCTTCGACGAAGGTTACGGCGCGATCGAGGTGTATGTGGATTTCAAGGCGCCCATCAGCGGGTTGCACAAGGATCAGGCGCTGATCGCCGCCATCGTCACGCAACTGCGCAGCGTCGGCTACCAGGGCCCGGCGCTGACGGCGGGCGATCCGGTGCTGCAGGAAAGCCGGCTGCTGGTGCTGGACACGCCGGACGAATTCGCCGCCTTTGCCGTCAGCAAGGGCTGGAAAGACCTGTCGGAAGACTTTTAAACAGATCTCGGCACGCTGCTGCGCCAAGGTCGATTGACTTATTTGAAGCGGATGGTGTCGAGCAGGCCGTTGGTGTCGTAGATGCCGTCGCCACGATCGCGCACCCGCAGCCGGTATTTGCCGGCGCCGGCCGTGAGCGGAAACTTCACCGACACCACATTCTTCCAGCCGGTCCAGCCGACCGTGCTGTCGCCCCCGGGGAAGTCGATGCCGCCGATGGCGCTGAAGGCGGAACCGTCCACCGTCTCCAGCGCCACCTGATGCTCGACGCCGTCCGGCGTTTCCAGCGTGACGCGGAAGTCATCGTTGAAGCCGCGCCCCACCCACTCCGGATATTCCTCGGTCACCATGGCATAGCTGAACGACAGCGCCAGCTCAGTGACATCCTGCCGCACGGTGAATTCCTGGTACAGCTCGGACTGCTCCACGGCGGCGTCCGGCCCGGTCGAAGCCATGCCCAGGCGCACACCCTTGACCGGGCTGATCGGCCCCAGCTTGGGCACCGCGCTGCCGGTGCCGCTAATCTTCCAGCCCGACAGGTCATGCTCGAAGCTGCCATTGAACACGGCGTCGAAGGCGTCGACCCGCGGCCCCACCTGCTGATTCAGCGGCAGCGCCGTCTTCAGCAGACGCTCCTCCACCTGGCTGCGCGTCATGCTGGGATTGTTACCCCACACCAGCGCCGCGACCCCGGCCACCAGCGGCGATGCCATCGAGGTGCCGGTCTTGTATTGATAGCCCGAGGCATCGGCAAAGGTTGGCACGGTGGACAGGATGTCGGTGCCCGGCGCGGCGATGTCGACATGGGCGCCGTAGTTGCTGCCGTACTTGGGATCGGCATAGCGCACGTCAGCCGAGGTGGTATTGCCGACGCACAGCACGGTCGGATAGGCACACGGCAGCTTGGGGTCGCTGCTGTTATCGTTGCCCGACGCCGCCACCACCAGCACCCCGGCCGCACTGGCCGCCTCCACCGCCTTCTGATAAGCGGTTTTGAGGCCCAGCAGGTTCAGCGCCGCCTCGAACAAACTCTTGTGCCCCCTCAGGCTCATATTGATGATACGGGCCTGTGACGTCGCCGCCAGGATGCCGGAAATGATCGCCGATTCCGGGCAGCCGCCGACGATGCCCACGCCCGGCACACCAGTCTCGCCGCCGCACACCTTGATCGCCAGTATCTCCGCGTCCCAGGCCATGCCGGCCACGCCGACGCTGTTATGCCCTTTGGCGCCGATGATGCCGGCCACATGGGTGCCATGGCTGTGATCATCCTTCGGATCGGCATCGTTGTTGACGTAGTCATGGCCCAGATGCACCCTCCCGACCAGGTCGGGATGCTGGTAATCGACGCCGGAATCGAGCACCGCCACCACCACACCCTGGCCGCGCGCGATCAGCCAGGCCTCGTCCGCGCGCACCAGCGGCGGCGCATACTGGCTGGCATAACGGCTATCGTTGGGCTTGAACTCGGCCAGCGCGCTCCAGCTGTTGGGCTCGGCCGCCACCACCTGCGGCTGCTGCGCCAGATAGGCCAGCGCCGCCTTGACGCCGGCGATGCCCTGGCACGGGATGCCGATCTGGTAGGCGTTGATCAACGGCTCGACACCCCACACGTGGCCGCTGACGCCAGCCACCGCCGCGTCGATCGCCGCCAGCGTGGCATCGGCGCGGAACTGCACGATCACCTGGTCGCACTGCAACTGCACACCGGTTTCCGCCTCCACCACCGAAGCCGCCGGGTTGGCTGGCACGAAGCTGATGTGGTAGGGCAGCGACGGCAGACTCACCACTGGTGATTCCACCGGTGTGCCGGAGGCGAACACCGCCACCGCCTTGAAGTAGCGCAGGCTGCCAGCGGGACCGGCTTGCAGCGTGGGCTGCGTGGTGTAGGTCTGGTCGTCCGCCGCCAGGTCGGCCTGGGCGCCATCGTCCAGCATGGCGCCCTGCTCGTGCAGGATGACGCCGGTGGCATTGGTTTCGTACAGCGTGACGCTGACCGGCAGCGTCGGCCCCATGGTGTAGCCAGCGCCAAACACGATGGCGCCACTGGTGCCGGTTTCGATGCCGCCCGGATAAGCGGTCAGTCCCAGCTGGCCGGCGCCGTTGGCAGGCAGCACGTGAATCAGCATGGTCGCGCTGGCCTGGTCGCTGGCACCGCCGGCATTCAGCGTGCCATCCAGCTTGACGGTGTAGTCGCCGGGTTGCAGCGCGGTGAAAGTATCCTGCACCAGGAAGGTCTGCATCGATTGCGTGCTGGAATAGCCGCCGGGATTCAGATCGGTCACCAGCGACAGCCCGCCGGCCGGCGTCAGCGATTGCACCGCAGTGATATTGCCACTGCCGCCGGCCTGCTTGGACATCTGCAGGATGAAGGCGGACGATACCGTTTCCCCCTGCAGCAAGGTGATTTCCTGCTGGCCAGCAGTGATCTGCAAGTCCAGCGCCGGCAGCACCTGCAGCGGTAGCGTCTCCGATTGCAGGCGCCGCGCCACGCCGGTGTAGGCAGCCGAGGCGCGGAACTGGTATTCGCCGTTGCTGGCGGCGGGCACGCTCAGCGTCAGCGTGTAGAGGTTATCGTTGGCCAAGGCATCGCCGGCCAGGCCGTCGTCATGCATGGTGCCGACCACGCCGTAGACGCCATTCACGGCGCGCAGCAAACGCACACTGCTTTTGATCAGACCCGGCTCCGCCGGCAGGCTGGCGACGAAGGTGACACTGGTCGGCGTGTTGGCGAACACCGCATTGGGTGTCGCCGTGAAGCTGGTGAATTCGGCGTGCGCCAGCACAGGCAGCAGCGCCAGTAACAAAGTGAAGAATTTCATGACAAGCTCCCGATACGGGTAAGGTGAATTTAGCGGCAAGCGCCTTTGCCACTGATGCCGTCCTGCCGCACCCAGCGCAGCGGCGGCGCGGTCTTGGCGATCAGCCGGCTAGCGTACGGCGAGGTGACCACGGCCAGCTGCGCGGTATCCGATGCCGGACGGCACACCAGCACCGTCACGCGCGCGCCGTGGGCCGTGCTTACAACCGGGCCAATGCGCACCGCGTAACCACCGCTGCCCTGATTGCCCAGCAAGACCACCAGCACGTCGTGTCGGCGGAAATCGACCGCAGGCGCGCTGCCGTCCGTCGCGAAACGCGTCCAGAATGCCTGCCACTGTTGCGCGTCGTGGAAGTGAAGTTGCTGGGCCTGCGGATTCAGCAGCACCAACTGGTGGGCGATGGCTTTGAAGTCCTGGTCGAACTGGCCACCATCATCCGGCTGCGCCAGCAGCGCTAAGGGCTGCGTCAGCGCCAGCAAGGCCGAGACACTGAACAGTTGGCGCTTCATGATTGCCGCCTGCGCGATATCGCCGCGCCCAGGCCGCCCAGCAGCATCAGCGCCAGCACGCCTGGCTCCGGCAGCGCGGCCACACCAATTTGCAGATCATCCAGCGTGAACGCGGTGCCGCCTTGCGCGCTGATCACCAGCGAGGACAGGTCGGCCTGCGTGGTAGTGAACAGATAGTGCGATCCAAGGTTGGAGATCGATGGCGTATCAACGCTGAACAGCAGGTTCAGCGCGCTGTCGTAGCCGCTGAAGTTCAGCGTGCTGGCGTAAGTGAAGTAAGCGGACAGCTGATCAACCGGCGCGTCGGTGGTGATGGTGAGCACGCCCGACAGCGCGGCCAGCACGTTCTGGCCAGACACCGGCGGGAAGTCGATGTCGTTGAGACCAACGCCGGCGGTCAGCACCGTGCCGCCGGAAAAGGCGACGTCGGGCACTTCCGTGCTGACGGCATAGCTGTCGGTGAACTGTTCGAAATCGATGGGCGCGGCCTGCGCCCACGAGCTGAACAGCAAGAGCGCCAATGCCCATGCGGCAACTGGCATCGAGGGGATTTTCATGACGACTCCTTTGAGAGCGGGGGTATCCGCCCTCGAGCAATCGTCATGCCACAGCCGTGCGCCACTATGAAGAGGGCCGCGCCAAGCGCGGCCACTGTCAATTATTCCGACACCGGGAATAGGTAACGGTCGGCCCAGGCCGCTATCAGGTTGGCGACATAGGCCGCATCCTCGCGTCCGGTCAGCAGATGGTTCGCATCGTCCAGCGAGACAAAACTTTTCGGATGCCTGGCGGCGGTGAAGATCTCCATCGCGTTGCTAATGGCCACCGTGTCGTCGCCTGGCGCGTGCATCACCAGCAGCGCGCGCTTGAGGCCGGCGATCTTCTGTTTGAGATTATGGCCGCCGGCATCGTCAACGAACTGCTGCTTGATGCGGAACGGCCGCCCGGCCAGTAGTACCTCGGCCTCGCCGTCGCGCGCGATCTGTTCCAGATGCTCGCTGAACATGCCGGTCACGAACACTGGCGAGCTGGGCGCGGCGATGGTCACCACCGCTTTGACTTCCGGCACCTGCTCGGCCGCCGCCAGCGCCGCCGCGCCGCCCAGGCTGTGGCCGATCAGCAGACTTGGCGCTTGCCAGCTTTCGCGCATACAATCGGCGGCCGCCACCAGATCGGCCAGATTGGAGGAGAAATTGGTGTTGGCAAATTCGCCCTCACTAGCGCCGAGTCCGGTAAAGTCGAAGCGCAGCACGGCGATACCATGCTCGGTCAGCGTTTGCGCGATGCGACGCGCGGCCAGCACGTCCTTGCCGCAGGTGAAGCAGTGGGCGAACAGCGCGTAGGTCTTGATCTCGCCATCCGGCGCATCCAGGCGCGCCGACAGCTTGTGGCCATGCGCGCCGATAAATTCTTGTCGTTGTGATTTCATAAGGAAACAGTAAATGCGTTACCAGCACTATAAAGGCGGTCTCTACGAATTGGTGTGCGAAGCCACACTGGAGTCCGACCTCAGCCCCATGATTGTATATCGCGCCGCCAACGGCACCATCTGGTGCCGTCCACGCGACGTGTTCTTCGAGCTGGTGGAGGTGGATGGCAAACAGGTGCAGCGCTTCACGCCGCTAGACTGAGACCAGGCCCGAGCGGCGATTGCCAGTCTAGCCGAAAAAACCATGCAGATACCAACGCGTTTCCGGTACCGGCTTGCTGGTGTCGCGCTCCTTGTAGAGCCAGTAATAGGCATGGTCGTCGCCCTGTGCCATCACGTAATCGCGGCGCTGCATCTCGCCCCACCAGCCGGCCTCGATGCGCTCGCCGGTGGAGCGGATGCGCAGCGGCGAGCCGTAATACGGCCGATGGTCGCGCAGCAATAGTTGCACCGGCTTGGCCAGCAACCAGGTCGGACGCGGCAAGCTGCCCAGGTCCGGCGGCAGTTGCGCGCGCGCGTCGGCCGGACGGATTTTTTCCTGGATGCTGACCCACGCATTGGCCTGCTCCGGACGATAATCGGCACGCGGCGCCGCTTGTAGCACATTGTCCGCGCCCAGCCGCGCCGACAGCACTTCCAGCAGACGCTGCCAATCCTCCTTGCTGCCGCCCGGCTCGGGGAACAGCGACTCGCTGGGCGGCGCCATCGGCTGCACCTGCGGCGCCTCCAGACACAGACCGATCACAGGCGCATCCAGCTCCTGCTTGGCCAACCGCTCTTTCAACAGCCGCACCAGATGCGCATCTTTCCAGGTCGGCTCCGCCAGCACCACTTCGATGACGGTGGGCGGCCCGGCACTGCGGCCGCGCTCATGTTCCAGCAGCAGGTGGATGCGCTCCACCGCCAGCTGATGCGCACTCAGCCAGCCGGTCAGCTGCAGCAACAAACGATGCGCCCCAAACAGCAGCGCCTCGGCGTTTTCGACGCGGTCGAACAACTCCAGCCGGGCGCGGAAGCTGGCCGGCGCCTGCAGCCATTGGTGCAGTTCGGGACGGGCGCCATGGGCATCGTCCAGCATATCCAGCAAGGCGCGGCCGCAACGGCGTTGCAGGCCGGGACGCGGCAGCCGCCGCAACTGCTCCAGCGTGAAGCAGCCTATGCCTTCCATCCAGTCCAGATAAGCGCGCGCCGGCGGCAACAGACCGACCGGCAGCAGCGCCAGCCGACGCTCCAGCGTCGCCATCTTCAAAGCACGGCCGCCACCGCTGCGCGCCAGCAGCCAGGCGCCGCGCGCGGTGGGTGCGCAGCTGAGGCTGCCGGTAAAGCCCAGCGCACGCACGCTGCGCGCCACCAGCCGACACAGCGCGCGAATGCCGCCGAACAGACGCAAGCTGGCACCGATATCCAGCAGCAACGTGGCTTCCTCGGCCTCGGCCAGCTGCGGCGTGAATTGCAGCAGTGCCAAAGCGGTCGCCTGCATCGCCTCCGCTTCCAGCTGCGGTGCGCGCTGCTGGAACTGAGCCTGCGGCGCCAGCATGATGGCGCCGCCGCGCCGCATGCCCAGCTGCACGCCAGCCGCCCGCGCGCTGTCCGCCATCGCCGCTACCCGCTCCTGTTCCAGCACCACGGTGCAGTTGTCATCCGACCAGCGCGGGCAAAATACTTCGAGCGGGAGCCTCGGCAGGTGTAGAGCTATCCAGAGACGCATGACGTTGCAACAGAGCGGGGGTTAAGGGAAGGAACAGCGGAACATCGCGCTGAGGTCCTCGTCGTTTGATAAAGCCGATATCCAGGCCGCCCGCCACCGGTCTGAGCGACAGCCGCAACGGCGCCGGTGAAGCGTCCTGCGCCGCCGCCAGCGGCCGCAACATGCAGAACAACGTCTCGCCACTTTGCGCCGCCAGATGCAAGCGCCGCAACGTTTCGCCGCGCGCCTGTTTTTGCCACATCAGCAGCGCGCCGCAACAACCGCTGCGCAGGATCTGCTCGGCGGCCCACAGCGCATCGCTGGCCTTGGCGCCGCTGCGCACCCACAGCAGTTGCGACGGCTCCAGCCCCAGCGCGGCCAATGCCAGCGCCTGTGGTTCGTGCGGCGGTTGCAGCAGCACGATGGGACGCTTGCCGAGCGCCGTCAACGCCGGCTGCAACAGGCGCAGCTCACCGATGCCGTGTTGCTGCACCAGCAAATCGACCAACGTGCCCAGCGGCCAGCCGTCACCCGGCAGCTGCGCCGACAGCGCGGCAAAGCCGGTGTCCAGGCAGCGCGTGGCGTTCTGGGCGAGCTGGTCCGCCCGCCACAGTGACGGATGCAGGGTTTCAGGAAGTGTCATGGCATTTTACCGCAAATACTGTATAAATACACAGTACTTCACATACCGTATTTTGGCAAGGTTTATCTGCTCTGCGGTACCATGGCACTCAGCGCATTAGTCAAAAGGCATACTTTGCAAACCATACACATCATCGGCGCCGCCCTGTTCGGTCTGGCGCTGCTGCACACCTTCGCCGCCAAATCCTTCGAGGTGCTGGCGCACCGCCATCCACGTCATGCTGGCCTGTTCCACCTGCTGGGCGAGGTCGAGGTGGTGTTCGGCTTCTGGGCCTTCATCCTGATGGGCGCGCTGGCCGTGCTCAACGGCGGCCAGGCGGCGATTGCCTATGCCGAATCTCGGCAGTACACCGAGCCGCTGTTTGTGTTTGTGGTGATGGTGGTAGCGGCCTCACGGCCGGTGATGGAGATCGTGCAGCGCACGCTGCTGGCGTTGGCGCGACGCATGCCGATGCCGGCCGAACTGGCGCTGGTGTGGTTCGGCATGGCGCTGGTGCCGCTGACCGGCTCGCTGATCACCGAACCGGCGGCGATGACGCTGGCGGCGCTGATGCTGGCACCACTGGTGTTCCGCGACGGCATACCGGAGTGGAAAAAATACGCGGCACTGGGCGTACTGTTTGTCAACGTCTCGATCGGCGGCCTGCTGACCTCCTACGCCGCGCCGCCGGTGCTGATGGTGGCCGCCACCTGGGACTGGAACACGGCCCACATGGCCGCGCAGTTTGGCTGGAAGGCGACGCTGGCGGTACTGTTCAATGCCAGCGCCATCAGCTACGTGCTGCGTCAGCATCTGCGCGCGCCGGCCCGCAGCGACAGCACCGAGACCGACAATACGCCCGCCATACCGCTGGCCGTCACCGCCATCCATCTGGCGTTTCTGGCGGCGGTGGTGGTGCTCGGCCATCATCCGGTGCTGTTCATGGGCGTATTCATGCTGTTCCTGGGCTTCACCCAGGCATACCAGCGTTATCAGCATCCCTTGATCATCAAGGAAGGCTTGCTGGTCGGCTTCTTCCTGGCCGGGCTGGTGGTGCTGGGCGGGATGCAGCAATGGTGGTTGCAGCCTATCGTCGAAAGCCTGCCGCCGCTGGCCCTGTTCTTCGGCGCGATGAGCCTGACCGCCATCACCGACAACGCCGCCCTTACCTATCTGGGCTCGCTGATCGAAACCATCACGCCAGCCTCGCAATACATGCTGGTGGCGGGCGCCGTCACCGGCGGCGGCCTGACGGTGATCGCCAACGCGCCCAATCCGGCCGGCGCCGCGCTGCTGCGGCGCGGCTTCCACGACCAATCGATCAGCGCCCTTGGCCTGCTGGCCGGCGCCCTGCCCCCAACCGCCATCGCCGCGCTGGCCTTCCTGCTGCTCTGACCTGGCATCGTTAAGTCCGGCGGTGGCGGTTGAAGAATTCGAGCAGCATTTTGCTGGCGTTGGGGCCGGCGTGGTCGTTGAAGGCGAGTGTGGAATCGCCGCCGCTCCAGGCGTGTTGCAGCTTGTCGATCTGGGCGACGCGCAGCATCAGCTTGCGGCCGTCGTAGTAGTCGTGCAGGCTGTAATGCCGCTTGCGCGTGATCTTGGGTGGACCGGCGAGATGATTCAGCAGCAGGCTTTGGCGCGTCAATTGGATCTGGTTGATGGGGCGTACCACGTCGTCGTTCTGGCCCTGCACCAGAATCGCCGGCATGCCAGGAAACTGCGGCTGGCGTTGCAGGATCTCGTGCACCGCGAGGTCGGCGCGCATGCCGCCGGCGCCATGCTGCATCACGCCCAGCGCGCCCAAGGTGTTGTGACCCGCACCAAACACCGGCCCGGAATGCAGGCCCACCGCCGCAAACAGGCGCGGATGATTCAGCGCCAGGATGTTGGCCATGCCGGCACCTGCCGACAGACCCGCTACAAATATCCGCGAACGGTCGATCGCGCACTGCGTCAGCACTTTGTTGATGATGCCGATGATGGTGGGCACATCGCCGCCGCCCTGCTGCGTGGCGCGCTCGTACCACTTCCAGCAGCGCTGCGCATGACTGCTGACCAGCTGCTGCGGATACAGCACGGCATAGCCCATCTGCTCGGCCAGCAAATTCATGCGCGTGCCTTGCGCGAACTGGGTCGCGGTTTGCTGACAGCCGTGCAGCATCACCAGCAGCGGCAGGCCTTTGCTGGCCGCGCGTTCGGTGAGCTGGTTGGGCAGATAAAGCCAGAAGTTCATGCGCTGCCCGGACGCGGTGGGCACGTATGACGACAACCACTTGCCCGGCGCGACACCGGATGGCGCGGCGGCCGATGCCACTGGCTTCGCGACGGCGGGCCGGCTGCGCGTGGACGCGCGCGGCTTCCTGACAACGCTGCCGACAGCGGATTTTGCGGTGAGCTTGACCACCGCCGCCTTGGGTTTGCGTCTGGGCTTCGGTGGCGCGGTGGCGGCGGCGAACAGCTTCGCCGTGCGCGTGCCGGCACGAATCAAACTACGCAGCAGCTTGCCGGTTTTGGCCATCGCAACATCCCCCTGTTGCAAAACAGTCTACCGGAAAGCCGCCGCGCACTGCGTTCGGCAGCCCGCTTAACGCAGCATGGACTCCCACACTTTTTGCAGACGCTTGGCCGATACCGGCATCGGCGTGCGCAATTCCTGCGCATACAGCGACACCCGCAACTCCTCCAGCATCCAGCGGAATTCCACCATTTTCGGATCGGTGTTCTTGCCGGCCGATTTGTCGCGGCTCGCGCGCAGATACGCTGCCGCGGCCTGCTGCCACTCGCCCATCAGTTTCGTATCGCGGGACGGATCGCCGCGCAGCTTTTCAATCCGCACGTTCATCGCTTTCAGATAGCGCGGGAAGTGCGCCAGCTGGCTGTACTCGTTCTCCAGCAAGAAGCGCTTGTGCACCAGTCCTTGCAGCTGCTGCTGCATGTCCTGCGCCGCCTGTTGCGGCAAGCCTTGCAGACGTTTCGGCAGGCCGTGGAATTCAGTCAGCACCTGAGACAGCAGACGCGCGATCTCGTTCACCAGCAGTACCAGGCGCGATTTTCCTTCGTCCTTGCGCTTGGTGAAAGTGGCGGCGTCGATCGGCAGCGGGTCTTGCAGACAGGCGATGTCCAATGCCTTGTTGATGATCTGTTCGCGCAGTTCTTCCTGCGTGCCCATGCTCATGAACTGCATGCCCATTTGCTGCAGATTGGGGATGCTCTTTTCGATGAATTTGATCTGGTCCTTCATCTGCAGTGCGAACAGACGACGCAGGCCGACGCGGTGGGTGCGCGCGGCGACGTTCGGATCGTCGAATACTTCGAGGTCGCAGTGCGTGCCTTTGTCCACCAGCGCGGGGAAGCCGATCAGCGTCAGCTTGCCCTGGGCGATTTCCAGCAGCTCCGGCAGTTCGCCGAAGGTCCAGGAGGTCAGATTGGTCAGCGTGATGTTGTTGGCCGGCGCGTCCACCGCAGCAGCCTTCCCGCCGGCGCTGCCAGCGGCCGGCGTTGCGGAGCCGCGAGCAGTGCCCACGGCAGTAGCCGCGCCGCCGCTGGCCGGCATCACTGCGCGCGCGGCGACGGTGGCTTGTGGGCCGGAGGCTTCCGCCATCTTCTGGAAGCTTTCACGCGCCTGCGTGCCGTACTCCGCCTGCAAGGTGGCGAGGTTGCGGCCCATGTCCAGCTGGCGGCCATGCTCGTCGATCACCTTGAAGTTCATGAAGTGGTGCGCCGGCAGCGTCTCCGGCTTGAAGTCGGTGGTCAGCGGCGTCACCGTGATCTGAGCGCGGATGTCGGCGATGATGGCGTCAACCAGCTCACCACGGCCAAACGCATGCTTCGCTTCGATCCGCTCGCAGAACTTGGCCGCGTAATCCGGCAGTGGCACGCAGTGACGGCGCAGCTTCTGTGGCAGGGATTTCAGCAGCAGATGCACCTTCTCCTTCAACATGCCCGGTACCAGCCATTCGCAGCGCTCGCGCGACAGCTGGTTCAGCGCATACAGCGGCACCGCCAGCGTCACGCCATCGCGCACGCTGCCTGGTTCGAAGTGATAGGTCAGCACCAGCTCCAGGCCGGCCGCGTTCATCTTCTTCGGGAACAAATCGGTGGTGACGCCGGCCGCCTCATGCCGCATCAGCTCATCGCGGTTCAAGTACAGCAGCTTCGGTTCACTGGACGTCACATCCTTGTGCCACTTCTCGAAACCGGCGCCGTTCACCACGTCGGCCGGAATCAGCTTGTCGTAGAAGGCCGCGATCAGTTCATCGTCCACCAGCACGTCCTGACGGCGCGACTTGTGTTCGAGGTTCTCGATCTCTTTAATCAGCTTGTGATTGTGGGCGAAGAACGGCGCGCGCGTCTCGTAATCGCCGCCCACCAGCGCATCGCGGATGAAAATTTCGCGCGCCTCGGCCGGGTTGAACAAGCCGTAGTTGATGCGGCGCTGGCTGTACACCACCAACCCGTACAAGGTGGCGCGCTCGGACGCGGTGACTTGCGCCGAACGTTTTTCCCAGCGCGGCTCGCCCCACGATTTTTTCAGCAAATGGCCGCCGACCTTTTCCAGCCACTCCGGCTGGATCTGCGCGATGCAACGCGCATACAGGCGCGTGGTGTCCACCAGCTCCGCCGCCATGATCCACTTGCCCGGCTTTTTGCTCAGCGAGGAACCCGGCCAGATATTGAACTTGATGCCGCGCGCGCCCAGGAAGCCAGGATCGTCTTCCATCTTGAAGCCGATATTACCCAGCAGGCCAGTCAGCAGCGCCAGATGCAGGTTCTCGTAGGTCGCCGGCGTGTCGTTCAGGCGCCAGCCCTGTTCCTTGACGATGGTCAGCAGCTGCGAATGGACGTCGCGCCATTCGCGCAGACGCAGTTGCGACAGGAAGTTGGTGCGGCAGTTGTCCTGCAGCTGGCGGTTGGTCTTCTTGTGCTCAATCGCGTTTTCGAACCAGTTCCAGATCTTGATATAGCTGAGGAATTCGGACTTCTCGTCAGCGAACTTCTTGTGCGCCTCGTCGGCCGCCTGCTGGTGCTCCATCGGCCGGTCGCGCGGGTCCTGCACCGACAGCGCGGAGGCGATAATCAGCACTTCGTTCAGGCAGACGTTGTCCAACGCGGCCAGGATCATGCGGCCGACGCGCGGGTCCAGCGGCAGCTTGGCCAGCTTCTTGCCAAGTGGCGTGATCTGGTTGTATTCGTCGACCGCGCCCAGTTCCTGCAGCAGCTGATAGCCGTCGGCGATGGCGCGCGCCAGCGGCGGTTCGATGAAGGGGAAGGTCTCCACATCAGCCAGATGCAGGGTCTTCATGCGCAGGATGACGGAGGCCAGCGACGAGCGCAGAATCTCCGGTTCGGTAAACTTTGGACGCTGCAGGAAGTCCTGCTCTTCATACAAACGGATGCAAACGCCATCGGCCACCCGGCCGCAACGGCCGGCGCGCTGGTTGGCGGCCGATTGCGCGATCGGTTCGATCTGCAGCTGTTCGACCTTGTTGCGGTAGCTGTAGCGCTTGACGCGCGCCAGGCCGGCGTCCACCACGTAGCGGATGCCGGGCACGGTCAGCGAGGTTTCGGCGACGTTGGTGGCCAAGACGATGCGGCGCGCGTTGGTGGTCTTGAACACGCGCTCCTGCTCTTCGGCCGACAGGCGGGCGAACAACGGCAGGATTTCGACGTGCGGCGGATGATGTTTGCGCAGTGCTTCGGCGGCGTCGCGGATTTCGCGTTCGCCGGGCAGGAACACCAGCACGTCGCCGGAGCCGATGCGGCTCAGTTCATCGACAGCGTCAACCACGGCGTCCATCAGGTCGCGCTTCTCGCGTGCGGCGGCGGTGCGGGCGCCCTTGCCTTCGGCGTTGGCGATGGCGACCGCGTTGCCGCCAGGGTTGGCGCGGTTCACCACGTCGCTTTCGATCGGGCGATAGCGCACTTCCACCTTGTACAGGCGGCCGGAGACTTCGATCACCGGCGCCGGCTTCTCGGGCGTGCCAAAGTGGCGCGCGAAGCGGTCGGCATCGATCGTCGCCGAGGTGATGATGATCTTCAGGTCGGGACGGCGCGGCAGCAGCTGCTTCAGGTAGCCGAGCAGGAAGTCGATGTTCAGGCTGCGTTCGTGGGCCTCGTCGATGATGATGGTGTCGTAGGCTTTGAGCAGCGGGTCGCTTTGCGTTTCAGTCAACAGGATACCGTCGGTCATCAGCTTGACCGAGGCGCCTTTTTGCAGGGTGTCGGCAAACCGCACCTTGAAGCCAACGTGTTCGCCCAGCGGCGAGCCCAGTTCAACCGCGATGCGCTTGGCGGTGGACGAGGCGGCGATACGGCGCGGCTGGGTGTGGCCGATCAGCCCCTTCTGGCCACGGCCCAGCTCCAGACAAATTTTCGGCAACTGGGTGGTTTTGCCGGAGCCGGTTTCGCCGGAGACGATGATGACCTGGTTGTTCAGCAGCGCCTGCGCGATTTCGTGGCGGCGGCCGGACACCGGCAGATCTTCAGGGAAGGTAATCGGCGGCAGCGGGTTGCGGAACGCCCGTTCGGCCTCGCGCGCCGCCTGCTCCTCCGGCGTCAGACGCGGCCGGGCGTCGCGGCGCGGGCCACGCTGGCCAGCCTCGCCCTCGCCACGCGGGGCGCGGGGCGGACGGGCATCGGCGCCGGGCGCGGGGCGGTTGGCAGCGGTTTGAGGGCTGGAAGACGATTTTTGTGGCTTGTTGCTGGCTTCTGACATTGTTTTTTACAAAGGTATTTGGCGCGGACGTCGCGCCCCGAATTATAATGCGGCTAATGGAAAACCCTACCCAATTCGTCCAATGGCTGCGTTCCGTCGCACCCTACATCCACGCCTTCCGTGGCAAAACCTTCGTGGTCGCCTTCCCAGGTGAACTGGTGGCGGCCGGCGCTTTGCCGGTGCTGGCGCACGATCTCTCGCTGCTGCACGCGCTCGACATCAACGTCACCGTGGTCTACGGCTCGCGGCCGCAGGTGGCGGAACAACTGGCGCTGCGTAACGTCGAAGGCCGCTTCCACAACGGCGTGCGCATCACCGACACCGCCGCCATGGAATGCGCCAAGGAAGCCGCCGGCGAACTGCGCCTCGACATCGAGGCCGCGTTCAGCCAGGGCTTGCCGAACACGCCGATGTCCAACGCGGCGATCCGCATCATTTCCGGCAACTTCATCACCGCCCGCCCGCTCGGCGTGATCGACGGCGTCGACCTTGAACTGACCGGCGTCACCCGCAAGGTGGACGCTGAAACCATCCACTCCATCCTCGGCTCGGACGGCCTGGTGCTGCTGTCGCCGCTGGGCTTCTCGCCCACCGGCGAAGCCTTCAACCTGACCATGGAAGACGTGGCCTGCAGCGCCGCCATCGCGCTGCACGCGGACAAACTGATCTTCATCACCGAGACCCCGCTGATGACCGACGCCGGCGGCACCGAAATCCGCGAACTGTCGTCGCACCAGGCCGAAGCCGTGCTGCAGGCCGGCTTCCTGCCCGACGCCACCGCGTTCTACCTGAAGCACTGCGTCAAAGCCTGCGACAACGGCGTCGAACGCTCGCACATCGTGTCCTTCAACATGGACGGCTCGGCGCTGCTGGAGCTGTTCACCCACGATGGCGTCGGCACCATGATCTCGCACGAGAACCTAGAATCGCTGCGTACCGCCACCATTGAAGACGTCGGCGGCATCATCAAACTGATCGAACCGCTGGAAGCCGACGGCACGCTGGTCAAGCGCGGCCGCGAACTGATCGAACGCGAAATCGACCTGTTCTCGGTCATCGAGCACGATGGCGTGATCTTCGGCTGCGCCGCGCTGTACCCGTTCCCGGAACAGAAAATGGCGGAAATGGCTTGCCTGACGGTTAACCCTGAAGTCCAGGGCCAGGGCGATGGCGACCGCATCCTCAAACACATGGAGAACCGCGCCCGCGCCATGGGCCTGCAAAAACTGTTCGTGCTGACCACCCGCACCGCGCACTGGTTCATCAAGCGCGGCTTCCATCCGGCCACGGTGGACGCCCTGCCGAAGGACCGTCAGCGCATGTATAACTGGCAGCGCAAATCCCAGGTTCTGATTAAAACCTTATAATTCACGTTTTACATACCGCTTTAGGAGCACCCGAGATGGCCCGCACCGTTCAATGCATTAAACTCAACAAGGAAGCCGAGGGCTTGGATTTCCCGCCGTATCCTGGCGAACTGGGTAAGAAGATCTACGAACAGGTTTCCAAGGAAGCCTGGGCACAATGGCTGAAGCATCAGACCATGCTGGTCAACGAAAACCGCCTGAATCTGGCCGACCAGCGCGCCCGTAAATACCTGGCGACGCAGATGGAAAAACACTTCTTCGGCGACGGCGCCGATGCGGCACAAGGTTACGTGCCGCCAGCCGAGTAAGCTGCTGCCGCTCCCCGGTGCGCCGGGGAGCATCTGATTGCTTAGTACTTCAGCGTTTTCACACCTTCCGCCGTGCCCAGCAGGCACACATTGGCGCCACGCGCCGCGAACAGCCCCACCGCAATCACGCCGACGATCTGATTGATCTGCGCTTCCAGCGCCTTCGGATCGGTAATCGACAGACCCGACACATCCAGCAGATAACCACCGTTGTCGGTGACGAAGGCTTCGTCGCTGCCCGGCTTCAGACGCAGTTTCGGCGTGCCGCCCAGCGCCACCAGCTGACGCGCCACCGAGGCGCGCGCCATCGGGATCACTTCCACCGGCAGCGGGAACTTGCCCATCACGTCCACCAGCTTGGAACCATCGGCGATGCAGACGAACTGCTTGGCCACCGAAGCCACGATTTTCTCGCGCGTCAGGGCCGCGCCGCCGCCCTTGATCATGGCGCCGGAGTGGTCGATTTCATCGGCGCCATCGATGTAGACCGCCATTTCCGACACGTCGTTCAGGTCGAACACCTCGATGCCGTGGCCGCGCAGGCGAGCGGCGGTGGCTTCGGACGAGGCCACGGTGCCCTTGATCTTGTCCTTCATCTTGGCCAGTTCATCAATGAAGAAATTGGCGGTGGAGCCGGTGCCGACGCCGATGATCTCGTTTTCCACCACATAGGCAATGGCGGCGCGGGCTACGGCTTGTTTCAGTTCGTCTTGGGTCATGATAAAAAGATAAGGAAGGGGAATTCAGGGGGATATCAACTGCCGCTATTTTACCAGCCCGGCTTTTCCGGCAAAATTTACGTATAAAGCATGCAACAACTGTGGTCAGGAAGGTCACGGGATATGCGAGAATGAAAGCACCGCTCAGGGGACAGACATGACTACTAAAACAGTGCTGATCGTCGATGACAGCCGCGTCTCACGCATGATGGCGAAACAGTACATTGCCGGCCTGCGCGCCGACTGGATCGTGGAGGAAGCCGGCACCGGCGAGGAATCGCTGGTCAAGGCGCGCCACGTCAGCCCCGACCTGATACTGATGGACGTTAACATGCCCGGCATGGGCGGCATCGCCGCCGCCGAGCAGCTGCGCCAGGAATTCCCCACCGTGCCGATCTCGCTGCTGACCGCCAATGTGCAAACCGCCACCCGCGAGCGCGCCAGCGCCATGGGCATCGGCTTTGTCGAAAAGCCGATCACCGAGGCGCGCATCGCGCAACTGGTGGCCACGCTGGAAGCGGTGTAATCATGTTCAACCTGACCGAACTCGAAAACGACGCGCTGGTGGAAATCTTCAACATCGGCGTCGGCCAAGCGGCGGCGTCGATGAGCGCCATCGTGCACGAGGCGGTGCGGATGTCGGTGCCGTCGATCAGCTTCATCCCGCGCACCGAGGCGGCGCGGCTGCTGGGCAAGAACGACGGCCTGCCGGAGCGCATCTGCGGCGTCAGCCAGCATTTCCACGGCGCGTTCGGCACCCAGGCCATCCTGATGTTCCCGGAAGATAAAAGCCTGGAAATCGTGCGGCTGATGGTGGGGGAAGCCATTCCGCTCAAGGAACTGACCGAGATGGAACAAGAAGCCATGTGCGAGATCGGCAACATCATGCTGAACTCCTGCGTCGGCACGCTGGCCAACACCTTCCAGCGCGAGCTGCAAGGCTCGCTGCCGCAGTACCATGTCGGCACCAGCGATGAAATCCTCAGCGCCACCGGCAGCGAGGCCGGCAACGTGGTGCTGATGCTGCACATCGACTTTGTGCTGGAAAAGCACCAGATCCACGGCTACGTCGCCTTCGTGCTGGATATCTCGGCGCTGCACGACCTGCAGGAGCAGATCAACCTTTATATTGCGCGCGCGATGGGGCAAGCATGAATTCACCGCGACTGCCCCTGCTGGAAAGCGTGTTCTGCGCCGTCAACCTGGGCGCGATCGTGCTCGACCACGAGCGCCGCATCGTGCTGTGGAATAGCTGGATCAGCAAACACTCCGGGCTGGAGCACGAGCAGGTGCTGGGACGCGATTTCTTTGCCGTCTTCCCCGGCCTGCGCGGTGGCCGGGTCGACACCGCGATCCAGCACGCGCTGTACAACAACTTCGCCTCGCTGCTGTCGCAGACCCTGAACAAGGCGCCGTTCGCGCTGCATGCCAGCCGCGCGGCGGCCGCGCGCGACGAACGCATCCAGCAGGCGGTGGAAGTGACGCCGATCGCGGTGGATGGCGCGCCGCGCCACTGTCTGATCCAGGTCAGTGACGTCAGCATCGCGGTGACACGCGAAAAGCTGCTGCGCGAGCAAACCATGGTGCTGCGTTCGCAAACCTTCTCGGACGGCCTGACCGGCATCGCCAATCGCCGCCACTTCGACGTCGCGATGGAAAAGGAACACCGGCGCGCCAAGCGCGGCGCCACCCCGCTGTCGCTGCTGATGATCGACATCGACCACTTCAAAGCCTATAACGACCACTACGGCCACCAGAAAGGCGATCAATGCCTGATCCAGGTGGCGGCCGCGCTGGCCGACATGCTGAAGCGGCCGTGCGATCTGATGGCGCGCTACGGCGGCGAGGAATTCGCGATGATCCTGCCGGAGACCGACGTCGAGCAGGCCATGCTGATGGCGGAAACCATCCGCGCGCGGGCGCAGGAACTGGCGATCCCGCATGAACGCACCACCGACGCCGCGCAACTGGTCACGGTCAGCATCGGCATCGCCACCCAGTTGCCGGACCTGCCGGTGGAAATCGAAGCGCTGATCGGCGCCGCCGACCGCGCGCTGTACCAGGCCAAGCGCAATGGCCGCAACCGCGTGTCCGCCCTGCTCACCCACTGAGGAGACACCAATGCGCAAGCCGATGCTGTTATCCGCCTGCCTGCTCGCGACGCTAAGTGCCGGCGCCGCGCCGCTGGACCAGTTGGCGTGGCTGAGCGGCTGCTGGACCGCCGATGGCGGCGAGCCCGGCTCGGGCGAACAATGGACCACGACGGCCGGCGGCGCCATGATGGGCATGAGCCGCACCATCAAGGGCGGCAAGGTGGCCAACTATGAATTCATGCGCATCACCAGCGCCAATGACGATGCAGTGATTTTCCACGCGCAGCCGTCCGGCCAGGAGGGCGCCAGCTTCACCGCCATCGCCCTGAGCGCGACCGAGGTGGTGTTTGAAAACCAGGGCCACGACTTCCCGCAAAAGGTGATCTATCGTTACCAGCCGCCGAACCAGCTGCGCGCGGCCATCGAGGGCAGCTACAACGGCAAGGCACGGCGCATCGAATTCCCGATGACGCGCGCCGCCTGCGCCGGTCAGGTCCAGACGCGGTAGATCCAGTAGCTCTCGTCGCCGGAATCCAGCTTGCGCGCCAGTTCCAATGGACTGTGGCCTGTGATCTCGCGCGCTTCGCGGCAGAAGTGGGCCTGATCCGCATAACCACCGCGCGCGGCGATGTCGGACCACACCGCCCTGCCGGCCAGATACTCATCGCGCGCGCTGAAGAACGAGAGTTCGGCGCGCTGCAAACGCAGCAGCTTGCGCATTGGTTGGCCGGCGCTGGTTTTGATGCGGCGTTCGATGTTGCGCACGCCGCGTCCCAACGCGGTGTTGGCGGCCTGCGCGGCCAGATGGCGCACCCAATCGCCGGCCGTGGCGCCAGCGCCACCGGGACGCGCGGCCTGCCAGCGCGGCTCCAGAAATTCTTCCACCAGCTGCAGCGCCCGCTCCGGCGTCGCCAGCACGGCGGCCGATAAAGCTTCCCACTCGGGTCCCAGCGCCTGCTCCACCGGCGCCCAGCGGTTGACCCAGGATGAAAGGTCAATACCGCTCAACGCATGCAGCACCTGCGGGTAAAACATCACCATCAGCATGCGCACCGGGCCGGGATTGTAGGTGGTGATCGGACGGTTCTGCGGGCCGCAGAACACCACGCGGATGCGGTCCTGCGGCGCATCGGCCGGCTCCACCACTTCCGCCTCGCCCTCGATGTAGAAGGTGATCGAACAATGCGGCGTGGCCGGATAGTGGTTGTAGCGATCCGCGCGCGCGGCGAGCGGCGTCTCCACCGTGCTGCGCTCGATGTAGGCGCGTACGCAGGATGCCAGTGACTTGCGGGGGAAGATCAGCCGAGTACTCATGGCAAACAGTTTATACCATGTCGCAAACGTTCAATACGCTGCGCGCGCGGCGCGGCACACTGGCACTATCGTTACTCCAGGAAGCCGTCATGCAGAACACGATCAACGCCCCCGCCTCCGCCAACACCGCGCTGCGCCACCTGCGCGACCTGCCGGGACCACGTCCCTGGCCGTTGGCCGGCAATCTGCCGCAATTGCGCGCGCTGCGTATCCATCAGGACGTGGAGGCGTGGAGCAAGCGTTATGGTCCGCTGTTCAAAATCACGTTTGGCCGCACGCCCTTGCTGGTGGTGGCCGACCATCAACTGGTGAACGCGGTGCTGCGCGACCGGCCGGATGGTTTCCGGCGGCCGTCGATCAGCGCCATCATTTCCGAGGAAATGGGCGGCCGGCCCGGCGTGTTTTTGGCCGAGGGTGCGGCCTGGCGCGACCAGCGGCGCATGGTGATGGCAGCCTTGGCACCGCATGCGGTGAAGGCATATTTTCCATCGCTGGTGACGGTGGCGCTACGGCTGCAACAGCGCTGGCAACAGGCCGCGCGCGACGGCAGCAGCATCGATCTGGCCGAGGATCTGAAACGCTACAGCGTCGACATCATCGCCGGACTGGCGTTCGGTTCAACCGTGAACACCATCGATGGCGGCGAGGATGTGATCCAGCGTCACATGGACGTGGTGCTGCCGGCGGTGGCGCAGCGTTCGATCGCGCTGTTTCCTTACTGGCGCTATCTCAAGCTGCCGCGCGACCGCGCGCTGGACCGGCATCTGCTGGCGCTGAATCATGCCATCGATGAGCTGATCGCGGCGGCGCGCGCGCGGCTGACGGCCGATCCGGCGCGGCGCGAACGTCCATCCAATCTGCTGGAAGCGATGATCTGCGCCGCCGATGAGGGCGGCAGCGGCGTCACCGACGCGGCGGTGGCCGGCAACGTCACCACCATGCTGTTGGCCGGCGAGGACACCACCAGCAATACGCTGGCGTGGATGCTGTATCTGTTGCAGCGTAATCCGGCGGCGATGCAAAAAGCGCGCGACGAAGTGCTGCGGGTGGCGCCCGATCCACGCGGCTTCACCATCGAGCAGATGGACGCGCTGGATTATCTGGACGCCTGCGCGCAGGAGGCGATGCGTCTGAAGCCGGTGGCGCCCTTCATTCCGTTGGAAGCGCTGCGCGACAGTGTGGTGGGCGATGTGCAGGTGCCGAAAGGCGGCCTGGTATGGTGCGTGATGCGCAACGACAGCGTGTCCGACACCCACGTGCCCAATGCCGCCGCCTTCGATCCCGAGCGCTGGCTGGTACGCGGCGACGGCGCGATCGACAAACACGTCTCGATGCCGTTCGGCGCCGGCGTGCGTACGTGCCCGGGGCGCTACCTGGCGCTACTCGAAATCAAAATCGCCGCCGCCATGCTGCTGTCCAGCTTCAGCATCCAATCCATCGACACCTTGGACGGCGCCGAGCCCGAAGAACTGATGGCCTTCACCATGTCCCCGATCGGCCTGCGCATGCGACTTTGATCGACCACAACACCGCTGGCGTCGCTTGACTATACAAATAGTCAATGCATAATCAATTCAACGACATCGAATTCGATTTAGTAAAAGCCCAGTCAAATTTGCGCAAACACAAAGTAAGTTTTGGGCAGGCGGAGCAGGTTCTGCTAGATCCATTGGCGATCACCACAGAGGATAAGCACGCGCTCGGTGAGCAGCGTTTTTCGACTTTGGGCGCAGATGGCGCCGGGAAAATTCTGATAGTCATTCATACGTCGCGCGGTGATAGAACCAGGCTTATCTCCGCACGCAAGGCCAGCAAAAGCGAAGCGGAGAAATATCATGCGCAAGGAATATGATTTCAGTAAAGGATGGCGTGGTGCAGTGCTATCGACAAAAGGGAAAACACAAGTTTCAGTTTATCTCGACGATGACGTGTACGCTTTTTATCTTTCCAAGGCGGAGTCACTGGGACGCGGCTATCAAGGACTGATTAATGAAGTCCTGAAGACTGCCATGCTGCAAAATCAGATACCGCCACGCTAGCCATTTGCAAGACTGTTTCGCGTGCGCGGCGGTCGTGCTACGCTGATCCTTATGAGCCAGGGAGGAGCGCGATGCGGTTTAAATTTGAAACCAAGCGGCAGGGCCGCTGTTTTGCGGAAAGCGAACATGACGATGACGCCATCCGCGTCGAGATCTGGTACGACCAGAATACCGATCCCAAAAAGGTCGAGTACCTGCTGCATATCCGCGACGAACCGCCGCCCAAGCAGATCACCGAAGCCGGCGCCTTGCAGGACGCCACCCGCATCGCCATCAACCACTTCCAGGCCACCAAGACCAAAGACGGTGACGAGTTCGAAATGCACTGCAGCCGCATCACCGCCCGCTGGTCCGGCACGCTGTATAACAAACTGAGCGGCTAGGCCAGCAGATGCCCGACCATCACGCTACCGCATCCTGCAGCTGCGGCCAGCTGCGCATCGAAGTCCGCGGCGCCCCTCGCGGCGTCGGCCTGTGTCACTGCCTCGCATGCCAGCGCCGCACCGGCAGCGTGTTCGCCGCGCTGGCCAGCTTCAATGCGCCGTACCAGGTCAGCGGCCAGGCCACGGAATACCTGCGCAGCGGCGACCAGGGCGCGCAATTCCTGTTCCGCTTTTGCCCGGTATGCGGCACCACCGTGTACCACACCGAAGTCGGTGACGACAGCCGGGTCAGCGTCGCGGTCGGCGCGTTTGCCGACCCGACGTTTCCAGCGCCCACCGTCTCGGTCTACGACAGCCGCCGTCATCCCTGGGTCCAGCTGCCGCCGGGCACGCGGGCTTACCACACCGATCCATAAAAAAAGGCGCCGCAGCGCCTTTTGTCTTATGCCCGCAGGCTGCTGGCCGCCTTGGCCAGTTCGGTGATTTTGTCCCATTCACCGTTGGCGATCAGGTCTTTTGGCGTCAGCCACGAGCCGCCAACGCAGGCCACGTTCTTCAGCTTGAGGAACTGCGGCGCGGTCTCGATCGAGATGCCGCCGGTCGGGCAGAAGGTGACGTCCGGCAGCGGGCCGGCGATCCCGTTCAGCATGCCGACGCCGCCCGCCGGCACCGCCGGGAACAGTTTCAACTGCTTGAAGCCCTGCTCGCGCGCCACCATCACTTCCGACGGCGTCATCACGCCCGGCAGCAATGGCAGGCCGCTGCTCTTGGCGGCGGCGATCAGCGCCGGGGTCAAACCAGGCGACACGCCAAACACCGCGCCGGCATCGCGCGCGGCGGCGAATTCTTCCGGCTGGGTCAGCGTGCCGACGCCAACGATGGCGCCTTCCACCGCCGTCATGGCCTTGATCGCGCCCAGGCCGTGCGCGGTGCGCAGCGTCACTTCCAGCACGCGGATACCGCCGGCCACCAACGCTTTCGCCAGCGGCACGGCGTGATCAGGATCGTCGATCGCGATCACCGGGATCACGGCCGAGGTACGCATAATGTCGAGCAGAGACAGGGTCATATCAGGCTTCTTTCTTGGAGGAGAAATCTTCGTCGGAACCCGGCACGGTATTACCGACCGGCTCTTTTTCATGCAGATTCACCGTGGTGGCGATCGGCGACGGCAGCGGGAAGGTAGTCGCGCCCTTCTCCGCCTCGCACACGCTGTTGCGGAACATTGAGAACAGCTCGCGGCCCATGCCAACCTGGTTGATCGACATGTCGGCATGCGCCATCGAGCGCGCGTGCCACACCGTCGAGTCGACCAGCGCTTCCAGCGTGCCGGATTCGGCGCAGACCTTGATGATGTCGCCATCGCGCACCAGGCCGAGCGGACCGCCGGCCAGGATTTCCGGCGACACGTGGATCGCCGCCGGCACCTTGCCCGACGCGCCCGACATGCGGCCGTCGGTCACCAGCGCCACCTTGCGGCCGGCGTCCTGCAGATTGGCCAGCGCCGGGGTCAGCGCGTGCAGTTCCGGCATGCCGTTGGCGCGCGGGCCCTGGAAGCGCAGCACCGCCACGAAATCGCGGTCCAGCTGGCCGGCCTTGTAGGCATCCATGAAGTCTTCCTGCGAGTTGAACACCAGCGCCGGCGCTTCCACCGTGCGGTGCTGCGGCTTCACCGCCGACACCTTCATCACGGCGCGGCCCAGGTTACCTTGCACCAGCACCATGCCGCCGTCCGGCGAGAATGGCGCGCTGGCTTTGCGCAGCACTTTGTCGTCGCCCGGTTCGAGCGGCGCATCCTTGAACACCACACCCTTGTCGCCCTCGCCCAGGAACGGTTCGGCGCAGTGCGCGCGCAGACCTTTGCCGAGGATGGTGGTGACGTCGTCGTGCAGCAGGCCGGCATCCAGCAGCTCGCGGATGACGAAACCGGTACCGCCGGCGGCGTGGAAGTGATTGACGTCAGCGTCGCCGTTTGGATAGATGCGGCACAGCAGCGGCACCACTTTCGACAGCTCGTTGAAATCGTCCCAGTCGATGACAATGCCGGCCGCCTTGGCGATCGCCGGCAGGTGCAGCGTGTGATTGGTGGAACCACCGGTGGCCAGCAGCGCCACCACGGCGTTGATGATGGCCTTCTCGTCGACCACATGGCCGACCGGGATGTATTCGCCACCCTGGTCGGTGATGACGGCGGCGCGCTGGGCGGCAGCCTTGGTCAGCTCATCGCGCAGCGGCGTGTTCGGGGTGATGAAGGCGGCGCCCGGCAGGTGCAGGCCCATCACTTCCATCAGCATCTGGTTGGAGTTGGCGGTGCCGTAGAAGGTACAGGTGCCGGCGCTGTGGTAGGACTGCGACTCGCCTTCCAGCAGTTCGGCGCGGCCAACCTTGCCCTGGGCGTACAGCTGGCGCGTCTTGGCCTTCTCGGCGTTGGACAGGCCGGTGGTCATCGGGCCGGCCGGCACGAACACCGCCGGCAGGTGACCGAAGTGCAGCGCGCCGATCAGCAGGCCCGGCACGATCTTGTCGCACACGCCCAGGTACAGCGCCGAATCGAACATATTGTGCGACAGCGCCACCGCCGCCGACATCGCAATCGCGTCACGCGAGAACAGCGACAGTTCCATGCCTGGCTGTCCCTGCGTGACGCCGTCACACATGGCCGGGGTGCCGCCGGCGAACTGCGCCACCGCGCCCACTTCGCGCACCGCTTGTTTGATAATTTCAGGATAACGCTCGAACGGCTGATGCGCCGACAGCATGTCGTTGTACGCCGAAACGATCGCCACCGACGGCTTCTTGACCTCTTTCAGCACCAGCTTGTCATTGGCCGGGAAGGCGGCAAAGCCGTGCGCCAGATTGGTACAGGCCAGCGTGCCGCGCTGCGGCCCTTTGACGCGGGCCGCTTCGAGGTGGGCCAGATAGGCGCCACGCGATGCTTTGCTACGCTGAATGACGCGATTGGTGACGGCTTCTAAGACGGGATGCAACGCCATGATCGTTCCTTATGAATGAATTCCGTGAAATTTTACTACAAAATTCCAAAACCGACTTTGTTTTCTTATAGAGCTGGCATGTGCTGGCGGTCGTCGGCGGCGTAATTCAATCCGTTACAACAGTGGAAAAAATCGTGGCCTGCAACCAAAGCGTAGTGAATTTACCTGATTTTCCCTGTATTATTCGCTCATCCCCTCTTACCTCATAATCAACATTATGCGCCAGCCATCACTTACCTCGACCGCCAGTTTCCAAGCCCTAGCCGCTCATGCCGCCGACGCCAAGACCTGGCAGCTGCGCCAGTTGTTTGCGGCCGACGCACAACGTTTTCCCAAGCTGACCGTCGACGCGGCCGGCCTGTTCCTCGACTATTCCAAGAACCGCCTGGACGCCGACACCGTGCGCCTGCTGCTGGATCTGGCCCGCGAGCGCGGCGTCGAGCGCCAGCGCGACGCGATGCTGAATGGCGAGAAGATCAATCTTACCGAACAACGGGCTGTACTGCACACAGCATTGCGTATGCCGCGCGGCAAAGCCTTGGTGGTGGACGGCCAGGACGTCAACGCCGACGTGCACGCGGTGCTGGACCACGTGAAGGAATTCACCGACCGCGTGCGCAACGGCCAGTGGCTGGGCTACACCGGCAAGCCGATCACCGACATCGTCAACGTCGGCATCGGCGGTTCGGACCTGGGACCGAAAATGGCGGTGCTGGCGCTGCGCTCGTACTCGCATCCGCGCCTGAAAACGCACTTCGTGTCCAACGTCGACGGCCATGACATGGACGCCGCGCTGGCCCTGGTCAACCCGGAAACCACGCTGTTCATCATCGCCTCCAAGACTTTCACCACCGCCGAGACCATGCTGAACGCCGGCACCGCCCGCACTTGGTTCCTGCAGAATGGCGGCAAGGCGGAAGACCTGGCCAAGCACTTCGTGGCGGTTTCCACCAACACCAAGGCGGTGGCGGAATTCGGCATCGACACCGCCAATATGTTCCCGTTCTGGGACTGGGTCGGCGGCCGCTACTCAGTATGGTCGGCGATCGGCCTGTCGGTGGCGCTGGCGGTCGGTTTCGGCTATTTCAGCGATTTCCTGGCCGGCGCCCACGCCATGGATGAACATTTCCGCGAAGCGCCGCTGGAACAGAACATGCCGGTGCTGCTGGCCATGGTCGGTTTCTGGAACCGCCAGTTCCTCGACGCCGGCTCGCTGTCGATCGCGCCGTATCACCAGGATCTGAACCGCTTCCCGGCCTACCTGCAACAGCTGGACATGGAATCGAACGGCAAGCGCATCACCCGTGGCGGCGCTGAAGTCGACACCCCGACCTGTCCGGTGGTGTGGGGCGAATGCGGCACCAACGCGCAACACGCCTACTTCCAGCTGCTGCACCAGGGCACCGACGTGACGCCGATCGATTTCATCGCCGCGCTGCGCGCCACCCACGACCTGGCCGGCCATCACGACGCGCTGCTGGCCAACTGCTTCGCGCAATCGGAAGCCTTCATGACCGGCAAGACCGCCGATGAAGTGCGCGCCGACCTGGCCGGTTCCAAGCTGAGCGCCGAGGAAATCGACGCGCTGGTGCCGCACAAGACCTTCCCTGGCAACCGTCCATCCAACACCATCCTGATGGACCAGCTGACGCCGGGCGCGCTGGGCGCGCTGATCGCGCTGTACGAGCACAAGACCTTTGTGCAGGGCGTGATCTGGGACCTGAACAGCTTTGACCAGTGGGGCGTGGAGCTGGGCAAGGTACTGGCCAAGAACATCCAGTCGGAACTGACCGGCGAAGTAAAACCGGAACGTCACGACAGCTCGACCAATGGTCTGATCTTCATGGCAAAGGCGGCGCAACACATATGAACATCAAGGTAGCTTACGACGCCGTCATGCAAACCGGCGAGTGCCCGCTGTGGCACCCGCGCGAGCAGGCGCTGTACTGGGTCGACATCCCGGCTTTCACCGTGCACCGGCTCGATCCGGCCAGCGGCGCGCACCGCGCCTGGAAACTGGACAGCGAACCGGCCACGCTGGCCATCAGCGATCAGGGCGGCCTAGTGGTGGCGATGCGCAGCGGCTTCGCACACCTGGACACCGCCAGCGCGGACGTGAAGCTGACGCCCATCGTCGCCGCGCCGTATGACCAAGCCATCACCCGCTTCAACGATGGCCACGTCGATCCGGCCGGGCGCTTCTGGGTCGGCACCATTTACGAGCCGCGCGACAAGCCGGCGGCGGAAATGTATGTGCTGGAGCGCGGCCAGTTGCGCAAGGTATGGTCGGGCGGCATGACCAACTCCAACGGCTCCGGCTTCAGCCCGGACCAGAAGAGCATGTATCACGCCGACACCGCCGCCCACCGCGTCACCAAGCTGGATTACGACGTCGCCACCGGCGCGGTCGACAACCAGCGCCTGCTGCACCAGTTCTCGATGGATAAGGAGAACAATTACGGCGGCCGTCCGGACGGCGCCGCGATCGACAGCGAAGGCAATTACTGGGTGGCGATGTTTGAAGGCGCGCGCATCGCCAAGCTGTCGCCGGACGGCGCGCTGCTGGGCGAGATCAAGCTGCCGGTGCGTTGCCCGACCATGCCGGCCTTCGGCGGTCCGGATCTGCGCACGCTGTACGTCACCAGCGCCGGCGCCCGTCCGGCGCCGGAACTGGCGCAATATCCGCTGAGCGGCAAACTGCTGGCGATCGAGATGGATGTCGCCGGCCGCGAGGAGCCCGCCTACCGCGCATGAGGCAACGCCACGGAGGACACACACGATAGAAAATATGGAATTTTTGCTTTATATGCAATTTCATATTATTATCGCGCGGAAAAGTTCTTCGTGGAATCCTACATGCACATTGCTTCAGAAACACCCTCGCGCCACCAGCGCGCCCACACCTGGATCGCACTGGCGGTCGCGCTGCTGGTGGTGGGCGTCTTCTTCCGCCAACAGCTACTCAATCATTTCGCCTACCTGTCCGGCGACCGTTACGACGGCGTGATTCAGGTCGCGCTGCTGGAGCACTGGTATAACTTCTTCACCGGCTGGTCGCACTGGAACAGCCCCAACTACTTCTACCCCTATCCCAAGACGCTGGGCTATAACGAAGGCCAGTTCCTGTATGGCGTGATCTACACCGTGTTCCGGCTGTGCTCGATCGAATCGTTCGCCGCCAATGAGCTGGTGAACATGGTCATCAAGGCGATCGGCTTCTTCGGCTTCCTGGCGGCGGCGCGGCGCATGCTGAAGCTGCCGTTTGCGTGGGCACTGCTGGGCGCCGCCGTGTTCACCCTCAGCAACAACAGCTATATGCAGCTGTCGCACGCACAGCTGCTGTCGGTGGCGTTCGCGCCGGTCGAAGCGCTGCTGATCTATGAAACCTTGCAGGCGCTGTTTGCGCAGCAGGGCAAGCGCCTGTTCAAGTTCGGTAGCCTGGCCGCGTTGCTGTTCGCGGCGTGGATGCTGACCTGTTTGTACACCGCCTGGTTCTTCACCACCTTCACGCTGATCGTGCTGGCGGTGCAGCTGGTGCTGATCGGCCGTCCCGGCCTGCGTCAACTGCGCGACGCGGTGATCGCCAACTGGCGGCCGCTGCTTGGCATCGCCGTCGTGGGCGCGGTCGCCTTGCTGCCGTTCGCCAGCGTCTACATCAGTGGCGGCGGCGTGTCCAAGCAGCGGCCGTGGAGCGAGATTCTGTACTACATCCCTACCCTGTTCGACAGCTTCAACGTCGGCACCGCCAACCTGCTGTTCGGCGGCAAGATGCAGGCGCTGCACGCCGGCTGCCAGATGTGCGACCTCGGCAGCGGCGAGCGCGAAGCCGGCCTGACGCCGATTCTGCTGGTGCTGGCCGGGCTGTGCGTGCTGGCCATCTTCAAGCGCGAGCTGGCGGTGCCGCCGGCCATCCGCACCGCGCTGATCGGCATCGCCGCCGCCAGCCTGATCATGTTCCTGCTGGCGATCCGCTTCGGCGACGACAGCGGCTGGATCTGGATCTACAAATACATGCCGGGCGGCGGCGGCCTGCGCGTGGTGGCGCGGGTATTCCTGTTCCTGGCGGTGCCGGCGACGGCGCTGGCGGTGTGGTATCTGTCGCGTTCGGCGTGGCCACGGCTGGTGGTGCTGGCGCTGTGCGCGCTGCTGCTGGCCGAGCAGATCAATCTGCAGCCAATCACCACGCTGGACCGCCGCCTGCTGATTGAGCGCACCAGTGGCATCCCGGCGGCGCCGGCCGAGTGCAAGTCCTTCTTCACCACCGCCTCGCCGGATACCGTCGACGGCGATCCATCGTTCGCGGTGGGCTCGCTGTATCCGCACAATGTGGATGCGATGCTGATCGCGGAATTGGCGCACCTGCCCACCATCAACGGCTTCGCCAGCTTCAATCCGGCCGACTGGAATTTCGGCGCGCCCACCAGCCCGGATTACCGGCTGCGGGTGCAGGCGTTCGCGCAGGCGCACAAGCTGGACGGCCTGTGCGAACTGGACCTGGTGAACAAGCGCTGGGAAGCCCATCCGGTCTATGCCGCCACCGGCAGTCGGCTGGCTTACTGGGATTTGACCAGCGCCACGCTGGACGGCGCCAGCCTGCAAGGCTTTGCCGATGCCGAGCCGTGGGGCCGCTGGAGCGTGGGGCAGGAGGCGCGCTTCAAGTTCACGTTGCCCGAGCATGCCGGCCGCGACCAGCTGAAGCTGAAGATCAATCTGATTACGGCGCTGGTCAATGACAAACATAGCCAGCGCATGCTGGTCTCGGTCAACGGCGGCCCGGAACGGGAATTCGTGTTCAAGAGCACGGCACGGGCCAACGTCGAGCTGCCGCTGCCAGCCCTGGCCGACGGCCAGGTCGAGCTGCTGATGCGCTTCCCGGACGCGGCCTCGCCACGTCAGCTGGGCATCAACGCCGACGAGCGCCAGCTGGCGGTCGGCGTCAAGTCGATCGAGATCCAGTAAGAAGAAGCGGCGGTTACGCCACCAGCCGCAGCGCGGCTGGTGCGCTGGCCGCGCGCCGCGCCGCCGAACCTTCCTCCAGCTTGAAGGCCGACACCAGCCGGGTCAGATGCTGCGCTTCCTGCGCCAGCGCATCGGCCGCCGCCGCGTCTTCCTCGACCAGCGCGCTGTTCTGCTGCGTCACCTCGTCAAACTCGACGATGGCGCTGTTGATGCGCTCGATGCCTTCGTTCTGCTCCTGATTGGCGTTGCTCATCTCGCCCATGATGGCGGTCACGCGCTGCACGCTGTCGACCACTTCCAGCATGGTGGCACCGGCCTCGTCAACCAGCCGGCTGCCGCCCTCCACCGTCTGCACGGTATCGCCGATCAGCTCCTTGATTTCCTTGGCCGCGCTGGCCGAGCGGTGCGCCAGCGTGCGCACTTCCGACGCCACCACCGCGAAGCCGCGCCCCTGCTCGCCGGCGCGGGCCGCTTCCACCGCCGCGTTCAGCGCCAGGATGTTGGTCTGGAACGCAATCCCGTCGATCACCGAAATGATGTCGACGATTTTGCGCGACGAGGCGTTGATCTCGCCCATGGTGTCGACCACCTGGCGCACCGCATCGCCGCCCTTGGCCGCGATCTTCGACGCACTCTGCGCCAACTCGTTGGCCTGGCGCGCGCTTTCGTTATTGGCGCGCACCGTGGCCGCCAGCCGCGCCATCGACGACGCGGTCTGCTCGATGTTGCCGGCCTGGCGCTCGGTGCGGCGCGACAGCTCCGCATTGCCCTGCGCGATTTCGCCGGAGGCGCCGGCGATGGTATGCGCGCCATCGCGCACGCCGGCGATGGTGTCGCGCATGGTGACCAGCATTTCTACCAGCTTGCGCGCCAGCCGGCTGTGCGGCTGAGCCTGGGTGGCCGACAGGTCGATGCGGCCCTCGATCGCCGCCAGCGCGGCGACGATGCTTTCCAGCTCGGCCGCCTGGTTGGCGGCGCGGCGCAGAATGGTCGCCAGGAAGATCAGCACCGCCGACTCCACCACCACATAGGCGGCGTGAATGAACACGGTCGACAACTGCGGCCGGGTGAAGCACATCACGCCATAGCCCCATTCCTGCAGATAATGGAAACTCAGGTGATGCACCGCCGCCACAGCGGCCGCCACCACGATCGGCTTCCAGTCGCGGTAGGCCAGCAGGAAGGCCAGATAAACGAAAATGCCGAAGTGCAGCTCGGTCAGGCCGGCGGCCTGATGGATGTTGAGCGCCGCGAACACCATCAGCGACGCCGCCGCCGCGCAGCGCGTCAGCAGCGAGCCCGGCGCGGTCACGTGCAGCGCGGTCGGAATGCCGGCGGCCAGCAGGCCGACCAGCAGCGCCAGCAGCCAGGTGTCGTTGAGGCCGGCCAGCGCCAGCGCAAACAGTTGCAAGGCCCATAGCACGCACAGGATCAGCTTGTCGGCCTGGACGGCGATCGCCTGCAAGGGGTCGTATCGATTTGTCATGAAATGCTCCGGGGCCGATCAATGCGACTGCGCGCGACGACAGGCCAGCTTATAATTGACGGTTGGGGATCGGCGGGGCGAAGGCCGGGAGCGTAAAGATGCCGCGTAGTGGCGGCGCATGCGCTGCATGATCCGGCGGAGAGCGCGCAAAAGGGCGCGGAACGGCGTACAGGATCGCATGCGGGAATGCCGCCATTATAGCGCAATTTTCCCAAAGGAAATTAATCCGGCCAGCGTGCGGGCTGCGCGCAACAATTGCAGATCGCCAGTGGCCGGGCCCCTCGCGCACTATGATAATGTAGTAAAATTTCTTGCAAAGCCCCCTGAGAAGTAGTAAATTTACACTGGCGGCCGCTGCTGTTTGCGGTCATTCCTCCGGCACCTTTTTTGCGACGATTTACACACTATGGCTCTTTCCGATTTTGATCTGGTTCTGTTTGGCGGCAGCGGCGATCTGGCGATGCGCAAATTGCTGCCCGCGATGTATGCCCGCGATGTCGCCAAGGACTTGCCGCCGACCGCCCGCATTATCTGCGTCGGCCGCGCGGACGCCAGCCAGGAGGAATTCCTGCAAACCGTCGAAACCACCTCCAAGCCGCTGATCAAGTCGCCGGCCGTGGTGCCGGCCGCGTGGGAGCGCTTTACCAAGCGCATCGTCTACGTGTCGCTGAACGCCACCGACTCGGCCAGCTACAAGAGCCTGGTGGAAGCGCTGCGCAAGGACGAGGCCATCACCAAGGTCTACTACCTGGCGACGCCGCCGGCGATCTTCTCCAAGATCTGCGAGAACCTGAAGGAAAACGGCCTGGTCACGCCGAACTCGCGCGTGGTGCTGGAAAAGCCGCTCGGCCGCGACCTGGCCTCGGCCAAGCAAATCAACGCCGAAGTCGGCAAGGTGTTCGAGGAATCGCAGATCTACCGGATCGACCACTACCTGGGCAAGGAAACCGTGCAGAATCTGCTGGCGCTGCGCTTCGGTAACATCCTGTTCGAACCACTGTGGCGCCGCGAGTGGATTTCCGACGTGCAGATCACCATCGCCGAAAAGCTGGGCGTGGGCAACCGCCTGGGCTATTACGACACCTCGGGCGCACTGCGCGACATGCTGCAAAACCACCTGCTGCAACTGCTGTGTATCGTCGCCATGGAACCGCCGACCTCGATTTCGCCGGACGCGGTGCGCGACTCCAAGCTGCAAGTGCTGCGCTCGCTGAAAAAATTCACCCCGACCACGCTGGCGCAGAACATCGTGCGCGGCCAGTACCGCGCCGGCCACGTCGACGGCAAGGCGGTGCCGAGCTACCGCGACGAGCCGGACGCGCCGGAACATTCGCGCACCGAAACCTTCGTCGCGATGAAAGCCGAGATCGACACCTGGCGCTGGGCCGGCGTGCCGTTCTACCTGCGCACCGGCAAGCGCATGGCCGATGGCCTGGCGGAAATCGTGGTGCGCTTCAAGCAGATTCCGCACTCGATCTTTGCCCAGCCGACCAACAGCTTCCAGCCGAATTCGCTGGTGATCCGCTTGCAGCCGGACGAAGGCCTGCGCATGAACCTGATGGCCAAGACGCCCGGCGACGGCATGCGTCTGAAACAGGCCGAGCTGGAACTCGACTTCCGCGAGCAATTCAAATCGCCACGCATGGAAGCCTACGAGCGCCTGCTGCTCGACGTGCTGCGCGGCCAGCTGACGCTGTTCATGCGCGGCGACGAGCTGGAAGCGGCGTGGGAATGGGTCGAGCCTATCCTGAACAACTGGGAAGCCGACGACAGCTACCCGCTGCCTTACTCCTCAGGCACCTGGGGCCCGGCCGCCGCTTCGGCGCTGATCGGCCGCGATGGCCTGCAATGGCGTGAAGAAGTATTGCCGGAAGACTGATGCTACTCGATTCCATCCGTACCCAACTGGACTCGCTCTCCAAATCGGAGCGCAAGGTGGCGTTGGCCGTGCTCGATCACCCGACGCAGACGGTCAACCAGAACATCACTGCGCTGGCCAAAAGCGCGCAAGTGTCCGAACCGACCGTGGTACGTTTCTGCCGTACGCTGGGCTATGACGGCTGGCATGAGTTCAAGCTCAAGCTGGCCCAGGGGCTGGCGCTGGCCCTGCCCGGCCTGAACGAACAGCCGACCCAGGACGACCTCGCGGCCGACCTGGTCAACAAGATCTGCAGCCGCTCGATCAACACCCTGCTCGACCTGCGCAACAACCTGAATCCGGAAGCGGTGCAAAAGGCGCTGGACATTCTGTCCAAGGCCAACAAGATCGAGTTCTACGGCCAGGGCACGTCCGGCATTGTCGCCGCCGACGCCCAGCACAAGTTCTTCCGTTCCGGCGTGCCGACCGTGGCCTACGCCGATCCGCACATCCACAGCATCGCCGCCGCCCTGCTGCGCACCGGCGACGCGCTGGTGGCGATTTCACAGCGCGGCAACAGCCCGTCGCTGGTGCGCTCGGTCAAGCTGGCGCGCCGTGGCGGCGCCGAGGTGATCGTGCTGGCGCCATCCGGCACCCCGCTGGCCGAGCTGGCCACGGTGCTGATCCCGATCGACCTGATCTTCAACATCGACCCCTACACGCCGATCTCGGCGCGGCTGGCCTATCTGGTGGTGATCGACGTGCTGGCGGTGGGCCTGGCGCTGCAGCGCGGTCCGGAATTCCGCAAGAAGATGCAGAACGCGCAAAAAGCGTTGCAGGAATTCGACTTGCAATTCGACTCCTTCATCGGCTAAGCCCCTCTGTAACATTTTGTAATACTTCCTAGCCTGTGATTTACACGGCAGACCGTTGCCGTAGTGAACTATCTGACCTAGCCTGAGATGACTCAACACAGGAGGGAGTATGAATAATAACTTTCAATTCGGTTTCGGCTTTGGCCACGGCAACGATCGCGGCGGCTTCGGCGGCCACGGCGGCTATGACGCCGGCGATGCCAGTTACACCTTCACCATCACCAATGGCGCCGTGACGGCGGTGCAGGCCAGCACCACGCATGGCAGCACCACCACCACGCGCGATGTCGCCATCGGCCCCACCACCAGCTACACCGTCAACAGCGATGGCACCATCACCCAGACCACGGTGGTGGACCACGAAGTCGAAACCACCATCTATGCGGCCGGCACCACCGCCGGCAGCTACAACGTGCAATCGGTCACCGACACCTATATCCAGCAAGGCACGGCCACCACCCGCCTCGACGTCGAACCGTATGACCGCGCCAAGTTCACCATCGACAGCAGCGGTGCCGTCACCGCGGTCGACAAGGTGTTGAGCGACGGCACCACCAAGACCGTCACCGTCGACAGCGACACCACCTACACCCAGCTGGCCAGCGGCTACATCCTGGAAGTGCAGACCCACGGCAGCCACACCAGCTTTGAGGTCTACCACGACGGCAACGGCGACGGCATCTACACCGAAATCGCCCACGGCAGCGGCAGCACGGTCGATCTGGTCGGTTTGCAGACGCAAGTGAGCACCATCAACAACGTACTGTAAGCCTGGCCGGCGGTGCGTTCGCGTGGAGCGCACCGTTCACGCCAACCTTCTATAATTGGCCGCAGTAAGCTACAGTGTGACATTGCCACACTCGTAATATTGCGACCTGGACATGAACACACAGCGCATTCCCCTGCTCAACACCCATGTGCCCGGCCTGGACCAGATTCTGGGCGGGGGCTTTCCCGCGCACAGCCTGTATCTGATTCAGGGGCTGGCCGGCAGCGGCAAGACCACGCTGGCCTGCCAGGTCGCGTTCCAGCACGCGCATCAGGGCAAGAAAGTGCTGATCCTGACGCTAATCGCGGAAACCCACGGCAAGATGCTGAACCACCTCAGCAACTTCTCCTTCTTCGATGAGAGCCTGGTTGGCGAACACATTCTGTTCTTCGGCGCCTACAACGAGCTGCTCAAAGGCGGCCTGCGCGCGCTGCAAAAATCGATTGCGGCGCTGCTGAGCGAGCACCGGCCCGACCTGATGATCATCGACGGCTTCCGCACTGTGCGCGAGGCGGCGCCGTCGGACATGTCGCTATCCGAATTCATGCTGTCGCTGAATTCGCTGGTGGCCACCATGACTTGCACCACCTTCCTGCTGTCACCCACCGAGGGCAATGTGGCCGATTCGGAAAACACCCTGGTCGATGGCTTGATTGAACTAAGCCAGTACGAACGCGGCATGCAGCTGATTCGCGAAATCAAGGTGTTCAAATTGCGCGGCTCGCGCCACCTGTTGGGGCGCCATGTATTCGAGGTGGGCGCCGACGGCATCGCGATTTATCCTCGGCTGGAATCGCTCAGCAGCGCCGCCGGCGCCGAGCGCTGGCTGCAACCGGAACGGGCCGGCTTTGGCATCGCCGGCTGGGATCAACTGACCAAGGGCGGCGTGGTGCGCGGCTCCACCACCGCGCTGCTGGGCAATCCCGGCGTCGGCAAAACGCTGATGGCGCTGCACTTCATCCACGAAGGCTTGCAGCGCGGCGAGCCCTGTCTGATCGTCGGCTTCCACGAATCGCCGCTGCGGCTGCTGGAAAAGGCGCGCAGCGTCGGTCTCGACCTGCAAACGTATGCCGACAGCGGCCTGTTGCAGATCATCTGGAACGCGCCGCTGGAAGTGCTGGTCGACGGCCTGGCGCAGCAGGTACTGCACAACGTCGAGCAACGCCAGGTCAAGCGGTTGATGGTGGACGGCATCGACGCGCTGGTCGAACTCATCTTCCATAGCGGCCGCGCGCGTTCCTTCCTGGTGGCGCTGGTGAACGAGTTGCGGCGCCGCAATGTGACCACGTTCTTCATGCAGGAGCTGCCGTATTTCCACCAGGGGCCGGCGCAGCCCGAAGGGTCGTACTCCATGCTGTTCGATAACATCGTGCTGCTGCGTTATGTCGACATGGGCGGCATCAACCGCCGCCAGATCGGCGTGCTGAAGCTGCGCGAAAACAGCTACGACGCCGCCAACCATCTGTTGTTCATCTCCGACCAGGGCATGAGCATCGAGGGACCGGCCAACACGCCGCACGTGCAGCCGCTGTAGGGCGCCCATGAATCTTCCCGTTCCCGCGCCGCTGCTGCTGTTGGTCGACGACGAATACGACGTGCTGACCGCCTACAGCATGCTGTTCGAATATCGCGGCTACCGCGTGCTGACGGCCGCCAACGGCGCCGAGGCGCTGCGCGTCGCCGCCACCGAGGCGCCGGACCTGGTGCTGTCCGACTACATGATGCCGGTGATGGATGGCGGCCGCCTGTGCCACGCCTGGCGCGCCGATGCGGCACTGCGCCACATCCCCTTCATCCTGTGCAGCGCCGGCCTGATGAAGGAAGCCGGGCTGCCCTACGACAGCTACTTCCACAAGCCGGTGGCGTTCGATGTGCTGATGGCGGAAATCGAACGCCTGCTGGCGTTGCGGAGAACCCCATGAACGCGGTGCCGGAGCTGCGCTAGGCCATGGACGGCTCGGTAGTCACCGTCGTGCTATTTGCCGCGCTGCTGCATGCGAGCTGGAATGCGCTGGTCAAGGCCGGTCCCGACAAATATCTGATCACGCTGCTGGTGGCCTGTGGCGCCGGCCTGGTGTCGCTACCGCTGCTGCCGCTGTTGGCATGGCCGGCGCGCGACAGCTGGCCGTGGCTGCTGGCATCCGCCTGCTGCCAGGTGATCTATTACCGTCTGCTGGCGGCGGCCTACCGCCACGGCGACATGAGCCAGGCCTACCCGCTGATGCGCGGCGCGGCGCCGCTGCTGGTGGCACTGGCCAGCGTGCCGCTGCTGGGCGAACGCCTGCACTGGCTGCAGGATGTGGCGGTGATGCTGATCTGCGGCGGCGTGCTAACGCTGACCATCCTGCGCGGCGCCAGCGTCGGCGCCGACACCGCCGCCAACCGCGAGGCGCGCCGCCGCGCCACTTTCTACGCGCTGCTGAACGCCGCCGTCATCGCCGCCTACACCATGATCGACGGCATCGGCGTGCGCCGCTCCGGCAGCCCGGCCGCCTACACTCTGTGGCTGTTCGTGCTGACCGCAGTGCTGCTACTGCTATGCTCCACCCAGCGCTGGCGCGAGCTGCCGGCCTATGCCCGCACCCATGTGCGGGTGATGCTGGTGGGCGGCGGCGGCACGCTGGCGTCCTACGGCCTGGCACTGTGGGCGATGACGCTGGCGCCGGTGGCGGCGGTGGCGGCGCTGCGCGAAACCTCGATTCTGTTCGCCGCCGTGATTGCCGCGCTGTTCCTGAAAGAGCGGCTGGCGCCCGGCCGCATCCTGGCGGTCGGCCTGATCGCCTGTGGCGCAATTGCCATGCGGCTAGGCTAATGCGGCCGGGTTCGGAGTAAAATAAGCCGGATAACAACTCCTTTATCAGATTGGCAGCGCAAATGAACCAACTTGAACAACTCAAACAGTACACCACCGTGGTTGCCGACACCGGCGACTTCCAGTCCATCCAGGCTTACACCCCGCGCGACGCCACCACCAACCCATCGCTGATTCTGAAGGCGGTGCAAAAGGATGAATACAAGCCGCTGCTGGAAAAAGCCGTGCGCGACAACCTGGACGCGCCGACCGGCGAAGTGATCGACCAGTTGCTGGTCGCCTTCGGCAAGCAGATCCTGCGCGTGATTCCAGGCCGCGTGTCGACCGAGATCGACGCCGCGCTGTCGTTCAACACCAACGCCTCGGTGGCCAAGGGCCGCGACCTGATCAAGCTGTACGAGAAAAACGGCATCGACCGTGAGCGCGTGCTGATCAAGATGGCCTCGACCTGGGAAGGCATCCGCGCCGCCGAGATCCTGGAGAAGGAAGGCATCCACACCAATATGACGCTGCTGTTCTCGCTGCCACAGGCGATTGCCTGCGCCGAAGCGGGTGCCCAGCTGATTTCGCCGTTCGTCGGCCGCATCTACGACTGGTACAAAAAGTCGACCGGCATCGACTACCAAGGCGCTGAAGATCCGGGCGTGCAGTCGGTCAAGCGCATCTACAACTACTACCGCAAGTTCGGCTACAAGACCGAGGTGATGGGCGCCAGCTTCCGCAACACCGGCCAGATCCTGGAACTGGCCGGCTGCGACCTGCTGACCATCAGCCCCGACCTGCTGCAGAAGCTGGCCGACACCAACGCGCCGCTCGAGCGCAAGCTGAATCCGGACGCCAGCAACAGCGCGCCGATCGGCAAGATCTCGATCGACGAGGCGACCTTCCGCTTCATGCTGAACGAGGACGCGATGGCGACCGAGAAGACCGCCGAGGGCATCCGCGCCTTCGTGGCCGACACCGCCAAACTGAAGCAAATCATCTCCGGCATGCGTTGATCTGACGCGCTTTCCCGGCTGCGAGGCAGAAGCACGGCACGGGCCGTCCTTCTGCCTTTTTTTGCATTACAATCTTGCATCAACTATAAAACCATGATGCGAGACTATCCATGAGATTCGTCCCTCGTTGCGCCGCCGTCGCCCTGCTTGCCCTGCTGGGCGCCTGCGGTGAAAAGAAAACCGATACCGCGCCCCCTGCCCCCGCCACCGTCGCCGTGGTCACCGCCACTCCCGGCAGCGTCACCCTGAACAGCGAACTGCCCGGCCGCACCGAAGCGTCGCGGATTGCGCAGGTGCGGGCGCGCACCGCCGGCATTGTGCTGAAACGGGTCTACACCGAGGGCGGCGACGTCAAGGCGGGCGAGGTGCTGTTCCGCATCGATCCGGCGCCGTTCCAGGCGTCCTACGACAGCGCGCAAGCGGCGGTGGCCAAGGCCGAGGCCAATCTGGCCCAGGCGGAGCTGAAAGTAAAACGGTATAAGCCGTTGCTGGCGGCGCAGGCGGTCAGCCAGCAGGAATACGACGATGCGGTGACGGCGCAGAAGCAGGCGGCGGCCGATCTGGCCACCGGCAAGGCGGCGCGCACCACCGCCGGTCTGACGCTGGGTTATGCGACGGTGACGGCGCCGATCTCGGGGCGCGTCAGCCGCGCGCTGGTGACCGAGGGCGCGCTGGTCGGCCAGGGCGAAGCGACGCCGATGGCGACCGTGCAGCAGCTGGACCCGATTTACGTCACCATCACGCAATCGTCGACCGAGGTGCTGAAGCTGCAGCGCGCGCTGGCCGAGGGCAAGCTGAAAAACGCCGGCACCAAACGCGAGGCGCGGGTGACGCTGGTGACCGAGGATGGCCAGGTCTATCCGCATGCGGGGCGCTTGCTGTTCTCGGATGTGTCGGTGGATGAGACCACCGGTTCGGTGTCGATGCGGGCCGAGTTCCCGAATCCGCAGCGGGTGCTGCTGCCGGGGATGTACGTGCGCGCGCGGCTGGAGCAAGGCGTCAACGATGCCGCCATCACGGTGCCGCAGCAGGCCATCGTGCGCACCAATGAGGGCTCGACGGTGTTGATCGTCGGCGCCGATAACAAAGTGATTTCGCAGCCGGTGACGGCCAACGCCAACGACGGCAATAACTGGGTGGTCAGCAGTGGATTGAAAGGCGGCGAGCGCATCGTGGTCGAAGGCTTCCAGAAGGCCAAGCCCGGCGCCACCGTCAATCCGCAGCCCTGGAAAGGCCCGGTCGGCACCGCGCCCGTCGCCAACCGCCCCGCCCAATAACCGGGAGCGCACATGGCCAAGTTCTTTATTGACCGCCCGGTGTTCGCGTGGGTCATCGCGCTGTTCATCCTGCTCGGCGGGATGCTGGCGATTACCGTGCTGCCGGTGTCGCAGTACCCGACCATCGCTCCGCCGTCGATCGTCATCACCGCCAACTACCCCGGCGCCACCGCGCAGGTGCTGGACGACGCCGTCACCAGCGTGATCGAACAGGAGATGAACGGCGCCGACGGCCTGCAATACGTGGAATCGCAAAGCGAAGCCAGTGGCGCCGTCACCATCACCGTCACCTTCGTCCCCGGCACCAATCCGGACCTGGCGGCGGTGGACGTGCAGAACCGCATCAAACGGGTTGAATCGCGGCTGCCGGCCGCCGTCACCCAGCAGGGCGTGCAGGTCAACAAGGCCCGTTCCAACATCCTGATGTTCGTCGGTCTGACCTCCACCGATGGCCGCCTCGACCCGACCGGCCTCGGTGACTACATGGCGCGCAACGTCGTCAACGAAGTCAAACGCATTCCCGGCGTCGGTCAGGCGCAGTTGTTCGGCACCGAACGCGCGATGCGGATCTGGGTCGACCCGGTGAAACTGATCGGCCTCAAAATGACCATGGCCGACGTCACCGCCGCCATCAAGGCACAGAACGCGCAAGTCACTTCCGGCACGCTGGGCGACCTGCCCAGCCCCGCCAGCCAAACGTATTCGGCGCCGATCGTGGTGACCGGCCAGCTCTCGTCCACCACCGAATTCGCCCGCATCGTTTTGCGCGCCAATCCGGATGGCTCGCTGGTGCGGCTGAAAGACGTGGCGCGGGTTGAGATGGGCGGCGCCAGCTTCACCACCAACGCGCGCCTGAACGGCCAGCCGTTCGCCGCGCTGGCGGTGCAGTTGTCGCTGACCGGTAACGCGCTGCAGACCGCCACAGCCGTCAAGGACAAGATGGAGCAGCTGTCCAAATACTTCCCGCCCGGCGTCAAATACACCGTCCCCTACGACACCTCGCTGTTCGTCAAAATCTCCATCGAAGAAGTGGTGAAAACCCTGCTGGAAGCGGTGCTGCTGGTGTTCCTGGTGATGTACCTGTTCCTGCAAAACATCCGCTACACGCTGATCCCCACCATCGTGGTGCCGGTGGCGCTGATGGGTACCTTCGCCGCCATGCAGCTGTTCGGCTTCTCGATCAACGTGCTGACCATGTTCGGCATGGTGCTGGCGATCGGCATCCTGGTCGACGACGCCATCGTGGTGGTGGAAAACGTCGAGCGCATCATGAGCGAAGAAGGCTTGTCGCCGCGCGAGGCCACCCGCAAGGCCATGGGCCAGATCACCGGCGCCATCATCGGCATCACGCTGGTGCTGGTGGCGGTGTTCATTCCGATGGCCTTCTTCGGCGGCGCGGTGGGCGCGATCTACCGCCAGTTCTCGCTGGCGATGGTGTCGGCCATGCTGTTCTCCGCGCTGATGGCGCTGACCCTGACGCCGGCGCTGTGCGCCACCATGCTCAAGCCGGTGGAAGCCGGACATCACCACGAGAAGAAAGGCTTCTTCGGCTGGTTCAACCGCAAATTCGCGGTGACCGCCAGCGGCTACCAGGGCGTGATCGCCAACATCCTCAAGCGCACCGGCCGTTATCTGATCATCTTCGCGCTGCTGTGCGGCGTGGTCGGCTGGCTGTATGTGAAGCTGCCGTCGTCGTTCCTGCCCAACGAGGATCAGGGCTATCTGATCACCAACGTGCAGCTGCCGCCGGGCGCATCCACCTCACGCACCCAGGCCGTGCTGGCGCAGGTTGATGCCTACTTCCGCAAGCAGCCCGCCGTGGCGCGCACGATCGCGGTGGCAGGTTTCTCGTTCTCAGGTAATGGCCAGAATGCGGGCCTGGTGTTCATCCCGCTCAAAGACTGGAAGGAGCGCGGGCCGGACGAATCGGCGCAGGCGATTGCGCAGCACGCGTTTAGCGCGTTGTCCGGCATACCGGATGCGATCATCTATCCGCTTAGTCCTCCGCCGATCCGCGAACTGGGTAACGCCACCGGCATCACCGCGCGCCTGCAGGACCGCAGCGCACAGGGCCACGCCGCCCTGGTGGCCGCGCGCAACCAGTTGCTGGAGCTGGCCGCGAAAAGCGCGGTGCTCAAAGGCGTGCGGCCAGAAGGCCTGGAAGACGCGCCGCAGCTACAGGTCGATATCGACCGCGAAAAAGCCAACGCGCTGGGTGTCAGCTTTGCCGACATCAACGCCATGCTGTCGACCGCGCTGGGCTCCTCCTACGTCAACGACTTCGCCAGCAGCGGGCGGCAGCAGCGCGTGATCGTGCAAGCCGACGCGCCACGCCGCCTGCAACCGAACGACATCATGCAGCTCAACGCGCGCAGCGCCAGCGGCACCATGGTGCCGTTCTCCTCGTTCGCCAGCTCGCACTGGATACAAGGCCCGGTGCAGTTGGTGCGCTACAACGGCTATCCGGCCATCAAGCTGACCGGCGACGCCGCGCCCGGCCGCTCCACCGGCGAGGCGATGGCGGAACTGGAACGATTGGCCGAGCAACTGCCGCCCGGCTTCGGCATCGAATGGACCGGCCAGTCGCTGGAAGAAAAAACCTCCGGCTCGCAGGCGCCGATGCTGTTCGCGCTGTCGCTGCTGGCCGCCTTCCTGGTGCTGGCCGCGCTGTATGAAAGCGAATCGATCCCGATCGCGGTGCTGCTGGTGGTGCCGCTCGGCGTGCTGGGCGCGCTGCTTGGCGCGCACCTGCGCGATCTGCCGAACGATGTGTACTTCAAGGTCGGCCTGATCGCCATCATCGGCCTGTCGGCCAAGAACGCGATTCTGATCATCGAATTCGCCAAGGATCTGCAGGCGCAAGGCAAGGGACTGATCGAAGCCACGCTGGAAGCGGTGCACCTGCGCTTCCGCCCCATCATCATGACCTCGCTGGCGTTCATCCTCGGCGTGCTGCCGCTGGTGATCGCCACCGGCGCCGGTTCGGCCAGCCAGCGTGCCATCGGCACCGGCGTGATGGGCGGGATGATTACCGCCACCGTGCTGGCGGTGTTCCTGGTGCCGGTGTTCTTCGTCGTGATCCGCCGCATCTTCAAAGGCAGCGAGCGTCAGCGCAAACTGGCAGCACATGAAATGAACGACAAAAACCATGAGACCTATGACTAAGCTTCCCGCCGCCCGCGCCACCCTCGCCGCGCTGTCGGGCGCCGCGCTGCTGTCGGCTTGCTCACTGGCACCGACTTATCAACGGCCGGCGGCACCGGTGGCCGCTACCTTCCCCGCCGACAGCGTCGGTGCGGCAGCGCGCACCAGCGTGCCGCTACCGTTGGCCGCCAACGCCAGGACCGCCGTCGATACCGGCTGGCGCGACTACTTCCCCGAGCCGCGCCTGCAAAGCCTGATCGCCGCCGCGCAGGAGAACAACCGCGACCTGCGCACCGCCGTGCTACGCATCGAAGAAGCGCGCGCGCTGTACAACGTGCAGTCGGCCGACCGCCTGCCCAACCTGAACGCCAGCGTGGCCGACACCCGCGCCAAGACCCCGGCCTTTCTGTCCTCGACCGGCGTCAGCACCATCGGCAAGCGTTACGACGTCGGCGTCTCGGTGTCCTCGTTCGAGCTGGATTTCTTCGGCCGCGTTAAAAGCCTGAGCGACGCCGCGCTGTCCACCTACCTCGCCACCGACGAAGCGCGCATGGCGGCGCAGATCGCGCTGGTGGCGCAAGTGGCCCAGGCGTACTACACCGAACGTGCCTACGCCGAACAATACGCGCTGGCACAGCAAACCTACGAGGCGCGCGCCCGCACCTACCAGTTGACGCAGCAGCGCGCCGAAGTTGGCGCGTCGTCGCGGCTCGACCTGCGCTCCAACGAAACGCTGATGGAGACCGCGCGCGCCGCCGCGCTGGCACTGGCACGCCAGCGCGCCCAGGCCGAAAACGCGCTGACACTGCTGGTCGGCCAGGCGCCGGCATCGGCCGCCGCTGGCGCGCTGCCGGATGCGCGTCAGCTCGACAACATGAGCGCGCTGCCTGCCGGCCTGCCGTCCGACCTGCTGATCCGCCGTCCCGACATCCGCGCCGCCGAGCTGCGCCTGAAAGCCGCCAACGCCAACATCGGCGCCGCGCGTGCCGCCTTCTTCCCGCGCATCAGCCTGACGGCGGCGCTGGGCAGCAGCAGCCCGTCGCTGCACGGCCTGTTCGACAGCGGCTCCGGCAGCTGGTCATTCGCGCCGCAGCTGACACTGCCGATCTTCGACGCCGGCCGCAATCGCGCCAACCTCACACTGGCCGAAGTCCGCAACAACCTCGCCGTAGCCGACTACGAGAAAACCATCCAGACCGCATTCCGCGAAGTGGCCGACGCACTGGCCGCGCGCGACTACCTGGGCGAACAGGAAGCAGCACAGCGCGCCGTGCAGGAAGCGCAGGCCGACCGCCTGAAGCTGCTACAACTGCGCTTCGACAACGGCGTCGCCAGCTCGCTGGACGTGCTGGACGCACAGCGCGAACTATTCAGCGCCCAGCAATCGCTGGTACAAGTACGACTGCTGCGCACCACCACCGCCATTGACCTGTACCGCGCCCTGGGGGGCGGTTTACAATAATCGCATGAGCAGCTCCCCCATCACCATCCGCCTCGGCCAGCGCGCGCGGCAGCGTATCGCTGCTGACGGCGTGCAGGCCGCCGATATCGCCATCGTTCCCGCCGCCGCCGGCGGCCCCAAAGGCTTGATACTGCACGGTCTCGATTGCTGGATGTTCGGTGAATTCTTCCGCCACGCGCCACGCCAGCGGCGGCTGGTTGGGGCGTCCATCGGCGCCTGGCGCATGGCTGCTTCGGCGTTTCAGGATCCGGTGGCGGCGCATCGGCGGTTGGCGCGCCTGTACGCCGGTCAACGCTATCCCAACAAGGTAACGCCGGACTACGTCAGCCGCACCTGCCGCGCCCTGCTCGACGAGCTGCTCGACGGCCGTGGCGCGGAAGCGATTCAGCATCCGCAGTATCAGCTGTCGATCCTGACGGTGCGCGGCATCGGTGCGCTCGGCAGCACCAACGGCGCGCGCTGGCGCGAGATGACCGGCTTCCTGCTGGCCGCCGCCGGCAACGCGCTGTCGCGCAAGCGTCTGGCGGCGTCGATGGAGCGCGTGGTGTTCCACCACCATCATGACGATGCAAGCTGGCTGCGCGATGGCTTCGACGCTTTCGCCAACCACTTTGTCGCGCTGTCGGACGCCAACCTGCGCGATGCGCTGCTGGCCTCCGGCTCGATCCCGCTGGTGCTGGAGGCGGTGACCGATATCGCCGGCGCCCCGGCCGGCGCCTATTGGGACGGTGGCCTGATCGACTATCACCTGCACCTGCCCTACCAGCGCGATCCCGGCCTGGTGCTGTACCCGCACTTCAGCGATTACATCGTGCCCGGATGGCTGGACAAGTCAATGCCGTGGCGCCGCGCGCGCGATCAGGCGCTGGACAATATGATCCTGGTGTCGCCCTCGCCGGAGTTTGTGGCCAGTCTGCCCAACGCCAAACTCCCGGACCGCAAGGACTTCAAGGTCTACGGCCAGGACCACGAACGCCGCAACCGCGACTGGCTGCAGGCGATCGGCGAAAGCCAACGCATGGCCGATGCCTTCGCCCGCTGGTGCGAGCAACCGGATCTGAAACAGACCGTCAGCTTTTGACTGTTCTCAAACAGCAACACCCCATACACATCGCCGCCGGACAGGCGCATACTTGACTCCCGCTATCCTGTTGGGAGTGATTGATCATGAACGTTCTGTCACAGTTGCGCATCGGTACACGGCTCGCCATCGGTTTCGCGATCGTGCTGCTGCTGGCCGTTCTGGCCACTTCGGTCGCCCTGGTCAACGCTCGCGCCAACGCCCAGGCCACGCGCGACATGATGGAGCAGCCGCTGGCCAAAGAGCGCCTGGTGGCTGACTGGTATGTGCTGATCTACTCCGCCATCGCCCGCACCGCGCTGATCGCCCGCAGCTCGGACGAGAAGCTCAGTGATACTTTTGCCGACGTCATCGCCGCCAGCGCCAAGCGCGGTGGCGAGCTGCTGGAACAGATCAAAAAGATGGACCAGAACGATGAAGAGCGCAAGATGCTGGAACAGATCACGGATCTGCGCAACAAATATCAAAAAGTTAAAAACGAGGTGATGAACGCCCGCAAGGCCGGTGACGGCGCCAAGGCCGAGGCGCTGTTCAAGGACAGCTTCACCACGTCGGCCGAAGCGTATCAAAGCCGCGTCAAGGATTTTCTGGCCCTGCAGCGCAAGGACATCGACAATACCGCGCACGACATCGACGCCGCCAATTCCCGCTCCAATACGCTGCTGATGGTGCTGGCGCTGCTGATGGTGGGCCTGGGTTCGGTGGCGGCGTGGATTATTTCGCGTTCGATCACGGTGCCGCTGAAGTCCGCCGTCGATATCGCCACCACGGTGGCCAACGGCGACCTGACCACGCAGTTCGCGGCGCAGAACAACAAGGATGAAATCGGCGATCTGATGAAGGCGCTGCGTGGCATGAACGATGCGCTGCGCGAGGTGGTGAGCCAGGTGCAGATCGGCACCAACACCATCGCCACCGCGTCCAATGAAATCGCGGCCGGGAATATGGACCTGTCGCAGCGCACCGAGCAGCAAGCCGGCTCGCTGGAGGAAACCGCGTCGTCGATGGAAGAGCTGACCTCCACCGTGCGCCAGAACGCGGAAAATGCCAAGCAGGCCAACCAGCTGGCGCAAGCCGCCTCCGAGGTGGCGGAAAAAGGCGGCGCGATTGTCGGTCAAGTGGTCGACACCATGGGGTCGATCAACGATTCGTCGCGCAAGATTTTCGACATCATCAGCGTCATCGACGGCATCGCGTTCCAGACCAATATCCTGGCGCTGAATGCGGCGGTGGAAGCGGCGCGCGCTGGCGAACAAGGACGCGGCTTCGCGGTGGTGGCGTCCGAGGTGCGCAATCTGGCGCAGCGCTCGGCCGGCGCGGCCAAGGAGATCAAGGAGTTGATCGGCAATTCGGTCGAGCAGGTGGATATCGGTTCGAAGCTGGTGCAGCAAGCCGGCAGCACCATGGGCGATGTGGTGGCCAGCGTGCGCCGCGTCACCGACATCATGGGCGAGATTACCTCGGCCAGCAGTGAGCAGAGCATCGGCATCGATCAGGTTAACGGTGCGATCACGCAGATGGATCAGGTGACGCAGCAGAATGCGGCGCTGGTGGAGCAAGCCGCCGCCGCTGCCACCAGCATGCAGGAACAGGCGCAGCGACTGGCGGATGTGGCCTCGTCCTTCAAGCTGGGACACGATGGACTGCATGGCGCGGTGAAGGCCGCGCCGGCGGCGGTGAAGCGCCCCGCCGCGCCGGCGCCACGTCCGGCAGCGCCACCGCGCGCGGTGGCCAAACGCCCGGCGCCCAAGCTGGCCAGCGCCAGCAGCGCGTCCAAACCCGCCACCGTTGGCGGCGACAAGGACTGGGAAGAATTTTAACCCTTCAGGAACATCTCCTGCAGGTCGTTGAGGAAGCGCTGTCCCAACGCGGTCGGCTTGATGATCTTGTAATCGCGGTAGAGCAAGCCCTTGGCCTCTGCCGCGTTGAGCTGCTTGTCGATGGCGTTGATGCTCATGCCGGTGCGCTCGCTGAACAGATTCGGATCGAAGCCGCCGTGCAGGCGCAGCGTGTTGAGCATGAACTCGAAGCCCATGTCCTCGCGCTGAATCTCGTACTCTTCCTGTATCGGCGCGCCCAGTTTGATCTGCTCCATATAAGCCTTGGGCTGCTTGTAGCGCGCCTGACGCAGAATGCGGTGCGGGAACGATAGCTTGGAATGCGCGCCGGCGCCGATGCCGAGGTAATCGCCAAACTCCCAGTAGTTCAGATTGTGGCGCGCGCGCCGGCCTTCCTTGGCGTAGGCTGAGATCTCGTACTGGTTGTAGCCATTGGCGGCGGTCAGTTCGGCGATCATGTCCTGCATGTCGGCGCTGGCATCGTCGTCCGGCAGCGTCGGCGGATATTTGGCGAACAGCGTGTTCGGCTCCATCGTCAGGTGGTACAGCGACAGGTGTGGTGGCTGGAACGACATCGCCGTCTCCACGTCCTGGCGCGCTTCGTCCAGCGTCTGCGATGGCAGCGCGTACATCAGGTCCAGATTGAAGTTGTCGAAGTTGGCCAGCGCGATGTCGACCGCGCGTTTGGCTTCGTTATCGTCGTGAATGCGGCCCAAGGCTTTCAGGTGACGCTCGTTGAAACTCTGGATGCCGATCGACAGCCGATTGACGCCGCTGGCGCGGTAGGACTTGAACTTCTCCGCCTCGAAGGTGCCGGGATTGGCTTCCATCGTGATCTCGCAGTCGCTGTCCAGCGGCAGCAAGGTGCGCACGTCGGACAGCAAACGGTCCAGCCCCGCCGCCGACATCAGGCTCGGTGTGCCGCCGCCGATGAAGATGGTGTAGATCTTGCGGCCCCAGATCAGCGGCAGCGCCATTTCAAGATCGGTGCGCACCGCGTCCAGGTATTCCTGTTCGGGGAAGGCGCCGCCGTCCTTGGCTTCGTGCGAATTGAAGTCGCAGTACGGGCATTTGCGCACGCACCACGGGAAGTGGATGTACAGCGACAGCGGCGGCAGCGCCGTCAGGTTCAGTGCTCCGCCTTGCAGATACTTCGCGGCGACACCGGCGGTCTCGCTGATGTCGACAGCTGGCTTGCTGGCTGGCGTGCTGGTGCCGACGATTTTAATCGGGATCATTTCAGTTTCTCTACCAATGCGCGCAGTGCCTGGCCGCGATGCGACAAAGCGTTTTTCTCTTCCGGCGCCAGCTCGGCGGCGCATTTGCCCAGTGCTGGAATGTAGAAGTAAGGATCGTAGCCGAAGCCGCCCTCGCCGCGCGGCGTATCGACCATCACGCCGTTCCAGCGGCCGTCGGCGATGATCGGTTGCGGATCGTCGGCGTGGCGCACGAACACCAGAACGCAGTAGTAGTACGCGGACTTGTCTTCATGCTTGGCCAGTTCGGCGATCATTTTTTCGTTGTTGCGGGCGTCCGATTTCGGCTCGCCGGCAAAGCGCGCCGAGTATACGCCGGGCGCGCCGCCCAGCGCATTGACGCACACGCCGGAATCGTCCGCCAGCGCTGGCAGGCCAGTCAGGCGCGCGGCGTGACGGGCCTTTTGCAGTGCATTTTCGACAAAGGTGTGAAAAGGTTCATCCGCTTCCGGGACGTTGTACTCGCCCTGCGCGTGGACGTCAAAGCCCACGGTGGACAGCAGTTCGTTGAACTCTTTCAGCTTGCCTTTGTTGTTGGAGGCGAGGATCAGGCGTTGGGTCATGATGGTCGGCGACGTAAATGAAGCCGACATTGTAAACCCTTTGCGCTCAGCCTACCCGTAGCACCAGCTTGCCGTTGTTGGAACCGTCGAACAGCTTCTGGAAGGTTTCGGGGAAGGTCTCCAGGCCCGGCACCACGTCCTCCCGCGTCTTCAGCTGGCCGGCGCGAATCCAGCCCGCCATGTCGGTGATGGCTTCCTTGGCGCGCGGGTAGTAATCGGCCACCATCACGCCGCGCAGCGTGGCGCGCTTGACCATGATTTGCAGGTAGTTGGATGGACCTTTGATCGCTTCCAGGCTGTTGTACTGCGAGATCGCGCCGCACACCACCACCCGCGCCTGCATCGCCAGCTGCGTCAGCACCGTATCCAGAATCTCGCCGCCGACGTTATCGAAGAAGACGTCGACGCCTTGCGGGCAGTGCTGCTTCAGCGCCGCCGCCACGTTTTCAGTCTTGTAGTCGATGGCGGCGTCAAAGCCCAACTCCTCGACCAGATAGCGGCATTTATCAGCGCCGCCGGCGATGCCGACCACGCGCGCGCCTTTGATCCTGGCGATCTGGCCGACAGTCGAACCCACCGCGCCTGCCGCGCCGGACACCACCACCGTATCGCCCTGCTTCGGCTGGCCGACATCCAGCAGGCCGAAATACGCGGTCATGCCGGTCATGCCCAGCGTGCCGAGGAACAGCGGCAGCGGCGCCAGCGCGGGATCGACCTTGAACAAGCCCTGGCCGCTGGAGATCGCGTATTCCTGCACGCCCAGCAGGCCGGTGACATGGTCGCCCACCGCGAAGCCGGCGTTGCGCGTATCGATCACTTTGCCGGCGGCGATGGCGCGCATCACGTCGCCAATCGCGACTGGTGGCATGTAGGAGTTTTCGCTGGCGTTCATCCAGCCACGCATGGCTGGGTCGAGCGAGATGTACTGGATCTGGATCAGCACTTCGCCATCGGCCAGCGCGCGCACTTCTTCGCCGGCATAGGCGAAATCGCTGCGCTTGACGGCGCCGGCGGGACGGCTGGTGAGACGGAATTGATGATTAAGCATGGTTGACCTCTTCATTATCGGATGCAGCCAGTATAGGCTGCGGAAAAGCGTTTGATAAGTCACCAATCAGACGATACATTGTTGCCCACAGAGGGACAATCATGCTTAATCCACAGCGTCTGGCGATCTTCGCCACCATCATCAAGGCCGGCAGCATCAGCGCGGCGGCAGCCCAGCTCCGCATAGGCAAGTCGGTCGTATCGCGCCAGTTGGCCAAGCTGGAAGAAGAACTGGGCGCGCGCCTGATCCAGCGTTCCACCCGCAAGCTGGCGCTGACCGAGATCGGCGACCAGGTGCTGCAACAGGCACGCCAGATCGAACGCGCGCTGGGGAATATCGAACAGCTGACCGACCAGCACCAGCAACAGGTACGCGGGCTGCTGCGCGTGTCCAGTTCCATCGCCGCGCGGCGGCCGCTGGTGCCGTTGCTGGCGGAGTTTGCGCAGTTGCACCCGGAAGTGAAGATTTCGCTTCAGCTGGAGGATCGCATGGTGGACCTGATCGATGAACAGATCGACGTCGCCATCCGCACCTCCAACCTGGTCGATTCCACGCTGGTGGCGCGCAAGCTGGCGGACAACCGCAGCATCATCGTCGCGGCGCCGAGCTATCTGGCTCGCGCCGGCGAGCCACAAACGCCGGAGCAGTTGCGCGATCACGCCTGTCTGCTGTACACCAACAGCGGCAAGGTCTATGACGAATGGACTTTCGTCGGCAAGGATGGCGTCTACGCGGTGCGGGTCGACGGGCCGTTGCAGATCAACGATGGCGGCTCGCTGGTTGGCGCGGCGGTGGCCGGCGCCGGCGTGCTGCGGGTGCCGGTGGCGCTAGTGCGCAAGGAACTGAAGGAAGGCGCGCTGGTGCCGGTGCTGGCGCATTGCGAGCTGCCGCAAGGCCCGGCCACGTATGCCGTTTATCCGGCGCGCGAATTCCTGGCCTTGAAGACGTCGGTATTCATCGACTTTCTCCAGGCCAGAATGGGGAATTAAATCCCCAGCGACTGCTTCTGCAGTTTGATCAAATCGGCGATGCCGGCCTGCGCCAGGTCCAGCAGACGGTTCATGCCGGCGCGGTCGAAGGCCTCGCCTTCAGCCGTGCCCTGCACTTCGATGAAGTGGCCGGCTTCGGTCATCACCACGTTCATGTCGGTGTCGCAGCCCGAGTCTTCGATGTAGTCCAGGTCCAGCACCGGCGTGCCCTGATAGACGCCAACCGAAATCGCCGCCACGAAGTGCTTCAGCGGAATCGCTGGAATCGCGCCGCGTGCCACCAGCTTGGAGAAGGCGTCATAGGCCGCCACCATGGCGCCGGTGATCGACGCGGTGCGGGTGCCGCCATCGGCCTGGATCACGTCGCAGTCCAGGTGCAGCGTGCGTTCGCCGAAGGCTTCCAGGTCGAAGGCGGCGCGCAGCGAACGGCCGATCAGGCGCTGGATCTCCTGCGTGCGGCCGGACTGCTTGCCCTTGGCCGCTTCGCGGTCCATGCGGCTGTGGGTGGAACGCGGCAGCATGCCGTATTCGGCGGTCAGCCAGCCCTGGCCTTTCCCTTTCAGGAAGCCCGGTACTTTCTCTTCGATGCTGGCGGTGCAAATGACCTTGGTGTCGCCGCATTCGATCAGTACCGAACCTTCGGCGTGCTTGGTGTAGTCGCGGGTCAGACGCAGGGTGCGCAGCGCGTCGACGGGACGGCCGCTCGGGCGGTTTACTACGGTCATATTTTTTCCTTATTTCAGAATTTGGGAGGATTTCTCGATGGCCCCGCGGATCTCCGCGATGGCTTTTTCAATTTCGTCGTCGTCAAAGGCGTCGATGTTTTCCGGCGCCTGTGGCGCCGGCGTGTCGCGGATGGTGGTGCTGTGCAGCTCCACCGGCAGCGTCTCGGTCGAAATCACGGTCGACATCTCGGCCATGGTGGTCGGCCCCAGGCTGTCCAGCACCGAGCTGCCCTGCCACATGATGGCCAGCGCGGTGACGTTGTCGCTGCCGTCGCCGGCGGCGCGCAACGCGGCCTGCAGCATGTCCGGCACCGCGCGCACCACGGTCTGCGCCTGCATGCGGCGCAGCAGATCATCGTCCGGCAGCATAGACCACAAGCCGTCGGAACACAACAGCAGCAAATCGCCCGGCAGCAGGCTGGCGCCGCCGGCCACCTCGACCCGTGGCAGGGTGTCGGCGCCGAGGCAGTTCCACAGCTTGTTGCGGTCCGGATGGGTGGCGCGCTCGGATGGCAGTGCCAGTCCTTTGGCGATCAGGTTCTCGACGTGCGAATGATCGCGCGTGCGGCCGAGGATTTCGCCGCCGCGCATCCAGTACAGGCGCGAGTCGCCGCAATGCGCCCAGGTGGCGGTGTTGTGCTGGATCAGGCAAGCGACGATGGTGGTGCGCGGCGTTTCCGGCATCTGGTGCGCATGGCGGTATTGATGGATGTCCTGGTGCGCGGCCAGCAAGGCCTCTTCCAGAAAGCGCTGCGGCTTCTTCACGTAGGGCTGCGCCTGCTGCTGGAACAGGGTGGAGATGGTTTGCAGCGCCACCGTGGCCGCCACTTCGCCGCGCAGATGGCCGCCCATGCCGTCGGCCAGCACCAGCAGCAGCGCGTCGCGCGTGAAGCTGTAGCCCATGCGGTCCTGATTGACCTTGCGGCCGCCGATATGACTTTCCTGATACACGGAGAATTGCATGATTCAGTCCTTATCGAGTCAGACCAAGGTATCCGGCGCGGGCTTGGAACGGCCCATGCCCAGACGCCCGGCCAGGCCGCGCAGCTTGTCCAGCACGCCGGGTGCGGACGGTGGCGTTGGCGCCACGGCCGGTGCCTTGGCCTGCAATCCCTTCTGCACCGCGAACAGGCTTTGCGGCCGGTTCAGCGGGTCCACTTCCAGGCACCAGCGCACCAGCTGCACCAGCTCCGGCGAGTACAGGCCGGCCAGCTTGTCGAAATGGCCGGCCATTTTGTCTTCACTCTTGCGCTGGTCGGCCGGCTGCGGCGGCGAGCCGACCATGCAGGCGAACATAGAGGCGCCGATGCTGTAAATATCAGTCCACGGCCCCAGGCCGGTCTTGGCGTACAGCTCGGGCGGGGCGAAGCCGGGGGTGTACATCGGCGTCAGCGTCGGCAGGTCGGTGTTGATGGTCTGGCGTGCGGCGCCGAAGTCCAGCAGCATCGGCGTGCCGTCGGTGCGCAGATAGATGTTGGCCGGTTTCAGGTCGAGGTGCAGCAGCTGGTTGGCGTGGACTTCGCGCAGTCCCTTCACCACCTGGGTGAAGATGGTGCGGATGAAAAGTTCGCCTACTTTAACGCCCTTGCCGCGCTGGCGCTGGATGTGCTCCTGCAGCGAGTGGCCGGATTCGTAAGCCATCACCATGTAGACGGTGTCGTTGGCGCGGAAGAAGTTGAGCACGCTGACCACATTGGGATGGGCGATGCGCGCCAGCGCCCTGCCCTCTTCGAAAAAGCATTTGAGGCCGATGCGGAACACCGGCAGATGCGCCTTGGAGATGGCCGGCACCAGTTCGCCCGGCTGGCGCAACGCCAGCGAGCTGGGCAAATATTCCTTGATCGCGACGGCCACGCCGTCGCTGTCATACGCCAGGTAAACAATACTGAACCCACCGGACGCAATTTTCTTTACAATGCGATATCCAGCAATTTCCAGACCATCTGGTAACGGGGCGTTGTTTTGTGCAGCCATAGGGTTCCTCGCCTCAACAACCGGATTGTGTGGATAAATCACTGTTTTGTAAAGATTAAATCGGGGATATCCATTGAGCATTTCCAGCATGACGGGCTACGCGGTCGCCACCAGTGAGAGTGCGGCGGGAACTTTGACCATTGAAATCAAGAGTGTGAACTCGCGATTTTTGGACTTACAGTTTCGAATTAACGACGATTTGCGCGCCCTTGAACCCGATTTACGCTCGGCGATCATGGGCGCCATCACGCGCGGCAAGGTGGAATTGCGGTTGAGTTTTGGCCGTAAGGCCGCGACCACCGGTTCGCAGGCGCTGAATCTGCCGTTATTGACCGAATTGCAACGCCTGCAGGGTGAAGTCGGTGGTTTGTTCCCTGGCGTGCAAACGATGTCAGTGGCGGAGCTGCTGCGCTGGCCCGGTGTGATCGAGGAAGCGCAAATCGGCCAGGAATCGCTGCAGGCCGACGTCGCCACGCTGGCCGGCCGCACCATCCAGGCGTTTGTGCAGAGCCGTCAGCGCGAGGGTGCGGCGCTGGAAGCGATGCTGATTTCGCGCATCGAGGCGATGGAAGGTATCGTCAAGCGCATCACGCCGCTGATTCCGCAGGTGGTGGCGGCGTTCCAGCAAAAGGCGGTGGAACGCATGCAGGACGCGCTGGGGCTGGCTTGCCAGGGCTCGAATTCGGCGCTGTCGCGCCAGGATGCGCTGGAGCGGATCCGTCAGGAAGTGATTTTGTACGGTATCCGCATCGACGTGGCGGAAGAGCTGGGCCGGCTGTCGGCGCATTTGACCGAAACCCGTCACATCCTGAAGAAAGGCGGCCAGGTCGGCAAGCGTCTGGACTTCATGATGCAGGAGCTGAACCGCGAAGCCAACACGCTGGGCGCCAAAGCCTCGGTCAAGGAACTGGCCGATGCGTCGATGGAGCTGAAGCTGCTGATCGAGCAGATGCGCGAGCAGGTACAAAACCTGGAATAAGCAAAAAGGAGCCACGGCTCCTTTTTTAACGCCCTGATTATTCACATAGGTGGAAAATCATTTCGTTTTTACCGGATTTATCGGGTAATCAGATGGCGCTACAGTGGAGTCATTCCAACTTCCACTGAAAGGCAAACATCATGAAAACCGCTAGCCAACTGCTCAACGCCTACCTCGACAACATCCAGAATCCCGCCGCAGCCGCCGCGCTGTTTGCCGATGATGGCGTGCTGGAGCTGCCTACCCTGGGCTCGTTCGCCCGCGCCGTCGGCCCGGCCGCGATTGCCGACTTCATCGGCGGCCTGCTGAAAAAAGTGCCGGACTTCCGCTTCAAGGACGTCAAGCTGTTCATTGACAATGGTGATCAGGCGTTTGGCGAATACAGCGTGGAAGCGCTGGTGCCGTCCACCGGCAAGCTGTACAAACAAACCTATGCCGGCGTGCTGCTGTCTAAAGACGGCAAAATCCAGCTGCTGCGCGAAGCCCTGGACACCCTGGCCGCCGCCCAAGCCTTCTCCCCAGACTGACCAGCTTGCTTGCGGCTACCTCCTGAAGGGAGTAATGTTGACAGACTTTCAGGAGGTGTCGCCATGCCCAGCGCAAGCTTACCTAGCAGAACAACAGAACCCACATTAGCCGAAATCCAGGAAGAGGCAAATGACGGCCCGGTCTACCTGTCAGGTGAATATGGGCTCACTCACGTGCTGATGACCATTGCCGATTACGAGCGCATCCTGAAAGGAAAACTCAACATCGTTGAATTGCTGTGGATGCCCGGCACACCCGACATCGATTTCGTCCCGCCGCGCTCTACCGAACCGCTAACGCCAGCCGACTTTTCATAATGGTGATCCTGGATACCAACGTGATTTCCGAATTGCGGAAAGTCGCGCTCGGCAAAGCAAATGCCAACGTCGCCAAATGGGCGCGTCACATGGAGGCTAACACGTTGTACCTCTCCGCTATTACCATTCACGAAATTGAAAGCGGGATCTTGCGACTCAAGCGACGCAACGACTTCAGCAGCGAGGTGCTGCGCCTGTGGCTGGATAATCACGTCCTCAAAGCATTTGCTGGCCGTATTCTGCCTGTCGATACCGCTGTGGCTCAGCGTACCGCTGCACTGCACCTTCCGCAAACGCGACCATGGGCTGACGCTTTTATCGCGGCGACAGCGCTGGTGCATGGAATGGTCGTGGCAACACGCAACGCACGGGATTTTCAGCCCATGGGGGTTCCCGTGCTCAATCCTTGGTTATAGCACCTGGTTCAGCTTGACGATCTGCACGTCGGCCTTGCCGGCGACGGCTTGTATCAGTGCCTGGAAATGCGGCGTGGCTTCGTGCGCGTCCAGCGCGGCCTGGTCGCGCCAGGCTTCGAGCATGACGAAGCTGGCGTGGTTGCCCAAGTCGATGTGCAGGTCGTAGCGGATGCAGCCCGCTTCCGCACGGCTGGGCGGCACCACTTGTTCCAGCGCTTCGCGCACCAGCACTGCGTTGCCATCGCGGGCGGTAATGGTGGCGACGATGATCAGCTCTTTCATGGTATATCCTTATCGACTTAAACCTTGATACTAGCAGGAGACGGCAAATGGCGCAGATACGGGCTGGCATCGGCGGCTGGGACTTCGCGCCCTGGCGCGACACCTTCTATCCCAAGGAGGTGCCAATCAAGAAGCAGCTGGAATACGCCAGCTCGCAACTCACCAGCATCGAAATCAATGGCACTTTTTACCGCTCCGCCAAACCCGAACACTTCGCCAGCTGGGCCGAAAAGACCCCGGATGATTTCATCTTTTCGGTCAAGGCCACGCGCTACGCCACCAACCGCAAGGTGCTGGCCGAAGCCGGCGAATCGATCGAGCGTTTCATGCAAAGCGGCCTGACCGAACTGGGCGACAAGCTCGGCCCCATTCTGTGGCAACTGGCCAACACCAAACAGTTCGATGCCGACGATCTGGAAGCCTTCTTCAAGCTGCTGCCGGCCAAGCTCGGCAAGCGCAAGCTGCAGCACGTGCTGGACGCCCGCCACGACAGCTTCCTCGACGACGCTTACCTGAAGCTGGCGCGCAAATACAAGGTCGCCACGGTCATCACCGACTCGCCCAAATTTCCGCACTTCGAAGCCCTCACCGGCGAGTTCGCCTACGCCCGTTTGATGGATGCGCAAATCGACATCGCCACCGGCTACACCAAGCCGGCGCTGAAGAAGTGGGCCACACAGGCCCAGGACTGGCAGCAGCAAGCCAAGTCCGGCCAGGTCTACGTCTACTTCATCAACGGCGCCAAGGAACGCGCGCCGGCCGCGGCGCAACACTTCCTGTCCTTGCTGTAAATTGAGTTCCCGTCGTTGCTCTTGGTAAAATACATCTTTGGGCGACAGAATCGGTTGCCCGCTGACGTTTTTGAAAGATCAACATGAGCTCAACCAACGCATTTGCAGGCAGCCTGTTCGTGGTTGCCGCGCCATCCGGCGCCGGCAAGTCGACGCTGGTCAACGCGCTGCTGGCCAAGGAACCGACCATCAAGCTGTCGATTTCCACCACCACCCGCGCGCCGCGTCCGGGCGAAACCCACGGCAAGGAGTACTACTTCACCAGCGCCGAAGATTTCGTCGCGCGCGCCAAGAACGGCGAGTTCCTGGAGTGGGCCGAAGTGCACGGCAACTACTACGGTACCTCGCGCCTGATGGTGGAAGACCAGATGAAAAGCGGCACCGACGTGCTGCTGGAAATCGACTGGCAAGGCGCGCGCCAGGTCAAGAAACTGTTCCCGCAAGCGGCCGGCATTTTCATCCTGCCACCATCGATCGCGGCACTGGAAGAACGCCTGAACAAGCGCGCCACCGATGAGCCGCACGTGATCACCAAACGGCTGCTGGCGGCGGGCGGCGAAATCGCCCACGCTCCCGAGTTCGAGTATGCTATTATCAATGAAGAATTCGACGTAGCGCTGTCGGAACTGACCGCGATCGTTCGAGCGGCCCGTTGCCGGTTTGCGCAACAAGCGGCACGCAACACCTCGCTCTTCGCCCAACTGGGTATCCACGCCGAATAACAGAACACACAAGATTTTAGGAGTTTTAGATGGCCCGCATTACGATTGAAGATTGTCTGAAAAACGTACCGAACCGTTTCCAGCTGACCCTGGCCGCCACCTACCGCGCACGCCAGCTGCTGCAAGGCCACACCCCTAAGGTGGAAGCCAAGGACAAGCCTACCGTGGTCGCCCTGCGTGAGATCGCAGCCGGCAAAGTCGGTCTGGAAATGCTGAAGAAAGTCCCAATGTAAGTTGGGACCGCGTTCCCGAACAATGTGAATGTGGTATGTTTTAGCAGTAGTGAGACATTCTCATCGAGACGGAACGCATTTTTATGAATCTGATTCCTGCAGATCCTGATTTGAGCGGCACGCCCGCCCGGGCGAAAAAGCCGGCCAAGAAGCCGGCCGCAGCCATGCCCGGATCGGATGCAGGCGATAGCACCGCCGCCGCACTCGCACCACCCGTTTCCCCTCCCGCAGCCCCCGTGATTTCCTCGTCGCCCCTGGCCACGCCGCCCGCCATGTTGGCCGGTGTTGCGTCCGTTACCCATCTGACCGAAAAACTGGCCGACTACATGACGGCCGCCGACCTCAAAAAGGTCAAGGAAGCCTACCGCTTCTCGGATGAAATGCACCTCGGTCAATTGCGCAAGTCGGGCGAGCCCTACATCTCGCACCCGATCGCCGTGGCCGAAATCTGCGCCGACTGGAAGCTGGATGCGCAAGCCATCATGGCGGCGCTGCTGCACGACGTCATGGAAGACCAGGACGTCAAGAAAGAAGAACTGATCGAACGCTTCGGCGCGCCGGTGGCCAATCTGGTCGACGGCTTGTCCAAGCTGGAGAAAATCGAGTTCCAGAGCCAGATCGAGGCGCAGGCGGAAAACTTCCGCAAGATGCTGCTGGCCATGGCCTCGGACGTGCGCGTGATCCTGATCAAGCTGGCCGACCGCCTGCACAATATGCGCACCATGGACGTGATGAAACCGTCGGCGCGCGCCCGCATCTCGAAAGAGACCATGGAAGTGTACGTGCCGATCGCGCACCGCCTCGGCCTCAACAACATCTACCGCGAACTGCAGGATCTGTCGTTCTGCCACCTGTTCCCGATGCGCTACCGCACGCTGGCCAAGGCGGTCAAGGCGGCGCGCGGCAACCGCCGCGAAGTGGTCAAAAAAATCCTGGAGTCGGTCAAGAACACGCTGTCGATGGCCAACATCGAGGCCGAAGTGTATGGCCGCGAAAAAACCCTGTACGGCATCTACAAGAAGATGCGCAGCAAGCACCTGTCGTTCTCGCAGGTGCTGGATGTGTACGGCTTCCGGGTGGTGGTGGACAGCTTCCCCAACTGCTACGTGGCGTTGGGCACGCTGCACTCGCTGTACAAGCCGATGCCGGGCAAGTTCAAGGACTACATCGCGATCCGCAAGCTGAACGGCTACCAGTCGCTGCACACCACGCTGATTGGCCCGTATGGCACGCCGGTCGAGTTCCAGATCCGCACCCAGGAAATGCACCGCACCGCCGAATCCGGCGTGGCCGCGCACTGGCTGTACAAGAACGGCGACGCCAATATGTCGGACCTGCAGCAGCGCACCCACGCCTGGCTGCAATCGCTGCTCGACATTCAGCAACAGACCGGCGACTCGGCCGAGTTCCTGGAACACGTCAAGGTCGACCTGTTCCCGGATTCGGTGTACGTGTTCACGCCGAAATCGAAGATTATCGCGCTGCCGCGCGGCGCCACCCCGGTCGACTTCGCGTATGCGATTCACACCGGGATAGGCGACCACACGGTGTCGGTCACCATCAACAACGAACCGGCCTCGCTGCGCACCGAGCTGCGCAATGGCGACATCGTTGAAATCGTCACCGACTCGGCATCGCGGCCGAGCCCGTCGTGGCTATCGTTCGTCCGCACCGGCAAGGCACGTTCGGCGATCCGCCATCACCTGCGCACGATCAACCTGCCGGAATCGATCGCGCTGGGGCAGCAACTGCTGTCCGCCGCGCTGAGCTCGCTGGGCTGCCCGCCGCTGCTGGAAGAACACCTGATCGAGCGCCTGCTGAAAGAATCCAGCGCCAAATCGCTGGACGAGCTGTATGCCGACATCGGCATCGGCAAGCGCATGGCGGCGCTGGTGGCGCGCCACATCTTCGGCCTGCGCGGCGGCGAATCGGCTAGCGCGCCGGTCGACCACAACAGCGCGGCCGAGCTCGACCCGGTCACCATCTGCGGCAGCGAAGGGGTGTCGGTACAACTGGCGCCATGCTGTTTGCCGATACCGGGCGACGCCATCATCGGCCAGCTGCGGCGCGACCAGGGACTGCTGGTGCACACCTCCGACTGCACCCAGGCCAAGCGCCAGAAAGCCAAGGAACCAGACCGCTGGATCGCGGTCAAATGGGGCACCGAGCTCAACCGCCGTTTCGACAGCCGCATCAAGCTGCTGATCAACAACGAAAAAGGCATCCTGGCGCGGGTGGCGGCCGAGATCGGCGAATCGGACGCCAACATCACCTACGTCGGCATGGACGAGGACAAAGAACACGTGCTGCACCAGTTGCGCTTCACGGTGCAAGTCAAAGACCGCGTGCACCTGGCCGGGCTGCTGCGCAACGTGCGCCGCGTGGCCGGCGTCAATCGCATCCTGCGCGAACGCAACTAAAACCAGTAGGCTTTTTCGGCCAGCGGGGTTTGCGGCGATAGCAACGGGTTGTCGAGCCGGAAGATGCGGCGCTTGCGTAGCCCGACTTTCTCTATCATGGCATCGTAAAATTCGTGGAATAGCTGGTCGTAGCGGCCGTCGGCGATCAGTTGCTGCAGCCCGTATTCGAGCCGCTGCGCCAGCCGTTGCTGGTGTCCGCCGATGAAGAAGTAGCGCGGCGACGGGATGTACAGGGCGAAGCTGCGTTCCACGCTCAGCGTCGGAAACGCCGGCGCGTAGGCGGCCTGTTCGTACAGCGCTTCGTCGATGGCGCGCGGGAAGTGCTGGAAGCGCCCCGCCGCCAGCATGCTGTGCAGCCCGGCCGAGGTGGTGCCCTCCACCACCTTGAAACCGGCCTGTTTGTAGGTGGCGGTCAGGCTCCACTGCCGCCCGGCGCCCAGCGTCAGCGCGCGCAGCTGATCCAGCGTGCGCACCGCGCTGAACAAGTCCTGGTTGCGGCTGTCGATCAGCGAGATCCGGTAGCACGAGATGCCTTTGTCGATCGGAATCCGGATCGGGATCAGCTTTTGCTCCCATTCCTGCGAGGTCACCTGCCCGCTCAGGTTGGCCAGCTCGCCCTTCAGCATTTCCTGCAGCAGCCGGTCGCGCTCCATGCGCAGCTGCGCCACTTTCAATTCGTACGGTCCGTACTTGGCTTTGGAGGCTTCCAGCGCGGCCGTCACCAGGTGCATGATGTGACTGTCCGCGTAGGCGGATTTGCTGGAATTCATGTCGATGATGTAAACGTCGGCCGCCAGCGCGGCCTGCTGCCAGCCCGCCAGCGCCAGCAAACAGCACAGCGCTTTAGTCAGCCGCCGGCGCAGGATAGCGAACCTCCAGGATGTCCAGTTCCTCCACGCCGTGCGGCGCCTGGAAAGTGATGGTGTCGCCCTCGCGCGCCTTGGTCAGCGCGCGCGCCACCGGCGCCACCCAGCTGATCTTGCCCTGCAGCGGGTCCAGCTCATCGATGCCGACGATGGTGATGGTGCGTTCCTCGCCATGCTGGTTGCTGTAGGTGACGGTGGCGCCGAAAAACACCTGGTCGCTGCCATAGTGCGCGCTGGGGTCGACGATGAAAGCCGAATCCATGCGCTTGGTCAGGAAGCGGATGCGGCGGTCGATCTCGCGCAGCCGGCGCTTGCCGTAGATGTAGTCGCCGTTTTCCGAGCGGTCGCCGTTGGAGGCGGCCCAGTGCACGATGCGCACCACTTCCGGCCGGTCGACGTCGATCAGCTGCAGCAGTTCGCCCTTGATGCGCTGATAGCCTTCGGGCCGGATGTAATTCTTCGAGCCGGCCGGGATCGCCAACGCCAGCGCCGCGGCTTCGTCGTCATCTTCCTGATCGCTTTCTTTGACAAATGCTTTGTTCATACGGCTTATTGTAGCGGCTTTCACGTATTATGCATGGCTATGGAATCTCCCCACCACGACAGTCAGGCGCTGGCGGCGGAACTGGAGCAGGTCCGCGCCCGCTTTGCCGCCATCGTCTCCAACACGCCCGGCCTGGTGTACCAGTTTGCGCTGCACACCGACGGCCAGGTCAGCTTCCCTTACCTGAGCGAGGGCTGCCAGGCGCTGCTTGGCCTGACCGCGGCCGAGCTGCACGCCCATCCGCAACGCTTCGAGGCCTTGATCTTGCCGGAAGACCGGCCTTCCTATCTGGAAGCAATGCACACTTCGGCGCGGCAGCTGTGGAGCTGGAACTGGGAGGGCCGGATCTGGGTCGACGCCTGGAAGGACGTCAAGTGGATCAATCTGCGCAGCACGCCGCATCCGCTGGCCGATGGCGCGGTGCGCTGGGACGGCATCATGACCAATATCACCGACAGCAAGCTGGAGCAGCAGGAAGTGCACCATTCGCGCGCCCGCCTGGCCGAGCTGACCGCCCACACCGACCGCGTCAAGGAACAGGAACGGACCCGCATCGCGCGCGAAATCCATGACGAGCTGGGCGGTAACCTGACCGCGATCAAGATGGCGGTGGCGATGCTGGCGGCGCGGCTGGACGGCGCCGAGCCGGCGCTGCGCGAAAAAACCGATTACGTCGACGCCCTGGTCGACCGCACCATCGAGGCGGTGCACCGGATTTCGCTCGACTTGCGGCCGGCGCTGCTGGACCTGGGCCTGGTGGCGGCGCTGGAATGGCAGGTCAAGGAATTCGACAAGCAGACCGGCATCGCCACCAGCTTCAGCGCCAACCAGCGCGACATCGGCCTCGACAACGACCAGGCCACCGCGCTGTTCCGCATCGCCCAGGAGGCGCTGACCAATATCGCCAAGCACGCCAACGCCAGCAAGGTCACGGTCAAGCTGGCCCGGCTGCGCCAGCACGTCAGCCTGAAGATCAGCGACAACGGCGGCGGCATCCGCCAGGCCGACCGCGCCAAGCCGGCCTCGTTCGGCCTGCGCGGCATGGCGGAACGGGCGCGCGCGCTGGGCGGCACGCTGACGCTGAGCCCGGCCAGCGGCGGCGGCACCGTGGTGGCCATCAAAATAAAACGCGATAGCAGTCAGGACAGCCTCCCAGCGCCGCCGCCGGGCGCTACAATAGCGGAAGATAACATTTCCACCATGAAATAATGTGTCATCAATGATGCGGGTGGGACACAACAGGGTTAACGATTCATGACTGAAAAAGCCATCATCAAGGTCTTCATTGCCGACGACCACGCCATCGTGCGGGAAGGCTTGAAACAAATCCTGGCCGAGACGCGCGACATCGTGGTGGCGGGCGAGGCCGAGAGCGGCCTCGACGCCATCAAGCTGTTCCGCAAGTCCGAGTGCCAGGTGATGCTGCTGGATATTTCGTTGCCAGATCGCAACGGCATCGAAGTGCTCAAGCAAATCAAGAAGGAAAAGCCGGAGCTGGCGGTGCTGATGCTGTCGATGCACCGCGAGGACCAGTACGCGATCCGCGCGCTGAAGGCCGGCGCGGCCGGCTATCTGACCAAGCAGAGCGCGCCGCGCGAGCTGGTGACGGCGATCCGTCAGGTCGCCGGCGGCCTCAAGTACATCAGCGCGGCGCTGGCGCAGGAACTGGCCAACCACGTCGGCGACGACCATGAAACGCCGCTGCACGACACCCTGTCCGACCGCGAATACCAGACCCTGACCATGATCGCCTCCGGCAAGACGGTGGGCATGATCGCCAAGGAACTGTCGCTGTCGGTCAAGACCGTCAGCGAGTACCGGGCCCGGCTGCTGGTCAAGATGAAGCTGAAAAACAGCGCCGAACTGACCCATTACGCGATAAAAAATCAATTAATTGAATAAGCGCGGGTAAGATAGCAAGAGTCATGTCACATATTGTTGCCCAAAGAAAAATGGTTAATGCATCGATGAAAGCCACCTTCCCGCCCCTGCTCTCGGCAATGCCGCACGGCGCGGGCGCTTATCATGGCGGCAATTGGTAATCCATTAAGAGGTCCGCGCGCCATCATGTCCAGCAAACCCACCCCTCCCGAGCAAAATCCGGCCGATATCGCGCGCGAGGCGTTCCGACGCCTGGCGGTGCGCCGCATCGCGCCGACGCCGGAAGCCTATCGCGACATTTACAACGAAATCGCCGGCATCCCGGCGACGCCGGCGCCGGCTGCGGCAGCACCGCTGGGCAGCACCGAGCCGGGGCCGGAATCGGTGCTGAGCCAGCTCGCCACCCGCATGACCGAGAAAACCGGCGATCTGGCCGAGTTCGGCCGCCGCTTCGACCGCGCGGTCAAGTCGCGCGACTGGGAAGGCTATGCGCGCGCGCTGTCGCAGCTGGTGGAAAAACATGTGACGGCGCCGAAAAAAGGCATCGAGGTGGCCGGCCTGGCGGGCGAGGACAGCGAGCAGGCGCGCGCGCTGCGCGACTTGCTGGCGCGCACCCTGACCTTCGCGCTGGCCTCGTCGCTGGCCGGGGCGCCGGTGCTGGCGGCCGAGGCCGAATCGCTGGGCGCCGCCGCCAAGCTGGCCCACAGCGAGGAGGCGCTGGCCGAGATCGCCGCGCGGCTGAAGCAGCTGTGCTACCAGATCGAGCAGCGCGGCGGCGACAGCGGCGAGCAGCAGGAATTGCTGTTGCGCCTGTTCAAGCTGCTGCTGGAAAACGTCAGCGAGCTGCTGGACGACGACAGCTGGCTGCGCGGCCAGATCGAGGCGGTGCAAAACCTGATCGCCGGCCCGCTTGACGTGCGCGCGCTGGAGGAAGCCACGCGCAGCCTGAAGGAAGTGATTTACAAGCAGGGCCAGCTCAAGCACAGCCTGGCGGACGTCAAGCTCACCGTCAAGAACATGATGATGACCTTTATCGACCGCCTCAGCCAAGTGGCGGCCTCGACCGGCGACTTCCACGAGAAAATCGGCGGCTATTCGGAAAAGATCAGCAAGGCCGACAATATTTCCGAGCTCAACAGCATTCTTGACGAGGTGCTGAAGGAAACCCGCATCGTCCAGAACGAGGCGCTGAAGGCGCGCGACAAGATGATGCTGGCGCAGCAGGAAGTGCAGGACGCCGAGGCGCGCATCCACACGCTGGAAGCCAAGCTGCAGCATTTGAGCGAACTGGTGCGCGAAGACCAGCTCACCGGCAGCCTCAACCGTCGCGGCCTGGACGATGTGTTCGAGCGCGAAACCGCCCGTTCCGACCGCCGCGGCACGCCGCTGTGCATCGCCGTGCTGGACCTGGACGATTTTAAAAAGCTCAACGACACCTACGGCCACATCGCCGGCGACGCCGCGCTCAAGCACCTGGTCAAAATCGTCAAGGACACCTTGCGCTCGATGGATGTGATCGCCCGCTTCGGCGGCGAGGAATTCCTGATCCTGATGCCGGAAACCACGGTCGACGCGGCGGCCTCGACCATGACGCGGCTGCAGCGCGAGCTGACCAAGCATTTCTTCCTGCACGATAACGAGAAAGTGCTGATCACCTTCTCGGCCGGGGTGGCGCTGCGCCGTCCCAACGAGGAACAGACCGAGCTGGTCAAACGGGCCGACAAGGCCATGTACACCGCCAAGCAGACCGGCAAAAACCGCGTGGTCGTGGCCGACTGAGCGAAATCCCCCCCGCCATCCCCGTGCCCGGCCGCTGTGCCGGGCATTTTTTTTGCGCGAAATAAATTTTTTTTCGCCCTAAAGTTTCCTTTTTTACCGTCGTTTAGACGCTCATCGGTAGCGAACTTTAGCCCGGTAAACAAAAATTTACCGCCTTTTTCTCCCTAAACTTTCCACATGGGAACCCGTTACCAGCTTCAACAGCGGTTTGATTGTCTCGGAACAACGAGGCAGACCAAAGTGAAATTGAGCACCTCGCCCACACGGTAGTAATCTGGAGAATTGAATCATGGCACAAGTCATCAACACCAATATTAGCTCGCTGAATGCGCAACGGAACCTGAACAGCTCGCAGGCTTCCCTGTCGACCTCGCTGGAGCGTCTGTCGTCCGGCCTGCGTATCAACAGCGCCAAGGACGACGCGGCTGGTCTGGCGATTTCCGACCGCTTTACTTCGCAAATTCGCGGCAATACGACGGCTGCACGTAACGCCAACGACGGTATCTCGCTGGCGCAAACGGCCGAGGGTGGCTTGAGCACCGCCGGCGATCTGCTGCAGCGTATCCGCGAACTGGCCGTGCAGTCGGCCAACGGCACCAACTCGGACTCCGACCGCGCGTCGATCCAGGGCGAGGTATCGGCCCTGTCGCAAGAGCTGGACCGCGTCGCCAACACCACCCAGTTCAACGGCCAGAACGTGCTGGACGGCTCGCTGACCTCGGCCCAGTTCCAGGTCGGCGCCAACGCCGGTCAAACCATCAACGTCGGCATCCAGTCGGCCAAGGCGACCGACATCGGCAACAACACGCTGGCCTCGAACTACGGCGACACCACCTCGATCTCGGCCGCCACCGCCACCGCCACCAACAACGTCGGCGCGCAAACCCTGTCGATCACCTCGGGTACCGGTGTCACCACCTCGGTCAACGTCGAAGCCGGCGCCAGCGCCAAGAAAATCGCGTCCGACGTCAATGCCCTGAGCAGCAAGAGCGGCGTCACCGCCACCGCCAGCACCACCGCCACCCTGGCCGGTCTGCAGGACGGTTCGGTCCAGTTCACGCTGCGCGGCGACAACTCGGTCGAATCCGATCCAGACTCGACCGGCGTGACCATCTCGGCCCAGGTCAAGAACGGCGACCTGTCGGCACTGGCCCAGGCGATCAACGCACAAACCGGCACCACCGGCGTCGCCGCCTCGATCGAACTGGACTCGTCCGGCAACAAGCAGATCAAGATGACCAACAGCTCCGGCTCGGACATCCAGATCAACAACACCAACACCGGCACCACCGACGCGCTGGGCACCGCCACCATCAAGGGCATGGACAAGCCGGGCACCGGCACCGCCAACACCGGCGCCGCCACCGCCACCACCCAATCGGTGGCGACCGGCTCCACCGTGACGGTCGGCGGCCACCTGGACTTCTCGTCGAACAGCGGCTTCACCATCACCGGCGGCGACAGCACCATCGTGACCGGCTCGGCGGGTTCGGACCTGCAATCGGTGGCCAAGATCGACGTCAGCACCGTGGACGGCGCCAACGCGGCCCTGAAAACCATCGACTCGGCGCTGAGCCAGGTCGACAGCAACCGCGCGGCGCTGGGTGCGATCCAGAATCGCTTCACCTCGACCATTTCGAACCTGAACACGACCACGGAAAACTTGACCGCTTCCCGCAGCCGGATTCAGGATACCGACTTCGCGTCGGAAACGGCCAACATGACCCGCGGCCAGATCCTGCAACAAGCTGGTACCGCGATGCTGGCCCAGGCCAACTCGCTGCCGAACAACGTGCTGTCCCTGCTGCGTTAAAATCCAGGCCAGAGTTGACCCGGTAACGGTCGCTCTGACCAGGATCCCCGGCTGATTTCATCAGCCGGGGATTTTTCACAAGGAACAATCATGACTATCGACACCATAGCCAGCGCCAGCACGGCGCGCGCGACCGACCGCGGCACGGTCGGCGCCGACGCCAGCACGGCCCAGGGCGCCACGCGCGCACCGGCGGCGCCGGTCGAGACGGCCAACGCGGTCAAGGCGCCCGAGGCCGCGCCCAGCGAGGAACAGATCAACGATGCGCTGTCCAAGCTGAACAAGACGCCCCAGGCCCAGGCCAACAACCTGGAATTCTCGGTCGACCAGGACACCAAGCGCACTGTGGTCAAGGTGGTCGACCAGACCACCAAGGAAGTGGTGCGGCAATTCCCGACCAAGGAAGCGCTGGCCATCGCCAAGGCGTTGGACGAGCAAGGCAGCGCCAGCACCGGGCTGCTGATCGACCAGACCGCCTGACACCGGCGCGCGCCCCCGGTGCGCGCCGTTTTTTTCTCATCTGTGGCATCCTGTTCCCGGAGCGCCCGCACTTCCCGCCCCGCTTGCCGTGTCATTGCTCGACGGCATGTCCGACGGTATGTCCGACGGTATGTTTTACCTGCTTTTACAGCTTTTGCGAAACAAGCCGGTATTTCCCCCTCTCAAGTCCGGTTTGATTTTGCCGATACCGGCTTATATTATTGCTTTACTTAGGAGCGCATCGTGTCCATCTCATCCCCCGGCATCGGTTCCGGCCTTGACGTCAACAGCATCGTCAGCAAGCTGATGGCGGTGGAGTCGGCGCCGCTGACGGACTTTGATAACAAAACCGCCAGCTACCAGTCGCAGGTCTCGGCGTTTGGCACCATGTCGAGCGCGCTCAGCACCTTCCAGAGCGCGCTCAGCGGCCTGACCACGGCCTCCAGCTTGCAAACCCTGACCAGCACCCCGGCCGACTCCACCGTGGTCAGCGCCACCGCCAAGAGCACCGCCACCGCCGGCACCTACCGCGTCAACGTGACCCAGCTGGCGCAGGCGCAAACCCTGGCCTCGGACGGCTTCAAGAGCACCACCGCCACCGTCGGCAGCGGCGCCAAGACCACCATCAGCTTCTCGCTGGGCACCGTCAGCAACAGCGAATTCGGCATCGCCGGCACCGCGCTGGCCAACAGCATGCGCACCAGCGGCCTGTCGGCCGGCTCGCTGGCGATCAACGGCACCACCATCGTCACCAACAACACGGTGCGCAGCGCGCGCGCGCTGGCCGACGCCATCAACGACAAGACCACCACCACCGGGGTCTCGGCCAAGGCCAGCGCGGCCACCACCGACGCCAGCCTGTTCAGCACCTTCGGCGACATCGACACCAGCGGCGGCGGCACCTACACGCTGTCGGTGGGCGGGGTCGACATCGCGGTGCAGGCGGCCGGCGTGGCCGGCGGCAGCGGCATCACCGCCGCCTCGCTGGACAGCGCGCTGAGCGGCGACACCGCGATCTCGCGCGCGCTGGCCGACGCCAACATCACCGTCACCGGCACCGCCGCCGGCGGCGACCTGCAGTTCAGCAACGCCGACGGCAGCAACGTGGCGCTGACCGAAAGCGTCACCGGCGCGGTCACCGGCGGCATCGGCAACAGCGCCGGCAGCACCAACATCGGCTCCAGCGTCACCGCGGTCGGCACCATCACGCTGGTGTCGGCCGACGGCAGCCCGATCACGGTGGGCGGCAGCGACCCGGCCTCGGCCGGCCTGACCGCCGGCGTCGGCGGCAATTACCTGAGCGCCGACTTCACCGCCGACGCCACCCGCACGATGGGCAACATCGTCATCGACAGCACCAACAACACCTTGCAGGGCATCACCGACGCCATCAACAAGGGCAATTTCGGCGTCACCGCCTCGATCGTCTCGGACGGCGCCAGCGGCACCGGCGCCACCCCCTACCACCTGGTGCTGACCTCGACCGCGACCGGCGCCAGCTCGACCATGAAGATCACGCTGGCCGGCTCCGGCGGCGCCGACCCCGACCCCGACCTGGTCAGCCTGCTCGGCTACGATCCGGCCGGCACCCAGAACCTGAGCCAGAAGTCGGCCGCGGCCGACACAAAGGCCACCGTCAACGGCATCGCGGTCACCAGCAGCAGCACCAGCATCAGCGGCGCCGTCACCGGCGTCACGTTTACCGCGCTCAAGGCCGGCAGCACCAGCGTCACCGTGGCCAAGGACACCACCACGCTGACCAGTTCGATCAACGCCTTCGTCTCGGCCTACAACGACCTCAACACCCAGCTGTCGGCGCTGGGCGCCTACGACGCCGACACCAAGACCTCCGGCCCGCTGCTGGGCGACAGCACGCTGCGCAATCTGCAATCGTCGATCCGCTCCACGCTGAGCAGCACCATCACCGGCCTGACCAGCAGCAGCCTGACCAATCTGTCGCAGATCGGCGTCTCGTTCCAGAAGGATGGCACGCTGGCGGTCGACAGCGCCAAGCTGACCACCGCGATGACCGACAACTTCAACGACATCGCCGGCCTGTTTGCCGCGGTCGGCCGCGGCACCGACCCCGACATCAGCTTTGTCAGCTCGTCGACCAAGACCCAGGCCGGCAGCTACGCGCTCAACATCACCCAGCTGGCGACCCAGGGCACGCTGCAGGGCAGCACCGTGCTGCCGGCCGAGACCACCATCGACCAGGACACCACCTGGACCGTGACGCTGAACGACACCACGCCGCCCAAGCTGGCCAACACCGCCACCATCACGCTGCCGGCCGGCACCTACAACCCGAGCCAGTTGGCAACGCTGCTGCAATCGTCGATCAACGGCGTCAGCGCGTTTTCCACCGCCGGCTCGTCGGTGACCGCCACCGTCGGCGACGACGGCACGCTGAAGCTGGCCTCGGCCGCCTACGGTTCGGCCTCCAACATCACCATCACCACCAGCAGCGGCACCGAGGTGTCGTCGATCTTCGGCAGCGGCAGCTCGGTGGCCGGGGTCGACGTGGCCGGCACCATCGGCGGCTACACCGCGACCGGCAAGGGCCAGACCCTGACCGGCGCCGCCGGCGGCCCGGTCGACGGCCTGAAGCTGACCGTGACCGGCGACACCACTGGTTCGCGCGGCACCTTCGGTTTCTCGCAGGGCTATGCCTATATGCTGAACACGCTGGCGGCCGGCTACCTCGGCAGCAGCGGCACGATTGCCGGCCGCACCAAGGGGCTGAACGCCTCGGTGGCCGACATCGCCCAGCAGCGCGCCGATTTCAGCAGCCGCCTGACCGATATCGAAGCGCGCTACCGCGCGCAATACACGGCGCTCGACACCACGGTCGCCAGCTTGAATAGTACCTCGACGTTCCTGACCCAGCAGTTGGCCGCGATTTCGGCCAACAACTAAGCGCGAACGCATAGAAAGGAGCACCTATGTTTGGATCCCGACAAACCGGCGTCAACGCCTATGCCAAGATCGGCATGGAAACCGGCGTGCTGGCCGCCAGCCCCCACAAGCTGATCGTCATGCTGTTCGACGGCGCGCGGGTGGCGCTCAACGACGCGCTGGCCGCCATGCAGAGCGGCAATATCGCGGTCAAGGGCAAGTCGTTATCCAAGGCCATCATGATCATCGACAGCGGCTTGCGCGCCGCGCTCGACAAGAAGGCCGGCGGCGACATCGCCGAAGGGCTGGACGCGCTGTACGAATACATGAGCAACCGTCTGCTGACGGCCAACGTCAACAACGACGCCAGCATCATCGAAGAAGTACAGCGTCTGCTGACCGAATTGCGCGACGCCTGGAACGCGATCGCCGACACCCCTGCCGCCAGCGGCAACCACCCCACCACCAACCTCGCGAGCGCCTGATCCATGATGACGATTCAAGACGTTTTATCCGTGTACGCCGCCATGGCCGACCTGACCGAACAAATGGTGCAGGCGGCCCAGCGCAGCGACTGGGACGCGCTGGTCTTGCTCGAACAACGCTGCGCCGCCCACGCCCAGGTGCTGCGCGAGCAGGAGCCGCGCCAGCCGATGCGCGGCGCCGAGCGGGAACGCAAAATCGAACTGATCCGGCAGATGCTGAAGGCCGACCGCCAGATCCGCGACCTGACCATGCCGTGGATGGCGCAGCTGTCCAAGCTGATCAACGCCACCGGCACGGAACGGCGCGTCGTCAACGCCTACGGCAGCGTCTAAAGCGGAGGCGCGCCATGCTGCCGCGCGTCGACGCAGGTACCGTCACTCCGGTTACGCCGGGCAGTGGCGGCGGCGCAAGCATCCCGCTGGCCGACGGCCGCCAGGCGGCGTTCCAGCGCGCGGTGCAAAACCTGGTCGGCCAGACCGTCAACGCCGAAGTGCTGTCCAAGCTGCAAGATGGCAGCTACCTGGTCAAAGTGGCCGACAACGCGGTGCGCATGATGCTGCCGGGCGAAACCCAGGTCGGCGGCAACGTCTCACTGACCGTGCTCAGCGCCCAGCCGCGTCCCACCTTTCAGCTGGCTAACACCACCCCGGGCAGCACGCCCACCCTGCTGTACAGCGATGGCGGCGCCAGCGACGGCGGCGAAGCCGCCAGCCTGCCGTCGCAGGGCAGCGCGGTGTTCGTGCCCAGCCAGGGCAAGCCGGCCACGGGCGGCGCGAACGGCACGCCGGGCCAGCCCGCCACCTCCGCC
>NZ_WKJK01000030.1 GCF_009674535.1 Duganella guangzhouensis
CAATCCTCCCAAAGCTACACGGGCTCTGCCGTAGCGTTCCGCTACGGCAGAGCCCGTGTAGCTTTGGGAGGATTGACCCCGGGTTTAGCGGGCGCGCCAGACGGCTTGGGTGGTCTCGGCTGGCTGTTGGCGCGCGGCTTCTTTGCGGGCGCGGGCGTCGTCCAGGGTGGCGACTTTGGCTTGTACCGCGGCCAGTACTTTCTGCGCGGCGGCGTAACGGCGGCTTTCCAGTTCCAGCTGTTGTTGCTTGGCGGCGGTCATGGCGGCGGTGGTGTCGGCCACTTTGCGCTGCATGGCGGCGTGTGCTTGCGCGGCTTCCAGTAACGCTTTCTGTGCGATGACCTTGTCGGACTGCGCTTGCGCGGCGGCTTGTTCGGCGGCTTGGCGTTGCTGCATCAGCTCGGCTTCGGCTTGTTCCTCATCGGCGCGCTGACGGGCGCTGGCGGCGAGGTTTTTCTCCGCTTCCAGACGGCCGGCGATCGCTTGCGAGGCGCGGATTTCGGAGGCGGCGGCAATCCGCTGCTGGGTCAGCTTCTGGTCGATCAGCGCCAGCGATTTGCGCTCGGTGTCGACGAATTCGCGTTCGGCTTGCAGCAGTTCTGCCGCCTTGGCGGCTTTGTCCTGTTCGACGCGCGCGCGCTCGGCGTGCACCGCGCCCAATTCCACCGCCAGCGCGGCCTGTGCGGCCAGCGCCTGGCCGGCGATGGCTTTCTGCTCGGCCTCGGCCGATACTTGCGTCGCCATCACGCGCGCCGCTTCGGCTTGCTGATTGGCGGCGTCGGCCAGCCGTTGTTCGGCGTCTTTTTGCTGACGCAGGGCGTCGGTCTGCGCGCGCTCGGCAGTCACGCGCTGGCGTGCGGCGTCGGTGGCGCGCTGTTCGGCGTCCAGTTTATCTTTCAGTGCGGCGATGGCTTGTTGTTCGGCTTCGGCACGCTCTTGCTCGGCCTTGAGCAGTGCGGCGGCCTGCGCGGCGCGTTCGGTGGCCAGCGCGTTGGCGCGGTTTTGCGCCTCGACTTGCTGCGCCATGGTGGCGATCGCAGCCTGTTCGGCGGCATTCTGGCTGGCGGCCAGTTCGGCCGCGGCACGCGCCAGCGCGCCGCGCTCATGCGCCAGATCGGTGGCGCGCTGCTGCTCCAGGCTGTCGATGCGGGCCGCTTCGGCGGCGGCTTCATCGGCGGCTTTACGTTGTTTGGCGTGGTCCAGCGCTTCCGCCTCGGCTTCGACTTTGGCGTGGGTGGACAGTTCGGCTTCCTCTTCAGCCTGCACGCGCGCCAGTGCCACGGCGCGCAGCTGGTTGTCGACTTCGATGCGGGCTTCGGTCGCGGCCAGGATGCGGGCATCGGCTTCACGCCGTGCCTGCGCGCTGGCGGCGGCCACTTGCTCCAGGCGCTCGCGGTGGATGGCGGCGTCGCGGATTTCTTTTTCGGTCTGCAGGCGCAGGCGCAACGATTGCGCGGCGCTGCGTTCGGATTCAGCTTTGGCCAGGGCGATCTGCTCGCGCTCCTGCTCCAGATGCGCCAGCGCGCGTGCCTCTTCCAGCGCGCGCACTTCAGCGCCGGCACGGTTGAAGGCCGACTCCAATGCGACCTGGTCGGCGCGTTCGCGCTGCTTGGTCAATTCCAGCGCCTCGGCCTCGGCTTCGGCCAGCTGTTGCGCGGTCTGACGGGCGCCGGCAGCGTGACGCTCACGCTCGCGCGCCAGCGTGGCGACGCGGGCATCGGCGGAGGCGATGCCAACCACTTCTTCCTTGGCGGCCTGCACGGCGGCGACGCGCTCGGCGGCATGCATCCGCGCTTGTTCGGTCTGCGCTTGCAATTCTTCGGCGGCGCGCGAGGCCTGCTGCGCCAGTTCGGCCTCGGTGGCGATCTGTTCGTGAGCGCGCTTGCGATTTTCCTCTTCAGCCTTGGCGCGCTCCTCGGCGGCCTTGCGGATCTGGTTGTCGGTCTCGGCGCGCGCGCGCAGTTCGACGGTTTCCTGTTTGACGGCATCCAGCCGCGCCACGCTGGCCTGGGCGGCGGCGCGTAGCGATTCCAGCCGTTCCTTGTTGGCGGCAATCGCGTCTTCCGACGCCTGGGCATTTTGCAGCGCGACGGCGGCGGCGGCGGTATCCATGGCGGCGCGGTCTTCGGCCAACGCGCGGGCGCGCGCTTCGGCGTGGGCGCGGCTCTCGGCGGCACAAGCGGCCTTGGCTTCCGCTTCAACCCGCGCGATGGCTTCCTGGATGGCTTTCATTTCCATCGCCGCGCGCGGCATCTGCGCCTCTTCCTTCTCCTTTTGCGAGACCACAGGCATCGGCAGTGGCATCAAGTCGTTGGCGGTCGCGCGGTCTTGTTTGTCCAGTTGTGCTTGCATGAGAGTTCTCGCTAGATAGAGGATTTCCGAGCTCTCATTATCACGCGCCCAACAAGCAAGCCTAACCGTAAGAAGAAGCGGAAAAACCCGCTATTTCTTAAATTGAATCAAATTGGCAGCGGCGGTTCGTCCATCAGGGCGACCTGCTCGCGCAGCTCCAGGATGCGGTCTTGCCAGTAGCGCTGGGTGTTGAACCACGGGAAAGCCGCCGGGAAGGCCGGATCGTCCCAGCGCCGCGCCAGCCAGGCCGAGTAGTGGATCAGCCGCAAGGTGCGCAAGGCTTCCACCAGATGCATCTGGCGCGGGTTGAATTCGCAGAAATCCTCGTAGCCGGCCAGGATGTCGGCCATCTGGCGCACCTGCTCGGCGCGCTCGCCGGACAACATCATCCACAGATCCTGAATCGCCGGTCCCATGCGGGCGTCGTCGAAGTCGACGAAATGCGGGCCGGCGTCGGTCCACAGCACGTTACCGCCATGGCAATCGCCGTGCAGACGCAGTTGCGGCAGCTCGCCGGCGCGGTCGTAGCAGCGCCGCACGCCGTCCAGCGCCTGGCGCGAGATCGCTTCGTAAGACGCTTTCAGGTCCAGCGGAATGAAACCATTGTCCTGCAAAAACGCGCAAGGCTCGGTGCCGAAGGTGTCGACATCCAGCGCCGGCCGGTGCTGAAACGGCCGCACCGCCCCCACCGCGTGGATACGGCCGATATAGCGCCCGGTCCACTCCAGCACCGCCGGGTCGCCCAGCTCGGGCGCGCGGCCGCCATGGCGCGTGAACACGGCAAAGCGGAAGCCTTCATATTGATGCAGCGTGCTGCCGTTCAGCGCCAGTGCCGGCACCACCGGGATTTCGGCGGCCGCCAGTTCCTCGGTGAACGCGTGTTCCTCAAGGATGGCGTCGTCGCTCCAGCGCCCCGGCCGGTAGAATTTGACCACCAGCGGCGGTTCATCTTCGATGCCGACCTGGTAAACGCGGTTTTCGTAGCTATTCAGCGCCAGCAGGCGGCCATCGCCGCGCAGTCCGATGCTGTCGAGGGCGTCGAGCACGCAATCTGGGCTCAACGCGGAATAAGGGTGTGATGCAGTCATAAGCGCCATTGTAAGCGGCGCGGGCGTGTATACTGTCGCCTTCCCCCAAATAAAAAGAGCAAGCTATGCAACTCGATCAGCCACTGAGCGATAAAGAATTCGACGAACTGGACAACTTCCTGCTGTCCGACCGCACGCCTGAAGATGCGATGACCATGGACATGCTGCATGGTTACCTGACCGCCATCGCCATCGGTCCGGAAGCCATCATGCCGGCCGAATGGCTGAAAAAGATCTGGGGCAAGGAAGACAGCGACGTGCCCACCTTCAAGCATGAGAAGGAAGAACAGCGCATCATCCACCTGATCATGCGCTTCATGAACGAAGTGCTGGTGACGTTTGAAGTGGCGCCGAAGGAATTCGAACCGCTGTTCGTCGAGCACGAACACGAAGGCCAGAACCTGATCAACGCCGAAGCCTGGTGCTGGGGCTTCTGGGAAGGCATGGAACTGCGCCCAGGCTCGTGGCAGCCGATCTGGGATGCCGACGTGGCCGACCTGATGCGTCCAATCTACCTGCTGGGCGCCGACGAAATCGAAGAGGAAGAGCTGGCCCTGGTGGAAGACCCGGTCAAAGCCCACAAGCTGGCGCTGGAACTGGAAGCCAACCTGCCCAACATCTACAAATTCTGGCTGCCGCTGCGCAAAGCCGGGGTTGAAACCGTCAAGCGCGAAGACCCCAAAGTCGGCCGCAACGACGACTGCCCTTGCGGCAGCGGCAAAAAGTTCAAGAAGTGCTGCGGCGCCGAGTAAATCGGCCCGCCCGGTGACGACGGGAAACACTTGCAACTTGGTAGGCTAGTTATCCTATTGATAATAATTTTTAGCAATGTCATACTGCAATAAAATTAATTATCAAAAGGATACTCCATGCCATCTCTGACTTCCGCTCGCCGCGCCTTGGCCGGGGCACTGCTGACTGTTGCGGCGTTCATCGCCAGCCCCGCCCAGGCCGTCGCCGTCGGCGCGTACTACATGGCCAACGTCAGCGAAACCATCACTCAGTTGAGCGCCGACTCCTGGCGCTACAGCTTCACCATCAATAATTTGTCCGCCGTCGTCGCCGGCGATCCAGTGTACTTCGGTGAACAGACCAAGCTGACCGGCTATATCGTGCCCTACTATACGGACGCCGGCATCAGCGACATCACCGCCGCCACCGGCTGGACCATCACCACCGCGTCCAGCAATCCATTCGGGCTGGAAACCGCCGGCACCCTGATCTTCACCGCCACCACCGGTTACGAGATCGCCGCCGGTGCCTCGCTGGGCGGCTTCAGCTACGTGGCCGGCTACGGCCCGGTGGAAGCGCCATTCATGGCCGGGTTTATCGGCTTCAGCCTGGTGGGCGATCCTTCGATTCCTGGTTCGCCCAGCGCGCTGGGCGATGGCCTGCAACCGGTGCCAGAGCCGGCGACTTACGGCATGATGCTGGCGGGACTGGGCTTGCTGGGTCTGCTGGCCGGCCGCCGCACACGCCGCTGTAGCTAGGCCTTTCCGGGGGCAGACGCGGGCAACAGTTTCAACGTAGAATCCCCGAGTTATCGCTGAGGAGTTCTATGTTCGCCTTCCCCTTCAAATTGCCCACCACGGCCACCGCGCCGTTTTGCCCCTCCGAGGTCGCCGGCACCGTCCAGGTGCCGGAGGGCGATCCATTCTGGAAGAAGATCATCCGCTTTGCCGGCCCCGGCCTGCTGGTGTCGGTCGGCTATATGGACCCGGGCAACTGGGCCACCGCGATTCAGGGCGGCTCGCAGTTCGGCTATCAGTTGCTGTTCGTGGTGGTGCTGTCCAGCCTGGCGGCTATCGTGTTGCAATGCCTGAGCATGCGGCTGGGCATCGTCACCGGTAAGGATCTGGCGGTGCATTGCCGCGAACAATATCCACCGGCGGTCGGCAAGACCTTGTGGGGCTTTGCCGAGATTTCCATCATTGCCTGCGACCTGGCCGAGGTGCTGGGTTGCGCGCTGGCCTTCAAGCTGCTGCTGGGGGTGTCGCTGCCGGTCGGGGTGGCGCTGACCGCGCTCGATACGCTGATCGTGCTGGGCCTCAAAGGCAAGGGTTTCCGCCAGGTCGAAGCGATTGTGCTGGGCCTGATTCTGACGGTGGCGATCTGCCTGTTCACCGAACTGGTATTCGTGCAGCCGGACTGGCACGCGGTGGCGGCCGGCCTGGTGCCGTCGCTCAGCGCGCTGTCGTCGCGCGAGCCGCTGTACCTGGCGATCGGCATCCTCGGCGCCACGGTGATGCCGCACAACCTCTACCTGCATTCGTCGGTGGTGCAAACCCGCGTGGTGTCGCAGCACGATCAGGCCAAACGCCAGGCCATCAACCTGTCGCGCATCGACACCATCGTCTCGTTGCTGCTGGCCCTGCTGATCAACGGCGCCATCCTGGTGCTGGCGGCGGCCGCCTTCTACCAGCCCGGCAACGACCGCGTGCTCGACATCGACGACGCCTATCGCCTGCTGGAACCGGTGGCCGGCACCGCGCTGGCGGCCATTCTGTTCGGCCTGGCGCTGCTGGCCTCGGGCCAGAGTTCCACCTTCACCGGCACCATCGCCGGCCAGGTCATCATGGAAGGCTTCCTCAAAATGAAGATTCCGTGCTGGCAGCGGCGCGCCATCACCCGCAGCCTGGCGTTGATCCCGGCCATGATCGGCGTGCTGGTGCTGGGCGAACACTCGGTCGGCAAGCTGCTGGTGCTGAGCCAGGTGGTGCTCAGCATGCAACTGCCTTTCGCCATGTATCCGCTGGTGAGTTTGACCTCGCAACAGCGCATCATGGGCAATTTCGCCAACGCCTGGTGGACCACGGCCATTGCGTGGTTCCTGTTTGCCGTCATTTCCGCCGCCAACGCCTGGCTGGTATTCCAGGCTTTCACCTGACATCATGAACCAGACCGCCGCCACCCTCCTCCCCGCCAGTGCGCGCGACGGCACGCTGGGCGCCAACATCGGCGCCGGCCTGCTGTCGTCGGTGGTGATGTTGTGCTACGCGCTCAGCTACGCCGCCCTGATCTTCAGCGGCACGCTGACGCCGCATCTGCAAGATGGCATCCTGGCCACGCTGATCTGCTGCATCGTGGCGGCGACCGTGATCGCGCTGCGCAGCTCGATCCGGTTTACCATCGGCGGTCCGGACGGCAATTCGGCCGCCATCCTGGCCGGCATGGCCAGCGGCATCGCCGCCGACATGGCCATGGCCAGCGGTGCGAGCGATGCCGACCTGCTGCCAACGCTGCTGGCGGCGCTGGCGCTTAGCTCACTGGTCAGCGGCGCGCTGCTGTACCTGCTGGGCGCGCTGCGCGGCAGCACGCTGATCCAGTTCCTGCCGTATCCGGTGATGGGCGGCTACCTGGCCGGCACCGGTTATCTGCTGCTGTCCGGCTCGTTCCGCGTGTTGACCGGCCTCAGCCTCGAATGGGCGCATCTGGAGGCGCTGGCCGATCTGTCATGGCTGGCCTGGTTGCCGGCGCTGGCGGTGTGCGCCACGCTGCTGATCGGCGCGCGTGTCATCAAGCGCTTCACGCTGGTGGTACCGATCGGCATCGGCGCCGGCTTGCTGGTGTTTTTTGCCGGCATGCACCTCAACGGCATGAGCGCGCCACAGGCGCGCCAGCTCGGCCTGCTGTTTGCCAGTCCGTCGCTGTCGGCCCTGCATCTGCCGCTGACGCTGCCGCTGGAGCAGATCCACTGGCGCGTGATCCTCGGCCATGCGCCGGAATTTGCGGTGGTGGCGGCGGTGTCGGCGCTGACCATTTTGCTCAACGCCAGCGGCGCCGGCCTGGCCTGCCGCCAGGACCCGGACCTCGACCAGGAAATGCGCGCGGCCGGCCTCGCCAACCTGTTGAACGGCGCGCTGGGCGGCATCGTCGGCTACCAGTCGCTCAGCCGCACGCTGCTGAACCACCGTGCCGGCGGCGTGGCGCGCAGCAGCGGCCTGGCGGCGGCGGCCGGCTGCCTGATCGTGGTGCTGCTGCTGCCGGACCTGATCGGCTGGATGCCGAAATCGGTGCTGGTCGGCCTGCAGCTCTACATCGGTATCGGCCTGATCCAGGAATGGCTGTTCCGTTCCTACCGCAAGCTGGGCCGAGGCGAATATCTGCTGATCCCGCTGATCGTGCTGGTGGTCGCGGTGCATGGCGTGGTGGCCGGGGTCGGCCTGGGCGTGGTGGCGGCTTGCGTGCTGTTTGTCGTCAAGTACGGCCACATCAGCGTGATCCGCAGCGAGTTCGATGGCCGCACCCTCAACTCCAACGTCGAGCGCTCGATCCGCGACACCGACACGCTGCGCGAGCATGGCGGCCAGGTCTGCGGCGCCAGCCTGCACGGCTTTTTGTTCTTCGCCACCGCCACCTCGATCCTGCAACACGTGCGGCGCCAACTGGCGCAGCCGGCCGCGCCGCGCTACGTGGTGCTGGACTTCCACCGCATCGACGGCATGGATGCCTCGACCTCGATCAGCTTCCTCAAACTGCGCCAACTGTGCGACAGCGGCGGCGTCACCTTGGTACTGACCGGCCTCAGCACCCGTTCGCGCAACATGCTGACGCGGGCCGGCCTGTTCAACGCCCACTTCCAGGATTTCGACAGTCTGGACGAGGGGCTCGAGTGGGTGGAAGAACAAATCCTGGCCGCCGCCGCGCCGCCCTCCAGCGCGCCGCCGCCGGATGGGCTGCAAGCCCACTTCACGGCCGCCGCACTGGCGCGGCTGGATGCGGTGCTGACACCGCGCCAACTGGCGGCCGGCGAACTGCTGTTCGCGCGCGGCGCGCCGGGAGACGCCGTCTACTTTGTCGACCAGGGCCGGCTGACCGTGTCGCTGCCGCTGCCCGAAGGCGGCGCGCTGCGGCTGCGCTCCTTCGGCGCCTGCACCGTGGTTGGCGAGATGGCGCTGTATACGCAAAACCCGCGCAGCGCCGACGTCCGCGCCGACGTGCCCAGCCTGGTGCGCGGGCTGTCACTGCAGGCGCTGCAACGGCTGGAACGCGAAGACAGCGACACCGCCCAACAATTCCACCGCTACGTGGTCAAGGTGCTGGCCTCGCGCCTGACCGTCGCCAACGAAGCGGTCCGCGCGGCGCATTAGACGAGACCGGTGTATTGCTTGGGTGCCTTCGTGAATTCAGTTCGCGCAAAGCCTTGCAATGCGTCGCGCATCAATGACAGATAGCCCACGCCGCGCTCGTCAGCAATTCGCTTGTACTCATTCACAAGCTCGCGCTGGAGGCGGATTGAAACACACTCAAGTCCCAGCGTGTCGTCCACCATCGCGTCCAACTCGTTCGGCGCGCTCTCTGTATGTGCCTCGTCCCGCCCGAGCAGCCCCGCCTCCCAAACCTCCGCTGTATTATCAATTTTACGTTTATTCATCACATCCTCCGTACAAGGTCGGTGGTTCGCGCCGATGCTCCAACCGGCTATCAATCAAGAATACACCGTTCCGATTTTCGAAACATTCTGCGATTTCCTCGCGACTCACGCGATGTTTCAGCTTTAGTTTGTTGTTGAGTGCTCTGGAGATAATGATCGGGACCATATGCATCGCTCAAACGGGTAGACAAGACTTATTCAAATTTACATACACAGGCGCCGTAACGCCTTGATCTAATCGCGAAGATGAGTAGTCTTCTTAATCGCGTAAAATAGACGCCCCTTGAAGGAATTGTGTATGTCGAAAGAAGCAAGCAGCCGTCTGCCGCCACGGCTGGCGGTGGAGGAAGTCATCGCCAACAAACAGGCGCGCGATGCGCGTGACGCGCAGGTACGCGGCGTGCCGTCCATCGACTGGATGCGCGAGGCGATCAAGCAGGTCTCGCGCGATCTGCCCGTGATCGACGCCGTGCCGCGCGTGAAAGTGCGCGATGGCGCCGCTTTCCGCGCCCGCGCCGCGCAAGGCTTGCCGTTTCTGGTCGACGGCGTGGTCAAGCGCTGGCCGCTGACCGCCGAAAGCCCGGCCATCCTGCGCGAACGCTATGCGCAACTGCCGGTGCGCGCCCGCACCGGCGACTACATCGGCACCGCCTTCGCGCCCGACCGCGCGATGCAGGACATGAGCATGCTGGAATATCTGGATCTGGCCGAACGCACCGAGGGCTTGCCGCCCTACCTCGGCAATCTGGAACTGCGCGAATTGAACCGGCTATGCCACTGGCCCACCTGGTTCGAAAAAATGGGGCCGCCGCGCTACTGGATCGGCCCAACCGATACCATGACGCCGCTGCACTGCGATTACGATGACAATATCTTCGCGCAGATCTGGGGCCACAAGCGCATCTTCCTGGCACCGCCGCATCACGACGAATTCCTGTACACCAAGGAAGCCAACGCCATGCTGTTTGGCTCGCCCTTCAATCCGGAGGCGCCGGACTATGAACGCTATCCGCTGGCGCGCCAGGCGCAGATGATCGAAGTGCTGGTGCAGCCGGGCGACATGCTGTACGTGCCGGCCGGCTGGTTCCATCAGGTGCACGCACTAAGCTTCTCGCTGTCGTCCAACCGCTGGGCGCGCGGCGTGCCGCTGGTACTAAGTCAGACGGCGATACCCCGCACGCCGGCCGCCAGCTGATTCAGCGCCGCCATCTCCGCATCATTCAAACGCAGCGCGGCGGCCTGCAGATTTTCCGTCAGCCGGTTGCGGCGGCGCGTGCCGGGAATCGGCACCACCGTCACCTCCAACGCAGCGGCCTGCGTGTACAGCCACGCCAGCGCCATCTGCGCCGAAGTCACGCCGCGCGCCAGCGCCAACTGCTCAACCTGCGCCGCCAGCGCCAGATTGGCGCCCCGATTCTCGTCCTGAAAACGCGGGAAGTGGCGGCGTGCATCATCCGCCGCCAACTGCAGCGCGTTACCAGTCAACAGCCCGCGCCCGAGTGGCGCGAACGGCACCACCGCAGTGCCCTGCTCGCGCGCCACCGCCAGCACATCCTGCTCGATGCCACGGCTGAACAGCGACCACTCCGATTGCAGCGCGCTGATTGGATGCACCGCATGCGCCGCGCGCAGCTCCGCCGCACTGACCTCGCATAGCCCCAGCCCACGCACCTTGCCGGCGCGGACCAGCTCCGCCATCGCGCCCACCGAATCCTCCAGCGGCACATCCGGCTGGCGGCGATGCATGTAATACAAATCGATGGTCTCGACACCGAGGCGGCGCAACGAGCCCTCAACCGCCGCGCGGATGTACGACGGCCGGTTGTCCAGACTCCAGTCATCCGGCCGCGCCGGCGTGCGCGTGTAGCCGAACTTGGTGGCGATCAGCAGTTGCGAGCGATGCGCCTGCACGAATGGCGCGAGAAACTCCTCATTCGCCCCCAGGCCGTACATATCGGCCGTATCGAACAGACGCACGCCGCTGGCCAGCGCCTGCTCCAGCGTGGCGCGCGCTTCCGCCACATCGGTGTCGCCGTAAAACTCGCTCATGCCCATGCAACCCAGACCCTGCAAGCCAAAATCCATCATCAGACTTCTCCTTAAAAGTCTGTGTTATAACTGTGGAGTTAAGTCCATAGTCAAGAGTTACGCATGCTGATCTCGGAATTCGCCAAAAACGCCGGCCTGTCGGTCGACACGGTCCGCTTCTACATCGACAAAGGTTTGCTCAAGCCGAAACGCAGCAGCGCCAGGGGCGGCACGCGGCGTTACCAGATCTTCAGCGACACCGACCTCACCAGCGCGCGCATGATCCGCCTGCAGCAGTCGCTCGGTTACTCGCTGGCGGAAATCGCGGCACTGAACAAGGAATATCGCAGCGGCGCCAATTCCGCCGCCCGCACCATGGAGGTGCTGCGCAAGCAGATCGTCAAGCTGGAAGCCAAACGCCAGAGCATCGACAGCGCGCTGGACTTCCTGCACGCCAAGCTGCAATGGATCGAAGCCGGCAAGCCGGACGACGCGCCTAACCTCGCGGATTATCAGTGCTGATGGCGTGGCCGCTGGTCACATAGGCCGCCACATCGTCCAGCGCCGGTGCCAGCCAGCGCAGCGGCGGCGCGAACGTGGCGATCAGCGTGGTGTGGCGCGCGCGGTCGTAATACAGCTCCTGAACCGTCACGCCGCGCGCGCGCATGGCGCTGGCCAGGTGGCCGGTGTTACGCAGCGGATCGACCAGATTGTCATCTCGGGCGGCGATCAGCAGCGCCGACGGCGCGCCCAGCCGCACCTGATTCACCGGCTGAGAATCGGCCGGCGTGTCCGGGAAATGGAATACCGGCTTGGTGGTCGGATTTTTGATCGGCAGGAAGTCATATGGGCCCGCCAGCCCAATCCAGCCGCGCAGCGCCGATGGCGACATGCCCTGCTCCGCCAGCCAACGTGGGTCCAGCGCGATCATGGCGGCGTTGTAGGCGCCAGCGCTGTGGCCCATCACGAACAGGCGTTGCGGATCGCCGCCGTAGCGCGCCACCTCGCGCGCGGTCCACGCCACCGCCTGTGCCGCATCGCGCAGGAAATCGGGATAGCTCACTTCCGGATACAGCCGGTAGTCCGCCACCACCGTGACGATGCCGCGCGAAGCCAGCGCGCGGCCGACGAAGGCATAGTCGGCACGGTCGCCGGAAACCCAGTTACCGCCGTAGAAAAACACCACCACCGGCGCCGGGCCACGCGTGACCGTGACGCCGGGCCGATACACATCCAGCTTGCGGCGCGGGCCTTCGCCATATGACAGGCCGGCGCTGCGCTCGACATCGCCGGCGGGCGACAAGGCATTCAGCGCCGTCAGCGGCGAACAGGCGGCCAGCGCCAGCAACAGCAGCGGCACGCCGGCCACCAACCAGCGGTAAGGTATGCGGACCATGGCAGGGAATCAGGATAGTTGATGCGTCAGTCTACCCCAACCGCACGCCGGGCACAGTGCGCCACGCCACCATCGGTAATACAGGGCTCCGCCGCCCAAGCCGTCTGGTTTGGCGCCGTACCTACTAGTTGGACGAGCGCTGCGCCGCCGTCACCTTACGCACCGCGACCTGGATCACCCCCTCATTGTCGCCGTGGAAGCAATCGGGCACGCCCAGCAACAGATGCGTAGCCGCTGCCGGCACTCTAACGCGCGACCAGGCGGTGTCCGGAATCAGGAAGTCGGCCGGATTGTCGCTGACAATCACATTGCTGCAGGCGGTGACCATGGGCGCGGCGGGCGCGGCGCTACCCGGATCCGAGGGCTGCAGCACACTGGCCGCCACATACTGCCCGCCCGCCTGGAACACGCCCGCAGCACCAACCGCTGTACCTGGATTACCCCAGTAGGCGCTGTACAGCCAGCTGCCTTGCGAACTCAATTCCAGCACATCGCCCGGCTGGATACCGTGCGCCGCCAGATCGAACATGACCGGCCCCAGCGACGACGGAAAATCGGGCGGCAGGTCGTGATATTCGAGCCACGTGGAACGGCTGTCCACCGCCACGCAGTCGTCATTCGCGCCGGACACCGCTTCCATATAGTGCTCCAGCGCGTCGCGGATACCTTCGTGACTGCTGCTGCCAGAATACGGCGTCAGCCCACGCACCATGTAGAGATCGGTGAAACCATGGCGCAAGTGGTCCACGCCGCCGCTAAACGCGGGATCCAGCAGCAACGGCACGGTCACATTACCCTCCGGCGCGCGCGAACCAGCGACACGAATGGCATTGATGACCAGGTCGCCGGTGTTGGTGATATAGGTATTGCGCGACTGGTCGATCGCGGCGGGCGGCGCCACGTGCAGCATCTTGTACAGCGCGTCGCGGTCACGCTCCGCCAGCGCATCGTGCACGGCGGCATACAATGCCTGGGAAAACAGATTACCCTGCGAGTGCGACACCACAACGACGCTGGCATCCGCCGCCAGTTGCAGCAGCATCTTGTCGCGCATGGCGGCGTTGACCTGCGCCACTTCCGACGCAATCGCGGTCGCCAATGCCGCCGCCATGTATTCGTTGTACTTTTTCAGATCGGGGAACACCCAGTCCGGATAAAGCGACGCAGGCAGGCCGGCAGCATACAGCGCGACCGGATCGACGTCCCACTCCGGATACTGCTGCTTGATCATGAACACCGTTTCATACAGATCGATCAGTTTACCGTGCGTGGGATTGTAAAAAGTGGGATAGCGCACCTCATGCTGGCGGCCTGATGTGTCCAGGTATGTCATGCCATATTCCTCCGTCAGGCGGAGTTTGCTGAACGCGTAATCCAGGCTGGTGTTGTCGACACCATTGATGAACACCAGCGAAATCTGGTTGCCGCCGGTTGGGGAGCAAACCTGCGCCGACGCACTGACGCAAGCCAGCGCCAGCAACAGACCACGCGCTACGGCAGCGCAAAATCTAATGGGTCCGCGCATGATTGCCTCCCTCTACACAAGCGCTGGTGACAGTCAGATCGGTCTCTCTCAGCGGGTCGAGACGGTCCATATGCTGAATATTCGCTTCCAGCCGGGCACGGGTATTGAAGGTCACAACAAACAGCGTGCGGGCGATGCGCGCATAATCGGTACTGCGATGCGCGAGGCAGGCCAAGCCCTGCTCCAACTCGGCTTGGGCAGCGGCGGCAACGCTGGCCTCCTCATTGCCCAGTTGTCTCTGCAGCGCCGCCGCGATGGCCGCCGCCGCCGCTGCCACCGAAGGTTCCGGCAACAATTCAGCGATCACGCCGTCCACATCATCGCGGATGCCGTTGCCATCGACATCGGTCCCCGTCAACGGCGCGCTGTAGTCGAGCTGGCCCAACGCGCCCGGCGGGTCGGCGATGATGCGCCACCGTAAAGCATCCAGTGCAAACGGCTGGAGCCGGTTGTGCTCGAAAATGATGTCATCCTTTGAGGCCGCCTTTGCGCCGGCGACCAGATCGCCCACTTTGGCCAAGCCGCTTAGAATCACCGTGCCAGCGCCGGCAGCCGTCAGTTGCACACGAAGGTTCTTCAGCGACAGCTCGCCATTTTGTATTTCCACTTGATAGCGATAACGGTAGACCGTGCGCGAGACGCGCGTCTCCGCCACCTTGATCAGTTGGGCAATCTGCGCCCCGGGTGGCGCCGCTTCGACCACGCCCAGGCTCTGTGCTGACGCCAGTGCGGGCATCAGCAGCAAAGCGGTGGCCCACACGGCATAGCACCGGCGCCGCATCATGCGACTGGCAAGCAGCAGGCCGGCAAAGCCAGCGACCAGCAATTGCCAGCCCTCCGGCTCGGGTAGCGCGGCAATCGCGCTGGTAGTTCCACTGGTGACCACAGCGAAGTTGAGCGGATCGATAATGTCAAATCGCTGCCCGGACGGGACGTCGGCGCCGAGGTAAGTAAACCGCATGGTGAAGCCGCTCAGCGAGGTTGCCGGATCGACCACCTGGCCCAGCGCGAGACTGTCATAGATTCCGTCGGCACCCAGCGCGGCGTCAGGCTGCAGCACCAGGCTATCCCAGCCCGACGGTGTCGCCACCAGCTGCAAATTCTCGTAGCGCCCGACATCGAACGCAATGCTAAATTCCTTGATGGGCAAGTCGCCGGGCTCGGCCGTCAACGTATAACTGACGGTGAACAAGGCATTGTGTGCGTCAACGATCACATACTGGATCAACGCGGCGTGGGCCGTGGCACACAAGAAGAAAAACAGGCAAACGGCAAACCGGCACCGTCGCATACACTGCTGGTATAAAGTTGACATAGCGCCTCCGCGTGCGTTGAGCTTCAAAGCTGCGGAGTCCGGCCATGCATATTGCGCGCCAATGCGTCAGGGCTGGCGGAAGCCCCGAAGAATCAAGGGCTTGGCGAAGCCTCGAGCCAGCGTGCGCGAACGGCTGTAAAAAACACCGACAAAAGCCGGATGCGAACGGCGTTGCGGGATTATTTGGTCTGTTGCGCAGTCCACAGCCGCAGCATGAAGCCGCCGCCGGGGAAGCCACGGCATTGCGGGCCTTCGGAAACACTCAGCAGCTTGAAGCCGTCAGCGGTCCACAGCCACTCGCCCGCACTGCCGCAGTCGTTGATGCCGCGTCCCTTGGCGTAATACTGCAGCACGCCTTTTTCGAAATACGGCTCGACCAGCATGTCATCGGTCTTGCCCTCGGCGTTCGGCAGCAACAGCCGCACTGGTTTGTAGGGTTTGCGGTCGGCGACGCGCCACAAACCGTATGAGGCCTGATAGGCGCCGCGCGTGCACTCGGCGATCAGCAGCAGTTCCGAATTGGACAAGCGGGCCAGTTGGCTGTTGCGGCCTTCCGCCTGGCTGGGCGCATCGGTGCTGCAGTCCTCATCGCGCACGGCTTTCAGCAGCTCCGGCAACAGCTTGTCGTCACCGGCGCGCGGTGGCGGCAACACGGCGGCGCGCAGCACTGGCGCGGGCAGCGCCGTCGGCACCGCGCTGGCCGGCTTGCCGCCGGGGCGGATCAGCGCCGTCACCGTGCCGACCCGCCCCTGCACGTCATCCATTTTCAGCAGCGCCGCCTTCAGGCCGGCCAGCGACAGTTCCCACTGATGCTTGCCGTCGCTGACTTGCGCGCTGTCGGCTTCCTTCATGGCCGGCAGCAGCCGCGCCACCTGCTCGGGCGTGAATTCGCGATGCTTGATGTCCTTGATCAGCAGCTTGCCGACCCGGATGCTGAGCGGGCCGCCGCTGTCATCCTCCGACATGGTGTCCAGCATGGCACGCAGCGGCGCGTTGCCGCCGGCATCGCGCGCCAGCCATAGCGTCACCGGCAGCTCCAGCTCTTCGCGCTGATAGCCGACCGCCTCGCAATGGCGCGTGTTGTCGCAGGCGACAGACCAGTCCTTGAAAGACAAGGTCTGCGCTTGCGCGCCCGCCGCCAGCAAGGCGCCGAATAACAGCGCGGCGGTCTTCATTACAGCTTGATGAAGTGCTCGCGGTAGTACTTGAGCTCTTCGATCGACTCGGTGATGTCGGCCAGCGCGGTGTGCTTCTGCGCTTTCTTGAAACCGCTGACCATCTCCGGCTTCCAGCGCTTGCCCAGTTCCTTCAGCGTCGAGACGTCGATATTCCGATAGTGGAAGAAGGCTTCCAGCTTCGGCATGTAGCGCACCATGAAGCGGCGGTCCTGGCCGATGGTGTTGCCGCACATCGGCGCCTTGCCCTTTGGTACCCACAGCTTCATGAACTTGATCAGTTCCTCTTCCGCATGGGCCTCGGTCACGGTCGACGCCTTGACGCGGTCGGTCAAGCCCGAACGGCCGTGCGTGCCGCGATTCCAGGCATCCATCTTGTCCAGGGTTTCATCCGACTGGTGGATGGCGAATACCGGGCCTTCGGCCAGCACATTCAGGTGCATATCGGTGATGACCATGGCTACTTCGATGATGCGGTCGGTGTCCGGTTCCAGGCCGGTCATTTCCATATCGACCCACACCAGGTTGAATTCATTCTGGCGTGGCGTGGCAGGAACAGCGGCCGAACCTTCTGGCAAGTCAGTAGCTTGTGACATAATTCTCTTCTCTTGGCTAAATTAATCCGAATCCGCCATTTTCTCACAGGCATAGAATGTATTCACTCGCGTTTTCGATTTTGTTCGTATCTTTCATCATTTTGACGCTGCTGGTGCGCTTCTGGCTGGCCTCGCGTCATATCCGTCACGTGCTGGCGCACCGCAGCGCCGTGCCGGCGGAATTTGCGGAAAAGATACCGTTGGCAGCCCACCAGAAGGCCGCCGACTACACCATCGCGCGCACCAAATACGGCCTGCTGACGCTGATGGTCAACACCCTGGTGCTGATCGGCTTCACGCTGCTGGGCGGCCTGCAATGGCTGTCGGTGCAGATCTTCAGCCTGACCGGCCCCGGCATGGTCTATCAATTGGCGCTGCTCGCGGCGTTCAGCGTGATTTCGGGCGCCATCGACTTGCCATTCGATTTCTACCGCCAGTTCAGCCTGGAGCAACGTTTTGGTTTTAACAAGATGAGCAAAGGGCTGTTCTTTGCCGACATGGCCAAAGGCGTGCTGCTGGGCGTGGCGATCGGCCTGCCGCTGGCCTGGGTGGTGCTCAAGCTGATGAACAGCGCCGGCGACTTGTGGTGGCTGTATACCTGGATCGTCTGGAGCGCCTTCCAACTGCTGATGATGGTGCTGTTCCCGACCGTGATCGCACCGCTGTTCAACAAGTTCACGCCGCTGGAAGACCAGTCGCTAAAAACCCGCATCGAAGGCTTGATGCAGCGCGTCGGCTTTGCCTCCAAGGGTTTGTTTGTGATGGACGGATCCAAGCGCAGCGCCCACGGCAACGCCTACTTCTCCGGCTTTGGCGCCGCCAAGCGCATCGTCTTCTTCGACACGCTGCTGGCGCGCCTGCAGCCGCAGGAAATCGAAGCGGTGCTGGCGCACGAGCTGGGCCACTTCAAACTCAAGCACATCGTCAAGCGCATCGCCATGATGTTTGCCCTTTCGCTCGGCTTCCTGGCCTTGCTGGGCTACCTGAAAACCCAGCCCTGGTTCTATGACGGCCTGGGCGTCAATCCGCTGGCGCTGCCGGGCCAGGGCAACGACGCGCTGGCGCTGCTGCTGTTCATGCTGGTGCTGCCGGTATTCACCTTCCTGTTCAATCCGCTGACCTCGCTGGGCTCGCGCAAGCACGAATTTGAAGCAGACGCCTTCGCCGCCAAACACACCGACGCCCGCGACCTGGTGTCGGCGCTGGTCAAAATGTATGAAGACAACGCCTCGACGCTGACGCCGGACCCGCTGCACTCGGCGTTCTACGACTCGCATCCGCCGGCCAGCGTGCGCATCCGCCAACTCAACCTGGCGGCGGCAGCATGAATCAGCAACATCAGAAACGCACCGCCACCATCATCGCCGCCCACGGCCGCCACTACCTGGCCGAGACCGACGGCGAAAAGCTGCAATGCGTCACGCGCGGCAAAAAAACCAATGTGGCGGTGGGCGATATCGTCCACATCACCATGACCTCGCCCGACCAGGGCGTGATCGACAAGATCGAAGAACGCAAGACGCTGCTGTACCGCTCCGACCAGTACAAGTCCAAGCTGCTGGCCGCCAATCTGACCCAGTTGTTCATCGTGGTCGCCACCGAACCCGGCTTCACCGACGACCTGGTGTCGCGCGCGCTGGTGGCGGCGGAAGCGGCCGGCATCGAGGCCCACCTGATCCTCAACAAGGTTGACGTCGCCGACGCCCTGCCGCGCGCGCGCGAACGGCTGCAGATGTATGCCGCGCTCGGCTATCCGGTGCACGAAGTGTCGGCCAAGACCCAGCCGCAGGAAACGCTGGCGCTGCTGCGGCCGTTGCTGGCCGGCCAGTCGTCGATCCTGATCGGCCAGTCCGGCATGGGCAAGTCCTCGCTGATCAACCTGCTGGTGCCGGAAGCCGACATCGCCACCCGCGAAATCTCGGCCGCGCTGGACACCGGCAAGCACACCACCACCTTCACCCGGCTCTACACCATGCCGGACCTGGGGCCGGATTCGGCCATCATCGACTCGCCCGGCTTCCAGGAATTCGGCCTCTACCACCTGAGCGAAGGCATGCTGGAACGCGCTTTCGTCGAGTTCGCGCCCTACCTCGGCCACTGCAAGTTTTACAACTGCCGCCACCTGATCGAGCCGCAATGCGCGGTGCTGGCCGCCGTCGAGGAAGGCAAGATCGCCAAACTGCGCCATACGCTATATGGCCAGCTGTTGCACGAATCGTCACAAACGCTGTATTAAGGTTATAATTCCCACAGGCAATCCCGCGCGTTTCCATTAGCAGCCACAACCCAGCTGCTGCGCGCGGTATGAGGATCAGATGTGATGGACATGTTTGCGCTGGACGACGCGTTAGCCGAATGGGAGGCAGCCCTGCCGCCGCTGCGTGGCGCCGCTCGCCTGCCGGTCCTGCTGCCGCTGGCCTGGCATCTGCGCCAGCGCGACACCCGCCGCGCGCTCGATCTGGCCGCCGAGGGTCTGGCGCTGCTGGCCGGCGCCGACCTCCCAGAACACCACGCCGACGCCGACGCCGGCGCCGCCCGTCTGCACCTGGTGCAGGCCGAAGCCACCTGGCTGTCCGGCCAGCTGCAGGTGGCCGACGACCTGGCCGCCGCCGCCGCCGCCCGCTTCACCACCCTGAATCTGCCGCTCGGCCGCGCCGACGCGCACTGGCTGCGCGCCTGGGTCGCCATCGACAGCGGCGACCACGCCCGCGCCGAGGCGGAACTGGCACAGATGGCCGCCGCCGCGCGCGAAGCCGGCGACAGTCAGCGCTGCGCCATCGCCGATGCCGCCAACGCCCGCTGGGGCGTGCTACAAGACCTGCGCGGCACCCAGCAGCGCTGGTCCGGCCGCTTTACCCGCAGCGATGAAGCCCAGCCGGCGGTGGCCAGCTGGGTCTACGACTACTACGGCCTGGCCGCCAGCCAGGCCAGCGATTTCGGCGCCGCCGCCGGCCACTATCTGCACTGCTACGAAGCGGCGCTGGAGAGTGGCCAGATGCGCATGGCAATCACCGCCGCCATCAACATCGGTCTCGATTTCACCATCCTCAACGACCACCACGCCGCGCTGGAGTGGATGGAGACCGCGCTCGACCTGGCCCGCCCCACCGGCTGGCCACGCAGCATCGGCGCCTGCCTGATCCACACCGCCGACACCATGCGCCGCCTGGGCCGGCTGGAAGCGGCCGACGAGCTGCTACAGGAAGCGCTGCACATCCTGGAGCCGATGTCCGGCGCGCGCAGCTACGCCACCGCGCTGCACTATCTGGGCGACCTGTCGCTCGACCTGGCCGACTACGACGCCGCGCTGCGCGCCTTCCGCCGCCTGGAGGAGCGCGCCGCCGCGCTGCGCCACGCCGACCTGCTGAGCATCGCCCGGCGTGGCCAGGCGCACGCCTTGTGCTTCCTCGAACGGCCGCAGGAAGCGCTGGCGATGGCAGAAGGCGCGATCGAGATGGCGCGTCATCAGGACGACCGCTACAACCATGTGGCGGCATTGCGCGTGATGTCGCTGATCCACCTGCGCCACCCGCTGCCGCCGCCGGACGGCATGACCGAACCTAACGCCACCCTGCACTTCCTGCAGCAGGCGCTGACAGTGGCCGGCCATATCAACGGCTACACCCTGCCCGGCGACCTGCACGACGCGCTGGCGCGCGAGTACGCGCAGATCGGCGATTACCGGCGCGCCTACGAAGCGGCGCAGCAGGCCGCCGCCGCGCGCGAAAAAACCCATAGCCAGGACGCCACCAACCGCGCCATCGCCATGCAGGTGCAGCACCAGACCGAGAACGCGCGCGCCGAAGGCCATCATCACCGCGAACTGGCCGCCGCCGAGGCGCGCCGGGTGCAGCTGCTGCAGCAGACCAAGACCACGCTGGAGCGGCTGTCGGCGATCGGCCAGGAAATCACCACCCACCTGGATGCGGGCGCGGTGTTCCAGGCGCTGGCGCGCCACGTGCAGACGCTGCTGCCGGCCGATTCGATGGCGATCTATCTGTGCGATCCGGGCTGCGACACCATCAGCCGCGTGTTCGGCGTCGAGAACGGCGAACCGCTGGCCAGCAACACCATCGCGGTCGACAACCCGCGCGCCAACGCCGCCCGCGCGCTGCGCGAGCGCAGCGAGATCTACGTCGCGGACGCCGGCCCGGACGACATCTTCCTCGCCCCCGGCACCCAGCTGATGGCCAGCGCGCAGTACGTGCCGCTGCTGGTGGGCGAGCGCGCGCTGGGCGTGATGACGGTGCAGAGCATCCAGCCGCACGCCTACGGCGAACGCGAACGGCTGATCTTCCGCACCCTGTGCGCCTACGGCGCCATCGCGCTGGATAACGCCGACGCCTATCGCCAGCTGAAGGATGCGCAAACCCAGCTGGTGTCGCAGGAAAAGCTGGCCGCGCTGGGCGCGCTGATGGCCGGCGTGGCGCACGAACTGAATACGCCGATCGGCAACAGCCTGCTGATCGCCTCCACCCTCAAGCAGAAGACCGAGGAACTGGAAGCGCAAATGAACGGCAGCGGCCTGAAACGCTCGGCGCTGGCGGCCTACCTGGACGACACCCGCAAGGCGCACGAACTGGTGATGCGCGGCCTGACCAGCGCCGCCAACCTGGTCAACAGCTTCAAACAGGTGGCGGTCGACCGCACCACCGAGCAGCGCCGCGAATTCAATCTGGCGCAGGTGTCGCAGGAGGTGATCGCCACCATGATGAACCGCATCCGCGCCTCCGGCCACCACATCGAGGTGGAGGTGCCGGACAGCGTGATGCTAGACAGCTATCCCGGCCCCTACGGCCAGGTGATCGCCAATTTCATCAACAACGCGCTGCTGCACGCGTTTGCCGGCCGCACCGGCGGCGGCATGTGGCTGCGCGCGCAGGCGCCGGCCGAGGGCCGGGTGCAACTGAGCTTCCGCGACAATGGCGGCGGCATCGCGCCCGAGCACATGTCGCGCATCTTCGATCCCTTCTTCACCACCAAGCTGGGACAAGGCGGTAGCGGACTGGGACTGTCGATCAGTTACAACATTGTCACTTCGCTCATGGGCGGGCTGATTTCGGTGCACAGCTCGCGCGACGGCACCACGTTTACACTGGATTTGCCACTGGTGGCGCCGCAGCACCAGCAGTCCGCAACGACCCAGATCTACCATTAATCGGCCTGTATAGACAGCATAATCTGCGGTAATTAGCCCTGTCCGCCGAATTGCCTTTATAATTGATCGGCTAAGCTTTAGCCATCTGTCAGTTGTCATTATGCCTATCCAAAAACCGATCAAGCATTACCTGCAGTTTTCCGACCTCTCGCTGGAAGAGTATGAGTACGTGATCGAACGCGCGCATCTCATCAAGCGCAAGTTCAAGAACTACGAGATTTACCATCCGATGATCGACCGCACGCTGGTCATGGTGTTCGACAAAAACTCGACCCGTACTCGCTTGTCGTTCGAGGCCGGCATGCACCAGTTGGGCGGCGCCGCCATCTACCTCAACACCCGCGATTCCCAGCTCGGGCGCGGCGAGCCGGTGGAAGACGCCGGCCAGGTGATGTCCCGCATGTGCGACATCATCATGGTGCGCACCTTCGGCCAGGACATCATCGAGCGTTTCGCCGCCAATTCGCGCGTGCCGGTGATTAACGGCCTGACCAACGAACATCACCCATGCCAGGTGGCTGCCGACATCTTCACCTACATCGAGCATCGCGGCTCGATCACCGGCAAGACCGTGGCCTGGATCGGCGACGCCAACAACATGCTGTACTCGTGGCTGCAGGCGGCCGAGGTGTTCGGCTTCCACGTCAACGTGTCGACGCCGCACGGCTACGAGATGGACATGTCGCTGGTCTCGACCGACCGCTACACCTTCTTCAAGAATCCATCCGACGCCTGCGAAGGCGCGCACCTGGTCAACACCGACGTCTGGACCAGCATGGGCTACGAAGAGGAAAACGCGGCCCGCCTGAAAGCCTTCGACGGCTGGATCGTGGACAGCGCCAAGATGGCGCGCGCCGCGCCGGACGCGCTGTTCATGCACTGCCTGCCCGCGCATCGCGGCGAGGAAGTCTCGGCCGACGTCATCGACGGCCCGCAGTCGGTGGTGTGGGACGAAGCGGAAAACCGCCTGCACATCCAAAAAGCGCTGATCGAGTACCTGCTGCTCGGCCGCATCGATACCAAGTAATCACCTAACTGAGAATCATCATGAGCGATATTAAAAAAGTAGTCCTCGCCTACTCGGGCGGCCTCGATACCTCCGTCATTCTGAAATGGCTGCAGGATAACTACCAGTGCGAAATCGTCACCTTCACCGCTGACCTGGGCCAGGGCGAAGAGCTGGAACCGGCACGCGCCAAGGCGCTGAAGTTCGGCATCAAGCCTGAGAACATCTACATCGACGACGTGCGCGAAGAATTCGTGCGCGACTTCGTGTTCCCTATGTTCCGCGCCAACACCGTGTACGAAGGCGAATACCTGCTGGGCACCTCGATCGCGCGTCCGCTGATCGCCAAGCGCCTGATCGAGATCGCCAACGAAACCGGCGCCGACGCCATCTCGCACGGCGCCACCGGCAAGGGCAACGACCAGGTGCGCTTCGAACTGGGCGCCTACGCGCTGAAACCAGGCGTCAAAGTGATCGCCCCGTGGCGTGAATGGGATCTGCTGTCGCGCGAAAAACTGCTGAAGTACGCGGAAGACGCCGGCATCGCCATCGACATGAAACACAAGAACGGCGGCGCGCCGTACTCGATGGACGCCAACCTGCTGCACATCTCGTTCGAAGGCCGTCACCTGGAAAACCCAAGCGCCGAAGCCGAAGAATCGATGTGGCGCTGGACCGTCAGCCCTGAACAGGCGCCGGACCAGGCCGAATACGTCGACCTGGAATACGAAAAAGGCGACATCGTCGCCATCAACGGCGTGCGCATGTCGCCGGCCACGGTGCTGACCGAACTGAATCGCCTGGGCGGCAAGCACGGCATCGGCCGTCTCGACCTGGTGGAAAACCGCTACGTCGGCATGAAGTCGCGCGGCTGCTACGAAACCCCGGGCGGCACCATCATGCTGAAAGGCCACCGCGCCATCGAGTCGATCACGCTGGACCGCGAAGTGGCCCACCTGAAGGACGACCTGATGCCACGCTACGCCTCGCTGATCTACAACGGCTACTGGTGGGCGCCGGAGCGCGTCGCGCTGCAAACCCTGATCGACCACACCCAAGCCACCGTAAACGGCTGGGTACGCGTCAAGCTGTACAAGGGCAATGTGATCGTGGTGTCGCGCGATTCGAAAACCGACTCCCTGTTTGATATGAACATCGCCACCTTCGACGAAGACGGCGGCGCCTACAACCAGGCCGACGCCGGCGGCTTCATCAAACTGAACGCGCTGCGCATGCGCATCGCCGCCAACGCACGCCTGAAACGCGGCCAGTAATCCACACGCCGCGCTTCCGCAAAAATGGCCGCTCGCTGAGCGGCCATTTTTTTGATACATTGCTTCAACGTCCTGATCGGGAGTGGAGCGGCCATGCTGAAAAACCTCAGTATCAAGAAAAAACTCGCCAGCGGCTTTGGCGCCATCGTCGTCATCATCATCATCCTGCTGGCTACCGCCTACAACAACTTCACCAAGCTCTCCACCGCCAGCGGCTGGGACCTGCATACGCTGCAGGTACTGTTGGAAGCCAATCAGATCGAAACCGCGGCGGTACAAATCCAGAGTTCGGTGCGCGGCTTTCTGCTCACCGGCGATGAAGCTGTCGCCAGCCAGATCGCCGCCGAGGAAGACAGCTTGCGTCAGCATCTGACCGAAGTCACCCGCCTCACCTCGGACAACCCCAGCCAGCAGGCGCGCCTCAAGCGCCTCAGTGCCTACGCCGACAATTGGCTGACCAAGGTGGTCAATCCGCAGCTGGAAAAGCGCCGCGCCGCCGGCAAGCAAGGCGGCGCCGACGGCCTGGCGGCCGATGTGCTGAACGGCTCGCGCACCATGGCCGAACTGCGGCGCCAGGTCAAGGAAGTCACCGACGACGAGGACCGCCTGCTGGCGCTGCGCGCCAAGACCACCGCCAGCCTGTCGGAATCCATGATGCTGCTGCTGGTCGCCGGCGGCGGCGTGTGCACCTTGCTGGCCCTGCTGATCGGCGCCCTGCTGCTGCAAGCCCTGGGCGGGCCGATCAACCGCCTGGCCGCCGTGGTGGAGCGCATCGCGCACGGCGATCAGGGCGCGCGGGTGGAAATCACCTCGCGCGATGAACTGGGCCAGATGTCGGCCAGCTTCAACCTGATGGCGCAAGCGATCCAGGACAGTCACGCCAAGGAACTGGCGGCCGCCAACCAACTCAGGTCCAAGGTCGATTCGCTGCTGGGGGTGGTGTCGAAGGCCGCCGCCGGCGACCTGACCGGCAAGATCGAGGTGCACGGCGACGACGCCATCGGCCAGCTGGCCGATGGCCTGGACCGCATGTTCGACAATCTGCGCGCGCTGCTGAACGCGGTGCAGCAGGCCGGCATCCAGGTCACCACCTCCGCCACCGAAATCGCCGCCTCGGCCAAGCAGCAGGAAGCCACCGGCGTCGAACAGGCGCAGACCAGCATCGAAATCCTCAGCACCACCAAGGAAATCTCGGCCAACATCACGGAGCTGGTCAGGACCATGGAGGAAGCCACCTCGGTGGCCGACTACACCACCCACGCCACCGCCGATGCCCAGGGCAATCTGAAACGCATGGACGGCACCATGCAGAACATGGTCACCGCCACCGACTCGATCAACGCCAAGCTGGCGGCGCTGTCGGAAAAAGCTAGCAACATCAACAGCGTTCTGATTACAATCACCAAAGTGGCCGACCAGACCAACATCCTGTCGCTGAATGCCGCCATCGAGGCCGAAAAGGCCGGCGAGGCGGGACGCGGCTTCTCCGTGGTCGCCACCGAAATCCGCAGGCTGGCCGACCAAACCTCCGTCTCCACCTGGGACATTGAGCAAATGCTCAAGGAAATGCAGTCCGCCGTCTCCGCCAGCGTGATGGGCATGGACAAATTCTCCGAAGAGATCCGCCGCAGCGTCGGCGAAGTGCGCCAGGTGACCAATCAACTGTCCGGCGTGATGGACCAGGTACAGAAACTGGCGCCCCAATTCGATCAAGTGTTGCAGGGCATGCAGTCGCAGGCCGTGGGCGCGGCCCAGATCAACGAAACCATGATGCAGTTGAATGACGCCACCCAGCAAACCGTGGAGTCGCTGAAATCGACCAGCGAGGCGGTGCACCAGCTGCAGTATGCGGCCGGTGGGCTGCAGAGCAGTGTCGCCACGTTCTCGGTGGCGACCTGAGCCCACAACTTAGGCTGGACATGGGACAATGCCGCGTGCAACCTGGTCCCCGCCAGCCCTGGAGAAGAAATGTTTAAAGACTTGAGCATCAAAACAAAGCTGTACCTGAGTTTTAGCACCATCCTGGCCATCATCCTGGTGCTGCTGACAATCGCCTACAACCGCTTCAGCAGCCTGTCCGAGGCCAACGCGTGGGACCGCCACACAATGGACGTGATCCAGGCCATCGACGTGCTGCGCAACGACTTGCTGCAGGTGCAGGTGGAAGCGCGCGGCTATTATCTGACCGGCAGCCAGGCGCGCCTGGACCGCGCCCACAAGGAGATGGCCGATCTGCCGGAATCCATCGCCGAGCTGCAGAAACTGACCGTCGACAACCCGGTGCAGGTGGAGCGCTTCAAGAAGCTGGAGCAAATGATCGCGGTGTGGCGCGACGACGTCATCACCAGCCAGCTCAAGCTGCGCCAGGAACTGGGCGACAAGCCCGGCGCCGCCGACGCCATGGGCCGCACGCCACAGCTGGCCAATACCTCCGCCTCCGCCATCGGTGAAGTCTACAAATTCATGAACGACGCCACCGCCGAAGAAAAGCGCTTGCTGGCCGAGCGCTCGGCGGCCTCGGAGCGGCTGCAGGAGACCATGCGCATGATCCTGTCCGGCGGTGGCCTGGTATGCGTGGTGCTGTCGCTGGGCGTGGCCTGGCTGCTGGTGCGCTCGCTGCTGGCGCCGTTGAACAACCTGACCCAGGCCGTGCACAAGATCGCCGCCGGCGACCAGTCGGCGCGCGCCGAGGTACTGTCGGCCGATGAACTGGGCGACGTGACCACGGAATTCAACCGCATGGCGCAGGCGATCCAGGACAACCTGGCCGACCAGCTGGCCGCCACCAACACCTTGCGCACCAAGGTCGATTCGCTGCTGGGCGTGGTGTCGAAAGCCGCATCGGGCGACTTGACCGGCAAGATCGAGGTACATGGCGACGACGCCATCGGCAAGCTGGCCAATGGCCTGGACCGCATGTTCGAGAACCTGCGCGCGCTGCTGAACAATGTGCAGAAGGCCGGCATTCAGGTCACCACCTCGGCCACCGAAATCGCCGCCTCGGCCAAGCAGCAGGAAGCCACCGGCATCGAGCAGGCCCAGACCAGTGTGGAGGTGCTGAGCACCACCAAGGAAATCTCGGCCAACACCTCGCAGCTGCTGAAGACCATGGAGGAAGCCACCGCCGTCGCCGATTACACCACCAACGCCACCGCCGATGCGCAGAACAATCTGCGCCGCATGGACAGCACCATGCAGCACATGGTGTCCGCCACCGATTCGATCAACGCCAAGCTGGCGGCGCTGTCGGAGAAAGCCTCCAACATCAACAGCGTGCTGCTGACCATCACCAAGGTGGCCGACCAGACCAACATCCTGTCGCTGAACGCCGCCATCGAAGCCGAGAAGGCCGGCGAGGCGGGCCGCGGCTTCTCGGTGGTGGCGACCGAAATCCGCCGCCTGGCCGACCAGACCTCGGTGTCGACCTGGGACATCGAGCAGATGCTGAAAGAGATGCAGTCCGCCGTTTCCGCCAGCGTGATGGGCATGGACAAATTCTCCGAAGAGATCCGCCGCAGTGTCGGCGAGGTGCGCCAGGTGACCGACCAGCTGTCGGGCGTGATGGACCAGGTGCAGAAACTGGCGCCGCAATTCGACGTGGTGCTGCAGGGGATGCAGTCGCAGGCGGTGGGCGCGGAGCAGATCACCGCCACCATGATGCAGCTGAACGACGCCACCCAGCAGACCGTGGAATCGCTGAAGTCGACCAGCGAGGCGGTGCACCAGCTGCAGTACGCGGCCGGCGACCTGCAGACCAGCGTCGCCAATTTCGCGGTGGCGGTGTAAGCGGAGCGGCCGATGAAACTGCTCATCTTCCACATCGGCGCCGATCGTTACGGCCTGCGCCTGCGCGACGTGGTGCGGGTGCTGCCGCTGCTGGAACTCAAGCAGCTGCCGCTGGCGCCCGCCCCGGTGGCCGGCCTGATGGACTTGCACGGCCAGTCGGTGCCGGTGATCGACTTGTGCCACGCGGCCGGCATTCCCAGCAGCGAAGACCGCTTCGACACCCGCATCATCGTTAGCAATTACGTGACGCCGGAAGGCCGCCAGCACCAGCTTGGCCTGCGCGCCGAGCGCGTGCTGGGGGTGCAGGAAGTGCGCGATGAAGAGCTGACCGACAGCGGCGTGCGGGCCGCGCCCTTCCTCGGCCAGGTGGCCAGCGACAGCCAGGGCGTGCTGCAACTGGTGGAGTTGGAGCAGTTGCTGCCGGCCGAGCTGCGCGCGCTGCTGTTCCAGGACGGCGCGTCATGACACCGGCGCAAAGCCTGCTGCGCAGCGCCACCGGCCTGAATCTGTCCAAGGCGGTGGTGGACCGCGCCATCAAGAACCGCATGGAGCAGACCGGCATCGGCGATGCCGAAACCTATCTGCAGCAGATGCAGCCCGAGGAGCTGACCGCGCTGGTGGAGCTGGTGGTGGTGCCGGAGTCGTGGTTCTACCGCGACCCGCAAGCGTTTTACGCCATGAGCGAATTCCTGCGCGCGCGGCTGGCGGCCGACAGCGGCCGGCTGGCGCGCATCCTCTCGATTCCCTGCGCCGGTGGAGAGGAACCGTACAGCATGGCGATGGTGCTGACCGACGCCGGCATCCCGCCCGACAATTTCATGATCGACGCGTTCGACATCAGCCCGACCTGCGTGGCGCGCGCCAAGAGCGGCATCTACGGCCGCAACGCCTTCCGCGCGCAGGATCTGAGCTTCCGCGAACGCCACTTCAGCAGCGCCGGCGATGGCGATTACCGCATCAACGACAGCATCCGCAAGCAGGTGCGCTTCAAGCAGGGCAACCTGCTGGAGTTCGACCTGAGCGCGCGCTCCGGCTATTACGATGTGGTGTTCTGCCGTAATCTGCTGATCTACTTCGACAAGCCGACCACCAAGGCCGCCATCGCCAAACTGGAAGCGCTGCTGGCCGACGACGGCCAGCTGTTCGCCGGTTATGCCGAGGTGCCCTCGTTCTGCCAACATGGCTTTGCGCCGCTGCAGTACAACCAGGCGTTCGGCCTGCAGAAGGAAGCCGCCGCACCGCACAAGCCACCGCGCGCGGCACGCCCGCCGGCCAAGCAGGTGGCGCCGCGCGCCGTCAAGCCAGCGCCGACTCCAGCTCCGGTCAGCCGCAGCCGCGCCACGCCATCCCGCGTCGCCCCGGCCGCGCGTCCGGCCACCGACGCCACTGCCGGTGCTAACCCCGCGCCAGCGGTCGACCTGCTGGCCGAAGCGCGCCGGCTGGCGGACCTGGGTGACATCAAGGCCGCCGAGCGCCACTGCCGCGATCATCTGGCGCAGCATCCGGAAGCGGCCGAGGCCTACTTCATCCTCGGCCTGCTGAATGAACTGACCAACAAGCCCAAGATGGCCGAAGACTACTGGAAGCGCTGCATCTATCTGCAGCCCGACCACTACGAAGCCCTGTGCCACCTGGCCCTGCTGGCGGAAGCCAACCAGGACGCCAGCGGCGCCGCCGCGCTGAAAGCGCGCGCCGCCCGCATCTACAAACGCCAGCAGGCATCCTAAAGGCGAGCCCACATGAGCACTCTCACCTCCCCCACTGCCGGCATCCGCGACTGCTGGAACGTCATCGGCGTCAATGGCGACCAGAGTTGCGACAAGCTGCAGCAGTACGTCCATTGCCGCAACTGCGAGGTCTATGCCGCCGCCGCGCAACAAAACCTGCAACGCGCGGTCGGCGACAACTACAAGAAAGAATGGGCCGCACACTTCCGCCAGGCCGCCAGCGACGAACAGCAGCAGGACAGTTCCTGCCTGGTGTTCCGCATCGGCCGCGAATGGCTGTCGCTGCCAACCCGCATCTTCGTCTCGGTGGCGCCGATCGCCAGCCCGCACCGGCTGCCGCACCGCAGCGCGCTGGGCCTGAGTGGCATCGTCAATGTCGGCGGCACGCTGTATCCCTGCATGTCGCTGGCCGACCTGCTCGGCGTCGATGCCAGCGAAGGCGAAGCCGCCGCTCACCGCCACACCTTCGCGCGCCTGCTGCTGATGCAGTGGGAAGACCAGGCGTACGCGCTGCCGGTGGCCGACCTGCACGGCATCCTGCGCTATGCCAGCGGCGCTGTGCAGGCGCCGGCCGCCACCATCAACAAGGGCTTGTCGCGCTTTCTGTCCGGCGTCATCACGCATCAAGACATGCGGATCGGCGTACTGGATGAGGCGCTGATCGGCTACCAACTCGCGAGGACGCTGCGATGAGCCAGGATAACAACGGGGATCTGAGCCAGTTTTCCATGCTGGACCTGTTCCGCATGGAGGCCGACAGCCAGACGCAGATTCTGACCGACGGCTTGCTGGCCATGGAGCGTCTGAAGGACGACGCCAGCGCGGTCGAATCGATGATGCGCGCGGCGCACTCGATCAAGGGCGCGGCCGCCATCGTCGGACTGGAGGTGGTGGTGCAGCTGGCGCACGGCATGGAGGACGCCTTCATCGCCGCGCAGCACGGCAAGCTGGCGCTGACGCCGAACCGGGTCGACGTGCTGCTGGCCGGGGTTGATCTGATCCTGCAGCTATCGCGTTTGCAGGACAGCGAGGTGGAAGCCTGGCTGGGTGCCAACGGCGCGCAAATCAAAAAGACCCTGCACGACATCGGCGCCATCGCCTTCCTGCCCGAGCCGGTGCCGCTGGTGCCGCCCGTCATTCCGGCGAACGCCGGAATCCATACGGCGCCTGAGGGCACGCTCAGCATGGATTCCGGCCTCCGCCGGAATGACGGCGAGGCGCCAACGCCCGCCCCCGCGCCAGTGGCCGACGACGCGCACGAACGCCGCGCCGTGGCGCCAATGAAGCACGCGCAAAACTTCGACAAACTGCTGTCGCTGGCCAGCGAATCGCGCATCAACGCGCACCAGATGCATCCCTTCGTGCAGAACCTGCAGCGCTTCAAGCGCAACCAGAGCAGCCTGTTCTCGCTGATCGAACAACTGCACGAAGCCATCTCCAACAGCAACGACGCCGCACTGAAAGAGAAATCCCTGCTGGCGCTGCAGAAGACCCATCCGCTCAAGCAGTTCGTACTGGAACACATCGCCGACATCGAAGCCTACGAGCGCCGCCTGCTGGGCGTCTCGCAAAGCATGGTGGACGAAGTGCTGACCATGCGCATGCGTCCCTTCCGCGACGGCGTGCAGCACTTCCCGCGCATGGTGCGCGACCTGTCGCGCAGCCTGGGCAAGGACGTGCAGTTGCAGATCGTCGGCGAAGACACGCTGGTCGATCGCGACATCCTGGCCAAGATCGAAAGCCCGCTCAATCACATGCTGCGCAACGCCATCGACCACGGCATGGACAGCGCCGCCGACCGCATCGCCGCCGGCAAGCCGGGTGCCGGCACCATCGTGCTGGAAGCGCGTCACCGCGCCGGCATGCTGAGCATCGAAATCAGCGACGACGGCAAAGGCGTGAATCTGGAAAAAATCCGCGCCCGCGTGATCGAACGCAAGATGGCGCCAGCGCAGATGGCGGCTTCGATGTCGCCGGCCGAGCTGATGGAATTCCTGTTCCTGCCCGCCTTCAGCCTGAAGGAAAACATCACCGAAATCTCCGGTCGCGGCGTCGGCCTGGACATCGTGCACGAAACCATACGCTCGCAGAACGGCACGGTGCGCATCGAATCGGAACTGGGGGTCGGCTTCCGCACCTACATCACACTGCCGCTGACGCAATCGATCGTGCGCGCGCTGGTAGTGGACGTCAAGGGCGAAGCCTACGCGGTGCCGATCGTGCAGGTGGAACGCGTGCTCAAGGTAGCGCAAAGCGCCATCCACACGCTGGAAAACAAACAGTTCTTCGACTTCGGCGGCGAGCATATCGGCCTGGTGTCGGCCTCGCAGGTGCTGGAACTGGGCGACACCGAAGCCGGTAGCGGCGAACTGGCGGTAGTGGTGGTCGGCAGCGGCACCCGCCGCTACGGCCTGGTGGCGGACGCCATTCGCGGCGAACAAAGCCTGGCGGTGCAGGCCATCGATCCGATCTTTGGCAAAATGCGCGACATCTCGGCCGCCGCGCTGCTGGATAACGGCGAGCCGGTGCTGATTCTCGACGTGCCGGACCTGCTGCTGTCGATCGACAAACTGCTGCACGAGGGCGGCCTGCACCAGCTGGCCAAGTCCGACGCCGCCGAACGCCGCCGCACCAAGCGCATTCTGGTGGTGGACGACTCGCTGACCGTGCGCGAGATGGAGCGCAAACTGCTGCTTAGCCGCGGCTTCCTGGTCGATATCGCGATCGACGGCATCGACGGCTGGAACGTGGTGCGCAGCGGCGAATACGATCTGGTGATCACCGACGTCGACATGCCGCGCATGGACGGTATCGAACTGGTAACGCTAATTAAAAAAGATATACACCTGCATAAACTTCCTGTCATGATAGTCTCATACAAAGATCGGCCGGAAGACCGCGCACGCGGGCTATCGGCCGGCGCCGACTATTACCTGACCAAGGGCAGCTTCCACGACGAGACGCTGCTGGATGCAGTCAGTGACTTGATTGGGGAAGCACGTAGATGAAAATCGCCATCGCCAACGATGTCGCCATGGCAGCCGAAGCGCTGCGACGCGTGGTCGCCAGCACCGCTGAACACCAGGTGCTGTGGATCGCCCGCACCGGCGCCGAGGCGGTGCGGATGGCGGCGGATAACCGTCCCGACCTGATTCTGATGGACTTGAACATGCCGGAGCTGGACGGGGTTGAAGCCACGCGCCAGATCATGGAGCACAGCCCGTGCGCCATTCTGGTGGTGACCGGCCGGCCGCAGGACAACGTCAACCAGGTGTTCCGCGCGCTCGGCGCCGGCGCGCTGGACGTGACGGCCACGCCGGTGCTGCAAGGCCAACCAGGCGGCGACGCCGAGTTGCTGGCCAAGATCCGCACCATGGACAAGCTGATACGCCACAGCGGCGGCAGCCAGGCCATGTCGCCGCGCAGCGCGGCCGGCAACGGCAATGGCCACGGCGGCGCCGAGGCGGAGAGCGAAAAGGTCACCTCCCTGCTGGCGATCGGCGCTTCCACCGGCGGCCCGGTGGCGGTGTCGAAAATGCTGGCCGGCTGGAAGGCGCCGCGCGGCTGCGCCATCGTGGTGGTACAGCACATCGACCAGCATTTCGCCGACAATTTCGCGCGCTGGCTGGGCGAGCAGCTGGAGATGCCGGTGCGCGCCGCCGAGGAAGGCGACGAGCTGGTGGCCGGCACGGTCCTCATCGCCAAGAGTAACGACCACCTGACGCTGGATCAAAACCTGCGCTTGCGTTACGATAGCCACCCGAAGGACTATGCCTACCGGCCGTCGGTGGACGTGTTCTTCCACTGTGTGGCCCAGCACTGGAAAGGCGAAACGGTGGGGGTGCTGTTGACCGGCATGGGCCGCGACGGCGCCGACGGCTTGCTGGCGATGCGCCGCGCCGGCCAGACCACCATCGCCCAGGACCAGGCCAGCAGCGCGGTGTACGGCATGCCGCGCGCCGCAGCGGAACTGGACGCGGCGCAGATGATTTTACCGCTGACGAAAATCGGCCCGATCCTGCGCAGCACGCTGGGCGGGCGTAGCTAACAACTGAAAGAATCCTGATGTCCGAAGCACAAGCAATCGCACTCGATCAAGAACCGGCCCTGACCCACTTCAAAGTCCGCGTGCTGCTGGTGGATGACCAGTTGATCATCGTCGAGGCGGTGCGGCGCATGCTGAGCGACCAGCCGGACATCGAATTCCATTACGTGACCGATTCCACCAAATCGCTGGAAACCGCGCTGCAGCTGCAGCCCACCGTGATCCTGCAGGATCTGGTGATGCCGACCATCGACGGCTTTGGCCAGATCACCCAGTACCGCAACGAGGAAGGTCTGCGCCACGTGCCGGTGATCGTACTGTCGGCCAAAGAAGATCCCAAACTGAAGGCGCACAGCTTCTCCACCGGCGCCAACGACTACATGGTCAAGCTGCCGGACAAGCTGGAACTGCTGGCGCGGGTGCGCTATCACTCGGGCGCCCACATCAGCCGCCTGCAGCGCGACCAGGCGTTCCGCTTCCTGCGCGAGAGCCAGAAACAGCTGGCCGACGCCAACATCGAACTGCAAAAGCTGGCCGCGCTGGACGGCCTGACCGGCATCGCCAACCGCCGCCGCTTCGACGACACCATGCGTATCGAATGGCAGCGCGGCCAGCGCGACAAAAAGCCGTTGACGCTGCTGCTGTGCGATGTCGACTTCTTCAAATTGTATAACGACAGCTTCGGCCACCTGGCGGGCGACTTGTGCCTGAAAAAAGTGGCGGCTGTCCTGACCGAACACCTCAAGCGACCGGCCGACCTGGCCGCGCGCTACGGCGGCGAGGAATTCGCCATTATCCTGCCGGAGACACCACTGACTGGAGCCATGATCGTGGCCGAGTCGTGCCGCCGCCATCTGGAGCAGCTCGCGATTGAAAATCCGCAGGCGACCACGGAACTGTCTTGCCTGACCATGTCGATCGGCGTGGCCAGCCTGGTGCCGTCGCCGGCGTCCTCGATCGAAGAGCTGATCCAGCAAGCCGACCAGGCGCTGTACGCCGCCAAGCACGCGGGCCGCAACCGCGTGCTGAGCGCCGACCAGCTGCCCGGTTAATTCACCGCATAATCAAAGAAAGAGCAGCATGAGCACCCAAATCGATCAAGTCAGCGTCGTCAAGAAAGCCAATATCTACTTCGACGGCAAATGCGTGTCGCACACCGTGATCCTGGCCGACGGCACCAAGAAGAGCGTCGGCGTCATCTTCCCTTCCAGCCTGGTGTTCAACACCGGCGCGCCGGAAATCATGGAAATCGTCGGCGGCTCCTGCAAGGTGCGCCTGGATGGCGCCAGCGAATGGAACACCTACGGCGCCGGCCAGGAATTCAAGGTACCGGGCAACAGCAAGTTCGACATCGAAACGGTAGAAACCCTCGAATACGTTTGCCACTTCGGCTAAACTGGAAAGCAGACCAAGGTCTGCTTTTTTTACGACTATGAACACGATACCTGCACAAACACTGTTGGCCATCATCGCGGCCCAGGTCCAGCTGGTGGGCCTGGGGAATAACCTGAGCGCGGTGATGGACGCCGCCTCCGCCAAGGCGGTCGAGCTGACCGGCGCCGACGGCGCCGTGGTCGAGCTGCTGGAGGACGACGCCATCGTCTACCGCTCCGCCAGCGGCCTGGCCGAAGCGCAGCTAGGCTTGCGCATGCCGGTGGCGAACAGCCTGTCGGGCCGCGTGCTCACCAGCCGCGAGGCCGCGCTGTGCACCGACAGCGAAACCGATGACCGTGTCAACCGCGAAGCCTGCCGCAAGGTCGGGCTGCGGGCGATGGTGATCGTGCCGCTGATCGCCAACGACGAGGCGGTGGCGGTGATGAAGCTGGTGTGGAAGGAGCCGCGCGCCTTCCATCAGAATGAGGCCGAGATAGCCCAGCTGCTGGCCGACATGACGGCGATGCTGATGCAGCGCGCCACCCAGGAAGGCCCGAACGTGCTGCGCGAGCGCCTGACCATGGACGAAGCCAGCGGCACCGCCAACCGCTCCTTCTTCTACGAACAGCTGCAAGCCAAGCTGGCGGCGGCGCACGGCGGCGGGACGCAACTTGGAGTGGCGGTGATCCGCATTCACGGCATTGAAGCGCTGCCGGAAGCGCTGGCCGATATCTCGCGCCGCATCGAACGCGAATGCCGGCCGGGTGATCTGGTGGCGCGCATCGGTCACGACGAATTTGCCGTGATCCTCAACATGGCGTCACGCCGCTCCATCGTCACCAGCCAGCTGCATCGTATCAGCCTGTCGGTGACCGGTGAATCGCTGCCCGGCATCAGCGACGCCGCGCTGCGCGCCGCCTGCCATACCGGCAGCTCGCTGTATCCGGAGGACGCCCGCAGCGCGATTGAACTGGTGCAGGCGGCGCGCCCTTAAACGAACACCGGCTCCGGTTCCAGCAGCACGCCATAGCGCGCCTGCACGTCGGCCTGGATCGCCCGGGCCAGCGTCACCACATCGGCGCCGCTGGCGCCGCCGTTATTCACCAGCACCAGCGCCTGTTTCGGATAGACGCCGGCCGCGCCCAGGCTCTTGCCCTTCCAGCCGCATTGATCGATCAGCCAGCCGGCGGCCAGCTTCTCGCTGCCATCGGGTTGCGCGTGGTGCACCAGGTTGGGGAAACGCTCCAGCAGCGCCGCGCATTGCGCGCCCGCCACCACCGGATTTTTGAAGAAGCTGCCGGCATTGCCGATCTGCGCCGGGTCGGGCAGCTTGCGGCGGCGGATCGCAATCACCGCGTCGGCCACCTGCTGTGCGCTCGGCGCGTCCTGCATGCCGGGCTCGTTGGCCAGTTCGGCGTAACGCAGATTCGGCTGCCACTGCTTGGGCAGCGCGAAGGTCACATCCAGAATGATCAGCTGACGGCCCTCGTGCTTGAATACGCTGTCGCGATAGCCGAAGCGGCACGCCGCCGCATCCATCACGCGGGTTTCGCCGCTGGCCGGATCAAACACCGTCACGCTGTGGAACACATCCTTGATTTCGAGTCCGTAGGCGCCGATATTCTGGATCGGCGCCGCCCCCACCGTGCCCGGAATCAGCGACAGATTTTCCAATCCGCCCAATCCCTGCGCCAGCGTCCACTGCACGAAGGCGTGCCAGTTTTCGCCGGCTGCGGCGCGCACAAAATGGTGCCGCTCATCGCCGCCGATCAGCTCTTTGCCCTCCAGCCCGATGTGCAACACCAGGCCGTCGAAATCGCCGGTCAGCAGCACATTGCTGCCGCCGCCCAGAATCAGCTTCGGCAAAGTAGCCCAAGCGCCATCAGCATAAACGCCGAGCAATTGCTCTTTTTTCGTCACGTGCAAATACGCGCGTGCGGTCGCGGCGATGCCGAAGGTGTTGAGTGATTGCAGAGAAAATTGATATAGAACAGAAGTCGATGCGGGCATGAGGCAAATAACCAAGAAATTTGATCGATTATAGAGCTAAACAAGCAAAAAACCAGCGCCGATATGGCTGCGAACGGCGCGATGTCCGTTAAAATGTCAGACTTTGATGCAGCAAGATAAAGGAAATAGTTATGCCCTCGTTTGATGTAGTTTTGGAAGCCGACATGATCGAAGTGAAGAATGCCGTTGAGCAATCCCAAAAGGAGATCGCCACGCGCTTTGACTTCAAGGGCACCGGCGCCGCCGTCGAACAGAAAGAGCGCGAACTGACCGTCACTGCGGATTCCGATTTCCAACTGCAACAAGTGCGCGATGTGCTGACCAACAAGCTGGCCAAGCGCAAGGTCGATGTGCGCTTCTTGGAAGATGGCGACATCAAGAAGATCGGCGGCGACAAGGTGCGCCAGGTCATCAAGGTCAAGAACGGCATCGAAACCGACGACGCCAAGAAAATCGTCAAGGTCCTCAAGGACAGCAAAATGAAGGTGCAAGCCTCGATCCAGGGCGAATCGGTGCGCGTCACCGGTGGCAAGCGCGACGATCTGCAGGCGGCGATCGCCATGCTGCGCAAGGATGTCACCGACCTGCCGCTGGAATTCAACAACTTCCGCGACTAATCCCCGCCCGCGCGCGTACCGCCCGAGGGGGCGGCCGCGCCGTCACATAGCTGTAGTACACATGGAGTAGAATAAATCGGAGCCCCGATCATGCGTACTGCCGCGCGACCGCATTTAACCTCGGTAGTCTAAGGATAGCAATGAAACGTGTTGATGATTTCCGCCTGCGATTTGGCAATGAAGAGTATGTGCCCATCATGATCGGCGGAATGGGCGTCGATATTTCGACGTCCGAACTGGCACTGGAAGCGGCCCGCCTGGGCGGTATCGGCCATATCTCCGATGCCATGGTGGAAGACGTGTCGGACCGTAAGTTCGATACCAGCTTCGTCAAGGACAAAACCAAGCTCTACAAGCACAACATCAACAACATGGACAAGTCCATGGTGCAGTTCGACCTGGAGCGCCTGGCGCAGGCGCAGCGTCTGCACATCGGCAAGACCATGGAGCAGAAGCAAGGCCCGGGCCTGATCTTCGTCAACTGCATGGAAAAGCTGACCATGAACGGTCCGCGCGAAACCCTGCGCACCCGCCTCAACGCGGCGCTGGACGCCGGCATTGACGGCATCACGCTGTCGGCCGGCCTGCACTTCGGTTCGTTCGCGCTGATGGCCGACCACCCGCGCTTCCGTGAAGCCAAGCTGGGCATCATCGTGTCGTCGGTGCGCGCGCTGCAGATCTTCCTGCGCAAGAACGCCAAGCTGAACCGTCTGCCGGATTATGTGATCGTTGAAGGCCCGCTGGCCGGTGGTCACCTGGGCTTTGGCCTGGAAGACTGGAAAAACTACGACCTGATGACCATCACCAAGGAATTGCTGGCCTACTTCAAGGAAGAGAAGCTGGACATTCCGCTGATCGCCGCTGGCGGCATCTTCACCGGTTCGGACGCGGTCAGCTTCCTGGAAGCCGGCGCGGCTGGCGTGCAGGTCGCGACCCGCTTCACCGTCACCAAGGAATGCGGTCTGCCGGACAAGGTCAAGCAGGAGTACTTCAAGGCCTCGGAAGAGGACATCATCGTCAACGGCGTGTCGCCGACCGGCTATCCGATGCGCATGCTGAAGAACACGCCGGCGATCGGCTCCGGCATCCGTCCGGGCTGCGAATCGTATGGCTATCTGCTCGACGCGACCGGCAACTGCGCCTACATCAACTCGTACAACCGCGAAGTGACCGCGCATCCGGAACTGAAGAATGTGGTGGTGATGGACAAGACCTGCCTGTGCACCCACATGCGCAACTTCAACTGCTGGACCTGCGGCCATTACACTTACAAGCTGAAAGACACGTCGTTCAAAAAGCCGGACGGCGAGTACCAGATGCTGAGCGCGGAGCATGTGTTCAAGGACTATCAGTTCAGTACTGATAATCAAATAGCCATGCCTGAAAAAGAGTTCTAAATACTTGAACGGCGCCTGAGGCGCCGTTCTTATTTGGGTCAGCCGTCCTGGTTAATTCGGTGGATCAGCGCCCCTAGTACCTCTTCCGCCAGCTCATTATCGACCTGGCAGGTGCCGGCATTCTCGTGGCCGCCGCCGCCATATTCCAGCATCAGCGCGCCGATATTGGTTTTTGAGCTGCGGTTCAAAATCGATTTACCGGTGGCGAACACCGTGTTCTGATTCTTCAAGCCCCACAGCACGTGGATCGAGATATTCGTCTGCGGGAACAGCGCGTAGACGATGAAGCGGTTGCCGGCAAAGATAATCTCTTCATTACGCAAATCCAGCACCACCAGATTCTTGTGCACGGTGGCGCTGCGACGGATTTGCTCCTTGCATTTTTCGGCGTGCTCGAAATACAGCTCCTTGCGCTCCTTCACGTCCGGCAACTGCATGATTTCATCGATCGTGTGGTTCTTGCAGTAGTCGATCAGATCCATCATCAGGTTGTAGTTGGAGATGCGGAACTCGCGGAAGCGGCCCAGGCCGGTACGCGCATCCATCAGGAAGTTCAACAGATCCCAGCCTTCCGGATTCAATACTTCCTGCTCGTTGAAGCGCGCCGCGTCGCCCTTGTCGACCGCCGCCATCATGTCGTTCCACGCCGACGGGAAGGCCTTGAGGCCACCGTAATAGTCATACACCACGCGCGCCGCCGACGGCGCTTCCGGATGGATGATATGGTTCTGGCGCTCGCCGGTGTTGCGGATGGTTTCGGACAGGTGGTGGTCGAAGGCGATGTGCACGCCTGCGACGTAAGGCAGATTGGTCGTGATGTCGTTATCGCTGATGGCGATTTTGCCGTCCTGCATATCCTTGGGGTGGACGAACAGGATTTCATCGATCAAATCCAGGTGCTTCAACAGTACCGCGCAAACCAGACCATCGAAATCACTGCGCGTTACCAAACGATATTTTTTTGACATGTATGCACCCTTAAGTGGTTGAACAACGCAACGACCAATGATACACACAAAAAAATACCAACAGCATTCAACTGTTGGTATTTCTTCTCAGATAGCCAGGCGGCGCTGACCGTAACACAGCAGTGCCAACAGCCAGAATATGCCCGGCACAATCAGCGCCACCGCGCCCGCCTCATCCAGCCAGGACAAGGCTTCAAACTCGCCCAATCCGGCCCGCGCCGACACCCAGGCCAGCGCCAGCACCGCCGCCGCAACCGACAGCAAACGCCGCAGCCAGCCGTACAGCTCGCCGCGCAGATGGCCCAGCATCAACAGCGGCGGCAGTACGATCAGCAAGCCCGCCAACTGCGCCAGCTCGATGCCGATATTGAACGCCAACAGCGCCTGCGCATGCTGCGCTATCGTCAGGCCGGCGCCGGACAGGCTGGCCGAAAACGCCATGCCGTGGATCAGGCCGAACGCCAGCGCCATCCACGCTTCGGCATTGGCAAACAGCGGCCGCCAGGCGTGCAGCGCGGCGATCGCGATGGTCACCGCCACCGCCACTTCCACCGGCTGCGACGGCACCACCAGCAAGCCGGTACTACCGAGCACCAGCGTGATGGTGTGGCCGATGGTGAAGCAGGTAATCACCAGCGCGGTATGACGCAACGCCGGCTTCAGCGGACGCAGCGTACTCCAGCGCTTGCCCTGCGCCGCCAGTGGCGCCACCAGCAACAGCATCAGCAGGAACAGCAGATGGTCGGTGCCTTCCGCGATATGCTCGGCACCGCCCCACAACAAAGCACGCACGCTGGCGAACGCCGGCGCGGCTTGCAGCGTGATCGGCAGCGTGTTCTGACCATAGCGCAGCTCGCCCAACAACAGCGGTGGCTGGCCGGCGTAACCGCCATGCCAGTCGTTACGCAGAAACACCAGCGCGCGGTGCGTGCGCACCTCGTGGTTGATGACGTCGTACAGCAGCGTCGGCGAACGGACATCGGCGTCGGTTGGCGCATGCAGTTCGAACACCGCCTCCAGCTCGGCCGACGAATCGTTGCCGACCACCTTCAGCGTCGGCCGCAGCACTTGCCAGCCGATGCCGTCGCTGCGCGCGCCGACGTGTTGCAGCAAGTAGGCCGACAAGGCGTCGGCATACCGTGGCAACACCTGGGCCGGCTGCTCGGACAACGGCTGGCCGAAAGCAAACTCCAGCCGGTTCAGCGGCAATTGCAGCGTCAGGTTCATGCCGGCGGGCGTGGTATCTATCCACACCCGGGTTTCCGGCATCGGATGGGCCAGCGCGAGGCCGGCCCAGCACCACAGCAGGCAGGCGATCAACGCCTGCCATGGCTGCCAGCGCTTAGAGACACTTGCCGCCGTAATCGCCATACTTGTCACGCCAGATGGTGTGGTAGTGGATATCGCTGCTGAAGATCACGCCTTTCTGCACCGAGAATTCAATCCACAGACGCGGACCTTCGATACGGAAGTAGTTGCCGTTGGCGGTTACCGTGCCGGTGCCGGTGTACGCCACATAGGTCGAGGCCAGCGCGGTGCTGCTCAGGTAAGCGCTCAGCAGGTCGTCGTTGTACTCGGTGGCCTGGGTGGCAACGTAGGCTTTGATCGCAGTCTGCACCAGTGCCTGGTCGGTGGTCGACAGGCTGGTGTACAGCAGGCCGTGATCGGTTACGGTGGAATAGCTGCGCGGGCAAGTGCCGTCGATGCTGCCGGAACCATTGGCGCCGAACAGAATGTCGGCGTAAGTGCCGCTCAGCTTGGCGCCGCTGTACGACAGCAGGGCCGCGCCCAGGTTGGAGAACGCGGTACGCTGGGCCAGCATCGGATCATAGGTCACGCTGCTCTGAGTGAACGAGCCCTTCGGTTCAACGCCCAGGAACAGCGGAGTTGGCGATTTGTAGGTGCCATTCAGTGCAATGTTGTAGGTCAGGTGGTGGCCAGTCAACTGCAGCATCCAGAAACCGGTGGTGGATGGCGAGCCGACGAAGGCGATGTAGTAATTGCCGTTACCGTAGGAGCTGCCGCCGCCGTTGGCGTTCAGGTAGTCGTCGGCTGCTTGCAGACCTTGCCACAGCGTGACACCTGTACTGCTCAGCGCGGTGCTGATCATGCTGGTGGCGGCGGTTTGCTGTGCCGTGCTCAACGCGCCCCAGCTGACGCCGTTACGCGCCACCATGGCAGCCGGCAGGTTTGACCATTTACGCGCGGTGGCCAGATCCCAGGTCTTGACGATGGTCGACTGCTGGGTGGTGCTCAGCGTGTTGTAGAAGGTCATCGCCGCCGTATAGACGCTGGCGCTCAAGGCCGAATCGGCGGTAGTGGTGCTGCTGACGGTCAGCGTGACGGTCGAGCTGGTTACTGAACCGGCGCTATTGGTGACCACCACATCAAAGCTGCCGGCGTCGGTCGCGGCGACCGGGCTGATGGTATAGCTGGTGCCGGTGGCGCCGGAAATCGCCACGCCGGATTTGCGCCACTGATAGGTCAGCGAATTACCGGTGGCCACCACGGTGAATGTGGCATCGCCGCCCACTGCGGCCGAGATTGACGTCGGTTGGGTGGAGATCACCGGCAAACCGTCGGCACTGGACACGGTCAGCGTTGCCGCCGAGCTGGTCACGCTGCCGGCGCTGTTGCTGACCACGACATCATAGCTGCCGGCATCGCTGGTGGCGGTGCTGGAGATGCTGTACGCCGCCGAAGTGGCATCGTTGATCGCGGTGCCGTCCTTGCGCCACTGATAAGTCAGGGTCGCGGTGCCGGTGGCGACCACCGAGAACGAGGCTGTGGAGCCTGCGGTAACGCTGACCGAAGTCGGCTGCGTTGTAATGCTCGGCGCGGTGGCCGAAGTAGTGGTGGTTGACGTGCTGCTGGAGCTGGAGTCGGAGCTACCGCCTCCGCAGGCAGCCAGTAACGCTGCGAACAACAGCGTCAGGATGGCAAAAAAACGATTGAACAAGATAATTCCCCATGAACATAGATTGTTTTGTAATTCTATGTTTCAACATCGTAAAGATACGAAAACAAGGGGTAAAAGAGCGTAAAAGCAAAAAACAAGCAAAAAAGCCCGCCGGTCTGGGACCTGGCGGGCTTCTTCTAATAACTAGCTTGACGATAACCTACTTTCACACTGGTTGCAGCACTATCATCGGCGCAGAGTCATTTCACGGTCCTGTTCGGGATGGGAAGGGGTGGGACTGACTTGCTATGGTCATCAAGCTTTGACTTGTATGCTGCGCAGCCATCGGCTGCGCAGCGAATCTGGGAGAAGTAAAGGTGAGCGCACTGCGCGAACGCAGCGTGCGTCGTCCCGGCGAAAGCCGGGATCCAATTTAACTTAGGGTGAACTCATCATTGAGTAAATGCGTATAACCGTCAAGGTTATAGGGACAAGCCGTACGGGCAATTAGTATCAGTTAGCTTAATGCATTACTGCACTTCCACACCTGACCTATCAACGTCCTGGTCTCGAACGACCCTTCAAAGAGCTCAAGGCTCTGGGAA
>NZ_WKJK01000031.1 GCF_009674535.1 Duganella guangzhouensis
TGCTCCCGCGCGTCCGTCGCCGCAGGGCGGTCAGGGGCCGGCATCGCGCCCATCGTCCCGCCCGGCCGCGCCGCTGGACCTGGCGCCGCTGGAAGACGAATCGACCGCATGGTTCGACGATGCGCCAATGCCACCGCCAGCCGTCGCTCCGGTACGCCCGGAGCCGGTCAGCGACGAGGCCATCGCACAAATGGATTGGGACGCACTGCGCGCCGCCGTTTCTACCTGCACCCGCTGCACGCTGTGCGAAACCCGCCGCGCCGCCGTCAACGGCCGTGGCGCCGAGCGCGCCAGCTGGATCGCTATCGCCACCGCGCCGTCGCAACAGGACGAGGAGGCCGGCGAGCCAGTCACCGCCGAAGCCGGCCAGCTGCTGAACAATATGCTGAAAGCGATCGAGCTCAAACCGGATAGCGAGGTGTATGTCGCCACGCTGGTCAAATGCCGTCCGGTCGACCGTTCGCCGAGCGCCGACGAAGTCATCGCCTGCCGTCCGTTCCTGGAGCGCGAGCTGGCGCTGACCGGCGCCACCATGGCCATGACCTTCGGCCAGTTCGCCGCCAAGGGATTGATGATGGGGCCAGCCGCGCGCGGCAAGGTGATGCACTACGGCGCCAACCAGCTGCCGGTGGTGGCGACCTATCACCCGGACGATCTGCTGCGCAAACCGGAAGACAAGGCCAAAGCCTGGGCCGACCTGTGCCTGGCGAAAGCCAGCCATGCCTGACCCCACGTCCGGCGCCAGCTATCAAGCCCAGTTTGAGCAGCGCTGGCCGCAGCTGGCCAACCCGCACGTGCGCGCGTTGGCCTGGCTGCTGGACGCGCCGGATCTGCTGGACCCCGCCGCGCCGCACTGGCAAAACCGCATCGCCACCCTCGGCGCGCTGACGCCAGCCACCGTCGACTGGCTGCACGCGCTGGAACGCGATCAATCCCGCCTGGACGTCGCCCTCGGCAGCCGCCACTACACCCGTCTCGGCCTGTACGCCGAGAAGCTGATGGCGTTCTACTTTGCGGAACACGGCCAGCTTTACGCCCACGGCCTGCAAGTCCGCGCCGACCGCACCGATACCGTCGGCGAATTCGACTTCCTGCTCCACAACGGCAACGGCCTGACCCACATTGAATTCGCCACCAAGTTCTATCTTCTCGACAGCCCGGCCGCCGATTTCAACGGCCTGATCGGCCCCAATCTGGCCGACACGCTGGGCGTCAAAATGCGCAAAATCTTCGATAAGCAACTGACGCTGGCCGATCATCCGGCCGCTCAGGCACTGCTGCCGATGCCGGTCAGCCGCGCGCAAGCACTGGTGAAAGGCTGGCTGTTCTATCCGGGCGCCGCGCCGGACATGCCTGGCATCTCGCCTCAACACTGCCACGGTTTCTGGATGACGCAGGAACAGGCCGCCGCAACACTGCCGGAGCAGCGCTACGCCATCATGCCGCGCCTGCAATGGCTGGCGCCGCTCAAAGCACCCGCAGCGGACGGCATCGACCGCAACGCCTTGCTCGCCACGCTGGCGACGCAAACCACGCCGGTAATGATCGCCGCGCTAGTGGAAAAAGGAGAATGGCTGGTGGAAGAAAGCAGGGGCTTCGTAGTGCCGGATGGCTGGCGCGCACAAGCCGCGCAGCGCCGCCACGAGGGCGTGCTGCCAGCCTAGCGCGTTGCTGTCAGTGCCGCAGCGGTGCGGCAGGCAACAGGTCCGCCAGCGCCTTGGCGTAGGCATTGCGCGCAGTCTGGTGAATCGCCACATCGCGCTGCAATTCCACCAGTTTGGCGTCGGTCGCCTGCAGCATCGACAGTTCGCGCTGCGCCGCTTCCGACAACTCCGCCAGGAAGTAGTCGATGCCGTTGATATTGACGGTGTCCTTGGTGCTCATGTTTAGTGCTTGGCCTCGCCAATCAGCGCCACCGAGTCAAACTCGCGCTGGTTGGCCTTGTGTTTGCGCAGGATGTACAACATGGTGCCGGCCAGGAACAGGCCAAACGCCAGAATAATCAGATTCAGATTCATATGCGCGCGCAGCATCAGCGAGTACACCGCCAGCATGGTCAGAATCGACAGGTTCTCGTTGAAGTTCTGCACCGCGATCGAGTGACCTGCGCTCATCAGCACGTGGCCGCGGTGTTGCAGCAGCGCGTTCATTGGCACCAGGAAGAAGCCGCCCATCAGGCCGACCACGATCAGCATCGGATACGCCAGCGGCACCGAGTGGATCAGCGTCACGCTCATCACCACCACACCCATGGCGATGCCGACCGGGATCACGCTCAGCGACTTGCGCAGCGAAATAAAGCGCGCCGACATCACCGCGCCCAGCGCCACGCCAATCGCCACCACGCCCACCAGGCTGGTCGACTTTTCATAGCTCAGATGCAGCGAGCGGCTAGCCCATTCCAGCACGATGAATTGCAGCGTTTGCGCCGCGCCCCAGAACAGCGTGGTCACGCCCAGCGAAATCTGGCCCAGCTTGTCCTTCCACAGCATGCTGTTGCAATTGGCGAATTCGCCGATCAGCTTGGCGGGATTGTGCTGCTGATGACCGTACACGCAGCCGGTGTCCGGAATCCGCGTATTGAACAGTGCCGCCACCGCATAAATGCCGACCACCACGCACAGCGCGGCTTGCACCGGGCTGTTGATGCCGGTATCGATCATTGGCACGTCAATGCTCAGCAGCGCCGACGACACGCGGGTGCCGACCAGCGCGCCACCCAGCACGGTGCCGAGAATAATTGAAATCACGGTCAAGCCTTCGACCCAGCCATTGGCGGCCACCAGTTTTTCGGCTGGCAGTAATTCGGTGAGGATGCCATATTTGGCCGGCGAATATACCGCCGCGCCAAAACCGACCACGGCGTAGGCCAGCAGCGGATGGACGTGGGCAAAAATCAGCAGACAACCCGCAACCTTGATCAGGTTGGAGATGAACATGACCTTGCCTTTAGGCATCGAATCGGCAAAAGCGCCGACAAATGGCGCCAACAGCACGTAAAAGAGGATAAATGACAGCTTCAGGAGCGGGGTTAACCATCCTGGAGAGTTCATCGTCGCCAGCAAGTCGATCGCGACAAAAAGCAGCGAGATGTCCGCCAAGGACGAAAAGAACTGCGCTGCCATGATGGTGTAGAAACCACGATTCATTCTGGGATATGCCTGAAAACTTATCTGGCTTGCTTTATACCATGCTTTGTTCGTATCCCCAAGAATTGAGCAGGGCGGCGGGGGTGGCTCTTGGTAGAATAGCGCCTTGATTTATTCCGCAGAAATGAGACCCATGCCACGGCCGATCTTAGCAACTATTCACGTCGATTCGATGAAACATAATCTGGCGGTGGCCAAGGCAAAGTCGCCCGGCGCCAAGGCGTGGGGCGTGGTCAAAGCCCATGGTTACGGCCACGGTCTGGAACGCGCGATGCGCGGCTTTGCCGATGCCGACGGGCTGGCGTTGATCGAGTTCGACAACGCCGTCAAGCTGCGCGAAATGGGCTGGAAGAAGCCGATCCTGTTATTGGAGGGTTTCTTCGGTCCGGCCGACCTGCACACCATGGCCGGCTACGAGTTGCAGGCGGCGGTGCATTGCAACCAGCAGCTGGAATGGCTGGAGGCGGCGCAGGATCAGCTGGCCGCGCGCGGCATCCGTTTCGACCTGCATCTGAAAATGAATACCGGCATGAACCGCCTCGGCTTCATGCCGGACGCGTTTGCCGCCGCCCATGCGCGCCTGAGCGCGATCCGCTGCGTCGGCAGCATCACCATGATGACCCACTTCGCCAATGCCGACGATGTTGACCATCCGCTGCTGCCGATCCGCGAGCAGATCCGCCGCTTCGAGCGCGGCACGGCCGGCTTGCCGGGCGCGCGCAGCCTGTCGAATTCGGCCGGTGTGCTGCTGCATCAGGAACTGAAGAACGACTGGATTCGTCCCGGCATCATGCTGTACGGCGGCACGCCGGGCGGCGGCAGCGCCGAGGAATTCGGCCTGCAAGCGACCATGACGCTGAGTAGCGAAATCATCGGCGTGCAGGACATTGCCGCCGGCGAGCTGGTCGGCTACGGCAGCCGCTTCCGCGCCGAAGGCCAGATGCGGGTTGGCGTGGTCGCGTGCGGCTATGCCGATGGCTATCCGCGCGTGGCGCCGCTGGGCACGCCGGTGCTGGTGGATGGCGTGCGCACTCGTCTGGTGGGACGGGTCTCGATGGATATGCTGACCGTGGATCTGACCGATCTGCCGCAGGCGCGCATCGGCAGCCCGGTGGTGCTGTGGGGCCGTGGCTTGCCGATCGACGAGGTGGCGGAGCAAGCCGGCACCATCGGCTATGAGCTGATGTGCGCGCTGGCGCCACGCGTGCCGGTGGTGGAGGGCTGATCGATGGCGAAGGCGAAGACCAATTACACCTGCAACGAGTGCGGCGCCACCGCCACCAAGTGGACCGGCCAGTGCGCCGCCTGCCAGCAGTGGAATAGCATGGTGGAGACGGTGATCGAGACCGGCGGCAATAACCGCTACTCGCAGCCGGCGCATATGTCGCTGGCGCAGACCGCGCCGGTGCTGTCGTTGGCCGATATCGATGCGATCGACGTGCCGCGCTTCGGCACCGGCATCGAGGAATTCGACCGCGTGCTGGGCGGCGGCCTGGTGGCGGGTGGCGTGGTGCTGATCGGCGGCGATCCGGGCATCGGTAAATCGACCTTGCTGTTGCAGGCGTTGGCCAATGTGTCGCATATGAAGAAGGTGCTGTACGTGTCCGGCGAGGAGTCGGGGGCGCAGATCGCGCTGCGCGCCAAGCGCTTGAATATCGATGCGCGCGAGCTCAAGTTGCAGGCGGAAATTCAGCTGGAGAAAATTCTCGGCACGCTGGCCGATCTGAAGCCGGAAGTGGCGGTCATCGATTCGATTCAGACGCTGTATTCGGACGCACTAAGTTCGGCGCCGGGCTCGGTGGCGCAGGTGCGCGAGTGCGCGGCGCAGCTGACCCGAGCCGCCAAGCAGACCGGCGTTACCATCATCCTGGTCGGCCACGTTACCAAAGAGGGCGCGCTGGCCGGGCCGCGCGTGCTGGAGCACATTGTCGATACCGTGCTGTACTTCGAGGGCGACAACCATTCCAGCTTCCGTCTGGTGCGGGCGATCAAGAACCGTTTCGGCGCGGTCAACGAGCTGGGCGTGTTTGCGATGACCGAGAAGGGCCTGAAGGGCGTATCGAATCCATCGGCGCTGTTCCTGTCGCAGCACGATAACCAAGTGCCTGGTTCCTGTGTGATGGTGACGCAGGAGGGCACGCGGCCGCTGCTGGTGGAAATCCAGGCGCTGGTCGACGCCAGCCATCTGCCCAACGCGCGCCGGCTGTCGGTCGGTCTGGAGCAGAACCGGCTGGCGATGCTGCTGGCGGTGCTGCACCGCCACGCCGGCATCGCGGCGTTTGACCAGGACGTGTTCATCAACGCTGTGGGCGGCGTCAAGATCAGCGAACCGGCGGTCGATCTGGCGGTGCTGTTGGCAATTAACTCATCCATGCGCAACAAGGCGCTGCCGAGCGGCTTCGTGGTGTTTGGCGAAGTTGGCCTGGCGGGCGAGATCCGGCCGGCGCCACGTGGGCAGGAACGGCTGCGCGAAGCGGCCAAATTGGGCTTCTCGGTGGCGATGATCCCGACCGCCAACGCGCCCAAGCAACCGATTGAAGGCATGACGATTATTGGTGTTGATCGTATCGATGATGCCTTCAATAAGCTGCGCGAAATCCAATAACGTTGTATTGTTACGTGTTGTAATCATTAATAATGGCAATAACGTAACTAGAGGGATAGGAAAGTGTTAGTCGATCAAAGGTCAGGTGCGCGTAAAATCGTGCGTTCCAAGGCGGTGGTGGTGATGGATGGCATGCCGCCACTGCAGGGGCGCACGCTGGACATCAGCGCGAGTGGCTTGTCGCTCACGTTTGACCACAAGCTGGCGACGGGCGATATCGGAATGGTGTCGTTTGAGTTGTTTGTCGAGGGCAGGGCGCAGATACTGAGCTGCCGTTCGCGGGTGAACTACTGTATTTTCAGTGGCGATCACTTCAAAATCGGCTTCCAGTTCATGAATCCGGATCTGGCCACCATGGCCACTATCAATAAATTTCTGCGTTGATGCCTGCGTTGAGCGGCGCCGGCCCGGTGTAACGGGCGCGCGGCCGGATCAGACGGTTGGCTTGCACCTGCTCCAAAGCGTGCGCGAGCCAGCCGACGCAACGACCGATGGCAAACAGCATAAACGGCGCATCGTCCGGCAGGCCGCAGGCGGTGGTCAGCAGCGACAACGCGTAATCACAATTGGGCAATTCGCCCGCGTGCTGTGCCGCGCTCGCGGTTAGCGCTTCATATAATTGAATTTTTGGTAGCAGTTTGATTAGCGCTTGCGCGCGCGGGTCACCCGCGCTGTAGAGCGGATGGCCGAAGGCGGGCAGGGGCTTGCCGCTGGCCAGCCAGGCGCGCACCGCCTCGTCCGCGCTGCTTTCTTGTGCCTGCGTCACCAACTGCGCGAACTCCTTGGCCGCGCCGCCATGCAGCGGGCCGGTCAGCGTAGTGAAGCCAGCCAGCACGCCGGCCGCCAGCGAAGCGCCAGTCGAAATGGCGACGCGGGTGGCGAAGGTGGAGGCGTTGAGTTCGTTATCCGCCATCAGCACCAGTGCACGGCGGATCAGATCCGCATGCGGCTCGGCATGCCAGGCGTGCGCCAGCCGCAAGTGGATCGCCTCGCCGCCGCCATCTGGCGTGCCAGTCATGGCGCCGACCAGCGTGACCAGCACTTGCGCCGCCTCCGCACGCAACTCCGCCGGCGACCGGCCCAACGAAGCCGCATCCACCGCGCTGCGGCGGGCGAGGGCAAGCAGCCCGGCCGCCAGCGCAGAGCCATCGCCGTGCGCGCCGCCGCTGCCGTCGCCGTCGCCGCCGCGACCGAGAGCGCCACCGCGATCGCTGACGTCCCCGCCGCCGATCGCGCCGTTGCCGCCGGCCTTGCTATCACCACCATCCTCCCTGACGGCCAGCCGTGCGCCCGGCCAAACCTCCGCCGCCTCACACTGCCACAACAACACCGCAATCTCTTCCAAGCTAGCGCGCTCGGCCAACAAAGCCGCATCATACCCGCGATACAGCAACCGCCCATCCGCAATCGTCGAAATCGAAGACGGCAGCACCGGATCGCCATACTGCATCGCCTCACTGGAGACAATCTCCACCTTGCGCCGCCCATTCGCCCGCCGCGCCATGCGCAACACATCATCCCGATGATACAAACTGCGCCGTGGATCGACCTCATCCGGCCGCGCCCGAATCTTCCCCCGGCTCACATTGGCATACAACGTCTGCGGACGAACATTCAACACATCCAGCGCCTCAGCGGCAGTCATCCAGACCATAACCAGCTTCCTATGTTGACACATCAAGTCAAGATTGACGCTTACGGACCAGCAGTCCTAAGCTGCGGGCAAGCATAACTTAGTTGGAGCCACCATGTCTGACCGCCTGCTGCGCGCCGCCTGGAGCGCGCTCGACCTGCCAATCACCGCCATCGACGCCGTACGCTGGACCGGCGAAGGCGAACTGCCATCCTACTTCCCCACCACCGGCCTGGCCGCCGCCTCGGTCGCCGCCGCTGCGCTGGCCGTGCGCGAACTGATCACCGCCCAAGGCGGCGCACCAGCATCGGTAACAGTCGACCAGCGACTAGCCTCCATGTGGTTCAGCTGGTCGATCCACCCCGTCGGCTGGGAACGCCCTCCGCTATGGGACGCCGTCGCCGGCGACTACGCCACCGCCGACGGCTGGATACGCCTGCACACCAACGCCCCACATCACCGCACCGCCGCGTTGGCCGTGCTTGGCTGCGCCGCCGAACGCGAAGCCGTCGCCCAAGCCGTGTCCGCGTGGCGCGGACAAGAACTGGAAGACGCCATCATCGCCCAAAGCGGCTGCGCAGCCATGATGCGCTCCATGGCCGAATGGAACACGCACCCACAAGGCCAAAGCGTCGCCAACGAGCCCCTGATCGCATTCAGCGAAACCAGCCTTGCCGTCGCACGTCCGTGGGCATGGACCAGCGACCGCCCACTGGCCGGCCTCAAAGTCCTCGACCTGACCCGCGTACTGGCAGGCCCGGTAGCAACCCGCTTCCTCGCCGGCTACGGTGCCGACGTCCTGCGCATCGACCCGCCCACTTGGAGCGAACCAGGCGTCATCCCCGAAGTGACATTGGGCAAACGCTGCGCGCGCCTCGACCTGACGCGCCCCGAAGACCGCGCCATCTTCGAAAGCCTTTTAGCCCAAGCCGACATCCTGGTCCACGGCTACCGCCCAGCCGCACTGGAGCGCCTCGGCTACGGCGAACAATACCGCCGCCAACTCAACCCCACACTGATCGACGTCGCCCTCAATGCCTACGGCTGGACCGGCCCCTGGTTCGGCCGGCGCGGTTTCGACAGCCTGGTCCAAATGAGCAGCGGCATCGCCCACCACGGCATGCAACAGCAGGGCGCCGACAAACCCGTCCCGTTGCCAGTCCAAGCCCTCGACCACGCCACCGGCTACCTGATCGCCGCCGCCGTCGTCCGCGCCCTGATCGCCCGCGTGAACCAAGGCCGCACCCTGCAAGCCCGCCTGTCCTTAGCCCGAACCGCAAAGCTGCTGATCGACGCGCCAGCGGCAAGGCCCGCCCCAGCCTTGGCCGCCACGAGCGACGCAGACTACGCGCCGCAACTGGAACAAACCGAATGGGGACCAGCCCGCCGCTATCGCTCGCCAGCAATCATCGAAGGTACGCCCATGCACTGGCCGCGTCCCGCCTCCAGCCTAGGCAGCGCCACCGCCAGTTGGTAGCACCTCCTATGCGATGACCGGGGGACTTTGTGTTCTTGATTAGGGTGTGATAAATTCAAGTAACTATTTAATAACATGGGAATTTCTCGTCGCTGTCTCGCCAGAAAGTAGTTTTCTGGCGGGATGTTAAGCGACATTTAGGGTGCCTAATTTTTGTTATGCGTTTTCCGTATGAATGACCTGAATCAATTGGTAGAGCTACTGGACCGCCCGGACGACAATTACTGGGGCGACGTGCTGTCGTCGGAAGCGCGAGAAATTATTGATAAAAATATCGATGGAATTTTGTCTTCCGTACTCAACTGCTGGCGTCAGTGGCCAGAGAACCGGCTTGAGAACTTAGCCTATCTGCTAGGTGACAGTCCTTCTGAAGTTGAGAGGAAGTTGGTGTATGAACTTCTCGATTCTCAGTATGAAAGCGTCGCTTTTAGGGCTAGAGAGGCCGCTCATGAGTTTGAGTCTCGTGCATAACCATAAGCTCCAGCGGCCGTGCTACCACGGGCGTTGCCCGCTTCCGCACGCCGCTGAGCATACACGTTAGAATCCATGGGACCGCTCTACTCATTCGCTCTTATTCTCATCGTCACTGTGGCGTTGGGCGCGGCCGTTTTTACAACGGCGCGCGTTTTCCACCTGACACATCCGTTTTTGATTGCACTGGCTTTCCCGGTCGGTGCGGTCGTTGGCGGTGGAGTTTCAGTTCTTCTCGCCGCCCTCGTTATTGGTGTTGGCCCCGCGCTCAATGGGCAGCAGGCTCTTGGCTATCTCGCGTTTCTTGGTTTTGGGGCGCTTGCTTCTGGTGCGCTATTTGTTTGGTGTTGCAAGTGTTTTCTAACATTCAACTCAACCGGACGCGCTATGCGCGCCGGTTAGTGGCACGTTAAGCCTCGCACTACCCACGCACGCGCCCTAGGCGCCATCCGATCCGTGTCCCCTCGACTGAGAGGTTACCCATGAACACCTATCCACCGCTCGCAGCCCTGTGTTTGAGCCTTGCAGTCAGCATGACTGCCTCAGCGCAGCCCACTGCATTCAGTTCATACACCGAAGTGATGTCGTCGGACGTCCCTGCCACCATCTTACAGCGAGTCATCGCCAGAGACGGGAAGTCGAAGACCTACACCGATCTTCTCCCTCTCGATGGCGGCACGGTTGGGATTGCACATTTTGCCGTTGGCGGCCTCTCCAATCTCTATCGCGAGATGAACACGCAGCGCTTCTTTGCCAAACCCACAAAAGAGATGATTGCAAAGTATTCCTCTGGCTGTCGACCTACAGGAAAGTCTGGAGACGATACGGGTTGGGGCTGCTTTTCGCAGAAGTGGTGGCGCCAAGGCATGTCGGCATTTTTGTCCTCAGAAGATGCAAAGACGGTTCAGAACAAGGCTTGGGCGCGCATGATGAAACCAACCATCGAGACTGCGCTTGCGCACGGTTGGACCACACCCCGCCAGCTTGGCATCGCTTTGAGTATTGCAAACTCATCCGGCAGCGAGGGCTTTCAAACGCTGGCGGGCAAGCTGAAGTGGGAAGCAGAGCCTACGTTGGAGGCCTACGCCAGCAGGAGTCCACACACCGCCCGACGGAGAGACGCACTGGATAGTGTGTACCCAAGATGAAGAAACCCTGCAAGGCCTAACGGTAGGTTCAACGCGGACAAAAAATGCTTTGCATTTTTGCCGGTTAAGCTGGGTGTTATGCCGTGCTCAATGAAGATGTGCTCGGGTAAAATCGATATCCAAGCAGCCATTAGGGGCGATCGCCGGAGGTTCTCTTGTGACCGCAAGAGCCCATCAATCAGCATAGGGAGTAGAGCTTGATCCAGCTTGACAGCCAAATCGTTTCGGATATCGCGACGCTTGAAGGGATTTACGGAACGCCTGCCGCAGCGTCGATAAAAAAAGAAGTGGCATACATTCATCCGCACTATCGAAAATTCATCGAGGCGGCGCCGTTTGCCCTCCTGGCAACAAGCGGATCGGACGGTCTCGATGTGTCGCCCCGAGGTGACCCCGCTGGTTTTGTCCGGGTCCACGACGAATTCACCTTGCTCCTTCCCGATCGTCGCGGGAACAATCGAATCGACAGTCTGCGGAATGTCCTGCATGATTCCCGGGTCTCTCTCATCTTTTTGATACCCGGGATTGGGGAAACGTTGCGGGTCAACGGTACTGCATCGATTCAAGTCGATCCGGATTTGCTGTCAACCTTCAGTATCGACGGCAAACCGCCGCTTTCCGTATTGGTCGTGAAAGTCAACGCGGTGTTTTTCCAGTGCTCACGCGCGATACTGCGTTCGCATCTCTGGGACCCGTCCAAGCATCGGGATCGTGGAGATTTGCCGAGCCCTGGAACAATCCTGGGGGATTTGAGTAATGACGAAATTGATGGCCCCAAATATGATGCCGATTTGCCCCGGCGTTTATCCACAACTCTTTATTGATCTCGGCAGCGTCGCTGATTCGTGCACTTAGTGCCGATTTGTCGCGGCATTTTGTGTGATGCCATGGGCTCAATGAGCAGCAATGGAGTCACTAATTGACCTTGGCAGCTCATTCGTCCCGGAAAAAGGGTATTGGAAACGACGGACGCGCCAAAAGTGCAATTGATCTGCTGGAGCCAATTGATGACCAGGCAGCCTAACCCTTCCTTCAGGCCGACGCGCCGACGGCGGTCCGCTTCAGTCAAACATTATGCCTTTTGATATGACGGTATCTTTGCTTTCCGCTTCCGATTACGCCAATCGCGTTCTGAAGGTTAACCATGCCGGTGAAAACGGGGCAGTGAACATTTATCGCGGTCAAATTTTTGCGGCCCGTATCACGGCGTCGGACATGCTCGACGAGTTGAGGGAGTTTAAGTCTCACGAAGAAAAGCATCGCGCGATTTTCTGGTCCGAGTTGCAACGCCGTGAGAGGCCTCGCTGCAAGAGCTACTTCCTGTGCGGGATTGGTGGTTTTTTCTTGGGACTTGTCACTGGTTTTTTCGGTAGTCGGGCCATCGCTGCAACAACCGTCACAGTCGAGCGTGTCGTACTGGGGCATTTGGAGGAACAACTTATTTTGCTCCGCGATATAGATTCTGCCGCCTATGAGGCAATTTCCTCCATAGTCGAAGAGGAAAGGCTACATCACGAACAATCTGCAGCGTATATCAAACATGATCAATTTTGGCCTAAGGTTCTAACTCCTTTCGTAGCTGGATCTACAGAGGTCGTTATATGGCTCGGCATGCGCCTATAATGCATAACAATCAATTCCAGTGAGCGCCTGCCGGCGCCGCTGAATAACCGGGTTGAGAGATAGGAGGGGAGCTGTAATGGTTGGGAAGTTCATGCGGCGCGCGGCGGTGATTGATACGATCAAGAGTGAAGAGCGTACCAACGCCATTCAAAAGCGTAACGGGACAAATCATCCCGTTACGACGACGATGTGTGGCTGCCCCGATCCTAATTGTGGTGCTTGGCACACGATTCGAACCGAGCGCACTTTGCCTTCGGCGTCGGAAGCCGACGCTACGCTCACAGTGCGTAATTCTGCACAACGCACTGAGGAACGCGCCGCCAAAGCCCAACCAGACAATCAACCCGGACGCGTTAAAGTCCGCCGGCTACTCTGAATCGTTAGACCGTACATGCTGCCGACTCCTCAATTCACTGCAGATCTGTCCTTCCATTTCCGAGGACACGGGGTCGATCGTCGTCGTTGGTTTCTGTTTGACGAATCGCTTCATCGTCGCGTGCCAATGCAAATGGCTGGCGTTGATGGTCTGAATACCGTGGGGATGTGGGTCGATAAAGCACATACCTTTCATGCCGGGGAGTCTGTACGCGTTCGTTGTGTCGTGATCGCGCCTGACCTGTTCTCCTCAGTGGTAAAGCCCGGAGTCGAATTCGAACTGTGGGATGGTGGTTTCTTTGCAAGCGGTGTGGTTTGCGAGCGCGTTGACGCTGGGTGGCCGAAATGAAGTCTAATCTTTCAAGCAACCGGACGGCTTACGCGCTGCGCGCTCCAGCCGCCGTTTATCACACGCGTTGGACCACATGAGTGACTTCGCCGTACAACAAGAGACTTGCCATCGTTTTGACGCTGCCTTCGTGGCTTACGATCAAATGGAGAAGGTCGGGATTGCGCTTGCGACCTTGTCTGAGCTTCCTTTGAATGCACTTAGGGTCAAGCCGCTGGACGGGGTGTCGGGTTGGTACATTTGGGGTGGCGAGTATTCCGCCGCTGGTGATTTCTTTTTACCGCTCCATATTGCGCATATTGAAGATTACTGCGCGTTGATCGTTCCTTACCTCGGGCTGGCGCCCGGTTGGCGTGTGCAATTGGCGCCAGGGCATGAAGATGTTTGGTTTGATGAAAGCACTGCGAGTGAATAGCTATTTGCTCAACTATTCCCTCAATCGGGCCACTGCATCGCTTCGGGCTGCAGCGTCCGGTTACGTCCAGCGTTGGGTTAGGTCTCGGCGTCATGAACAATCCATCTGAACACATTTTGAAGTCAGATCCCAGCAAACTATTGGTCTGGGTTCGGCGTCAATTCGCTGGTGAGATACCCATGCAGCCGAACTTCAACTGGCACGGGCTCGCAGAGGCGGCGGGTCTTCGTTCAGGGGCTTCTGCAGATGCTTGTGAGTGGGCACAGCTATCAGTTTCTGTTTATTCATGGCTCGCGCAACAGGCCGATACGCATGCTAGTTCTAGTTTTAGTTTCAAACAATCTGAAATGATGATTCGCGCGCGCCAAATCCGTAGCTTTGGTTCGCATGCGGGGCACCCTGTTCGGGATTCGCAGGATGTTTTAGATTGGTTTGAAAGCGAGCGTCGTTTTTCATTGGTCGAGGCAACCGTACTAGTCCAAGATTGGAGAACACTACCAATCGACGAAATGCGCAAACTTCGCCGTATAAAAAATGTACTGTCTGTGCTTGCTGTTATCTGGGATGAGTTATCTATGGAGTGCAGGAATGACCTTCAGGGCTGGGCCAACCTGAAAACTAAACTACCCTAAAATGCCTAACCACTTCATCAACGCGGACGCGCTAACGCACTCCGGTTATGCCAACTGTTAGAGGCAAAATGTTGCGCCTGTCTATGCTCATCGTTTTGGCCCTGGCGGCTTCAATTGGACATGCTGAGGCCGATTTGCTGGCGGATCTAACTAAGGGGCAACCGAAGGATGTGGCTGCCATTGCTGCACGTATCGCCACATGCGCTCATTTCTCCGGTGAGGAATCGTACGACACCGCGCGTCGGCGGGAGATCGCTGCAGCAATGAAGAAGTACCGCTGCGAGACGCTCGAAAAAGACGAGGCCGTAGTCCGTAGGCGCTATAAGGACAATCCTGCGGTACTTGGCATTCTTCAAAAGGCCCATGAATGGTAAGCGTCATTTTGCGTACTCAATATCTGATTTTAAAATCAAGCGGACGCGATGCAGCAGGCCTTGTCCACTTCCTCGCGGCACTGAGCAATCACGTTTGCCCCCATATTATTTTGAAACGTTGAGCGACATGAAGATACAGGACGATCACATAGTCGAAGAGCCGGAGCAGGTTACGCGGTTTGTTTGTGGTGCCATTCTTGGCGCTCTGGTAGGCATAGCTCTGATTGTTTTATGTGGAATCCAGTCATTCGTGGCCGCAGCTGCAGTCTTTGTCATACCGATGGTCGGGTGTGGTGTTCTGGCGCTTTATTGGGGGGGATCGTTTTTGGAAAGAGGTCGTTGAGTGGCTCGTTCACGTTTGATGATATTTCTCGCGCTGGTCTTGTCGCCGTTGTCTGCCGGTGCGGAATTAAGCGGTGCAATCGCGACAGAGTCGCGCGATGCGGCGTCTGCCTATATCGGGACCAACAATTTTATTGTGGGGCGCATGGCGGTTGAGTGTTTTGGTCTGTTGGAGCGTCCTCAGCCGCCTCAGGAATACGCTGCGCAGTGGCGATAGCGGAATGCATCGTTCTACGCTGCTTCGGTTGCTTACATGGGGCAGCGGTTGAAGGAGGCGGAGCAGTCGGGTGGTCCTGCTGCGAAAGATGCGGTGCTATCTACTTACACGGCGGCGGTTCGCAATAATGGGGCTGCCACCGTGGCTGACTTTTTCAGGAAAGGCGAGAAGATGGAGGTTTGTCTGCGCGTCATTGGGCTGATGGATGGCGGGGCATTTGATATTAAGCCGGGCACGCCGATGCACCCAGAACTCCAGGCGCTCGTACAGTACTTTGAGCGCTAAGCCAGGGAGGTGACGCCATCTGGAATTTGGCACGTCACAACGACGATAAACGATAACTTGCCTAATTTTTCCATGACTCGAAAACTCGCTGTCCTATCGTTATTATCGGTCTTCCCGTCGATTGCGCTGGCGCACGGGGAGGAGGTGCTGGTGCCGATCATGTTGCAGCTGCTGTCTGTGATCGTAACCGTGCTGTCGTTGTGCATAGTCCGACGCTTCAGGCCTTACTTCATCGGCGGCGTGCTGATGTGCGTTGCCGGCGTAATCGCGTCCTGGTTCATTACCGGGCCGCTGCCGTTCTTTGAAAACCAGCTGCTGATTACGCTGGTTGACGTAATCTGTCCGCCTGCGGCGACGGCGATTTTCCTGGCGTGGGCGCTGCGGCGCGAAGTAAGAGGGTAGAATCGGCCTTTATTCACCGCTTTGGTGCAATGATTCATGTTGCATACTAGGTAAGTAATCAACATGGCGGACCCTTATTATGGCCACTTCCAGCATCAGTTCCACCACCAGCTCCACCACGAGCACGGTGTCGACCGACGTTTACAACCGCGTCGAACAAGTGATGTCGTCGCAAACCACGGCGGCCAACAAGCTTAATGCCAGTCTGACGTCGGACCAGACCAAGCTGTCCGCGCTCGGCCAGCTGCAAAGCGCGCTGGCGAATTTCCAGCAAATCGCGGCCGGCTTGACTGGCGATGGCCTCAGCACCACCGCTGCCAGCTCGGCCAGCAGTGTGCTGAGCGCGACGTCGACCGGTTCGGCCAAGTCCGGCACCTATGCGGTCGAGGTTCAGCAGCTGGCGCAGGGGCAGTTCCTGACCAGCGCCGCGTCTAGCAGCGCCAGTGCGGCCATCGGCAGCGGCGCCAGCACCACCGTCAAGATCGAGTTTGGCACCGATGGCGACGGCGGTTTCAAGGCCGGCAGTACCGCCAGCAAGACCATCACCATCGACAGCAGCAACAATACGCTGGACGGCATTGCCGCCGCGCTGAAGACTGCGGGTGTGGATGCCAGTGTGGTGAAGGGCAGTGATGGCCAGTACACCTTGAATATCGCCGGCCAGAGTGGCGCCGCCAACAGCATGCGTATCAACGTCAGCGGCGATGCGTCGGTGAAGAATCTGCTGGCCTACGATCCGGACGGCACGCAGAACCTGACCCAGACCGCTGCCGCCCAGGATGCGATCCTGACGGTCGATGGCAAGCAGGTCACCAGTGCCAGCAATACCGTCAAGGACAGCGCCATCAGCGGCGCGACGCTGAATCTGACGGCGGCCGGCAAGAGCAACGTCACGGTAACCCAGGATAGCAGTCAGATCGGCGCCAATCTGAAAGCCTTTGTCAGCGCCTACAACGACCTCAACGCCAAGATGCTGAAGCTGCAGAGCGGCGATCTGCAATCGGACACCGCGCTCAAGCAAGCCATGAATCAGATGAGCTTGCTGATCAAGACCGGCGGCGGCTCGGTCTCGGTCACGGCCTTGGCCAAGGCCGGCGTCAGCCAGGACGCCAAGGGCAACCTGGTGCTGGACGACGGCAAGCTGCAAACCGCGTTGAGCACGGATTCGGCCAGCATTGCCAAGCTGTTCACCAATGACGGCAGCGGGATTGCTGATCTGCTGTCGGCCAAGGCCGCCGCGCTGACCGGGGACAACAGCGTGCTGACCAAGGAAACCACGCAGACCACCAACGAAATCGCCACGCTGACCGCCAAAAAGACCAAGATGACGGCTGCGATGACCACCCAGGCCACCGCCTTGGCCGCGCTGTACAGCGCCCAGTCCGAAACCGGCTCGGGCAGCGCCATCAACGGCACCAGCAGCGGCACCGGGACCTTGTTCGATATGTTAGGTTGAGTTTTCTATACGAATTCCTTGCATCCGGGCGATGGATGTCCGATCATCACGGCTTATGTGATGAATCCCATTTCGGAGGTGCTATGGCAGGGAAGTTCGTTGGTGCGGCGTTGTTGGCTGCTGGTTTGATGGTGGGCGCGGCGCAGGTGGCCGTGGCGCAGGAGGAGAAAGTCCTCAATATCTATAACTGGTCGGACTATATCGCCGAGGATACGGTTAAGAATTTTGAAAAAGAAACCGGTATCAAGGTCCGCTATGACCTGTTCGATAACAACGAAATCCTGAACTCCAAGCTGGTGGCCGGCAAATCCGGCTACGATATCGTGGTGCCGACCGCGCAATGGGCGCGGCTGCAGATCGATGCCAAGCAGCTGCGCAAGCTGGACAAGTCCAAGCTGCCGAATCTGAAAAACCTCGACCCGGCGATCCAGGCCAAGCTGGCCAATATCGATCCGGGCAACGATTATCTGGTCGACTGGCTGTGGGGCTATACCACGGTCGGCATCAACGTCAACAAGGTCAAGGCCGCGCTGGGCGGCATGCCGCTGCCGGACAATGCCTGGGAGCTGGTGTTCAATCCGAAATACGCGTCCAAGCTGAAGTCGTGCGGCATTTCCTTCCTGGATTCGCCGTCGGAAGTGTTGCCGGCGGCGCTGATCTACGCCGGCAAGCCGGCGTTCTCGAAGAGCGCGGCCGATTACGCCGAGGCGGCCAAGGTGCTGCAGGCGATCCGTCCGTATGTGACGCTGTTCAGCTCGTCGGGCTATATCAATGACATGGCCAACGGCGGCGTGTGTGTGGCGCTGGGCTGGTCGGGCGACATCAATATCGCCCGTCAGCGCGCGATCGATGCCAAGAACGGCAATGTGATCGAGGTGCTGGTGCCGAAAACCTCGGCCGCGCTGGTGTTCGACACGATGGCGATTCCGGCCGACGCGCCGCATCCGAACAACGCGCATCTGTGGATCAATTACATCATGCGTCCGGAAGTGCACGCCAGCCTGACCAACAAGGTGTTTTACGCCAACCCGAACGCGGCCAGCGTCAAGCTGGTGCGCAAGGATATCGCCGGCAACAAGACGGTGTTCCTGTCGGAAGAGGATAAGAAGCGCATGACGCCGCCGGAAGCGGTGCCGGCCGACATTCGCCGCAATATCACCCGTATCTTTACCAAGTTCAAAACCGGCGTATAAAAAGCGCTGTAAACGTTGAACGGCGCGAGTGGCGTTGCCCGGATAAGGCACGCCGCTGGCGCCGTAAGCTTCTGTGAAGCGCTTTGCTATTCGTGATAGCGGTCGTTGAGTTTATGTTTACTGCCACGCATCTCCTGCACCAGTTCGTAAACAACCAGGGCGATCATTCCGCCAAACATCCCCATGGTGAGCAAGGTGAACATCATGATGGCCTCCCCCTCCTTAGTTGATACAATTAAACTTTAGCAGATGCGAATCGCTTTACAAGCTATTTGACTACCAAATCTGCAGCCATGACGGCTTTCAGATACACGCTCATGGCGTCGCCCGGATCGCGCTGCGCGAACCACCAGGCGCTGGCCTTGCGGATGTCCCATTCGAGGTCGTCGCCGGTCAGCAGCAGCGAGGCCACCTGGCCCAGCGTCGGCTGATGGCCGACCACCAGCACCGAGTCCTTGTTGCCCGGCCAGTTGACGGCTTTCAGGATGTCGGCCGGGTCGGCGCCGGGCGCCAGGTCGGTGTGGATTTTGAATTTGCGGCCCAGCGCTTCCACCGTCTGCAGCGTGCGCACGGCGGGGCTGGACAGGATGCGGCAGCTGTCCGGCAGCTGGGTGTTGAGCCACTGGCCCATGCGACGCGCCTGCTTCTGGCCCTTGCTGGTCAGCGCGCGTTCCAGATCGGTCATGCCCGGTCCGGCATCCTCGGCCTCGGCATGCCGCCATAAAATGAGATCCATGCTTTTCTCCTGACTAGTTTGCAAACAGATCCCGGCGCACGCGCCTCCCGGCGCGCCGCGTTTATTCCAGATGGCCTTGCGGCGTGCCCAGCGTGTCCATCAGGTGTTGCTGGGCGCTGAAGCCGGCTTGCTTGGCGCGGGCCCGGCGCCGTTGGTAGTGGCCGTCCGCTTCCAGTTCCCAGGCGTTGATATTGTCCTTCAGGTAAGGGGTCAGGCCCTCGGCCATGACCCGCCGTTTCAGCGCTTTGTCCAGGATCGGGAAGGCGACTTCGATGCGGCGGAACAGGTTGCGGCTCATCCAGTCGGCGCTGGCCAGGTAGGTGTCGTGTGCCAGGTCGTTGCGGAAGTAGTAAATCCGGCTGTGCTCCAGGAAGCGGCCGATCACCGAGCGTACCTTGATGTTTTCCGACAGTCCCGGCACGCCCGGCTTCAGGGTGCAGGCGCCGCGCACGATCAGGTCGATCTTGACGCCATCCTTGGACGCGGCGTACAGCGCGCGGATCACCGATTCGTCCACCAGCGCATTGACTTTAACAATAATCCGCCCCGGTCGTCCAGCGCGCGCGATGCGTGCTTCGTTGCGGATCGCCTTGATGATTTCGTTCTGCAGCGCGAATGGCGCCAGCCACAGGTGCGACAGCCGGTGCGGCTTGGTCAGGCTGGTCAGGTGGATGAACACTTCGTTGACTTCCTGGCTGATACCGGGGTGGCAGGTCAGCAGTCCGAAGTCGGTATAGAACTTGGTGGTGGTGGGGTGGTAGTTGCCGGTGCCGAGGTGGGCGTAGTAGCGCAGCTTGCCTTCTTCGCGGCGGATCACCAGCGCCACCTTGGCGTGGGTCTTCAGGCCGACCACGCCGTACACCACTTGGGCGCCGGCCTGTTCCAGCTTGTCGGCCCAGTTGATATTGGCTTCTTCGTCGAAGCGCGCCTTCAGTTCGACGATGACGGTGACTTCCTTGCCGGCGCGGGCGGCAATGATCAGCGATTCCATCAGGTCGGAGTTCATGCCGGTGCGGTAGATGGTTTGCTTGATCGCCACCACGCTTGGGTCGTGGGCGGCGCTGCGGATGAAGTCGATGACGGTCTGGAACGACTGATACGGGTGGTGCAGCAGGATGTCGCCTTCGCGCAGCGCGGCAAAGATATCCTGGCTGGCGGTCTTGTGCGCCAGGCCGGGGAAGAACGGCGGGAAGCGCAGGGCCGCGGTGTTGACGTGGTCCATGATCTCGTTCAGCCGCACCAGGTTGACCGGGCCGTTGACCGCATACAGCCGGCTGTGGTGCAGGCCGAACTGGTCGAGCAGGAATTGCGACAGTTCGGGCGGGCAGTTCTTGGCCACTTCCAGCCGCACCGAGGCGCCGAACTGGCGGCCGACCAACTCGCCCTTGAGGGCCTGGCGCAGGTTTTTGACCTCGTCCTCGTCGACCCACAGATCGCTGTCGCGGGTGACGCGGAACTGCGAGTAGCCGATCACCTCGCGGCCGGCGAACAGGTCGGAGATGTGGGCGTGGATCACCGAGGACAGCAGGCAGAACGAGATGCCGCCGCTCTTCGATAGATGGTCGGGTAGCCGGATCACGCGCGGCAGCACGCGCGGCGCCTTGACAATGGCGATGCCGGTGCCGCGCCCGAACGCGTCCTTGCCGCTGAGCTGGACGATGAAATTCAGGCTTTTGTTGACGACTTGCGGGAACGGGTGGGCCGGGTCGAGACCGATCGGGGTCAGCAGCGGCCGTACTTCGGTGTCGAAGTATTCCTTGACCCAGGCCCGCTGCGCCTCGTTGCGCTCGTTGTGGCGCACCAGGTGGATGCCGTTGGCGGTCAGCTCGGGCAGGATTTCGTTGTTGAGGATTTCGTACTGGTGGCTCACCAGCAGGTGGCATTCATTGCTGATGCGGGACAGCGTGGCGACCAGGGCAGGGTGGCTGGACAGCGCGCCGTCGGCGGCGCCGGCCGCCAGCAGGCTGGCCACGCGCACTTCAAAGAATTCGTCGAGGTTGCTGCTGGCGATGCACAGATAACGCAGCCGTTCTAATAAGGGGATGCTTTTATCTTCCGCTTGCGCCAGGACGCGGCGGTTGAACATCAGTTGCGACAGTTCCCGGTCGAGGAAGGCCGAGTTCTTGTTTACTTCCACATGCAAGTCAGGCTTCATGTTTTTTTGATCACTTTGCTGTTGTCTCCATTCTAGCGTGTTTGGGCCAGAAATGATTGCAACAGTGTAAAGAAGAAATATGACAGCGGCGTGACAAATCCTGTCATAAATGGCCGCGAATTATGACAAGCAGATGTCACACAGAGTGACGATGCCCCGGATTTACAGAGGGAGGGGCGGTGCGGCGGGTATTTTTTGAAATATTTTGGCGATGTCATAAACATGTCATATTCGGCCGTTAGACTGCGCAGCATCCTAACCTGTCATAACAAAGGACTTGAAATGCGACTCAAACAATTGATCTCTTCCCTGGTGGTTGGCGCAGCAGCCGTGATGGCTTTCTCGCCGGCCGCTCACGCCGCCGATATGACCGGCGCCGGCGCGACCTTCCCTTACCCAATCTACGCGAAATGGGCTGAGTCGTACAAAGCCGCTACCGGCAACGGTCTGAACTACCAATCGGTGGGTTCGGGCGCCGGCATCAAGCAGATCAAAGCCAAGACCGTCGATTTCGGCGCTTCGGACATGCCGCTGTCGGCTGCCGACCTGGACGCGGAAGGCCTGATGCAATTCCCAGCCATCATGGGTGGCGTGGTGACCGTGGTGAACCTGGACGGCATCACCCCAGGCCAGCTGAAACTGACCGGCCCAGTCGTGGCGGATATCTACCTGGGCAAAATCACCAAGTGGAATGATCAAGCGATCGCCGTGCTGAACCCAGGCGTCAAGCTGCCAGCCGATGACATCACCGTGGTACACCGCGCCGACGGTTCGGGCACCTCGTTCCTGTTCACCGACTTCCTGTCGAAAACCAATGCTGAATTCAAAACCAAGATCGGTGCGTCGACCGCGGTGAAATGGATCGTCGGCGTCGGCGGTAAAGGTAACGAAGGCGTGGCGGCCAACGTGCAGCGTATCAAGGGTTCGATCGGCTACGTCGAGTGGGCTTACGCTAAAAAGAACAAAATGTCGCACACCCAGCTGAAAAACAAGGATGGCAACTTCCTGCAGCCTGACGACGAGTTCTTCAAAGCCGCCGCCGCCAACGCCGAGTGGACCAAGACCCCAGGCTTCGGCGTGGTGCTGACCGACCAGGCTGGCAAAAATTCGTGGCCAATCACCGGCGTGTCCTTCATCCTGATGCACAAAGCACAGGCTGACGCCGCCAAAGGCAAGGAAGTCGTCAAGTTCTTCGACTGGGCCTTCAAAAACGGTGGCGCCGCTGCTACCGAACTGGACTACGTTCCACTGCCAACCACCGTGGTCAAACTGGTGCAGGACTCGTGGAAAGCCAACCTGAAAGACGCTTCGGGCAAGGCCATCTACTAATCCGGATTGTCCCTTCGTCGCCGGCAGCAACGGCGGCGAGGGGGTTAGCCTGCGAGGCCCGACCGGGCACCGCAGGCTAGCTTACTTCCACCGAGAACAATTATGAGCGCAGATATCACTTCCACGCCACTCCCCAAGCAAGAGCCAGCCATGCATATCAGCACCGCACAAGCCACCGCCGCGGAACAGGCTGCTATGCAGAACATGCTCCGCGTCATGCGCAACCAGCGCATTCAGGATTTCTTCTTCCATAAAACCACGATGATCTTCGCGCTGTCGGTGCTGGCGGCGCTGCTGGGCATCATCGTGTCGCTGTTCATGGGCGCCTGGCCGGCGTTCAAGGAATTCGGCCCGGCCTTCATCACCACCGTCGAGTGGGACCCGGTCAACGACCAGTACGGCGCGGCGATCGCCATCGTCGGCACGCTGGTGACCTCAGGCCTGGCGCTGCTGATCGCGTTCCCGCTGTCGTTCGGCATCGCGCTGTTCCTGACCGAGATTTGCCCGGTGCCGCTGCGCCGTCCGCTCGGCACGGCGGTCGAGCTGCTGGCCGGCATCCCGTCGATTATCTACGGCATGTGGGGCCTGTTCGTGTTCGCGCCGCTGTTTGGCGATTACGTGCAGCCGCTGCTGAAATCGACCCTGGGCCAGTTGCCGGTGATCGGTCCGTTCTTCAGCGGTCCGACCATGGGCATCGGCATGCTGACCGCCGCGCTGATCCTGGCGCTGATGATCATCCCGTTTATTTCGTCGGTGATGCGCGATGTGTTTGAAATCGTGCCGGCGGTGTTGAAGGAATCGGCTTACGGCCTGGGTTGCACGCGCTGGGAAGTGGTGCGCAAGATCGTGCTGCCGTACACCAAGAACGGTGTGGTCGGCGGCATCATGCTGGGTCTGGGCCGCGCGCTGGGCGAGACCATGGCGGTGACCTTTGTAATCGGTAACGCCAACAAGCTGTCGTGGTCGCTGTTCGCGCCGGGCAATTCGATCGCCTCGACGCTGGCCAATGAATTCGCCGAATCGGATACCGTGCTGCACACCTCGTCGCTGTTCGCGCTGGCGCTGATCATGTTTGTCATCACTTTTATCGTACTGTCCGCCGCCAAGCTGATGCTGGCTGGCATGTCCCGCAAGGAAGGTCTGAAATAATGAGCCTCACTCCCGAACAAGCACAGATGAACCCTGTGTATCGCAAGCGTCTGCTGTGGCACCGCGTCGGCATGTTCATGTCGGTGGCGGCGATGACCATCGGCCTGGTCGCGCTGACCTGGATTCTGCTGACGCTGGTGATCAAAGGCTTTGGCGCGCTGAGCCTGAGCATCTTCACCGAAACCACGCCGGCCCCGGGCAGCGAAGGCGGCGGTCTGCTGAACGCCATCGTCGGCAGCCTGCTGATCGTGACCCTGTCGACGCTGATCTCGACCCCGATCGGCATCCTGGCCGGCATCTACCTGGCCGAATACGGCGATGAAAACAAGATCGCCAGCATCACCCGCTTCGTCACCGACATCATGCTGTCAGCGCCGTCGATCGTGATCGGTATGTTTGTGTGGGCGCTGTACGTCGCCACCGCCAAGCACTATTCCGGTTATGCCGGTTCGGTGGCGCTGGCGCTGATCGCGATTCCGGTGGTGGTGCGCACCACCGACAATATGCTGCGACTGGTGCCGAACAGCCTGCTGGAAGCGGCGTTCGCGCTGGGCGCGCCACGCTGGAAAGTGGCGATGACGGTGCGTCTGCGCGCGGTCAAGGCCGGCGTCATCACCGGCGTGCTGCTGGCGGTGGCCCGCGTCTCGGGCGAAACCGCGCCGCTGCTGTTCACCGCGCTGAACAACCAGTTCCTCAGCTTTAACATGAACGCGCCGATGGGTAACCTGCCGGGCAAAATCTATGACTTCGCCATGAGCCCGTATGACAACTGGCGCGAACTGGCCTGGGGTGGCGCGCTGCTGCTGACCCTGAGCGTGCTGGCGCTGAACGTGATTTCGCGCACCGTGTTTTCCCAAAAAGCCCCGAACTAATTAATTAAAGCGAATCCATACAATGAATACGCAACTGAACCAGGAAAACGTCGTCGCCATGAACGCCGGTAAACGCAAGGCGATTGAGATCGCCGGTCTGAATTTCTTCTACGGTAAAACCCAGAGCCTGCACAACGTCAGCCTGGACATCAATGAAAAGCAGGTCACCGCCTTCATCGGCCCGTCGGGCTGCGGCAAGTCGACCCTGCTGCGCACGCTGAACCGCATGTATGACCTGTATCCGGGTCAACGCGCCGAAGGCGCCATCATGTACCGTGGCCGTAACATCCTCGACGGCGACCAGGATTTGAACATGCTGCGCGCCAAGGTCGGCATGGTGTTCCAGAAGCCGACCCCGTTCCCGATGTCGATCTACGACAATATCGCGTTTGGCGTGCGTCTGTACGAAGACCTGTCGAAGGGCGAGATGGACGAGCGCGTCGAATGGGCGCTGAAAAAGGCGGCGCTGTGGACCGAGGTCAAGGACAAGCTGAACAAGAGCGGCCTGTCGCTGTCCGGCGGTCAGCAGCAACGTCTGTGCATCGCCCGTGGCGTCGCGGTCAAACCGGACGTGCTGCTGCTGGACGAGCCAACGTCGGCGCTGGACCCGATCTCGACTTCCAAAGTGGAAGAGCTGATTTCCGAGTTGAAGCAGGATTACACGATCGCCATCGTGACCCACAATATGCAGCAGGCCGCGCGTTGCTCGGACTACACCGCCTATATGTATCTGGGCGAGCTGGTGGAGTTCGGTGAAACCGACCAGATCTTCATGAATCCGGCCCGCAAGGAAACCCAGGATTACATCACCGGCCGTTTCGGCTGATCCATCTTATAATACTACTCACATTTGGAGCCCAGCATGATCGGTGAACACTCATCCAAGCAGTACGATAACGAACTGGAAGCCATCCGCAGCAAGGTGCTGCTGATGGGCGGCATCGTCGAGACCCAGTTCCTCGACGCCATGACTTGCTTCCGCATTGGTAATTCCGAGCGCGCCGACCGCGTGATGCGCGAGGATGACTCGGTCAACCAGCTGGAAGTGCAGCTGGACGACGCCTGCAGCCACCTGATCGTGCGCCGCCAGCCGGCCGCCAACGACCTGCGCACCATCATGGCCACCATCAAGGTCATCACCGATCTGGAGCGCATCGGCGACGAGGCCACCAAGATCGCCCGCGTCGCCAAGGCGCTGCATGCGCGCGGCGCGGTCACCGTCAACCATTACGAGATGGTGCGCGGCATCGCCAACAATACCACCGACCTGCTGCACGACGCGCTGGACGCGTTTGCCCGCAACGATGGCAAGCAGGCGCTGCAACTGATCGCCCAGGACGCGGTGATCGACCACGAATTCCGTTCCATCATGCGCAATCTGATTACCTTCATGATGGAAGATCCGCGTACAATCTCGGCCGCGCTGGACACCTTGTGGGTGGCCAAGGCCATCGAGCGTATCGGCGACCATGCGAAGAATATCGCCGAGTATGTGATTTATGTAGTTGAAGGCAAGGATATCCGTCACACCAAGACGGTGGCCGCCAACGAGCCCGAGCAAGCTGAATAAAAGAAGAAATGGCATCTGATAAAACCACGGTATTGATTGTTGAGGACGAACCGGCGATTGTCGAGCTGGTGACGTTTTCACTGCGCGAGGCGGGCTGGAACTGCTGCAACGTGCAAAGCGCGGGCGAAGCCTGGGATTTCATCCAGACCCGGACCCCGCAGCTGATTTTGCTGGACTGGATGTTGCCGGATTCGACCGGCCTGCGGCTGTTGTCGCGGATCCGCTCGGACCGTCAGTTCAACGACATCCCGGTCATCATGCTGACCGCCAAGAGCATGGAAGAGGACAAGCTGGCCGGCCTCAACACCGGCGCCGACGATTACGTCACCAAGCCGTTTTCGCCGCGCGAGCTGTTGGCCCGCTCCAAGGCGCTGCTGCGGCGCAAGGCGCCGGAACACGCGCAGTCGACCATGCGCGCCGCCAATATCGCGCTCGATCCGGTCAGCTGCACGGTGTCGATGGACGATCAGAAGATCGATATCGGCCATGCCGAATACAAATTGCTGAAATTCCTGCTGGCGCATCCGGAGCGGGTATTCTCGCGCAGCCAGCTGCTGGACAAGGTGTGGGGCGATCATGTGGTGATCGAGGAGCGCACCGTGGACGTACACGTGCTGCGCTTGCGCAAGGCGCTGAAAGAGGCCGAACACCTGATCAAGACCGTGCGTAGTGTAGGCTATATGCTGTCGGAAAAAAACTGAGTTTCAAATGAATCCAAAACTGGTGTTCTGGGTGCCTGCGGCGCTGCGCACGGCTGTGATCCTGGCGGGGTGCGCGCTGGCGGGCTGGATCGCGGGCTGGTGGACCGGGCTGATGCTGGCCTTTGTCTGCATGCTGGCGCTGGTGTTCACGCAGTTGTCTTATCTGTACCAGCTGAGCAACTGGCTGGACGATCCGCAAAGCGCCAAGCTGCCGGATGGCTGGGGCGAGTGGACCAATATCTTTTCGCGCCTGTACCGCATGCGCCGCGACGACGAGAAAAACCAGACCGAGCTGACCGAGTGGCTGACCCGCTTCCGTCAGGCCATGCATCTGCTGCCGGATGGCGTGGTGATCATGGACGATGTACTGTTCCTGGAGTGGTGCAATCCAGCCGCCGAGCAGCATCTGGGCCTCAGCAACCAGCGCGACAAGGGCATGCGCGTGACCAATCTGGTGCGCAATCCGGATTTCATGGATTACATCATCTTGGGACGTTACGAGCAGCCGCTGACCATCAGTTTCCGCGAGCGCAAGCTGATCGTGCATATCATTCCGTTTGAAAACCGGCGCCAGATTCTGGTCACGCACGATGTGACCGAGACCGAGCGCATCGAGGAAATGCGGCGCGACTTTATCGCCAACGCCTCGCACGAGTTGCGCACGCCGTTGACCGTCATTGTTGGTTTCCTTGAAATCGCCGCCCAGGAAGGGCTGGACGCGGCCACCCGCGCCGCCCATCTGAAGCTGATGACGGAGCAGGGCCACCGCATGCAGCATTTGATCGAGGACATGCTGACCTTGTCGCGGCTGGAGTCGGTTGATTATCCGATGCGGCCGGATCCGGTCGATGTCAGCCAGCTGATGGACCAGTTGCTGCGCGAGGCGCGTGCGCTGTCGTCTGGCAAGCACGAGATCACGGCGGAGGTGACTGGGCCGAATGTGCAGGGTTCGTATGAGGAGTTGCACAGCGCGTTTGGCAATCTGGCCTCGAACGCGGTGCGCTACACGCCGGCCGGCGGCAAGATCAAGCTGGTGTGGAAGGAATTCGACAACGGTGTCAAGTTCATGGTGGAAGATACTGGCATCGGCATCAGCCCGGAACACATTTCGCGTCTGACCGAGCGCTTCTACCGCGTCGACAAGAGCCGTTCGCGCGAGACCCAGGGTACCGGGCTGGGGCTGGCCATCGTCAAGCACGTGCTGCTGCGGCATAACAGCACGCTGCAGATCAAGTCGGAGGCGGGCACGGGCAGCACTTTCATCGTTTGCATGCCGAAGGCCGCCATCGTCAAGCCGCAACCGGAGCTGCTGGCAGGTTGATTTCAGACGGTCGGCAGGATCTTGAATCCTGCGCCGGCCGGCTGCGCCTCTGCTACCTTCACCTGTTCCACCCGCGAAGCCGGCGGGCCTTTGTGCGCCCAGGCGATGATGGCCTCGATTGCTGCCGCGTCACCATCCACCTCGGCCTCCACTGCGCCATCGCGCCGATTGCGCACCCAGCCGCGCAAACCCAGCGCCACCGCCTGCCGCTCGAACGAGGCGCGATAGCCCACGCCTTGCACCACGCCTGTTATCAATAATCGTTTCGCCACATTATCCTTCTTCATCTACAAGCGCTGCCAACACAGTTTCAATAGGGAGAAACAGAATGCGGCTGTCTGCGGGATACTCGATAAATTCAGCATGTCTCATGTAGAAGCGTTTCGCCTGCTCATCTTTTGCGTGTACGAGTATGGCAGCGATGCCTATGGTTCGTGATGCAGCCGCGACGCGAACCAGCGCATCGGCAAGTATGTCACCACCCAAGCCTTTGCCGGAATAATCACGGTCGACAGCTAATCTTCCGAGCACTGTGATTGGGATTGAGTCTGGGGCGTTGCGGCGTATTTTTTTCGGTCCAGCCGCACGGTCGATCGCTCCTGCCGAAATGCTGTAGTAGGCAACAACTTTGGAGCCGAGACATGCCACATAGGTACGGGAGAAGCGGTTTTCATTCTTGATCGCACGATGCAGCAGCCAATTGTTTAGTGCTTCAGATCCGCAGTCGAAATCAGAAAGACCGTGCTGCGGAGTCAATGGCACAGGGGGCGATATCGCAAGTGGCGCGCTATCTTCTATCTGTTCCATGCCGGAACTCGGCGCAATAGCGATTTCAGTTTCGGGCCGGGCGGCGGCGCGTTATTAAGTGCTTGCGCGAAAGTCTGGTGTTGTTCCTTGTCCAGAATAAATAAGCGCTGATCTAACAGCACATCCAATGCTTGGCGCCGCGCGCTATCCACCATGAAGTCAGCTCGGCTTTTGCCAAGAATTGCCGCTGCTTCCTCGATCAGGTAGCGAGTCTCATGATCAAGCCGTAGGTTGACACTCGCTTTTGCAGTGGATGCCAAAGCCTCTCCGCTGGCGGTAGTTGCCAGCGACTCGGAACTTTCCACGATTGATGTACGTGACTTAGGCATGAGTACAGTATCTGCCCGCAGTCTTTGCGATGTCAATACCTGTGGCTCAAAAAGGCGCCAGCGCCTGATCGGCGGCGATTGGGTTGAGGGCGCGTGCTTGTAGTGGACGCATGGCGGCAGCCACCTCGGCGCTGCGGGTGCGGTCATGTAGTACGGCCTGATTGTCGGCCATGGAGCGCAGCAGTTGCGTGGTGATGCGGTCCAGCTCGGGGCGGATGGTCTTGGCGAGGTCTGGCGCGTCGGAGAAATGGCCGGCGCCTTCGGCTTGCCAGCGCGCGTACAGTGCGCGCTGCACCGTCTTGGAAGCCTCGATCTGGGCGCGGAATACGGCGCGTATCCACTGTTCTGGCAAGCCCAGCGCGGCGCCTTGCCGCACTGCGGCCGCGATCACCAGCTCTTCGCGCGGCAGGTCTTCAATGGCCGCTTGCACATTCCATTTGGCGCGCGCCACCGCCTCCGCCAACAGCAGGCGCTGGTCGATGGCCTGGCGCAGCGGCTCCAGTGCCCACGGAAAGTCCAGCCAGCGCTTCATGCTCTGCCGCACGCTGCCGTTGTCCAGCCGCTGTTGCAGCCAGCGGTCCACATACGCCTTCAGCGCCGCATCGCGCGGCAGCAGAATGGCTTTTTCCGCCATGTCGAACGGCGCCTCCGGATGCACCGCGCACAGCTGCGGATGCAGGCGCTGCTGCAAGCGGGTTTCAATCGCATCGGTCATCATCAGATCGGCCGCGCCGTCGACGATCTGGCCGAAGATGGTCACATTGTCCGGGTACACGCTCAACTGCGCGCGCGGCGCCTGGGCGCGGGCGAAGCGTTCGTTGGTGCCGCCCGGATTGACGATCAACCGCACCGCCGGTTGGTTGATCTGCGCCAGCGTCTGGAAACGCGCCACATTCTCGCAGCGCGTGATTGGCGTCTTGCCGTCGTGCAGATAGGCCAGCGAGAACAGCGCCTGCTGTTGGCGCTCCGCCGTCACCGACACCCCGCTCAGCGCGAGATCGAACTTGTCCTCGCCCAGATCGGACATCAGGGTTGGCCAGCTGGTCGGTACCAGTTGCAGCCGCACGCCCATCGCCTGCGCCAGCGCGCCGGCCAGTTCGACATCCATGCCGACGAATGCCTCGCCGCCGCCAGGCCGGTAGCTGAACGGCTTGTAATCGCCGGTGCTGCCAACCCGCAGTACGCCACGCGCGCTGATGTCCTCCAGCCGGCCGGCCTGCGCCGAGGTCAGCGCTGCCATCAATAGCAGCGGCAGCAGATGTCGCCTCACTTGGCGCCGCCCTTCATCGCCAACTGGCAGTGCTGCAGCACGTCGTCATAGGAGCGCGCGACATGGTCGGCGCTCGGGAACACGCAGGTTTTCAGGTCCGGATTCTCGAACGGGCTAGGCAGCAGCAACGCGAACTGCTTGGCGTGCGGCACCTGCTCGCGGAAGCGCGCCAGCGTGGCGGTCATCTTGTCGCAATCGTTGAGCGGGTCGACGCTGACCAGCACCACGATCGCCACCAGCTCCGGCGAGGCGCCCGGCGGTGGCACCTGCTCCAGCTCGTCGAGGCTGCTGCTACGGGCATCGATTTTTTGCTCGCGCAAGATGCGCACCAGAATCTCGGTCGCCAGCTCGCCATATTGCGTGCCCAGCGCGATGCTCAGCACCAGACTGCCCGGCGGCACGTCGAACGACCCTTGCCATTCGCCGCTGTCGGAAATGCGCCGCTCGCGCAGCTGGCGACCGATGCCGCCACCCAGCACGCTCGCATGCTTGCGCCGCTTCCACCATTTCTGCGCGCCGCTCAGCGCCTCGATCACGGCAATGACGGAGCTGGCCACTTTTTCCCGCTCCACCGGCGTGATCGAATTGTCCTTGAGATCGAAATGCGCCAGATGCAGCGCCGGCAGCAGCACCCCATCGCAGTACTCGGCCAGCGACTTGTGCTGCATATAGCGCTTGGCGCTGGTGACGATTTCGTGCGCGTCGCCGGACAGCGCCCGCTGGTAGAAATTCTGCGGCAGGGTCAGCGCCGGCAGCTCGCCGAACATAATCTCCAGCACCTTCAGCGCGCGGATGTAGCGGCCGGCCACCACCAGGCACAAGGTCAGCGGCGTCGACAGCACCAGCCCGACCGGCCCCCAGATCCAGCTCCAGAAAATCGCCGACACCACCACCGACAGCGGCGACAGCCCGGTGGTGTGGCCATACAGCTTGGGCTCGATGGTCTGGGCGACGATGATTTCGACCGCCAGGAACAGCCCCAGCGTCATCAGCGCCAGCGACCAGCCGGGATCGACCGCCGCCGCCAGCAGCGTGGCGCAAAACGCCGCCATCCACACGCCCACATACGGAATAAAACGCAGCACCGCCGTCATGGTGCCCCACAACAGCGCTTGGCCGACGCCCAGCAGTGCCAGGCCGAGCCAGACCGCCAGCCCGGTCGCCAGATTGACCAGGAATTGCGAAATGAAGAAGCGCGACAGCCGCTCGCCGGCGTCGTTGACGGCGATGGTGGTGGCGCGCAAATCGCCGCCGCCGGCCAGCCGGATGAAGCGGTCGCGCAGCGATTCATGTTCCAGCAGCACAAAGATCAGCACCACGAACACGATGCCGGCGGTCTCCAGCGGCGGCCACACCTGCGCCACGATCTTGCCCAGCAGCTGGAACGGCTTCAGCGCCGGCTCGTGGATTTCCACCAGCACCGGCGTCTTGATGCTGCCATCGTTTTGCAGCACCGCCTGCGCGCCGTCGGCGCTGTCGCTGGTGAAGTGCTCGATCAGCTGTCCGGCCGGCCCGCCCAGGCTGCCCAGCGTGCCGCGCGTCAGTTCGTCCAACGCCTCCAGCTTGCTGGTGATGGTGTCCTGATAGCGTGGCAGGCTGGCGCCCATGGCGCCGACCTGCTGCACGATCACCGCGCCGATGCCCAGCAGCGACACCGTCACCAGCAACACGCCGGTGCACACCGAGGTGGTCTGACCCAGCCCCACATGACGCAACGCGCGCACGAACGGCGCGATCACAAAACTGAGGATGAAGGCGAGCGTGATCGGGATCAGCACGTCGCGGCCGAAGTACAACAGCACCAGCACGGTGGCGGTGCCAACCAGGCCGGTGACGGCGCCGGGCAGGGTGCGGGAAGTGAGAGAATCAGACACTGTCAATCCTGGCAGGATAAGTAAAGCAGATGAAATGCACCGCGTTGAGCGCGATGTGAACCATTATCGCTGCCTCGATGCGCTGCGTGCGCTGGTAGGCGCAGGCGTAGCCGAGACCGGCAATCCCCGCGAGTATGCCATACCGCAGACCGCCGCCGAGGTGGGCGGCGCCGAACAGCAGCGCCGACAGCGCCACCGCCAGCCACGCGCCCCAGCGGAAGCGCGCCAGCGCCGCCGCCAGCCGCGCCTGCAGCAAGCCACGGAAGAAGGCTTCCTCGGCCACCACCGTGAACAGCAGGTTGAGCGCGATGAACAGCGGCGTTTGCGCCGGCAGCTTGAAGTCGATGCCGACCACGCCGAGCGCCAGCGCGCAGCCCATGGTCAGCGCGATGGTCAGCACCAGCTGCGGCGCGGTGCGGCGCAGCAGCCCGGCCAGCTCGCCCCACGACGCGACGCGCTGGCACAGCAGGGCCAGCAGAATCAGTCCGACCGCGCCCTTGTCGAAGTTGGCGTACAGACTGAACGGCAGCGCGCCGGGCGACAGCACCACCCGGTCGAGCAGCAGCGGATTGTGAAAGCCGGGCAGCTTGTGCATCGCCAGCGCCAACGCCAGCCCGGCGGCGGCCACGCCATACACGGCGCGCAGCCAGCGCTGCGGCGCCGCCATGCAGGCATAGGCGGCGCCGGCCAGCACCACCAGCGCGCTGATCGCGACCGGATCGAGCACGCCGCCGACCAGTCCCCACGCCAGCGCCATGACGAACAACATCAGCCACAACGGCGCGCTGCGCCGGCCCAGCGGCAAGGGCGGCGCCCAGACCGAACACAGGGCTAGCGCGAGGAAGAGAAAGGCGGGGAACTGGAGTGTCATTGCTTCAACGATGAGTTTTCGTCAATGATACTCCATGGCATTTAAAACCGGTAAATCAGGGCGGTCATCACCATTGGCGTGGTGCGGCGCTTGGTCAGCGGGCTGTCGGCGGCATCGCCGGTCAGGCGGGTCAGGCCGGCGCCGCTGCGCACCACCCAGTTGGCATCGAGGACATGGGTCCAGTTGACGCCGGCGGTGACGTTTTCAAAGCCGGCGCCGGCGCGGTAGGCGCGATAGCCGGAGGCAGCGCTTTGCGCTGCCGTTACGCCAAACCAGGTCTGTGCGTGCTTGCGGTCGCCATATAGCGCCGACACGCCCCAGCCGATCTGGTCACTGGTGTCGGCGTACAGCGAGCCGCTCAGGCCCAGCGTATAAGTCGCGCCGTACTCGCGGTGGCTGAGGTTTTGTTTGGTGGTCAGGCCCAGCCCGACCGCGCCCAGCTGATAGCCCACGCTCAGCACCGCTTGCGCCGAGCTGTCGATCTTGCCCATGCCGCGCAAGGCGTCCGAGCCGGAAAAGAAACTGCGCTTGTGGTCGTCGCGGCCGCCGTCATAGCCCAGCGCCGCGCTCAGCGTGAAGCCGCCGGCCGTGGTCTGGTAGCCGAGGCCGCGCTGAGTGCCGGCGAACCAGCCGTTGGCCCAGGTCCGTTCCAGGTAGGGCAGCGGCACCAGCCGGCTGTCATCGGCGCCGGCATATTCCGGCACATAGGCCAGGCCAAGGCCGGCCGACAGGCTGTCGGTGGCCGGCGCGGCCTGGGCATAGCTGTTGCCGCCGACGGCGCACAGCGATAGCAGGATCAAGGTGAGGGCAGGGCGCATGAAGACTCCGTGGGATCAGGTGGTGGGAACGCGCGGCAGTGTCCCAGCAAAAACCTTGCACCGCCATCGCCGCCGCTGAAGTATCATGGCGTGCCATCTTAGGTAGCGCAGTACGCCCTCTGGAGCCGACCATGTCCCTGACTTTGTATTACCACCCGCTGTCCTCGTTCTGCCAAAAAGCGCTGATCGCGCTGTATGAAAATGGCGCCGCCTTCGACAAACGCATCATCAACCTGGGCGACCAGGCCGACCGCGCCGAACTGGAGGCGATCTGGCCGATCTGCAAATTCCCGGTGCTGCGCGACAGCGAACATCGTCGTGACGTGCCGGAAACCTCGATCCTGATCGAATATCTGGACCAGCGCTATCCCGGCGCCGCGCGCCTGCTGCCGGCCGACTGGGAGGCGGCGCTGGATGTGCGACTGTGGGACCGCTTCTTCGACCTGTATGTGCAAGGCCCGGTGCAAACCATCGTCGGCGCCCACTTGAGCGGCCTCAGCTGCGACCAGACCAAGGAGCGCACCAAGCTCAAAACCGCCTACAAGATGATTGAAAAGCGTATGGCCAGCCGTGGCTGGCTGTGCGGCGAAAGCTTCAGCATGGCCGATTGCGCGGCGGCGCCTGCGTTGTTCTACGCCGCCACGCTGGTGCCGTTCCCCGAGCAATACCACCACCTGCAAAGTTATTTTGAACGCCTGATCGCGCGGCCATCGGTGCAGCGCGTACTGGAAGAGGCCAAGCCGTATTTCAGCATGTACCCGTTCGCCAGCGACATCCCCGAGCGCTTTCTGTAGAGCGCTGGCCGCTGGCCGTCAGCCTTAGTTTTTGTTGCCTTCGTCGGCGCTCTGCATCGAGGCCGCTTGCGGGAAAGCTTGATTCTGCTGCGCCAGCGAGGTGAAGCGGCTGGCCTCATCCACCAGATGCTTGCCGGCGGCCTTGCGGCCGGCGTCGGCCAGCTCGGACGCGGTGCGCGCCGCTTCCGGCACGCGCTGCTGGGCGATCTGGGTCAGCTCGGCCTGGAAATCGCTGGCCACCTGCGCCAGCTTCTGCTGATAGCTCTGCAGCTTGTGCGTCACCGCCTCGGCCCGCTGTGGCGCGGCGTTGGCGTCGCGTTCGTTGGGCGGCGTCAGCAGCGCGGTGCGCAACGCGTTGGTCGAATCCTCCAGCAGATCGCGGCTGAATTGCAGATTGACGTCGGACAGCTCGCGTAGCGAGCGCAGCACGGCCTGACTCAGGTCGGTGTAGTAATCGATGCGCGCTTCCGCATGGTTGCGGGCGGCGGGGGAGAGTGTTTCCACAAACGAATTCATATTGCGTGCTCCTGATTTGGTAGGGCCAAAAGAGGCGAACAGATAGTCGGAAGGGGACGCTTTGGCCTGTCGTCCACCCCGCTATCATCGCAAATGTCGCCGCTTTATGGCACTCCAGAGCTTGCCGGAATTATTTGTTTTCTCTACTCAATAGTAGGCGCCCGCCGTGGCAGGAGGAACAGCGATTTCTGGCGGCCGCCGATGTAGCGCACGCCACTTGCATCAAAATAGGCATCCTCCTCCAGCATGATGCGTACCGGCTCGCTCCAGCCCGGAATCGTGCCGGCCGCGTTCAGCTCGATCGAATAGGCGGTGTGCGGCCGCAGCACATCGTCGCCGCTGCCCGGCACGCCGCCCTGCATGTCCCACATGCCGATCGCCGGCCCGGCCGCGTGGCCGTGGTAGCCGATCGGATGGGTGTAAATGGTCGGCTGGATGCCCTCGGCCCTGGCTTGTTGCAGCGACGCCGCCAGCACCTGGTTGCCGCTGCGGCCAGTCGCGAAGTTGGCGGTCAGGATGTCCTGCAAGCGGTTGGCGGCCGCGAACGCCTGATTCAGCGCGGCCGGCGCCGCCGTCTCGCCCGGCTGCAGCACATACGCGTGTTCCTGGATGTCGGTGTTCAGGCGCAGATAGGTGATGCCGATATCGACGTGCAGCAGGTCGCCGGCCACGATGATGTCCGGATTGGCCAGTCCCTTGCCGGCGCGCTGGATTTCCACCGACGGATGGAACCAGGTGTCATAACCGAGGTCGCGGATCTTCTGGCGGAACCACCACACCACATCCTCGCTGCTGGTGATGCCGGGCGTGATCACGCGCTCGGAAAAACCTTCCTCAATGATCTTGTGGGTGGCGTCCACCAGCTGCGGATAAATCTGCATCTCGCGCGCGGTGCGGGTTTCCAGCCAGCGCAGCGCCAGCGGCTCGGCCGACACCACGCGGCTTTTCAGTGCCGCCGGCAGCGCCGCCAGCAGCTCGTCGTACTCGGTGTGATCGATGCCGTCGGCATGCGCGAAGTGGCGCGAGGTATTCAGCGCGATTTTATTCGGATTGCGCTGCTTGATGATGTCGACCAGCGCCTGCCATTGGTCGGGGAATTTCTGCATATCCCACGCCGCCTTGATACTGTTGCCGACGTTGTAGCGCGCCACCGCCAGCCGCTCCACCTTGCCGCTTTTCGCGTCGCGGTAAAACACCAGGATGGTGCGGCGGCGCGCGTTCAGCCATTCGGCCGGCAGCATGGTTTTCAGCACCGGGTCTTCATTGTATTCGCGCGACACCAGCACCCACAGATCGATGCCGGTTTGCGCCATGGCGTCCGGCAGCACGGTGTCGAAACGCTCGGCCAGCAATTGGTTGACGACCACGGCCTGATCGCGCAGCGACAGAACCTGGGCTTGAGCGCTGGTGGCCAGCAGCAGGGAAAGGGCAAACAGGAATTTTTTCATGCAGCGATCTTGGGCCGGGATTTTGGCAATGTCAACCAACAATATTTATAATGGCTGTTGCACACCCCAAGGAGAACACATGGCAGCACCTACGGTTTTATATCTGCACGGCGGTCCGGCGTTGGCGCCCGTGTTCGAGCGCGCCCGTTATCCGGAAGCGACCCACATCCACTGGTGGCACCAGCCGCTGGCCAAGCCTTGCGCCGAGCGTCCCTATCGCGACCTGCTGGACGCCGCGCTTGCCGAGTTGCAGCGCGTGGCCGGCGAGGGCGGCCAGCCGCTGACGCTGATGGCCAGCTCGTTTGGCGCCCACCTGGCGGTGCACCTGGCGCGCCAGGCGCCGCAACTGGTCAAGGACATCGTGCTGCTGGCGCCGACCTATAACCCGGAAGACGCCTCGCTGCGGCTGGCGCGGCGCGCCTTCCGCGTCCACAGCCACGACCACCACGCCGGCAAGCTGGCCGCCGCGCTCTCGATGTACGAACATGATCCGGGCCGGCCGCGCTTCTGGGACGTGTTTGGCGCGCTGACGCTGCTGCCGGACGTGACCGAGCTGTACTTCGGCCCCACCGGCGGCGCCCAGGCCGCCAGCGACTTCCGCGCCCTGATCCAGCAACCGGGCGCGTTTGACGGCCCCAGCTCGGTCGCCATCTCGGACGACTTTGCGGCGCTCGATCATACGCCCGTGGCCAGTCCGTTCACTGGGCCAGTGTCGGTGCTGTTCGGCACGTACGATCCGATCATCGATGCCGACAAGGACCGCACCCTGTGGGAAACCGTGTTCCCGCAGGCCAGCTTCTTCACGGTGGAAACCGGCCACTTCCCGCTGCTGGAACTGAGCCTGGAAGCCTGCCTGGACCCGGCTTAACGCTGGCCGGCCAGCGGGTTGCCGGCAGCTGCGGCGCCGGCGCCGGCCTGATCCTGCTGGATCAGGCGCGCCAGCTGCGATTGCGGCCCCACCGCGTCCAGCGTCAGGATCTTGTCGGCCGGGATGGTCTGGGTGTCCGGGCCGTGCCAGTCATTCTTGCGGCGGCTGACCACGCGATTGCCCGGTTGGCCGTTGGGCTGCTGGTAGGACTGAATGTAATACACCTCGCCAAGCCGCAGATAGGCCGGCCGCGCCTCCAGCAGCACGCCGTAATAGACCTGGCCGTTGACCAGCTGCACGCTGTACAGGCCGCCGAGCGGCCCCGGCACGATCACCTGGTCCGTGCTGCGGCGCCAATCGCCCACCGCCAGCGCGGCCAGCGCCGCCGCTGTCACCAGGCCCAGCACCAAGGCCAGCGTCACTTGCCACGATTTCCAGACCGGCACCTGCACCGCCGGCCGCAATTCCAGAGTGTCCATCTTCATCTCAGCTACTCCCGTATAAGTGAGGGTGTCATCAAGCTGCGCGTTCATGCGGCCTCCCGCGCGTCAAAATTACGCTGCTGGCTGCGGCGGCGCTGCAGCAACAACAGCATCAGTCCGGCCAGGCTCATGGCCCAGGTGGACGGCTCCGGCACCGCCGTTACCGTGCCGGTACCGACCAGGTAGCGGAAGCCGAAGCCGCCGCTGTCGGTGCCATCGGTGGTCAGCGCCGCCGCGATTTCCAGGTCTTGCGTGCCGGCGCTGAATACGCCCAGGTCCAGCGCGCCATCGCTGAAGAAGCTTTGCGCCTCGCCCAGCGTGCTGAAGGTGTGGGTGTAGACCAGCGTGCCGTGGCTGTTGATGCTGAGGCTGAATTCATCGAAACCGCTGCCCAGGCCATAGCTGGACAGCCAGCCCACGATCAAATGGCCGGACTGCGTGGTCTGGAACTGGAACTCGCCGCTGGTAAGGAAGGTCTGGCTGACGCCGGTGGCCGCATACGACGCGCCCTGGATGCCGCTGCCGTACACCGCGCCCTCGGCAAACGCTGCCGCCACGTTGGTGGTCGCGGCCAGCAAGCTGGCGCTGTCGGCCGGCGCGCCGGTGACCCGCGACAGCGCCTGCGGCGTGCCCAGCGTCCACAAGTCCTGCGCGGTGGCGCCACCGTGGCTGGCTTGCGTATTGGCATAGCTGTAGTAATTGCTGTTGCTGACCGGCGCCGTGGCGCTGGCGGTCGAGAGCGCGCCACCGGCGCCGCTGGCGCTGCTGACCGACTGCGCGCTGCCGCTGTCGCCGCGCGCCGCCGCCGATGCGTAGATGGTGCTGTTGCCAACCCCCTCGGCGCGCGCCAGCGAAGTCACCACATGGCCCTCGGCCCGGCTGTAAGCCTGGGTATAGCTGCCGGCTTGGCTGCTGCGCGCCAGCGCATAGGCATCGGCATTGCCGTAGCTTGAATTGCTGTAGCCGCCGTAGGCGGTGGCGCTGGCGCTGGCCGAGGTCGGCGCGCTGACCTCCACATGCGCGCTGGCGTCGCCGCCCAGGCCATAGCTGCTCGGGTCGTAGCCGCCGGCGCCGCCGCTCGCGTTGGCGCTGCCGCTGGCGCTGCCGAGCGCCTGCAGAATCAGGCGGCTGTTGGCGCTGCCGCCGGCGCCGGGCAGGGTGGCGCCCCAGGACCCGCCACCAGAGCCGCCGCTGGCGCTGAGTTGCACCTGCACGCTGGTGGCGTTGCTGTCATTCAGTTCCAGCCAGGACTGCGCATTGCCGGCCAGGCCCATGACGGTATCGGCGTCACCGCCCCAAACGCTGCCGGCGTTGCCGGCGTTGGCGGTCTGGAACAGCGACAGGCTGCCGTGGGTGCTGCCGCCGACCGCATTGTTGAGCAGTGAATCGGCGCCATCGCCGCCGGCCGCGCCGTAGTAGCCGGCCGCGCCATTGCCGCCGCTCTGGGTCAGGTGCACCGTGACCGTGCCGCTGTCCGAGCTGCCATAGGCGCTGCTGTCGCCGACCAGGCCGCCGGCGCCGGCCTGCAACACGCCGTAGCCGGCTTGCACCGTGCCACCGCCGTCGCCACCGCTGACGTTCAGCGTCACGTCCACGCTGTTGACGCCGCTGCTGGCGCCGCGCGCCGTGCCGCTGGCATTGCCGCCGTTGCCGCTGCTGCTGCCACTGCCACTGGCGTAGCCGCCGTAGCCGCCGCTGGCGCTGCCGCTGATCTGCACCGTGCCGCTGCCGGTGCCATCCAGCAGCAGCGTGGCGTTGCCGCCCTGGCCGGCCTGGCCGTAAGTAATGCTGCCGCCATAGCCGCCGGTGGCGCTGGCGGTCAGTTGCAACTGGCTGGCCTGGCTGTCATTCACGACCAGGCTGGAACTGGCGGCGCCACCGTCGCCGGCGGCGTGATAACCGGCGCCGCCGCCACTACCGCCGCGCGCACTTTGCGTCAGCGACAACGTGCCGCTGGTGCTGCCGCCGACCGCGTTGACCAGCGTTGCCGCCGCGCCGTCGGCGCCCACGCCATCGGGCGCGCCATCGCCGTTGGCGCCGTAGCCACCGTTGCCGCCGGTAATATCGGCCCGCACGTAGACGCTGCCGGCCAGCGAACTGCCGTAGGCCGACGCGGTGGCGCCGCCGCCGGCGCCACCGCTGCCATAGGTTGAACTGCCGCCGGTGCCACCGTAGGCATAGGCGCTCACACTGACATTGGCGCCGCTGCCGCGCGCGGTGCTGCTGGCGTCGCCGCCCTGGCCGGTGCCGCTGGTGAGGGCGTTGCCGCCATCGCCGCCGCTGGCGCGGCTGTAGATGCTGACCGCGCCACTGCTTTGGCCGTCGGCCAACGCCGTCGCCTGGCCGCCGCCGCTGGCCTGATAACCATAGTAGCTGCTGCCGCCGCTGCCGCCGGTGGCGCCGGCTGTCAGGCTGAGGCTGGATGCGATGCTGTCGCTGAGCGTCAGCGTCGAGCTGGCGTTGCCGGCCAGGCCAGCGCTGCCGTAGTAGCTGGCGCCGGCGGCGCCGCCGGTAGCCTGCTGTTCCAGGCTGAGCGCGCCGCTGGTGCTGCCCTGGACGGCGTTGGTCAGCACAATGCTGGCGCCGTTGCCGCCGCTGGCCCCGCTGTCGTTATAGCTGTTGGTGCCACCGGCGCCACCTCTGACGCTGACGCCGACATACACACTGCCGCTGTCGGAACTGGCGCTGCCGCTGGCGCTGGCTGCGGCGCCATTGCCCGCAGTCAGCGTGGTGCCAGAGTTGCCGCCGTCGCCGCCGGCGGCGGACACGCCGAGGCTGGCCTGGTAGGTCCCGCTGGCGTGCGCTTCACCGCTGGCGCTGGCGCTGCCGCCATTGCCGCCGTTGGCATTGCCATAGTAGTTATAGTCATTGGCCTGGCCGCCGCGCGCGACGGTCGTGCCATAGACATTGCCCAAGCCGCTCAGTTGCAGCCTGGCGTCGGCCGTGCCGCCGTCGGCCGCTACGCCGCCGCTGTAACCATATTTGCCATTGCCGCCGGTGGCCTGGCTGGTGCCGTAGACGCTGGCACCGTCATGGGTCGACGCCAGCACCAGTTCACTGTTGGCGTTGCCGACATTGCTGCCCAGGCCGGCTAGCGCGGTGGCGCCGCCGCTGCCGCCGGTGGCGGAGACCGCCGCGCTCAGCGTGCTGGCGTCCGCGTCGCTCAGGGTCAGGCTGGACTGCGCATCGCCGCCGCGTCCGCCCTGGCCGCTGGCGCTGTCGCCGCCACGTCCACCCACGGCGCTCTGGCTCAGCGTCAGCGTGCCGCTGGTGTGGCCGCCAACCAGATTCAGCGCCAGCGCCTGAGCGCCGTCACCCCCCTGATTGTCTTGATTGCCGTAACCGCCGGCGCCGCCGCTCAGCGTCGCCGTCACCGTCACATTGCCGCTGTCGGACTGGCCCCAGGCGCTGGCGCTGGCCTGGCCGCCATTGCCGGCCGCCAGTTGGAAGCCGTGTCCGGCATCGCTATCGCCGCCGGCGCCGCCATAGGCGTTGGCCGTGGCCGTCGCGTTGGCGCCGCCGCTGACCACGGCCGAGCTTTGCGCGCTACCGTTGCCGCCGGCGGCATTGTTACCGCCACGGCCGCCGTAGCCGTAACTGGTGGCGCCGAGGTTGGCGCCGCTGCTGGCGCTGGCCAGGGCGCTGCCATCGGCGCCCGCGCTGCC
>NZ_WKJK01000032.1 GCF_009674535.1 Duganella guangzhouensis
GGCCGGCCGTGGCGCGGGCGCGGCGGCCATCGGTGCCGGCGGCGGCGCGACTTCACGCCGCACTGGCGCGGCCGCCGTCTCGCCCAGCAGGCTGCTCTTGGTGGCGCCCTCGGTGTTGGCGGCGTTCGGATCGATCTGGTTGCGCAGCACCAGCGACAGCGTGCCGACGCTGCGCGCCAGGTCCAGCTTCTCGACCTGTTCCGGCGTCAGCTCCAGCGTCACCGCGTTGACCACTTTCGGTTTGGTATCGTCGCGGCTGGATTCCTGGGCGATCGCCAGCACCAGTATCCGTTCCAGCACGATCTTGGAGATCGCCTGTTCGCGCACCAGGTGGTCGCCATTGCTGTCGCTCTGGGTGTTGACCAGGATGTCGACGTAATTGCCCGGCAGCGCGAAGCCGGCCACGCCGACCACGTCGTTGACGCGCACCGTCATCGCCCGCTTGCCCTCGGCCACCACCGACGACAGCCCGCCCTGGGTGCCGGCCGGTGCCAGCTTGCCTTCGGTGATCGGCTCGCCGCGTTGCAGGTTGGCGCGCGTGATGCGGCCTTCCAGCGTCTTGGCGTCGGTCAACGCGCCCGGCGGCACCGAGCTGGCCGGCCAGTCCACCATGTGCACCAGTTCCGGCGTGATGCGCGCGCCCATGCTGATGTCGAGCATCGCCACCGCCACCTTGTTGCTGTTGCTGGCCGACTGGCCGGCGATCCATTGCGCGGCCACCACCACCGCAGCCAGCGCCAGCACCAGTGCCACCCCTATCATTGTCAGAGCACGCGTGTTTCTCATCCCGACCTTCCCTGGTTAAGCGGATACGATTGTTGTTCGCGACGTTCGCGTTCCTTTTTCTGCTGTTCGGCGGCGACGCGACGGGCGCCGGCGCCGGCAAAGTAGTTGTGCCAGGCCCAGTCCAGCGCGCGCTGGTTCAAGGTGGGCGGCGTGCTTTCGTAGCGGGCCAGGTCGCGCACCTGGCGGATCAGGTCGCGCGGATAGCAGGCCAGCAACGGTGTCTCGTCCTTGGCATGCAATCCGGTCAGCAGGTAGTGGAAGGCCGCGGCGTCGAATGCAATGCCGTACTGCGCGCAGGCTTGGCGGAACAGAAGCTCATACTCCGCGGGGGGGTGCGGCGGTACTTCTATCTTGTATCCCAGCCGGCGCAGGAAGGCGCCATCCGATAAGCGTTCCGGCAGGAAGTTAGACGAGAATACCACGACCACATCAAAAGGCACCTGAAAAACCAGCCCGGTGTGCAAGGAAAGATAATCGACGCCACGGTCCATCGGCACGATCCAGCGGTTCATCAATTCCAGCGGCGAGCAGCGCTGGCGGCCGAGGTCGTCGATGATGAAGATGCCGTTGTTGGCTTTCAAATGGGGAGGCGCTTGATACAGGCGGGTGTTGGGGTCGAAGCGCAGGTCCAGCATTTCCAGCGTCAGTTCGCCGCCGGTCAGCGCGGTCGGGCGCTGCAGGCCGCGCACCCAGCGCGCGTCCAGCGTGCGCAGCAGATCGCCGCCTTCGTCGGCCGGCGCCGCCGCGCCGGCCAGCGGGCGGTGCTGCACCGGATCATAGAACGGCACCACCTCGCCATCGATCATGATGGCGTAGGGCACGGCGACGGCGCCGTGCAGCAGGCCGCACAGGCGCTCGGCCAGATAGGTCTTGCCGCTGCCGGCCAGGCCGTAAATGAAAATCGCGCGGCCGGAATTCATCGCCGCGCCCATTTGATCCAGCACCTGCGGGCTGGCCACCACGTCGTGGAAGCTGGCTTGCACGTCTTCGCGCGTGACGTGCAGATGGCGCACGCTTTGCGCCTCCACCTGCGCCACGTAGTTGGCCAGCGTGACCGGCGCCGGGCCGGCGTAGGAATTGCGGTTGAGGCAGGCGACGGCGCGCTGCATGCCGGCCTCGGTCAGGTGATAGGTCAGGTCGGCGTCGGTGCCGCTGCCGCCGCTGCGCGTGACTTCGCACAGCTTCTCGCTGCGCAGATGGGTAACCAGCGGTGTGATGACGCTGATGCTGAGTTTCAGATGGCTAGCCAATTCAGGCAGACGGACTTGTCCGCGCTGGAACAAGACCTTGGACAACAGCTCGACCAGGAACAGAAACGGCAAGCCGGTTTCGTCCGTGGTGCGCGGCGCGCGCGCCTCGGCGGGCGGCGCTGGCAGGGTGGAGTCGCTAGTCTGCTGAAAGGTCATGGCGTCCTTTAAAAGAACAGACTGCGGCCGCTGACGGCGCCGACGATCAGGTAGGGCGCGGCGCCGGCGGCGATCGCCACCGCGTACGGCAGCCGGCCGCTGGGCGTGGCCGGCGCCTCCATCTTCGGCACTTCGCCCGCGAGCGAGCGCAGCATGCTGTATTTGACCAGGTGCCAGGTGTTGTAGAGCATTGGCTTGAGGCGGCCGTTAAAGCCGGCCACGACCAGCGCCAGCACGCCGCCCGCCAGCAAGGTCAGCAGGGTGATGCCGGCCACCGCGCCGGCGCCGACAAACGCACCCAGCATGGCCATCAGCTTGACGTCGCCGGCGCCGAGCGCGCGCATCGCGTACATCGGTAGCAGCAGGCACAGGCCAAGCGCCAGGCCGGCCAGCGCCGACACCAAACCGATGCCGCCAAATGGTTGGATGAACAGACCGTCGCCAGCTGGCAAGGCCGTATTCAATAACAGACCCAGCACGGCTCCGCCAAACACCAGCGCATTTGGAATGCGGCGGGTACGCAAGTCGTTCCACACGGCGAGTGCCAACAGCAGGCACACCAGGATCAGCGGCAACAGGGTCATGAGTTCGCCTTATGTAAAGGGAGCAGACAATTCAGTGTATAGAAAATTTCCGAAACGGAGCATACCGTTCCGGAAATTTTTTGTGGCTTGCATTTCAGGAGGATTTAACCAGGCCAGAAATATAAGTCAGCGACGCGGTGAGTTTGTCACCGAGCACCACCACGCCGGCGGCGATGGCGGCGGCAATCGCTGCGGCCATCAGGGCGTATTCGATGGCGGTAATGCCATCTTCGTTGCGTACAAAGTTGCGGAGGGCGTTCATTGGGAGCCTCGTAAGAGTTGGTGGTACAGGACAGCCAAAACGGGATAGGGTTCAGGCTGCGGGTCAAAAAAAACCACGGCACCGCTGGCGCCGTGGTTTTTCATGTACTGGCTTACGACGATTTGATCAGGCCGGAGATATAGGTCAGCGAAGCGGTCAGCTTCGGACCCAGCACGGTCAGGCCGGCGGTGATGGCGGCGGCGATGGCGGCGGCCATCAGGGCGTATTCGATCGCGGTGATACCGTCTTCGTCGCGGATGAAGTGTTTGATTGCGTTCATGCTGTCCTCGTTTAAGTTGATTAGTTGTTCGGTGCTGCGCAACTAAAACGGGGATGGGGTTTTAGGGTTGAACCTGCGTTGACTTTCTGAGCAGGTAGATACATTCTACACAATTGTTGCCCAATGGATGCGTGATAAACATCCTTTTCTCACCGTGACATTTGTCACTGTTGTTTAAGTGCGATTGCCGACCAGGGCCAGCACGGCAATGATGACGATCACCGACGCCAGGGCGGCAATCAGCGCGTACTCCAGCAGCGTGGCGCCATCGTCGCGTTGGACGAAGCGGGCGAGGCTGCGTTTGAGGTTGAAGTTGCGCATTGCTGCTCCTGTGGAAACTGAATGGATATAGCTGTCATTTTGTCAGCCTGGCAGCGTTTTCACATCGGACAAACGTCATGGAATAAAGTGACATTTGTCATGCAAAAAAAAATCCGGAACCAGTCCGGATTTTCTTGTGCCGCCATGCTTGATTACGACGATTTGATCAGGCCGGAGATATAGGTCAGCGACGCGGTCAGCTTCGGACCCAGCACGGTCAGGCCGGCGGTGATGGCGGCGGCGATGGCAGCGGCCATCAGGGCGTATTCGATCGCGGTGATACCGTCTTCTTCGCGGATAAAGTTTTTGATGGCGTTCATGATGGGCTCCGTTTCTGTGTTTGGGCTGTCGATGAAAGACATTTTACGGAGCGCCATCTGATTGCACAGCGGACAAACGTCATGATGTGCGGTGACATTTGTCACCAATTCTCACACCCCCTGTTTATGCCGCCGCATTGGTCATGCCGTGCTTGGTCGCATACACATACAGCTCCAGCCGGTTGGCCACGCCCAGCTTCTGATAGATGGTGGTGAGATTGTTGCGCAGCGTCGGCTCGGCGATGAACAGCTTGGACGCCAGCTCCTTGTTGGGCGCGCCGTTGCCTTCCACCACCACCGCCACGATCTTGCGTTCCTTGGGCGTCAGCGAGGCGATGCGGGCCGCCTCGGGATCGACCTTGGGCGGCGCCGACAACTGGCCCAGCAGCGCGTTCATCAAGGTCGGGTCCAGCACCGTCTCGCCGCGGTGCACGGCGCGGATGCCGTTCAGCACCACTTCGGCCGGCGCCTCCTTGCTGACCACGCCGCGCGCGCCCAGCTTGACGGCCTGGGTCAGCAAGCCCTGGTCGCGGTTGCCGCTCAAGATCATCACCTTGGCGCCGCTGTCGGTCAGCAGCTGCGGCAGGATCTCGATCGAGCTGCGGCCTTCGAGATCGAGGTCCAGCACGATCACGTCGGGCTTGAGCGCGACGCCTTGTAGCAGCGCGCTGTCGTTGTTGTGCGCGGTGCCGACCAGTTGCAGGTCGTCGCCGCCGCCCTCGATCAGTTTTTCCAGCCCCCACAACATGGTCTTGTGGTCGTCTACCAGCATGATGCGTATGCTCATGGTCTTGCCTCGGTCAGTTTATACCGGGATGGCGATGCTCACTGCGGTGATGCCTGGGGTATCACAGTCGATAGCTATCGTGCCACCGAGCGCGGTGCTGCGCTCGGCTAACGATCCAGGCAGGAATGGGGCCGATGGACCTTCCGGAGATTCATTTTCGATGCGTATCCGTAGTTGACCGTCAGCGTTGCTTAGGCTGATCAGCCCGGTACGGGCGCGAGTGTGTTTGCGTATATTGTGCATGCCTTCATTCACGATCTGGAACACCTCAGCAGCGAGCCGGTCGCTGATGGACAGGCCGGCTTCGGCCTGTATCGTAATCTGGATATCGTAGAACTCTCGCACTTGCTGTGCCTGACGGCGTAACGCTATCAGCAGTTCGGCGTCGGTTTGCGACGCGCCCTGCCGGACGCTGCGGGCAAACTGGCGCATATCGCCGATCACCTGCGTTGTCATGTCCAGTAGTTTATCAAGTTCGGCGGCAACTTGGTGATCCGATTGCAAACTTTGCCGCACCGCCGCGATGCCGTGGCGCAGACCGATATAGGGCTGGATCGTCGTATCGTGCAAGTCGCGGGCGATTTTCTGTCGTTCGCGGAACGCCGCGTCCGAGGCCAGCCGGTCCAGCAGCAGGATGTTTTCAATCACTGGAAACACTTGCGCCGCCAGCTGTTGCAGGAACACCGCGTCGCCACGGCTGAAGCGCAAATGGTCCGACACCACATAGATGCGGCCCTCGCCCTTACGCAGCGGCAGCGGCGCGCTGACGAAGGAACTGGCGTCCAGCAAGTCGATCAGCTGTTCGACCTGTTGCGGCGGCATGGCCTGCCAGCGCGCCTCGCCCGGCGCCTTGGTGCGCGATTCCAGCGAGTGCGGCAGGCGTGGGTGCAGCGCCGTCGCGTACTGCACCAGCGCCTGCGGCTCGAACACCAGCAGCGGCGCGGCCGCGCCTTCGGGAAGCCGCGACAGCGAACTGCGGCCGCCGCTCGCACCCGACGAATGCAACTGCCACAGCTCGTCCGGGTTGTCGCGCATCAGCAGCACGCAGTTGCTGGCATGGTAGAAGTCGCGCGTCTGCTGCAACATGGTGGAGATGGTCTGGTCGACCCCGAAGCGCGGATTGGACAGCTGGCTGGCGTCGCGCAACAACTGCAGCCGGCGCCGCTGTGCCACGCCCATGCCGCCCCAATAGGCGATCATATAACCGAGCGCCAGCACGAAGGCGGTGCGCAGCAACAAGTGGCCGTGGTTGATGTGGGTGCCCGCCAGCCAGGTGGCTGCGGTCAGCGCGGCGGTGGCGCCCAGCGTGATGCGCGCGCCCTCGTCAAAGCCCCACTGGAAAGATGCGGTCAGGATGACGAAAAAGAAGAACGGGAAGAAGAAGCTGTTGTTGCCGCCGGTGCTGTACACCATCAGCGCGTACCAGCCGAGGTCGATCCAGTACACCAGCTTGCCGTGCCAGAACGGGGTGCGGTGACGGCGCGCCGCCAGCAGCAAGGTCAGGCTGTGCAGCAGGTAACCGCCGAAGATCACCCAGCTCAGCGGGCTGTGGGTGCCGTCTTGATTGCCCAGGTCGCCCGGGGCGACGAACAGCGTCAGGATCGCGGTCAGCGCCAGCACCAGGCGCATCACGAACACCATCGATGCGCCGAGGGCGTCGCCACCCATGCGGGCAGCGGTGGGGCGGCTGCTTTGTCCTGTTACCACGGCGTCTCCTGGCCGCCTGGGGCGGTTTCTACATACACGCAAGCTAAACGGAATAGCGATCCGATAGTTGTTGCGAACGCAAGAGAGTCTACGCATACCACGCTGCAATGTCTAGCCAGAGCATGATACGCTGCAAGCTATGCTGTCTGCCGGCTGCACGCGGCGCCACGTTTTTGATGCCTTTAAAGAACATTAAATAACTAGGCGAAAGAAAATGAATCGCGATACAATGGCTTACCGTCACCCCATTCCCGTGGCGTCGCCGCCGGCCGAGACTGCGCCGGGCCGGTTGACCACAGTGCCGCGCCGTCTGCGCTCCCGCCTGTCTTTCCCGAATTCGCAACCCGACCGTATCACGGACGCAACACCATGAACGTGCCCGCATTCCTGCGCCGCCAACGCGGCTCGGCCGTCGTTGAAATGGCCATCATCGCTCCGATCGCCTTCCTGCTGCTGATCGGCGTGATCGAGTACAGCCTGATTTTCTACACCACGCTGGCGATGCAGTACGCGGTGCGCGAGGGCGCGCGCTACGCCATCACCGGCCGCACCGACATGGACCCGGCCACCAGCAACCAGCAGCGCTACCTGGCGGTGATCCAGCAGATCAAGACCTATTCGATGGGCATGTACGACAGCGTCACGCCGGTGATCTCGGTCAACGGCACCACCTATGCCAGCAGCAGCGCCTACTCGGCCACCATGTTCGGCAGCGCCGGCGACATCGTGGTGATACGGCTGGACTGCACCTGGAAACTGGCCACGCCCATCATCGCGGCCTTCTTCCCCAACGGCCAGTACAAGTTCACGGTCGCCGCCACCATGATGAACGAGGCGTTCTGATGCGCGCCCGCCTGCGTCCGCTGCGCGCGCGACACGCCGGCCTGGCGGCGGTGGAGTTTGCACTGCTGCTGCCGGTGCTGCTGGTGCTGCTGATCGCGCTGGTCGACGTGGCGCGTGCGCTGCAGGCCAATATGATTCTGGTCAACCTCAGCCGCGAAGCCGCCAACCTGGCCTCGCGCGGCAAGCTGCAGCTGTCGGAAAACGCCCAGACCATCATCGGCCAGGTGGCAGCCTCGGCGCCGCCGCTGGACATGAACAACAAGGGCATGATCTACATCACCCGCATCATGGGGTCGACCAGCGGCAGCGTCACCAAGAGCATCGTGCTGGAGCAGTACCGCTGGGACGACAGCGTCAACAACCGCGGCTTCCGCGTCAGCGGCTATGCGCCGACCAGCAAGATCTGGTCATGCTCGAACTGGACCAGTAGCGGCGTGGCCGGCACCTGCACCGTGCCGAGCGGCACCAACGCGCCGGCGGTGTCGATGATGAGCGGTCAATTGCTGGATGGCGAAGTGATCTATGTGGTCGAAGTGTTCTACAAATTCAATATGCTGTTCCAGACCTTCAGCTTTGGCGCCTTCGCCACGCCCAGCCTGGCGACGGACTTTTACTCGATGACGGTATTCTGACCATGCGCACCCTACACAGACAACGCGGCGGCATCACCGTGATGGTCATCGTTTCGCTGACCACCTTGCTGGCCATTGTTGGCCTGGTGTTCAGCGTCGGCATGAGCTACATGGTCAAGGCCAAGCTGAACGCCGCCACCGACGCCGCCGGCCTCGCGGCCGCGCGCGCCATCAGCAACGGCACCACCCAGACCGACCAGGCCGCCAACGCGCGCGCAGCGGCACAGCGCTTCTTTGCCGCCAACTTCCCCAGCGGTTACATGATGTCGACCGCCACCCTCAACGACGTCGGCGTCAGTTTCAGCGCCAGCGAGGTGACCATCACCGTCAGCGCCTCGGCCACCATGCCGGTGGCGCTGTTTGGCGGCTTCAGCAGCGGCTCGCTGGCGCCCGGCGTGCTGACCGAAACCAAGCGCAAGGATCTGGACATGGTCGTGGTGATGGACACCTCCGGCTCGCTGTCCGGCTCGGCGGTCAATGTGCGCAGTTCGGCGGTCACCTTCCTCAAGCAATTCAACTCCGACCGCGACCGCGTGGGCCTGGTGCACTTCGCGTTCGGCTCCATCGTTGACGACGCCATCCGCCCGACCGCGCGCGGCTTCGACCGTACCAGCATGACCAACCACATCAACGCCTTCTCGTTCAGCGGCTCGACCGCGTCGCCGGAAGGCATGTACACTGCGCGCGCCCAGATCAACAGCGTACCGACCGCCAACAACAACCGCTCCAACCTGCGCGTGATCGTGTTCTTCTCGGACGGCGCGCCGAACTCCTTCGGCTCCTACCTGACCTTCAACACCGCCAGCGACTGCAAGACGGCGGGCGTGATCTACACCGACGACGACGGCTCCGGCACACCGGCCGGCCTGTACAAGCTGGACCAGCAGTATGACGACATTGGCGGCACCTGCACGCCGTCCAACCTGCCGAACAAGGTCAGCGCCTTGCCGGCCTATTACAACGCCCACAACGCATCGTGGGACAACCGCAACGATGTGGGCGAATACCCGGTCATCACCAGCTCGCCGCGGGTGGTGACCAGCGCGCTAACCTACGCCAACGTCAACCGCGCCTCGCGCAACCTGGTGGAAGCGATGGCATCGAAGTCGCGCGACGAGGGCATTTATGTCTTCACGCTGGGGCTGGGATCAGCGCTGAAGGTAGGCACCGGGGTGGACAACGAAAAGGGCGAAGACGTGCTGAAGTGCATGGCCAACAGCATCGACGCGCCGTCGCGCTGCTACAACTCCGCCAAACCGATAGGCGTCTACTGCTACGCCGCCACCCAGAACGACCTGACGCCGTGCTTCTCCAAACTAGCGTCGGCCATTCTGCGCATTTCCAAATAAAACCGGGGTCAATCCTCCCAAAGCTACACGGGCTCTACCGTAGCGTTCCGCTACGGTAGAGCCCGTGTAGCTTTGGGAGGATTGACCCCGGTTTTTAGCGGGACGCCAGCGGCGGATTTTTGTGGCCGTAGGACATCAGCTCCCAGCTGTCGCGGCTGTAGAGCCGGCCCTGGGCGTCGCTGTCCTGGTAGTCCAGCTTGACGTAGTTGTTGAGCGCGGGGACGAACCAGACGGTTTCGCTCAGCTTGCCACCTGCATTGCCGTTGGCGTCGGCGTATTGGGCGTCGATCACCACTTTCAACGCTTCAAACTCGCCAGCCGGTACCCGTACTTTTTCCCACTCCAGTACCTTGCCTTTGATCTGGTAATGCCATTGCTTGCCGGCTTTGCTGTTGTCGCCCACTACCTCGCTGCTCCATTCCTTGCCCGGCGCCAGCGGGAAGGCGTAGCGCGCGAACGACGGCGCGAAGTGCATGCCGCCACGCTCGATCGGGTTCATGTCGGTGCTGAACAACTGGGTATTGATCAGGGCGCCACTGGCGGCGCGCTTGATGGCGATGTGGACACCGGCTTCATCGATGGAAGCCACTTCCATGCGGTTGATGTTGCCTTTGGCGCCTTTCCATACATCGGTGTATTGATAAGTCCACGAATCTCCGACCGCTGGCGCCGGGGCCGGCACCGATTCATGGTTGCCTGCGTGCGCGAGTGCGCACGGCAGGATGAAACAGAGCACTGCAAACGAACGTTTGATGGTCATGCTGTCTCCTTTGTTGTGATTTGTGAATTAAATATAGCACAACGTTGATACCGCATTACCAGCATTCATTCACCAGCGCAGGCCCGGGATGAAATCGACGAAAGCGCGCAACGGTGCCGGCAAATAGCGCCGCCCGGGGTAGTACAGGAAGGGGCCGGTGAACGAAGGCCACCAGCGCTCCAGCACCGGCTCCAGTTCGCCACGCGCCATATAGGGACGCAACCAGTCTTCAAATAAATAGACCAGGCCGCTGCCGGCCAAGGCGGCATCGACCATCAGGTCGGCGCCCGCGCCGAGGCTGACGATCAACGGGCCTTGCGGTTCGATCACCACTTTGCGGCCCTTGTGTTCGAATTCCCACGGCGGCATGGCGCCGCTGCCGAAGCGGCCGCGCAAACAGGTGTGCTGCAGCAGGTCTTGCGGTTTGTGCGGCCACCCATGTTGTTGCAGATAAGCGGGGGAGGCGGCCAGGGCGAAGCGCTGCATGCGCGGGCCGATCGGGATCGCCACCATGTCTTGCTCCATCCGTTCCTCGTAGCGGATGCCGGCGTCGCAGCCGGAGCGCAGCAGGTCGACAAAGCTGTCGTCCACTGTGATCTCCAGCACGATTTCGGGATACGCCGCCATGAACGGCGGCAGCACGCGCGGCAGCACCAGCCGCGCCGCGCTTAGCGGTACGTTGAGGCGCAGCCGTCCGGCCGGACGCTCGCGGAAGCCGTTGACCACGTCCAGAGCGGACTCCACCGCGTCGAGCGCGGGCGACAATTGCTCCAGCAGGCGCTGGCCGGCGTCGGTGGCGGCCACGCTGCGGGTGGTGCGGTTGAGCAGGCGCACGCCGAGCTGGGCTTCCAGCCGCCGCACCGCCGCGCTCAATTGCGACGCGCTGCTGTCGGTCTGGCGCGCCGCCTCGCGAAAGCCGCCGTGCCGCGCCACCGCGACGAAGGCGCCGATGTCCTGTAACTCCGCCATTGTTGATTGTCCTGTTTTTGGCACAAGCTGTGCAATTGTGACGTATTGTCGCACAGCGCTTGGGCTCCTAGACTGTGTACATCAACTCACAGGAGAACAGTATGACTAGCTACCAACTTGGCGATCTGAAGGTTAACCGCATGGGCTATGGCGCGATGCAACTGGCTGGCCCGCATGTGTTTGGTCCGCCGAAGAACCGCGAGGAAGCGTTGGCGGTATTGCGAGAGGCGGTCGAGAGCGGCGTCAACCATATCGATACCAGCGACTTCTACGGCCCGCACATCACCAACCAGCTGATCCGCGAGGCGCTGCATCCCTATCAGGATGATCTGGTAATCGTCACCAAAATCGGCGCCCGTCGCGGCGATGATGCTTCGTGGCAGCCGGCGCAATCGCCGGCCGAGCTGGAAGCGGCGGTGCACGACAATTTGCGCAACCTCGGCCTGGAGCGGCTGGATGTGGTCAATATGCGTCTGATGTTTGATGTGATGGGGCCGGCCGAAGGCGATATCGAAGCCCACATCAGCACGCTGGCGGCATTGCAGCAGCGCGGCCTGGTGCGCCACATCGGCCTCAGCAACGCGACCGCCAAACAGGTGCAGCAGGCGCGCGCGATTGCGCCCATCGTCTGCGTGCAGAATCAGTACAACCTGGTGCACCGCCACGACGATGCGCTGGTCGATGAGCTGGCGCAGGCCGGCATCGCCTATGTGCCATTCTTCCCACTGGGCGGTTTCTCGCCGCTGCAATCGGATTTGCTGGCGCAAGTGGCGGCCGAACTGGACGCGACGCCGATGCAGACCGCGCTGGCCTGGCTGCTGCAGCGCTCGCCGAACATACTGCTGATCCCCGGCACCTCGTCGCGCGTTCACCTGCGCCAGAACCTTGCAGCTGACAAGCTGGTGTTGCCGGAACAGGCGGTGCGGACGCTAAATAGTGTATTTACCTCAGCATAAGAAAAGCGGTTTCATATCGTGGGATGCGGCATGATGGACTGCCGCATGTTTTTTTCCATTTATTGAAAAGGCATTTTACATACCGAAAAATGCGATTTATCTCATTGAAAAATAAGGAATAAATTTAAGTTATATGTCTTATATAAGACTTGGTGCATCGCATCAGAATGTCCTACTATTTAGTCATGCAGTTGGGCACTCGAAGACTTACTTATTCGCTTTTTCTTTAGGAGATACACCATGTCCCAGTACCAAGACGATATCAAGGCAGTTGCAGCTTTGAAGGAACAACAAGGCTCCGCATGGGATGCCATCAATCCCGAGTCGGCCGCCCGCATGCGCGCCCAGAACAAGTTCAAGACCGGTCTGGATATCGCCAAGTACACCGCCAAAATCATGCGCGCCGACATGGAAGCCTACGACAAGGATCCGTCGAAATACACCCAGTCGCTGGGCTGCTGGCACGGTTTCATCGGTCAGCAAAAGCTGATCTCGATCAAGAAGCACTTCAACAGCACCGACCGCCGCTATCTGTACCTGTCGGGCTGGATGGTGGCCGCGCTGCGTTCGGAATTCGGCCCGCTGCCGGATCAGTCGATGCACGAAAAAACCGCCGTCTCGGCGCTGATCAAAGAGCTGTACACCTTCCTGCGTCAGGCCGATGCACGTGAACTGGGCGGCCTGTTCCGTCAGCTGGACGACGCGCCCGCCGCTGAGAAAGCCGCGATCCAGTCCAAGATCGACAACCACATCACCCACGTGGTGCCGATCATCGCCGACATCGACGCCGGTTTCGGCAACGCCGAAGCGACCTATCTGCTGGCCAAGCAGTTCATCGAAGCCGGTGCTTGCTGCATCCAGATCGAGAACCAGGTGTCGGACGAGAAGCAATGCGGTCACCAGGATGGCAAGGTCACCGTGCCGCATGAAGATTTCCTGGCCAAGATCCGCGCCATCCGCTACGCCTTCCTGGAACTGGGCGTGGACGACGGCATCATCGTGGCCCGCACCGATTCGCTGGGCGCCGGCCTGACCAAGCAGATCGCCGTCACCAACCAGCCGGGCGACCTGGGCGACCAGTACAACGCCTTCCTGGATTGCGACGAAGTGTCGGCCGACGCGCTGGGCAATGGCGATGTCATCATCAAGCGCGACGGCAAGCTGCTGCGTCCTAAACGTCTGCCAAGCAATCTGTTCCAGTTCCGTTCGGGCACCGGCGAAGCGCGTTGCGTGCTGGACTGCATCACCTCGCTGCAAAACGGCGCCGACCTGCTGTGGATCGAAACCGAAAAACCGCATATCGCGCAGATCGGCGGCATGGTCAGCGAAATCCGCAAGGTGATCCCGAACGCCAAGCTGGTGTACAACAACAGCCCATCGTTCAACTGGACCCTGAACTTCCGCCAGCAGGTGTACGACGCCTTCAAGGCCGAAGGCAAGGACGTGTCGGCCTACGAACGCGCCCAGTTGATGAGCGTGGAGTACGACGAGACTGAGCTGGCCAAGCAGGCCGATGAGAAGATCCGCACCTTCCAGGCAGATGCGGCGCGCGAAGCCGGCATCTTCCATCACCTGATCACGCTGCCGACTTACCACACCGCCGCGCTGTCGACCGACAACCTGGCCAAGGAATACTTCGGCGACCAGGGCATGCTGGGTTACGTGGCCGGCGTGCAGCGCAAGGAGATCCGTCAGGGCATCGCCTGCGTCAAGCACCAGAACATGTCGGGTTCGGACATCGGCGACGACCACAAGGACTACTTCAGCGGCGAAGCCGCGCTGAAAGCCGGCGGCAAAGACAACACCATGAACCAGTTCCACTAATGCCGTGGTCCCCGCGCAAGCGGGGCGGTCCGCCGCTGCGGCCCATGCCAAGTTGGCGCAATACCATCCGCATGGATTCCCGCTTCGGCTGGAATGACGGTCTGGGCAAACTCAACCCGCTTCGGCGGGTTTTTTTATGGGATCTTGATACGTATCTACCCTATGCAAACCTTGGTAATTACCGTCACAAAGACGACTTACTATCTGTCGTATTTCTTTGTGATCGAGGAGATCGCCAATGAGCGCTACCAACCAGCTTGGTGAGGGTGTTGAGTACGGTCCATTCTTTTTCGTGCAAGTTAAGTCGACGGCTGCGACTGCAGCAAAAGGCAATGGTGTGCCTGTCAGGTTGCGGCCCGCAGAAATGAGAGCGATCCAGGCTCGTAAAGTGCCATCTTACCTAGTTGGTGTCAGGAGCGCGGTGGCGAATTCCGAGGAGGTCTATGCTATCGCAATTGATGCTTCACTTCGAAATGGAATCGCGGTGATACCAAGTGTTTTCTCGTTACGACAAGAGGAGATCAGGCTGAAGATATACGATGAGGTACATGCGTATTTCCAGTCGGGCGTAAAAACATTTCGGTCGCAGCTCACTTTGCACAGGAGGACCTAATGGATCTTGCAAAACAACTGGCAACATCGACAGTCATGCTCGCCTTGGCGAGAAATGGCTACTTCGCTTATCAGGATACTCCACTCGGCGCAGATTTGATCGCTGACGTTTTTGCAGCTCGCAAGTCTGATACAGATACCGAAGAACGATTTGTCGTTGAGGTAAAGAGCGCGGGAAATTGGACTGCTATTCCAATGAAAATTGAAAATTTGCGCCAGAAGCGCCAGAGGGCTTTTCAGCATACCGTCTATTTTTCCTTCTTCATCGAGCGTGAGTGCCTATTGATGGTCGACGATGAGTTACGCAAGCGTATGAGATTCGTCGATGACCAAATTACTCTTGAAGTCTTTCCGTCCAAAAGGACTGATCTGCCTTTAGCTACCGGTGATGGCTAATATCTTTTTTGCGTTTTCACGCAGCATCGGGTATATGGTGGCAATGGAAAAAAACAAGCATATGCGTAGCCGAGTACTGTACGTTGCTATCACTGTAGGGATGGTTGTGATTGGGCTGGCGTCGCGGCGCTTTCCAGTTCTGGGGAAGTATCCGGGCGATGCGCTGTGGACGATGATGGTATTTTTCGGTCTCGCAGCGGTCATGCCGGCACTGAGCATCGCGCGTTTGACGATCGGTGCGCTGGTGATTTCGTACGCGGTGGAGTTCAGCCAGCTTTACCAGGCGCCTTGGATTAACGCAGTGCGCGCGCATCCGGTTGGACATCTGGTGCTGGGCTCGACCTTCAACTGGCCGGACCTCGTGGCCTACACCGCCGGTGGGTTGATGGCGATGCTGCTGATGACGGTGCTCCGCCGCTACAAATGATTCAGCAAGGCGTTGGCGGTTTCCTGCAGCACCGGCAGCACCCGCGCCAGCGCGGCTTCGCGTGATTCGGTGCCGATCGGGATGCTGACGCTCATCGCGCCCACCAACTGGCCGGCACGGTTCTTCAGCGGGATCGCGATGCCGCGCACGCCGATCTGCAACTGCTGCTCCAGCACCGCATAACCCGCCGCGCGGGCCTGTTCGATTTCGCCGTACAGCATCTGCCAGTCCATGATGGTGTAGGGCGTGAACGAAGTCAGCGGCACTTGCGCCAGCCAGGCGCGCACCTGTTCAGGTTCCTGATGCGCCAGCAGCACGATGCCCGGTGACGCCAGGTGCGGCTGCAGCCGCGCCCCCAGCACAAAGCCGGTGGTCATCACATGGGTGGCGCCGTTGCGGGCGATGAACACCAGCTCATGGTCGTCCAGCACGCTGACGTACACCGATTCGTTCAGCCGCGCGGTGACGCGTTGCAGGAAGGGCAGCAGCAAGCGCGGCAACTGCGCCGATTCGAAATACGACCAGCCCACCTTTAACACCCGTGGCGTCAGCCCGAACTGCTTGCCGTCACGGTACAGATAGCCCAGATGCTCCAGCGTCAGCAGATAGCGCCGCGCCGCCGAACGGGTCAGGCCGGCGCGTTCGGCGGCCTGGGTGGCGGTCATGCGCGGCGTGGCATGGTCGAATCCTTCCAGTATGGCCAGGCCACGATCCAGGCCGGCGATCCATTCGTGTTGTTTCATTTTTGGTGGCTTTGCTGAAATTGCGTAAAATGTGCACTAATCGCACGCTGTCGTGTGTTTATCGCGCGTTTTGGTGTAGCGGTCAATGGAAATTTGCATCTGCTTTAACTAATCTATCCGTTAACAAATACAACGCATACAACGGAGACTCTCTCATGACTTCCCCTTTATCCTCATCCGAGCGTCAGGCTCGCAAGGCCGCGCTGGGCAGTTTTGTCGGCGCCGTGGTCGACTGGTATGACTTTCTGCTGTACGGCATCACCGCCGCGCTGGTGTTCAACACCCAGTTCTTCCCCAACGTCAGCCCGACCATCGGCACGCTGGCTGCGTTCGGCACATTTGGCGTCGGCTTCCTGTTCCGTCCGCTGGGCGGCATCGTGTTCGGCCACTTTGGCGACCGTCTCGGCCGCAAGCGCATGCTGGTGCTGACAGTGCTGATCATGGGCCTGTCCACCGCGCTGATCGGCCTGCTGCCGACCTTTAACCAGATTGGCTGGCTGGCGCCGATCGCGCTGGTGACGCTGCGCGCGCTGCAAGGTTTTGCCGTCGGCGGTGAGTGGGGCGGCGCGGCGTTGATGGCGGTCGAGAGCGCGCCCAAGGGCAAGAAGGCGTTCTACAGCTCCGGCGTGCAGGTTGGCTACGGCGTCGGCCTGGTGATGGCCACCGGCTTCGTCTCCATCCTCACCCATACGCTGGACAATGAAGCCTTCCTGTCCTGGGGCTGGCGCGTGCCGTTCCTGTTCAGCGTGGTGCTGGTGCTGGTGGCGATGTGGATTCGCACCACCATGGAAGAGTCGCAGGAATTCGTGCGCAAGGTCGGCGCCCACGGCGAGCGCAAGGTCAAACTGCCGGTGCTGACCGCGCTGACCAAGCATCCGAAAAGCTTCCTGCTGATTATCGCGCTGCGCATGGCCGAGATGTTCACCATGTACATTGTCACCACCTTCGCGCTGTCGTACTCGACCAAGAACCTCGGCATGTCGCGCGACCTGTTCCTCAACATCGGCCTGTTGGTGGGCGCGATCAGCTGCCTGACCATTCCACTGTTCGCGCTGATGGCGGACCGCATCGGCCAGAAGCGCGTCTATGTCGGCGGCGCGCTGATCGGCGTGCTGGCGGCGGTGCCGTTCTTCCTGGCGCTGGAAGCGCGCTCGGTGTTCTGGATCGTGATCTTCGCGGTGCTGCTGGCAAATATTGCGCACGACATGGTGGTCGCCGTGCAGCAGCCGCTGTTCACCGAGTTCTTTGGCGCCGAGTACCGCTACAGCGGCGCTGGCGTCGGCTATCAGTTCGCCAGCGTGGTGTGTGGCGGCTTCACGCCGTTCATCGCCACCGCGCTGCTGGGCGTGGACGGCGGCTGGCACGCGGTGGCGGCCTATCTGGGTGGCGGCTGCCTGCTGTCGCTGATTGTGGCCAGTCGCATGAAGATGGGCGGCGGCACCAAGCCGCCGGGCACAAACAGCGTCAGCCATCCCGGCGTGGTGGCCTCCAACTAAGCGCCGGCTCAGCCCGCCAAACGACTCAGCTTGCTGATCAGGTCGACTTGGCGGGCACAGCCTCCCTTGGCCAGCAGTCCTTGCACCTGGGTGCGGATGGTGCTGACCGAACTGCTGCGCCGAAGCGCGATCTGTTCCACGCTGAGTCCTTCCAGCAGTAGTTGCAACACGTCCTGTTCGGCCTGGGTGTAGCCGTACAGTTCAGCGGCCAGCGCCACGATCTCTCTGCTGTCGTCGCGCGGCAGATGCAGCATCAACAGCAGGCGCGGTTGCGCAAACTGGCCCAGCGCGGTCGGCGCCTCCGCCGGCAGCCGCGTCAGCGTTCCCTTGATCAGTTGCTGGCCGGCGGTGCAGACCAGCATGCGCTGCACCACACCGCTGGACGAGCAGAACGACAACGCCTCGGCCAGCGGCGGCGCCGAGCGTTCGCCCAGCCGCAGCAAGCGATTGCCGACGGTGTTGAACAGCTGGTTGTCCCGTGTCAGTGCGGTGGCCGCCAGCGCATTACTGCGCAGGATGCGGCCGGCGCCATCGAGCAGCAGCCAGGCCACGCCCGGCATGCCCGCCGCCAGCCGTTCCACCGCCACTTCATTGCGCAGCGCGTTGACTTCGCGCGCGGTATGCACCGCGCGTTGCAGATGGGGCAGCAGGCGCCGCAAGCGGCGTGTGGCGTCCGCCTCAAAGTCCTCATGGCCGGCCGCGCGATACCAGCACAGATTGGTGAACGGCAGATCGCCGCTTTCGCGGCCATCGAACAGCACCGAGCCCAGCATGCTGCCCATGCCGCAGTCGCGGCCGAATTCGTTGTAGAAGCGGCTGCGCTGCAAGTCCCCGAGCGGCACCAGCTCGCTGCCGCGTACCACCACATTCCGCCGCATCATGCCGCGCCGGCCGGCCTCCTGGGCCCACACGTCTTCCTGATGCCAATAGTGACGGAAGCCGTCGACATGACCGGGGTCCATGTTCTGGCCCAGCAGTATGGCTTCCGGCTCCACCGCCGAATGCGAGGTGAACATGAAGGAGGAGTGGGCGCCGAATAGCTGGCCCAGGCGCGCCATCAGCAGCGGCATGGCGCTGGGGATTAAGGCATGGGCATAGATGCTGCTGATCAGGTCGGCGGCCATGGGAGGGGGCGGTGAATGGTTATTATCATAAAAATATCTTCCCGCAATTCAGGCGTCAACCGGCAGCGCATTTTTGTTGGAAAAACATCAGCGATATTGATGATGCGGCGGCACGCGCAGTGTCGCTACACTGGCGCGGTCGTCCACTTCGCCAAGGAAAGTGTTATGCGCTCGATTCTCTGCCTGCTGGTACCGTTGTTGCTCTGCGCCTGCGATAGTCTGCCCGTTGGCCCCAGGATCACCGGCTTTACCCAGCAGCAGGGCGCCGATTTCATGTTGCAAAAAGCCGGCAGCCAGCGTCCGGCGCTGGCCCTGTCACGCTCCTATGACCGCTTTGACGAGGAACGCCGGGTCGATGGCCGCACCTACAACTGTAACGGCGGCTATGTGTTCTACACGATGCGCAATATGGAATTGACGCCGTTGGCCGACAACCAGGTGAATGCCAAGGTCCATAAAGCCATCACTTGCGCCAGCTTTAACGACGCTTTCGTCATCATCAACGCGACCGGCCGTCATACCGGCGAAGACCTGTACCTGCAAGTGCTGGCGGAGAATGGACAGCCGACGGCGGTCGAACACTATGCGATCCGCGGGCAGGATCTGATCAAGCTTGGCGAGTACCGGCTGGCGGATGGTGTGCCGCAATATGTGGCCAGTGTCCGCGATGGCGAAACGCGCGATGGCGTCAACTATATGATCACGCCGTACAGCGCCGTCAAATACCGTCCGGAGCGGGTCGAGGAGGTGCGCAAGCAGGCGTATGAATATGCGGAATTCGCCTCTGTGCAGTTGGCCGAACACCAGGCCGAGCAGCGCCGCATCGCCGCCGAGGAAAGCGAGCAGACGGCGGCGTTGTTCCAGGCGTTTGTCGGCACGCTGGCATCCGAACTGTCGCGCTATGATGCCGAGATCACGCAGGCCAATGCCAATGTCGACAACGCCAGGGAACAGGTGCGGCGCAGTCAGCAGGAGAAGCTGGACCGGCAGGCGCAGGCATTCCGCGAGCGCATCGCCAATGAGCGCCGGGCGGCGGCCGAGGCACGGCAGTTGCCGCCAGCGCCGACGCCAGCGCCAGCGCCGGCCATCGCCAAGGCAGCGGAAAAGCCGCGTAGCGCGGCGCCAGCCAAGCCGGCCAGCCGCCAGAGTGGCACCACCAGCGTCACCAGCGTCACCAGCGGCGTCCCGGCCGGTGTCACCGCCGCTGTGCCGGCACCGGTGCGGCCCGCGACCGTCGCCAGCGCGGAGACGCCCGTGACGGCGCTCAAGCCGGCCAGTGCCAGCGTGCCGGACAAATCACGGATCAAGACCATGGAAGCGATTATGGTGTGCACCAAGCCGGAAGGCGAGAATGGCCGGTTCCGCTGCCTCAGTCCGGTGACCACCGCGAGTGGCCATTTGAACGAGATTACCGGCTACCGCACGCCGGAGGAGGTGGTGGTGCGCAGCCATGCCGGCTGCCCGAATCAACGCCGTCTGCCATCCAGCACGCACCTGGTCTGGGGCTGCGGCTTTGCCGCGACGAACAACGTTGACTCGATCGACCGCAGCGCCGGTGTCGACGTGCGCGACCGCCGGGTTTATTACTGCCGCGAAATGGAGTTGAGCTGCCGCCGCATGCAGCCCTGAAGCGTTACATCAGAATGACGTCGTACTGCTCCTGATCGTAGGTGTTTTCCACCTGCAGCGAGATTTTCTTGCCGATGAAATCGCCCAGCATCGCCAGATGCTGCGATTCCTCTTCCAGGAACAGATCGACCACTTCCTGCGAGGCGAGGATGCGGAACTCGCGCGGGTTGAACTGCTTGGCTTCGCGCAGCAGTTCGCGCAAGATCTCGTAGCAGATGGTGCGCGAGGTCTTGACCTGGCCACGGCCGTTGCAGGCCGGGCACGATTCGCACAGGATGTGCGCCAGCGATTCGCGCGTGCGCTTGCGCGTCATCTCCACCAGCCCCAGCGCCGAGAAGCTGCTGACCGAGACCTTGGTGCGGTCGCGCGACAGCGCTTTCTTCAACTCGTTCAGCACGGCGTTGCGGTGCTCGGTGTTCTCCATGTCGATGAAGTCGAGGATGATGATGCCACCCAGGTTACGCAGCCGCAGCTGGCGCGCGATCGCGTGCGCCGCCTCCAGATTGGTTTTAAAAATCGTGTCGGCAAAATTACGGCCGCCGACAAAGCCGCCGGTGTTGACGTCGATGGTGGTCATCGCCTCGGTCTGATCGACGATCAGGTAGCCGCCCGATTTCAAATCGACGCGCCGCCCCAGCGCGCGCAGGATTTCTTCCTCCACGCCGTACAGGTCGAACAGCGGCCGCTCGCCGGTGTAGTGATGCAGCCGTGGCAGCACGCCCGGCGTGTAGGCCTTGCCGAATTCCTGCAGGCCCAGATAGTTCTCGCGCGAGTCGACCTGGATGGTGGCGGTTTCGTCGTGCACGAAGTCGCGCAGCACGCGCTGGGCCAGGCTCAAGTCCTGATGCAGCAGCGTGGTGGCCGGCCGGGTGCGGGCGCCGTGCTGGATCGCGGCCCAGGTCTTGCGCAGGTATTCGATGTCGGCCGCGATATCGGAGTCCGACGCGTCCTCGGCCTGGGTGCGCACAATGTAGCCGCCTTTTTCCTCCGCCGGCAGCAGGCTTTGCAGGCGCGCGCGCAGCGCTTCGCGCTCGGCTTCCTTTTCAATTTTTTGCGACACGCCGATATGCCCGTCCTGCGGCAGATACACCAGCATGCGGCCGGCGATCGAAATCTGCGTCGATAGCCGCGCGCCCTTGGTGCCGATCGGATCCTTGATCACTTGCACCGTCAGCACCTGGCCGTCGAACAGGATTTTTTCGATCGGGGTTGGCACCGGGTTGGCGCTGCCATCGTGCGGCCGCGCTTCCCAGATGTCGGCCACGTGCAGGAACGCCGCGCGTTCCAGGCCGATGTCGATGAAGGCCGACTGCATGCCGGGCAGCACCCGCACCACCTTGCCGGAGTAGACGTTGCCGGCCAGGCCGCGCGTGAGGGTGCGTTCGATATGGAGTTCCTGCACGGCGCCCTGCACGATGAGGGCTACGCGGGTCTCCTGCGGGGTGATGTTGATCAGGATATCTTCGTTCATGCCCCGATCATACACGCCACTCAGGGCAGGGGCAAACCCGCCTGACGCAGCAGTTGTACGGTTTCGTAGACCGGCAGGCCCATGATGCCGGAATGGCTGCCGGCGATGTGTTCGATGAATTGCGCGGCCGGGCCCTGGATGCCGTAACCGCCGGCCTTGTCATACGGTTCGGCCGAGGCGCAATAGGCGGCGATCGCGGCCGGCGACAGCACGCCGAAGCGCACCTCGGAGACCTGGGTCACATGGCCCGAGAAGGCGCCATATTCCACCGCGATCGCGGTCAGCACCTGGTGGGTGCGGCCGGACAGTTGCTGCAGCATGGCGCTGGCTTCGGCCGCGTTGGCCGGCTTACCGAGGATGGCGCCATCGATGGTGACGGTGGTGTCGGCCGACAGCACCGGGCGCGGCGCCATGCGGCGCTTGATGATCAGGTCGGCCGCGAACGCCGCTTTTTCCCTGGCCACCCGCGCCACGTAGTCGAGCGGCGCTTCGTTGGGATGCACGTCCTCGGTGACGTCGGCGCCGCGCGGGCCGTCGCTGCGCAGCATCAGCAGTTCGAAGTCGATGCCGACCTGGCGCAGCAGCTCGCGCCGGCGCGGGCTTTTGGAGGCAAGATAAATCTTCTTGTCGACCGGTTTCATATGGTTGTTGTTAGACGCGGTGATAAGGGTGGTTCTGCGTAATGGTCCAGGCGCGGTACAGCTGCTCGGCCAGCATCACCCGCACCATACCATGCGGCAGCGTCATGCTGGAAATTCGTATCAAGCCTTCGGCGCGCGCCTTCAGTTCCGGATCGAGACCGTCGGCGCCGCCGATCAGGAAGGCGGTGTCGCGGCCGTCCTGCTGCCATGTCTGTAACTGCTGCGACAGGCCGACCGAGGTCAGATCCTTGCCGCGTTCATCCAGCGCGATGATGCGCACCGATTTCGGCAACGCCGCCTCGATGCGCTCGCGTTCCAGCGCCATCGCGGTGGCGGCGGTCTTGCTGCCGGAACGCTCGACCGGCTTGATTTCTTTCAGCACGATCTTCAGTTCCGGCGGCATGCGCTTCACATACTCGGCGTAGCCGGCTTCGATCCAGACCGGCATCTTGTGGCCGACCGCAGCGATAATCAGCTGCATCCCGAATTACTCGGCCGCTTTTTTGATACGCTTGATGACGGTCTTGGCCGGCGCTTCTTCAGCTTTCGGCTTGGCGGCGCGTGGCTTCGGTGCGGCTTTCAGTGCCTTGACGGCGGCCACGGTGGACTTCGGCGCGCCGACTTTCACCTTTTTGCCGGCCGGGACGGCGGCTGGCTTGGCGGTGGTTTTCTTGGTGGCGGCGGCTTTGGCGGCGGCCGGCTTGCGGGCGGCGGTCTTCTTCTCGACCACGGCTTCGGCGGCAACCGCTTTTTTACCGGCGGCCAGGTGGCTGCTGATTTTCTTCGGTTCGGCTTCGTCCGCTTCCTTGGTGCCCTTGCGCTTGGCGGCGCCCAGTTTCACCGGCTTGTCGCCCCAGATCTCTTCCAGGCGGTAGTAGGCGCGGATCGGCGCTTGCATGATGTGGACAATGATGTCGCCCAGGTCGACCAGCACCCATTCACCGGTGTCCTCGCCTTCCATGCCGTAGACTTCGCCGCCGGCTTCCTTGATCTTGTCGCGCACCGAGGCGGCCAGCGCCTTGGTCTGACGGTTGGAGGTACCGGACGCGATCGCGATGCGGTCGAACAGGCTGGTCAGGTGAGTCGTGTCGAACAGGACGATATCTTGGGCTTTGACGTCTTCGAGGGCGTCAACGACCAGGGTTTGCAGTTTTTTGATGTCCATTAGCTTCTGTATAGTTTGTGTTGTTCAATATAGTCTAGCACTAGCGGCGGGATAAGCGAGTCTGCCTTCTCCCCCCGTTGTAATGCCGCACGTATCTGGGTGGCGGAAATATCCACCGCGAAGTCTTGTGCCAGATAAGTCAGACCATGCGGCGTGTTACGGATTTGTTCAGGCGTCGCCAGCCGGCTGGTAAACGCCTTGGCCACGGCCGGCGGCAGGCCGGCGGTGGCAATGTCATAGCCAGGGCGGGCCGCCACGCACAGGTGTGCATAGTCGGACAGCGCCTGCCATTGGTGCCAGGTGTCGAGCCGCTGCAGCTGGTCGGCGCCCATGACGAAGGCGATCGACGCTTGCGGCCCCAGTTCGGCGCGCACGTTGCGCAGCGTGTCGATGGTGTACGTCGGCAGCCCCTGGGCGCCGCGCGCGATTTCCTGCAGATCCACCGCCACGCTGTAGGACTGGCCGGCAAAGGCCAGCGCCAGCATGTCGGCGCGCTGCTGCGACGAGGCTTGCAGCGTGGCTTTTTGCCACGGCAGCCCGGTTGGGATCACGCGCAACTGGTCGACTTGCAGCAGATTGGCGAAGTAATCGCCCAACGCGACGTGACCTAGATGCACCGGATCGTAGCTGCCTCCCAGCAGTGCGACGCGGTAGGCCATCGTTACGACGCGAGCCAGTCGCGGTGCGGCAGGAAGTCGGTGTACAGCGCCGCTTCCGGCGATCCGGCTTCCGGCTCCCAGCGATAGCGCCACTTCACAATCGGCGGCATCGACATCAGGATCGCCTCGGTGCGGCCGCCCGATTGCAGGCCAAACAGCGTGCCGCGGTCGAATACCAGATTGAATTCGACATAGCGGCCGCGCCGGTAAGCCTGGAAGTCGCGTTCGCGCTCGCCGTACGGCGTGTCCTTGCGCGCTTCCAGGATCGGCAGATAGGCTTGGAGGAAGGCGTCGCCGACGCTTCGCGTCATGGCGTAGCTTTGCTCGAAACCGTCGGCGTTGTGGTCATCGAAGAAGATGCCACCGACGCCGCGCGCTTCCTGCCGGTGTTTCAGGTAAAAATACTCGTCGCACCACTGCTTGAACTTGCCGTGCAGCTCGTCGCCGAAAGGGGCGAGGGCGTCGCGGCAGGTCTGGTGGAAGTGCTGCACGTCCTGCTGGTTGCCGTAGTACGGCGTCAGGTCCATGCCGCCGCCGAACCACCATACCGGCTCGCCGGCCGCATTGGTGGTGCTGAAAAAGCGCACGTTCATGTGCACCGTCGGCGCGTACGGGTTGCGCGGGTGGATCACCAGCGACACGCCCATGGCTTCCCACGGATTACCGCCAATGTCAGGCCGGTGCGCCGCCGCCGATGGCGGCAGCTTGGCGCCCAGCACATGCGAGAAGTTGACGCCACCGCGTTCGATGACGTTGCCTTCCTCGACTAGACGCGAAATCCCGCCGCCACCTTCGGCGCGCTGCCACTCGTCGCGCAGGAAGGACTTGCCGTCAACGGCCTCCAACGCTTGCACGATGTTGTTTTGCAGGTTCAGCAGCCAGGCTTTGACTGCGACGGGATTCGGAGCGTCCGACATCTTAGTGTTTCAGCCCGCGCCAGCCGATGTCGCGGCGGCACTGCGCGCCTTCAAAGCTGATCTGGTCGACCACTTCGTAAGCTTGTTTTTGCGCCAGCTTGATGCTGTCGCCCAGGCCGACCACGCACAGCACGCGGCCGCCGCTGACTTGCAGCTGGCCGTTGACTTCGACGGTGCCGGCGTGGAAGGTCACCGATTCCGGCGTTTCGGCCGGGATGCCTTCGATCACGGCGCCTTTCAGCGGCGCGTCCGGATAGCCGGCGGCGGCCAGCACCACGCCAACGGCGGTGCGGCGGTCCCATTCCAGTTCGATCTGGTCCAGGGTGCCGTTGACGGCGTGTTCCATCACGCTCACCAGGTCGGTCTTCAGACGCGACATGATAGGCTGGGTTTCCGGATCGCCCATGCGGCAGTTGAATTCCAGCGTGCGCGGATTGCCGGCGGCGTCGATCATCAGGCCGGCGTACAGGAAGCCGGTGAAGACGATGCCATCCTTCGCCATGCCGGCGATGGTCGGGTTGATGATCTCGCGCATCACGCGGGCGTGCATCGCCGGGGTGACGATCGGGGCTGGCGAGTAAGCGCCCATGCCGCCGGTGTTCGGGCCTTCGTCGTTGTCCTTCAGGCGTTTGTGATCCTGGCTGGTGGCCAGCGGCAGGATGTTTTTGCCGTCGCACATGACGATGAAGCTGGCTTCTTCGCCGGCCAGGAATTCTTCGATGACGATGCGGGCACCGGCGTCGCCGAAGCGGTTATCGGCCAGCATGTCGTCAATCGCCTGGTGTGCTTCGTCCAGCGACATGGCGACCACCACGCCCTTGCCGGCAGCCAGGCCGTCGGCCTTGATGACGATCGGGGCGCCGTTGGCGTTGACGTAGTCGTGCGCTTGCGCCACGTCCGAGAAGGTCTGGTATTTGGCGGTCGGAATGCCGTGACGCTGCATGAACGCCTTGGCGAAGTCTTTCGACGACTCCAGCTGCGCCGCTTCCTTGGTCGGGCCGAATACTTTCAGGCCACGGGCGCGGAACAGGTTGACGATGCCGCCGGCCAGCGGGGTCTCGGGACCGACCACGGTCAGGCTGATGCCTTCGCTTTCGACGAAGTTGGCCAGTTCGTGCAGGTCGGTGATGTTGACGTTGACCAGGCGCGAATCGCGCGCGGTGCCGCCATTGCCAGGGGCAACGTACACCATCTGAATGCGCTCGGATTGCGCCAGTTTCCAGGCCAGCGCATGTTCACGGCCGCCGGAGCCGACTACCAAAATTTTCATAATTCCTCAGTCTTCGATCAAGGTGTTGGAATACACTTCCTGCACATCATCCAGCAATTCCAGCGCGTCCAGCAGTTTCTGCATCTTGATCGCGTTGTCGCCGGTGACGGCGATTTCGACGTCCGGCTTCATGATGATCTCGGCCACTTCGGCCTTGAAACCCTTGGCTTCCAGCGCATCCTTCACCGCCGCGAAATCGTGCGGGCCGCACAGCACTTCGATGCCGCCTTCTTCGTCGCTGATCACGTCCTCGGCGCCGGCTTCCAGCGCCACTTCCATCAGCGCGTCCTCATTGGTGCCGGGCGCGAACAGGAACTGGCCGCAATGCTTGAACATGAAGGCCACCGAGCCTTCGTTGCCCATGTTGCCGCCATTCTTGTTGAAGGCGTTGCGGACTTCGGCCACGGTACGCACGCGGTTGTCGGTCATGCAGTCGACGATGATGGCCGCGCCGCCGATGCCGTAGCCCTCGTAGCGAACCTCTTCATACGCCGCGCCGTCCTCGCCGCCGGTGCCGCGGGTGATCGCGCGCTGCACGTTATCCTTAGGCATATTGGCGTCGGCCGCCTTGTCGATGGCCAGACGCAGACGTGGATTGGTCGCGGCATCGCCGCCGCCCATGCGGGCAGCAACGGTGATTTCCTTGATCAGGCGAGTCCAGATCTTGCCGCGTTTCGCGTCAGTTGCTGCTTTTTTGTGCTTGATGTTGGCCCATTTGCTGTGTCCAGCCATGTTCGGTCTTCCTTCGGCGGTGAGTCATGTGAGTGCGGTGAGGGCGGTATTCTAGCATAAGCGGGCCGCCAGAAACCGCCGTCGCCCGGGGGCCACAGTCGGCCGCCGGCCGCCGCCGGCCGCCGCTCGTCGCCGCCATCGCTAGAGGCCGGCCTCCAGTTTTTGTAGGCATGCTGTCATATCGTACTGCTACTGTTGATCTTTTTGACACGCGCAGTACGGGAGCAGACATGGATCGACGGCAGTTTATTAAATTGGGTGGCTTTATCACGGTATCGGCGGTGGGCCTGAGCGCTTGCGGCGGCAGCAGCGAGGCGGCTGGCACGGATCTGGCGCTGGCCAGCGGTGCCTGGCAATTCCCGCAGAGCGTGGCCTCGGGCGACCCGCGCGCCGACAGCATCATGCTGTGGACCCGCGCCTTGCCGGCCTCGGCCGATGCGGTGGCGGTGGCGCCCTCGGCCGCCGACAGCGCGATCCGGCTGGTGGTCACCTCCGCCGACAACAGCGCCGCGCTGGGCGCCAATACCGCGCTGAGCGGCACGCTGGTGGCCGACGTGCGCTTGCCGCTGCAGTCTCAGTACGACAACACCGTGCGCCACAAGCTGACCGGGCTGTCGGCGGCCACCACTTACTATTACCAGTTCATCGCCGGCGACACCCGTTCCAACGTCGGCCGCTTCAAGACCGCGCCGGCCGCCGATGCCGATGTGGCGCAGCTGCAGTTTGTCTATATGACTTGCCAGGACTGGAGCGTCAACCACTGGGGCGCGATGTCGTCGATCGCCGGCGAGAGCCTGGACTTCATCGTCCACCTGGGCGACTATATCTACGAAACCGTGGGCGAGGACTTCCAGACCGGCGCGGTTGAAAGCCGGCACGACACGCTGGTGCTGCCGGACGGCGTCTACAAGAGCGGCACGTCGGGCGCCAAATACGCCAACACGCTGGCCGATTACCGCTATCTGTACAAAAAGTACCGCACCGACAAGCGCCTGCAGGCGCTGCACGAGCGCTTTGCCTTCATCGCCATCTGGGACGACCATGAGTTCACCGACGATGCCTGGCAGGATGCGGAAACCTACGACGGCTCCTTCAACGCCGACGGCTCGGATCTGCATCAGCCGGCGCGCCGCCGCAACGCCAATCAGGCGTGGTTTGAATACATGCCGGCCGACGTCACGCTGGACGCGGCCAACACCACCTTCCAGAACATCAAGATCTACCGCGATTTCCAGTTCGGCAAGCTGATGCAGCTGGTGATGACCGACGAACGCCTGTATCGCGCCGATCACATCATTCCGGAATCGACCATCAATCCAGCGACCGGCAAGGCGCTGGGCCGGATTGGCGCGCGCTATCTGGTGCAGCAAAGCGTGTTCGACAGCGTGGAAGCGCAGAAGATGGCCGGCGCCAAGACCATCGGCCTCGATCCGCTGACCACCGCCACCATATTGGGCAACACCCAGCGCCAGTGGTGGATGGACAAGATGAAAGCCGCCACCTCGACCTGGAAACTGTGGGGCAATGAAGTCTCGCTGCTGCGCATGGGCCTGAACGGCACCGACGCCATCGCCACGCTGCTGGCGCTGAGCGCGGCGACATCGCTGGCGACCTCGGTCGCCACCACGGCGGCGGCGGTCGGTGGCAATTACGCGCTGGCCGGCACCATCGTGGCTGCGGTCACGGCCGGCGCCACCAGCGCCGTCGCCCAGGCTGGCGCGGTGGCCATCGCCACTTCGGCGGCTGGCGGCGGCAGCAGCACCGCGCAAGCCACGGCCGGCGTTGCGGCCGGTTTGAGCAGCGCCCAGGCCGCGATCGCGGTGGCGGTGCTGGCCAAGGTCAGCGCCGCCGCGACGGCTGGCTCGACCGGTACCGCGCTGGCCGCCGTGGCCGCGCAGACCATCGCGTTTGGCTACATCAAGCCGGACGTCCAGACCAATGGCGTCAATTCGACCTTCGTGGCGGCGTCGGGCAAGAAAGACGCGCTGTCGTCGTTCTTCACCAAATTCCTGCTCAACTGCGACCAGTGGGATGGCTATAACACCGAGCGCAAAACGCTGATGTCTCACCTGAAGAGCAACAACATCAGCAACGTGGTGGCGATTACCGGCGACATCCACGCCTTCTTCGCCGGCACCGTCAACGACGACTTCGATGCCACCGGTGGCGGCACGCCGGTGATGGTGGACCTGGTATCGGCCGGCGTCTCCTCGGATTCGTTCTTCAGCTATTTGCGTGACGCGGCCGACTCGCTGGGCGACATCGCCACGCTGGTCAGCTATCCGCTGGCGGTGCCGGTGACCGGCATCGGCACGGTCAACCTCAACTTCAACCTGCTGGACTACACCATGGGCAAGGCGGCGCCGACGCTGGCCTCGCTGGCCGAGCAAACCCGCGTGCAGTTGCGCGGCGCGCTGGCGGCGCTGAGCGTGCCCGAAGCGCAGCTGGACGCCACCACCGCCGCCGTGCTGACCGCGCTGCAAGCCAACAGCGACTTCAACACCAGCCTGCTGGCCTTGGCGCAGCAGTTGTCGGGACTGGGGAATAACCAGTGGCTCAAGCACCTGAACAACGACGCCCAAGGCTACACGCTGGTGACGCTGACGCCATCGAAGATGACGGCCCAGTTCCGCCAGGTGAACAAGCTGGTCGGCACCAGCGCCCCCGCCACCATCGTCGCCCGCACCACCACCGCGACAGTGACCGCCGGCAGCGCGGCGGTGACCATCAGCTGAGCTTCAGTGATATGGCACCCGCAGCGTGGTAGTGGCGATAGCGTCTAAGCGTCACCATTTCTGTGGGTTGCTTATCCCGCAGCGACACCTAATGCTAGCCTGAGCGCTTTTTCTACCGCTCTAAGACTGGCGGCATCCGGTGTCGCTTGCTGTGAAAGCGATTGTTGCAACGATTCAGCCGTCACTGATAATGATTGGGCCAGTGCAAAAAAGCCGATCGTGCCGACGGTGAGGACTCGCAGCATTCCCTTCGCAACGCTATTCTCGCCTTCAGTGAGTGCCTCATCTACTTCCTCGATCAGGGCGGCTGCAAAAGCTGGTTCGCGTTGAATCCGCTCCACAATGCCGACCTCAAAACCCGCTAGCTCCATAGTATTCCCCCATCTCCCGCCTTCTTACGACTTTTGAATTCTTCATGCAAAAGCTTTGCACGCGTGATATCGATCTGCTGGTGTTTTTTCGTGCCGCCCCCCAATAGAAGAATCGTCATAAGACCCTCTTTTGCAAGGTAAATCCGGTAACCCGGTCCCCAGTCGATGACATATTCGCCGATGCCGGCGAACCATTTGACTCGTGATAGATTTCCATCGGCCATGCGAAACAGTGCTTTTGAGATTTTAGCCGCAGCGAGCTTGTCCAATTGGTCGAGCCATTGTTGGAAGGGGACCGAGCGATCTTGCCGGGTATATCTTCTAATTTCCATCTCGCGATGCTCACACAGCCTATCACCAATCGGCTTGACGCGTCTCATGTGAGCAGCGAAAGAGGCTGCTCAGCGGGGGAGGGCGGCAGGCGGTACAATTTGCCCTATGGATAAAAGCACGACACAGGGCACGTTGACGCGGGCCGCCTTTCTTAGCGGGCTGGGCATTGCCATTGGTGGCTCGGTTTTGTTTTCCACCAAGGCCATTGTGGCCAAGCTGCTGTACCGCTATCACATCGACGCGGTCACGCTGATCGCCTTCCGCATGCTGTTCTCGCTGCCGGTGTTCGCCACCATCGCGCTCTGGAAGATGCGCACCGGCGCTCCGCTCAGCAGCGGCGACCGCTGGCGCATCGTCGGCCTCGGCCTGGTCGGCTACTACCTGTCCAGCTTTCTCGACTTCCTCGGCCTGCAATACATCTCGGTCGGCCTGGAGCGGCTGATCCTGTTCCTGACCCCGACCTTCGTGCTGCTGATCAGCTCCACCATCCTCAAACAGCACATCAACCGCAAACAGTGGATGGCGCTGTTGACTTCCTACCTCGGCATCGTGCTGGTGTTCGTGCACGACCTGCAAGGCGGCAGCAACGTGGTGCTGGGCGCCGCGCTGGTGACCGGCTCGGCCGCCGCCTATGCCGCCTACCTGCTGCTGTCCGGCGAAATGGTCAAGCGGCTGGGATCGATACGGCTGGTGTCGTACGCGATGTGCGTCTCCACCGCCGCCTGCATGGCCCAGTTCTTCCTGTTGCGCCCGCTCTCCGGCCTGCTGCAGCCACTGCCGGTGTATGGCCTGTCGCTGATCAACGGCATCCTGTGCACGGTGGCGCCGGTGTTCATGACCATGATCGCGGTCGAACGCATCGGCGCCGGCACCGCCTCGCAGGCTGGTATGATCGGCCCGGTTTCAACGCTGTTTCTGGGCGCGCTGCTGTTGGGCGAGCCCGTCACCTCCTGGCAACTGGGCGGCACCGCCCTGGTGTTGGCCGGGATCTATCTGCTGTCCAAAAAATAAATGGGAGAAGTAATGAAGACCCGCATTGCCCTGATTGCGCACGACAAGAAAAAAGACGACATGATCGCCCTCGCCAGCGAATACAAGGCTTTCCTCTCGACCTGCCAACTGGTGGCCACCGGCACCACCGGCGGCCGCCTGACCAATGAAGTCGGCCTGACCGTGGACCGCAAGCACTCCGGCCCGTTCGGCGGCGACTTGCAGATCGGCTCGCTGCTGGTCGAAGGCCAGATCGACTGCGTGATCTTCCTGCGCGACCCCATGACGCCGCAGCCGCACGAACCGGACATCAACGCCCTGGTGCGCGCCTGCGACGTGCACAATACGCCGTGCGCCACCAACGTCGCATCGGCACATCTGGTACTGTCTCAGCTTCAGCAAACAGCAGCCCAATAAAGCAGCCCAATCACGGAGGATAGAACATGGTCAAGGCAATCCGCATCAACCGCGTCGGCGGTCCCGAGGTGATGGAACTGGTGGAGATCGACCTGCCGCCGCCCGGCCCTGGCGAAGTGCGGATGCGCCATGCAGCCATCGGCCTCAACTACATCGACGTCTACCACCGCACCGGGCTCTACCCGCAACCCATGCCCGGTGCACTGGGCGTGGAGGGCGCCGGCGTGGTGGAAGAAGTGGGTGAGGGCGTTACCGACTTCAAGCCCGGCGACCGCGTCGCCTATGGCGGCCGACCGCTGGGCTCGTACTCCGAAGCGCGCAACATCCCCGCCTCGCAAATCCTGCTGCTGCCCAAGCAGATCGAATTCGACACCGCCGCCGCCATGATGCTGCAAGGGCTGACGGTGCAATACCTGTTCCACCGCACCGTGCCGCTGAAGGCCGGCGACACCATCCTGTTCCACGCCGCCGCCGGCGGCGTCGGCCTGATCGCCTGCCAGTGGGCGCGCGTGATGGGCATCAACCTGATCGGCACCGTCGGTTCGGAAGAAAAGGCCGCGCTGGCGATTGAAAACGGCGCCAGCCACGTCATCAACTACAACAAAGAGAATTTCACCGAACGGGTGAAAGAACTGACCGATGGCAAGGGCGTGTCCGCCGTCTACGACTCGATCGGCAAAGACACCTTCATCGGCTCGCTGGATTGCTTGCAACCGCTGGGCACCATGGTCAGCTTCGGCAACGCCTCCGGCCCGGTGCCGCCGTTCAGCCTGAGCGAACTGGCCAGCCGTGGCTCGCTCTTCGTCACCCGGCCAACGCTGATGTCCTACACCGCCAAGCGCGAAGACCTGGAAGCGATGGCCAAATCACTGTTTGGCGTAGTCAGCAGCGGCGAAGTGAAAATCGACATCCGCCAACGCTACGCCCTGGCCGACGTCCAGCAAGCCCACCGCGACCTGGAAGCCCGCAAAACCACCGGCTCCACCATCCTGCTGCCATGAGCGAACGGCCGGAGGAGGACAGCCAAAGCGACGAGCGCGACGACGGCGACTTTTCCGACATGCTGAGCGAAATGCGCATCCTGCTGCCGGGTGCGCAGATGCTGTCGGCCTTCCTCATCATCCTGCCGTTCAACAGCGGCTTCGCGCAGATCGTCCACATGGAAAAGTTGCTGTTCTTGGCGACCTTCTTCCTATCGCTGACCAGCCTGGTGCTACTGAGCGCGCCGGCGATCCAGCACCGGCTGCTGCGGCCGTTGAAAGACCGCGCCCGCTTCAAACGCATCGCCACGCGCCAGATCGTCGCCGGCGCGTTTGCGCTGGCGATCGCCCTGGTGCTGGGAACAGATCTGGTGATATCGGAAGTGTTTGGCGCCACCGTCGGCCTGATCGCCGCCGCCCTGATGGCGTTGCTGATCCTGTGCGCCTGGTGGCTGATGCCAGCCTACCTCCGCCGCAGTTTGTAACCGGGGTCAATCCTCCCAAAGCTACACGGGCTCTGCCGTAGCGGAACGCTACGGCAGAGCCCGTGTAGCTTTGGGAGGATTGACCCCGTCTTTTACTTGGCGGCTTGCATCGATTCGGTTTTTGGCTCGATGGTGATGTCGATGGTGCGTGGTACGCCGTTTTGGCCGGGGAAGCCGGCAAACGCGCTTTGTACCAGCGCTGGCATCACGTGCGGCGTGGCCTGGATGCCGCTGGTGTTTTGCACCGTGACGTCATACAGCTTGCGGCCGCTGACGCTGTTGATGGTCACGCGCAGCTGACGCTGGTATTGGTGCTTGATGCGCTCTTCCACATAAGTCGGACCGAAGCGGTAGGAATCATAGAAGAACGGACGATAGCCCCAGCGCGGATAACCCCAGGCATAGCGGCCATAGAAGCCCGGACCCCAGTACGGTCCCATGAACGGATCTTCGGTCAGCACCCGCACCGGCTGGTCAATGGTGAAGAATTTCATGCCAACCAGTAATTTTGGTTGCTCGTTGTCAGCAGCTTGATGGAAGCCCAGCTTGCCCAGCTCATTGGACACCAGCACCTGGTAGTTGCGGTGCTCCAGCGTATCGTCGGCGCCCTGCGGCGCTTCGAAGGCATAGGATTTGTCCTGGATATCACCGGTCCAGTCGTTGAAAGCGGTCACATTGCTGTGGATGGTGGTGGCGCAGCCGCTTAGCAGCAGCACGGCGGCGGTCGCCAGCGTGGCGAGATATTTCATGATGATGCCCCTCTCAATAAGACGGATTTTCCAGAGCTAAGTGTATGTCGCGCATACAGTGCTTGCATGATTATTACAGAATGTTACCGCATCGTGGAAAGCGGCAACTTACACTTAGGTAAGTTTTGGCAGGAATGCAATTCTACCCATCGTCCCCGGCCGGTATTGGTAAAATAGGCTTTTGCCTCCGTCCCTTTCAGAGCCTTCCAATGCGCACAGACAGCAGCCCCACGACGATATACCGCAAAGATTACACCCCGCCCGCCTATCTGGTGGATACCGTAGAGCTGGGCTTCGACCTGGCGCCGGCCAGCACCGTGGTCGCCAACCGCATCACGCTGCGCCGCAATCCGGACGCCGCCGGCAGCGATATCGTGCTGCACGGCGAAGAGATCGAACTGGTGCAACTGCGCCTCAACGGCCAACTGCTGGGCGAGGGTGATTACGAGCTGAGCGCCGCCACGCTGACCATCCGCAACGCCCCGGCCGAAGTGGTGCTGGAAATCGAAACCGTGTGCGCGCCGGTGGAAAACACCTCGCTGTCCGGCCTGTACGTCTCGAACGGCAACTTCTTCACCCAGTGCGAGGCCGAAGGCTTCCGCCGCATCACCTTCTTCCCGGATCGTCCGGATGTGATGGCCAAGTACACCGTGATGCTGCGCGCGAATAAAGAGCAATATCCAGTGCTGCTGTCGAACGGCAATCTGATCGAACAGGGCGACCTGGACGATGGCCGTCACTACGCCAAGTGGGAAGACCCGTTCAAGAAGCCGTCCTACCTGTTCGCCCTGGTGGCCGCCAAGCTGGTGTGCCAGGAAGAGCAGTTCAAGCTGGCCGATGGCCGCGACGTGCTGCTGCAAGTGTGGGTGGAGGACGGCAACCTCGACAAAACCGACTACGCCATGCAATCGCTGAAGAACTCGATCCGCTGGGACGAAGAACGCTTCGGCCTGGAGCTGGACCTGGACCGCTTCATGATCGTCGCCGTGGGCGACTTCAACATGGGCGCGATGGAAAACAAGGGCCTGAACATCTTCAACACCAAGTTCGTGCTGGCCAACCCGCGCACCGCCACCGACATCGACTTCGCCGGCATTGAAGCCGTGGTCGGCCATGAATACTTCCACAACTGGACCGGCAACCGCGTCACCTGCCGCGACTGGTTCCAGCTGTCGCTGAAAGAAGGTCTGACCGTGTTCCGCGACCAGGAATTCAGCGCCGACATGATCGGCACCGACACCGGCCGCGCCGTCACCCGCATCGACCAGGTGCGCACGCTGCGCCAGGCCCAGTTCCCGGAAGACGCCGGCCCGATGTCGCACCCGGTGCGTCCCGACTCCTTCGTCGAGATCAACAACTTCTACACCGTCACCGTGTACGAGAAGGGCGCCGAAGTAGTCCGCATGTACCAGACCCTGCTGGGCCGTGACGGCTTCCGCAAAGGCATGGACCTGTACTTCGATCGCCATGACGGCCAGGCCGTCGCCTGCGACGACTTCCGCGCCGCCATGGCCGACGCCAACGGCCGCGACCTGACCCAGTTCGAACGCTGGTACTCGCAAGCCGGCACGCCGGTGGTGACCGCGCGCACCCGCTACGACGCCGTCAAGCGCAACTTCGACATCATCCTGTCGCAGCGCGGCAAGCCGGGCCAGCTGCCGTTCCACATTCCGGTCGCGGTCGGCCTGCTGGGCGCGGACGGCAAGGACTTGCCGCTGACGCTGGAACACGGCAAGCACGCCAAAGGCGCCACCACGCTGGTACTGGAGTTGACCGAGCAAGAGCAAATCTTCCGCTTCCGTGAAGTGGACGAGCGTCCGACGCCATCCATCCTGCGCGACTTCTCGGCGCCAGTGATTCTGGAACACGACTACACCGACGACGAACTGCTGCACCTGTTCAACCACGACAGCGACCCGGTCAACCGCTGGGAAGCCGGCCAGCGCCTGGCGATGGAACGCCTGCTGAAGCTGACCGCGCAAGTGGCCGCCCACGGCGCCGCCAACCTCAAGCTGGACCAGACCTTTATCAACGCCATGCGCACCGTGCTGAGCGATGAATCGCTGGACCCGGCCTTCCGCGAGCTGGCGCTGATCCTGCCATCGGAAACCATCATTGCCGAGCAGATGGACGTGGTCGACCCACAAGCCATCCACACCGCGCGCCAGTTCATGCGCCACACCATCGGCACCGTGCTGAAAGCCGAACTGCTGGCCCAGTATCACGCCAACCAGACCCCGGGCGAGTACAGCCCGGACGCCGCCTCGGCCGGCAAGCGCGCGTTGAAAAACCTGTGCCTGTCCTACCTGCTGGCGGCGCCGGAAGCGGCCGAGCTGCAACTGGCACAGCAACAGTTCGACAACGCCACCAACATGACCGACCGCTCGGCCGCGCTGGTATCGCTGATCCACAGCGGCACCGACAACGGCCCGCACCTGCAAGCGTTCTACGACGACTTCGCCAACGAAGCGTTGGTGGTCGACAAATGGTTCGCCATGCAGGCATCGGCCCCGACCACCAACGTGGCCGCCGTGCGCAAGCTGATGCAGCATCCGGCCTTCACCTTGAAGAACCCGAACCGCGCACGCAGCCTGATCTTCAACTTCACCAACGCCAACCCGTCGCAATTCCACGCCGCCGATGGCAGCGCCTACGAATTCTGGGCCGAGTTCGTCATCAAACTGGACGCGATCAACCCGCAAGTGGCAGCACGCCTGGCGCGCGCCATGGACCGCTGGCGCCGTTACGCGCCGGCGCTGCAGGCCAAGATGAAACAAGCGCTGGAAAAGGTCGCCGCCCGCCAACTGTCCAACGACGTCGCGGAAGTGATCACCAAAGCACTCGCAAACTAATCACAATTAACCAAGGGCACACATGAAACGAGTCAGTCTTACCCAATACCTGGTGGAAGAACAACGCCAGCACAACAACATCCCGGCCGAACTGCGTTTGCTGATCGAAGTGGTGGCGCGCGCGTGCAAAACCATCAGCCACTCGGTAGGCAAGGGCGCGCTGGGCGAAGTGCTGGGCACCGCCGAGACCGAAAACATCCAGGGTGAAGTACAGAAAAAACTGGACATCATCTCCAACGAAATCCTGCTGGAAGCGAACGAATGGGGCGGCCACCTGGCGGCCATGGCATCGGAAGAGATGGAGTCCATCCACCCGATTCCAAACCGCTATCCAAAGGGCGAATACATGCTGCTGTTCGATCCATTGGATGGCTCGTCCAACATCGACGTCAACGTCTCGATCGGCACCATCTTCTCCGTGCTGAAAGCGCCGGAAGGCATGACCCAACCAAGCGAAGCCGACTTCATGCAGGCCGGCACCAAACAGGTCGCCGCAGGCTACGCCGTGTACGGTCCGCAGACCATGTTGGTGCTCACCACCGGCAACGGCGTCAACTGCTTCACGCTGGACCGTGAGATGGGCTCGTGGGTACTGACCCAGCGCGACATCCAGATCCCGGCCAAGACCAAAGAATTCGCCATCAACATGTCGAACCAGCGTCACTGGCATCCGCCGGTGCAGCGCTACATCAGCGAACTGCTGGCCGGCGACACCGGCCCGCGCGGCACCAACTTCAACATGCGCTGGATCGCCTCGATGGTGGCCGACGTGCACCGCATCCTGAACCGTGGCGGCATCTTCATGTACCCGGCCGACACCCGCGACACCTCGATGCCAGGCAAGCTGCGTCTGATGTATGAAGCCAATCCAATGGCCTTCATCGTTGAACAAGCCGGCGGCGCCGCCACCGACGGCAAACAGCGCATCATGGACATCCAGCCGCACAAACTGCACCAGCGCGTGCCGGTGTTCCTGGGCTCCCGCGATGAAGTGGCGGTGGTGACTGGTTACCACACCGAGGGCTGATAATTCAGCCTGCTCGCAAAAGGCAATATGAATTTTGCAACTAGTCGAAAAATTATCGTTTTGGGGCTGGTTGCCGAGAAGGTTCTTTGCTAGAATGCGGGGCGTCGCCGCTTTAGCTCAGTTGGTAGAGCAGTTCATTCGTAATGAAAAGGTCGCCAGTTCGATTCCGGCAAGCGGCACCAGGAACACAGCAGTAAGAAGTACCGAAAAAGCTCAAAACCCGCTCCTATCATAGGGAAGCGGGTTTTTTGTTGTCTTCGAAAATCCGTCGGCGTACCATGAAATCTCCGACAAATGAGGGACAAAATTGGCGTCAGGTCCCTCACGCAAAGACTAGGTCCCTCAAATGTCCCTCAATCGGCGCCACATTCCTTCGGGAGGCAGCCATGCCACTTACCGATCTTTTAATTCGGAAACTCAAGCATTCCGGGAAGCCGAGCGGCGACAAATACAACGATGGCCGCTCGTTATATCTGCTTGTCAAAGAGGCAAATAAGTATTGGCGGATGAATTACCGCTACGAGGACAAGCACAAGACTCTGGCCCTCGGCATCTATCCTGAAGTCTCTCTGGCGGAGGCGCGCGAGTTATGCGCCGATGCGCGCAAACTGTTACGGGGTGGTGTCGACCCGAAGCCAAAGAAGCAGAACCCAAGCGAGCTGCAGGACGAGGTCGACGAGAATACCTTTGAGGCATTAGCGTTGCAGTGGCTGACCAAGATGGCCGCCAGTCGGCGCTCCGCGACGCAGGAGAAAGTGCAGGCATGGTTGGAGCACGATCTATTCCCCTTCATCGGTTCCATGCCGGCAGCGGCCATCAAGCCGCGCGACATCCTGGGCGTGATCCAGCGCGTCGAAGCGCGCGGTGCCATCGACTCTGCTCACCGCATGAAGCAGGTGTGCGGCCAGATCCTGCGCTACGGGGTGGCGGTCGGCTGGGTGGAGCGCGATGTGACACCGGATCTGAAAGGCGCTTTGGTGGCGATACCGCGCACCAACTTCGCCGCCATCACAGAACCTAAACAACTGGCGCTACTCCTGCGCTCCATCGATGCCTACGAAGGCCATATCGTGGCTGTATCGGCATTGAAGATCACACCCATGCTGTTTGTGCGTCCCGGCGAATTGCGCGCCGCAGAGTGCTCGGAATTCGATTTGGACGCCGCCGAATGGCGCATCCCAGCCGCCAAGATGAAGATGAAGACGGAGCACATGGTGCCGCTGGCCACGCAGGCGGTGGCAATCCTGCGCGAGCTCTATCGCGTAACCGGCCATGGCAAATTCGTCTTTCCCAGCCTGCGCACCGAACAGGCCTGCATGAGCGAGAACACCATCAATGCCGCCTTGCGCGCCATGGGTTTCTCGAAAGACGTGATGACGGCGCACGGCTTCCGCGCGACTGCGCGCACGATCTTGGATGAAGTATTGAACGAACGTGTGGATCTGATCGAGCACCAACTTGCGCATCGCGTCATCGATCCAAATGGGCGTGCCTATAATCGTACCGCGCACCTGCCAGCGCGCCGGCTGATGATGCAGCGCTGGGCCGACTATCTCTATAAGCTCCGTGCCGGCGCAGACGTCATTCCGCTTCATCCCGTGCCCGGCGGCGGCCAGGCTTGAACGCTGCTCCGCGCTTGGCATCTTGATGCTCGATCTGAGCGTGTGCCTGATAGGCCGGGCCACGTTGCGCAACGCGCGCATCCAGCCACTGCATCACATCATCCTGTAGCCAACCTACCGAACGCGCTGACAACTTCACCGGCGCGGGAAATGTGTGCAGCTTGATTTCTCGGTACAGCGTCGCACGCGAGAAGCTACATAGCTGTAGGACTTCACGTAAGCGCATCAGGCGGCATGTACCAAGGATGGTTTTGTTGGTCTCCATGTGCTCCCCTTTATCGACAACTCTTTTCGATAGGGTAAAGCGTTTACTGTCTATGGCCTTTGAGGTATCGCTACGGATGATGGAATGGCTTGGGAAAAAAAGACGTAACGCTTGATACGGCGGGCGAGAATTTGAGCTATACCGTTTAGCTAATTTAGGCCAGGGGAGCAGCGCCGGGACTCGTGGCGCTTGATATTATCAAGCACAGTGTAGCGAAGTGGCGATTGCAGGATAGGCTTTCGCCGGTAAAGGTGCTCCACCTTGCTTATGCAAGTTCTCGCGTGGTGTCAGCCGCTTTTACTCAGCCAAGCGTTTATCACCGAATGTTTGTTGTAGGGGAGCGGTTGGCATCCGTTGATGACTGTAGCTTTGACAATCAAACTGTAATTGTTGATTAGTCTGCTCTGGGCCGGTGGACTAGTACCGCACGTGGGAATTTCTTGTCCGTCACCGGAGCGCAGCATGACGTTCTGAAGCCTGCATGTCAGATCCTAGGCGGTGGTCGCGGGGGCCGCAAACGCCCCTTAGCTGACGGTAGCCATTGGGGCCTTTGATTTTCACCATTATTTGCATAATGGTGAAAACGTGCCTGCTGTGAAGTGAAAATGAAATTTTTCGTCTCGTAGTCGCGTAAGCTTTTGATTTTCTCCGTCCTCGCTTGGGTTGTCTCCGGCAACGTTTTCGTGCAATTTTGATGTGGATTGTTCGTTTGCTCGCAGAATTGACCCATTCCAATTGACCCGCCTTCCACTGCCTGGCAAACGCCGCCACGCGGTCGTATGACCCTTCATAGCCGAGTTCTTTCAGTTCCAGATGGAGCTGCTTCA
>NZ_WKJK01000033.1 GCF_009674535.1 Duganella guangzhouensis
GCCAACGCGGCCGCAGCCGAGGCGACCCAGAACGCCGCAGCAGCCGCCAGCGCCGCGCAACAAGCCGCCGCCGCACAGGCAGCGGCGGAACAGACCAACGCCGCCCAGGCCGCAGCGGCCCGCGCCAGCGCCAACGCGCCGACCGATCCGCTGCGCGCCAATCCCGCGCTGGCCGCCGCCATCGCCGCCTACAACATCAACGACGTTGCCGGCAATGCCGCCCGTGTCGGCCAGAGCGCCACCCAGGCCATCCCCCGCGTCGGCGCCGTCAACGCCACCACGCCCACCCGTGGCATAGGCACCAGCGCCACCTGACGCCACCACGCCCAGGCAAGCGGCGCGCGACCACCCGAGCAGCGGTCACCGGCCACCGGCCACCGCCGCAATACCGCCCAAGCTCCGGAGCGGGACCGCCACGGCACCGGCGCGAAGCCACCCGAGCGCCCCGCCTCGCCACTGGCTGGCCATTGCTGGCTGTCCGCCCGCTTTTTACGGCCGCCGGCGGATTTCTGCAATAATCGGCGCCATGCCCATCTTTACGTCGCCGCGTACAACAAGCTGTGGATCGTCACCCGCAGCGACGCCACCTTCCCGTTCAGCCGCATGGGCGCCCTCGGCGCCGCCGCCAACAGCGGCTACAGCGTGTTGCCAACGCCGCTGGGCAACGATAGTGGTGTCTTTTTTGCCATCGCGCGCGACAAGGACGACGGCATCATCGACCGCATCAACACCGCACTAACCCGCATCCACCAGCGCGCGCCAAATTAAATTCAGAAGCGGCCCCGTTTGCGGCCCCAGTTCGGACGATAATATTTTGCGTTTTTAGCGATAATCATCGGATTCACTCAAAGGAGATCGCATGAAGTTGAAGCATACCGCCGCCGTCCTGGCCCTGCTGGCCGCCACTGGCGCCTACGCCCAGGACACCGTGGTGAAAATCGGCCACAGCGGCCCGCTGTCCGGTTCCCAGGCCTTTTCCGGCAAGGACAATGAAAGCGGCGCGCGCCTGGCGGTGGAAGAACTGAATGCCAAACCGATCACCGTGGCCGGCAAAAAACTGAAATTCGAACTGCTGTCGGAAGACGACCAGGGCGACCCTAAAGCCGGCATGGCCGCCGCCCAGAAGCTGATCGACAACGGCGTGCACTACGTGGTCGGCCCGTACAACTCCGGCGTCGCCATCCCCGCCTCGCGCGCCTACAACGAAGCCGGCGTGCTGATCGCCAGCGTGGCCACCAACCCGAAACTGACGCAGCAAGGCTACAAGGGCCTGTACCGCGTCAACGCCAGCGACTCCCAGCTGGGCTCCAAGATGGCGCTGTACGCCGCCAATGAACTGAAACTGAAAAACGTCGCCGTCATCGACGACCGCACCGCCTTCGGCCAGGGCGTGGCCGAGGAATTCAAGAAGCAGGCCAAAGCCGCCGGCATGACCGTGGCCGGCCACGAGTTCACCAACGACAAGGCGTTCGACTTCACCTCCATCCTGACCAAGCTGAAAACCAAGAACGTGCAAGCGATCTTCTTCGGCGGCTACGCGCCGCAGGCGGCGCCGATGGCGCGTCAGATGAAACAGCTGGGCATCAGCGCCAAGCTGCTGGGCGGCGACACCATCTGCACCGCCGAAATGGGCAAGCTGGGTGGCGACGCCGTCGCCGACAACGTGCTGTGCTCGCAGGGTGGCGCGATTCTGGACAAGGCCTCCGGCGGCGCCGCCTTCAAGGCCAAGTTCAAGGCCCGTTACAAGCAGGAGCCGGACGTCTATGCCGCCGCCTACTACGACGCGGTCATGATGTACGCCCAGGCCATGCAGAAAGCGAATTCGGTCGACGCGCAAAAGGTACAAGCCATCATCAGCGCCGGTTCCTACCAGGGCGTGGCCGGCACCTACGCGTTTGACGCCAAGGGCGACATGAAGCAGTCGCCGGTCACCATCTTCACCTTCAAGGGCGGCCAGCCGTCCCCACTGACGAGCTATTAAGCAGCGCGATCAGACTGTCGAACGCCTGCCGCGCACCCTGGCAGGCTTCCTCGATTTGCGGCGCCGTCACCACGGCGCCGCGCAGGGCGGCGAGAAATTGCTGCCAGCGCGGTCCAGGCGATCCCTGGCCGCGCAGATACCCCAGCGGATGCGGCGCCAATTGTTCGTGCAGGCGCTTGTACAGCACCGCCCCGCCCAGCTGCGATCCCTCCACCACATACGCCACACCCCAACGATATGCCGTGCCGGCATCGCGCGGCCAATCCGCGTCCATTGACAGCGGCGCGACGGCCGGCAATGCGGCCAGCGCCGGATCGGCCAAGTCGGCGCGCAACTGCGCCAGATAGTCGCGCGCCGGCAGCGCCTGCGCCGGGCCGGCGCCATCCAGCCAATCCTGCAACGGCGCCAGCCACGCTTCCAGCAAGCGCAGATGATCGCGGTAGGCGCGCAGGTCGGGCGCCGGCGCCGCCAGCGGCGTGCGGGTGTCCAGCTCGGCGTGGCGTTCGGCGGTGGCGGCGCGCAAGGCGCTCAATACGTCCGACATAATTTCTTCCGTTCAACTCAATGCAAGCCATTTTACACAAGCGCTACCGCGCGCGCCGTACGCCAACGCTCGGGTAGAATCAACCCGACATGAACCATGCACCCGTCCCCCATTGCTCCGTTCTGCTGATCGACGATGAAGTCATCGCGGAAGACCTGATCGGCTACCACCTGTCGCAGCGCGCCGACATCGCGCTGCATTACGACAGCCGCGCCGAGCACGCGCCACAGCTATGCCGCGACACCCAGGCCACGGTGGTGCTGGTCGACCTGCGCATGCCGGGCGCGGACGGCTTCGACGTGATCCGCATGCTGCGCGCGCGGGACGACACCGCGCAGGTGCCCGTGATCCTGCTGTCCTCCGAGGACGATGCCGACATCAAGGCGCGCGCCTTCGCGCTGGGCGCCAACGACTATCTGGTCAAATGGCCGGACGCGCGCGAACTGGAAGCGCGCATCCGCTACCACAGCGCGGCCTACCAGGCGCACCTGCAGCGCGACGCCGCCTTTGCCGAACTGCGCCAGCGCGAGGAAGAACTGCGCGCCAGCCAGGCCGCGCTGCACCAGGCGCAGAAGATGGAAGCGATCGGCCAGCTGACCGGCGGCGTGGCGCACGATTTCAACAACGTGCTGCAGATCATCGCCGCCAATCTGCATCTGCTGCAGCTGACCGCCGGCCTCGATGAAAAAGGCCTGGGCCGGCTGCGCAACGCCATGAGCGGCGTCGAACGCGGCGCCCAGCTGTCGTCGCATTTGCTGGCGTTCGCGCGCCGCCAGCCGCTGCAGAACACAGTGACCGCGCTGGCGCCGCTGCTGGCCGACATGGAAGACATGCTGCGCCGCGTGCTCGGCCCGTGCGCCGTGGTGCGCACCGAACTGACGCCGGCGCTGTGGAATACCGAGGTCGATGTCAGCCAGCTCAATAACGTCATCCTCAACCTAGCCATCAACGCGCGCGACGCCATGGGCGGCGAAGGCACGCTGACCATCCGCGCCCGCAACCTGCCGGCCGGCTCACCGCTGCCGGGACAGGCCGCGCCCGGCGCCGGCGACCATGTGCTGATCGAAATCGCCGACACCGGCGCCGGCATGCCGCCCGAGGTGTTGCGGCGCGCCTTCGAACCCTTCTTCACCACCAAGCCGTCCGGCCAGGGCACCGGACTGGGATTGAGCATGGCCTACGGCTTCGTCAAGCAATCCGGCGGCGAGATCGCGCTGCACAGCGAAGTGGGACGTGGCACCTGCGTGCAGATCGCGCTGCGCCGCAGCCTGGCAGCGCCGGCGGCCGAGACGCAGCCGGTCGCGCCGCCGCTGGTCAGCGGCGTGGAAACCATCCTGGTGGTGGAAGACGAAGACGACATCCGCCAGGCCACGGCCGACCTGCTGTCCACGCTAGGCTACGAGGTGTTGAGCGCCGCCGACGCCGAGCAGGCCGCGCACCAGATCGAGCGCGGCGCCCGCATCGACCTGCTGTTCACCGATGTGATCATGCCGGGCCGGATCAGCAGTCTGGAATTGACGGAACTGGTGCGCCGCCACCAGCCGCAGGCGCAGATCCTGTTCACCTCGGGCTACGCGGAAGGGGTGCTGGCGCACGACGGCAAGCTGCCGCCCGGCGTCCATCTGCTGGCCAAACCCTATAATGCCGAAACCCTGAGCGCGCGCATCCGCCACCTGCTGCGGCAACGCGCTCAGGCCATCACTGCGGCTTGATGTAACGGTGCGATCCCGGCGGCGGCTCGTTCAGCACCGCCCAGAAGATGCCCAGATCCGCAATCGCGCGCACGAATTCCGCAAAGTCCACCGGCTTGACCACGTAAGCGTTGACGCCCAGCTCATAGCTGCGCACCAGATCCTGCTCTTCCCTGGAAGAGGTCAGCATCACCACCGGCATGCTTTTCAGCGTGGCGGAACCACGGATCTCGGCCAGCACCTCCAGCCCGTCCACCTTGGGCAGTTTCAAGTCCAGCAGCACCACCGCCGGGTTGCCCTGCTCACGGCTGGCGTAGGCGCCGCGCGCGTGCAAATAGTCCAGCGCCTCGGCGCCGTCGCGCACCACGATGACTTCATTGGCCAGCTGGCTGCGCTCCAGCGCAATCAGCGTCAGTTCAAGATCGTGTGGATTGTCTTCCACCAGCAGGATGGGTTTCAGCATAGGCGTATCTCAATCAGTATCGATGTCGGTATTGGGTAAGGCAAATGAAAAGGTCGCGCCCTCGCCCGGTGTGGAATTGGCCCATACCCGGCCGCCATGGCGCTCGACGATGCGGCGCACATTGGCCAGGCCGATGCCGGTGCCCTGGAAGTCCTCCATGCGGTGCAGCCGCTGGAACACACCGAACAATTTATGCACATACTCCATGTTGAAGCCGACGCCATTGTCGGCCACGTGGAACACCGTCTCCCCCGGCAGCTGCTCGCAGCTGACGCGGATGCGGGCGGGATTGCTGTTGGCGCTGAACTTGACCGCGTTCGACAGCAGATTGTACAGCGCCAGTTGCAGGAAGGCCGGGTCGCCGCTGACCTCCGGCAGCGGGCCAACCTGCCAGTCGATGCGCTGCGCCGTCAGCTCCGGCGCCAGCTTGTCGATGGTGCCCCGCACCAGGTCGGCCATGCTGAAGCGGATCGGCCGCAACGCGGCACGTCCCATCTGCGAAAAACTCAGCAGGTCGTCCACCAGCTTGCCGGCCAGCCGCGCCGCGTCCTTGATGTTGGCCAGGAAGCGCTGGCGCCGTTCCGGATTATCGCTGCCGGCGGTTTCCATCAGCAGGTCGGAAAAGCCGACGATGTGGCGCAGCGGCGCGCGCAGATCGTGCGACACCGAATACGAAAAAGCCTCCAGCTCCTTGTTGGCGCGGCCCAGCTCCTCGGCCAGGTCGGCCATCTGCTCGGCGCGTTCCAGCGCGATGCCCAGCAACGCGCCGCGGAATTCCAGCGCCAGTTCCAGTTCGGCCTCGCGCCACGGCGCGCTGGCGCCATGCACCGTCTCGCGCCATGCCGCAAAGCTGGTGCGCGGCGACAGCATGCCGTTGGTGGACTGCTTGCCGTCCGGCCGTCCGGCCCAGTCGATGTGGTATACATGCTCGGGACGGAACCACAGCAGGTAGTGCTGGTGTATGCGCGAGATCGGCATCGCCAGCAAGCCGCTGGCGCATGCGGTGTAATCCGCCGCCGCCGCATAGCGCGCGCTCAGGTGCGCGCTGTGGAACAAGTCGTCGTGGCGATTGGTGGCCAGCCACGCGGTCAGGTCCTGAATCTGCGCATTGCTGGGCGTATCGCCAAAGGTGATCAACCGCTCATCGACCACGATCGCCACGCCGCCAGCGCGCGCGAAGTGCAGCAGCTCGGGCAGCACGCTGCGCAGGTTGTCGATGAAGTCCGCGCCTTGCGTCAGGCCGCCCAGCACCCGCACCATGGCGCGCCGTACTTCGAGACGGAATTGCAGTTCGTCGGAATCGTTGCGGTTCTTGAGATGCAGCGCCAGGATTTGTCCCAGTTGCTCGCACACGGTACGCTGGTGGAAGCTGAGCGGGCGCGGCTCGGCGTGGTGGCAGGAGATCAGTCCCCACAGCCGGCCCTTGACCACCAGCGACACCGACATCGAGGCCATGGTGCCCATGTTGCGCATGTATTGCAGGTGTACCGGCGACACGCTGCGCAGCGCCGCGAACGACAGGTCGTTGGGCTGGCCGCTGAGCGGATTCTCGGCCGGCACCAGTTGCGCCGGCGTGTAGTCGGCATGTTGGATCATGCGCACCCGGTTGGCCACATACAGCTCGCGCGCCTGGCGCGGAATGTCGCTGGCCGGGAAGCGCTGGCCCAGATAGCTGTCGTAGCCATTGGCCAGACATTCGGCCAGCACGTTGCCATGGCCGTCCTCGTCGAAGCTGTACACCATCACCCGGCCAAAGCCGGTCATCGCGCGGATATCGACCGCCGCCAGCCGGCACAGTTCCACGATCGAATCGGTATCGCTGATCTTGTTGAGGAAATCGCCCACCAGCGGATAGAGCTGCTGCAAGCCGGCGCCACTGTGATCGGCGATCGGCTCGAACTCCAGCATCGCCAACTGGTCCCACGCATGGCCCAGCACATCGAATTCGCTGCCATTGCAGCGCACCGTGGCGAGGTAGCTCGGCCGTTCGCGCAAACCGCCCTCTTCCATCACCCACGCCAGCACCTCGGCCGCCTCGCCGCCGATGATGGCAGCCAGCGGCTGGCCCAGCGCCTGCTCCGGCGCGAGGCCGATGAAACGCGCCAGATTGTCGCTCACCTGCAGCACCTTCAAGGCCGGGTCGAGCGCCAGTAAAAAGCCGTGCGGCTGAATCGCGCCCGGCGTGCGGATGGGCTCACGCTCGCAATTTGCTATCTGGTCGGTAATGCTTGCAGGTTGCATGGGAGGCAGACGTGGAATAAACAATCATCTTACCAATTTTTACGCCGCACAGATGCACGAATCGAGTGTTGGTTACAGCCGTTGCTGGCGCGCCAGCGCCAGATACGCCAGCACCGCGCCGCTGGCCTCCTGACGGCGGCTGACCAGCACCAGATTGGCCGACAGCTTCAGTCCACGCAGCGGCTTGTAGACGATATTCGGCAGCCGCAGTTGTTCCATCGGATCCGGCACCAGCGCAATGCCGAGGCCCGCCGTCACCAACGCCAGCACGCCCAGCGTGGTGGCGGCGCGATGCGCCACCTTCGGCTCCTGCGCCAACAGCGGCCGCAGCGCCGCCAGCAGCGCTTCATCCATCTGGTTGGCGGCGTACAGCACCAGCGGCTGGGTGGCGATCATTTTCGCCGTCAGTTCGCGCCTGGCCGCCAGCGGATGGGTGTCGCTCAGCGCCGCCACAAAGCGCCAGTTGCCGATTTTTTCCGCCTGCAGCGACGGCGCCAGTTCCAGTCCATGATCCGGCGTGTAGCCCAGATCCAGCTCGCCGGCCAGAATCGCGGCCATCTGCGCTTGCGGCGCGCTTTCGCGCACCACCAGTTCCGCGTCCGGATACGCGGCGTGAAAACTGCGCAGGTCGTGCGACAGCTTGCCGCTCAGGACCGCGTTGCCGGCAAAGCCGACCCGCACCCGTCCCAGCTCGCCGCGCATCATGCGGCTGACCGACTGTTTCGCATGCTCGGCCTGCGTCAGCGTGCGCTGCGCCTCCAGTTGCAGCAGGCGGCCGGCGTCGGTCAGTTCCACCCGCCGGCTGGTGCGCAGGAACAGCGGCCCGCCCAGTTCTTCTTCCAGTGCGCGGATCTGCATGCTCAGCGCCGGCTGGACGATGTGCAGGCGCTCGGCGGCGCGGCCGAAATGGCCCTCTTCCGCCAGCACCAGAAAACTGCGCAGGGTGCGTAAGTCCATGGTTGCCTTCATCAATTAATTTGATCAATCCAGCAGATCTATCTATTGGATTTTACACCCGGCTTTGACGATACTGGCTGCATCACCAATCACGGAGTACATCATGCAAAGCTATCTGGAAGACCGCCAGCAAATCACCGACTTGATCAACGGCTGGATTCATCGCGACCTGGGACAATGGGACCAACTGCGCGCGCTGTTCCACCCCGACGGCGAAATTGAAGTGACCTGGTTTGAAGGCAAAGCCAGCGACTTTATCGACGGTTCGATCCGCATGGGGGCGTCGAAGCTGAGCACCAAGCACCTGATCGCCACCCCGCTCGTGACCTTCAACGGCAACAAGGCCATCGTCGAAACCAACGCCGTCATCGTCGCCGACAACGCCGCGCTGGGCCTGGGCTGCAGCAACCATAACCGCTTCTACGATCTGGCGGAAAAGCGCGATGGCGTGTGGCGGCTGGTGAAACGCCAGAGCGTGTACGACATGGGCAGCTTCACCTTCCCCGACGGCCCGGTCGAGATCGACCGCGCGGTGCTGGCGCAATACCCGCGCGGCTACGCGCCGCTGGCTTACCTGCTGGCGCAAAGCGGCTTCCCGGTGCGGCGCGTGTTTGCCACCCGTGGCAGCGAACTGGAACAGCAGATGCGCGCCGAAGCGCAAGCCTGGCTGGCGGCTTAGGAAGCCCTCGCGGCCGGCGGCGCGACCTGCTTCAGCGTCGAGAAAATCGATGACGGCATGGCGCCGACATCGGGCAGCGGCATGTAGGCGATGGTGTGCGCTTCCTGCGCGCTCAAGCCCATGCCCTGCAACACAATCTGCAGCATGCGCTCGACATGCTGCCCGCTGCTGGCTTCCGTCAGCAAGGTCTCGATGCCGAAGAAAATCGAGCCGAGGATGATATCGCGCGCCGGCAGCGCGGTGCCGGCCGCAAAGCGCCCGCCGGCGATCCCCAGCGCCAGGTCGCGCCCCAGATACACATCCAGCAGCTTGCCGCGCACCGCGTGGGCCGAACCGATGCGGGTCAGGAAGGTGCCCCATACCGGATAGGTCAGCGCGAACTGCGCGTACAGCCGCGTGCCCACGCACACCCGCACCGCCGGGTCTTCGTACTTCAGCACTTCCAGGTCGACCACGCCCAGCACTTCATCGCTTAACTCGCCGGTGACGGCTTCCAGCAATTCGTGGGTGGTGCGGAAGTAGTTGTAAAAAGTGCCGCGCGCCAGACCGGCGGCGGCGATGAAATCGTCGATCACCGGCGCATCCGGGCCGCGCCGGGCAAACACGTCAATCGCGCTGCGGATCAGCAGCGCCCGCGTGCGTTCGCGCCGTTCCTGGCCGACGCGTTGCTGATGAGGTCTGACGGTATTGGCGGATTTTTCAGTCATGCGCGCAGTATAGACCAAGCACCGGGCCATCGGTCGGGCGTATTGCCTTTGAAAACATTATTTCATTTGTGAATGACAGAAATTCGTATTGACACTATCGTCAATTCGTTTACACTTGTTTTGACATTACCGTCATTTCAACGAGGAATTCACTATGAAGCTGCTTCGATTTGGTTTGCCCGGCGCGGAAAAAGCCGGCGCCCTGGACGCGCAAGGCCGGGTGCGCGATCTGTCCCTGCTGATCCCCGACTGGACCCCGGAATGGCTGGCGCCGGAGCGCCTGCGCGCGCTGGCCGCCATCGATCTGGACAAAATGCCGCTGGTGGAAGGCGCGGTGCGCTTCGGCGTGCCGCTGGCCGGCATCCGCCAGTTCGTCGCGATTGGCCTGAACTACCGCAAGCACGCCGAGGAATCCGGCTTGCCGCTGCCGGCCGAACCGGTGGTGTTCACCAAGGCGCTGACCTCGCTGAGCGGCGCCAACGACGACATCGTGCTGCCGCAAGGCTCGGAAGAAACCGATTGGGAAATCGAACTGGGTTTCGTGATCGGCAAAACCGCGCGCAAGGTGGCCAAGGAGGAAGCGCTGGACTACGTGGCCGGCTACTGCCTGGCCAATGACGTCTCCGAACGTAACTGGCAGATCAAGCGCAACGGCCAATGGGGCAAGGGCAAGAGCTTCGACAGCTTCGGCCCGGTCGGTCCCTGGCTGACCACCGCCGACGAAATCCCGAATCCGCAAACGCTGAACATGGAATTGAGCGTCAACGGCGTCGTCAAGCAGCAGTCCAACACCGCCGACATGATCTTCCCGGTGGCCGAGATCATCGCTTACCTGAGCCAGTTCATGACGCTGCTGCCAGGTGACCTGATCATCACCGGCACCCCGGCCGGCGTGGGCCTCGGCATGAAACCGCCGCAGTTCCTGGCCAAGGGCGATGTGGTGACACTGCGCATCGACCAACTGGGCAGCCAGACGCAAACCGTGGTGTGACCATGCTCGCCGTTCACTCCATCCACGAATTCGCCTTCAGCGTGCCGGATCTGGACGCGGCGGCGCATTTCTATCGCAGCTTTGGCCTCGATGTGCGGGACGAGGCGGGCGGCCTGGCGCTGTACACCCACGGCCACCCGCATCGCTGGGCGCGCATCCTGCCGGGCGATTGCAAGCGGCTGCTGTGGATCAGCTGGGGCGTGCACGCCGACGACCTGCCGGCGCTGGCGCTCAAGCTGGACCAGCGCTACACCCAGCGCCTGCCGCCGCCGCTGCAAAGCGACCAGCCGGGCCTGTGGTTCAAAGGACCGGACGGCCTGCCGCAGCAGCTGGTGGTCAGCGAAAAATGCACGCCCGACCACAAGTCGGCACGCATCTTCCCGCCGGCCGACAGCGCGGCGGGACGCGCGCCACGCCGCAGCATGCTGCAACAGGTACGGCCCAACCGGCTGTCGCACATCCTCACCTTCACCGCCGATGTCGACGCCAGCATGGACTTTTACACCGGCGTGCTGGGACTGCGGCTGTCCGACCGTTCCGGCTCGGTGATCGCTTTCATGCATAGCCCGCACGGCAGCGACCATCATTTGCTGGCACTGGCGCTGTCCGAGGACTACGGCCTGCACCACAGCAGCTGGGACGTCAGCTCGTTCGACGACATCGGCCTTGGTGCGCAGCAGATGACAGAGGCAGGTTACGCGCGCGGCTGGGGCGTCGGCCGCCATGTGCTGGGCTCCAACTACTTCCGCTACGTGCGCGATCCGTGGGGCGGCTACAGCGAATACTCGTTCGACATCGACCACATCGCGGCCGGACTGGAATGGCCGTCCGGCGACTATCCGCCGGAAGACTCCCTTTACGTCTGGGGCGAAACGCCACCGGACGACTTTACCCGCAACTATGAAATCACCGCAGAGTGACCGACAGGAGATGCACCATGAACTTGAACGATACCCCGAAGCTGGTCGACGTGCTGCTGGTCGGCTATGGCCCGGTCAGCGAGATTCTGGCCGTGATGCTGGCGCGCCGCGGCCACAGCGTGGCCGTGTTTGAACGCTGGAGCGAGCGCTATCCGCTGCCGCGCGCCGTCTGCATCGACCATGAAATCTACCGCGTGCTGGCCGCCATCGGCATGCGCGACCAGTTGCCCGGCGTGACCCACGCCGCACCGCCCTATCGCTGGTTCAACGCCGAATGGAAAGAACTGCTGGCGATCGACTGGTCGAAAGAATCGATCTCCGGCGGCACCGAGGTGAACTTCGTCCACCAGCCGACCATGGAAGCGATGTTCGACCGCCAGGCCCGCAAGTATGCGGAGATCGACATCAATCTTGGCTGCGAAGTGCTGAGCGTCAGCCAGACCAGCGACTACGCCGAGCTGACCGCGCGCGACGTCGCCAGCGGCGAACAGCGCACCGTGCGCGGACGTTATCTGATCGGCGCCGACGGCGCCAACAGCCTGGTACGGCAAGCCATCGGCGCGGTGCAGGAAGACCGCGGCTTCGAGGCCGACTGGCTGGTGATCGACGTGCTGCCGCATGAAGGCGTGACGCTGGACGTACCGGCGGCGGCGCAATACTGCAATCCGGCGCGCCCGACCACCATCGTGCCGGCCGGGGTATCCGAAGGACGCTACTACCGGCGCTGGGAGTTCATGCGCATGCCGCACGAAACGCGCGAGGAGCTGGAACAGGAAGCCACCGCCTGGAAGCTGCTGTCGCCATGGGTCACGCCCGAGCAAGGCCAGATGGTGCGCCACAAGCTGTACACCTTCCGCTCATTGATCGCCGACCGCTGGCGCAATGGCCGGCTGCTGATTGCCGGCGACGCCGCCCACGTCATGCCGCCGTTCATGGGTCAAGGCATGTGCGCCGGCCTGCGCGACGCGTGGAACCTGTCGTGGAAACTGGACCTGATCCTGAAGGGCGAAGCGGACGACGCGTTGCTGGACACCTACCAGCAGGAACGCCGCCCGCATGCCAGCGACGTGGTCGACCTGTCGATGTATCTGGGTAAAGTGATCTGCATCCCCGACGCGGCAGCCGCCGCGCGGCGCGACCAGTCCTTCTTCGACGGCAGCGTCACGCCGCCGCCGGCCTTCCCCAGCCTGACGCAAGGCATGCTGCACAAGGACGAACAGGGACGTCCGCTCGGCGCGGCCGGCCTGCTCAGCCCTCACGGCACCATTCAGCGCGACGGCCGCAGCGGCCGTTACGACGACCTGACCGGCTTGGGCTTCACGCTGGTGCTGCGCAGCGCCGCCGTGCTGGACGCGATGACGCCGGCCAGTTGCGTGCAACTGGCGCAGATGGGCGTGCGCACGGTCTATCTGGCGGAAGATGCCAGCGCGCCGGGCGCCTTCATCGACATCGACGCCAAGTTCGGTCCCTACATGGATCAGCATGAACTGGCGGCGATGCTGGTGCGGCCGGACTTCTACCTGTACGGCAGCGCCGCCAGCGCGCAGCAGATTGCACCGCTGGTCACGGCACTGGCGGCGGACTATCGTCAATACGCCTTGAAGTTGGCGTTGACGCGCTGATACAGATAGTCGGCCGCGCTAATCGGCGGATACTTCTGGTCCGGTCCTTCGATCATCACATCGCGGTTGGCCTGGCAGAAGAAGGCGATGCTGTAGCGCGGCCCTTGATACTCATGCGGCAGCGGATTCTTCACGCGGTGGAAGTTGGACGGTAGCTGGTCGTCGCTCCAGCGCATCAGCATATCGCCGATATTACAGGTGATGACATCATCGTCCGGCGTAATGCTGGTCCACTCGTGCGCATCCATCTCCTTGCCGGGACAGACTTGCAGCCCGCCCTGCCCCTGCTGCTGGAACAGCAGCGTGAGGCAATCGAAGTCGGTATGCGCGCCGGCACGCCACAGATCCAGCTTGTCCTTGAAGGCCGGGTCGATGGCGTAGTAATGTAGCAGCCGCAAGGTGCTCTGGTAGCTGGCCTGTTCCGGATTGTGCGCGGTGGTGAAGAAGTCGCTGTCGAATCCCAGCTTGTCCGCAAAGCAGGACAGCAGATTCATGCCGAGCTGCCAGCACTGCGCTTCGAATTCCAGCATGGTCTGTTTAAAGCCCGGCAGTTCTTCTTCCGTGGGCCACAGCTGCGCCATGTGCGGACGGGTGATCTGGTACGACTCTTTCTGGTCGGCGGTGCCGGTCGATGGCCGCACCTGCGCCTTGCTTTCCCAGCCGGCGTTATCCGCCTTCACCAGCGGGTACTGGCGCTTGACCTGTTCCGGCAGCGCGAAGAAAGCTTCGGCCGCCGCAAACGCCGCCCGCACCTTGGCCAGATCGATGCCGTGATTGCGAACCTGGAAGAAGCCGACATCCACCGCCGCCGACCACAGTTGGTCGGCGATGTCCGCTTTGCGGCTGCTGAAGTGGGACAGATCGATGCGGCGGATTTCGCGCTTGCTGGTTTCGGTACCGAACATGCCCATGCGGGCTTCTTTGTTCAATTCATTGAGTGCGTACATAAGGGGCTCCTTGAATGGATGATAAATTCAAGAGCAATTCCCTACCTCCTGACGGAAGGCTGAACGCTTATACTCTTGCGCCCTGTCGATGCAAAATCCAGACCAGCCGCCAGGCCGCTGGCGGCGGTGCACCCCGCACCACAACGGCGCCGCGCGCGCATCGTCGTGGTGCGCGCCACCTGGCGTCTGCGCCATGCGCGCGCAAAAAATCGTGGCACAGGATTTGCATCCCTTTCGGCCAAGAGTATAAGCGTTCACCTGCCAGCAGCACGGCAGTCGGGAAATTGCTCTTGAAGCTGCGCCACTGCCGCGACGATGACGTCGTGCAGGCCTGCCTTCATGAGCGCTTACTCTTCATGACGGCATGCGGGCGTGTTCTCTACCGCTCTCTTAAAGAAGGCCATCATGCGACTACGTACCTGCCTCATCTCCTGCCTGCTGTCCCTGTGCACCGGCGCCCACGCGCTGGCCGCCGACAAAGTTGTCTTCCTCACTTCCTGGTATGCGCAGGCCGAACATGGCGGCTTCTATCAGGCTGTCGCCACCGGCATCTACAAGAAATACGGCCTCGATGTGACCATCCGCATGGGCGGCCCGCAGGTGAACGGCATGCAGATCCTCAGCAGCGGCCAGGCCGACTTCCTGATGGGTTACGACCTGCAAACGCTGAAGAGCGTGGAGACCGGCGTGCCCGTCACCACCGTCGCCGCCAGTTTCCAGAGCGAGCTGCAAGGCATGATGACGCACGATGACGTCAAGAGCCTGGCGGATCTCAAATCGCGCACGGTGCTGGTATCGACTTCCGGCCGCGTGACCTGGTGGCCGTGGCTGAAGGCGCGCTACAAACTGGATGATGCGCAGTCGCGGGTCTACACCTTCAACCTGCAACCCTTCTTTGCCGATCCGCGTTCGGCGCAGCAGGCTTACGCTTCGTCGGAAGTATTCTCGGCCAATAAAGCCGGCGTGAAAAACCGCTTCTTCCTGTTTGCCGACGACGGCTATCCGCCATACGGCACCACCATCGTCACCATGCAGAAGACCGTGAAGGACAAGCCGGAACTGGTGGCGCGCTTCGTCAAAGCGTCGATGGAAGGCTGGAAAAGCTATCTGGAAAATCCGGCCCCCGGCAATGCGCTGATCAAGAAGGACAACCCGAACATGCAGGACGACCAGCTGGCGTGGGGCGTCGAGAAGCTGAAGGAATACCGCATGATTAACGGCGGCGATGCGGCCACGCAAGGCATCGGCACCATGAGCGACGCGCGCTGGCAAAAGACGCGTGACTTCATGGTCGGCGCCGGCCTGCTGAAGGCGGACGCCGACTGGAAAAAAGCCTACACCACGCAGTTCGTCAAAGACCTGCGCGTGATGCCTTGAAGGAGAACGAGATGGCAGTCCTTTACCGCAGCATGGAAGACGGCGTGTCCGGCGGCGCCGCAGTGGCGCCGGCGCTGTACGCCAATCAGGTCGAGAAGACCTACCCCAACGGCACACTGGCGCTGGAGCGCGTCAAGCTCGGCATACAGCCGGGCGAATTCGTGTCGCTGCTCGGCCCCTCGGGCTGCGGCAAGAGCACCTTGCTCAAGCTGTTCGCCGGCCTGGAACAACCATCGGCCGGCCACATTCGGCGCGGCGAGCACCACAAGCTGGCGATGGTATTTCAGGAAGCGACGCTGATGCCCTGGGCGCGCGTGGCCGACAACGTGCGGCTGCCGCTGGACCTGGCGCGGATGGACCGCGCCGAAAGCGAGGAGCGCGTCAGGCGCGCACTGGCGCTGGTGGGGCTGGACAAGTTCGGCGGCGTGTATCCGCGCGAGCTGTCGGGCGGCATGCAGATGCGCGTCTCCATCGCCCGCGCGCTGGCCACCAATCCGGACCTGCTGCTGATGGACGAACCGTTCGGCGCGCTGGACGAATTCACCCGCAACCGGCTGGACGCCGACCTGCGCGCGCTGTGGGCCGAGCGCGGCCTGACGGTGGTCTTCGTCACCCACAGTATTTACGAGGCGGTGTACCTGTCCAGCCGCGTGATCGTGATGGCGGCACGCCCCGGCCGCGTGATCGCCGACGTCGCCATCGAAGGACCGGCGGTGCGCGACGATGCCTTCCGCGTGTCGCCCCCCTTCATGCACTATTGCGCCGAGCTGTCGGCGCTGCTGACGCAAGCTAACACCCAGGAGCAGCCATGAATCCCCCACTCCTTTCCCGCCCCGCCGTGCAACGCATCGCCGCGCCGCTGGCGGTCGGCGTCGTGCTGCTGGTGATCTGGCAGGCCGTCTGCACGCTGATGGCGGTGCCGGATTATCTGGTGCCCGCGCCCACCGTGATCATCCGCGCGCTGGTCGAAGACTGGCAAATGCTGTCGGATGCGCTGTGGGTCACGCTGCGCATTACACTGCTGGCGTTCGCGCTGTCGATCGTGCTGGGCTGCGCGGCCGCCTTCCTGTTCGTTCAAAGCCGCGTCATCGAGGCCAGTCTGTTCCCGTATGCGATCCTGCTGCAGGTGACGCCGGTGGCCGCGATTGCGCCATTGATCATCATCTGGGTCAAGGACCCGACCATGGCGCTGGTAATCTGCGCCACCATGGTGGCGGTGTTCCCGATCATCTCCAACACGGTACTGGGCCTGCGCAGCGTGAACCCCGGCCTGCTCAACCTGTTCCGCGTCAACCACGCCAGCAAATGGGATACGCTGGTACGGCTGCGCATCCCCAGCGCCCTGCCCTACTTCTTCGGCGGCCTGCGCATCTCGTGCGGACTGGCGCTGATCGGCGCGGTGGTGGCAGAATTCGTGGCTGGCACCGGCGGCACCAGCGCCGGCCTGGCTTATCAGATCCTGCAGGCCGGCTTCGCGCTGAATATTCCGCGACTGTTTGCCGCGCTGTTTCTGATTACGCTGAGCGGCGTGCTGCTGTTCGGCGCGATGGTGTTGGCGACACGCCTGGCTTTGTCGCACTGGCATGAGAGTGAACTATGAGTATCCTGATCCGCAACGCGGCCGCCATCCTGACCGGCTTGCGCGGCGCCGGCGAACGCCACGCCGGGCCGGACCTGCGCATCGACAACGGCATCATCGCCGCGATGGGCGCATTGACGCCGCAACCCGGCGAGCAGATTATCGACGCCCGCGACTGCGTGGTGTATCCGGCCTGGGTCAACACCCATCATCATCTGTTCCAGTCGCTGCTGAAGGGCGAGCCGCAAGGGCTGGATCTGTCGCTGACGCCATGGCTGGCCGCCACGCCCTACCGCTTCCGCGCCGCGTTCGATGAACACAGCTTCCGGCTGGCGGCGCGCATCGGCCTGATCGAACTGCTGCGCAGCGGCTGCGGCACCGTGGCCGATCACAATTATCTGTACTACCCCGGCATGCCGTATGACGGTTCGGCCATCCTGTTCGACGAGGCGGATAAACTGGGGCTGCGCTTTGTGCTGTGCCGTGGCGGCGCCACCCGCACCCGCCAGCTGGAAAGCGAACTGCCGCAGGCGCTGCGGCCGGAGTCGCTGGACGATTTCCTCAGCGATTGCGCGCGTCTCACCGCCCGTTATCATCAAGCGGCACCGGACGCGATGCGGCGCGTGGTGATGGCGCCGACCACGCCGCTGTATTCGATGTCGCCGGAAGAACTGCGCACCTGCGCGCGCGAAGCGCGGCGGCTGGGTATCCGGCTGCACAGCCATTTGTCGGAGACGGTGGAATACCAGAATTCGGCGCGCGAACGCTACGACCGCTCGCCGGTCGCCTTCTGCGGTGAGTATGAATGGCTGGGCAAGGACGTCTGGTTCGCCCATCTGGTCAAACTGGATCGCGATGAAATCGGCCAGCTGGGGGCGACCGGCACCGGCATCGCCCACTGTCCGCAATCCAACGGCCGCCTGGGCAGCGGCATTGCCGACATCCCGGCGCTGGAAGCGGCCGGCGTGCCGGTATCGATCGGCGTCGATGGCGCCGCCTCCAACGAGGCGGCCGACATGATCTCCGAAACCCATGCGGCCTGGCTGATGCAGCGTGCCCGGCGCGGCGAACTGGCGCGCCCGCGCGCGCTGGGTGGCGACAGCGAAGGCGGCGCCGACGCCGCGCGCATCGAGGACGTGGTGCGCTGGGGGACGGCCGGCGGCGCGGCGGTGCTGGGACTGGATGCAATCGGCACACTCGAAGTGGGCAAGGCGGCCGATATCGCCATCTACAAGCTGGATGATCCGCGCTACTTCGGCCTGCACGATATCGCGATCGCGCCGGTGGCCAGCGGCGGCCGGCCGTCGCTGCGCGCGCTGCTGGTGGGGGGGCGCGTGGTGGCGGAGCACGACGCCATTCCCGGCATCGACATGGCGCAGCTGGCGGCGCAGGCGCGCGAGGCGGTGGCCACGCTGCAGCGGCGCAGCGGCGTCTGAGGCGTCGGGCTCAGGAACGCACTGCGGCGCGCATGTCGTCCCACAGCGGCATCATGGCCAGCACCAGCAGCACCGCCGCCAGCGGCACGGTGGCGGCATAGCCGAAGTAATGGAAACCGAAGGCGCCGGCCAGCGCGCCGCCGAGGAACATGGCCAGCAGCCCGGCCAACAGCACCAGCCGGTGGTGGTCGGCGCGCACGCGCTGGCCGGCTGCCGCCGCGCCGTTCCAGTACAGCAGCTTGCCCAGTTCAATGCCGATATCGGTCACCAGCCCGGTGACGTGGGTGGTGCGGATTTCGGCGCGCGAGGCCTTGGTGATGATGGCGTTCTGCAGTCCCATCACAAAACACAGCAGCGCGATGGTGGCGGTGATATGCCCGGCCGCCACCAGCGCCGCCCCGGCCAGGCCAAACGCCAGCAGCAGCGCCGCCTCCAGCATCAAGGGCAGCGCGTAGCGGCTGTGCGCCTCGTGCCGCCGGCCCCAGTTAATCAGGATGGCCGATGTCGCCGCGCCCAGCAGGAAGGCCGCCAGCGACAGCAGCCCCACCGCCACCAGCGTGATCTCGCCCAGCGCCAGGTCGTCCGCCAGCGCCGACACCACCCCGGTCATGTGCGAGGTGTAGCGCCCCACCGCGAAAAAGCCGCCGGCATTGACCGCGCCGGCCACGAAGGCCAGCGACAATCCCAGCCGCCGGTTGCCGGCCTCAGTGCGCTGCGGGCTGGCGTAGCTACGCAGATAATGCAGGGGCATACGGGCCTCTCAGAAATCCTGGTTGCGCGGATAGTGCGTATAAAAGTCGTTATCCCAACGGAATTGGGTGGTGGAGATGGTGATGGTGACGTCCAGCGCCTCGACGAAATGCCACCAGCCGACCGGCAGGAACAGGATTTCGCCCGGCGCCAGCACGCACTCCAGCACCGGTACCTCGGCCATCAGCGGGAAGCGCTGCAGGTCGATGCCGCGCCCGTCCACCGGCGAGAAGCAGTGCCGCTGGTTGTACATATTGGGCGTGTCGCACGGCGCCACCATGCGCACCCGCTTGCGGCCCGCCACCTGAATCATGAAATTATTGGTCAGGTCGTGGTGGAAGGGGGTGATGGTGCCGGCCGGGCCAAACCAGAAAAAGCCGTTGGCGCCCGGTTTCAGATACTGGTCCAGCGGCGGCAAGTCGGCCATCAGCTCGCGCAGCGCTTCGCGATTGTGATGGTCGTTATTGGCTGTCATGTAGAAATCGTTGGTGACGCCGGCGGCGCGCACCAGCGCCACGTAGTCGGCAAATGGCATGCGGCGCCGGTGCGAGGCGCTGTTCAGCTCATAATCGGCATCGGCGTTGCGGCCGAACTGCACCTCGACCTCGCGCTGGCCCAACTGCGTCGCCAGGTAGTCAAAGCTCCATTTTTCGCGCGCCGCGCAATCGTCCAGCATGCCGGTGATGATCACCGGCTGGTTGCGGCGGTAGTACTGGTCGAGGAACTCGTCGCCGGACAGGCACGCGCGGCGCGGCACCGTGGGCGGCGTCAGCCGGTTCAGCCGGGCCTGGATGCCCAGCACCCAGTCACGCTTGGCCAGCCGGTTGCTAAGCCGCGCCACCCCGCTCAGATAGGGGCTGCGGACGGCGGCCGCCACTTCGGCCTCGGCCTCCGGCGCGGCGATGCCGGATTCCACCATGATGCCGGCCAGCGTCTCCGGCTGGGCGCCGAGCACCAGATTTTCAGCGATCCAGCCACGCCAGGAATCGTTCACCGCCACGGCGGGCGCGGTCTCGTCACGGCTCATGTGTCTCCTTTACACGGGGGCGATAGTCGCCACCAGTGTACCGCAAAGACTCTTCAATATACCGTCTCCGGCAACACCGCCCGCGCGATGCCGTCGCGCACGTCGATGATGCGCGGGAAGATTTTGCCCAGACTCATCTTGTAGCAAGCCTGGCCATCCTTCCACGCGGTGGGCAACACCAGCAACATCTGGAACGCGGTGGGCGACTCGTCGGCGGTGCTGAAAATCGGCGGCGTGCCGGCCAGCACGATGGCCTGCAGGGCATCGCCGCCCTCGATTTCCATGTGGTGGCCGCGCACCGACATTTCGTGGATTTCTCCGGTGACAGTTTCCAGCACGGTGGTGCCAACCACCCCGGCGGTCTCGCGATTGACCACCAGGTTCAGGCGCAAGGCGGGACGGCCGATGGTGGCGCTATGGATTTCGTAAACGGCGGTAAATAACTGGCTCATGGCATTCCTGATGTGTAGATGTGAAACAGGTCTGCACTGTAGGTCTGCCGCTGAAAACTTACCTTCCGATTACCTTCCGCTTTGTAAATCGCTGTTTATAAAGCAGATTTAACGCTTGGGCAAAACCCAGTCCGGGCGAATGTAATGGCAGGTGTAGCCGTTGGGAATGCGTTCCAGATAATCCTGATGCTCCGGTTCCGCCTCCCAGAACGGGCCGACGGGGGCCAGTTCGGTCGCCACTTTGCCCGGCCACAAGCCCGACGCGTTGACGTCGGCGATGGTGTCCTCGGCCGTCGCCTTCTGTTGCTCGTCGACGTAAAAGATAGCGGAACGATAACTGGTACCGATGTCGTTGCCCTGGCGGTTGCGGGTGGTCGGATCATGAATCTGGAAGAAGAATTCCAGAATCTTGCGGTAGCTCAGCACCGCCGGATCGAACACGATTTCAATCGCTTCGGCATGGCTGCCATGGTTGCGATAAGTTGCATTATCAACATCACCACCGCTGTAACCGACCCGGGTCGCTTGCACGCCGGGGATCTTGCGGATCAAATCCTGCATGCCCCAGAAACACCCACCGGCCAGGATGGCCTTTTCCGTCGTCGTCATATTCATTTCCTTTACACAATGTTCTGTACACAATTTGGTGACAGCTACAGATTTCTTCAAGCGAAACGCCAAAACCCAACTATAATTGACATTGAGCAAGCTTGCGCGCCCCCTACCTGCCGCACACCGCCTCCCCGGCCTGGACCCAGCCGAACGTCTTTCCCTTTTCGTTCACTATCATGGACCAGACCCAAACCAACCAACGTATTCTAGTCGTCGACGACAACAGCGAGGCGGCCGACATTTCCGCCGAGTTGCTGGATTTGCATGGCTATCAAACAGCCGTCGCCTACAGCGGCATGACCGGCCTGGACGCCGCACGCGAATTCCAGCCGCACGCCATTCTGCTCGACCTCGGCATGCCCGGCATGGACGGCTACCAGGTGGCCGCCGCGCTGCGCGCCGTACCCGATTTCGACCAGGTGGCGCTGATCGCCTTCACCGCCTGGGGCGACGTGGTCACCCGCCAGCGCGTGATTTCCACCGGTTTCGACGAGCATGTCATCAAGCCGGCCAACCTGGAACGCATCCTGACGGCGGTGCGCAACGCGCTGGCCAAGCGCAGCGAGGCGTGCGTCGCCAGCGCATCCTGATTGCTTTTGTGATACCGTCTCTGGTCATGGAGGTGACATCATGATCGAGAGACGTACCCGGCCGGATCGCGCCAAGGCGCTCACCGTCAACGCCGGCCTTGCTTTGCTGGAAAAGGATGGCCGCGCGGCGGCGGCCCTGTTCATGGAAGAAGCGGGCGTGCCGCTGCCGGTCATCGCCCGCGTGCTGAGCGAGCCGGACAAGCGCCGCGCCGCCGATTTGCGCTAGTCGCCAATCAACTGCACCGCGTCCACCACCTTGTAGTCGTGCTTGAGGTTGTTGGCCCAGGTCAGCTTGACGCCCTTGGCCTTGTACGCGGTCTTGTCGAAAGTGCGCACCAGCCAGGTGCGGTTGCCGCGCGCATCGCGCTTGTCGGCGTTGATACCATCCCACACCGTGTTCCACTTGCCGTCGGTATCCTGCAATTCGACTTTGGTAACGGCCTCCAGGCCCTGGCCGCTCGGGATCACCACCCGCACCTCGGTGGCGTTGACCGGTTTGGCGAAGCCCAGTTCCAGCCAGTCGAAGCCCTTGTCCGTTTCATTGTTAGTCCATTCGCGGCCATCGGCGGGGCCTGTGGCCAGATCCGGCATATTGGGCGAGCTCGGCTTCTTGTTGGAGAAATCGCCGCCGAACACCGAGCTGGCCTTGGCTTCCGTGGCCCACTGCGCGCGCGTATCGTTGATGTATTTGTCTTCCATGGTGGCGTAATCGAGCAGCGCCTTCTTCTTAGCCAGCTCCGCCTGTTCCGGGGTCGGCTCCACCGGGGTCGCGGCCGGCGCCGACGCTGGCGCTGGCACGGTGGCGGGTGGCGGCGTGGTCGCAGCCGCGCCGGCGACGTCCTCGGTCTTCTCCTTCTTGTGGCAAGCAACAAGCAGCGCAGCCAGCAGCATGGCTGCGGCAGTGGCGTGACGGTTCATAGGCAGATCCCATTATGATGTAAAAATGATAATTTACCTCATCCACCAATAAGGCCGCGCACGCATCAATGAGACAAATGTTGCTCGACCTCCCGCACCAGACTGCGCACGTAACGATAGCGATTCATCAAATGAGGCTGATCCAAAGGCCACAACACGTCAGCGGGCCAAGGCAAGTGCAGCAACTGAATATGATTGCGAATGATGGCACGCAGTCGCTTGAATCGCTCATCATCACATTGATCGCGCCAATCGCACTCCCATACGTGCGGGGCATCGTGAACGAATTCAGGATCCGTCGCGAGGCTGCGCACCAATGCACTGCGCATTGCAAGCTTCCTGTAAAGATCGTAACAAGTCCAAACCACGCCCAAGGCACCTACGATCAGACTCATCATCATTAGCACACTAAGTATCTGCATGAGCGCCTCCTTTGGAATCCTTCAGAAACTCAAAAAACTCTTCCTCATTACGCACGTGGCGAAAGAATCGCTCAATGATATGCGCCACTAAAAAGAAGGCAATAGCCGCACCGGAAAGACGACATGCCGCGACGACAACGAAATCGCCATCGTGTACAGAGCAGCTGTTAAAGCAGCGGACTTGGAGGCCACGTCGCCTGCAAACCACCATTCCAGCAACAGCGGCAGTAATGGAAGCAGCATGTGCAATGTGATGCAGGCGAAAAAGTTCTGCCAACAACGGAACCTGCTAAGTTCCTTTACGCTCATGTCTGCACCTCGGTAGACGGAAGAGATACTTCAGCCTACCGAGATTCATCGGACGCTTACATGATCCTGCTCAGGCGGTGGAGAGTTCGGTGAGGGCCTGGACCAGTTGGTCGAGGTCGCTGGTGCGGGTGAACAGGCCGGGGGTGACGCGGATGCAGGCGCCGCCGACCGGACCTTTGCGGGCCACGGTGAAGATGCGGTACTGCTCCATCAGCCGCTGCACCAGCGCTTTGTTGGCGTCGAAGCTGGTGTGGCCGCGCAAACGGAACGAGGTCACCGCGCCATAACTGCCCGCTTCGTCCGGCGTCAGGATCTGGATGTTATCGCGCCCGCGCACACGCTGCACCCAATAGTCGCGCAACTCGCGCAGCCGCCGACCACGATTGGCAAGCCCGATGTCATCGTGCAGCTTGAGCGCCGCCGGTATCGTCATCAAGGCCGCCGCATTCACCGTCCCCGAATGCACGCGCGAGCGGATATCGTCCGCCGCGTAATCCTCGTCGCCGCGCTCGATACCGATATCCGCCAGCCGCTCCTTGCGGATATGCAGAAAGCCCGTACCTAAAGGCGCGCCGACCCACTTGTGCAAATTGGCGCCGACAAAATCCGCGCCCAGATCCGGCAACTTGTAATCCAGCTGCCCCCACGACTGCGCCACATCCACAATCACATCCACCCCGCGTGCCTTGGCCAGCTTGACGATCTCCACCACCGGCAGCACAAAGCCGGTGCGATGGTTGACGTGCGTGAGCAGCAGCAAGCGAGTACGCGGATGCGCGCGCAGCGCCTTCTCATACACATCGATCGCCAGCTGACGGTTGACCGGCTCCGGGATCTGCACCAGCGCCACCTTCACATCGTGACGCCGCGCCAGATCGTTCATCGCATACTGCATAGCGTCGTAATCCAGATTGGCGTACATGATGGTGTCGCCCTTGCGCAGCAGGCGGTAATTGCAGATCAGGTTCTGCAGCGACTCGGTGGCGCCGCGCGTGATCGCCAGCTCGTCGGCCGGCACGCCGGTATGCGCCGCCAGCAGCGCACGCAAGCGCTCCATGCCGGCGCCGTCGAACTCGCGGCGCAGATGCAGCGAACTATAACGGTTCAGATAATCGATATTGCGCTTGAAGTCCTCCACCACCGGCCGCGCCATGATGCCGTAGTAGGCATTCTCCAGATTGACGAAATCGCCGGCGATGTCATACAGCTGCGCATAGCGCTCGCCCTCGTCCACCGAAGCCGCCGCCACCACACCCGGCGCCGACAGCGCCGTCACACCCGCCACCGCGCCCATCAACCTGCGCCGCCCCGCTTGAAACTCACGCATAGACACTCCTCCCGCTAATTTAGCGCCGATAAAACTGCCTGACCATCTCCATGAAATTCTTCACCGTCACCGACTTCTCGCGCGGCCGCGTAATCAGTGCAATTGCCGTGCCCAGATCCTTGTTGCTGATGTTCTGGTAGGTTACGCCCTCGGCGCGGAACTGGCCGATCGACTCCGGCACGATGGCCACACCAAACCCCGCCGCCGCCATGTTCACGCCGGACGATATCTGCGGCGACTCCATGCCAATGGTGGGCGAAAAGCCAGCCGCGCGGCAGGCGCTGATAATCGCGTCATACAGCTCCGGCCCGATAGCGCGCGGATACAGAATAAACGGATCGCCGGCCAGCTGTTTCAGATCGATGCTGCGGCGCCGGCCCAGCGCGTGGCCGCTCGGCAGCACTGCGATCATCTTCTCCTGCACTAGCGGCGTGACGATGGCGTCGCCGCAGTCCAGCGGCAAACGGATCATGGCGCAATCGACCTGGCCGTCGGCCAGCTTGCCGACCAGCGCGGCGGCGTTGCTTTCCTCGGTGCGGATCTTCACGCCCGGATAATCCTCGCGGAACTGGCGCAGCACGCGCGCCACGGTCGGATGAAACACGGTGGAACCGGCAAAGCCGATCGACAGATTGCCGCTGGCGCCGCGCGCCGCCATCTTGACCTGCTCCAGCGCGTCGTTGGCGTCGTCCAGCACGCGCTGCGCGTGCTCGCGGAAGATGACGCCGGCCTCGGTCAGCTCGACCCGGCGCGGATGGCGCAGAAACAGCTTGGCGCCGATCTCGCGCTCCAGCTTCATGATCTGCTGGCTCAATGGCGGCTGCGCGATCCCCATCCGCTCGGCCGCAATGGTGAAGTGCAAATGCTCTGCCACGGCCAGAAAATAGCGCAATTGGCGAAATTCCATCGGTATCCTTCCCCTCTGATTGATATCTTTTTCGTCTTGAAGAGACTATCACGAAATATTGGATTCATGGGCGGCTAACTTTTAAGCTGTACTCATGCTCAAATCCATGCTTTCCACCGCTGCCAACAAAGCCGACCTGTTTGACGGGATGCGCGCCGCTTCGGCCTCCGCCCTGATGCTGCTGGTGGGCTGCGTGCTGCAGGCACCCGATTTCTCGTGGGCCGCCATCGGCGCCTTCTGGACCTCGCTGGCCACCGCGCGCGACACGCCGCGCAGCCGGCTGGCGTCCATGCTGTCGTTTTCCGTGCTGTCGACGCTGGCCGGTGGCATCAGCACCTGGGCCGCCAGCCTGGGCACCGCCAGCGGCGCGCTGGCGGTGCTGTGCTTCGTCACGCTGGCCGGCCTTACCCGCATCTGGGGCAGCAAACCATATCAGGTGGCGATCCTTGCCGCCACCGCCTGCGTGGTGATGGTGGACCATCCGCTGAGCGCCAACGGCGGCAGCAGCGTTTATCTGTTCCTGTATCTGGTGGGCTGCCTGTTCGCCACCGCGCTGAGCATGGCCGTGTGGCGCTTGCGTCCAGCGGCACCGGTGCGCCACGCCACCAGCTTGCGCCAGGCCGCTGGCGACACGCTGCGCCAGTCGCTGCACACGCTGCGCGAGCACGCTTCCCTGTCCAGCGACGGCGTGCACTTCGCGCTGCGGCTCGGCATCGCCACCACCACCGCCTATCTGCTGGTGCATATGCTGCAACTGCCTTACGGTTACTGGGCCACCATGGCGGTGCTGCTGATTCTGCAGCCGTCGATGTCCAGCACCTGGCCACGCAGCATCGAGCGCGCCGTCGGCACCGCGATCGGTACCTTGATCGCGGTGGTGGTGAGCGGTCTGGCGCAAACGCCGCTGGCGATCGCACTGGCCGTGTTCCCGCTGATCGCACTGACCATGGCACTGCGCCCGGTGGGCTACAGCGTGTTCGTCGCCTTCCTGACGCCGTCGTTCGTGCTGGTGACCGACTTCGCCATGCCCGCCATCGACTACAGCTATGTGTGGGCGCGGCTGGAAAACAACCTGCTCGGCAGCGCCATCGCCATCGCCGCCACCCTGACCTTGTGGCCACTGACGGACAAACTACGCAAATAAACTGGTTGGCATAGAATGGGGGCTCCATCGTATTCCATGGCCCTACATGAATTTCGATTGCCAGTCCTGTGGTGCCTGTTGCGCGGTGTTCCGCGTCAGCTTTTATTGGAGCGAGACCACATTGCATCCCGCCGGCACCGTGCCGCAGGAACTGGTCACGCCGATTTCGCCTCACCACGTGGCGATGAAAGGCACGCTGCAAACGCCGGTGCGTTGCGTGGCGCTGTGCGGCGAGGTCGGTGACGCGGTCAGCTGCGCCATCTATCCTTCCCGCTCCTCCACCTGCCGTGAAGTCCAGGCCGGCGACGAACGTTGCCTGCGGGCGCGCGAATTGGCGGGTTTGCAGCTGCCAGCGTAGTTGCCGCGCCACACCGCCATAGCTTTCCTGCTGGCAATCTATTTATAATCAGTTCACAATTCCTTTTTCCTAAGTGAACTGAGAGACATGGATATCTCCCCAGGCGTCAACCGTCGTACCTTCCTCAAAGTTCTGGCCAGCGGGGCGACGGTCAGCCTGTCGGTCACCAGCCTCAGTGCGATCGCGGCCAACTCCTCGCGGCCGCGCCTGACCGACATGCCGGATTGGGCGCCGGAGCCGGGCAAGGCGCGCTGGCGCATCGACGGCATGCCCAAGGTGCTGGGCCAAAAACTCTACGCCCGCGACTTCAAGGCACGCGACTTCAAGGACTGGCCGCAGGACGGCGAATACTTCCTGTACGCGGTGCGCTGCGACCGTTACGACCAGGTGGTCAACGGCTATGACCTCAGCATGCTGCCGGCCGAACTGCAGCCGGTGGCGCGGGTCGACGCCGCCGCGCTGGCGGCGCATGGCATGACCATCGCCACCAATATGAGCAATCCTTTCCTCACCACGCTCGGCAAGCCGGCCGATTTCTTCGGCCAGCCGGTGGTGATGCTGATCTTCCCCAGCTTTGAGGTCTACCGCCGCGCGGTCAAGATCCTGCAATTCAATCCGGACGTGATCCAGTACGGCGCGCCGACCACGCCGAAACAGTCGGTGTACACGCCCAGTTTCAACTACGTGCGCGACGATGCGCAGCAGTTCAACTACGTCTACAGCGCCGATTACAATGCGCGCCAGGAGGCGGTGGCCAGCCAGATCACGGCGCAGCTGCCCACTTGGCCGACCTTCTCGCGCGACTTCTACACCCAGACCATCGATCCGGTCTTCATGGAGCCGGAGGCCGGCCTGGCGTGGTACGAGGCCGGCGCCAAGCAATTGAATCTGGTGCTGGGCACGCAGTCGCCAATGGGCGATGCACTCGACGCCGCCGGCATCTTTGCCCACAGCGACTTCAAGGTGTGCGACATCGACATCGTGTCGTGCTATCCCGGCGGCGGCTTCGGCGGGCGCGATCAATCCTACTTCACGATGTACCTGTGCATGGCCGCGCCGTTCTCCGCCAAGCCGCTGCGCTGGGCGCAAAGCCGCTTCGAACAATTCCAGGTCGGCCTCAAACGCTGCGAGACGCAATTCAACGAAACGCTGGCGGTGGACAAGGACGGCATGATCCAGGCCATTTCCTGCAGCTTCACCATGAATGGCGGCGATCAGAAAAACCTCAGCCCCTTCGTGGCGCAGCTGGCGGCGCTGAGCTCCATGAGCTGCTATAACATCCCGCGCGCCATCGCCAAGGCCAGTGCGATCCAGACCCCGCAACTGCTGGGCGGCTCGCAGCGCGGCTTCGGCGGGCCGCAAGCCTTCATGGCGATCGAAACGCTGCTGGACGAAGCTGCGCAGACGCTGAAGATCGATCCCTTCATGCTGCGCCGCAAGAACCTGCTGGGCAAAGGTCGCGGCGCCACGGTGACCGGCGCACCGATTCTGCAGGATCTGCAGCTGGAACAGATCCTGACGCGGCTGGAGCAGCATCCGCTGTGGCAGCAACGCTTGGAAGTGCAGCAGGCGCGCCAGCGCGACGGCATGCTGTATGGCGTGGGCTTCGCCATGTCCAACGAAGCCTATGGCACTTCGGGCGACGGCATGTTCGGTGCGGTGGAGATTGAGGAGAATGGCCACATCACCGTCTACACGCCGTATGTCGACATGGGCAATGGGGCCGCCACCGCATTAGGACTGGCGCCGGCCTCGTTCCTGGGTCGTAACGCCAACAGCATCAACATGGGCGAGACCAATCTGTTCGACGGCCTGAAACTCACCACCTCGCCCAAGACGCCAACGCCGTCGAACTATGTGCTGAAGAGCGCCGGTTCATCCAGCGCCTGCCTGGGCGCGTTCTATCAGTACCACGTGGTCGAACAGGCTGGTTTGGCGCTGGTGCTGCAAAGCCTGCTGCCTGCGGCGCGCGCGCTTTGGGGCAAGGATGCGCCGGCCGCCGCGCTTCGTTGGAAAGGCAACCGCCTGCACGCGGATGGTTTGCCGACACTGCCCTGGACCGCCATCATCAAGCAGGCCAGGCGCATGAAGCTGCCGATGGTGGCGGTGGTGCACGCCAGCTATGTCGGCGCTTTCGCCACCGCCGAATATGCGTTCCGCAGCGGTGCCGCCACGCTACCGCTGGATTACATCGCCATGGGCACCACGGTCGATACGCTGGAGACCATCGCGCGCAGCCAGTTGAATAATCCACCGGCGATCAACTCGCGCTTCGGCCGCACCACTTATGCGCCTTGCGGCTCGTTGGTGGCCACCAGCGTCAATCCGAAAACCGGCGAAGTGAAAGTGGAGTCGGTGGTGTCGGTGCTGTGCGCCGGCGTGCTGCATTGTCCGCAGATGGTGTCCGGCCAATCGCAGGGCGCGATCGCGATGGCGCTTGGGAACGTGCTGCTGGAGCACTGTCCTAACGACGCCACCGGTCCGGGCAACGGCACCTGGAACCTCGACAAATACAATATCGCGCGCTCGACCGACATTCCGCAGCAGGAGCTGGTGATACTGCCGCCGGCGCCGGGCGAGACCACCGCGCGCGGCATCGCTGAAGCGGTCATGTGTCCGATCGGACCATCCATTCTTAACGCGTTGTCTATGGCCACTCACGGCCAACGCTACACCGCTACCCCCGTCACCCCGCAACGTATTCTGGAGTCGTTGAAATGAGCGAGACCATCCACTTCCATGTCAACGACCGTCCGGTCAAGGCCGATGCGGCCGATGGCGACATGCCGCTGATCGATTATCTGCACGAACGGCACAACCTCACCGGCACCAAATTCAGCTGCGGTATCGGCGTGTGCCGCGCCTGCACCGTCACCACCCGCAACGAAAAAAACGCGCTGCTGGAAAAGACGCTGGCCTGTTCGACGCCGGTCAGCGCCTGCAAGGATATGCGCGTCTACACCGTCGAAAGCCTGGGCAGCGAAGAAGCGCTGGCGCCGTTGCAGCAAGCCTTCCTGGAGAACTTCTCCTTCCAGTGCGGCTACTGCGCGCCCGGCTTCCTGATGGCGGCGACGGCGATGCTGGCGCATCTGAAAAATTCGCCCACCCAGCAATCGCAGCTCGATGGCGTGATGGAGGAATGGGTAGGTGGGAATCTGTGCCGCTGCACCGGCTACGTGCGCTACATGGAAGCGATCCGCCAGGTCGCCCTGCCCTACTGCGAGGACTACGCATGAAGCTCATCGCCTGGATTTCCGCGCTGTTGTTGGTGGCTGGCGCCGCGCAAGCGGCGGCGCCGAAAGTACCCAAAGTGCCGACACAGAGCCTGCACGAATATGCCGACCAATGCACCGACATGATCGGCCAGATACCAGCCTTTGACTGCACCGACGGCACCGTGGTGCCGATCACCGTCAACGGCAAGGAGCCGGCCTATTCCGAATACAAGCCGGGCATGACCTGCGACCGGCCGGCGCTGCTGCGGTATGGCGCACAGAGTTTTGGCCAGTGCACGCCATATTCCCGCATCCTCAACTTCTCGCGCGACAAAGTGCAGATCTCCGCCTTCTGCCGCCGCGAACAGCTGCGCGATCCGAAAAGCCCGTACTTCGACGAAGTGGATATCGTCGCCCACAACGCCGCCACCGGCAAAACCTGCTGGTTCCACGCCGAAGGCAAAACGGGCCAGAAGACCGGCTTCAACGCCTCGCGCGTGCCGCCGCCGAATGAAAGGACGCCGCCGCCCAAGCGCGTGTCGGCCAAAGAATTCTGGTGGACGCCGGGACGCACGGCGCAGAAGAGCTGCGGCGCCTGCCACGATGCGGATCCGTTCATGTACAGCCCGTGGCTGGGCCAAGTGTGGCACAAGGTGCCGACCGATCCGCTCGGCCCGTACAGCAACGTCGGCAAGGACTTCGCCAAGTGGCATTCGAACAGCATCAGCACGCGGGATAACACCTGCGTCGGCTGCCACCGCATCGGCGACCAGGCCAGTTGCTCGCAGTTCGTGCCGATGGCGACCGGACAGACCGCGCCCAAGGATGGCAACGCGCTGGCGCGCAGCTATCCGCTGAGCCACTGGATGCCGGTGAATAACGCGCAAACGCAGGCGTTCTGGAACAAGGCCAACCAGGAATCGCTACAAAAAATCATGACCTGCTGCGACGATCCCAAGAACCCGATCTGCACCATCAAACCCATCGTCAAATCCAGCAAATAGGTGGTGCACACTCCAACATCGTCAGTGCATGCTCCCACGCGTACGGCTAGCGATGGCGGATATGACGACTCTCCCAGCCCCAACGACGTCCGCCATAAGCAACTGCTGCAAAAGCTGATACGCAACGTCATGCACCACGTGGCCGACGAAGAGACAGCACTGGACAGCCAGGCACATCAGCTTCGCCGGTTCGATTACTAATCCCTAAAAATCATCCTCATCCGTTGAACCCTCACGAATTGGAGATTGTTCGACAAATAATGCCCTCTGATATTGCTGCTCCAAATCAATCACAGCAGAGTCGCAGCTCTGAAAATCTACTGTTCCCGGAAGCTTAGCGAGTCGAGAGACGTATCTTTTAATAAAGGAGAGCTGTTTCTCGATATAATCTTTATCCTTATTACGAAACAGACCTTCCTCAGGGTTATCACTGATTGCAGCCTTTATTGCAATAAGCAACCCATCGCAGAAATGAGACAATTTCACTAAAAATACGCCTGCCTGCTTTCGGAAGCCTGTATCACCAATTCTATTGCCAAACTGCTTTTCAAGAAGATGCGAAAGTTTGCAATATTTTACTAATAGTTTTGTATTTTCCTGCGTATACTCACATCCCAAAGGAATAAGCTTGTTCGGTGTTATTCCATAATTGCTTGTTGATGACTGAGATGAAACTTCATCAACTAAATTATTTTTTACTGGACGAACTTTTTCGGCTTTCCTTTTTTCAATTTCTTCTGTAGTAGGCTTACTCTTTGACCGCATGTTCAAGTTCGGATTTTTTACAAATCGGTGACTTTTCTTATAGCTATCAGCGCTACCAACTTCACATTTTTGCTGTGCTAAATCTAGGCTAAATCCAATTTTGCAATACGTGCATATCTTGGCAGGCGGTAAATATTCAGCATCATAGGTAATTAAATTCTGCAATGGAATCACTGTAGCATCCTCACCTTTAAGTGGGTCGCTACCATACTCATCTACCCATTCTTCCCGGGACTTCTTTTCTGATACCACCCCAAGTCGAGAATAGAACATTTCGCCGGTATCTTTAATAAAATACCACTGAACATCATTTTCCATCTTATCCCAAATGAGAAAAGGACCATCATTATCGATCCATTTCGCCTGCACCACAGATTTCTTAGTAGAATCCTTTCGCGATAGCTGAGTTAACCCTATACTGTTGTTTCGTTCACTGGCAATATCTTGAAGATGTGTCATTTTCCTAGCAAGAGGACTGTCATGCATCACTTCTTTCAATTTTCTCTGGGCGAGCATTGCCAGCCGGTTATCGGGGAATCGTACCCCGACCTGCTTTTTTTCCAACTCATTTGTAGCCGCCCTTGTAACCCGCTCACCAACAGGTCTGCTTCTATCTGCATGTTTCATTCACTCGCCCCTGGTTCACGCCCTAAATCGAGTCACATTATTCCCTCCCTGAGTGTTTGTGTAGTGTCACTGACGTTACGTAAATTAGTGTTACCTAGCCTTCTGTTATGCAATCATCGCGTCGCGCTGTCCGGCGATACCAAATTGAGTCCAAAACGCGTTTTACAAATAGATCAGGCTCCCGCTACTGCCATTCTTTGAGGGCTTGGATAGGTGTCTTTGAGCCTATTGCGCACTGCGGTATGTGATGGTTGTATAACTTAAGGTAGTGGTGGAGCGTCTTCTCCAAGCCAGCCTGGCTACTGAAGCGGATTTGCTGAAGGAGCTCGATGATATGGCCATTGAAGCGCTCGACCATGCCGCCATTGTCGGTCAGGATCTCGCTGATTTTAATGGGCGAAGCCTCTTCGAGGCGGCCCAGGAAATCGATGCTGCTGATATCGCTCATGTCCTGATAGATGTCCAGGAAGACCCAGCGCGTGGCGCGATCTATGGCCACGAATAAATAGCCACGAGAAGTCTCATCGGGCATCTGCAGCAGGTACTTGATGTCGATGTGCACAAAGCCTGGCTGGTAGTCCTTGAAGGTCTTTTGGGCCTAGATCTTCTCGCCCTCCGCAACGGGATGACGTCTGCCAGACCGGCCATCCCTTCGCGCTTGAGCAAGCGGGCCAAGCCTGAGCGTGAGACGTCTGCATTGATGTATTGCCGCGTGATGTAAAGTAGATCGTCAAACGGCAAATACAGCGTTTAGCGCAGCGATAGCACAATGACTTCCTGGTCGGCGCTCAAGGTTGTATGCAAGGTGTTGGCGCGATGGGAACGGTCTTGGACGTCGTCGCGCTTGAGCCACTTCGCCGTAGTGGCGGGCGTGATGTTGAATACCTTGACCGCTTTGCGGTCGGACAGTCCGGTATCTTTAATTTCCTAGCGTATCTTCGGGGTGGCGCGGGCTTACGGATGGATGCGCGTACTCATGCTCCCGATAATTCCCGGACGATTTTGCGGTGGCTTGACGATCGTGGCACCACGTCCGCGATCAACTCGTCCAGCATAGCCTCAGCGCCAAACAAAGGCCCGCTGCGACGAGGAATATGATCGCACGGAACTAAACACTTAGCCCGCCGCCTTGGCGCGGGCGGCGTGGAGTTTGCGGTAGCTGTCGAGCAGGCGGGCGTGGCGGTCCAGGCCTTCCAGCTTGGTGCTGGTCGGGGTCAGGCCGTGGAAGCGGACGCTGCCGTCGACAGAACCCAGCACCGCATCCATGCGCGGATTGCCGAACATGCGGCGGAAGTTGACTTCGTAGTCCTCCAGCTCCATCTCGTCATCCAGCACCACTTCCAGCACCGCGTTCATCGCCTGGTAGAACAGCGTGCGATCCAGCGTGTTGTCGTTGTACTGCAGGAAGGCGCCCACCAGTTCGTGCGCGTCTTCAAACTGCTCCAGCGCCAGGTTGATCAGCAGTTTCAGCTCCAGCACGGTCAGCTGGCCCCACTCGGTGTTCTCGTCGAATTCGATGCCGATCAGCGAGGCGATGTCGCCGTACTCGTCCAGCTCGTTGTTCTCCAGACGGTCGAGCAAGGCTTCCAGCGCGTCGTCGTCGAGGCGGTGCAGGTTCAGGATGTCTTCGCGGAACAGCAGCGATTTGTTGGTGTTGTCCCAGACCAGGTCTTCCACCGGATACACTTCCGAATAGCCCGGCACCAGAATGCGGCAGGCGACCGCACCCAGCTGGTCGTACACGGCGGTGTAGGCTTCCTTGCCCATCTCTTCCAGAATGCCGAACAGCGTTGCGGCTTCGTCGGCGTTGGAGTCGGCGCCCTGGCCCGAGAAGTCCCATTCGACAAAGTCGTAATCGGCCTTGGCGCTGAAGAAGCGCCACGACACCACGCCGCTGGAATCGATGAAGTGCTCGACAAAGTTATACGGCTCGGTCACGGCTTCGCTGGCGAAGGTCGGACGCGGCAGATCGTTCAAGCCTTCAAAGCTGCGGCCCTGCATCAGCTCGGTCAGGCTGCGTTCCAGCGCCACCTCCAGGCTCGGATGCGCACCAAACGAGGCGAACACGCCGCCGGTGCGCGGGTTCATCAAGGTCACGCACATCACCGGATAGACGCCGCCCAGCGACGCATCTTTCACCAGCACCGGGAAGCCCTGCTCTTCCAGTCCTTTGATGCCGGCCACGATGCCGGGATACTTGGCCAGCACATCGGCAGGCACATCTGGCAGAGCGATTTCACCTTCGAGGATTTCGCGTTTGACGGCGCGCTCGAAAATCTCCGACAGACATTGCACCTGCGCTTCCACCAGCGTGTTACCGGCGCTCATGCCGTTGCTGGCGTACAGGTTCTCGATCAGGTTGGACGGGAAATACACCGTCGCGCCATCCGACTGTCGCGTGAACGGCAGCGAGCAAATGCCGCGCTCCACATTGCCGGAGTTGGTGTCGATCAGATGCGAACCGCGCAGCTCGCCATCCGGGTTGTAGATCTGCAGGCTGTACTCATCCAGTATCTCTTTCGGCAACGCGCCTTTCTTGCCCGGCTTGAACCAGCGCTCGTTCGGATAGTGGACAAACTCGGCATTGGCAATCTCTTCGCCCCAGTACGAACCGGCGTAGAAGTGGTTGTTGCTGATGCGCTCGATGTACTCGCCCAGCGCCGAGGCCAGCGCGCTTTCCTTGGTCGCGCCCTTGCCGTTGGTGAAGCACATCGGCGAATGCGCGTCGCGAATGTGCAGCGACCACACGTTGGGCACGATGTTGCGCCACGACGCGATTTCAATCTTGATGCCCAGGTTGGCCAGCACCGCCGTCATGTTGGCGATGGTCTGCTCCAGCGGCAGGTCTTTGCCGGGAATGTAGGTGCTGCTGTCGGCAGCCGCGCCCACGGTCAGCAGCGCTTGCGCGTCCTCGTCCAGATTCGCCACTTCCTCAATGATGAAGTCCGGGCCTTCCTGCACCACCTTCTTCACCGTGCAGCGGTCGATCGAACGCAGAATGCCCAGCCGGTCCTTCTCGGAGATATCTTCCGGCAGCTCAACCTGGATCTTGAAAATCTGCTTGTAGCGATTTTCCGGATCGACAATATTGTTCTGCGAGAGACGGATGTTCTCGGTCGGGATGTTGCGCGTATTGCAGTACAGCTTGACGAAGTACGCCGCGCACAAGGCCGACGAGGCCAGGAAGTAATCGAACGGACCTGGCGCCGAGCCATCGCCCTTGTAGCGGATAGGCTGGTCGGCTATGACCGTGAAGTCGTCGAACTTGGCTTCGAGACGCAGCTTATCGAGAAAGTTAACCTTAATTTCCATGGGAGTGACCGGCTTTACAAGTGCTTAAAAATCAAAGGGTTAGAAGTTTAACACACTCACCTCGCCACCGGCAGGCGCAACACCAGCCGGGTGCCGCCATGGTCGCCCGGCTCCACCGTCACCTCGGCGCCGATCGACGCCGCCCGCCGCCGCTGGTTACGCAAGCCCTTGCCCTCATTCTCCACACCGGCCGCCACCGAAAATCCCTTGCCGTTGTCGTCGATGATGACCACCACGGTCTCCCCTTCGACAGCGGTGGCAACGCGGATCTCGCTCGCCGCCGCATGCTTGACGATGTTGGTGAACGCCTCCTGCAAAATACGCAGGATGTGCAGCGAATTGCGCGGATCGATCCACTCCATCATCGGCACATCCGCCACCTCCCAGCGCAAACGGATGCCGGCACTTTCCAGTCTCGGCCCCAGCCGGTAACGCAGATTGGCCAGCAACAGCAGCAGGTCGGCCTCAATCGGCTCCATCGAATCGATGGTCAGCTTCAGATCGTCGATGCAGTGCTTGAGCACATCGGCCACCATGCCCGCATCGGCATTACCACGCTCCACCGCCAGCAAGGCCGTCACCAGCGATGAGCCCATGCCATCGTGCATATCCTGCGTCAGCCGCATGCGCTCCTCGTGCAGCTGCTGCATCAGCGCGATTTCGCGCAGGCGGCGATGCGTTATTTCCAGCTCATCCTCGCGCTGCTTCAGGCGGCGCTGCAGACTGGCGTTGGCGTCCACAAAGCGCTGGTAAATAATGTACATGAAAATCAGGAAGGCGCCGATATTGTTGAACGGCCCCAGATAAATGCTTTCGATGTCGACGTAATTGTTCTGCAGCAGCCAGTCGTACAGCGCCAGCAGCATGCCGGTGATGCCCCAGCCGCTCAGCATCAAGCCCTCGCGCGAGCCGGCCTTCCAGCACAGCACGACGCCGACGCCGGTCACCGTCACGCCCACGAACATCAGCGCCAGATACGCCAGTGGCGCCAGCGAATACGCATCGATCAGGAACGACAGCCACGGCAAGGTCAGGATGCCGATCAGCACTGTGTACGCCACCACCGTGTAGTTAAGCCAGCGCAGCGGGCGCCGGTGCAGATAATTCAGGAAGAACTGCGTCGCCAGCACCAGCGCGAAGGTGGCGTTGATGGTGATCCAGCTGAACCACTCGTCGCTGATCGGCAGCCGGGTTTCGCCGACGTGATAGTGCAAGGTGCGCAAGAACGACGCCACCGAAATCGCAAAGAACAGCAGATAGATCGACTCGCTGCGCAACCGCAGCCAGACGAAGAAGGAAAACAATCCCACCGCCAGGAAGGCCGAGCTACTGGCATACGGCAATTGCACCTGCACCAGATTACGGATGCGGTAGCGCCAGTTCAGGCTGTCGTCGGTGCCGACCCACAGCGTCGAGATGCCACCGCCGGAGCCGGCCGGGCGTTCGATGCGCAACAGGATGGTGCGCGGCGGCGTCGCGCCGGCGGTGGCGTCCAGCGCGATCCACAGCGGGATATTCCAGCCATTCCAGTTGATGCTCTGGTGCGACTGGTACAGCAGGCGGCGGTCGCCATACACGGCGATCTGGCCGTCGGTCTTCCAGCGTGGGATATAGAGATAGCGTGGTTCGCCAACCGCCGGCAAGACCGGCACCTGCATCCGGTACCAGGTCACCACCGTTGGCGGATTGGCCAGTTGCTCCGGATCGGTCAGCGGCGTCAGCTGGCGGATCAGCGCATGCGGCAATGTCACCGCTTGCCACTGGCCCTGCAGCTTGGTGTCGTCCGCCTCATACGGCGGCGGCGAATAGCGGTGGCCGGGGATGGTCAACAGCTCGGCCTTGGTGATGTGCACCGGCTGCTCCGCTTGCGCCGGCGCCAGCCAGCAGATGAAGCAGAGCAGCAGCAACCAGCGCATCACCTCACCCCACCGAGCAAGCCCTGGCTCCTGGCCTCGTAGATCGCCTCGGCCTTGGAATTGACCTGCAGCTTTTTATAGATACGGCGCACGAAGCTGTGCACCGTGTGGCGCGACACCTGAATCAGCTCCGCGATTTCCTCCGACGTGAAGCCCTTGGTGATCAGCTCCAGCACCTCCAGCTCGCGCGCCGACAGCAACGGCCGCGCCGTCTCCTGCCGCATCGGCTCCAGTGCTGGTGCCGGCGCCGGTTGCTGCTCGCGGAAACGCATCAACACCTGACGCGCGATCATCGGACTGATCGGGCTGCCGCCCTGATGCAGGCTGCGGATCTCGCCCACCATGCTGTGGGCCGGACTGTCCTTCAGCAGATAACCGGTGGCGCCGGCTTCCAGCGACTGCATCACATGCAGCTCATCGCCAAACACCGTGCACACCATGATGCCGCACTCCGGCCACTTGCGATGCGCGGCGCGGATGACATCGATGCCCGAGCCGTCGGGCAAGCCCAGATCGACCAGCAGCACATCCATGGTCAGCGTATTCAGCGCGCGCATGCCCTGCTCGCGCGTGCTGGCGACCGTCAGCAACTCCATGTCCGGCGCGGCCGCGATCATCTGCTTCAGCGTTTGCTGAAAATCGACATCATCCTCGACGAGGACAACACGAATGAGCGGATTGGCGGTGGATGTCTGCATTAGGAAAGATGGACGGTATGGCAAGACTCGGTAATTTGTCAGTGTACCATGACTATTTCCTTGCAAACATCAATCCACTTCCCCCGCACACTTGCGCCAGAATCAGCCGAAAGTGAACGCAAACGCTTCCGCACCCTTGTCGAGGAAACGCACCTCAAAGCGTCGCTGCATCACCTTGCCGCTCTGGCGCGCCAGCTGATACAGGCGGGTGGCATCGATCACGCCATTGCCATCGGCATCGGTATCCGCACCGTGATCGGCACCTGGCGCCTGACCGTCGATCGTGACCTTGATGCGGATCTTGCCACCAGCCTTGCCCGGCCCCGCCACCAGATGCAAATCGCGCGCGCTGAACTGGTAGGCCAGACCGGCGCCGGGCGCATCCACCACGCCACTTTCCGCCCCCACCGTCCACTGACCCGACAGGCCCCACTGATTCAGCGCCAGCTTGTCCACCGCATAGTTTTGTGAGCGATCCTCACGTACCCTGCTGGTCGAATGGAAATTGCTAGCCTGGCTGTAGCCGACATAGGTTTCGCCCGATTGCAGACTGGCCAGATCCGGCGCCTTCTGCTCATCGTTCGCGGTTGGATTGACCAGCGAGCTATCCACCGCAGCGCCACGCGCCTCCGCCAGCAGCGACTGAATCGCCCGCTCCGTCATCGCATAATCGCCCTCGCCAAACTGGTGATAGCGCACCTTGCCATTGGCATCGGTCAGGTAAATCGCAGGCCAATAGCGATTGCCCCAGTTCGACCAGATCCGCTGATTACTGTCGACCGCAACCGGATAGTCAATGTGAAATCGGCCCACTGCGGCATTGATGTTGACCAGATCCTCCTCAAACTTGAACTCCGGCGTATGCACACCCACCACCACCAATCCCTGATCGCGATACTTCGCCGCCCAGGCCCGGATATACGGCACCGTGCGGATGCAGTTGATGCACGAGTAGGTCCAGAAATCGACCAGCACCACCTTGCCGCGCAACTGCTGCGGCGACAGCGGCGCCGAGTTGAGCCAGGTAGTCGCACCGTCAAAACCGGGAGCCTTGCCTTCCACCGGCAGACTACTGCGGAACTGCGCAGCATCCGCAGCCATGGCGCCGGGACCGGCCGTAGTAAGTACGGCGGCCAGTACCGCGCCGGCGAGCATCGTAAAGCTGCGTTGTTTGCTGAAGGTATACATGGTTAAGCTCCCGTTTTATACAATACGATTAAAGCGTATGCGATTTATAAATACTGTTTAAATCAAAGCGCGGCGACGTCATCCGACACTTCCGCATGGGTTTTGCGGTAAGCGGCCAGTTCAGCTTTGACTTCCGCGCGGGTCTTGGCGGGGGCTGCATCGACCTTGAATTCAGAGTACTGTTCGCCGTCGCGAATCTCGCCGCGCTGCTGGGCCAGGTGCAGTTCTTCCTGGACTTGAGCGCGGGTCTTGGTCGAGACGAAACCGGTGTAACCCGAGTATTCCGCACTCTCCTGCGCCGACACGGCGGACGAAGCAAACACGGCAGCGGCGATGGACAGGGCGATGGTGAGGTTTTTCATGATGTGTTCCTTTCGATGGTTGGCTGGGCGTTGTTGCCCGATGAACGAATATTACAGCGCATCCGATTCAATCGCAAGAGATTTTTACATATTGTTTCGAGGTACTTGCGCAGACCTGGCCAATGTCATCCAATGTCTAAGGAAGATTCAGACCCGCACTCCCTCGCAGTCCTTCAAGTTAGCGAACATCAGTGCTTTCGACATTTAGATGGACTTGGGACAATTTTGTCCCCTCGCTGTTAAGTTGCACTGAAATCTGACCCACCTTTCCCACGAATTTGCAACGGAATCTGACCCACGTTAGTAGCACAATTCCCCCTGTCTTTTCGGCAGGAGATCGGAGTGATCGACGTGGCATTGCT
>NZ_WKJK01000034.1 GCF_009674535.1 Duganella guangzhouensis
CCGCCGGCGGCGGACGGCTGGCTGGACAGCGCCTGCCGCACCGCCTGCTCCAGCGCGGCGGTGTCGAGCGGGGTGTGGACGGCGTCGCGCGCGCGCGCGTGGTCGAGCTGGAAGGCCAGCTGTTCGGCGGTCGGTTGGCTGACGCCGGTGCGGCCGAGGCCAATGCGGGCGTCGGTGTAGCGGCGCAGCGTGCGCCACGGGTTGGCGATGACCAGTTCGTCTTTCATCTGGCGGCTTTCAGGACAGGCGCAGCAAGGCGCGCTCGAACGCCGGCGGCAGGCCGTTGCCCAGCGTGACTTGCGCGTCGCGGGTGAAGATTTCCATCCGTTGCAGCCAGGCTTCGAATTCCGGCGCCGGCTTCAGGCCCAGCACGCGGCGCGCGTACAGGGCGTCGTGGAAGGAGGTGGTCTGGTAGTTGAGCATGATGTCGTCCGAGCCGGGGATGCCCATGACGAAGGTGCAGCCGGCCGTGCCCAGCAGGGTCAGCAGGATGTCCATGTCGTTCTGGTCGGCCTCGGCGTGGTTGGTGTAGCAGACGTCGCAGCCCATCGGCAGGCCGAGCAGCTTGGCGCAGAAGTGGTCCTCCAGTCCGGCGCGCACGATCTGCTTGCCGTCATACAGGTACTCGGGGCCGATGAAGCCGACCACCGAGTTGACCAGCAGCGGCGCGAACGCGCGCGCGACGGCGTAGGCGCGCGCCTCGCAGGTCTGCTGGTCGACGCCGTGATGGGCGTTGGCCGACAGCGCGCTGCCCTGCCCCGTCTCAAAATACATGACATTGTTGCCGACGCTGCCACGTCGCAGCGACAACGCGGCCTGGCGCGCCTCGTCCAGCAGCGCCAGGTTGATGCCGAAGCCGGCGTTGGCGGCCTCGGTGCCGGCGATCGACTGGAACACCAGATCCACCGGGGCGCCACGCTCAATCGCGGCGATGGTGTTGGTAACGTGGGTCAATACGCAGGACTGGGTGGGAATGCCGTAGCGGTCGATGATTTCGTCCAGCATGGTGACGATCTTGATGACTTGCGGCACGTTGTCGGTGGCCGGATTGATGCCGATCACCGCGTCGCCGCTGCCGTACAGCAAGCCGTCCAGCACGCTGGCGGCGATGCCGGTGGCGTCGTCGGTCGGATGGTTGGGCTGCAAGCGGGTCGACATCCGCCCCGGCAGTCCGATGGTGTTGCGGAACGCGGTGGTGACGTGGCATTTTTTCGCCACCAGGATCAGATCCTGCACCCGCATCAGCTTGGAGACGGCGGCCGCCATCTCCGGCGTGATGCCGGGTGAGACGGCGGCCAGCGCGGCGCTGTCGGCGCCATCGCCCAGCAGCCAGTTGCGGAAGTCGCCCACGGTCAGATGAGCGATCGGCGCGAAGGCGGCGCGGTCGTGGCGGTCGATGATGAGGCGGGTGACTTCGTCGTCCTCATACGGAATCAGCGCCTGCTGCAGAAAGATGCTGAGCGGCAGCGCGGCCAGCGCCATCTGCGCCGCCACCCGCTCTTCGGCGCTGGCGGCGGCCAGCCCGGCCAGATAATCGCCGGAACGGGCCGGCGTGGCTTTCGCCATCAAGTCCTTCAGGTCGCGGAACTGGTAGGTTCTGCTCCCCACTGTGTGCGAAAAACTGCTCATGCCACGCCTCCGTGCTGCCGGGTTCAGAAGTTGCGGGTAACCGTCAGCAGCAAGCGCTTTTGCGCCACATATTTGCCGCTGCCATCGGCATTGTAGAACACCCACAGCGGCGTGCCGTTACGCGACTCGTGGCCGCTGTTGTAGACGGCGGCGGCGGCGAACGCCCAGTTGCCGGCGGTCTTGGTCACGCCCGCCTTGAGGTCGTAGAAATTGTACATGCCAAGGTTACGCACCAGCTGGCGGCCGCCGTGCAGATTGAGCGTGAGGCCGGGCGCCAGCTCGGGATTCCAGTTCACTTCGGCGTAGGTGGAGCCGCGCGTGTCGACCCGCTGGCCGCTGAACGGATCGACCGTGAAGCCGAACCAGTATTTGCTCAGCGTGACCCAGCCGGTGACGTTGAGCGCGCCGTTGTTCCACGCCAGCTTGGCATCCTGGGTGTGGTATTTGATGTCCTTGCCGCTGGCGACAAAGTGCGCGCCCGGAAACCAGTAGGTGACGACGCCGGCGTCCAGGGTGCTGCCCTCGGCCAGCGGCGCGCGGTAGCCGCCGTACAGGTCGAGCTCGGCGCCGCCGCCGTTGTTGTAGGCGGCGTGCGAGACGCCGGAACCGAACACGCCAACATAAAAGCCGCTGGCGTGGGTGAAGTCGAGGTTGGCCTGGGCGGTGGGCTTGGCCTGGGTTTGCGAAACGCCGCGGAACAGGTAGTCGGATACCACGGTGACGTTGCCGCTTTCGGTCCAGTCCGGCGCGGGAGCGGGAGCGGGAGCGGGGGCGGTGTCAGCGGCAAGCGCGCCGCCGGTGGCGGCCAACATCAGGGAGGACAGCAGGATACGGGTGACGGTCATGTATTACTCCAATAAATTAAGCGGCAACGTGCATCGCACGGTTGCTCTTGGTGGCCAGGAAGAAGCCATAGCCCAGTGCCATGAAGGCGGCAAACAGGCCGAAGATCAGCGGGTTGTAATAGATCATGGTGGCCATGCAGACGCAGGCGCCGGCCAGTGCGATCGCCGGGAACAGCGGGTAGAACGGGGCGCGGAATGGGCGTGCCATGTGCGGTTCGGCGCGGCGCAGCTTGAACAGGCTCAGCATGCTGAGGATGTACATGGTGATGGCGCCGAACACCGACATGGTGACAATGTTGGCGGTCAGGGTCTGGCCGCCGAACTGGATCAGCTCGTCGCTGTAGATGGCGGCGATGCCGACCACGCCGCCGGCGATGATGGCGCGGTGCGGGGTCTTGAAGCGCGGGTGCACGGCGGCCAGGTAGCGCGGCAGGTAGGCTTCACGCGCCAGCGCATAGATCTGGCGCGAGTAGCCGAGGATGATGCCGTGGAAGGAGGCGATCAGGCCGAACAGGCCGAGCCACACCAGCATGTGCAGCCACTTGCTGTGGTCGCCGACGATGAGGCGCATCGCCTGCGGCAATGGGTCGTTGATGTTGGCCAGCTTGGTCCAGTCGCCGGCGCCGCCGGCAAACACCATCACGCCGATCGCCAGCAGCACCAGGGTGATGATGCCGGTGATGTAGGCGATCGGGATCGAGCGCTTGGGATCTTTGGCTTCCTCGGCGGCCATGGCCACGCCTTCGATCGCCAGGAAGAACCAGATCGCGAACGGAATCGCGGCGAACATGCCGGGGATGGCCAGCGCGCTGAAGCTGTCCTGGCCGGCCCAGCCGCCCTTGCTGAAGTTGGCCATCGAGAAGCCGGGCGAGACCACGCCCATGAACACCAGCAGTTCGAAGATGGCCAGCAGCGCCATCAGCAATTCGAAGCTGGCGGCGATTTGCACGCCGACGATGTTGAGGGTCATGAAGATCAGGTAGGCGCCGACCGCGGCCAGCTTGGGATCGATCTGCGGGAACTGGACGTTGAGGTAGGCGCCGATGGCCAGCGCGATGGCCGGTGGCGCGAACACGAATTCGATCAGCGTGGCGGCGCCGGCCAGATAGCCGCCCAGCGGGCCGAAGGCGCGCTTGCTGTAGGCGAACGGGCCGCCGGCATGCGGGATCGAGGTGGTCAGCTCGGTGAAGCTGAAGATGAAGGTGGTGTACATGGCCGCGACGAACAGCGCGGTGATGGTGAAGCCGAGGGTGCCGGCCGATGCCCAGCCGTAACTCCAGCCGAAGTATTCGCCCGAGATGACCAGGCCAACGGCGATGCCCCAGAGCTGGAAGGTGCCCAGCGACTGCTGTAGCGCCGGGGAGCTCCCGGCGGCAGGTTGTGCGCTCATGTTGTTCTCCTAAGTAGCGGGTATGGAAGTTGCTCGATTTGAGTATAGGAGCGCGCCGACAGCGGCCGTTATAGGAAATCGGCAAAGCGCCATGGCCCTGTGGCGCGCGCGGTCCACACACAACATCGGGAGTTCATATGCACCACTCTGGCACGGCGGCGGCGCCGCACGCACCGCAGTTGGGCGGCAGCTTGCGCACGGTGCTGGCGCATGATGCCGATCAGCTGGCCTGCGAGTTGACCAACTGGAACCAGCGCTACGATCAGATCAGCGCCGGCCTGTTCGCGGGCGCGCTGACTGAGCTGCGGCAGCCTGGGTTGCAGGTGTTTCGCGAGGATTTGAGTCAGGCGGTGCGGCAATCGTGCCGGGTGTGGCCGGATGCGATCTGGTTCGGTCTGCCGGATCATGAGGGCGAGCTGACCCGCATCAACGGCCGTCAGAGCGCGGCGGACTGGATTATGGTGCAGGCCGGCAATGTGGAGTTCGAGCTGGTGACGCCGGCCGCGTACCGCATCTATGGCATCGTCGCCAGCCGCCAGTTGTTGGCCGAGACGGCACGGCGGCTAGGCTGTGCGATCGACTGGACACGGGTGCAGGCGGCCGAGCTGCTGCAGGTGGATGCGGCGGCGCGCGCGGCCTGCGTGCGCACCTTGCGCCGGCTGCTGCCGGCCAGCGACGGCGGCGGCCCGCTGGGGAGCGCCAGCGCGTTGACGGCGCATGCTGCGGCAGGCGCGGCGCACTGGCAGGATGCCGTGCTGGTCGGACTGCTGGAGATGCTGGACCGCAGCTGCGTCGAGCCGGCGATGGCGGCCAGTTTGCAGCGGCGGCGCCAGGTGGTGGCGCTGGCGCGCGACTACATGCTGGCGCACCGTGGTGACAGCATCACGGTGCCGGAGCTGTGCGAGCGGGTGCACGTCAGCCGGCGCACGCTGCAATACTGTTTCGAAGATGTGCTGGGCATGAGTCCGAACGCCTATCTGCGCATGCTGCGCCTGAACGGCGTGCGGCGCCAGTTGCATGACGGCCGCGCCATCGGCGAGCTGGCCGGCGAGTGGGGACTGTGCAACTTCAGCCAGTTCTCATCCGACTATCGCAAGCTGTTTGGTCTCAGCCCGTCGGCGGCGCAGAAGCTGCGCATCTAAGGTGCTTGCTTAAATACCTGTCGCAGCGATGTGGCTTCCGGCAGTACGTCGCTCCATGCTTCCAGTTGCGCCAGACTGGCCTTGGCCAGCTTGTTGGAGGCGGTTTTGGGCAGCGGACCGAAGCGCCGCACGAGCTGCCGCTCCAGCAGCGCCAACGCGCCTTCCCTGCGCCCCCGCTCCAGTCCTTGCTCCAGACCTTGCTCCAAGCCTTGCTTAAGTCCTTTTGCAAGCCCTCGTTCGCGCCCTTGTTCAAGTCCTTGTTCGAGAGCCTGCTTCCGGCCTTGCTGCAGCGCCGGCTTGAGTCCTTTTTTGATACCTCGTTCCACGCCTTTATCAACCATCGATTGGAAAAATGGTGGGAGTTCCATTTTTTGCTCCTTCCCCAGCTTCTGAACCGCCTGCCAGTAACGCTGCTGATGTGCGGCAGGCAAGGCCATCATCCAGTTGATCACATTGAATAAAACGATTATGCGCTCTTTGCGCCAGCCATGTTGGTACAGTAGTTTGGTCAGTTGCCATTTGGCGGCATACAGCTGCTCGGGGTCGTGCCGGGCCTGCTGCGTGCGCAAGTGGGCCAGGGTGACCAGGGCAAACGGGTTATGCGATGCCGCCAACTCTGCGCCAAGGTGGGCATAGTCGAGCAATTTGACGGTGGGGAACCAGATGCCCATCAAGGTTCCCAGCGACCGGTTGTGGAAGGTGCGTGGCCGCCAGTTGGCGTCCTCGTCGGCCAGCACGACCAGGCTGGTGACCGGTTGCTTGTATTCCCTGAAAATCCGGTAGTTGTAATCAAGCATGCGCAGCGCCAGCGCCGCGTCGCGTTGCGCCTGCACTTCGATGTGAATCAGCACCCACCGCACGCCGCCGGCGCGCAGACGGACCTCGACCAGCTTGTCGGCCACCATGCTGTCGGTGGCGCCGCCGAAGCTGATGCCGGCCAGCTCCTTGTCACGAAAGCGCGGCCGCTGGCGCCAGTCGATCTCCTTGCAGAGCTTGGCAAAGAAGAAGGCCATGAAGTCGCGGAAGGCATGCGTGAGCGCGGCTTTCCAGGGCAGGTCATAGCGGGCGGGGGGCGCGGCATTGGGCATCCGCCCAGTCTAGGGCCGTAACCAAGATGGCCGCATGCGGCAGCACAAAGAAAAATCCTCCCCGCACTGAGCGCGATCTTGAGCGCGTTCAGGCTGGGGAGGGATTCGGGTTTAAACCACTGCGCCGTCGGTTTCGTCCTTCGGCTTGACCGGCTTGATCAGGTCTTCGCGTTTGACGCCCAGCCACATGGCGACGGCGGCGGCGACGAACACCGATGAGTAAATGCCGAAGCAGATGCCGATGGTCAGCGCCATCGCGAAGTAGTGCAGCGTCGGGCCGCCCAGGAACAGCATCGACAGCACCATCATCTGGGTGCAACCGTGGGTGATGATGGTGCGCGAGATGGTCGAGGTGATGGCGTTGTCGATCACCGCGTGCACGGTGGCGGTACGCTGCTTGCGGAAGTTCTCGCGAATCCGGTCAAAGATCACCACCGATTCATTGACCGAGTAACCCAGCACCGCCAGCACACCAGCCAGCACGGTCAACGAGAATTCCCACTGGAAGAAGGCGAAGAAGCCGAGGATGATGACGACGTCGTGCAAGTTGGCGATGATCGCCGCCACCGCGAACTTCCATTCGAAGCGCACGGCCAGGTAGATCATCACGCCGATCACCACCATCACCAGCGCGTTGAGGCCATTCTGCGCCAGCTCGTCGCCGACCTGCGGGCCGACGAATTCCACTTTCTGCAGCGTCACCAGCTCATTGCCACCAGCGGCCGAGCACGATTGCTTGACCACGTGCTCGCCCTTGGCGGTGACGGTGTCGATCTGCTTCAGCGCGCCCGTTTCAGCCTTGCACAGCGCGTCGAACACCTGCGCCGAGGCGTCTTTCGAGCTGATGTTCTTCACCACCGGCAGACGCAGCATGACGTCGTGCGCGGTGCCGAAGCCGGTCGCCTCAGGCTGTTCGTAACCGATGCCTTCCAGCGTGTGACGAATCCGTTCCAGATTGGCCGCCTGCTCGTAGCGCAGCTCCATCACGGTGCCGCCGGTGAACTCCACCGAGAAGTGCAGCCCGCGGTGCAGCAGGAAGAACACGGCCGCGACGAAGGTCAACGCCGAGATGACGTTGAACACCAGCGCGTGGCGCATGAACGGGATGTCTTTTTTAATGCGGAAAAATTCCATTTGTCAGCCCCTGATTATTTCTGGCCCGGCACCCAGACGGTGCCGATGGCGATCGATTGCAGTTTCTTCTGGCGGCCGTACCAGAGGTTGACCACGCCGCGCGAGACGAACACGGCGGAGAACATCGAGGTCAGAATGCCCAGCGTGTGCACCACGGCGAAGCCGCGGATCGGACCGGAACCAAACACCCACAGCGCCACGCCGACGATCAGCGTGGTGACGTTGGAGTCGATGATGGTGGCCCAGGCGCGGTCGAAGCCGGCCGCGATGGCGGCTTGCGGGGTGGCGCCGGCCCGCAGTTCCTCGCGGATGCGCTCGTTGATCAGCACGTTGGAGTCGATCGCCATGCCCAGCGCCAGCGCGATCGCCGCCATGCCAGGCAAGGTCAGCGTGGCCTGCATCAGCGACAGCAGCGCCACCAGCAGCAACAGGTTGACCGCCAGCGCGAACACGCTGAAGAAGCCGAAGATCATGTAGTAAGCGATCATGAACACGGCGATGGCGGCAAAGCCGTACATGGTCGAGTGCAGACCCTTGTTGATGTTCTCGGCACCCAGCGCCGGACCAATGGTGCGTTCCTCGATCACTTCCATCGGCGCCGACAGCGCGCCCGAGCGCAGCAGCAGCGCCAGCTCGGTCGAGTTCTCGGCGGTGCCCATGCCGGTGATGCGGAAGCTGCTCCCCAGTTCGCTCTGGATGGTGGCCACCGACAGCACTTCCGGCTTGCCCTTCTCGAACAGCACGATCGCCATTTTCTTGCCGACGCGGTCGCGGGTGGCGTCGCGCATGCGGCGGCCACCGTCGCCGTTCAGGTCGATGCTGACGGCCGGCTGGTGATTCTCATCCAGGCTGGCCACGGCGCTCGAAATATAGTCGCCCGACAGCACGATGTCCTTGGTCAGCACCACCGGCACGCCCTTGCCGACGGTGAACAGTTCGGAGTTGAAGGGAATCGCCGCCGACATTTCGGTGCCCGGGGTGATCGATTCATCGACCATGCGCACTTCCAGCGTGGCGGTGCGGCCGATCACGGAACGGGCGCGGGCCACGTCCTGCACGCCCGGCAGCTGCACCACGATGCGGTCGGCGCCCTGTTGCTGGATCACCGGCTCGGCCACGCCCAGCTCGTTGACGCGCTTGGACAGGGTCGAGATGTTTTGCTGCACGCCGGCGTCGATGGTGGCTTTCAGCGCGGCCGGTTTCAGGCTGATGGTGGTTTTCAGCTCAGTGCCGTCGCCGCTGTCGCTCATCAGCAGATCGGCGATCTGGCCGGCCAGCACGTCCTTGGCTTTCTGGCGGGTGGCGTCGTCGCGGAATTTGATTTCAACGCTGTCGCCAACCCGGTCGATGCCGGCGTGGCGCACGTTCTTGTCGCGCAGCACGCTACGGGCGGTGGCCTGGATACCCTGGATGCGCTTGCTCAGCACCGCCTTGGTGTCGACTTGCATCAGGAAGTGGACGCCACCGCGCAAGTCGAGGCCGAGGTACATCGGCAGCGCGTGCAGCGCCTGCATCCATTTCGGCGTGTCTTCCTGCAGGTTCAGCGCCACCAGGTAGGTCGGGTCGGCGGGATCGGTGTTCAAGCCTTTTTCCAGCACCGATTTGGCGTGGAACTGGATGTCCGGGGTGGCGAAGCGCACCCGCACCGAGGCGTAGGCGCCGCTGCCATCAAAGGTCAGGCCGTTGTTGGCGATGCCGGCCTGGGCCAGTACCTGCTCGACCTTGGCGCTCATGTCGGCGCTCATCTTGACGGTCGATTTGCCGCTGGTGACCTGCACCGCCGGCGACTGGCCAAACAAGTTGGGCACCGTGTACAGCGCGCCCAGCAGGATGGCGACCGCAATAAGGATGTATTTCCAGACGGGATAACGATTCATATGCTCTAACGTTCTATGGGGACGTCACAAGGCCCGCGCCAAGGCGGGCCCGGGGGAATTACAGGCTTTTCAGCGTGCCGTTCGGCAGCACGGTGGTGATGGCGTTCTTTTGCACCACCAGTTCGGCGCCGCTGGAGATTTCCAGCGTCACGTAGGCGTCCGAGATCTTGGTGATCTTGCCCAGCACGCCGCCGGCGGTCACCACTTCGTTACCCTTGGCCAGGGCTTCCATCATGGTCTTTTGTTCCTTGGCGCGCTTCTGCTGAGGACGAATCATCAGGAAGTACATGGCCACCACCATCAGGATCAGGAAACCATACTGGCCCAGGAAGCTGGACGAGCCTAGCGCTTCGATAGGGTTGGATTGGGCGTAAGCATTGGAAATGAAGAACACTGGTGACTCCGATATCTATGGTTTAAAAAACAGCGCTGTATTCTAGCACTGGCGGTGCGGCGTCAGGACTTTTACACCCCGCGCGCGCGATCGGCGTGGAATTGTTTCACCCAGTCCGGGAAGCGGTCGGCGTCCAGCGCGTCGCGCATCTGCTGCATGATGTCGAGGTAGTAATGCAGATTGTGGATGGTGTTCAGGCGCGCGCCGAGGATTTCCTGGGTGCGGTTCAGGTGGTGCAGATAGGCGCGCGAGAAGTTCTTGCAGGCGTAGCACGAGCAGGTGCTGTCGAACGGCTCCTTATCATCCTTGTAACGGGCGTTCTTGATCTTGACGTCGCCAAAGCGGGTAAAGATCCAGCCGTTGCGGGCATTTCGGGTCGGCATCACGCAGTCGAACATGTCGACCCCGCTGGAAACGCCGGCCACCAGGTCTTCCGGCGTGCCGACGCCCATCAGGTAGTGCGGCTTGTTGGCTGGCAGCTTGGGGCCGACGTGTTGCAAGATGCGCATCATGTCTTCCTTCGGCTCGCCCACCGACAGGCCGCCGATGGCCAGGCCGGGGAAATCGATCTTTTCCAGGCCGGCCAGCGATTCGTCGCGCAGGTTTTCGAACATGCCGCCCTGGACGATGCCGAACAACGCGTTCGGGTTTTCGCCGCGGTGGAATTCGTCGTGCGAGCGCTGGGCCCAGCGCAAGGACATGCGCATCGACTTGGCGGCCTCGTCCAGCGTGGCCGGGCGGTTATCGATTTCATACGGCGTGCATTCGTCGAACTGCATGACGATGTCGGAATTCAGCACGCGCTGGATTTGCATCGACACTTCGGGCGACAGGAACAGCTTGTCGCCGTTGATCGGCGAGTTGAAGTGCACGCCCTCTTCGGTGATCTTGCGCATCGCGCCCAGCGAGAACACCTGGAAGCCGCCGGAGTCGGTCAGGATCGGCTTGTCCCAGCCCATGAAGTCGTGCAGGCCGCCGAATTTGGCCATGACGTCGTTGCCGGGGCGCAGCCACAGGTGGAAGGTGTTGCCGAGGATGATCTGGGCGTTGATTTCCTTCAGCTCCAGCGGCGACATGGCTTTCACCGAGCCGTAAGTACCGACCGGCATGAAGATCGGGGTTTGCACCACGCCGTGGTTCAGTTTGACCTCACCGCGGCGGGCTTTGGTGACGCCGGTGGTGTCGGTTTTGTGTAATGTAAACTCAAGCATTCTTATTCCTTGTTTTGCGTCGTCAGCAGCATGGCGTCGCCGTAGCTGAAGAAGCGGTATTCGCTGGCGATGGCGTGGGCGTAGGCGGCGCGGATTTCTTCGAAACCGGCGAAGGCCGAGACCAGCATCAGCAGCGTCGATTTCGGCAGGTGGAAATTGGTGATCAAACGGGTCACCGTTTTGAACCGGTAGCCGGGCGTGATGAACAACGCGGTATCGGCGCTGCCGGCTTCCAGCTGGCCGCTCTGCGAGGCCGATTCCAGCGCGCGCAGCGAGGTGGTGCCCACCGCCACCACGTCGCGGCCGGCGGCGCGGGTGGCGCGCACCGCGTCCACGGTTTCCTGCGGCATGGTGTACCACTCGGTGTGCATCTGGTGCTCGGACAGATTCTCGTTACGCACCGGCTGGAAGGTACCGGCACCAACGTGCAGCGTGACGTAGGCGAAGTTGACGCCCTTGGCGCGCAGCTTTTCCAGCAGCGGCTCGTCGAAGTGCAGGCCGGCGGTCGGCGCGGCCACCGCGCCGGGCACCTTGTTGAACACGGTCTGGTAGCGGTTTTCGTCGAAGGAATCGGCGGCGTGCTCGATGTAGGGCGGCAGCGGCAGGCGGCCGTGGGCTTCGATCAGGTCGAACACATCGGCGTCGAAGTGCAGCGTGAAAAATTCGCCGGCGCGCTCGCCGACGGTGACGTCAAAGGCATCGGCCAGGCGCAGCCTGGTGCCGGCCAGCGGCGAACGCGAGGCGCGCACCTGGGCCAGCACGGTGCGGTTATCCAGCACGCGCTCGACCAATGCTTCAACCTTGCCGCCGCTTTCCTTGACGCCGAAGAAACGCGCCTTCAGCACCCGGGTATTATTCATCACCAGCAGATCGCCCGGCTGCAGCAGGTCGACGATGTCGGCGAACTGGCGGTCGATGATCTGTGCGCCGTCCAGGTGCAGCAGACGGGAAGCGCTGCGGTCGGGCAGCGGGAATTGCGCAATACGTTCTTGCGGCAAGTTAAAATCGAAATCGGAAAGCGAATACATGTAGGGACTCTGTTAACAAAAATACGGTAGGCCTTACAATACTGGCGGCCAACCCTCTATTTTACGCCATATGCCTGTTTCACCGCCGAAAACTGCCAAAAAAAACATCAGCGCCGAAGCCAAGCTAGCCAAGCTGGGCCTGCACACCGACATGGATCTGGTGCTGCACCTGCCGATGCGCTATGAGGATGAGACACAGGTCATCAGCATCGAGGAAGCGCGGCTGCACGGTGGCGAGACCTCGCAGGTGGAGGGCGTGGTCACCAAAAACGAGATCGCCTACAAGCCGCGCCGCCAGCTACTGGTACACATCAGCGATGGCAGCGGCGATTTGCAGCTGCGTTTCATGAATTTCTACGGCAGCCAGGTCAAGCAACTGGCCGAGGGCACGCGGGTGCGGGTGCGCGGCGAGCTGAAACACGGCTTCTTTGGCGCCGAGATGGTGCATCCGGCCTACAAGGTGGTCAACGAGGGCGCGCCGCTGCCGACTTCGCTGACGCCGGTGTATCCGGCCGGCGAGGGCTTGTCGCAGCTGGTGCTGCGGCGCGCGATTACCGATGCCATGAGGCGGGTCGACTGGACCGATACCATCCCGCTGGAGATTCGCCAGCAGTTGCAGCTGTCCGAGCTGGAGCCGGCGGTGAAGCTGCTGCACTATCCGCCGCAGCAAGTGGACAACCACGCGCTGGCTGACCGTTCGCATCCGGCCTGGACCCGGGTCAAGTTCGACGAGCTGCTGGCGCAGCAGCTGTCCTTGAAACGCGCGCAGCGGGCACGCCGCGCCAAGGGCTCGCCGGCGCTGAAGAAGGTGGGCGCGCTGTCGAAGGCGCTGGAAGCCGCCCTGCCCTTCAAGCTGACCAAGGCGCAGCAGCGGGTGCTGACCGAGATCCGCGCCGATCTGCGCCAGCCGTATCCGATGCAGCGGCTGCTGCAGGGCGATGTTGGCAGCGGCAAGACGGTGGTGGCGGCGCTGGCCGCCGCGCAGGCGATCGACAGCGGTTATCAGGCCGCGCTGATGGCGCCGACCGAGATTCTGGCCGAGCAGCACTTCCGCAAGATCGCGGCGTGGATCGAACCGCTGGGCGTCAAGGTGGCGTGGCTGACCGGCAGCTTGAAGAAAAAGGAAAAGCAGGCGGCGTATAACGCCATCGAGTCGGGCGAGGCGCGGCTGGTGGTGGGCACGCACGCGCTGCTGCAGGAGGTGGTGACGTTCGCCAACCTGGGGCTGTCCATCGTCGACGAGCAGCATCGCTTTGGCGTCGGCCAGCGGCTGACGCTGCGCAACAAGGGCGTCGAGGGTTCGGTGCCGCATCAGCTGATGATGTCGGCCACGCCGATTCCGCGCACGCTGGCGATGACCTATTACGCCGATCTGGAAGTATCGGTGATTGACGAGCTGCCACCGGGACGCAGCCCCATCGTCACGCGCACCATCGACCAGAATCGGCGCGACGAAGTGATCGAGCGGGTGCACGCGGCGGCGCAGGAAGGGCGGCAGGTGTACTGGGTTTGTCCATTGATCGAAGAGTCGGAAGCCTTGCAGCTGCAGACGGCGACCGAAACCCATGCGCTGCTGGCGGAAGCGCTGCCGGATTTGAACGTGGGACTGGTGCACGGCCGCATGAAGCCGGCCGAAAAGCAGGAGGTGATGGAAGCCTTCATCGCCAATGACATGCAGGTATTGGTAGCCACCACCGTGATCGAGGTCGGCGTCGACGTGCCGAATGCGTCGTTGATGGTGATCGAACATGCCGAGCGTTTCGGCCTGTCGCAGCTGCACCAGTTGCGCGGGCGGGTGGGACGGGGTTCGGCGGCGTCGGTGTGCCTGCTGCTGTATCAAAGCCCGCTGGGCCAGATCGCCAAGCAGCGCCTGATGACGATGCGCGAGACCACTGACGGCTTCGAAATCGCCCGCCGCGATCTGGAGATTCGCGGCCCCGGTGAATTCCTCGGCGCGCGCCAATCCGGCCAGGCCATGCTGCGCTTTGCCGACCTGGAAACCGACGCCTGGCTGGTCGATCAGGCGCGCGACGTCGCGCACGACCTGCTGCACGCCGACAGCCCCGAAAAAGCCGCCACCGTCGAAGCCCACCTGGCCCGCTGGCTAGGCGGCCGCGAAGAATTCCTCAAGGTGTAGCGCTATTCGAATGCGACGTCCTCCAGACGGAAGCGGAATTTACGCCGTTCGGGCAAATCCCAGCCTTCGCCGGGCCTGGTGTCGCGCGGCTGGCCGCACGGGCGGGGCGCGTCGGCCAACTGCGGTAACAATGACGGTGGTGGCGACGGCTGGCTGGCCTTGGACGACGGACGGACAGGTCGATCCAGGCGTTGCGTACGGTGCGCGCGAACGATTGCGCGAACTGGTTGGGCGTCACGGCTTTGCCGTTGTGGATGATTTCGTCACCGACCACGCGCGCGTAGTTGTGCTCGCCGTAGCTCCATGAGCGGATCTCAGTGCCTTCCGGCAGAAACAGGGTTTTCCATTGGTAGCCGCGCACGCTGGCAGGGTCGCAGCCCTTGGCCAGTTGCGTCTGTTCGCGCAGCCATAACTCGATGGCGCTGTTGATCGCGGCGGAGACGTCTTGCGCGCCGCCACGGATTTGAAGCTGGCTGATCAGGCGGAGCAGGGTATCGGTGTCTACCTGCACGGTCACTGTGGATTTCATCCTATTTCTCCTTCTGCTTTGTTCTAGTTAGACCTGCTTTCCCCTATAAAGTTCAATGCAGGGGAAAATTGAGAAAAGCAGGGGAAAATAGAAGGAAAAGTAGAAGCTTTACCACAGGGAGTTGCAACACACCCCTCCCCTATATATGCAAGCCAATTTAGAAGCAGAGGTAGATGCGGTTGGCAAGGTCGACCACGAAGGCTGGCTGCAGGTAGGCGGTGAACACCAGCGCCAGCACGATGGCGATGGCGGCGCGCAGCAGCCAGGTTTTCATCCGGCCGCCTGCACGCGCGCCAGCGGGCGCTCGTTGATCGGCAGGTTGACCAATCCGGCCATCACGCCCAGCGCGATGGCGATGCCCCAGACGATGTCATAGCTGCCGGTGGCGGTGTACAGATAGCCGCCCAGCCACACGCCGAGGAAGCTGCCCAACTGGTGCGAAAAGAACACAATCCCCGCCAGCATCGACATGTGCTTGACGCCAAATACGCCAGCGATAATGCCATTGGTCAGCGGCACGGTCGACAGCCACAACACGCCCATCGCCGCCGCAAACAGATACACCGAGATCGGCATCAACGGCGCCAGCAGGAACAGCGAAATCACCACCGAGCGCGAGAAATAAATCGTCGACAGCAGGTAACGCTTGGGCAAGCGCCCGCCCAGCTTGCCCGCGTAGTACGAGCCGAAAATATTGAACAAACCGATCAGCGCCAGCGCCAACACCGCCACGTCCGGGTTGGCGATCCCTTTATCCTTCAGATAGGCCGGCAAGTGCATGCCAATAAACACCACCTGGAAGCCGCACACGAAATAGCCAGCCACCAGGAACAGGAAGGAACGGTTGCCCAGCGCCTCGCTGGCCGCCTCGCGGATGCTTTGCTGCGGACCGTGCGCGTGCTGCACCGCCGGCTCGCGCAGGTACAGCGCCATCGGCACCATCAACAACACGATCAGCGCACCCAGGATGTAAAAGGCGTGCTGCCAACCGACGGCGGAAATCAGCTGCTGCTCGACCGGCATCATGACAAACTGCCCGAACGAGCTGGCGGCGCCGGAAATGCCGAACGCCCACGAGCGCTTCTCGGCCGGCGCCACGCGGCCGATGATGCCGCTGACGGCGCCAAACGCGGTGCACGCCAGCCCGAAGCCAACGAACACGCCGGTGCCCAGCACGAACAGCGTCGGCTGCGTCACCATCGCCATCCACACCAATCCGGCCGCATAGCTGATGGCGCCGACCAGCACCACGCGCATGGTGCCGAAGCGGTCGGCCGCCATGCCGGCGAACGGGCCGAAGGCGCCCCACATCAGGTTTTGCATGGCTTGCGCCAGCGAGTAGGTTTCGCGCGTCCAGCCATTGGCTTGTGAGATCGGTTGCAGCCAGAAGCCGAAGCCATGACGCACGCCCATCGCCAGCGTGAGGATCACGCCGGTGGCCAGCAAGACGGTTTTCAAGGAAGGTGCGCGCTCGGTGGTATGCATGGTGAATCCCCTGTTATTGATGTTATGGGCCGCCGCACGCACCCGGGCGCGGCGGCGGCATCGGAGATTTTAACCAGTTCCGGCCGGCCGCGCTTGGCCGGCCGCCGCGTCGCTTCAGGCGTCGGCCGGGTAGCGCAGACCGATCTGGGCGCGGATGGCGTCCAGCGTGCCCATGATGGCCAGCGTTTCGGCGTGCGGCATCACCGGGCTTTCGATCAGGCCGGCGCGCAGGCAGCGGCCGACTTCCTGCGCTTCGTGGGTGTAGCCGTTGCCGCTCTTTGGCAGCGCGATGGTGCGTTCGCTGCGCTCGGTGCCGCTGACCAGCGTGACCGAGATGCTGTCGGTGTTGTGGAAGCGGTCTTGCAGGCGCACGAAGCCCTTCTCGCCGGAGATGGTCAGCTCGGTCGGAGTGCGCGAGCGCAGGCTGCAGCCGCACGACGAGATACCGCCGCCGGCATGCTTGAGCGTGAAGGCGGTCTGCATGTCGACGCCGGTGGCGGTCATTTCCGCCTGTGCGGTGACGCCGGTGACGTCGCCCAGGAAGAACGATGCCATCGACAATGGATAAATGCCCAGGTCGAGCAGCGCGCCGCCGCCCAGCTCGGGCGCGAACAAGCGGTGCTCCGGTCCGGCGTCCGAGGTGAAGCCGAAATCGGCGCTGACGTGGGCCGGCTTGCCGATCTCGCCGCTATCGACGATGCGCTTGGCTTCGGCCACGGCCGGCATGAAGCGGGTCCACATCGCCTCCATGACGAACAGGTTTTTGGCGCGCGCCAGATTGATGATGTCCTCGGCCTGACGGCGGTTCATGGTGAAGGATTTTTCCACCAGCACCGCCTTGCCGCCGTTCAGGCACATCAGCGCGTTCTCGTGGTGCATCGGGTGCGGCGTGCCGATGTAGATCACATCGACCTCGGGATCGTCGGCCAGCGCCTGATAGCTGCCGTGGAAGCGCTCGGCGCCGTACTCCTGGCCAAACGTGGTAGCGCTATCTACGGAGCGCGAAGCAACGGCGGCCAGTGTGGCGTCGGGCGTGTCCCGCAGGGCGGTGGCGAACGCCTTGGCGATCTTGCCCGTGCCCAGAATACCCCAGCGAATTACCTGCGTCATGGCGTGAACTTTCTGCCGCGTCGGCGGCGGTAAATGTCGAAATGGCTATTTTACCGCGCTGACGCGCTTGGGGCGGAACACGCTAGCGTCGGCGTAGAAGGCGTCATCCTGCTGCGGCCACCAGCCCGGCACGCCCAGCGCCTGCATCGGCGTGAAGCCGGAAGTGTCCAGGCCGTGCGTGGCCAGTTGCGCCGCCACGGTGGCGTCGATCCAGGCGCGGCGGGCGGCGTGGTCGAGCGTGAAGAAGGCATCGTCAGCCAGCACGATGCGGGTGTGGGCGGTGATGGCCTTGCGCGGCGCCACCAGCTTTTCCATCAGCGCGTGGCCGAACAGCCAGACCTGGGCGTCGGTACCCCATTGCGCGCGGCGCTCGACAAAAGCCTGGTGCCAGAGGTGTTCGCGCAGCGCCGCCACCAGCGCCTGGCCGTCGGCGTTATCGCGCACCACCAGCAGCGCGGCGTTTTCGTCAAAGATAGTGGCGCCATCGCGCGCCGGGCCACGCGATTTGCCAACGCCATCCAGCGCGATCTGCGCCGCCTGCAGCGCGTTCAACTGCACCTTGATCAGCGGGAAGCTCAGCCACACCAGACCGTTGAAGAAGTCGTGCAGATTGTCGCGCGTGGGCACGCAGCCGGTGGCGCCGATGTGCTGCTCGTAGGCGGTGCCGTCCGGCAGCGCTTCCTGCGGCACAAAGGAGAGCGGCAGGCCGAGATGATTGCGCAGGCCAAGCGCGGCGGCCTGCTGGCTGAACTGGTCGCGGAAGTGCGGCGTGGGCGTCAGCCGAGCGGCAGCGTCGCGCACCGCGTCATACCACGGACGCGACCAGTCTATGCTTTCCTGCACTTACACCATCTTCCAGTTGATGGTTTCGCCGGCATTGAGCGGCACCACGGTCTGATCGGCCAGCGGCAGGGTTTCCGGCAGCGTCCACTGCTCGCGCTTCAGCGTGATCTTGTCCTGGTTGACCGGCAGGCCGTAGAAGGCCGGGCCGTTCAGCGAAGCGAAGGCTTCCAGCTTGTCCAGCGCGCCGGCGCGTTCGAACGCTTCGGCATACAGCTCCATCGCGTGCAGCGCGGTGTAGCAGCCGGCGCAGCCGCAGGCCGCTTCCTTGGCGCCCTTGGCGTGCGGCGCCGAATCGGTGCCGAGGAAGAAGCGCTCGTCGCCGCTAGTGGCCGCGGTCACCAGCGCCAGCCGGTGTTCTTCGCGCTTCAGCACTGGCAGGCAGTAGTAGTGCGGACGGATGCCGCCCTTGAAGATGTCGTTGCGGTTGTACAGCAGGTGATGCGCGGTGATGGTGGCGGCGATCGGACCTTCGGCTTCGGCCACGTACTGGGCCGCGTGCTTGGTGGTGATGTGCTCGAACACGATGTTCAGCGCCGGGAAATCGCGGCGCAGCGGACGCATCACGCGCTCGATGAACACCGCTTCGCGGTCGAACAGATCGATGTCGTTGTCGGTCACCTCGCCGTGCACCAGGAACGGCATGCCGACTTCCTGCATCTTTTCCAGCACCTTGTAGCAGTTGGCCAGATCGGTCACGCCGGCGTCGGAATTGGTGGTGGCGCCGGCCGGGTACAGCTTGACCGCGTGCACCACGCCGCTTTCCTGCGCGCGCAGGATTTCGTCCGGATGGGTATTGTTGGTCAGGTACAGCGTCATCAGCGGCTCGAACGACATGCCTTCCGGCAGCGCGGCCAGGATGCGCTCGCGGTAGGCGATGGCGGCAGCGGCGGTGGTGACCGGCGGTTTCAAATTCGGCATCACGATCGCGCGCGCAAACTGGCGCGCGCTGTGCGGCAGCACGCTGGCCAGCGTGGCGCCGTCGCGCAGGTGCAAATGCCAGTCGTCTGGACGGGTAATGGTGAGGGTATCGGGCGTGGTGGCGAGATCGGACATGGCGGCGGGCTTTCAGGCTATCAATTGCGAATAGCCGACATTTTACCTTGTTGTGCCGCCGGCTTGACACCGCGTACGCAAAGGCGTACGGTCGGATGCTCAATCCACAGGAGCCGTCATGGATACCATCTCCGCCAGCCAGGCGCGCGCCCGGCTTTATAACCTCATTGATGAAACGGCCGCCAGCCATACCCCCGTCACCATCACCGGCAAGCGCAACAATGCTGTGCTGGTATCGGCCGACGACTGGGCCGCCATCCAGGAAACGCTACATCTCTTGTCGGTGCCCGGCATGCGCGAATCGATCCTGGCCGCCCGCGCCGAACCACTGGCCGACAGCGCGAAGGAATTGGGCTGGTGAGCTGGCAACTGGTGTACTCGCGCCAGGCCCAGAAAGACGCCAAAAAACTGGCCGCCGCCAACTTGAAAAAACAGGCGCAGGCATTGCTGGATATTCTGGCGGCCGATCCCTACGCCCATCCGCCGCCATTTGAAAAACTGGTCGGCGATCTGGCCGGCACCTATTCCCGCAGAATCAATATCCAGCACCGGCTGGTCTACGAAGTTTTTCCAGAACAGCGCATCGTCCGCGTCCTGCGCATGTGGACACACTACGACTAGCCTGCCGCTTATTCCGCCACAGTCTGCGCCGCCCAGGCTTTGGTCTCGGCCAGAATGCGGTCCAGGTGGGCGCGGTCGTAGACCGTGCCGCGGCTGATCACGGTGCGGATCTTGCGCGTGGCGTCGATGTTCTGTAGCGGATTGGCGTCCAGCACCAGCACATCGGCCGCCTTGCCGGCTTCCAGCGCACCGTAGCGTTCCAGCTTGCCGAGGAAGCGCGGGCCGTTGATGACCGCCGTGCGCAACGCCTGCGCCGGCGTCAGCCCGTAATGCACATACAGGCCAATCTCATCGTGCAGCGCCTGGCCCGGATAATCGTAGGAATTCAAAAAACCGGCGTCGGTGCCGGCGATGATGCTGACGCCCTCCTGCTGCAACAACGGCAGCAGCGCCGCCGATTGCTCGAACACCGCCTTGCGCTGCGCGATCGCCGCCGCGTCGTCCTGCGCCGCGCGCTGCACCCGCCAGTCGTAGGTGGCGCGCAAGCCCTTGCCGATGTACTGCAAGGCCTCGTCGTGCGCATGGTCGTCGCGGTCCAGATAGGCGATCACGCGCGACACCGACAGCGTCGGCACCACCGCCGTGCCCTTGGCCGCCATATAGCGGAACGACGCGCGCGCGGTTGCTTCGTCATAGCTGGCCAGGCTTTGCTTCATCGCCTCCTTGCCGCTCAGCGTGCCGGCCGCCACCTGCGCGGTCAGCTCGGCCTCGCGCGGGGTGGCTGCGCGCAGCAGATAGGATTGATGCTCGACCGTGCCCAGTCCGGCGTCAAACATGGTCGCCAGCGTCAGCTGCACCGGAATATGGCCGGAGGTGCGCAGCCCGCGCTGCTGCGACTGGCGCAGCGCTTCCAGATAGATCTCCGGCTTCAGCGTGTTTTCGGTGATCTTGACGAAATCCACGCCCTGCCCCTGCAACTTGTCCAGCGCCCGGCTGACCTCTTCCGGCGTGCCGACCTCGATGGTGCCCTTCCACAGCGGCTTGTAGCCCTCCAGCTTGGCGCCGGAGGTGAAGATGGTCGGCCCCTGCAGCTGGCCGGCGTTGATTTGCGCGCGCCAGTCCAGCACCGTGTCCGGCAGGTCGCCCGAGCAATCGCGCACGCTGGTGATGCCGTAGGCCAGATACAGCGCCAGCAAATGCTTGTTCTCGTCGATCAGCGCCGGGCCGCCGCCAAAGTGGACGTGGGTATCCCACAAGCCGGGCATCAGATACTTGCCCGGCAAGCGCAGCGTGCGGCGCGGCGCGTAGCGGCCGAGCTCGCGCTGGTCGACCACCGCCAGAATGCTGTCGCCCTTCAGCAGCACCACCTTGCCGCTGACCGACCGGCCGCCGGCGACATCGATCAGCGTCGCCTGCGTCAGCGCCAGATCGGCGGCGATCTTGTCCGCTGCGTGGGCCGCGCCCAGCAGTCCCAGCGCCAGCATGGCGGCGCTCAGTTTCTTAAGGGAAATTTTCATCAGCGAATTATACGACCAAGAAACTCACGCGCGCGCTCCGTTTGCGGCGCGGCAAAGAACGCCTCGGTGGCGCTATCTTCCAGAATGCGGCCCTGGTCCATGAACAGCACGCGGTCGGCCACCTGGCGCGCAAAACCCATCTCGTGGCTGACCACCAGCATGGTCATGCCGTCCCGCGCCAGCTCGGCCATCACCGCCAGCACCTCGTGCACCGCCTCCGGGTCCAGCGCCGAGGTGGGCTCGTCAAACAGCATCACCAGCGGGTCCATCGCCAACGCGCGCGCGATCGCCACCCGCTGCTGCTGGCCGCCAGACAGCTGGGCCGGCAACTTGTCCTGCTGCCCCAGCAGGCCGACCCGCGCCAGATAATGCAGGCCGCGCGCGACCGCCTCGTCGCGGCCGCGCCCCAGCACCTTGATCTGGCCCAGCGTCAGATTGTCGCGCACCGACAGATGCGGAAACAGCTCGAAATGCTGGAACACCATGCCGATGCGCGCACGCAGCGCCGCCAAATCGGTGCCGGCCGCGCCGACCACCGTGCCGGCCACCGTCACCGTGCCCTGCTGCACCGGCTCCAGCCCGTTGACGGTCTTCACCAGCGTCGACTTGCCGGAACCGGACGGCCCGCACAACAGCACCACCTCGCCCTGGGCGACGGCCGCGCTGCAATCGCTCAGCACCTGGAAATGGCCATACCACTTGCTGATATTTTTGATTTCGATCATAGGAAAATAGATTATTCGGTGCGGCGCCATGCCGCGCCGGTGCGCGCTTGACAGCGTCCCTGCCCGCAAGGATACTGCGGAACTTGCCAATAGATTCAGCAGCCGGCCCACCCCGAAACCGGCAGTCTGACACCAGCACGCAGCGGCGGCCACCCCGTCCGCGCCGAGGTCCAGCGAGACACTACCACAGGAAACCACACGATATGAATAAACAAAGCCGCTTGACCACCTACATCCTGATTGGATTGGCGCTAGGCATTCTCACCGGCTACATCGCCCACGTCCAGCTCGACAAACCGGAGAGCTTCGCCGACACGATGTCGCTGGTCACCATGGTGTTCCTGCGCCTGATCAAAATGATCATCGCGCCGCTGGTGTTTTCCACGCTGGTGTGCGGCATCGCCAAGATGGGCGACGCCTCGGCGGTCGGCCGGGTCGGCGTCAAGACGCTGGGCTGGTTCATCATCGCCTCAATAATGTCGCTGAGCCTGGGCCTGGTGCTGGTCAACATCTTCCGTCCCGGCGACGCCCTGCTCGGCCACATCGCGGCCACCGCCGCCAAAACCGACCTGGCCACCTCCAGCTTCACCGTCAAAGACTTCCTGATCCACCTGGTGCCGGCCTCAGTGGCCGAAGCCATGGCCAAGAACGAAATCCTGCAAATCGTCTTCTTCTCGCTGTTCTTCGGCCTGGCGGCGGCGGCCAGCGGCAGCAAGGCCAACGCCTTGGTCGAGGCGCTGGACGGCCTGGCCCACATCATGCTGAAGGTCACCGGCTACGTGATGAAATTCGCCCCGCTGGCGGTGTTTGCCGCGGTGGCCGGCACGGTCGCCAAGAGCGGCCCCGGCGTGCTGTCGGTGTACGGCGTGTTCATGTCCGAGTTCTACTTCGGCCTGGCGGTGCTGTGGCTGCTGCTGATCATCATCGGCTCGCTGTTCCTCAAAGGACGCATCTTCACGCTGCTGAAGGAAATGCGCAGCCCCACCCTGCTGGCGTTCTCGACCGCGTCGAGCGAAGCGGCCTATCCGAAAACGCTGGAAGGCCTGGAGCGCTTTGGCGTGCGCAACCGCATCGCCTCGTTCGTGCTGCCGATCGGCTACTCGTTCAATCTGGACGGCTCGATGATGTACTGCACCTTCGCCACCATCTTCATCGCGCAGGCGTACGGGATTGAAATGTCGCTGGGTCAGCAACTGACCATGATGGCGTTCCTGATGCTGACCTCGAAAGGCATCGCCGGCGTGCCGCGCGCCTCGCTGGTGGTGATCGCCGCCACGCTGGGCCAGTTCAACATTCCGGAAGCCGGCATGCTGCTGCTGCTGGGCATCGACCACTTCCTCGACATGGGCCGCTCCGCCACCAACGTCATCGGCAACAGCATCGCCGCCGCCGTGGTCGCCAAGTGGGAAGGCGAGATGGACCCGCCGAAAGAAGCCGCGTAAGCGCACACCGCGTCGTCACAACAGGCCGCCTCCGGGCGGCCTGTTTCATTACAGCCAGGTGCGCTTGCCCTCCGGCTTGGCGCCCAACTGCCGCAGCCGACGCCGCAAGCGGAAATTGTCAATCACCGTGGCGATCATCGTCAGCAGCACAATGATGTTCAGCGCATCGCTGCCGAATAAACGGAAAAACAGCGCCGCGCCGCCAGCGCACAGCAAACCGGTCGCCAATAACAGCAAGCCATCTTTCATTTGCTCCTCCGCCGATAGATTTCAGGATGGCGCACCAACAAACCCGGCAACCAGGGGCGATGCAGATGATTCATCTGCGCGCGCAATAGCACGTCAGACAGCGACGTCCCACCGGCAAGGCTACGCCCCGTGGCGATGGCAATGCTGCCATCATCGAAGCGTAGTCCGGGCATTCATGATGCGCCTTGCGGCGGCGCAGGGCAAGCAAGCGCTACCGTTGTGCGGAATCGTTAGGCGGCTTGGCGATTTTCGTAATTGCGACGGCGCGGCGAGTGATGCACCATCTCGGCATAATTCAAGACCGAGGGAGACGATATGACTGCTACGCGCCGCACCGCGCTTAAGACTCTGCTGGCCGGCGCCGCCGTCGCGCCGCGACTGGCCAACGCCGCACCGGCGACCGCCGAACCGCGCTGGGCGCGCGGTATCGAGGGCCAGCGCAAGGGCGACCTGGGCAACGGCAGCTACCTCAACCCCATCCTCGCCGGCGACCACCCCGATCCCACCATCCTCAAGGACGGCGACGACTACTACATGACCTTCTCGTCCTTCCTGTCCTACCCCGGCGCCATCATCTGGCACTCGCAGGATCTGGTGAACTGGCGGCCGCTCACCGCCGCGCTGAGCAAGCCACTGGGCAGCATCTGGGCCATGGACCTGGTCAAGCACAACGGCCGCTATTACCTCTACATCCCGGCCGAAGGCAAGATCCACGTGATCTGGGCCGACCACATCAGCGGCCCGTGGAGCGCCCCGATCGACCTGAAGATCGAGGGCGCCATCGACCCCGGCCACGCCGTCGGCGAAGACGGCAAACGCTACCTGTTCGTCAACGGCGTGCGCCGCATCGGCCTCACCGACGACGGCCTGGCCACCATCGGCACGCTGGAAAAAGTCTACGAACCATGGCGCTACCCGGCCGACTGGGTGGTCGAAATGTTCGCCCCCGAAGGCCCCAAACTGCTCAAGCGCGGCGAATGGTTTTACCTGGTGATGGCGGTCGGCGGCACCTCCGGCCCGCCCACCAGCCACATGGTGATCGCCGCCCGCTCGCGCTCCATCCACGGCCCGTGGGAAAACCACCCGCACAACCCCATCGTGCGCACCAAAAGCGCGGATGAAAAATGGTGGTCGCGCGGCCACGCCACACTGGTCGAAGGCCCGGCCGGCGACTGGTGGATGGTCTACCACGGCTACGAAAACGGCTACCGCACACTGGGCCGCCAATGCCTGCTCGAACCGATCGAATGGACCAAGGACGGCTGGTTCCGCGCCAAGGGCGGCGACCTGTCCGCGCCACTGCCGATGCCGAAAAAAGGCAAGGCGGTGCAGCACAACTTCGCCAAATCCGACGACTTCCAGACCACGCGCTTTGGCGTGCAGTGGAGCTTCTTCAACCCCGGCCCCAACGAAATGCAGCGCGTCCAGCACACGCCCGGCGCGCTGGCCATCAAAGGCAAGGGCAGCTCGCCGGTCGACAGCTCGCCGCTGACCTTCATCACCGGCGACCGCGCCTATGAAGCGGAAATCACCTTGGACATCGGCGCCGACGCCGAAGGCGGCCTGCTACTGCACTACAACGAACGCGCCTACGTCGGCATCGGTTTCACCCGCAGCCAGATGAAGACCTTCCAGCACTCGCAGGAGCAAAGCTGGATGCGTGAAAAGATGGATGTCAGCACCGTGCGCATCCGCGTACGCAACGACCGCCACATCGTCACCTTCCACTACGCGCTGGACGGCGCGAACTGGGTGCAGCACCCGTGGCAGATGGAAGTCTCCGGCCTACACCACAACGTGTTCGGCGGCTTCGTCAGCCTGCAGCCCGGCGTCTACAGCGCGGGTGCAGGCACGGTGACGCTGCGCGATTTCAAATATCGCGCGCTGGCTTAAATCTGCTCGGCGTAGGTTTTCACCAGCTCGTGCAGGAAGCTGCGGCCTTCCATCAGCGGCTGCACGCCGATGTACTCATTCAAGCCGTGGATATTGCCCAGGTCCGGCGTCAGGAAGATGCCGCTGATGCCATAGGTCGGAATCCCGGCCGCGTTGAGGAACTGGCCGTCGGTGGCGCCGGACTGCAGAATCGGCATCACCGGCACGCCAGGCCACATCTTCGCGGTCAGCTTCTCGACCGGCTCCATGATGGCCTTGGTCAGCGCTGGCGGCGCCGAATTCTCGCCACGGATTTCCAGCGTCTCCACCTTCACCGCCGGATCATTGATCGCGTTGACCAGCGCCTGACGCACCGTCTCCTGCGTCACGCCGGGGAAGATGCGGCAGTTGATATTGGCGCGTGCCCGCTGCGGCAGCGCATTGGTCGCATGGCCCGCATCCAGCATGGTCGCCACGCAGGTGGTGTGCAGCATCGCCGCCCAGCTCGGGCTGGCGTTGGACACCGTGGCCACCGCCTTGACGTCGGCCGGGTCCTTGGCCACCGTCTGCAGCGCCGCCGCCACTTCCTGGTGGCCGGCCTGCAGCTGAATCTTCGCCATCGCGTTCAGATAACCCTTGCTGCCATCGGTCAGCTGAATCGGGAACTCATAACCCTGAATCTTCTCCAGCGCGCCGGCCAGATGGTAGATCGCGTTGTCCTTCACCGGACGCGAACTGTGGCCGCCCGGATTGACCACCTCCAGCCGATAGTTCTGCGCCACCTTCTCGCCCGCCTGCACCGTCATCGAAATCCGCTTGCCGCCCGCATTCAGCTCGCCGCCCGCGCCCTCGTTGAGCGCATAACCGGCGTCGATCAGATCGCGGCGGTTCTTGCTCAGCCACTCGGCGCCGTTGAACGCGCCTGCGGTCTCCTCGCCGCAGGTCAGCGCCATCTTCAGCGTGTGGCGCGGCTTGTAGCCTTCCTGCTTGAAGCGGATCAGCGAATCGGCCCAGATGGCCGCCTGCGCTTTATCATCCACCACACCGCGCGCGTAAAACTTGCCGTCCTCCTCCACCAGCTTGAACGGATCGCGCACCCAGTCCTCGCGCTTCGCTTCCACCACGTCGATATGCGCCAGCAGCAGAATCGCCTTGGCCTGCGGATCGCGCCCCGGCAGTACCGCCACCAGCCCGCCCTCTTTCGGATGACCCGGCGCGGTGAAGATATGCAGATCCGATTCCGGGAAGCCGGCCGTCTTCAGGCGCGCGGCGATCTTCTCGGCCGCCAGCGTGCAGTCGCCGGACGACAGCGTGGTATTGGTTTCGACCAGCTCTTTGTAAAGGGCGCGGAACTGCTGCTCCGTCGGATCGGCGGCATATGCACTTTGCAAACATGCCAGCATGGCGGTTACTGCACCCAACACAAAACGAGACTTCATTGGTCGACCCCTTCAAATTAAAGTATGTTCATGGCTTCTTCATCGTCCGCCTTGGCCTGCTGGCGTTCCCACATTTGAGCATACAGACCGCGCGCTGCCAATAGCGATTGATGCGTACCCCGCTCAACAATGCGGCCATGATCGAGCACGATGATCTGCTGCGCATCGGCCACCGTCGACAAGCGGTGCGCGATCACCATGGTGGTGCGGGTGCGCGAGATCTCCTTCAACTGCGCCTGTATCGCCTGCTCCGCCTTCGAGTCCAGCGCCGATGTCGCCTCGTCGAAAATCAGAATGGCCGGATTTTTCAACAGCGTGCGCGCGATCGCCACCCGCTGCTTCTCGCCGCCCGACAGCTTCAACCCGCGCTCGCCCACCATGGTCTTGTAGCCATCCGGCAGAGTGACAATGAAATCGTGGATCGACGCCGCGCGCGCCGCCGCCTCGATCTCCGCGTGCGTGGCGCCCGGCTTGCCGTAAGCGATGTTGTATTCGATGGTGTCGTTGAACAGCACCGTATCCTGCGGCACGATGCCGATCGCATGGCGCACCGAATCCTGCGTCAGCGCGCGCAGATCCTGGCCGTCGATGCTGATGCCGCCCGCGTTCACTTCGTAGAAGCGGAACAGCAGGCGCGACAAAGTCGACTTGCCCGATCCACTGTGCCCCACCACCGCCGTCGTCGTGCCCGGCGCGATGGTGAAGTCGACGTCGAACAAAATCTGCCGCTTCGGATCGTAGCTGAAGTCCACGTGGTTGAAGCGCACCTGCGCGCCATGCGTGACCAGCGGCTTCGCATCCGGCGCATCGGCAATCTCGCGGTTCTGGTCCAGCAGCGAGAACAGCTTCTCCATGTCGGCCAGGCTTTGCTTGATTTCGCGGTAAATCACACCCAGGAAGTTGAGCGGAATGTACAACTGGATCATGAAGGAGTTGACCAGCACCAGATCGCCCAACGTCATCTTGCCGTCGATGACGCCAACCGTGGCGCGCCACAAAATCAGCGTCACCGCGATCGCGATGATCATCGACTGCCCGGTGTTCAGCAGCGACAGCGAAGTCTGCGAACGCACCGCCGCGCTCTCGTAGCTCTGCAAGCCTTCATCGTAACGGCGCGCCTCGTACTCCTCGTTGCCGAAGTACTTCACCGTCTCGTAGTTGATCAGCGAGTCGATGGCCTTGGTGTTGGCCTTGGAATCCATCTCGTTCATGGTGCGGCGGAAGTGCGTGCGCCAGTTGGTGATCAAGATGGTGAAGATGATGTACGACACCAGCGCCACAAAGGTAATCACCGAGAACCAGATGTCGTAATGCGTGACCAGATAGCCCAACACCAGCGTGATCTCCACCAGCGTCGGCAGGATGTTAAACAGCGTGTACGAAATCAGCGAACCGACCGCGCGCATGCCGCGTTCGATATCGCGCGTCATGCCGCCGGTCTGGCGATTCAGGTGGAAGCGCAGCGACAGCGCGTGCAGATGGCGGAACACCTGCAGCGCGATGGTGCGCACCGCGCGCTGCGTCACGCGCGCGAACAGGAACTCGCGCAGCTCGGTGAACACGGTGGTCGAGACCCGCAGCACGCCATACGCCACCAGCGCGCCCAGCGGCAACACCAGCAACGCCTGCGGATGCGACGGCGAGATGGTCAGCGAGTCGATCAGCTTCTTCATCACCACCGGCACGCCGACGTTGGCCAGCTTGGCGCCGACCAGGCAGCCCAGCGCCAGCAGCACGCGCCATTTGTAGACCCACAAATAGGGCAGCAGGGTTTTCAGGGTGGACAGATCGCTGCGGGAGGCGGCAGGGCTGGCGGGAGCTGGCTGGGAATCGGAATAACGGCGCATGGCGAATAATGATATTTTATGGTTCAATCCCGATCATTGTAGCCCCAGAAGAGAAATCAAGATGACCACCTCCACCACTTCAGCCCCCATCGCCGTCACCACCGTCAACCGCGGCCTGCCCGCCGGGAAGATGCCGGAGCTGCGCATGATGCCGTCGCCGTCCGACGCCAACGTCTATGGCGACGTGTTCGGCGGCTGGATCATGGCCCAGGTGGACATCGCCGGCTCGCTGCCGGCCACCCGTCGCGCCAATGGCCGCGTGGCCACCATCGCGGTCAACTCCTTCGTGTTCAAGAACCCGGTGTTCGTCGGCGACCTGCTGTCGTTCTATGCTGATATTGTCAAGGTTGGTAATACATCCATCACCGTGCAGGTCGAAGTGTATGCGGAACGCAACCGCCTGCAGGCCGACACCGTCAAGGTCACCGAAGCCACGCTGACCTACGTCGCCACCGACTCCAACCGCAAGCCGCGCAAAGTGCCGCCGATCGAAACCCTGATTCATCCATAAGCACGCGGCCCGCTGCGCAGCATGGACGACCAGCGCCGCATCTTCCTCGCCCGCACGCTGAGCACACTGGCGGCGCTGGGCAGCGCCAGCAGCAGCCACGCGCAAAGCAGCCGCGCCTACCCGTTCACGCTGGGCGTCGCCTCCGGTTCGCCACTGCCGGACGCCGTCGTCATCTGGACCCGCATCCTGCACGACCCGCTCAACGCCGCCGCCATGCCGCCCATCGCCTTCAGCGTGCGTTGGGAGATGGCCGAAGATGAAAACTTCCGCCGCATCGTCGCGCGCGGCACAGCCAGCGCGCCGCCCGAACTGGCGCACAGCGTCCACGTCGACGTGCGCGGCCTGCAGCCGGACCGCTGGTACTGGTACCGCTTCATGCTGGGCAACGCCGTCAGCCCCACCGGCCGCACCCGCACCGCGCCCGCCACCGACAGCATGCCGGCCCGGCTCAAGCTGGCCGTGGCCTCCTGCCAGCACTGGGAATTCGGCAGCTACGCCGCGCATCGCCACATTGCCGCCGCCGCGCCCGATCTGGTGGCCTTCCTCGGCGACTACATCTACGACAACCACGAACTAGTAGGTATGGACATACACCTACGAATTAACCGTGATATGGACGCGCATATACGGTTGATTTGATTAATGTGCAAGAGGTTTACCTATTGAAATTAAGCATTGATTCAATTAGGTTACCCTCCCAATGGTGAGGAAAGAGAGATTCGCACTGACGATGGAGAGAGTTGATTAGAGGCTATCTATGCGAGTCTCGATATGCCAGAGTAGCGCGAATAAGTCTCAAAATAGACACCTAAATTGAACTAAGAGATTTTCTCTACCTGGTGCCGGAGTGCCGTTGGCATCGATCGACTGCTGTATTTAGCATATTTAGGATGTCAAATCCGCCCCATTTTTTTGTTAGCACGGAAACCATCTGGTTAATGATTTTCAGGGAAAAATCTAAGAGTTCGAGCGGTGCGGAAATACATCAGCAATTCAAATCTGGTTGGGATGCGAATCCGATAGAAAAATAGTTAGGAGGGAGCTACTCCTCTCTTAACGTGTAGTAGTTCCGATTTGATCTGACAGTAAGGCCTTGCCAAAGGGTGGGGTTACCCGGTTTGATAGAGGTGCGAATCTTTATTAAACCAGCGCGAAAGCGCCAAGGAGTAACCCCATGAGCAGTGTTCCTCAAAGCGTCATCAAACACAAGGTCGGTTTGCTAAATTTAGCAACCGAGTTGGGTAACGTGTCCCGTGCCTGCAAGGTGATGGGTTTTTCGCGAGACACGTTTTACCGCTATCAATCGGCCGTCGAGGCTGGCGGCGTCGATGCCCTGATTGATGCCAATCGCAAGAAACCCAACCTGAAAAACCGCGTCGAAGAAGCCACGGAGAGCGCCGTTGTAGCCTTCTGCCTGGAGCAGCCGGCCTTCGGCCAAGTCCGCGCCTCTAACGAGCTACGCAAGCGTGGCATCTTCATCTCCCCGTCTGGCGTTCGGTCGGTATGGCTGCGCCGTGATCTGGAGTCGTTCAAGAAGCGCCTGGCGGCGCTGGAGCGCCACGTTGCTGAGACGGGCGATGTTCTGACCGAAGCCCAAGTGATCGCGCTTGAGCGCAAGCAGGACGACGATGCTGCCCATGGCGAGATCGAGACAGCCCACCCTGGCTACCTCGGTAGCCAGGACACCTTCTACGTCGGCACGATCAAAGGTGTGGGCCGTCTCTACCAGCAGACCTACGTCGACACCTACTCGAAGTGGGCTGCCGCAAAACTCTACAACATCAAGACCCCAATCACGGCTGCCGATCTATTGAACGACCGCGTGCTCCCGTTCATGGACGAGCAAGGCATGGGCGTCATTCGTGTGCTGACTGATCGGGGCACCGAGTTCTGTGGCAAGGCCGAGTCGCATGACTATCAGCTCTATCTGGCTCTGAACGACATTGAGCACACGAAGACCAAAGTCAGGCATCCGCAGACCAACGGCATTTGCGAGCGCTTCCACAAAAACGATTCTGCAGGAGTTCTACCAGGTCGCGTTCCGCCGCAAGATCTATCGCAGCATCGAAGAGCTGCAAGCCGACCTGGATGATTGGATCGCCTACTACAACAATGAGCGCACGCATCAAGGCAAGATGTGCTGCGGGCGCACGCCGATGCAAACTCTAGTTGACGGAAAGGAGGCGTGGCGCGATAAAATCACCACTCTGAACAGCTGAATTTGACCTGACAGTCGCAGGCTTCAAACCGGGTAACTGTCAGATACTGTCTCGATTTTCAAGGCCCGCACTATTCTTTTAACGGTCAGTGGCCTAGAGGTTACGCCCCTTAGGACTGTCGCGCTTATCCTCGAATGCACTGATGATGTTGGCGCGAAGTTGGTTGTACTTCTTTCCGGCTATCTCACGTTCCATACCAGCATCGTAAATAGTTGACTATATTAGGATGATTGTCCTACAATCCGTTCGCACTAGGATGATCATCCTAAAATTATTCTTCTATCTCTGCAATACAAGAACATGACCGAACTGACGCGTGAACGCATCATCAAAGAGGCAGACCGTCTTTTTTACGAGCGAGGCTACGACAGCACGTCGTTTTCTGACATCGCTGGAACGGTCGGCATATCACGCGGCAACTTCTATCACTACTTCAAAACCAAAGACGACATTCTTGCAGCAGTCATCGACGAGCGCCTCGCCGTGCGACAACGAATGCTCGACGCTTGGGAGGTGCAGGATGACGATCCCGCTGCGCGCATTCGTCGCTTCATCCATATTTTGGTGAAGAACCAGGCAAAGATCATGCAGTACGGTTGCCCGGTAGGGACGCTTTGCATGGAGCTTGGCAAGCTTGACCATCCTCTGCAAGGCGAGGCCAACAAGGTCATGGATTTATTCCGTAGTTGGCTGCGCCGGCAGTTCGAAGCCTTAGGAAGTGGAAGGAGCGCCGGGGATTTCGCTATGCACGTGCTGACATTCAGCCAGGGCGTTGCCGTACTTGCCAGCACTTACGGAGATAAGGCATTCATTCAGCGGGAGGTCGAATTAATGTGCCGATGGGTGGATGAGCTAGCTGCCTGAGTGATCAATTTTGAATTCAAAGGAGATTAAAGATGCACATCGTGTTTTTGCAGTTCACCGAACGTAAAAGCGAGGCTGGAAAATTCATGCAAGGGCATAAAGACTGGATCCAGCGCGGGTTCGATGCAGGCTGTTTTCTCCTCACAGGCAGCCTTCAGCCGCAAACGGGTGGAGTGATTTTGGCGGATCGGATATCGCGGGAAGAATTGAATCAGCTTATCAAGCAAGATCCATTTGTCGAGCAAGGCATCGTCACCCCAGAGATCGTTGAGTTGGCGCCGTCTCGCGTCGACACACGCCTCGATTTTTTGTTGAACTAGGAGCGCGCCCATGAGCAATTCCACGATTCCCGGCTCAGACGGCCAACTCCGTTGCCGCTGGTGTGCTGCCGCACCAGAGTTCCAACGTTATCACGATGTCGAGTGGGGATTTCCGGTCGACGACGATTTTCGCCTGTTTGAGAAGCTGAGTCTGGAAAGCTTTCAGTCCGGCTTGAGCTGGCGCACCATTCTTGCCAAGCGGGAGAATTTCCGAAAGGCATTCAAAGGATTCGACTACAACAAATTGGCGCGGTTTGGTGCGGCCGACGTCGAACGATTACTGCAAGACGACGGCATCGTGCGGCATCGGGGAAAGATTGAGGCTGTTCTGCATAACGCTAGGGTCGCGAAGGAAATTTCAAGCGAAGTAGGCTCGCTGGCAGCATATCTTTGGCAGTACGAACCGAACGGCTCCGCTATTGTTACTCCTCAAAGCGCATCGCAATCGACAGAGTCACTCGCCTTGTCGAAGGATCTAAAAAAATTGGGTTGGAAGTTTCTCGGGCCAACAACCGCATATGCGTTCATGCAAGCAATGGGGCTAGTCAATGACCATGTTGAAGGTTGCGTGACCAGGCTGAAGGCAGAGCAAGCGAGGTCTCGCTTCAAGCGTCCAACTTGAAATCGCGCATTCCGGTGGAAAGATCAGTTGATTGGCTTCTGGCCGGTTACAGCCGCGTGTTCGTCGAGGGCACACTAGACTTCATTTGGATGTAAGTACCTTTGTGCAGATCGAGCAATTGCAGCGTATGGTTCCTTGGCTTAGGTCAATATCTGCTTCAAATCGGACCGCACCGCAATGGCAGCTGCCATGATAAGTCTTCAATTTCGCTCCATTAATACGAGATTGCATCGACTCTATCAGAGGGGGGTATATCCGGCAATCTATCTCGACTGGCTGCTTACCGCCGCTCCCTGATAATCAGCTTGGAATTCGACGCCAGATCGGACCACTGCAAACATCAAGTGCACCAGTTTGCGCATGACCGCCCCGATCACCGCCTTCTTTGGTAGGCCGTTTGCATGAAGACGATCTGCAAATTCCTTGAGTGCGGGGTTGTGTCGACTGGCAACGACGGCCGGCATATAGAGCGCGCTTCGAGTTGCCCGGCTCCCTGTTCGACACATCGACGTACGACCGCGAATGGATGTGCCTGAGCTGCGCTGGCGTGGACTTACGCCCAGATGCGCGGCCAAAGCCTTTGCATTTTCAAAGCGCTGAATGTCGCCCACATGGCCTAACATTACGGCGGCGGTCGCCTTACCGATTCCCGGGATGCTGACCATAAGGTCGGAATCGCGTTTGAGCTTCGGATGGCAAGCGATGTGGTCTTCAATTTGGTGCTCTGCCTCTTTGATTTGAGCTTTCAGCCATTCCACATGCTGCTTGATATGTTCCACTAATTCCAGATTCGCGGCGACGGCACAAGCCTCTTCTCGGTTTTCCTCTTGAAGGCGCATGTCCTTCAATGCCTTTAAACGATCACACCATGCCCTTAACCGTCGCTGCTCTGGTGTCGGAGCGTTCCAGGGCTGCGGGTGCATCTTCGCGCAATACCTGGCGATCAAGGCTGCATCGATTCCGTCATTCTTGTTGCGTACCAGTTCGCTCTGTCCATATCCTTTAATGCGAGCGGGATTAACAATGCTCACGGTCAGACCTAGAGCCTGCAACCCGAGCGCGACAGGCTCGCTGTAGACCCCCGTTGACTCCATGCAGACCAAGCAGCTATCTAGCTCGACATTTTCCCTGGCCAGCCAAGCCGCCAATTCTTGGTAACCGGCAGATGAATTAGTCACTGCCTTGCTGCGCACTTTCCCTTCGATGATAAGAGCAACGTCTAGCTTATGTTTGCCGACATCTATCCCAATGGCAGTAGCTTCCTTGTCCATGGCTTTCCCTCCTCGTATGCAGGCTTACGTGAACTGCAGTAGCCTCAGATACTGTCCGGACTTTCAGATGGAAATGGGCAAGGGCACCAATCTGACAAGCAGGGTCGAACCCTAAGATCAAGTTATGTGTCACCTTGCCCGGCCGCGCCATCTAGGAACACGATACCACTGGATCGGCAATTTCAATATACGAGATCAAGTCGCGACCACTACACTTAACGCTACCATCGACGCCAATAGCGGTTTCTTTAGTTGACACGCGTTACAGGGAGTCGCCCCATCGCCTTGCCCGCGACTCCACCGCGACATTCTTCAGCCCTCAGCTTGTTCGTGGACACCTAGCCAATGAGCTGCACATTGCGCTAGCACATTCTACCGATGCGCTCATGGTTTCGTTCAAAAGAGTCACAATGGTCAGATGATCCAGGGATCTCTCTTGGTTCGCGCGACCAATCCCTCATCTGCCTCTCCGCCCTATCTTGAGCCTCCCTCGCGGCTTTTTCAGCTCTCTCTCGTTCCGCAGCCTCCCTTGCTTCCCTCGCGGCTTTTTCCCTTGCTTCTCGATCTTGAATATCCCTGTAGATTTGGTATCCCTTATCTACTGCATTTGTGAGAGCACCAATCGCCGCCGCAATCGCTGCTATCACTCCCGCGTTAGCTCCCATCAAGTGCAACGGTTTTTTGGGATTATCTATTTCAGCTAGGCGCCGAACTAACGAAGCCTTTTCTTCACGAAACACATTCAGGTAAGCGCCGATGGCGTCACTGGACATATTGCGAAGATATTCCGCTGAGCTGTGATTATCAACCGCTAACGGGGCTAGTGAAATCGCGAGCGCGCGCTTTCCGTCAAGCGGCTGCATAACATCGGCCAAAATCAAAGGCCAGCAGCCGGTTTTGATTTCATTGAGAGTGACTTCGAATTGTCTTCTATATAGTCTCTTTAAAGAATACTTGTACGCCTCTCGTTCATCCGCGAGGTCAGCGGGATTTTCCGGTAAATCATGATCCTCAGCACTTGACCAATTACGATAGCTGGCAGTTCGACTTTCGACATCTAAACTATGATTAATGCCCTTATCCAATATTTCAAACTGCCTCTGAACCGCAATAGACTCTTCATTAAAAAGGGACGCCGCGTTTGGCGCAGCGCCTAGCGGTAAAAGGCGTGCGCTTTCCTGTACTCGCATTAGCGCCGCCTGCCGTAATTGCTCGATCCAAGCGAATCGCTCGGCGACACCTTGATTATTGAATAAAATCTCATGAAGCGCTTCTGAAGGCTCTGCGGATTTTAAAATATGAGACAAAGACAGGGTAGTCATAGATGCTCCTTTTTTGATTAGCTACAAGATGACTTCGCGTCGACCGAGCGAAGAAGTAATCGCAAGCCTGAAATAAACTGAGCTGCCAGTATATTTCGTTTGATATTAATATCCGCAGGAGCAAAAGTAGAAATATTATTTTCGAAATCGATTACAGATTTTTCAATTGAGGTTGTAATACTTGATGTCGCCAATCGAAAATACTCCCGTGAGACATCTTTACTTGCTGGGCACGGCGCGTAGGATTCAGGCATTTTGCAGCCGTCCAATGACTCGCGTGTTCGTTTGCTCGCAGAATTGACCCATTCCAATTGACCCGCCTTCCACTGCCTGGCAAACGCCGCCACGCGGTCGTATGACCCTTCATAGCCGAGTTCTTTCAGTTCCAGATGGAGCTGCTTCA
>NZ_WKJK01000035.1 GCF_009674535.1 Duganella guangzhouensis
GCCAGGCGCAGGCACCACCGCGCGGATCGGTATCGAGCAGCAGCACGCGCCGCCCGGCGCGCGCCCGCAACAGCGCCAACTGGCTGGCCAACACCGCCCGCCCGGCGCCGCCGTGCTGGCTGGCGATGGCGACAATCATGCCGCCCTCTGCGCCAGCGGCGTCAGGCGGCCGAACTCGGCGTCCGGCAGGGTCGCCATCACCGCCGCCATCACCTGCCCGGCCAGCCCGCGCGACAAACACAGCCAGACCCGTACCCGCGCCCCGTGGTCGCAGGCCTCCACCCGCATGAACCGCAGCGCGTCGCCGCAGGTGCGCGCCACCAGCGCCCGCAGCGGCGTCAGCGCGCCCACCGCCACCGTCAACTGCAACAGACAGGCGCGTGGCGTGGCTTGAGTAGGGGAAACAGGGTGCATGACAGACCTCCGATAACGGGTTGCGATACCGGAAAGCTTAGCGACGGCCGCGTAAAAACGGTCTAAAAAGGCCGCCTCCGACTGTAAACATCGTGTATAAATTGCGCGGTGCGCAATTTTTGCCGCGCAGCTTCTTGCAGTTGAGGATAGAATACGCAAACAGTCCACGGGCTGTACATAAACCCAGTATCGAAATAACAAGCTTGCTCCGTATGGCCACTAAAAAACCCGTTTCCGACTACAGCGAATCATCCATCCGCGTCCTCAAGGGCCTGGAACCCGTCAAGCAGCGCCCGGGCATGTACACCCGCACCGAGAACCCGCTGCACATCATCCAGGAAGTGATCGACAATGCGGCCGACGAGGCGCTGGGTGGTAATTGCAAAAACATTATCGTGACGCAAAACGCCGATGGCAGCGTCACCGTCGAAGATGACGGCCGCGGCATCCCGGTCGGCCTGCACCCCGAAGAAGGCGTGCCCACCGTGGAAATCGTCTTCACCCGGCTGCACGCCGGCGGCAAATTCGACAAGGGCAGCGGCGGCGCCTACGCCTTCTCCGGCGGCCTGCACGGGGTGGGCGTGTCGGTCACCAACGCGCTGTCCAAGCGGCTCGAAATCACGGTCTGGCGCAAGGAGCCGAACGGCACCGGCCTGCACCATCTGGTGTTTGAAAACGGTGACGTCACCCAGCCACTGAGTTCGGTGGTGGCGCCGCGCGACGCCAAGAAATCCGGCACCAAGGTCACCGTCTGGCCGGACGCCAAATACTTCGACTCGGCCGCCATCTCGCAAACCGAGCTGCAACGCCTGCTGCGCTCCAAGGCCGTGCTGCTGCCGGGCGTGACGGTCACGCTGGCCAACGCCAAGAGCGGCGAATCGCAAACCTGGCAGTACAACGACGGCCTGCGCGGCTACCTGACCGAAGCGCTGGCGCAAGCCGCCGACGGCGAGACCCTGATCCCGCTGTTCGAGGGCGAACAGTTCGCCGGCCCCGACGCCGAAGGCTTTGCCGAGGGCGAAGGCGCGTCATGGGTGGTGGCCTGGACCGAGCAAGGCGCCATCGTGCGCGAATCGTATGTCAACCTGATCCCGACCCCGAACGGCGGCACCCACGAATCCGGCCTGCGCGAAGGCTTGTACGGCGCGGTCAAAAACTTCGTCGAAATGCACTCGCTGCTGCCGAAAGGCGTCAAGCTGCTGCCGGAAGACGTGTTCGCGCGCGCCTCGTTCGTGCTGTCGGCCAAAGTGCTGGACCCGCAATTCCAGGGCCAGATCAAGGAGCGCCTGAACTCGCGCGACGCGGTGCGGCTGGTGTCGACCTATTCCAAGCCGGCGCTGGAGCTGTGGCTGAACCACCACGTCGACTACGGCAAGAAACTGGCCGAGCTGGTCATCAAACAGGCGCAATCGCGCTTGCGCTCGGCGCAAAAAGTGGAAAAGAAAAAATCCTCCGGCGTCGCCGTGTTGCCGGGCAAGCTGACCGATTGCGAATCGACCCAGGTCGACCGCACCGAACTGTTCCTGGTCGAGGGCGACTCGGCCGGCGGTTCCGCCAAGATGGGCCGCGACAAGGAATTCCAGGCCATCCTGCCGCTGCGCGGCAAGGTGCTGAACTCGTGGGAGACCGACAAGGACCGCCTGTTCGCCAACAATGAAATCCACGACATCTCGGTCGCCATCGGCGTCGATCCGCACACCGTCAAGGACACGCCCGACCTGTCCGGCCTGCGCTACGGCAAAATCTGCATCCTGTCCGATGCCGACGTCGACGGCTCGCACATCCAGGTACTGCTGCTGACGCTATTCTTCCGCCACTTCCCGGGCCTGATCGCCAACGGCAACATCTGCATCGCGCGGCCGCCGCTGTACCGGGTCGACGCCCCGGCGCGCGGCAAAAAGCCGATCCAGAAACTGTACGCGCTGGACGACGGCGAACTGGTCGCCATCGAAGACAAGCTGCGCAAGGATGGCCTGAAGGAAGGCGCGTGGTCGATCTCGCGCTTCAAAGGTCTGGGCGAGATGAACGCCGAACAGCTGTGGGAAACCACCATGAACCCGGACACCCGCCGCCTGCTGCCGGTGGCGCTGGGCGGCTACGGCCACAACGAATCGGCGGCCCGCTTCAACATGCTGATGGGCAAAGGCGAAGCCGCCGCGCGCCGCGCCTGGATCGAGGAACACGGCAACGAAGCCGACGCAGACATCTAATAAGTAGAACCGAACTATGACTCAAGCAAATCTCTTTGACGAACCGGCGGACGACACCGCGGCAGCCGCCCAACCCGCAGCCAGCGCGCCCGAGGCGCCGGTGGTATCGGCCGCCCCAGCCCAGCCCGCCGACGACGGCATCGACGCCAGCCCCGTCATCGCCAGCGACGACGGCAACCACGGCGGCGGCGACGACAGCGGCAACGGTGGCAATGGCGACAACGGTGACAACGGCGGTAATGGCGGCAACGGCGACGATGGCGGCATGTTCAGCGGCGGCGACAACGGCGACGGCGGCGACGCCCTGACCCTGTCCACCTTCGCCGAACGCGCCTATCTGGACTACGCGATCTCGGTGGTCAAAGGCCGCGCCCTGCCCGACGTCTGCGACGGCCAGAAACCGGTACAGCGCCGCATCCTGTACGCGATGAACGAAATGGGCTTGAACAGCACCGCCAAGCCGCGCAAATCGGCCACCGTGGTCGGCGACGTGCTGGGTAAATTGCACCCGCATGGCGACCAATCGGTGTACGACGCCATGGTCCGCATGGCGCAGGACTTCTCGCTGCGCTACCCGCTGGTCGACGGCCAGGGCAACTTCGGCTCGCGCGACGGCGACGGCGCCGCCGCCATGCGTTACACCGAGGCGCGCCTGACCCCGATCGCCAAAGTGCTGCTGGACGAAATCAACCAGGGCACGGTCGAATTCCAGGCCAACTACGACGGCTCTACCGAAGAACCATGCCTGCTGCCGGCGCGGCTGCCGATGGTGCTGCTGAACGGCGCCTCCGGCATCGCGGTCGGCCTGGCCACCGAAATCCCGTCGCACAACCTGGGCGAAGTGGCGGCGGCCGCCGTCGCCATGATCAAGAATCCGAAAATCAGCCACAGCGAGCTGATGGCGCTGGTGCCCGGCCCCGACTTCCCCGGCGGCGGCCAGATCATCACCCCGGCGCAGCAGATCGCCGACATGTACGCCACCGGTCGCGGCTCGATGAAAGTGCGGGCGCGCTGGAAAATCGAAGAACTGGCGCGCGGCCAATGGCAAGCGGTGGTGACCGAACTGCCACCGGGCACCTCGTCGCAAAAAGTGCTGGAAGAAATCGAAGAACTGACCAACCCAAAGGTCAAACTGGGCAAGAAAGCGCTGACGCCGGAACAACTGGCGCTGAAATCGCTGGTGCTGAATTCGCTCGACACCATCCGCGACGAATCCGGCCGCGCCGCGCCGGTGCGCCTGGTATTCGAACCAAAATCGAAAAACCAGGACCAGACCGAATTCATGCTGATGATGCTGGCCCACACCTCGCTCGAATCGTCGGCCTCGATCAACCTGGTGATGATCGGCGGCGATGGCCGGCCGCGCCAGAAAGGCCTGAGCGACATCCTGCAGGAATGGATCACCTTCCGCTTCGCCACCGTCACCCGCCGCACCCAGTACAAGCTGGGCAAGGTCGACGCCCGCATCCACATCCTGGAAGGCCGTCACACCATCCTGCTCAACATCGATGAAGTGATCCACATCATCCGCAATTCGGACGAACCGAAAGCGGCGCTGATCGCACGCTTCAAACTGAGCGACATCCAGGCCGAAGACATCCTGGAAATCCGCCTGCGCCAACTGGCGCGACTGGAAGCGATCAAGATCGAACAGGAACTGGCCGAACTGCGCAAGGAACGCCAGACGCTGCAAGACCTGCTGGACAATCCGAACTCGATGAAGCGCGCCATCATCAAAGAAATCGACAACGACGCCAAAGTCTACGGCGACGCCCGCCGCACCCTGATCGAAGAAGCCGCCAAAGCCAGCGTCGAACAGAAAGTGGTGGACGAACCGGTCACCGTCATCATCTCCGAAAAAGGCTGGATCCGCGCCCGCAGCGGCATCGGCCACGACGCCAGCCAGTTCACCTTCAAAGCCGGCGACAGCCTGTACGGCGCCTTCGAGTGCCGCACCGTCGACCACCTGCTGGCGTTTGGCAGCAACGGCCGCATCTACTCAGTGCCGGTGGCCGCATTGCCGAACGCGCGCGGCGACGGCGTCCCGGTCACCACCCTGATCGACCTGGCGTCCGGCTCGCGCCTGCTGCACTACTACGCCGGCGCCGCCAGCACCCGCCTGCTGCTGGCCACCAGCGCCGGCTTCGGCTTTGAAAGCAAGGCCGGCGACATGGTCAGCCGCAACAAGAGCGGCAAAGCCTACCTCACGCTGGACGACGGCGACGTGGTACTGCCGCCAACCATCATCCCCGACAGCGCCAGCGCCGTCGCCACACTGTCATCCGGCGCACGCGTGCTGGTATTCGGCATGGACGAAATGAAAGTGCTGACCAACGGCGGCCGCGGCGTCATCCTGATGGAACTGAACGACAAAGAAACCCTGCTGACGGCCAAGCCGATCAGCCAGAAAGGCGTCATCGTCTACGGTAGCGGGCGTGGCGGCAAAGCCCAGGAAGAGCGACTGTCCGCCTCGGCGCTGGCAGTCCACTTCGGCAAACGCGCGCGCAAGGGCAAAGAGCTGGCCACCAAAATCAAACCAACCGGCCTCACCCCCATCGTCTGATGTCCACCTCCGGGGTCAGGTCCGGAAAATGAACACGGCCCCTGCCGTAGCGCGCTGCTACGGCAGGGGCCGTGTTCACTTTTGAGACCTGACCCCGAAGGGGAGGACATTATTGCTGCTTGGCCTGGGCTTCTTTGATTTCGGCGTTGGCCTTGGCTTTGGTGGCGGCGGTCTTGTTGGCGGCCAGCGCTTTGTCGGCGGTGGCGTCGACCGTTTCCTTGATCGCTTTGGCGTCGGCTTTCACCGATTTTTTCTCGGCTTTTTCTTCCGCTTTGGCGACTGCTTTATCGCCCTTGGCGGCGGCCTTGCCTTTGTCTTCCGGATCGGCCTTCGCTACTTTCTCATTGGCCTTGGCCTGCTCCACGGCGACCTTGGCCTGGCCTTCGGCGTGCACTTTGTCGGCTTTGGAAATCGCCTTGTCGGCTTTCTTGTCAGCCTTGACGTCAGCCTTGGCTTCTTTCTGCTCGGCCTTGGCGATGTCCTTGTTGGCTTCAACCTGGGCTTTGGCGACGTCCGAGGTCTGGGCGTAAGCGCTGGTGGCCAGCAGGCCGGCGATCAGGGTGGCAATGATCTTGTTCATGGTGAATCCTTTCAATGTTTTGGTGGGTTTGCTTTTCTGCCATGTCACGCTGTCAGCATAGCCAAGCTTGCAATGCGACACTGTGCGCTGCCGTACTTAAACAGCGTTGCTATCCGCGCATCGCTGTAGCGCCCCTGCCACAAAGCGTCCTGCCACAGAGCAACTCGGTGTACAGTCGCGGTAACCATAAAAGGAGACCTTGTCATGCATATCAAAAACCTGCGCATTGGACCGCGCCTCGGACTGGCCTTTGGCGCGGTGCTGCTGATTCTGCTGGTGGTGTCGGCGCAAAGCGTGATCGGCCTCGGTTCGCTCAATGACAAGGTCAACCTGATCGTCAAAGACCGCTACCCCAAAGTCATGCTGGCCAGCCAGGCGCTGGACGGCATCAAGGATGTCGGCATCAGCCAGCGCAATATGCTGATCGCCACCGACCCGGCCCAAGCGCAGGCCGAAATCGCGATCCAGCGCGCGCGCCGCGCCGACATCAGCAAGCTGATCGACGAATTCGAGCGCAACGTCACCACCGACAAGGGCCGCGTCGCCGCCAAGGAAATCCAGGCCGCCAAGGCCAAGGTGGACGCCGCCGGCGAGCGCTTCATCGAACTGGTGAACAGCGGCGACAAGGCCACCGCCACCACCCTGCTGCTGAAGGACATGGCGGCCGACCGCAACGAGCTGATCGACAAAGTCCAGGGCTCGGTCAAGCTGGGCGGCATGCTGATGCAAAAGAGCGCCGACGAGGCCGCCGACAACTACGCCAGCGGCCGCGCCATGAGCCTGGGCCTGAGCGCGGTGGCGCTGCTGCTGGCCGGTGGCTTCGGCTACTGGATCAGCCGCGGCATCACCGTGCCGCTGCAACGCGCGGTGGACGTCGCCCAGGCCATCGCCGCCGGCAAACTGAACAGCACGATCGAAGCCGACAGCGACGATGAAACCGGCCAGCTGCTGCAAGCGCTGGCCACCATGAACGCCAGCCTGGTCAAGATCGTTGGCGAAGTGCGCGGCAGCGCCGACGTCATCACTACGGCGGCGCAGGAAATCGCCAGCGGCACGCTGGACCTGTCATCGCGCACCGAGCAACAAGCCAGCTCGCTGGAGGAAACCGCGTCGTCGATGGAAGAACTGACCAGCGCCGTGCGCCAGGGCGCCGACAACGCCCAGCAAGCCAGCAGCATCGCCCGCAACGCCGCCACCGTCGCGGCCCAGGGCGGCGCCGAAGTGGCACAAGTGGTCGAGCGCATGGCCGCCATCAGCACCGCCTCACTGAAGATCAGCGACATCATCGGCGTCATCGACGGCATCGCGTTCCAGACCAATATCCTGGCGCTGAACGCGGCGGTCGAAGCGGCGCGCGCCGGCGAACAAGGGCGCGGCTTCGCGGTGGTGGCATCCGAGGTGCGCAATCTGGCGCAGCGCTCGGCGGCGGCGGCGCGCGAGATCAAGGGGTTGATCGAGGATTCAGCCAGCAAGGTGGCCGACGGTAATCAGTACGCGGCCAAGGCCGGCCAGACCATGGGCGGCGTGTTGAGCGAGATCGAGCGGGTGGCGGCGCTGATGCGCGAAATCGACGCCTCCACCCGCGAGCAGACGCTGGGCATCGAGCAAATCAACCAGGCGGTGACGCAGATGGATCAAGTGACGCAGCAGAACGCCGCGCTGGTCGAGGAAGCGGCGGCCGCCGCCGAATCGATGCAGAACCGCACCGACGCGCTGACCGCCTCGGTGCGGGTGTTCGTGCTGGGTAACGAGAGCTCGTCGAGCCGCGCGCTGGCGCTACGCTAGCGCCTCAGCGCTGCGCGGCCGGGCGCGAATACAGATCGATGATGGTGGTGATGGCGTCCGCACACACCGAGCAGAATTTGTCGCTGCGGTCAAACATAATGCACTGCATCTCCGGCCGGTAGTAACCGGTCGCCTCGTAATTGGCGCCCTCGAACGCGCCCACCGTATGCTGGTGCGGATCGCGCGAGAACAGCGCGCTGCTCTGCTCCAGATCGCGGTGGAACAACGCGCTCATCTCCGACTCCGGCCGGTTGTTGGCGCGCAGCGCCGCGCGCTCCTTCTGATAGGCGCGCGATGCGGTTTCATACGCCTCCTTCGGCCACGAGGTCGGCAACGGCGTGCCCTCTTTCACAAACTTCTTCCATTTCAGATTGGCTGGATCGTTCAGCGCGGTCGCATTCGGCTCCCACGGTTCGCGGCGCTCGCCGCCGGTCGCATACGCCACCGGCGAGGTGTAATACTCGTCCGCCAGGCCGGCGAAGTGATGGCCGAATTCGTGCACGAACAGATAGTTGGCCCAATCATTATCGGCCGCCGCCGTGCTGAATTGGCCGAAGATGCCGCCACCGCCATAGGTCTCGTTGTTCACCAAAATCTCGATGAACTCATACGGCGCGTACTGCGCCAGCTCGCGCAGCGCGCGGTTATCGGTGGTCAGCACATAACGCTCGCTGCCGAAGATATCGTAGCGGGTGCCGACCGGCGATTCGTGATACACGCCGGTCGAAGGACGCGACACGCCGGATTCGGTGGTCGGCATAGCGATCGCCCACACGTTGAAGTCCTTCTCACGCTCCTTGAACGGCGAGGTCTGGAACAAATGATCGGCCAGACGGCGCGCCGCCGCTTCGAACTTCTTCATCTCGGCCTGGGTATAGCCATCGCCGACGATCAGCAAATCGACCTTGTCTTCAGACGGACCGTTGACGCGGATACCGATCGGCTTGACCGGCGCCGGCGGCTGCTTGCGGATCACGTCCATCGCTTTCGGATTGACGTCGGTGGTCCACACCACCGAGAACAGATTGCGCTCGTCGCGCTTGAGGATGCGCACCTTGACCGGCTGCTCCGGCATCGGGAAGCGCACCGACTCCTGGAAGCCGCGATTCATGCGCGCCGCCTCCTCGGTGCTGCGCCATTCCGCAAACACGGTCGAGAACCCGCGCGAATACAGCAACTTGCCGGTCTTGGCGTCCACCACCTCGACCAGATTGTTGCCGCGATTGGTGTTGTCGATGGTCTGGGTCAGATTGCCCGGCCATGGCAGCGGCTCCACCACCACCCGCTCCATCGCGTAGTGTTCGTCGAGCGCGTTGCCGCTGTGGAGATAGTCAACGCGCATGGTGGCCGGTTGCGCGGCCAGCGCGGCGGAAGTGCAGGCGAATAGCGCCAGCAGGGAAGCGAGGTTGCGGATCATGATGATGGGGCGGACAGTTAAGGTGAGCGACATTGTAATCCCGCTCCCGCAGCCGGACCAGAGGGCGCGGCGGGCGGACGGGCGGCTACTGTGTGCTGAGCGACTGGCCGATGTCCAGCGGCCGGATGTCGAGTCGCATGCGCAGGATCGAATAGCTGTGCGGCGCCGCCGACGCGTAGCCGACGCTATCGCGCGTCTTGGTCAGCGTGAACTGGAAGCCCAGCTCCGGCAGCGTCGCACTGCGGCCGCTGGTGGCGATGCCGATCGCCTCGCTGCGGCGGTTGTTCATCAGATTCTCCATCAACTCCACCAGCGCATTGCGGCCCAGGATATCCGGCGAAAACACCGGATCGGCCACCAGATCCTTGCGCGGCCCCAGTCGCCCGCCCGCCTTGGCCGCCGACGGCGTGAACGTATGCGTGGCCAGATCATACAAATCGCCGCTATCCAGATAACTGATCACCGCATTCGACACATTGAAGCCGGCGCGCGCCGCATCGGTGGTCGCGCGCGACAAATCCACCAGCAGCGCACCCTTGTGGCCGACAATCTCCACCCGCCGCTGCGCATCGACCACCATCGCCGTATTCTCATCGATGCCCAGGCCGTACTTGTAACCCTTCTTCAGCATCGCCGGTATCATGCGCGCAAAGCGCCCGCGCACCAGGAAATGCTGATCGACGAAGACATCGTCGCCAATAAAGCCCAGCCCCGGCGCGATCTCCTGGCCATCCGTCACGCCGCCGCGCAGCGTCGCAAACACCGTCTTCGGCGCGTAGAACATGGTACTGCTCATCACCGCCGCGCCGGCGCTGTTACCGGCCACCACACCGCCGCGCCGATACACCTCCCACACCGCATCCAGCACCGCGCTGCGGCTGCCATCCTCGCGCACCAGCGCCTGCGTGATGCGGGCCTGATCGCCGCCGGAAAAGAACACCCCGCCGGCGCCGCGCACCGCGTCCGCCAGCAACGGGTCCTCGGCCGCCTTGCGGTAATCGCTGTCGGCCAGCTTGACCGCCAGCGGCACCTGGAACGCATCGGCGCCATAGCGGTTCAGATAACCGACAATCGCCGCCGCCACCGGCGCCGGATCGGCCGCCGCCGACGCGAACACCGCAATCCGCGCACCCGGCCCACCGGCCAGCTGCACGATGCGCTGCCACACCGCGTCATTATCCGGCCGCAGATTGCCGCCGATGATCACCAGCGAACCGCGCGGCGCGGCCGGCGGCGCGCTATCGCTGGCCGCCGCACCCAGCGGCACCGCCAGCATCAACGCCGCCTGTAACAGGAATCTGATCGCCATGCGCATACCGGCTCCAAAAGAAAAATGGGACGGCGCCTCGCGGCCGCCGTCCCATTAATATACCTGAAGCCGCGCTAGCGGTAGCGGTACAGCGGCTGCTGCAGCTGGATCGGCCGCACATCCATGCGCAGCTTCAGCACCGAATACGCCTCCACCTCGGTCGAACTGTAGCCGACGCTGTCAATCGTCTTACTGAAGCGGAACTCAAAACCCAGCTCCGGATTGAAATCGCGCGGATTGCCAAACGCGATCCCGATCGCATCCTGCTGCGCGTTGTCGATCAGATTGACCATCAAATCCAGCACCGCGTTATTGCCCAGAATATCATTGGTGTAGACCGGCTCGCGCGTATCCGGCTGATTCGGGTCCAGCTTGTTGTCGGCCTTGTCCGGCGACGGCGTAAACTCGCGCGTCACCAGATTAAACTTGTCGCCCCGGTCCAGATAACTGATGGTGGCATTCGAAATATTGAAGCCCTTGATGCCGCGATCGGTAATCGCCGCCGACAAATCCAGCAGCAGCGCCCCGCTGTAGCCAATGATTTCCACATCGCGCTTGGCGTTCACCACCATCGCCGTATTCTCGTCGATGCCCAGACCGATCTGATAGCCCTTTTTCAGCATCACCGGAATCATGCGCGCAAAGCGGCCGCGCACCAGCAAGTGCTGATCGACAAACACATCCTCGCCGATGAAGCCCAGCCCCGACGCGATCTCGTGGCCATCATTAACGCCAGCCTTCAGCATATCCAGCGTCGACTTGGCGTCATAAAACATGGTGGTACTCATGATCGCCGCCCCCGCGCTGGAGCCGGCCAGCACGCCGCCGTCGCGGTAGACATCCCACACCGCGTCCAGCGCCGCCGTGTGGGTGCCGTCCGAACGCACCAGCGCGCGCGTGATGCGGGCCTGGTCGCCGCCGGTGAAATAGATGCCGGTGGCCGAATGGATCATCGCCACCGTCTCCGGATCTTCAGCCGCCTTGCGGTAATCGCTATTCGGCCAGGTCACCCCGAGCGGAATCGCGAACGCCTGCGCGCCGTACTGATTCAGCTTGTTGACCGTGGCCTGGGCCGCCGCCTCCGGGTTGATTGAAGCCGAGCCAAACACGCCAATACGCGCGCCCTTGCCGCCTGCCAGTTGCACGATGCGCTGCCACACCTCGGCGTTTTCCGCCCGCAGGCCACCACCGATGATGACCAGATTCCCGGCCGGCGGCGCCAGCACCGGCTTGGGCAGCGGCACCGCCTTGGCCGGCTTGATGCTCTTGCCCTGCACCTGGACCTTGGGCACCGGCGTGCTGACGGCGGCCTGCGCACCGGCGCAAGCCAGCACCAGCAGCCAGAGCCAGCAAAGCCGCCGGAGCGTAAAACCAGGTAAATTCATATTGCCCTTCCGATGAAAACCGGCGCCGGGCTGTCGCCGGGCGCCGTTGGTAACTGCCAGATGATACCAAGCTATTGCTTAAAAACGCATTACTTGAATGCGTAATTTACACTGGCATAGAAGCGGCGGCCACGCGGATCGGTATAGGTCGGGTCGTATCCTGAAATAAAGTAATAAGCCTGGTTCGAATATGGCGGCGCGGTATTGAACATATTCTGGATCCCGGCACGCAGTTTCAGCGCCTTGGTGGCCTGCCAGGCGCCCGACAGATCCCACAGCGAATACGCTTTTACGCGGTTGGGCGCCACCACCGTGCCGGAATCGACGTCGATCGCCGAATTCTGGTCGTCATAGCCGCTCGAATAGGTGTTCGACAGGCTGGCCGAATACGGTCCCTTGTCCCAGTCGAAGGTGATGGTGTGGCGCCAGCGCTGCACCACGCCGTCGGTGACGAAGCGGCCCAGATTCGACACATAGGCGTCGCCCGGCGCGTTCTGGATCTTCGAATCGGTCACATAAGTGCCGGTCAGACGGCCGCCGAAATTGCCGGCCCAGGTCTTCACGCCCTTGAAATCGATGGTCAGATCGAGACCGGCGGCCTTTTGCGCGCCACGGTTTTCCTTGCGCAGATCGATGTACTCGATATAGCCATCCTCGTCGCGGTGAATCAGGTCCGCGTACTTGACCGGATTGGCCAGAATCACGTCATCGCCGATTTCGGAAATCAGGTCGGTGCGCTTGATGTTCCAGTAATCCAGCGACAGCGACACCTGTTTGCTCGGCTGCAGCACCATGCCAACCGAGAACTGGCGGCTATGCTCCGGCTTCAGATTGGCGTTCGAATAGCGGTGGGTTTCCCAGTTGTCGGCGCAGTCGGCCAGATTGTTGTCGACCGTGGCGCAATACACCGGGTCCGGCAGCGTGGCGGTGGCGCTGACCTGCATCGGGCGATACAGATCGGTCATCGACGGCGCGCGGAAGCCACGGCCGGCCGAGGCGCGGAACAACATGGTATTGGTCGGCATATAACTGAGGCCGACCTTCGGACTGGCCGCGCCGCCCACCACCTGATAGTGGTCATAACGCGCCGACAGCTGCGCTTCCCACTGCTTGGTGAACGGCAGCAGCAGTTCACCGTAGATCGCCTGCACGGTGCGCGAATAGCTGGTCGACTCGCCGCCTTCCGGTGCGAAGTCATTGTTGATGTTATCGCTCATCAGCAGCGCCGACGGGTTGTAGCTGGTCTTCTCGCGACGCAGCTCGCCGCCCACCGCCATCGCGGCGTCGCCACCGCCCAGCGTGCCGACCGGATGCGAAATCTTGAAGTCGACCGAATCCATCACGCCGCGCGCGTGGCGCACCTCGTCGTTGACCTGGATGCTGTTGATCAGCGCCACGCCCTCGGCGCTGGACGGGCCGAACGGATTGATGATGCCGCTGGCGATGCCTTCCAACAGCTTGTCGTACAGCAGATAGCCGTGGGTGTCGCGGTCCTTGACCACGTTGACGCTGTGGTTCAAGCCAAAATCATAGTCCCAGCCATTGCGCGAACCGGTCAGCCCGACCACGAAGCGCTGGCTCTCGCTGGTCAGCTCCGAGGTGCGGCGGCCGGCTTCGTTGATACGCATGCGCACTTCGACCTCGCTGTCGCCGCCGGCTTCATCCGAGCCCAGATCGTAGCCGGCCAGCGCCGGGATCTTGCTGGCGTCGATATAGCCGGTGACGCGCGCGGTGGATGCCGTGTACCAGGTCTTGGAGCGGCTCAGCGCCACCTCGGCATACAGCTGGTTGTCGGCGTCCAGTTGCAGCACGCCGCGCGACAGCAGATTGACCTTGTCCGACTTCGGATACAGCTCGGTATCGCGCATGTAGTTGTAGGTACAGGCATCGACGCCGCCGATGCCGGCCGGCAGATACAGATTGGCCGGCCCGGCGCAGGTCGGAATCGACAGATTGATGGTGCGGTTGGTCAGCGGTTGACCATTCAGCGTGAAGCCCTGCGCATTCAGATAATCGCGCTGGTCGCTGCTCAGACGGATATTGGCCGGCGAGGTATAGCCGGACAGCAGATGCGGCAGGCGTTCGGCGATCCGCAGATTGTCGATGAAGCTGCGCTGCGACGTGCTGAGCGCATCGGTGCGCTGCACATCGACCACCGCAAACACGTTAAAGCCATCCTTGGCCAGATCGCCGTGACCAACGCTGAGCGAGGCGGTGCGCTTGCCGGCGCCGCCCTCGTCGGTCTTGAGACCGGACACATTGACGTCCACACCCTGGTAATCCTTGCGCGTGATGAAGTTGATGACGCCACCGATGGCGTCGGTGCCGTACAACGCCGAGGCGCCGTCCAGCAGCACCTCGACGCGCTGGATCGCGGCCGCCGGAATATTGTTCAGGTCAACGCCGGTATCATCGCCGGGCGAAGCGAAATTGGCCATGCGGCGGCCGTTCAGCAGCACCAGCGTGGACGAGGTGCCGATGCCGCGCAGATTGGCGCTGTTGAAGCCGCGCTGATCCTTGCCGTCGGTGATGCTGGCGCCGTCGGTCAGATTGCCGACGCTGGCCGACAGCCGCGCCACGATTTCTGAAGCGGTGGTGAGGCCGGCCTTGTCGATCTCGTCGCGGGTGATCACCTGCACCGGCAGCGCGGTCTCCGACTCGATGCGCTTGATGGCCGAGCCGGTGATCTCCACCCGTGGCATTGGCGCCGCGCTGGTGGTGGTGCTGTCCTGCGCCAGCGCCGATTGGCCGAAGATGCCGGCCACGGCGCCGAGGCCCAGCGCCAGACGCACCGCGCGCGTCATCCCCAAGGCTCGCATTTCACTCATAATTCACTCCCGGATGTTTGTTATGTAAATAATTCATTTAGACTAACTGTACGCACATGTAGCTAAAAACTCAAGAAAGCACGGAGTGAATCGCCGCGACGCGATTTACTTTGTCAAAATAGTGCTACATACTCAACCTTTCAGAACACCGCGCACAACCGCCATGCAAGTACACAAACACCCGCTCTCCGGCCCGCACGCCAACGCCGTCTACCAGCTGACCAGCTTCCACTTCGGCACCCCGGGCAGCGGCAAAAAGGTCTACATCCAGGGCTCGCTGCACGCCGACGAAGTACCGGGCATGCTGGTGTCGCAATTCCTGCGCAAGGAACTGAGCGCGCTGGAAGCGGCCGGCAAGATTTCCGGCGAGATCATCCTGGTGCCAGCCGCCAATCCGATCGGCCTGGCGCAAGCACTCCACGGCGCCGCCTTCGGCCGCTTCGACCTGACCACCGGCGTCAACTTCAACCGCGCCTACAAGCACGTGGCCGAGGATCTGAAAAAATCACTGGAAGGCAAACTGGGCGCCGACGCCAACGCCAACGTGGCGCTGATCCGCGACCACGCGCGCAGCTCGATCGCCGCCTGGCAACCAGCCACCGACGCCGAAACGCTGAAGAAAACCCTGATGACGCTGGCCATCGACGCCGACATCGTGCTCGACCTGCACTGCGATAACGAAGCGGTGCTGCACATCTACGCCGGCACGCCGCTGGCGAATCAAATCGCGCCGCTGGCGGCCATCCTCGGCTCGCACGCCACGCTGCTGGCCTACGAGGCCGGCGGCGAGCCGTTCGACGAAGCCTGCAGCCGTTTGTGGTGGGATCTGGATGCCCACTTCGAACATCAATATCCGATTCCGGCGGCCTGCCTGTCGACCACGATCGAACTGCGCGGCGAGCAGGAAGTCAGCTACGAGCTGGCGCGCAAGGACGCCGCCGGCCTGCTGCAATTCCTGACCCAGCAAGGCGTGCTGCACGCCGGCGACACCGCCGCGCAAGCCGCCGCCGCCGTCATGCCGCAGCCGCTGTGCGAAGCCACACCGCTGGAAGGCGTCGAGCCGCTGTACGCACCGCACGCCGGCATCCTGATCTACACCCGCGACCTGGGCGAACGGGTGACGGCCGGCGATCCGATCGCCGACCTGATCGACCCGGTCAGCGGCGACACCACCGTGCTGCGGGCGGCGGTGGACGGCGTATTCTTCGCGCGCAGCGCGCATCGCCACGTGATTCGCGGCATGAACGTCGGCAAAGTGGCCGGCGCCAAGGCTTACCGTGAGGGCGACCTGCTGAGCGCATAACTATGAACGAAAACGTCAAGAAAAAATTCAAACTCCCCCACACCTTCGTCCTGCTGTTCATCATCCTGGCGCTGATCGCGGCGGCCACCTGGCTGGTCCCCGGCGGCAAGTACGACACCCACCTGGTCAACGGCAAACAGCTGATCAACCCGGACAGCTTCCACTACATCGAAAGCGCGCCGCAGGGATTGGTATCGCTGATGAGGGCGCCGATCAAAGGCTTTGTCGAAGCGGCGCAAATCATCGGCTTCGTGCTGATCGTCGGCGGCGCGTTTGCCGTGCTGCAGAAAACCGAGGCGATCGACTCCATGATCAAATCGCTGGCGCGCGCGCACGCCAGTTCGGTGTTCATCCAGAAAGCGCTGATCCCGGTGTTCATCACCCTGTTCTCGATCGGCGGCGCCACCTTCGGCATGAACGAAGAAGCGATACCGTTTATATTGATTTTCGTGCCGCTGGCGCTGGCCTTGGGCTATGACACCGTGGTCGGCGTCTCGATCCCCTTCCTCGGCTCGCAGGTGGGCTTTTCGGCCGCGTTCCTGAATCCGTTCAACGTCGGCATCGCGCAGGGCATTGCCGGCGTGCCGGTGTTTTCCGGCTGGGGCTACCGCCTGATCGTATGGGTGATCGCCACCGCCGTCACCATCGTCTTCATGATGTGGTACGCGGCGCGCGTCAAACGCGACCCGACACTGAGCCCGACCTACGCGCTGGACCTGGAAAAGCGCAAGGAACTGCCGGCCGGCGGCGTGGCCGACTTCCACGGCATGACCGTGCGCCACAAGCTGGTGCTGTGGATCTTCGCCGGCTCGCTGGCGGTGATGGTGTTTGGCGTGGTGCACTACGAATGGTATATCGACGAAATCGCCGCGCTGTTCCTCAGCATGGCGATCGTGATCGGCCTGGTCGGCCGGCTCGACTCGACCCAGATCGTCGAAGGCTTCATGCAAGGCGCGCGTGATTTAGTCGGCACCGCGCTGGTGATCGCGCTGGCGCGCGGCACGCTGGTGCTGGCGCGTGACGCCCACATCATCGACACCATGCTGCACGCGCTGATGCCGCTGGTGCAATCGGCGCATCCGGTATTCGCGGCGTGGAAAATGTTTGGCATCCAGACCGTAATCAACTTCTTCATCCACTCCGGCAGCGGCCAGGCCGCGCTGACCATGCCCATCATGGCACCGTTGGCCGATCTGGTCGGCGTCACCCGCCAGACCGCGATCCTCGCCTTCCAGTTTGGCGAATTCACCACACCGATGATCCCCACCTCCGGCATCACCGTCGGCGTACTGGCGCTGGCGCGCATCCCCTGGATCACCTGGGCCAAATGGATGATCCCGCTGCAACTGATCTACGCCGTGCTAGCCCTGTCCCTGCTAGTCCCGCCCTGCCTGATGAACTGGCAATAACCTCCGGGGTCAGGTCCATCATTTCTACACGAACTCAGCGTTATAACGCCTGAGCTTGTGTAGAAATGATGGACCTGACCCCGAATTAGGCGCGCTCACCTGGTGACGGTCTTTAGTTGAACTATCCTGGGGATGGAGACTCCAATATCCTGTCGCGGGGAGGAAAATCGATGTCTAACTTTATTGAAAAATGCCTGTCGCAGGCTGCTGCGCCAGAGGATATCGACGACTTCATCGATCAATGGCATGACAATCCAGGCACGCAGACGCTGCATGACTTCCTCGGCATGACGCGCGACGAGTACGCGCAATGGCTCACCAACAGTGCGGCCCTACAGACCATCCTTAAATCCCGTCAATCCCCCGCAAATTGCGCACCGCCGGCACCGCAAGCCGGGCCGGGAGCCTGAGCCGGTTACCGCCGATGTGCAGATAGTCGATGTTTTCTATGGCAATAAAGGCAAGGTTGACGTATTTTCGGGCAGCCGACGGTTTATAATCGCTGTCGATCCTACGCGCACTTGCTAATTTGACTATGACTGCACAACTCTCCAAAAAGGCCGAAGCCTGGTCGGCCCGCTTTAACGAACCGGTCTCGGACCTGGTAAAACGCTACACCGCCTCGGTGTTCTTCGATAAGCGCCTGGCCAAGGCCGATATCCAGGGCTCGCTGGCCCACGCCGAGATGCTGGCCGCCCAGGGCATCATCAGCGCGCAAGACCGCGCCGAGATCGAACGCGGCATGGCGCAAATCAGCGCCGAAATCGACGCCGGCAGCTTCGAATGGCTGCTCGATCTGGAAGACGTCCACCTGAACATCGAAAAACGCCTGACCGAGCTGGTCGGTGACGCCGGCAAGCGCCTGCACACCGGCCGCTCGCGCAACGATCAGGTGGCAACCGATATCCGCCTGTACGTGCGCTCCGCCATCGACGACGTCACGCAACTGCTGCACGCGCTGCGCAGCGCGCTGACCGACCTGGCCGAAAAGAACGCCGACACCATCCTGCCCGGCTTCACCCACATGCAGGTGGCGCAGCCGATCACCTTCGGCCACCACATGCTGGCCTACGTCGAAATGTTCGGCCGCGACGCCGAGCGCATGGCCGATGCCCGCAAGCGCGTCAACCGCCTGCCGCTGGGCGCCGCCGCGCTGGCCGGCACCACTTTCCCGATCGACCGCGTGCGCGTCGCCAAGACGCTGGGCTTTGACGATGTCTGCCACAACTCGCTGGACGCCGTGTCGGACCGCGACTTCGCGATCGAATTCACCGCCGCCGCCTCGCTGATCATGACCCACATCTCGCGCATGTCGGAAGAGCTGATCATCTGGATGAGCCCGCGCGTTGGCTTCATCGACATCGCCGACCGCTTCTGCACCGGCTCGTCGATCATGCCGCAAAAGAAAAATCCGGACGTGCCGGAACTGGCGCGCGGCAAGACCGGCCGCGTCTACGGCCACCTGATGGGCCTGCTCACCCTGATGAAAGGCCAGCCGCTGGCCTACAACAAAGACAACCAGGAAGACAAGGAACCGCTGTTCGACACCGTCGACACACTGGTCGACACGCTACGCATCTTCGCCGACATGGCCGGCGGCATCTCGGTCAAGCCGGACAATATGCGCGCCGCCGCGCTGCAGGGCTACGCCACCGCCACCGACCTGGCCGACTATCTGGTCAAAAAGGGCCTGCCGTTCCGTGACGCCCACGAAGCCGTGGCCCACGCCGTGCGCGCCTGCGACGATCTGAAAATCGACCTGGCCGAAATGTCGCTGGAACAGCTGCGCGCCTTCTCGACGCTGATCGAGGATGACGTGTTTGCCGTGCTGACGCTGGAAGGCTCGGTCGCCGCCCGCGACCACGTCGGCGGCACCGCGCCGAACCAGGTGCGTCTGGCCATCGCCCGCGTGCGCGCGCAACTGGCACAGTAAGCCCCTCCCCGCCGCCACCGTCCAGCCGGACGGCGGCGGCCACATCTGCCCGCCTCTTGATCTAGCGCAGTACCCATCCCCGCCAGCGTTCTAGCGTGAAGTCATCTACCAACGGAGGATGACATGAACCCACGCGCCCCACTGCTCGCCGCCTGCATCGCCCTTGCGCCATTGCACGCCCTCGCCGTCCAACTGATGTCCGCCCCGGTGGCCATCGCCAATCCGCAGGAAAACACCAGCCTGGTCTCCCGCCTGAACGCGCTGGACAACCGCCCCGGCCTGAGCGCCGACTACAGCTTCCGCATCAGCAGCCAGCACCCTGGCGTGGTCGGCCAGAAAATCACCCGCGCCCAGCACACCTACAAGGGCTTGCGCGTGTTCGGCTCCGAAACCGTGGTGGTGACCAACACCAGCGGCGACATCGTCAGCGTCGCCGCCGCCGACCGCCGCCCCGGCCTGACGCCCAGCGCCGTCACGCCCAGCGGCATCGCCACACCCTCGCCCCCGCCGCCCGACCAGCTAACGCCCAACCTCAGCAGCGACGACGCCATCGCCCGCGCCGTACAAGCTGTCGCCGCCACCGGCGCCACCCACCGCTGGACACCCAGCGCCGAATTGCTGATCTACCCGGTGATGAAAACCGTGCGCACCAGCTCCGCCGCCAACAAGCCGGACGACCAGCTCAACGCAATGGACGTGGAGGAAGTGGTGGACCGCTACGCGCTGGCCTATCTGGTGCAGCTGCGCATGGCGCTGGGAAGCAAGCTGATCTACTACGACGTGGTGGTCGACGCCCGCAACGGCGACATCATCAACAAGTGGCCAACGCTGCAGACCGTGATCGGCAGCGGCAACAGCCAGTACAACGGCGTGGTGCCGATCAGCACCTCGGCCACCAGCGGCGGCTTCCAGATGCTGGACAGCGCGCGCGGCACCGGTGGCAAATACGGCGGCATGGCGATCACCAACGCCAACCACAGCTCGCCCAACAATCCCGATCCCGGCAGCATCTACACCAACAGCAGCAACACCTGGGGCGACGGCCTGCAATACAACGGCGGCAGCACCACCAACGCCAACGGCCAGACCGCCGCCGTCAACGCGCTGTGGGGACTGATGAACACTTACGACACCAACAAGAACGTGCTGGGCTGGCAATCGCTAGACGGCAACAACACCGCCACCTACATCGCCGCCCACGTCGGCACCAGTTACGACAACGCCTTCTACGACGACAGCTGCCACTGCATGTACATCGGTGACGGCAACAGCTTTTACAGCCTGGGTGCGATCGACGTCATCGGCCATGAAATGTCGCACGGCGTCACCGCCTCCACCGCCGACCTGATCTACGCCGGCGAATCCGGCGGCCTGAACGAATCCAACTCCGACATCGGCGGTGAAATGGTGGAAGCCTACGCCCGCAACGGCGGCACCGGCAGCAGTGTGCCAGCCAGCGGCAACGATTGGATGATGGGCAAGGAGATCAGCAAGAGCGGCGAGCCGCTGCGCTGGATGTACAAGCCGAGCAAGGACGGCAGCAGTCCCGATGCCTGGAGCGCCAATCTGAAAAACATGGATGTGCACTACTCCAGCGGGCCGAACAACCGCATGTTCTACTTCCTGTCGCAGGGCTCCAAGGCCGACAGCGGCAGCGATTACTACAGCCCCTACCTGACCAAAACGCCGGCCGCCATGAGCGGCATCGGCAACGACAAGGCGTATCGGATCTGGTTCAAGGCGCTGACCACCAAGTTCACCTCCTCCACCAACTATGCCGACGCCCGCAACAAAGTGCTACAGGCGGCGCAGGAACTGTACGGCGCCACATCGAAGGAAGCGATCGCGGTTCAACGCGCTTATGCCGCCATCAACGTCGGCGCCGATATCGATGAAGCGGGCGATGGCGGCGGTGGCGGCGGCGAGGCCGTCGAACAGGTCGTCAACGGCGGCTTCGAGAGCGGCACCACCGGCTGGAGCGGCAGCACCGGCGTGATCGGATCGCATAGCGGCCAGGCGCCATACGAGGGCACGCGCTACGCCTGGATGGGCGGCAATGGCCGTCGCAGCACCGAGACGCTGACCCAGCGCGTGCAAATCCCCGCCACCGCCAGCAGCGCGCAACTGAGCTTCGCGCTACACATCGACACCGCAGAAACCAGCAACACCGTGTACGACACCCTGACCGTCTCGCTGCGCGCCGCCAGCGGATCTCTGCTGACGACACTGGCCACCTACACCAATCTGACGCCGGCGGCGGGCTACCAGATCCGCAGCTTCGACCTGCTGCCGTACAAGGGCCAGCAGGTCACGCTGTCGTTCGTGATGCGCGAAGACCGCAGCAAGCAGACCTCCTTCGTGCTCGACAAAGTCAACCTGCTGACACGCTGATCAACGCAGCGTCACAAACACCGGGTTCGAATAGAACCACAGACTGCCGTAATTGCGGTCGTTGATGTCGTTAAAGCGCTGCGTGTTGTCGGTGGTGCTGGTGCGCTGATCGGCCAGCGGCTCACCGGCAGCCGTCAGCCCCGCCACGTCGGTGCCGAGATTGGTGCCGCGCAGGCGGAAGTACTGGTTCTTGGTCGCCGTGGTTTCGTAGCTGATGCTGTAATAGCCATCGGCATCAACCTTCCAGTCGGCGCTGGTGAAGCGCTTCAGCACTTTGGTGCTGCTGTTGGTCGCCACGCTGTAGGCCGCCGTGCCGGCAGCGGCTTTGGCTCCGACATCACCGACGATCAGATCCACATGGTCGACCACCGGCTTGACGTTGGCAGCTGTGCCGCTGTCCACCGGCTTCTCGTAATTATTCTTCGACGGCGACTTGAAGCGGATGGTGATGGTCACCTTGTCGCCACTGCCGACTTTCAGCTCGCCGCCCATCTCCTTGCGGTCGCTGGTGCTGGCCAGGTTGAAATCCAGCGCGTTAATCAAGTCGCCATACACCGAGAACATTTTTCCCGAGCGCAGACCGGTCAGCAGATCGGCGGCGAGCGGCTTGCCGGTAGCGCTGTTGAACACATAGTTCTTCGCATACTCGCCAGGGAAGTAGCCGCTGCTGTTACTGCCGACGATCTTGAAGTGGGTATCCGAATCAGTCAGGTTCCAGATGCGGCGGCCCTCGCCCAGCAACGCATCCCACGGGCCGCCCAGCTTGGCCACCACATAATCGACGCCGCCATACACGCGCAGCAGCGCGTTGTCGTCGGTGTAAGCCGCCGTGTAGCCGCCGCGATCCGGCTCCATCTGATTGCCGACCATGCCTTCAATGGCGAACATGATGTTCGGCGCCAGATCGTTGAACGCGCGGAAGTCGGCAATGCTGTAGCTGCCCTTGTTGCGCGACGGGTGGTTGATGACGGCGTAGCTGGTGTCCGGATAATTCGTCTTCAGCCAGGCGAAGGCTTGCAGCGCATCGTCGGCGGTCTTGTTGTAGCGCGTGGTGCCGTACTTGGCCTTCCAGGTCGCCAGGTCGGTAGCGTCGAACATGGTTTCGTCGCGCGTGGTGAACAGGTACTCGAATTCCTTCATGCCCTTGGTGCTGACGCTGGCGCCGTCAAACAACGCGATGCCAACGTGATCGTGGGTCGGCATGTCCCATTCAAAGCCGGAGAAAATCAGCTTGTCGGCATAGGTACCGGCGGCCTGCAACGCCTGCACGCGCGGGATCTCGTAACGCTCGGCGCCGATCGACATCGGTATCGAGGTCGCCAGCGTGTTGCCCTTTTCATCGCGGGTCGATACGCGCAAGTGATTCGACACCGCCATCCAGTCCAGGCCATAGCTGGCGAAGGCTTTCGACAGCACCTTCTCCAACGTCTGGCTGACATCGGCGTCAGCCGACTGCGTGGTGTGCGTATGCAGATCGCCGGCGAGCCAGCGGCCGGACGGCAGCGAAGGCACGCTGCTGACGGGTTGGTTGTCGCCGCCGCAGGCAGCAAACGTCAGCAGGATGGCAATAGCGGAAGGGATCATTAATTTTTTATAAGTCATGGTACTACCCTGAAGTGTGGCAAAGAGCGCGCACCATAGCAACTGCGGATGACGCCCTGATGACGCACGCAAAACTGCTATCATCCAAGGCTGGCGCGGAGCGGTTCGCGCCCTACACATCAGGAATATAAAAATGACTATTGGCGGAAAGACCATGGAAGAGGCATTGGCCTCGCTGTCCGATATGACTGCAGGCGCAGTCCCGATTGGCAAAGACGAACACCTGCAGCGCATCGCCCGCGCCCAGGCTTATATGCAGGCGCAAGGCATTGCCGCCATCTACATCAATGCCGGCGCCAATCTGACCTACTTCACCGGCACCAAGTGGTATGCCAGCGAGCGCATGGTGGGCGCGATCCTGCCGGCGCAAGGCCCGGTTGAATACATCGCCCCGGCGTTCGAGGAAAGCACGCTGAAGGACTTCATGCTGGTGCAAGGCGCGGTCAACACCTGGCACGAACACGAAAGCCCGTACGCGCTGTTCATCGCTGTGCTGAAACGCATGGGCATCGCGCCGAATTCCGCACAAGCGCCGCGCGTCGGCATTTGCGAAAGTGCCGCCTTCTTCATCTACGACGGCATCCGTCCTTTGGCAGAGGGCTATGTACTGGAGAATGCGCGCGCCGTCACCGCGCACTGCCGCACCCGTAAATCGAACAACGAAATCGCGCTGATGCAGCGCGCCAAGGACATGACGCTGGCGGTGCACATCGCCACCGCCAGCATTCTGCGCGAAGGCATCACCACCACCGAAGTGGAAGAATTCATCGACCGCGCGCACCGCAAGGTCGGCGCCTCGGCCGGCTCCTACTTTGTGATCGTGCTGTTTGGCGAAGCCACCGCATACCCGCACGGCGTCAGCTACGTGCAGACGCTGAAACCGGGTGACACGGTGCTGATCGACACCGGCTGCAAACTGCACAACTACATTTCCGACATCACCCGCACCTACGTGTATGGCCCGATCAGCGAGCGTCAGCGCTCGGTGTGGAACAGCGAGAAGAAAGCGCAAGCCGCCGCGTTTGCCGCAGCCCAGCTGGGCGTGCCGTGCGAACAAGTCGACCAGGCCGCGCGCCGTTCGCTGGAAGCCGATGGTTTCGGCCCCGGCTACAAGCTGCCCGGCCTGCCACACCGCACCGGCCACGGCATCGGTCTCGATATCCACGAGTGGCCTTACCTGGTGGGCGGCGACCAGACCGCGCTGGACGTCGGCATGTGCTTCTCGAACGAACCGATGATCTGCATCCCCGGCGAATTCGGCGTGCGCCACGAAGACCACTTCTACATGACGGAACACGGTCCGAAATGGTTCACCGAACCAGCCCACAGCATCGACGATCCGTTTGGCCTGAAGCGCTAACGCGACTGCGCCAGCCAGATGGTGCGGTTGCCGCAGTCTGGATCCTCGACGCTCATGGCGATGACATCAAAGCCGTGGGCGTCCAGTAACTGGGTGTATTCGTCGGGCGCGAGGCTGGCGTGGTACAGCGCTTCGCCTTGCAGCTCGCCCATCGCCACGCCGTGCACCGGTCCGCTGGTGAACATCAGCGCGGCGCGCGGCGCGGCATGGGCGCGGAAGATGGCGAACATGCGCCGCTGATCGTCTTGGCGCAAATGGAAGAAACTGTCCCAGGCCAGGATGCCGGCAAAACGCCGTCCCAGCGCCAAGGTGCGCATGTCGGCTTGCACCGCGCGCTGCAACGGCAGTCTGGCGCGGAACAGCTCCAACATGGTGGACGAGGCGTCGACACCGGTCACCGCATAGCCCTGTGCGACAAGGTGTGCGGCCATCGGCTGGCCGGCGCCGCAGCCCAGGTCCAGCACCGCGCGGCCATCGGCGGCGGTTTCATTCACGCCCATCACCACACCAAAACGGCGCAGCCATTCGCCTTCAACGAACGCGCCCTGCTCGCGCGCCGCCACCCACGCGGGCGCGTGGCGTGTGTACAGCGCTATCACTTGATCGGCTTCGATAGACATGGTCGCGTTGCGGCAGCGCGCCGCACACGGCGCTCAACTGCGCTTAATAACTAGCGTCATGATATCGTAGCTGGCCACCAGTTCATCACGCTGATTGGTCACCTGTACATCCCACGCAACAACGCCCTGGCCGACGCCCTTGTCGTCGCTGCGATTGCGGTCGACCTTGCGCTTGCAGGTCAGGCGCGCGCGGATGGTGTCGCCAATCGCCACCGGCGCCACGAAGCGCAGGTTGTCGAGACCATAATTGGCCAGCACCGGCCCCGGCGCCGGCGACACGAACAGCCCGGCCGCCGCCGACAACACGAAGTAGCCGTGCGCGATGCGCTGGCCGAACTGCGTGTCCTTGGCCGCCACCTCGTCGAAGTGCATGTAGAAGTAGTCGCCGGAGACGCCGCCGAAGTTGACGATGTCGGCCTCGCTGACAGTGCGGCGATGCGTCAGCAGCGAGTCGCCAATCGCCAAGTCTTCGAAGTATTTGCGGAACGGATGCACCTCGCTCTCCTGCACCGCCGCGCCGCGCACGTATTCGCCGGTGATCGCGGCCAGCATGGTCGGCGAGCCTTGCACCGCCGCCCGCTGCAGGAAGTGGCGCACAGCGCGGATACCGCCCAGTTCTTCGCCACCGCCGGCGCGTCCGGGGCCGCCATGCTTTAGCTGCGGCAGCGGCGAGCCGTGGCCGGTGGAGTCAACCGCCGCCTCACGGTCCAGCACCAGCACGCGGCCATGCGAAGCGGCGGCGATCGGCACAGCATAGGCGGCAATCGCCGGCTCGCGCGTCACCAGTGTCGATACCAGTGAACCCTTGCCGCGCGCGGCCAGCGCCAGCGCTTCTTCAATGCCGTTATAACTGATGATGGTGCTGACCGGGCCGAACGCCTCGACGTCGTGCACGGCGTCGTTGCGCTGACCATCGCGGCACAGCAGCAAGGTCGGCGCGAAGAACGCGCCTTCGGCCACGCCCTCGCCCACCGGCGCAAAGCCGTCGCGCGCGCTAAACAATACTTCATTGCCGCGCGCGAGCAGTTCGACCCGCGCCGCCACGTCACGCTGCTGCTCGCGCGATGCCAGTGCACCCATGCGCACGCCCTCGACCGACGGATCGCCGACGCTGACCTTGGCCAGCCGTTCGCGCAGCCGCGTGCCGACCGCGTCCACCATCGACTCCGGCACAATGATGCGGCGAATCGCGGTGCACTTCTGGCCCGCCTTGCCGGTCATCTCGCGCGCCACTTCTTTGACGAACAGGTCGAACTCGGGATCATCCGGCGTGATGTCCGGCGCCAGGATGGCGCAGTTGAGCGAATCCGCTTCAGCGGTGAACGGCACCGAATTGGCGATCAGGTTGCGATTGGCGCGCAGCCTGGCGGCGGTATCGGCGGAGCCGGTGAAGGTGACGACGTCGGCACCGCCCAGCCGGTCCAGCAGATCGCCGGTGCTGCCGATCACCAGTTGCAGCGCGCCGGCCGGCAGCAGGCCGGATTCGTGCATCATCCGCACCAGCGCTTCGGTCAGATAGCTGGTGGCGGTGGCCGGCTTGCCGATGCACGGCAAGGCGGCCAAAAAGCTGGGGGCGAATTTCTCCAGCAGTCCCCAGATTGGAAAGTTGAAGGCGTTGATGTGCACCGCCAGTCCGCCGCGCGGCACCAGGATGTGGGTGCCGGCAAAGCCGCCGTTCTTCCCCAGCGCCATGGCCGGGCCTTCGTGCAGCACATTGGACGATGGTAGCTCGCGGCTGCCCATGCTGGCGTAGGCGAACAGCGTGCCGGTGCCGCCTTCGATGTCGACCCAGCTGTCGGCGCGGGTGGCGCCGGTCTGGTGCGAGATCGCGTACAGCTCTTCCTTGCGGCTGAGCAGATATAGCGCCAATGCCTTCAGGCGCTGCGCGCGCTGCTGGAAGTTCAGTTGCATTAGCGCCGGCACGCCGGTCTTGCGGGCGTGGGTGATCGCTTCATCAAAGTCGATCTGCTCGGCGTGGGTGTGGTGGATGACGGCGTTGGTCAGGGCGCTGTGCAGCGGCGTGGCGGCTTCGCTGCCGATCCAGCGGCCGGCAATGTAGCTTTGCAGGGTGGGCATGTGGTCTCCTTATGCTCAGGGTGCGGTGTTTTTATGCAGATGGAGCGGCAGTGCGCTGTCCCATTCGATGCGTTTGCGGTCCGGCTCGGGCGCGCTCAGGGCTTCGGTTTCGCGCATGGTCCGCATCGAGCGCACCGCCAGTTCCTGGTATTGCGCGGTGCCGCTGGTTTTCCATTGGATTTCGTCGTCGCGCAATTCGCGCGCCACCTTGGCCGGCGAGCCAACCGCCAGGCTGCGCGGCGGGATTTCCATCCCGGCGCGCACGAAGCTCATGGCAGCGACGATGCTGTCGGCACCCACCACGGCGTTGTCCATGATGACGCTGTTCATGCCAACCAGCGCGTTGCGACCGATGCGGCAGCCGTGCAGCACGGCGCCGTGGCCGATGTGGCCATCGCGTTCGACCACGGTGTCACAGCCAGGGAAGCCGTGCATGACGCAGGTGTCCTGCAGGTTGGCGCCCTCCTCCAGCACCAGCCGGCCGAAGTCGCCGCGCAGCGCGGCCAGTGGTCCGATATAGCAGCGCGGGCCGACGATGACGTCACCGATCAGCACCGCGCTAGGATGCACGTAGGCGGTTGGATGGACAACCGGTGTGACGCCATTGATTTCGTAGACTTTTACCACGCTCACCTCCGCAGGTCGATCACGCGCCGCGCCTTGCCGGTCAGCGTGCGTTCGATGCCGTTGGGCGGCAGCAGCCGCACTTCGGTGCTGACGCCAACGTTGGTCTTGATGCGCTGCTGTAGTTCGCGCGCCAGCGCGTCGGCATCGGCGGGCGAGATCTCAGGCCGCAGCTCGGCCAGCACTTCCAGTTTGTCGAGATGGCCATCGCGGCTGATCACGAGTTGGTATTGCGGCGCCAGTTTCGGCATTTTGCAGATCAACTCTTCGATCTGGGTCGGGAACACGTTGACGCCTCGGATAATCAGCATGTCATCCGAGCGGCCGGTGATCTTGCCGATGCGACGCATGCTGCGCGAAGTCGGCGGCAGCAACCGCGTCAGGTCGCGCGTGCGGTAGCGGATGATGGGCAGCGCTTCCTTGGTCAACGAGGTGAATACCAGCTCGCCCTCTTCGCCATCCGGTAGCACTTCGCCGGTTTCGGGATCGATGATCTCGGGGTAGAAGTGGTCTTCCCAGATCACCGGGCCGTCTTTGCTTTCGATGCACTCGCTGGCCACGCCCGGCCCCATCACCTCGGACAGGCCGTAGATGTCGACCGCGTCGATGCCGGCGCGCTGTTCGATTTCGGCGCGCATGGCGTCGGTCCACGGCTCGGCGCCGAAGATGCCGATCTTGAGCGAGCTGGCCGCCGGGTCCAGTCCCTGCCGCTGAAATTCCTCAATCAGGTTAAGCATGTAGGACGGCGTGACCATGATGATGGAGGGCTGGAAGTCCTGGATCAGCTGTACCTGTTTTTCGGTCTGGCCGCCGGACATCGGCACCACGGTGCAGCCCAGCCGTTCGGCGCCATAGTGGGCACCGAGGCCGCCGGTGAACAGTCCATAGCCATAGGCGATGTGCACCATGTCGCCGGCGCGGCCGCCAGCGGCGCGGATCGAGCGCGCGACCACCGTGGCCCATGTGTCGATATCGTTCCGGGTGTAGCCGACCACGGTGGGTTTGCCGGTGGTCCCGCTGGACGCGTGCACCCGCACCACCTGTTCTCGCGGCACGGCGAACAGGCCGAAGGGGTAGTTGTCGCGCAGGTCTTTCTTGGTGGTGAAGGGGAAGCGCGTCAGATCGGCCAGCGTGCGCAGGTCGTCGGGGTGGACTCCAGCCGCGTCGAAGGCGGCGCGGTAGTGCGGCACGTGGTCGTAGGCGTGCTTCAGCGTGTGGCGCATGCGTTGCAGTTGCAGTGCTTGTAGTTCGTCGCGGCTCGCGCGTTCGATTGGTTCCAGATCGGCGGCGGCGGGAGTGCGTTGGACCATCGGGTGTCTCCTCGTTATAGGACTTCGCCGCTGATGCGGTGCGATTTGCCGCGAAATAGCGCGATGGTGCGGCCGTGCTGGTTGCAAACGGTGATGTCGTAGATGCCGGTTTTCCCGCTCAGCGATTGCTCGACGGCGGTGGCGGTCAGCAGATCGCCGGCGCGGCCAGGCGACAGGTAGTCAATGCTGCAGCCGGCGCCCACGGTGGCGTGATTGCGGCTGTTGCAGGCGAAGGCAAAGGCGCTGTCGGCCAGCGAGAAGATGAAGCCGCCGTGGCAGGTCTGGTGGCCGTTCAACATATCGTCGCGCACCGGCATCGACATGCGGGCGTAGCCGGGGGCGATGGCGTCCAGCGTCATGCCCAGCCCCTGCGAGGCCGGGTCGCGCGCAAACATCGCCGCCCCCACCGCCTCCGCCAATGCCTGCGCGGCAGCGGATTCGCTGGCGTCCGGCGCCGCGTGAACTGCGGCGCCGGTCGGCGGGGCTGGGCGCGGGGCACCGCCGGCGCCCGGTG
>NZ_WKJK01000036.1 GCF_009674535.1 Duganella guangzhouensis
TAGCAATGCCACGTCGATCACTCCGATCTCCTGCCGAAAAGACAGGGGGAATTGTGCTACTAACGTGGGTCAGATTCCGTTGCAAATTCGTGGGAAAGGTGGGTCAGATTTCAGTGCAACTTAACACAATACCTGAAGATATTGCGTTATGCACCACGTGCAGACCTGCGAGAGTCTTGCCGGCTCCAGGTACGCCGGAAAGGAAAAGCATATATCGCTTCTTGAGGTCCTTCGCCTCCTGAATCAGAGCGACGAGACGAGCGGAGGCGATATTGAGATTGTCTGCGTCATAGTTAGCGATAGCTCGGACGTCGTGGCCCGAGAATATGCTAGTTGCTGCCTCGATGATATTGGGTACAGGACGGTAGGCTGATCGATCCCATGTCTCGGCAACGAGAAGAGGGCGGTCATCTGATATGCTGAGCTTGGATAGCTGAGTTGCTAAACCTTGGACGCCAACGAAGATCGTCGATGCTACTTGATCGTTAGACGAAACATATTCAGGGTATTCACGCGGCAGTTCGGTTGCGAGGGTACTCCAAAGAATTGGCACTATACGACGGGAGCTACTGGCCGCATGAAAATCGCGCAGATCAAGCGCATACTCTTCGATCTGTCGTCGATCTTGAGCCAGGAATTCTTGACTACCGACTTTGCATTCGATGACGATGATCGGAGATTCTGTTAGCACGACTACATCTATTCGTTTCCGCAGCCGATATAGTGGGTATTCAAGTATGACAGACCATGCGATGGTGGCTGGCGTGATGCGAACAAGAATCTCGAGCTGAGTTTTTAATAACGGGATGATTGTCGCCCAGGCTTGGGTTTGCTTCGAGTACTGTGACAAAAAGCCGTCCGCAGCATAGGCCAGCTGTAGTCCCCCTAAAATATTCTGTGGATCTGCGCTTAAAAATTCTCCGATGGTGGCCCGATAGTACGCTGGCATTCTTTAACTGCTTTCTCAAAGTTATTGCTGTGCTCGCTTGATAGCATTAAAACATTGAGATTTATTAAAAGCAACCAACGCTACGCCCGTGGAAGGCAAAAAAAAGCCAACCGAATGGTTGGCTTTTGTCGAGTACCGTTTTAGATGACTTAAACGTCGATATTCCCCGCACGCAGCGCATTGGTCTCAATGAACGCCCGGCGTGGCTCCACATCATCACCCATCAGCGTAGTGAAGATCTGATCGGCAGCAATCGCATCCTCAATCTGCACCTTCAGCAAGCGGCGCACGGTCGGATCCATGGTGGTTTCCCACAGCTGTTCCGGGTTCATCTCGCCCAGACCTTTGTAGCGCTGTTTCGAGACCACGCGTTCCGATTCGTCGCGCAGCCACTGCATCGCCTGGTGGAAGTCGGTCACGGCCGATTCCTTGGTGCGCTCGCCTTCGCCGCGGCGCACGTAGGCGCCTTCGCCGATCAGGCCGGTGAAGGTGGCGGCGGCTTCGGCCAGCACGCGGTAGTCCGCGCTCAGCACGAAGTCGGCGTCGATCGAGCTGACTTTGACGTTACCGTGGTGCATACGCTCGATCCACAGCTGGTGCTGCTCGTTGAGTTCGTCCGACCGCACCGTGACTTTGACGGCGATGTCGTTGATGTTCTCTTCCAGCGCGCGGGCCGAGGCTTCCGACGCTTCCAGCGTGCTCATGTCCAGTGTGACGCCGGTCATGATGGCGGTCAGCGCGGCGCGGTCGATCACGCGGGTCAGGCGGTTCATGATGACGTTGGCCAGGTTGAACTGACGTACCAGCTCGCTCAGCGCTTCGCCCAGGATCGGCTCGGCGCCTTCGCGCGGGGTCAGCACGGCGGTGTTCAGCGCCACGTTCATCATGTAGGTGGCTTCTTCGGCGTCGTCCTTCAGGTAACGCTCGTCGCGGCCGGCCTTCACTTTGTACAGTGGCGGCTGGGCGATGTAGATGTGGCCGCGTTCCACCAACTCAGGCATCTGGCGATAGAACAGGGTCAGCAGCAGGGTGCGGATGTGGGCGCCGTCGACGTCCGCATCGGTCATGATGATGATGCGGTGGTAGCGCAGCTTTTCGACGTTGAATTCGTCCGGGCCGATCGAGGTGCCGAGCGTGGCGATCAGGGTGGTGATCTGTTCCGACGACAGCATTTTTTCGAAGCGCGCCTTTTCCACGTTCAGCACTTTACCGCGCAGCGGCAGGATGGCCTGGAATTTACGGTCGCGGCCTTGCTTGGCCGAGCCGCCTGCGGAGTCACCCTCGACGATGTACAGTTCGCACAGCGCCGGGTCGCGTTCCTGGCAGTCGGCCAGCTTGGACGACAGGCCCAGGCCGTCCATCACGCCTTTGCGGCGGGTCAGGTCGCGCGCCTTGCGGGCGGCTTCGCGCGCGCGCGCGGCTTCGACGATTTTGCCGCAGATGATTTTGGCGTCGTTCGGTTTTTCCTGCAGGTAGTCGGACAGGGTCTTGGCGACGATTTCTTCCACCGGGCCGCGCACTTCGGACGACACCAGCTTGTCCTTGGTCTGCGACGAGAATTTCGGCTCTGGTACTTTCACCGACAGCACGCAGGTCAGGCCTTCGCGCATGTCGTCGCCGGAGATTTCAACCTTGGCCTTCTTGGCGAAGTCGTTCTCGTCGATGTATTTGTTGATGACGCGGGTCATCGCCGCGCGCAGGCCGGTCAGGTGGGTGCCGCCGTCGCGCTGCGGGATGTTGTTGGTGAAGCACAGCACCTGTTCGTTGTAGGCGTCGTTCCATTGCATCGAGACGTCGACCGAGATGGTGGTGTTCTGGTCCGACTGGCGTTCGCCGGTGGCCTGGAACACGGTCGGGTGCAGCACGGTCTTGGCTTTGTTGATGTATTCGACGAAGCCGCGGGTGCCGCCTTCAAACGCGAACAGCTCTTCCTTGCCGGTGCGCTGGTCGGTCAGCTTGATGTTGACGCCATTGTTCAGGAACGACAGTTCGCGGATGCGCTTGGCCAGGATTTCGTAGTGGAATTCGACGTGGGTGAAGATGTCTTCGTCGGCCCAGAAGTGGACGTCGGTGCCGCGCTTGTCGGTGTCGCCGATGATTTTGATCGGCGATACGGCGATGCCGTCGCGCATTTCAATTTCACGGTTCTGCGCCACGCCGCGCACGAATTCCATCTGGTGCACTTTGCCGTCGCGGCGGATGGTCACGCGCAGCAGTTTGGACAGTGCGTTGACGCAGGAGACGCCAACGCCGTGCAGGCCGCCGGAGACTTTATAGGCGTTCTGGTCGAACTTGCCGCCGGCGTGCAGTTCGGTCAGCACGATTTCGGCCGCCGAGCGTTTCGGGTCGTGCTTGTCGTCCATCTTCAGGCCGACCGGGATGCCGCGGCCGTTGTCGGTGATGGAGATCGAGTTGTCGGAGTGGATGGTGACGTGGATCTCGGAGCAGTGACCGGCCAGGGCTTCGTCAATCGAGTTGTCCAGCACCTCGAACACCAGGTGGTGCAGACCGGTGCCGTCCGAGGTGTCGCCGATGTACATGCCGGGACGTTTGCGGACTGCTTCCAGACCTTCCAGAATCTGGATCGAGGAGGCGCCGTATTCTTCGTTCTTTGGTACTGGTGCTGCGTTCTCTTCGGACATGTGCTGCTTTCTCAATCAATATACTGTATTTCTGGGACGTCATCCCGGCGGCAGCCGGGATCCATGCTGAGCATGCGTTCTATGGATTCCGGCGTGCGCCGGAACGACGACGGGTCTTAAATGCGCATCGGCATGACGACGTATTTGAAGTCGGCATTGTCCGGAATCGAGATCAGCGCCGACGAATTGGAATCGCCCAGCGCGACGTTGACCTGGTCGCATTTCAGGTTGTTCAGCACGTCCAGCAGGTAGGTGACGTTGAAGCCGATGTCGACGCTGTCGCCGCCGTAATCGATTTCCAGTTCTTCCACCGCTTCTTCCTGGTCGGCGTTGGTGGAGCTGATTTTCATCACGCCCGGCGCGATGATGCAGCGCACGCCCTTGAATTTGTCGCTGGTCATGATGGCGGCGCGCTGCAGCGAGCGCAGCAGCTCATCGCGGCCGATGATGAATTCGTTTTTATAGCCCTTCGGGATCACCCGGGTGTAGTCGGGGAACTTGCCTTCCACCAGTTTCGAGATCAGCTCGATGTCGGCAAAGGTCAGCTTGACCTGGTTGGCGGCGATGTCCAGCTGCACAGGCTCGTCGTTTTCTTCCAGCAGGCGCTGCAGTTCGATGATGGTCTTGCGCGGGATGATGACTTCCTGGCGCTCGAACGACTGCTCGGTCTCCACCTGGCAGAACGCCAGACGGTGGCCGTCGGTGGCGACGGCGATCACGTTGTGGCCGTCCAGTACCAGCAGCAGGCCGTTCAGGTAGTAGCGGATGTCCTGCTGGGCCATCGAGAAGTGCACCATGTTGAACAGGTGCTTCAGGGTTTTTTGCGGCAGCGTGACCGAGGCGCTGTAGCTGTCGGCCTGTTGCACGGTCGGGAATTCTTCGGCGGCCAGGGTTTGCAGCGCGAAGCGCGATTTGCCCGACTGTACCGCCAGGCGCTTGTTCTGCAGCGTGATGGTGACGTCGCCCGATTCCGGCAGCGCGCGCAGAATGTCCAGCAGCTTGCGCGCGGCCACGGTGGTGCCGGTCACGTCGGCGCCGGAGCCGATCTCGGCGTTGGTGGTGATCTGTACTTCCGTGTCGGTCGACAGGAAGGATACGCTCTCGCCTTCTTTGCGGATGAGGATATTGGCCAGAATCGGCATAGTGTGCCGACGCTCGACAATACCACTCACGATCTGCAGTGGCCGGAGTAGCGTATCACGGGTGGTTTTGACCAATTGCATAGAATATCCTCAGTAAAAATTTAACGTTGTTTCAGTACTTTTTGCCTTGTGGGCAGTTGGACAGGTTTGACTAAATGATAAAGCCAAACCAGCCCTGCCGCCAGCCTTGCCGCCGTCGCACCGGCGAAAGCCGGTGCCCATACACACTCTGCATGGACACCGGCTTGCGCCGGTGCGACGGCGGTGGCTCAGCCCTTCAATGTTTGCTCCAGGACGTGCAATTCGTGGTTGCACTCCGGGTTTTTGGTACGGTCGAGGGCGATCTTGCGCACCGCGTGCAGCACCGTGGTGTGGTCGCGGCCACCGAACAGCTCGCCGATTTCCGGCAGCGATTTCTGCGTCAGTTCCTTGGCCAGGTACATGGCGATCTGGCGCGGGCGGGCGATGTTGGCCGGCCGGCGTTTAGAGTACATGTCGGCGACTTTGATGTTGAAGAAGTCGGCCACGGTTTTCTGGATGTTTTCCACCGAAATCTGGCGGTTCTGCACCGACAGCAAATCCTTCAGCGCTTCTTTCACGATGTCGATCGTGATGTCCTTGCCGTGGAAACGCGAGTAGGCCAGGATCTTGCGCAGCGCGCCTTCCAGCTCGCGCACGTTGGAGCGCAGGTGCTTGGCCACGAAGAAGGCGACGTCGTCCGAGAAGGTGACGCCTTCCTGCTTGGCTTTCTTCAGCAGAATCGCGACCCGCATTTCCAGCTCCGGCGGCTCGATCGCCACCGTCAGGCCGGAGTCGAAGCGCGAGATCAGGCGGTCGTCCATGCCGGTGATTTCCTTCGGATAGGTATCCGAAGTGATGATGATCTGCTTCTTGGCCGCGATCAGCGCTTCAAACGCGTAGAAGAATTCTTCCTGGGTGCGGCTTTTGCCGCCGAAGAATTGAATATCATCGATCAGCAGCATGTCCAGCGAGTGGTAGTAGTGCTTGAAGTCGTCGAAGCCCTTGCGCTGATACGCGGTCACCACGTCGCGCACATATTGCTCGGCGTGGATGTAGCGGATGCGCGCGCCCGGCTGGTCGGCCATCACCTGGTTGCCGATGGCGTGGATCAAGTGGGTCTTACCCAGGCCGACGCCGCCGTAGAAAAACAGCGGGTTGTACGACACGCCCGGGTTGTTGGCCACCTGGATCGCGGCGGCGCGCGCCAGCTGGTTGGCCTTACCGGTGACGAAGCTCTCGAAGGTGAGGTCGGTGTTGATGCGGCTTTGCTCGCGCCGCGGCTGGGCCGAGGCGGGCATCTCCGGCACCGACGGCGTCGGGTCGGCCAGCGCCATGCGCGCGTTGTTGCTGGGCGCGCCGCCGTTCGGGTCCGGCACCGGGGCGGTGGTGGGCGCGACTTTTTTGGGCACGCCCATGCGCGGATCGAGCACAAACTGCACTTCGGTCGGCTGCTCCCAGTATTGGCAGGCCAGCGCCGTGATGCGGCTGGCGAACTGGGTCTTCACCCAATCCAGCTTGAAGCGGTTGGGCGCGGCCACGCGCAGCTTGCCCGCCTCGTAATCGAGGGGGATAAGCGGCTTAATCCAGGCGCTGAATTGTTGCGGCGTCAGCTCCAGCTCCAGCTGGGCGGAGCAGGTCTGCCAGAAATTTTCCATGAATCGACGATCTTGTTCTGTACTGCGGATAAAGGTGTGGGCAACTTTGAAGTTTTTCACACGTAACGCGCTATTCTACTCTCGCTCGCCTAAGTTATCCACAGGCGCCGCAGGATTTTTTCGCGGCTGGGCGGTGGCCGGCGCGGCGGCGCGGGGCAGTCAGTTGTTGACAAGCGGGGCCGAAATGCTGATAATTCAGGGTTCCCCGCCCGTATTCCCTGTTTCTTCACATGGAACTCAATATGGAGTAGCGAGGATTTAGCGGGCGATGAGATGGACCCAGCTTGTGCCGGATAGCGTTGGCATAGGTGCGCGAAGTGTCATTGGCACCAAAAACTGACGGGCCGTCTGACCCGATTTTGCATTTTTTTCTGCTTTAAGCGAGACCAACATGAAACGTACTTACCAACCTTCCGTTGTACGCCGTAAGCGTACCCACGGCTTCCGCGCACGTATGGCTACCCGTGGTGGCCGCCAAGTGCTGAACGCACGCCGCGCCAAAGGCCGCAAGCGTCTGGCTGTCTAAGCCATCTGCTTGTTAGCTGATCGCGTGGAAAGCTGCGTCTCAAGCGGCTCGACAGGCGAGGGTTCACACGACTTCGCACGCGCTCGGCGTATCGTTAAAACGGATGAATTTTCATCCGTTTTTCGTTTGCGCCCCAGCCAAAAGAGCGCGCATTTCGTGCTGTACACCCGTCTGAACCAACTGCCGCATGCGCGGCTGGGCGTCGTGGTGGCCAAGCGCTTTGCGCCGCGCGCCGTCACGCGCAACACCATCAAGCGCGTCACCCGCGAGCTGTTCCGCGTGACCGGCCTGCCGCCCATCGATTGCGTGGTGCGCCTGGCCAAGCCGGTCAACAGCAAGGATGGACCCGCCACCACTGCAAAGCTGAAAGCGGCTTTGCGGGTGGAATTGGCGCGTCTGTTCGCCGCCCAGGCCAAATTAATCAACAAGCCGGGCTTGCCGTCCTCGTCGCCGCCTCCACCTAGGTCGCCATGAAAACCGTGCTCCGCTTCCTGCTGCGCTTTTATCAATTGGCCATCAGCCCGATGATGCGTCCGAGCTGCCGTTTTCATCCGAGCTGCTCGAATTATGCGCTGGAAGCGCTGCAAGTCCACGGCGCCGCCAAGGGCAGCTGGCTGGCGGCGAAGCGCGTCTGCCGTTGCCATCCGTGGCATCCGGGTGGCGTCGACTTGGTGCCGCCGGCCGACGGCAAATCGAATTCCTCTACGACCGCTTGCGGTTGCAACCACTCCTGATTGAAATAATGGATATCAATAAACGTACCATCTTGTGGATCGTGTTTGCGGTGGCGTCATTTGTTCTGTGGAACAACTGGCAAGTCTCGCAAGGCCATCCATCGATGTTTGCGCCGCCGCCGGCGCAGACGGCCAAGGCGCCTGAAGCGAAGAAATCCGACCTGCCGGCCGCCGCTGTCGCTGGCGTAGCGGGTGCGGCAGCTGTGCCTGGCGCCGCCGAGGCCGCGCCGTTCAAGGCCGAGCGCATCACCATCACCACCGACGTGGTGCGTGCCGATATCGACACTCAGGGCGGCACCATCAAGCGTCTGGAACTGTTGAAGTACAAGGAAAACGCGCATCCGGGCTGGTTCAACGGCTGCTTCGGCCTGTTCAAGTTCTGCCAGCCTGGCGACCAGAGCCAGAACGTGGTGCTGTTTGACGTCGACGCCGGCACCGGCAAGACCTACCTGGCGCGTACCGGCCTGATCGGCGCCGCCGGCCTGCCTAATCACACCAGCGGCTTCGTCGCCAAACCAGGTCCGCGCATGCTGAACGATGGCAACCAGGTGCAACTGGTGCTGGAATCGGAATCGGGCGGCGTCAAGCTGACCAAGACCTTCACCTTCAAGCGCGGCGATTACGTGATCGACGTGCGTCATGATGTGACCAACACCGGCACCGCGCCGGTATCGCCGCAGCTGTACCTGCAGCTGGCGCACGACGGCAACAAGCCGGCCGGCGACTCCTTCTTCAATAGCACTTACACCGGTCCAACCATGTACACGGACGAGAAGCGCTACGAGAAGCTGAAGTTCGATACGGTGGAGAAGGAAGCGCAGGAAGCCGCCAAGACCGGCAAGCCGATGGTGCAAGACCACGTGACCAAAGCCGACAACGGCTGGATCGCGATTTCGCAGCACTTCTTCGTCTCGGCCTTCGTGCCGCAGACCAAGCTGATGCACGACATCACCACCGAGAAGATCGACACCAATCTGTACGGCATCAGCGTCAAGCAGCCGCTGGGCAGCATCGCGCCGGGCGCGACCGTGTCGAACGACGCCAAGCTGTTCTCGGGTCCGCAGGAAGCCAAGCTGCTGGAGCCGGTGTCGCCGGGTCTGGAACTGGTGCGTGACTACGGCTGGCTGGCGATGATCGCCAAGCCGATGTTCGCCGTGATCAACTACATCCACTCGCTGCTGGGTAACTGGGGCTGGACCATTATTGTGTTCACCGTCCTGATCAAGCTGCTGTTCTTCCCGCTGTCGGCCGCCGGCTACCGCAGCATGGCCAAGGTCAAGCTGGTGACGCCGAAGATGCAAGCCATCCGCGAGCGCTACAAAGGCGATCCGGCCAAGATGAACCAGGCCACGATGGAACTGTACAAGCAAGAGAAAATCAACCCGCTGGGCGGCTGCCTGCCGATCCTGGTGCAGATGCCGGTCTTCATCTCGCTGTACTACGTGTTGCAGTCGGCGGTGGAAATCCGCGGCGCGCCGTGGGTGGGCTGGATCACCGACCTGGCGCAGCACGATCCGTATGCGATTCTGCCGGTGCTGTACGCGATTTCGATGTTCATCACCACCAAGCTGAACCCTGCGCCGGCCGATCCGATGCAGGCCAAGATGATGATGTTCATGCCGCTGGCATTCTCGGTCATGTTCTTCTTCTTCCCGTCCGGCCTGGTGCTGTACTGGGTGGTCAACAACGTGCTGTCGATCGCTCAGCAGTACGTGATCTCGAAGAAATTTGGTACGCCTGCCGCAGCCAAAGCTTAAACGCTGAAATCTGTTGCATTAAAGCCCGCGTTGAACGCGGGCTTTTTTTATACTTTACAATCCGCTTATGAACATCGATTCCTCTCCTATCGCCGCGATCGCCACTGCACCGGGCCGCGGCGGCATCGGCGTCGTGCGCGCCTCCGGCAAGAACCTGCAGGCGCTGATCGCCGCGCTGTTGGGCGAGGCCGCGCTCAAGCCGCGCCACGCCACCTACATCCCGTTCACCCAGGCGGACGGCAGCATCATCGACCAGGGCATCGCGATCTGGTTCAAGGGGCCGAACTCCTACACCGGCGAAGACGTGCTGGAACTGCAGGGCCACGGCGGCCCGATCGTGCTGCAGATGCTGTTGCAGCGCGTGCTGGAAGCCGGCGCCGAACTGGGCTTGCGGCTGGCCGAGCCGGGTGAATTCACCCGCCGCGCCTACCTCAACGACAAGCTCGACCTGGCGCAGGCCGAGGCGGTGGCCGATCTGATCGATGCCTCCACCGAAGCGGCGGCCAAATCGGCGTCGCAATCGCTGTCGGGCGCGTTCTCGAAAACGGTGAACACGCTGGTCGGCAGCGTCACCAACCTGCGCATGCTGGTGGAAGCCACGCTGGACTTCCCGGAAGAGGAAATCGACTTCCTGGAAAAATCCGACGCGCGCGGCCAGCTGAAAGGCATCGTCGACGCCCTGGAGCAAGTGTTCAAACAGGCGGCGCAGGGCGCCTTGCTGCGCGAGGGCTTGAACGTGGTGCTGGTTGGCCAGCCGAATGTCGGCAAATCCTCGCTGCTGAACGCGCTGGCCGGCAATGACGTCGCCATCGTCACGCCGATCGCCGGCACCACGCGCGACAAGGTGACCGAGACCATCCAGATTGAAGGCATCCCGCTCAACATCATCGACACCGCCGGCATCCGCGCGCCGGAAGAGGCGGTGGATGTGGTCGAACGGATCGGCATCGAACGCACCTGGGGCGAGGTCGGCAAGGCCGACGTCATCCTGCACCTGCTGGACGCCGACCACGGTCCGTCGCGCGCCGACGAAAGCATCATGGCCGCCTTCCCCGAAGGCGTGCCGGTGCTGCGCATCTGGAACAAGATCGACCTGTCCGGCCACAAGCCGGCGGTGGACATGATGGACGACGCCACCCACATCTACCTGTCGGCACACGAGCACATCGGCATCGAACTGCTGCGCAAGGAACTGCTGCGCATCGCCGGCTGGCAGCAGACTGGCGAATCGCTGTACCTGGCGCGCGAACGCCACCTGATCGCGCTGAAAAACGCCGGCAACCACCTGGCGCGCGCCGGCGAACACGCCGCCCAGAGCGACCAGTCGCTGGACCTGTTTGCCGAAGAACTGCGGCTGGCGCAAGTCCAGCTATCCAGCATCACCGGCGCCTTCTCCTCCGACGACCTGCTGGGCGTCATCTTCAGCCGCTTCTGCATCGGCAAATAAAATCAGCGGCACTCCCGATTGTGGTAACGTTTTCAAACCATAATCACACAGGAGACCGGAATGACTTTGTTGAAGCAGGTGGCGGCCGTTTGCATGGCGGCCTTGATGGCGGCCGGCAGCGCGCAGGCGCAGACGCCTTTCGAGCAATCGGCCAAGATGGCGCGCGGCGTCAACATCATCGGCTATGACACGGCGCTGTGGCGCGATCACACGCAGGGGCGTTTCAAGCAGCGCTATTTCAAGATGCTGAAGGAGGCCGGGTTTTCGTCGGTGCGGCTGAACCTGCATCCTTTTTCGCATATGGATGCAAGCAACACCATCTCGCCGCAATGGCTGGCCACGCTGGACTGGGCGGTCGCGCAGAGTCTGGCGGCGGGGCTGATGCCGGTGCTGGATCTGCATGAGTTCGGTGCGATGGCGGAGAATCTGGAGGGCAACAAGCCGAAGTTGCTGGCGGCCTGGCGCCAGCTGGCGCAGCGCTACCGCGATCAGCCGAGTGACGTGGTGTTTGAACTGCTCAACGAACCGAATGGCCAGCTGACGGATCAGCTATGGAATGGCCTGCTGCTTGAAACGCTGGCGGTGGTCCGCGCCAGCAATCCGACGCGCACCGTCATCATCGGTCCCGGTCACTGGAATGGCATCAACAGCCTGGCGCAGCTGGAGCTGCCCGAGTGGGATCGCAACCTGATCGTCACCGTCCACTTCTACGAGCCGATGCGCTTCACCCACCAAGGCGCCTCGTGGACGGAAGAGTTCAAGAACCTGAGCGGCGTCAGCTGGACCGGCAGCGAGGAAGAGCGCCGCATCATCGACAGCCGTCTGCAACAGGCCGCCGACTGGGCGCGCGTCCACAACCGTCCGCTCTACCTGGGCGAATTCGGCGCCTACGACAAAGCCGACATGGCCTCACGCGCGCGCTGGACCGCCCACGTCGCCCGCAGCGCCGAAAAGCTCGGCGCCAGCTGGGCCTACTGGCAGTTCGACAGCGACTTTGTCCTCTACGACATCAACAAAGACGCTTGGACCACCCCCATCCTGCAAGCGCTGGCGCCGGGAAGGTAGAAAACTTGAGCCCGCGCAGGTTGGCGCGGGCTTAGCATGGCAAGCTGGAGGGCCGACTTGACCGCCTTAGCTACCAATGCCTACCGTTATGCGAATTGCTGGCGTGCGCGTCGTTGTTTATCTCAACGATCATCGTCCTGCTCACATCCATCTTCTCGGCCTGGGTAACAAAGCGGTGATAGACTTGCATTGTCCTGACGGGCCGCTCTCCTTGCGTGAGAATTATGGTTTCTCCAGCAACGAGTTGCGGCGGCTTCTACAAGCTATTGCTGATTGCGTACCCATGTTATGCGAAGAATGGAGGGCGATACATGGATCTTACTGAAGACGAGATCGAGGCCGCAAACCGACGTGGGACCGAAATGCTGGCGCGATATCCTGCTGCGGTGGCAGTTCACTATGATCGCGACAGCGCATGTATCGTTATCTCACTGTCCAACGGTCGAAAAATCTCCGTGTCACCCAGAGAAATCCCTGGCATGGAGTTGACGAGCCCCGAGGATCTGAATGGTGCAGAAATCAGCCCTCGAGGCCAAGGCATCCACTTTCCCGTGATAGACGCCGACATTTTTATCCCAGCCTTATTGGATAGTTTGGGCGGTCATCGATAGGCGAGAGTGGCCGTCAAGGCTGACGGCTCTTCCAGTAGCCTGGTCGCCTGCGCTGATGGGCTACTGGGCGCCCGCATCTGGATAAGCCTGAATCAGCTGGATAGTCTTTTTGGCTTCTGCCGCAAATCAAGCTTTGCAAACACGTCTTCCATGGAGACGGTTTGCGCTTCGCCGCGCTCCACCGCATCAAGGCGTGACTCGGCTTCCTGTCGCCACGCCTCATCAATGGCGCCGTTTTCCGCCGGCTCCAGTGATTCGAGCAAATGCAGGGCCAGTTGTGCTTTCTCGCGGGCGGATAGCAAGGAAACGCGCTGAGCAAGTTCTTCCGGAATGTCTGGCATGATTGCCTCCTTCGGTATTGTCAGCGCATTATAGCGCTCTCAGTACGGCGAGCCGGTCACGTCCAGTTTGAGTTGCCACAGCGCGCCGGCGCCGGTGATGTAGAGGGTTTTGCCGTCGGCGCCGCCGAACGCGGCGTTGGTGACGTTGGCGTCGACTTTGATGGTGGCGATCTGTTGCCCACTCGGGGTGAATACGCGCAGCCGTTTGTCTGTGTGCTCGCTGACGTAGATGTTGCCGTGGCAGTCGACCGCCATGCCGTCCGGGATGCCGAGCCCGGTCACCAGATCCTTGCCCTGCTGCGGCACGCCGTTGACGATGGCATATGACCGCAGCACGCCATGCTCGCCCACCATGCCGTTCACATACAGCACGTCACCCTGCGGCGACAGCGAGACGCCGTTGGGATTCTGCAGCGTCTCTTCCACCACGCTGACTTTGCCATCGGCGGCCACGCGGTAGACCCGCGTCTTGTCCTGCCCGCCAGGCGCGGCGGTGCGCTGGAAGTCGGGATCGCTGAAGTACAAGGTGCCATCGGCCGTCATCGCCATGTCGTTGGGCGAGTTGAACACTTTGCCTTTGTACTCGCGCACCACGTCGCGGCGCTGGCCGTCCAGCGTGTACAGCGACACCGATTTCCATTTATGCGTGGCCGCCAGCAGGTTGCCCTTGCCATCGGTGGCGAGGCCGTTGCTGCCGCTGTCGGCTATCGCCACGCTGACCTTGCCGCTGGCATCCAGCTTCATCACGCGCGACGGGAAGCCCGGCCCGAACGTGAAGTCGGAGAAGTACAGTGCGTTCTTGATCCACACCGGCCCTTCATACAAGCCCGGCTCGCTGCGCGTGCTGTTGGCGGCGGCGATGCGGGTGGCGGTCAGCTCGCCGGACGGCGCCTTGCCGCTGCACGCGGCCGGCGCCGCTTGCGCCGAGGTGAAGGTGGTGGCGGCCCATGCGCTGGCCAGGCAAATCAAGATGCGATGTAACTTCATGCAGCGGTCTCCTGTTGGTCTTGTGGTCGATAGATGATGACGCAATCACGCCCGGCTTTCTTGGCGGCGTATAAACAGCTGTCGGCGGCGGCCAGCATGGCGGCGGCGTCGTTCAGCGTGTCTTTGTCAAACGTGGCCACGCCAATGCTCATGGTGACGTGCGGCCGCGTCGCCGCCGGCGAGTGGGCGATGTTCAGTGAGGCGATCTTGGCGCGGATGCTTTCCGCCACCAGCGCGGCCTGCTCGCAACTGGTGTCCGGCAGCACGGCGCCAAACTCTTCACCGCCGTAGCGCGCGGCCAGGTCGGCCGGCCGCTGCAAGGTGGCGGCGAAGGCTTCGGCCACCATGGTCAGGCAGGCATCGCCCTGCTGGTGACCGAAATGGTCGTTATAGGCTTTGAAGGAGTCGATGTCCATCAGCAGCAGCGACAGCTGGCCGTCGTTGCGGATGGCGCGCCGCAGTTCGCGGTCCAGCGCGACGTCGAAGTGGCGGCGGTTGGCGATGCCGGTCAGGCCGTCCACATACGATTGCGCGCGCAGCGCCTCGGCCTGGCTGCGAAGCTGGCGCTCGCGGCCGACGATGGTGCTGATGTCGCTGACTTCGATCAGGCAGTAGCGTTCCTTGCCTTCGTTGAACGGCGTCACCGACACCTGTTGCTCGACCCGCTCGCCGCCCCAGCTGCCGGCCGGATACAGCGGAAACGGCGACGGACTCAGCGACGGCGACAACTGTTGCGGCAGATTGCTTTGCAGCGCGCTCAGCACCGCCTGTTCCAGCCGCTGGCCGCGCAGTTCGCCGTACAGGTCGAACAGATCCTGCCCCAGCACGCGATGCGCCGAGCGGCCGGAGCGGCTGGCCATCCACTGGTTCCACATGACGATATGATGGTTGGTGTCGATGACGATCAATCCCAGCTGGGCCAGCCCGAGCACGCGCGCGGACAAAGTAGGCGATACGGAGGCGTTTTCAGACATGCGTGCTTTCCTGATGGGAATGGTAAACGTGCTCAGATTATACGAGCAGCGGCGCGGCCCGCTGCACTATCGTTTCCAGCTTTTCCATTAAAAAATATTTCCTCATTCTGTGGCAGCAATAAACTGTCGTCTGACGCGGCATTTTTGCCGCAGCGGTGGCTGTAGAGCCCGCTAGTTACCTGCTATGATTGATCGTCGCAAACAGCTATGCGGTTTCATGCAACCGTTGACAATTCTCATGTTTGCGCCAATTCCGCTGAAGTAACCTTGCAACTGACTTGAGGCAGGCTGGAAAGGAGAGCAACGTGGAACCGATACAAGAGAGTGTCCCGGACGACGGGGCCGGCATGCCCCGTTCGGGCGCCGCCAGGCCGGCCACAGCGGCGCAAACGCGGCAGATGTTGCCGCCCAAGGGCTCGTGCTGGTATTGCGAAAAACCGCTGGACAATGTGCGCCGCTTTTGCGACAAGGAATGCGCCGACGCGTTTGACGAAGAGAAGCAATACACCCGCTAGCCCGGCCGGACGTTACGCCATCGCTGCCTGCAAGGTCGCCAGCGCCGCTTCAAAATCGAACTGGTGCGCCGCCTCCGTCACCTCCTGAAATACTTCCACGCCCAGACTGGCGGCCAACACCGTGGCCGATTGTTCCAGCACGTCGATCGCCGCACCATCGCCCTCATCCAGCAAGCGCGCCAGATGCAGCAACAGCATGCGGGTTTCCGGCAGTTGCGCCGACGCCGACTGCAGCGTGTTGAGCGCCAACACCTGTTGTGGATCACCCTCCAGCACCTCGTCGATGACCGCGATCAGCTGGCGCAGCGCCTGCTCCAGCTGGGCCAGCAACGCCGACCATGCCTGCGCCGGTCCGGCGCACAGCGGCTCCAGCTGCGTCGCCAGCAGATACACCTGTTGCGCACCGATCATGCCGGCCGCGCCCTTGAGGGTGTGGATGATGCGCTGGGCGTGACCGGGCTCGCCGTGGTCCAGCGCCTTGCGGGCGTCGCAGCCGCTGTTGGGATAACGATGGCGGAAGCGACGCAGGATTTGCAGATACAGTTCGCGGTCGCCCATCAACTGCTGCAGACCGGTTTCAACTTGCAGGATCTGGCCGGCGCCGGCCGGGATATCTGGGCTGGAGGGTGTCATGGTGTGCCGTTGTGCGGATGCGTTACCGCTACGATAGCAGAGCTGGCCCTCATTTGGTGGTGAAGGACCAACTGCGGCTGACCGCCACTCCGCCCACCGTGCCGCTGAAGCTGACATCGTAGATGGTGCCGCTCTTCAGCGGCGCCAGCGGCACGATGGCGGCGGCGCTGCCGGTGGTGCTGGTGCCGGCGGCCAGGCTCAGCAGGCGCGTGCTGAGCGCGCTGCCGCCGCGCGGCGCCACGCTGAAACTTTGCACCGTCACGCTGCTGGTGCCGTCCGCATGCACGCTGATCGGGTAGCCGACCTCGTTCTGATTGGGCACCGGATCGGGCGATTCCTGATCGCTGTAGAAGTTCAGCGGCACGCCGGTCTGGCCGTCGTAGGGATAGCCGACGAACTTGCCGGTGCCCAGTCCGCTGTAGCCGTTCACCACGGCAAAGTCGGCGGTGAAATAGGTGTAGCCGCCGCTGGTGGTGGCGGCGCCGGTGCCGATTTCGCGGAAGATCGGTTCGAAGATGACGAAGCGGTGGTAAATCGCCGTAATCAATTCCTCGGCCTGGTAAGCGCCGGATGTGCTGGAGGTGGCGGAAATTACCTCGCCGGCGGAATACGAGCCGCTCAGCGTATAGCCGGCCGCGCGCAGCCGGTCCAGCAGCGAGACGCCGGTAAAACCGGGCTGACCCTGGGTCTGTTCGTGGGTGACAACATTATTTGTGCGCTGGTAATCGGAATGCCCTTGCGCCGCCGTGTTGATGAGGTTGTTGCGTGTCAGCGTGGACAAGCCCAGCTGCGTGCGCCGGTAGTTGAACCAGTTGTAGCCGTCGGTGGCGGTGTTGCCGGTGCTGGCGGGCGCGCCCGGATCGGTGACGGCCGGCGTGCCGACGCTGGAATTGGTGGACGTGCCGCCACCGCCGCCACCGCAGGCCGCCAGCAACAACGCGGCCAGCAAGGCCGCCACCGGGGATCGCCATTTTTCCATCATCAACTCCTGTGCATGCGAGCGATTTTATGCCGGTTTTGAAAAGCGCCGGTTCCGTTACGCATGGTAAGCTTGCCGTTTCTTTTGAATTGCACCTGTTTTGAAGCCTTTACACCATCCGCGCATGCAGCGCGCCAAGTTTGCCTTACCCAGCATGGTCACACTGATGTCGATTGCCTGCGGTTTCGGCAGCATCGTCATCTCGGTCGACAATGCCATGGAGGGCGTGGCCAGTGATTACCGCCTGGCCGCCGTGCTGCTGGTGCTGGCCGGCGTGTTCGATGCGCTGGACGGCATGGTGGCGCGTGCCACCAATACCCAGTCCGAGTTCGGCATGCAGCTCGATTCGATCGCGGACGTGATGAACTTCGGTTGCGCGCCCGGCCTGCTGCTGTACTGCTGGGGCTTCCAGAAGCTGGGCCTCGACCATCCGACGCTGTTGCGACTGGGTGGCATGGCCAGTTTCTTCTTCGTTGCCTGCGGCGCGCTGCGGCTGGCGCGTTTCAATGTGAACGTGGGCCGCACCGATCCGCGCTACTTCGTCGGCATGCCGATCACGGCCGGAGCGGCCTGTGTGGCGTCGGTGGTGGTGGCGTGGCCGGATCCGGCCATGTCGGCGCTGCGCGGCATCCTGATCGTGCTGCTGCTGTTCGTGGTGGGCAGCCTGATGGTGTCCACCGTGCGCTTCCCCAGTTCCAAGCAAAAGAAAAGCTGGGGCGCGCTGGTGGTGCTGGCGATTAATCTCGGCCTGCTGGCCTGGCTGCAGGCGCTGTATTTCGTGCTGTTCTTCCTGGTCTACATCGTTGGCACGCTGGCGCTGAACCTGGCCTGGAAGCAGGGCTGGACCGGCGTTGCGCCGCCGGTCATTTACGACGACGAGACGGCTTAAGCGACTTCGTGGCCGCGCGCCGCGCGCAAGATCTCGAACCACTGGCTGCGGCTCAGCGAGAACTGGGTCGCCTGCACCGCCTCCGCCACCGCCGCGATGCGGCCGGAACCGGTCAGCGGCAGCGGACGGCATGGCAGCTGCATAATCCACGCGAACACCACACTGCCGAACGGGCGTTGCAGCTCGTCGGCCACCTGCTGGATCACCGCGCGCACGCGCACGCCGGCGGCGTCATCACTGCTGAACAGGCGGCCGCCGGCCAGCGGCGACCAGATCATCGGCGCCACGTTCAGGTCTTGCAGGCCGTCGAAGGTTTCATCGAACATCGGCGCCACGTACAGCGGCGAGAATTCCACCTGATTGGTGGCCAGCGCGATGCGGCGGTTCAGCGACTCGAACTGATGACGGCTGAAGTTGGACACGCCGAAATGCTTGACCTTGCCATCCGCGCGCAGACGCTCGAAGGCGCCGGCGATCTCGTCAAAATTCATCAGCGGGTCCGGACGGTGGATCAGCAGCAGGTCCAGATGATCGGTGCCCAGCTGCTTCAGAGAATTCTCCGCCGAGGCGATGATGTGGCTGGCGCTGGTGTCATAGTGCTGAATGCTATGCTCCGGACGCGCCGAAGAAATCAGCTTGATGCCGCATTTGCTGACGATCTGCATCTTGTCGCGCAGCGAAGGCTGCAGCGCCAGCGCCTCGCCAAAGGTCGCTTCCACACCATAGCCGCCGTAGATATCGGCGTGGTCAAAGCTGGTGACGCCCATCGCCAGCGCCTGTTCGATCCAGCTGACGCGCTGTTGCGGCGTCAGATTCCACTCGTTCATGCGCCACATGCCGGCCACGATGCGCGACAGCGTCAGGCCGCCGGAATAGGTGGTCAGGGAAGGGCAGTTCAGGTCGCTCATGGGCAGTCTTTCCGGGTGAAGTGAGAGGCGGGAATTATAGTATGATCGACACGTCTGCCAGACCGAACGGAGAGATCACGTGGGATTTTTATCGTTTCTGAAGTCTAAGCCGGAACCCCAACCAGCCACCGCCGCTACCGCCGCCAGCGCGCCTGCCGCCGCGCCGGCTGCTGCCGTGGCCAGCGCCAGCGTCCTCATCACCCGGAGTGAAATCGTCGATGAACGCCAGGCGCTGATCGGCTACCGCTTCAGCGCCGCCGTGCCGGAGCCGGCGCTGTTCGACGCGCTGGTGGCGGCCGAACTGCCGCAGTTTGCGCAGCAGCGCATCGCCCTGGTCGCGGTCAGCCTGGAAGCCATCGCCGCCGGCTGGCATTTGCCGCTGGTGGCGCCGCAGACCGTGTTCCTGGTCGATTGCAGCGGCGGGGCGGGGGAGCCGCTGCTCACCGCGCTGGCCTCGCTGCGCGCCACCGGCTGCGAAATCGCACTGCGCGGCGTCACGCTGGACGACACCCAGTTGCTGTCGTATTGCCAGGCGGTAGCGCTGCATTTGGACGACCACGCGCTGCCGGAGTTCCAGACCCTGGCCAAACAGCTGCGCCTGCGCTATCCGGACCTGAAGCTGCTGGTCGATGGCGTCGACAGCTGGGACGAGCGGCGCATGTGCGCGTCGTGGGGCTGCAATTACTTCATGGGCCAGTTCCTGACCACCACCGACCAGGTCGATCCGGACGCCAAGATCGACCAGAGCCGCATGACCTCGATCGAACTGCTCAACCTCCTGCGCACAGATGCTGAACTGCCGGCCATGATCGACGTCGCCAAGCGCGATCCAGGCATGACCTATCAGGTGCTGCAATGGGCCAATGCGCCGGGCAGCGGCAACACCTCCAAGGTTACCAGCCTGCAGCAGGCGTTCATGGTGCTGGGGCGCAATCAACTGTATCGCGGCCTGACGGTATCGATGTTCCGGCTCGGCGCCGGCGCGCACAAAGAGCGCGATGAATCGCTGCTGGAAGTAGCGCTGACGCGCGCGCGTTTCCTCGAAACCTGCAGCCAGCTGCCGCAGCTGAAGCGGGATGAATTATTCCTGGTGGGTTTGCTGTCGCTGTTTGACGCGCTGCTCGGCGTGCCGATGGCCAATCTGGTGGCCAAGATGCACCTGTCGGACGACATCCGCGAGGCGCTGCTGGGCGGCGAAGGCGCCTACAGCCCATATCTGACCATGGTATTACTGCTACAGCGCGACAAGATCGCGCCCGCGCTCGAGATCGCGCAACAGCTGGGGCTGGACATCGACAACCTGGCCGCAGTGGGCCAGGCCGCCTTCCAATGGGCGCAAGAATCAGTGCGCCACACCAGCGCCGACGCCTGAGCACGTGTCCACTTCGGGGTCAGTTCCCAAAATCGGACATTGAGTCGCGCGCGATTCAATGTCCGTTTTTTAGAACTGACCCCGAATTTTGGACACGGGCTCGGCTTATTTCAGCCAGAGGCGGATCGAGTCCCAGGCGCGGCCGAAGATCGAGGCTTGTTCGACGGTCTCCAGCGCTACTACCGGCAGTTCCAGCATCGGTTTGCCGTCGACGACCATTTTCAGCGTGCCGACGCGGCTGTTTTCGGCCAGCGGTGCGACCAGCGGGTCTTTGCGCTCCAGCGCCGGCTTCATCTTGCCGGCCACGCCCTTCGGCACGGTGACCATCACGTCCTGCGCGAAGCCGATCTTGACGTTGCTCTTCGAACCTTTCCAGATTTCCGGCGTCGCGATCGGCTGGCCTTTGGAATACAGCTTGACGGTGTCGAAGTTCTGGAAGCCCCAGTTCAGCAGTTTCTGGCTTTCCTGGGTGCGTACTTGATCCGACGAGGTGCCCAGCACCACCGAGATCAGGCGCCGCTCGCCGCTGCCGTTGGGACGGTGCGCCGAGGCGATCATGCAGTAGCCGGCCGCTTCGGTGTGGCCGGTTTTCATGCCATCCACGGTTGGGTCCAGCCACAGCAGGCGGTTGCGGTTCGGTTGGGTGATTTTGTTGTAGGTGTAGGTCTTGACCGAGTCGATCTTGTAGAACTCGGGGAAATCCAGGATCACGCGCTTGGCCAGCACCGACAGGTCTTGCGCGGTCGAGTAGTTTTCCGGCGACGGCAGGCCGTGCGGATTGGCGAAGTGGGTCGAGGTCAGGCCCATGCGCTGGGCTTCCTTGTTCATCAGTACCACGAAGGCGGACTCGTCGCCGGCAACGGCTTCGGCCAGCGCCACGGCGGCGTCATTGCCCGACTGTACCATCAGGCCGTACAGCAGGTCGTTGATGCTGACCGGGGTGGCCGGGTCGATGAACATCTTGGAGCTGCTGGAATCCACTTTCCACGCTTTGGTGGAGACGTTGACCATCTGGTTCAGCGTGATCTTTTTGTCCCGCAGCGCGGTGAAGGTCACGTAGGCGGTCATCACTTTGGTCAGCGAGGCCGGCTCGATGCGGGCGTTGGGATCCTGGGAGGCGATGATCTGGCCGCTGGTGGCGTCCAGCAGCAGCCACGATTTGGCGGCGATAGTGGGGGCCGGCAGCGTCTGGGCTACGGCCGAGGTCATCACCATCACACTGGTGGCGAGTGCCGCGATAATTTTCTTCATGTGCGTCGTGTTCGGTGAAAAGTTAAAAGCGCAATAATTATAGAGGCTTAATCGGCGCTTGCGGTGTCCTCTTCAGACTCGGTTAAGCGAGGCCGGTGCCACAGTTGCGCCACCCAGCTCTTGATGTGGCCGAGCTTGCGGTGGAAGAAGTGGTCGGCGCCGGGAATCACCACCACCGGAATCTCTTGCGGCCGCAGCCAGTCCAGCACGTCGATCAGCGGGATGGTGTCGTCGTTTTCGCCGTGGATCAGGATGGTGTCGGCCGGGATGTCGGCCATCTGCCATTTCTTGGCGGCTGCGCCCACCAGCACCAGGCGCTCGGCCGGGGTGCCGGCGGCGGCCAGCCGTTGCGCCAGCTGCGATTGCACATAAGTGCCGAACGAGAAGCCCGACAGCGCCACCGGCAGGTCGGGGAATTTGTCCACCATCCAGGTGTGCAGCAGGCCCATGTCGTCGGTCTCGCCCTGACCGTGGTCGTGCACACCCTCGGAGGCGCCAACGCCACGGAAGTTGATGCGCGCCACCACGTAGCCGAGGTTGACGAAGGTGCGCATCAGCGTCACCGCCACTTTGTTGTCCATGGTGCCGCCGTACAGCGGATGCGGGTGGGCGACCAGCGCGATCCCGCGCGGTTCGATGCTTGGATAGTCCAGCACGCCTTCCATCTGGCCGGCGCCGCCAGCCAGGGTGAATTTTTCGCTCTTGTTCATAAGCCTCAGATTTTCAGACGGTCGACCACTTTACCCTGTACCAGGTGGCTGTCGATGATTTCATCGATGTCGCTGTTGTCGACAAAGGTGTACCAGGTGCCTTCCGGATAGACCACCATCACCGGGCCTTCCTCGCAACGGTCGAGGCAGCCGGCCTGGTTGATGCGGACCTTGCCCTGGCCGTTCAGGTTGAGTTCCTTGCAGCGCTTTTTGGCGTGCTTTTGCGCGCTTTCGGCGCCGTGGTCGCCACAGCTGTTGCGGCCGTCGTCACGCTTGTTCATGCAGAAGAACACGTGGTGTTTGAAGTAGGGAGTATCGCTCATGGCTAAACCTCGGTTGAATTCGTAGCCGCTATGATACCTTGGCGGCGTTCAGCTTGTGAGAAGGCAGCCAAAGGAACCAGACCGCAAAGAGCGGCCACAGCAGTGACAAAAACTGGGCCGCGCCGTTGAAATTGAGGAATTTGCCCTGTACCCAGGTTTGCAAAGTGGCCACAAAATACGGGTTGGCCGGGGTGGTGTTGATGATGGCCAGGCCCAGCAGCAGGGTGATGATCGCCAGCCGCCGCTGCGCCACATGCGGGGCGTAGGTCAGGCCGGCCAGCATGATGGCGCCGATCAAAAAGCCGCCCTCGGCGCCCGGCGTCACCCAGACAAAGGCGTTTTCCGGCGCGAACAGCAGCGCTGAGGCCAGCGCCTTGACCACCACCGAGGCGGCGATCATGGCCGCCACCAGCAGCCCGCGCGGCGCCGGTTTGCGCAGCAGGCATAGCAGCGTCAGGCCGGCGCCCACCATGCCGCAGGCGGTGATGATGGTTTCGGACAGCCAGTATTGCTCGACGGTGAGGTCGACGTCGGGCCGGATCAGGCTGGCCAGGTCGATTTCCTGGTCCAGCAGCTCGGACAGCCAGTCGGACAGGATGGGCAGCAGCTGGCCCAGGCCGTACAGAAAGTTCTGCGGATAGATCTGCGCCAGCGGCCACAGTGCCATCAGCACCAGCCCCTGGCTGGCGTGCGGTGCGAACCATGCCTGACGCAGTTGTTGCAGCTGGCTCAGGTCGAGCAGGCGGCGCGCGCTCAGCACGCCGAACACGCCGCCCAGCGCGCAGCCGATGGCGTTGGTGTAGAAATCGAGGTTGGAGGAGACGCGGGTCGGCAAAAAGGTCTGTACCGCTTCCATGGTGCCGGACACCAGCGCGCCGCAGACGGCGGCGATCAGCAGCGCCCACACGCCCTTGATGCGCGGGTACAGCGCGTACACGATCAGGGTGCCGAGCGGGATGTAGCCGATGACGTTGGTGACGGCGTCGAACATGGTCCACCAGCGCGGCATCTTCATGGTCTCCAGGAAGATGAACGGCGACAGTCCCTGGTTATGCCAACCGGAGAACGGGAACCAGCTGGCGTAGACGATCAGGCACAGATAAGCCAGCAGCGTGGCGCGGGTGATGGGCGAGGGGCGGCGCAGCGGCGGCGTGGCCGGCTGCGACACCGTCGGAGCGGCCGGCTCCGGCGGCAATGGCGTGGCTGGCGTGTGCTCGGTCATTCCCTGGATGGCGGCAGCGTCGCCAGCCAGCTGAGGACATCGGCCGCCACCGCGTCGCTGGCGTCGGCCAGCGCGCGCGCGCCGCCGGCGGCATCGGCGCTCGGCGCAGGCACGCTGCGGTTGAAGGTCTTCTGATCCACCAGCTTGTGATTGCGGAACACCGAGGCGCGCAGGCTGATCACACCCTTGCTGCTGGTGGCGCTGTCGAAGTTCTGCGCGAAGTCTTCCACCTCCATGCGCAGCACGGTGGTGCTGGCGGCGGCGTCGGTGGTCGACAGCACTTTTACGCCGGCCTGCGCCATGCGCGACTTCACGCGCTGGGTCAGCAGCTGCAGCGGCGTGCTGGTCCACTGGTTGTAGGCGTAGGGCTGCTGCTGGCGCGCGTCGGCGTACAGCAGGCGGTAATGCATGCGCTCCGTATCCAGCGCCGCCGGGCCGGTGACATCGGCCACGATGATGGCGCCGATGCCGCCGCTCGCCGCTGCCGCTGTCGGCGCGGCCGGCAGCGGACCGAAATCATATTGCGCGGTCGGCGAACCCTTGCTGGCGCAGGCGCCCAGTGTCAGCGCCATGGCGGCGATCACGATCCCGTTGCGTATGGAGGTCATCATCTGCTTATCCTTATTTGGCTGGAGCGCTAAAGCCTTCTTCACCGGGACCGGGCGGCGTGCCGGGGGCGCCGAAGATCAGGCTTTGCGGACGATCGTTAATCTTGTTCATGGTCTTGCGCAGCGCGCGCATCGAGGCGCGGGTGTCGTCGGACAGCGAATTCACCTGCGGCAGCGTATCCAGTTCCAGCCCGCCGGCCACGGCGTCGACCGAATTGCCGATGCGGTCGACCTGAGTGGTGATGCGGTCGATCGGCCCGCCCGGCGCCTGCAGCCCGGTGGCCAGCTTGTCGACGTCGATCACCAGCGTGTTCACCGAGTGCAGCGTCTTCTGGGTCTGCTCGGCCAGTGCCGGCAGCTTGTCGATGGTGGGCTGCAGCTTGTCCGGAATGTCGCGGTACTTCTGCGCGGTTTCGCTGACATCGGCAAACGCGCCCAGGATCACTTTCTGGTTCTCGGGGCTGAGCAGGGTGTTCAGACGGCGCGTGACTTCCTCGGTCTGCGACAGTATCTCCTTGCCGCGTTTTTCCAGCTGGTCGAACAAGCCCTGACGCAGCGGAATGCGGGCCGGGGTGTCTTTACTGGATGGCAGCAGCGGCGAGCCGACCTTGTCGTCGTCCAGCGCGATGAAGGCGATGCCGGTCACGCCCTGGTAGCCCAGCGCGGCGAAGGTGGTGGTGGTGATCGGCGCATCGGTGTTGATGTTGAGCGTGACCAGGATCTGCCCGGCCACCTTGGGATCGAAGGCGATGCCGCCGACGCGGCCCACTTCCAGCCCGCGATAGCGCACCGGCGCCTGCGGATTCAGGCCGGGAATCGACTGCGCGGTGGCGATCACGTAGGGCACGCGTTCGACGCGGTCGCGGTTGAACCAGAGGCCATACAGTATCGCCGCGATCAGTAGCGTGATCGTGAAGAAACCGGTGGTGAGGGCATGGGATCGGTTTTCCATCATTTCTCCGTTGATGTTTTTTCTTCGAGTGCTTCCAGCGCGCGGCGGCCGCGGTCGCCGAGGAAGAACTCCTTGATGAACGGGTGATCGACCTTCAGCAGATCGGCCAGGGGGCCGAGCGCGATCACATGTTTTTCCGCCAGCACGGCGATGCGGGTCGACAGCGCGAACAGCGTATCGAGGTCGTGGGTCACCATCACCACCGTCAGCCCCAGCTCGCGGTGCAGCGATTTAATCAGCGCCACAAAGGCTTCCGACAAATCGGGATCGAGGCCGGCGGTCGGTTCGTCGAGGAATAGTAGCTTGGGTTCCAGGGCCAGCGCGCGCGCCAGCGCCACCCGCTTGACCATGCCGCCCGACAGGTCGGACGGCATCTTGTTGGCATGCTCGGGGCCAAGGCCGACCATATTCATTTTCAGCAGCACGGCGTCGTGCACCAGGTCTTCCGGCAGCACGTGCAGCTCGCGCATCGGCTGCGCGATGTTTTCGAACACCGTCAGCGCCGAATACAGCGCGCCCTGCTGGAACAGCATGCCCCAGTGATTGCGCAGTTGCTGCAGCTGGTCGGAAGCGATTTCGCTGATGTCCTCACCGAACACGCGCACGCAGCCGCGTGCCGGATGTTCAAGGCCCAGCATCTGCCGCAGCAGCGTGGTCTTGCCGGTGCCGGAGCCGCCGACGATGGACATGATCTCGCCCTGTTCGATTTCCAGGTTCAGATCCTGGTGCACCACGGTGCGGCCGTATTTGGTCCACAGGCCGGTGATCTCGACCACCGGCACGCTGCCATCGAGCGTCAGTTCGCCGGTGCCGGGACCGCAGGTGCTGACCTGGTCTTCGCTCATCGGAACCCCACGCCGCTGAAGACGATCGCGAACACCGCGTCGGCCAGAATCACGGCGGTAATCGCCGTCACCACCGAGGTGGTGGTGCCGCGTCCCAGGCTTTCGGTGTTTGGCTTGATGCGCAGGCCGAAGTGGCAGGACACCAGCGCGATCAGCATGCCGAACACCACGCCTTTACCCAGGCCGATCATGTAGTTCGCCAGCGGCACCGCTTCCGGTAGTTTGAGCAGGAAGTATTGCGGCGACAGGTTCAGTTCCAGCCGCGCCGACAGCATGCCGCCCATCAGCGCGATGGTGTCGGTCCAGATCACCAGCAGCGGCATGGCGATCGCCAGGGCCAGTACCTTGGGCAGGATCAGGCGGAAGCCGTGCGAGATGCCCATCACCAGCATCGCGTCCAGTTCCTCGGTCACGCGCATCACGCCCAGCTGGGCGGTGATTGAGGAACCGGAACGGCCGGCCACCAGAATCGCCGCCAGCAGCGGTCCCAGTTCGCGGATGATGCTCATGCCGAGCAGGTTGACCAGGAAGATATCGCCGCCAAAGTTACGCAGCTGCTGCGCCGATAAATATGAAAACACCACGCCGATTAAAAAACCCACCAGCGCGGTGATGCCTAGCGCCTGAAAGCCGGCGTGGTAGATATTGGCCGAGATTTCCTTCCACGGGCCGCGCAGCGGATGGCGCAGGAAGCGCCAGCTGTCCAGCACCACTTGGCCGATCAACTGCAGCAGGCCGGCCAGGTGTTCGAAGAACAGCAGCATGGCGAAGCCCAGCTTCATCACCAGCGTCAGGCGGTTCTGGCGCGCGCGCGGCAGCTCGATGGTGCCGGTGGCTTCCAGCCGCTTGAAGAACTCTTCCAGGCCCGGCGCCAGTGTCAGGCCGGTCGGCCGGCTTTTGCCCCAGGCGTTCCAGAACAGCTGGGCGCCGATGTGGTCCATGCTGTCGACCGCGCTCAGATCCCATTCAAGGTGATCGCCCTTCAGCGATTTGAGGAAGGTGGTGATGGTCGCCATGGCCTTGCCCTGTGCCAGCGCGTGAACTTGCCATGTGCCGGTCGCGGCGACGGCGCCGGCTTGCAGGGTCAGGGTAGGCTCTTGGGCGGTAGGCATAGCCTCAAGTTTAAGGGAGATTGGCCCCGGCCGCCACCCGGGCGTTACCAGTGGGTGCGCGGCCTCGCTCTAAAGGCAGATATCTACGTCAGGCCGCCAGCCGGCGCGCCTGGCGCTTGGGTGCTGGCGTGGCGTCCGCAGACTTGGGCTTATGGCCGCCGCCAGCGCCGCTGTAATCGCTGGCCAGCAGGGCTTCGGCATCATCCTTGGCCATGCCGCGCGTCTGCAGATAGCGCGCCACCATGGTCACCAGCCGTTCCAGCGCGATGCGGTGGGTGGCGTCGGTATTGGCATATAGCCAATCGGAGAAGGCCATGAAGCTCTGGAACGGCTGCTCGCCCAGCAACACCGGCAGCGTGTGGGCGAAGCGGCCGGAGTTAGCCACCAGATCCCAGTAGCGCGCAAAGCGCACCAGCCGCTGCATGGTTGTAAAGTCAATATCGCGGTTGGCCAGGATGGTGTACGGCGCATACGGGTCGTACACCATGCCGAATTCCTGGGTGTGGCGGATGATCGGCGTGCCGCGCAGGCGTTTGAGGATGCCGAACTGGATTTCGTGCGGCTCCAGCGCCCACAGCTTGTTAAAGCCTTCGGCAAAGCTGTCCACCGTTTCGCCGGGCAGGCCGGCGATCAGGTCGACGTGCATGTGGGCGTGCGATTGGGTGGTCAGCCAGCGGATGTTGTCGGCGGCCTTCTGGTTGTCCTGCTTGCGGCTGACCAGCGTCTGCACCGCCGGGTTGAAGCTCTGGATACCAATCTCGAACTGCAGCGCGCCGTGCGGGAATTTGGCGATGCCCTCTTTCAGTGCGTCTGGCAGATGGTCGGGCACCAGCTCGAAGTGGGCGTAGACCGGATCGTCCGGGTGCGCTTCCAGCTTATCGAGGAAGAACTGCATGATCTTCAGACTGGTCTTGATGTTCAGATTGAAGGTGCGATCGACAAACTTGAACAGGCGCGCGCCGCGCTGGTATAGCGACTCCATCTCGGCCAGGAAGTCGTTCAGCGGGAACGGCCAGGCCGTCTTGTCCAGCGCCGACAGGCAGAACTCGCACTTGAACGGGCAGCCGCGCGAGGCTTCCACGTACAGCGTGCGGTTCTTGATATCGTCGTCGCTATATAGGGAGTAGGGCAGCTTGATCTCGGCCATCGGCGGCTGCACGCCGGCGTGCACCTTCATCAGTGGCTTGGGGCCATTGAGGATTTCGCCGCACAGCTTGGGGAAGGTGACGTCACCCCAGCCGGTGATCACATAATCGGCCAGCTTGACGATCTCCTGCTCATTGGTCTCGTGCGAGACTTCCGGCCCGCCCAGCACCACAGTGACGTGCGGCGCCACGCGCTTCAGCATGGCCACCACTTTCTCAGTCTCGTCGACGTTCCATATATAGATACCGAAACCGACGATGCGCGGCGCATGCGCCAGGATGCGTTCGACGATCTCGGTGGTCTTGGCGCCGATGACGAATTCCTGCAGGCGGGTTTGCTCCTGCAGCTCGCCCATATTGGCAAGTAAATAGCGCAATCCCAGCGATGCGTGGGTGTAGCGGGCGTTCAGTGTGGTGAGTAAGATAGACATCCGCGTATTTTACCCTTGCCAGACCGGCCGGCCCTTGCTATAGTTCGCCCCCTCGCAAAACGACGCATGCAAATGCAGAGTGAGCGAAGAAAAAGAAGAGCTTGACGAGATAAACGAAACACTTCATAATCTTGCCTCTTCGCTGAAGAACAAAACGATTCAACAGCACGCAACACAGAATGATCTTTAAAAATTTACAGTCGATAAATGTGGGCGTTTGATGCTGCAACAAAAAGCATTAAATGCTCAACAAAGAAATATTCAGTAGAAATACTGTCAGTATTTTGAGAAGAGCGAACCATGACCAGCAGTGGTCATAAACAGAGATTAAACTAAAGAGTTTGATCCTGGCTCAGATTGAACGCTGGCGGC
>NZ_WKJK01000037.1 GCF_009674535.1 Duganella guangzhouensis
TGTCGGCGGCATGGCCGGCATGGATGGCGTCCGGCCCGGCCAGACCGACGCCGGGCCGGACGCCATCGAGCCGCCCGAGACGCTGGCGGCGCAGCGCCAGCGCACGCGCGGCTACCTGGTGGCGGCGGCGTCCAGCGTGGCGACCGCGCTGGCGGTGACGCCGTTGCTGGCTTGGCTGGACCTGGCCAACATCGCCATGCTGTTCCTGCTGGTGGTGGTGCTGGTGGCGGTGCGTTACGGGCGCGGCCCCTCGGTGCTGGCGACCTGCGTCAGCGTGGCCAGCTTCGACTTCTTCTTCGTGCCGCCGCGCTACACACTGGCGGTCAGCGATTTCCAGTACGTGATCACGTTTATCGTCATGCTGGCGGTGGGCCTGATCACCGGCCACCTGACCGCCGGCCTGCGCTTCCAGGCGCGGGTGGCGGCGCAGCGCGAACGGCGCGCGCGGGCGCTGTACGAATTCGCCCGTGAACTGTCCGGCGCGCTGCAGAACGAACAAATCTACGACAGCACCCAGCGCGTGATCCAGCGCGCCTTCGGCGCCCGCGCCACACTGCTGCTGCCGGACGAGCAGGGCCGGCTGCGGCCGCCGGCCGGCGCCGCCATCTTCGGCAACGCCAGCGGCAACGGCAACGGCAACGGCGCGACCGGCGCCAGCATCAGCGCCGCGCTGGCCATCAACGCCCACCTGGGGCGGCTGGATCTGGGCATCGCGCAGTGGGCCTACGAGCGCGCCGAACCGGCCGGCCTCGGCACCGACACGCTGCCGGCCAGCGGCATCTTCTACCTGCCGCTGGTGGCGCCGATGCGCACCCGCGGCGTGCTGGCGATCGAACCGCGGCAACGGCGCTGGCTCCTGATTCCCGAACAGCGCCAGCAGCTCGACACCTTCGGCGCGCTGGCCGCGATCGCGCTGGAGCGGGTGCACTACATCGAGGTCGCCCAGCAGGCGCTGGTCAGCATGGAATCTGAGCGCTTGCGCAACTCGCTGCTGGCGGCGCTGTCGCACGACCTGCGCACACCACTGACCTCGCTGGTCGGCCTGTCCGAAGCGCTGGCCGGCTCCAAGCCCGCGCTCAGCCCGGACCAGCAGGACAGCGCGCGCGCGCTGCACGACGAGGCGCGGCGCATGAGCACCATGGTCGCCAACCTGCTCGACATGGCGCGTATCCAGAGCGGCGAAGTGCACTTCAACCTGCAATGGCAGGCGCTGGAGGAAGTGGTGGGCAGCGCGCTGCGCGCCAGCGCCGCCAGCCTGAAGGCGCACCGGATCAGCACCCGCCTGCCGCCCGACTTGCCGCTGCTGCGCTACGACGCTGTGCTGATCGAACGGGTGCTGGTCAACCTGCTGGAAAACGCCGCCAAATACACGCCGCCGGGATCACAGATCGGCATCAGCGCCGCGCCGCACGGCGCCTGGCTGCAACTGATGGTGTACGATGACGGCCCCGGCCTGCCGCCCGGACGCGAAGAAGCGCTGTTTGAAAAATTCACCCGTGGCGAGCGCGAATCGGCCCAGCCCGGCGTCGGGCTCGGACTGGCGATCTGCCGCGCCATCGTCGAAGCGCACGGCGGCAGCATCCGCGCCAGCGCCTCGCCGCTGGGCGGCGCCGGCTTCACCATCGCCCTGCCACTGGGCACACCGCCGGCCATGCCGATAGAGGAAACACATGAATGACACCGCGCCGACCGCGTTGCTGGTCGAAGACGAACCGCAGATCCGCCGCTTCGTGCGCGCCGCGCTGGAAGAAGAGGGCTGGCAAGTGCACGAGGCGCCCGGCCTGCAGCGCGGCCTGATCGACGCCGGCACCCGCAAGCCCGATTTGATCGTGCTCGACCTCGGACTGCCGGACGGCGACGGCATCGACTTCGTCGCCGACCTGCGCAAATGGTCGACGGTGCCGGTGATCGTGCTCTCGGCGCGGGTCAGCGAAAACGACAAAATCCGCGCGCTGGACGCCGGCGCCGACGATTATCTGACCAAACCATTCGGCGTCGGCGAACTGCTGGCGCGGGTGCGCGCCACCCTGCGGCGGCAGCGCCAGCCGGCCGCCGACAGCGCCGGCCTGATCCGCTTTGGCGAAGTCGAAGTGGATTTGCAAAACCGCCGCGTCATGCGCGCCGGCCAGCACGTGCACCTGACGCCGACCGAATACCGGCTGCTGGCGGTGCTGGTGGCCAACGCCGGCCGCGTCATGAGCAACCCGCAGCTGCTGCGCGCGGTGTGGGGGCCGGCCCAGGCCGAGAACGGCCACTACCTGCGCATCTACATGGGCCATCTGCGCCACAAGCTGGAGGCCGACCCGACCCAGCCGCGTCACCTGCTGACCGAAACCGCGGTCGGCTACCGCTTGCAGATGTAGGCGCTCAGCCCAGCACCAGAATCTCGTACTGGTCGCTGCTGGCGTGGAATTTGAAGTGGCGCCGCTGCAACATCTGGAACATGCGCGAGTTGTACTTGCAGGCCGCCAGCAAGCGCCGGTGCTGATAGCGCGCGCAGAAGAAATTGACCAGCAGCGTGCCCAGGCCGTGGCCGCGGAAGGCCGGATCGATCGCCAGCGCGTGCAGCTCGCGTTCCGGCCCCTGATTGCCATCCATGCCCAGCACCATCATGAAAGCCACCACCTGGCCGTCCAGCTCCGAGACCCAGAACTCGCTGACCACCTCGGTCTGGCCGCCGCTCCACAGGTCGCGCATGGTGCGGCCGGTAACGATGCCGCGCCGGAAGGCGCTGGCCAGGCCGGCCTGGCGCGCCTGCTGATTGACATTCTGGTCGAACGCGCCGTCCTCGCCGCCCAGCACCGACAGCCGCACGATGGCCGCCACATCGTCCGGCACCGCGCGGCGGATGGTGGAATCGAGCACGCGCCGATGGCGCTCGGCGCGCGCCTTGCGGCGCAGGCTGTGGGCGCGGCGCGCCACCCGCTCGAAGGCGTGTCGCATCTGCCACACCAGCAGCGCCACCAGCGCATAAAAGGCCGCGCTTTGCAGCAGATCGTAGGCCAGCAACAGGCCGCCGTCGGCGTGGGCGTTGCTGTAGTCATACACCCGCGCCAGCGTGGCGCTCAATACAAAGCCGGCCACGGCGGCCGGCGTCAAACGCCATGCCGCCAGCGCCACCGGCAAACTATAGAAAGGCGCGTACGAGATCGCGGCACCGGTGCTGGTGTCGAGCAGGAAGATCACCGCCTGCGCCAGCGCCAGGCTGTACGCATAGCGGCGTGGACTGACGCGTCGCAGCCAACGGGAAAAATGAGCAAACATAGCTGAAGACTAAGCTGCACACGATTGCCAGACAACTTAAGAATTGTATAAAATTGTTTCAAACATTTAACAATTGCCAATCTTTTTATCTTCCTGGTAAGGGCTATTTACTCAGGGTACGCATCGCCTGCTCCAGCCCGCTCATGGTCAGCGCGTACATGCGGTGGTTCATCAGCTGGCGGATGATGCCGACCGACTGGCGGTATTGCCAGATCTGCTCCGGCTCCGGATTGAGCCAGACGAATTTCGGGAACGCGGCGGTGAAGCGCGCCAGCCAGGCGCTGCCGGCTTCCTGGTTGTTGTATTCGACCGAGCCGCCCGGCTGCAAAATCTCGTAGGGACTCATGGTGGCGTCGCCGACAAAAATCAGCTTGGTGTCGGGCGGGTATTTGCGCAGGATGTCCCAGGTCGGGAAACGCTCCGCATGGCGGCGCCGGTTGTTCTTCCACATATAGTCGTAGACGCAGTTGTGGAAGTAATAGAAATCCATGTGCTTGAATTCGTTGCGCGCGGCCGAGAACAATTCCTCGGTGCGCTCGATGTGGTCGTCCATGCTGCCGCCGACGTCAAACAGCATCAGCACCTTGACCCGGTTGCGGCGCTCCGGCTGCATCTTGATGTCGAGGTAGCCGGCGTTGCTGGCGGTGGCGCGGATGGTGGCGTCCAGCGCCAGCTCCTCGGCCGCGCCCTGGCGCGCGAACTTGCGCAGCCGGCGCAGCGCCACCTTGATGTTGCGGGTGCCGAGTTCGCGCTCATCGTCGTAATCCTGATAGGCGCGCGCCTCCCACACCTTGACCGCCGTGCGGTTGCCGCCCTTGCCGCCGATGCGCACCCCCTCCGGGTTGGTGCCGCCATGGCCGAACGGCGAGGTGCCGCCGGTGCCGATCCACTTGTTGCCGCCCTCGTGACGCTCCTTCTGCTCCTTCAGCAGCTCGCGCAGCCGGTCCATCAGCTTGTCGTAGCCGAATTTTTCCAGCGCCGCGATCTGCTCCGGCGTCAGCTCGCGCTTCATGCGCTGCAGCAGCCAGTCCAGCGGCACCCCGCCTTGCTCATCCAGCGCCGCCGCGATGCCCTTGAAATACAGGCCGAAGGCGCGGTCGAACTTGTCGAAGTGGGCCTCGTCCTTGACCAGCGTCAGCCGCGCCAGATAATAGAACTCGTCCAGCGAGCCGCTGACCACCTGGCGCTGCAGCGCCTCCAGCAAGGTCAGAAACTCCTTGATGGTGACCGGGATCTTGGCGTCCTTCAGCGTGAAAAAGAAATCGATCAGCATCTCAGCGCACCCCGTGCCGCGCCAGCTGGTAGCGCAAATGGGCGCGCGCCTCCGGCCATTCGCCGGCCGCCATGCTGTACATGACGGTGTCGCGCACCGTGCCGTCGCGGCGCAGCGCGTGGTGGCGCAGCACGCCATCCTTTTTGGCGCCGAGCCGTTCGATCGCGGCCTGCGAGGCAAAGTTGTAGTTATCGGTGCGCCAGCCCACCAGCGCCGCGCCCAGCGTCTCGAACGCGTGGGTCAGCAACAGCAGCTTGCAAGTGGTGTTGACGTGGGTGCGCTGCCAGCGCTGCGCGTACCAGGTATAGCCGATCTCCAGCCGGGCGATGGCCGGCACGATGTCGTGATAGCTGGTGGTGCCGATCACGGCGCCGCTGCCGACGTCGATCACGGCAAACGCCAGCCGGGTAGGGCGCTGCTCGATCGCCTTGAAAATATACGCGTCAACCTCGTGCGGCTCCGGCACCGAGGTCACGCGCAGCTGCCACAGCTGGCCATCGCTGGCGGCCGCGCGCAAGCCGTCGGCGTGGTGCGGGCCGAGCGGCTCCAGCCGCACGCCGTGCAGTTCCAGCGTCACCGGCAATGGGGTATCGAAGGAGGCGAAGGCCGCGCTCATCGGTTCATCCGCGCCATCGCGACCAGACGCTCGAACAGATGCACATCCTGCTCGTTCTTCAGCAGCGCGCCGTGCAGCGGCGGCACGATGGCCTTGGCGTCCTGGCTGCGCAGCGCTTCCGGCGGAATGTCCTCCGCCATCAGCAGCTTGAGCCAGTCGAGGAATTCCGAGGTGGATGGCTTCTTCTTCAGCCCCTGCACCTCGCGCAGCTGGTAAAAAGTCTGCAGCGCCTGCGCCAGCAGCTCCTGCTTCAGGTGCGGGTAGTGCACCTGGACGATTTGCGCCATGGTGTCGCGGTCGGGGAACTGAATGTAGTGGAAGAAGCAGCGGCGCAGGAAGGCGTCCGGCAGCTCCTTCTCATTATTCGAGGTGATGATCACCAGCGGCCGGTGCAGCGCCCGCACCATCTCGCGGGTTTCGTAGACATAGAACTCCATCCGATCCAGCTCGCGCAGCAGATCGTTGGGGAACTCGATATCGGCCTTGTCGATTTCATCGATCAGCAGCACCACCGGCTCCGGCGCCGTGAAGGCCTGCCACAGCACGCCCTTGACGATGTAGTTATGGATATCGCGCACGCGCTCATCGCCCAGCTGCGAATCGCGCAGGCGCGACACCGCGTCATACTCGTACAAGCCCTGCTGCGCCTTGGTGGTCGACTTGACGTGCCACTGCAGCAGCGGGCGGTCGAGCGCGGCCGCCACCTCCTCGGCCAGCATGGTCTTGCCGGTGCCCGGCTCGCCCTTGATTAGCAGCGGGCGTTGCAGCGTGAGGGCGGCGTTGACCGCCAGTTTCAGGTCGGCGGTGGCGACATAGTGGGCGGAACCTTCGAAGCGGGGAGCGGCGGTCATGGGGCGATATCCGGGTCAGAAAAAGAACAAACAGTATAGGCGGAATCGCTAGAAGCCGGGCTCCAGAGCGCGGCGCCGGATGTGTTGTTCAGGCAATGATTCTGGGTAGCTTATCAAAAAGAACTAGGATAGAATCTTTTCACTCATAGCAGAAAAGTCAACCCGATTGACGCGTGGTAGTAGTATCCGAGATCGCAGTATCCGATTACTTACTTAGAGACACCATGAAAAAACTCACCGCACTCCTCGTGCTCGCAGGCTGCACCCACGTCGCGGTTGCGGCGGAAGTGGTCGGCAATGTCCAGAATGCCAAGGCCAAGATCGAAATGTGCATCGGCTGCCATGGCATCCCCGGCTACAAAGCCACCTTCCCCGAAGTCTACCCGGTGCCGATGATCGGCGGCCAGTCGGCCAAATACATCGAAAGCGCGCTGCGCGCCTACCAGAAGGGCGAGCGCAAGCACCCATCGATGAAAGGCATCGCCGCCAGCCTGAGCGAGCAGGACATCGCCGACGTGGCCGCGTTTTACGCGCAGCAGACCCGCACAGCCGACCCGAAATGAGGACCGAGTTCATGATGAAGAAACTGATCGCCGCCGTGGCCTGCGGCCTGCTCGCCAGCGCCGCCCAGGCCGGTGGCAATGTCGAAGCGGGCAAGGCGCTGAGCGAAAAATATTCCTGCTTCACCTGCCACGGCAAAGACTTCAACACCCCGCTCGACCCCAGCTACCCGAAGCTGGCCGGCCAGCACAAAGACTACCTGGAACACGCATTGAAAGCCTACAAGCGCGGCGACGGCGCCAACGGCCGCAGCAACCCCATCATGGGCGGCCAGGTCCAGCCGCTGAGCAACCAGGACATCAAAGACCTGGCCGCCTACCTGAGCAGCCTGCCAGGCAACCTGGCCACCCACCGCTGATTTTTACAGGCGGCGCTTGATGGCTTCGATGTAGGCCAGGCCGTCGGGCGGGGTGCCGGTGCGTTGGGCGTTCCAGATCATCTCGCCCAGACATTCCATGATTTCGTGCTGCGCCGCGTGGGCGTCGTCCAGCTTCAGCGTCAGCTGGGTCGCCAGCGCGCGGATGCCGGGCGGCTGGTCGATCGAGATCTGTTCGTCGATCGACAGGTGCATCGATAAATGCAGGAAGGGATTGGCTTGCGCGCCTTCGACCTGGTAGTCGCGCGTCAGCGCGGTGTCGACGTCGCTCAGCACGTCGTGGTATTCGGGATGGTGGCGGATCCAGTCGGCCGCCATGGTTTCGATGGGGCTGAGGATGGCTTGGGCGCGCTGTTTGCGGAAGGTCTCGCAAAAGAAGCGGCGCACGTCGTCGGAGCTTGGATTAAACATGGCGCCATTGTACCGCCTGCGGCCGCAGGATAAGATGCCAGTTCCATCAACTTGTCATTGACGCCATGCTGAACCAATCCGCTCTCGATACCCTGTTTTACTCCGCCCACACCCACAACGGCTGGCAGGACCGTCCGCTGAGCGACGCTCAGCTGCAGCAGCTGTACGACGCGCTGCGCTGGGCGCCGACCGCCGCCAACGGCGCGCCGGCCCGGTTTGTGTTCGTGCGCTCGGCGGAAGCCAAGGCCAGGCTGGCGCCGGCGCTGTCGGCCGGTAATCTGGACAAGACGCTGGCGGCGCCGGTGACGGTGATTGTCGGCATGGACACCGCGTTCTACGAGAAGCTGCCGCAGCTGTCGCCGGCGGTCGATGCGCGTTCCTGGTTTGTCGGCAACGAGGCGCTGATCCAGTCGACCGCGTTCCGCAATTCTTCGCTGCAGGGCGCTTATCTGATGCTGGCGGCGCGCGCGCTGGGGCTGGATGTCGGCCCGATGTCGGGCTTCGACAATGCCAAGGTGGACGCGGCGTTCTTCGCCGGCACCAGCATCCAGTCCAATTTCATCTGCAATATCGGCTATGGCGACCCGGCCAAGATCCGCCCGCGCGCGCCACGCTTGGCGTTCGACGAGGCTTGCCAGATCGTCTGAACCAAAAAAAACGGGACCGTCAGACGGTCCCGTTGGATACATCAGGCATCGCTTTTGCCGTCGCCCGCCACGCTGTCCGCACAGGGCGGGGCGGCGTCGCAGCCACCGGCGGTGGCCAGCGCCGGCGCCGGCGCGGCCGGGTTGGCGCGCGGCGCGTGCGGCTGGCGCAGGTAGCGTGAGCCATGCTGGCGCCGTTCGTGGCCGTTGGCCGGCCAGGTCAGGAAGCGCGACAGCTCCTGCAAGGCGCGCTGGTAAACCTCGCGCTTGAATTCAATCACGACATCCAGCGGCACCCAGTAGTCATGCCAGCGCCAGGCGTCAAATTCCGGATGGTCGGTCAGGCGCAGATTGACGTCGTTGTCGCGCGCACACATGCGCAACAAGAACCAGATCTGCTTCTGGCCGCGGTAGTGGCCGCGGATTTCCCGCTTGATGAAATGGTCCGGCACCTCATAGCGCAGCCAGTCGCGGGTGCGACCGACGATCTTGACGTGCTCGGCCCGCAGACCGATTTCCTCTTCCAACTCCCGGTACATTGCCTGTTCCGGCGTCTCTCCGTATTTAATGCCGCCTTGCGGAAACTGCCATGAGTGCTCGCGCACCCGCTTGCCCCACCACACCTCGTTATGGGCGTTCAGCAGGATGATGCCGACGTTGGGGCGAAACCCTTCCCGATCGAGCATATTGCACCTCAAACTTTCTGCGGCTGAGCTCCCGTCTTATATTTTTGCCCACAAAATGGCCGGCCGGCAGCGTTTTCGGGTGACGAAAACGACCGGCAGACCCTGATTTGAACGCATTTGTATAAAGTATGGACGCATCAGCCAGCTAATCCTTTAAAATTAGGTTGATTATAACTCTCTCTTTTTAAAAAGAATTCACCGTATGCGCGCGTCACGTTTTTTTATTTCCACGCTTAAAGAAGCTCCTTCGGATGCCGAGATCGTCAGCCATCAGTTAATGATGCGCGCCGGCATGATCAAACGCCTGGGTTCGGGCATCTACACCTATATGCCGATGGGCCTGAAAATCATCCGCAAGGTCGAAGCGATCGTGCGCGAAGAGATGAACCAGTCCGGCGCGATCGAGCTGCTGATGCCGCTGATCCAGCCCGCCGAACTGTGGCAGGAGACCGGCCGTTGGGACAAGATGGGTGCCGAACTGCTGCGCATCAAGGACCGCCACGGCCGCGAATTCGCGTTCCAGCCGACCGCCGAGGAAGTGATCACCGATGTTGTTCGTACGGAAATTAAATCCTACCGCCAACTGCCGTTGAATTTTTACCACATCCAGACCAAGTTCCGCGACGAGCGCCGTCCGCGTTTCGGCCTGATGCGCGGCCGCGAGTTCACTATGAAGGACGCCTATTCCTTCGACCGCGACGTGGCCGGCATGCAAGCCTCGTACAAAATCATGTATGACGCCTATGTGCGCATCTTCAACCGCTTCGGCCTGAAGTTCCGCGCGGTGGCGGCCGACAACGGCGCCATCGGCGGCAGCGGCTCGCATGAATTCCACGTCATCGCCTCCACCGGCGAAGACGCGCTGGTGTACTGCCCGACCTCCGACTACGCCGCCAATATGGAAGCGGCCGAGGCGCTGCCGGTCAACGCCAGCCGTCCCGCCGCCACACAGCCGCTGGTCAAAACCGCCACGCCGGGCGCCACCAAATGCGAGAAAGTGGCCGAGCAACTGGGCCTGTCGCTGGCGCAGACCGTCAAGACGCTGGCGCTGACCGTCGAGCACGAAGCCGACGGTAAACTGACTAAACAGTATTTCACGTTGCTGTTGCGCGGCGACCACGAACTGAACGAGATCAAGGTCGCCAAGGTGCCAGGCCTGGCCTCGCACCGCTTCTCGACCGAGCAGGAAATCCTCGACGTCTACGGCTGCGTGCCGGGCTACCTGGGCCCGATCAACACCAAGCTGCCGGTGACCGTGGTGGCCGACCGTACCGTCGCCAATATGAACGACTTCGTGTGCGGCGCGAATGAAGAGGGCTACCACTACACCGGCGCCAACTGGGGCCGCGACTGCGCAGAGCCACAAATCGTGGCCGACCTGCGCAACGTGGTCGAGGGCGACGCCTCGCCGGACGGCCAGGGCGTGCTGGCGATCGAGCGCGGTATCGAAGTCGGTCACGTGTTCCAGCTGGGCACCGCCTACTCGGAATCGATGAAAGCCACCTTCCTGGACGAAAACGGCAAACCGGCGCCGCTGCAGATGGGTTGCTACGGCATCGGCGTGACCCGCATCCTGGGCGCCGCCATCGAACAGAACTTCGACGACAAGGGCATCATCTGGCCGGCCGCGCTGGCACCGTTCGAACTGGTGCTGTGCCCGATGGGCATGGACCGCAGCGAGGCGGTTAAAGAGACGACGGAAAAACTGTATGCCGACGCGGTAGCGGCCGGCATCGACGTCATCCTCGACGACCGTGGCCACCGTCCGGGCCAGATGTTTGCCGACTGGGAGCTGATCGGCGTGCCGCACCGCGTGGTGATCGGCGATCGCGGCCTGAAAGAAGGCAACCTGGAATACCAGGGCCGCCGCGACAGCGAGGCCACCGCCGTGCCGGTCGCCGACATCCTGGCCTTCGTCAAAGGCAAGCTGGCGCAGTGATGAGCGGGCTGTGGCGCCGGCTGGGCGTGGTGGCGGGGCTGGCCGGTGTGCTGGCCATGCCGCCGGCGCAGGCCGGCAACCAGAAGGAAGAAGCGCTGGCCGACTCGGTGCGGCTGGCGCTGTCCAACGCCATCAAGGACGCCACGCCGCCCACCCCCACCTTCCGCGACCCGTCCGAACGGGCGCGTTATCAGAACTGGCTGGACACCATGTCCTACCGCCTCAAGCGCAAGCTGGCGGACGACCAGACCCGCAACGAATTCCTCGCCACCGTGTGGTACGAAGCGCGCCGCGCCGGGCTCGATCCGGGCATGGTGCTGGGCCTGATCCAGGTCGAATCGGCCTACCGCAAATACGCGGTGTCGCTGGCCGGCGCGCGCGGCTATATGCAGGTGATGCCGTTCTGGACCGGCGTGATCGGCGACAGCAACCGGCGCGCGCTGTTCGACATGCAGACCAATCTGCGCTACGGCTGCGCCATCCTGCGCATGTACATCGACATGGAAGCCGGCAATCTGTACCTGGCGCTGGGCCGCTACAACGGCAGCCGCGGCAAGCCGGAATACCCGAACGCCGTGCTGCGCGCGTGGAATAACTGGAAGTAAGCGGCGGCGCTGGGCTGGGCTGGGCGGGCGGTGTTGCGCGCCGCGTTGACGCCGCTTCGCCTACAATCCGCCGCATGGATCTCAACTATTTCTCGGAACCCCAGGAAGGGCCATGGCGCGCCGCCGCCGCAGTCGGCGTCAGCGCCGTGCTGTTTGTGATCGTGGCCTTGCTGCTGCACCGCGCCGGCATCATGCTGGTGCGGCGGCTGGCGCGCAACCGGCCCTACACCACCAACGCGCTCAAGTGCGGCTACCGGCCCAGCCAGCTGTGCGCGGTGTTGTTCGCGCTGCGGCTGGTGCTGACCGGCGCGCCGGAAAACACGCCGCTGCTGGTGCAGCTGTCGCGCATCGACAGCGTGCTGCTGATCCTGGCGCTGACCTGGCTGGCGATTTCCTGCGTCAATTCAATCAGCGGCACCATCGCCCAGATCAATCCGGTTGATGTCGCCGACAATCTGCGCGCGCGCCGCCTGCTGACCCAGACCCAGGTGCTGACGCGCAGCGCCAACGCCATCATCGGTCTGCTGGGCCTGGGCTTCGTGCTGCTGACCCTGCCCGGCGCGCGGCAGTTCGGCGCCAGTCTGCTGGCCTCGGCCGGCATGGCCGGACTAGTGGCCGGCATCGCCGCCCGGCCGGTGCTGGGCAACTTCATCGCCGGTTTGCAAATCGCGTTCTCGCAGCCGATCCGGCTCGACGACGTGCTGATCGTCAAGGGCGAATGGGGGCGGGTCGAGCGCATCACCGGCACCTTTGTGGTGGTGCGGATCTGGGACGAGCGGCGCATGATCGTGCCGCTGCAATGGTTTATCGAGAATCCGTTCGAGAACTGGACCCATACCTCGGCCTCGATCCTGGGCACGGTGTTCCTGTGGCTGGATTTCAGCGTGCCGGTGCCGCAGATCCGCGCCGAGTTCGAGCGCGTGACGCGGGCGTCGAGCCGCTGGGACCAGCGCGTGTGCGTGCTGCACGTCACCGACGCCAACGAACACGGGATGCAGTTGCGGTTGCTGGTCAGCGCGCAGGATTCCGGCACCGCCTTCGACTTGCGCTGCGAGCTGCGCGAGGCGATGATCGCCTACATCGCCGCCAATTATCCGGATTCGTTGCCGCGACTGCGGCCGGTGCTGGACGCTCCGGGGCCGCACGAACCCAGTCTGGGCAAGCGCCCGACCCGGGTGGCGGACAGTCCGGCGCCGTGAGGCTGGTGGGGAAGAAAGGGCTGTAACCCGGCCAGGGTTACAGCGCGGGAGGACTTATTTCAGGTGGTCGGAAATGAGCTTGGTCATTTCGAACATGGAAACCTGGGCCTTGCCGCCGAAGACGGCTTTCAGCTTGTCGTCGGCATTGATGTTGCGACGGTTGGCCGCGTCTTGCAGGTCGTGCTTCTTGATGTAATCCCACACTTTTTTGGTCACTTCAGTGCGCGGCAGCGGTGCCGCGCCGACCACTGCTGCCAACGAGGCGGATGGCGTCAGTTCTTTCATGAAGGCGGCGTTAGGCTTGCGCGCTGCCGGTGCTTTCTTCGCAGCTGGTTTGGCTGCGGCTTTGGCGGGTGCTGCTGCTTTCTTTGCGGCCGGTTTGGCCGCAGCTTTCTTTACTGGTGCTGCTGGGGTTTTTTTGGCTGTTGCCATATTCGAGCCTCCTTAACGAACACATAGAAAATTGCGCAATTGATCGCACCGGCTAATATTGGTGGGGATTTAAGCCGTGCGCAAGTGTTTTTCGCGTTTTTTCCCGGAAACACGACGTAAACATAGGACAAGGCCGGTGTTTACTGTGTCTCCGGGGCGTCGCCGCAGGATTTGCGCACTTTTAGCGCAGGCCCGGCATCATGCCCTTCATGGAGCGCATCATCTTCATCATGCCGCCGCCGGACAGTTTTTTCATCATGGTTTGCATCTGCTCGAACTGGTTCAGCATGCGGTTGACTTCCTGCACCTGCACGCCGGCGCCGGCCGCGATGCGGCGCTTGCGGGTGGCTTTGATCAGCTCCGGCTTGGCGCGTTCGGCCGCCGTCATCGAGTCGATGATGCCGACCATGCGCCGCACCTGTTTGTCGGCCTGGTCCATGTTGGCGCCGCCGGCCGCTTGCTGGAATTGCGCCGGCAGTTTGTCGACCAGGCTGGCCATGCCGCCCATTTTCTTCATCTGGCCCAGTTGCGCCTTGAAATCGTTCATGTCGAACTTGCCGCCGGACTTGACCTTGGCGGCCAGATCGGCGGCGGCCTTGGCGTCAACGCCTTTGCGCGCTTCTTCCACCAGCGCCAGGATGTCGCCCATGCCCAGCACGCGGTTGGCCATGCGGGCCGGATCGAACGCTTCCAGCCCGTCCAGTTTTTCCGACACGCCGGCGAATTTGATCGGCTTGCCGGTGATGTGACGCACCGACAGCGCGGCGCCGCCGCGCGAGTCGCCGTCCAGCTTGGTCAGCACGATGCCGGTCAGCGGCAGCGCGTCGTTGAAGGCTTTGGCGGTGTTGATGGCGTCCTGGCCCAGCATGGCGTCGACCACGAACAGGGTTTCCACCGGCTTGACCGCGCCGTGCACGGCGGCGATCTCTTGCATCATTTCTTCATCGATGCCGAGACGGCCGGCGGTGTCGATGATCAGCACGTCGTGGTAGTGCTTCTTGGCCCAATCCAGCGCGGCCAGCGCGATGTCGACCGGTTTGTCCTGGGCAGTCGAGGGGAAGAAGTCGGCGCCGACCTGGCCGGTCACCGATTGCAACTGGGCGATCGCGGCCGGACGGTAGACGTCGGCCGACACGGTCAGCACTTTCTTTTTCTTTTCTTCCTTGAGGTATTTGGCCAGCTTGCCGACGGTGGTGGTTTTACCGACACCCTGCAGACCGGCCATCAGGATGATGGCGGGCGGCTGCTGGGCAAAGCTCAGTTGCGCCGCTTCCGGGCCGAGGTCGGCGCCCATCAGCGAGGCCAGCTCGCGCTGCACCACGCCGACCAGCGCCTGGCCTGGCGACAGCGACGAAATCACTTCCTCGCCCAGCGCTTTGTCCTTGACGCGGGCGATGAATTCGCGCACGGCCGGCAGGGCGACGTCGGCCTCCAGCAGCGCCATGCGCACTTCGCGCAGCATTTCGGCGGTGTTGGCTTCGGTCAGGCGGGCCTCGCCGCGCATGGTCTTGACGACCTTGGCGAGGCGTTGAGTCAGGTTATCTAGCATGTGATCGATCTGTGGGGTAAGCGTAACGCGTCATTTTACCGCATCGCCCCGCTGGCGGCGGATTTCCGCCGCCGCCAGCGCCGCTTACGGCAGCACCAGTTTGTAGATGCCATTCCCGGCCGCGATGGCGAAGTGGCGCGCGTCCAGCGCGACGATGCTGCCGGCCTGGTACAGCTGCGCCGGCAGCGCGCCCGGCAGGATGGCGTTGACGCCGTTTTCATCGCCCGCCACCAAGGTGCGCACGCCGGCCGGCGTCACCCGGTACACCGCCTTGCCGTCCACCAACTGGTAGGTATTGCCGTCCGGCGCCGCGCCCAGACCGGCCGGCAGGCTGGCGATGGTGCTGACCGCGCCCAGCGAGGTGATCTGGCGGATGCTGGTGGCTTGGCTGCCGCTGGTGGTCAGATCATAGGCATACAGATTGCCCGCGCTGTCGACGCCAGCCAGGGTCGGCTGGCCGAAGCGGGCGTTGGCGCCCTGGCCGTCGACCTGCTGCGGCGTGCTGTAGCCGCCCGGCACGCCGGCGATCAGCGTGATGGCGCCATCGCTGCCGATCTGGTAAATCGCGCCGCCATAGCTGTTGTCGGCGTTGCGCACCGACACCACCAGCGCGTTGGCCGGCGTCACCACCATGCCGGTGACGATCACGCCCAGTTGGCCGTCGATGACGGTGCTGACGGTGCCGTCCGGCGTGGTTTTGCGGATGGTCTCGCTGGCGGTGTAGTTGCCGACGTTTTCCACCGAATAGATATTGCCGCTCTTGTCGGCCGCCAGCAGGCCGGGCTTGACGAAGCGGGCCAGCTCGCCCTTGGCGTTGACGCTGACATCCTGGCTGTCGTCGCGCAGGCCGGCCAGCAGCGTGGCCTTGCCATCGCTGCCGATGCGGCTCACGCCCTTGCCGTCGGAGGTGATGACGCTGCCGTCCGGCATGGCTTGCAGCTGGAGCGCGCCCTGGCGGTAGACGTCGCCCACCGTGCCCACCGTGTACAGCGGCGTCAGCGCGCCGTTGCTGTATTTGCTGATCTGGTAGGACGACGGTGCGCCGCTATTGGACAGCAGCAGCGGTGCGCCCTGGGCGTCCAGCGTCAGCCCGGTGGTGTTGCTGGCGCCGGCCAGCGTGGTGACCACGCCGCTTTTGGTGATCTTGCGCAGGCCGCTGTAATCGTAGGCGTACAGCGTGCCGTCCGCCGCCACCCGCACGCCTTGCAGCGTGGCGAACTGCGCCGCCGTGCCGGTGCCGTCGATGCCGGCCTGGGCTAGCGCACAGGTGCCGCCAGCCAGCAGCGTTTGTTTGCCCGCGCTGTCCAGCGTGTAGATCGCGCACGGGTCGTAGGTGTACAGCGCGCCGTCGGCGCCGGCCGCCAGTTTCAGCGACAGCGTTTGCGCCGGCACGCTGGCCAGCGTGGTCAGCGTGCCGTCCGGTGTCAGCTTGCGGAAGCGGGTGGTGTAGCCATAGGTGTGGCTGGTGATGAACACATTGGTGTACTCGCTGAAGTACAGCGTGCCGTCGGCCAGCAGCGTCAGCTGGTTGATGTTGTTGACGCCCAGCGCATTCAGATTGCCGTCCGCCGCGCCGGTGATGCCGGTCACCGTGCTGACGCTGCCGTCGGCGCTGATTTTGCGCAGGCTGACATTGTCGGCCACGTACAGCACGCCGTTGCTGTCGACCGCAGTGGCGCTGATGAAGTTGAAGCGCGCCGCCGCGCCCTTGCCGTCGACGCTGCTGCCGCCGTTGGAGCTGATGGTGCCGGCCAGCAGCGTCAGCCCGGCGCTCTCGCCCGGTGCGACCTGCAAGGTGATGGCCTTGCTCAGGCTGCCGGAAGTGGCGGTGACGGTCACCGTGGCGGCGGCGCTGAGGCTGCCCAGCGCCGGCGGCGTGTAGACCACGCTGGTCCCGCTGCTGGCGGACAGCGTGCCGGGATTGCCGGCCGCCAGCGTCCAGTTGATCGTGCCGGTGCCGTTCAGCCCGGCGGTCAGCGTGACGCCGCTGCCGCCGGCGGTGGCGCTGCTGCCGGTGGCGCTCAGCGTGAGTTCGGAGGCGGCCGGTGGCGTGGCCGGCGTGCTGCTGCCGCCGCCACCGCCGCAAGCGGTCAGCGACAGGGCCAGCAGCGCGGCGGCGGCCAGTGGGGTGAAGCCGGGACGGGGCAAGCGGGACATAGTGATCTCTCTCATGGTAGGACTAATTTATAAATGCCATTGCCGGCGGCGATGGCAAAGTGACGCGCGTCCAGCATCACGATGCTGTTTGCGTTGATCAGTTGGGCCGGCAGGGCGCCGGGCAGGATGGCGGCCGGGCCGTGTTCGTCGCCGGCGATGCGGGTGCGCACGCCGTCCGGCGTCACCCGGTAGACCGCCATGCCGCTCACCAGTTCATAGGTATTGCCATCGGCCGCCACGCCCAGCCCGGCGGGGAGGCTGTTGATCGTGCTGACCACGCCGGCCGGCGTGATCTTGCGGACGGTGCGGGTGCTGCCGCTGGCCACGGCAAAGTCATCCAGGTACAGGTTGCCGGCCGCGTCGACCCCGGCCAGCGTCGGCAGGCCGAAGCGGGCGCTGCTGCCCTGGCCATCGACCTGATGGGGCGAGTTGTCGCCATCGGCCGTGCCGGCAATCAGCGTGACGGCGCCGCCCGCCAACTGGTAGATGGCGCCGCCATAGCTGCCGTCGAGATTGCGCACCGATACCATCACGGCGTTGGCGGGCGTGACCACGATGCCGGTGACGATGACACCCAGCTTGTCATCCAGGACCGTGCTGACATCGCCGGCCGGCGTGATTTTGCGCACGGTGGTGACCGAGGTGTACTCGCTCAAGTTGCTGACCGAGTAAATATTGCCGTCGCGGTCGGCCGCCAGCAGACGGGCAAAAATCAGGCGGGCATCCGCGCCCTGGCCATCGACGGCGATGTCGAGGTAGTCGCTGCGCACGCCGGCCAGCAGCGTGGCCTGGCCGTCGGCGCCGATGCGAGTGACGCTGGTGACGTCGCTGGTGACCACGCTGCCGTCCGCCAGTGCCGTCAGTAACGACGCCGGGTGACGATAGACGCTGCCGGCCGTGCCCACCCGGTACAGCGGCGCCACCAGGCCGTTGCTGTAGCGGCGCACTTCGTATGACGAGGGCAGGTCGTTGCCGAATAGCAGCAGCGGCCGGCCCTGGGCATCGATGCTGAGGGTGGGGACGTAGTCGGTCGTGCTGTGCGGCACCAGCGTGGTCACCACGCCCGTCTTGCCGATCTGACGCAGCGCGCCGCCGAGGTCGAGCGCGTACAGGTTGCCGTCGCTTGAGGCCAGCAACTTGAGGATGCCGGTGAAGTGGGCGGCCGCGCCGGCGCCGTCGACGCTGGTGCCGGTGCCGCTGTCGGCCGGGTTGCCGGCCAGCAGGGTCAGGTTGTTGTCGCCACCGACCAGGTAAATCGCGCGGCTGTTATAGGCATACAGCGTCCCGTCGTTGGCGACTGTCAGGCCCAGCGGCACCGCCGTTTCGGTGACGGTGGACAGCAAGCTCAGGCTGCCGTCGCGGGCGATCTTGCGGAAGTGACTGGTGTAGCTGTAGACGATGGAACTGAGGGAGACGGTGGTGTAGTCGCTGAAATACAGGCTGCCGTCGGCCATCGGCGTGAGTTGGGTGATGGTGCCCACGCCCAGTTTGCTCAGGTCGCCATCGGCATAGCCGCCGCTGCTGCTGGCCAGTTTGCTGACCTTGCCATCGGTGCCGATGGTGCGGATGCATTTGCAAAAGCGTTCCGTCACGTAGACGGTGCCGGTGCTGTCCGCCGCCAGCGAGCTGATGTTGCCAAAGCGGGCGCCGGCGCCGCTGCCGTCGACCACCGCGCCGACGCCGGGGCTGATGGTGCCGGCCAGCAGCGTCAGTCCGGGAACGTCGCCCGGCGCCACTTGCAGTGTGATGGTCTTGCTCAGGCTGCCGGAGCTGGCGGTGATGGTCACCGTCACCGTGGTTGCGGCGCTGAGGCTGCCCAGCGCCGGCGGCGTGTAAACCACGCTGCCGCCGCTGCTGGCGGACAGCGTGCCGGGATTGCCGGCCGCCAGCGTCCAGCTGACCGTGCCGGCGCCGTTCAGGCCGGCGGTCAGGGTGACGCCGCTGCCGCCGGCGGTGGCGCTGGTGCCGGTGGCGCTCAGGCTGAGTTCGGTCGCGGCCGGTGGCGCGGCGGGCGTGCTGCTGCCACCACCGCCGCCGCAGGCGGTCAGGGACACGGCCAGCAGCGCGACGGCGAATGAGGAACGGGTGAGAATAGGCATGAAAGTAGTGTTATAAAAAGTAATATTTTTCCGATTTGCTAACGCATGCTATGCCCGTTTCTGCGTTGCAAATGTGACAATCGTCACAATTTACAAAATTCATATGATCTACAGCAATAGGCAATCAGGGACTAGCTTGGTATGATTTCTTGACATAAATTAAAGGAGAGACGGATGAAACTGAAAGCGATTTGCGCCGCGATGGCCCTCACGTCGGTACTGGGTGCAGCCCAGGCGCAGGAAGTGGTCCGGCTGGGCAATCTGAAGTTCGCCCACTACGGCGCCGTCTCATATATCAAGGAAATCGCGCCCAAGTGCGGCATCAAGGTCGAGGAGCGGGTATTCGCCAAGGGGCTGGACGTGATGCAGGCCATCATCGCCGGCGAGCTGGATGTCGGCACCACCGCGTCCGAGGCCGCGATCTCCGGCCGCGCCGGCGGCGCGCCGATTTATGTGGTGGCCGGCTTTGCCAAGGGCGGTGCGTTGCTGGTCGGCCGCGCCGACCTGAAGCTGAAATCGGTCAAGGACCTGAAAGGCAAAAAAGTCGGCGTCACGCGCGGCGGCATTCAGGAAGTGCTGCTGCTGGCCGAGCTGCAGCAGAACGGCCTGAGCGTGTCCGACCAGCCGGGCAAGGATGTGCAACTGGTGTTCCTGGCCTACGCCGATTTGAATCAGGCGCTGCTGGGCAAGCAGATCGACGCCATGATGCAGTCCGAGCCGCAATCCTCGCAGGCCATCAACAAGGGCTTCGGTACTGAGATCATCAAACCCTACGACACCCCGATCGGCGAGCCGGTGCGCACCATGGTGATGACCGAGAAGTTCTATAAAGAGAAGCGCCCGCTGGCCGAGAAGTTCATGAACTGCTTCGTGCAGTCCACCAAGACCTTCATCGACAACAAGGCCATCGCTGAAAAATACGTGCGCGAGGTGGTGTTCAAAGGCCAGATCACCAAGGACGATTTCGACGACGCCATCGGCAATTCGCCGTACAGCTACGACATCACGCCCGAGCACATCCAGATCACCACCGACGTCATGGTCAAGACCGGCGTCGGCCGCATGAGCAAGCCGCCAGTCGCCAAGGACTGGGTCAAGACCGACTTGCTGGAAGCGGCCAAGAAAAATCTGGGCGTCAAATAATGGTCACCACCTCATCCTGGCGGCAGCTCGGCATCGGGCTGGTGCTGCCGGCGCTGGTGATCGCCGTGTGGCAGGCGGTGACGGTGCTGGGCTGGGTCAATCCGCAGGTGCTGCCGTCGCCGCTGGCGGTGGCGGAGAAGTGGATCGCCTACCTGCTGCCGCTGCAACCGTATGATCCGGCGGCCGGCGGCTGGCTGCAGTGGGCCGTGTCCGGCGAGCTGATTACCGATTCGATCAGCAGCTTGTACAGGGTGGTGGTCGGCTTTCTGATCGGCGGCGGGCTGGCGCTGCCGCTCGGCCTGGCCATGGGCATGAGCAAGCACGTCTACGACTGGTTCAACGTGCTGGTGCAGATGGTGCGGCCGATTCCGCCGATCGCCTATATCCCGTTGTCCATGTTGTGGTTCGGACTGGGCAATCCGCCGGCGGTGTTCCTGATCGCGCTCGGCGCCTTCTTCCCGGTGCTGATGAATACCATCGCCGGCGTGCGCCAGGTCGATGGTATTTATATCCGCGCCGCGCGCAACCTGGGCGCTTCCGGCCTCACCATGTTCGTGCGGGTGATCCTGCCGGCCGCCGTGCCGTACATCCTGTCCGGGGTGCGGATCGGCATCGGCACCGCCTTCATCGTGGTGATCGTGGCCGAAATGGTGGCGGTGAACAATGGCTTGGGCTTCCGCATTCTGGAGGCGCGCGAGTACTTCTGGTCGGACAAGATCATCGCCGGCATGATTACCATCGGCCTGATCGGGCTGGCGATCGACGTCGGCATGAACAAGCTGAATAACCATTTGCTGCGCTGGCACCGCGGACTGGAGAACTGATGGCACATATATTAGTCTCGCATGTAAACAAGGTGTTCCAGACCGCCGAACGCGAAGTGGTGGCGCTCAAGGACATCAACCTGGAAATCCCGCAAGGCCAGTTCGTCTGCCTGCTCGGCCCCTCGGGCTGCGGCAAGTCGACGCTGCTGAACGCGGTGGCCGGCTTTGCGCCGCCATCGTCCGGCACCATTACCGCCGATGGCAAGCCGGTCACCGCGCCCGGCCCGGAGCGCGGCATGGTGTTCCAGGAATATGCGCTATTCCCGTGGATGACGGTGGCCGACAATATCGCCTTCGGCCTGCAGATCAAGGGCCAGCCCAAGGCGCAGATCGCCGCCACGGTCGACCAGCTGCTGCGGATGCTGTCGTTGCAGGACTTCCGCAACCGCTATCCGAAAGACCTGTCCGGCGGCATGCGGCAGCGGGTGGCGATCGCGCGCGTGCTGGCGCTGGATTCGCCCATCATGCTGATGGACGAGCCGTTCGGCGCGCTTGATGCGCTGACCCGGCGCAACCTGCAGGACGAACTGCTGCGCATCTGGGCCGAGCTGAAAAAGACCATTTTGTTCGTCACCCACTCGATTGAAGAGGCGATTTACCTGGCCGACCGCATCGTGGTCATGACCTACCGCCCCGGCACCGTCAAGCGCGACCTGCTGGTCGAGCTGCCGCGCCTGCGCGATCCGGCCGCCGCCGAATTCAATGCGCTCAAGCGTGAACTGGGGCAGCTGGTGATGGAGGAGCAGCAGCGTCACCATCACGACGAACTGCGCATGGCTGCCGTGGACTGAGCGATAGTGTAAACTGCCAGGATGCAGATCTATTCTTTCATCGCAGCCATTGCGCTGTACATCGTGTGCGCCGCCTTGCCATCGCGCCGGGGCGGCCTGATTTCAGCCGTCACCCTGGTGGCCTGGCTGCTGCACGGCGCCGGCCTGTGGGCCGAGATTGCCGCCGGCGGCGAGCTGCGCTTCGGCTTTGCCGCCATGCTGTCGTCGGCGCTGTGGGTGTCGGTGGCGGCCTACTGGATAGAAAATCAGAATTTCAGCCTGGACGGCATGCGCCGGCTGGTGATGCCGGTGGCCGCCGTGACGGTGGGGCTGCAAACCGTCTTCCCCGGCAACCTGGTGCCGCTGGAGGGCAAGTCGCCGCTGTTCGGTTGGCATATTGCCATCGCCACCATGGCCTACAGCACCTTGACCATCGCCGCTTTCCACGCCGTGCTGATGGCGCTGCAGGAGTCGCGGCTGCACGCCGCCACCGACCGCAAGACCTTTTTGTCCGGCGCGCTGGACCAGCTGCCGGCGCTGCTGACCATGGAAAAGCTGTTGTTCCGCATGATAGGCTTCGGCTTTACTTTATTGAGCCTGACCGTGTTGTCGGGCATTGTGTTCTCGGAGCAGCTGTTCGGCCAGGCGCTGAAGTGGGACCATAAATCGGTGTTTACGCTGCTGTCCTGGCTGCTGTTCGCGGCGCTGCTGGCCGGTCGCCGCTTCCGTGGCTGGCGTGGCAAGACCGCGCTCAGCTTCACGCTGGCCGGGTTCGCGACTTTGCTGCTGGCCTACGTCGGCAGCCGTTTTGTGTTTGAAGTGGTTTTGCATAAGGGTTGGGCATGAGCCGTATTATTTTCTGGCTGGCGTTGGTTTTCCTGGTGATCTTCGCGATCCGTTCCAAGATCCGCGAGGTGCAAAAGCGTCACCAGCAGCAGTTCCGGCAGCCGCCGCAGCAGCAACCGCAGCCGCAGCCAGCCGCGCAGCAGCAAACCTACAAGGCGCGCGCCGCCGCCCAGGCGGCCAACGATGCCGAAGTGATGCTGCAATGCGCGCATTGCGGCGTCTTCTATCCTGCCTCGGAAACGGTGCAGGCCAATGGCCGTGACTATTGCAGCGCGGCCCATGCCGCCCTGCCATCCGCGTAAGGCCGCAGCGCGTCGTGTTCGCGCGCCTGTTCACCCTGACCGCCGAATCGCGCGCCACCTTCTGGCGCTCGCTGCAGACGCTGAACGCGACCCGGGTGGTGATCGCGCTGGTGTTGCTGGTCTATCTGAGCTTTGACGCTCGCGGCCAGCATCTCGGCGGCCGCTATCTGTATCCGCAAATCTGTGGCGCCTACCTGCTGCTGGCGATCGGTTTCGCGCTGTCGGCGGTGTATGTGCAGCGCCGCTTCGTGCTGCAACTGCTGTCACAGATCGCCTGCGACCTGGCCATCATCTCGCTGCTGTATCTGGCCAGCGGCGGCATGCGCAGCGGGCTGGCGATTCTGTATTTGTTCCCGCTGGCCGGACTGGCCATCCTGGCGCCGCTGGTGGTGGCGCTGTTCTGCGCCTCGCTGGTAACGCTATTCCTGCTGGGCGACAGTACCTGGCAAATCTTCCTCACCGATAGCGACCGCGATGTGATGCAGGCCGGCCTGTACGGCGCCGCCTTCCTGGCGGCGGTGCTGGTGGTGAACCGCATGGCCGCCAAGTTGATCGGCCAGGAGGAGCTGGCCAGCCGGCGCGGCGTCGAGATCGGCGTGCAGCAGGCGGTCAACCGGCTGGTGATGGCCAATATCGGTGACGGCATCCTGGTGGTCGACGGCGAGGGCCAAGTGTTCGCCGGCAATCCGGCGGCGGCGCAGATGCTGGGCCTGGTCGGTCCCGAGCTGAAATTCAAGCTGTCGGCGGCGGTGGCGCTGGCGCCGCTGGCGCACGCCTATGCCGACTGGCGCGCCGACGCCACCCGCTCCACCGCTTTCCTGAACATCAAACCGTTCAACGACGCCGCGCTGGAAGGCATGACCGCTGCCTGGAGCGCGCGCCGCGACCTGGTCGCGCACCTGAAAGTGCGCTTTGCCGCCGCCGATACCCACGGCCTGGGCGCCGAGCGCAGCGTGATTTTCCTGCAGGACGTGACCGGCATCGAGAATCAGGCGCAGCAACTGAAGCTGGCGTCGATGGGCCGGCTCACCGCCAGCATCGCGCACGAGGTGCGCAATCCGTTGTCAGCGATCGGCCACGCCACCGCTCTGCTGGGCGAGGACTTGAGCGACCCGGTGCATCAGCGCTTGCTGAAAATCGTCGGCGACAATGTGGCGCGGGTCAACCGCATGGTGGAGGACATTCTGCAGCTGTCGCGCAAGGTGCAGCCGCACAGCGAGCCGCTGGCGCTGGATGTCTTGCTGGCCGAGCTGCGTGCCGAATTCATCGACATCCACAAGCTGCCGCCGGACATGCTGGGACTGGCGGTGGCGCCCGGCACCGAGGTGCGCTTCGACGCGCTACACCTGCGCGAAGTGGTGCTCAACCTGCTCAATAACGCGGTGCGTTACGCCAGCGGCGGCCCGGATTCGATCCGCCTCGACCTGGTGCGCGACAAGGCGCAGCGGCTGGAACTGCACGTGCAGGACGATGGCCCGGGCATTTCGCCCGAGGTGCGGGCCCACTTGTTCGAGCCGTTTTACACCACCTCCAGCAAGGGCACCGGACTGGGGCTGTATCTGGCGCGCGAATTGTGCTTGAATAACGAGGCGCGGCTGGACTATGAATATCGTTTCGATAGCAGAGACAGCGCCGATGGCAGCCCGTCACTGAGCGGGCGGTTTGTAATCTCTTTCGCCTGGCCTGGGCAGAAGCAAGGAAAGGCTGTTTGATGAGTGTTCGTTCCCCTCGTGTGCTGGTCGTCGACGACGAGGCCGACCTGCGCGAACTGCTGGAACTCACCCTGCTCAAAATGGGGCTGGACGTGGACAGCGCCGAAACGCTGGCGCAGGCGCGCGCGCTGCTGGCCGACACCGAATACCAGCTGGTGCTGACCGATATGCGGCTGCCCGACGGTTTGGGATTGGAGCTGGTGCGTGAAGTCACGGCGGCCTGGAAGAACACGCCGGTGGCGGTGGTGACCGCCTTCGGCAGCGCCGACAACGCGGTGGTGGCGCTGAAAGCCGGCGCCTTCGATTACATCTCCAAGCCGGTGGCGCTGGACCAGTTGCGGTTGATGGTGCAGTCGGCGCTACGCCTGAACATCGGGCCGGCGGCGGTGCAGGCGCCCAGCACGGCGCCGGCCAACAGTCGGCTGCGCGGCAATTCGGCGGTGATCCAGGCACTGCGGGCGCAGATCGCGCGGCTGGCGCGGTCGATGGCGCCGGTCGCCATTCATGGCGAATCGGGCAGCGGCAAGGAGCTGGCGGCGCGTGAGATCCACGCGCAAAGCTCGCGCGCCGGCAAGGCCTTCATCGCCGTCAACTGCGGCGCGATTCCGGAAGCGCTGATGGAGGCCGAGTTCTTCGGCTACCGCAAGGGCGCGTTCACCGGCGCGGCCGATGAGCGCGATGGCTTCTTCCAGGCCGCCAACGGCGGCACGCTGATGCTGGACGAGGTGGCCGATTTGCCGCTGGCGATGCAGGTCAAGCTGCTGCGCGCGATTCAGGAACGGCGCGTGCGCAAGATCGGCGCGACTTCGGAGGAGCCGGTCGATGTGCGTATTATTAGTGCGACCCACAAGAATCTGGCGCAGTGCGTGGAGCAGGGCAGCTTCCGGCAGGATTTGTTCTATCGCCTGAACGTGATCGAACTCAGTCTGGCGCCGCTGCGCGAGCGGCTGGACGATCTGGAGGTGCTGACCGGCGCCATCCTGGAACGGCTGGGCACTTTCGAACACAAGGTGGTGCTGGGGCCGGGCGTGCTGGAGGCGCTGAAAGGCTATTCCTTCCCCGGCAATGTGCGCGAGCTGGAAAACATCCTGGAACGCGCGCTGGCGTTTGCCAACGATGGCGTGATCGAGGTTGGCGATCTGGCGCTGAAGGGCGCGCGCATGGTGGAGGCGGTGGTGCCGTTGCCGACGCCCGCCACGCCGACCCCCGCGCTGGCGGCCAGCGAGGCCGAGGCGCTCGCCGCCGCCATCGCGGCTGC
>NZ_WKJK01000038.1 GCF_009674535.1 Duganella guangzhouensis
TGTTGAGCATTTAATGCTTTTTGTTGCAGCATCAAACGCCCACATTTATCGACTGTAAATTTTTAAAGATCTTGTGTTGCTTGCTGTTGAATCGTTTTGTTCATCAGCGAAGAAGCGAGATTATGAATTGTTTCGTCCATCTCGTCAACCCCTTCACATTTCATCGTTTCGCTTTATCAGCGCCGCGTTGTCTTGCGAGGGACAGAACTATAGCAAGCCGTCGGCCGCTTTGGCAAGGGGTAAAATAGCAAATTCTTCGATTTACTCGTCACGTCATGCCAATCTCCCCTACTCATAACGACACGCTCGCAGCCGAACTCGACCGCGCTATTAATAACAAGACCAAGCCGCTCGGCAGCCTGGGGACGCTGGAAGCATTGGCCCGCCAGCTCGGCCTGATACAGAACACGCGCGACATCACCATCACCAAGCCCGCCATCCTGGTGTTTGCCGCCGACCACGGCGTGGTGGCCGAAGGCATCTCCGCCTATCCGCAGGACGTGACCTGGCAGATGGTTGAGAACTTCCTGGCCGGCGGCGCCGCCATCAATGTCTTCGCCAAGCAAAACGACTGCGCGCTGCGCGTGATCGACGCCGGCGTCAATCACGACTTCGGCCCGCGTCACGGCCTCACCGACCGCAAGCTGGCGCACGGCACCCGCAACTTCGCGCAGGAACCCGCCATGAGCCACGACCTGTGTCAGACCGCGCTGGCCGCCGGCGCGGCATTGGCCGCAGAACTGGAAGGCAATGTAGTCGGCTTCGGCGAGATGGGCATCGGGAACACCACGGCCGCCGCCGCGCTGATGCACAAGCTGACCGGCATCGCGGTCGCGCAATGCGTGGGCGCCGGCACCGGCTTGTCGGCCGAAGGCATCCTGCATAAACAACGCGTGATCGAGGCGGCGGTAGCTCACCACGCCAGCGTCACCGAAGCGGGTGACGTGCTGGCCACTTTCGGCGGCCTGGAAATCGCCATGATGGCGGGCGCCATGCTGAAAGCGGCCGAACTGCGCAAAGTACTGCTGATCGACGGCTTCATCGTCACCAGCGCGCTGCTGGTCGCGGCGCGCATGCAGCCATCTATTCTGGATTACTGCATATTCGCCCACTGCTCCAACGAAAGCGGCCACCAGCAGATGCTGGCTGCGTTAGGCGCCAAGCCGCTGCTGAATCTCGGCCTGCGTCTGGGCGAAGGCACCGGCTGCGCACTGGCGCTGCCACTGCTGCATGCCGCCGCCAACTTCCTGAATCAGATGGCGACCTTCGAATCGGCCCAGGTCAGCGAGAAGTCCGAATAACGATGCACCAACTCCGCCTGTTCTTCACCGCGCTGCAGTTCTTCACCCGCCTGCCGATTCCGCGCTGGGTGGGTTTCGATCCCGCCTGGCTGAATCAGGCGTCGCGCTACTTCCCGCTGGTGGGTGTGGTGGTGGCACTGATTACCGCTGCGGCGTATGCATTGGCCGCATGGTTCCTGCCCGCGCCGGTGGCCGTTGTAGTATCCACCGCAGCCGGCATCTACGTTACCGGCGCCTTCCACGAAGACGGCTTTGCAGACATGTGCGATGGCTTCGGCGGCGGCATGACCACCGAGCGCGTGCTGGAGATCATGAAGGACTCGCGCATCGGCGCCTATGGCGCGATCGGCACCATCTGCATGCTTGCGCTGAAGCTGACGACGCTGGCCATGCTGCCGCCGTGGGCCACCATCGGCGCGCTGCTGGTGGCGCATCCGCTGTCGCGACTGATGGCCACCTCGCTGATTTGGCGTCTGGACTACGCACGCGCAGAAGGCAAGGCCAAACCCCTCGCACAAAAAATGAGCGGTGCGGAATTCCTCGTCGCCGCCCTCACCGTCGTGCCATCCGCGCTGCTGGTGATCTGGCTGCGCTGGCTGCCGCAGGCCGCGCTGCTGAGCGGCGTAATCGCCGCCGCCATCGCCGCCTGGTGGCTGGCGCGCATGTGCGTGCGCCGCATCGGCGGCTATACCGGCGATTGCCTGGGCGCGGTACAGCAGGTCAGCGAAGCGGTCTTCTATCTGTGTGCGCTGGCCAGCCTGCACCACAACGCGCTGCCCTGATGCTGATACTGGTCCGCCATCCCAAGCCGCTGGTGGCGCCGGGCATCTGCTACGGCAGCACCGACCTCGTGGTCGCCCCCGAACAGCTGGAGCAGACGCTGGCCGCCCTGCGGCTGCCGGCCGGGCTGCCGGTCTATTCAAGTCCCCTGCGCCGCTGCGCCACACTGGCCAGCCGCCTGAGCGCAGCCCCCATCTATGACGCCCGCCTCGCCGAAATGCACTTCGGCGACTGGGAAATGCAGCCATGGGACGCCATCCCGCGCGCCGGCATCGACGCCTGGGCCGCCGACATGGCCAACTACCGTCCCGGCGGCGGCGAGAACGTACTGCGCATGGCCGAACGCATTTCAGCCTTCTATCACGCGCTGCCGCAGGACGACGCCATCATCGTCTGCCACGCTGGCAGCATCCGTTTGCTGACCGCCTGTCACGCCGGGCTGGCACCCGCGCAGATGGCGCTGCAAGCCGCCCAGGCCGCGCATCAAATCGGCTACGGCGCCACAGTGATCCTGCCCTCCCGGTGACCGACTGCCCTGAAACCCGTATAATGTGCGGGTTTTGGTGCTCGCGCGTCTGCTCAGATGCGCAGTTAAACGGGAAACACGAAGCCTGCCATCAGGCCAACGTGTGCTGCCCCCGCAACGGTAAGCAAGTGTCGCCGCAGTCCGCGACAAACCACCTCTTGAAACCACTGTGCCTCGGCATGGGAAGGTAAGGCGGTTCGACTTGTTAGCCCGGATACCGGCCAATTCAGGTGGAAGCGTACATCGCGCTTCTGTTCACAACTGGCTTACGGGGACGTCGGCCGGTTGATACTAACAACACAAAAGATCATGACCTTTCGTATTTCCCGTCCTGCGGCGCTGACGTCGCTGGCACTCGCCATGGCCGCGTGCTATGCCCACGCCGAAACCGCCGACACCGTTGTCGTTACCGCCACCCGCAGCGCCCAGCCGCTGGCCAACGTCATCAGCGATACCATCACCATCAACGCCGAGCAGATCGCCGAATCCGGCGCCGGCTCCATCATCGACCTGCTGCAGCGCCAGCGCGGCATCGAGATCGCCCGCAACGGCGGCGCCGGCACCTCGTCCAGCGTCTACATCCGTGGCGCCAACAGCAACCAGAACATCGTGCTGGTAGATGGTGTGCGCATCGGTTCCTCGACCACCGGCGCCGCCAACTGGAGCGCGATTCCGCTGACCGCCATCGACCATATCGAAATCGTCTACGGCCCACTGAGCTCCCTGTACGGCGCCGACGCCATCGGCGGCGTGATCCAGATCTTCACCAAAAAGGGCAAGGGCGCGCCGGCCGTGACCGCGTTCGTTGGCTATGGCAGCGACAACACCCGCGAAGCCGATGCCACCCTGTCCGGCGCCACCGGCGGTGAACACAGCTTCAGCTACTCGATCAGCGCTGGCAAGGAAAAGTCGGACGGCTTCTCGGCCACCCGTCCTGGCCTGTCCAGCTACAACGCGGACGACGACGGCTACGACAAGGAAAACGCCGCCGGCCAATTCAGCCTGCAGATCGCGCCCGGCTACGAAGCCGGCGCCATGTTCGTGCACAGCGAACTGAAATCGCAATACGACAACGGCAGCTCGTCCTACGACGTGCGCAACAAGGCGCTGCTGGAAACCGCCGCCGTCTACGGCAAGGCGAAGTTCGTCGCCAACGTCGACACCCTGCTGCAGTACTCGGAGAGCAAGGACAACGGCGAAAACTGGAGCAGCGCCGCCGCCAGCGGCTACTCGCGCATCAACACCAAGCAGAAGGACATCACGCTGCAGAACGATATCCGCGTTGGCGAAGATATCGTGCAGGTGCTGTACGACCACCGCAAGGAAGAAGTCAGCACCAACGGTTCGTCGGCGCTGAACCGCGACCGTAGCACCAACTCGTGGGCCGCTTCGTACAATGCGCGCCGTGGCGCCAACCTGCTGAACGCGTCGATCCGTCGCGACAATTCGGTGTACGGCGCCAAAAACACCGGCTCGCTGGGCTACGGCTACGACATCACCGCCCAACTGCGCGCCACCGCCAGCTACGGCACCAGCTTCCGCGCGCCGACCTACAACGAGTTGTACTACCCAAGCTACGGCAATGCCAACAACAAGCCGGAACAGGGCAAGAACGCCGAAATCGGTCTGCGTTGGGACGATGGCGTGAACGCGCTGAGCGCCAACTACTACCACAACCGTCTGACCGACCTGCTGGTGAACACCACGCCATGCCCGTTCGGCACCACCGCTTATCCATATGGCTGCGCCTACAACGTCAGCAAGGCGACGCTGGAAGGCCTGACCCTGGGCGGCGCCACCAAACTGGCCGGCGTCAACCTGAGCGCCAGCATCGATCTGCAGGATCCGAAGGACGACACCAGCGGCAAGCGTCTGGCGCGCCGTTCGAAAAAGCATGGCAACCTGACCGCCGATTATCACATCCGCCAGTTCAAACTGGGCTCCGAGCTGGAACTGTCGGGCGATCGCTATGACGACACGGCCAACAAGAACCGTCTGGGCGGCTACGGCCTGGTGAACCTGTTTGCGACCTACACGATCAATCACGACTGGTCGGCGCTGGTCCGCTGGAACAACGTCCTGAACAAGCAGTACGATCTGGCGCGTTACTACGCCACGCCAGGTTCGAACGTGTTTGTCGGTATCCGTTACGGCTACAAATAATGGTGTAACCTGCCGGGGATGAATTCCCCGGCAGTTTTTTTGAAAGCAGTGCATGCATTCTTTCTCCCGCAATCTGCGACAGCGCGCCACCGTGACTCTGACCGGGTTGCTGCTGTTCGCGTTTGCAAGCCTGATCTTTTCAGGCATGACCGGTTCGGTCTCGATTCCTCTTTCCGATATTCCCGCAGCGCTGAATGAGCTGCTGCATGGCCAGACCTCGTCGCTGGCCGCCACCCTGCTTGATCTGCGCGTCAGCCGCGCGATCTCCGCTTTTGTCACCGGCGCCGCGTTGTCGCTGGCCGGCGTGATGATGCAAGCCTTGCTGCGCAACCCACTGGCCGATCCCTATGTGCTAGGCATCTCGGCCGGCGCCTCGGTCGGCGCGCTGGCCGCGCTGATGTTCATGTGCGCCGCCTGGATGGTGGATGCCGCCGCATTTGGCGGTGCCGTCACCGTCTCCATGATGCTGTACCTGCTGGCCCGCCGTGACCTGCGCAGCGGCGCCGCAGCCGAAGGCGGCACCGCGCTGTTGCTGCTGACCGGCGCCATCCTGTCCTCCGCCTGCATGGCGCTGGTGACGCTGATGCTGTCGATCGCGCCCGAAAGCCGCTTGCGCAGCATGGTGTTCTGGATGATCGGCGACCTGTCCGGCACCCAGATGCGCTGGCTGCCGTGGGTAGTGCTGGCCGCCGCTCTGGCCTACGCGCTGCGCAATGCGCGCGCCATGAACGTGATGGCGTTGCACGCCGAAGCCGCCGCCACGCTGGGCATCCGCGTCGGCGCGCTGCGCAAAGGGCTGTTCTTCGTCTCCGGCCTGCTGACCGCCAGCGCTGTCACCAGCGCCGGTTCAATCGGTTTCGTCGGCCTGATCGTGCCGCACGCGTGCCGCTTCGCGGTCGGCCCCGATCACCGCGTCCTGATCCCGGCCGCCACGCTGGCCGGCGGCACCTTCCTGCTGCTGGCCGACACGCTGGCCCGCACCGCCATCGCGCCGCAGCAGCTGCCAGTGGGCGTGGTCACGGCGCTGATCGGCGCGCCGGTATTCCTGTATCAACTGCACCGGTTGCGCAAATGAGCATGATCGCTACCCATAACCTGTCGCTGCGCGCCGGCCAGCGCCAGCTAGTAACGGACCTGAACTGGCAAGTGCGCGAAGGCGAATGCTGGAGCATCATCGGCCGCAATGGCGCCGGCAAGAGCACGCTGATGCGCGCACTGGCCGGCCTGCGCGCGCCGGACGGCGGCCACGTGGCGCTGAGCGGCAAGCCGCTGGCCGAATGGCCGCTGGATGCGCTGGCGCGCCAGCGCGCCTTCCTGGCGCAGAGCCGCAGCGATGCCTTTTCTTACAGCGTGATCGAAACCGTGCTGTCGGCACGCCATCCCTACCACGGCAACCGCTATTGGGAAGACAGCGACGATCACGCCATCGCGCTGCAATCCCTGCAGGCGATGGAAGTGGCCGAACTGGCCGAACGCGATGTGCGCACGCTGTCCGGCGGCGAGCGCCAGCGGGTGGCGATTGCCGCCATGCTGGCACAGGACACGCCGCTGCTGCTGCTCGACGAACCGGCCAATGCGCTCGATCTGGCGCACCAGGTCAGCGTGATGAGCATCCTGGCGCGCCTGTGCCGCGAACAGGGCAAGACCGCCGTCATGATCGGCCACGACCTGACGCTGGCGCACAGCGTCTCCACCCACGCGCTGCTGTTGAAGGGCGACGGCCGCTGGCTGGCCGGCAGCAAACAGGACACCATGCAGGCCGGCCTGCTAAGCGATTACCTCGGCCATCCGATCGAGGTAATCCAGCACGGCGCGCGCAGCATCTTTATCCCCAACGAGAACACACTATGAGCGACGACATCAACGACCGCCACCGCCTGCGCATGGAGCGCAAGAAGGCCATCATCGACGCCAAGATCGCCGCCGCAGACAAGCAAATCGGCATCATCATCGTCAACACTGGCAACGGCAAGGGCAAGAGCTCCAGCGCCTTTGGCATGGCGATCCGCGCCATGGGCCACGGCATGAAAGTGGGCGTAGTCCAGTTCATCAAGGGCGCGCTGCAGACCGGCGAAGAGCGCTTCCTGCGCCGCTTCCCGGACGAGATCAGCTTCCACGCCATGGGCGAAGGCTACACCTGGGAGACCCAGAACCGCGAGCGCGACATCGCCAAGGCGCAGGAAGCCTGGCAGAAGGCGAAAGAATTCCTGGCCGATCCCCAAATCGGGCTGGTGGTGTTCGATGAGTTGAACATCGCCCTCAAATACAAATACCTGGACGTGGAAGCGGTGATCAACGACCTGCTGGCGCGACCAGAGATGCAGCACGTGGTCATCACCGGGCGCGGCGCGCCGCCGGAGCTGATCGAGATCGCCGACACCGTCACCGAAATGAACGTGGTCAAACACGCCTTCAAGGCCGGCATCGGCGCGCAGGCGGGCACGGAATGGTAAAGGCGGTACTGCTGGCCGCCGTCTCGTCGGGACAGGGCAAGACCACCGCCACCGCCGCGCTGGCGCGCAAGCTGGTACGACTGGGCCAGCGCGTGCGCGTGTTCAAATGCGGGCCGGACTTCATCGATCCGATGCTGCTGGAACGCGCCAGCGGCGCGCCGGTGCGTTCACTGGATTTATGGATGGTCGGCCGCGAGCTATGCCTGCGGCAGCTGGCGCAAGCCGCCGCCGAAGCGGACGTGATCCTGATCGAAGGCGTGATGGGACTGTATGACGGCACGCCCTCCTCCGCCGACCTGGCGCGCGAATTCGGCGTGCCGGTGATGGCGGTGATCGATGCCGGCGCCATGGCGCAAACCGCCGGCGCGCTGGTGCACGGCCTGCGCGACTACGGCCCGGTGGAGATGGCCGGCGTAATCGCCAACCGCGTCGCCAGTGAAGGCCACGCCAGGATGGTGGCATCGTCGCTGCGTGACATCCCGCTGTTCGCCACGCTGCCGAAACAGGCCAAGTCGCTGCCGGAACGCCATCTCGGCCTGGTGCTGCCGGGAGAAGTCAGCGACATCGACCAGTTGCTGGACCAATTGGCGGATCAGCTGACGTTCGACCAGGCGGCGTGGGACCAACTGCGCGACATCGAGCTGCCGCCCGCCGCAGAGGAAACCGCGTCGCCAACGCCACCACCGCTGGCCGGCAAAACCATCGCCATCGCGCGCGATGCCGCCTTCATGTTCATCTATCCCGCCAATCTCGCCACGCTGCGCGAACTGGGCGCGACGCTGAGCTTTTTCTCGCCGCTGGCCGACGAGTCGGTGCCGGCGCTGGCCGACGCCATCTATCTGCCCGGCGGCTATCCTGAACTGCACGCGGAACGCTTGTCGCAAGCGGCCAACTGGCAAGCCTCGATCCGCGCCGCGCACGTGGCCGGCGTCCCCATCGTGGCCGAATGCGGCGGCATGATGGCGCTGGCCGACACGCTGCAAGACCAGGCCGGCGCGATATGGAATATGGCCGGCCTGCTGCCCGGCGCTGTGGCAATGCAACCACGTTTGGCCGGACTCGGCTCGCAAGGACTGCCTACCGAGCAGGGAGTGTTGCGCGGCCACACCTTCCACTACTCCAAACTGGAGACCAAAGTGGAACCGGCGGCGTACACTGTCAAACATCCCTCCGCAATACAGGGTGAAGCCTGGTATCGCGTTGGGTCATTGACCGCATCCTATTTTCACGCATACTTTCCATCCAATCCGGCGGCGTGTGCCGCTCTGTTTTCAAGGAGGGTGACATGACACGTACACTGGTTCTGGGCGGTGCCCGTTCCGGCAAAAGCGCCTACGCGGAACGCCTCGCGGCCGACTCGGGCAAGGAAGTGATTTACATCGCCACCGCCACTGCGGGCGATGAAGAAATGGCATCGCGCATCGCGCACCATCGCGCCGGCCGCCCGGCTGAATGGGTCACCGTGGAAGAACCGCTGGCACTTGGCAATCAACTGCTGCGCTGGTCCTCGCCGGACCGTCTGATCCTGGTCGACTGCCTGACGCTGTGGCTTAGCAATCTGCTGTTCAGCGGCGGCCAGGAATATCCCGATGTTGGCGAAATCGTGCTGCCCGCGTTGTTCCACGAACAGCAGGACATGCTGGCCAGCGCGCTGACCAAGTGCGCCAGCGATATCGTGCTGGTGTCGAATGAGGTTGGGCTGGGCATCATGCCGATGGGCGCGGTGTCGCGCTGCTTCATGGACGAACAGGGACGCCTGAACCAGTCCGTGGCCGCCATCTGCGACCGCGCGGTGTTTGTCGCCGCCGGCCTGCCGCTGGTACTCAAAGGATAGCCGTGCTGAGTGGACTAAGTTTTTCCACCGTCGCCGTGCTGATGGTGGCTGCTGTACTGCTGGATTTATGGTGGGGTGAGGTGCGCCGCTGGCATCCGCTGGTCGGCTTCGGCAATCTGGCGATGGCGCTGGAACGTCGATTTAATCAAGGTTCGCTGCGTTTCGCACGCGGCGTGCTGGCGTGGACGCTGGCCGTGCTGCCGCTGACCGCGTTGGCGGCGCTGCTGGTGTGGACGCTGCGACTGCCGCTGCCGCAGGCCGTCGCCCACACCGTGATGCTGTATTTCGCCCTCGGCCTGCGCAGCCTGCGCGACCACAACCTGCCGATCGCCGACGCGCTGGCGCAGAACGATATGCCAAACGCGCGCCGCCTCACCTCCTACATCGTCAGCCGCGATACCACCAGCGCCAGCGAAATCGAACTGACCAAGGCCAGTGCTGAATCGCTGCTGGAAAACGGTAACGACGCGGTGTTCGGCACGCTGTTCTGGTTCATGATCGGCGGCGGCCCTGGCGCAGTGCTGTTCCGCATGGCCAACACGCTGGATGCGATGTGGGGCTACCGCACGCCACGCCTGCTGCAATTCGGCTGCGCCGCCGCGCGCATCGACGATGCGTTCAACTACCTGCCGGCGCGCCTGACCGCGCTGTCCTACGTGCTGTTGGCGCCCGGCCTGCAAGGAAAACGCCGCGCATGGCAATGCTGGCGCGCGCAGGCGCCGGCCTGGGATAGCCCGAACGCCGGCCCGGTAATGTCCAGCGGCGCCGGCGCGCTGGGCGTGGAACTGGGCGGTGCCGCCGTTTATCACGGCGAAATCGAATACCGTCCAACGCTGGGTGCGGGCAAGCCCGCCACCGGCATCGACATCAACCGAGCATGGCGGCTGGTGGCGCGCACCACCGCGCTGTGGCTGGCCCTGGCCTGCGGCGCAGCCGTGCTGCTGGAGTACACACATGCTTGAACACGGCGGCAATCTGCGCGATGCCGCGAAGCGCTTCGGCCGAGACGACTGGCTTGATCTGTCGACCGGCATCAATCCACGCTGGTATCCGGCACCACAGGTGGCGGACAACGCCTGGCACCGACTACCGGAACCAGATCCCGCGCTGACCGCCGCCGCGCAAGCCTTCTACGGCGCGCAGCTGATGCTGCCGGTAGCCGGCACGCAGGCGGCGATCCAGGCGTTGCCGCGTTTGCGCGCGCCGTCACGGGTGGCCGTCAGCGCGCCATCGTATGCAGAACATGCGCACCATTGGGCAGGCCATGGCCATAGCATGACGCTGACGCCCTACGACAAGCTGGAAGCCGCCGTCGCGCACAACGACGTGGTGGTGGTGGTCAATCCGAACAATCCCACCGGTGCCGAGGTACCGGCGGCGCAGCTGCTGCAATGGGCCGACCAATTGGCCGCGCGCGGCGGCTGGCTGGTGGTGGACGAAGCGTTTGGCGACACCGCGCAGCACAACAGCGTGGCAGCGCACACGGCGCGCCCCGGCCTGATCGTATTACGCTCGGTCGGCAAGTTCTTCGGACTGGCCGGCATCCGCCTTGGCTTCGTCGCCGCGCAGGCGGAGCTGCTGGGCGAGCTGGCCGACCTGCTGGGGCCATGGACCATCAGCGGCCCGGCGCAGCAAATCGCCATGGCGGCGCTGAGCGATCACGCCTGGCAGGCCGATACGCGCGATTATCTGAACGCCAACGGCGAACGCCTGCGCGCGATGCTGGCCGCGCAAGGCATTCAGTCGAACGGCACGCCGCTGTTCCAGTGGTGGGCCGAGCCGCAGGCGGAAGCCTTTTGGCAGCACATGGCGGAACGCGGCATCTGGGTACGATTATTTACACAAGCGGCGCGCGGCATCCGCCTCGGCCTGCCGCCGGATGACGCAGGCTGGCAGCGCCTGCACGCAGCACTTAACGAATGGAGCAAACGATGAATCAGCAAACCAGCGCCTGGCGCAAACTGGCCTTGGCGGCGCTCATCGCGCTGGCCGGCGCGCAGGCGGCCAACGCGGCGCCGATCACGGTGCGCGATGACGACGGCAACGTGGTCACGCTGCAAAAACCAGCCCAGCGCGTGATCGCCATGGCGCCGCACGTGACCGAACTGCTGTTCGCGGCCGGTGGCGCCGACAAAATCGTCGGCGCCGTCACATACAGCGACTATCCGGAAGCGGCGAAGAAAATCCCGCGCGTCGGCGACAACCGCCTGATCGACATGGAACGCGTGGCGGCGATGAAGCCGGACCTGATCGTGATCTGGATGCACGGCGGTTTCGAACGCCAGATCGAGAATCTGCGCAAGCTGGGCGTGCCAATGTTCCACAGCGAACCAACCAAACTGGATGGCATTGCCGACAACGTAGTCCGTCTCGGCCAGTTGATGGGCACCGAAGCTGTCGCCAATCCGGCCGCCGCCGAGATCCGCGCGCAGTTCGCCGCCATGACCAAACAATACGCCAACCGCCCGCCGGTACGCCTGTTCTATCAGGTATGGGACAAGCCGCTGTACACGCTGAACGGCAAATCCATCGTCAGCGATTCGATCCGCCTGTGCGGCGGCGTCAACATCTTCGCCGACCTGAAAGTGACGGCGCCGGTGGTCAGCGTTGAAGCCGTGTTGCAGGAGAATCCGGAAGCCATCTTCGGCACCAGCGAAAAGGATTACGGCAGCGTCGACCTGTGGAAGCCCTATCCAAATATGCTGGCGGTGAAGAATAACAACCTGTTCCGCCTGCAGGGCGATCTGCTCAACCGCGCCGGCCCGCGCATGGTGGCTGGCACCAAAGCCCTATGTGAAAAAATCGACGAAGCCCGCCAGCACCGCAACTGATATGACCTTTCCCTATTCCACCCTGATGGTACAGGGCACCACCTCGGACGCCGGCAAGAGCACGGTGGTGGCAGCGCTATGCCGCCTGCTGAAGCGCCAGGGCGTGCGCGTAGCGCCGTTCAAGCCGCAAAACATGGCGCTCAACAGCGCCGTCACCGAAGACGGCGGCGAGATCGGCCGCGCCCAGGCGCTGCAAGCCATCGCCGCCGGCGTGGCGCCGCATACCGACATGAATCCGGTGCTGCTCAAGCCATCCAGTGACATCGGCGCCCAGGTCATCATCCACGGCAAGGCGCGCGCCGAGATGAACGCGCGCGACTATCACCAATACAAAACCGTGGCCATGCAGGCCGTGCTGGAATCGCACCAACGCCTGCTACAGCAATACGACTGCGTGATGGTCGAAGGCGCCGGCAGCCCGGCCGAAATCAATCTGCGCTCGCGCGACATCGCCAACATGGGTTTTGCCGAAAAGGTGGACTGTCCGGTGGTGCTGGTGGCGGACATCGACCGTGGCGGCGTGTTCGCTCACATCGTCGGCACGCTATCCTGCCTGTCGGAGAGTGAACGGCGGCGTACCATCGGCTTCGTCATCAACCGCTTCCGTGGCGACATCAAGCTGCTGGAGCCGGGCCTGGAGTGGCTGGAACAGCAGACCGGCAAGCCGGTGCTGGCCGTGCTGCCCTATCTGCACGGCCTGTTCCTCGACGCCGAAGACGCGGTGCAGCCGGTACAAGCCGCGCGCGGCGCCTTCCGCGTGGTGGTTCCCAGCCTGCCGCGCATGAGCAACCACACCGACTTCGATGCGCTGCGCGCCCATCCGGATGTCGACCTGCATTTCGTGCGCGAAGGTCAGCCGATACCGGCGGCGGATCTGATCATCCTCCCCGGCAGCAAGAACACGCGCGGCGATCTGGCCTGGCTGCACGCGCAAGGCTGGCCGCAGCAGATCCTGCGCCATCTGCGCTACGGCGGCAAAATCATCGGCGTCTGCGGCGGCTTCCAGATGCTGGGGCAAAGCGTGTCCGATCCGCTGGGCATGGAGGGCAAGGCCGGCACCTCGCCCGCGCTTGGCCTGCTCGACATGAGCACCGAAATGAGCCCCGACAAACGACTGGCGCAGGTAAAGGGCGTGTGCGCCTTCGACCCGCAACAGGCGCAAGTCAGCGGCTACGAAATTCACATGGGCGTCTCCACCGGCAGCGCGCTGGAAGCACCAGCTTTCCAGATCGATGGCCGCCCCGAAGGCGCCTTGTCGGCCGACGGCCAGGTGCTGGGCACCTATCTGCACGGCCTGTTCGACACCCCGCAAGCCATCAGCGCCCTGCTACGCTGGGCCGGACTGGAATCGCAGCACACGGTGGACACCGCCGCCCTGCGCGAAGCCAGCCTGGATCGCATTGCCGACGCCACCCAGCCCTTGCTTGACGCTTTACTCGCATTGAAATGAATACCCACGCTTACTCTGACGCCGAAATCGCCGGCGTCTATCGCGCCATCCGCGAACGCCGCGATGTGCGCCACTTCAAATCCGGCCCGCTGGAAGATGGCCAGTTGCAGCGCTTTCTTGAAGCCGCGCACAATGGCCCCAGCGTCGGCTATATGCAACCGTGGCGCTTCGTCCGCATCTCCGACGCCGCGCTGCGCGCGCGCATCCACCAGCATGTAAACGAGGAGCGCATCAAAACCGCCGAAGCGCTGGGCAAGCGCGCCGAGGACTTCATGCGCCTGAAAGTGGAAGGCATACTGGAATGCGCCGAAGTGCTGGTGGTCGGCCTGATCGACAAGCGCGATCAATACGTGTTTGGCCGTCGTACCATGCCGGAGATGGATCTGGCTTCCGCCGCCTGCGCGCTGCAAAACTTCTGGCTGGCAGCGCGCGCCGAAGGCATTGGCGCCGGCTGGGTGTCAATGTTCGATCCGCAGCGGCTGCGCGAGATCGTTGGCATGCCGGAGGGCAGCCAACCGATCGCCGTGTTGTGCGTCGGCCAGGTGCACGAGTTCTATCCCGCGCCCATGCTGGAGATGGAAAAGTGGGACCAGCGCCGCCCGCTCAGCGAAATCCTCTACGAAAACAAGTGGGGCAGCGAGGTTTAAGCGCTACACTCTTCAATGCGGCGGTTGCCCGGTCCTGGCAGCACGCGCAGACTGCGCTCCGTCGCCGCCGTGAATTCGTGCTTGAACACCGTATCCACAAAGCGCCAGTCGCAGCGCACCTGCTCATGGCTGGCGGTGACGATCATGTAGCCACGCTTGCTGGTCTGCGCGTAGTACAGCGGCTCGATCAGATCCACCATCATCGCCGCCACATCCTCCGGATCGCGATCCGGATACGCACCCTCCATGCCTGGCGATGACACCGAGGCGGTGGCAAATTCCACGCCCACCTGCCGGCCCTGCGCGTCGCGCAGATCGCTGGCCCAGGCGTTATGCGTGTCTCCGGCCAGCACCACCATATTCTTGCGGTGCTTCAGCATCATCTCAAACACCTGCTCGCGGTCGGCCTGATAGCCATCCCACGAATCCAGATAGCAGGGCAATGTGGCGCCGGACAACCAGCGCTCTTCCTTCTTATTGACGCACGATGGATCAGCCTTGGCGCGCTTCTTCAGCGCCGAATAGTCGGTGCAATTGCATTCACCCATGACCACGGCGGTTGGATACTCCATGCGCGCCATCAGCACCTGCTGGCCCAGCATCTGCCAGCGCGCGTTGGAGCGGCTGACCTGCCCTTCCAGCCACGCCATCTGCTCGTGGCCTATCATCTGGCGGCGCGGCGAACATACATCCTGCTTGTACTTCTCGACGTCGAAGTGACGATGTTCGTCGTAATAAGACGACATCATCAGCTGCTGATCGCGCGCGATCAGGCGCGTGTCCAGCATATGCAGCGAGACGATGCCGCCGAAGTCGAACGAGCGATAGATCTTGTCCGGCGTCGCCGCATCCGGCACGCGAATCGGCATCCACTCGTGATACGCGGTCAGCGCCGCCAGTTTGCGCAGCTCGAACGGTCCGTACTTGCCAACCTTGTGATCGACCGAGCCATCGCGCCAGGTATCGTCGGCAAATTCGTGATCGTCCCACACCGCGATGAAGGGCATGGCGGCATGCGCCGCCTGCAGGTCGGGATCGGAGCGGTATTGAGCATAGCGGCGACGATAATCGTCGGTGCGCAGCAGCAGCTCGCGCGGCTCCGACACGCGGCCCAGCACCTCCGCATTACCACAAGCGTAACCGGTGCTTTCGTATTCGTAGATGTAGTCACCGATGTGCAGCGCGACATCGATATCGTCCTGGCGCGCCGCGTCGGCGTAGACGTTGAAGTACCCGGCCGGATAATTCGAGCACGAGAACACCGCCAGCCGCACCTGGCGCGCATCGCCGCGCGGCAGCGTTTTGGTGCGGCCCACCACCGACTTCTCGCCCTCGGCCGCAAACTGGTAGTAGTACACATGGCCCGGCAGCAGTCCGGCGGCGTCGATCTTCACCGTGTAGTCACGCTGTGCGGAAGCGACCACGCTGCCATGCGCGATCACCTGCTGCATGGCGGGATCGGTGGCTACCTGCCAGCGTACGGCGACCTCGCCGTCGCGCGCCGGCGTCACCCGCGTCCACAGGATCACCCGGTCACTCAATGGATCGCCACTGGCCACGCCGTGACGGAAGCCCGGCGCGCCGCCATCGGCAACGCCGCCCGCGGTACTGGTACAACCACTCAAACCGGCGGCGCCCACGCCGAGCAGCGCGGTCGATGCGGCCATTTGACGGATAAAAGTGCGGCGTGGCGGCTTGATGTCCATGGTCCTCTCCCATAGGCGCTAGCGATGTCCGCAACTTACGCCCCGAACGTGACGCGCTTATGACCGTTTAGTTTATTTTGTGTGACAATCATGGCTATGAATGCCGATGCCGCCAAACGCTACCTACCCTGGGTGGTCGCCACCACTCTCTTCATGGAGCAGTTGGACTCCACCGTTGTCAACACTGCCATCCCGTCGATGGCCGCCAGCTTGCAAGTGACGCCGCTGAGCCTCAAGGCCGTGGTCACCAGCTACATTCTCAGTCTGGCGGTGTCGATCCCGGTCAGCGGCTGGATGGCGGACCGCTTCGGCACGCGCCGCGTGTTCATGACAGCGATCGCTATTTTCACCATCGCCTCGGTGCTGTGCGGTCTGTCGGTCAGCTCACCGATGCTGGTGGCGGTGCGGCTGCTGCAGGGCTTTGGCGCGGCGATGATGATGCCGGTCGGCCGCCTCACCATCGTCCGCACCTTTGCCAAGCACGAACTGCTGGCGGCCATGAACTTCGTCATCATCCCGGCGCTGATCGGCCCCCTGCTCGGCCCCACCATCGGCGGTTTGATCGTGCACTGGTTGACCTGGCGCGACATCTTCTTCATCAACGTGCCGGTCGGCCTGACCGCGATCTGGCTGGCGCACCGCTACATGCCGGACTACCGGGAAGAACACACCCGCCCCCTGGACTTCATCGGCCTGGTGTTGTTCGGCACCGGCATCGCGCTGCTGTCATGGCTGCTGGAAGTGTTTGGTGAACATAAGCTGGATGTGACCTCGGCCTCGGTGCTGCTGGTGATCGCCATCAGCTTGCTGTTCGCGTACGGGTGGCACGCCAAGGATGCGCCGTTTCCGCTGCTGCGGCTGGCGTTGTTCAAGGTGCGCACCTTCCGCGTCTCGGTGCTGGGTGGCTTTGTCACCCGCATCGGCGTTGGCGGCCTGCCGTTCCTGCTGCCGTTGCTGTACCAGTTGGGCCTGGGCCTGCCGGCCTGGCAATCCGGCCTGCTGATGATGCCGTCGGCGGCCGCCGCCATGGGCATGAAAGTGATTTCGGCGCGCGTGCTGGGCCGCTTCGGCTATCGTCAGGTGCTGACCGTGAACACGCTGCTGATCGGCCTCACCATCAGCCTGTTCACGTTTGTGCGCGAAGGCACGCCGCTGTATGCGATTGTGGCGATCAGCCTGTGCCTGGGCTTCTTCAATTCGCTGCAGTTCTCCAGCATGAACAGCATCGCCTATGCCGACGTCGAAGGTCCGGATTCCAGCATGGCCAGCACCATTGCCAGCTCAATGCAACAGCTGTCGATGAGCTTTGGATTGGCGGCCGGTTCGCTGGTCACCGGCTGGTTCCTGGGCGATCTGCCGCAGTCCAACCGGGTGGCGCTGACGTCGGCGCTGCACCACGCCTTCCTCACGCTGGCGGTGCTGACCGTGCTGTCCTCGCTGACCTTCTGGACGCTGCGCAAGAGCGACGGTGAAGCCATCAGTCAGGCGCGTCGTCCGGACGAACAATCAGACGATTGACGTAAGGGTCCAGCAGCAGCGGGCCATGGTAGCGCTCCGGCGCATAGCGATAGGCATAGCTGGGCAGCAGCGAGTACTGGATCTGCAACATCAAACGCGGCTGCACGGCCGGCGCCGTGCCCTTGTGGATGCCGGCGGTGTCCACCGCAAAGCAAAAGCCGCGCGTGCCGATCGCGGTTAGCAGCATGTCGGCACTGTGGGCGTCGGCGATTTCACTGTCGCTGTAGAAGCGCAGCCGCAGCGGCGCCTGCGTCAGATGGCTGCCATGCAGGAAGACGTGCGGACCGGCGCTATCGTCCACATCGGTCAGGTAGACCAGTACTTTCAGGTAGCGCCAGTCTTCGGAATCGCGGTGAAACGCCTGCAGCGCGCTGTCCGTACCCGTCACCGGGAACGACCAGCGCAGCCCCAGCGCCGAGATGGTCGGCCTGCATTCCATGTAGCGCGCCGCCAGTCCCAGCAACGGTGGACTGTTGGCCAGCGCCAGAATGTGCGGACAGCCGATCACGTCGCGTAAATGGTAATCGGCCACCCGCACCTCTGCCCCGCGCTGCGCCAGCGTGAAGCCGGAGCGCTGGCGATCGCGATCGGTCAGCAGTTTATCGGCCAGCCAGGCACAGATTTCATCGCACTGGGCGCTATCCAGCAAATTGCCGAGCGGCGCGTAGCCGCTGCGGCGCAGCTCCAGCAAAGCCGTCTCTTCGGTGGCAGTGGCCGCATACAGCTCCTTGCCAGCGCCCTGGCGCAGCCGCACCGCGCCGCTCAGTGCGCGCACCACCAGCCGGCGCAGCGCGGGATAGGTCACCACGCGCTGGCTGTAATACATCAAACTGTGGAACGGGGAAAAACGGCGGCCGGGTCTCAGCTGAGCATATTCCATCGGGCTTTCCTCCCAGGGTTATCCTGAGAAGGTAGCAACCCGGCCACCGGACCGCCTTGATGTGAACTAAACCTTGGTGCGGCGACGGCGCGCAATCGCACCCACCAGGCCCAGGCCGGCAAACAGCATGGCGTAGGTCGATGGCTCCGGCACGGCGGCCAGCACCGTGGTGTAGCTGCCGTCATAGCTGTAGGTCGCGCCCAGGCCATTGACGGTGGTGGCACTCAGCAGTGCCAGGAAGCTGGTGTTGCTCGAATAATCACCCAGCAGGCGGAACGCATAACTGCCGCTGGCGGCCTGGGTGAAGCTCAGCGTGGCGCCGCTGACCACCGCACCCAGACCGCCAAAGGTCAGCGTCGAACCGCCCAGCTTGACGACTGAATCGCTGCTCAGCGTCAGGCTGGCAAAGGTCTGGCCAGTGGCGCCGGCATTGTTCAGCTGCAGAGTGCCGCCGTTGAGGATGAGTTCACTCGTGGACGACAGGCGCTGGGCGCCATCCAGCACCAGTTCGCCGCCACTCAACACGGTCGCGCCGCCGTAGCTGCTGACGCCGGAGAAGGTCACCGTGCCGCTCTGAATTTCCACCTTGTTGAAGTTGGAAATCGCGCCGGCATACGCAAAGCTGCCGCTACCGGCAGCCACCGTCAGCGTGCTCTGGCTGCCGCCGCCATTGATGCTGCCGCTGATGGTGCCGCCGGTGATCGTCACGCTGTTGACACCGCTACCCAGTTCAATCGCCTTGCCACTGCTGCTGCCATTGATGATGCCGCCGGTTACGATGGTGGTATCGTCGGCATTGCCTTTGATCGCCGCGTTGGCGGTGCCGCCGCCAATGATGGAGGCGCCGGCGTAGTTATTGATGGTCACGGTATGGCCGCTGGCCACGCCGGAGACCACGATGGCCGAGTCGCTCTGACCGCGAATCACGCCATTGGCCTGATTGGTGATGACGGCGTTGGCGTACAAGCCTTCGCGCGTGCCGTCGCTCTTGTCGTTGCCGGCCAGCGTGATGCCGCGTCCCACCGCATTGGTGTTGCCGCTGTCGACCAGACCTTCGATGGTGCCGGAGTTGATGATGGTACCGCCGCCCACGCTGATGCCTTCGCTATAGGCCAGGCCAGCGGACACCGCGCTGTACGCATTCACCGAACGGATGATGCCGGTGTTGGTGATGTTGGCCACGCCATCGGCATCGACACCATCACCGTCGCCAGTCACGCCATTGCCGATGATGGTGCCGTTATTGACGATGGTGGCGGTCTGCTTGGCGCTGTAACCATCCAGATTGATGCCGGAACCATTCAGGCCGCTGATGGTGGCGCCGGCCGCATTGGTCACGCTGACGGTAAACGCGATATCGCTGTCCGGGCCGCCGGTGATGCCGTGACGGCCGCCCTGGATCAGGCCGGTCGCATAGTTGAACACCTGGATGCCGGTGTTGGCCTGCAGGTCGACGCCATCGCTGCTGCTGCCGGTGGTGGTCGACGACTTGATGCTGCCGTAGTTGTTGACCACGCCGTTCAGGCCGGGACGCACGGCGTCCGCCTCGGTCGCCTGCAGCAAGCCATAGTTGTTGACGATGTTGGTGCCGGTGACGGCGTTGAAATCGACCACTTGATTGCCGCCGCCGCTGGCGTTCAGCGAGATCATCGAGCCGTAGTTGTTCAGAATGACGCTGGCACTGGCCTTGGCCATCTGGATCACGTCGGCATCGGCGGTCTGGATCAGCGCCGTGGTGTTGCCGGTGCTGCCGTTATTGACCACCAGATCGGTCACGCCAGTGTTGTCGCGGATGCCGCGCCCGGTGCCGGTCTGCGAAATCGTGCCGAGGTTGTTCAGCGTGGCGCCATTGCCGGTGATCGTGACCGCCACCTTGTCGCCGCTGACGATCAGCGAACCGCCAGTGCCCACGGTGCCGCTCTGGCCAGCCGCCAGCTTTTGCGCCGACGTGCTGGAGCTGATGGTGCCGGGAAAATCCGCCGCGGTTGCCACACCGACCGGCAAGGTCGCAAGCAGCATGAATTGGATGGCGGAACTGGCTTTCTGCATGATGGAATCCCCGTTAGAGTTATGAACAAACTTTTAATATCCCATAAACTTGTTACAAGATAGTGACACTGTTGCAATAGCGCCGCATGGCCTGTGCGGCCGCAGGCGAAACTGCTAAGCTGCCCGGCATTTTTGAATTGGAGGGAGTTTTCATGCAGAAGTTCGTAGCGGGCGTGGCCGCGCTCAGTGCGGTTGCGGTGGCCGTGGTGGTGACACTTGCCGCCTGCACCATCGCCTTTGTCCACCCGGCGCCGGATACCGGCACGTCCTACCAGGCGGTGGCGCTGATGAATGGCCAGATGTTCTTCGGCAAGCTGGAAGACAGCAACCGCGACTATCTGACGCTGCGCGATGTGTTCTACATCCAGGGCCGGCAAAATCCGGAAACCAAGGCCGTCAGCAGCGTGCTGGTCAAGCGTGGTGGCGAGGCCCACGCGCCGGACCGCATGCTGATCAACCGCCAGCAAGTGCTGCTGGTGGAACCGGTGAAGGGCGATTCGCAAATCGCCAAACTGATCGCCGAGCAGAACGCGGCGCGCTAAGCGGGCGTCGCCCCCGCGCAGGCGGGGGCCCATACCGCGTCAGAACGACGTCAGCGCCTTGGTGAATTTAATCAGCCACAAACGGCTTGGCCGTTCGGCGTCAGTGCCACGCGCCACGCGGATGCTGTTGGCGCTATTGCAGCCGGCCGAGCTGCTGGTGATGATGACGCCGTTCGCATCCACATTGCACTTGGTGACATCGGCATCTTCCACCGCGTTACCGTTGGCGTCGAACACCTTGGTTTTCAGGCCGAAGTCATTGTCATTGGCCAGCGCCAGCGTGTTGCCGTCCACAATCGTCAGCCCCTCGGCCTTCTCGGCCAGCCAGCCGATCGCGTTCAAATCCAGCAGCAGGGTTTTCTTCAGCGTGGTGACAGTCGACCAGTCGGCGCCATTGACGGCGGCGCCGGCCATGCTGCTCTTCTCCAGATCGGAGCTGGTTGGGTTGTAGGCGGTGGCGGCGATATCGGTGGCGGTGGCGATCTCCACCAGCATCAGCTTGTTGAACACCTTGCCGCTCGGGGCCGCGCCCTGCTCAATCACGATGAACTTGCCATTGCCCAGTGCCACCACATCGCCCAGCTTGGCGTTGCCGGTGCGGCCGTCCTGATAATCGGCGGCAGCCAGCGGATAGGCGTACATCTTGCCGGCCTTGCCAGTGTTCGGATCGAATTCGGTCCAGCGGGTGAAGCGCGCGTAGCGCTCGATCAGCTCGCTCTTGCCGGTGACGGAATAGGTGGCGCTGCCATCGGTCAGCGGGCTTTGCAGGAAACCGTGCAGCAAATCGGTGCTGGTATCCAGCGTCAGCCCCTCCATGCCACGGTTGGCGCGGCGCTTGACGAAGATGTCCGGCAGGCCGCTGCCTGGCGCGTACTTGCCGAGGATGATGCCGGTGGCCGGATCGAGCTTGACGATGAATGGCCCATACTCGTCCGATATCCACAGCAGACTGCGCTTCTTGTCGACCACAATCGCCTCGGTATCCAGGCCGTTGGCGTCGAAGGTGGCTTTGCTTGTGGCGTCGTATTTCATCGCATCCAGCACCGGCAGTTCGGACGAATTGCCCAGCGTGCCAGGCGGGATCGCCACCCCGGAAGTCTTGACCGTGGTCGACACCTTGATCGGCGTGGACGAGCCCAGCACCGCGCCCGACTTGCCGACCGTGATCACGCCAAACGATGGCACAAAGCTTGGCGACGGGAAGATCTTGGCGCCGGTGGTCCCGCTGCCGCTCAGTGCCGGCAAATTCGGGCCATCGCCGTTCGGGCCGCGGTCGGTCAGGCCATAGAACTCCAGTTCGCCGGCGGCGTTGGTGCCCTTGAAGGCCAGCGACGAACCGTAGGATGGCAGGAAGCCCAGCGGGAAATCTGCCTTGACCTTGGCATTCGTGCCCTCGTAGGGGATGTAGTAGCTGGTGGCGGCCTGGACCTGATAGCGCGTCACGGTGACCGCCACGCTGCCCAGCGGCGTGGTCTGCGTGAACGCCTCGTTGACCGGGGTGCCGACTTTGGATGCCAGCGTGTCTTCGAAGTGTTCGCGCACCAGCGCGCGGCGGGCGTCGTCCACGCTGCGGGCGGCGTATTGGGTGCCGGCGGTGGTCAGCGTGGCGCTCAGGGCGGTGTTAAAGGTGGTGGCGTCGGCGCTGAAGTCGGCGCTTTTCGCAGCCAGCGCGGTTTTGACGGCGGCGGTCAGCTTGATGCCGTTGGCGGGATCGCTATCCTCATCCAGCAATTGCAGCGCCAGCAGGCGATTGACCACTTTGACGTCCTTGACGTCGGTGCTGTTGGCCAATTGCAGCGGCGTGATGGTGGCGGCACAGGTCGCGCTGCCGAGTGCAATGCCGCCGACGCTGAAGGCGACCGTGTCGCCGGCGTAGCAGGTAAATTCGCCCTTGGCATTGGTGCTGGCCTTGGCTGCGCTGCCGGCCACATAATCCAGGTTTTCGACGGCGCCGTCCAGGAACACGCCGGTGATCGGCGTCTTGGCGGGTTCGCTGTCGCTACTGCCACAGCCAGCCAGTGCCATGGCGACAGCCAATGGCAGTATAGAAAGTTTCATCTCACGTCCCTGTTGAAATAATTTTAAGAACGGGCAGTGTAGGCAACTGGCGTTACCGCTTGATGACAGCTTGCTAAGGCAACAGGCGCTGACTAAAAAATGCGACGATGGCCTGATCGACCTGCGGCAGCTGGCTGCGGTCGAAGCCGGTCGGATCGTTCAGCATGTCGCCGACCAGGCCGCTGAGGCCAGGCGGCAGCGGCGACAGCAAGGCACCGTGGCCGGCATTCGGCAAGTGCACCAGGTGGATGCAGGTCTGACACACCGCTAGCACGCGGTCGCTGTGGAAGCGCGGGATCAGCCAGCGATCCTGGCCGGCGGTGATCAGGGCCAACGGCACGCGCGGCGCGCGCAAGCTGTCCAGGTCGAAGTCGGCGGCGGCGGGCACGCCAGCGACCACGGCGGCGATGCGTGGATCATGATGTTCGCGCAGTTTGTCGTCGTCGAAACGATGGCGGATGATGAGCAGGGCCAGCCACTTCTTCAGCCCATCCAGCATGCCGCCGGTGAGGTGGGTAGCCAAGCCGACACAGGATTGAAAATCGGCTTCCAGGTCGGCCTCGCAATGCTGCTTGAACAGCGCCGGCGACCAGCGGCCGCCCGCCATGCTGAGCGCGGTGTGGCCGCCGGCGGACATGCCATACATGCCGACCTGGTCCAGCTTCAGCAACGGCGCGAAGCGGGCATCGCGGCCGACTTCATCGATGGCGGTGGAGATTTCGGCCGGGCGCAGCGTCCAGCTCTCCGGGCCAGGATGGGCATCGTCGCGGTAATTGTCGCCGCGATGGGCCGGCATCGCCACCACAAAGCCGGCTTCGACCAACGCGCGCGCCAGATCGCTGTGCACCCAGGGACTGCCGCCGGAGCCATGCGAAATCACCACCAGCCGGCCGTTGCCGCGTACCGGCCCGCCCTGCTCGGCCAGTTGCATGATGAACTCGCCGCGCCGCATCGGCTGCTCCGGCGTGACGCTGGGATAGAACAGGGTAATGGTGCCCACCTGGTCATGAGCGGGGATGGTCGTGTAGCCGACCGCCGCCCATGTGGGCCATGTCAGAAAAGCCAACCACAAACCGAACCAGCGCATTGCTCACTCCTTGTCAATGCCGGCGGCGAATGCGGCCGGTCGAGTCGACTATGCGGTGGCGCGGTCTGGCCGTCTCGCCGTATCCTGCATTTTTCAGGATTCGGCCAGATTCTCTTTGCGAAATTCGGTGGGCGTCAGGCCGGTGGCGGCCTTGAAAGCGCGATTGAACGGGCCGATGGACTGGAAGCCGGCGGTCAACGCGATGGTCAGCACCGGCAGCGCGCGCCGGGCCGGATCGATCAGCGCGGCCTGCGCTTCGCGCAAACGGAATTCGTTGATGTAGCTGTTGAAGTTGCGATGGCCAAGCTGCTTGTTAATCAGCTTGCGCAGCCGGTACTCGGGCACATCCAGGCGCGCGGCCAGGCTTGCCACCGTCAGATCACCGCCGCGATAGGCCAGTTCATCGGTCATCAAGCGATGCAAGGCATTGGCCAGTGCCTCATCAGGCGCCTCGGGTGGCGGTGGCGCGGCCCGCGCCGGCCTGGACAACAGTTCAGACGGCTCCAGGCGCACCATCCGGAAAGCAGCTATGGCGACAATCGCCAGCAACGCCGCCACGTCATACAACGCCGGCGCGCCCTGCCACGGCTCCGACTCGTGCTGCAAACGCAGCGCCAGCGTCACCACTGAATAGACGATGCCGCCAATGACGATCACCGCGCGCAACGTGCGACGCTGCTCCACCAGATCAACGCGCCAGTGACGCAGGGCCGCAGCGGCAGCCAACACGGCGCACAACAGCGGAATCAGACGCACCACCAGCAATGTGGGCCAGCTATACGCCAGACAGTTCACCACACTGACCAGCAGCGCGGCGCCCCACGCCACGCCGTGCACTGGCCTGAGTATGAAGTCGTCGTCCAGCAATACGCGCACCAGCAGATAAAACAGCACAGCATTGCCGACCGAAATCGCGACAAACGGCGCTTGCCACCAACGTGGCAGCGTCGCCTCAAACCAGGGAGTCGAGCTGATGACCTGCACGCACAGGCCCAGGCACAAGGCGATGGCCAGACGAGCGCGCTCACGCCAGAGCACGGCAATCAGTATCAGCAGCAGGGAGAGCAGCATGCCGCGCAGCGCGGCATCAAGCAAGATGGGCATGCGGGAAGTATAAATGCAAAAAGGCCCGCTCACTGAGCGGGCCTTCTTGGCTTATAACTAGCTTGACGATAACCTACTTTCACACTGGTTGCAGCACTATCATCGGCGCAGAGTCATTTCACGGTCCTGTTCGGGATGGGAAGGGGTGGGACTGACTTGCTATGGTCATCAAGCTTTAACTTGGCAACAATCGGGAAGAAGTAAAAGTTGGGGTAGCACTCACCATCTTAGTAAATGCATATAACCGTCAAGGTTATAGGGACAAGCCGTACGGGCAATTAGTATCAGTTAGCTTAATGCATTACTGCACTTCCACACCTGACCTATCAACGTCCTGGTCTCGAACGACCCTTCAAAGAGCTCAAG
>NZ_WKJK01000039.1 GCF_009674535.1 Duganella guangzhouensis
ACTTACAGCGCTGCCACCGCTGACGAAGCTGAACTGAGGCTAGGCGAATTCGAGGAAAAATGGGATAAACAGTATAAACCAATAAGCCAGTCTTGGCGCCGCAACTGGGCTCGCGTCATACCGTTCTTCGATTACCCGCCAGAAATCCGCAAGGTGATTGAGAGGGGCGGCCGGGATTCGTGTGAAAACACCCAGATTACGCTATAACCTACTGATATATTGAATAATTCTTGTCTTATCGTTCATCGGCGGCACCTGTCGTTATAGATCGAGTGTGTAGGCACCGTACTCGTTCTTCTGTTGGTCGTAGATGAAATCGGCCTTATCGAATCGGCCTTCCGCCTTGGCGCTCGACGTCGTCGTCGCTGGTACAAATGGGGCAATGCCGGCTTCGCGGCATGCCAGGATTTCCTCACCTTTGAAGTAGCCACGGTCAGCGATGGCGGTCAGTGTGGTGCTACCGATTGCAGCGCGAGCTTTCTTGGTCATGCCAGAGAGTTGATCACGGTCGCTGCCGACATTGGTTTTGGCACAGCATTTGTGCCCCCAAAATGCTGATCATGGACACAAATTTTCAACCGGTCATTCCTACCAACACGCGCGGTTACTACCGTCAGCACCCGTTGGAGTTCAAGCGCGCGCTGGTGGCGCTATCGCTGGAGCCAGGCGCCCCGGTTGCCCGTATCGCCCGCGAACACGGCGTCAATGCCAATCAAGTGTTCAGCTGACGCAGACTTTATCAGCACGGACGCCTCGGCGCTGCGGTATTCATGCGCGACGACGGCCTGTTGCCGGTGGTGTTGGCGCCAACCGTGCCGGCACCTGACAACGCCAGTTCCACCATCGTTGGCATGATTGTGCTCGAAGTCGGCCAAGTGCGTTTACGTATCAGCGGCCCTAACAAGCCGCAATGGCAGACAAAACAGTATAATAATCGTATTGGCATTTCGTTATTAATCCGACGCATGAAGAACGGCCCGACTTGGGACGCTGTAATTTGGAGGACTTGCTCGTGACGCCACTAGCCGTGCCTCGCATACTTATCATTGACAGGAGCCCTGACGTGGCAAAGCTTCTGTATTTGCTCCTCAATGATATGGCCGAGATGTCCGTTGCGACTTGCGGATTAAAAGGTGTGGCGCTAGCTGCAAGTCTACAGCCAGCATTGATTCTGCTTGATACCGATCTTCCTGATATGGACGGTTTGGCAGTATGTAAAGCACTTAAGTGTGATCCGATGCTTGAGTCCATTCCAGTGCTCTTTTTAACTGATGACTGCAACACACAAACAGAAAGTGCGGCACTTGAAGCGGGAGCAGTCGACTATTTGACTAAGCCATTGCACGCCCCGATTGTCCGCGCCCGTATTGGTACGCGACTCACTCTTTGCAGACAAAATTTGAAATTGCAGGAGGTGGCCAATGTTGATTCGCTCACAGGGTTGTACAACCGGTGCTACTTCGATGCAGCGTTGAAGGTTGAATTTGCGCGCGCCAAGCGACATGGCGGCCAATTGTCAGTGGCGATCATCGACATCGACAATTTTAAAATCTACAACGCACGGCTGGGACATCAACAGGGAGATGTTTGCCTTCGTCTTGTTGCTCAGGCGCTGGAGAGATCAATGCGGCGACCAGGAGAGATTCTCGCTCGTTACGGTGGTGAGCAGTTTGCTCTCGTTACACCCGGGGTTGGCTTAGTCGATGCTCTTGCCATGGGCGAGTGGATACGGCAGCGCATTTGCGAACTTGCGATACCTCATCCGCAATCGGTAAGTGGAGGAAATGTAACAGTCAGCATTGGTCTAGCTTCGTGGAAGAACGACGACGTCGACGATACAGTACTTGTATCTATCGCAAATGCCGCGCTATATACTGCAAAGCGCTCTGGACGCAACCGATGCGAGACATTGGAGCGATAGTATGAAAAAAGATTCCATGAAAACCTCTGTCTCGTTGTTCGGTGTAGCACAATCCGTTAAGACTAAGCTAGCGGTTGCCATCATTATGTTTGTACTGATAGTGGCCGCATTTATTGCATATCTTGTGGGCGACTTTGTTCAGTCTCGCATGGAGCCTACAATCGGTGTGCAACATCGGCTCTTGATGCAGGGGGTTGCAAAACGGATTGATCAGGAGTTGGCTGATCGCATCGATGACTTGCGTGCTCTGGGTGAAACTGTAGCGCCCATCTTATCCAGCGACCAAGATGCCTTGCAGGAGCGTCTCCGACTGTCGCCAACACTCTCTCACCAGTTTTGGAATGCAGGCCTTATAGATTTACGTGGCAATGTTCTGGCTAATTTGCGTGGATTGCCTGCCAGTACGATCAATCTAGCAAATCGCGAGTATTTCAAGCAGGCAGTGCGAACTCGGCGTCCGGTGGTATCTGATCCTATACAAAGCAGCATTACAGGCAAACCATTAACAGTCATTATCGTGCCGGTTCTGGTTTTAGGCGAAGTGAAAGCCTTTGTAGCCGGTGCTATAGATCTCGATGGGCAGCAGTTGATTCGGGCTTTGTTAGGAACTGACGAGGGCGCAGGATTGCTAATGCTTGTAGCCGCTAATGGTATGGTCATTAGTCATCCAAATCCTGACTTTGTTATGCAACCTGTTACCCAGGTCATGGGGCCCAAGGCTTTGTCGCCGACATCAACCAGACAAGGTGATGGTTGGTCGATCGGTCAGGATAGCAAGGGTAATATGGCCGTTTTTGCAGCAGTCAAGCTCAAATACGCGGACTGGACAGCCGTTGGAAGCTATCCGTATCAAGACGAATTTTTGGCCCTTGCATCAGTACGTGATAATGCCATCGCTCTCACCGTTATTGTGGCTTTTTTTACTGGTGGTGTAATTGCAGCGTTGGTCTACCGCTTCATTGCCCCTATTCAAAGACTACAGAGGGATGTGGGTTTAATTGAGCAGGGCCGACTGGATCGGGACGCGTTAAAAACTGAGCGCAGAGATGAAATCGGTGCGCTCAGTAATCAATTCCATCGACTGGTTGTGTCGCGTGAGGCCAATGAACGTCGGACTCGAGAGCAAGAACTTTTTGTTCGCACATTGCTTGCAGGTGCGCCAGATGCCGTGGTACTGGCAGACCGGAATGGGAAAATACTAGAGTGGAATAAGCGCGCTGAGGAGTTGTTCGGTTGGGGGAAATCTGAGGCAATAGGACGCAACGTTGTGGACCTGATTGTGCCGCCTGCTTCAAGAGGTCAACATTTGCGGGGTATGGAACGCCTGAGCCATGACACAGAAAGTAGCGGAATGGCAGCACCTGTCCGGTTAGATGCAATGCATAAAGACGGAGCGGTGGTAAAGATTGAACTATCATTGGCGCGGATAGCGCAGGTCGAAGGTACATCGGCGTTGGCTTTTATTCGAGATATTACTGTGCAACTTGAACATGAGGAGCGGCTCGTTTCCAGTGAGAGGCGCTTGCAGATGATCGCCGATAATGTGCCGGCACTCATCGCTTATGTCGATAACCATGAGCGCTATCGATTCACTAACGCACATTATCGCAAGATCTTGGGTATCGAACCATCATCAACGATTGGAGCGGAAATGTGTGCGGTCTTGGGTATGCCCATTTATGAACGCATGCGTGAGCACATAGGTGAGGCATTGCAAGGGCGCAATGTCCATTTCGAAATAAGCTCGACCGACTTATCAGTGACCCAGCACTTTATGGCGGATTTCATCCCAGATACTGACGAGTACGGTCAAGCTCGTGGATTTTACACTTTGATGACCGATATCACAGAGAGGAAAGAGGCAGAGATTCTTCAAGCAGAGAGCGAGAGCAAGGCAACAGCCGCAAATCTCGCCAAAAGCGAGTTTGTCGCGAACATTAGCCATGAAATCCGCACCCCGATGAATGCTGTTTTGGGTATCGCGCAGTTGCTTGAAAACACTCCGTTGCAGAATGAGCAACGAGAATACGTTAACATTATTCGGGCGTCCGGCCTCTCCCTCATCACGATCCTTAATGATGTACTCGATTTTTCTAAAATTGAAGCCGGTCGGATGGAGCTGGAACACGAGCGCTACGACGTGGAAGCATTGCTTGATGCTGCTGCGGCTTTACTCGCAGCTAACGCGGCAACGAAAGACATTGATGTACTCATCGGCATCGGTCCGAGCGTCCCGCGCCACTTGATCGGAGATTTTGTACGTGTTCAGCAGGTCGTCACTAACTTAGTGTCAAACGCTATTAAGTTCACACACACGGGGTATGTCTCCGTGCTCATCGACCTTGATTCGACAAGCAATTGGCTGCATTTGTCCGTGAGCGACACCGGTATTGGCATCACAGACACCCAGCAACAACGTATTTTCGAATCGTTCACTCAGGCCGACGCTTCTACGACACGAAAGTTCGGCGGCACGGGCCTTGGTTTGACGATCACTCGGCGTCTAGTGGATATGATGGGCGGTGAGATTATTTTAACAAGCTCGATTGGCGAAGGTTCCATGTTCCGCGTGAGGATACCGCTTGAAAAAGGGGCCCAGGAACTCGTAAAGCCGTACTCGGCTAATTGTTTTATTTCGATAGACGAATCAGAGCATAGCCGGCATCTATTTGTGAGGACCTGTGCTTATTGTGGTTACGTCGCCTACTCTTACGCCTCGCTTGCAGAGCTGCGTCTTGCAATCACACGTAACGGTCTTCGACTACATCCAGTAACCCACGTCCTACTGAATGCAAGTCTGCGCTCACATGCAAACACAATACGCGAGGCGATGCTGGCGCAAGGGCTTCAACCCACTGCTCGTCTGTATATCGTAAATACGCCATTCATGCGCAGTAACCAAGGCCAGTTGCGCCCACCGGCAATTTTCGGAATAGTTCAGAAACCGATTACTCCGAAAGTGCTGCGCAAAATGGTAGATCAAGCAGAAATCAACGCGCTCCCTTTAGCGGGCGTGGACTACACGATTTCAAAGTTGCGCGTGCTGCTCGTCGAGGACAATCCGGTAAATCAACTTGTTGTTAAGGCGATGCTCGCGAATAAAGTCAAAGTTTTAGTGGTAGCAAATAACGGTGAAGATGGTGTGGAAGTATTACGTAGTCGTCCTGACGATTTCGATGTTGTACTGATGGATGTACAGATGCCGTTAATGGACGGTCTTGAAGCGACTCATATTATTCGTGAGCAACTCATGCTTGACCTTCCCGTCGTTGCTATGACAGCGGGAGTTTTTGCCGATGAGGTAGACCGATGTACTGCGGCCGGCATGTCCGAATTCCTCCCAAAGCCAGTAGTGATGGAGGACATGTTCAATATGCTGCAGCGTATCGCGTCAGGTGTCTCAACAAATCAGTCTAAACAAGTTAACGGTGCTACAAATAGCCGTCCGGTATTTTCCCCGGCACTGTTACAGGCTATTTTAGAGAAGAGCCCCTCGCTGCTGGATTTTGTAAATAATACCGTACATGAAGGGCTGACAACGGCAAGACAGGAGCTGCTAAAGTTGGAAGTCGCGATGGCGGCCGGTGATGAGGTCCAAGCTCATAAGTTACTTCACAGTATGTGTGGGGCACTTGGAAATCTCGGCGCGCATCAGTTCGCGGAGCAAATGCTACAAATAAAACAACACCTGCTTAATGGTCAAAGGCCAGATCTAATTTCTATTGGAGATGGTATTGAGCAGTTCTCTCGAGCTGTTCAGCTTTGGCTTTCCCAGCGCAAACCTGCTCCACATAGTGCGCTCAATCGCGCTTGTAGCACAAAAGATTTTACTGAATTGCTACGAGCACATGACTATCGTTCAATAGAAGTATTTGAGCAGTTAAAAGCGGAGTTAAGCAAGCAACTCGGCAAAACTGCTTTTGACAGGCTAAGTACAGCCTTGGATTCGCTGTCTTTTGAGCAAGCGCTTGCTGCTTTTGATAAGGAACAAATAGACTGAACCGACGCCGACGCGGACGCGGACGGCATGATTGTGATCGAAGTTGGTCAGGTCCGCGTCCGTATTGAAGACCAGCCCGATGCCTCGGTGCTGGTACAGGTGTCGGATCGGGTGCTGCAATGATCAGGTCATCTTCAGACCCGTATATGGACTCCTCCTCGTTTGCAAACATTCCGTCTTTGACTTTTAGGTACGATTGCTCACGTATATTCGGTCTCTAACTGCTTTGCCCGTCGTCGGGCAAGGACCATAATGGGCTATTCGCGCGCCGGCTCCCTATCGCTGCTTCGGGCTCGAAGGCCACAGACATTGTCGGGTTCTGCCAGCGCCGGTTCGACCTGTTGGCCATCAACGGCTTGTTTCGCAATCGTGGTTGGATACTCCTTTTTACGTACTAACTACTCTCTGCTTAAACTGCCACCAGCCCAGGCTGGTAGTCCGTGCCCTTTCATCATCGCCCAGGCGATACGGGCTGTCTTGTTGGCTAGCGCGACCGCAGCGATGTTATGGTGCCTCGTCTGAGCAATGTGTGTTACCCAGCGACTCATCCGATCATTCTTGCTGGCCGCCGTTCGTAAAACTGAACGAGCACCGTGAATCAACAGCGTTCGTAGCTGCGCATCGCCGCGTTTCGTAATGCCCAGCAATCGTTCCTTGCCGCCGGAGCTGTTCTGCCGTGGCGTTAGCCCCGGCGATGCCGCCATCTGCCTGCTATTGTTGAACTGCTTCGCATCGCCGACGTTGACAACGATCGCTGTGGCGATGATCGGGCCGACGCCGCGCAGCTGCTGCAATCTGGTGGCGACCGGATCGGTAGCCGCCGCAATTTCAATTTCCTGATCCAATTCTTTAACTCTGAGTTCCAGGTTCATGAGATCAAGCCACAAGCCGCGCAGCATGCGACGGAACCGTATCGTCAGACCATTCTCCATATCCTCCAGCCAGCAAGGCACGGCTGCTGACAGCTCGCAACTGGATCATTTCCCTTGGCGCTACCAAGCCATACTCGGAACATAGGCCGCGAATCTGATTGCCCTTGGCCCTGCGCTGATTACATAACTCAGCCCTGATCCGGTGTATCGCCTGTAAGTCCTGCTGCTCGACAGATTTGATCGCGACGAAGCGCATGTTCGGACGGCTCATCGCTTCACAAATTGCCTCCGCATCGTTCGCGTCGTTCTTGTTGCTCTTCACATACGGCTTGACGAACTGAGGTGCGATCAGCTTCACAGTGAAGCTTCGCTTCTGCAATTGCCGAGCCCAGTGATATGCGCCACCACAGGCTTCTATGCCAATTTAGCAGCCCGGCTCAATTGTCTCCAGCAATGCCGACAGCCATTCTGCACGACTTAGCTTCTTGCGCCATACGACCTTTTCGTAACGATCAACCCCGTGCACTTGAAAGACACTCTTGGCCAGATCGACGCCGACGCGGATAATCTTCATGGTGGACTCTTTCTCTTAACAGGTTGTGTCGAAACTCCAGTTTAGGCGCCTAGACGCCGATAGGTGAGGAGGAGTCCATCCCATTGCTCCTGTTGGGGTTTTGGTAGACGCAATTTACGAAGTCACAAAGTAACGCACATGCGGAATAGGGTTTATTGGGCCCAATACCGCTCCAGCTCACTGATACACCACGTCTCTGGCTCCTCGGACGAAAGGATTTCATCACGGACTCCTGGGCGACTTAGGTCAATTGATTCCGGCGGTAGATAAACCATCGATTTAATAGAAAAGAATACTCGCACTTTAGGCTGCAAGAGAGATTTATCGTTGTCGCTGACCACAGCAAGACGATCTGATTTGAGTCTCACCAAGGTGCCTACCGGATAGATCCCGATACATCGAACGAGCGCAGCAAATATCGTCGCATCAAGATGGCCGTCTTTCGTCCAGCAAGACATTTTCCTAAGCGACTCGGTTGGGCTCCATCCCTGCTTATAGGGGCGATTCGACGTCACCGCATCGTAGACATCACATATGGCGGCCATGCGCGCAAAGAGACTAAAGTCTTTACCGGACAACTGATCCGGGTAGCCCTTACCATCGGTGCGCTCGTGGTGGTGCCGACAAATATCCAACACACTATCAGGGATGCCACCAACCTGACTCAGCATTTCGTGCCCTATCTTCGGGTGGCTCTTGATCTTCTCGTATTCCTGTTCAGTAAGGCTAGCGGGTTTATTCAGGATTTCTATCGGTATCGACATCTTGCCAATGTCATGCAGAAGACCGCCCAAGCCGCAATCTCGAATACTGCTATCAGACAGCTTCAGATGTTTGCCCAACGCAATCATCATGGCGCAAACAGCCACGGAGTGAAGGTAAGTGTATTCATCCGCCTGCTTTAAACGGATTAGGCTTATCAACGCTCCTGAGTTCCTCAACACTGACCCTGCAATATCGTCGACAATCGCCAACGCTATCTCAGGGTGAGCGATGCGGCCCATACGCGCATTTTCGAACATATCAGCAACCGCGTCTTTAGATCGGCGTATGATCCTGTGCGCTTGCGCCAATTCTTGATCCATTTCTTGCTTTATCTCAGGTTTGAATATGAATCCTTGAGGCGGTTCTGTAGTTTTTATCACACCCGCCTGCTCTGAAGACAGTTCTGAATCTGACGACGCGACAGAAAGCACATCGCCCCCTTTTTTTGTATTAATCCAAAGCTCCTTGACGCCGCTGTCAAGCAGCTTTCTAACATCGCTCTCGTCGTGAAGCATGAATGCAGTCTTCCAGAACGGATTGTCCAACCAAGAACCGCAAAGTTCTTGGACGTACATGCCAGCACGAATTTGCTCAACATTGATTTTCTTCAACATATGGTTCACACCTATGAATTCGAATATGTCTTGCCGCTGACGCTATCTGTACGTACCACTACCCACGGTGAGTGATAGCTGCGCTTGCATGCGCTCCAGCGAATGCATTGAGACATTTCATCAGTACCACGGACTTCCATTTTGTTGCCAGAGCGGACAACAATCTTAATTTAATAGTTATCTTCATGAAATAGTTCAGCTTGACGTCGTGGGAAGGCACACTTGCATCAAGTGGCCGACAACCTTGTTGTCGGCAGAGGAGCAGCTTAAAGGCTGCGGTGGGCAGGAAGAAACGAGGGCATGGTCTCTTCGTCGCGGAAGGATTGCTTTAGTCAATGGTACGCTTTTTGAATGTAGATTCATAGCCCATATCTTAAACAGATAGACAACCGACCAAATTGAAGCCGAGCTAGGGGCTACGTCTACAGCAGGATGAAAGTATTCTGCCTGAAAAATTAGGCGGTGAAATTTCGGAAATGCAAATCATATTATCCGAGATCGAAGCATTTCGTCTTGCCGTGATTGAGGTGCAAAATCCATTTGAGTGACGATTATCCTCAGTCTCAACCATTCCAGGTAGGGGCGAGGCTTCCTTGGCCAATTAGTGATATTCGCTTCTCGGTATGGCCATCCTGCGACATCTGGACTTTCGATTTTTGTGCAGGACTGCTTGGCGCGATCGGAGCAATGTACACGGTTCTCGGCGCGCTTGATGAAATATTCGCGCATTCAAGTAACTCATTGCCATTTGGCTATGCATACTGATATTGTTAGGGAAATAGCTGCACCGAGGAGTAGTGATGACTTCTAGCATCGCGATAGTTACGCGCAGCCTGCTGTTGGGATGGAGTCTAGCGCTAGCTAGTGCAGTTGTTGCAGCTACCCTCATGGGATGCTGGAGCCAAGCTTCTCGCGAAAGAGATCGCCTGGACTTGTTAGAGAATTCTCTCCAGCGTCACGCTATCGAAGCCCGTTCTTTGACATTGGACGGCAACTTGATGGGGGCAATCTCCCTGCTTGGATTGATCGAACCGGCCATCAAACAGGAGAGTCAGGGTACCATCCGTCCCAACACGAAGGATGTGTTGTCGCTGCTCGAAAGTGTTGCCGATGCGTATCATGCGCAATCGGTTTTTGTGGTAGATCGTGAAGGAAACGTATCCTCCTCCTGGGACAACGGCGGCACGCTAGCCACTGGTCTGGAGGTTGGCTTTCGTCCCTATTTTAAAACCGCCATGAGCGGTAGCGATAGTGTGTATGCCGCCGTCAGCCTGTCGCACAACGCACGCACGCTGTACTTTGCCGCCCCCGTCTTCCTCGGGCAATTGCGTTCTGGCGAGCCAGTTGGCGCGGTCGTCGCGCGCACTGGCATGGAACGCATCGATAACCTACTGACAAGAACCGGCAAGACCGCGTTGTTGATTTCGCCGCAAGGCGTTGTATTTGCCAGCACTCGCAAAGACTGGCAGGCACAGCTTGTCGGAGCCGTGACGCAGGAGCGTATCCAGGACATCCGCGCAAGGCGCCAGTTCGGCAATTACTTTGAGTCCCGCACACCGCATAGCTTATCGTTTGATATTGGCACCGGCATCTCCGTCGTAGATGGTGTTCCGCATGCCATCGCAAGTACGCCAATATCCTGGAATGACCCTGCGGGAGTTTGGCAAATGGTGCTGATCGAAGATTTGTCCAAGACTGCGCCGCCAGCAGTGGCTATACGCGATGGTTTAACAGTTGGTGCAGCTACGCTATTTATCGCGAGCCTGTTGTTGCGCTTGCTACGCACCCAGGCGGCGCAGCGCGAGGCCGCGCAAAAGATGGAGCAGATGATACGCGAACAAGCTGCGCAAGCCGAGAGCAAGATGCAACTGGTGAAGGCTGCGTTGCGCATGCAACAGGCTGATGGGCACGAAGCGCTGGCCAGGACTTTCCTGAGCGAGTGCCATCTGCAATTTGGCGCCATGCAGGGCGTGTTGTACACGGTCACAAATGACGGCGCGCCATTGCGGCTAGCCGGGTCATTCGCCGATGCGCGGCCGCCGGCCACTATCACACCGGGTACCGGCCTACTGGGCGAATGTGCGCGTGAGCGCCGAGCACGCGTGATCGATACCGAGGCCGTTGGCTGTTCGTGGACTATATGTTCGGGCCTTGGTGAGAGCCAGCCGGCAGCATTGCTACTGGCTCCGGTGATGCTGCAATCGCGCCTGCTCGGTGTGGTGGAGTTGGCAGTGCCGCACAAGCCAGACGTGCAAGTGCTGGAACAATTTACCGCATTCGCCGAGGTCTTGGCGATCAATATGGGCCTCGCGCGGCACGCTGTCGCTAACACCGTGCCCTCTTAAGGAGAAAGCATGTTTTGTTTTACTGATCGTTTGGAAAAATTAAGCTTGGGTGTGAAACTCACTCTGGGTTTCGGCGCGAGCCTGCTGATCATGCTTATCTTCGGCCTGCACTACATTAAGATGCATGAGCAAATGAGCGAAGATATGGTCGGCATCTATCGAGATGATCTGCTCGGCATTTCTGGCACGAAGGACACTTTGATCTATTTTGCCCAGCGTGGCCGTGCGCTGCGCCAAGCTATTCTGGCTCCCGACATACATACCCGAGAACAGGCTATGGCGCTGGTAAATGAAGCGCAGGGACGGCTGGATCGAGCCATGCAGGATTTGCGTCCACGTGTTTTCAGAGAGCAGAATAGGATAAGCTTGGAGGTGTTTGACCAAGCGTATGCGCGCTACAACCGGAGTTATAACGCTGCTGTAGGCTACCTGCGTGAGGGAAATGTGGAGGCTGCACGCCACATTGTTTCCGATGAAGATTTTCAGAACTACGGTGTTCAGGCTAATAATGCGCTCAACAGTATTGCAGAGGTGAAGGAGTTCAGCGCGAGCAGACAGATCGAAGATATGCTTGCGGTGGTGCGTGACGAAACGCAACTGACGTATTGGGTGCTGCTATTAAGCATGGCTGGCGGTCTAGCATTTAGTCTGTTGGTGGCGCGTTCGGTGCGTATTCCATCCAACCGTTTGCGTGCAGCGGTGGAAAGCCTGGCACAAGGCGACCTGTCGCTGACAGTACCGCTGACCGACTACCGGAATGAGATAGGCCAACTAGCGCGCGCTATTGAAGTTTTACAGGCGGAAGCGCTGAAAGTGGACACACAACGCTGGATCAAGGCCAACTTGGCGGCACTGTCAAACGAGCTGCAATCGGCATCTACTTACGAGCAACTGGGGGAGCGTACTTTAGCGGGACTGGCGCCGTTAATTGGTCTTGGCCATGCAGTGTTCTACCTTAATGGAGATCGGGGCCTCGACTTCCTTGCAGGTTACGCGCACGATGGCGATACTTGTGATCGGCGCCACTTCGCGCTAGGTGAAGGCTTGGTCGGACAGTGCGCGCTGGAGCGCCGGCCGATTATCTTGCGAGATCCTCCGGTGGACTATATCCGTATTCGTTCCGCGCTTGGCGAGACGGCACCCGCTAGCATAATTGTGCTGCCAGTACAGCGTAATGAACGTGTGCTGGCGGTGATTGAACTGGCGACCATGCAGCCATATGACGAGAAAGCGCAGACCCTGGTTGAGGGGGTGCAGGGTATCATCGCCATGAGTCTGGAAATCATAGACCGCAATCTTCACACCCGTGCGCTACTAGAAGAAATCCGACGCACCAACTTTCTTATCGATATCGCGCTGGAACTGACTGATAGCGGGTACTGGTTCATTGACTACAGCGATCCCGACTATTACTACCAGTCAGCGCGCGCCGCGCAGCTTCTGGGCGAGCCGCCTCGTGCCGATGGCCGCTACGACTCCCAGCGTGAATGGCTGGCACGCCTGGAAGAGGCTGATTCGGAAGGCGCACGCCGAACCGTTGCGCGCTACCAAGCTACGCTCGATGGCGAGTTTGATCTATACGACACGGTGTATGCCTATCGCCGTCCGTCAGATGGTCGGGTGATATGGGTGCATGCCTTCGGCAAACTGGAACGTGACCCGGAGACCGGGGAACCGCGCTTTATGTACGGTGCGTACCAGGACATTACGGCGCGGAAGGCGGCCGAGGATGAGTTGCGCATTACGCGTGAACAGGCGCTTGCGGCTACGCGAGCGAAGAGCGATTTCCTAGCCAACATGAGCCATGAAATTCGCACGCCAATGAATGCAATCATCGGTATGTCACATTTGGCACTGCAAACGAATCTTGATAAGCGGCAGCGAAATTATGTCGAAAAAGTGCATCGAGCCGGTGAGAATTTGCTGGGCATAATCAATGACATCCTCGATTTTTCCAAGATTGAAGCGGGCAAGATGTCGGTTGAGAAAGTGGAGTTTGATTTGGGGGATGTGCTGGACAACTTGGCCAACCTGATTGCTTTCAAGGCCGAAGATAAAGGGCTGGAGTTACTGTTTCAAATTGACACAAACGTACCGATGAATCTGATCGGAGATCCCCTGCGCATTGGCCAGGTACTAACCAACCTAGGAAACAATGCGGTGAAATTTACCGACAAGGGAGAGGTGGTAGTGGGGGTCGAGCAGAAGTCAACCGACGAGAGATCAGTAGAGTTGCATTTCTGGGTCAAAGACACGGGTATTGGCATGAATGAGGAGCAGCGTGGAAGATTGTTTCAGTCATTTAGCCAGGCCGACGCTTCCACTACGCGCAAGTACGGTGGCACCGGACTTGGCTTGGTAATCTGCAAAAACCTGCTTGAACTGATGGGCGGTGATATCTGGATCGCCAGCGAACCGGGCAAAGGCACCACATTCCATTTCCGTATGCGCTTGGAACGGCAGCAAGGCGCGCGTCCACGTCGCATGTTCCGTGTTGATGAACTAGTCGGCGTACGCGTGTTAGTGGTGGACGACAATGCATCAGCACGCGAAATTTTGTCCAGAATGGCCAATACTTTCAGGCTGGAAGTGGACGTCGCCTGGAATGGACTTCAGGCCCTGGATATGGTAGCGCAGTTCGCCCAGCAAAACCTGCCCTACGACGTGGTGCTGATGGATTGGAAGATGCCTGGTATGGATGGAATTGAAACGGTCAGTCGCCTCCGCGCAGCGGGTCTGGAGCGCTTGCCGGCCGTAATTATGGTCACGGCGTATGGCCGCGAGGAAGCGCTCTCCAGCGCGGCAGGCCGTGGAGTTGATATGCAGCTAGTGCTGACTAAGCCAGTCACACCATCCACCTTGCTGGAAGCGGTTGGGCTAGCGTTGGGTAAAGGGGCAGTTGTCGAAACGCGCGCGGTCGGAAAGCATCAGCAGAATACCGAGGCAATGGCGAGACTGAATGGCGCGCGCGTGCTGTTGGTCGAAGACAATGACATGAATCAGGAGTTAGCTAATGAACTGCTAATTAGGGCTGGTGTTGAGGTTGTCGTGGCGAATCATGGACAGGAGGCGTTGGACATACTTGCTAGGGATATGCGCTTCGATGGTATCCTAATGGACTGTCAGATGCCGGTCTTGGATGGTTACGATACTACACGCGCCTTGCGCAACATTCCGGCCTTTGATGCGCTTCCAGTTATAGCGATGACCGCGAACACCATGGAGGGTGATCATGAAAAGGTGCTGGAGGCCGGTATGCAGGATCACATCTCTAAACCAATCAACGTTGGCGATATGTACACCACCATGGCGCGCTGGATCAAACCTGCCTACGGCAAACGGCATGCGCCAACCGCTAACGCAGCTACCATCACTCAAACCTCTTCTCAGATCCTTCATTTGCCTGGTGTAGACACCCGTGCCGGCTTGGCGATATCAATGAATGATTTCAGTCTGTACCGCCGCCTGCTACTCAAATTCAGCGACAGCCAAGCCAATTTTGCGGACACCTTCGGCGCTGCATTGGTTGATCCAGACGCCACGGCCGCCACACGTGCGGCACATACGCTCAAGGGAATGGCAGGTACTATTGGCGCTGCTGCGGTGCAGGCCTCCGCACAATCTTTGGAAAACGCATGTGCGCAAGGCGAGCCGTCTGTCAAACTACAACAGTTGGCGACCGTAGTACTATGTGAACTCAATTCCGTCATCGACGGCATACGCGCACTCGATGTGACCAAGCCCACCGCCGAGCCAACCGCCGTCGCTGCAATTGATCTCACAGCGCTGGAGAAGCATGCGCAAATGCTTAAAGCTCTGCTGGCAGAGAGTGACTCCGCCGCCGTCGATGTATGGGAATCACACCTCGATATGTTTCGTTCCGCCTGGCCTCAACATTGGAAACGCATACAGACAGGATTATCAGATTTTGACCTGGATGCAGCTCTCGCTGCGTTGGAAGAAGCCATGAACGGGAAGGAAATGACATGACCGAATCGCTGATCGCAAAGAAAACCATCCTGCTGGTGGATGATGCGCCGGATAACCTAGTGCTCATGAACGAACTACTGAAAGACCTATACAAAGTGAAAATTGCCAACAGTGGCGAGAAGGCTTTGCGTATAGCCCAATCGGAGACTAAGCCGGACCTGATTCTGCTAGACATCATGATGCCGGAAATGGATGGTTACGAAGTCTGTCGCCGTCTCAAGTCCAATTCGGCCACACGCGAGATTCCCATCATTTTTCTGACCGCGAAAACCGATGTCGATGCCGAAAAAACGGGTTTCGACCTAGGGGCTGTCGACTATCTAGCAAAGCCCATTAGTCCGCCAATAGCACTCGCCCGCGTACGCAACCATCTATTGCTGAAAGACAGCTCCGACTTCCTTCGCGATAAAAATACCTTCCTCGAAACCGAAGTCTCCGCGCGCACGCTAGAAGTGATGGCGATACAGGATGTCACGATTCTGGCGATGGCATCGATGGCTGAGACAAGAGACTCGGATACTGGCAATCACATTCGCCGAACCCAGTATTACGTTAAGGCATTGGCAGAGAAGTTGAGACACCATCCACGGTTTGCTACCACGCTGACGGACAACTACATCAAACAACTTTTCAAATCGGCGCCGCTACACGACATTGGCAAGATAGGGATTCCGGACCGTATCCTACTCAAACCTGGTAAGTTTGAGCCGCATGAATTTGAGATTATGAAAACTCACACCACATTGGGCCGAGACGCCATCGCGCACGCCGAAGAATCTCTGGGCATGAAGGTGCCGTTCCTGGCGCTGGCCAAGGAGATTGCCTATGGGCATCAGGAGAAATGGGACGGCAGTGGCTATCCGGAGGGTGTCGCCGGTGATGTCATTCCATTGCCAGCGCGCCTGATGGCGGTGGCCGATGTGTACGATGCGCTGATTAGCCGCCGCGTCTACAAAGAGGGGATGCCGCATGAGAAAGCTGTGAGCATCATCATTGAAGGAAAAGGTCGGCATTTTGACCCGGATATAGTCGATGCATTTATTGAGTTACAGGGCGAGTTCCACACAATCGCGACACGTTTTCACGATTCCGATGAGGTTATGGCCGAAAAAAAAGAACGCGTCGAAATGCTGACAGGAACTCAGACGTGAGCACGCGGGGCGCATGGTTACTTTCGCTCTAGTCGCTGCCAGCCCTAGAACAGATGACCCTAATACAGGTCAAATCTGACCCTGCGAAGCTCACCGATGACCTATTCAGGGTCAAAAAAGTCCATGATACCGATGGGAGCTAGCTACAGTTCTTGGGCCTCCGGTGCCATCGCTACTATGTTGCCCGGGACACCGCGCGCTGCCTATCCTGACGCGCCGCTCTTCGGACGACCTGTTCCAGCCTTTAACCAGGTGGAATTGTTCGGTTGAAGGGTTGTGGGTAATAGGACAAATTGCCCTATAGCCTGGCTTAACGGCAATCGGGAACAGCTGTCTACTATAATGTCAGGATGATCAGAACGGCAAAGCGACAAACACGGCATATCTGGATCGCCATGCTGGCCATTCTGTTCAGTGCGCTCGGCCCGACCATTTTGCACGCCCTGGCCGCTGGAACCAACTCCGCCGTTACCTTGGAAATGTGTACGGTCAATGGCTACAAAGTAGTCAAAGTTACTGACTCCGACAGCAGCAAAAGGCCCGCCACAGCCAAACATGGAATGGAGTACTGGGCCTTTTGCGCCTTCCATGGCGGCACATTTCCATTAGCGGGCTCTTCAGCACTTGTCTTTGCCATCGACTCCGGTCGCGCTATCTATCCCCCGCTGTTTTACGCTGCTTCGCACTCCCTGCATGCGTGGTCTACCGCCAACCCGCGCGCACCTCCCATCTTCGCCTGACCAAGCCTTTAGCAGCACTCGCGTGCGCTGACGCGGTCATATATCCAGCTCCAGTTTGCGCCCAATTTGCCGGTGCACAATGCCGCCATATACCTAGCGGCGATCTGAACCTGTTTAACGAGGATTGCCATGAAGCAATCAGGAATCTCAGTACTGAGTAAGCGTAAAGTCAGCACCGTCTAGACGCTGATCCGTGTCCCAGTCATGATCAAATTTTGGCACAGCATTTGTGCCCACAGGTTTCGATTATGGACACAAATTTTCAGCCGATCATTTCTACGAATACACGCGGCCACTATCGCCAGCATCCGTTGGAGTTCAAACGCGCATTGGTGGCGCTGTCGCTGGAACCGGGAGCCTCGGTCGGTCGCATCGCCCACGAGCACGGCGTCAACGCCAACCAGGTGTTCAGCTGGCGCCGTCTTTATGAACAAGGGCGCCTTGGCGTGCCTGCGTTAATGCGTGACGAAGGCTTGTTGCCGGTGGTGCTGTCCCCAACGGCTCCGGCTCCAAACGGCAACATCTCCAGTACCAACGGCACTATCGTGCTTGACCTCGGCGAGGTCCGCGTGCGGATCGAAGGCGAGCCCAATGCGGCCACGCTAGCGCAAGTGTTGGATCGGGTGCTGCGATGATCGGCCTGCCTGCCGGCACCAAGGTCTGGCTCGCCGCCGGCACTATCGACATGCGCTCCGGCTTCAATGGCCTGGCTGCCAAAGTGCAGACGGCGCTGGAAGAAGATCCGTTCAGCGGCCATGTGTTTGTGTTCCGTGGACGGCGCGGAGACCTCATCAAACTACTTTGGTGGACCGGCGATGGGCTATGCCTGTTGGCCAAGCGACTTGAGCGAGGTCGCTTCATCTGGCCACAGGCGACCAGCGGCTCGGTGGCGCTGACGCAGGCGCAGCTGTCGATGCTACTGGAAGGCATAGATTGGCGAAGGCCGGAGCGCACCTGGAAACCGATATCGGCCTTGTAAACGTTACACGCCTCGCGTAAACTTGGCGCATGCTCAGCCCAGCCGACCTGCCCAATGACATTGCCGCCTTGAAGGCGCTGCTGCTCGCCCAAGACGCCGTGGTGGAAGGTCTGCGCGATCAACTCAACACGCGCGCCGTCGAGATTGAGCACCTCAAGCTGCAGATCGCCAAATTACGGCGCATGCAGTTTGGCCGCAAGTCGGAAAAGCTGGATCACCAGATCGAACAGCTGGAGCTACAACTGGAAGACTTGCAGGCAGACGAGGCGGAGGCCGAGCGCGAGATGCCTGCGGCCGACCAGGCGCCGCGCAAGAAGTCGGTGCGTCGGCCTTTGCCCGAGCATCTACCACGCGACGAGCAAGTGTATGCGCCCACGGCCGATGTATGTTCGGCTTGTGGTGGCGGCCTGCGGCCGCTGGGCGAGGACGTGGCCGAGCAACTGGAATCCGTGCCGGCCAGCTTCCGTGTGATCCGCCATGTGCGCCCCAAACTGGCATGCGCTTGCTGTGACGCCATCGTCCAGGCGCCAGCACCAAGCCGGCCCATTGAGCGCGGTATCGCCGGTCCCGGCTTGCCCGCGCACACCTGGTAGCGAAGTTCGCCGACCATCTGCCGCTATACCGTCAGTCCGTGATCTACGCTCGCGAAGGCGTTGACCTTGATCGCGCCTTGCTGGCCAGCTGGGTCGGTGCAGCCAGCGCGTTGCTGCGTCCGTTGGTTGACGCCATTCGACGGCATGTGCTGGCGGCATCGAAACTACATGCCGATGACACCCCGATCCCGGTGCTGGCACCGGGCAACGGCAAGACCAAAACCGCACGCTTGTGGACCTATGTGCGTGATGACCGGCCAACTGGCGACACGATGCCAGCAGCCGTCTGGTTTGCCTACACGCCAGACCGCAAAGGCATCCATCCACAAACGCATTTGGCCAAGTTTGAAGGCGTACTGCAAGCCGATGCCTATGCCGGCTTCAACGCCTTGTTCGAAGACGGCACGATCCGCGAAGCTGCCTGCTGGGCGCACGCCCGTCGTAAGTTCTACGATCTGGATACGGCGCGACCAACCGCGTTGACCACCGAAGCCCTACGACGTATCGCCGAACTGTACGTGATCGAAGCCGAGATCCGAGGCCAGCCACCAGATGAACGAAGGCAGGCTCGGCAAGCTCGTGCGCAGCCTTTGCTTGATGATCTTGAACGCTGGCTGCGCACTACGCTCGATACCTTGTCACGCAAGTCCGACACGGCGACCGCTATCCTTTACGCGCTCAAGCTGTGGCCGGCGCTGCTGCGCTACTGCGACGACGGCGCCATCGAGATTAATAACTCGGCGGCTGAACGCGCCTTGCGTGGCGTCGCCATTGGGCGCCGCAACTACCTCTTCGCTGGCGCCGACAGCGGCGGCGAACGCGCTGCCGCCATCTACTCGCTGATCGGCACGGCCAAGCTGAACGGTGTCGACCCGGAAGCCTGGTTGCGTCACGTGCTGACGCATATCGCCGATCATCCCGTCAACCGGGTTAATGAATTCTTGCCTTGGAACTGCAACTGGCCAGCAGCCCTTTGAGATAACGCCGCTTCCCAGCGGTGTGATGCCATCATCGATTAAATTGCCGCTCCACTCAAGACGTCGCTGAGAAGACGCTTACGTCGAGGATGGCGAGCGCGCCATGAAAATCGTGCGACAGTGCGCGCATGAATGGGGAGTTGATTCTAAGCGGATCGGCTTTATCGGCTTTTCCGCAGGAGCGTTTCTGGCAGTAGATCTTGCTATCGGAGAAAAAATGTCGAGACCGGACTTCGTTGCCTTGATTTACGGCGGGCTGCGAACACCTGTGCCTGCTGATGCACCACCCGCATTTATCGCCGCTGCAGCGAATGACGAATATCAGCCGAACGACGCTTTACAGCTTTATA
>NZ_WKJK01000003.1 GCF_009674535.1 Duganella guangzhouensis
CTAGCAATGCCACGTCGATCACTCCGATCTCCTGCCGAAAAGACAGGGGGAATTGTGCTACTAACGTGGGTCAGATTCCGTTGCAAATTCGTGGGAAAGGTGGGTCAGATTTCAGTGCAACTTAACAGGCCGGAAGAAAACAACACTACATACCTCAGTCTGTGCAGCGCGCATTCGAAGCGAAGCGCACGGGGCTCAAGACGCAAGTGTATGTTTACCACAAAGATCGCCCACCATATTTGACCTCAACGGAAGGCGTGGGTGCGCAAAGGGACTTCTATTCTACCCCGGAGCCACATTCCAAAGACACGCTCGACGACCGCATTACCGATTTTGAGCTCGATGAACTCAATGAGGTTCTCATCGGACTACGGGCCATCAAGCATGGACCTGTCGATCCAGGGAAGGCTGCACTCATCATCGCACATTTGACAGTCCGCACTGCTCACCTGCGAGGAACGCTCCAGTCTTTGGTCCAGTCAGCCGCAGACCAAATGGGAGCGATCGTCGACGAACCCGAGTCGGTGCGAAAGTTCATCGGGATTGATTCGTCCAGCGACACCCGGCTTCAAGAAGAGATCAAGTCTTCATTAAGCGCCGTTGGACTCGACTCCCTGTCGCAGGATGATCGTTTCACGATTGAGCGTATGATTGCCTTCCGGCTCAGGGAGCGCTTCGATGTGCTCTTTGAAAATGCAACAGGTGCAGTGAAGACAGAATTGACTGCGATGATGGGCCGTATGCCTGACACCATCGCGCAAACTCATAAGCGCTCGTTGTCCGAATCATTGGTATCTAACGTGCGGTTCCAGGCATTGGAAAAGCTTCAGTGGCGTGTAGTTGCCGCTGACACGAGCGAGCGGTGTTTCATACTGCCCGACTGTGTGGCCATCGGTTGCACGAACGCGACAGGCGATTTCTTACCATTTGCGATGATGGGGTTTGAGGATATCACGACCGTCGTGATGCCTTTATCGCCGCGACAACTCTTGGTTGGCGGTCTGAACGAAGTACCACAGGAAAATCTTAACGGCTATTTTGCTGACTGTAGCCTGAACTTTGTGATCAGCTCGCGCCAGGGCGATGATGTGGCGCAGCATGCGCAGCGGATCGGTCATTTCGCCGCTGGGATGAATATAAACCTGCCGGAAGACGGTTTCGAGCCTAATCCTGAACCTGTGTTAGCTGCGCACTTCGAGGCCGGACTACACATTCAGGTTCCGCCTGATAAAACGGGGCGTGCCGTTAAGCGAGAGATCCTAGCGGTTGTTCGCGAGACTGTTGACGCGCCCGTCCTTTCCACGATTGAATCGGTGATCGTGACCCCAGACATGAGGGCCACATTACAATCGCTTATGCAACGAATGCCCAGTGATTTGGAACTGCGAACTGCTGAGGCTGGCCTGGCGCTACCTATCCGAAGTGCACGCTGGCAATCGCGTATCATTATCACTCGCCGCATGGCGGAGGCCTTATTGCCCAATACGGAGTCCGATAAGCGGCGCCTTGCCCGAAGGGTGATCAGAATAAACCTGGGTCGTGCGCTCTACTTAGGTTGCTGGGCGCGTCAGTATCCCGCCATTCTTGAGCATCCGCAGCCTACTCTCTGGCGCGACATGCTATGCAAGGTCGCTTTTGGCGCAGCGTCGCAGTATGCGGGAGCGCTGGCGAGCCGTGACGGAATGGCGCCGCGTTTGCTCGACGATGAGGCGCAAGACGAATTAGTGTCCGGCCTTCGCTTGGGACTCAGTTTATTGCCGCATGTGCGCGCGGCATATTCAGTGCATCAGGATGTCGATCAACTGACGCGGGACGCGGCTGGCCCGCTGGAGGCGCTGCTAAATGCCGTCGCTGCATTGGCAGGCTTTGCCGCTGCCGAACAAGGTACTCTCAATGATTATCCGAAGGCCGCGATCGACTTAGCTAAAGTAGGTCTATTAGATTGGGCCATCCTGTTTGCTAAGGACTTGGCTCGGCACTATGAACAGCGTGCGTATTGGAGCTCGGCAGCTGACCTAAACCAGCTTGCGGAACATGCTGAGCGGATTCTCTGGACAATTGGCGTGTCGGGCATTCCGTTTGGGGAGTTGTATAAGATCCAAGTTGGCGATGAGGATCGAGTGGCCTTTGTCGGCCGCATTCTCTCGCAGTAATCGAACCATCTTGCCGGTCACTTCCCTTGGCCGGCAAGATAATCGCATCAGCGAGATCGGATAGCCTGTCTTTTTCGCAGTGCCAGGAATTGACCGAGAAGCGCTTGAGCGCGCGTGTAAAAAAGTGGGTGTTCTACGCGGCTCAAGCTATGGTATTGCTCCACACTTCATTCGATGTGCCAAACCAGCCTGCCGCCGGCACTAGGCAGTCTCTACAGTCTCGCCTTCAGATACACACCGATGCTGCAATAGGACGTTGAGCGCTCGAGTCCACAGTATTGCGAAGTGTTACCGTCCAGGACGGTCCATCTGTCGTCGGTGGCCCAGTCATTGACAGGCAATAGTCGATGCCATTGACAGACACATCCATCTCCAGGATCGATTGCGACCGAGTGCATTGTCCCATCACCGATTCGAGTTGCTTTAAGCCCTCGTGCAGCAAGCGTGTGCTGTCGTCCAGGCAGACCGATTTGCCGCTCGCCCCTTGGGCAAAGGTCGTTCCGTTCGAATTGCCGGATAAAGACTCCAACTGATCGACCACCATTTTACTTATCGGTTCGGCTGTGAAGGCAGCCTTCAGTGCAAGTTCCAGCTTCGCGTCTTTGTTCATTCTCTCAACCCTAAATTGTTCGCGTTAGTTGCGCTTTAACTTGAGCAGCATTGTCGGTAGCTGCGACAACGCCCGCTGGGACACTTCGAAACTGAGCAGTGGAACTTCGCTGATACTGTGAACGTGTTCAACATACTCAGCGCCAAGTACCATCGGGATGTAGGTGGGGTGCGGTGCAATCGCGTCCGGCCATCCACCGACTACCTGCCCGGATAACTCAGGTTTATTCCAGGCTACGGCTAACGAAGACCACAAGGTCAGATCGAGCACTTCCAGATTCGGTAGGGTGTACCACGCGTGGAAATTGAAACCCTGCCTGTCGACGAAGTCATTTACGCCAATACCAGCCTTGCCCCAGCGAGCAAAATCAGCTTGGGACGGATCGAAGATCGCCCTCTCCCCGGTATGCACTTGGCCAACTGTCAGCGTTACTTCACAGCCGAGGCCCGCCTCCACGTGCGGGAGCAGAGCGTGGCTCCATTTCAGACACTGCAGCGCACTATCCTCCAGGCTGGTAATGCCAGCTGCCTTGACTTGCGCCATCACCTTTTCACCATTGGAGGGTGTCACGAGTTCTCCACTCACGGCAGACATTTTTGGGAAGTCAAAGCCCAGCGACCGCGTGAATTCTTGAGCTTTTGCAAATTGTTCACTATACAAAATGGCACCTTTAAAACAACAATAAGATTGCCTTACGGCATTCTCAAATTCTTAAGAGAAACTTATGCCATTTCGATTTGCAACGAATTCCTCAGCTGATGAGGTGAGCACGCCGGTGCCTCGCGCCGCGCGTCCTCTCTATTCTTCGTCTGCCGCAACGATTCAGGCGCCGATCAGCGGATGATGAGAGCAAATCACCACCCGGCGTGCGCCGCGGGTAAGCGCTACATATAAGTGCTTCGCATCCATGCGCTCCGGATACAGGATTACACCCACATCCGCCTCCAAGCCTTTGAGCAAGAGGGGGCTTCCCACCGCGCGCTGCGTCACCAGGCGGCCATGGTGGCGGCCCCGTTCGCGCTCGGCTAGCGCCGCCTCATAAAACGTCTGTGCCCCCTGCTGCGCCATCCGCAAGGCGTTGATGAAGGCATTCAGTACTTCTGGACGGTAAACGCGGACGTTCGGCTGCTCACGAACAGCAATGACCGCTTGCAGTGCCGCCGCATAACCGGGCGCCCGGATCAATGCCAGCAAAGCCGTCTCCGCCGCTGTAGGGGGATTGCGGGCTGTACCGCGCAGCAAGCTGTCTAGCCGACGCACCAATTCGGCGGCGCCGACATTGGTCATGATGTCCGCGAGAAAAACGATCAGGCGCTGGGCTGCGTCGGCCGCATTGACCGTAAATGTGCGTGCAAACTCAGTCAGATCTTCCAGATCTGCTTTTTCGACCAAGGTCGCGCCTGGTGTCTGGCTGGCCATTTGCCGCCGGCCGGTTGCATTGATGCTGTCACCGATGACAAGAACCGTCCCGTGTGGCACGGGCGCCGCAGTCCTCGCGGCCTGGATGCGTTGTTGATCGGCAGTGGCCGCATCGAGGCGGATCCATTGGACTTCGGGCGGCGCAACGCGCAAGTCGATGGACTTATGTGCACACCATCTGCGCGGAAGCAAACATTCAGACATTCCGCAATTTTGGTGAGAATTTAGCAATAAACCATTTGTGCCTAAAGCCTTGCTTCCCTGCTTTTAATGCCCCTTCGCTGATAAAAACTTTCGTTCCTTGGCTCGAGTGGAATCTGGGCGCCCGCCTTGCCCAGTTTGCCGGCCAGTGCATCGAGAAAAGGCATTTGTAGCGCCGCGTTATCTTCCGCCGAAATAAACACGCCAGATTGATAGCCCTAGTCGAGCACACGCGGCGACAGCAAGCTGCGGCACAGGTCATTTGCAAAACTACCGAATATGGTGTTCAGCATGAAATTGACGACCAGCCTCCCGCAAAAGCTCACCTAACTCAGGCCACGACGTCGAGCCGCCCCGGCCACCGCGATACGGTAGGTTCCACGGACAGGTCGATGATTGCGCCCGGCGTTGGATGCAGTTCCAGGGCGTGTGCGATCGCCACTCTAGCCGCGTCAGGCCGCCTACCCGTTCGATCCGCGCAACCACCGGCCATTCGTGCGCGCCTTTCTGCGTGCGGTGCGGGACGCGACCGGACAGCTCTACCGCCCCGCGATTTACCAGCGGCTGCTGGCGGCGGTCGCGCCAGAGCGACGGCCGTCGACTGCCACCCTCGCCGCCGAAAAACAGGCGCTGGCCGGAGAAGCCAAGCAGTCTGCGACCCGCGCCGAAGACTGCGAGATCGTTGATGTGCTGGCGCTTCAAACCATTGACGTCGAGCAGCTGCGCCTGGCCGTCACCGATGCCATCGACGCCGGCATGGTCCGTTTCGCGCGATCGGCCGGCGGCAATGGCGGCCAGCTGGCGTTTTATGCGGCGCGATTAAGCGAAACCGAACAGCAGCTGCTGGCGGTGCGTGAACAGGCCGCGCGCCTCGCGACGGATCTAGCGCTCGCGCGGCAACTGGCAGATCACCATGAGCGGGACGCCCAGCGCACCGGCACGGCCCTGGCGCTGGAAGCCGACGCAGTCGCCAAACTCGCCGCCGAGGTGACCGAGATGCGCCTATTCGCACTGCGCTCGATCGACGAGGCCAGGGGCGAAGCGCGGGTATGGAAGGAACGCAGCGTCGTGCTGGAGGCCCAGCGGCAACTCGATGCGCGCCTGCTTGAGACCTTTCGCCAGAAGGCCTACCGGGCCGGCGCGGAGATCCCCGACCTACTGCGCCAGGACAAAAGGCGATGAACCAGATGACCATACCCGACGAGACACAGGCGCCAGCCGCCCTGCCCAATCTCCCAATTGCGCACGGGCTTGGGCCTGTGGCCGATGACTGGGAGGCGGCCCAGGTCTGGCTGCGAGCGATCGCCAGCCGCGGGCGCGGCAATTCGCCGGAAACCGTCGCCACCTACGGCTATCACCTCACCAGTGTGAGTCAGGCGACCTAGCCTGCTCTTCCAGGGAGCGCGGCAATGTATCAACTCCGCTTTGTACAAGCCATTGATGGGCTCGGCCAGCGCGTTGTCACAGCTGTCCCCCTTACTCCCCACAGAGGGCTCAACTCCGGCTTCCGCCAAACGCTCGCTGTAGCGGATGGAAACCTATTGCGAGCCCTTGTCGCTATGATGAAAAGGCGTCGTCACGCTCGGGCTGGCGGGCGTACAACGCCTGCTCCAAGGCATCAAGAACGAAGTCAGTGCGCATCGAACTGCTGACACGCCAGCCCGCGCCAGGCAAGACATCAATCACAAAGGCCACATAGAAAAAACCTTGCTTCGTTAGCCGCTATGTATCGGGCAGTCGCCATCAGCCGCATTGCTCCGGAGGCCAAGCGAAACCGTTCGACCATTGCCACTTTTTTCTTTGAAGAGTTCATTAGGGACAGAACAAGTTCACTGACCGCACATCGTATGACTTCAAAACAGTCAGCCTCGCTCAGGCGGGTGAAGCACTGCCAAACTTTGACCAGGCCGCTAGGAATTTTGCAGCCAGGGACACGATTGACTCCGCCTTTGCAGTGGTAGTAATGCTCTTCGCAAATGCAGTAGCCAAGTCCTGAGCCTCCTGGAGCGTTTGATCGTCCGGCCCCTTAAGCGCAGTTTTATTGAAAGCGTCGATGTCTGCCTGATTAGCTGACTTCATTTGTGCCAGCAAATCCTCCATCGACAACGCGGCGCGGAAGAATCGAACTTTGTCGGACTCTATGATGGAATTCTTCGCCAATTTTTCGAAATATTCCATTTCATTTTGGAGTGCTAAATAGGCCTGCGAGAATGCGTGCCAGAATCCATCGGAATTATTTGCCACTTTATGCCTCCATTAAAAGGGTTTGTAACTACGCTATTTGGCGGGCACACCATCTTCAGCCGACTTCTTAGCTTCTGCGATTTTTTCTTTGTTAGTCTTTACCGTCTCCTTGAGAGTCGTGACGAAAAGATGGATGTCGCTGTAATGTTCTTTGCCAGATAATCCCGCGCCCAGTGCAGCTAATGACTTCTGCGCATCTTCAGTGGCCTTCTTCGTGCTCGGTAAAGTGGTAACCAGCGCTGTGACCGTCTGGTCTTGTAGATTGTCAGCTGCTGTAAGCGCAGCCTCATCTGTCGCCACGGCATTCGCGTTAGCCAGCAATTTTTGCGTAATGCTCTGTGCCTGGTAGTCGCCAGCGGATTCCCGCATACGACTGCTGTTTGCTAGGCTCGCGAGAGCGGACTTCGCCAGTTTGTGTTGCTCCTTGAGCGAGTCCTGGCGTGCTTTGTACGACTCCAGCTCACTGGTACGAAAATCACTGAGGGCGGCTTCCATTTCGCCGATCACACCGACCCCGAAGTTTGCCGACTGTTGTGCGATATGCGGCGTTGAGCAGCCAGTAAGTGCAAAGGCCGTAAGCACAATCATGAGCTTGCCCATTAGTTGACTCCTTTACCTATCCAAACCAGGGTGGCGCTGTTAAGCAGGGACTGGATGTCAGTCGGCTTAATGCCTGAGGCCGCAGAGGTGGCCGATTGCTCGATGACAGAATTAATCACGCCAGTCCACAAAGCGAGATTGGATTCTGCGAGAGAAAGAGATCGCTCATGAGCCAAGGCGTCAATTTGGTACACCGGTTTGGTGGATTCCGGCTGCAGGCGCACTATGTCATCTAGGTAGTTTGTCGCCGCATCCCATGTGCGCTGTTTGTTCTCGACTTGCTTCGTCCAAATTTTCACTTCACCAGGCTTCGTTGGTCGCGTGCTAACTGGAGCAAACGCCGTAATAACGCTTTCATCTAAGGGGACTGGTGACGTAGCAGCCCTTATCACCTCTCCGTTGTGCATTTCAGCAGGCTGCCCGACGAGACAAGCCTTTGCATAGAGGAGCTGCTTATATCTCTTTGTTAGCGCAAGCACCCGCTGCTCGCGCAGCGCCAGTTCAAGATTACGAATCTTGATTTCGCGAGCGGCAGCGTCTGATTTTGCTTGGGCCAGATTTTTTGCCAGCAGTAGGGGGACAAGATTCGGCTTTTCCGCGTTGGTCCATTCAGCCTTAGTTTCGCCGGCAAACTTTGACAGTTTCAGCAGCACCTCAACTTGGTGCGATTTATCTACCTTAGTTTTTCCGTCGTCTTCAACAAAGCTCGCCAAAAAGCGGTCAACTGATGTCTGCTCTGCATCCGACAGTAGTTTTACGCCCAACGCGCTATTAAGTTGTTTTCCATCTTTGTCGGCCTCCTCTATGGCGGATTTTAAACGGTCGGTTGCGGCGGTGAGTTTTTCGCCAAGCCCCTTCGCATCGGCAGCTTGCTTGCTTACTGCATCGTTGTATGCCTTCAGAGCAGCTTGAAAATCCTCGCGGACTAACTTTGTCTCAGTTGACGCCGCCTTAACCCTCGTCTTCGCTGAGTTTCGTGCGGCAATGGCATCCGCCAAGAGGCCTTTGCTCAATGTCGGCTCGGGGTCTAATTGCGTTAGCCCGGCGCATTCCCGCGTATATTCCTTTTGAACTTCCGTTAAGCGATCGGCCTTAGCGGTATCAACCTTACGAATATCGGCAATTACGACCAAGTTCTTTAAAGCTTCATCACAACCGGCCGGATTCAGACCAAGTTGCCTGAACTCTTGGACTTGAAAGGCGACGCCATTATTTGCTTTTTGCTGTTTGCTTAAGTAATCCAACCACGTTGGAGCTTCTGCTTCCTTGGTGATTAGTTTCTTGAGCTCGCTGTCTAACGGGGCTAACAGCGTCGTTCTAATTGTTCCCTCACCGTCAATTGCCAACTGGCGAGCGGCTAGCGTCGCTTGCGCAACGGCCAGCTCATCGGTAGCCTTAAGCTGATCAGTAAGCAACGCCGTATGGTTTTTCCTGGCGAGACTGATCTGTGTAGTTAGGTCTACTTTCTCCCAGGCTGCTTTAGCCGCCAGACCTTGTTTATCGCGTGTTTCGCTATAAAAAACGCCGCAGCCTGTGAGGCTCACAAGCAGGCTCGCAACTGAAATGGTGTGAAAGATCTTTCCCAAATGGATTTTGGAGGTTGGAACGAGATTCATGGGTGACCATCCGTTCGGAGGATTTCGGGTTTGACCTAATTTGCGTAGGACTTATCCTACATGAACAATGATGTATTATTTGCATGTCTAAAAATCTATCCAAAAATCACGCTGTCAAAAATTAGCCAAAAAGTACGCCTTTTTGACAGGGGATGTGGTCTTGCGTGGTATTTCTGACACTACGCAGACTTCGCATCAGTGTTGATACGCCTGCTTTTCAAGGACTCTTGGGGCTTGAGATAAAATTCTTGGTGGGGAAAAAGTAGCTGGTCAGCAAAAAATCCGCATTTGTAAAGTCACACTTTTGCTTCAATTGGATATGAAGCAAAAGTGTGACTTTGAATGAACTATAAGTGGGTAGGTCAGAGCGGACGAGAGGAAACGATGGAGTCACACTTTTGCTTCATCGTACGACCGGCATGGTTTGAACGACGCGCTATGAAGCAAATGTGTGACGATTTGCTGTGCCCCTGCTTTGCTAGCGATCACCTCGGGAGTTAGCTTGATCAGCCATGTCGTTAAGGCTTAGGCGCCAGCGCAGAACCGTGAATGGTCCGTCTATTCCTCGAAGAACCGTATGACCTTGCGGTACTCGACCTCGTCAGGTCCTAGAATGTCGCGCAGGTTTCTCCACATCACGCACTAGCCAACGCGGTCCCGCTTGGCTACCGGCGACGTTGGCCGCATGCTCCGCTTGCCGTGTGGCCCCGGGCAACTGCAAACCATGCCAGGCCGGGCGGCCGAATGGCACTTCCAGCTCTAGACGATAATGTTGTTCGAGCAGTTGGTCCTGATTGAGCGTAAAGATGGCGTCGAACCGCGCAAGAAAGCCGGTTACCGTTCGTTCCCGACCCTGCCGGAACTCCCACTGCCGGGTAAATAAATGCATGTTCATGTGGCTGAACATGCGCTCGATGGGCCTATCCCTTTATTTCCGCGTGGTTATTCCTTTGAGCTCTTTACTCATTTGACTTTTAAGGGAAGTGAAATCCGGCTGTAGTCGTTTCTGAAACTCCACCCTTAGCGCTTGTTTAGTATCTTTCACGTCGCTTTCAAAACGAGGCATGGCATCATTGCAGTTTTCTGTACGGAGCGAGACAATCTTAAGGTCAATCCCTTGGTTCGTAAGCGAAGACTCCCAGAGGACTGACAATTTTTCTTAGGGTATTTGTCTGCCCTTCAAGGGAATGGCGGGTCCGCCGCTCTCGAGGACTTTCTGGTTGACAAAACCACGGTAGAAAACTATGTATTTCTCTGAGCTTTGGTCAGAAAATACTACCCTGAACATATAGTCTTGTTGAATGACCTCCTCATCTATATTTGCTCGAAGGTTGTCTCCCAACGCTACCGTGTGAAACGAAAAAAGCAGTGTCGCTAAAATCAGTATCCTAGACATCGGTTCTCCTCCGTAATCATCCAAGTAGCTTATTCACTGTATCGCATTTGCATCAATAGCTGAGAATCGATTCTTACTACAAAATTCTTAGCGATCGAGTTGCGGGAACGGGGTTACTGCAGAGGGGGATGAAGTGGGTCGAATAATATACCAAGCAACTGCCATCCACCCCAGGACGAACAGAATTGTAAGCATTACGTAGGCCCATGGAAGCCAAGCAAACGTCTCTGGCGCTCTCGGAGCTCCGAAGCAAAGCATACCGTTACGGGCCGCTTTGCTAAGCAATTCAAAATTGAAGTGATCACTTGATCCGCTTGTTACCGCCCTGCCCTCGCAACGATAGACAGATTCACCAAAATACCTTACGAGCATTTGGCCGGTCGCTAAGAGTGTGGCAATATGAACCACTACAATGGTAAGTATTCTGTAGATTCTTCCATCCAATTTCGAGATATCGATCTCCGCGTTCGTAAAATGAAAACAAGGAATTCTTGATAACCTGGCATCTCGACGGCGCGGGTAACACCACATAAAAGTCAACGTGAGCATAAGTAAACCGCTAAGTAAGTCCACCGGTACCCCAATAGCCGGAACCGTTGATGCGGTTATGTTTGAAAGGAAGCCGAACAGCTCAATAGATGCCCCTCCAGCCGTCGTGCGCGCAAATAATTTTCCAACCAGCGTCACGTACAGCACAGCCATCCAGGACCACATCTTCAAATAGGAGCTCTCATTCATTGATTATTTTGCTCTCACTTTAAAGTCAAATTGAGTCACCAGTTGCTTATTTTCAGCAGTGACGCGCGTTATTGCGATAGCGTCCAGCACCGGCTGCAACTGCCCCGGCGTGCTATGAAACATGTCCTCCACAGCCAGTCGAACATCGAACTGAACTGCTGTAGGTAGTTTTGGGATAAATAATTGCTTTAACATCTCCGTCAGCTTGTCTTCGACGCGGTCGACCCTAAGATCTTCGATTAGTAATATATTCCCTCTGAACGCAGGTTTTCCTGAGACAGTGAAATCCGAAGCTAGACCGACGCCCAAGCAATCCTTGCCAACCACGATACCTGATCGAGAAGATAGGTGTCCACTTAAAAATAGTCGCCCGCTCGAGAGCTTTACAGAAGGTTCTTCGAGATATGTATAACATACGCCGGAAGCAAGATACATGCGTCCTTCCGGCCCAGTGAACAGTGCCTGCTTAAGCAACTTCAGAACAGCAGTTTCTTCCAGGATAATCTCTGCAGGGAACGCTGACTGAGATATCAAAAAAAATGCTATTCCAACTAGTCCAAAGCGCCCTCTGCGTGCAGATAAAATAGTTCTTAATTTATTCATATTTTTTTGACCTTGGGTTGTGAATTAATTAAACAGATTGCATGTGATCTGGGATTCTTATGAAAATTCTTGAAGTGAATTTTGAGGACTTCGAAACTTTGTCTCCAACGTCTTCTCACCTTGTAGACCGGGGCATTTTTTGAACCGCACAATCTACCCGTACTTCTTTTTTTGAAAGACTAGCTGTCGCGGATATCCCCCACTCAGTTGTACGCTGTATGGATTGCCGCATCAGTTCATTTGTTTCGAGTGTTGTAGTGACTTCGAACCATTGAGTCTGGCCAGGTTCTATCGTGACGTATCTTCGAACCACATTGGTGCTGTCAATTACGCGAATGCCCCGAAAGTGCAACGAGTCGCCTTTGCAATCACGAGCGTTCGCTGCACCTGTTTGTGGGTACAAGTACAAATCAAATTTTTCAGTCTCCCATCCAAAAGCTGTAGTGTCCGGATTGGCCATTAGCATGCTTATGCTAACGTTGGCAGTGTCGCCGGCTATCGAGTATTCGATATCGCGTACGTCAAGTCGAGGTGCCGTCGATCCCTTGGCAGCTTTGATTACTTGCGTGGGTAGGATCGTAGCGTGCAGTATGGCCCAGTGGCCGAATAACATCGACATTCCAGTAGTGACCATTATTACTGTCGCCATCAACTTCTTACGTCGCCAAAGCAACCTAAGTCTCAACCCGCTGACTACGAAAATCAGAGGGCATACCAGCGAAGCGACCAAACCGGTAAAAATAGCAATGTAGAACATCGCGCCAAAAAACTTGGCTCCAATGGCTCCTCCTGGGGGCTCCCATTTACCTACGACCGTCGCAAGAACCACAAAGCCAAAGACCAACGAAAACAGGAGCCACGCCTGCGCACCGAATGCATAACTTAAGAGGAAGGGCACCAGTCGGCGTGACCGGGGCGCGCGTTTAGCGAGCATCGTTCTCAGCACCACAGAGAGCACGACAACAACCAAGACACCTGGCAAGGCCTAAACAGCAACCTTTAATAAGGAAATCTCCTTGCTCAATGTATCGGTCACTTTTTCGGCAAGGTCATCCGAGAACCATATCCAATCATAGATCTGAGTTCCCGCCACTTGACCAAGCAGCGAAAGCAGAAAGAGTCCAATGGACAGGTACGTCATAGGCAGGACGAACCTCACTCGTGCCGCATGACGGTCCGCAAGCAGGTCAGAAATTCGTCGACGCGGTGAGCCAATGACACGTATCCCGGTACGAAAGTAGCGGGATAGAAAGTGAAGCAATCCTTCCACGCTGGATTCGAGTGCTTCCGCGACCCGAATACGCGGTTTTTTTGTCGACTCAGTCATTTACCGCCCCAATGTTTAGACAACCTGTCGAAGGTAAAACCGCCCCAAGCCTATACGAGACTTGCCGCCGCTATTTGTTCGTGGCCATAGACCGCGCCACGCGCTGGGTCTTTCTGCACATCTATGACGACATGAGCGACACCAGCAGAGCATCGATTCCTGCGCCGCCTCAAGGAGGCTGCACCCATCAAGATCGCCAAAATCCTGACCGACAATGGCTCGCAGTTTACGGACCGTTTCACCAGCAAAGACAAGCAACCCAGCGGGCGGCATGTGTTCGACAAAGTCTGCGCCGGCATGGGTATCGAACACAGTCTGGCGCCGCCCTGTCATCCACAAACCAACGGCATGGTCGAGCGCTTCAATGGGCGCAGCGCGCAATGGACTCAAAGACACCCATCCAAGCTCTCAAAGAATGGCAGCAGCAGAAGCCTGATCTATTTGTAAAACGCGTTTATGAACAAGCGGGCCTGTGGACACCTAGGTAATGTCAGCTTAATCGTCCTGCTGGCCATGGCAGAACTCAGTACCGGGTGCACTGCCCCCGCTCAATTACCCGGTCCCTCCGGCGGCTTGGCAGCGCTGCGGTTGACGAACAGTTTTCCGGAGGAGTCTAGAATGCTCGGCGCAAAACGCTCACTGAAGCCACAAAGGAAAGCGGCCACCCAGATCGGAGCCATTTTGCCGTCCGGCGGCACTTTGAAGGCGAGTCCCAGAAGCTCGTAGCGCAAGATGATGTAGACCACAGAGACAAAGCCCAAGGCTATGAATGGCTGCACAAATCCGGTGGTGAACACAGTCGTGGGGCTGTCAATTTCTCCCAACTGTAATTGCGACAGGCGCGTGAAGATGCTGGTCAGGCTACCGGCCAAGCCATACAGGCACAGCGATGCGATAGTGGCAGCATCAGCCTGTTCGCGGGCCCAGGCCGGAACGGGCGTGCCCGCTGCAGACAAGACTTTCCACACGCCGATCACGCCGGCCAGCGCACCAAACACGGCACCCGCCATGTAAAGCAGCTGGTTGTGAGTTTGCGTTACGGCTTGAAACCGCGTGCGCGCCAGTTCCAGCAGGCGTCGCCCCTCCTGCACATCCAGGACGCCCGCTGTCAATGCTCCCCGCAGCATCGAGATCAGTTCCAGGTGACGGCGCGGACTATGTCGCAGCAACCGGCAATGAAGCGCTTCCACCTCGGCAGCTAGGGCCAGCAACGCTGCGCTGCGGGGGGCGTCGTCCGCCAGGCTTAGCGCCACGTGCTGCCTAATCCAGAAGGGCAGCCAAGCCTGCACCACCCGAGTCACGGTTTTTCTTGCCCATGGAAGGATCGATTTCATTGTACCTTTCACTCCTTTTGCACGCCCAGCAGGCGCCATCTTGGAGGTGCCATTACCGCCGTTGAGGCATATGGGGTGCCGAGAACGCATATACCAAATTTGAATTGATGAGCGCAACGTAGAGTCATCTTACTTTGATATCGAATTGGAAACTCTCTCCAATTGTTGCAATGCGTTGAGTATCGGGTATTTGCAACCTCCTCCGCCGCGTCAACGTCGTCAAATTAGATGTAGTCCTCGCCAAGCTATGTCTGCTGCCGGCTTACCGACTTCACTGTATCTTCCTCGTCGCCATTGTCCGTCACATATATCGTGTAGCCCTCCCCGCCCGGCGCTACCCTTACCACGATGTGGCCGTCGCGGCTGCGCATCTGGCTAGTGAGGCGCTGGTTTGCCAGATGGTTTGCCGCCACGAGCGACGTGGCGTAGATTTCGCGCCGACCTGGATAAAGGCGCTGGCTCAGCATGCGCTCCATCTGCAGCATATCGGGATGAACCACATGCCAGGTCGGTATCACCCACGCCTGCGGCCGTAGCGCGCGCACGATATCGGCACTCAGACCATCGAACATGCCGTGATGGTCGGCGGTTGCCACGTTCACCGGGCCAGCCACGCGAGCGGCGGCACCCAGCACGTCCAGCCATGGGACTTCGCCGTCGTATGTGTAACTGGTCAGGTCGCCCCCGGTGAAGTAAGAAAATTTTCCGAGGCTGAACTTGAGCGCGATCGAGCATACATTTTCGTTCGGGTAGTCCGCTTTCGCCAACGTCTTCAGTGGCGGGAACATGGCCTTGGCCTGTTCGCCACTGCCGGTCCACACCTCGCCGTTGGCGGCTATGACGCGCGCACTGAACAGCTCCGACCGACTACGCATCACCAACTGACTTGCGCTGCCGGGGCGGATACGCTCCACGGACAGCCCGCGCTGCTGGCGCGATTTGACGAACGCAAAGTAGTTTTCGGCATAGCGCCCGGTCGGACGCACCGGATAGTCATATGATGGCGCGCCGCGATCAATCAGGCAGCCGACCGGCATCAGCTCCGCGACATCGGTCACGCCCGATAGACGGTAGTCGCCTTGCGCGGACTTGGGGGATGCATCGTCCACATCACCCAAATGGTCTGGGTGTATGTGCGTCACCAGCAGATAGTCCAACTGCTGGCGGCCCGTTGCGCGCAGATGACGCTGGGCGTAGCGGGCCACCCACTCGCCCGGACGGCGTGACGCATTCGGCTTGGGCGCCGCCGATACGTCCAGCGTGTTGTTGGTGGCGCCGGCATCGATCAACATACTGGTGCCATCGGGCATGATGACCAGGGTGGCGCTGCCGCGTCCCGTTGCAATGTGGTGGATGTCCAGGCAACCGGGAGTCCACGCCGGCAGGCGGCTGTTTTCCGCCGCCAGCGAGGGGCGCATCGCCAGCGGCGCGACCAGCATGCCCATCACAAACTGGCGGCGGTCCAAATGATAGTTCATCGATTGTTCATCCATTGTGATTTGACGCCGGCCTCGTAATTGCTGACCTTCTCCGGACGTTCTAGTGCGTTGTGGATCTGACGATGAAAGCCTGATCTGTTGGGAGACCGGTTGTGTATTGACCATTACCAGAGCGCAGCCAGCAGTGATGTTTACTCTCATTAAACGTGCCGCCAGAGCAAGCGGCAGTAGCTGTGCAGGTATCCATGCAACTACTCAGGGTGGTTGTATCAAATTCGCTTGTGGCGCCGGAACCCCAGAAAGTCCAACCGGTTTGCGTTTTGCTCACTTGACTGGCTCTCAGCAGGAACGCTTGGTCGGTTGGCTGCGAGGTTGTGAACCACCCGTTGTCGGATCGGAGCCGGCATTGTTTGTCGCTTGCGTTGAAGGTAGCACCCAGGCAGGCGCCCTTGCCTTTGCAGATTTCCGTGCACCGACCTAAATCCGGCACATCGTCATATTCTTCCTCTGAATTAAGGCCGCCAAGTGCCCACCCGGTGCGCGTTGAAATGACTTGCAGCATGAATCCCTGATCGTTGGGGATGCCCGGCTGGAAGATGCCTGCACCGCTACGAAGCCTGCACATTTGCTCGGTCGCGTTGTAAGTGCCGCCGGTACACTGGGTTCCTGGTTTGCGACTACAGGCATTGATGCATGCATCCAGGCTTTCTCCCTGGAACTCTTCCAGGCCACCGCTACCCATGAACTTCTGACCAAGCAGGCTGTTCACGGGGGGGCGTTGTAGGTTTTGGCTGCACAGGATGGCATGTGGGCGGCCATTGGATGCAACACTGACACCCACAACCACTTCTCCATTCGCGCACTCGCCCTTGTGCTGCCGGAATGCCCACTCGCCGGTAGATGTTTTGCCTCTGGCATCCCCGTTTTCAAAGACACGCACGGTTGCCAAATCAGACGGTTTAAGCCCTGGCCCGCCAGCGGCGCACTGTACAGCATGAAATTTACGATTTTCCTGCGGGCCGGATTGGCTCACCCCGCTGACGTATTCGTCCATGCCGCATTCAAAGATTTGGTAACCGGGTGACCAATCGTTCTCGCGTTGCGCCCGGCGCCGATCAACATCGGTGATGAATAGCGTGGCTCTTACTGCACCTGTGAGCGCCGTGGTGCTGACCTCTTCGCACAGGGCTGTTTGACCCATATGGTCAGACTGGCTAACACTGAGGCCGGTAATTGCTTCGCCAGTCGCACAAGCGGCTTTGTCATAGTTTGGGTCCCAGTCCGTTTGGCTGCCCCTCAAGCTAGAGGCATCCCTGAAGACGGCCGCCCCGATCAGCGAGCGTTTGAGGCTTGGGCTGCACAACAGGGCATGCGGGCTGTAATCACGTGGTGAGAAACTCACGCCCACCGCCACTTCATTGTCACCACAACTGCCCTTGTACTGACCAGGAGCCCAATCCAGCGTCGATGTTTGGCCTTGGTCGTTGCCGCTATCAAATATCCGTACTACCGGGGCGCCATGCTCATCCGGGCCGAAATCTCCTTTGGCGCACCGCAAGCGATGAAACGTGTCCGTTGTGTATTGGCTTACTGCAGAAATGTACTCTCCAAACCCACATTCCAATTTGAAATAGCCAAGCGACCAATCATTCAGTCGTTGCGCGCGACGCTGATCAGCATTCTCAAGGATGAGGATAGCTGCCGTTACTCCCGTCAGCGCAGACGTTTCGTCTTTTCCACATAGTGCAGTTGCCGCCATGTGGTCCGTCGGTACGACGCTGATGCCGATAATGGCTTCGTTCTTGGCGCAGGATGCCTTGTTGTAGCCGTAATCCCAGTCCGGTTGATCATCGCGTACCGTTGACTTGCCTCTAAATACGGCAACGCCATCTATGGGGTTATGGCCAATAACAGCATCGATCAGTCCGCCACCAGGAAAGTCCGCCATGATGAAGCCAACGCGGCCGATTTTGGCATCTGGGTCAAACAGCTTGTTGGTTGTTAATACGTTTGTTCCCTCAAACGAAATTGTGCAGATGTAGCTGAACAAACAAGTGGTGCGCGGAAAGTCTGGATAACTGCTGGAGAGCGGTGTGGTGAGGCCCGTACTGAGGCGTGGTGCGCCCGTGTAGGGGCTGGAATGTCCGCTAGCTACAAAATAGGGAAATGCGCCGGTTGAACCACTGAGGTAGTTCACATAGATCGTAGCCGAATCCCCCTTGCTGGCAGCTGACAATTGATTGTTAACTTTCTCCCACTTTGAATACAGGTCCCAATTGGTCGCTAGCTCATAGTCATCTTGCTTGTTGATTGCTATCAGGTTGTAGCTAATTCCCTTGTGGGTCTTGGAATCGAATTTATCGCGCATGATAACGAGATGTTGACGCACTTCATTCAATTTCGGGTTGTTGTTGTCATTGTTAGGGGTGTTGGTCCATATGTAGTCCTTATATTCTGGCTTGGCCATATAGGTTTCAAAGGCAGCCTTCCATGTTTCGACATCGACATGGCTTTTTTCATTCCCTGCATTTAAGCGCATGAATATGGCTTCAGAAGGATGATTTTTAAGGAAATCAGTTACTATACTAAGTACCTGATCCAAGTTGGCATTTAGGTCAGTAATGCCATGATAGATATCGCATTTATTGTCTCCTGTCAGTTGACAGCGAATATCCAGGGCGCGTATGCCAGATTCCAATTGATCTTGTAAGTCCATGGACTGGGTTTTATCAATGTCATGTCCCAAAGTGGAGAGGCTGTAAGTCATCGTGTCGTGTGTGCCGGGAATGCTGAGTTCGGCAATTTTTTTGGTACCATCGACCCGGCTCATCCAAGAGGCATTGTTCGTTTTGACGCCGCTGTCGTGGGAATAACCAGCATGGTTGTGCGCGATTGCGGCAGAACTCCACAATATAAAAGCTACCATTAATAAATGGCGAATTAATGGGTATTGGCGCAATGTGTGTTGCTTTGGCGTATTGACGCTATTTATTTGTTGGTTTGTAGAGTTGGTGTTGCATTGGTTGATTTCGCAGCGGTGCTCAATTTTATGGTGCATAGTAATTCCCATCCCAGAAATTAATAATATTTAAAATACTTGGAGATGTAGCCCGACAACCTATGAGAGCCCTTCTACCCGAAGCGCAAGTTAAGGGGATCGGGCCCATCGACCTGCCCCATTTGCTCAACAGTTGGCCCTAGTCCCACCACACGCTGCCAAATCGGGCGTCGCAGCACGTAATTTTGCTTGCCGTGTAAACTGATTGTCGCGGATCAGGGCGGCGCTTTCCGCTTTCGATTTCCACCTCCACCGCCAGGCTGCACTACGGGTGGAGCGAGCAGTTGCTGCTGCAGGGCCACAAGCTGTTGCTGAATTTGGGCAATTTGTGGCTGCACGATTGCCTGCTGTTGTGGAGGTAAGGCCTGCACCTGCTGTTGAGCCTGCAACACCGCTTGTTGATTGAGCTGCTGAAGCTGTTGGTGCGCTTGGAGAAGGACAGGCACCAATTGCTGTTGCACCTGCTGCTGAACTTGTAATTGAGCCTGTGGTTGCGCTTGCTGTTGAGCTTGCTGCTGAACTTGTAATTGAGCCTGTGGTTGCGCTTGCTGTTGAGCTTGCTGCGGAACTTGTAATTGAGCCTGTGGTTGCGCTTGCTGTTGAGCTTGCTGCGGAACTTGTAATTGAGCCTGTGGTTGCGCTTGCTGTTGAGCTTGCTGCGGAACTTGTAATTGAGCTTGTGGTTGCGCTTGCTGTTGAGCTTGCTGCGGAACTTGCAATTGGGCGTTCTGTTGAGCTGGCGGCTGTATCTGCGGCTGTGGCAGATAGTCAATCCGTGCAATCACGCCGTTGATGTCTGCTTGGGGAATTGGCCCCGTCGGATGGTTATTTCCATGCGGGTTATGCAGGCTGAGGTTCTGGACAGTAGATGTATGCAAGATGACATACACATGATCCTCAATTAATCCGAGGTATGCGGCTTGCATCAGGTTCTGATCCGCCGCGTCCGTTGCCAAATGCCTGCCCACCGGCTGCTGATTATCGAATTTGGTTGTAGCGGTGCCCGCTGTGTTGCCATCTTGCAGTATCGGCATCATGTTTGCATATTGCTGGCTGGCAGCATCCGGATTTTGCATTGTCTGCGGCTGCACGTGTCCTAGTAGTTGAAAACCCACGTCGGCTTGTCGATCATCCAATGCCTGATACGAGCCCCCGCCAAATCCGGCCGCCGCCGCTTTTTCGATCAAAGCAGGCCAGAATGGCGCTCCGCCCGCAATCGCACCCGGCATCCCCAGTTTTTGCTGTGCATATAAAAATTCGGCAACGTTCGTATTCGAATCCGCCGCAGGTAAAGTGGGAATCCATCCAGAAATAGTTACGACCTGCGTGGCGGCCCCCTGTCCGCCAATATTCACGGGATCGCCCAAAGTCACCTGATAGTTCTGCCCCTGTTGCTGAATCAGTCCTTGAATATGCTGATTCCAATGCTGGGACATCGTCATGGCCATCATCGGGGCGATCAACCAGCAGTCCCCTATTGCGCCTTGCGAGATTGCGGCCGCATTCGGCGCTTGTCCGTTGTAAGCGTCTCCGGCGACACGCGTCAATTCAGTATTTTGCCAAGTGTCGGTATCGGCAAGAGTTGGCTCGACATCGTACAGGCCGTCATTGCCGACAGGGACGAAAAGTTCGTCCCCGGCATAAGTCAGGGGAATTAGTCTTAAGTAATCGGCCCCGCCTTGCCTCCGGTTCCCGGCTACCAGGTACACCTCATTTACTTGTGTGAGCGGGTCGCCCGGTCGGACCACTGCTACCGAACCATTTGCATTTCTTCGCCTACCTTGCTCCGCCTGATTAACTTTGTAAGCGCTGCCCTGATTCAACACCAATTGGATGGGTTTGTCGCGTGCCAGTGGTGAGGCACCGATGACGTCACGCGCCACGCCCGGGGACATTAGATCGCGCGACTTCCGCAGCACAGCCGCGCGCGGGCTCTGGTTGACCAAATCCGACAAGGCACGCATTCTCATCTGACGCGGACTGATATCGCTCTCTTTTGCAACCGCTTGATAGTGCCTTGCGCGGGCGCTCCCATTTGCAGACTCTTGCAGTGCGAATTGCGCGGCCAGTACCGGATGCGCTTTGACGACCGGCTTTTTGGTCTCAGTCTGAGGATACGATGACAGAGACGCGTCATTTTCTCGGACTTGCGTCGTGGTCTGCGTCTTCATTAAGGTATCCAAGAGTCTAGGCCATACGACCGCTGATTGATCTATTACCAGTATTTACTTAATGTAGATTGCGATACTCCCCGAGTTAAGTGTCGTTACCGTTACACAGGAGTTACACAGAAGGTGCGGACCGGTTTACAACGCCTTGCTGGCGCGCAACCAAGCCACCAGCGCGTAGGCCACCGCCTTCGCAGTGCTGTCCAGTCGCTCTGGCGTGGCGCGCCAGTTTGCGCCAAACTGCAATTGCACACTGTTGATCCCTCGGGAACATTGCGCCCGAAAGTACGGACGATATTGCCGCCGTTAAAGCTGCGGTTTTCTTCGTCATTCACAAACGCCGGCACCACCTTGATGCCCGCCGCCTGCACGCGGGTGAAGAAACCGTCGGGTTGCGTGTAGAACACGCTGTTGTCGGCAGTCAGGCCATCCTTGGTGCCGCGCAAGATGGCGTCGCGCACCGCGTTTTGACCATGGATATCGAACAGCACCGCGCCCGGCTTGTCGCGCAACGCCGCCACGTCCTGCCACAAGGCAGCGTAATAGGCATCGTAAATCGGCTGGACTGCGGGGTCTTCATACGCTTTGGCGACGTCGCGGTTGAAGTCGACGAATTTGCGGCTGACCTTGGCACCGACCAGATAGGTACGCTTGCCGGTCTGGGCGACCAACTGACGTTGGATGGTGGCGGCCAGTTCGTTGACGTGGTCATCGCGCATGGTGGTGCCGGCAGTGCGGGTGGCAACCCCATCGACCAGGCCATCGCCGCCATGCGGCACTGACAGCACCACCGGCAATTCGCCGGATTCGATCGTCAGGTAAGTCGCAATCGGCTCCAGTGCGGGCGCGGCGTGGGCGGCGTTGCCGAACAGCGCACACAGCACGGCGGCGAGCAGGGAAATAGTCAATTTTTTCATCAGATGTCTTTCAAAATGAAGCAGGCGGAGACCGGCGCCACAGCGCCGGTCCTGGAATCAGAACTTGTAGTTCGCGCGGACATAGACGTAACGTCCGATCGGGCGGTAGCGCGCCTCGACGTTGACAATGGTTTGGGGTGTCAGCACGAAGTCGGTGGCGGCGGTGGAGCCGGCCGAGATCACTTCGCCGTAGCGGGTGGCGTTGACGGTGCCGCCCCAGCGCGAGCCCTTCCAGTTGACGGTGGCGCTGATCTTGTCTTTCGGCTGTCCCCGCTCCAGGCTGATGGGGAGGATTTAAGTTAGGGCGTCGTTGGCCCGGATGACACCACGCGCGGATAGCTGGTCGCACGCGGATAGCTTAAATTTTCGGCTGGCTGCTGCAGCCGGGATGGGAATTTTTACCAAAACTTGGCAGACAAAATACAACAAACGGATACAAACAGATCCCGATCAGCAGGCCGCCGCTGAAGTCCACCACGGTTATTCGCAAATCAGTCAAGCTGATGCGCAGATGCTGGCAGTAAGTTGCGGGATAATCTGGCACTCTTTTCTGGCCTATAAGGTTGCCATGTTCCGCATAGCCTCCATCGTCATCGCCATGTTTGTGTTTTCCGTGAGTGCCCTGGTTCACGCCGCCGACATTCAGGATCTTGCCGGCCAATGGCGATTCGCCCTCGACCGCTCGGACGAAGGCATCCAGCAAGCCTGGTATGGACGCGATCTGGGCGATAAGATTTCGTTGCCTGGCATCTTGCAGGCGCAAGGTTATGGTGACGACATCAGCGTGAATACGCCGTGGGTGCTGTCGCTGTACGACAAGAACTGGGCGCAGCGCGCGGACTATCAAGCCTATACGCAGGACGGCAACGTCAAAGTGCCCTTTCTTTCGCAACCCGCCAAGCATTATTTGGGTGCGGCCTGGTATCAGCGCCAGATCGAGGTGCCGTCTTCGTGGCGCGGCAAGCGTGTGGTGCTGTTCATGGAGCGACCGCATTGGGGTTCCACACTTTGGGTTGACGGCAAGAAGGTCGGTTCGAATCTCAGCCTGGTGGCTGAACACGAGTACGATCTGGGCCAGTTGGCGCCGGGCAAGCACCGCATCTCGGTGCGCGTCGACAATCGCATGCTGATGCCCTACCGTCCCGATGCCCACAGCGTTTCCGATTCGCTGGGTATGAGCTGGAACGGCATCGTTGGCAAGATTGAGCTGCGCGCCACCAGTCCGGTGTGGCTGGATGATGTTCAGCTGTTCCCGAACTATGCCGACAAATCGGTGTTGGTCAAAGTTGGCATTGGCAATATCAGCGGTCGCGCCGGCCAGGGCACGTTGACCGCCAATGGCAAGCCTTATCCAGTCCGCTGGGACGCTCAGCGCGGCACGGCCGAGATCACCGTGCAATACCCAAAAACCGTCAAGGAATGGAACGAATTCACGCCCGCGCTGCAGCGTCTGAGCCTGCAACTGGCCGGCCGCGATGCGAAAGACGCGCGTAATGTCAGCTTTGGTTTCGCCCGCATCAGCGCAAAAGGTCGCGAATTTCTGCTCAACGGCCGCAGTATTTATCTGCGCGGCACCCACCATGGCGGCGATTTTCCGCTCACCGGCTATCCGCCCACCGATGTGGCGTACTGGCGCAAGATTTTCCAGATCAATAAAGACTGGGGCATCAACCACATCCGCTTCCATTCCTTCTGTCCGCCGGAAGCGGCGTTCCAGGCGGCGGATGAGTTGGGCATCTATTTGCAGCCGGAACCAGGCATGTGGAATGACGTATCGCCCGGCACCGAGATGGAAAAAATGCTGTACGAGGAAACCGACCGCATCATCAAAGCCTACGGCAACCACCCTTCTTTCGTGCTGCTCAGTCCGAGCAATGAACCCAAGGGCCGCTGGAAGGAGGCGTTCGATAAGTGGATAGCGCATTATCGCCAGGTCGATCCGCGTCGGCTGTACAGCAATGGCACCGGCCATACTGAGCGCGAAGTGCCGGATCTGGCGACCGGCACCGACTATCTGGTCATGCAACGCATCGGCGCCAAGCCACTGCGTGGCGCGCGCGGCTGGTTCGGCCGCGATTACGGTGAATCGCTGAATGGCATCAATGTGCCGGTGTTGTCGCACGAAACCGGCCAGTGGGTGGCGTATCCGGACTTTGATGTGATCCGCAAATTCACTGGTTATCTGCGTCCCGGCAATTATGAGATTTTCCGCGATTCGCTGGCCAAACACGGCATGGCGGACCGCAACAAGGACTTTGCCTGGGCCTCCGGCAAGTTCCAGCTGGAGAACTACAAGGAAGAAATCGAAGCCAATCTGCGCACGCCCGGCATGATGGGCTTCCAGCTGCTGGATCTGCACGATTATCTGGGCCAGGGCACGGCGCTGGTCGGTTTGCTGGACACGTTTTGGGAGGAAAAAGGCTACGTCACGGCCGCCGAATTCCGGCGCTTCAATGGCGAAACCGTCCCGCTGGCACGCTTGACCCAGCGCACCTATACAGCCGACGAAACCTTGTCTGCCGAGGTGGAAATCGCCCATTTCGGCGCTCTGCCGCTGGTCGATGCCCAGCCTTACTGGAAGTTGTTGGACGCGGCGGGTCACGTCGCCGCCAGCGGCAATTGGCCGCGCAAAACCATCAACATCGGCAAAAATATCCCGCTCGGCAAGATCGCGTTGCCGCTGACGACGCTCCCGGCACCGCAAGCTTACCGGCTAGTGGTCGGCCTTGAAGGCACGCGGGTGGAAAACGATTGGCGCATCTGGGTCTATCCCGCCAAGCCAGCGGCGCAGCAAGCATCCGACGTGCTGGTTACGCGCAACTGGGAAGAGGCCGCAGCTGGCTTGCAAGCGGGCGGCAAGGTGCTATATCTGCCCTCCCCGCAGGATTTGGACTGGAGTTCGCCGCCGCTGGATACGGTGCCGGTGTTCTGGAACCGCCTGATGAGTCCGGCGTGGGGGCGCATGCTTGGGGTGTGGGTGGACCAGCATCATCCGGCTTTGGCGCAATTCCCCACTGACGGCTACAACGGCTGGCAGTGGAACGAGCTGCTGAAAAATACCCGCGCGATCAATCTGGACCGCTTGCCGGCAGGCCTGCAACCCATCGTGCAGCCGGTTGATGACTGGAATCGCAACTACAAGCTGGGTCTGCTGTTTGAAGCCAAGGTCGGCAATGGCAAGCTGATGGTGGCCAGCGTCGATCTGGTAAGCGACCTGAGCAAGCGCGTGGTGGCGCGTCAACTGCGTCTGTCAGTGCTGAATTACATGGCCAGCCCGGCTTTTGATCCGCGCACCGCCATCGATGCGGCGACGCTGAGCAGCGGTATTCTGTTCGATACCCAAGTTATGAAAAAGCTGGCCACCAAGGCCGAGGGCGGCAAGGATGCTGCCGCTGCCATTGACGGCGATCCGAATACGTACTGGAGTGGCGACAACCAGCGCCAGCAGCCGTTAACCTTGTCCTTCCCGCAGCCAGTCTCGTTCACCGGACTGGTATTGATGCCGCGCCAGAACCACCGCGACCATGAAGGCGACATCCGGGAATATCTGCTGCAAGTCAGTGACGATGGCTCCAACTGGCGCGATGTCAAACGCGGCACGCTGGTCTCGACTTACGCTGAGCAAACCGTGGATCTGGGACAGTCGGTCAGCGCGCGGTATCTGCGCCTGGTTCCGCTATCCGGTTTTGGCGCCGACCAGATCGCCGCGCTGGCAGAACTGGCGCTGATCTACAGCGGTCCGAAGCTGCAGCCGAACGCCGGCGCGATCACCTACAAACAGCAGAAATCGGCCTCGCCGGACGTCGACGAAAACCTGCCGGTTGATGGAGGTAAGAAGTTACACTAGTTTTACATGGCTTTGCAGTTGTGTGGGGCCGATTGCCCGGATAACGCAGATATACTCGAACCACTGTCTGACTGCGTGGTTCGCAATGAAAAAGCAAACTTTGGTGATCTATCATTATTTTGAAAAAGATCGCTCGTATATCGAGAATTTCTTTCATTTTTTGGCGTTTGGCTATTCTGCGGAGCTGGATTATTTGATCGTGATTGCGGGAGGTCACAGCGTTAATCTCCCGCAACTGGAGAACGTCCGCTATCTCTACACGGAAAATAAGAATAACGATTTTGGCGGCTACTGCCACGCGATCAAAACCGCCATCGATCTGCATGCTTACGAATACTATGTTTTCGTGAATTCCTCGGTACGCGGTCCCTACACGGCCGCGTACAGCAAGACTTGCTGGACCAACTATTTCCTCGATCAGCTGAAAGCTGATCCCGAAGTCGGGCTGATCGGCTCCACCATCAACGTGCTGTCACCGGATTCGCCGGATTCGATAGGCTACGGTCAAAAATACGGTGGTCAGGCGCCGTATTCGCATGTGCAAACCATGTGCTACGCGATGCCGCAGGCGGTGCTGATCTACCTGCATGACAGCGGTTTTTATGACGTTGAAGCGGAACTCAGCAAGACGGCGGTGATCCGCGATTATGAAATCCGGCTTAGCCAGGCCGTGCTGGGCCAGGGCTGGAATATACGCAGCCTGCTGCCAGAATATAATCATATCGATTACCGGCTTAAACACACGAATATCAATCCCGTGTCGGCGCACGGCGATGCCAATTGTAATTTCGGCTATTTCGGCCGCACGCCGCATCCATTCGAAGTCATCTTTATGAAGGTGAATCGGAATATGCTGTCGATGGATTATCTGGATAGATTATCGTATTCGATTTATACAAATAGCCGGCCGCACGAGGCGCTATTCCAGAATAGTTCGTTCTGCCTGTATATGCAGTCGCTGGAAGACGCTGCGGCTTCCCGGCTTAAAGTGGATTTCCATGAGCAAAAGAAATGGATTCATAAGCTGATTCCCAAGCCTTTGCGGCCGATGAGTCGTCGCCTGTTTCCTTCGCTCGCATAAAATCGTAACGCGTTACGAAAACACTTTGCAGTTGATTTCGCCTGGAGATCATTGCAGAATATTCCACATTGCCTTTCACTACATGGGTCAGGTCGATGTCCACCTCCAGGCTTGCCGCGCTACTCATCCCCTTCCTGTTTTCGCTGACGCCAGCCGTGGCCGGGCCGATCGTCTCCGGCATTTATGCCAATGACCTCGATCGCAGCGTGCGTGCGCAGGATGATTTTTATCGCTACGCCGTCGGTGGCTGGGTGGCGCGCGTGGAGTCGCCAGCCTGGATGCCGGGCTGGGATACCAACCGCGAATTGCAACTGAACGTCTATCAGGCCATCAACGATGATCTGAAAAACATGCGCGTCCAGCCCAGTCTGAAGCCGGTCGAACGCAAGCTGGCAGATCTGTACGCAAGCTACATGGACGAAAGTGGCATCGATAGTCGTGGACTGGCGCCATTGCAGCGTTATCTGGACGCGATTGACCGCATCCATAACCCGGCGGACGTGGCTCGCGTGCTGGGGCAAATGTCGGCCTACGGACTGGACGTCGGCATGGGCGTCTGGGTGCATCCGGACGATCAGGATCCGAGCCGCTATCTGGCCGACTTTGTTCAGGCCGATCTTGGGCTGCCGGGGCGCGATTACTACCTCAGCGACGAGCCGCGTTTCAGCTCGGTGCGCGCCGCCTACCTGCGTCACATCGAACGTGTGTTGGCGCTGGCTGGCTCGGCCGATCCAGGCGCTGACGCCAAGGCCGTTGTAGACCTCGAAACCAGCCTGGCGCAAGCGCAGTGGACCGAAACCGCCACCCGCGTGCCGGGTGCAACCTCGCATCGTTTCAGTCGTGCCCAACTGGCGGATATCGCGCCGGGACTGGATTTGCGCACCTACAGCGATGCGCTCGGCATTCCGGCCGAGGCCCAGTATTTCAACTTGTCCCAGCCGTCCTTTTATGCCGCATATGGCGACCAGCTGACCACGACGCCGCTGCCGGTATGGCAAGCCTACCTTCGACTGCGGCTGCTGGATTACGTAGCCCGCATGTTGCCGGCGCCATTCCGCAACGAGGCCGACCGGTTCTTTTCGATGGAGTTGCGCGGCGCCACTGCCAGCCGACCGCGCTGGATACGCGCGGTCGGCTTTGTCGACGACACCATGGGCGATGCACTGGGCCAGATCTATGTCGACAAGCATTTCCCGCCAGCGGCCGAACAACACGCCCACGCCATACTGGACAACGTGGTGGCAGCGTTTCGCCAGCGCATCAACAAATCTACCTGGCTGAGCGCCGCCAGCCGCAAGGGCGCGCTGGAAAAGCTCGACCATCTGGTGATTCGCATGGGTTCCTCCCGCCAGGTGCGTGATTACGCCAATCTGACCACCAGCGCCAGCGATCCGGCCGGGAATTGGCTGCGCGCACGCGGATGGCAGGTCGCGCGCGACATGGAGAAAATGCTGAAACCGGTCAATCGCGATGAGTGGAGCATGACGCCGCAAGCGGTCAACGGCTACTATTCGGTGAGCCGCAACCAGGTGGTGCTGCCGGCCGCGCTGATCCAGCCGCCCTACTTCCAGGCCGATGCCGATGACGCCGCCAATTACGGCGCGCTTGGCTGGTTCATCGCCCACGAACTCAGCCACGCATTCGACCGCGCCGGCAGCCGCTACGACGGCGAGGGCCGGCGGGTGGAGTGGATGACGCCCACCGATCGCACCGAATTCGAACGACGCGCCCAGGTCATTGTTGCTCAATACAGCCAGTACGCCATCGCGCCGGGCAAGTTCCTTAATGGCGAGCTCAGCGTGGGAGAAAACATCGCCGACATCACCGGCTTGTCGGTGGCTTATGATGCTTATCACCTGTCCCTGCGTGGCCGCAAGGCGCCCAAGTTGGACGGGCTGAGCGGCGATCAACGCTTTTTCCTGGCGTTCGGCAGGATTTGGGCGGCGGAGAAAATCAATAGCGACAAGCGCATCAACGAAGCGCTGGCCGATACGCATGCGCCGGAGTCGTTCAGGGTATTCGGTGCCGTCCGCAATAACGATGCATTTTACAAAGCGTTCAATGTCAAGCCGTCGGATGCGGTATTTCTGCCGAAGCAGGCACGGATTCAGATCTGGTAAAATTATCGTAACGCGTTACTGATAAGTGAATTCATGAAGCAGGCGACTGACAACAAGACTCTCGAACTCCCCATGCCCGGCGCCAAGCGCGGCCGTGGACGCCCGGTGACCGGTAATGCGCAGAGCAGCGCGGAGCGGCAAAAAGCCTATCGCGATCGCAAGCGCGAGGAAAAAGTCGCCATCGTCAATTCGCGTAACGCGTCACAGGAATTGCCGCCAGACGACGGCTCGCCGCGCCGGCTGATACTGGAACTGGATCGGGCGCAAAAAACGGTGGACGAATTGCGCCGCGAAAATGCCGAGCTAGCTGAGGCGCTAACCGCCTCCCGCCGCGAAAATGCAGCGCTTAAAACACAAATCCGTAACGCGTTACAGAAAATGTCCGCAAAATAAGTAACGCGTTACGTTAATTGTTAATGCTGTACGCGCTCTTCCGCGCGCAAGGTCAATACCCGCACCCCACTGCGCGTCACAGCCACCGTGTGCTCGAACTGTGCCGACAGTTGGCCGTCCAGCGTGACCACCGTCCAGCCATCGTCCTCGGTGTGCACGTCATAATGACCTTGGTTCAGCATCGGCTCGATGGTGAATACCATGCCTTCGCGCAGCATCAAACCGGTCTGCGGACGGCCCCAGTGCAGCACTTGCGGCGGCTCATGCATCTCGCGGCCGATGCCGTGACCGCAATAATCCCGCACCACGGAATAACCGTGATGGCGCGCGTGCCGTTCAATCGCATGACCGATGTCGCCCAGTCGGGCGCCTGGTCGCACCGCCTTGATGCCTTTCCACATAGCCTCGTAAGTCACCTGCACCAGACGCTGTGCCTGCGGCGAGACTTGGCCAACTAAATAGGTCTTGCTGGAGTCGGCAATGTAGCCATGCTTTTCCAGCGTGATGTCGAAATTGACGATGTCGCCGCTCTGCAAGATATCGCTCTCCGACGGCACGCCGTGGCACACCACATTGTTGCGTGACGCATTCAGCGCGTAAGCGTAGCCGTACTGGCCCTTGCTGGCCGGTCGGGCTTGTAGCTGGTGGACGATGTGGCTATCGACCAGATCGTTGACCTGCATGGTGGACATGCCGATCAGGTCCAACTGGTCAAGGTAGGCAAACACGCCGGCCAGCAGCTTGCCAGCCTCCGCCATCAGGGCGATTTCTTCCGGGCGCTTGGTCATGCTAGGCCGCCTTGACGTGTTGCGGCGCCAGGCCGGCCGCCCGCAGCTCGCGGGCCATGATTTCGTTGAAACTCAGCGTGGGATTCATTTCGCTCAGCATGCCGATCTTGATCCAGAACGCGGCCTGCGCGTTGATCGAACGGCACGATACCGTGCTCGCCTTGCGGATTTGGTCGTGCAGCTCTTCTTCGATATTTACAATACCCATCATATGCTCCGTATATAGATCGTATACGTATCATATCATGATGACGACTCCGGTGGACCATCTATGCGCGCTACCGTACGGTTACGCGCCGCAACGCGCGTTATCGTCAGGCCAACAACAGGGAGCGTGCCATGATCTTGTGGATAGTCTTGGCCATACTGGCCATCATCATTATTGTCATTGCCGCCGCACCGCTGCGGCGCAGTCTGATCACACCGTACATCTATGCGCTGTTCAAGCGCATCTTGCCGCCGATGTCGGACACCGAGCGCGACGCGCTGGAAGCCGGCACCACCTGGTGGGACGCCGACTTGTTCTCCGGCCGTCCCGATTGGGACAAATTTTTGCAACTGCGACGTGCCGCGCTGACCGTCGAGGAACAGGCGTTCATGGACAACGAGGTGCGCCAGCTGTGCGACATGGTCGACGACTGGGAGGCTACCCAAGTCTGGCAGGGCCTGCCGGAAGTGGCCTGGCAGTTTGCCCGCGACAAGGGTTTCCTCGGCATGATTATTCCGCGCCATTACGGCGGCAAGGCGTTTTCGGCCTATATGCATTCGCAGGTGGTGATGCAGCTGTCGACGCGCTGTTCTGCGTTGGCGGTTCAGGTGATGGTACCCAATTCGCTGGGGCCGGCCGAGTTGCTGCTGCATTACGGCACCGACCAGCAGAAGGACTACTACCTGCCGCGTCTGGCGCGCGGCGAAGAAATTCCCTGCTTTGCGCTGACCAGTCCCTACGCCGGCTCGGATGCCGCCGCCATTCCGGACGTGGGCGTGGTCTGCCAAGGCTGGCACGATGGCCGCGCGACGCTGGGTCTGCGCGTCAGCTGGAACAAGCGCTACATCACGCTGGGACCAGTCGCCACCCTACTCGGCCTGGCGTTCCGCGTTGAAGATCCGGATGGCTTGCTGCCGGCCGACGCCAAGCCCGGCATCACCTGCGCGCTGATCCCGACCAGTCATCCGGGCGTGGTGATCGGCCGCCGCCATTGGCCACTGAACGCCGTGTTCCAGAACGGCCCGACCAGCGGCAAGGACGTCTTCATTCCAATGGACTGGATCATCGGCGGCCCGCAGCAGATTGGCAAGGGCTGGCGCATGCTGATGGAATGCCTGGCCGCCGGCCGCGCGATCTCGTTGCCCTCGGCCAGCGTCGGCACCGCCAAGCTGGCGGTGCGCGGCACCAGCGCCTATTGTGCGATCCGGCGCCAGTTCAACACCGCCATCGGCAAGTTCGAAGGTGTGCAGGAAGCGCTGGCCCGCATGGGCGGCAATCTGTACATGATGGATGCGGCGCGCCGGCTGTCGGCGCTGGCGGTGGATCTGGGCGAAAAACCGGCCGTGATCTCGGCCATCGCCAAATACCACGTCACCGAGCGTGGGCGGCTGGTGGTCAACGACGGCATGGACATCCTGGGCGGCAAGGGCATCTGCATGGGGCCGTCCAACTTCCTGGCGCGCGCCTATCAGCAGATCCCGATCGCAATCACGGTCGAAGGCGCCAACATCCTGACGCGTTGCCTGATCATCTTTGGCCAGGGCGCGATCCGTGCCCATCCCTACGTGCTGAAGGAAATGCGCGCCACCGCCGATACCGATCACCGTCGTGGCCTGCATGATTTCGACGCCGCCTTCTTTGGCCATATGCGCTTCACCTGCGCCAATGCCGTGCGCGCGCTGTGGTACAGCCTGACCGGCGGCCTGACTGCGCCGGTGCCCGATCGGGCCGACCAGCAGATGGCACCGTATTACCGCGCGGTTGGCCGCCTGTCCACCGCGTTTGCCTTGATGACCGACCTGTCCATGTTCACGCTGGGCGGCGAGTTGAAGCGGCGCGAACGCATTTCATCGCGGCTGGGCGACGCGCTGTCGATGCTGTACCTGATCAGCGCCACCCTCAAGCGCTACGAAGACGAGGGCCGGCAGCCAGCCGATGCCCCCTACGTCCACTGGTCGGTGCAGGATGCGCTGGTGCGGGCACAGGCCGCCCTGGATGGCGTGCTGGACAACTTCCCCAGCCGTCCAGCCGCCGTGCTGGCACGGCTACTGGCCTTCCCGTTCGGCCTGCCATATGCGCCGCCGTCCGACCGTCTGGCGGGCGAGATCGCCGTCGCCATGCAAACCCACGGCGACGCCCGCGAGCGTCTGCTGGCCGACAGCTACGTGGCCGACGACCTGCGCGACCCGGTCGCTTGCGGCGAACTCGCCTTCGGCCTGCTGGGAATGGTGGAAAGCATCGAACACCGCCTCAAACCGGCCATCAAAGCCGGCCAGCTGCCACCGGTGCCGCAAAGCCTGCCAGAAATGGAACGCTGGATCGCCAACGCCGCCGCGCTTGGCATGATGACACCGGAAGAACGCCGCGCCATGTCCGACTTCGTGCGTTACACCGATCTGTCCGTCCACGTCGACGACTTCCCGCCCGATCTCAACGCCGCCGCCGACGCCGACCAGCGCCGCCTGATGGTGCCTCGGCCGGAGCAGGTGGAGGCCTGAATTGCTTGCTTCACGGAGTTTAATGTAGAATAGGAATAATTCTCATTCTCACCATTGCAGCATGACCACCGTGAAGTATCCTTTGCAAGCAGACTTGGCATCGCTGTACGGCGAGCATCACGGTTGGTTGCTGGGATGGCTGCGCAAGCGGCTGGGCTGTGCGCACTTTGCGGCGGATGTGGCGCAGGACACCTTCCTGCGGCTGGTCGCGGTGGGGGAGAAATTGCCGCCCCTTGCGGAGCCGCGCGCGTTTCTGACCACCACCGCCAAGCGGCTGTTGATCGATCATAGTCGGCGCCAGGCGGTTGAGCAGGCGTATCTGGCCGAGCTACAACTGCTGGCGGAACAACTGCCCTGCTTCCCCGCGCCGGACGAGATTCTGATCGCCGTGCAGTCGCTGGCCCGCATCGCCGATGCGCTGGAGCAGTTGCCGGCACGTCCGCGCGAGGCGTTTGTCATGCATTTCCTGGATGGCGAGGCCCATGCGGTGATTGCCGAGCGTCTCGGCGTGTCTACCCGCATGGTGCATAAATACCTGGTGCAGGCGCTGGTCCTGTGCGACGCGGCGGTTGGTCAGCCATGCCTGTAGACCAGGAACGAAGCCGCATCGCCGAGCAGGCGGCCGAGTGGATTATCTCGCTCGGTGCCGACGATGCCGACCAACGCCCGGACCTGCAGGCCGGTTTTGAGGCCTGGAAGCAGGCCGATCCCCGTCACGCCGCCGCTGCGCAGCGCATGCAAGCGATGCTGGGGCAATTGGATGCCTACGGCGGCAGTCCGGCCCGCGCCGCGCTGGCCAGCGCCGGCCGTGTATCGCGCAAACTTCCGCTGGCCCGCGCGGCAGCGGCGTTGATGGTGACGGCGCTGCTGACCGCGCTGGCGCTGGGCGTGCCGCTGACGCAGCCGTCGCTGCTGCTGGCCGACATCCGCACCGGCAGCAACGAATGGCAAACCCGCGTGCTGGCCGATGGCAGCCGCATTACGCTCAGTAGCGGCAGCGCAGTCGATCTGGCATTCAGCGAAGAGCAGCGCGTGGTGCGCTTGCTGCGCGGCGAAGTGCTGGTTGAGGTGGCGCGCGATCCGTCGCGACCATTCCTGGTGCAGACCGGCGACGGTAGCATTCGTGCGCTCGGCACCCGCTTTACCGTCGAACGCGGCGAAAAGGCGACCGAGCTGGCGATGCTGGAATCGAAAACCGAGGTGCGGACGCAGGACCATCCGGCAGTGCCGACCGTGGTCAGCGCCGGCGAAAAGGTGCGCTTCACGCGTGATGGCGTCGGTGCGGTGACGCCGGTCGATGTCGCCAGCATAGCGGACGCCTGGCGCGATCACCAACTGGTGGTGCAGGGACGGCCGCTGGCCGAGGTGCTGGACCAATTGGCCCGCCATCATCGCGGCATCATCCAGTATGACGAGCGCCAGATCGCCTCCATGCGCGTCAGTGCCGTGCTGCCGCTGGACGACACCGACCGCGCGCTGCACCTGCTGCTGAATAGCTTCCCCAAGCTGCGCATTCGCACGCTGACGCCGTACGTGGTGCTGGTGGATGCGCCACCGGGATAAAAATATTTGCGATATCTGGTTCCGGTTGGCGCAGCCAGCGCGTCAAGGTCTGTGTAAAGCAAACAAACAGACCCATAGAAAGCCGAAACCCATGTCTACCCATACCAAGCTCGCTCCCCTCACCCTGGCCCTGCGTCTCGCTTTTGGCGGCGCAATCGCGCTGACCGCTGCCACCAGCGCCTACTCCCAGACCGCGCCAGCGCAGTACGATATTCCCGCCGGTCCGTTGATGGAATCGCTGAACCGCTTTGCCCAGCAGTCCGGCGTCGCCATCGCGCTGGATGCGGACAAGGTACAGGACCTGCGTAGCCCCGGCCTGAAAGGTAGCTACAGCGTGGAAGAAGGCTTCAACGCACTGCTGCGCGATACGCCGTATGTGATCGGCAAAACCAGTGCCGGCTATGTGCTGCAAAATAAGCCGGCCAGCCAGTCCAGCGCCCCGCGCGGCGACCAGGCGCTGGCGCCGGTGACCGTCAATTCCACGCTGCTGGCCGATGAACTGCCCGCGGCCTATGCCGGCGGCCAGGTCGCGCGCGGCGCGCAACTGGGCATCCTGGGGAGCGGCAGCACCATGGATACGCCGTTCAACATCACCGCCTACACGGCGGGACTGATCGAAGACCAGCAGGCAGCCACCGTTGGCGCGGTGCTGCTGAACGATCCATCGGTGCGTTTCACCACCTCGGAAGGCCATATTTACGAAAACTTCAGCATTCGCGGCTTCGATATCAACGCCGAGGAGCTGGCGTACAACGGCTTGTACGGCCTGTCGCCCTACGGCCACGCGCCGACCGAATTCATCGAGCGCGTCGAAGTGCTGAAAGGTCCGGGCGCGCTACTGGGTGGAATGTCACCACAGGGCGGTGTCGGCGGCGTCATCAACCTGATTCCGAAGCGGGCCGGCGACAAGCCGCTGCTGCGCCTGACCACCGACTACACCTCGGATGCGCAGTATGGCGTGCAGGTGGATGCCGGCCGCCGTTTCGGTGAGCATGGCGAATACGGCGTGCGCTTCAACGGTGGCTACCGCGATGGCAAGGCCGGCGTCGACGATCAGAAAAAGAAACGCGAGCTGGCCGCAATCGCACTGGATTATCGCGGCACGCAGCTTACCGCGTCGCTGGACGCCTATACCGACCGCGAGGAAATCGACAACGGCAGCTCATGGATGGCGTCTTTCGCCAGCGCCGTTGGCGTGATCGCGCCGCCCAAAACCGGCACCAATCTGCTACGCGGCATTGACGGCTCGCTGGACAACAAGGCGGTACTGCTGCGCGGCAGTTATGAAATCGACGATACCTTCACCGCTTATGCGGCGCTGGGCCAGCTGAATTACCGCTACGACGGCTATATCAACGGCACCCGCGCCTCGATCACCAATGCGGCCGGCGACTACAAGGGCGCGACCTATAATCAGCGCGGCACGGTGGACACCACCTCGGGCGAAGTGGGTCTGCGCGCGCGCTTTGTCACCGGGCCGGTGAAGCACCAGATGGTGGCCAGCTACACCTCGCTGGAATACGATACCGGCCGCGCCAACGTGAGCACCAGCGCCAGCTACAATTCGAACATCTACAATCCGGTGACGCCGACGCTGGCCTCCGATCCCGGCGCGGTGCTGAAAGTGGGCGATACCGCCTTGCACAGCTACGCGCTGGCCGATACCTTGTCTTTTGCCGATGACAAGCTGCTGCTGATCGTGGGCGCCCGTTCGCAGCAGGTGAAAACCCGCACCTACAACGGCAGCACCGGCGCGATCACCGCCAATTACGACAAGCGTGCGCTGACGCCGTCGGTCGGCGTGGTGCTCAAGCCATGGTCGCCGGCCGTTTCGCTGTATGCCAACTACATCGAAGGTCTGAGCCAGGGCGGCTCGGTGACTGATACCACCGCCGCCAACTACGGCACGGTGTTCGCGCCGTATAAAAGCAAGCAGCTGGAAGGCGGCGTCAAATGGGATCAGGGCGAATACGGTAACACCTTCAGCGTGTTCCGCATCGAGCGTCCGAGCATGATCAAGGACACCGCCACCAATACCTACACCGACGATGGCCAGCAGCGCAATCGCGGTGTGGAGTGGAATACCTTCGGCCAGCTCGGCGGCCAACTGCGCTTGCTGGGCGGCGTTACCTACACCGACGCGAAAATGACCCGCGCCGCCACCGCCGCGCTGACCGGTAAAACCATCTACGGCACGCCGAAGTGGAAGGCCAACCTGGGCGGCGACTGGAGCGTTCCAGGCGCGGATGGACTGGTGCTGAACGCACGCGTGATCTACACCGGCAGCCAGTACGTCAACAGCGCGAACACGCAGATGATCGACAGTTGGACGCGGTTGGATGTCGGCGCGCGTTACGGCCTGCGCGTGCAGGGGCACCCGGTGCAGCTGCGCGCCAACGTCGAGAATGTGGCGGACAAGAGCTACTGGGCAGGTTCGTTCAACGATGGTTATGTGACGCAGGGTGCTGGCCGTACGTTCAAACTGTCGGCATCGGTGGACTTCTGATGCGGCGCGCCTTCCTTGCGACCGTCGCTGGCGCATTGGCCGGTGCCGCGCTGCCAGCGCGCGCCGTCGAGCCAGCCGCCGCAGCCGCTGCGGCTTCGGGCAGCGACTGGCAGCCGGTGGTGCTGCCGCAGGTGCGTCGGCTTGACCTGGCGTCGGCCCGTACAGGGCAGCGTTACCGCATCTTCCTCAGCGTGCCGGAGACCGCACCGCCGCCCGGTGGCCATCCGGTGATCTACGTCCTGGACGCCAACGCCGCCTTTCCCAGCATTGCGCTGATGGCCCGCACCGCCGCGCGGCGCAGCAAAGTCACCGGACGCGCGGCGCCGGTGGTGGTTGGCATCGGCTATGCCAGCGGCGAGGATTACGATAGCGTCGCCCGTGCCCGCGACTACACGCCGGTGGCTGGCGGCAAGGCCGGCAAAGGCGAAGGTGGCGCCGACCTGTTCCTCGACTTCATCGAACTGGAGCTGAAACCGCTGATTCAGTCCACAGCACCGGTCAACCCGCAGCGCCAGGCGCTGTTCGGCCACTCCTATGGCGGCTTGCTGACCCTGCACGCGCTGTTCACCCGCCCAGCCGCGTTCCAGACCTGGATCGCCGCCAGTCCGTCGATCTGGTATGCGGAGCGCTACATCCTGAGCGAAATGGCAGGGCTGAAGACCGCGCGCACGCTGCCCGCCAGCGTACTGCTAACAGTTGGCGAGCTGGAGCAGGCGGCCGCGCCGCCGACCGCCAAGCCCACTGACCGCGCCGCCGTACTGGCCCAAAAGCGCATGGTGGATGAAGTACGAGATCTGGCGGCGCAGCTGGAGGCACATCGGCAGGAATATGGCCTGGAACGGGTCCGCTCAATCGAACTGCCGCGCGAAAATCACGGCTCGGCGCTGTTCCCTGCGCTGTCGCGGGGGATGGAGTTCTTCCTGGAGTGATCAGCCGCGCTGCAGCGCTTCCAGCTCTTCCTCGGTAAAGCCGGCTTGTCGGCGCGCTTCAAGGTTGAATGGTCCGCGCAGCGTCGGCGCATGATAGCGCGCCGCCAGGTCGGCATAGGCGGCGCGCAGTTCCAGACCGCGCTGGCGGCACAGAAAACCGTACCAGCGGTTGCCGATCTCCACGTGACCGATCTCATCGCGCAGAATGATGTCCAGAATACCGGCGGCCGCCATGTCGCCGGCCTGGGCCAGCTTGGCGCGCAATGGCGGATTGGCATCCAGCCCGCGTGCTTCCATGGTGCGCGGCACCAGCGCCATACGGGCCAGCACGTCGTCCGAAGTCTTTTCGACCATCTCCCACAGGCTGTCATGGCCATTGAAGTCGCCGTAACGGTAGCCCAGCGTCTGCAGATGCTCCGCCAGCAACGAAAAATGGTAAGCCTCTTCCTTGGCCACTTGCAGCCAGTCGGTGTAGTACGCCAGCGGCATGCCGGGGAAACGCCACACCGCATCCAGCGCCAGATTGATGGCGTTGAACTCGATATGCGCCAGCGCGTGGATCAGCATCGCCCGGCCTTCCGCCGTATTCATCCCACGCCGGCCCAGCAAGCGCGGCGACACCAGCTCCGGCTGGGCCGGGCGGCCGGGAATGGCGGCGTCCGCAGCCAATTCCGCCTGCGGATCGGGCGCACAGGCGCCCAGCGCCGAGGCGTCCGCCATCGCATACACGGCGGCCACCTTGGCGGCGGGATCGGTCTCAGTCAGGCATTGCAGGGCGCGGGCGCGGAGTTCCATCAGTCTTGTTCCAAATTGCGAGGGCGGTAGTGTAACAAATCCGGCGCCATGGTTCCTCAGGAACTCATCCCTCTCCTACATCCGCATTGCGCGTGCACCGATACCTGAGGCGACGGCTGAGCGCCATGATGACTGCTGTCACCGTGCCAGCGGGCGCGGGACTTCACTAACCATTTGGAGACCACCATGAGCTACCTAGACCGCGACACCTATGGCATCTATCGCAGCGATGAGGACACCGGCCCCGGCCCGCGCCTGATGGGCGCCGACACGCTGATCGGCGAAGATGTCTATAACCGCCAGGACGAAGATCTGGGCGATATCAAGGAAATCATGCTCGACATGCGCAATGGCCAGGTCGCCTACGCGGTACTGTCCTTCGGCGGCTGGCTGGGCATGGGCGACAAACTGTTCGCCGTGCCTTGGCAGGCGCTGCAACTGGATACCGACAACAAGCGTTTCCTGCTGGATGTATCCAAGGAACACCTGAAAAACGCCCCTGGCTTCGATAAGGATGACTGGCCCGACATGGCCAGCATCGAGTTCAATACCGAACTGCACAGCTTCTACGGCACCCGCCAGAACGTGCCCGGCGGCGTCACCGCCAGCGGCAGCGTGATGGGCACCGGCACCGGTAGCCTGCAGAGCGATCCGGGTTATGGCAGCAGCGTCGGCGGCGGCGCTGGCAATACCACCGGCTCGCGCAGCGACAGCTACTAAGCCGCTGGCCCGTCCGGCGCACACATTGGCTCGCCAAGGCATGCGATAAACGGCATGCCTGGCGGGCCGTTCTGGTTTAATCGCTGCATCGATAGCGATACCACCAGCCATGCACAAAACCTTCGCCGCGCTGCTACTGGCGCTAGCCCTTCCCGTCTCCGCCTTTGAACCCCTGCCGCCGGAAACCATGGACGACACCCGCGTGTTCCGGGTCGAGGTACTGCAGGTGACCGATATCGAACCCTATCGCGACGCCCTCACCGGTTTTATCGCCTCGCTGCGCGCCAGCGGTCTGGTCGAAGGAAAAAACCTCAACGTACATCAGGCCGTGATCGACTTCGATGTCGAAAATGGTGGCTTCTGGAGCAAGCTGGGCGTGCTGCTGCGGATTCGCCAGGAGGCCGGCCGCATCGTGGAAGCGCGCCCGGACCTGGTGCTGACCATCGGCACCCCGGCCACCAAATACGCGCGCGGCATGATGGCCGACGCCCACATTCCGCTGGTGTTCACCGCCGTGGCCGATCCCAAGGACGCCGGCTGCGTGTCGCTGGTGGACGGCGGCGAAGGCGCCACCGGTTCCACGCTGTACACCGATATGGGCGATTCGTTGCGGCTGGTGCGCGATGTATTCCCGGCGGTGCGCCGCATCGGCATGATCCACAGCGATGATGAAAACGGTGTCGCCAACGTCGCGGCTGCGGTCACCGAAGGCAAGCCGCTGGCGCTGGACGTGCGCGCCCGCCTGATCGACAAAAACCAGCATATCGCACCAGCGCTGAAAGAGTTGTACGCGGACGGGGTGCAAATGTTCGCGGTGCCGCTGGACACTTATTACGGCCTGCATCGCTACGAAGCGTCGATGGATCTGGGTGACTTCGGCATCGAACACAAGCTGCCGGTGGTGACCCTGGCCATGGTGCGCGTGCCCGGCGCGGCACTGTACGTGGGCGCCGATTTCCGCCAGGTCGGCCAGTTGGCTGGCACCCAGGCCGCCAAAATCCTCAAGCGCCACACCAAACCGGACGTGCTGCCCATCCTGCGCCAGCAGGCGCCAACGGTGATGGTCGACCCGGCGCGGCTGGAAGCGTTGCAGGTGACGTTGCCGCCGGCGCTGGCCGCGCGCAAGACCGAGGTCGGCAACGGGTTTTGGCAAATCGATATGACTAAATAAACTTGTTATACTGGACGCGTCACAGACTCAGTACAGGAGCCGCTATGCGGCGCAGGGAATTTGTCACCGGCATTGCTTTGTCAGCGCTTGCCGGGCGACTGCAGGCGGCAGAACCAAATCGTATCGTCATGGCCAGCCTGGTCAGCACCGAGGAAGGTTTTACCGCCCGTTGGTTGGAATTGATTTATAACGATGCTTTTTCTCAACTCGGCCTCACCCTGGAAATCCAGGTAATGCCAGCGGCGCGCGCCAGCGCCGAGGCAGCCGCCGGCCACGTCGACGGCGAGCTGGGGCGCAGTCAGGAGTATGGCGCCGTCCAGCCCAAGCTGATTCGCGTCCCCGAACCCACTTTTATCGCCAACACCGTCGCTTATACCAAGGACGAGCAGATCCGCCTGAAGCCCGGCTGGGACAGTCTGCGTGACACCCGCTATCGCGTTGAATTCCGCCAGGGCTATCCGGTGATCGGTCGCAAACTGGCGGCGGTGGTGCCGGCCGATCGGCTGGGCGGCGTGCGCAATGCCGAGACCGGCCTGCGCAAACTGCTGTTGGGCCGCTCCGATATTTACGTCGACATGGCCGACACCGTCGACGTGTTCCTGAGTCGGCCCGAATTCCGTGGCATCCATCAGGCGGCGGTGTTGGAGCGCGGGCCGATCCACGCGTATCTGAACGAAAAGCACGCCGAGCTGGCGCCGCGTCTGGCTGCGGTACTGAAAAAGATGCGCGAAAGCGGCGTTATTGAACGCTATCGCCAGCAAGCGTTGAAGGAATAGCGCACCAAAATCGGGCAAAACCTCTGGCACGTTTCTTGATAGAACATTAAACGTGCTCAACTGGGAATGTTCGATATGGCAAAATTCTTCAATGAAATGACCGCAGACGGTCTGGCACACACTGCCAGTACTGAAATTCGTGAACACTACCGCGAGTTCTGCGGCTGGCTGCAGCGCCAGTCCGCGGAAACCATCGAACGCAAGCGCGCCGAGGCCGATCTGACCTTCCGCCGCGTCGGCATTACGTTTGCCGTGTATGGTGACGACGCCGGCACCGAACGGCTGATTCCTTTCGATACCATCCCGCGCATTATTCCGGCGGCTGAATGGAAACAGTTGCAGACCGGCCTGGTCCAGCGCGTCAAGGCGCTGAACATGTTCATTCACGATATTTATCACGAGCAGAACATCATCAAGGCCGGCATCATCCCGGCCGAGCAAATCTACCAGAACGCCCAGTACCGGCCTGAGATGCAGGGCATTAACGTGGTCTCCGACATCTACGCCCACATCGCCGGGGTCGATATTGTGCGCGCCGGCCAGGGCGAGTTTTACGTGCTGGAAGATAATCTGCGGGTGCCATCCGGCGTTTCCTACATGCTGGAAGACCGCAAGATGATGATGCGGCTGTTCCCTGAACTGTTCGCCCGCAACAAGATCGCCCCGGTCGACCATTATCCCGACATGCTGCTGGATAACCTGCGCTCGGTGGCGCCGATGGGCATCAACGATCCAACCGTGGTGGTGATGACGCCGGGTATGTACAACTCGGCCTACTTCGAACACGCCTTCCTGGCCCAGCAGATGGGCGTGGAACTGGTCGAGGGCAAGGACTTGTTCGTCAGCGACAACACGGTATTCATGCGCACCACGCGCGGGCCGAAACGGGTGGACGTGATCTACCGCCGGCTGGACGACGATTTCCTCGATCCGCTGGCGTTCCGCCCGGATTCCTCGCTGGGCGTGCCGGGCCTGCTGTCGGTCTACCGCGCCGGCCGTGTCACGCTGGCCAACGCCATTGGCACCGGCGTGGCGGACGACAAATCGATCTATCCGTATGTGCCGGACATGATCAAGTTCTATTTATCGGAAGAACCGGTGCTGAACAATGTACCGACCTACCAGTGCCGCAAGAAAGAGGATCTGGAATACACACTGTCCAACCTGCCGGACCTGGTGGTCAAGGAAGTGCACGGCGCCGGCGGCTACGGCATGCTGGTCGGCCCGGCTTCAACCAAGGCGCAGATCGAAGATTTCCGCCGCCGCCTGATCGCCAAGCCGGACGGCTATATCGCCCAGCCGACTCTGGCCCTGTCGGCCTGCCCGACCTACGTCGAAAACGGCATCGCGCCGCGCCACATCGACCTGCGGCCATTTGTGCTGTCCGGCAAGACGATTTCCATGGTGCCGGGCGGCCTGACCCGCGTGGCGCTGCAGGAAGGCTCGCTGGTGGTGAACTCGTCGCAAGGCGGCGGCACCAAAGATACCTGGATACTGGAGAAATAATCATGCTGAGCCGTACCGCCGATCACCTGTTCTGGATGGCCCGCTACACCGAGCGCGCCGAAAATACCGCGCGCATGCTGGACGTCAATGTGCAAACCTCGATGCTGCCGCAGTCGGACGCGGAAAACGCCCAGGGCTGGCGCGCCCTGCTCGGCATCTCCGAGCTGCAATACGCGTTTGACCAGAAATACCAGTCGCTGGAAGGCCGTGAAGTCATCGATTTCATGGTGCGCGACCCCGGCAATTCATCGTCGATCGTGGCCTGTTTGACGGCTGCGCGCGAGAACGCCCGCGCCGTGCGCGGCACGCTGACCACCGAAGTGTGGGAAATCCAGAACCAGACCTGGCTGGACATGCAGCGCCGCCTGAAAAGCGATCTGCTGGAAACCGATCCCAGCAAATTTTTCGAATGGGTCAAGTATCGTTCCCATTTGTCACGTGGCGTCACGCTGGGCACCATGTTGCGCGATGAGGCGGTCCATTTCATCCGCCTCGGCACCTTCCTGGAGCGCGCGGACAACACCGCGCGGATTCTGGACGTCAAATACCACGGCGGCGCACCCGAGGCGCAGGAAGGCATGAGCCAGCGCGATTTCTACTACTGGGGCGCGATGCTGCGCTCGGTGTCCGGTTTCGAGATCTACCGCAAGGTGTATCGTGACGTCATCACGCCGGCGCGGATTGCCGAGTTGCTGATGTTGCGCGGCGACATGCCGCGTTCCTTGCTGGCCTGCATGGACGAAGTGGTGCAGAATCTGCACGAGGTGCGCAACGACGTCTCCGCCGATACCGAACGTTTCGCCGGCCGGCTGCGCGCCGAACTACAGTTCGGCAAGATCGACGACATCCTGAAAGCCGGCCTGCACGATACGCTGACCCGCTTCCTGGCCGACATTTACGAGCTGGGCAACCGCGTCAGCCGCGACTTCCTGGTGCCGCTGGCGGCATAGCGAAAGGTTTTCCATGCAACTGACCATACGGCACGAAACCAAATATACCTACACCCTGCCGGCGGCCTACACCATCCAGCAGATGCACCTGACGCCACGGGTCGAGCCGCAGCAGCATGTGCTGACCTGGCAGCTGTCCACGCCCGGCCATGTGCATGCCTACACCGACGCCTACGGCAACCTGTCGCACATGCTGACCATGGACATGCCGCACCAGGCGCTGTCGCTGGTGGCCAGCGGCGTGGTGGAAACGGTGGCGCCGGACCGTGGCCGCATCATTGCCGACGCGTTGTCGCCGCTGATCTTCACGGTGCCGACCCGCTTGACGGCGGCCACGCCCGGCATTCTGGAACTGGCGGCGTCGTGCTTGCCGGACGGCAAGGCGCAAACACGCGATGTCATGTGCCTGGCAGAGCACATATTTGGTGCGGTCAGATACCAAAGCGGTGCGACCGAGGTCAGCACCACGGCCAGCGACGCGTTGGCGCTGGGCCAGGGTGTGTGTCAGGACCATGCGCACCTGTTCCTGTCGTGTTGCCATGCGCATGGCATCCCGGCGCGCTACGTGTCCGGCTATATCGATCCGGAAAATACCGGCCATGCCGCCAGCCACGCCTGGGTTGACGCCTGGGTCGAGGACAAGGATTACATCGGCTGGGTCAGCATCGACGTCACCCATGCGCGCCTAATGACGGATGCCTATTGCCGGCTCGCCATCGGCCGCGATTACGACAGCGCGGCACCAGTGCGCGGCATGCGGCGCGGCGGCGGCACCGAGTCTATGAGCGTGGACGTACAGATCGTGCCACAGTGAGCGGTGTAAAATAACGATACTTTAAATCAATAATTTGCAACGATGACCTATTGTGTGGGCATGCGCCTTGATGCCGGGCTGGTTTTTTTATCCGATTCGCGGACCAATGCGGGCGTGGACCAGGTTGGAACGTTCCGTAAGATGAGTGTGTTTGAAGTCCCCGGCGACCGCATGATGGTCATGATGACGGCCGGTAATCTGTCGATCTCGCAATCGATCCGCCAGATGGCCGCCGATCTCAAGACCGAAGCCGGGCACAGCATCTGGACCGCGCCCAATATGCATGAGGCGGCGCGCATCCTGGGCGAGGCGGTGCGCCAGGTGCACGTGCGTGATGCCGAGGCGCTGTCGGCGTTCGGCATCGAGTTCAATGTCAGCATCATCTTTGGCGGCCAGATCAAGGGCGAGCGTTGCCGCTTGTTCCAGATTTACTCGGCCGGCAATTTCATCGAATCGCACGATGAAAACACTTATTTCCAGATCGGCGAAGCCAAATACGGCAAGCCCATCATCGACCGCGTGGTGACGCCGGCCACCTCGCTGGACGACGCCGCCAAGTGCGCGCTGATTTCGATGGACTCGACGCTGCGCTCCAATGTCTCGGTTGGTCTGCCATTAGATTTGCTGGTTTATGAAGCTGACCGCCTCGCAGTCACTCATTTTGTAACAATTGATGAACGCAACGAGTACTTCCAGATGATCCGCAGCACCTGGGGCCACCAGCTGAAGAGCGTATTCGAGGGGCTGGAAGCGCCGGTGTGGAACGCCGCGCCGGAAACACCGGGCACAGTGTTGCATTCAACCAACACTGGCAGCAAGCCGGTGCGGGTGGCGCCGCCGGCTAGTGTCGGCGCGCCCGTGGTGTCCAGTGCACCGTTGCAAACGCTGTCGCAACAGTTCCACGATGGGCAGCAGTAAGACGCCGTGTCCAGGACACCTGTGATAGGATAAAAGCAACCTGTTCTGGAGCAAGCATGAGCGCAGCGCAATCCGAAGAGTCCATCTTCACCGTCGATACCCTGATCAAATACATGGGGAATGACGACAAAGCCCGTGGCATCGTCGCCAAAATCGTCCGTGACGCCTGCGCGCCACGGATGGCGCCGCTGGAACAGGCTGGTACCGCCCTGCGCGAACAGCGTCTGCACGACGCCGGCAAAATCCTGCACAGCCTGCGCGGGTCGATCGGCACGCTGGGCACCAAGCGCCTGGTGACGGCGTCGCTGGCGCTGGAGCGCGCCATTGCCGCGCAGGACAGCGCCGCCATTCCAGCGCTGTTTGCCAGCCTGGAAGCCGAATACCAACTGGTGCTGCGCCACGCCGACGACTGGCTGCAGCTGAATCCCCCTCCCGCTTAAGCGGATTTCAATCGTTCATTTTTACTGAAGTTTCCACTTTGCTGCACTGCACAGCGGGAATTGCGCCGCCTGCCGTTTTTGCGCGGTTAACGAATGGTTACATTTTTTACCGGCTCGGCGCATCTCTCTACAAGTTGTAAAAACCCTTCATGCTAATATCGCCATCAATTGCCGTTCAGATCTAAAAGCTGAGCGTGCGCCGTGAGTTACGCTGACTTTGTAGAATCCGGATGCGATTCTTTGTTGCGTGACTTATTGCGTAATTGATAATTTGCCAAGGCGCAAGTATAATGGTGCGATGCATCGAGTTTATGCTGGCTTTCGCGCTGTAGCTTTAATCAAGGGTATTTAATTTATGGAATTATTCAACAAGTCTGGTGTGTTGGTGTCTGCGGTGCTGGTCAGTATTGGCGCTTTGATTGCCTGCCAGGCTCAGGAAGATGCGATTCCTTCCTCGTCCGTGATTGAAGCCGCCGCTATGCAGATCGGGCCGAATGGCCAGCCGGCCGCCGAGCGCCGCCTGCAGGAATGGGCTGAACAGGGGTCGCCGGTGGCGCAGCGGGAGCTGGCCTTGCGTTATCTGTCGCAACCGGAAAGACGTGGCGAAGCGATGCAACTGTTTGAACGTGCCGCCAGCGCCGGCGATGCGCAGGCCGCCGTCGGTTTGATCGGCATGGCGCATGACCGCAGTCCCGGTGGTGGCAGTGCTGGCGCGCTCAGCGCCGGCCGCGTCATCAAGGAAGCTGCGACCGCCAACTATATTGCCCACTGAGTTTTAAACCCGGATTAAGACCACAAGCCGCCCACCCCATGGTGTCGCGGCTTTTTTCTTGGGAGTGAGGAATGGACAGGCTGCGCGCGCTGGAAGTATTTGTGGAAGTGGTGAAGCGCGACGGCTTTGCCCGCGCCGCCGCCGCGCTGGATACCTCGCCCGCCAACGTCACGCGCTATATCAGCGATCTGGAAGCGCATCTGCAAACCCGGCTGCTGAACCGCAGCTCGCGCAAGATGTCGCTGACTTCCAGCGGCGAGGCGCTATACGAACGCGCGCGCAGCATTCTCGATGATGTGGCCGAGGCGGAAGCCATCGTCGGCGCGGCCGCGTTGCAGCCGCATGGCGTGCTGCGCATCAATGCTCCGCTCAGCTTTGGCGTGCTGCACCTGGCACCGCTGTGGGCCAGGTTCATGCGTCTGTATCCCGAGGTGCAGCTGGATGTCTCACTGATCGACCGCGTGGTCGACATCGTCGACGAAGGTTATGACATGGCGGTGCGCATCTCGCGCTCCGGTTCGGCCTCCAACGTGGCGCGCAAGCTGGCCACCTCGCGCAACGTGCTGTGCGCGGCGCCGGCCTATCTGCAGCAGCACGGCATGCCGCTCACGCCGGCCGATCTGCTGGATCACGCTTGTATCGGCTACAGCTACGCCGCCAACGCCGACGAATGGCAGATGCTGGACCAGCAAGGCCAGCCGCAAGTAGTCAAGGTGCGCTGCGTGATGCACACCAATAACGGCGACACCGCGCGCGCCGCCGCGTTGGGCGGCATGTGCATCATCTGGCAGCCGACCTTTTTGATCGGCGACGATTTGCGCGCCGGCCGCCTGCAACGGGTGCTGCCGGATTACCGTCTGCCGGACATGGATGTGCTGGCCGTCTACCCCAGCCGCCGCCACCTCAGCGCCAAGGTGCGGGTGATGATCGATTTCCTGGCGCAGGAGCTGGCTGGCGCGCCGTGGGACGCGGAAGGCTAAAAGTTCCGTTTTCTCGTTTGACGCAGATCACCCGGACTTACGCCGCCAGCGCCGATACTCCCCATCTTGTGGAGGAAGGCGACGATGGAAAACGCGGAGCAGACCCAATCTCAGGAACAGTTTCGGGACCAGTTGCGCGCCTTCACGCGCCAGCACCGGGCCGGTCACTGGAGCGGCAGCTTTACTGAATTTCTGGAGCAGGTATTGTCCGCCGCGCCGGCCCAGTTCGCGCGCAGCTCGCACCAATACATCTGGGACATGCTGCGCTGGAGCGGCCAGGCCAGCGACGACGGCAAGCTGCGCTGCAGCCTGTTTGCCGATGAGCTGTTCGGCATCGACCACGCGCTGGCTCGCGTAGCGGATTACTTCAAGGCGGCAGCGGCCGGCTCGGAAGTCGGTCGCCGCCTGTTGTTGCTGCTGGGACCGCCATCCGGTGGCAAGTCGACGCTGGTGATCCGCCTCAAGCGCGGACTGGAAGAATACAGCTACACCGAGGCAGGCGCCATGTACGGCATCGCCGGCTGCCCGGTGCGCGAGTCGCCGTTGCATCTGGTGCCGCACACCTTGCGCGCCGGTTTCCGCGACAGTTATGGCGTCGACGCGGCGGGTGAACTGTGTCCGCATTGCCGGGCGCGGCTGGAGCGGGAGCTGGATGGCGACTTCCTGCGCATGCCGGTCGAGCGCATTTTCGTCTCCGAGGCCGGCCGCAGCGCCATCGGCACCTATGCGCCACACGACCCCAACACCGCCGACATTGCCGATCTGGTCGGCTCGGTCGACCTGTCGCGGGTGGCGGAATACGGCGACGAAGGCGATCCGCGCGCGTGGTCGTGGTCCGGCACCGTGTATGCGGCCAGCCGGGGCGTGCTGGAAATGATCGAAATCCTCAAGGTCAAGCGCGAGTTCCTCTAGCTCGGTTGCAGTGAATCGACCCGGATCTGGCACGCCTCGCGCTCAAAAAAAGTCGCCGCGTCGGTGACCGGCACACCACCCAGCGCACACTCCAGCAGTTGACGCACCGGAAAAGCGCCGTTGCGCCGATCGCCTACCGTCACCACGATTTCATCCGCCGCATAACGCCGCGCCAATGCCAGCAAAGGCAGATCGGCCGGCAGCAGCATCGCCGCCGGCACTGCGCGCATCTCGCCGGACACCGGCACAAAGCCCACCACGCGAAACGGATGAAAACCGATGCTGCTGGCCGCCAGCTCCAGACACTCGCGCGCGATCGCACCATCGCCAACGATAATCAAACGCTGCTCCAACATGCTCGATTGCGCCGACGTGAACACCACCAACCGCGCCAGCAGCACCGCGCCGCCCCCCAGCAGGAACACCATGCTGACCGAACGCCCGAATTGCATCGCCGGCAGCAGGATCGCCAGCAAATGCATCAAGCCAAATCCCAGCATGAAGGACGGCGTAATCCGCAAAAAGATGCTTTTAATATCTTCGCGCGACTGATCGTGCTGGTACATGCCCAGAGTGCCCATGCAGAACACCATCACCAGCGCAAACGCCAGCGCCGGCCAGTACTGCTGGCCCGGATGGGACAACCACAATGGCGCGCTGGCAACGGCCGCCGCCAGCAGTATCGACAACTCCAATAACAACAGCATAAAAGCTATTTTCGATACATAGTGATGAAAGATCCTGATCATGGCACGCTCCCGACGGAACTTTCATCATGCGTAAGCCCGAAGCCAGCCGTTTTGAGCGCCCACAATCGTCGCGCAATCCCCCACGTTAAAAGGGCTATTTGTGACGCGACTATGACAAATAGTCTATAGTCATGGTTCTTTAGTGCATTCCACCCGTGTAATCATGAAATTTGATGTTGCAATTGTCGGCAGCGGACTGGCCGGCCTGTCTGTCGCGCTGCACCTGGCCGAAACCCGTACCGTCGCCATTATTTCCAAACGCGCGCTGTTGGACGGCGCCAGCAACTGGGCCCAGGGCGGCATTGCCGCAGTGCTCGATTCCGGCGATAGCCACACCCAGCACATCGACGACACCCTGATCGCCGGCGCCGGCCTGTGTGACGAAGGCGCCACCCGCTACATCGTCGAACATGGCCGCGAAGCGATCGAATGGCTGATTGAACAGGGCGTGCCGTTCACCAAAGACGAATCGGCGGAACTGGGCTTCCACCTGACGCGCGAAGGCGGCCACAGCCAGCGCCGCATCATCCACGCCGCCGACGCCACCGGCAACGCGGTGCAGACCACGCTGGAACAGAAAGTACGCGCGCATCCGAACATCACGCTGTTCGAACACCACTGCGCGATCGACCTGATTACCTCCGACAAGCTGGACCCTTACAAAAAAGGCAGCGCACAACCGAAGTGCTACGGCCTGTACGTCCAGGATGAGCATACCGGTCAAGTCCATACCTGCGCGGCGGAACACACGGTGATGTGTACCGGTGGGGCTGGCAAAGTGTACCTGTACACCACCAACCCAGACACCGCCAGCGGCGATGGCATCGCCATGGCATGGCGTGCTGGCTGCCGCGTGGCCAACATGGAATTCATCCAGTTCCACCCGACCTGTTTGTATCACCCCTACGCCAAATCCTTCCTGATCACGGAAGCGATCCGCGGCGAAGGCGGTCTGCTGAAATTGCCGCCGGAAGCCGGCACCGCCGCCGGCCAGCGCTTCATGCTGGCCCACGACGAGCGCGCCGAACTGGCGCCGCGCGACGTGGTGGCGCGCGCCATCGACTTCGAGATCAAGAAACGCGGCCTGGATTACGTCCATCTGGACATCAGCCACAAATCGCCCGAATTCCTGATCGAGCACTTCCCGACCATCTATGCACGCTGCATGGAGCTGGGCATCGACATCACCAAGGAACCTATCCCGGTGGTGCCGGCCGCCCACTACACCTGCGGCGGCGTGGTCACCGACATGCACGGCCGCACCGACCTGCCCGGCCTGTACGCGGTCGGCGAAACCGCCTGCACCGGCCTGCACGGCGCCAACCGCCTGGCCAGCAACTCGCTGCTGGAATGCGTGGTAATCGGCCGCGCCTGCGCGCTTGACATCACCGCCAAGGAAAAAGGCGAAGTGCCGTATCTGCCGGATTGGGATGAAAGCCGCGTCGGCGACGCCGATGAGGAAGTGGTCATCTCCCATAACTGGGACGAGCTGCGCCGCTTCATGTGGAACTACGTCGGCATTGTCCGCACCAGCAAGCGCCTGGAGCGCGCCCAGCACCGTATCGCGCTGCTGAAGGAAGAAATCGACGAGTACTACCAGAACTTCCGCGTCACCCACGACCTGCTGGAACTGCGTAACCTGGTCGAGGTGGCGAGCCTGATCGTCAACAGCGCGCTGCTGCGCCGTGAAAGCCGCGGCCTGCACTTCAGCCGTGACTATCCGGAGACGCTGGCCAAAGCCCTGCCCACCATCCTGACCCCACCGCGACGCAAATGATACAAGTCCGCCACGCCACGCAAGCCGACATCCCCGCCATGGAAGCGCTGATCGCACGTTCCGGCATAGAGCTGAGCGCAGGGTTTTACACGCCCGAACAGGCGCAAGCCGTCACGCGCCATGTGTTCGGCGTGGATACGCAGCTGGTGGCGGATCAAACCTATTTCGTTATCGAGAAGGATGGCAGTCTGGCGGCATGCGGCGGCTGGAGCAAGCGCAGCACCCTGTTCGGCGCCGACCGCACCAAGCAAGGCGCCGATCCGCTGCTGGACCCGAGCACCGAACCGGCGCGCATTCGCGCCTTCTTCGTCGATCCATCGGCGGCGCGCCAGGGGCTAGGCCGCATGCTGCTGCAGTACTGCTCCGACGCGGCGGCGGCCGGCGGCTTCAATACGCTGGAACTGGCGGCCACCATGCCGGGCGTGCCTTTGTATCAGGCGTGCGGCTTCGAGATTGTGGAGCCGATCGAGATCACGCTGCCGGGCGAAGTGCTAGTGCCACTGGCGAAAATGCGCAAGCAGATCAAGGCAGCGTAACGCCGTAACGGCGCGCCAGTTTCTGCAGCTCGCCGTTGCGCTTCAACTCCAGCAGCATGCGGTCCATCTGCGCCGACAGCTCCGGATAGCGCGGCTTGAGCGGATAGGCGAAGTAAGCATCCTGCATGTCGATCATCGGCGCCAGCGGCAGCACCTTGTCCTGCAAGCCCAGCGTCTTCACCACCGGCTCGGTATCGCGGCGGTTGGTGGCAAACAGTTCGACGTGGCCGTAGGCCAGCATGCGCAAGCCATTTTCCACCGTATTGGTGACGCTGACGCGCAGCTGGGGCAGCGCCTTGGCAAAGGCGACGCCATAATGCCAGCCGTTGATCACCACGATGCGGCGCCCCTTGAGTAGCGCATAGTCGCCTTCCCACACCGGCATGCTGTCGGCACGCACGTAAAACACGACATCGTCACGGAAAAATGGCTGCTCGCTGAAGCGCATCACGCGCTGACGCTCGGCGGAGCGGTAGGCGGCGACCAGCATGTCGGAATTGGCGCCGCTGACCACCTCCAACGCGCGCCGCCAGGGATAAATCTCGAAACGAACCTGGTAGCCGTGACGTTGCGCCAGCAAGCGCACCAGATCCGTGCCTAAGCCGGTGAACTGGCCATTGGGCAGGCGCTCGAAGATGGCCTCATTGCGGGTGCCGGCGGCCACCAGTTCGCGCACGGCCGGTGGCCGCGCCCATGAAAGCAACGGCACAGCGCTTAGCGCCGCGCCGCACAAGCTAGTAAGACAATGTCTACGTGCCTGCCGCAAGCGGGTCTCCCCTGCCGGATTTCCGGCCTCCTGCGATTTATTCTACGCGGATTAGCCGACGATACGCAAAGAATAATCGGTGGCCCGCACATCCTTGGTCAGGCTACCGATCGAGATGCGGTCCACACCCGTTTCGGCGATGGCGCGCACGGTATCGAAGTTGATGCCGCCCGACGCCTCCAGCAGCGCGCGGCCGGCGTTGATGGTCACCGCTTCGCGCATCATGCCAGTGTCGAAGTTATCCAGCAGGATCGACACCGCGCCCGCGTCCAGCGCTTCACGCAGTTCGGCCAGCGATTCCACTTCCACCTGAATGCTGACACCCTTGTTCAGCGCCTTGGCCGCCGCCACCGCATTGGTGATGCCGCCCGCCGCCGCGATATGGTTTTCCTTGATCAGAATACCGTCGTACAGCGCCAGGCGTTGATTCTGACCGCCGCCCACACGTACCGCGTACTTCTGCGCCAGCCGCAGGCCAGGCAAAGTTTTGCGGGTATCGAGAATCGCGGCACGGGTGCCGGCGATCACGTCCACGTATTTGCGGGTGGCGGTGGCCACGCCGGACAGCAGCTGCATGAAATTCAGCGCGCCGCGTTCCGCAGTCAGCAGCGCGCGCGCCGGACCTTCGATAGTGCAAACCACACTGTCGGCCTTCATCAAATCGCCTTCCGCGTACTTCCAGTCGATTTCGATCCCGGCCTGCATGCAGTTCATGATGCCTTCAAACCAGGACGCGCCGCACAGCACCGCGTCTTCGCGCACGATCACGCGCGCCTGCGCGCGGCCACCTTCCGGCACCAGCAGGCCAGTCAGGTCGCCGCTGCCCACGTCTTCCAGCAACGCGGACAACAGATTCGCTTCAAACGCCGACTTCAACGCATCGTCGAACGGCGCAAATTTGTTGATCAGAGTACTCATGCAGGGCCGATTCCCGAAAACAGTTTAGCTTCTTCTGCCAGATCCGGACCTGGCTGCACCTTGGCCTTCTTGGCCGCCGCAAAGTCCAGCATGCGCGTGATCGAAGTCACCGCCTGCTTGCCAATGGCAGCATCGACGAAGATCTCGTGCGCGGCGCTGATTGCCGGGCTATCGATGTTCTCCAGCAGATCGGCCAGATTCTGCAGACCGTTCATCGCCATCCACGGGCAGTGCGCGCAGCTCTTGCAGGTGGCGCTGTTGCCGGCGGTTGGTGCGACGATGAAGCGCTTGTTCGGCGCCGCGGCCTGCATTTTGTGCAGGATGCCGTTGTCGGTGGCGACGATGAAGGTATCGCTATCCGATTCAACGGCGGCGTTGATGATCTGCGTGGTCGAACCCACCACGTCGGCCAGCGCCACCACATTGGCCGGCGACTCCGGGTGCACCAGGATTTTCGCGTGCGGGTACTCGGCCTTCAACAGCTCCAGCTCCACGCCCTTGAATTCATCATGCACCAGGCAAGAGCCCTGCCACAGCAGCATGTCGGCGCCAGTCTGCTTCTGAATATAGGAACCCAGATGTTTATCCGGCGCCCACAGGATCTTCTTGCCCTGCTCGTGCAGGTGCTTGACGATATCCAACCCGATCGACGAGGTCACCATCCAGTCCGCGCGCGCTTTGACGGCGGCGCTGGTGTTGGCATACACCACAACCGTACGGTCCGGATGCTGATCGCAGAAAGCGGTGAATTCATCGGCCGGGCAACCCAGGTCCAGCGAGCAGGTCGCGTCCAGGTCCGGCATCAGAATGCGTTTTTCCGGGCTCAGGATCTTGGCGGTTTCGCCCATGAAGCGCACGCCCGCCACAATCAGCGTCTTGGCGGCGTGATCGCGACCGAAGCGCGCCATCTCCAACGAATCGGAGACGCAGCCGCCGGTTTCCTCGGCCAGATCCTGCAGATCGGCGTCCACATAATAATGCGACACCAGCACCGCCTGCTTTTCCTTCAACAGGCGCTTGATGCGCTCCTTGAGCTCCACGCGCTGCTCGGCGCTGGGAGTGGCTGGCGTACGCGCCCACGCATGGGCTACGCAGCTGGCGCCGTCTTGTGGATGCTCGTACTCGACGGGTTTGATCTCGATGGCTTGCATGATGGTTTAAGCGATACCTTGGCTGGTCAGATATTCTTCGTAGCCGCCACGGAAGTCGACCACTTCGTTGTCCTTGATCTCGATGATGCGGTTGGCCAGCGACGACACGAATTCACGGTCGTGCGAGACGAAGATCAGGGTGCCGGCGTACTTGTCCAGCGCGATGTTCAGCGACTCGATCGATTCCATGTCCATGTGGTTGGTCGGTTCATCTAGCAGCAGCACGTTGTGACGGCCCAGCATCAGCTTACCGTACATCATGCGGCCCTTTTCACCACCGGACAGCACGCGCACCGACTTCTTCACCTCGTCGCCGCCGAACAGCAGACGGCCCAGGATCGAACGCACGGCTTGATCGTCGTCGCCTTCCTTGGTCCACTTGCCCATCCAGTCGGTCAGGTTGATATCGGTCGCGAAGTCCTCGGTCGGATCTTGCGGCATGTAGCCGACGTTGGCGTTTTCAGCCCACTTGACCATACCGTGATCGGCGTGCAGGCCGGCGATGTCGTCACCGCCGATACAACGCAGCATGGTGGTCTTGCCCGCGCCGTTGGCGCCGATGATCGCAATGCGCTCGCCCGCTTCCACCATGATGCTGAAATTGTTGAACAGCTGACGGTCGTATTTCTTGCTGAGGTTTTCAGCCTCCACCGCCAGGCGGTGCAGCTTCTTCTCGCCTTCGAAGCGCACGAACGGATAGGCGCGCGACGATGGCTTGATGTCCTCAACCTTGATCTTGTCGATCATCTTGGCGCGCGAAGTCGCCTGACGGGCCTTGGACTTGTTGGCCGAGAAGCGACGCACGAAGTCCTGCAGCTCGGCGACCTTCTCTTTCGCCTTGGCGTTGTTGGCCAGCTGCTGATTGCGGGCCTGAGTCGACGCCAGCATGTAGTCGTCGTAGTTACCTGGGTAGATCTTCAGCGTGCCGTAATCCATATCGGCCACGTGGGTGCACACCTGATTCAGGAAGTGGCGATCGTGGGAGATAATGATCATGGTGGAGTTGCGCTCATTGAGCACATCTTCCAGCCAGCGGATGGTGTTGATGTCCAGGTTATTGGTCGGTTCGTCGAGCAGCAGGATGTCCGGATTCGAGAACAGCGCCTGCGCCAGCAGCACGCGCAGCTTCCAGCCTGGCGACACGGCGCTCATCGGGCCTTGGTGCAGATCGATGCTGATACCCACGCCCAGCAGCAGTTCACCAGCGCGCGATTCAGCGGTGTAGCCGTCGTACTCGGACACTTTGCCTTCCAGTTCGGCGGCTTTCATGTAATCGTCGTCGGTGGCTTCTGGATTGGCGTAGATGGCGTCGCGTTCGGAGATCGCGGCCCACATCTCGGTGTGGCCCATCATCACCACGTCCAGCACACGCATCTCTTCGTACGCAAACTGATCCTGACGCAGCTTACCCAGGCGCTCGTTCACGTCCAGCATCACGTTACCACCCGACGGATCAAGATCGCCGCCGAGGATTTTCATGAAGGTCGACTTACCGCAACCGTTGGCGCCGATCAGGCCATAGCGGTTGCCATCGCCGAACTTGACGGAGATGTTTTCAAACAGCGGCTTGGCGCCGAATTGCATCGTGATGTTTGCTGTAGAGAGCATGTGTGTTGGGCTTTGCAGATTAGGTATAGCGGAAAGGCGAAATTATACAGCAATGCCTAGATAGAATTTCTAGACCGTCGCAGACCGCATGAGACAAGGCCAATTGCCGTATTGGCATTTCGCTGGGCTCTCTGGAAAAGCCTCGTTTGGTCCAGATTTTCGCCCAAATTTGGCCCACGTTTTTTGGAGAGAAAACTAGCGCGCCCCGTTCTACCCAAACGCTGAGGTAGAACGATGCCTTGTGAAGGGTGTTGTTACATTGTACATCCATTTCGAACAGATGGTGCGACGTACAGATCACCGCAGCGCTCCAGCCGCTCGGTGCGGTCTTCGTGCGCCGCGCTGACGTGCAGGCCGGCCAGCCAGCGCTCGTTGGACCGCTCGAAGAAGTGCCATGTAACACGTTTGTGCTACAAACGGAACTTTCAATCAAGTCTGCTCACTGCAATAATCAAGTGCAACCTGAGAGTAAAACGAATTTCATAGGTGAACAATGAAGTCCTTTGATAAAAAAGTCAAAGATTCACAAAATGGAAATGAGCGGGAATTCCGCCCTCAACACACGGCAACGGGGTACGGGCATCTGCGCGCGCTTCAAGCTCTGGCAGACAACAGCCCGCAGTCAAAGCAATTAATGCGAACTAAGAGTTTTATTGCTAAAAAATCTGAAAATTTCACCCCCACCATTACGCCAGTTCAACTCAGGGCTTTGGTCGCAGGTAAACTGAATGTGGTTGGAGAAGAGCATGGTGAATCAGATGCTCGTCGCGAATTAGAGAGGGAGATTTGCGCCGAGCACGTCGGCGGTGGCTATTGGCAGGAAGGGGATGTTTTGGGAGAGGATCTTCGCAATTGTATTACAATTTGTTGTTATGACGACAAGCGCACTCGAGGAGATTCACCAGCGCTACTTGTTGATCAATTCGCTGCCTTCATGCTTAAGATCTGTCGTAGGTACTCCGCATTTATCGAAGCTAAGCTTGAAGAGCGAGTTTCTGGGCAACAGATGATTTTAGTTGAGAGTAACATAAAAATACTTAAGGAAATAGTACAGCACAGCGTAGATTTTTACCATTCTTATGGAAACATGCACGATGTGGGGCCAAAATTAAAATTATCTTACTTTGTCTGCAATATAAGAGACATTGTATCGGAGGTGATTAACGACACTATCACATCCGCATCCACATCAGAAAAATTCAGAACGGCAGTTGCTGGATTAGACGAGGAACTAAAACGCCGAAATAAAAATGATATCGCGTATGAAAGATCTATTCATATGGAACAAAGTGCAGCATCCCTGCCTCCTCAAGCTGGGGTCTGGAAGGTTGGCGACGCTCATATTTCTGACTTTGTAGAGCCGGCGAATGAGAAGTATGTAGTACGAACGCGAGACGAATTTAATGAACAATTCGGCTTACCTACTGTGAAGGCCAAAGATGATGCACTCAGAAGAAAAATGAAAAAGTACAACGACTATAAAAAGGGAAAAGGTCTTAGATACAAAGAAACCAAGGAAACTAAAGAAACGAAACCGCCGCCTTCATCCTAATGATTTCGATATTTTACAAATAATGGTAAACCCCTGAGGTGGCTCGCGTCTGCAACTCCGACAACGCCTTACAAGGATCACGCGAGATGTTTGAGCCACCTCAAGTCAAACCCGCGCGTGGATTGACTGTACCTTTCGCGGCGCGCATGCTGAACCAATGTATACGACGCCCCTCAAAGAGTATATTGATGCCCGGGACCAGGCCATCAGCGCCGGCACCAAGGAATTTCAAGCCGTCGTCGAGGCGCGCCTGACGGAAATGGATGCCCGCCTGAACACCCGCCTTGCCGACATGGACGCCCGCCTGTCGCGCGGGATGGCGGAAATGATCAAATGGTGTGTCGGCATCATCTTCGCCGGAATGACGATTAACATTTCGGTCTCCGCTTACCTCTACTCCTCCACTCTGAACCGCATCGAGGCGCTGGCGCAGGAAGTGCGCGCCGCCTTGCCGCCACGCCCAACTCTTCAACAACATTAATGTCACGGCAACGTAACATTAGTTCATTAGACTACGCGCCGCGCAAGCTTGCGCGTTTCTAATAACTACTAGCCAGGATTAATAATGAGATTGAAGCACCTGAAGTTGCTCGCGCTCGCCGGTACGGCAGCGCTGGCTGCGCTGCTGTCTGCTTGTGGCGCCGACAAGGCCGACCCGCTCACTCCCCAGCAAAAGATCAAGCACGTATTCGTCATCACGCTGGAAAACAAGAACTACGACGACACCTTCGGCACGAGCACGCAGAACCCGTACATGACCGGTACGCTGAAGCCGATGGGCGCCCACCTGACCCAGTACTACGGCACTGGCCACGTCAGCCTGGACAACTACATCGCCATGATCAGCGGTCAGCCTTCGAACACTGAAACTGAGATGGATTGCACCACCTACAGCGAATTCGTCCAGACCGGCACCACCACCGACGGCAACAAGATCGCTATCGGCAACGGCTGCGTCTACCCTTCCACCGTCAAGACGCTGCCAGACCAGCTGAAAGCCGCCGGCTACAGCTGGAAAGGCTATATGGAAGACATGGGCAACGATCCAACCCGTGAAGCCACCACCTGTGCCCACCCGGTCATCGGCGCCACCGACAAGACCAATACACCGATGGCTGGCAGCGCGGCTGTACCGGCCGGCGACCAGTACGCCACTCGCCACAACCCGTTCGTGTATTTCCACTCGATTACCGACTCGACCGATTGCAACAGCAACGTGGTCGCGCTGAGCAAGCTGGAAGCCGATCTGGCCAGTGTATCGACCACCGCCAACTTCACCTTCATCACGCCTAACGTCTGCAACGACGGTCACGATGGTGACGGCACCGGCGCCGCCGGCAAGGGCTGCGTGGACGGCAAAGCAGGCGGCCTGACCTCGGCCGACGCCTTCCTGAAAACCTGGGTGCCGAAAATCCTGGCCTCGCCGGCCTATAAACAAGACGGTCTGCTGATCATCAACTTCGACGAAAGCGCGAACTCCTCGATGACCACGGCGGTCAACTCCAGCACCGGCAAAGTCACCATCAACGCCGTGTACAAAGGCGAAACCTGCTGCGGCCAGCAAATGGGGCCGAACATCACCCGTCCGCTCACCATGAACTATCCGATCAGCGCATCGATGGAATACAACCTGGTGTTCGAGAGCTTTGGTGGCGACCGCACCGGCGCGATCCTGATTTCGCCATTCATCAAAGGCGGCACCGTGTCTAATGTGCAGTACAACCATTACTCGCTGCTGAAGTCCCTGGAAGACATCTTCGTGCCGGGCCAGTATCTGGGCTACGCCAACCAGGCCGGTTTGGTGGCCTTCGGCTCCGATATCTACACCGCAAACTGATGAACAGCAGCAGCCGCAATCGGCTTACCTTTATCTGGCCGGTTGCGGCCGCTCTGGCAACAGTGCTGCTGGCCGCCTGCGGCCAGCACGCCGCGCCTGTGGCCACGGCTCCGGCGCCCTCGCCGGCCGACGTGGCCCAACTGGGTCGCCAGATTTTCTTCGACCCCTCGCTGTCGGCCTCCGGCAAGATGGCCTGCGCCACCTGTCACGATCCGCAGCACGCCTACGCGCCAGCCAACGGTCTGGCCGCGCAACTGGGCGGCGCAAAGTTGGACCAGCCGGGCACGCGCGCCGTGCCCTCGCTGCGCTACGCATTAAACCGCACCCCTCGCTGGTTCAAGGAATTCCAGGCCAATGAACTGGAACGCATCACCGAAACCGACAGCGTCCCCACCGGCGGCCTGACTCGCGACGGTCGCTTCAACACGCTACACGAACAAGCGCTGGCGCCACTGACGGCGGCCAACGAAATGGCCAACATCGGCAACACGGCTATCATCGCCAAACTGCGACAGGCCAACTACGCCAGCGAATTCCGCCGCGTGTTTGGCGACAAGGTGTTCGACCAACCAGAGCTGGCATTCAACAAGATGCTGGAAGCGCTGGAACGCTTCCAGCTGGACGACGCTTCCTTCCATCCCTACACCAGCAAGTTCGATCAATACCTGCAAGGTAAAGCACAGCTAAGCGCCGCCGAACAACGCGGCCTGCTGCTGTTCGCGGATCCAAATAAAGGAAACTGCGCCGCCTGCCACATCGCATCACCCGGCGCGGACGGCTCGGCCCCGCTGTTCACCGACTACACCTTCGCCAACCTCGGGCTGCCGCGCAATCCCAACATCACCGCCAACGCCGACCCGAAGTTCTATGATCTCGGCCTGTGCGGCCCCGATCGCAAGGACCAGGCCAACATGACCAAATACTGCGGCATGTTCAAGACGCCAACGCTGCGCAATGTCGCCTCACGCCAGGTGTTCATGCACAACGGCGTGTTCACCGATCTGGCCGACGCGGTACGCTTCTACGCCACGCGCGAATCGGACCGCAAGCACTGGTATGGCAAGGGACGTCCCTACAATGACATGCCGGCCGCCATGCGCGACAACGTCGACGTCATCGACGCGCCGATGAACCGCAAAACCGGCGACAAACCGGCCCTGAGCGAAGCCGAAGTCCAGGACATCGTGCAATTCCTGCGCACGCTGACCGATGCCGACGTCAAAGTGTCGGATAGTCGCTGATCGTCAAATCGAAGCCGCGCTCCGTGGATACCAGATGCGCCATGCCGCCATACGGCAGCGTGGCGCGTTCCTTGATATGGCCGAATGGCAGTCCGGTCAGCACCGGAATCGGCAGCCGCGAACGCAGGTAAGCCACCATGCTCTCAAAGTCATAGCCGTTGTCCATCGGACCAAGCTTGTAACCTGAGAAGTCACCCAGCACCAGCGCACGCTGACCATCCAGCGCACCAGCGTAAAACATCTGCAGCACCATGCGCTCGACACGATACGGATGTTCACTGATATCCTCGATGAAGCAAATGCCCTGCTCCAGCGCCTGGAAGTACGGCGTGCCGAGCAGGCTCACCAACATCGCCAGATTGCCGCCCCACAGCTTTCCGCTGACATCCAGCACCGGATTGTCAGCCGCTCCATCGGCCACCACACCGCGCACCGTGTGCACCGGGCCGCGCAGACAGTCCCAGAACTGCTGCAGCGTGTAAGCCACCGGCTCGGGACGAATGAAGTCATCGCACATCATCGGGCCGCCAAAGCTGATGCGGCCAGTCTGCTTCAGCAGCGGCATCTGAAACGCGGTGAAATCGCTGTAGCCGACAAACAGCTTGCCACTATCCGCCATGCGCTGAAAGTCGATCACGGGCAGCAAGCGCGACATGCCGTACGAGCCGCGCAGCGCCACCACAATCTGCACCTCAGGGTCCGATGCCGCCGCGTTCAGCTGCGCCAGTCGCCATTCATCAGTGCCGCCGAAGCGCTGAAATTTCTTATCGTCGTCGTAGTAATTGTGAACCAGGTAGCCCTGCTGCTCCAGGCGCTGCACGCCCTGCAGCAAAGCGTCATTGTCAGGCGGCCGCCCGCTGGGCGCCGCGATCGCGATGCCGATTTTCGATGTGCTCAAAATATCTCTGTCATTGATGGGTGCCGCTGCCTGCACGATGCGTGGCCAGCGGAGGAAGATCCGCCGTCATATTACCGCGCAGGTGCTGGTCCAGCAAGGCAAGCAGACGCTCGATCAACTGCTGCGGCAAATCGTGGCCCATGCCTTCGATGACATGCAGCCGCGCGCCGGGAATTTCCCGCGCCGTATCGACGCCGCAGGCGGCCGGAATCAGCGGATCGGCGGCGCCATGGATCACCAGCGCCGGACAGCGGATCTTGCGCAACAGCGGGGTGCGATCGCCCGAAGCCACCACCGCCACCAACTGCCGCGCCATGCCTGCCGGGCTGGTACCACGCTCCATCGCGCGTTCGACGTAAGCACGCAGCATGCGGTCCGGCGTCGGGAACGACGGACTGCCGATCAACTGGAAGGTGGCCACGCTATGTTCCACCATCTCCTTGCGAGTCGAACCGGGCGGCGCCGGCCGCATCAGCGCATTGCGCACCGTGGCCGTGGGGCCGGGCAAGCTGCGCTTGCCGCTGCTGGACATGATGGACGTAAGGCTCAGAGTACGGTCGGGGAAGCGCGCGGCAAAAATCTGCGCGATCATGCCACCCATCGACACGCCCACCAGATGCGCGCGCGTGACGCCCAGCGCATCGAGCAGCCCAAGCGCATCGTCAGCCATATCGTTGAGGGTGTAGGCGGCACTCTGCTTCCAGCCCACCAGCGATTTCAGATAAGCCAAGACCAGATTGGGCTTTTTGTGTTGATGCAGTTTGGAGGACAGGCCGATGTCGCGGTTATCGAAGCGGATCACATAGTAACCCTGCTCGACCAGCCCATCGACCAGATCCTGCGGCCAGGCGATCAGCTGCATGCCCAGCCCCATAATCAGCAGCACCGGAGGATCGAGTGGATTGCCACTGGTTTCGTAGGCTATCGTAAGGCCGTTTGATTGCGCGGTAGCCAAGGCTTTCTCCCAAAGCGTGCTTGGGATTCAGCATACCATTTTTGCCGCAGCGGTGAAACTTGCTGTTACTCGGGTGTGGCGCGTTTGGCTGCCGCCGCTGCCGCGCGACGGGCGGCAAAGAAATTCTTCAGCATGGCGCCGCATTCTTCCGCCAGCACGCCGCCTTCGATTTCGGTGTGATGGTTCAACTGTTCCTGCTCGAACAGATTGACCACCGAACCGCAGGCGCCAGTTTTGGGATCGGCTGCGCCGTACACCACCTTGGCCAGACGCGCATGCATCATGGCGCCGGAGCACATTACGCACGGCTCCAGCGTCACGTACAGCTCGCAGCCCGGCAGCCGGTAATTGCCCAGTTTTTCAGCAGCCGCCCGCAGCGCGACGATTTCCGCGTGCGCGGTCGGATCATGCTTGCCGATCGGCTGGTTGCAGCCGACAGCGATTACCTCGCCGTCGCGCACCACCACCGCGCCCACCGGCACCTCACCGAGGTTCCACGCTTGCTGCGCCTGTTCTAATGCCAGGCGCATGTAGGCGTCAGACGCCATCGACGATCTCGGCCCAGCAGTTCGGGGTTTCGTGCAGCACCAGCTTGTGCAGGTGCAGGCCGGTACCGAAGTGGTCTTTGTAAGCCGCTTTCAGGATATTCCAGGCCACATGGGCCAGGTTTTCCACGGTCGGAATACGATCGATCACCACCGTTTTGTGGCCCGGCAGCGAAGCCAGGAAGTCGTGCACGGCCGTGTCTTTTTCATAGACCAGGAAGGCGTGATCCCAAACGTCAACCAGATGCTCCTTGGCCAGCGCCTTGATGTCGGAGAAATCCATGATCATGCCGTTGTCGGAATTACCTTCAACGTCGATGATGTTGCCGGTCAGCGTGATTTCCAGCGTGTAGCGGTGGCCATGCAGATTGCGGCACTGGCTCTTGTGATCGGGAATGCGGTGGCCGGCATCGAATTCCAGCTTGCGGGTGATGGTTAACATTTAGGGAATCTGTAAAAGTTTATGGGTTTGCAAGCTCAGCTTCCATTTTGGATTGCGCTTGCAGGTTTCAATCGCCAGCTTGATATTGTCAGCGGCCAGCAGACCGTCCATGGCCTGCAGGTAGAAATGCTCAAAGTCCAGCTGCTCGTAAGCGGACAGATTCTGATTGGCCTGCGGTATCACCACCTTGATTTCGCTGCCCTTCTTCACCACCAGTTCCGAGCCCATTTTCGGGCTGACGCAGATCCAGTCCACGCCCTCGGGCACCGGCAGCGTGCCATTGGTTTCAATCGCGATGGTAAAGCCGGCCGCGTGCATGGCGGCGATCAGCGGTGGGTCCAGTTGCAGCAGCGGCTCGCCGCCGGTGAACACCACGTATTTGCTGGCAGCATAAGTTTCCGGCCACAGCGCGTTGATGGTGGCGGCCAGCTCTTCCGGCGTCTTGAACTTGCCGCCGCCCTCGCCGTCGGTGCCGACAAAATCGGTATCGCAGAACTGGCAGATGGCGCTGGCGCGGTCGCTTTCGCGGCCGGTCCACAGGTTGCAGCCGGAAAAACGGCAGAACACGGCCGGACGACCGGCGTGGGCGCCTTCACCCTGCAACGTGTAGAAAATCTCTTTGATGCTGTAAGTCACGATAGTTCCTGGTAGGACAACCCTCAATTATATCCCACACCACAGTTTCCCGGGTAGCGGCACCAGATGTTGACATTTCACAATGGTTCCGACGGGCAAGCGGGCTATGTTGTTCCCTGTGGCATCACTCAAAGGACGACATCATGAGCTCCGCGCCGCCCCTGCTTCAAATCGATATGGTTACCGCCGGCATTTTCTTGCTGGCGGCACTGACCTGTCTGCTGCTGTGGTGGCGCCAGCGCCGCGACAGCCTGCGCCTGTTGGCCGAAGCGCGCCGCCAGATCCTGCGCCTGGCCGCCAGTCAACAGTCGCTGCGCGATGCCGAGCGTCGCCGCATTGCGCGTGATCTGCATGACGATCTCGGCCAACATCTGCTGGCGCTCGGCCTGGACCTCGCCACGCTGACGCACCAGCATCCCGCGCTGCGCCAACCGGCAAGCCGGCTGGACGACCGCATCCAGCACGCTACCCGCGCCATGCATGCCATTGTCCACGATCTGCAGGCGGAAGCGCTGGAATCGGGGCTGGAATGCGCGGTTCAGCAACAGATCGATCAGTTTTCACGCCTGAGCGGCATTGCCTGCCGGCTGGACGCCGAGCCGTCGGCGTTCGCCTGCGGCAATGGCGGCGACGGCATGGACAAGCTGCTCTACCGCGTGCTGCAGGAATCGCTCAGCAACATTGTGCGCCACGCGCAAGCCTCCGAAGTGTGCGTTGGCTTGTGCCGCCAGGAGCACAGCCTGAGCCTGACCGTGCGCGACAACGGCGTCGGCCTGCCGCAGACGGCGACCGTGGGCGGCAGGCGCGGCCATGGTCTGCGCGGCATCGCTCAACGCGTGGCCGAAGCCGGCGGCCGCTTCGACGTCGCCAGCATGCCCGGCGCCGGCACCGCGCTCACCATGTCCTTTCCCATTCCATAAAAACACCAAGGCGCGCCATGAACGGAACCCACAAAATCCAGCATCTGATGGAGTTTTCGCAAGCGGATCAACAGCACGGTTTTGCCCTCAAGCTGATGGAACTGCTGGTGATCCCCACCTTCGTCATCGACACCAACTGCAAGGTCATCATCTGGAACCGCGCCTGCGAGCGGCTGACCGGCGTCGCCGCCTGGGAAGTGCTGGGCACCTCCGATCACTGGAAGAGCTTTTACCAGGAGCAGCGCCCTACCCTGGCCGACCTGGTGATCCAGGGCCGCAGCGCCGAGCTGCACCGGCTGTACCGCCAACATGCACGCCGTAACGACACCGACCACAATCTGTGCGCGGAAAACTGGTGCGACATGCCGCGCGTCGGCCGCCGCCGCTATCTGGCCGCCGACGCCAGCCCGATCTTCGACGGCGACGGCAAGCTGGTGGCGGTGGTGGAAACCCTGCGCGACGTCACTGATGAAAAAAAGGCCCAGGTGGCGCTAGAACAGCTGGCCACACGCGACGGCCTGACTGGCCTGGCCAATCGACGCTGCTTCGACGATACCCTCAGCGCCGAATGGCAGCGCGCGCTGCGCCACCAGCAGCCGCTGTCACTGCTGATGGTCGACGTCGACAACTTCAAGCAATACAACGACGCCTACGGCCACCTGGGCGGCGACGAATGCCTGCAACGCATCGCCAGCGCCGTCTCCAGCGAAATGCGCGCCAACGACCTGGTGGCGCGCTACGGCGGCGAGGAGTTCGCGGTGATCCTGCCGAATCAGTCGCTGAAAGGCGCGGCCATCGTGGCCGAGCGCATCCGCTGCCGCGTCGAGCAGCTGCGCCTGCCCAACCTGGGCAGCAAGCAGCATGTGGTGACGGTCAGTATCGGCGCGGCGACGGCGCTGGCGGCACCGGAAAACGATCCCAGCCAGTTGGTCGCCACCGCCGATTCAGCGCTGTACCGCGCCAAGCACATGGGCCGTAACCGTATCAGCCTGCCAGGTGCGGAAGAAAGCTGATTAGCCGGTCCACTGCGTGTAGGCCACGCCGACCGGCATGATCTGGCTCATCAAGGCCACATTCTCGACCGAATCCGAGAAGCCGACCAGCACGCTGGCGCGGGTGGCGCCGTCGTGCAAGGCATTGAGCCACCAGCTGTAACCATCGGCGTCTGGCGTGCGATGCAGCACGTTGCTATACAGCGCGGTGAGGAAAGTCTGGTCGCTGGCATTGGCGCCGTAGATATTGGCGAATTCCTCACTGGTCACAAAACTATCCGCGATCGACACCATGCTGACGCCGAGATCGCGCGCATCCAGCCAGAAACCGAAACCTTCCGCGTCCGGCGTGCGGTTGAACATGGCGCCATACAGCCGGTATAGCTGACCGGCCGAACCAGCCGTGTCCAGCGCCAGCGCGCCGTCAGCAAATTGCAGCCGCTCGACGCCGACCAGCAAGTCGCTGCCGCTGGCGCCGCTGAGCGTGACCGTGGCGCTGCTGGCGGACAGCTGATAGCTGCCCCGGCTGCCATCAACCAGCAACGTGTCGATGCCCGCGCCACCGGTCACCAGCTGGTTGCCGGCGCCAGCCTGCAAGGTATCGTTGCCACTGGTCCCGGCCATCAGCGCCGAGTAATTCGACAGCTGGATGACGGTATCGCTGAACTGCAGCCGCGCGATATTGCTCAGCGTGTCGACGCCATCGCCACTGACCGTCAACTGCGACACACTGCCGGCCAGATCGTAGGCCGACACCGCCTTGGTGAACACCACCGTATCGCTGCCGCCACCGCCGCTGATCTGGTCGCTGCCGCCGCCCTGGTAAATCACATCATTACCGGCACCGCCGATGATCACGTTGCCAGCCGCATTGCCGTATATCGTAGAACCGCCGCTGCCGGCAACGGCCCGCTCAATGGTCACGTTGTAGGCAATCGAAATATTGTTGTAACCCGGCGCGGTGGAGCTGAAGCTGCCCGCATTCAGATTGATGACGGTGGCGTCGCGGCAGGCGGAAAAATCGAAGGTATCGGTGCCGCCGGCATCCCAGATGCACTGCAGCGCCGCATCCTTGGCAAAGCTGTAGGTGTCAGCGCCGGTGTGATAGCTCATGTTGGCGCCGTACAGGTACTGAATCGCCTGTATGTCATACAGCATCGCCGTGATGCCGTAATTGTGATTCAGCGCGTAGCCGGCGCCGACGTTGTACGACATTTGCGAATAGTCGAGCGTATCGGTGGCGGTCGGCAGAAACGGGCCTTTGATGGACGCGCCGCCGGAATCGTAGTTACCCGGATGCTTCAAGCCCAGCGTATGGCCAATTTCGTGGATCAGCACCGAGATGCCGTAATCGCCATCGGCAAAGCTGAAGTTGTAGCTATCCTGATTGTTGGTGTACAGCGTGACCGGCTCATTGCCGTCCGGCAGATAGGCATAACCGCTGCTGGTGTTGCCCTGGTTGTTGGTGCCCAGCTGGATATTGCCGTCGGCCGAGACTTCCTGAAACGTGATATTCGCCACCGCCGCCCACGCCGCCAGCGCCTGCCGCACGCCCTGCTGCTGGGTGTCGGTCATGGGCGCGAAGCCGTTGGCATCCTGCAACGTGGCACCATCCGGCACGGTGGTCAGGAAACTGTAGGTCAGCACCTCCGCTTGCCCCGGCTGCGCCGCCCAACTGCTGGATACCAGCGCGTCTATCGAATTGATTCCAGTGGTCAGGCTAGCCATGGTGCGATCAGATCAGGGGTAATTCCCTGAGCATATCACTTCCTGCATGCAGGAAACAATCTACTCAAAGGGATTGGCCACAGTGGTATTGGCGGGTGGCGGCAGCTTGGCCGGCAATTGTTGCGCCTCCAGCTTGGCCACCACATCCACCAGCAACCGGTGCAGCGCGTGCGCATCCGCCAGACCGGCCTGATCGGCGGTCAGGTCGATGTCGCCACTGATGGTGATACGGTCCAGCCGGTTTTCAATGGTCAGGCCGCCGATGTGCAACACGTCGGCCTCATTTTTATAGGGTACGAATTTGCTCATGCATGTGCTCCTTATTTACGCTGCCGGACGTTGGGCAGACGCAGCATCACCGCTTTTTGCGCTGGCGACAGCGACGGCAGCAGGTTGATGCCCACCTTCTCCTCCAGCTGCGCAATGCTCAGCGTCTGGTACTGCGCATCGGCGCGGTTTTCGATGAAAAAGGCGGCGCCGGCGCGCTGGCGCGGGCTGTACACCAGTTTATACAAATGGGTCGGCACCAGCACATTGCCCACTTTTTGCAGATTGCCACCGATGAAAGCCGGGCCGGTCAACACGTACAAATCGCCCTCCTTCTGCGCCATCTTGCGCACCACGCCTTCGATGCCGGCCCAGATATGACGGTTCACATCGGAATCCTGCGGCACCATATTGGCCAGCGTGAAGCTGTCATGCTGGCTATCGCGGTCCGGCATATCGCCATTCGGCGCCATGTGGCCACGGTCGTAACCGCTGCGCGCATAGTCGGACAGCTCGGCGCGCTGGTTGTCCGGCAAGCGCGATTCCGGGTGGAAGGAGTTTTCGCGCGACAGCGTCTTGGCCGCATCGACGTGCTGCGCGGTCAGATGCTCGGCAGACCACAGCGGCGTGCGGGTAATCCCGGAATGCATCACACCAAACACGCCGTAGCACAGCTCGGTGGTGGCGGCATTCATTTTGGGATTGCGGATTTCAGGCAGACGGCCGTCGACGTAATGGGTAGGACATTCGCCGGCGCTGGCCAGCGCGCTGCACAGCAGTGCAACCGCGGCCACGGTACGTTGTATCAAATGCATAGTTGCCTGGACAGTTAAGGGTGGCGGCATTCTAGCGGAGCGCCCCGGAAACAAAAAGGGCTGACACGATTGAACGTGCCAGCCCTCTCAAACATCCAGCCCTACCAAGGCAATGTTTTAGCTATTTCAATTGCGGCAATACTGATTAAAATTATACATTGAAAATGTAACAGGAACAAGTACATTTTCTGTGTCTTTTGTTAAGAAATATTACTGTACGACCATGCTGTTAAGGTTACACTTTGTGTTCCTATGGCAACTATAAAAACCACCTACATGAACATCGCCAACCTGAGAATCGGGCACAGACTCACCATCGCTTTTTCGCTGACCACACTGCTGCTGGCGGTGGTGGTGATTGTCGGCGCACTGGGGCTACGCACCACCAGCAACGAAATCGAGCTGACCATCCAAGACCGCTACATGAAAATCGAGTTACTGAGCGAAGTCAAAGATCATGTCTCCCAGCAGGCCCGCAGCCTGCGCGATTTGCTGCTGCTCGACGCCGCCGAAGCCGGTGCCGAATACGCGACCATAGAACAGCGCAGCCAGCAAATCCGCACCCGCCTGGACAAACTGGGCACCGTGCTGCGTCGCCCCGAGGCGCTGCTGCTGCTGAAGGAAGTCAATGAAGCGCGCGCCGCCTACTCGCCGCTGCGAGACCAGATGGTGGCCGCCGTCAAGGCTGGCGACAAGGAAACCGCCACCACGCTGCTGATGCAGAAAGTACGACCCGCGCAAACTGCCTATGTGGCGGCGCTGGACAAGCTGGTCGAGTTCCAGGAGCAGTTGATGCGCGACTCCGGCGACGCTGCCCAGCGCAGTGCCATCAATACCAGCATGCTGATGATCGGCTTGGGCGTGGCCGGCGCCGCGCTGGGGTTGTTTTTCGGCTGGTTCGTCACCCGCAGCATCGTGCGCCCGATCGGCCACGCGGTGCGGGTAGCGCGCACTGTGGCAAGTGGCGACCTCAGTTCCCAAATCCAGATCCGCACCCGCGACGAGGTGGGCCAATTGTCGGCGGCGCTGAAGGAAATGAACACCAGTCTGATCGCCATCGTCTCGGAGGTACGCAAGGGCACCGATTCGATCGGCACCGCCTCGGCCGAAATCGCCGCCGGTAATCTTGATCTGTCCGAGCGGACCGAACGCCAGGCCGGCTCGCTGGAGGAAACCGCATCGTCGATGGAACAGCTGACTTCCACCGTCAAGCAAAACGCCGCCAACGCCAGTCAGGCCAACCAGTTGGCGATGTCGGCCTCCGATGTCGCCGGCAAAGGTGGCGAGGTGGTGGCGCAGGTGGTGGACACCATGGCTTCGATCAACGCCTCGGCGCGCAAGATCGTCGACATCATCGCCGTGATTGACGGTATCGCCTTCCAGACCAATATCCTGGCCCTGAACGCGGCGGTGGAAGCGGCGCGCGCCGGCGAACAAGGACGCGGCTTCGCCGTCGTCGCCAGCGAGGTACGCAGCTTGGCGCAGCGTTCCGCTGCGGCGGCCAAGGAAATCAAGGCATTGATTGGCGATTCGGTCGACAAAGTCGATGCCGGCGCGCGCCTGGTCGACCAGGCCGGCGCCACGATGGAGGAAATCGTCACCAGTGTGCGTCGCGTCACCGACATCATGAGCGAGATTGCCTTCGCCAGCCAGGAGCAGCTGTCGGGCATCGAGCATATCAACGGCGCCATCACCGAAATGGACAAGAGCACGCAGCAGAATGCGGCGCTGGTGGAAGAGGCTTCCGCCGCCGCCGTCACCATGCAGGAGCAGGCATCGAATCTGGTGCAGGCGGTCAGCGTATTCAAGCTGACCGGCGACGGTCGTGGCAGCGTAGCGTCGATCCGCGCCGGCCGCCGTGGCGCTAAGCCAGCAGACACTCCAACTGCTTTGCCATCGTCTCGTTCATCTGCCGCTGGCTAAAGCTGGCATGGCGCGTGGCGAATGCCCGCGCCGCAGCGCGATACGCGTCATCGGCCAGCAACTGCCGCACGATGGCGCGCCAGTCCGCGTCTGGCGCCAGCGGCGCGGCGTTGTAGCCGGCACCGGAGCTGGCGACGCTGCGCGCAGTCAGTAACTGCTCGGCGTGCGTCGGCAGCATCAACAAGGGAACACCGGCCAGCAGTGATTGCGCCAGCGTGCCCTCGCCGGCATGACAGACGCATAAATCGGCCTGCGCCAGCGTCAGCGACAAATCCAGCGGCGCTTCCGCATACAGGATTTGCTCGCTGATGAGCGGCGGCGCCGCGCCGGCCGCCACCTCGGGGATATAAGCCAGCACGCGGCAGCCTTCGTCCGCCAGCGCCCGCAGCAGCGCGCCATGCGCCGGATGCGACGCCTTCAAATACGCATACACCCTGGCGCCCTCGCCCGCCGGCCAGCATGGCGCAATGCCGCCGCCGCTGACGAAGCTGGGGCCAAGCCACTGCGCGCCATCAGTCGCGCGCCGGTAATAGTCCAGTTCCGGCCAGCTGCACAGCAAAGACAGATCGCCCTGGAAGACATTGGCCGCATGCCGGTACGGCGTTGCGCCGTTCAGCATGACGTTGGCAGTGGCCAGCATGCGCTGCTCCGACGCGGCCAGCCGCGCGGCAGGCGCATCGCGGAACGCCGGCAAAGGCCGCGCCGGCGGCGGCATGCTGAAACCATTGCCGATCGCCGCACTGCGCAGGCCCATGGCGCGCGCGGCCAGCAACGCGGTCGGCGCAAAATCGCCCACCACCAGATCCGGTTGCAGTAGCGTGAACAGCGCGCGCCAGCCGGCTACCATGCCGCGCAGCGCGGCCGGCTCCAGATAACCGCAATGGAACAGCACTTCCGCCAGATTGGCTGCCGGCGGCAAGCCGGCAGCGCTGTGCAGCCACACCGGCGCCTGCAGCTTCGGCACGTCCAAATCCGCCAGCAGCGCATGAGTCGCCACCAGATCGCGCAGGCCGAGGCTGACGCGATGGCCGCGCGCCAGCAGCGCCTGCGCCAGCATCTTCAGGCGGCCCGCATGTCCCAGCCCGCCGCCCAGCTCCCAGCACAGATGAATGTGCGCCATCTCAGGCTTCCACTGCGAGCAGCGCCTCGACTTCGGCCTGCACCTGCGCCATGGTGTCCACCACGCGCCAGGCGCCCGGGAAGTCATGATGCCGCGTCAACGCATTGCGCAGGATGATGCAGCGGATACCCGCCGCAGTGGCGGCCTGCAGGCCGCGTGGCGAATCCTCGACCACCAGCGCCTCGTCGGCACGCACGCCCATGCGCTGCAGTCCAAGCAAATACGGCTCCGGCGACGGTTTGCTATGCGTGTACGATTCATGCGTCAGCACGAACTCAAAGTAAGGCAACAGGTCCAGCCGCTGATGGATGATCTCAAAATGGTCGCAATTCGAACTGGTGACCACGCCCATGCGCAGGCGCGGCGTCAGCGCCGCCAGCACGGCACCCACGCCATCGATCGCCGGAATATGCTCGGATGCCAGCCGTGCCGCGTAACGCACATTGCGCGCGCTGCGCTCGGCCTCGATCTGCTCTTTGGTGAGCTGCGGCCGCAGCAGATGCCATGCACCGCAGTTATCGGCCAGATACCAGTCAAAGAAATGCTGCGCGCTCAGCTCCAGGCCCAGGGGCAGGAACAACTCCCGATTGGCCTCATAAAACAGCTGTTCAGTGTCGACCAGCACACCGTCGTTATCCCACAAAATCGCCCGCAGCATAATCCGCTTTCCTTGTAAAGAACGGCACGCCAAGTGTGGCGTTACCGCAGCGCGCATTGTACCCGCTGGTCTGGCGCATCAGGGTGTGACATACTGCCCCCAAAATACAACTACTGCAAGCAACATGGCTGTTTTCGCAACGCTACCACACAGCTTCAAGCTCCGTATGACCGGTGTGGTGATCCTGCTGGTGCTGACGGCGACCCTGATCGTCACGCTGATGTCGCTGCTGCTGGCGGAACGCGACATGAAAAGCGTGATCGGCGACCAGCAATACGCGCTGCTCTCTTCCGCCGCAGCCCACATCGACGCCCAAATCAACTCGCGCCAGGTGCTGCTGGCCAGCCTGGCCGACACCATGCCGCCGGATGCCGGCGCCGCGATCATGCAGGCTTTTGTCGAACGCCATCCCGCCGCACGCAAGGAATTCCTCAACCTGCATCTATTCAACCGGCAAGGCACGCTGCTGCACACCGAGGGCGATCACGCCGCCGAGACGCTGGCGCTGAATCCGCGCAGCCGCGCTTTTCTGGAAAATGCGCTGGCCGCCGGCAAACCGGTGATCTCGCCGCCGTACAAAAGCGTGCAAACCGGCCTGCCCTCGATCATGCTGCTGCAGCCGGTACGCGACGGCCAGGGGCGCACCGTGATGCTGTTGGGTGGCAGCATAGACCTCAGCGGCAGCAACTTCATGGCCGACGTGGCGGCACACAAGCCGGGCAAGACCGGTTATCTGTTCATCATGACCAAAGAAGGTATCCTGCTGCATCATCCGGAAAGCAGCCGACTGCTGGAGCACATCAACGCCCGTCCCGGCTACAACCGCGCCACCGAAATGGCGCTGCGCGGCTTCCAGGGCTGGACCGAGGCGGCCAACAAGCAAGGCAGCGAAGGCATCTACTCGTACAAGCATCTGGTCACCACCGACTGGATCATCGGCGCCCGCTTCCCGATCGACGAAGCCTTCGCGCCGATGATAGCGATGCGCCGTGATGCGTTGCTGCTCGCAGGCGCGCTGGCCGCCATCGCCGGCGTCGTTGCATGGGTTGCTATCCGCCGCCTGATGCGGCCACTGGAGCAGTTGCGGCGCAACGTCAGCGAGATCCGCAGCGGCGCGGCCGGCATCGACGTATTGCAAGGTGGCCGCAGCGATGAAATCGGTGAACTGGGCGACGCCTTCCACGAACTGATGGCCGAGCGCGAAGCCGCGCAGATCGCCATCCGCGACAGCGAATCCCTGATCAGCACCATCCTCGAACGGGCGCCGGACGCTTTCGTCACCTGTGCCGGCAACGGCATCGTCACCATGTGGAACGCCGCTGCCGAGCGCACCTTCGGCTGGACCCGCGAGGAAGCCGTCGGCCAGGACATCGCGGAGCTGATCGTTCCCCAGGCTCAGCGCGACGCCCACCGCACCGGCATGATGTTCTTTGCGCTCGGCGGCGGCGGGCCGCTGATCAACACCCGCGTGCGGGTGCCGGCGATACACAAGGATGGCCGTGAAATTCCGATCGAACTGTCGCTCGGCGCGCTGAAGCACAAGGGTGCCTGGCACGCCACCGCCTTCCTGCACGACATCACCGCACAGGTCCGGTACGAACAGCAGATCGCCGCCAGCGAAAAACGGCTGCGCACCGTGGCCGACAGCATCCCGGCGCTGATCGCCTACATTGACCGCGACCTGCGCTACCACTTCACCAACGAGCATTTCCGCGCGGTGATGGGCACCGATCCACGCAAGATGCTGGGCCGGACCATCGCCGAGGTGCTGGGCGAGGACTTCGCCAGCAGCATCGCCCACTTCAACGACGCCGTGTTGCGCGGCCAGCGCGTGCACTACGAGCGTGAAGGCTTCCACAACGGCCAGCATCGCCAGATGATGGGCGATCTGGTGCCGGACATTGGCCCGGACGGCAAAGTAATCGGCTTTTATCTGATGGTGCTGGACATCACCGAGCGCAAGAACGCCGAACTGCGCCAGGCCGCCAGCGAAAAACGTCTCAAACTATTGACCGACAATTTGCCTGTGCTGATTTCCTACCTGGACAAGGAGCGCCGCATCCAATTCCTGAACGCGACCTACCAGCAATGGGTCGGCGTCGATCCGCAAAGCCTGATCGGACAGCACGTCGCGGCTGGGGTCAGCAACGATATGTATTACACCGCGGAGCCGCATCTGGACCGCGCCTACGGCGGCGAGGTCGTCACCTATGAAATCAAGGTCACCATCGCCGGCACCGAACGCACGCTGGAAACCACCTATGTGCCGGAACTGGCGGAAGACGGCAGCGTGGCCGGCCTCTATTCGCTGACGCACGACACCACGCACATGAAGGAGATTGAGGAACGTCTCAAGCAACTGGCACGCGTCGACTCCTTGACTGGCATCGCCAACCGCCTGATGTTCGAAGAGATTCTGCAAGCGGCTATCGTGCGTGCGCGCCGCAACCGGGTGCCGTTGGCGCTGGCCTATCTGGACATCGACTACTTCAAGCAGATCAACGACAGCCTGGGACACGGCGCCGGCGACCTGGTGCTGAAAGAGTTTGCCGCGCGGCTGGTGGCCAGCGTGCGCGCGGTGGATACCGTGGCGCGCCTGGCCGGCGACGAATTCGTCATCGTGTTCGAACAGGTGGGCAGCCGGGAAGAAGCGGCGCCGCTGGCGGCCAAGATCGTGGAAGCGATGCGAAATCCGTTCGACCTGGGCGGCGCGCTGCGCCACGTCACCACCAGCGTGGGCCTCGCCATGCACAACGGCGATGACGAATCGGCCACCAGCCTGCTGGCGCGCGCCGACAGCGCCCTTTACGAAGCCAAACGCAAGGGCCGCGACGGCTACGCGCTGGCCGATTAAGCCGCTACGCCGCTAGCCAGCGGATTCGGCACCGGTTCAGCCACACGATGCAGCAGATTGCGGTCGACGTGATGGAACTCTTCCTCGCCGCGCAGCAGCATTACAGTGTCTTCCTCGTAGCCCCAGGTACCGTCGTCATTGATGGTGACCTTGATGCGATACTCGGTAGTCTTGAAGCCGAATTCCAGGAAAGGATTGGAGCGGATGCCATAGGTATCCGAATCCAGCCGCGCCACCAGCTCGAACTGTTTGGCGTCCGGCTCCACCACGGCGGACGCCATCGCGATCTGACCGCGCGGGATGCCCAGCGTCTGGATCACGGTTTTGGTCTTGGGTTCCCACAGCCAGTAGCCAACCTGCTCGTGATAGGTCTTCACGTTATCCGGCTTGTTGACGATGATCAGATAGCGCAGACCGTAGAACAGCTGCGGGCCGTTGGTGACCGGATCGATCGGATACAGCTCGATGCGCTCGACGTAAGCCTGCTTGCGCGCACCATCCGCCTTGGGTTTGATATCCAGCCCGCGCTCGCCCTTCCAGATACCCGCCATCGGCGCCAGCGGTCCGAGGTTGTTGAGGGTGTTGACGTCAATCGGATGTGGCTCGGTATAGATATCGTGCGAAAACTCGGTCATGCGGGGTCCTGTGGTTGATGATGTAACGGCCGTTATTGTAAGGTGATCTCGATGCGGTTGTGACCTCCGCTATAGGTATAGGCGACCGCGCTGCCCAACTGGCGTATCAGCAGCAGGCCAAGCCCGCCCACCGCCAGCTGTTCGACCGGCAGCGTGGGATCGGGCGCCGGCGGTCCTTCGGTCAGTGGATTGAACGGTGGCGCGGCGTCGGCATAACACAACACCTGTCCGCGCACGCCCACCCACACCGCGTGCGTGCCATCGTCGGCCTGGCCGCCGTAGCCGTGCAGGATGCTGTTGCGGAGCAGTTCTTCCAGTATCAATTCGGCACGCGCCACAATGCCCGGCGCCAGGCCGGCCTGCGTCAACGCCATGGCGGCGAAGGCCATGGCGCCGGGAACCGCGTCCAGGCGTGCCGGAAAACGCAGCAGATGCGCGATACCGGTTTCTTTTTCGTCCATTCGAGCATATTATCGGAATGCTCATGTAAGGAGAAGCACCGTGAAAACAATAATAACGATGATGGCGGCCGCATTCGCGGCATTGACTGCCGTCGCCTCCATCAATGCCTGCGCCGACGAACTCCCGGCCGGCATGATCAAATCCGCCAAAGGCAGCGCCGCCATTGAACGCGCCGGCGCCCGCAAACCGGCACAAGCCGGCGCCGCGTTGATGGCCAGCGACCGCGTGGTGACTGGCGCCGACGGCAGCGTGGGCATCACGCTGCGCGACGAAACCTTGCTGGCGGTAGGCCCGAACAGCAATGTATGGCTGGAGAAGTACGCCTTCGATCCAACCTCGCACGAGGGCAAGCTGGATGCGACGGTCAAGAAAGGCACGCTGGGCGTCATCTCCGGCAAACTGTCCAAGCAGTCGCCGGGCGCGGTGCAGTTCCGCACCCCGACTTCCATCCTGGGCGTGCGCGGCACCGAATTTGTCATTGACGTCAAGGACGGAGAGTAAGCATGCCCGTCTTCCTGATCTGGGTCGCCTGCCTGGCGGCCGCTGTCGCGCAACTGCAACGCGCACCCAACGAGCAAATCACGCTGCTGCCTAACCAGGATGGCAGGCCGAGTGCCGTCATCATCACCACCGCCGGCAAAGAGACGGTGCTGAACCAGCCCTATCAGACTGCGGCCGTCGGTAGTGCCGGCGCGGTGGCCAGCGCCGGCGACAGCAAGGATATCAAAAACCGCTACGGCGCCCTGCTCGAAACCCTGCCGCAGCGCGCCGCCGTGTTCATCGTCTACTTCATCACCGATACCGACGAGCTGACGCCGGAATCCGCCGCGCAGCTGGCCGACATCAAGGCACAACTGGCGGCGCGGCCGGCGCCCGAAGTGATCGTCATCGGCCATACCGACACCGTGGCCCGCCGCGCTTATAACGATGAACTGTCGTTGCGCCGGGCCGAAACCGTCAAGCGCATGCTGGTGGAAGTCGGCATTCCCGCCGACCAAATCAGCGTGCAGGCACGCGGCGAACGCGAACTGCTGGTGCCGACCGGCGACGGTGTCGACGAACCGCGCAACCGCCGCGTTGAAATCCGCGTGCGCTAAAGCCTAATTGCTCGCGCCATCCCAGCGCAGCACCAGCAAGGTCAGATCGTCTGAAGCCTCGGCGCCGTCCACGTGGCGGCGCACATCGTCGCGTACCGCCTGCACGATGGCGGACGGCGAGGCGTTGGCGTCGCCCAGCAGCCGGTCCAGCCGTTTATGGCCATACAACTCGCCGGCCGGGTTCATCGCCTCGGTGATACCATCAGTGATCAGGCACAGGCACTCGCCCGGCGCCAGCTGATAGTGCTGAACCGGATATTCGAAATCATCAATCACACACAACGGCGGCCCATCGGCGGGCCGCAGCAGCTCAACGCGGCCACCGACCGTCAGCCGCCGTGGCGCATCGTGGCCGGCATTGCAGAGCAGGACCTGCCCGCTGGACGCGTCGAGGATGCCGGCCACGCTGGTCACAAACAGCATCTCCGGATTTTCGCGCACCAGCTCACGGTTGGCGCTATTCATGATGGCGGCCATATCGCCAGCGCCGCGCAGCGCGATGCTGCGTGCCAGTGCCTTGGCCACCACCATGAACAAGCTGGCCGGCAGCCCCTTGCCGGAGACATCGCCCACCATGAAGAACACCCGATCGGGGTCCAACATGAAGAAGTCATACAAATCGCCGCCCACTTCGCGCGCCGGTTCCAGCAACGCATCCAACGCAAAACGCCGCTCGCCGGGGAAGGCCGTAGCCGCTTGCGGCAGGGACGCCATCTGTATCCGTCGCGCCGCATTCAATTCACCGGCGGTGCGAGCTGCCGCCTCGCGTGCAGCCTGCAAGGCACGCTCGGACAGTTTGCGGTCACGTACCGCCGCCGACAGCATGCTGGTTAACAGGCTAAGACAAACAGCGGCGTAGGCAACCGCCGGCCCCGCCGCATCGAACAGCAGGCCGGCGTGCGCGAACAGCGCGGCGCCAGCGATAAACAGCGCAGCGCCCAGCGCCACCGCCATCGGCACACCGCTGCGCAGTCGCAGCCGGGGCAGCAGCCAGATGGTTGCCAGGCCGATCGCCGCGAACGCCGCTACCTCGGTCCAGCGCATCCATGCCGGCCGGCGCAGGAAGGCGCCATCGAAGAAGCTTTCTATCATCTGCGCATGCGTATCCACGCCGGGCATCAGGTCGCCGCGCGCGTTGGTCTTGTAGTCGCTGAGTCCCAGCCCGGTCATGGCGACGATCACCAGCTTGTCCTGCAAAATGCCAGGCGCCGTGCGGCCGCGCATCACGTCCAGCGCCGACACATAGCGGTCCATGGCCGGCGCCGAGAAATTGACCCACACCGCGCCATCCGGCAAGGTGGGTACGCGCAGATCGCCCACCGACACACTGTGCACGCCATCCGCATCAGCCTCGATCTCCAGCGCCGGCACGCCGGTCGCCACCCGCAGCAGCTCCATCGACAACGACGGCACCAGCGTATCCCCCACCGCACCCACCAGCGGCGCACGGCGAACGATGCCCTTTTCCAGATTGGCCGACAACAGCCCCTGCCCGCGCGCGGCCGCCTGCAGCACCGGAAGGCTGGACATCGCCTGCGGAAAGCGCATCACTGGCAGCGCCGCCGCATCGTGGGCGCCGTGCAAGCGCAGCGGCCAGACCCGCAGCGCCGCGCTGGTGCCAGCTTCCTCGTGCATGAAGCCCGCCGTGCCCAGCACCACCGGCGCTGTGCGCATGCGTTCCGCCAGCAAGGCATCGTGGGACGGCAGTTTGGCGAGATCGGCGCGCAGCCGGCCGTCCGGCAGACGAGCGGCCAGCGCTTCGGGCGAGGTATTGTCTGGCTCCGGCATCAGGATATCGAGACCGATCGCCAGCGGACGCTGTTCAGCGATGCGGCCTATCAGCTCGGTCAGCACCGTGCGCGGCCAGGGCCACTGACCGTACTCCGCCAGCGCCGCCTCGTCGATCGCCACCACCTGCACCGGACCGGATTGCCGCTGGCGCGGCATGTGCACCTGATAAGCGTCGAACAGCGCGAGACGCAAAGCCGGCAAAGGACCGTCGCCGCCGCGCGCCAGCAGCAGTGCCAACGCCATCAGCAGCAGCAAGGCCATTGGCCTGCCTTGGCCGGCGCGCACGCCGCCCCAGGCGCGGATGAGCAAGCGTCGCGGCATGGCGGCGCTTACAGCGCGATTTCCATGCCGTCGTAGGCGGAGACGATGTCCAGCGGCGCCTCGCCGGTAATCTCGGCATAGCGTCGGGTCTCGGCCAGCACGCGCGAGATCTGCGCGTCGTCGTAGATAGGTTCGTGATGGAACAGGCAAAGCTGACGCACGCCGGCCAGCTGGCACAGCTCCACGCCCACCACATTGCTGGAATGCCCCCAGTCAGCCTTCACCGAAATCGAATCGGCCAACGAATACATGGCGTCGAAAATCACCAGATCCGCGTCGCGGAAGAAGTCGACGAAGGCCACCCGCTCGGCGGCGTTATCCAGCTTGTGCTCGGAGTCGGTGCTGTAAATCAGCGTCTTGCCACCCTGCTCCAGCCGGTAGCCATACGAATCACCGGCGTGCAGTTGCAGCTTGGCGGTCACCGTCACGTCGCGCAGCTGCAGCGGCACGCCCGGCTCCATCGGCACAAACTCGATGGTGGCGCCCAACTGATGAAAGCCCACCGGGAAGCTGATCGGCTCCTGCTGGCGGCGGAACGCCGTCTCCAGCTCCTGGTGACAACCATAGATCACAATGCGGTTGCCCGGAATGTAGGCCGGTGTGAAAAACGGGAAGCCCATGATGTGGTCCCAGTGCAGATGCGACATGAACACATGATAGGTCTGCGGCTTGCCCGGCCCGTATTTGGCCAGCTTGGCGCCGGCCAGCGCGCGCACGCCGGAGCCCAGATCCATGATGATGTGCTCATGCACCGCGTCGGTATCCCAGGCCTCGACCTCGACGCAACTGGAATTGCCGCCATAGGTGCCGCGCAGCTCGAACGGCAAATCGTCCACATAGGCCGCCACCTTTTCCGGCGTATCCAGCCCAAGGCCGATCGCGCCTTCCAGCGCGGTCACCAGCTTGCTGCGGATTTGTTTGTGGTTCAGCGCCACCGGCAGCGAGCCACGCGCGCCCCAGATGCGGGCCTTCATGCGGCTACCGCCGCCAATGCCGATACGCGGTCCGGGAAAATCTCGAACAGCAGATCGAAGCGGCTGATGGTGAATACCTCGTGCACCAGCGGCTGCAAGGCCGCCAGCACCATGCGGCCGCCCTGCGCCTTGACCTGCTTGACCGCGACCATCAGCGCGCGCAGGCCAATGCTACTGATGTAGTCGACGCCGGAAAAATCCAGCACCAGCGGCGCGCCGTCCTTGCGGCAGTCGGCCAGGTGCGGGTCCAGCGCCAGTTTAAAGGCATCGGCATGGGTATGATCGATGCGGCCGGTGGGGCTCAGCACAATCGTGCGGCCCTCTTGTATTGGCTGTAGTTCCATAGCGGTGCCCTGCGGTACGTTAGATAACCATTTTTGCATTATCACATTTTTATGTGCTTTTGACACCACCGTTTGCTGCGAGTGAACATGGTATCCTTCGCCCCTTGATGTATTTGCAGGAGCGCGCGTATGCCGTCACTAAACCAATTCTTTAAGCTCCCCGAGCACGGCACCAACGTCCGCACCGAAGTGGTCGCGGGTGTCACCACTTTCCTGACGATGGCCTATATTATCTTCGTCAATCCCGCCATTCTGGGCGACGCCGGCGTGCCCAAGGACGCCGTCTTCGTCGCCACCTGCCTGGCTGCGGCGCTGGGCACCATGATCATGGGCCTGTACGCCAACTACCCGATCGGCATGGCGCCCGGCATGGGCCTGAACGCCTACTTTGCCTACGCGGTGGTGCTGGGCATGGGCGTGCCGTGGCAGTCCGCGCTCGGCGCGGTGTTCATTTCGGGCTGTCTGTTCGTCGTGGTCAGCCTGTTCAAGGTGCGTGAACATATCGTTAACGGCATACCACACTCGCTGCGGGTGGCGATCACCGTCGGCCTTGGACTGTTCCTGGCGCTGATCGCCATGAAAAGCGCCGGCCTGGTGGTCGCCAACCCGGAAACGCTGGTGCGCGTGGGCGATATGCACAATCCGCATACCATCATGGCCATCTTCGGTTTCCTGCTGATCGTCACGCTGGATCGCCTCAAAGTACCGGGTGCGCTGTTGATCGGCATCGTCGCGGTGACGGCTCTGAGCTTCTTCTTCGGCGGGAATACCTTCCACGGCTTCATGTCGCTGCCGCCATCGATTTCGCCGACCTTGCTGCATCTGGACCTGCCGGGCGCCATGCATATGGGCCTGTTCAACGTGGTGCTGGTGTTCTTCCTGGTCGAACTGTTCGACGCCACCGGCACCCTGATGGGCGTGGCCAGCCGCGCCGGCCTGTTGGTCAACGGGCGCATGGAGCGTCTGAACAAGGCGCTGCTGGCCGACAGCTGCGCCATCGTCGCCGGTTCGGTGCTGGGCACTTCCAGCACCACCGCCTATCTGGAAAGCGCCGCCGGCGTACAAGCGGGTGGCCGCACCGGCCTCACCGCGCTGGTGGTGGCGTTACTGTTCCTGGCGGCGCTGTTCTTCGCCCCGATTGCTGGCGTGGTGCCAGCCTACGCCACCGCGCCGGCGCTGTTGTTTGTGGCCTGCCTGATGCTGCGCGACCTGGTCGACGTCGACTGGAGCGACACCACGGAAAGCGTGCCGGCCGCGATTACCGCGCTGGTGATCCCCTTCACCTACTCGATCGCGCACGGCATCGCCTTTGGCTTCATCACCTACGCCGGCCTCAAACTGCTGACCGGCCAGGCGCGCCAGGTCAAGCCGGTGGTATGGGTAATCGCCATCGTTTTCCTCATCAAGTACAGTTACGTCGCCGCCTGACGTAGTGTATTGGACACCACCAGGGTCGGCATCTCGCGGATAGGCAGGATGCCGATCAGGTTGTGCAGCCGCATGCGGCATAGCGTAAGAATATCTTCCTCCGGCGCCGCCAGCCGCATCTGCACCTCCATGCCGTGCGGCGTGACAGTGGTGCGCAGGCTGCGCAACTCAATATCCAGGCGCCGAACGACCTGCAAGGCCGCTTCCAGCGTGGCGATAGGCGCATCGGGCTCGATGCTGAAGCGGTAGCTTTTTTGTGTGGTATCCATGCTGATAGCATAGCCAGAAACGCCGAAAATAGGCTTCCTGAATTTACGCCGATTTGCCAAATCCTCAGCAGACTATCCTCTTCATAGTAAAATAGATGGAATAATCATCTTTTCAAACTATGGAAATCGACGACATGGATCGCCGCATCCTGCGTGAGTTGCGCGCGGACGGACGGCTTAGCAACACCAAACTGGCCGAGAAAGTCGGCCTCTCCACCACCCCGTGCTGGAACCGCGTGCGCGCGCTGGAAGAAGGCGGCATGATCGAAGGTTATACGGCGCTGCTCAGCCAGACCGCGCTGGGTTATCCGGACACCGTCATCATCGAAGTCACGCTGGACCGCCACGACGACGATATCTTCGACAAGTTCGGCCAGGCCTTGGCCACGCTACCGGAAGTAATGGAAGCCTACCTGCTCACCGGGGATTACGACTACCTGATCAAAGTGGCGGTGGCCGGCACCGCCGGCTACGAAGAATTCCTGCGCAAGAAACTATATAAACTGCCCGGCCTGAAACACAGCCGCTCCACCTTCGTGCTGCGCTGCCTGAAGCGCGCCCACTCGGTCGAGCCGTGACTTGGTGCGCTTGCGTACAGAGGCTAGCGTCTGAATAGTTCATGCTCAAGCTTCATCCAATCAGGAGAAGACAATGAACAAGACGATCAAACTGGCCGTGGCCGCAGCCGCCATGGGCCTGGCCTCGCAAGCGTTTGCGCAAATTTCCCTGTACGAGCACGATGGCTGGCGCGGCCGCGTGTACTCGGCCAACGGCCCGGTGCGCGATCTCGCGCGCACCGGCTACAACGACCGCGCCTCGTCGGTGGTGGTGGAACGCGGCCAATGGGAAGTCTGCTCCGACGCCGGCTTTCGCGGCCGCTGCATGGTGCTACGGCGCGGCAGCTACGAATCCCTGAGCCAGATGGGCATGAACGACCGCATCTCGTCGGTGCGTCCGGCCAAAGCGCGCGACCGCTACGACAACGAAGCGCCGCCACCACCCATCGCCCAGCCGTCCTATGAATGGCGCCGCCGTCCCAGCGAACGCCTGATCGACGTGCCTGTGCGCGACGTCCATGCGGTGGTGGGCACGCCAGAGCAGCGCTGCTGGGTCGAACGCCAACAGGTGCAGGAAGCACCGCGTGCCAATCCCGGCGGCGTGATCGCCGGCGCGCTGATCGGCGGCATCCTTGGTCACCAGGTCGGCGGCGGCACCGGACGCGATGTGGCCACGGCCGGCGGCGCGATTGCCGGCGCGGCCATCGGCAACAACGTCGCCAACCAGAACAACACCTCCACCCGCGACGTGCGGCGCTGCGAAAATGTCAGCAATCCCAAACCGGAATACTGGGATGTCAGCTACGACTATCGCGGCGTAACTCATCACGTGCAAATGAGCCAGCCGCCAGGCCGCACCGTCACTGTCAACGCCAAAACGGGCGAGCCACGCATGTAAGCGGGTTGCGGCGGCTGTACGCCTCATGTAAAATGAATGAGAATAATTCCCATTCTCATATTATGACAGCCGCCGTTCCGCATCCCCACTTCACTGTACTGTACAGCGACCATCACAGTTGGCTACAACGCTGGCTCAGTGTACGGCTAGGGAATGCCAGCGACGCCGCCGACCTCGCGCAGGATACCTTCACTCGCATCATCGGCCGCCCCGACCTGGGCGCACTGCAGGAGCCGCGCGCCTTCCTGACCACCGTCGCCAAAGGCATTCTGGTCAACTGGTATCAGCGCCAGGCACTGGAGCGCGCCTATCTGGAAGCACTGGCCGCCCTGCCCGAGCCCACCGCCATTTCGCCGGAACAGCGCCTGCTGGTGCTGGAAACCCTGCACGAAATCGACGCCATGCTGGACGCGCTGCCGCCCAAGGTCAAGCAAGCCTTCCTGATGGCGCAGCTGGACGGCATGCTCTACGCCGACATCGCCGCGCAGCTGGAACTGTCACTGATCACCGTCAAACGCTATATGAAACAGGCGTTCCTGCAATGCCTGCTGACCATGGACAGCGTCGCATGAGCGCCGCCATCTCGTCCACGGCACTGGAACAAGCGGCGGAATGGCTGGTGCGGCTGCAGGACGGCGCCAGTCATGAAGATCATGCTGCCTGCGAGCGCTGGCGCAGCAGCGACCCGCAGCACGCGCTGGCCTGGGACCGCGCCGAACGGCTAATGCATAAACTGGGCACGCTGCCGCCGGAACTGGCCAAGCCAGTGCTAGGCCGGCCATCCCGGACAACTGCGCAACGGCGCGCTGCCATCGCCCGCATCGTGGCCGGATTGCTGGCTGTACCGGCCGGCTGGGGCGCCTGGCGCTACGCTCAAAACCAGCCGTGGAGCGCCGACCTGCACACCGCAGTGGGTGAGCATCGCACTGTCACGCTGGCCGATGGCACCAGCGTCACGCTGAACACCGCCAGCGCCGTCGACGTCCGTTTCAGCGCCACCGAGCGACTAATCGTGCTGCGCAATGGCGAGATTCTGGTCCGCAGCGGCCATACGGGCGATCCGCGCCCGCTGCGCGTAGCGTCGGCCGAAGGCATGCTGCAGCCGCTTGGCACCCTGTTCAACGTGCGCCATTACGATTGCGGCAGCACCGACCTGGCTGTACTGGAAGGCGCGGTACTGGTGACGCCAGCCCAAGGCCAGCCGCAGATCGTCAACGCCGGCAGCCAGACCCGCTTCAACACCCGCCACATCGCCCCGCTGCGCGCCACCGAACCCGCCATGACGGCCTGGACCACTGGCATGCTACTGGCCGACCGCATGCGGTTGGACCAACTGGTGGCCGAACTGTCGCGCTACCGGCATGGTTTGGTCCGCGTCGATCCCGCGCTGGCCACGCTGCGTGTCTCCGGCGCCTTCCCCATCGCGGACAGCGAACGCACGCTGGACATGCTGGTCTCCACCTATCCGGTGGACGCGGTGCAGCGCCTGCGCGGCTACTGGGTCACGCTAGTCCCGCGCGGTTGAAAAGATTTTTGGATTTTGCTGATACTTTTTCGCGGCTTGGCTGGCATACAGGCAGAAACCAACCATCTGCCACCGAAAAGGAAGTCGCCGCAATGCCGAACACCCGTTCTCCATCATCCGAGCGCCGTCTGGCGCGCGCCGTTCGCATCGCCCTGATCAGCATGACGCTGGCGGCCGGCCATGCCGCCACCGCCATCGATGCCACGGCTGCCGAAGCGCCGGCCAGCGCGCAGCAGAACTACCATCTTGCGGCCGGCCCGCTGGGCCGCACCCTGTCCAGCGTGGCGGTGGTCGCCGGCCTGTCGCTGTCGTTCGATCCGGCGCTGGTGGACGGCCTGACCAGCCCCGCGCTGCAGGGCAGCTTCACGCCACGCACCGCGCTGGAACGCCTGCTGGCCGGCAGCGGCCTGACCTTGGTCAGCCGCACCGATGGCACGCTGACGCTGCAAAAGCAGGCCGCTACGCCGGCGCAATCCAACGCAACCGCAGCCGCGCCGGCCACGCTGGCACAGGTGGAAGTACATGGCGAAGCCGAGACCTCGCCGGGCCAGATCCGCAGCAGCGGCGCTACCGGGCTGGAACTGTCGATCCGCGAGACGCCGCAAGCGATCAGCGTCATGAACCGCCAGCGCATCGACGATCAGGGACTGGAAACGCTGCAGGACGTGGTTGCCCAAACCACCGGCATCACGCTGGACCACTCCTCGGCCAGCCGCGAAACAGACCAGATGTATTCGCGCGGCTTCGCCATCGACACCTATCTGTTCGACGGCATCCCCACCACCAAACTGGTGGAGCCGGCCGGCTTCGACGCCGGCATCTACGAGCGCATTGAGGTGGTACGCGGTGCGGCGGGTCTGATGGGCGGCACCGGCAGCCCTGCCGCCGCAGTCAATCTGGTACGCAAGCGCCCATCGCGCGAACTGCATGCGGAATTCGAAGTAGCCGCCGGCAGCTGGGATAAATATCGCGGCCAGGCCGACGTCTCCGCCCCACTGAGCGACGACAAGCACGTACGCGGCCGCGTGGTGGTGGCGCAGCAGAACGCCAATTCCTTTATCGACCGCTATCACCAGGACAAGGAACTGTTCTACGGGATCGTAGAAGCGGACCTCGGCCCATCCACGCTGCTCAGCGCTGGCCTCAGCTATCAGAACGAAAAGCTGGACAATGCCAGCCGCGGCTTCGCGGTGTTTTACAGCGACGGCACCAAGACCGACTTCGCGCGTTCGACCAACAGCGCCTCCAGCTCAACCTACTACATCCGCAAGCAAAGCCTGGCCTTCGTCACGCTGGAGCACTACTTCGATAACGAATGGAGCGCCAAGGTCGCGCTCAACTATGCATCCAACCACTACGATGCGGTACAAGGCTATGCGGCACGCGGATCGCTGGACCGGCAAACCGGCGCCGGCCTGTCGCTGTGGCAGACCAAATGGGATAGCAAGCCGGAACAGTTGACCGTCGACGCCTACGCCAGCGGTCCGTTCACCGCCTTCGGCCGCAAGCACGAACTGGTGGTCGGCATGAGCGCTTCCGACTTGAAGAACACTGGCCCCAGCTATCCGTCCTGGATACTGCCCGGCTATGACGCCAGTGTCGCCAACTTCTACACCTGGAACGGCAACTCGCCAACGCCGAATTACGTCGGCACCATCAGCGGTAGCTACACCGAAAAGGAAAAACAATTGGCCGGCTATGGCTCGATCCGACTGCGGCCCAGCGACGCGCTGTCGGTCATCCTCGGCACGCGCGTCTCCAACTGGAAGCGCAACACGGAAAGCGCAAGCTACGGCGAGGCCACCGTGACCGACCAATTCGAAAAGAACGGCAAGCTGACGCCCTATGCAGGCGTGGTTTATGCGTTCAACCAGCAATGGTCGGCCTACGCCAGCTACACCAGCATCTTCTCGCCGCAGACCTACCGCGATCGCAACAACCGCCTGATCGATCCGCTGGAAGGCAACAACGCCGAAGTCGGCGTCAAGGGCGATTTTCTGGATGGTCTGCTGAGCGGCAGCTTCTCGCTGTTCCAGATGCGCCAGGATAATCTGGCCGAACTGGATGCCGACCTGCTGGTGCTGCCGGATGGGAGCAACGCCTATCACACCGTCAAAGGCGCGACCGCGCGCGGCTTCGAGGCAGAAGTATCGGGACAGATCCAGCGCGGCTGGCAGCTGACCGCGGGCTATGCGCGTTCGCGCATCGAAGACGCGCAAGGCAATCGCCTGCAGACCGGTCAACCGCTCAACAACTTCAAACTGTGGACCAGCTACGACCTCGCCAATGAACTGACACTGGGCGGCGGCATCAACTGGCAAGGCGACGTCTATACTGACGGCCTGGGGCCGAACGGCGAACGCTTCACCCAGCGCAGCTACGCCCTGCTGGCCTTGATGGCGCGCTATCGCGTCAGTAAACAGCTGTCAGCCACAGTCAACGTCAACAACGCGCTGGACAAGAAGTACTATTCGTCCGCAAACGGCAATTTCTACGGCGATCCGCGCAACCTGCAGGTGGCGCTGAACTACCGCTTCCGCTGACAGGAGATCCGCGATGAATCGCATTGCCGCCGCCATCTTTGGCGGCTACCTGTTCGCCTCCAGCGCCGGCGCGCTGCTGTCGACATTGAACGGCCCAGGCAGCGACGCCATACTGGGCGGTGCTCTGCTTGGACTGGCGCTGTACGCACCCGCCATCGTCTGGGCCTTTGCCACCAGCAGCGCCGCGCGCGCGTGGGCCGGCCTGCTGGGCGCCAGCCTCAGTTTTGCCGTGCTCACCGCCGTAGCGGGAGCATCGTCATGAGTGCGCTGCGTCCACGCATGGCATGGCTGCACACCTGGGCAGGGCTCTGGGTATGCTGGCTGGCGTTCGCCATTTTCCTGACCGGTACCCTGAGCGTCTTCGTGCATCCAATCTCGGACTGGATGCGGCCGGAACTAACCCAGGAGCCGGCACAGGCGGTGTTTACTGAGCCGCTGGATCATGCGCAGCAGATCAAGCATGGACTGCGCTATCTTGAACGGCACGCCGCCGACAGCAAGATGTGGGAGCTGTGGCCGCGTGCCGGCGAAGACCTGTTCCGCGTGTTCTGGCTCAACGAGCAGGGCTACTATCAAGACGCACAGCTGTCGTCCAGCACTGGCGAACTGGTGCCGGAAGCGACAGGCAAGGTGCGTGACACCTTGGGCGGCACGCACTTCGTTGAATTCCACCACGCGCTGCACGCCGGCAGCACCGGCCTGTGGATCGTCGGCGCGGCATCGGCGGCGATGCTGGTGGCGCTGATTTCCGGCGTCATCACCCACAAGCGCATCTTCCAGGACTTCTTCACCTTCCGTCCCGGCAAAGGCCAGCGTTCGTGGCTGGACGCGCACAATCTGGCCGGCGTGTTGACGCTGCCGTTCCTGTTCATAATTGTGTACAGCGGGCTGGCGATCAGCTGGGGCACCTACATGCCCGCGATTCCGTGGGTGCAGGAACTGCGCACCGGCGAGGCCGCGCACCTGCGCGAGTACGGCCCGGAAAGCAAGCCATCCGGCCGGCACGGCACATTGACGCCACTCGATCCGCTGGTGGCGACGGCGGAAGCGACCTTCCACACGCCAGCCTACGCGGTGGTGGTCAACCATCCGGGCGACGCAGCCATGTCGGTGCAGGTCTATAGCACCACCTCGCCGGACACCCAGGAAGGACAGCTACTGAGCAAACGCGGCATGATGAAATTCGACGGCATCAGCGGCGCGCTGCTGGAAACCGAGATGCCACACCGCGCGCCGCCCAACGGCGCACGCGCCACCATGGCCACGCTGGACGAACTGCACCGGCTGCACTTTGCCGGCGCGGTAATCCGCTGGATCTATTTCGTGGCCGGCATGGCCGGTACCGCGATGATGGCCACCGGCGCGATCCTGTTCATGGTGAAGCGCCGCCAGAAATCACTGAACGAATTTGGTGCCGCTACCACCCGCGTCTACCATATGATCGATGTGCTGAACGTGGCCACGATTGCTGGCCTGTCGCTGGCCTGCATCGGCTTCCTGTGGTCCAACCGCCTGTTGCCGCTGGACCTGCCGGAACGGCACGAGCTGGAAGTGAGCGCATTCTTCGCCGTGTGGCTGGCGGCGCTGGTTCACGCCACACTACGGCCAGTGGCGCGCGCCTGGCGCGAACAGCTATGGGCCGGCGCCGCGCTCTGCATGCTGCTACCACTGCTAAACGCGGCGACCACCGGCCAGCACCTGCTGGTTTACCTGGCGCAGCGTGACCTGGAGCGCGCAGCCGTCGAACTGACCGCCATCGCACTGGGCGCGCTGCTGGCTATCGCCGCCATCCGCAGCGGGCGGCGTGCGCGCGCCACCGTGCCGGGCATGAGAAAGGCCGCATCATGAGTTATGCCATCATCGTATTGACCGCGCTGGGACTATGCCACGCCGGCATGGCGGCGCTGTCGCTGGCCATCGACCGTCATCATCGTCAGGCATACGGCGACGACACACCACCGCGCAAACGCCGGCTGCTGCGCGCGGCGGGCGCACTGCTGCTGGCCATGGCCCTCGCGCCGTGCATGCTGCTGTGGGGCGCTGGCGCCGGCTTGGTCGCATGGCTGGGGATGCTGACCATCGGCGCGCTGCTGTCCGCCCTGCTGCTGCCGTACTGGCCGCGCCGCGTGGCGCCATTGGCCGTCGTCAGCGCATCACTTAGTCTCGCCAGCCTGGCTGGCCTGGCCCTGACCTGAGATTCCCCTCATCGGGAGCTGAGCAGGCGACGCTGCTTGTGCAGCTCGTCCTGCATCAACAGGTTTTGATGCGCGGTCTTCAGCGTCGCACCGTCGATGGTGACGGTTTTACGCACCGCAGGACGCGGCAGATCGGCCCAGCGGCTGCGTGGCGCCTGCACCGCCGGCACCGGCGTCACGCCGGGCGCCGCCCAGGTTCCGGCCGCAACCCGCTCCACGTAAGGCTCCGCCACGCTGCCTTCGGGGCAGTCGGCGTCCGTCAGCAGCACGTGTCCCTCCGAATCAACGCACTTGTTCACACTGGCGCCGGCCAGGCCACACATTGCGGCCAGTGCCGCGCACAGAATGAATTTCATGATCGATGCCCCTTTGATAAGAGCCTCCATCATCTCCCTGCGCGCGACGCCAGTCTGTGCGGCCTCGCACACCCCAAAAAACGGCAATTCCGCTCTATGTCGGTTACAATACCGCCTTCTTCCGTATCACGATACCGTGATGTCGTTGCACGGCATCGCTCCCACGCTTATGAAATCTCTTTTGATTATTTCTGCGCTTGCGCTGGCCCACGGCTATGCCGCAGCCGATTCGCTGGATCCGGTCAATGCCCATGGCTGGAACACCTCCGCTGAACTGGGCGCGATCTCCACCTCCGGTAACACGGTCGGTACTTCGGTCACCGGTAAAGTCGACGCCAAGCATGAAACCGACAAGTGGACCAATGAGTATGTCCTGTCGGGCTACTTCAAGGACGAGGAAGTCACCAACGACGAAGGCGAAAAAGTGCGCGAGCGTTCGGCGCAGCGCTATTCGCTGTCCGCCAAGGCGGGCTACAAACTGCTGCACGACGACCACGGCAAGCTGTTCGCGCTGGCTACCCACGTCGACGACCGCTTCGGCGCCTACACCCGCTACTCCACCATCGGCGTCGGTTACGGCACCCAGACCTACCAGTCCGACACCCACACGCTGGACGTGGAAATCGGTCCTGGCTACTTCCGCGGCGTGCGCTCGGAAGGCTATACCGAAAGCGGCCCGACCATCCGTGGCGCGGCCAATCTGAAATGGAAGCTGAGCGACAGCGCGCAGTTCGCGCAGAACCTGACCGTGGAACGCGGCACCGACAACGTTCACTCGCAAGCCGAGACCTCGCTGCGCACCAAAATCAACAGCACCATGCAGATGAAGGCCGCCTTCAACATCCGCAACGACACCAACGTCGCGGCCGACAAGAAAAACACCGATACCCAAACTTCGGTGACCCTGGTTTACTCCTTCTAAACTTAGATACCAAGCTATGAATACTCCACGTACTCTCGGCACGCCCCTGTCCCCAACCGCCACCAAAGTCATGCTGCTGGGCTCCGGTGAACTCGGCAAGGAAGTCATCATCGCGCTGCAGCGCCTGGGCGTGGAAGTGATCGCCGTTGACCGCTACCCGAACGCGCCTGGCCATCAGGTCGCGCACCGCGCCCACGTCATCAACATGACCGATGGTGCCGCGCTGGCCGCGCTGATCGAACAGGAAAAACCTGACCTGGTGGTGCCGGAGATCGAAGCCATCGCCACCGACAAGCTGGCGGAGCTGGAACAAGCCGGCAAGATCACCTGCATCCCAACCGCGCGCGCCGCGCAGCTGACCATGAACCGCGAAGGCATCCGCCGCCTGGCCGCCGAGACGCTGAGCCTGGCCACGTCGCCATACCGCTTCGCCAGCAGCCTGGAAGAGCTGCAAGCTGGTGCCGACGCTGTCGGCTTCCCGTGCGTGGTCAAGCCGGTGATGTCGTCGTCGGGCAAAGGCCAGTCGAAAGTGGATTCCGCCGCCGACGTCAAGGCCGCGTGGGATTACGCCGCCGCCGGCAGCCGCGTCGACTCCGGCCGTGTGATCGTTGAAGGCTTCATCGACTTCGACTACGAAATCACCCTGCTGACCGTGCGCTCGCTGGGCGCCGATGGCCAGGTGGTGACGCAGTTCTGCGATCCGATCGGCCACGTGCAGGTGCAAGGCGACTACGTGGAATCGTGGCAGCCATGCCGCATGGACCCGGTGGCGCTGGAGCGCGCCCGCGACATCGCCGCCAAAGTCACCGGCGATCTCGGTGGCCTGGGCCTGTTCGGCGTCGAGCTGTTCGTCAAGGAAGACATGGTGTGGTTCTCGGAAGTCAGCCCGCGTCCGCACGATACCGGCATGGTGACCATGGCCACCCAGGTGCAAAGCGAATTCGAACTGCACGCCAAGGCCATCCTCGGCCTGCCGGTCAATGTGGCACTGAAGGCACCGGGCGCTTCGGCCGTGATCTACGGCCAGCACGAAGCCGCCGGCATCGCCTTTGAAGGTGTGGCCGACGCGCTGCGCGTACCGAACAGCGACATCCGCCTGTTCGGCAAGCCGGAATCGTTCGCCCGCCGCCGCATGGGCGTGGCGCTGGCCACCGCCGATGATGTGGAAACCGCGCGCGTCAACGCCAAGGAAGCCGCGTCGCGCGTCAAGCCAGTACTGGCTAAATAAAGCTACATCCCCCGGAACAGATCGACGTAGTTACGGCTGACGACCAGCTGTTCCGGGCGGCCTTTCAGCTGCACCATCAAGCGTCCGCGAAAGTCCTGCCGCGTGCCCGCCACATGGCGCGCGGCGACGATCACGCTGCGGTGTATCTGCCAGAACTGCTGCTCATCGAGCTGTTCGCGCAGCTTGCTGATCGGCGTGCGTATCAAACTCTCGCCCTCCGCCACGAACACGCTGGTGTATTTGTCGTTACTCTGGAAGTAGATCACTTCATCGATCGGGATCAGTCGCGTTTCCTCGCCGTGCGAGGCGCGTATCCATTGCAGCGGCGCTGCCGCAGGCGCTGGCGCAGGAACCGCCGCAGCCACGCCGCCGGCCGCCAGCTGCGCCAACAAGGCTTGCAGCGCCGCCGCCGGCACCGCCCCTTCAGCAGCGGCGGCAGGCTTGAGCCGCGCCTTCAATTTGGCTACAGTCTTTTCCAACCGCTCCAGGCTCGCGGGCTTCAGCAGATAATCGACTGCCGAATGTTCAAACGCGTCCACCGCGTATTGGTCATAGGCGGTGACAAACACAATGTGCGGCGGCTTGGGGCCATCCACCAGTCGCGCCGCCACATCCAGCCCGGTGAGGCCGGGCATGCGAATATCGAGGAACACCACGTCCGGCGCTTCCTCGTCCGTCATGCGTAGTGCTTCCAGTCCGTTGGCGGCATGGGCAACCACGCGCAATTCCGGCCAGACGGTTTTTAGCTGGCTTTCCAGATAGTCGCGCAGATGGGCTTCATCATCTGCGATCAGGGCACGGATGGTATCGATGTCGGACTCACATTTAAAGGCAGCATCAGGCGCACCGTCATGCCGCAGGGTTGATTTTCCAATAATTCTACCTTAGCGCCGCTGCCGTACAAACTGCGCAGGCGTTCGCGCAGATTACTCAAGCCTACCCCGCCACCTGGCTTGCGCGGCGCGTGTTCGTTCAGCCCCACACCGGTATCGCTGATGCACAGCGCCACCTGCTCTCCTTCGACCCGCGCGCTGAGTACGATCTCGCCGCCCTCCACTTTCGGTTCCAGGCCATGGGCGATGGCGTTTTCTACCACCGGCTGCAGCAGCATCGGCGCGATGCGGAACTGCGACAGCTCATCCGGCACTTCGATGCGGTAGCGCAGCCGCTCACCCATGCGCACCGCCAGCACATCGAGATAGGCCGCGATCAGCTTCGCCTCCGACGCCAGCGTGGCCTCCTCACTGCGACTGGCCGCCAGGCTGGCGCGCAGATAATCGATGAAGCGCTCCAGCATGTGCTGCGCCTGCGCCGGCTGCGGGCCAATCAGGCTGACCACATTGGCCAGCGTGTTATACAAAAAGTGCGGCTCGATCTGCGCCTGCAGCGCCTTCAGGCGCGCCTCGGCCAGCATGCGCGCGCTGGACGCCAGGAACTCCCGCTGCCGCGCCTCCTCGGTGGCGCGGGCCACGCGCCGCTCGGTGGCATTGCGCACCATGTACATCAACAGCGCCACAAACGCCGCGATCACCAGGCATTGCAGCACCACCGCGCGATTGCTCAACAGCTGGAACGGACTAACGCCTGCCAGCAGCATATTCCCAAGGCCGACGCCCGCCAGCACACTGGCCGCCATCAGGCCCATGCTGAATAGCAGGCGCGGAAGCCCGCGCGCGCGGCGCGGCCAGCCGTTCAACAGCCGGCTGGCCACCAGCGAGCCGCCATGCACCATGATGCCGATCAGGTTCGACATCAGCAGCATGGACCACAGCCGGGCCGAAAAGGCCACGCTGTCGTTTGTCAGCAGGCGCACGCCGGCAGTCAGCACCACGCCCATCAGCGAACTCCAGATCAGCGTGTACAGCAGATTACGCGGCATCGAAGCCGGCCAGCGCCGGAACAGCGGGATCATCTCCAGCGGATGCGCCGGCGGTGGTGTACGTTCTTGTTGCGTCATGGTTGCCTTCATTTGATTCATGCCGCCAGAAAGTTACCATGAAAGCAAACCGGTGCGCGATAGGGCAAGCGCGCTAACGCCATCGGACCGGCCTTGATGTTGTGCGCATCGAACACCGTCAACACGCTTTGTGCGCGGCGCGTGTCCTGCGCGACGCCGACCACATAGCCATCGGTCTCCGAGCGCGCGCCACGGCGCGGCACCAGTACATGCTCTTCCACCTGCCAGCCCGGCCCGAAGGCGTAGCCGTCGACTTTACCGCTGTCAGTGTCGATCAGATTGACGCTATCCAGTATCAGCTCGCGCCCACTGGCGCCCAGCACCATCAGTTTGCGATGGCGCGCCGACACCACCTGCGGCATCACGCGCGGGAATTCGCTAACGCCGAACAACCGCGCCTCGCGCGCCTGGCCGCTGGCATAATCCAGTGTGATCTGCACCGTGGCGCTGGGATGATCGGCGGTCATGCGGCTCTCGCCGCGCATCGGCAGAGCGGTTTTGCGCAGCGCGTCGCCTTCATGCAGCACCGCGTCCAGCCGCGTGCACGCGCCGTCCTCGTAGGCATTCCCCAGATGGAAGACAGCACGCGCCGGCAGTTCGAACACCTGGCGCAGCGCCAGCGTATCCTTGCTGATGACAACCGCCCGCAACGGACGGCCTGCGTTCCAGTGCATGCTGCCGGCCAGGCTGTGATCAGGGCCGAGCTCCCAATCGTAGGGCGACACCAGAAAGATCAGATGCCGGCCGCTGACCACGAAGTCGTGCACCATATTCAGTTGCGGCACTGTTAGCATCGCGGTGCGCGTGACTTCGCCGGCGGCGTTCAGGCGATAGATCATCAGACGGTCCGCGCCTGGCGAGGTACCGAAGTTCCACAAGCCGCCGTCCGAATCAGCCTTCGGATGGGCGGAAAACGGCATCGCCTTCAAATCTTCGCGCCAGGTCTTGATGCCCCGCGTGGCCAGCGTTTGCGGATCCAGCTCGGTGGCGGAGCCGCCTTCCCACAGCGCGTACACACGGCCGTTCAACGGCAGCAGATTGGTATTGGCGACATTGACCGTGTCATTGCCCTTCACGCGCTTGCGATCAACGAAAGTGCCGAAGGCCGGATACAGGAACTGGCCCGCCGCGCTCTCTTCAACGAACTTCTGCGTGGCGACGAAGCGGCCGGCGTGGCTGACCTTACCGTCGGCGATATGCCAGCGCTGCGCAAAACCGTCGCCATCAAACCAGTGGTGATAGCGCTCGCCACCCAGTTCAAAGCGCCCCGGCCCGTTGCGGAAGAACACACCATTCAGGTCGCGCGGCAGCTGGCCCAGTACCGTCGCCTGACCGGACAGGTCACCGCTGCTGTCCGCATACACCGACAACTGTGCGTTCTGCGCCAGCGCGGCGTGGAAGCTGCGGTAGGTCAGGCTGTCCGCCAGTGCGGACGAGGAAGCGAGGCTCAGCGCGGCGAAGCTGAGGAATTGGCGGCGATTGCTCATGCTGTCCTCCGCTCAGTGCAGGTTGACGCTGGTGGTGGCGCCGCCGTCCGGCAGCACAATGCGCGCATCCGCATAGCTGGGCGCACCGCGCTTGCCCAAGGCGTTGTTACTGAAGCCGTAGTCCTCGGTCGGCATGCCCATCAGATTGCGATCCAGCTTGCCGTTGCCGTTGGCGTCGTGGTAAACCGCCAGTGCATACTCGCCGGCCGGCAAGCCGTCAATCCGCAATTGCACCTTGCCGCTGCGTGCCGGCACCGTCACCGCGCGCAGCGCTTTGGAAGGAAAGGTGTCGGCCGAATTAAACACGGCGACCATGACCTGGCCCTGATCGCTGGCCACACCATCAACCTGGATGGTGAGGTCAGCGGCGAAGGCGGGCAAGGCGGCGGTGAAGAGCGCGGTGAACAGCGCGGCGATTATCAGCTTGGTCATGTTGGGCTCCTGGGTGGATGAAGTGTGATGCCACTTTATCCACTGCCCGAGTGCCGCCAGCCGCGATGCGACGGAATGCGCCTAGCCGGCGCGAACTGCGCGCCAATGGCGCGAAATGGTGTCCAGCATCTGCTCGACGTCCACCGGCTTGGCGATAAAATCATTCATGCCGGCGGCGATGCACAGATCCTGCTCCGATTGCATCACGCCGGCCGTCATCGCCAGTACCGGCAGCGTCAGGCCCAGCGTGTGACGGATATGCCGGGTGGCCTCGTAGCCGTCCATCACCGGCATCTGCACATCCATCAGCACCATGTCATAGTCCTCGGCGGCGTCGCGCAGGCGGTCTACCGCCAGTTGACCGTTTTCCGCCACATCCACACTGGCGCCGGCGTGTTCCAGCATGCCGCGCGCCACCACCTGGTTCAGCGGATGATCTTCCACCAGCAGCAGGCGCAAACCTTGCAAGCGGCGTGACTCGGGCGCCGGCGGCACCGTCTCGGCTGGCGTCGATGCTGCCGGCACCGGCAATGCCTGCCCCGGATCGGCATCGGCCACCACAAACGGCAGTGTGACCACAAATTCGCTGCCTTCGCCCGGCGCGCTGCTTACGCCGATGTCGCCGCCCATCAGCGCCGTCAGCCGGCGGCAAATCGCCAGACCCAGCCCGGTGCCGCCGAAACGGCGTGTGGTCGAGGCGTCGCCCTGGTCGAAGGCGCGGAACAAGCGCTCCTGCTGCTCCTTGTCGATGCCGATGCCGGTGTCGCGCACCGAGAACCTGACACGCACGCCATCCGGCCCCACCTGATCCAGCGCCGCCCGCACCGACACGCCGCCCTGCTCGGTGAACTTGACCGCATTGCCCACCAGGTTGATGAGGATTTGCTGCAGCCGCATGCCATCTCCCACCAGCACCGGCGGCACCTCCTCGTCGGCGTGGATCTCCAGTGTGATGCCACGCATGCTGGCGTTCAGCATCATCACGGTGGCGACCGAATCCAGCAACTCGCGCACGCGGAACGGTTGCGGCAGCAGTTCCATGCGCCCGGCCTCGATCTTGGAAAAATCCAGCACGTCATTCAAGATGTTCAACAAGCCCTGGCCCGACGACCGTATCATGCCCACGTACTCCTTTTGCGCGGGACTCAGCGCCGTGTTCTCCAGCAGATAAGCCACGCCCAGCACCGCATTCATCGGCGTGCGGATCTCGTGGCTCATGTTGGCCACGAACTCGCTCTTGGCGCGGCTGGCCGCCTCGGCGCGCTGTTCGCCGTTCTTGCGGTCGGTGATATTCATGGCTGTCAGATAAAGCCCCAGCACCTTGCCGTCGGCGCCAACGTCCGGCACCAGGTCCACCAGGAAGTGGCGCAAACCGTCCGCGCTCTCAAAGTCGCGTTCGAAATGCAAGCGACGCCCGGCCAGGGCCGCCCGCAGTTCATCCAGCCAGGGCGCGGCGGCGGGGCCGAAGACATCGCTGACGGTCTTGCCCAGCATGGTCTGCGGCTCGATGCCCCACTGCGTGCGGTAATGCGCGTTGGCGAAACGGTAGCGCAGGTCGCGATCCAGATAGGCGATCAGCAGCGGCAGCATGTCGGCCAGCACGCGCGTGCGCCGCTCGCTTTCCTGGGTGCGCAATTGCGCGGCTTCGCGTCTGGCCTGCTGGCGCGCGTTGTTAACCAGGGAGGCCAGTCCGGCCAGCGCGGCAAAGATCACTGACGCGGCAACGATCAGCGTATCATTCGGAGGCAGGGACAAGGTTGGCTCGCTAAAGACATGATGTCAAAATAGTACCCGCAGATGAACAGAATGCCAAACCATTATGACAATTATTCAGTTATAGTGTTCATCGTCGACAACCTATGGAACATATCATGCGCAAGCTTACCTTGCTGACGCTATGCTATGCCCTGATTGCCCATGCCAGCCTGCTGCTGGCGTTCGCACACACCAATGCCACCCCGGTATGGCCTCCCTCGGGCATCGCTTTTGCGGCGCTGCTGCTGATGGGTTATCGCGCCTGGCCGGCGATTTTCATCGGCGCGCTCGCCGCCAACCTCGCCACATTTTATGCCAACGGCCTGCCACTGCATGGCGGCGTATGGCTGGCCTCCTCGCTGATCGCAGGCGGCAATACGCTGGAGGCGCTGACCGGCGCCTGGCTGGTACGGCGCTACTTCGATGTCAAGCAGCCGATGGGCCAGCAGCAAAACGTCTACAAATTCGCGCTGGTGGCGATGGCCATGAGCGCGGTCAGCGCCGGCATCGGCAGCAGCACCCTGGTAGTGAGCGGACTGGCGCCGGCCGCCGCCTATAGCACCGTGGCCTTGACCTGGTGGGTGGGCGATACCGCCGGCGTGCTGCTGTTCGGCCCCGCCATCATTGTCTGGGCATTGCGGCGCGCGCCGCCCTGGAGCTGGCGCGGTGCGATGGAACTGGCGCTGTCGCTGGCGGCGTTGCTGGCGCTGAGCTATTTCGTGTTTGGGCGCGACTACGCCTACGATGACGGCCTCGGATGGCTGCCCTATTTGTTCGTGCTGGCGATCGCCTGGTCGTCCTACCGCCATGGCCTGCGCGGCGCCAGCATTGTCTGCATGGTGGCGGCCGGCGGCGCGGTGCTGGGCACCATCAAGGGGCACGGGCCGTTCGCGGTCGGCACCCTGAACGACGCCTTGATCGCGCTGTCCAGCTACACCATGCTGTGCAGCCTGATCGCGATGGTGCTTAGCGCCGACGTCAGCGAACGCAAACGCGCCGGCGACGCGGCCCGCTACAGCGCCGCCCAGTGGGGCGTGTTGCTGATTGGGGTCGGCCTGACCTTCGTGGTGTGGCACCTGCTGGCGGCCGGTACCGAGCGCCGCGCCCAGGAACAGTTCGAGGTTGAATCCCAGGACATCGCCAAGCGCATCGCCCGCCGCGTCACGCTGTACGAATCCGGCCTGCGCGGCGCCCAGGCGCTGTTCAAGGCACAGCAAGATCCCAGCCGCGACCAGTGGCGCGATTTCGTGGCCGGCATGGACCTGCACGACAACTTCCCCGGCGTGATGGGACTGGGCTATGGCCAGTATCTGCGCGCCGACCAGCGCGCCGCCACCGAGGCCGATCTGCGCAACCAGGGCTACGAGGACTTCCGCATCTGGAACAACAACCAGGGCGTCGATAGCGGCGACTCGGTGGTGGTGATGTATCTGGAACCGTTCGCCGGCCGTAATCTGCGCGCCTTCGGCTACGACATGATGTCCGAGCCGGCGCGCCGCGTGGCGCTGCTGCAGGCCGCGCGCAGCGGCACCCCGGCGCTGACTGCCAAGGTAGTGCTGGTGCAGGATGAAAAACAAACCGGCCTGCCCGGCTTCCTGATGTACTTCCCGATCTACCACAAAGACGCCAGACTGGGGCCGGACTCCACCCCGGCGCAGCGCATGGCGGCCCTGCAGGGCTTCGCCTACAGCCCGATCCGCGCCGACGAATTCATGCAGGACTTGCTCGGTCCCGGCGACCGCACGGTGCGGCTGGAGATCTTCGACGGCGCCAGTATTACGCCATCGGCGCAGCTGTTCGCCAGCGAGCGGCCGCCGACCGATCCGCAGCAGTATCCTAACCCCTACCTGCTGACCATGCCGCTGGACCTGCTGCATCACCAGTGGACCCTGAGCTTTACCTCGCAGCCCGCATTTGAAAACGCCATCGACCGCCAGAAGTCGCACATCGTGCTGCTGGCCGGGGTGATTATCAGCCTGTTGTTCTTCGGCGTGGTGCGCGCCCTGACCGCGCGCCAGGCGTATGCGACCGCGCTGGCGCGGCAGATGACCGGCGCGCTGCGCGAATCAGAACGCTCGCTGATCGCCGCCCGCGACCAGGCCGAAGCGGCCAGCCGCGCCAAGAGCGAATTCGTGGCCAACATGAGCCACGAAATCCGCACCCCGCTCAATGCGGTGCTGGGCATGGCGCATTTGCTGAACAATACCGCGCTGTCGGCGGAGCAGCTGAAGTACGTCGACATGATACGGTCGTCCGGCCATTCGCTGCTCGGCATCCTGAACGACGTGCTGGACTTCTCCAAGATCGAGGCCGGACGCATGGAGCTGGCGCCGGTGCCATTCCAGCTGTCGCTGATGCTGGAGGCGATCGCCAACATCATGACCGTCAACGCCGGCGAAAAGGATCTGGAACTGGCGATCGGCGTCGAACCGGGGGTGCCGCAAGCGCTGGTCGGCGATGGCCACCGGCTGCAGCAGGTGCTGGTCAACCTGGTCGGCAACGCCATCAAGTTCACCGAAAAAGGCGCGGTCTCGGTGCTGGTGGAACTGGCGGCGGCGCCGGCCACGCTGCGCTTCACGGTCAGCGACAGCGGCATCGGCATTCCAGCCGACCGGGTGGCGCAGCTATTTGCGCCATTCTCGCAAGCCGACGCCTCGATGACGCGCCGTTTCGGCGGTACCGGCCTGGGACTGGCCATTTCGCGCCGCATCGTGGCGCTGATGGGCGGCGCCATCGAGGTGCGCAGCATGCCCGGCGCCGGCAGTGATTTTATCGTCAGCGTGCCCTTGCAGCTGGGTGTCGAGGCGCCGCACGAGCGTATCGGCCAGGTTCAGCACTTGCTGGTGGTGGACGACGACGACACCAGCGCCGACTACCTGTGCCGCAGCATCCGCGCGCGCGGCTGGAGTTGCGATAGCGCCGCCAGCGGCGAACAGGCGCTGGACCTGCTGCGCACCGCCGGCGTGCGTTACGACGGCGTGCTGGTGGACTGGAATATGCCCGGCATGAACGGCCTGGCCACCATGCAAGCCATGCGCGCCGACAGCGCCATCGCGCGCGCGCCGGTGATCTTGATGATCAGCGCCTTCGGCCAGGGCAAGCTGCTGCACACCGATGGCGCCCAGGCCGCGGACGCGGTGCTGCTCAAGCCTGTCACCGGCGGCCGCCTGGCCGAGACATTGCAGCAGGCGCAGGCTGCGGCGCGTGATGGCATGGGCGCCGGCGCCGCAGCCAGCGGCATCTCGCCTGCCGATGCCGACGTGCTGCGCCTGGACGGCGTGCGCATCCTGCTGGTGGAAGACAATCCGGTCAACCAGCTGGTGGCCAGCACCATGCTGGCCCACGCTGGCGCCGAAATCGATGCGGTGGACAACGGCCGCGCCGCCGTCGAGCGCCTGCGCACGCAATCGCAACGCTACGATCTGGTGTTGATGGACGTGCAGATGCCGGAAATGGACGGTTTTGAGGCCACCACCAAAATCCGCCAGGAGCTGGCGCTGCACCTGCCGGTACTGGCCATGACCGCCGGCGTGATGGCGTCCGAGCGCGAACACTGCCTGGCCTGCGGCATGAACGATTTCATCGCCAAGCCGATCGACGTCGAGGAAATGCTGCTGGCGATTGCGCGCAATCTGCCCGCCACCCGCCGCGCCGCCTCCGGTCACTAGTGCGGCCACGCCACAGCCGCCAGAAATATGTTGACGTTTGACGGCCAGGCGCAGATATTCAAATTAGCGCGGAATACTCACAAAAACTATCCGAATCCATGCGACTGCCAGGACTGTCACTTTGCTGTTGTCTGCTGGTTTGCCTGCTGTCGCCCGCCAGCGCGGCCCCGCCGGCCAGGCTGCCGCTGACCTTTGAATCGATCGAGTCGGCCGGCCCGGATGCGCAGTCGGTGCTGTCGCTATTGCAGGACCGCCAGGGCTACATCTGGATCGGCACCATGGACGGTGGGCTGATGCGCTACAACGGCCGCCGCGCCACCCGCTACGCCAACGACCCGCTGCGCCCGGACAGCCTGCCGGCGGGCCGCATCAATGCCCTCTACAGCGACCAGCAAGGCCGCATCTGGATAGGCAGCGATGAGGGGCTGGCGCGCTTTGAGCCCGACACCAACAGCTTCACCCGCTTTCAACCCGACAGCGCGCACCGTAACGCGCTGATCGTGCGCGACATCGCCAGCGACGGCAAACAGGGCATGTGGCTGGCCACCTGGGGTGGGCTGCAGCACTTCGATCCGCTCAGCGGCAAGTTCAAACAGTATCGGGCCGACCCGGCGCGCGCCGACTCCCTCGCCTCCGACGACGTCACCTCGGTCACGCTGGACGCCGACGGCGGCCTGTGGGTCGCCACCTCACCGGCCGGACTCAGTTACCTGGAGCCTTCCGCCCAGGGCTTCACCCGCCTGCGGGTGGACAGTGCACAGCAGCCGGAGCCCAAACTGAACGACGTGCGCATGGTGCGCTACAGCGTCGATGGCGATCTGTGGATCGGCACCGACGCCGGCCTGGTGATTTCGCAAAAAGGCACGCCGTGGAGCGCGCGCCAGCGCCTGAGCGGCGCCCGTGGCCGTATCAACAACATTACGTTCGACAACCACGACAACGCCTGGATCAGCACCCGCACCGAGGGACTGATGCGCTGGTCGCGCGATTTGCAGCATGTGCAGGTCTACACCCACCGCGCCGAAGATAATCATAGCCTGCCGAGTAACTTCGTCACCGTGGCGATGGAAGACCGTAACGGCACACTGTGGGCCGGCACCTTCACCGACGGCGTGGCGCGCGCCAACCTTGGCAACTATGGACTGGAGCGCATCGTCCCGCGCGATATCGCGCCCGAGGTTTTCCCGTCCGGGAATTTCGTGCGCAGCATGTCGGCCGATGACCGCGGCCGCATCTGGCTGGCCGCCGACGACAGCCTGGCGCTGCTCGACCCGGAACAAAAGCGCATCGTGCGGAGCTACACCAGCAGCGAGGCCAAACCCGGCGCGCCCATCTTCGCCAGCGTGTTCACCATCTATCAGCAAAGCGGCGGGCCGCTGTGGATCGCCAGCGCGCGCGGGCTGGATAAGCTGGATGAAGCGAGCGGCCGTTTCAGCGCGGTGCGCTTGCCGACACCGCAGGACAGCTTCGTCTACACTGTCGCCCCCGGACGCGGCAAGATGCTGTGGATAGGCACCGGCGCCAGCCTGATACGCTACGACAGCGCCAGCGGCGACATGCGGCGCTACTTCCACGACGACGCCGACCCGGCCTCGCGCAGCATCAACGAAGCCAGCATCGTGTTGCAGGATTCGCAGGGCCGGGTATGGGTCGGAGAGTTCTTCCGTGGTGGCCTGGACATGATGGCCCGCGACGATGGCCGCTTCCAGCACTTCCGTCACGACCCGCAGCAGCCGGCCAGTATCAGCAGCGAAAAGATCAGCTGCCTGCACGAAGACATGTATGGCACCATCTGGATCGGCACCGCGCGTGGCCTGAATCGCATGGTGCCCGGGCCGGATGGCACGCCGACGTTCCAGCGCTACACCGGACCGCACGATCCGGGACCGATACTGATCGAGTCGATCCAGAGCGACCGTTCCGGCATGCTATGGATTAGCACCGTGCGTGGCCTGTCGCGGCTCGATCCCAACACCGGTGATTTCGTCCACTATTCGGCCGACGACGGCGTCAGTGATGGCCTGTTCCGCGCCTCGTCCGCGCGTGTCAGCGGCGGCGCGCTGTACTTCGGCGGAACCACCGGCATCACCGCCGTCTATCCGGGACTACCGCTGCGCAAACTCACCGTACCGCAAGTCGCCATCAGCGACATCCGCATCTACGACACTTCGCTGGCGCACCGTCCGCTGCCAGAGGGCGTGAGCATGGACGGACCGGTGACAGCGCCGCGCGCGCTGAGCATCCCGTGGACCGTCGACGCGCTGACGCTGGAATTCGCCGCCCTGCACTACGCGGCGCCGCGCCGCAACAGCTACGCCTTTTGGCTGGAAGGCTTCGACCGTCAATGGGTGCAGAGCGACGCCAACCAGCCCAGCGCCACCTACACCAACCTCAATCCCGGCACCTATCTGTTCCACCTGCGCGCCTACACCCACAAGGGGCTGGCCAGCGAAGAGCTGCTGTTGCCGATCACTGTGACGCCACCGTTCTGGAGCACCTGGTGGTTCCGTACCGGTGCAATTGTGCTGGTGTGCGCGGTGGTGATCACACTGTACCGGGCACGTGTACGGGTACTGACCCGGCACGCCGCGCGCCTGAAAGCGCTGGTGGACCAGCGCACTCACGAACTACAGGAATCCAACCGCAAGCTGACCGCGCTATCCGCCACCGATGGCCTGACCGGCCTGGCCAACCGCCGCAGTTTCGACGCCGCGCTGGCGCGCGAATGGGGCCGCGCCCAGCGCGCCGGCGAACCACTGGCGCTGGCCATGCTGGATGTCGATTTCTTCAAGCTGTACAACGACAGCTACGGTCACCAGGCCGGCGACAACTGCCTGCGCGAAGTGGCGCGCGTGCTGGCCGCCGGCGTACACCGCGCCACCGACGTCGCGGCGCGCTACGGTGGCGAGGAATTTGCATTTATCGCGCCACTCAACAACGCCAGCCAGGCTGCCGAGATGGCCGAAAAAATCCGCGCCGCGCTACAGGCGCTGGCCATGCCGCACCAGCGTTCGGCGCTGGGCTGCGTCACCATCAGCATCGGTGTCGCCGCCATCATCCCCGGCGAAAAGCAGGAACCGGAAATGCTATTGCAAGCGGCCGACCAGGCGCTATACCGCGCCAAGGAAAATGGCCGCAACTGCGTGATGCAAACCCAGCTCACCCAGCCCCGCCCCAGCATCGGCCTGGCGGACGCGCTTTAGCCTTCCACCACAATCGCCGGCCGCAGGCGCTTGCGCGAGCTGCGCGCGTGCGGTACCCAGGCGTGGGTCTGCCAACGGCGCCACATGATCAGGCCACGGATCCATTCGTCGGCGGCGTAGGCGATCCACACGCCGGGCAAGCCCCAGCCCAGCACCACGCCCAGCAGCCAGCTGCCGCCGGCCAGCACGAACAGCATCGAGAACGCGCCCGCCATCACTGGGAAGCGCGCGTCGCCGGCGGCGCGCAGCGCGTTGATCACCACCAGGTTGAAGGTGCGGCCCGGCTCCAGCACCACGGTAATCCACAACAACGCGGCACCGGCGGCCAGAATGTCGGCATCCTGCGTGAACCAGCCGAGCAACCAGTGTCCGGCCAGCGCCGCACAGGCGGCGGTCAGCAGGCTGACGATCAAGCCACGTGCCAAGGAACGCTTCACCACGCGGTGCGCCTCGCGCAACTGGCCAGCACCGATCAGATAACCGACCACGATTTCCACCGCCAGCCCGGTGGCGATACTGAACATCATCACGCCGCCCATCAGCTGCAGCACGTAGGCTTGCGTGGCCAGCGCCTTGGCGCCCAGTTCCGCCGCCGTCGCCACGCTGACCATGAAGGCCAGCCGCCATGCGATATTCTCCGCCGCTCCCGGCAAACCGATATGCAATACCGCTGCCAGCTCGCGGCGCGGCAGACGCCACCAGTCGTCGCGCGACACCGTCAGCTGCAGATGCACGCGCCACATCATCAGATGCAAGGCCAGGCCGATCGCGCGGCTCAAGGCCAGCGCCAGCGCGTAACCGGGCAGTCCAAGCGCGGGCAGCGGCCCCCAGCCGTACATCAGCGGTATCGCCATCACCAGATGCGACACGTGCATGATGATCAGCACCACCAGCGTATCGCGGGTGCGCAAATGAGCGCGCATCACACTGGCCATGGAGGCGTTCCAGGCGTCGAGCAGCATGGCCGGGGCCAGCGCCATCAGAAACGGTGCGGCGATCGGGAACACCTGCGCCGGCGCGTTCAGCAAATGCAGCAGGCCGTGCGCGCCGAACAGGGCCAGCACCGCGGTCAATACGCCCAGCCAGGTGCTGGCGCCAACCACCGCGCGCGCCACCTGGTCGGCCGCGTCGCGCTGGCCACCGCCCAGATTCTGCGTCACCACCACGCTGACGCCGGCGCCAATGATGCGGAACAGGATGAACAAGGTAGCCGACACCTGGCTGGCGATCGCGAACGCGCCGCCATTCTCGTCGGAGATGCGCGACGCCAGCGCGGTGCCGACTACGTTGGAGGCGATGCCCAACCCCAGTTCGACGAGCAAAGGCCACGCCAGGTTGAACATGGGAGGCGTGCGAATCGGCGTTCTGAGGACGGGCATGGAGAAAGGAATGTTAAAAATATTGCTAATTAGTCTTACTTTACACCATGTGGTAGCGCTTGCATCGATATAATATAAAAACACTATTTTTGTTTCAAGCAGCGCAGTCACGACTACGTCCTTCCCCAGCCCTGAACACGATGAACATGTTTCGCAATTTTTTACGTCGTACCGGATTTCAGCGTCAGCTCACCATCATCGTCTCAGCCGCCATTCTAGGACTGGCCGTATTCTCGGCATTGATGAACGCCTGGGAAGCCAACTCCCGCATGCGCGACCACTTCATCGGCCAGGGCCAGCGCATCGCCGACAATCTGGCGCGTCAAAGCACATCGGCGCTGCTGTCCCACGCGCCGGAGAACGCGCGCGACGTAGTCAATTCCACGCTGGCCTTTCCGGACGTCGCCGGCCTGCAAATCCTGGATGCGCAAGACCACCTGCTGCTGTCGCGGGTGCAGGGCGAAAAACTGAAGGCACTGTCCAATCGCACAGCACCGGCCCACGCCGGCCTGGTCGCCGAGAACGAGGACGGTTGGTTATTCGCCGCGCCGGTCGAGCTGCGCGAGCATCAGCGGCAGTTGCTGGGCCACGTACAGGTCCACCTCAGCAAGGACACGCTGAAGAATCTGACCTGGTCACTGCTGCTCGGGAATCTGGGTCTGACGCTGTCGTTTGCCGTGATCCTGCTGATGCTGGCGCGGCTGCTGACGCGCCACATGCTGACACCACTAAACCATCTGTCGCGTCAGATGCGGCGCGCCGAAGCCGGCCAATCGGGCATGCGCGTGCGCCCGGCCGGTCCGCGCGATCTGATCGAAATGGGTCAGGCCTTCAACCAGATGATGAATGTGCTGGACCAGCGTGAGACGGAACTCAAGGAATCGCGTGACGCCGCCGTCAACATGGCGCGCATGAAAGCGCAGTTTGCCGCCACCGTCAGCCATGAGGTACGCACCCCGCTCAACGGCGTGGTCGGCATGCTGGACATGCTGAAGGAAACCCGCCTGACCCAGCGCCAGCAGGAATTCGTCGACGTGGCGTGGAATTCATCGCGCACGCTGATCGCGCTGATTAACAACATCCTCGACTTCTCCAAGATGGAGGCCGGCAAACTGACGCTGGAGGAAGCGGAGTTCAGCCTGTCCGCCTTGCTGGCCGAGGTGACCGAGCTGGTGGCCCGTCCGGCGCAGCAAAAAGGCGTGGGCCTGAGCTGGGACGTGGCGCCGGACGTCCCGGACTGCATCGTCAGCGACGCGCTGCGCCTGCGCCAGATCCTGATTAACCTGACCGGCAATGCCGTCAAATTCACCGAACGTGGCCAGGTCAGCATCGGCGTGGTGCGGCTGGCCTCGGCCGCCGAACTGACGCTCAGCTTTGAAGTGCGCGATAGCGGCATCGGCATGAACGATGAGGTCCAGCGCGGCCTGTTCCAGGCGTATGCGCAGCCGGATCCGAGCACCACCCGCCGTTATGGCGGCACCGGACTGGGTCTGGCCATCTGCAAACAGCTGGTCGAGCTGCTGGGTGGCGAGATCAGTGTGCAGAGCGTGGCCAATAGCGGCACCACGTTTACCTTCTCGATCGCCTGTCGCGCCGGCGAGCGGCAACCAGCGGCGGCCCCACAAACAGCCGCGCCGCGCGCGCTGCCGGTACGCCAGTTCCGCGTGCTGGTGGCGGAAGACAATCGCACCAATCAGATGGTGGCGGCCGGCATGCTGGCCATGAACGGCTGCATATGCGAATTCGCCGCCGACGGCGTGGAAGCCGTGCGCGCCGCCCAGCGCGACCGCTTCGACCTGATCCTGATGGATTGCAGCATGCCCGAAATGGACGGCTACGAAGCCACCGCCCACATCCGCCTGGCCGAACTGGCGCTGGGCCGGCGCACGCCGCTGCTGGCGATGACCGCCAACACCCAAAGCGGCGACGCAGAGAAATGCCTGGCCGCCGGCATGGACGATTACCTGGCCAAGCCGATCACACTGGTCGAACTGCGCCGCAAGCTGGAGAAGTGGCTACCCCATGGCGCCGCCGATATCGCCCTGCGCGCCGGCGACAGTAGCCGGCCATCGCAGCGTCCATCGCGCCCGGCCGGCGCCCCGGTCGACCTGGACGTCTTCGACAAGCTGCGCGAGGTGCTGGGCGACGCCCTGCCGCACGCCATCACGCCCTACCTGGAAGACACGCCGATCTGCCTGGACGAACTGGCGCAGGCGGTCCGCAGCGGCGACCTGCAAACCGCCGGCAGCCGCGCCCACGCCCTGAAAGGCTCTTCCGGCAATTTCGGCGCCGGCGCCCTGGCCCAACTGGCACTGCAAGCCGAACTACTCGCCGCCGCCGGCCAACCCGAACGCATCGAACCGCTGCTGCAACCGCTGCACGAACAGTTCCTGTCCGTCGCCGCCTTCCTGCGCGCCGAACTGCAGCAGGAAGCGAACGATGAACCGCAGCTCAGCGACGACACCCCGCACGTGCTGGTGGTGGATGACGATCGCAGCACCCGCAGCACCCTGCGCCACACCCTGCAGCGCGACGGCTTCCGCGTCGACGAAGCCTCGGACGGCCAACAGGCGCTGACCATGCTGGCCCACCTCCAGCCAGACGCCATCCTGATGGACGCCATGATGCCGGTGATGGACGGCTTCACCGCCTGCGCCCGCATGCAGGAACTACCCAACGCCGCCGACATCCCGGTGCTGATGATCACCGCCCTGCAAGACAACGCCTCGGTCGAACGCGCCTTCGCCGCCGGCGCCAGCGACTACATCCCCAAACCGATCCACTACGCCGTGCTGTCACAGCGCGTGCGCCGCATCATCGAAGGCAACCGCGCCGAGAAGCGCATCCGCCACCTGGCCTATAACGATGTGCTGACCAACCTGCCCAACCGCACCCTGTTTTTCGAACTGCTGGCCAGCAGCATCGACCAGGCGCAAGGCCACGGCCAGCAAGTCGCGGTGCTGTTCATGGACCTGGACCGCTTCAAATACGTCAACGACAACCTGGGACACGGCATCGGCGACCGCCTGCTGCAAGCGGTGGCGCAACGGGTGCGCAATACCGTGCGCGCCGGTGATTCGGTGGCGCGCCTGGGCGGCGACGAATTCACCGTCGTGCTGCACGAGCTGGATAGCCCGGCTGCTGCCGCCACCGCCGCCCACAACATCGTGCGCGCGCTGTCCGCGCCCTTCCCCATCGACGGCCACGAGATCTTCGTCACCGCCAGCGTCGGCATCGCCATGTACCCGCACGACGGCAGCGACGTCGCCACCCTGGTCAAGCACGCCGACAGCGCCATGTACCGCGCCAAGCGCACCAACAGCGGCTTCCAATTCTACGAACCGTCGATGGAGCACTCGATTTCCGAACACGTGCGCCTGGAAAGCGATTTGCGGCGCGCCATGGAACATCAGCACCAGCTGGAAGTGCACTATCAGCCGCAGGCCTGCGTGGACAGCGGCCGCATCATCGGCATGGAAGCGCTGGTGCGCTGGCGCCATCCAAGCCGTGGCATGATCGCGCCGGTGGAATTCATTCCGCTGGCCGAAGAAACCGGCATCATCAACCAACTGGGCGAATGGGTGCTGCGCACCGCCTGCGCGCAATTGCAGCAGTTCCTGCGCGCCGGCTTGCCGGAGATGCGGGTGGCGGTCAACCTGTCGGTGCGCCAGCTGCTGCAGAAAGACTTCGCCGCCTCGGTGGAAGCGGTGCTGGCCGAAACCCAGCTGCCGCCGCATCTGCTGGAACTGGAAATCACCGAAAGCACGCTGATGGAAAATGCGCACGACACGCTGGCCGCGCTGCACCGCTTGCGTGAATTGGGCGTGCGTCTGTCGATCGACGATTTCGGCACCGGCTATTCATCGCTGTCCTACCTCAAGCGCTTCCCGATCGACATCATCAAGATCGACCGCTCCTTTGTGCAAGACCTGCCGCAGGATCAGGACGACGCGTCGATCGTCAGCACCATCATCGCGCTGGCGCACAGCCTGCGGCTGGAAGTGGTGGCCGAGGGCGTGGAGACCGATCAGCAACTGGCCTTCCTGGCCGATCGCGGCTGCGATCTGATGCAAGGCTACCGCCTCAGCCCAGCAGTACCGGCCGATCAATTCCAGGCGCTGGTGAAGAAATCGATAAAAACAGTGGCGACCGCCATTTGAGGCGATGCCGCCAGCGAGACCGTCTTACAGGCTTTTCAGCAGTCGCCAGCCCAGCTCCTCCCTTATACGTTCGGGCGTGGGTGGCGGCGTGTGTTCATCACGGCGCTGCTGCAAATGGCGGCGGACCGCTTCCTTGCTGGGATGTGTAGTTTGCGTGCGGGGTGGCTGCATGGCGGCCTCCTGAATCCAGATACGACCAGGCTATCTTCCGCTCTTCCCCCGCCCTTTGATACAGCGAACAGCCACACATTGGACAGCTTCCTTCTGCTTTGCCTGGCAAAGCGTTGTGCTTGCGTCAACGCACATCCGGCCCAGTAGCTGGCGTCATTGGAATTACAGACACCAGCTCCGTCGCGGCGCTGAAAAACTACTTTCCGCGCGGGGGAGTAGAATTTGTTTACGCGCCCAAAAACAACAGACTGGCAGCGGGAAAGCCTAGAAGGCATGTGCAGCTATGTGGATCAACACATCAGCAACTAGCGGCATCCATAAAGGCGACTCCAAACTCGGTACTGGTGGGAGGAACGCTTTCGCGAGATGCAACAGGAGCACTTTTGACTAGCGAACAAAGCGGTCACTATGGAGACAAATGGACACCAGTCATTCGTATTCAATTCACGATCTGGCTGATGGCTCGTACAGGCTTACCGGTAATTCACTACTACGAGGAACAGCCATGAAAGCACATTTCTTGCAACCACCGTTGCCCGATCAAGTATTTTTCTGGATATTTGAAAAAGACGAGCGGGTAATTGGCGTACATGAAACGCTCGGCTGGTGCACTCGACTCAGAAGCGAAACTCCCATTTATTTCGACACCGAAAGCAAATGCATGGTTCTCCTTATTTTGTTGGAGATCGAGTTCGCTGAGTTCAAAAAACACTTGGACACTGTCTGCGAAGCTGCACCGGAATATGCCGCCAGCATACAGCGGTTTCCGCTAGCACTGCTGCTGCGCCATGCGTTTCATAGTTCCGTGTCCGACTACTGGCCCGACAAGGCAATTGACTGGCTCGACGCTAATCCCGAAGTACAGCCACTCCTTCTGGCTGAGTTTGAACATTTGGTGAACAACAAGGCGATGTCTCAATCGCTGCGCCACCGCGCTCGCCGGATGTTCCGCAACTTGCAACGTACCGCTGAATTGACGACTTGAAGCTGGATGCCGTGTCCGGCATTGTCACACTGCGGGCAATGCAGCGAATAAGGCCCGTGCCTCCTCATTTTCCGGCTCGGAAGCCATCAGTTTCTCAAGCACAGTGCGCGCTGCGGGGAACTGGCCTAGCTGGTCGTAACAGGCTGCGATATTGAACATCGTGCCGCCATGCTCCCCATAGATCGCGACCGACCAGTCGAAGTAATGTAGCGCATGGCGATAATCGCCCACTTCATACAGCAGGCAACCAATATCGAAGGCAAGGTCGCGCTCCTCGCCCAAGGGGAAGTAGGCATCCCAGACCCGATCCAGCATCCGCTTCAGCTCCGCCACCTCGCCGGCGCTCAAGGTCGGCGCCAGCGCCGCCAGGCGTGGTATCGCCGCGCACAACTGATGGGCATCCGCGCGGGTCCAACGCAGATACGCCAGTATCTCGACAAACTGCATTTCCGGCATTTGCGGCTGCAAACATTTGGTCAACGTATAAAAGTCATCCGGCCCGCACACGGAAATCCGTTGCCGGTATGCCTGACAGGTGCGCACATGCTGCTGCGGTTGCGCCAGCATCAACAAAGCGATCACCGCGATGCTGCGATGCCGGTTTTCCGGCACCAGCGCCATCCCACCCTGCAATTCACTCCAGGCCACAAAAGCATGGTAGTTGACACTGAGCGAGAACGATCCGTGATGCGAGAGCTGTGGCGCCTCGGACAGCGCAACCGACTGCAAATCATGGGTGCCTTTATCTGCCGACAGCAACAGCATGCCGTGATGAGACAACGCTTGCAGACGTGTCAGACAACGCAGCGCGCATGCGGGGAACAGCATATGGGCTTCTGGCAACTGCTGCCGATAGCGGTCCAATAGCTCCTGCAACACCGGTTCGCTGTAGACGGCGGCCGTCAAGGGCACATAGTCGTAGCGAATATACAGTTGCCGCAACAAGCTTGCCACATCCACTTCCTGCGGCGGCTGCTTGGTCGCCAGCGAAATCAGACATTCCTGCATGACCTGATCGCGCAGGAAAAACAGATCCTGCGGCACGCCGTCGAACACATAATTCGCAATCACCACGATCGGATGCTGCAAAGTGCCGACCTCGATCAGCTCGTCGCTGCGCTGCAAATGCAAGCGATCGGAGTCCGTCACATCGAACAACGCACAATCCAGCAGACCGCTTTCAAACCACGGCTTGAAGCGTGGATGCAACTGCCAGGCATCCAGATTCGCCTGGGTAAAATCGGTCAGCACATAACAAAAGGCGGAAATGGGCGTCTCGTGGTCAGCACACAGTTGTTCCAGGCGCAGCAGGAAGTGAAACGCGAAACGGCCCGATCCCGCGCCCAGCTCCGCGATTACCATTGCCTGCTCGCTCGGCTGCAGGCGCTGCCGGTCCTGATAAAAGGCAAATACGATGTCCGCGTAGGTTTGCGCGATGGTCGGATTGCTGGTGACGTAGTGCGGCACTTCGCCAGATTGCCACGCGGCAGCGCCACGCTCGGCAAAGTAAGCGCGCTGCATGTCCCATAACTTCGAGCTGGAAAATGCCTGCCGTTGCTCCAGCAAATAGTATGCTGCCTCGCTCTCGTCAAACTGGCCTTGGGTCGCGTTATCCAATCGTCGCAGCCTCTCCCTGTTATTAGTTACGCTAACTATAACACTCAGGCCACGCGACGCAATTCTGAATTCGTGGCCATGGGCAGCGCCACTCGCACCGGCAGCGGCTGCACGCTGGCGGCATCCAGCTTGAAGGCGCCGACCAGTTCGGCCAACTCGCGCGCCTGCGCCTGCATCGCCGCTGCGGCCGCCGCCGCTTCCTCGACCAGTGCCGCGTTTTGCTGCGTCACGTCGTCCATCTCGCTGATCGCGCTGTTGACTTGTTCGATGCCGCGCTCCTGCTCCGCGCTGGCGGTGCTGATCGCGACGATGATGGCCGTGACTTTCTGCACGCTGGCCACGATCTCCTGCATGGTCGCGCCGGCCGTCTCGGCCAGCTCGCTACCGCTGGCCACCCGCTCGGCCGAATCGTTGATCAGCTTTTTGATTTCTTTCGCCGCCTCCGCCGAGCGCGACGCCAGGTTACGCACCTCACCCGCCACCACGGCAAAGCCACGCCCTTGTTCGCCGGCGCGGGCCGCCTCCACCGCCGCGTTCAAGGCCAGGATATTGGTCTGGAACGCGATGCCGTCGATCACGCTGGTGATGTCGACAATCCTGTGCGCATAGTCGTTAATGCTGGCCATGGTGCGCACCACCTCATCCACCACCGCGCCGCCCTTGCCCGCCACCTCGGACGCCGATATCGCCAGCTGATTCGCTTGCTGCGCATTGCCGCTGTTCTGACGCACCGCCATGGTCAGCTCATCCATGGCCGACGCGGTCTCTTCCAGCGCCCCGGCCTGATGCTCGGTGCGACGCGACAAATCCATATTGCCACTGGCGATCTCATGCGAGGCCGAGTCGATCGCCACCGCGCCATCGCGCACCCGGCCGACGGTATCGGCCAGCCGCGCCGTCATATGGCTGAGCGCATCGAATAACTGGCCGATCTCGTCACTACGGCCATGCGCGATCGCCACCCGCAGTTCGCCGCCGGCCACCTGTTCGGCCAAGGTCACCGCCTGCGTTAAAGGAAGCACGATGCTGCGCGTCAGCAACCATGCCAGCAGCGCGCCCAGCGCCAGTGTCGCCACGCTCAGTCCGATCAGCAAGGCGCGACTGCCAGCGTACTGGCTGGCCGAGCGTTCGGCCAAGGCCCTGGCCTGCGCCGTCTGATACGCCAGCAGCTGCTCCAGCGCGCCGCTGTAAGCCTTGAATACGCCCGGCCATTTGTTATCCAGCAGATCGCCCACTTCCTGCACCCGTCCCATGTCCTTGAATTTGAACAGTTCGCCGCGCATGGCCATGAAGGCCGCCTTGCGCGTCGCCACCGCAACTAGCAGCGCCGCTTCATCGCTGGATGCCGGCAACGCTGCCAGCTTGCGCTCGGTGTCGGCAGCCAGCTTGTCGCCCGCCGTCAGCTGCGCCTGGAAGATATCCGACACTTCCAGACTATCGCTGCGCCCGATCGACACCGCGCGCAAACCATTCAACTCGGTCACACCCAGCAGTTCCGAGGTCAGCTGCTGCCGCGCCAGCTTTTCATTGACCAGATTCGAGGCCGTATCGTTGGCCGACTGCAGCCGCCACAGCGACACGCCGGACATGCTCGCCATCACAAACAACAGGACGGCAAACGACGCCATCACGCGCATGCCGGTATTCAATTGAGGGAATTTCATCACGTTTCATCAGAGGAGTAAGTGTGCCCATGGCACGAATTCTCACCAATTTACACACCCAATGTGACGCCGATGTTACCGCAAGGCAATTTCGTCAACAGTAATTTCCTTCAGTCAAGATGTAATGAGGAGGTAACAATTGCCCGGTAGCATGCGGGGCTCAGTGTTGATAAAAGGTTCCCGGCCGTGGAGTTCAATGCCTCTCGTTTGCATCTGCCCCGTTTTCGTTTGTCCGTCGCCGCCGACCTGTGCGTGGAGACGATCTCGGTGCTGTCCGACACCACCAACTTTGCCGTGCTCGAACTGTTCACCGAGCGCCGCGACCTGATGAGCCTGCCGGTGATCGAGGCCGGCCACCCGATCGGCCTGATCAGCCGCAACATCTTCATGTCGCAGATGTCCAAGCCCTTCTACCACGAGCTGTACGGCAAGAAGAGCTGCATCGCCTTCATGGACAAGGAACCGCTGATCGTCGACGCCAATATGAGCATCGAGGCGCTGACCTTCCGCGCCGTCGAGTCCGGCGAAAAAGCACTGGCTGATGGATTTATCGTAACGCGTAACGGCGAGCTGGCCGGCGTCGGCTTCGGCCTGCAGCTGATGAACGTGGTGGCCAATATGCAGGCCGAAAAAAACCGCCAGATCATGCACAGCATCGACTACGCCAGCGTGATCCAGCGCTCGCTGCTGCGCCCCTCCAACCTGGCGCTGTCCGACGCGCTGGACGACGCCCATCTGGAATGGCAGCCGCGCGACGTCGTCGGCGGCGACTTCTATCACTTCGCCCGCTACGACGATGGCTGGTTCGCCGCGATTGCCGACTGCACCGGCCACGGTGTGCCGGGCGCCTTCATGACGCTGATCTCGTCGTCCACCCTGACCCAGGCCTTGCAGCAGCTTGGCCCACGCGATCCGGCCCGCCTGATCGCCGAAGTCAATCGCGGCGTCAAGGGCGTGCTGGGTCAGGTCGAAGGCCAGGGCGCCACCGAATCCAATGACGGCATGGACGCCGCCTTCCTGTGGTTCGACAACGCCAGCCGCCAGCTGCATTTCGCCGGTGCGAAACTGGCGCTGTTCCAGCTCGATCCCGAGCAGCAGGCGGTGCAGACCGTGGACGCCGAACGCATGGGCGTCGGCTATGTCGACACCCCAATGGACTACCAGTGGACCAACAAAATCATCCACATCCCCGACGGCAGCCTGATGTTCCTGACCACCGACGGTTTGATCGACCAGATCGGCGGCGCCAAGGACATCGCCTACGGCAAGCGCCGCATGCGCGACGTGCTGCTGGCGCAGCGCACCGAGTGCGCGCGCCACGTGTCGCAGGCGATGCTGGACGATTACCAAACGTGGCAAGGCGAACAGCCGCGCCGCGACGACCTCACCTTTTTCTGTTTCCGCCCCTGAGGAGCAATTTTGTTGTACGAAGAATTCAGCGATTTCTTTGACGTGGCCCGCAAGCGCCACATCATCTTTTTCTACGTGGGCTATTTCTCGCAGCACGTGGTGGCCGCCATTTCGGAGACCATCAAGGCCCGCCTGGACACGGCCGGCGCGGCCGGACCTACCCGGCGCCGCATCTTCTCGTCGTTTGTCGAAATGTCGCAGAACATCATGCACTATTCGTCCGACTCGCTGACGCCGGACTCACAGGCCGAGAACCAGATCCGCCGCGGCTCGTTCTGCATCGGCATGAAGGACGACAGCTTCTTCCTGCTGTGCGCCAATCCGGTCGACAGCGCCAACGTGGAGCGCATCCGCAACCGTCTCGATCCGCTGCATACCATGACCATGGAAGAGATCAAGTCGGCCTACAAGAAAGCGCTGCGCGACGACACCCCGACCGACAGCAAGGGCGCCGGCCTGGGCTTCCTGACCATGGCGCGCGATGCCAGCGAGCCGCTGGAATTCGAATTCGTCAAGGACACGCACAATCCGGACGCCACCATCTTCTGCATCAAAGCGATTATCTGAACCAATACCGAGAACGACCATGGAACCAATGTTTATCGCCGCTTCGCCCACTTCGCCGGAAATCGACTTCCGCTTCGACCAGCACACGCTGTCGATCAAGGGTGAATCGTATCCGGAGAACGCCGCCGCCTTTTACGGCCCGGTGATCGCCCGCGTCCAGGCTTACCTCGACAGCTGCAACGACGCCGCCATTACCGTCAACGTCTCGCTGGCCTACTTCAACAGCTCCAGCACCAAGATGCTGTTCACCTTCTTCGAGGCGTTGAACAACGCCGCCATGGCCGGCAACCAGGTGCGCCTGAACTGGTATCACGACGAGGACGACGACACCATCCTCGAATTCGGCCAGGAACTGCAGGACGATTTCGGCGCGCTCGACTTCCACGACCACGCAGTGAGCAACTGATGAATCCCATGGCCGACGCCGACCTGTTTGCGCTGGAAAGCGCGGCGCTGGCCAACGCCAGGGCCGCGCATGACGATCCGCGCGCCGACGCTCGCGCCGCGCTGGCCGACATGATCGTGCATTACGAGCGTCTGATGCGCGAAAGCCGTCGTTTGATCCGCCGCAGCGACCGCGCGGAACTGGACATGAATCAGATGAACCGCCAGTTGCACGAACTGGCCAAGGAACTGGAATACCGCGCCACCCACGATCCGCTCAGCGGTGCGCTGAACCGCGCCGCCGTCATCGACACGGCCAGCGCCTGCCTGCAGCACAGCGACATGGCGCTGATCGTGCTGGACATCGACCATTTCAAGTGGATCAACGACGATTTCGGCCATCCGGCCGGCGACGCCGTTATCAAAACTGTGGTCAGCTGCCTGCGCACGCTGCTGGGTGCAGATGCGGCGGTGGGCCGCGTCGGCGGCGAGGAATTCTCGGTGATCTGGCCCACCTCGGACCTGGAAGAAGCGCGCAGCGTCGCGCTGCGCATCTGCGACGCCATCGCCGACCAGGTGTTTGACGCGCCGATCGACCGCCAGATCACGGCCAGCGTCGGCGTCAGCTGGAACCCGCAAGGCACCAGTTTCGAACTGGCCTACAGCCGCGCCGACGAAGCGTTGTACGCCGCCAAACGCGCCGGCCGCAACTGCGTCAAGACCTACGCCCAGTTGCCGCTGCCGGTGACGCCACCACCAGCGTCCTCAGACGCTTCAACTCCCTGCCATTAGACTTGCACACGGCGCGGAAGGCGGCACTGATGCGCTCATCCGCCGCCGCCGCGCTCCAGAACAGCATCGCCGCATCGGCCGCCGCCAGCCAGTCCTCTTGTTCGGCCGGCAGTGGCAAGGCCGGCGCATATTCGCGCTGCGGCAGCTCAACGCCACGCACCGGCGCATACAGCATCGGCAGCATGTCGTAGGCCGGCGCCAGCGCCAGCGGTGGCTCGTCCGGCGCGCCGGGCACGAAAGCCAGGTTCCCCTCGTGCATATCGCTGTTGGCGATCAGGCGACCGAAATGGTACAGGCGATTGATGCGCGCGGCGGTATCGCTGCTGATGTAGCGCTCCGCCAGCAGCCGCGCGGCGACCCGGCTCCAATTTTCGCCAGCCATGCCAAACAAGGCCGCATCCAGCGCGGCCCAGCTGCACAGCGCGGAACGACCGAATTCGCCGTGGCGATCAAACCGCAGCACCTCAAGAAAGGTGCGCTGATCCGCGTTGCAGATGCGGCTGCGCGCCGCCGCCAATCCCAGCTCGGCACCGATGGTTTCCAGCGCCAGATGCTCGCATACCAGCAGGTCGGACCAGCGCTGCACGCCCGGCGTGCGATCATTTCCCGAGAATTTGACGATGACGTGCGCGCCCTCGCCTTCATGCACGCGCCAGGCGGTAAATTTGGGGAACTCGCCGCCGGCCGAGGAACCAGCGTCGCCGGCTTGCATCGCTGTCGCGGCCAGTTGGGGATAATCGGCTTCGCTCAGCTGCGCGTGGCCGCTCCGCAGCGTCTCCAGGTGGCGGCGGTACGCGGCCTCGCCGATGATGTAATTACCGGCGCTGTCGTGCCCCAGCTGCGCCAGCATGTAGAGCACATCGTCCTCCGGCCACTTTTGCGGATCAGGTCCGACTTGCAGCAACGTGGCGTAGTTGCGGGCGAAATTCCGGCCGAGGAAACCTTGCGGCCGCATGTCGTCCAGCGGATACGGCAGGCCGGGGAACCAGCCATCGCGCATCTCGGGCGCCAGCGGCCATTCAAGCGCTTGCTCGTAGCGCAGCGCGCAACCGGCGGGATAGATCGGGTCCAGCAGCGCGATTTGCTCGCCACGCCCGGCCGCGTCGATGCGGTACACCGGAAGCGACGCGCCGTTGCCGCGCAGCGGACGGCGCGCCGCATAGCTGGTGCGGCGGGCGGCGCCGCGCACCACCACCTGATCGCCCAACTCGCGCACCATGCGCATCATGGTGGCACGGCTGAGCGTGGGCCTGCCTTTCTGCAAGCGCTGAAGCAGCTCGGCGCCGGAAATCACCCGCGCCAGCCGGAGTATCTGCAATATGTCCGCCATATGAAACGTTCTATGAAACGATTCTAATGGAAGAAATATAGCATATTCAATACCTTATATGCACATCACACATAAGCTTGAAACGATTATTTTACCGGTGTAAGCAGCGGCTGACCGGCAAAATGGGCACGCAGATTGTTCACGACAAGTTGTCCCATGGCGTGTCGGGTTTCGACCGTCAGGCTACCGATGTGCGGCGTCAGCACCACATTTTCCAGCTCACGCAAGGCCACCGGCACACGCGGCTCATCGGCAAACACGTCCAGCGCGGCCATGCCCAGCGTGCGGTCGCGCAGCGCGGCGATCAGCGCTTCCTCATCCACCAGCGAGCCACGCGCGATATTGACCAGGGTGCCGGTCTGGCCCAGCGCCTGCAGCACCTCGGCATTGACCGCGTGCCGCGTGGCCGGGCTGCCCGGCGCGGCGATCACCAGGTAGTCGCTGGCCTCGGCCAATGCCAGCAGCGAGTCCGCGCGCGGCACCGGCGTGCCTTCAATGGCACGCGGCTGGAAGTAGCGCACTTCCATGCCAAACGCCTGCGCCCGCGCCGCAATCGCCTGGCCGATGCGGCCAAAGCCAAAGATGCCGCACACTTTGCCCGCCAGCGCGCGCGCCGGCGCCACCGGCTTGCCGGCTTCCCAGCCGCCGGTACGCACATAAAAGTCCATCGCCGGCAAACGGCGCGCGGCCGACAGCAGCAACAGCATGGCCACATCAGCTACGTCATCGGTCAGCACGCCCGGCGTGTTGGTAACCGCGATGCCGCGCGCGCGGGTGGCGTCCAGGTCCACCGCGTCGGTACCGATGCCGTTGACGGCGACGATTTCCACCTTGGGCAGTTGCGCCAGCAGCGCCGCGTTGATGCCGATCGCGCCGGTGGTCACCACCGCGCGCACTTCAGCGGCCACGCCCTGCAGCCACTGCGCCTGCTGGTCGCGTGGCTGCTGCCACAGATGGTGACAATCGAATTGCTGCTCCAGCTGTGCCATCACATCGGCCGACGGACTGGCCGCCAACACCAATACTTCAGGTTTCATATCCGTACCTACTCTTGTTTGCATGTGGCGATTGTACAAGCGCACGGCAAAACGCGTCGGCAAGCATGGACTTTCGGTCAGCATTTCCGTATGCTTGAACTATCCTTTAGAGGAGTGTGCCCTGATTTGAACGATCACGCCCCCATCCGGCATGCGCTGCGCGCCGCAGCGCAGCTATTGGCCATCCTGGCCGCCTGCCTTACCCTGTGCAGCACCGCCCTCGCCGGCCCGGAACGGTGGGACCAGTTGGCCACGCCCCTGTTCGAGCATCTGGGCCTGGAACAGGGCTTGCCGCATCCGGTGGGCATGGCGTTGGCGCAGGATAGCGACGGCTATATCTGGATCGGCACCCAGAGCGGGCTGGCGCGCTGGGACGGCTATCGCGTGCGCAGCTTCCACTACAACGCCGCCGACGCCAGCAGCCTGCCGGGTGACTTCATCCAGGTGCTGCACGTCGACAGCGCCGGCCGCCTGTGGATCGGCACCGCCGCCGCCGGCCTGGCCATGTACGACAAAACCAGTGAACACTTCATCCGTCCCGCCGATGAGCTGACGCGCGGCCAGATCAGCGCCATCGCCAGCGACAGCAAAGGCAATCTGTGGATCGGCACCCCGGGCGGCCTCAAATACTACGACACCGTCCACAAGACCATCCGCCGCTACAGCCACGAGGACACGCCCGGCCTGCCCGACAACCAGATCCGCGCGCTGCTGATGGACCGCAATGGTTCGCTGTGGATCGGCAGCGCCACCGGCCTGGCGCGCAAGGACGCCAACGGCACCATCGTCACCATCCCGATCAGCGGCGGCGGTGCCGGCTGGAGCGACACCGTGCTGGCGCTGGGCGAAAATAGCCGCGGCCAGATCGCCTTCGGCACGCTGAAGAGCGGCATCGGCATCGTCGAACCGCTGGCCGACAGCGGCCGCCTGGTCAGCCTCAAAGGGGTCAAGGACGCCGAGGCCAACATGATACTGGCGGTTACCGAGACCGTGCCCGGCATCTGGTGGGCCAGCACGTATGGCGGCGGCGTGATCGAATACCGCACCGCCGCGCCGCACAGCACCCGCATCCTGCACCAGCCGGCGGTCTCGTTCAGCCTCAGTCACGACCGCACCGCCGCCCTGCTGCGCGACCGCAGCGGCATGATCTGGATTACCACCGAGCGCGGTGTCGATGTCTATGACCCGCACAGCGAAGCGATCGACTCGGTGTTCGGCGCCGAGGGCGCGCAGGAAGCCGGCGTTTCGGCGCTGATGACCGACAGTCGCGGCGAAGTCTGGATCGGCCTGGCCGACCAGGGCATCGACATCGTGCCCGCCAACGGCGCGCGCCGCGCCGCGCTGCGCCCCGATCCGCACAAGCCCGACACCGCCCTGCCCAATCGCGTGGTGCTGGCGCTGGCCGAGGCGGAACCGGGCGAAGCCTGGATCGGCACCCAGCTTGGCCTGTATCACACCAGCGCCAATGGCGGCACGGTGCGGCGCGTGCCGCTGCCGCAGGGGAATCCGTATCCGCGCGTCGGCACCATCCTGGCCCGCAAGGGCGAGCTGTGGCTGGGCACCTTCGACGGCCTGCTGCGCTACACCCCGGCCACTGGTTCCGTCCTGCGCTACGTGCAGGGCGGCCAGGAAGGCGGCGGCCTGACCGACAACCGCATCCACGCCGTGGTGCCGGACGCCGACGGCGCGCTGTGGGTGGCCACCCGCAACGGCTTGAACCGACTCGATCCGGAGAGCGGCAAGGTGGAACAGATCAAGGCCAATCCCGCCAAGCCGGATGCGCTATCGGAAGACATCATCAGCTCCCTGGTGATCGACCGGCGCGGCCGGCTGTGGGTCGGCACCTACGGCGGTGGCATCTGCGTGATGACCGGGCGCGACGCGCTGGGCGAACCGGTGTTCGAACGGATCGGCACCAATGCCGGACTATCGGCCGGCACCATTATGTCGCTGCAATCGGATCCATCTGGCCGGGTCTGGGCCGCCACCGCCGACAGCATCGCCGTGATCGACTCGGCCACGCTGCGCGCGCGGGCGCTGTCGCGCGCCGATGGCCTGGCCTTCCGCACCTTCTTCATCGGCGCCAGCACCGTCACCGCCGAACGCGATCTGGTGTTCGGCGCCACCTCCGGCATGGCGGTGGTCTATCCGGGCCGGTTGAACGACTGGGCCTACCGCCCGCCGCTGGCGATCAGCGCCGTGCGTCTGGATCAGCGCACGCTGACACCGGCCGACCTGGCCGACAAAAACGGCCCGCTACTGACCTTGCAGCCGGGCGAGCAAGGCTTTGAAGTGGAACTGGCGGCACTCGACTACTCGGCGCCGCAGCGCAACCGCTACGCCTACATGCTGGAAGGCTTCGACCAGCGCTGGAACGAAGTGGACGCCAGCCGCCGCATCGTCAGCTATGGCCACCTGCCGCCCGGCGCCTACGTGCTGCGCATGCGCGGCAGTAACCGCGACGGCGTCTGGAACGCGGAAGAACGCACGATGCGGGTGCTGGTGCTGCCGTCCTGGCACGAAACCTGGTGGGCCTGGTTCGGCTATTTCCTGATCTGCTGCGTGCTGGCGTGGGCGCTGGTGCGCTGGCGTCTGCGCCATCTGCACCGCAAAGGCGAAGCGCTGCAGGCGCTGGTGTATTCGCGCACCCAGCACCTGGAAAAACTCAACGCCATCATCAAATCGATCAACGAGCAAATCGACTTCGACGCCCTGCTGCACACCATCCTGCACGAATCGACCATCATCAAGGGCATCGATTCAGCGTTGGCGCTGGTGCGCGAGGAAGGCGCCGACACCCTCAGCCTGCGCGCGGCCTGGGGCCGCATCGACGCCGCCGCCGACGCCTACCGCATCGACCTGCGCCAGGCCGAATTGCGCTACGCCCCGGCCGACAGCTCGATCGCGCCGGACATCTTCGAAGTACATCACCCGGACTCGCTGCCGGGCGACGTTTGCGCGCTGCTGTCGGTGCGGGTGGTGATCGATGGCCAGGTCGAGGGCTATCTGATCTTTGAAAACTACCAGTACCAGGCGGTGTTCGAAGCCAGCGACCTGGATTTGCTGAAGGCGCTGAAAGAGCCCTTCGTCTCAGCCTACCAGAAAGCGCGCGCGATGCGCATGATCGAGCAGGCGCGCGCCAACGCCGAAGCAGCCACCCGTGCCAAGAGCGATTTCCTGGCCAATATCAGCCACGAGATCCGCACCCCGATGAACGCCATCCTCGGCTTCGCCGGCCTGGGCACCCACCTCGACCTGCCGGCGCAGCCGCTGGACTACTTCCGCAAGATCAGCCGCGCCGGCCAAAGCCTGCTACAGATCATCAACGACGTGCTGGACTTCTCCAAGATCGAATCCGGCAAGCTGGAACTGGAAGCCCTGCCGTTCGAACTGCCGGACACGCTGAACCAGATCGCCGACCTGTTCGCGTGGCGCGCCGCCGAACGCGGACTGGAACTGGTGATCTGGGCCGCGCCCGACGTGCCCTCCAATCTGCTGGGCGACCCGCTGCGGCTGGGGCAAATCCTGGTCAACCTGGTGGGCAACGCGCTCAAATTCACCGCGCGCGGCCACATCGAACTGCGTGTCGAACTGGCTGACAGCGGCCGCGCCGTCAGCGCCAGCCAGCCGCTGGTGCTGCGTTTCACGGTCGAAGACAGTGGGCTCGGCATCAGCCAGGAACAGCAGGCGCGCCTGTTCCAGGCATTCGCCCAGGCCGACGCCAGCACCACCCGCCTGTATGGCGGCACCGGACTGGGTCTGGCCATCTCGCAGCAACTGGTGCGCAAGATGGGCGGCGAGATCAAGGTCGACAGCGAACCAGGCATCGGCAGCAGCTTCAGTTTCACCGTCCATCTGCAAGCCGCCGCCGACCAGACGCCGCGTCTGCCGCCGGTGCCGGCCGCCGCCCAGAACAAGCGCGTGCTGGTGGTCGACGATTGCGAAGCCACCCGTCACACACTGAAGATCCAGCTCAACGCTCTGGGACTGAAAGCGCGCGCCGTTGCTTCGGGCGCGGCCGCCGTCGCCGCCATGCAGCTCGATCGTTACGATGTGCTGCTGATCGACGCCGACATGCCGGATCTGGACGGCATCGAGACCCTGCGCCGCATCGCCGAAGATCCCGAACTGGCGACGGTGCCGGCGGTGCTGATGGTGACCGCCTACGCGCGCGAACATAACAAAGAGACCGCCGAGCAAACCCGCGTCATGCCCTTCCTCGACAAACCAGCACACCCGCAACTGCTGCGCAACGCTGTACTGGCCGGGCTGGGGCTGGAGGCCAGCCAGCCGATCGACGCCATCGTCGCGCCGCCGTCGGTGGCCACGGCGCGCATCCGTGGCGCCCATGTGCTGGTGGTGGACGACAACGCCATCAACCAGCAAGTGGCCAGCGAAATCCTGCAGCGCGCCGGGGTGCGCGCCGATGTCGCCAGCAGCGGCGAGGAAGCGGCGCGCATGGTCAACGCCAACCAGTACGACGCGGTGCTGATGGATATCCAGATGCCGGACATGGACGGTTACCAGGCCACCGCGCTGATTCGCGCCGACGAGCGCCACGCCGGCCTGCCCATCATCGCCATGACCGCGCACGCCATCGCCGGCTACCGCGAACGCTGCCTGGACATGGACATGAACGACTACGTCACCAAGCCGATCGATCCGGACACGCTGTACGCGGTGCTGGCAACCTGGGTCAAGCCGGACCTGAGCCGGGCCGCGCCGGAGGGCGTGCCGGCGGCGCCGCGTCCGGCGGCGGTACCGGCCACGCCGCGCCCCGGTATCAATGTCGATGAGGCGATGGAACGGCTGGGCGGCCACGGCGCGCTGCTATCGCAATTGCTGGGTCTGTTCGCGCATGACTTTGAAGCCAGTTTGCAACAGATTCAACATGCAATCGACTCCGGCGAACTGCTGCATGCGGCCGAACTGGTGCACCGCATTCGCGGCGCGGCGGGTAATCTCTCTGCCAACGAACTTTTCAAAACATCAAGTGTGCTGGAAGATCGGCTCAGAGCGGAGGCGGTGTCCATGGCAGATTTGCTGCACGCCTTCGTTGTCACGTTCGAAGTGGTGATGCGCAGCGCTCAGCAGGAAGCCGAACAGCGCGAGGCGGAAGCGGCCCAGACTTCATAGTAAGACAATAGTGACAAAATGACTTGAGATCGTATCGTGCATGGCCTAGCATGCAATGGTGTTCATTCCACATTGAAAGGGCTAGACATGGCGCCACAAGATCTCGATTTGCTGCTCTCCAAACTGGCGGGTGACGACAGCTTCCGCCAGGGTTTCCTGCACGATCCGCAACACGCCCTGAGCGGTCTGGGCGTACGCCTCGACGCCAACCAGATTCCGGCCGCGCGCTGCCTGCCATCGAAAGAAGTGATCGCCGCCAGCCGCCACGCCATCAAAGCCAAAGTGGACAGCGCCGCCGGCGCCATCCCATTCTTCCTGTCCGGTCGGCGCTAAGCGCACTCCTCCCCGGACGTCCGCCCGGACCCGCGAAGGTCCGGGCTTTTTTATGGTTCGTAGCGCATCTCCACCGTATCCTGCGCGCCCGAGGCCGGGCCGCAGCCGCATACCGCCACCACCATATCCTTGAGTGGGTCCAGGCCCAGCGCCTGCTCGATATCAACCTCGTTGATGGCGGCTGTCACAAACGCCGGCATGCCGGCCTCGCTGGCCAACAGATAAAACGTTTGCGACAAGTGGCCGGCGTCCAGCAGCAGCGCGCGGTAAGCCTTGGCGTGATTGCGGTACTTCCAGAAATTGCGCTCCACCCGCGTCACCAGTATCACCAGCAGCGGCGCCGGCACAAACCAATCCTGATCCGCCACCATGCGTAGCGCCAGCTCTTCGGTTTGCGCCGTCGACATCAACGTCAGCGGCTCCAACGAATGCTGTACCGGCTGATAGTGATACAGACCGGGCGCCAGCCCTTCGACCCGCTGCGCCAGCACATAGGCCTCGGTTGGATGCAGACCGCCGGCGGAGGGACTGAGCTTCTTCAGCACAAAAGCATCCGGCGCCATCTCATGCTGACCCTGCGCGCCGAAAGCGCGTTGCAGCAGGCGTGAAGCGGTGGCCAGCGGCAGCACCGCGAGTGGATCGAAATTGCGGCCGGTGTAGCGCTGGAACAGCGTCGCATCGAGCGGCGCCTGCGGCGGCAATGGCAGCGCAATCGCCTGCCCATCATCGCGCCGATTAATGGTGGGCGCCGGTGGCGAGCCGTAATGCTCCACCAGCTCATCAAAACTAGGGAACTGCATGCCCTTATCGACGCGCATATCGGCCCAGCGGCTGAACATATGCGCGGTGGCCGACAACGGCCGCCAATGCTGCGAGCGCAGCACCTCATCGCGCTCGCGCAGCGCGGCAAACTCAGGCGCATCCGACACCAGCAGACCCGAAGCCAGCAAACTGTCGACCAGCTCCGCGCCAAACCTCGCCTCATACTCCGCCCGCTCGCGCCACAGCGTCAAGCTCATGCCACCAAGCGCCGCCAGCGCAGTGGCATCCAGCACCACCTCGCGCCCCAGATGCGGCGCCAGCGCGACCCATTCCAGCGACGCGCCAATAGCGCCCTGTCCCGCGAACAGCGCCGCCCAATCCACATCCAGATCCTCACGCGGCTCCAGAAACAGCACAGCACAACGCCTGACAAGCATGACGCCTCCCGCAAAAACACCATTCTAACCGGCCTCAAACCGGGGTCAATCCTCCCAAAGCTACACGGGCTCTACCGTAGCGTTCCGCTACGGTAGAGCCCGTGTAGCTTTGGGAGGATTGACCCCGGTTACAAAGCCCAGCGCGCGAGGATGGTGTAGGGGCGGCCTTGGCCGATATGGCTGTGCAGGAGGATCAGCTCGCGCACGGTCCATTCGATGGGGGCGACTGCCTGCGGGGCGGCGGTGACGTCGTCGTACAGTAGCGTGAGGTGTGGCGTGTAGCTGGCAGGATTGCCGCTGATGCCGGCTTTGAGCAGCGCGCTGGCCAGGTTGCGGTAGAGCGCGGTCACGCCGACCACGCCTTCGCCGCCGGTCAGCACGAAGGGACGATTGCGGGCGCGGTTGATGAAGGTTTGGGCGGTGTCGAAGCTGGCCACGAACGGCTGCGTGGCGGCGGCCACCAGCGCGGCGGCCTGCGAGGCGCGCGCGATCAAGGCGTCGGGCATGCCGGCGAAGTCGCCCAGGTTGCACAATGTGCAGTGCAGCTTGGCGTCGGCGGTGGCGCGGCCGCTCATGCCGTGTTGCGCTTTCAGCTGGGCGGTCAGGGCGCGCAGCTCGGCGATGGCGCCGGCATCCGGCGCGACGGCGAAGAAGATGCGGTCGGTCGGCGTCGGCGGCGCTTCGAAGTCAAACAGTGATCCCTGGCTCATTTGACGCGCTGCTTTTCCAGTTTGCGCGCCAGCGTGCGCCGGTGCATGCCGAGCCGGCGCGCGGCTTCGGAGATGTTGAAGTCGGTCTCGGCCAGCACGGCGTGGATGTGTTCCCACTCCAGCGTCTTGACCGAGGTGGCGCGCGTGGTCAGCTCCAATTCGGCCGCGCCGGCCACGTGTTCGAACGCGGCTTCGATGTCGTCGGTATTCGACGGCTTGGCCAGGTACTGGCAGGCGCCCAGCTTGATCGCTTCCACCGCCGTGTTGATGCTGGCGAAGCCGGTCAGCACCACGATCAGCATCTCGGGATCATGCTCGTGCAGCATCTGCACGCAGGCCAGGCCGGACGAGTTGCCCTTCAGTTTGAGGTCGACCACGGCGTAGCCCGGCGAGTGCTCGACCAGCAGCGCGCTGGCCTCGTCGACGTTTTCCGCCAGCAGCACCTGGTAGCCGCGCCGTTCGAACGAGCGCCCCAGTGTGCGCGCAAACGCTGCGTCGTCTTCGACCAGCAGCAGCACGCGTTCTTCTTCTGTACTCATGTTGTCTGTTGTTCCGATTTGATTTCGATCGCCGACAAGGGCAGCGTCAGTCGCACCATCGCCCCGCCTTCCGGACGGTTGGTGGCGGTCACCTCCCCGCCCAGCGTGCGCGCCACGTTCACCACCAGGAACAGCCCCAGTCCGCCGCCGGGACGGCCCTTGCTGGAGTTGTAAGGTTTGCCGAACTGCGACAGTATAGACGCTGCGAAGCCGCTGCCCTGGTCGGTCACCTGCAATATCAGCATGTCGCCTTGCAGGCTGGCTTCCATTCGCATCCACTGCGGCGACGCTTCCAGCGCATTATCCAGCACATTGCAGATCATTTGCTTGAGCGTGGAATCGGACACCACCGGATGATCCGGCGTGATGCGGTTATCGAACTCAAAGTCCAGCACCGGCCGCCCAACGCGCCATTCCGCCACCAGTTCATCCAGGAAGGTGTTGATGGTGGTGGCGGCCGACGATTCGCCGCGCGCCTCGCCGGCCGACATCAGGATGCCGCTGACGATGGCCTTGCAGCGCTTGAGCTGGGTCTGCATCTCGCCGATTTCCTCCAGCAGCACCGGGTTGCCCTTGAATTCGGGCATGCGCTTCCAGTCGCCCAGAATCACCGCCAGCGTCGCCAGCGGCGTGCCCAGTTCATGCGCCGCGCCCGAGGCCAGCAAGCCCATCCGCACGATGTGCTCCTCCTCGGCCGCGCGCTGCCGCAAGTCCGACAGCGCGGCCGCGCCGCTGCGCATGTTCTGCATGATGCGCGTGATGAAGATCACCAGCAGCGCCGCGTCCAGAATAAAGCACAGCAGCATGCCCTGCACGTACAGGCTGAAGATGCCCAGCGCGTGGTCCTGCGGCAGCGGCAGCGGTTCCGAGAACAGCGCCAGCCCGGCGATGCACATGCCGGTGACGATCACGATGGTCCAGGTCGACCAGGCTTCCAGCAACACCGCGCCCAGAATCACGTGCAGCAGATACAGGAATACAAACGGATTGGTGGCGCCACCGGTCAGGTACAGCTGCGCCGTCAGGATCGCGATGTCCACCGTCAGCGCCAGCAGCAGTTCGCTGTTGGACACCACCTGGTTTTCCTGCCAGCGCAAGATGCTGGCGACGTTGAACGCGATCAGGCAGGCCAGCATGTTCAGCATGGCCGGCATCGGCAGCTGCACGCCCAGCAGGATGGAGGCGGTGGCGATGGTGGTGATCTGGCCGATCACGGCGATCCAGCGCAGCTGGATCAGCTGCTGCATGTTCTTGTGGCCGGCCGCGTGGCTGATATTGCTGGCGGAAGCGTTGGCCGCCGCCAGCGGCTCGACCACCGGCAGCGGCGTGCGGCTGCCGTCGTAGGGATTAGGTTTTCTGTTTGCGCGCATCTCGAACGACCCAGACTACCGCGGCGGCCACCATCAGGGCCAGCGCGTACCAGGTGATAGCATAAACCAAGTGGTTGTTGACGAAGGAAATCACCGTCAGGCCGCCCGCCGGCTGCTCGCCCGCCACCGGTCCGGCCGCTTTGGCGCTGGCTTGGTCGGCGTCGACAAAGTACGGCGCCACCGCCGGCAAACCACGCGCCGTGGCGATCGCCGCCAGATCGCGGGTGTACCAGTAATTGCGCGCCGGATCGTTCTGACGCAGCCGTCCGGCCACCTCGTTCACGCGCAGCAGACCGGTGAAGCTGACCGTCGGCCCCTGCGCGCCACGGCACGCATCGGCTGCGGCCATCGGCGGCGCCGGCTGCGGTTTCCAGCCACCGACGCCGGCCGGCACGAAGCCGCGATTGATCATCACAATGCCGCCGTCCGGCGTACACAACGGCGTCAACACCCAGTAGCCAATGCCGCGGTCCAGCGACGCCAGCACCTGGGTGGTGGAAGCGTCCAGCAGCACGCCGCTGAGCTGCACGCGGCGGTACTCATCCGCGTCCGTGCTCAGCTGCGGCCATTGCGCCACCGACGGCGCCGGCACCGGCCCTGCATGCACGCGCCGGTCGACACGTTCGATCAGCGCCAGTTTCCATTGCAGCCTGAAGATTTGCCACGTCCCTAAAGCAAAAAACCCCGCGAACATCACCCCGGCCGCGAGGGCCAGGATGACGCGCAGGGCGCGGGGACGTTGGCGCTTGATTGCGCCCGTCATCATTGCATGTCTTGCATGTTATGAACGTCGTTACCCATCGAAGGCATCATGTTGATGTTCATGTGGTACATGACCCAGATCGAGCCAGCCAGCACAATCACCAGCAGCACCAGCGTGAACACGGTCGACAGCATCGACCAGCCGCCTTCCGCTTTGCCATTCATGTGCAGGAAGTAGATCATGTGGACCACTACCTGGATCGCGGCGAAGCCGAGGATGACGATGGCGGTGGTGCTCGATTTGTCGAACACCTTGTGCATCACCAGCCAGAACGGAATCGCGGTCAGGATCACGGACAGGATGAAACCGATCGCGTAGTCCTTCAGGCTGCCGTGGTGGCCGTCGCCGCCGTGACCGTGGTCATCATGACCGTGGTGGTCGTGCTCAGAGTGGTTATGTGGTGCGCTCATGGCAGGACTCCCATCAGATAGACAAAGGTGAAGACGCCGATCCAGATCACGTCCAGGAAGTGCCAGAACATCGACAGGCACATCAGGCGACGGTTGTTTTCAGGCGTCAGGCCGTGCTTGGCCAGCTGGAAGCACAGGGTCACCAGCCAGATCGAGCCGAAGGTCACGTGCAGACCGTGGGTGCCGACCAGCGCGAAGAACGAGCTCAGGAACGCGCTGCGTTGCGGACCCGCGCCTTCGTGGATCAGGTGCAGGAACTCGTCCAGCTCCAGGTACAGGAAGCACAGGCCAAACGCGCCGGTGATCAGCAGCCAGATGATGGTGGCCTTCAGGTTCTTGCGCTGCGAGGCGATCATGGCGAAGCCATAGGTGATCGACGACAGCAGCAGGAACGCGGTGTTCAACGCCACGGTCGGCAGGTCGAACAGCTCGGCGCCGGTCGGACCGCCCGCATAGCTGCGGCCCAGCACGGCGTAGGAGGCGAACAGGCCGGCGAACAGCAGGCAGTCGCTCATCAGGTAAATCCAGAAGCCCAGCAGCGTGCCGTTCTCAGGATGGTGGTGGTGCACGTAGTAACGCGCACTTGGATCGGCGCTCACGGCGCCGTTAGCGTGAATATCAGACATGGCTTTCCAGCAAACGAGTATGCGCTTCTTCGGTACGATTCACTTCATCGGCTTTGATGTAGTAGTCGCGCTTGTAGTTAAAGGTGTGGATGATGATCGCTGCCAGCATCAGCACGAAGGCCGCTACCGCAGGCAACCACATCTGCCAGATCATGGCGAAGCCAAAGCCGCCCGCCAGTGCCGAGATGATGAAGCCGGCAGCGGTGTTTTTCGGCATGTGGATGTCCACGAAGCCTTTCAGCGGACGCTGATACTTGTTGGCTTTCATGTCGGCCCAGCTATCGTTGTCGTACACCACCGGGGTGAACGCGAAGTTGTAGTCTGGCGGTGGCGACGAGGTGGCCCACTCCAGGGTACGGCCGTTCCATGGGTCGCCGTCGACGTCACGCAGCTTGGCGCGGTCTTTGATACTGATCGCGATTTGCAGCAGGAAGGCGCCGATACCGGCAGCGATGATCAGCGCGCCAACGGCGGCGACGATGAAGTAGATCTGCAGCGATGGATCGTCAAAGTGGTTCATGCGACGGGTCACGCCCATGAAGCCCATGATGTACAGCGGGGTGAAGGCGACCCAGAAGCCGACCAGCCAGCACCAGAACGATACTTTGCCCCAGAATTCGTTCAGCTTGAAGCCGAAGGCTTTAGGGAACCAGTAGTTGATACCGGCGAAGATACCGAACACCACGCCACCGATAATCACGTTGTGGAAGTGGGCGATCAGGAACAGCGAGTTGTGCAGCACGAAGTCGGCTGGCGGAACAGCCAGCATCACGCCGGTCATACCACCGATCGAGAAGGTCAGCATGAAGCCCACGGTCCACAGCATCGGCACGGTGAAGCGAATGCGGCCTTTGTACATGGTGAACAGCCAGTTGAAGATCTTGGCGCCAGTCGGGATCGAGATGATCATGGTGGTGATGCCGAAGAACGAGTTCACACTTGCGCCGGAGCCCATGGTGAAGAAGTGGTGCAGCCATACCAGGTAGGACAGCACGGTAATCACGACGGTCGCGTACACCATCGAGGTGTAGCCGAACAGACGCTTGCCGGAGAAGGTCGAAACCACTTCTGAGAAGATGCCGAACACTGGCAGCACCAGGATGTAGACCTCAGGGTGACCCCAGATCCAGATCAGGTTGACGTACAGCATCGGGTTACCACCCAGTTCGGTGGTGAAGAAGTTGAAGCCGGCGATACGGTCCAGCGACAGCAGTGCCAGGGTGATGGTCAGTATCGGGAAGGTCGCGACGATCAGGGCGTTGGTGCACAGCGCGGTCCAGGTGAACACAGGCATTTTCATCATCGACATGCCAGGCGCGCGCATCTTGATGATGGTGGCCAGCAGGTTGACGCCAGATAATGTTGTGCCGACACCGGCCACCTGCAGCGACCAGATGTAGTAATCGACCCCGACGTCAGGCGAGGCGGCGATGCCCGACAGCGGCGGGAACGCCAGCCAGCCGGTTTTACCGAATTCACCGATGAACAGCGACAGCATCACCAGCACGGCGCCGAAGGTGGTCATCCAGAACGAGAAGTTGTTCAGGAATGGGAACGAAACGTCACGCGCGCCGATTTGCAGCGGCACCACGTAGTTCATCAGACCGGTCACGAATGGCATCGCGACGAAGAAGATCATGATGGTACCGTGGGCGGTGAACACCTGGTCGTAGTGGTGCGGCGGCAGGAAGCCCGGATTATCACCGAAAGCCAGCGCCTGGTGCGCACGCATCATCAGCGCGTCGGCAAAGCCGCGCAACAGCATGACGATACCCAGCACCATGTACATGATGCCGATTTTCTTGTGGTCGATCGAGGTGGCCCAGTTGCGCCAGAACGGACCCCACAAGCGGAATTTAAACATCAGGGCGAGGAAGGCGAGACCGCCTAAGGCCACACCGGCGAAGGTGCCGATCAGGATGGGCTCGTGGTATGGAATTGCTTCCAGCGACAGCCGTCCAAAGATCAGATTGGTGAGATTCAGATCAGACATGGTCATTCTTTACGGGTAGGTTGAGCAGTGGCGGCGACGGTCGGCTCGCACACGTCTTTCGGCAGGTTTTTAACCGCTGCCGCTGCCTTCATGCGCGAGGCATCCTGGTGCATCTGGGTGTTGATGCAAACCGTGCCTTCGGCCACGCAACGGTTCAGGATCAGGTCGTACAGCCCCTTGTCCACGGTACCGAAGTGCATGATCGGGTGTTTGATGGTCGGTTTGTCCAGCGCCTGGAACTCGGTGCGGGTCAGCGCACTGGTGTCGGCCTTGGTCTTGGCTACCCAGGCGTCGAAGTCGGACTGCGACACGCCGTGGTACTTGAACTTCATGTCGGAGAAACCGGCGCCGCTGTAGTTGGCCGAGAAGCCGTCATACACGCCTACCTTGTTCATCACGGCGTTCAGCTGCGTTTCCATGCCAGGCATGGTGTAGACCATACCGGCCAGCGCAGGGATGTAGAACGCGTTCATGACACTGGTCGAGGTCATGTGGAAGCGCACCGGCACATCGATCGGGGTCACCAGTTCATTGACAGTGGCAACGCCCTGCTCTGGGTAGATGAACATCCATTTCCAGTCCATCGCCACCACTTGCACTTCCAGTGGTTTGACGCCGGCGGCGATCGGACGGTTTTCGTCGATGCGGCTGAGCGGACGATACGGGTCCAGCAAGTGGGTGTAGATCCAGGTGATCAGGCCCAGCACGATGATGATCAGCAGCGGAGCGCCCCAGATCAGCAGTTCGAGCTTGGTAGAGTGGTCCCAGTCCGGCTTGTATTCGGCGGCGGTATTTGACTTTCTATAGCGCCAAGCGAACAGACAGATCAGGAACATGACAGGTACGATAATCAACAGCATCAACAAGGTTGACACAACAACAAGGTGTGCCTGTTGCGCTGCGATATCCCCGGACGGATTCAGCACGACCGTATCGCAGCCAGCGAGCCACAATAACGGTGCGAGGAGCAATCCACGACGAACGATAGGAGGAATCATGCGGTAATGTACGTTACAGAATATTGGGAACATGCTACTGTACTCACTAAGGACCGATCTTGCCATTGGACACTTTGTCCTACCCGGTGAGACAGGCCCGGTGATAACAATTACTTAATGAGACAAAGAGACTATGGCTAATCCGACTTCCATCGATGGCGTCCATGTCGACGTCCACGAACATCCTCAAACAAGCCCCGGCGCACGCGGTATTAATGCCCGGGATGCCGATATCTCTCCCGGAGAAATAGCAATTGGCGTGGTGATCGGGCGCGCCTCAGAGTATTTCGACTTCTTTGTCTACGCCATCGCTTCCGCCTTGGTCTTCCCGTCGGTCTTCTTCCCGTACGACAGCCGACTTGACGGGACACTATACGCTTTTGCCATTTTTGCGCTTGCCTTTGTTGCACGACCGATCGCAAGTGTCGCATTTATGGCAGTTCAGCATCATTTCACCCGAGAAGTAAAACTAACCCTGGCGCTACTGATTATGGGCGTTTCCACCGCCGGTATCGCCTTCCTTCCGGACTATGCCAGCCTGGGCACATGGTCGATCGTCATCCTGTCCATATTACGGATCGGGCAAGGCGTGGCCCAGGGTGGCTCGTGGGATGGCTTGCCGTCGCTGCTGGCGCTGAACGCGCCCGAAAACAAGCGCGGCTGGTATGCGGCGATCGGGCAACTAGGTGCGCCGATCGGCTTCATCATCGCCGCCGGCCTGTTCGCCTACATGCTGACCAACCTGTCGCAGCTGGACTTCCTCGACTGGGGCTGGCGCTATCCGTTCTACGTGGCGTTTGCCATCAACGTGGTGGCGCTGTTCGCCCGCCTGCGGCTGGTGACCACGCATGAATACTCGCACTTGCTGGACGAGCACCAGCTGGACCCGGTGCCGGTGGGCGAGCTGATGAGCACTCAGGCCCGCAACGTCATCATCGGCGCCCTCGCCGCCCTGGCCAGCTACGCGCTGTTCCACCTGGTGACGGTGTTCCCGCTGTCGTGGATATCGTTGACCTCGCAGCGTTCGCTGGCCGGCTTCCTGCAAGTGCAGATGGTGGGCGCGGTGCTGATGACGATTGGCATCATCATTTCCGGCTTTGTGGCCGACCGCTACGGCCGCCGCCGCACGCTGGGCACGCTGGCGACGATGATCGGTATCTTCAGCCTGTTCGCGCACTTCCTGATCGGGCTGAATGAAACCGGCCAGGACGCGTTCATCCTGATCGGCTTTGCTTTGCTGGGGCTGTCGTACGGTCAGGCCGCCGGCGCGGTCACCGCCAACTTCCCGCAACGCTACCGCTACACTGGCGCGGCGCTGACCTCGGACTTCGCCTGGCTGGTGGGCGCCGGCTTCGCGCCACTGGTGGCGCTGGGCGTGGCCTCCAACTTCGGCCTGGCCTATGTTGGCGTCTACCTGTTGTCCGGCGCCGCCAGCTCACTGGCCGCGCTGAGCATCAACCGCGCATGGAATATCCGCGATAATTAAGCTTTAAAACTGCTGCACGCCCGGCCGGCCAACGCGCCGCCGGGCGTTTTCCTTTCCGATGATCCAGCAAGACTACGACGCACGCGGCAACATCTACACCGTCATCTCCCCGCAGCAGCTGCAAGATCTCGGCATTTCCATCCCCATGCAAGCCGCGTCGGCCGCGCAACAACGGCGCTCATGGTCGTCGCAGGCGGTTGAACTTTTGTGCAGTTGGCCGGACGGCGTGGTACCGGCCGGCGCCAAGCCGCACCGTACCGATGGGCTGCTGATCGGCCCCTTCCAGTCCGTTGCGCCATTCGATGTCCTGATCGTCAATACCGACGGTTCGCTGGCAGAACGCAGCGGCAACGGCCTGACCATCTTCGCGCAATCGCTGGTGGACCGCGCCATCGCGCCGCCGGGCGCCTATCTGTTGCAAGTTCACCACGATAGCCGCGCCCTGCCGTCGCCATTGCCGACGCCGGTGACGGCCGGCGCGCATGAAGGCCAATCCGGCTGGTGGCTGACGCTGGGCGAACCGAGTTTCGGCCCCAAGGCGGTGGCCGCCGATTTGTCGCATATCGTGGAGAACGCCTTTAACGGCAAGGCAACCAGCCGCGTGCCGCGACTTGCCCGCTTGCATCCATCGTGGGGAAACAGCCAATTTGTACGAATCGGCAATCCGCACTGCGTCACCCTGTTGCGCGATCACAACGACCTGCCAAGCTTTGCTGCGCTGCATGAAAATTCCCTGCTGGAACCGCTAACCCTGGCGGCTTTTCCGGCCCCGCCCGGCCTCGGCGCCGGCGATCCCTGCCCGGCCGGCGTCAACCTGCAGTGGGTCGCGCTGGCCGGCGAACAACATCTGCTGGCGCGGGTCTTTGAACGCGGCGAAGGACCGACCGCCTCCTCCGGCACCAGCGCCAGCGCGGTGGCCAGCGCCGCGTGGCGGGTCGGCCTGGTCCAAGCCGGCATCGTCCGCGTCGAAATGCCCGGGGGCACCGCGCCAATACAGCTAACCGAATCCGACAGCGGCCTGCAAGTCGCCCTGTTCGGCACCGCCGCCCGCACCGTCTGAGAAACTGCCCCGCACGTTATCGCTGCGCAATAGTTCGCTTTGCCGCTAGAATCGGGCCTCGAACCTGACGACGACGAGGTGCGGCATGGCGACGGTGGGTGACTTTGTGCTGAAACGATTGGCAGCCTGGGGCGTGAAACGCGTCTACGGCTATCCTGGAGATGGCATCAACGGCGTGGTCGGCGCCTTCGGCCACGGCGATCCCGGCATCGAATTCTTCCAGACCCGGCACGAGGAACTGGCCGCCTTCATGGCCTGCGCCCATGCCAAGTTCAGCGGCGAGGTAGGCGTCTGCCTGGCCACCTCCGGCCCTGGCGCCATCCACCTGCTGAACGGCTTGTACGACGCAAAAATGGACCATCAGCCGGTGGTTGCCATCGTCGGCCAGCAAAGCCGCATGGCGCTCGGCGGCGACTATCAGCAGGAAGTCGATCTGCTGTCGCTGTTCAAGGACGTCGCCCACGATTTCGTGCAGATGGCCACCACCCCGGCCCAGGTACGCCATCTGGTCGACCGCGCCGTGCGCATCGCCATCGAACGCCGCACCGTCACCTGCATCATCCTGCCCAACGATCTGCAAGACATGGACGCGGTTGAAACGCCGCCGCGTGAACATGGCACCATCCACAGCGGCATCGGTTACACCGGCCACGCGCTGGTGCCGGGCGCCGAAGACCTGCAACGCGCTGCCGCCATCCTCAACGCCGGCAAGAAGGTCGCCATCCTGGCCGGCGCCGGCGCGCTGCACGCCACCGAGGAACTGATCGCCGTCGCCGACAAGCTGGGTGCGGGCATCGCCAAAGCGCTGCTGGGCAAAGCCGCCGTGCCGGACACGCTGCCCTATGTGACCGGCTCGATCGGCCTGCTCGGCACCAAACCCAGTTGGGACTTGATGAACGATTGCGACACCCTGCTGATGGTGGGTTCAGCTTTCCCCTATTCCGAATTCCTGCCCAAGGAAGGCCAGGCGCGCGCGGTGCAGATCGATATCGACCCGCGCATGCTGAACCTGCGTTACCCGATGGAAGTCTGCCTGGCCGGCGACAGCGCCGCCACGCTGCGAGCGCTGCTGCCCCTGCTGAACCAGCAGCCCGACCGTAGCTGGCGCCAGCAGATCGAAGACAACGTCGCAGACTGGTGGCAGGTGCTCGAAGCGCGCGCCATGAACGACGCCAAGCCGGTCAATCCGCAGCGCGTGTTCTGGGAACTGTCGCCGCGCCTGCCGGACAACGTCATCCTCACCTGCGACTCCGGCTCCTGCGCCAGCTGGTATGCGCGCGACCTCAAGCTGCGCCAGGGCATGACGGCGTCACTGTCCGGCGGCCTGGCCACCATGGGTTCGGCGCTGCCCTACGCGCTGGCGGCCAAATGCGTCCAGCCCGACCGGCCAGTGATCGCGCTACTGGGCGACGGCGCCATGCAGATGCTGGGCGTGAACGCGCTGATTACCTTGGCCAACAGCTGGCGCACATGGAGCGATCCGCGCCTGATCATCATGGTGCTCAACAACGGCGACCTCAACATGGTCAGTTGGGAGCAGCGCATCACCGAAGGCGACGCCAAGCTGAAGGCATCACAGGATCTGCCGCCCTTCCCTTATGCCGCCTACGCCGAACTGCTGGGACTGCGCGGCCTCCGCGTCGACCGCCCCGAAGACGTGGCGCCGGCCTGGGAGCGGGCGCTGGCCTCACCGGTACCCACGCTGCTGGAAATGGTCACCGATCCGGACGTGCCGCCGTTGCCGCCTCACGTCTCCTCCAAGCAGGCCAGCCACTATCTGCGCGCCCTGCTGCGCGGCGATCCCGATGCGCTGGGCGTGGTCACCGCCACCATCAAGGAAGTATGGGACGGTCTGTTCCACGGCAAGCACAAGCACTGATTCGTTGCACAAATGCCGCACGACGCCCGCCAGCGCGCCCCGGTGCTGACTCGTCACGCCATGCGTTTGGCTCCTGAAGCCAGTGCAAAATAGCTAGTCACCTCGCGGTTTCGCTCTAAGATCGGCTCATTGCAGTTCTGACACCGTTTCTGAGCAACCTATGACACCAGCATTGAATGTGCAAGCGGCACTCTCCGGCAAGCGCGTGCTGCTCACCGGCAGCACCGGATTCCTCGCCAAAGTAGTGCTGGAAAAGCTGATCCGCACCGTACCCGACATCGGCCGCATCGTGCTGCTGATCCGCGGCGACGCCCAGGCCCGTTTCCGGCGCGACATCGCCAGTTCCTCCATCTTCGACCGCCTGCGCGCCGACAACCCGGCCGCGCTGGAACGCTTCTTCAACGAGAAAATCGAATGCATCAGCGGCGAGCTGACCGCGCCCGGCTTCGGCCTGCCGATCACCAGCTTTAACGCGCTGGCACGCCGCATCGACCTGGTGATCAACACCGCCGCCAGCGTCAACTTCCGCGAGGCGCTGGACGAGGCACTATCCATCAATGCCCTCAGTGTGCAGCACATCACCGAGCTGGCGCGCGCCAGCCATGCGCCGCTGATTCAGGTATCGACCTGCTACGTCAACGGCTACAACAAGGGCGCGATGCACGAGCAGAACGTGACGCCGGCCCGCGCCGCGATTCCGCGCCACGCCGATGGCCATTATGATTTATACGGTTTACTCCAGCACCTGCAGCACCGCATCGTCGAACTGCGCGCCGACATCGACGACGAAGAGGAACGCACGCGCCGCCTGACGCAACTGGGCATCGAGGAAGCCAACTACCACGGCTGGAACGACACCTACACCTTCACCAAATGGATGGGTGAACAACTGGCCATGGCCGGCATGCGCGGCCGCGCGCTCACCATCGTGCGCCCCTCCATCATCGAGAGCACGCTGGAGGAACCGGTGCCTGGCTGGATCGAAGGCGTCAAGGTGGCCGACGCCATCATCCTCGCCTACGCGCGTGGCAAGACCGACTTCTTCCCCGCCAAACCGAATCAGGTGGCGGACATCGTACCGGCCGACCTGGTCGCCAACAGCATCATCCTGGCCGCCGCCGAAGCGCTGCAATCGCCGCCGGCCACCCGCGTCTACCAATGCTGCACCGGCTCCAGCAATCCGGTGACGGTCGGCCGCGTGATCGAACTGATACAGGGCGAAGCGCGCCGCAACTGGCGCCAGTACGAGCGCCTGTTCTATCGCCAACCCAAGCACGACTTCCGCGTCGTCAGCCGCCCCGCCTTCCTGCTGACCATGCGCGCCATGGGCCTGGCCGCCGCATGCTGGAGCGGCGTGCGCAAACTGCTCGGCGCCGGCGAATCGCCCAAACTGGAAGCGCTGCGCACCACTCAGCTGCTGGCCCTGACCTTTTCGTTCTACACCGCGCCGCGCTACGTGTTCCATAACGACCGCCTGCAGTCGCTGGCGCAACGCTTCGGCGCCGAAGACCGCGCCCGCTACAGCGTCGACACCAGCGCCATCGACTGGTGCGATTATCTGTGCCGCGTCCACATGGGTGGCCTGAACCGTTACGCGCTGCGCCCTCGCCCAAGCGAACCCGCCAAGCCGGCCAGGCCCGCAAGCGCCGCCATGACCCACCGCGACTATGCCTGGCACCGCATGGATACCCGCAACAATCTGATGGTCATCAACAGCATCCTGCTGTTTGAAGGCGCGGTCGACATGGAGCGACTGGTGACCACCATCGCCCACCGCCTGCCCAACTATCCGCGCTTCACGCAAAAAGTAGTGGGCCGGCGCTGGGTCGAGGACGAGCAGTTCGACATCCACCGCCACATCAAGCTGGAACGGATGCAGCACGAGGTCTCGCGCGCCGAGCTGCAAGACCATCTGACCCGATTGGCCCACCTGCCGCTGGAGCCTGACCGGCCAAGGTGGCATATGACGGTGCTGGATCGCGTCAACGGCGGCCACGCCATCGTGTTCCGCGTCCACCACTGCATTACCGACGGCCTGGGACTGGTGCACGTGCTGAATCACCTCACTGACAACAACGGCCTGCATGGCACCACGCCGTCGCCGGTCGGCCATCCGCACCGCGCGGTGGCACATAATCCGGTGTGCTCGGCGGTGGTGCGCGGCCTGTCGTGGGCCAAGATCGGCTTCCACGTCGCCCGCCTGTCGGTGCTGTGGCCGGACGCGCATACCCAGTTCAAGGCGCCGATGACCGGCGCCAAGCAACTGGTCTGGTTGCCGCCGCTGCAGATGGACCGCGTGCGCGCCATGTCCAAGCGCATGGGCGTGACCCTGAATGACGTCTGGGTCGCCGCCGTCTCCGGCGCGCTGCGCAACTACCTGGGCGAGCGCGGACAACGTCCCGATGGCCGCGCCCTGCGCGCCGCCGTCACCTTCAACCTGCGCGAAAAGGCCAACGCCTTCCAGCTCGGGAACGAATTCGGCCTGGTGGCGATGGACCTGCCAACCAATGCCGAGCATCCATGCGACCGCCTGCGGCTGTCCAGCAGCCGCATGACCGCCATCAAGCGCTCGCACCAGCCGCGCGCCACCATGGCCTTCCTGTCACTGGCCGGCTGCCTGCCGACCCGCTTGCAGCATTTCGCGCTGGACCTGTTCACCTCCAAAGGCTCGGTGGTGCTGACCAATATCGAAGGTCCGGCCAGCCGCCGTTTTCTGGCCGGCTCGCGCCTGACGGACCTGATCTGCTGGGTGCCGCAGGCCGGCAAGCTGGGCGTGGGACTGGCGTTCATCTCCTACGCCGGCCAGATCCAGCTGGCGCTATTCGTGGATACCGACCTGGTGCCCGATCCGGATCGCCTGATGCAGCTGACCTACGATGCCTTCGAAGAGCTGGAACTGGCGACTCAGCATGCCGAAGCGCCGCAGCCGGCCGCCGAACCGGAGTTGCCTGGCCTGGTCACAACGCCGTCATAATCCACGCGTAAGCTACTCCTCAATTCAAAATGAGGAGTATTGCGTGAACTTGAACGAGCATGAACTGCTGGAACGCGTCCAGCGCGAACTGACCGACAGCTACGACGAAGAACTGGAGATGGAGCTGGAAGATCGTGAGATCGACCCGCACACCCGCCAGGTGGTCGAGCGCGAACGCAGCGCCGAAGCCAAGGAAGAGCGCCGCCTCTACTTCCGCGAGTTGTTCCGACTGCAGGCCGAGCTGGTCAAGCTGCAGGACTGGGTGGTCCACACCGGCCACAAAGTGGTTATCCTGTTTGAAGGACGCGATGCCGCCGGCAAGGGCGGCGTCATCAAGCGCATCGTGCAGCGCCTGAATCCGCGCGTATGCCGCGTGGCCGCGCTGCCAGCGCCCAACAACCGCGAACGCACGCAATGGTACTTCCAGCGCTACGTGTCGCACCTGCCGGCCGCCGGCGAAATCGTACTGTTCGACCGCAGCTGGTACAACCGTGCCGGCGTCGAGCGCGTGATGGGCTTCTGCAGCGACGAACAGTACGAGGAATTCTTCCAGACCGTGCCGGAATTCGAGCGCATGCTGGTCCGTTCCGGCATCCAGGTCATCAAATACTGGTTCTCGATTTCGGACGAAGAACAGAATGCGCGCTTCCTGGGCCGCATCCACGACCCGCTGAAGCAATGGAAGCTCAGCCCGATGGACCTGGAGTCGCGCCGCCGCTGGGAGGAATACACCCGGGCCAAGGAAGTGATGCTGGAGCGCACCCACATCCCCGAAGCACCATGGTGGGTGGTGCAAGGCGTCGACAAGAAAAAGGCACGCCTGAACTGCATCCATCACCTGCTGGGGCAGATGCCGTATGAGGAAGTGGCGCATCCGGCGATCGAACTGCCGGAGCGCGAATACCACGATGACTACGTGCGCCGCCCTGTTCCGCCGGAAATTATTGTCCCCGAGGTTTATTAATTTTAAAATAACTGCTAAAATACCAACCTTCTCAAATGAAAGAATTGGTACTTAAATGCGTACTGCTTCGTTTAGCTTTAACCCCCATCGTTTGGTCGCACTGCTGCTGACGCCACGCGCGTTCTTTGCCGATCCGAACACCACCAGCGATCGGCGCGGCATCATGATCGCCGCCGCGCTGGCAGGTATCGCCAACGCCATCGACCGCATCGACCAAGGGCTGCTGAAATCCGACATGCGCAGCGAGGACGTGAGCCAACTGACCGGCTTCTACGGCGACGTGGTCAACTCCTGGTTCAGCTACTGGACGCTGGTGCTGATCGGCGGCATGGTCAGCAGCGTGGTGAGCTGGTATTTGCGCGGCTGGTGGTATCGCAAGCGTCTGGAATGGTCCGGCGCGGAGGACGTGCCGCCTGACGATGCGCGCAGCGTGGCGACGCTGCAGAATCTGGTCCTGGCACTGCCGCTGGTCGCGCTGCCGGTGATCCAGACCTTCAGCTACGCCAACTACGCCGAAGCGTGGAATGCCAACAGCGCCGCCAACATGCTGCTGATTGTGTTCGTTCTATGGTCCTGCTGGACCAGCTATTGCGCCGCCACCACCGTGTTCACGCTGCGCAAGGGGTCGGCGCGCTTCTGGTTCCTGATTCTGCCGCTGGTGTTTTATGTGCTGGCGCTGGGCGTGATTGGTGTAATCTACAGCTTAATCCACTAACGGAGACATCATGAGCCTGGGCACCGTCACTCCCATCCTGCGCATGTTTGATGAAACACTGACGCGCGCTTTCTATGTCGACTTCCTCGGCTTCAAAGTCGACTGGGAGCACCGCTTCGAGGGCAACTTCCCTTTGTACACGCAGGTGTCGAAGGATGGCTGCCTGCTGCACCTGTCCGGCCACTTCGGCGACTGCGCGCCCGGCGCGGCGATCCGCATCGCCACTTCCGACGTCGACGCCTATCAGGCCGAACTGATCGCCAAAGAGTACAAGCACGCACGGCCTGGCGTGGCCGAAGTGCCATGGGGCGGACGCGAAATGACCATCATCGACCCATCAGGCAACCGGCTCACGTTCTTCAACCGCGAGCCGGAAATTTCCGCTTAGTCCTTGCTGCCGATCAGACGATAAACCACCGCGCCCAGCAGCGCACCAACAATCGGCGCCACCCAGAACAGCCACAGCTGGCTGGTGGCCCAACCGCCAACGTACACCGCCACCGCGGTGCTGCGCGCCGGATTGACCGAAGTATTGGTGACCGGGATGCTGATCAGGTGGATCAAGGTCAGGCACAGGCCGATCGGCAGCGGCGCGAAGCCAGCCGGCGCGCGCGCATCCGTGGCGCCCAGAATCACGATCAGGAACATCATCGTCAGCACCACTTCGCATACCAGCGCGGCGGTCAGCGAGAAACCGCCTGGCGAATGTTCGCCATAGCCGTTGGAGGCGAAGCCGCCGGCCACATCGAAGCCGGCCTTGCCGCTGGCGATCAGATACAGCACGCCGCCGGCGACGATGCCGCCCAACACCTGCGCCACAATGTACGGCAGCAGTTTATTGGCCGGGAAGCGGCCGCCAGCCCACAGGCCAATCGACACCGCCGGATTCAAATGGCAGCCGGAGATATGACCGATCGCATAGGCCATGGTCAGCACCGTCAAACCAAACGCCAGCGAGACGCCGACAAAGCCGATGCCCAGCCCCGGAAACGCCGCCGCCAGCACCGCGCTGCCACAGCCGCCCAGCACCAGCCAAAACGTCCCGAAAAATTCCGCACCATACGATTTCATTGCATTTTCCTTAAGGTTATAATTGCCAAAAGGATAGCTTCTGATTAATTAAAAAGCAAATTTATAGATGTAACAAAAGATCCGCCCGGATGGCGCGCAAGCCTGTGCCAGCCATCAGCTGTGGCCGACTTTGGAAAACACGTTCATGATCACCACGCCGGTGATAATCAGACCCATGCCGATCATCGCCGGCAGGTCCAGCTTCTGGCCGAACAGCAGCCAGCCGGCGGTGGCGATCAGGATAATGCCGACACCCGACCAGATTGCATACGCCACGCCGACCGGTATCGAGCGCAGCGTCACCGACAGAAAATAGAACGCCACCACATAACCCACCGCCACCAGCACCGATGGCCACAACCGCGTAAATCCCTCGCTCGACTTCAATGCCGAGGTGGCGATCGTTTCTGCCACGATGGCAATCGCCAGGCATAACCATTTATTCATCCATACTCCCTTTCTGTTCGCGGTCTAACTGAAAACGCGCCAATCACCAGCAATAATTGGCGCATTTGGAGTGACCATAATGAAGATACCTAAGCTGCTCTCATCGGCCCTGATTGGCGCCGTCGCCAGCGCGCGTTCCATGACGCCGATGGCGACCATCGCCACCGCTCGCCTCGCGCATCGCCGCACCAGCGGCGAATTGTTCCTGCTCGATCGTCCCACCTTCAAATACGGCGCGCTGGCCATGGGTCTCGGTGAACTGGCCGGCGACAAGATGAAGACCGCGCCCGATCGCACCGTGTTCCTTGGCCTGCTGGCGCGCGTGATGAGCGCGGGCATCGCCGGTGCCGCGCTGGCGCCGCGTGGCCGCGAATCCGCCGGCGCGGCGGTCGCCGTCGCCACCGCCGTACCGCTGGCCTATGTGACGCTGTCGGCGCGCAAGCAGGCGATGGCCAAAATCGGCCAGACCCGCAGCGGCTTGATTGAAGACGCGCTGATCGTCGCCGCCGGCGTGGCGATTGTCGCCCTTTCCACCCGCGCACAAGACTGAGGCGGTGCTATTCTATGACATTCCCTTATTCCCGGAGTGTCAATGAAGCTGTCAGCAGTCTTTGCCGCCTTGGCGCTGTTATGCGCCGCTCCATCCCATGCCGATCAACTGCGATTCGAATTCGATTTTGAGACGGCGAAGACCGTCAGCACCGCTATCAGCAGCGGCAATTTCGACCAGGCCGCCGCGCTATGCGAGCAGTCCGACGGCAAGGCGATGATACGCAAGATGCAGCTCAAGGATTGCGATGGCCTGACCCAGTGGCTGAAAAAACTGCGCAACAGCCAGAAGGTCGTACGCGCTGCAACCACGGTCGCCGCCGAATTATCCCAGCCAGGCTATGGGCGCTATGCGCCGCTGGCGGCCGAGGTGCGGCGACAGATCAAAGAATATGTGCCCACCGATTTCGGTGCCAACATCAGGGTACATTTCATCTTCGGCAGCACCTCCGGCGGCTTCGCCTTTGACGATGTGCGGGACGATGTTTACGTCGACTTGCTGTACAGCGAAGCCGCCAGCACCCAGGAGCTGGCCGAAATGGTCGCCCATGAACTGTTCCACGCAGTGCAGTTCCACGTCATGCGTGCTGAAAACCTGCCTCGCCAGCGTGGCGCAGCCGCCAGCACCGGCCCGGTATGGCTGAACCACCTGCTGGTGCATCTGGAGCAGGAGGGCACGGCCGAACTGTTCACGCATCCGCTGGCCGAGCGCCCGGTCACGCCCTACTCCAACCGGCGCTACCTGGGCATCGCCCGCAATGCCAACCGCATCGGCGATGTGGTAACCATGTTTGAAACCCTGGGCTGGCGCATGCGCCTCGCGCCGCCGGACAATGAGGACGCCTACGATCGCATCTACGGTCTGATGTTCACCACCGACTTCGACGAAACCGCCTACGACCTTGGCTGGCTGATGGCCACCACCATCATCAAGCACGATGGCAAGGCGGCCATCTTCGAGATGCTGAAGCAGCCGCCCAAAAACTTCGTGCTGCGCTATCAGGCGCTGGCCAAGAATGACGACAAACTTCCCGTCTTCAGCGCCGACTTCCTCAAGGAAGTCGAAGCGCTTCAGTAAGCAGTCTGCGTGTACGGCCGCGCGCTGGTGGCCTTGCCCCAGTCCTTGTTCGGCTGCGCCGACATGGTGAATACCAGCTCGCCGCCGGCCGTAATCTGATCGTGACGCAGGAAGGTCTGCGCCAACGGCTTGCCGTTCAGCGTGACGCCGGCCACGTAGATGTTCTCCTTGCTCAGCCCCAGCGCGCGGATGGTGAAGCGTTTGCCGTTGGGCAGATTCAGCTCCGCCTTATCCAGGAACGGCCGGCCGATCACGTACTCATTGCTGCCCGGCGCCACCGGATAAAAGCCCAGCGCCGTAAACGCCAGCCAGGCCGACATCTGCCCCAGATCGTCATTACCCGACAAGCCAGCCGGCGTGGTGTCGTACTGCGACGCCACCACCTGCGTCAGACGCGCCTGCGTTTTCCACGGCGCGCCGGCATAGTTATACAGATAGGCCACATGGTGCGACGGCTCATTGCCATGCGCATAGTGGCCGATCAGGCCCGAGATGTCTTCCATGTGTGCGTACACATTCTCGTCCACCTTGGCGTCGAACACCTGGTCGATCTTGTCCTGCAGCGCGCGGTCGCCGCCCAGCATCTTGATCAAGCCCGCGTTATCGTGCGGCATATACCAGGAATACTGCCACGCGCTGCCTTCGGTATAGTCGCTGCCGAAGTTGGACAGCACCGGATTGAACGGCTCGCGGAACTGGCCGTCCGATTTGCGCGCGCGCAGGAAGCCGGTCTTGACGTCGAACGAGTTGCGATAATTCTGCGCCCGTTTGTAATAGCGCGCGGCGATGTCCTTTTTGCCCATCTTCTCCGCCATGCGGGCGATGGTCCAGTCGTCAAACGCATACTCCACTGTCTTGGACGCCGCCTCCGGCTCCAGATCGATCGGTACATAGCCCAGCTTCATGTAGTACTGCAGGCCACCGTAAGGGCCATATTCGGCGCTGGCCGTCATCGCCTTCAGCGCCTCTTCGGCGTCGAAGCCTTTCAGCCCTTTCATGTAAGCGTCCGCGATCACCGGCACCGCGTGATAGCCGATCATGCACCAGGTCTCCAGGCCATGGAACTGCCACACCGGCAGAATGCCGTAGGGGCTGGCCTGCTGCGACGCGATCAGCGAGCGCACGAAATCGACGTTGCGTTGTTCCGGCTGGATCAGTGTCAGCAAGGGATGCAGCGCGCGGTAGGTGTCCCACAGCGAGAACGTGGAGTGATAACGGAAGCCGCTGGCCTGATGCACCTCGTTGTCCGGCCCGCGATAGCGGCCATCGCGATCCATGTACAGGCTAGGCGCCAGCATGCTGTGGTACAGCGCCGTGTAAGTCATCTTGCGCATCTCCGGTGCGGCCTCGATGGCGACCGCGCCCAGCGCCTCGTTCCACGCGGCCGATGCCTTGGCACGTTCGGCGTCGAAGTCCCAGCCCGGCATCTCGGCCAGATTGGCGATCGCGCCTTCTTCGCTGACGCCGGAAATCGCCACCTTCACCTGCAGCTGGCCATCCGACGGCACGCCGAATTCCAACGCGCCAACCAGCGCCTTGCCCTCCACCTGTGCCTTGTCGCCCGGACCACTACCCGGTCCCGCAAAGCCCTTGTACTCGACATCGCGCTCCATATTGCGCAGCGAGCGCACCGTCAGCGGATGGGAAAACTGGATCGCGAAATACAGCTGACGGCCGGCGGCCCAGCCACGCGTCTCGCGCATGCCGGTAATCAGCGTGTTATCGCGCACACGCAGGCGTGACCACAGATTCTTGGCCGCGTAATCGTAGATGCTGCTGCGCAGATCCAGCATCACCTTGGCCTCGGCGCCCTTGGCATAACGATAGCGGTGCAGGCCCACGCGCTCACTCGCGGTCAGCTCCACATCCACCTCATTGTCGGACAGCCGCACCGCGTAATAGCCCGGCTCCGCGCGTTCCTCCTTGTGGCTGAAGCGCGAGCGATAGCCGCTGAACGGCCGCTCCGGATACCCCGGCTCCCATTTGGTCTCGCCGCTATAAGGCATCAGCAGCACGTCGCCCAGGTCCGAGTGGCCGGAACCGGAGAAGTGCGTGTGCGAGAAGCCGAGGATGCTGTCATCGTCATAGCGATAGCCGGACGCCCACGGATAACTCTGGCGGAACGGCCGCACCTGCGTGTCTGGGCTCAGTTGCACCATGCCGAACGGCCGGGTGGCGCCGGGGAAGGTATGACCATCGCCACCGGTGCCGATGAAGACATCGACCGCCGCCGCCGGCGAGGTCTGGGCGATGGCGATCGCCGGAAGTGCCAGGACCAGCGCCAACGCGCCGGCTGGAAGATATTTGGACATGCGACCCCGCTACAAAAGACGATCCGACTTTATAGCGCGGGAGCGGACCACGGTCAAATGCGGCCGCGGTATATGGGGCGATGTTTAGTAAATACGCTAAACATCGTCGCACACCATGTACTCGCCGGTCATCTCGGTCAGGAGCTCGGCCTTCATCACGTTGCCCTGCTTGGACACCATCAGTTGCGTGATCAGCGCCTCCATCACCGCCACCGCCGCCACGTTGCTGCTGGCCAGCACCACGTGGGCACTGCTGGCATACAGCACGTGATCAGACAGTTCCACCATCGGTGCCGACGGTGTATCGGTGATCGCCACTACAGTCGCCTTTTTGTCGGCGGCGTACTGGGCCAGCCGCATCACGCCCGACGAATAGCGCGGCAGCGAAAAGGCGATCAGCACATCGCCGCGCCGGATATGCAGCAAGCGCGCAGCCGCCGTTTCGGTACCGCCCGGACCCGCCAGATCGACCACATGTTCGCAGAACGGCTGCAGATGGCGCGCCAGCATGAACGCCAGGCTGGACGACATGCCCATGCCCAGCACATACACGGTACGGGCAGCGCTGATCGTGCGTGCCACCTGCTCCAGTGCGCGCTGCGACAGCGAGCCATGGGTGGCGGCGACATTGGCGCGCGCGTACTCCAGGCTGGTCTGGCCGGCGGAACTGGTGGCGCCACGCGCCAGTGAGTTGCGCAGTTTTTCCACCGGCTGGATCGCGCTGTGCAGGGTTTCCGCCAGCGCGCTGCGCATCGCGCCGTAGCTGGCGAAGCCGATGTCGCGCGCGAAGCGGCTGATGGTCGCGGTTGAGACTTTGCAGCCCTCCGCCATTTCCTCGATCTTCAGCGCGGTGCCGCGCATTGGGTTGCGTATTAAATAATCCGCGATATTACGATGGGAGGCCGAACCCTCTGCCCTCACGCCGGCCAATAACTGCCCGAGCGCCGATTGGCCGAAGGCGACATCCGCTGGAACCGCTTCACCTGTCATGCTTAACTCAAATTTACACGAAAAGCGCAAGCATACGTGCATTTCAAGCAACTGTGCACTTAGTATTTACCCGTAAATGGCCGCCATATCAATGTGAACCCAACACCAACAGGAGTACACAATGAGCATTTCCATCAGCGGCAGCAGTAGCGTCAGCAGCACCGGCAGCCAGGGTCAGATCGAACGTCTGCAGGCCAGCATCAAGAACCTGCAAAAGCAGGCGCAATCACTGCAAAAGCAATTGCGCGAGTCCACCGACACCGACGAGCAGAAAATTCTGACCAAGGAGATCATGGACATTCAGCGTCAAATCCAGATGCAGGAACAGCAGATCGCCAATATTCAGCAGCAGGAACAGCAGAAGCAGGAAGCCCGCGACAAAATCAACGGTACTTCGACCAGCGGCAGCACGGTCAACGATACCAAGGCCTCGTAATGTGCAGCGGGCGCACGTCCATCCGCAAATTGAGGATGGTGTAAGCGTCCGCCACCGCCGACTCATAACCCACACTCTCGGCGTCGCGCGTCAGCTTGAATTCAAAGCCCAGGTCCTCGCGCGGATCGCCGGGGGCCGCAGTGGCGATGCCGATCGCCTCCTTGCGGGCATTGTGGATCAGCTTTTCCATCATCACCAACACCGTGTTGTGGCCGAGGATATCGGCCGAATACACCTGCTCGTCCGTATCCGGATTGGCCGGGTCCAGCTTGCCGTTTACCTTGTCGGCGGCCGGCGTGTATTCGTGACTCAGCAGGTTGTAGCGGTCGCCGCGATCCAGATAGCTGATGCGGACGTTGGACAAATTGAAGTCCTTCTCGCTGGCGTTGCGGGTGGCGCGGCTCACATCCAGCAGCAGCGCGCCCTGGTAGCCGATCACCTCGACATCGCGCTTGCCGTTGATGATGATGGCGGTGTTTTCATCGATGCCCAAGCCCTGCTTGTAGCCTTTTTTCAGCATCGCCGGCAGCATGCGGGCAAAGCGGCCGCGCGCCAGCAGATGCTGATCGACGAACAGGTCGGTGCCGACGAAGCCCAGGCCCGGCGCCAGTTCCTTGCCATCGTTGACGCCGACGCTCAACGTGCCCAGCACGGTGTCGGCCTCGTAATACATGGTGCTGCTCATGATGGCCGCGCCGGCGCTGGTACCGCCGATCACGCCACCCTTTTGGTAGACATCCCAGATCGCCTGCAGCACGGCGGTGCGTTTGCCGTCCGGGCGCACCAGCGCCTTGGTGATCAGTCCCTGGTCGCCCCCGGTGAAGTAAACGCCGCCGGCTTCGCGTATCGATTTGGCCAGCGTTTCGTCTTCGGCATCCTTCTGGTAGTCGCGGTCCTTGAAGCGTACCGCCACCGGCACCACGAAGGCGGAAGCGCCATATTTGTTCAGCGTGGCGGCCAGGTTGGCGCCGGAACGGGCCGGGTTGCCGGCCGCGCTGGGCATGACGGCGATGCGCGCGCCCGGACCGCCCGCCAGCTGCACCAAGCGTTGCCAGACCACGGCATTATCGGGGCGCAGCGCGCCGCCGGCGATCAGCAGGTTGCCCTGCGGCGGTGCTTCGGCGGCGGTGGATATCTGCATGGACAACGCTACCAGCGATACACACAACACGCGCATCGCTTTCATCAAACTCGTCATACGGTCTTCCCTGGTTGGTGTGAGGCGGCGCCGCGCCGGCTTATTCACGCCGGCGCAGCTGATCCATGTAATTATAAATCGTGAAGCGCGATACCCGCAGCGCGGCAGCCGCCCGCTCCACGCCACCCTTGACGATGAACAGGCCGCGCCGCTGCATCGCGCCCACCGCCTGGATCTTTTCCTCGCGCGTCAGCTTGTCGGCCGAACCGCCCGGCCCTACCGCCTGGCTGATAATCTCCTGCATCAGCGTATCCATCTGCCCTTCCGGCGGCGGTGCTTCCGGCGCCGCCGCTTGCTGCACGATGGGCTTGAGCATCCGCGTCAGCCAGCCTTGCGCCATCTGGAAGCCCGTCAGATCGGCGTTCAGGCACAGGGTGGCGAACGGTTCGCCACCAGCGTCGCGGAAAATGGCCGACGCGGAACGCAGCTCGCGGCCATCCGCCGTCACTGTCACGTAATCCTCCACCAGGCTATGCACCGCGCCATCCGGCGATTTGATGCGGGTGGCGGCGGCAAAGCCCTTGTCGTTCTGCGGCCCGGCCAGCACCGAGCTGCCGACTGTGCGGCCCGAAATATGACCGTTGGCGATGGCGATCACCGAGTTTTCGGGCTTGCTCACATCGTGCAGCACCACTTCCAGATGTGGTCCGGCCATCGAGGCCAGCATCGGCACGATGGGTTTGAGCGCGTTGATAACGGCCGCGCGCTCGGCGGCCAATGAAACAGCTTTCATCGGTTTGAAACATTTTGTTGATCCATGCGTTTATTTTCCCACCTTTTAAACAAATTGTTTATACTTTTCGCGAAAGGAGAATCTCATGACCTATCCACGCCTCATCGCCGCGCTGCTGCTCTCGGCCTGCGCGGGCCTCGCCGGCGCCGCCGACGCGCAGTTCTACAATCAGGGCAACCCGCCAGGGCGTCCATTCTCGCAGGCGGTGCGCGCCGGCGATTTCGTATTCGTCTCCGGCCAGCTTGGCACTGACGACAAGGGCCTGGTGCCCGGTGGTTTTGAGGCGCAGTCGCGCAAGGCCATGGACAACATCGCCACCATCCTGCGCGGCGTGGGGCTGGGCATGGACAACGTGGTCAAGTGCACGGTGATGATCGCCGACATGGGCAAGTGGGCCGACTTCAACAAGGTGTATATCACCTACTTCAAGCCGGACCGGCTGCCGGCGCGCAGCGCATTGGGCGCCAACGGCCTGGCGCTGGGCGGCGAAATCGAAGTCGAATGCATGGCCTACGCGCCGCTCAAATAAGGACGATAGATACATGACAGACCGCCGTACCTTCCTGCACAGCGCCGCAGCCGCCAGTGTGGCAACCCTCGCCAGCCTCGGTTTGCCGGCATCCGCCGCACCGTCGCTGCGCGACAAACATCCACTCATCATCGACGCCCTGGGCGGCATCGACAACATCAACCTGCCGGTGACGCGTCGCGAAAACGCCGCCTCCGATTTTGGCATCGACGCCCGCTCGCTTGCGGACGCCAAGGCCTCGGGCCTGAACGCCTTCAACATGACCATCGGCTATGTGTTCGGCGACGGCGATCCCTATGAAAAAAGCCTGGCCGACGTCCATGCCTGGAACATCTTCATCCAGAAGCAATCGGCGCACCTGCTGCTGGTGCGCGGCGCCGCCGACATCAAGCGCGCGCAGGCTGAAAAGCGCATCGGCGTAATCCTCGGCTTCCAGAACGCGGCCATGATGGGCAAGGACGCGCGCCGGGTCGAAGTATTTGCCAAGGGTGGCATCCGCGTTATCCAGCTGACCTACAATGGTCCGAATCAGCTGGGCGACGGCTCGATGGCGCCATCCAACAAGGGGCTGACCGAATTCGGCCGCGACGTGGTGGACCAGTTGAACCGCAACCGCATCCTGGTGGACCTGAGCCACAGCGGCGAGCAAATCTGCCTGGACGCGGCGACCGCGTCGCGCGCGCCCATCATCATCAGCCACACCGGCTGCCGCGCCGTGGCCGACCTGCCACGCAATAAAACCGACCGCGAACTGCGGCTGGTGGCGGACAAAGGTGGCTTTGTCGGCATCTACTTCATGCCTTTCCTGGCGGCGGGCCGGCAGCCGATGGCGGCCGATCTGATCGCCCACATCGAACACGCCATCCATGTTTGCGGCGAAGACCATGTCGGCATCGGCACCGACGGCACCGTGCCGCAGATCGACGACATGGCCACCTATATGAAGGGGCTGGAAGACGAAGTGCGCCAGCGCCGCGCCGCCGGCATCAGCGCGCCCGGCGAGCGGCCGGACATCGTGCCCTTCCTGCCGGACCTGATGGGCCGCGACAAATTCTACAAACTGGCAGACCTGCTGGCCAAACGTGGCCACAGCAGCAGCCGCATTGAAAAAATCCTCGGCACGAACTTCCTGCGCGTAGCCGATAGTGTATGGAGCTGAACACCTTGAAATACGCCGCACTCGCCCTGGCCATCGCCGCCCTGTTCCCTGCCGCCCACGCAGCAGAGGAAAAGCCCAAGGCCAACACCGAGCAGCAACGCCTGGATAAACTGAACGGCAAGGCACTGGGCCGCGTGATCTATCGCGGCGCCACCCTGATCGATGGCACCGCCGCCGCGCCACGCGCCGAGATGGCCGTTATCGTCAAGGATGACCGCATCGAAGCCATCCTCCCCGTCGCCCAACTGAGCGCGCAACAGACCGAGGGCGCGCGCATGGTCGACGTCTCCGGCCAGTTTGTGCTGCCCGGCCTGATCGACTCACACGTCCACTACGCCACCAATCCGGACCGTCCGTACGCCGAGGCTGAGCTGAAGCGCAATATCTACGGTGGCGTCACCGGCGTGCGCGACATGGCCGGCGACGCCCGCGAACTGGCCGGCCTGTCGCGCGATGCGCTGCTGAGCCGCATCCCGGCGCCCGATATCTTCTACGCCTCGCTGGTGGCCGGCCCGAGCTTCTTCAAGGACCCGCGCACCGTGGTGGCCGCGCTGGGTACGCAGCCGGGCAGCGTGCCATGGCTGTACGCGGCGGACGAGCACACCAAGCTGCCGCTGGCGGTGGCACAGGCGCGCGGCACCGGCGCCACCGGCATGAAAATCTACGCCAACCTGCCCGGCACACTGGTGCGCGGCCTGATCGCCGAGGCCAGGGCGCAGCAGTTCCCGGTCTGGACCCACATGCAGGTCTACCCGGCCTCGCCCTACGATTCGCTGGGTGCCACCGCCGTGTCCCACGTCTGCATGATCGCCCGCTATGTGCGCGAGAACGGCAAGTCGACCTATGGCCACAACGGCGAGCCGTCGTATGAAGGTCTGACCGCGCAAGATCCCGGCATCCGCAAATACATCGCGGCGCTGGCCAAATCCGGCACCATCATGGACGCCACCCTCAGCGTTTACAAGAACGATGGCCCGCACTGCCACATCGGGCTGGCTGGCGAGATCACGCGCGCCATGCACCAGGCGGGGATCAAGATCATCGCCGGCACCGACAGCGACAACACCGGCGACGATCCCTACCCGGTGCTGGACGGCGAACTGGAAAAACTGGTGCGCTACGCCGGCCTGACGCCGCAGCAGGCCATCACCGCCGCCACCGCCAACGCCGCCGAGGCGCTCGGCAAGCAGCGCGAATTCGGCACCCTGGCCACCGGCAAATACGCCAACATGGTATTCCTGGCGCGCGATCCGCTGCAGGACATCGCCAACGTGCGCTCGGTGGTGCTGACCGTGAAACGCGGCCACGAATACGCCCGCGCCGATTATAAGTTCACGCCCCTCCCTGCCCACGAAGACTAAGTTGTGCGAGAATCAGCGCTTTGATTTCGTACTGAGGCTCTGATGAGTGAACTAAAGCGCGGCCTGAAGAGCCGGCACATTCAGTTGATCGCGCTGGGCGGCGCCATCGGCACCGGCCTTTTCCTGGGCATCGCCCAGACCATCCAGATGGCCGGGCCGTCGGTGCTGCTGGGTTATGGCGTGGCCGGCCTGATCGCCTTTCTCATCATGCGCCAGTTGGGCGAAATGGTGGTGGACGAGCCGGTGGCCGGCTCGTTCAGCCACTTCGCCGACAAATACTGCGGCAAGTGGGCCGGCTTCATGGCGGGCTGGAACTACTGGGTGCTGTACGTATTGGTCAGCATGGCCGAGCTGTCGGCGGTCGGCATCTATATACAGTACTGGTGGCCGGGCGTGCCGACCTGGGTGTCGGCGCTGGCCTTCTTCGCCATCATCAACGCCATCAGCCTGTTCAACGTCAAAGCCTTCGGCGAGATGGAATTCTGGTTCGCCATCATCAAGGTGCTGGCGATAGTCGGCATGATCGTGTTCGGTGCCTACCTGCTGTTCTCCGGCGCCGCCGGCCCCGAGGCCAGCGTCGCCAACCTGTGGCAGCACGGAGGCTTCTTCCCGAATGGCGTGAGCGGACTGGCGATGGCCATGGCGGTCATCATGTTTTCCTTCGGCGGACTGGAACTGATCGGCATCACCGCCGCCGAAGCGGACAATCCATCGGTCAGCATCCCCAAAGCCACCAACCAGGCCATTTACCGCATCCTGATCTTCTACATCGGCGCGCTCGGCATCCTGCTGTCGCTGTACCCGTGGCAGAAAGTGGTCACCAGCGGCAGCCCCTTCGTGCTGATTTTCCACGCGCTGAATTCAGATCTGGTGGCGCACGTGCTGAACGTGGTGGTGCTGACCGCCGCGCTGTCGGTCTATAACAGCGGCGTCTATTCCAACACCCGCATGCTGTACGGCCTGGCCAAGCAAGGCAATGCCCCGCGCTCGCTGCTGAAGGTGAACGCGCGCGGCGTACCGCTGAACGCCCTGGCGGTATCGGCACTGGCCACCGGCGCCTGCGTCGCGGTCAACTACTTCATGCCCGGCAAAGCCTTCGGCTTCCTGATGGGGCTTGTGGTGTCGGCGCTGATTATCAACTGGGGTTTGATCAGCTGGATCCACCTGCGCTTCCGCGCCCAGAAAAAGGCCGCCGGCCAGGTCACCGCGTTCCAGAGCCTGGGCTACCCGCTGACCAACTACCTGTGCCTGGCCTTCCTGGCCGCGATTCTGGTGGTGATGTATCTGACGCCGGACCTGCAGTTGTCGGTGTTCCTGATCCCGGCCTGGCTGGCCCTGCTGGCCATCGGCTACAAGCTTGGCGTGAAAAAAGCCTGATGCTGCGGTACTGCATACAGGCCGCACTGCTTGCGCTGCTGGTCTGTTGCGGACCAGCCAGCGCGCTCGATCCCGCCGTCCGGCTGCACGACTACAACCACGTCGCCTGGACCACGCGCGATGGCGCGCCCGGCGAAATCAAGTGCATGGCGCAGACACCGGACGGCTGGCTGTGGCTGGGCACCACCACCGGCTTGTTCCGCTTTGACGGCGTGCGCTTCGAGCGCTACAAGATTCCCACCCGTGGCACGGTGGCAAAGCACCGCATCACCGAATTGCGCGCCGGCGCCAACGGCGACCTGTGGATGAGTTTTTCGGTCGGCGGCCTGTCGGTGCTGCACGCCGACGGCAAGTTCGAAGACCTGGTCGCGCTGGACGCGGCCCCCGGCTTCATTCAGACCCTGGCCAGCGACATTGACGGCAGCACATGGCTGGCCACCGACAAGGGCATGTACGTGCACGCGCACGGCCAGCTGCGCAAGGTCGCCGCCGAACAAGGACTGCCATCCAGCGCCGCGCGCGCGGTACTGCTGGACCAGTACCAGCAACTATGGGCGCTGTTTGACGAAGGCGTCTACCGGCTGGACCGCCAGCGCGAACGTTTCACGCTGGTCAGCGCGCAGGGTGGCGACACCGGCCTGCTGCAATCGCCCGACGGCCGTTTGTGGATCTCCGACAGCCGGCAAGTCACACCGCTGCCGCAAAAACTCACACTGCCGCCCGGCGTCACCCGCCCGTTGCCGCGTCCCGCCGCGTTCAATTCGGTGGAATCGCGTTACCTGGCGCAGTTCGACCGCGACGGCAACCTGTGGACCCGTGGCTGTCCGGACAATCTGTGCGTGATCGCGAATGCCGCCCAGCGCGGCGACACGCCGTTGATCGCCGCGCGCGACGCCACCGACCAGTTGGTGCCGCCGCTGACGCTGAGTTCACGCGCCACCAACGCGGTATTGGAAGACATGGAGGGTAATCTGTGGATTGCCACCCAGGCCGGGCTGGATCGCTTCCGCGAAAATTATCTGATCCAGGAGCGCCTGCCGCAAATCGGCGGCACCTACAGCATGGCCGGCGATACCGAGGGTGGCATCTGGCTGGCCGACACCGCCAACGAAACCACCTGGAAGCTGGCCATTGGCGCCGTTCCGCAAAAATCGCCGGTCTATTACCGCGTGGTCGCCAACGACCGCGAAGGTGGCCTGCTATTGGCCGGCAAGCGCAGCATCGAACGCCATTACCAGGGCCGGATTACACAGATTCCACTGCCGCTGCCGGCGGATGGCAAGCCGGCCGACCTCATCGTGTTTGGTCTGGTGGACGACGGCAAAGTACTATGGATGTCCAGCGATAAAACCGGCTTGATGGGGCTAGTGGACGGCAAATGGCAGCCGCGCAGCGCCTTCAGTCTGCCGCCGCGCATCTTCCTCGGCATCGCCGGCATCCGCCCCGGCCAACGCTGGCACGCCACCGGCGACGGCACCCTGGTCTTCAACGACAACGGCAAACTGACCAGCTACGACGCTCAACTGATCGGCCTTGCCACCATGCTGTACGCCGGCGAGCAGTTGATGGTGGGCGGAGACCAGGGCCTGGCCTTCCTCGATGGCGACCAGCTACGCAAGCTGACCGCGCTGCGGCCCGAAGAGCTGCACAATATCTCCGGCATGGCGGTCAGCGCCGACGGTGACCGCTGGCTGAATGGCGCCAAGGGCGTGGTCCACGTGCGCCACGCCGACTGGCAGGCGGCGATCGCCCACCCCGACCGCCCCTTGAACTATGAGCTGCTGGGAGAAGTAGATGGCTACAGCGGTCAGGCCATGCTGGAAAACCGCCTGCCCAGCGTCTACACCGATCGCACTGGCCAGATCTGGTTCATGACCAGCAGCGGCGTGGTGCGGCTGGCGCCAGCGGCGGTGCGACGCGACCGCATCGCGCCATTGCCCCAGGTACTGGGCATCGACATCGGCGAGCATGGCTACCAGGCCGTCAATGGCTTGCGGCTGCCGCCCGGATCGCAGCACTTCAACCTGCGCTACACCGCGCCCGGTCTGGGCAAGCCGGATGGAATGCGCTTCCAGTATCAGCTGTCCGGCGTCGACACCGACTGGCAGGAAGCCGGCGGCCGCCGTATCGCCTACTACACCAACGTAGCGCCGGGCAGCTATACCTTCCGCGTGCGCGCCTTCAATGCCGACGGCCGCGCCGCCGCCAAAGACGCGCAGCTGGAATTCGAAATCGAGGCCACGTTCGTACAAACTGTCTGGTTCAAGGCGCTGTGCGCGCTGGCGGCGGCTGCCCTGCTCTATCTGCTGTACTGGTACCGGTTGCGCATCGCCACCCGCCGCGTGGCGGAGCAGCTGGTAGTGCGCATGGCCGAACGCGAACGCATTGCGCGCGCGCTGCACGACACCTTCCTGCAAAGCGTGCAGGCACTGACGCTGCGGCTGGACCTGGTCGCACATCAGTTGCCGGAAGCCGCGCGCCGTCAGCTGGAACCGATCATGGAGCAGGCCGACGCCACCATTATCGAGGGCCGCGACCAAGTGCACGAGCTACGCACCGGCCGCGTTGACGACGTTGAAACCGCCGCCGCCGAAGCCGGCCGCCATTTGGCCGCGACCCATCCTGGCACCGCCTTCGGCGTGGTGGTTAGCGGCACCCGCCGCAAGCTGCGCGATCTCGCGGCCGAAGAAGCTTGCGAGATCGCGCGCGAGGCGCTGCGCAACGCCTACCATCACGCGCAAGCCAGCCGGGTCGAGGCGCGGGTCAGTTATGGCGGCGAGCAGTTTGTGTTGGAGATTACGGACGACGGCCAGGGCATGGCACCGGACGCCGCCGCCCCGGACAAGCACTATGGCCTGGTCGGCATGCGCGAACGCGCGGCCCGCGCCGGCGGCCGGCTGGATATCGCGGCGGCGTCAGGCAGCGGCGTGCGCGTGACGCTGACACTGCCGGCGCGCGCCGCCTACACCGGACGCCGATGGTGGCAGCGCCGCCAACCCTGACGACTAAGTGGCGTGGCGCACAGACCCGCGTCCGTGCTGCCCGCACCATGGCCTCACCTTAATTCTGGAGGGCGTTCCATGTCGTCCCACGCTTCTGTCCAACCCCGGCCACTGCGCCTGCCCGCGCTGGCCGGCTGGCTGGTGCTGACCTTCATCGCCGCCGCCATCGGCGCTTACGCCACCGCCAACGCGCAGGCGTTCTATCAACAGCTCGACCGTCCTGACTGGGCGCCGCCAGCGTGGCTGTTCGGTCCCGCCTGGACCGCGCTATATCTGCTGATGGCGATCGCCGCGTGGCGTGTACAGCGTCTGGCACCACCATCATTGGCGCGTCCCGCGCTGGCACTGTACACCGTGCAGCTGGCCGTCAACGCGCTATGGAGCTGGCTGTTCTTCGCCTGGCATTTGGGCGCGGCCGCGTTTGTCGACATCATCGTGCTGTGGCTACTGATCGCCGCCACCATCTTCGTGTTCTGGCGCCGCGACCGCTGGGCCGGAGTGTTGTTAGTTCCCTACATCGTGTGGGTCAGTTTTGCCACGGCGCTCTGCTATAGCATCTGGCAACGCAATCCTGGCGCGCTGTAAAAGTGTGGATTTTTTATACAGATAGTTGCTATGCTAACTACAAAAATGCAAGCCGACCTGTTAAACTCGTCGGCTTTGCATCCTGAACGCAACTGTCGTTTTAAAATTCACAATGTTGACGTCCCCGGTTTCCACGGCCCCGAAACTCCTGGTCCTGACACTGTCGCTGCTGTTCGCGGGGATGGCGCGCGCCCAGATTCAGGAAGTGACGGTGACTGCACAACGCGCGCCATCACTGGAATCTAAAACGCCGGTGGCGATGACCGCGCTCGACGCGGCACAACTCAACGAAGCCGGCATCGACAACCCAGCCGCGCTGGGCGCGCGCCTGCCCAATGTGGAACTGGATAACGCCGCCGACGGGCTGCGCATCACCATCCGTGGCGTCTCCAATGCCGACACCACCGAAAAAGGCGATCCCTCGGCCGCCTTCCTGCTGGACGGGATTTATATCGCCCGCCCGCAAATTCAGAATCTCAGCTTCTACGACCTGGAACGGGTGGAAGTGCTGCGCGGCCCGCAAGGCACGCTATACGGCCGCAATACCACGGCCGGCGTGGTCAGTGTAATTTCGAAGGCGCCGGTGAACCGCTTCGAAGCCAGCGTCGCCACCGAAATCGGCAACTACGGCAGCCGCAAGGCCAGCGCCATGCTCAATGTGCCGCTCAACGAGGCACTGGCCGTGCGTGCCGCGCTGGCCTACAACTACCACGACAGCTATCTGACCAACGCCCAGCACACCACGCATACGCTGGGCAAAGACCGCGACGACTTGTCGGCGCGCCTGTCCGCCAAATGGAAGATCAACCACGACGCCACGCTACTGCTGCGCTATGACCACAGCCAGGTCGACGACAACAACGACAGCTTCGTCCCTGACACCAATTTCTACCGTGGCGTGGCCGGCGGCCATCCGGTCTGGAATGGCGCGGACACCGGCGCGCAGCTAACCAATCGCTTCGTGCCACCCAACGCCGTACCTGAGCAAGGCTACAGCCACAAGACCACCTCCGGCATCGGCGCCGACCTGACCTGGGATCTTGGCCCGGCCACGCTGTACTATCTGGGTGCGCACCTCAGCTATCAACACGAGGCGCTGGCCAACTTCTATTACCGCGTGGCGCCCACACTGGCGCTGGGCGTGCGCCAGAACTTCAGTGGCGACTACACACAGAACTCGCACGAACTGCGGCTGGCCAGCAATGGCGACGGCCCGCTCAGCACTCAGGGCGGCGTCTACTGGTTCCGCGAAAACTCGGCGCAGACCTACACCTTCCGCGACCTGGAACCGCTTGGCCTGCCGCCCTATTATGTGTTCCCGCACGGCCCCACCGTTTCGACCAGCAAAGCCTTGTTCGGCCAGGCCACCTACGCCGTCACCGATAAGCTGCGCGCCACCGCCGGTGCGCGTTACACCGAGGATGACAAATCGCGCGTCGGCTCGACCAACTTCCAGCAAGGCGCGGTATTCAATCCGGCCACCGACTTCGCGCTGTTGAACGCGGCCAGCCTGCACACCCACCAGACCACCTGGCGACTGGGCGCCGATTACGATCTGGCCCCGGCCACGCTGCTGTACGGCGCCATCGCCACCGGCTACAAGGCCGGCGGCTTCAATGACGGTTGCCTGGCTGGCTCGGTGCAACTTGGGCTGCAATGTCCGGCCGCGCTGGCGGTGCCTGCGCAGACGCTGTTCTATCAGCCGGAAACCGTGCGCTCCTACGAAGCCGGATTGAAAACCCGCTTCTGGCAAAACCGCGCCACGCTCAACCTGGCCGCCTTCCACTACGACTATCGCAACCTGCAATTGTCCGGCGTCGCCTTCGTCACCGGCGCACCGCGCTTTGTGACCGCCAACGCGGGTGAGGCCGACGTCAAAGGGCTGGAAGCCGAAAGCCAACTGGCGCTGACCGCGCAAGACCGCATCAACTACGCGCTGGCGCTGCTGGATGCGCAGTACGCCCGCTACAGTCCCGACGGCGTGCACGACTGGGCTGGCCATCACCTGGACCGCTCGCCCGCGCACACCCTCACGCTGGGCTATGAGCACCGCTTCCATCTGGCAGCCGGCGAACTGGCGGCCAGCCTGCGCGCGCGCCGCAGTGCTTCGTCCGTCATCGCCGTGCCGACGCAGTTGCTGGAGTACCGCATTCCAGCCTACACCGAAAGCGACGCCTCGCTGCACTACCGCCCGCGACATGGCCAGTGGAGCGTGCTGGCGCGCGTCAAGAATATTGAAAACAAAGTCCGTCCCATCGCCATCGACAGCTTCGGCATGACCGTGCCAAGCGACCCGCGCACGGTCGACCTGCGACTGGACTACCGCTTCTGATCCCATGCTGAACCATCTGGCCCGCTATCTGTTACTCATCCTCGCGCTGGTGCTGGCGCCCGCTACCGCCATGGCGGGTGGCGGTCCCTTGCTGCTGGATGGGCGGCACGATCATGTCGAACTCTGGCCCGCCGTCAAAATGCTAAGCGACCCAGGCGGCAAACTGACACCCGGGCAGGCGCTGAACGCGGTCGAACACTATGCCCAGCCCAATTCCGCCTACGCCACACTGGGCGTGCACAAAGACGTGGTGTGGCTGCGCATCCCCATCGTTTCGCAAGCGTCCGGCGACGCCGAATGGATACTGAATATCGACTACGCGGTGCTGAACCGGGTCGACGTGTATGTGGCCGACGGCGGTCGCATGGTCGATCACCAGGTCATCGGCAATCTGCAAATACCGCCGGACGGCGAGCCGCGCCCACGCACGCCGGCGGCGCTGCTGCACCTGCCGAGTGGCGGCGAGCGCGTGCTGCTGCTGCGGGTGCAGAACGTCGGTTCGCTGATACTGCCGATCAGTCTTTCGCGTCCGGCCACGTTCCATGGCGCCGCGCTGGACGAGCAGATGCTGCAAGGCGTGCTGACGGGTCTCAGTCTGTGCCTGCTGCTCTACAGCCTGGCGCAATGGGTCACGCTGCGCGAACCGCTGTATGGCAAATTCGCGCTGCTGGTGGCCGGCACCACACTGTTTTCGCTTGAGTTCTTCGGCCTGGGCAACCAGTATCTGTGGAAGCACAACGAGTGGATGAGCATCCACGCCGGCGGCCTGTTCGCGCTGACCGCGTCCTGCGGAGCTTACCTGTTCGTCGAGCAGGCGCTGGCGCGGCCGGGCAAGGACCGCATCTTCAGCCGCCTGATGAAAGGCGGCGCGGCGCTGTGCGTCATCAGCGCATTGGCCTACATCAGCGACATCATGAGCGTGGAAACGCTGGTCATCATCGTCAGCACGCTGGGCGTGATGCCGATGCTGCTTGGCCTGCCCGGCGCCTATTTCCGTGCCCGTCGCGGTGATGCGGTCGGCATCTACTTCCTGATCGGCTGGGGCGTCAGCTTCGCGTCGTCCGCGATGCTGAGCCAGGTCATCGCGGGCCAGGTCGACGCCAATTTCTGGAGCATGCACGCGCTGCAGTTCGGGAATATCTTCGACATGCTGGTGTTCACCCGCATCCTCGGCCTGCGCACCAAGGCCATGCAAAGCGCCATGCTGCGCGCGGAGGAAGCCACCCGCACCAAATCCGAATTCCTGGCCCATATGAGCCACGAGATCCGCACCCCGATGAACGCCATCATCGGCATGAGCCGGCTGGCGCTGATGACGGAGCCCAGCCCCAAGCTGCAGAACTACCTCGGCAAAATCCTGGGCGCCGGCGAGCATCTGCTGGCGGTCATCAATGACATTCTCGACTTCTCCAAGATCGAAGCCGGCAAGCTGGGACTGGAGTCGACATCGTTCGAATTGCAGGAGATGCTGGACCATCTGGCCAGCCTGACCATCATCAAGTCCGACAGCGCGCGGGTTGAATTCAAAATGCGTGTGGATGGCAGCGTACCACCGCGTTTGATCGGCGATCCGCTGCGCCTCAGCCAGGTGCTGCTCAACCTGACCAGCAATGCCGTCAAGTTCACCGAGCGCGGCGAAATCGTGGTGACGGTGGAGTTGATGGACAAAACCGCGGAAACGGTGGCGCTGCGCTTTGCGGTCAACGACACCGGCATCGGCATGCGGCCGGCGCAGGTGGCGGGCCTGTTCCAGTCGTTTAACCAGGCCGGCGCCACCATCACGCGCAAGTACGGCGGCACCGGGCTGGGGTTGAGCATTTCACGCCAGTTGGTTGAGCTGATGGGTGGCGACATCCAGGTCACCAGCACGCAGGGCATCGGCAGCCGTTTCAGCTTCATCATCCGCCTCGGCATTGCCGACAACAGCAGCGCGCCGGTGGACTGGCCGCTAGCGCCGCAACAACCGGCGCGTGAACTGCGCCGCTCCGACCATGCCGGCCTGGCGATGCGCGACCTGTCGGCGCTGGACGGCGCACGCATCCTGCTGGTCGAGGATAATGCCAACAACCGCGAGGTGGCGCTGGACTTCCTGTCCGCCGCCCGCATGCAGATCGACATCGCCGAACATGGCGGCGAAGCGGTGCGCATGGTCGAACAGACCGACTACGACCTGGTGCTGATGGACGTGCAGATGCGCGAAGTGGATGGCCTCACCGCTACCCGCCGCATCCGCGCCATGCCGCGCTGCCAGCACCTGCCGATCGTCGCCATGACCGCCTACGCCATGGCCGGGGACCGCGACAAGAGCCTGGCCGCCGGCATGAACGACCACCTCACCAAGCCGATCGCGCCGGAACAGCTGTTCCGTGCCCTGATCAAATGGATACCGCCATCGCGGCTGACGGCGCGGCGCGCCCACATCGACGCCACGCTGCAGGCGGCGCCACCGCCGGCCGATTACACCAGCGGCGGCCCGTTGCCCGCCATCCCGGGCGTCGACTGGCAGATGGCGCTGCAAAGCGTGGACCGCCAGCGCGCACGCCTGGACCGCCGTATTCGCGGCTTCCTCAACGAATACCGGCCTGCCGCGCAAGCGGTGCGCGAGGCGGTGGCCAGCGGCCAGCACGATATCCTGCATGGCATCACCCACAACCTGAAGTCGACCGCCGGCTACATCGGCGCCTTCCATCTGGCCGATCTGGCGCAGGCACTGGAACAGGCGCTGCGCGAAGGCCGTCAGGACCGCATCCCGATGCTGGCGAGCGAGCTGGCGGAGAGCCTGCAGGTGGTGGTCGGCGGCCTGGCGCGGATGAGCGAGCCGACGCCGGTGCCGCGTTATCGCGACGATGACGTCACGCTGCTGATCACCCGGCTCGAAGCTTATCTGCGCGCCGACGATGCCCGCGCCGAGGACGTGCTGGCGGAACTGCGGGCGCTGCCGGCGGTCCTACCCCATGCGGCCCTGCTGACCAGCGTGCAGCGCGCCGTCGACGAGATCGAGTATCAGGCCGCGCTGGCACCGCTGAGCGCACTGGTGCGCGCCCTGCAAACCGAAACGGAAGCAAGCGCATGAACTTCGCGGGAACCCAAAAGGTATTGGTGGCCGACGATGACATCGTCAATCGCCAGGTATTGGCCGAGCTGCTCAAGCCCGAACACACGGTACTGCTGGCCAAGAACGGCGCGCAGGCGCTGGAACGCGCGATGCGTCATCTGCCGGACCTGATCCTGCTCGATGTGGTGATGCCGGACATGGACGGTTACGAAGTGCTGCGCCGCCTGCGCGCCGATGCCCAGACCGCGCACATCACCGTCATCTTCATCTCCGGCCTGGGCCGGCCGGAGGACGAAGCCAATGGCCTGAAGATGGGCGCCGCCGATTACATCTCCAAGCCGTTCAACTCGACGGTGGTGATGGCGCGCGTGGCCATGCATTTGCAGATGGTGCGCCAGCGCCGCATGCTGGAGCATCTGGCCCACGTCGACGGCCTGACCGAACTGGCCAACCGCCGTCGCTTCGATGAAGTGTACGAAGCCGAATGGCAGCGCAGCCGCCGCAACGGCCGGCCATTGTCGCTGGCGCTGCTGGATATCGACGCCTTCAAACAATACAACGACCATTACGGCCATCCGGCCGGCGACCGCGCGCTGCGCGCCGTGGCCCGCACCACCGCCGCCGGCCTGCGCCGCCCGGCCGACCTTGCGGCGCGTTACGGCGGCGAGGAGATGGTCTTGTTGATGCCGGATACCGAGGCGGCGCAAGCGCAGCAGGTGGTCAACAGCGTGTGCAGCGCGATCGCCGAATTGCAGATTCCGCACCAGGCATCGTCGGTGGCGCCGATGCTGACCGTCAGCGCCGGCGGCGCTACGCTCAACGCGGCGGCCGTCGAAACCGGCGCCGAATTGTTCGCGGCCGCCGACGCGCTGCTGTATCAGGCCAAAAAGGCCGGCCGCAATCGCGTCGAATGGCGCTTGGCCGGTTGAATCAGGCGATCCGCCGTACCCGGAACTGTTCCACCTTCTGTCGCGACAGCGTGGTGCGGAAGCCGAAGTAGCCACCGCCGACCAGCGGCCCGGTTGCGCTGAAATACTCCTTGTCGTCCACGTACAGCCGCGTACCGCGCGCATCGACTACGATGCGGATGCGGTATGGCCGGTTGGCCTTCAGCAGATAGTCCGGTGCCAGATACTCCTGCAGCAGCTTGCGCTCGTTGCCGTCGTAGTAGCGGAAGCGCGAGGTGGTGTTGGTGTTGCCGCCGATGCCGGCGTAGAACATGCGCAGCTTGTCGTAGTCTTCGAACTTGCCGGATTGCGTGAAGCCTTGCGGTAGCTGCGCTTCCCAAAAGAAGTTCAGGTCTGACAGCCGCGCGTCCGAGAACACAGTGCGCGTGAAGCTGATTTCGTAGTGGCCCAGCAGTTGCTGGCGCAGCCAGACGGTTAGCCCGCGCGGCGCGTTCAGTATCAGCGCGCCATGTTCGGTGTAGGCTGCGGTGGCGGCTTGGCCGGCTTCGTCCTCCACCGCCCAGCTTTGCGGGTCGAAGCGGGTGAAGTCATCGCGCGCCAGTTCCACGCCCTGCGCCTGCAAGGCCAGCAGCCCGATTGCGCCCAGCCCCCATTGCGCGACGGCGTTGGTGGATAGCGACGGCGCCTCTTCCACTTCGTTGAGCACCAGTGGCGGCGTCACCCGGCGCGATACCAGATCCTTGTCGCGCAGGCCTGCCTTGCCTTCGTAGAATTGTGCCCAGGCGCGCTTCAGCATCGCCTCGTCCTGCTGCTGCACGGCGGTGTAAGCCAGCAGGCGCGCGTGGCCCTGGCCCAGATTCAGCTTGCCCAAATCTTGTCCCAGCTCGGCCTTCTGCTGTTCCGGCGTGGCGCTGTACAGGCGGCAGTAACGCAGCCAGGCGTCGCGGAAGGCCGGCGCCGGCACGGTGCGTATCAATTCGCTGCAGATTTCGGGCAGGCCGAAGACAGCGCTCAGGTGCGACACGTTGATCTTCGCGGCCGGGTCCAGCGCGAAGGCGCCAGTGCGCAGGTCCATCACGCCGCCGCCGGCCAGGAAGCCCAGCGGCTGGGCGGCGATGCTGGTCATGCTGTTCACCAGTTTGTCGCGGTATTGCGCTTGGCCGGTGCGTTCCCACTCGGTGAACCAGGCGGCAGCTACGGCGCCCCAGTCGGTGCCGAAGGAGACGCTGGCGTGTGTATCGGGTTCACTGGCCGGCGCCTGCTGGCCGATCTTGCGGCCGGGGATGATGGTGCGCAGGCGGTCGACCGCGTTGACCTGTTCGCGCAGCAGGTCGCCCACGCGCTCGTCGGCGCTCAGGTAATAGAAGAAGCGGCGGTTGATGGCGGTCGATACGCGCAGTTGTTTGGCACTGTCGCCCCAGTGCTGGACGCCGTGACGCGTGCCGAGTGGACTGTATGGGCCGATGTGGTGGACATCGACTTCGCCGGTGTGGCGGGTCATGGCTTCGGCCAGGCGATACGCGTCGGCGCGGCCACTGTGCAGGTAGTAGTGCCACAGCCAGATTTCGGTGCTGAGTTCCGAGTTATCCCACGCGAAGCCGCCCACGTCGTAGCGCCAGACGTGGCGCTGCGCATCGTAGGTGTGCATCACGTCGCCGTAATCCCAGAAGCCGTACCAGCGGCGGTCTTCAACCTGATTGCGGTAGAAGTCGAAAGTCCAGGCCAGTTGCTGTTCCAGCTTTGATGGCTTGGCATCGGCGGGACTCCAGTATTCGCTGAACACGCCGGCGCTGTAGATGCGCTGCGGCGAGGCTGTCAGCACCGGCGGCGACTGGATGCGGCGACTGATGGCGGCCAGTTGCTGATGCGTCGGCGTGGCAGGCAGCAGTTGCAGTTCCAGTTCGCTGGTGCGGGCGACGCCGTATGGTGTGCCGAAACCGGGTTCGTAGTCTTCGTAGGTGATGTCGAGCGCGTCGCGCTGTTTGGCGTGGTCGGTCTCGCCCATGCCGTTGTGGTAGAAGCGCAGGTCCATGCCCTGGGCGTTGGGCGCCCATAGCCACAGGGTGACGCTGGCTTCGCTGGTTTCGGCGCCGTGGATGTCGATCTGGCCAGGGTAGCTTTGCCAGAAGTTGCGGATGCCGAAGGCGATGCCGCCGTCCGGCGTGCCGAGGTAGCCGGTGCCACCGGCGCGGTTGCCGCTGGCGGCGTGTATCCAGCCGCTGCCTTTGCCGGTGCGCTTGCTGATGCTGTAGCCGTCGGGGTGCGATTGCAGCAGCGAGTAGTGGCCGAAGGCGGGGATGTAGCGCAGGTTTTTGCTGACTGCCGGCGGGATGCTGGCGGTTTGCACGGCGTGCCCTTGCAGTTGGGCTTCCGCTGCTGCGCCACCGTCGCGACGCAAGCCGGTGAGACCTTGTACCGCTTCCGAGAACACGCCGCCATTGGCGCCGGTGAAGCGGATGTGGCGGTCGTACAGCGGCGCTTCCAGCGGCACTGCGAAGCGCAGGCCGACGCCGCGTATGCTCAGTTTCTGTGGATCGGCATCGTAGGTCAGTGTGTGGACGATGCGGATGGTGTCGGCATTACGATAGAAGTACAGGCGGGCCACGAATGGCAGCAGGCTGGCGCCATCCTTGTGGCGGTGCGTGCCGGTGATGCGGATGACGGCGCGTTGGGTCCCGTTCTGTTCCAGCGTGGTGCTTTGGATGATGCTGTCGTAGCTGCGGCGGGCGGTGGTGTCATCATCCGCGATGTCGTCGGCCAGCAGGACCAGGTGGCCATTGCGCAGCAAAGGCTTGCCCTGTCGCCGCGCCTCGCGCAGCAGGATGCCGCCATCGGTCGCCAGCGTGCATTGCAGCGGCCCGGTGTCGACCGCGATGCCGTCGCGTCCCCGCTCGGTCGCCAGCAAGCCTGTGCCCGCCCCCGCTGCCGCGCTAGCCCCCGCGTCGGCGCGCGCTGCGTCCGCGTTCGCGTGTCCCGCCACGTCCAGCAACGGCCGCAAAGCAAAGCGCGCGGCCGGCGGCGCAGTGCCGCCCGCCGCCGCTCCAATACCACCAGGCGCAGTCGCCACAGCGCCGGTGACGGACGATGCCAGCAACGACGAGCCGTCGCGAGCCGTGCTGGCCGCTGCCGCACCGGCCAATTGCGGCGCCAGCGCATGGGCGGACCATTTCAGGCTGCCGTCCGGCCAGTAAGCCAGCGGCCACGATTGCACCGCCGCGCCATCCCGCGCCGTCGCGGCGAGCGGGCGCAGGGCGAATTGTGCATCGGCGGGGACGCGGCCTTGTGGCCACGGCACGCCCCACGTCGCGCCCTGGAAGCTCTCCGGCGCGCCGTCCAGCCACTGCAGCAAGGTCTCGCCGGGCAGCAGGCCCGCCGCATCCGACGCATCCGACGCAGCGCTCGCGCCGGACGCCACGCCGCTGGCGGTATTGCCAGCCACCGCGCCATCGCTCAACGCCACGCCGCTGCCCAGCAGCGCGGCCAGTTTAAAGAACTGCCTCCGTTCGAGCGATGCGCTCATCCTGCCATCTCCTTTAATATTTATACGACAGCGTAGCCCCAAACGTGCGCGACTCGCCCAGCCAGCCCCACACCGAACCATAATCGCCGCTCACCACCCGGCGATAATACTGCTTGTCAAACGCATTGTTCACCCACACCGACGCGCTCCACTCGCCATGTTCCAGCTTGCGGCCAGTCCCCGCCGCAAACGCCGCCAGGCCATAACCCGACACCCGCGTCAGATACGAATTATCCACCGTACCATACATCCAGCCACGATACGAATAGCGCGCGCTGACGAAATTCTTCAGCCCATTATCACTGCGCCATGAGTAACGCGTACTCGCATTCCACGTCACGCGCGGCGCATTGAACACCCGCTCACCGGTCAGATTGCAGGACGCGGGAGGGCTCGGCGACAAAGTCACCTCGGCCGGGCAACGCGCGTTAGCGTAATCGGTGTAATACGCATCGTTGAAGACACCCGCCAGCGTCGCATCCCAATTGCGCGTAATCGCCGCCGCCACACTCACCTCGGCACCGCGCGAACGGAAAGTCCCCGCGTTCATCAGATAGGTTTGCTGAGTATCCGGATCATAGCCCTGGGTCTGGAAGTCCGACACCTCGGTCAGGAACACGTCCGCTTTCAGATTGACCTTGTTATCCAGCAGCGCACCCTTGACGCCCAGCTCCAGACTCTTGGTCTTCTCCGGCTTAATAATCAGCGTATCGTAACCAGCCGCCTTCGCCGCGCCAGCCGAAATATTCAGACCACCCGACTTCTCGCCGTATGAACCGGCCAGATACGAACTCCACTCCGGCGACAGCTCATGCTTCAGCACCAGCGTCCCCGAAGGCAGCACGTAATACTCCTTGATGTAACCCGAGTTGAAGGCCGCTTTGTTATAGCGAATGAACTGACCGCCCTTCTCCTCATAGTTGGCGCGTACGCCGCCCACCAGATCCCAGGTCGGCGCGATATGCAGCGTGCCCTGCACGTATGGCGACAGCATATTATCGTGCAGCGTACCGAGACGAATGATATCCAGCCCGTTGTAGCTGGTGGCGTCGTAATACACGCCGGCCAGCTTGTTGTTGGTGTAGCGCGTGTGCGCGGTGGTGTTCAGGTTCTCGCCCAGATAGGTCAGGCCCAGCGCGTAGTCGAACTTCTCGCCGGCCGGCGAATCCAGACGCAGTTCCTGCGACCAGGTACGGTCGAGCACCTGGGTGCCAGTATTGTTATATACCGCCACGCTCAAACCATCGGCATACACCGGATCGGTGCGGAAGTAACGATACGACGTCACAGAGCGCAGCTTGTAGCCATTATCGAACTTCCAGTTCGCTTCTGCCGACACCCCGCCCTGCTTGGTGTGCACATTGTTCTCGTCATCCAGATCCACATTCGGGCCAAACACCACATGGTTGCCGACCGCCGTGGAATGCTTGAGGAAGCTGTCGACGCCACTAAAGGTATTGGTCGACAACAGCACCGAAGTCGGCGAGCTGTTGGTGATGTTCAGGTCCGCGCTCAAACGAAGATTGAACTTCTCGCCCTGCTTGTACAGCAGTTGACCGCGCACGCCGCTGCTGGTGACGCCGTTCAGGCTATGGTTATTGCGCACATTGGTGACCGCGCCATCGTTATTGGTGTAGACCAGATTCAAACGGCCAGCCCAGTTCTCCGACAGTGGGCCGGACAACATCGCCCGGCCGCGCGTATAACCGTTCTGGCCATACGACACGCTGGCCGACGCTTCCGGCGTAAAGCTCGGCGCGCGAGTCTGCAGATTCAGCACGCCGCCAGTGGCATTGGCGCCGAACATCGTGCCCTGCGCGCCGCTCAGTACCTCGGCATAGGCGATATCGCCCAGGCCACTGCTCAACATGCCGGCACGCGGCAGGTAAACATTGTCGACGTAAATCGCCACGCTGCTCGGCATGCCGATGTTCGCATCGCCGCTGGCCTGACCGCCGCCATCGCCGACGCCACGGATGGTGATCTGCGTGTCCGACGGATCGGTACTCTGGATCACCAGACCGGGCACCAGCTGTTGCAGGTCTTCCAGCGTGGTCAGGTTCTGCTCTTCCAGCACTTCGCCGCTGACGCGGTAGGATGACGTCGGCGCGCGCTGCACGTCATCGCTCTCCTGATTGGTGCCGGGCCGGCGCGTACCGGACACCGTCACCCGCGCCAACACTTCCGTATTCGGCGCAGCCGCCACTGCAGCCGCTGCGGCCACCGGCGCGCGCAGGGCCACCGGCGCCATCAACTGCTGCACGGCGGGCCGTGAAGCCGAAGGCGCAGCCACGGTGCGGCGGATCGTCAGCGTGCGGCCACCGCCGGTGCTCACCAGCTCAAAGCCGCTGCCTTCCAACGCGCGCGTGATCGCTTCGGTGGCGCTGTAATTGCCATTGACTGGCGCCGAGCGCGCCGATTCCAGCAGTTTGGGATCATACGCCAGTGCCACGCCACTTTCAGACGCGATGCGCAGCAAAGTTTTCTCCAGCGGCGCACCGGCCAGTTGGTATTGATGACGTGTGGCGTCCTGCGCCAGCGCGGCCGGCAACGCGAGTAACTGGGTAACGGCCAGAATGGCCAGGATGTGCTGTGGTTTCTGCAAAACGTGCCTCACAAAGTTATGGCACCTCGATCGAGGCGCTTCACCAACCATGTGCAGCGAGAATCGAAAAGTGACACCGGCCGGCGAAAATATTTTTCAGGCCGCATTCAGCACGGTCAGATAACGACCGTAACGCTGGATACGCAGCGGCAGAATGTCCGTCACCTGCAACAGCGCGCGCTCGACGTCCTCCAGCCGGAATACGCCGCTGATTTGCATGGCGGCGGCACGGCCGCTGGCGCGCAGCAGTCCTTGACGATAGCGACCGAAAATCTCCAACAGCTCCGCCAGCGGCATGCGGTCGGCCACGCAAACGCCGCGCGTCCACGCACTGACCGCGCTGAACGACAGCTCCGCCGCCTGCGCGCCATGCCGATCGAAAAAAAATGTCTCGCCGGCGCCGACCAGCACCGCCGCGCCGCCTGCAGGTCGCAGCAAGGCGCTGCCTTCGCTGACCGACACCACACTGCGCTCGTGCAGGCGGCCAACGTTGAACACCGCGCCACCAGTAGCCACCGAGCCATGCGCGGTCGCCACGCTGAGCACACCGTCGCGCTGACGCCACGACCGCAGCAACACCTGCCCCTGCCGCAGGTCGAGACGCGGACTGGCCGCGCTGCCGGACAGGTAAATGCGGCTGTTGGCATCGAATACCAACGGCGTGCCATCAGCCAGCTTGCCCTCGCCACGCTGGCCCACGCCGCTGTGCCAGTCGGCGTCCAGCCCCAGGCCGCGCACGCCGCCCCAGGCGCCAACGCCCATCACCAGCATGCCAAACGCGGCGCGCAGGGCGCGGCGACGCTCGATTGATGGTGCGCGCAAGGCCCGCGCGGCGGCCGCAGACGCTGTACCACGTTCACTGAATCGGGATAAGCGCTGCTGCAAATTATTCCAGGCCTGTTCATTGGCCGCTTCCGCCGTGCGCCAATGATCGAATTCATTCAGCACAGTGGCGCCGACATCGCCCTCGCGCAAGCGCACTTCCCACATCACCGCCTGATGTTCGGCCGGCGCCAGCTTCATGCGGCCAGATAGCAGGCGGCTAGCGCCTGCGCCATGTATTTGCGTACCATGCTGACCGAAACCGCCAGCCGTTCAGCGATTTCCGCGTAACCCAGCTCCTCGAACTGGCTGAGGATGAAGGCTTCGCGTGCCTTGGCGCTGATAGTTTGCAGTGCCGCGTCAATGCGCAACAGCTCATCGATGGCTTCGCAGATATCCTCAGGCGACGCATCCGCCAGATCCGGCGCCAGCGCCAGTTCTTCCAGATAGGCGCGTTCCAGATCGCGGCGGCGCCAGAACTCATAGGTCAGGCGGCGCGCGATGGTGGTCAGCAGCGCGCGCGGTTGGCGAATCTGGGTGATGTCATCCATCCCGGCCAATTCGGTGAAGGCCGATGCCGCCAGGTCTTCGGCGTCGTAGCGCGAGCCAACCAGGCGATGCACGCTGGCGGTGAGCCAGCTGTAACTGCGGCGGAATTCACCGCCGAGGAACTGGTCGCGTGCGGCGGAAGCAAAGGAAACGGTACTCATGGGCGTCAATATAAAGCGCGCGCCCACGTAATAAAACGAACAATTCCAAATAAGCTTGTTTAAAAAAATCGCGATCTCGAAATGAATATCGCAGCCGTCAATTTAGTTATCGGAGCGTGGCCGCAGATGGCGCGCCAGCGTCGCAAACATATGCTCAACGTCGATCGGCTTGGCGATAAAATCGTCCATGCCGGCCGCCGTGCACTGTTCGCGCTCGGACTCCATCACGCCGGCCGTCATGGCGATCACCGGCAAGCCCAGGCCCAGTTCAGCGCGGATGATGCGGGTGGCGCTGAAGCCATCCATCACCGGCATCTGCACGTCCATCAAGATCAGATCGAAGGCGGCATCGGCGCGCAGCAAGTCGATCGCCACCTGGCCGTTTTCCGCCACCGTGACCAGCGCGCGCGCCTGTTCCAGTATGCCGCGCGCCACGTTCTGATTGATCGGATTGTCCTCTACCAGCAAAATGCGCACGCCCTCCAGCGCGGGCAGCTGTGCCGGCACCGGCACACCACCACCGGGTGCGGATGGCGCCAGCGCGGTCTGCACCGCGTCGAACAGGCTGGATGCGGTGACCGGCTTGGTCAGCAAGGCGGCACTGTTGGCGCCTTCCATCATCAGCTTGCCGCGCCCGTACGCATTCATCATGCAGACTGCAGGCAGTTGCGGCGCCTGTTCGTGCAAGGCGTGCATGGTGGCCGCGCCATCCATGCCAGGCATCTGGCTGTCGACCAGCACCACGTCGTAATGCCGGCCAGCGCGCAGCTGCGCTAACGCTTCCTCGCCGGAGGCCACGCTGTCGCTGGTCCACTGCCATGCCTGGATGGTCTTGCTGATGAACTGGCGGCTGGTGTGGTTATCGTCCACCACCAGCACATGCAGCTTGTTCGGCATCACCCGCGCCGACTCCTCCACGTCGGCCTGTAACGCCAGCGTGAACTGAAACTCGCTACCCTTCCCAGGCTCGCTACGCACCACGATGGTGCCGCCCAGCAGATCGATCAGCCCTTTGGAAATCGTCAGCCCCAGCCCGGTGCCGCCGAAGCGGCGTGTGAACGACAAGTCGCCCTGCGTGAACGGCGAGAACAGGCGCGCCAGCTGCTCCTCGCTCATGCCGATGCCGCTATCGCGCACGCAGAAGCGCAGCGTCAGCGGCTCGCGCGCCACGCGCTGCACCAGCACCGACACCTCGCCCTGCTCGGTGAACTTGATGGCGTTGCCGGCCAGGTTGACCAGCACCTGCTGCAGCCGCAGCGCATCGCCAAACAGCACACGCGGCACATCCGGCTCCACGCCGATGCACAGCTCCAGATTCTTTTCGCCGGCACTGACGCTCATGATGCTGGCCAGCGCATGCAGCACATCGTCCAGCTTGAAACGTACCGGGTGCAGTTCCACCTTCCCGGCCTGCATCTTGGAGAAATCCAGAATGTCGTTGAGGATGCCCAGCAGCGACTGGCCGGAAGCCCGTATCATCTCCAGATAACGGCTCTGCTCCGGCGACAGATTGGTGGCGCCCAGCAGATGCGCCATGCCCAGCACCGCGTTCATCGGCGTGCGCAGCTCGTGGCTCATATTGGCCACGAAGACGTCCTTGGCGGCATTGGCGGCCTGCGCTTCCCGCATGGCCGACTGCAGTTGCGTGGTGCGCTCTTCGATCAGTCCCTCCAGATGGTGACGATGGTCCTGCAGCTCCTTCTCCACCGTCTTCAGCGTATTAATGGCATCGTCGGCCTCGCGGAACATCGGCGGTTCGGCCACCGTCACCTTGCCACGCCCCAGCGCCACTGCCGCCGACGACAAGGAGCCCACCGAACGCCCCAGATTGCGCGCCAACACCCAGGCCACCACAAAACCGGCGATCAGCAGCACCGCGACGATAATGCTGATCCATTTGATCGACGCCAGCATCTCGGACCACACCACGCTGCGCGGCACGCCAATCACCACCGCCCAGCCGCTGTAAGAAGAACGGCTGTACATCGAATACACCGGCAGTCCTTCCAGCGTAATCGCTTCCACCGCGTTCTCGCGCGCGGCCGGCATTTGCGCCAGCAGCGACGGGGCGCCTTTCTTGCCGACTGATTTTTCCGGATCCAGCGTGCGCGCCACAATCACGCCCTGGCTGTCGAAGATGGCCGCCACGCGGTCCGGTGGCAACTGCTGTTCACGCAAGACGCGGCCCAGCCGCTCAGGCACAAACGCCACCGAAATGACATAGATGACTTTACCGTTGCGCAGCACCGGCGCATGAATGGCCACCAGCGGCCGTTTCAGCACGCCACCAATGAACACATCCGAGATCACCGGCTTACCGGTATCGAATACCTTGCGGATGCGATCCAGGCTGCCGGGATCCGGCAGCAACTGGCCGTACGGATGCACGGTATTCATCAGCTGTACCGAATCGCGGTCGCTGAGAACGAAATTAAAACCGGGGAATTCGGGCCGCAGCGCTTTACTGGCTTCGGCGTAGAAGGCAGCGATGTCGCCCTGGTCCAGGCTGGGCGAGTTGGCCAGCGCCAGCGCGACCGTGATGCCGGTGTTCAGATCGCGGTCCACCGCCTGGATCATGGCGCGCGCCATGATCAGCGTATCGAACTTGATCTGATGGCGTTCGCGTTCGATGAAGTGTGCGGTCAGCAGGGAAAAGCCGACAACCGCCGGCAAGGCGCAGGCCCATACCAGGCTGTAGATCTGCACCTTGATCGACGGCAGTCCGCCTCTCGCCATAGAAGTTTGTCCCCCTGACTTACATGGGGGACAACTCTATCACAAGCCCAGCCCCGCACCCAACCGTAGCGTGGCGGCGATGTTGCGTGCCGCGTTGCGCACGTTGACGGCGGCGGCGGCCAGCGCCTCTTCCACCGTGCATGGGCGGGTGACTGCGGCGAATACGGCGTCGATGCCGTGTTCATGCACCGCCGCCGCATCGCTGGCCAGCGAGCCGGCGAGGCCGATCACCGGCTTGCCGTGACGCTGCGCCACGCGCGCCACGCCGACCGGCGTTTTGCCGTGGATGGTCTGGCCGTCGATGCGGCCTTCGCCGGTGATGATCAATTCCGCGTCCGCCACCGCCGCATCCAGGCCGACGGCTGCGGTGACGATTTCACTGCCCGGCCGCAAACGGCCGCCGAGGAACACCAGCATGGCGGCGCCGATGCCACCACCAGCGCCTGCGCCCGGCACCTCGGCCACGTCCTGTCCCAGGTCGCGGGCGATGACCGCGGCGTAGTGACGCAGATTGTCGTCCAGCCGCGCCACCATCTCGGCGGTCGCGCCCTTCTGCGGGCCGAAGATGGCGGATGCGCCTTGCGGCCCCACCAGCGGGTTGCTGACGTCGCAGGCGATGTCGAACACGCAGTCCTTGATGCGCGCGTCCAGGCCGGACAGGTCGATACGGTCCAGCATATTCAGCGCGCCGCCGCCTGGCGGCAGGTCGGCGCCGGTGGCGTCCAGCAGCCGGCCGCCCAGTGCCTGCAGCATGCCGGCACCGCCGTCGTTGGTGGCGCTGCCGCCGATGCCCAGCACGAAACGGCGCGCGCCGGCGTTCAGCGCGTTCAATATCAGCTGGCCGGTGCCGTAGCTGGTGGTGCGCAGCGGATTACGCTGCGACGGCATCACCAGTTCCAGCCCGCTGGCGGCGGCCATTTCAATCACTGCGGTCTGGCCGTCGCCCATCAGGCCATAGAACGCCGATACCGTTTCGCCCAGCGGGCCGGTGACGGGCAAGGCGATGCGCTTGCCGCCACTGGCGTCGATCATGGCCTGCACCGTGCCCTCGCCGCCATCGGCGACCGGCAGCTTGACGTATTCCGCGTCCGGAAACACCTCGCGGAAGCCCGCTTCGATCTCATTAGCCACGGCCATCGCCGTCAGGCTCTCCTTGAACGAATCGGGCGCTATTACTATTTTCATCGGCGGCTCTTATCGATTAACGAGTTTCGCGGGAACCCGCAGCACCAGTATCGCACCGATCAACAGCACGCTGGAGAGAATATACAGCGCCATGTCGGTGCTCTGAGTCGCATCCTTGATCCAGCCGACCAGGAAGGGGCTGACGAAACCGGCGATCTGGCCCAGCGAGTTAATCAGCGCCAGCCCGCCTGCCGCTGCCGCGCTGCCAAGGAAGGCGGCCGGCAGAGACCAGAACAGCGCCAGTGCCGTCAGCGCGCCCATGGTCGCCATGCTCAAGCCGATCATGACGATCAGCGCATTGCTGGAGAAGTTAGCCGCCAGCAGCAGGCCAATCAGGCCCATACCCATCGGCAGCGAGACGTGGAAGCGGCGCTCGCGATGCTTGTCGGACGAACGGCCGGCCCACACCATGAACACGGCGGCCAGCAGATACGGCACTGCACTCAGCCAGCCCACCGTCTGCGCGCTCTGGAAGCCCAGCGCCTTGATGATGGACGGCAGCCAGAAGTTGATCGCGTAGACGCCCATCTGAATGCAGAAGTAAATCACGCCCAGCATCCACACGCTGCCGTTGCGCAGCACCGCGCCGAACGACTGGCCGACATTGCTGGCGGCGGCGCGCTGCTGTTCATCGGCGGCCAGCGCCGCCTGCATCGCGGACTTCTCTTCAACGCTCAACCACTTGGCTTGCGCGATGCCATCATTCAGATACAGGAATACGCCCACGCCCAGCAGCACGGTCGGCAAACCCTGAAGCAGGAACAGCCACTGCCAGCCGGCCATGCCACCCTGGCCGGCCGAGAAGTGCGACAGCATCCAGCCGGACAGCGGACCGCCGATCAGGCCCGAAATCGGAATCGCCGACATGAACAGCGCCATCACCTGGCCGCGCTTCTGGGTCGGGAACCAGTGCGTAAAGTACAGCACCATGCCGGGGAAGAAGCCGGCTTCCGCCACGCCTGTGAAGAAGCGCAGCACATAGAACGAAGTTGGGGAGTTCACAAACAGCATGCAGGCGGACAGGCCGCCCCACGCGATCATCATCACCGAAATCCAGCGCCGGGCGCCGATTTTGTGCAGGATCAGATTACTCGGCACGCCACTCAGCACGTAACCGATGAAGAAGATGCCGGCGCCCAGGCCGTACACCGTATTGCTCAATTTGAGGGCGTCCAGCATCTCCAGCTTGGCAAAGCCGACGTTGACGCGGTCCAGGTAATTGAACAGGTAGCAGACGAAGATAAACGGGATCAGGTGCCAGCTGGCTTTTTTATATGCGCCATCCAGAACGGACGCCGCCGGCCACGCTTGTGCAGTGGTGGAAGTGCTCATGCAAGTCTCCGGGGTATTTTAATGATACGGCGATTATCTGGAATCCTTCACAAAAAAGCATTGGCCAGATGCCCGAATCTCCGCGTCACGCACCACCATTTATTGTGCAAATGCCCTAAAATGACGCCCATGGATATCTTGAGTACGGCCCTGGCGCAGGACATCGTCACCCGCACCATGCGCATCATTCCCTATAACGTCAACGTCATGGACGCCAACGGCAGCATCATCGCCAGCGGTAATCCGGCCCGTATCGGCGAGCTGCACGCCGGCGCCCTGCTGGCACTGGCCAAGCGGCTGACGGTGGAAATCGACCAGGCCAGCGCCCGCAATCTGCACGGCGCTCAGCCGGGCATCAATCTGCCGTTGACGGTGCACGGCCAATTATGCGGCGCGGTGGGCCTGAGCGGCGCGCCGGACGAAGTACGCCAGTTCGGTGAGCTGGTGCGGCTGACCGCCGAAATGATCCTCGAACAGGCGCAATTGGCCGGCGAACTGCAGCGCGATTCGCGCTACCGCGAAGCCTTCGTCCTCAATCTGATCAACGGCGACCACGCCGATCCGGCCGACCTGGCGGCATGGGCGCACCGGCTCGACGTGCGGTTTGAACGCCTTCACGCGGTCTACCTGCTGGAGCTGGACGGCGACGCCGCCACGACGCCGGACCCGCAAGCGCTGCAACTGCGGCTGCAGGCGCGCGTGCCAGCCGCCCTGACTGCGGCCGCCGGCCCGCGCGAACTGGCGATCCTGGAGTTTTTCGATCCGCCCGGCCCGGGTCACGAGCGCCAGTTGCAGGCGCTGGGCGCCATCCTGCGCGAACTGTATCCGCAACCGCATGCGCTCACCCAGGGCATCGCCGGCCAGGGCATGACCGAGGTGACCACCAGTTGGCAAAGCGCCCGCACCGCCGCCCGCCTGTGCCGCGCGCGTCAGCCGCGCATCATCGGCAGCGGCGGCGGCAGCAGCGGCGGCGCTGGCAAGCAGCACCTGTACAGTTACTACGATCATGCACTGCCTGTACTGCTGTCCGGCCTGAACACCGGCTGGCAGGCGGCCCAACTGCGCGCGCCGATCGACAAGCTGGGGAAGAACCGCGAACTGCTCCAGCGCACGCTGGAAGCCTGGTTCGCCCACGACGGCCAGCCCGCCGCCACCGCCGAAGCGTTGCATATACACCGCAATACGCTGGATTACCGCCTGCGCCGCATCGGCGACATTACCGGCCTGAATCTGGCCCGGCTGGAGGACCGCTTCCTGCTGTACGTATCATCCCTGCTATCTATCGACAAATCAGATACCAGCTAGTTACAGAATCCATTCGTCATGGCGCAGTGTTCTGACTAACATGAAGTCAATAACAACAGTAAACACTACTGCAATAACAGGAGACAGCCATGGCCATCCTCAAAACCGCCTTGTGCGCCGCAGCAATCGCTTCGCCGCTGGCAGCACCCGTCGTCGACTGGGTCGTCGAACAAACCTCGCCGGTGACGCAAGCCGTCGCCGTGGCACAGATTTATATCCCGCCGCCGATCGATATGGGCAAGCTGGGAGACGCCTTCCGTCGTTAATCCAAGCACGCCGCGCGCAAAACAAACATACTCCGGCAATCACCGTCATTTTTCGGTAATAAAACGGCAGCTTTGACTCCAGCATATTGTATTATTTGCGGTCGCCCGATCCCAGCGCTCACAAGGCGCCGATCGGGAATTGCGATAACCACAATAAATCTGGAGCCATTTTGAGCATCTTTAGAACCAAGAATCTGGACGACATGATCGCCAACGCCGGCAAACCCGGCGGCCTGGCCAAAGTGCTCGGTCCCTTCGACCTGATCTTGATGGGCATAGGCGCCATCGTCGGTACCGGCATCTTCGTGCTAACCGGTACCGGTGCCGTGACGGCCGGTCCGGCGCTGACGCTGTCCTTTGTCGTCGCCGCCATCGCCTGCGGCTTTGCCGCCCTTTGCTACGCTGAATTTGCCTCCACCGTCCCGGTGGCCGGCTCCATCTACACCTATTCCTACGCCACGCTGGGTGAACTGGCGGCCTGGATGATCGGCTGGGATCTACTGCTGGAATACGGCCTCGCCAGCTCCGCCGTGTCGGTCGGCTGGTCCGGCTACTTCCAGTCGCTGATTTCCGGCTTCGGCTGGCATCTGCCGGTGGCACTCAGCGCCGCCCCTGGCGCCCTGCCCGGCGTCGCTACTATCATCAACCTGCCGGCACTGCTGATCATGCTGGTGCTGACCGGGATGCTGAGCCTCGGCGTGCGCGAATCGGCGCGCGTCAACAACGTCATGGTGGTCATCAAGATCACTGTGGTACTGCTGTTTATCGTCGTCGGCGCGCGTCACGTCACGCCGGCCAACTGGCAGCCGTTCATGCCGTACGGCGTCAACGGCATGCTGAGCGCCTCGGCGCTGGTGTTCTTCGCCTTCATCGGTTTCGACGCTGTGACCTCGGCGGCGGAAGAAGTCAAACGTCCGGAACGTGATCTGCCGATCGGCATCATCGGTTCGCTGGCCGCCTGCACCGTGCTGTATGTGATCGTTTCGGGCATCATGACCGGCATCGTGCCATTCAAAGAATTCCTCGGCGTCGACCACCCAGTCACGCTGGCACTGCAACACGCCGGTGAAAACTGGTTCGCCGGTTTCGTCGACCTGGGCGCGATCCTGGGCATGACTACCGTGATTCTGGTGATGGCCTACGGCCAGACCCGCATCATCTACGCCATGTCGCGCGACGGCCTGCTGCCGAAACGCCTGTCGACCGTGCATCCGCGCTTCCAGACCCCGTTCTTCGCCACCTGGCTGGTCGGCATTGTGTTTGGCCTGATGGCCGCCTTCGTGCCGCTGAACGTGCTGAGTGAGCTGGTGAACATCGGCACCCTGGCCGCGTTCACGCTGGTGTCGGTGGCGGTGGTCATCCTGCGCAAAAAACGCCCTGACCTGAAGCGCGCCTTCCGCTGCCCTGGCGTGCCGGTGATCCCGGCGCTGGCAGTGGTGTTCTGCGTGACGCTGATGGCTTATCTGAGCTGGGTTACCTGGGTTGCCTTCGGCATCTGGCTGGTGATCGGCCTGGTGATCTACTTCGGCTACGCCCGCCAGCACTCGCTGCTGAACAAATAAGCCTGTCCCCCTACGCTGCCCGCGGCTGGAACTTCTTCCGGTACGACGCGGGCAGCAGTCCCACCCGCTGCTGGAACAGCCGGCGGAACGAATTACTGTCCTCGTATCCCACCTTGAAGGTAATGCTGTCCAGGCTCATACGCGTGGATTCCAGCAGATGCTTGGCCTGCTCCAGCCGCAGCGTTTGCAGGTAGGCCAGCGGTGTGTAGCCAGTCGCCTCCTTGAAGCGGCGCATGAAATTGCGCACGCCGAAGCCGAAGCGCGGCGCCAGTTCCTCGATCGCCAGCGGTTCGCTGTAATGCTCCTCCAGCCAGTTCTGCACGCGCAGGATATCGGCGTCGCCGTGACTCTTCGGCATAGACCACATCACATACACCGACTGCTCGCTGCGGGCGTTATCGATCAGCAGATAGCGGCTGCATTTCTGCGCCAGCTCCAGCGAGGCGTAACGGCGCGTCAGGTGCAGCAGCAGATCCATACCGGCGCTGGCGCCACCGCTGGTAATCAGGCCACCGTCCTCGCACAGCGTGTGACGCTCGTCCATGCGAATGTCCGGATAGCGCTTGCGGAACAGGTCCGCGAACGCCCAGTGAGTGGTGGCGCGGGCGCCGGACAGCAAGCCGGTTTCGGCCAGCAGGAAGGTCGCGGTGCACATGCTGGCCAACACCGCGCCCTGCGCGTGCTGGCGACGCAGCCAGTCACCATAGCGCGCAAAACCGGGCAAGGCTTCGCGCAACGTGAACAGGAAACCGGGGATCAGCACCAGATCGGTATGCTCGATATCGTCCAGCGCGGCGTCGGCGTCCAGCGTCAGGCCGCGCAGCGTGCGCACCGGCTGGCCGTCCAGCGAAGCGGTGGTGACGTCGAACACCGGCTGCTCGGACAGCAGATTGACGGCGGTGAGAAGTTCCAGCGCGGTGGTGGCGCTGGAGGCCGAACACAGGTCGGCAAGAAGTAAGGTAACGTGCATGATGGCAGATTTCGCATGAAAAAAGTCATTTCCGCACCTACCTTAGCAGATTCCAGTCACCTATAGTGGTGGCCACACTCTACTCACCCTGACACTATGAATCTCTGGTTCCGCCTCCTGTTATTGCTGTTGCGCCGTCCGTGGCGCCAGAAAGCCGATCCGTTTTCCACCACGGTGGTGCGGATGCGCGTCTGGCCGCTGGATCTGGATTTGAACCGGCACGTCACCAACGGCCGCTATTTCACGCTGGCCGACGTCGGCCGCATGGACTATGTGCTGAAAAGCGGCGCCTTCCGCACCGCGCTGCGTCACAAGGCGGTACCCATCGTCGGTGACGCCTGGGGCAAATTCCGCCGCGAGCTGAAAGTGTTTGAATCCTTTGAAGTCCACACCCGCATGCTGGGCTGGGACGATAAATGGAGCTTCCTTGAACACCGCTTCGTCAAGGATGGCCGCGTGGCCGGTGTGGTGGTGATGCGCGGTGTATTCCGTGCCGCGCGCGGCACGGTACCGCCAGCCGACATCGTGCGCGATCTCGGCATGCCGACGCAGTCGCCACCGCTGCCGCAGTGGCTGACCGCGTGGTCGGACAGCTGCGACGGCATGAGCGTGCAGCTGCGCGACGAGGAAGGACTTACTGCACGCTGATTTTGCCGGTGCCGGCGTTACTCGTCACCGAGGCTTTCACCGCCGTTGCCGCCAGCGGCGTGAAGGCATAGGGCACAGTCCAGCCTACCGAGGCGCTGAAGCTGCACTTGCCCGCCACGTCCAGTGCCACACCGTTCAGCAGCGAGCCGCTGTCGACGATGGCGCCGGTTTTGCTCGATGAGCCGGGGTTGGTGACGATCTGGGTGCACACCGTGGCGCCGGTGACGTCAAACGCATTGTTCTGCGAGATGATCTTGGCCAGATAGCCGACGCCGATGCTGTAGTGATGCGGGTAGACCGCGTGGGTGCGGCTGCCTTCGAAGTAGTTGTTATAGACGTGGACCTTGCCGAAACGGACTCGCGGCGCCCGCTCGCTGACGTTGAGGAAGTGGTTGCCGGTGAAAGTCACGGTCAGATGGCCGTCGTCGCTGGTACGCGAGTCGGATGAGCCGATCAGGTTATTCTTGGTGTGCAGTTCGAAGCGGTTGTTGGAGACGGTGACGTAGTCCGAGCCGTTCTTCACGTCCAGCGCGCCGTCGTGGCACTGCTTGATCTTGCCGTTTTCGACTGGCAGCGTGTCGTCGGTCTTCGGTGCGTCGGTGAACACGTTGTGGTCGACCCACACGTTCTTCGAGTTCAGGATGGTGATGCCGTCGTATTCCGAGTTCCAGTTACCGGCGCTGCCGTCGTCCGGGTCCCACACTGGACTGATGTCGCACGGGTTGACGATATTCAGGTTGCGCACGATGACATTCTGCACGCCGTTGATGACGATGTTGGCGTTGACCAGCTTAGTATCGCTACCGATGCCGATCAGCGTGGTGTTGCTGCCCAATTTGATCTGCAGCCGCGCCGCCTGGTCGGTGGTGCTGGTGTAGGCGCCGCCGTTGTCGGCCGCGGTCGGGTCGATGGTGCCGTACAGTTTGATGATCTTCGGATTGTCGCCCTGAGCCTTGATGGCAGCCACCAGTTGCGAAGCCGAGCTGACTTTGTAGATCGCCGTGGAGGCGGCAGCGGCGCCACCGGTGGTGCCGCCGTTCTGGCTTGCCCAGCCGGCGGTTGGCGCGGCTTCATAAGTGGCATCGGCCGGCGTTGGCGTTGGCGTTGGCGTCGGAGTCGGAGTCGGAGTCGGTGTAGGAGTTGGCGTCGGGGTAGGCGTCGGAGTTGGCGTTGGCGTCGGCGTGGCCGACAACGGTCCCAGCGCGCACTTCTTGTCCTTGCCCGCATACGGATCGGAGCCAAAGGTCGCCACGCTGCACGCCACATCGCCGGACAAGGTCTGGATCACCCACTGATCCTTGATCCCGAACGACACCTGCCGCGTGCTGGTGCCCACTTTGCAAGTACCGCCTTCGTCCGCGCACTTCGAAAAGCCGCTCGGCCAATCCACCGCCTGCGCATGGCCTGCGAACAGCATGGCGATAGCCGCCACCAAAGTCGTTTGTTTCATCGTTCCCCCTTTTAAATTTCACAACCATATCAGAATGGAAATTTCACCCTAACACAATTGCTGTACGGAAACAAACAAAACAAATAAAACCAGTTACACGACCATCAGCCCCAACTCGCGCAGGAAGCTGGCCGACTGCGCGTGCGAAATAATGGCGCCTTTGAACAAACCGCCATCGGTCAACTTCACGCCCTCGATGTCGGCGCCGCGCAGATCGGTGCCCTGCAGCTTGGCCTGTTTCAGCACCGCGTTACGCAGGCTGCCGCCTTCAAACACCGCGTCGCGGAAATCGCAGGCAGCCAGATAGGCATCGGAAAAATCCAGCTCCTTCAGCACCGCCTTGCGGAACGAGAAACCGCGCATGTCCGCGCCCACCAGCAGGCATTCCTCGAAGTGGATGCCCAGGTGCGCTACTTCCTCGAACGACGCGCCGGTTAGCTTGCAGCCGCTGAACCAGGCCGATGCCAGCTTGGCGCGGCGCCACTTGGTGTTATTCAGATCGCAGCCTTCAAAACGCGCATCGACGCCATCGGCCGATTCCAGATCCGCACTGCCGGCGCGGCAGCGCAGCCAATGCGAGCGCGCCAGCTTGCAAGCGAACAGCGTGGTGCCGGCAAAGGTGCAGCGCTCGAACACCACGCCTTGCAGATCAAGACGCGACAAATCCTCATCATCGAAAGCGCAGCTCTCGAAACGGCGCACGCCTTGTGCCAGATGATGTTCCAGTTCAGCGCGCGACAGCGCCACGCCTGATACGGCGTTGGTATTCAGTTGTTCCATTTACTTGAGATTCATTGTTTGCACCGCCAGCAGCTTACACTGCCCGTCCACATTCACATAAGTGCGCATGAACTGATAGCGGTTGGCGCGCCAGGTGACGCCGTCGGCATTCCACTGTTCGGTGGTGCTGACGCCGCGCAGGACCGTGGTATCGCCCTGCGTGTGGCCGTGCACATCGCTGGTGGTGCGGGATTTATAAACTACCGGTTTCTCCAGCCGCGCCAGCAGACTGGCGCGCGACTCGATCTGTGAGCCCAGCGAATGGACCCACACATAATCGTCGGCCAGCAGCGTTTTCAAAAACGCCACATCGCCCACGCGCAACGCTTCCTCATATCGGGAATCGCGCTCGACCAGCGCCGCGACCGGCAAACAAGGCACCGCCGACGCCAGCACAGGCAGCAGCGCCGCCAGAGAAAGCAGGAGTTTTTTCATAGTGCCGGAGAGTATAACCGCTCCACCGTGCCCTATCCCACAGACTTTTCGAATATATCGCCCTATCCTTGGGCACATGATAAAAAAATATCGCAAGCAGCACTACGACGTGGCCAACGTGCGCCGCCTGCTGGAGCCTGGGCCGGTGGTGCTGGTCAGCTCCGCCTGGCAAGGACGGAACAACATCATGACCATGGGCTGGCACATGATGATCGGCTTTACGCCAGCGCTGTTTGGCTGCTACATCGATGAGAGCAATCACAGCTACGAGATGGTGGTCGGCAGCGGCGAATGCGTGATCAACCTGCCAACCGCCGAATTGCTGGAACAAGTCATCGGCATCGGCAATTGCAGCGGTGCCGACACCGATAAATTTACCCTCTTCGGCCTGACGCCCGAAGCGGCGGAGATGGTGGAGGCACCGCTGATCGCCGAGTGCTACGCCAGCTTTGAATGCCGACTGGCGGATGCGAAGCCGAATCCCAATCATCCGCTGTTTGTGTGGGAAGTCGTGCGTGCGCACGTCGCCACCAGGCCACGCCTGCCGAAGACCCTGCACTACCGGGGCGACGGTGAATTCATGGTATCGGGGCGCGAAATCGCCACACTGGAACGCTACCCCAATCAGCGCCGCTAAAGCCGCAGCGTCTACGGACAAGGAGACGCAATGAGCACTAATCACTGGTTTCTGTTGGTCGGTCTGCTGATGCTGGCGCGCGGGCTGGCGGTGACGACTATCGCCCGCTCGCCCTTCACCTCCGCCATTGTCTACCTGGCGGTCGGACTGCTGCTGGGGCCCAGCTTCTTCAACATTCTGAATTTCGATCCGGCCAAGGAATCGGCCCTGCTGCAAATGCTGACCCAGATCGCGCTGCTGATCTCCCTGTTCTCGGCCGGGATCAAGATGCCGGTGCCATTCAAGCTGGGACGCTGGAACGCGCCGCTGCGCCTGGCCTGGCTGTCGATGACGCTGACGGTGGCGCTGGTGGCGCTGTTCGGCTGGTACGTGCTGCATCTGCCACCCGGCGCCGCCATTCTGCTGGGCGGCATCCTCGCGCCCACCGATCCGGTGCTGGCCACTGACGTGCAGGTGCGCCATCCCGGCGACAAGGACAAGCTGCGCTTCACCCTCACCTGCGAAGCCGGCATGAACGACGGCAGCGCCTTCCCCTTCGTACTGCTTGGCCTGGCCATGCTGAACGCCGGCGACAGCGGCGGCACCGATCATCTGGTGCACTGGCTGCTGGTCGACGTGATCTGGGCCACCGCTGCCGCAGTGGCGGTGGGCGTGGCGGCCGGCGCAGGACTGGCGCGGTTGGGCTGGCGCCTGCGCATCGTCGAACCACGCCACGAAATCATGGACGATCTGGTCGGCCTCGGCATGATCGCCGTGGTGTATGCCGCCGCAAGCCTGATCAAGGCATCCGGCTTCCTGGCCGTGTTCTTCGCCGCCGTCGCGCTACGTCAGACCGAGCTGGTACTGGCCGGCGCGCCCAAGGACCGTCACGGCCTGCTGGAGCCGGACGTCGCCAAGTCCGAAGTGGCGCAAGCCAGCAACGTGCCGCAGGTGGTCAGCGGCGAATCGCTGGTCTTCAAGGAACATCTGGAGCGCCTGTCCGAGCTGACGCTGGTGCTACTGCTGGGCGGGATGATCTCGCTGAACGACCTGCCCTACGAAACCATCGGCGTGGCGGCCTTCCTGTTCATAGTCGCCCGCCCGCTGTCGGTCTGCCTCGGCATGATCGGCGCCGGCGCCAGCAAACGCATGTGCGGCATCACCGGCTGGTTCGGCGTGCGCGGCATCGGTTCGCTGTTTTATCTGGTGTACGCGATCCAGGCCGGTCTGCCGGCAGATATCGCGCGCCAGCTCACCGGCATCTCGCTCGGCGTCATCATGCTGTCGATCCTGATCCACGGCTTCAGCGTCAAGCCGTTGCTGGATCAGGGTTACTGGCCGCGCCGCTGAAGCGCGCTCAGATCAGCGCCGCAATCGCCTTGCCAACGTCGGTGGTGCTGGCGCTGCCGCCCATGTCCGGCGTGCGCGGACCATCCACCAGACAACGTTCCAGCGCCGCCACCATCGCATCGTGCGCATCGGTATAGCCGAGGAAGTCCAGCATCATCGCGCCGCACCAGATCATGGCGATCGGGTTGGCGATATTCTGGCCGTAGATGTCCGGTGCCGAACCGTGCACCGGCTCAAACAGCGACGGGAAGCTGCGCTCAGGATTCAGATTGGCCGAAGGCGCGATGCCGATGGTGCCGGCGCAGGCCGGACCCAGATCGGACAGGATGTCACCAAACAGATTGGACGCCACCACCACGTCAAAACGCTCCGGCGACAGCACGAAGCGCGCGGTCAGGATATCGATGTGGTATTTGTCGTGGCGGACTTCGGGATAGTCCAGGCCCATCGCATCCACCCGCTCATCCCAGTACGGCATGCTGATCGAGATGCCGTTCGACTTGGTGGCCGAGGTCAGATGCTTCTTCGGCCGCTTCTGGGCCAGATCAAACGCGAACTTCAGCACGCGGTCCACGCCGGTGCGAGTGAAGATGGCTTCCTGCAGCACGAACTCGCGCTCCGTGCCTTCGAACATGCGGCCACCGACGCTGGAGTACTCGCCTTCGGTATTCTCGCGCACGATCACCATGTCGATGTCGCCCGGCTGCTTGTTGGCCAACGGGCATGGCACGCCGGGCAGCAGACGCACCGGCCGCAGGTTCACGTACTGGTCGAACTGGCGGCGGAACTTCAGCAGCGATCCCCACAGCGACACATGGTCCGGCACCGTCTCCGGCCAGCCGACGGCGCCGAAGAACAGCGCGTCGAAGCCCTGCAACTGTGCCATCCAGTCGTCCGGCATCATCTTGCCGTGCTGGAGATAGTACTCGCAGCTCGGCCACTCAAACGTGGTCCACTCGATGCCGAATTTGAAACGGCGCGCCGCCGCCTCCACCGCGCGTATCCCCTCAGGCATCACTTCCTTGCCGATGCCGTCACCCGCGAGCACGGCGATTTTATGTACTGTCATGGCGTTCTCCTCATGCGAAAGCCACAGCATAATCCGATTTTCATCGTTTATAATCAGCCTAAATGTAATTCGATAGAACACGAATCGTGGATAAACGCATAGACAATGAAGACCTGCGCGTCTTCGCCACCGCCGCCCGCAAGGCCAGCTTCGCAGCGGCGGCCGAGGAACTGGGCATGTCGCCGGCCTACGTCAGCAAACGGATCGGCATCCTGGAACAGATCCTCGGCGTGCGCCTGTTCCATCGCACCACGCGGCGCGTGACCGTCAGCGAGGATGGCGAAAAAGTCTACGCCCACGCCATGACGATCTTGGAAAACCTCGACAGCCTGCTGCACGAAGTGGCCGAACGGCGCGAGGTGCCACGCGGCCCGCTGCGCATCTGCAGCAGCTTCGGCTTCGGTCGCAACGTGGTGGCGCCGGTGGTGGCACGGCTGGTGGCCACGCATCCAGCGCTGCAGGTGCGGTTTGAAGTGTTCGACCGGCTGGTCGACATCGTCGCTGAAGGCTTCGACCTCGATGTCCGCATCGGCGATGACATCGCGCCCCACCTGATCGCCCGCAAGCTGATGGCCAATCACCGCATCCTGTGCGCGGCGCCGTCCTACCTGAAGCAGCACGGCACGCCGCGCAGTCTGGCCGATCTATCGGGACACAACTGCCTGGCCATCAAGGAACGCGACCTGCCATTTGGCGTATGGTCGCTGCGCGGCGCCGGCGGCGTGGAAGAAACGGTGAAAGTCACCGGCACGCTGTCGTCCAACCACGGCGAGATCGCGCTGCAATGGGCGGTGGCCGGCGCCGGCATCGTACTGCGCTCGCGCTGGGACGCGCAGCCGCATCTGGACAGCGGAGAACTGGTACAGCTGCTGCCGCAGTACACCCAGGACGCCAATGTGTGGGCGGTCTACCCGCAACGGCTTGCGGGTTCCGCCAAGGTGCGCGTGTGCGTCGAGTTCCTCGAACAGCAGTTGCTGGACAACGCTTACAGGTAACGCACCCACGCCATCGTGGTGCGGCGCTTGAAGTTGCCGAAGGCGCGGCATGGCCAGTACAGCAGCGGGATCAGCGCCACGGTCAAGGCCCACACCTGCCACAGGCTATCGAACTCATAGCGCGATCCGTGGTTCGCGCCCAAGGCCGTCACGGCCAGCATCTGCAAGGCCAGCAGCAGATACAGATGCAGCAGATAGTAGAACATAGGCGCGCCGCCAAAGGTGGCGCAGATGCGCAGGAAGGCGTTGTCGCGCTGCTCCAGCCAGGCCAGTACCAGCAGCCCGACGCCCAGCGTCAGCAGCAGGAAGGCCAGCGATGGCGGATATTTGGTCACGTTCAGGAAGGACATGGCGGTGTGCAGCGCGTCGACGCCCTGCTCCCACGGCTTGGTCTCGCCGTAGATATTCAGACCGCGCAGCACTGCCAGCAGCATCAGCGCTGCCACGCCGGCGCCGGCCAGCAGCTTGCGGCGCTGCGATGGCGCGGTGACCGAGGCATACCAAGGCCCGGCCGCATAGCCCAGCACAATCACGCCTATCCACGGCAGCAGCGGATAGCTGACCTTGACCTTCAGCGCGCCCTCGGCCACCAGGTAGCCACGGTCGTGCAGAATGGTCCAGGGGATGTAGCCCGCTTCGCCGGGCTGGAAGCTGATCGGCGTCAGCGCATTGTGGCCGAACACGATCGCCAGCCCGAGCGCGATCAGCACACCACGCGGCAGCTTGTGCAACAGCGCCAGTGCGATCATCGCCAGACCGATGACCCAGATCACCTGCAGGTAGATGGTAGTAGGCGGCACACGGCCGGTCCAGGCCACGCTGACCACACAGATTTCCAGCGCAATCAGAAACAGGCCACGCTTGAACAAAAAGCCCGCCGGCGAGCGCGCTCCGGCCGAAGGATGCGCATACAGCCAGGCCGACAGCCCTGTCAAAAACACGAACATCGGCGCGCAAAAGTGGGCCGCCAGGCGACTGAAGAACAGACCCGGATCGGTGTCCGCCACGTTCATCGGATCGCTGACCTGCCAGCGCAGGAAGAAGGTCTCGCGCACATGATCGATCATCATGATCATCATGACCAAGCCCCGCATCACATCGATGGAGGCCACACGTTTATTGCTCATAACTTGTATTGAAGTTTCAGGGTCACGCGGCGGCTTTCGCCCGGCTGCACCCAAGTTTGCTGATAAGAGCTGGCATAGTACACTTTGTCGAACAGATTATCGACGTCCAGCGACAAGCGCAGCTTGCTGTTCGGTGAATACGAAGACACCAGCCGCGCCGTCGTGTAGGCCGGCAGTTTGAAGGTGCTGGAGATGGCCACATCGCCATTGCGCTCACCGACGTAATTGACGCCGCCGCCAAACGAAGCGCGCTTGCCGCCCACGCTGAAGTCCTGCACCAGCAGCACATTGGCGCTGTTCTTCGGCACATTGGCCAGCCGGCCGCCAACCGCCAGCACGTTATCGCGCAACACCTTGGCATCGGTGTAGGCATAGGACAGCGACAGCTGCAGCTTGCGCGCGATCTCGCCCGCCACGTCCAGCTCCATGCCCTTGCTGCCTACCTCGCCGGCGGCCAGCGAGAAGTTGGTGTCCACAGGATTCAGCGTCAGCACGTTCTTCTTGTGGATGGAGTAGAACGCCAGCGTGCTGCTGATCTGCCCTTCATACTTGACGCCCGCCTCGTAAGCGCGGCTGCTCTCGGCCGGGAACGATTCGTTGTTGATGCCGATGCCACTGTTGGGACGGAACGACTTGCCTGCCGACGCATACAGCGAGACTTGCTTGTGCGGCTGGTACACAATGCCCGCGCGCGGACTGGTCGCATCCAGTGCCTGCCGGTTCTGCAAACCGCCGCGCAGGTGGTTGGTGATGGTCTGGCGATAGGCATCGCGGCGCACGCCCAGCAGCGCCTTCCAGTTCGCGGCCAGATCGATCTGGTCCTGCACATAAAACGCCGTCTGCCATTGCTGTTCACGGGTGTCGATCGACGTGGCCAGCGACGTCGGCTGCGTGCCGCCATACACCGGTGCGTAAATATCGATGGCATACGGCGCCGCTGCCGACGGGTTCCGGCGCAGTTGCAGCCGGTCGTCGATGAAGCGGTAGCCGTCAACGCCAAACAGCACATGATGCGCACCCGGTTTGCCCAGTAACTCCACGCGGCCGGACCAGTCCTGCGCCGAAAAATCCCGGTAGCGGCGCTGGCGCCACAACGTGCGGCCATCGGCCTGCAATGCCGACGCCTCGGTCGAATAACCCTTCATGCCGCTGCTGCGGTAAGACAGTCCGCTCTGCAGCGACCATTGCGGGTTGAAGTCATGCTGCACAAACAGCTGGTGGCCGGTGGAGCGCACCGTCATCGGGCCATCCGCCGTCTCGCCCAGAAAGCGCGAATTCGGAATCAATCCCAGCACGCCCTTCACCGCCAGCACGCCACGGTCGAAATACGCCTGCTGCTCGAACGCTTCCAGTTCATACGACAGTGTGGTGCTGTCCGACAGCCGCCAGATCACCGATGGCGATACCATGTGCCGCTTCGACGATAGCGTATCGCGGAAGCTGTCGCCTTGCTCGTAGGCCGCGTTGAGACGATATGCCACCGTGTCACTTAATGGCCCGGTGAGATCGGCCGCCGTGCGCCAGGTCTGGTGCGAGCCCACCGACTGCTCCAGCGTGTACGACGGCTGGAACAACGGCTTTTTGGTGGTGACGTTGATGATGCCACCCGGCTCGCCGCGTCCATACAATGCCGCCGCCGGCCCTTTCAGAATCTCGATGCTGCCGATGTTGGCGCTGTCGCGCAAGCCGTTGTAGCCACGGCTGGAACTGAAGCCGTTGACCAGAAAATCTGAACCATAATTGGGATCGCCGGTAAAGCCGCGTATCGCGTAGCTGTCCCACACGCCGCCGAAATTGCTCTGGCGTGAAATGCCGCTGCCCAGTTCCAGCGCATCGGCGAAGCGATTGACGCCGGCGTCGCGCAGCATGTCGGCGGTCAGCACGCGCGCGCTTTGCGGCAGATCCATCAAATCGGTCTCGGTCTTGGTGGCGCCGGTGGCGGACAGGCTGCGGTAAGGCTGACGCACGCCGGTAATCTCCACCACGTCGTCGGCGAACGCCATAAAGGGATAAACGGCGGCCAGGCATAGCGCCAGCCGTGAGGGTCGTACTACCAGCATGAGGGCTCCGTGTATTAATGCAATCCGCCTGCATTATACACAAATGCAACTCTATTGCATTAATTTGTAGGGCGTGATGGATGCGAATCTCATTCTGTATCACCGCCAGCGTCAGGAGTCTTCGTTTTTGAGGATGCCGCGCAGATTGGTCACGATCAGGCATAGCTGCAGCGCGATCAGCGCCCACGCATCGTCGTGCCAGCCCCACGCGATCCACAGCGCGTTACTGAGCAGGAAAGCGATAAAGCCGCCCTTGCGGCGCAGCGCGGACTTCGATCCCACCAGCAGCCCCGCCGTCACCGTGATTGCCATCGCAGGCCATTGCAGCAAGTCGATCCAGTCTCCCATCAACGGCTTTCGGTGTGTGACAACGCTTTACAGCATGGCCGACGCCCACGCCCTGGTATGTGCGCCAACACACCCCGGCCGGGATGCGGCTTGAGTGAGCGGCCTAACAGACAAGCGGTACCGCGCAGCCGATCATCCATACCAACCTATCTTATTCTCTGCCATGGAAATCGCCCGCCTTCCCTACGCGTCCGCCGACAGCCTCAGTCAGGCACTGGCCCGGCTGGAGCCACAGCAGACGCCCGGCCAGCAACTCGCCAGCCTGATCTCCGCCGGCCAAGACCAGTTATCCCTGCCCGGCCATGGCGCCACGCTGCAGCGCTGGCAATGCCTGGCGTTGGCCGCCTGTCATGACCTCAGCCTGGCCAAGCTGTACGAAGGCCACACCGACGCCTTGGCGATCCTGGCCGAACTGAATGGTCCGCAGCGCCCCGGCGCCGCGTGGGGCGTGTGGTGTGCCGAGCCACCCGATGCCGTCGTGGTGTTGCACCAGCACGGCGATCGCTACACCATCTCCGGCCGCAAGCCATGGTGCTCGGGCGCGGCGGAACTAAGCCAGGCACTGGTTAGCTGCCAGGACGCCGACGGCCAGCGCCGCCTGGTGGCGGTGGCGCTGCGCGCCCCCGGCGTCACCATCACCGGCGACGGCTGGCACGCGGTGGGCATGGCCGCCACCGCCAGCGTTGACGTACTGTTTGACGACGCAGCGGCGATACCGGTCGGCGCCCCCGGCGCTTATTTAAGCCGGCCCGGATTCTGGCATGGCGGCGCCGGAATCGCCGCCTGCTGGTATGGCGCCGCGCAGATGCTGGCCGGGTATCTGCATCAAGCGGCGCGGAGCCAGTTGACGCCAGACCCGCACCGCCTGGCGCACCTGGGCGAGGTCGATGCGGCGCTGGCCGCCGCCGCCGCGCTGCTGCGCGCCACCGCCGCCACCATCGACCGCGCACCGGGCGCCTACGCCGGCCGCAGCGCCATGCGCGCGCGCCTAGGTGTGGAAGCCGCCGCCACCGCCGTGCTGCATCACACCACCCGAGCGCTGGGCGCCGGTCCGCTATGCCGCGACGCGCGCTTCGCGAGGCTGGCCGCAGACCTGCCGGTATTCCTGCGCCAGAGCCACGCGCAGCGCGACCTCGCCACACTCGGCAATCTGCTGACACAACAGGAGGAAGCCCCATGGGCGTTATGAACGAACCCGCCGCGCCGCCGCCCCGCATCGAAGGGCACGGCACGCCGGCAGCCGACTGGCTGTCCTGGGGCGGTCTGGATGAACTGCCCACCACCACCGCCGCCGAACTGGTGCCACCTGGCCGCCGCGCCGTAATCGTCGCGCCGCATCCGGACGATGAAGTGCTGGCCTGCGGCGGTCTGCTGCAGCAATTGCACGCGCAGCGCACCCGCACCGTGCTGCTGGCGGTGACCAATGGCGCCGCCAGCCATCCCGGTTCCACGCTGCTGACGCCCACCGATCTGGCCCGCTTGCGGCCGCGCGAGACCGAGGCCGCATTGGCGGCGCTGGGCCTGAGCGGCACCGCCGCGCCGCAAGTACTGCGCGCCCATCTCGACGATGGCCGCGTCCAGGCCGGCCTGGAGCAGTTGCACAATCTGCTGCTGCAACTGCTGCGCCCCGACGACGTGGTGTTCGTCACCTGGCGCCAGGATGGCCACCCGGACCATGAAGCCTGCGGGTTGGCCGCATCGCTGGCGGCACGCGCCTGCCGGGCCACGCTGGTGGAAATGCCGGTGTGGGGCTGGCACTGGGCGGCGCCGGGCGATGGCCGCGTGCCATGGCAGCGTGCGCGCCGGCTTGAACTCGGCGCCGACCAGTTGCAGCGAAAACGCCGTGCCGTCGCCTGTTTCCAGACCCAATTGCAGGAAGACCCGAGCACCGGCCAGGCGGCGGTACTGGGGCCGCACGTGTTGGCCCGCTTGCTGCGGCCCTATGAAATCTACTTCGCATGAGGCCCCACTTCCAGCAGCTGTATCAGCACGATGACGACCCGTGGCAGGTGCGCCAGCGTTGGTATGAGCGGCGCAAGCGCGAGCTGCTGCTGGCGGCCCTGCCGGCGTCGCGCTACCGCCACGTCTACGAGCCGGCCTGCGGCAACGGCGAATTGACCGCCGCGCTGGCCGGCCGCGCCGACCGCGTGAGCGCCAGCGATGGTTCCCCGGCGGCGGTGCGGCTGGCGCAGCAACGGGTGGATGGCATGGCGCACGTCACGGTGCAGTGCCAACAACTGCCAGGCGATTGGCCGGATCAGACCTTTGACCTGATCATCGTCAGTGAACTGGCCTATTACTTCAGCGAGCCGGCACTGCTTGAGCTGCGCGACCGTTGCCGCGACACCCTGACCATCGACGGCACACTGGTACTCTGCCACTGGCGCCGGCCGTTCCCGGACCGTCTTCTGGAGACCAAGTTCATTCACGACAGCTTCGACGCCTGCCCGGAGCTGCACCGCGTCGTCCATCACGCCGAAGCGGACTTCCTGCTAGACGTGTGGTCGCGCAATCCGCGCTCAGTGGCACAACAAGAAGGAATCAGCACATGATCGGCATCGTCATCCCCGCCCACAACGAACAGCGTTACCTCGACGACTGCCTACTGGCCGCCCAGGCGGCGACCGTGCACCCGGAGCTCGGTGGCGAGCCGGTACGCATCGTGGTGGCGCTGGACAGTTGCAGCGACCGCTCGCAGGAGATTGTGCTCCGCCACGCGGAGCGCGCCGCGCCGGGCTGCGTCATCGATCACGTCAGCGTGGATGTCCGCAATGTCGGTGTCGCCCGCGCCGCCGGCAGCCGCCACCTGCTGCGGCATGGCGCGCGCTGGCTGGCTTTCACCGACGCCGACACCCGCGTGGCGCCGGACTGGCTGGCGGCCCAGTTGCGCCTGAAGGTGGACGTGGTGTGCGGCACGGTCGCGGTCAACGATTGGTCGCCACACCGCGAAGACACCGAACGACTGCGCGGCTACTTTCACCACCACTACAACGACGCCGACGGCCATCGCCATATCCACGGCGCCAATCTGGGCGTCTCGGCGGCGGCCTACCTGCGCGCCGGTGGCTTCGAGGCGCGGATCTGCGGCGAGGACGTGGCGCTGGTCGCCGCGCTGGAACGCACCGGCGCCCGTTTCGCCTGGAGCGCCGCACCCCGTGTATTCACCAGCGCGCGCCGCGACGCCAAAGCACGCGGCGGCTTTGGCGACACGCTGCTACGCTATGCGGCAAGCGCCAGAGCGGAATCCGCGATCGCCGGCGCGGCACGAATCTAGCGACCGCCACGCGAAAATATCGTACCATTGCGATTCAGGACGTAGCCAGCCATCGCCGCCACGCATTTTGTCATTCACGCACACGGCCATGGCGGCCGAAAAGGAGTCCTCATGACGCCGCCCGTCAGCGGCAGCACGCTGGAGCCCAAGGCCGGCACCCACGGCCAGCGCAGTGTCGCGGTACGCGCCAGCGGTCCCTGGTGGCGGCGCTTTCTCAGCTTCGCCGGCCCCGGCTATCTCGTGGCGGTCGGCTATATGGACCCGGGCAACTGGGCCACCGACCTGGCCGGCGGCGCCAGCTACGGCTATGCGCTACTGTGGATTATCGGCCTGTCCAGCTGCATGGCGATGCTGTTGCAGATCCTGTCGGCGCGGCTCGGCATCGTGGCGCAGGCCGATCTGGCGCAGCTATGCCGCATGCATTCGTCGCGCCGTTCCGCGATGGCGCAATGGCTGCTGTGCGAGCTGGCCATCTGCGCCTGTGATCTGGCCGAAGTGATCGGCACCGCCATCGCGCTCAAGCTGCTGTTCGGGATCCCGCTGGTGTACGGCGTGGTGCTGACCGCGCTGGACGTGTTTGCCATCCTGTGGTTGCAGCAGCGCGGCTTCCGCTATCTGGAAGCGTTCGTGATGGCGCTGCTGGGCATTGTGTTCCTGTGCTTTGCAGTCAACCTGGCGTTGGCGCAGCCGGAATGGCGGGCGGTGGCCGAGGGCTTCATCCCCACGACCCAGACCGTGACCGATCCGGGCATGTTGTACCTCGCGATCGGCATCATCGGCGCCACCGTCATGCCGCACAATCTGTATCTGCATTCCTCCACCGTGCAAACGCGATGCTTCCACACCAGCGCCGGCGGCAAGCGCAAGGCGATCGCGTTTGCATCAGCGGACATAGTGCTGGCGCTGGGCTTGGCCTTCCTGGTCAACGCCGCGATTCTGATTACCTCGGCGGCGGTGTTCCATACCAGCGGCCATGCGGGCGTGGCGGATCTGGAGGAAGCGTACAAGCTGCTTGGACCGCTGACCGGCACCGCGCTGGCCAGCATCCTGTTTGGCGTGGCGTTGTTGTCGGCCGGGCTGAGTTCCTCGGTGACGGCCACGCTGGCCGGGCAGATCGTAATGGAAGGTTTCGTCCAGCTCAAGCTGCCGCCGTGGGCACGGCGCATGGTGACGCGCGCGGTGGCCATCGTACCGGCGCTGGTGGTGACGCTGCTATACGGCGACCACGCCATCACCGGCCTGCTACTACTGAGTCAGGTGATCCTGAGCCTGCAACTGCCATTCGCCATGTGGCCGCTGATACGCTACTCCAGCGACCGCCACATCATGGGCAAATTCGCCACCCCACGCCCGGTGGCGGCGCTAGCCTGGTGCATGATGGCCACCATCGTCACGTTAAACATTATTCTGATCACCAAGGCGGTTCTGACTTAGCACAGCATGATATTTTGGACGGTTTCGTTATTTCTTGCTTGACTTGGATTTCGCGACGCTGTTCATCGCCTGACGGACCTGATTTTCTCGGTCAGACGGTTCTAGCGCAGCCCAGCCAGAAGCATACTTGGCTGGTGGCAGGTATGTATAAATGTCATGTTCCGCCACCCCTTTTATCGTCTTTTTCAATCTTGTATAGATGGCCTTCACGTCCGATTGAAAGAAATTGGTGGCGTCGATAGTTTTTTCCTTCGACTCTTTCGCCGTCCCCTTTTGTACTTTGCTCATGGCCTTCGCAGCCTTGGCCTTGATAGCAGATTGTATCTGGCGCTTCTCATCCGCCAGCTTTTTCTCCCGTTCGCTGCGGTCCTCAATCCCATACATGGCCTGGCAATTCTCACAGGTTTTGATGTGCGTATAGCTACTAGCCTCATGGCGCGAAAGCGGAAAAACATCATCGGTTTCGACAGACAGTTTAGCCTTGCGGGCGGAAGTGATTGGAATACATTCCGCGCAGTTCAGAGGATCGCGCAAGTCATCCGTCATCGACCCTCCGATGACGGATGACTTAACCGCATCCAGCGCACTCGCTGTCGATGTACCTTTAATCAACTCGTGCCGATGTGCGAGTGCAGGTCCATGCTGATTCGCGTTATGCCCGAGATAGATTTGCTGTGCTGATGACTTGCCCTTTCCGAGCACACCCGAGATCGTCGTTGGAGGAACCTGACCGCTCCGCCCGAGCTTTGGCGGTGCATTATCCGATGTAGCGTCAAGGGAAAAGGCTTTCGATATCTCGTTAGCATACGTCTTAGCAACTTGGCTCGCGCTGGTAAACGGCTTGCTGGCATGCCGCTCGTTGAAAATTCTCTCCAACACATGCGTCAGCACCACAGCCAGCTGAATCCGATTATGGTTGACGCTTATAGTTTTAAGCTCATGGAAATTCTTCTGGCCGAATTGGCTTAAGACTGTTTGAGCTGTCGACGAGTCGCCGATCAACTGGAAGCCGTAAGCGATTTTTGCGCCCAGTAGTTGCGTATCAGCACCCTTGGGCAATTCCGCAATCTGATCCTTCAAGTCATTCAGGTAAGCACGCATAGTGTCAAGTGGCGTACTCGACGAACTCGAGGTGCTGCCGACGCCAGCTTGATCGGTGGTGGACTCCAAGTTCTTCGTGCTCACACCTGATTTAAACACCGGACCTGTTCCACCGCTGTTTGAATTCGTATTCGATGAGCTACTGCTGGACTGTGCTTTGAGTTCTTTTTGATTGGCGTAGAAGTCCAGGTCTGCCGCCTGTTTGCTATTGTCGATTAATCCGGTAGCAGCGATTTTCCCCATTAGGAGAGCTCCAAATCCCGTGTAGGAAAGAGTTTCCTTAGCATCAATTACATGAGCGATAGTTTTTTTGATTTCTTCCGGACTTTCATCCTCGGCATAGTGTTGCATCAGGATGTTGCGCGCATAGAGGACAAACGCACTATCCGCATTATGCTTATTCTGCGCGCCGCTGATTTGACCATTGCTGATTTTCATCAGAGCATCAACCGCATGGACACCGCAACTACCGTCATGGACTGTGCTGACCGTATATTCGGTCTCGTCTTCATTTGTCACACGGAGATCCCAATGATCGCCCCCCGTGTTAAGCAGCTTCACATTTCCAGGTGGATTGTTGCCCGTCAATTTTTGGTAAAGTATGAGGATATCGCTTTCGCTAATATGCGAATGTGGGTCAGCGATATCATCTTTGTACGCTTGCACCCAGTCCGGAGGAATCTTTTCGGCATCGGTATACGTCTCCAGTCCCTTGATCACACGCTGCACCACAGCACCGCCGTTTAATGCCGGCGCAACCGCTGGCACTGCGCCGTGCCCTTGTACTTTGGCCTCACCACCAAAGAGCCCTTTCATATCATGGCGCTGCGCCACCATCCGCGGACTGTTGTGAATAGCATTGTTTAGGGCCAGTTGCTGCAACGCACGCGGGCTGTTATTCATCATCTCGGCCAATTTACGTTGCGCCACCGCCTCGGGCCGGTTGTCCGTAAGAGCCTGCGTTTGTGCGACTCTCTTCAAGGTGTCCGTTTGGCCGGCATCACAGTCATGTTTTGCTAAAAGCGGCGCTTGCATGTCGACTACTCCTGCTCGCCAGCCTTGAGCTGGGTCTGGCCCAGGCTCATGGCTTTGGCGCCCATCACGTCGGCTTCGGATTCCAGGCCGGGGTCGTCGTTGACTGGCGTGGATTCCTTCATCTGCGTGGTCGGCTGCACGCGGCCCTGGGCTTGCTGAACCACGTGCCAGGCTTCGTGCGGCAGGTGCTGTTCCTGGCCCGGCGCGACGTGAATGTCGCTGCCTTGCGCGTAGGCGTGCGCGTTCAGCTGCGCTGGCCGGTCCGAGTTGTAGTGGACGCTGACATGGTCCATGCTCATGCCGGACATGCTCTCGATGCCGCTCTTCAGCTGCGGCGGCAGGCCGCCATTGTCCTTGCGCTGCACGGTGAATTTGCCTTGCAGTAGCTCTTCATCCTCAGCGCGCTGCGCGGTCTCGAATTTCCCTTGCAGCAGTTCCTCGTCCTCCATCAGCTGCGCGCCTTCGAATTTGCCCTGCAACAGCTCCTCATCCTCGGCCAACTGTGCCGGTGCGCCGCCGCCAGCCATCATATTGGCGCGCTCCATCAACTGCGCCGCCTGAGCCGAGTTGCTGGCCATGTCCTGATAATGCGAACGCACGCCCGCTTCGCGTTTTTGTGCCGGGCTCGCGGTGGCGCTAGCCATGCGGCGGTCGTCCGCCGGCCGGGTCGATCGAACTTTCATATCTATATCCTCCTGAAGTGAACTACGTTATCGAGATAGAACGGACTTCCTTGCCATCTGTAATCCAGTGTTCGCTGCTGGCGCCGCCATACACAATATGCACCACCAGTTGCCCTTCCGCCAGCCTGGATTCGACTTCCCGCGCCGCGTCGGCATCGGCGATCGTCAAGGCCAGCAGTTCGCCGCCCGCATCCACCTTCTTGCCCAACAGCGGCATGCTCTTCCACTGCACCTTGGTGTCGGTCGCCAGCACCGAATCCAGCGCCGCCTTCACATCGGCAAACGGATGGTTGTCGAACATGATTTCGACGTTTTTGATGATGGCGTAACCGCTGCCGTTGTTGCGGATAACCCACTCGAAGCCATGCTCGCTGGCCTCGGTGCGCCATACCAGGATCGGTAAGCCGCCGTCATGCCGCACCAGCGTGCCGCGCTGGCGCATCGGCACCCGGCGCCGCTGCCGCAGATAGATATAGCCGGCGATCAGGATCGCCATGCAGAACACCGCCATCATGAAGAACGGCAGGTTGCCGGACGATAGCCGCGCCAGCAGCGGGTCGTACAGCAGCAGCATGGTGAACACCAGCAGCGCCGGAATGGCTACCAACAACAGCACATACAGGAAGTATTTCTTGATGAAGTTCTGCGCGCCGCAGAAACGGAAGAACAACACCACCACCGTGAAGATAATCGCCAGCAGCACCGCCAGTATCACGCGCAAGGTCCAACGCTGCACGCAGGCGAAACTTTCCAGCGGGCCTGGCAATTTGATTTCCTCGGTAGGATCGGAGTAGTTGCGCGCCAGGCAAATATTCAGCTGCTTCGATTGCAGGCAAGACAGCGAGGGGTCTTGCACCGGCTGCGCCAGATTATCAAAGTCGGGTGCCCACAGCCCCACGCCGCCAAAACTGTCACGCGCATAAACAATGTCGTCCTCCAGTTGCTGCCAGTTGCGGTTATCGAAATGCAGCACCGGCAACAGGCTGCGCAGGAAGTCGGCGCGGTCCGAGCCATGCAGCGCGGAATCGCGCTCGATACTGGCGCGCAGCGCCTTCTTGGCATCCGAGCTGGGTTCGTTCAGCAGTACCAGGATGAACTCGTCGTTCTCCGGTCCGCCCGGGCGGCTCGGCTCGGTGGCCGAGCGTTTCTTGCGCAGCGTAATCAGGTTGGCCAGCCCGAATGCGCCCGGCCCGCCATTCCGCCCCGCCATCAACACGTTTTGCGCCACCAGGATATTCAAGCCCAGTCCTTCATCGTCCAGCTGGGTGCGCAGCGCCAGGAAGAAGGTGTTGAATTCCGAGGTCGCCTCGGCGTCGTCCGGATAGTTGGGGAAGTACAGCGTGACGCCATCGCCGCGCCGTGGCTGCTCCAACCCCAGTGTGCTGTAGCCCTTCAGCTTGGAGACGGTATCGCTCATCGGCGTGGTCAGCAGCGCCATGATGTTGGCGCGGATTTTGGCAAACACCGCCTTGCGGCTCTGCGCCGAGAACGATTTCCAGTCGCCGTCCCAATCGTTTTTCTGGATCACCCAGTCGACCTTGGAATTGTATTGGTGTGCGACACGCACAAACGCGGTTTCCGCGCTACCGACATCGGTCACATCGAAATTGTCCGCCCCCAGCATGAAGTTGCCGACATTGTCCACCGCCAGCGCCTGGAAAGCCACCCGGTTCAGCGCGCGGAAATTAATCGACTGCACCTGTTCCTTCTTTTCCCAATAGGGATAAAAACCGTAGGTGATGCGCGGCAGGTCGTCCAGCGCGCAACCGCATTTTCCGCCCTTGATCTGGATGGTCGGGATGGTGTCCGGCATCCGCTTGCGCGCCAGGTTTTCAATCGCCACGCCCAGATAAGTGAGATAAATATTCGCCACCAGCTCCTTGCTTTGCTTGTCGGTGGCGTCATCGCACAGCTCGGCCTTGGCACGCAGCGCATTGATCTGCTGGAACGCATCGTCCCAACCTTTGACCAGATGGTTGGTGCCATCCACCGAGTGCGGATGCAGCACTTGCAGCTGCTTCTCCAGCGCCGCCGTGTCGTCGTCGGAAATCCGCAAGTTGGAAACGTAGGGATTGTTGGTCGGCGCATTCAACTTGCACATGCCGATGCCGAAGTCGATCTTGGATATCGCCGCACTACGGAAGATACTCAGCTCGGCATAACTCACATCCTGCATCTGCTCCAGCATGCGCACCACCTGCGCCGGCATGCCGGCGTTCAGCACATTGTCCTTGAGCTGGTTATGAATGGTATCCAGCGACTGCTCGTCAAGGTGGAAATTGTCGAACACGCGGGTGCCCTTGGCCAGCAGGGCGATCTCTTCCTCGGTGATTTTCAGCGTGCCGTCATTGGTGCGGTCGGCAATATAGCTGTCGTAGGCATCCTGGCTAGGCAGATAGACCGTGCCCAGCTCGCGCAACTGGTCCATGGTGGCGGGCTCCAGGGTGTTGCTCTTTTCCAGCTTGTCCAGCGTGGTGCTGTTGATCAAAAAACCGTAGAAACCGCGCGTATTCGACTTCACCACCGGCCACAGCGACTTCAGCAACTCCTCGCGGTTGCCCAGCGTATGCAGCAGGCCCACTTTCATTTCTTCCTGCGAGCGGAAATGCTTGTCCTTCAGCGTCATCAGCTTTTGCGCCAGTTGATCCTTGCCTTGCAACAGTTCCAGATCATCCTTGCGCAACACGTAGCTGAAATAGCCGTTGCTGTCGGTGCTGGTGTCGGTCGGGCGCGGCGCCGTAACGCGGCTGGCGCGGAAACGGTTGACCAGCTCCAGCAGCTCGGCCTCCGCCGCGCGCTGGCGGGCTCCATAATCCTTGGCCTTGACGGCGGCCGGCTGTTCCTCGTCCCAGTCCTCGAACTCCGGTCCCAGCAGCACGCCCAGCTCGGTCGGATGCGCGCTGCCGAAGGCGGCAACCCGCGCCACATGGGCCGGCAAGGCTTGGGCATAGCCGGCATCGGTGACAATCTTGAAGTTGAAGCCGTAACGCTGTAGCCAGGACAGGGTGATGCGGCCTACGATGCCGTCATTCAGCGGCTGCTCCTTCATCGCGTAATCGCTCTGCCAGTCCGGCAGCTGCTTGTAGATGTCTTTCAGCTGCTGCTGCAATTGCAGCACCGTGGCCTTGCCCAAGCCGTCGAAGTCCGATTGCTTGATGTTGCGGTTATAACCGACCAGGGTGTAGCTGCGCACCACCGGCTTCGCGGCCAGCACTGGCTCGGCCGCAAACGCGCCGACCGGCATCCCGAGGCAGATCGCCAGCATGCCAAGCGTTTTCAGGCGATGTAATTGGCTAAAGTGTTTCACAATGTCTTCCCATCCTTCATTAATTCTTTGCCGATGCCGGCAATCAGATCGTCCTGCACGAGGTGTTCGCGGCCGTTCATCACGGCACGGATGGCCGCATAGCGGGCCACATTGAGCAAGGCGCCGCCGGCCAGCTCGTACTTCTCCGCAATCGCCTGGAAATCGACGTCGCTGCCCAAGCGCTCCGGCTGGGTGAACAAGCCCTGCCATAGCCGCTGCCGCTGTTCGGCGTCCGGCATGGCGAAATACACTTCGCTCTGAAACCGGCGCGCAAACGCCTGGTCGATATTGGCCTTGAGGTTGGTGGCCAGGATCACCACGCCGGGAAAATCCTCGACCCGCTGCAACAGGTAGGAGATTTCCTGGTTGGCGTGGCGGTCATTCGAATTGCTGGTCTGGGTACGCTTGCCGAACAGCGAATCGGCCTCGTCGAAGAACAAGATCCAGTTCTTGTTCTGCGCCTGGTCGAACACATTGGCCAGGTTTTTCTCGGTTTCACCGATGTATTTGGACACGATCATCGACAAGTCGATACGGTAGACATCGGCGCCGACCGCCTTGCCGATCAGGCTGGCCGTCAGCGTCTTTCCGGTACCCGGCGGGCCGTAGAACAGGCTGCGGTAGCCGGGCTTGACCGATTTCTCCAGCCCCCAGGCGCGCAGAATGTGCTGCGGCTGACGCAGCCAGGTGACGATGTGTTCGACCTCATCCATCACTTCCGGGTTGAGCACCAGGTCTGTCCAGTCCAGCTTGGTCTGCATCAGCTTGGCGGGGAAGCTGGCGCTGAAATCGGGCTTGTGGACTTCGCCGTCGGACAGCCGTTGCAAATATTCGTTGCTGAGGATGAGCGCGGAGCCGAACATCGGCTCGCCGCTGGCCTCATGCTCGAACTTGAGCATGCCGCTGCGGGTGAAGTAGTGGTCGTCCTTGAACAGCTGGCTGACCTTGAAGCGCAGGCCGATGTCGGCGCCGGCCAGCAGGAAGGCGGCGGTTTCGCAGGTCGGCAGGAAGCCGGAGTGCAGCTTGCCGCGCCAGCCGCCGATTTCGCTGTAGCCGCGTCCCAACGCGGCGTTTTGCAGCAGGAACATGTCCAGCACCTGCGGCCGCAGGTGGGGCATGAAGGCCAGCATCAGCACCAGACGCTCGGCAAAGCCCATGTTGTATTCGCGTGCCAGTTGGGCGTAGGGACAGTCGCGCTCGGACAAGTCCGGTGGCGGACACAGGCGCGCGAGATCGACGCCGCCATGATCGGCCTTGAAATAGGCTTCGAAACGGGCGTCGCACACCTGCATGAACCAGGCGACTTCAGTTTCGAGACTAGCGGCGATGTTATTGTTTTTCATGGTGCTAGCGCCAGGTGACATTCAATGGATGCGGCATCCACGGGAACTTGATCATGGAGAAGCTCCACGGCAGGCGGTCGAGCAGCATGTCGAAGGTGGCTTGCGGGATCTTCAGGTGCCAGGCGTCGTTGTCGAAATACAGCTGGCCTTCGCGCCGCAGGAAAGTCTGGCGCAGGCCGCCGACCGAGGTCTTGCCAAGTGCGCTCCAGTGGGCGATCACGCCTTTCAGCATTTGTTCGATGGTGTCTTTTTCCTTATCGGTGATGTCGATGCCGGCGGCGATCGGTTCGCCACCATGGATGCCGCAGAACAGCTTGTTCAGCACCAGCTGGTATTCCGGCGTGCTGGTCTGGCCGGTGACGGCGTATTGCAGCAGGTGCACCGCGCGCTGGGCTTCCTGCTCGCTTTTGAAGCGGCCGCTTTCGGTCAGTTCGAGGATGCTGAACAGGCGCTGCATATAGGTGGCGATGATGACCATGCCAGCGTTGAGCACACTGGACTCGCCGGCATAGACGTCGTCCTGCGCTTCGGCCTGGTGCGTGGTGGCGCCATCTCGAAGCTCAGGCGGACCGGCTTGCTCGGCCAGCGCGGGCGGCGCAGTGAGCGGCATCATCAGCGCTTGCATGATGGCGGCGGGCTGGGACGCTGGGCCTGCTTGACCGGTTGCGCCTGTTGACGCTGCGCTCACCGGCTGCGGCACGCTGGCCTTCGGTGCCGTCGTCTGCACCAGGGTGCGGATAAACTCCGCTAGCGTAACCGGATCGGCGGCCACAAACGCGGCCTCGTAAATGCTGCGCCACAGGGCACTGTTTTGCATCGCCGGGATGTTGGCGATGTCCAGCTGCGAGGAAATGGCGCGCAGCGCAATGGGCAGCTGTGCCGCCAGTTCCGGCGCCAGACGCGCCAACAGTTGCGCCATGACCGGACCCGATGTGTATTCGGCCAGCCGGGCGATCGTGGCTGGCTGCGCCAGTGCGCTCTCCAGCGCGCCACTCAACAGCGTCTGCGGTGCACTGAGGATGCGCTGCAGCTGTAATTCCACTGCCAGTTGTTCCAGCTTGTCGGGCTGGCCGGTACGCATCAGCAAAATGGCGAGCGTGGTTTCACTGGCCGCCGAGGCTGGCGATGGCGGCGTGGCGGCCAACTGAGCTTGAAGAGCTTCGTCGATCAACTCTGGATAAGTCTGGCATAGCTCCATGGTCAGCATGGTGTGCAATGCCGGCTGGCTGTGGCTGTCCGCATCGTACGCGCGCACAGCGGCCAGGTATTTTTCGCCAAAGAGCGAGCGCTTGAGTGCCGGGCTTGCCGGCAAGATCGCATGCCACGCGTGGGCGGCTTGTTGCTGCTCGGGCTGGTTGGGCTGGTTGGGCGATAGACTGTCGAGCAACAGCGGCAGCCAGTTGGCATCCTGCCCTTCCATCGCCTGCTGGAAGCCGAAGCTGATCACGCGCTGCTGGAATTGCTGCAGCGTCAGTGGGGCCGGCAGCACGGCGTTGCACTCCACCGCGTGATCCAGGATAGGCAACAACACTTGGGCGACGGCGGGCGACAAAGCTTGCAGCAGCCCACGCAGCATGTCGGCGCTGGAATTGGCGATCAACGCATCACGCGATTGCGGACGACGCAGGTAGCGCTGGGCGGCGGCACGCAGCAGATCGGGGTGGGCGCGTGCCAGTTCGGCCCACACGCCCTTCAGCGGCGTGAGATCGGCCTGCAGGAATGCATCTGCCAGTCGTCCAGGCAATACGCGTAACAACGCTGGCGGTAGTCCTGATTTCTCGGCCGGCTCGACGCGTGGCTGTGCCGCGTCCGGCATCGCTGACGCCTCGACTTGTGCTTCCCTCGCTGATAACGGCCAAGCCGATGGGGCCGCCATCACCAGCAAGTCCAGATCCACTGCCCGGCCATCCAGTATTCCTTGCAAAATCGTGCTGAAGTACGCATGTGCATCAGCGGCCTGTAACGCTCGGTCCTCAATCGCCAACAGGAACAACGATGGCTCGGCCGTCGCATCTTGCGTGATCCAGGCCCGTACCAGCTGGTGCAACTGGGCGGCATTCAGGTTGCGCAGCGCCGCATCCTCTGCCCTATGCTGCTCGATAAAGTTTCTGATTGCTTGTTGCGATTTGAGGGTGGTGATGGGGTCCATTGCCGCCGGTCTGTCGCTCGCGATCATGGCGCGGTTGGCTTGGGCTGCCAGCGCGTCCAGATCCAGTGGATTGTCGGCACGCAGCGCGGTCAGTACTTCTCGCATAAAGAGTTCAGGCAATTCAACTTGGGCGCAGCGGGTTTCTATCGCTTGCAACATCAGGCTGCAATCTTGATTGACCAGGCGGGGGTCGTGCATCAGCCACCAGTTGAGCCACTGTTTGAGGTCGGCCAGCGACAGGGACAGGCTGGCCAGCTCCAGTTTGTGTCGCTGCCAGTCGCGGAACAGGGCGAGCGCAGGGGCGATCGCGAACGCGCTTGGCTCGGCGCCAATTGCGGCCGCGGCTCCGGCTGCTGCTACGGCTACGACTGGCGGGGCGGCGACTGCTTCCGGCGTACCTGCGTCGCGCGTAGCTGCGTCAGGCGCGGCTACGTCGAGCGCGGCTGCATCAGGCGCGACTGCGTCACGCGTAGCTGCGTCGGGCGTAGCTGCGTCGCGCGTGCCTGCATCGGGCGCGACTGCGTCACGCGTAGCTGCGTCGCGCGTGGCTGTGTCACGCGTAGCTGTGTCACGCGTAGCTGCGTCGCGCGTGGCTGCGTCGCGGGGGGCTGCGACAGCGGCGGTAATTGCGTCGGGTGAAGCTGCTGCAGCGATCGCGGTAGCGGTTGCTGCGATGGCAGTGATTGCGTCTGGCGTGGCTACGGTTACGGCGCTAGTCGCGGTGGTGGCTGCGGCTTTGGTGTCGATCCTTGCGCGGGGCTCGGCTCTTACGTCGGCTGAGGCGATGGCTGCGTTGCCGGTTGCAACTGGAGCCGCAGCCGCTGGCTCGCCTGAGGCTGCGACCACAGCCTCGTTTTGCGCTGACGCCTCATGTGCGTCCCTCCCCTGCTCCTGGCGCAAACCGGCGACGCGCGCGGGTAACAGCACTGACAGCGAGCCTTGCTCTGCTGGACTCAATACCTCCTTCAGCAATACGAGGTGCTGACGTCGCACGTCTGCAGACAATCGGTTCCATACAGCGTTGAATCCGGCATGATGCGCTTCGGTGATGCTCGGCCATAGGCGCTTAATGCTGGCTGCGTCACCATTTTGCAAGGCCAGATAGAACAAGTTGACCGCACTGCCGGCAAGCGGGCCTTCGCTGGTGCGCTTGGCGATGAGCTCTGTCAGCAGCGCATGCTCTGATGCGCTGAGTTCACTCTGACTGCGTTCAAGATTGCGCTGCCGGGCTGGTGCTGATAAACGGTGCCACAACGTTGCGAATTCGTTTCGGTAGCTGGCGGCGATCTCGGGCAACAGTGGCTTCAGGCTGGCGATGTCGGACGTTAGCAGAATGTGCGTGAGCTGACGCTTGATGCTTGGTCGGCTTGAACGGGCCGCGTCGGACTGCTTGGAGTCGCTGGCGGCGGGAGGAGGTGAATTGTCTGATTGGAAGCCATGCGCTTCCAGAGGCGCGTTGGTGGCGGCACTCGCTGCCAAGCGGTTTGATGCCTCGGGTGTGGGCGGCATGGACGAAGATGGTCGATCGTCGCCACCAGTGGGTGATGCGACAGAGTTCGCGCCTGCGGCTGCATTGGTGACATCATTGCGCGGTTCGGCACCGGGTTGGTCGACGAAAGGACGGACGCCTCGGCGTGCTACCGCCGCGATGGTTTCCTTGGAGAGGCCCGCACGCGGGACTTCTGATGCTGATGTAACGTCCTTCGGCTGGTTGCTGCCGATGTGCTGATTGCCGATACCTGCATACAATGTGCCGTCCGAACCTGCGGAGTTGTCAGCTTGCGCAAGACCGCTTGATGATACGACGGCGGCGGTTTGTGCTGGCGTGTCTCCGCGAGCAGGAATGCTTGGCTCTGCAGAGCTGTCAGAGCGAGCGGAGTCGCTGGAGCCCACCAGAACGTTCGGCTGAGTGGAATTGGTGGCGGCTGTCAGGCTGTCTGAGTGACCTGAGTTGCTGGAAGCCGCCTGGTGATTGGTGGGACCAGAATTACCGGGCACTGTCTTGCTTTCAAGGCGATCAGTGACGCCGGGTGATGCTTGGTCGTCCGAGCGAGCATTGGTCTTTGCTTGCGCTTGATTACCGGGGTGAACTGAGGCTTGGGCTTTCGCCGGATCGTCAGGCTGATCAAGCATGCCGGGTTGCGTGAGAGCTGAACTTGCGATCGCATCTACTTGGGCGGAGTTCTCTTGGCGAGCAATGCTGCTGGACGCTTCCGGGCCGTCAAGGCGCGCAGCAGCGTTCTTCGTTGCCGAGCCGTCGAGATACTTAGACGTCGCGGCGCGTTCAGCGTTGTCCAGGTGTGCCGCAGTGTCGTGTTGTACCTGGTTGCTTTGTTTTGTCGACGTGCGCGCCTGGATCGGATTGTCACGGTGAACGGGTGCGCCGATCGATGCTGGATCGTCTTCGTGCGTTGAGGCGCCGGCTTCTGTCTGATCCGCCGAACGAGCAGAGATGCTGCCATGAGTCGCGTCGCCTAATCGAGCGGATATATTAGTCAGCGCTAAATCATCAGGGTGAGCCGGGGCGCTGACCTGTGCTGAACCGCTTGCGCGACCGAGCACGCTGGCTTGCGCTGCGCCGCTTGTGCTGGCAGACGCGCTGGGCTGCGCCGGGCCGCTTTGGCTGCCCGACGCGCCAGTCTTCGCTGGATCGTTTACCCGACCGAGCACGTTCGTTTGCGCGATGCCGCTTGGGTTGACCAGAGCGCTGCTCTGCGCTAGGCCGCTTTGGCTGGCCGAGACGCTCGTCTGCGCTGCGGCACTTGGGCCGGCCGAGGCACTGGACTGCGACGCGGCACTTGGGCTAGCTAAGGCACTGGCCTGCGCTGTGGCGATTGGGCTGGCTGAGGCACTGGCCTGCGCTGTGGCGATTGGGCTGGCTGAGGCGCTGGTCTGTGCTACGGCGCTTGGGCTGGCCCAGGCACTGGCCTGCGCTGTGGCACTTGGGCTGGCTGAGGCACTGGCCTGCGCTGTGGCGATTGGGCTGGCTGAGGCGCTGGTCTGTGCTACGGCGCTTGGGCTGGCCCAGGCACTGGCCTGCGCTGTGGCACTTGGGCTGGCCGGGGCGCTCGTCTGCGCTGTGGCGATTGGGCTGGCTGAGGCGCTGGTCTGCGCTGAGGCGCTTGGGCTGGCTGAGGCGTCGGTCTGCGCTGGCCGGCTTGGATTGGCTGGGGGCCGGGGTTGTGCGGTGTTACTTGGGTTGGCGTGCGGGCGGGCCGGTGCGGGCTCGGTTGGACCGGCGGTGGCACTGATTTGTGCTGGTTCGCTTGGCCGCTCGGCGGAGGTGGCGGCTACTGGGCCGGTGGCGGCTTCGGGTAACAGGCGCCCGGCTTTTGCCATCTCGGCCTTCTGCAGGGCTTGGGCGAGTTGTTGCGCGCCGCTGGGCAGTGGCGGGTGCTTGCGGGCGTCTCGGCTCGCTTGGGCGACGGCGTGGCTGTCGCCGCCCACTGCTTGCGCAGTCGATGCGGCTGGCAGGTGCGCAGGCTCAGCGGCAGACAAGCCAGCATCAGCGCCCCCTGGCGATTCGCCGCGCAGGACCGATAGCCAATAAGCCTCCACCTCGGCACTCCCGGCACGCAGGCGCGGCGGCGGCGGACGGCTGCTATGCACCAACTCCGCCACCTCCGCCAACAACTCCGCATCAAACTGCCGCACAAGACGCAACAACATCTTTCTGTCCTGCACAACGGTTTTCAGCACCGCCCGCCCGCCCGCCCCCCCCAGCACCTTGCGCAACAATTCCTGATGCGCCACGCGTGGATCGGCCGAAACCACCCAGGCCAACCGACCGCTGCGCAAGAAACCCAGCAACAAATCGCCCACCTCGGGCTCGCGCTTAACCGCAGCAACCGGCGTCCCGCCCGCCAGCTCCGCAGCACCATCCAACGCCGACGACAACTGCGCAAACAGCCGCCGCGCCAACACTTCCTCGGCCTCGTCTTGGTCCACACTACCCAGATCCAGCTCCAGCCGCTCGATACGGCGACGGCCAGGCTGACGCGCCAACACCTCGTCCACCACCGGCAGCAGCACCGCGCGCAGCCATTCAGCCAGCGCATCGCCGCTCATCGCGCTCCCCTCGTAGGCGACATCAAAGGTCAGACCATGGATCAGATTAGGCGTCTGCATCATCACATCCAATGCCGGTTAGTATGGTAAGCATCAACTTTGCCCAGAAACTCGATCAACTGACTGCCGGCCACATCCAGCCCAGCCGCATCGCCACCCGCAGCCTGCAACTCCAGCCAACGCCGGTAACGCAGCTCAAACTGCGCCAGAAACGCAAAGTCCAGCCAATAAAACGTCGGCAGAATATGCGCCGGCAAATGCTGCGAAATCACCTCCTCCACCCACGCCCGGCAGCCCGGATCGCGGAACCGCGCCGTAAACGACGGCAACACCACGCTCACCCGGTGCGCATAGAACTCCTCGCCGACCTCCCGCCCCGCCGCATCGCCGCGCGGCCGCAACAGCACATGCTCCAGCAGATGAAAGCCCTCGGACGACTTGTTCAGCTCGATCAGCAACTCACGCAGCCGGTGCGCGCTATCGGCCAGCGCCTCATTGGCCACCCGCAGCACCGGCCAGCAACGCTCATCATCCAGATTCACGCACAACCAGCCATGGCCATCGTCGCCAGCCAGCACGCGGTAGTTTTCCTTGTGTATCCCGGCCAGCATCAGCGACGGACTGAGCGCGCCATGCGGCAGCGTCGCCTCCGGCGTGCCCGGCGTCGGCGCGGCGGTCCAGGCCAGCGCCGTGGTGTGGTCGAAGGCCACCTGCTGCTCCAGCTTGTCCTGATAACGCTTGTCGCTGATGAACTGCACCGTGTCGTTATGCACCGCCTGTACCAGCGAACGACCCACCATCCGCTCACTGCTGCCGCACAGCAGCTGCACCCGATGCTGCATCGGCGCGTAGTTCTCGCCTTCCCAGTAAGCTGCCTGCACATTCATGCCCTGCCCGCGCCGCGCGCTCAGCTCGCACAGATGACGCAGCAGGCGAATCTTGCAATCGATCAGATGCCGGCCGAAATCGCCGGCGTGGTACACGTCGTAACGCTTCAGCGCGTCGGCCGGAAACACTTCGCCATACAGCGCCAGCATGCTGTCCAGTACCCGGTTGCGGCGGTCGGTAAACACGTCCTGTTCCATCAGCACCGCGTCAACATCGGCCGGACCGATGTCGCGGTGATACAGAATCTCCAGATTCGGCACCTCGGTGTCGCTCAGGTACTGGGCGAAGTAGGTCCGGTCCAGCGTCGCGTCGGCCGAATACAGCCGCTTGATGCCCTGCAGCGAGGCCAGATAATTGGCCATGATTTGTTCAAACGGATACAGATACGCCTTCAGCTGGCGCGCCCGCGCATGCACCTCGGGCGGATCGGACTTCGGCACGCCGTAATGGTTGATGCCGTAAATCGCCGGCGTATGCTCGCCCACCGACGAATACTCATCCAGCGCGCGATAGGTGCCGTGCGGCAGCTTGAGCAGCCGCCGCAGTTGGCCGTCATTGTTGCGGAACGCATCGTATTCGAATTCCAGCTTGCGCAGATACAGCGCCACCTGTTCATGGAACTGCACCGCGCGCCGGCCCGGCATGCGCGGATCGTCATCCTGCGATCCCACCGGCAACTGGCCGGCGCTCTTGCCGTGCACCAGACGCAAGGACTGGGTCGCGCCCGGTTCGCCGGGATAAGCCAGCACCGGACACAAATCGCCGGACGGTTCCAACCGGATCTCGCTATGCTCCACCTGGTCCTGATCCAGCAGGCACAGCCGCTTGACCTGGCGCACGCCGGGAATATGCCGCACCAGCGTAATCAGCTTGATGACGTCGATCTCGTAGTTCGATTGCGTGAAATGGCCGTCCGCGATGTAGCCGTGCTGGGTCAGCGGCCCTTCCAGCATCTGCTCCCAGCTCATACCCTGCGCCAGCGCTTCCTCGAAGCGCACGATCTGGCCACCCGACGACACCAGCTTGGCGCAACGAAAATAGATGTCGGCGTAAATTTCCGCCGCCGGCCGGCTGTCATCGATATCGATTTCGCCGGACAGCGCATACATCTGGGCCCGCACGATGCAGACCTCGGACACATCGCGCCCCAACGGCCGGTGCTCGGCCAGCAAGGCCAGCACGCGATGGCGCAATTCCTCGCACTCGCCGCGATTGCCATCGTTGAACAGTGATTCATGCGGCTTGATGAATACCTTGCTCAGGCCGGGTGCACCATTCGGACGTATCCACACATCGTCCACCTCAGGCAGCGTATCGTAGATCAGCTTGCAAAAATCGATGTCCGTCACCGGCTGACTGGGGAAAATTTCCTGCGGCGGGAACAGCGCCTGCTCTTCGAAATCAATGGCGCCATTCGGCCCGGTGAGGAAATCGGCCACCTCGAAATCGGTGCGGTAGACCAGATCGGTCAAGCCGTAGGACAGCAGTTCCAGCAAGGTCACGCCCGGATCATGCAGGTTATAGTCGGTCCACTGTGCGCTCGACAAATCCTGCAGCAAAGCGACACCCTTGCGCCGCAGGCCGTCGAAATCGAGGCCGTCCGGGTCGCTCAGGTAACGCTTGATGTGATCCTCAGTCTTCACTCAGTTCCATCTCCAGCGCGCGGTTGCGCCACGCCTCGATCTGCGCATGCAAGCTGTGCAGCAGCCGCTGCACGCGGTTGAAGGGCAACTCGCCCAGCACCTCCAGCACCAGCCGCAGCTCGGCGTGGGTCAGCTCAAACGCCACCTGTTCCGGATCGGCGCCGGCGGCCTGCTGGTGCAGCTTTCCGATCAGTTCATACACTTGCTTGAACGGGCGTTCCGCCAATCCCTGCAGGATCAGGTCGCCCTGCGCCAGCGTCATCCGCAGGCTGATGCCATGTTTGGTCTCGCACATGATTTATCCCTTGATCTTGCCTTTTTCATCGTATTGCGGGCTGGGCTGGCGCAGCGGCTTGTCTTCGCTTTCCAGCATCAGCGTGTCCTGCCACAGCTGCGTCATGTGGTATTTGATCCAGACGTCCTCGCCATAGGCGCAGCCGACCCGCATCTGCAGCTTGAATTCGAACGGTTTGCCGAGATCGCCCTTGACCCAGCGCAGCTCGATGCGGCTGCACTTGTTGCCGAAATGGCTTTGGTGATAGCTGATGTCGCCATTGGCGCCAAACGCGTTGGTGGCAAACGCGTGCATGATGGCGTAGCGCCCCTCGCTATCCTTGGCGCCGACACCGGCCACCACTTCCCACGCCTGGCAGCCGGTCAGGTAATCGGTGACGTCATACCAGTAGCCGTCGGCCGGCACCGCCAGCTCGCCGCTGCGACCGACGCGGCCGTGCGATGCCACGGTGCCTGCCACGTCCAGCTCATGGCGCGGATGGCTCTGGCGGATGCCTATCCCGCTATGCGGCACGCCTTCGCCGTCCACCGTGCTGGCCAGCGTCAGCAAGGCCTGCTCGTTGCGGTCCACGAAGCTCAGGCTGTTGCTGGCTTTTTCCAGCCCTACCGACCACATGGCGGCGCCGGTGCCGATATCCTGGTAAAAGCTGATCAGCTTGCCGTCGCGCAGCTGGGCGATCTTGAAACCGGCTTCCGGGGTTTTCTCGAAGCCCTCGTCCAGCATGCTGAGCATGGAATCGATCAGGTCGGCAAAGTCTTCCTGGCTGGGCATCTTGCCCGCCTCAAACTGCTCCTTGAGCATGGTGCGGCGGCGTCGGGTCATGATTCTTTCCTTGGCGGGATGATGAAGGTGGAGCCGACCTTGAGCTCGTTAATGCCGATCGGCTTGCCTTCCTTGGTTTCGGATTTGTCCGTGAGCGCGATCCAGTGCTGATTCATCGGCACGGCGATACTCCACGGATAACTGGGTCGGATCACTTTGTCGGCGATGTTGCGCTTCAGCGCGTTGTCGTGCAGCCGGTACAGGCGGTCCATCGGCTTGCCCCAGGGCGCGATCTGCAGCAACGACACGCCGGTGACCTCGTCCACATAGCCGAGATCGAGCAGGAACGATTCCACATCATGCTGGCGCAGCGACCAGCCGAAATGCTGGGTGATGCCCTTGCCGCTCCACGGCGACAGGTATTCGCACAGCGCCTGGTTGATCTGCTCGCTCAAGCGGCCGGTGTTCAGCTGCGACTTCAACTTGACGGTGCAACGCACCTGGATTTCCTCGTACACCGGATTTTCAACATGGATGATGGCGTCCGGCGACGCGTAGCCGCGCACGAAGTCCTGGATTTCATTCACCAGATAGCCGCTCAACGTCGGCTTCTGGTTGACGTGGCCGCCCCGGTTCAGATAAGGAATCGCCACAATCAGGATATGGCCGGGCCGCACCCGCCGCTCCGGATCGTCGACCTGGCACAGATTGGGGAAGCACTTGACCTTGTACACCTGCGGGAAACGCTCCAGTATCAACTGCTCGAAATCGGCCGCGGTCAGCGCCCGGTTCTTGTGGCGCAGGCGCTCGCTGGCGCGGACCCGGAATTGCAGTGCGGTTTCGGCCGACTTGCCGTCAAATGAGCGGCGGATCTGGTAGACGCTATCGATGCCGGGGATGTTTTCCCGGCTGCGCGTGATGTGCATGGCCGGCATCACCGCCTGCGGCTTGGCGCCACGGTCGGCACGCCATGTGACGCGGATCGCTTGCGCATACACCGAATACAGGCTGCAAAAGCGCTCGACGCCGTCCTCGGCCGACACGCACAGCCAGAACTGGCCGGCCGGCATGACGGTGTTGCTGGTGTCGATATCCTCGGGCAGTTGCACCAGCACGATGCCGCTGGTCATGAAACCCTTGGTCGAGTCTTCCAGGATGTGGTTGGCTTCCAGCGAGCGCCAGCGGTTGCCGGACAGGTAGCGCCAGCGAAAGCCCACATCGGCAATGCCGCTCATCGGCAGCGAATCCTCGCGCAGATAAAAATACAGCGACAGCGTGCCACGCAAGTTCTTGCCTTCGACGCCGATGAACAGCTGCCCCGGCGACTGGTAGCGCGGAATCTGCCGGATGATGCGGCGGTCGCTGAAGAACATGGTCTGCCAGCCCAGCGGATGCAGATGAATAAAGCTGTCGGTATCGGCCTGGCTGACGCTGCGGCGGTTCTTTTCAAAGCTGATGTTGGCGCTGGCGCGGTAGTTCAGCGCGATGCGGCTGATCTGCGGCGTGTAGGGCGCATTCGGCAGCGGCTGGATCAGCAGCGGCTTCTTCTGCTGCGCGTTGGTGGTCAGCACCCGCGACAGCAGCGCCGGATATTCCTGGTGGCCAAAGGCGCCGGCCGGACTATCCAGCGTAATCTTGAACAGCCCGTTCATGCTGGCCGAGGTGTACTGGAAACCGGCGCCGTCCGCCGTCGGCAAGCCGTCCACCGGCTTGTAGAACTGCACCGCCGAGCGCAGGCTGATGGTGTTGTCGTTGCTGGTCAGATTGGTCGGGCTGCCGTCCGGATTCTGCTGGTAACGGAATACTTTGACCGGCACGCCAGCGCCCAGCCATTTGCCGTCGGTCAGTACCGCCACGCTGGCTTCGACGTCATCGCTTTTCAGCGGTTCGGTGTAGCCGCGATAATAGCCGGGGAAGCCGCCCAGGCCGAGCGGCATGCCGGTCCATTCGACATCGATCGACACATCGCGCAACTGTTTGTACAGGATTTCCTCGCAGCCAACCACCAGATAGTTGCCCACCGCCGGTAACGGCCCGAACGGCATGAACGGCGACAGCGCGCTCAGCTGGCCGATCTGGTTGTGCAGCAGCAGTTGCCGCACCGCCTTGACGGCCACCTCGATGCGGATGTTATGCAGCACGCATTCAGCCAGCAGATCGTAGGGGTAGCGGTACTCGTTCTGCGTCATTTCAAAGCGCAGCAGCGGCAGCACGCTGTCGTAGCCACCACCGTGCAGCAGCGGATCGTAGGGCGTGAGCGGCGGCGCGCTGGCCGGCAGCATGAACTCGATCGCCAGGCAATCCTCGGGCACGGCCGGATTCAAGCCGCGATACTCCGGCCGGTACTCGGCCACCTCGTGCCAGCCGGCCGGCGTGGTGACGCTGATGCGGAACATATTGCGGAACAGCCGCACAAACACGTCGCTGACGCGCAGCGCCTTGATTTCCTCCGGCTTGCGGGTACGGTCGGCGCGCACCTGCTCCAGAATGCGCTTCAAGCTGTCTTCCAGCGACAGCCGGGTGCTATGGCTGGGCACGCGATACTGGAATTGCACCCGCACCGTGCGCTCGCCCTCGCGCATCAGCAGCACTTTGCTGGACAGGATGAAGCCAAACGCGGCCGCCGCGCTGGTGTTCAGCGGTTCGCCCGGCTTGGGCGCGCCCATCAGCGGCAAGGCCGGCACTTTTTCATGCTCGCGTTCGTCCACATCCAGCGCCGGCAACTCAAAGCTGCGGTGATAGCAACCGGTGGTGCCGACCACCGGCCGGCGCTCGAAATACAGCGTATGCAGCGCCGTCACGCGCGCATCGGTCAGCGTGGCGGCGCTGTCGGCCGAATAAATGATGTCTTGCTGTTTCTCGTCAACGCCGCCGATGAACTCGGCGCCTGCGTTGATCTGGATCTGGCGCGCGGCCGGCGTCGGCCGTATCACCAGAAAAGCGCTGTCCGGCTTTTGCGGCTGCGGCCGCATCCCCAGCACTTTCTGGTAATAAAAGTCGATGCGCTGCTCGCCAAAGCGGTTCAACCGCAGCAGCAGTTGCTGGAATAAACGGATGAAGCCGATCAGCAGGCTGATGCCGGGATCGTGGCCGCCGCTCAGCAGCGACGGCGGCAGCAGCTCGCGGATGCCGTTCTGCAGCATGCGCACGCCCTGCGTCAAGGTATGGAAATTGTGGCGCACCGCGCTGGCCGAGGCGCTCTCTTGCGGCATCGCCTGCAACTCGGTCAACTCCAGAAAACGCGCCGAAAACACCCGGTCCGAGACGCGGATGAACGACGATGGCGCCGCCTGCACCAGTTCGCCCAGCTCGCGCTTCATGCCACGCAATATGCCGTCCAGCAGCATGCGCACTTCCTGGCCGGCATGGCTGGACATCGGTTGCACCGCCATCAGCCAGATGTCCAGCGCGCGCGCCACCAGCAACGGCGAATCCAGGCGGTCGCGGTAGCCGCCGGTCAGCTGGTGCTGGATGTCGGGCCTGAACCAGCTGGTGTAGGCCGGCTGCTGTTGCAAGCGCTGTTCGAACCAGCGCAGCATCTGGTTGGTGTCGATCGCCAGGATGGACGCCATCAAAATGGTTTCATCGGCGCTGAAATACTCGTGCCAGTTGCCTTGCGCGCTCAGGTCCAGCTGGTAGAAGCGCATCAGCCGCGCATACTCGGCGGCCAGCGCCAGCAGCTGCTCGAACGACATCTCGTTGAGCTGGAAATAGTCGCCGCACAGCGCCGGCGGACGCCGGTGCTGCTGGTCGCGGCCGTCGCTGACGATCAGGCGCGCACTCATGAACAATCATCCTGGCACTTAGACATGGACATCGCTACCTTCGCGGAAATAGAACGGATAGACGATGTTGTGGCGCGCATTGGTGCTGATGACGGTGTAATACAGCTGGAAATCCAGCCGGCCATCATGCGCCATGCTGATGTCAACCGTGATGTTGTCCAGCTTGACGCGTGGCTCGAAGAACAGAATGGCGCGCGCGATCACATCCTTCAGCTTGGTCACCGTGCTCTCGTTGATGACCTGGAAGACCTGCAATTTGAGGCCGCAGCCAAAAGTCGGCTGCATCACCCGCTCGCCCGGCGCCGTGCTCAGCAGAATGCGCAGGCTCTGGTGGATATCTTCGTCCGCGCTGACCAGATGCACCTTGCCGCGCCGCGAAAACTCGGGCGGGAAACTCCAGCCGGTGCCCAGGAAGGACTGATCGGTCGCCATCGTCAACCGCCTATGATGACGGTGGGCAGGCCCAGCGCGATATTGCCGCCGTGCGCGGTGGTGTCGCCCATGCGCGCCGCCGGCCGGTTGCCGATCATGACGGTGGCGCTGCCCTTGACGATGCTGTCCGGCGGGCCGACGCAGATGCACAGGTCGCCCACCACGGCGGCCGGCAACGAGCCGATCAGCACGGTCGGCACGCACGGGCCGGAAATCGGGCCGCCGACGTGCGGTATCGGCGGCAGGCCGGGCGTCACCATCGGGCAAACGTGCATATCGGTAATCCGGGCGGCGGGCGGCATGGCGGTTTCCTCAGTTAATCATGACCAGCGCACCCTTGACGGTGGTCTGGCCGGCGGCCGACAGTTCGGCGGTGGCGGCGCCCTTGGCGGCAAAGCCGATATTGGCGCTCTGGTTGATATTCAGACCGGTGACCTTGACGTCGGCCTGGGCGGTCACTTCCACGTTCATCACCGCCGTAATCGCCACCTTGCCCTTGGCGTTGATGGTGATGTCCTTGGGGCTGTCGAGCAAAATGCCGCTGGGGCTGAGCTCGACCTTGTTGCTGTTCTGATCCTGCAGCAGGATCGACTTGGCGTCGTCGCTGATGACGATTTTGTTGTTGCCCGGCGTGAGCAGCGTGATGATTTTCTTGTCGTCGTCAAACTCCAGCTTCAGTTTGCTGCGGGTGACCAGCGCCTTGAAATTGTTGGCCGCCTCCAGCTCATAGGCCGGGGTCCGGGTGCTGCTGTACAGGCTGCCGAGTATCACTGGATTCGACGGGTCGTTGTTGAAAAAGCCCAGCACCACCTCGTCGCCCACTTCCGGAATGATGAAGGCGCCAAAGCCGGACGAGCCGTAAAAACTGGCCAGCCGCGCCCACACGCCATCGGTCTCGGCCTGCATCAGCGGCACCGACACCTGGATCTTGTACTGCCCTTCCGGATCGGCATCCAGCTTTTTGACCACGCCCACGTGCAAGCCCTGGATGCCGGCGGTCAGGCCGGCCGCGTCCGCCGCGTGCAACTGGTGATCCTCGCTGAACCAGTTCGACGACATGCCGAACTCGACATGACTGACCCACACGCCATCCTTCACGCTCTGGGTCACCTTGCTGATGAACACATTGCCGCTGAAGCGCTTGCCGACCCCCACCAGTTGCAGCATCGCGCCCGGCTTAGCGCTGGCATTGCCCTGGAAGCTGACCCGGCCACGCACCCGCGACAGCGCGGCCTTGGTCTGCTGCGCCTTGCTCCAGGCCGTAAGCGCGTTGGTGTCGACGGTGGCGGCGGTTTGCAGGCCGTAATCGGCCGGGCCGACCACTTGCGCCAGCGTGTCTGGCGTGCAGTCGCTGTCGTCGCCCGGGGTGCCCATCGGCACCGGTTGCGCCACCTGCGTGATCACCGCCTGGCTGGCCAGATCCCAGCTGGTGCTGGTCACCTGGGGCAGCTGGCTCTGGGCATCCAGCTCGGCCTCGAAGTCGATCATGTCGATGCCATAAGTGACCATCAGCACAGGCTCCGTAGTACCATCCGGCACCTTGGCGCTAACGGCGCCGGCCTCCACGGTCACCAGCAGGCCGTTGGCCTCGGCGCGCGCCATCATATAGTCCCAGTCGCTGACGTTGTACTGCACCAGCTCCTTCCAGGTGACATTGGTGCTGCCCACGGTGGCGCTCAGGCCATGCTTGCCGAGCAGCGCGCTGATGATGTCGCTGTCGCTCTTGTTGACATAATTGGCGTTTTTGCGCCCGACCGTCATCGCCAGCGCCTTGTCGCGACATTCGACCACCAGCATGGCCTCATTGTCGTTGTCGATACGGATCGCATGCTTGATGACGATGCCGGTAAAAATCACCTGTTCGGTGCCGGCATAGCCGGCGCTGATGACGATCTTGGCCCCCGGCTTGAACTCGGCGCCGTCGCTGACCGGAAACTCGTCTTTCTCCATATCGCCGTCGACCATGGTGATGATGGCGCTGGGAATGCGGTTGGCGGCATGCCGCACGTCGAGCGAGTACAGCTGTACCTTGTCGCTGGTTTTGGTGCCGTCGCAGGTCACCGTGACGGTCACCTGACCGGTGCTATCGTTGAGCGGAGAAACGGGCATGATGCTTATCCCAGCGGCGGAAAGCGCAGACTCATGCCGGGCTGCAGCTGGCGAAACGCAGTCAGGCCGTTAATCCGCGCCACCTCCAGGTAGTAGGCCGGGTCGCGGTAGATGCGCGCACACAGCAGCGGCAGCGTATCGCCGGCCACCACCGTCACCAGATGGGTCAGGTCGGGCGACTTCTGGTCGGCTTCCTTGACTATCTCCGGCTGGCTCTTGTACTCCACCAGCGACATGCTGACCTTGGCACGCAAGGGCTGGCCGTCCGGCATGAACATGGTGTACTCGAATTTCAGGTTCTCGCAGCGGCCATGGAATAGCAGATTGCCCCACACCACCTCCACGATCGGCGGCTCGTGGTTTTCACCGACATAGGTATAGACGGTATCACGCAGGTTTTGCACCTGCTCCTTGACCGCCACCAGCGCGCCCGGCACCGCGCCAGTGCCGTCCAGAACGAGTTCCTTCAGCTGCAGCTTTTCCGACTGCATGGCGACGAACTTGGGCTCCATGTCCGGCGCCCCCAGCGCGCGCTTCTTGGTGTAGCGCACGCCGAAATCATGGCCATAGCCGGTCGGATTGATCAGCGCCTCGAACACCGGACGCGAGGTATCCTCGCTGATGGTGCCGTCCGGCGCCACCGTGACGCCGGTAATGGTCAACAGAGTTTTTTGTCCGGACATGCCTAGCGCTCTCCACGTTCACGCAACAGGCTGAGCACCAGCTGGCGGCAGGCGGCCAGGATTTCTTCCTTGACCACCGGCATGGCCTGCGGCAAGGCGGCAGCCTCGCCGCCACGCTCGACTATGGTGGTCTTGATGACCAGCTCGCGGATTTCTATCGCCATGATGCTTCCTCCGGATTTAAAGCATGCGCTCCGAGTACGAGTACGCCAGCGCGATATGCTCGATCGCCATTTCGTTCTTGGTGGAATTGAAGCTATCCACACTCCACTTGACTGGATAGGCATTGTTGAACATCCAGGTACGCAGCACGTCGCCGTCCTCGCCGCCCTTCAGGTGCACATACACCGTTCGCGGCGAGATCGGCCGCACGAATTCACCTTGCAGCGTGTTCCTGCACCACTCCAACAACGGCGACTCAAACATGGCCACGCCCCGCTTCAGCTCCAGGTTGCCGTGCTTCATACGCTTGGGCAACTGGTGTGAAAAGCGGTTCTCGCCACCTTCGGCCACCGTCTCCAGCTCGATCTCGGTGCTGATACCCGAGACTTCGCTGAAGGCCGCGTCGACGATGTTGACGCGGTCGTCGACATCGGTGTTGGCATCGACTTTGAACTCCACCGTGAAGTAGAACGCCGGCGGTGGATAGCCGTCTTCAAAGAAGTCGCGGATGGTGAACATATCAGCCGTTGGTTATCTTCAAGCCCTCGTGCACGATCTCGATGGTCTCGATCGCCACTTCATTGCCTTCGGACTTCAGGTCGGTGCTGGAGATCTTGGTCGGCCAGGCGTTGGTCAGCTCCCACACCATGGTGTCGTTGCCTTCCTCGTCCAGCAGGCTGATGGTCACCGGCACGCGCTTGATGGTGTTCATCTTGATTTGCACCAGCCAGTCCCAGAACTTGTTATCGCCCTTGAACACGCCTTTTTTCATGGTGACGTTGCCGAATTTTTTCATGCCCGGCATCTTGATCACGGAAAAATCCTTGCTGTTACCGTGGCGGTACTTGATTTCTTCCGACTGAATGTCCAGGCCGGATACTTCCTGGAACGCCATTTCATTCGAGTCCCATTTCACGCGGAAATAGAACTTAGGCATAGGCCATACGTTTGTCGATTGACTTGCGCCGTCATCTGGCATAACACACCTCCTCAGTTAAAGGTCAAAATGGGATCACGACTTCTGCATCTGCTGCTGGAAGGTGATCTCGATGAATTCGGCAGGACGGCTGATCGCCACCAGAATGGTGACGCGCAGGATGCCTTCCAAAATATCTTCCGGGGTCATGGTCTCGCCCAGGCCGACGCTGACGCTGAACGCATCTTCCGGGGTGGCGCCGGCCAGGCCGCCGCGCTTCCACACGCTGTTGAGGAAATTGTTGGCCATGCCCTTGATGGTGACCCAGGTACCGCTGACGTTGGGCTCGAACACATAGGCCTTGGTGGCCAGGCGCAGCGATTCCTCGATCATGATCATGGTGCGGCGCACGTTGATGTAACGCCAGTCCAGGCTGTTGCCGTCCAGCGTGCGCGCGCCCCACACCAGCGTGCCCTCGCCGATGAAGGAGCGGATCGCGTTGACCGACTTACCGGCGGTGGTGACGTTCAAGTCTTCCTGCTCGTCGTGGGTGATGTTGACGGCCGGCGAAATCACCGCCGACAGGCTGACATTGGCCGGTGCCTTCCACACGCCACGGGCGTTGTCGACCAACGTGTAGACGCCGGCCAGCGCGGCCGCCGGCGGCAGCAAGTTGAGCTTGCGCTTCATGGCCAGCAGGATGTTGGCGTAGGTCTGGCTGACCGAGAACAGGATCTTGTGCAGTTCGTCGTCCGACAGATAGGTTTTCAGCGTGGCGTCGCGATTGGCGTCGCCGACCTGGTTGAGGATGTCGACCAGATCCTTGGGCGCCTGCTCGATCGGTCCCAGTTCGCCCACCAGCAGCTCTTTCAGCTTGGTGCGGTCGGCAAAGCTTTCAAAGCCGACGTCGGCGTTTTCCACGATCGAGGTGTTCAGCCACGGATAGTAAGCCGCCGCATAGTTGAGGAAACTGGTGCCGAGATCGTTACGGAAGGCCAGCACCGGATCATTGGTGGCGCGGTCGTTGAAGCCGTCGTGGATATCGAGGATGGCAAAGCGGTTCTTCATCTGGTAGCCGCAATGCTTGAGGCTGGCCTGCTGGACCGCGATCGCTTCATCGACCGACAGCGCCATCGCATCCGGAATCACCACGATGGTCGGCTCCTGCTCTTTCAGCAGCAGGTCGATGCCGGTCAGCAGTTCGGCTTTCTTGATGTCCGCATCGCCGTCGGCGTAACCGCCCACCGAGACGATGTAGCACGGGCTGCCGCCATTCTGGAAGAACAGCTGCATGCTGCGGTACAGGAAGTAACGCAGGGTGTCGGCCTTGCCGCCCTTGCGCTTCAGCGTATAGCCGGCCCCGGCGCTGTTCTTGAAGTCGCTGGCGTCCTTGGCATCCGCGACCGGAGCGAACTCAAACAGATCCTTCGGCGCGCCGCCGAAATACTGCTTGAACTCGGCCAGGGACGTGATGCGCCATGGCTTGTTGTGCAGCGAACTCCCCTTATTGTCCGCGATTTGGGTGTAACCGATGAACGCCGGCACCGCCGTGGCCACTTCGACCACGGAATTCGGGAAGGCATTTTTTTCAACGATATAAACACCAGGGGTTTTATACGCGCCTGCCATAGGTTTTCCTTTGAAGATTATTGGTGAACATAAATTTCCGCAACGATCATCGACTGGCCGTTGGGGCCCTGCTCTTTACCCAGCTTGTCGACGCTGGCATTGGGTAATCGCCTGATCAACACTTTTCCTGCCGTTCCCGCTTCCCGCAGCTGCAAACGCTGCCGCGGTATGCTTTGCATCGGTAGCGGCGACGCCGACAGGTACGCCGTTCCGTTTGCTGTCGCAGCCAGCGGCGACGGCGCAAAGCGGATGCCGGGTTCGCTGTCGGATGCGTCCAGATCGATGATGCTCAGTGGTTTGCCCGCCAGGCCGCCGGAGAAAAAATACTTCCAGTGGATCTGGCGCGCGCGCAGCGCCACCTGCCACGGCCGCACGCTGGCCGCAGCGGCGTCGACATCGGCGCCTTCAATCAGACCGCAAGCCAGGTCCAGCCACAGCACCGGGCCGCGCGCCTCGGCCGGCGCCGGCTGGGCCGCCAGCCGCAGCACCCGCGCCGCGTCCTGCTGGCCGGCGCTGACGTCCAGATAGGCTTGCTGCGGCCAGGCGGTGTAAAAGCGCAGGCTGGGGTCGCTGCTGTAGACATCCAGTCCCAGCTGCCACTCGGTGGCGCTGGCCACCTCGCGTTGTTCCTGCCACAGCTCGACGCCGGACGGCAACGCGCGCCATAGCAGCCCTTCTTGCTCCATCAGCTCGGCACAGTCGGCGGTCGGCACATAGCGCAGGCCCGGAATCACGGTATCGCGCAGGTATTCGTGGGTGATTTCCAGCGCCAGCAATTTGCGGTAACGCGCCATCTGTTACTCCTTGCCGAGCAGCGGCCGCAGGTCGCTGATGAATGGCAGCTGGCCGCTGATGGCGCCGGCGTCGACGGTGATCATGCGCACCTTGTAGTACAGCGACGGCAGGTAGCGGCCGCCCAGCAAGCTCCACAGGTTGTTCAGGTCGGGGATGGGCAGGTTTTCGATGTCCAGCACCAGGCGGTCGATGCGGCGGTCCATGCCGGGGCTGTTGCGCTGGTCGAGAATGGGCTTGATCTGGAAAAAAGCGATCGCCTGCGAGATGTATTTCAGCGCCTCGGCGTAATTGCCGGCGCCAAAATTCGCGCTCAGCATCACGTACAGATTCAGGTACAGCGGTGCGTTGGATTGCAGCAGCCGGTCGTCCAGGCTGCGGCCGCCGCCGTGCGGGCGCTGCGGCATGGTGTCCTTCTCGATGTTCACCAGCGTCAGCACCAGCTTGTTGTTGGCGTTGGGTGTGACGCTACCATCGAGTTCAACCAGGTTCGAGACCACAGCCACATCCTCGGCCAGCTGGAAGTTACTCCTGAATTGCTGGTTAAGCTGGGCTGCCATCTGGCTGAGTGCTGCACTAATCATTTGCCGCTCCGATAAGGTTGCCGCAACCTTATTCGTTTATGGCAATGACGATGAAGTATCTTTACCGTTACACGTTACGTGTTACGCCGGGAGATACTTGCGCAACGCCAGCACGCAGCGTTCCGCCATGTTTTCCTGCGCGGCGATGGTGGCGCAGCTTGCATCATCGAACTGCTCGTACCACAGTACCGCGCCATCGGCGACGCCGCGCAGCAACAGCGAAACCCGTACCCGCGCCGCGTCCTGCCGCACCGTGCCTTCCAGCACGCGCGCGCCGGGGGCCGGGCTGAGCGCGGCCAGCGGGGTGTCGGCATCGATGCGGCGGATCGAGCTGAGCGCGCGATACAGTCGATAGCCGAGCTCATCGTTGAGACCCAGCGCGTAGGCCGCCAGCAGCGGGCTGGAGCCGAGACAGGCCAGCGGCCGGAACAGCATCAACAGCGGCGAGCGGCTGGCGGCGGGGACCGGCGGCGCGCTTGCGATCCGCTCCACCTTGGGCTGATAACTGCCGAGCGGAATGCTGATGCGCAGGCTGTCGGCGCAGCCCTCCTCCGCATAATAGGCCGCCAGCCGCAGCCGCAAGCGGCCGGCCTGCACCCGCACGATCGGATCGTCGCCGGTGAAATAGGTAACACGGTCGCGGCCAAACACGGCGACGCCGATTTCATGCTCGGACGGTGGGCGCGGTTCGTCCTGGCCCAGCGCGTGATACATCAGGTACGACAGCAAGGCGGCACAGCGGTGCGCCTTGGAGAATTGCTTACTCGCTAAAACCTTTTTCAATGCAGCAAGCACTTCACCATGCGTATCAAGCGCGTGTGATGTGCCCGCAGTCGCCGTTGAGGCAACCGGCATCATGGCTGAATAGTCGATGATATTCCCCTAGTTTTTTGGTGGGTGGTACTGAGATCTGTTGTATCTCACTCTACACAGCGACTGCGGCTTCTGCCTGCCGGAAACCTTCCGGACTCGGTAAGTGACTGTTTTTGCTTTAATTATTAAATGGTAACAACTCGGCTGAGAACGTCAACCCTCAAAAACGACTATGTCACAAATTACCTGTCCAGCGCGGCCGTCAAAAAATTACTTGGGGAAATTTGATCCACATCATAAAAATTGTCGATTGCCTTTGATAGCCTGACCACAAGCTAACAAGGAGAACCATCATGACGTATAAAAATGTTCTGGTCCATGCCGACCTGTCGCCGCACGCCACCAACCGTTACGACCTGGCCTGCCAGGTCGCCTACAGCCATGAAGCGCATCTGGTGGGTGCCGCCTTCACCGGCCTCAACACCGAGTACTACCGCAACGCGGCCTATGCCTACGGCGCCATGATCCCGCAAGTGGATTTGCCATTCATTAAGGACAATTGCGAAAAGGCATTGACGAGCTTTGCCGGCAAAGCCCATATCAGCGGCGCCAGCTACGAAGGCCGCAGCAGCGACGACGACGCCGAAACCGGGCTGGTGCTGCAAGCGCGCTACGCCGATCTGGTGGTGCTGAGCCAGAACGATCCCGACCTGAGCGGTCCGGACTGGCTGCCCAAGCTGCCGGAACACATTTGCCTGCACAGCGGCCGGCCGGTGCTGCTGGTGCCGTACGCCGGCCATTACGCGCGCATCGACCAGCACGCGCTGGTGGCCTGGGACGGCAGCCGCGCCGCCACCCGCGCCGTCACCGACGCGCTGCCGCTGCTGCGCCGCAGTCAGCGCGTGACGCTGGCGGTGTTCAACGCCCAGCCGCACAACGGCGTGCATGGCGAACAGCCGGGCGCCGACATCGCGCTGTATCTGGCGCGTCATGGTGTCAAGGTGGAAGTATCGCAGCAGACCACGCCGCCGGAGCTGGATATCGGCAACGCGCTGCTATCGCTGGCGGCCGATCTCGGCGTCGACCTCCTGGTGATGGGCGCTTATGGTCATCAGCGCTGGCGCGAAATCGTGCTGGGTGGCGTCACCCGCCGCGTGCTGCAGTCGATGACGGTACCGGTGCTGATGGCGCACTAAGCGGGGTGGCATGCGTATCGATTCTTACCGTAGCAACTGTGAACGTTGTATCCACCTGGGGCTGTGCCGTGGCACGGCGGCCGATGAACAGATTGCCGGCCACCGGCTGCGGGTGCGCCGCCACGACAGCCTGTACCGCGCCGGCGAGCATCCGGGCAACCGGATTTACTGCATCCGCTCCGGCAGCTTCAAGCTGGTGATGGCGCGCCCCGGCGACACCGAACAGGTAATCGGCTTCGCCATGGCGCCCGACTTCCTCGGCCTGAACACGCTGGGCGCAGCCAGCCACGGCGCCAGCGCGGTGGCGCTGGAAGACAGCGAAGTGTGCGTCATCGATTGGGACCGGCAATCATTCCGTGGCCGCCGCCAGCCGATGCAGCGCGAGGGCTTGCATGCGCTGCTGGCCGGCGAAATCCGCCGCGCCCAGCAAGCAGCGATGCTGCTGCATCACACCCATTCGCGCCAGCGCATGGCCGAGCTCATGCTGAGTTTGTCGAACGCCTACCGCAGCAACGGCTATTCGGCGCTGCGCTTCCGGTTGCCGATGTCGCGCTGCGATATCGCCAGCTACATCGGCGTCAGCGCCGAGTGCGTGAGCCGGCTGCTGGACCAGTTCCGCCGCCTCGGCATGCTGCAATTGCAGCGCCGCGATTTAACCCTGCTGGATCCGGACGCGCTGCAGCGCATGGCCGCCGGAATGGAAAGCTGATGATGAGCCACCACTTACGCCTGGTTACGCCCGAACTGGCCGCCACCCTGCGCCGCTGCCAGGACTGTCCGCTCAGCCGCCTGTGCCTGGATGAAGCGCCGCCCGGCGCGGCGGCGCCGCTGCCATCGTGCGACGAGCAGCGCTGCGTGCATCTGGATGGCGGCCAGCATCTGTTCCGCGTGTCGGACGCGGTGGACCAGCAACTGCACATCATCCGCAGCGGCGACGTCAAGCTGTACCAGCACGGGCGCGACGGCGGCCAGCACATCATCGAATTCCTCGGGCCGGGCGCGTGGCTGGGGCTGGAGTCGCTCAATGAACAGCAGCGCCACGCCGGCGCGGTGGCGTTGACGCCGTGCGACGTCACCACCGTGCCGTATTCGATGCTGACCACGCTATTGGACCGCCAGCCGCGCAGCGCCGAAGCCTTCGGCCAGTTGCTCAGTGATACCATCGCGCGTCACCAACAGCATGCGGCGATGTTGCGCAGTACCTCGGCGGTGCAGCGGGTGGCGCAGTTTCTGTTGCATCGGCTGGAGCAGGCGCCGCACGGCACGGCGGCGCGCGCCAGCTTGCCGATGTCGCGCCAGGACATCGCGGATTATCTGGGTTTGACTTCGTCCACCGTCAGCCGCTGCCTGAGCGCGCTGCGGCGGCGCGGTTGGCTCAGCATGGGCCAGCGCGCTTTCAGCCTGCCGGACCAGCCGGCGGTGCAACAGGTGGCGGCCGGCATGCCGCTGGCGCTGGACGATTAATGATGCATGCCGAGCGATTCGGCGCGCGCCCTGCCGGTGTGGGCGCGGCCAGCCACTTCCAGCGCGATCGCCAGCGCGGTATCGGCGGTGGCCAGATGCATCTCAAACCACGGCAATATCAGCGCCGCGACCTTGCGGCCGGCGGCGATATCGCCAGGTTTGAGTCCGTGCAGCGTGGCCAGCACGCGCGCGTGCTGCTCGCGGTGGCTGCGCGTGGCCGGATAATCGATGGCATCCATCAACTCTTCCTCGACCCGGAAATCCACTTCCAGGCACTCGACCAGCGCCGCCAGGTTGGCGTCAAACTCGTGGTCCGGGCCTTGCAGCAGTTGCTGGATCTGCTCCGCCAGCGCCGCATGCGCTTCATCGAACAGCGGAATGCCCAGCACCATGTCGGCACTTAACGCGTTGGTGTCCATGATCTCCTCCTGATGGCTATGGCTGCCGCCACTATGCCGAAGCGGGCAAGCCAAATCCATGATCCATATCAAGTTGACACAGATTGGCGCTCGCCGGCCGGGCGCACGAAGTTGGTCTCGGCGCCCCACACCGTCGCGGCGCGGCTCAGCAGCACCGCCTCGCCATCGGCCAGCCAGCCGTCGGCCTCGGCGATATTCCACATTGCCTGCAGCAGTTGGCGGCGCAGCGGCGGTTCCTGGATTTCGGCCAGCAAGGCGTCCAGCAACGGCGCGTCCAGCTGCACCGTGGTACCGGCGGCGGTAGCCAGCAAGTCGTCGCACAGATGTTGAATCACCTCGCCGAACTGCTGCTCGTTCAGCGTGGTGTGCGGCTGCAACCGGGCGGCGGCCATGGCCTGCAGTTCGGCCGGCGCCAGATTGCCATCGCAGATGGCGGTGAGCGCCAGCAGACGCGCGGCGGCAAGGGTACTGTTGACGGGATAGCTACGCATGGTTGAATCTCCTTTAATCAGTTTGAATTACTTAGGGTCCGGCTTGCGCGATACCACTAGGCTGGCGACGCAGCTGGCGCCGATCAGCACGGCAATCACCAACAGCGAAGCTTGCACCGGCACGTGGTACCACGGCATGATCAGCATCTTGGTACCGATGAAGGTCAGCACCATGGCCAGGCCGTATTTGAGCAAGTGGAAGCGGTCGGCCACGTCCACCAGCAGGAAGTACAGCGCGCGCAGGCCCAGAATCGCAAACAGGTTGGACGTGAACACGATGAACGGATCGGTGGTGATGGCGAAGATGGCCGGGATCGAATCAACCGCGAAAATCAGGTCGGTCACCTCGATCAGCATCAGCACCAGCAGCAGCGGCGTGGCGTAGCGCAGGCCGTTCTTCATGACGAAGAATTTCTCGCCATGATCGCCATCGTCCAGCCGCATATGGCGGCGGGCGAAGCGGATCACCGGGTTGTTGACCACGTCCGGCTCTTTATCGGCCGCCACCATCATGCGCAGGCCGGTGTACAGCAGGAAGGCGCCAAACACGTACAGCACCCAGCTGAATTCGCTGATGACCCAGGCGCCGGCGCCGATCATGATGGCGCGCATGACGATCGCGCCCAGCACGCCGTAAATCAGCACCCGGCGCTGGTATTGCGCCGGTACCTGAAACGCCGAGAAGATCAGCAGGAACACGAACACGTTGTCGACCGACAGCGCTTTTTCGATCAGGTAGCCGGAAAAGAATTCCAGCGCCTTCTGGTCGGCCACGGCCTCGCCGGCGGTGTCCTTCAGATACCACCACAGGCCGGCATTGAACAGCAAGGCCATGCTGACCCACACCAGCGACCAGATACCGGCCTCCTTGATGGTCACCTTGTGTGCCTTGTTTCCGCCAAACACAAACAGGTCCAGTGCCAGCATTACCAGCACGAACCCGACAAAGGCGGCCCACATCGGGCCGCTGGCTATACTTTCCAGACCGTTCATCGCACGTCTCCCAAGGACAATTTGAGTTCACTATACCGGCGCGAAAAACATCGTACAATTCGAACTTTCTGACGTATTACATCGAATTTTTCGAGGTATTTACGCGATGGCCACACTCAACTTCAAACATTTGCGCTATTTCTGGATGGTGGCGCGGACTGGCAGCATCGCCCGCGCCGCAGATCAACTGCACCTGACGCCACAGTCGATTTCCGGCCAGTTGACCGAGTTTGCCGAGTCGCTGGGCGTGGAACTGTTCCGCAAGGCCGGCCGCAACCTGGAGCTGACCGACATGGGCCGCCGCATGCTGCGCCATGCCGACGACATCTTCAGCGCCAGCGACGATCTGCTGGAACTGTTGCGCGACAAATCGCTGGCGGCCGTCATGCCGTTTCGCGTCGGCTGCGCCGACTCGGTCTCCAAGCTGATCGCCTTCCGGCTGGTGGAGCCGGCGCTGGCGCTGAAGGAGCCGGTCAAACTGATCTGCCGCGAAGGCCGGCTGGCCAGCCTGATCGCCGACCTGGCCGTGCACCGGCTCGACCTGGTGATCGCCGACCGCCCGCTGCCGTCCCACCTCAGCGTGCGCGGGTATAACCACTTGCTGGGCGAAAGCAGCCTGACCGCGTTTGCCACCGCCGAACTGGCGGCCCACATCGGTGCCGACTTCCCGGCCTGCCTGCACGGCGCGCCGATGCTGTTGCCGGGGGAGGATTTCGCCACCCACCAGCGGCTGCTGCAATGGCTGGCACAGAGCGGCGTTCATCCGCGCGTGGTCGGTGAATTCGACGACGGCGCCATGATGAATACCTTCGGCCAGACCGGCGCCGGTGTGTTCTTCGCGCCGACCGCGATTGCCGCCCAGGTGTGCGACCAATACCGCGTGGTGACGCTGGGCCGGATCGATAGCGTGGTCGAGCAGGTGTATGCGATTACCACCGAGCGCCGCCTCAGTCATCCGGCCACCATCGCCGTCAGCAACGTGGCGCGGGCTTTGCTGTTTGGCGTATAGTGTGGCCTGACCTTACTGTCGAGAAAATAAAGTCATGGATCAGCATTACCTTGCGCCCCTGTTCGCCCCCAAATCCATCGTGGTGTTTGCCGGCCCGCCGGACCGGCCGCAAGACCAGACCACGCAGGGCCGCGCGCTATGCTCCCAATTGCGCGATGGCGGCTACAACGGCGCCCTGACCTTCCTCGACGTCAGCATGACCGGCACCCTGGCCGACCTGGTGCAGTCGCGCGCCGACCTGGCGCTGATCGCGCTGCCGCATGAGGAACTGGCGTTCGCGCTGGAGGTGGCTGGCCGCATCCAGTGCAAATCGGCGTTGATCGTGTCGACCGGCGTGGCGCCGGCGCTGGCCAATGAGCTGCACGCCATCGCCCGCAAACACGGTATGTATCTGCTCGGTCCCAACAGTCTTGGCTTCCAGCGTCCGCGCCTGCAGTTGAACGCCGGCGTGACCGGCCGGCTGGCACAAAGCGGCAGCCTGGCGCTGATCTCGCAATCCGGGGCGCTGACCTCGGCCATCCTGGACTGGGCCGGTACCAACGCGGTCGGCCTGTCGGCGGTGGTTTCGCTCGGCCCCAACACGGCGGTGGACCTGGCGCAGACGCTGGACTTCCTGGCCACCGATCCGGCCACCGAAAGCATCGTCATTTATATGGAAGGGATTACCGATGCCCGCCGCTTCCTGTCGGCGCTGCGTCTGACGGCCAACACCAAGCCGGTGGTCATCATCAAATCCGGCAACGCGGCGGCGGCTTCGCGCGCGGCCGCCACCCACTCCGGCACCATGATCGGCAGCGATGAAGTGTTTGACGCCGCGCTGCGGCGGACCGGCGCGGTGCGGGTCAACACCTTTGTGCAGCTGTTCTCGGCCGCCAAATGCCTGGCCTCGCGCTACCGGCCGGTGGGACCGCGCCTGGCCATCATCAGCAACGGCGGCGGTCCCGGCGTGCTGGCCGCCGACTGGCTGGGTACTCTCGGGCTGCAACTGAGCCAACCCGGCGCCGACGCCGCGCTCGCACTGGCGGGTGAGCTGCCGCCCCATGCAACCTTGACCGACCTGCTCGACCTGTCGGAGGAAGCCAGCGGCCAGCACTACGCCGCCGCCATCCGCGCCTGCGCGCAAGACCCCAATGTCGACGGCCTGCTGGTGATCTACTCGCCCAAACTGGATGGCGATCCGGTCGCGGTGGCGCAAGGGGTGCTGGATGCCGCCAAGGGATTGGGCAAGCCGCTGCTGGCCTGCTGGATGGGCGACGAGCGGGTGGCGCCGGCGCGCAAGCTGATCGCGCAAGCCGGCCTGGCCAACTTCCGCACGCCGGAAGCGGCGGTGGATGGCTTCAGCAATATCGCCGCCTTTTATCAGAACCAGCAACTGCTGCAGCAAACCCCGCCGCCGCTGTCGCAACTGGCCAAGCCGGACCTGGAAGGCGCACGCCGGCTGGTGGAAAGCGTGCTGGCCGAGCGCCGCAGCGTGCTGACCGAAATGGAATCGAAGGCGCTGCTGGCGGCCTTCCACATTCCGATCACCGCCACCATGCCGGCGCGCAGCGGCGCCGAGGCGCTGCTGATCGCGGCGCAACTGGGCTATCCGGTGGCGCTGAAAATCGACTCGCCCGACATCAGCCACAAATCCGAAGTCCAGGGCGTGGTGCTGGACATCGCCGACGCCACCGCGCTCAGCGCCGCCTACGGCGACATGCTGGCCAATGTGCGCCGCCTGCAGCCGGACGCGCGCATCAACGGCGTAACGGTGCAGCGCATGGCCGGCAAGCGCGATGGCCGCGAGCTGTATATCGGCGTCGCCAGCGATCCGCTGTTTGGGCCGGTGATCGGCTTCGGCGCCGGCGGCACCATGGTGGAGCTGATCAACGACCGCGCGGTCGAGCTGCCGCCGCTGAATCAATTCCTGGCGCAGCGCCTGATTTCGCGCGCGCGCGTCGCCAGCACGCTGGGCGAATGGCGCGGCGCGCCGGCCGCCGACCTGCAGGCGATCGAACACATCCTGCTGCGCGTGTCCGAGATGGTGTGCGAGCTGCCGCAACTGCGCGAGCTGGATATCAACCCGCTGATCGTCGACCGCGCTGGCGTGCTGGCGGTGGATGCGCGCGTGGTGGTGGGCGCCGCGCCGCCATCGGCACAGCGCTACGACCAACTGGCCATCATGCCGTATCCGTCCACCACCACCAGCGTGTGGCCGATGCGCGGCGGCGGCGAATACAAGCTGCGGCCGGTGCAGCCGACCGACGCCGAGATGCTGCAGTCGCTGGTGCGCGGCCTGACCGAGCAATCGCGCTACAACCGCTTCGCCTCCTCGCTGCGCGAGCTGTCGGTGCCGATGCTGGCGCGTTACACGCTGATTGACTACGACCGCGAAATGGCGCTGGTGGCGGTGCTGACCAACCGCGTGGCCGACGACGATGGCAGCTTCACCGAGACCGAGCAAATCATCGGCGTCTCGCGCTACATCGCCAATCCGGACCGCAGCAGCTGCGAATTCTCGCTGCTGGTGGACGACAAATTCAGCGGCCAAGGCCTGGGCACGCGGCTGATGCTGGAGATTATGGAGGTGGCGCGCGACAAGGGACTGAGCGAAATCGTCGGCTTGGTGCTGCGCAAGAACCGGCCGATGCTGAAACTGATGACCAGCCTGGGCTTCCAGATCCGCCCTTACGACGACGATCCCGAGTTCCAGCTGTGCAGCAAAGCACTGTGAAGTGCTTGGAAGAACTTGATCTTGCGCATTTATAAGTAAAACTACGCAGCATAGACTGGTGCCCAGCGCGGCGCGCCTTCGCGCGCCGGCCAACCTGGAGCACCAGCCCGCATGCCAGCAGATCCCCGCGCCCTGGACCACAGCGCAGACGCCATGATGCCCACCGAGGAGCAAATCCGGCAGCGCCTGCGGTTCCTTGAAATCAGCGCGGAGGATGTGGCGCTGCTGCGGCAAATCCATGCCACCTTGCTGCCACGCCTGCCACCGGTGATCGCCGCTTTTTACCGCCATCTGCAATCGGTGCCGGCGCTGCGGCCGCTGCTGGCCGATCCGGTGGTGCTGGACCGCCTGCACCAGCTACAGGGTGCCTACTTCCATTCGCTGACCGCCGGCGAGTATGACGCCGACTACGTGCGCCACCGGCTACGCGTCGGCCTCGCCCATCAGCGCATCGGCCTGGCGCCGGAATGGTATATCGGCGCCTATCGAAAATACCTGGGCGACCTGGCACCGGTGCTGGCCGAGCTGCTGCACGACCGCCCGCAGCTATTCCTGCCCACCTACGGCGCGCTGATGAAAATCGCCTGCTTCGACATGGGCCTGGCGCTGGACACCTACATCCAGGCCGGCCGCCAGCAACTGCGCGACAGCGAGACCCGCTTCCGTGCCGCCTTCGGCCAGGCCGCCGTGGGCCTGGCGCAGCTGTCGGCGGATGGCCGCTGGTTGCGCGTCAACCGCAAACTGCTCGACATCGTCGGCTACACCGAAGCCGAGCTGCTGGCCATGCACGTGTGGGATCTGGTCACACCGGAAGACTGGCAGATCGATGGTCCGCTGCTGCAGGCGCTGGCCAACGGCGAGCTGGAATCAACCTCGCGCGAAAAGCGCTACTTGTGCCGTAACGGCCAGCGCGTGTGGGTCAAAGCCACGGTGACGGCGATGAAGCTGGATACCGACCATGCCGCCACGCTGGTCGCGGTGATCGAGGACATCTCGCAGCGCAAGCAGTTCGAGGAAGAGCTGATGCACCTGGCGCGCCATGATGCCCTCACCGGCCTGGCCAACCGCACCTTGCTGCTGGACCGGGTGGCGCAGGCCATCGCGCAGGCGCGCCGCAGCGGCGCCCAGGTGGCGATGCTGTTCCTCGATCTGGACCGCTTCAAGACCATCAACGATAGCCTCGGCCACGATGCCGGCGACCGCGTGGTGATCGAAGTCGGCCGGCGTCTGAAACAGGCGGTGCGCGACGCCGACACCGTGGCGCGTCTGGGTGGCGACGAATTCGTGGTACTGCTGGCCGAACTGCCCAGCGAGCATATCGCTGCCGCGCTGGCGCAGAAGGTCCTGAGCGCGCTGTTCAAACCTATGCTAATCCACGGCCACGAGCTGGCGCCGGCCTGCAGCATCGGCATCAGCCTGTATCCACGCGACGGCGCCGACGGCAAGACGCTGCTGAAGAACGCCGACGCCGCCATGTACCAGGCCAAGGCCCAGGGACGCGGCAACTACCAGTTTTATTCGGAAGAGATGAACGCGCGCACGCTGGATCGCCTGACGCTGGAGAGTGGCCTGCGGCACGCCATCGAACGCGGCGAGCTACAGCTGATGTACCAGCCGCAGATCGACCTGGCCAGCGGCGCGGTGATCGGCGCCGAAGCGCTGCTGCGCTGGCGTCAAGGCGGCGGCCAGCTGGTGATGCCGGACGCCTTCATCGCCATCGCCGAGGAAACCGGTTTGATCGTGCCGATCGGCGAATGGGTGCTGCGCACCGCCTGCGCCCAGCACGTGGCCTGGCAGCGCGCCGGCCTGCCCGAGCTGCGGGTGGCGGTCAACCTGTCGGCGCGCCAGTTCCGTCAGCCCGGCATGGACGCCATGGTGGCGCGGGTACTGGCGGAAACCGGCTGCCACGCCAGCGCGCTGGAACTGGAGATCACCGAATCGGTACTCATGGATCGCCCGGACAGCGCCGCGCAAACGCTGCAGCGCCTGAGCGAAATGGGCGTGCTGCTGGCGATCGACGATTTCGGCACCGGCTATTCCAGCCTGTCCTACCTGAAGCGTTTCCCCATCAACGCGCTGAAGATAGACCGCTCCTTCGTGCGCGACATCCCGGCCGATGCCGACGATAGCGCCATCGCCGGCGCCGTCATCGCGCTGGCGCACAGCATGGGGCTGACGGTGGTGGCGGAAGGCGTGGAAACGCCGCAGCAGCGCGACTTCCTGCGCCAGCTGCATTGCGATCAGGCGCAGGGCTATCTGTTCAGCGAACCGGTCAGCGCCGCCACCCTGGCCGGCATGCTCCGCCGCGCTTGATCTGCGACATTTTGTTTACCCCCGAGGTCTAGTCAACACCGTCGACTTCAACCAGGCTGTCGGCGAAGCTGCATGTCGTCAATTGTGCTTCCAGCTCGGTCTGCGGCGGCACATTGATCTCGCACGCACAATACGTGCCTTCGAAGTCGGTGCTGTCAAATCCCTTCAGCTTATAGACAGCCGACCTCAAGAAGCTGGTATAAAACTCGGTTTTCGGCGATTTCGTCAAGGTGGCAATCACGGCATCGGCCAGCGACTCGCCGGCACCGATCCGGACCGGTGCCATCAGGGTAACCTCTTCCGTACCGCGCATCACACCAAAGTAAGTCCCACCCGAACCTATCAAATTCAATAACGTGTCCCAATGACTGTAGCGCAGGCCGCTACTGTCATAGCCGTCGCGCAGACAGGAGTTGGTGAGTACCAGGCCAAACACTCTGTTAATCTTGCTGCCTTCGGGGCGATCTTTGTCCCAGCCATCGATCTGGCTCAGGTCTTCGGCCAACACCGCACACTTGGCTTTGCACTGTCCAGCCTTTTGTTCAAGCCGTCCTTCCGTGTCATGGAATTCATACGCTTCGGCCGGCGACGGAATCGAGGCAATTTCGATGACAAAGGCGGTGTCGTCCACCACGATCAGCATATCGATTTCTTCATCCGGCTTCAGCGGCGGCTCCAGTCCGGCGCCCACAAAACGGATGCGCTCGCGGTATGGGCCGCGCCGGATCGCATCCAGCATGCCTTGCTCCAGCAGCTTTTCGTTAGCGGTTCCCTTTTTGCCGAACGCAGCCTTCAGCTTAGGATCGGCTTTGGCCCAGGCGCTCAAGACTCTGGCGTGATGGATGCCCTGCAACGGCCACCATAACAGCGCGACATCGTCGCCGCTCCGTAATAGTGGTTTGTCCCACAGCGTCGCGCTTCTGGCCGCCGTAAAACAGAAAAAATCGAGGCACTCGGCCGCCTTGTCAGCCGACAGCTGAACACAGCGCTTGAGCGCGTCCAGCACTTCTTCGCGCTTGAGGCAGCTTTCCAGTATGACCGTCAATTCCGCATCGCCCACAGTAGCCTCCCTGGCGCGAGCCAACATCATGAGCTGGCTGGCCATCAACGCCAGTTCGCCCCACACCACCAGCATTTCAGCAATGCTGAGACCTACTGCCGGATGTATCTTCTGGATAAAGCCGCTAAGTGCCGCATCCTGCAGGATATTGCTTTCGCTGCGCGATGCCAATAAGGCATTACGGTCCGGCTCTGGAATCTGAAATGCTGGCACCGCACGCACAGCCAAGCGCCCATCTTCCAAGGTAATATGTGGCAAGAACACGCCGGGATGATGACCATCGTCACGGGTTTTCTTGAAATTTTCGATGTTTCTAGCAAGGAGAGCAGGCCGCCGTACCAGGTCCACCGTGGCGCGCTGCGCCAGATCGCTGCAACTGTCGTCTACCGCATAGTTGCCTGTGTTCGGATCGACCAATACCTCCGCCTGCCACCAGATCACCGCATTCCATACACGCTGGATGGACAGGCTGTGTTGGGCCAGCGCCATAAAATGATCGATGCCAGCACGGATGTCCACGGCCTCATTTGCTTCCGCCTCCATTTTCCCCAGTCCGGCGGTATGCCGCAACAACTTGAGGCTATTACAGATGCTGTCCACTGTCGCCTCCATCGGCACCTGCAAAGCGTGCTCATTGCCGGCGGCATCGACAAAGCACTTTAATTCAAGCATCCGCTCGCCGGAGATGGCATCTTCTTCGCTAACCGCTTTTCCCCAACTGTCGAAGGCCATGCGCTGTACCTCGTTCACGCGCCGTGAAAAGTGCGGCACTAGTGCATCAATCGTCCGAAACCGCAGTTGCGACGCCAGATGATCCACACTGTTCTGTATCCGTCCAGCTTGCTGACCCAGCACCAAGCCAAGCAGGTAGACATGATCATCACGGACAGAACCATCTCGCTCGACCTGATAGGCATTGTTCCAGGCATCGGTTTTAAAACCGAATCCGGTCGGATTGGGCAGCGTGCCGGCTCTGATGGTTTGCACAAAACTCATACGGATATCCTTCTCAATACTCTTGACCTGCGACATTTTAAAAAAAATGCGGCCATCCTACACTGTTCCTTTTGGGTAGGAGAGATACACCATGATGCTGCACATACCCGGCATCCTGACGCCGGATCAGGTGGCAACCATGCGCGCTAAACTGGCTGGCGCCGACTGGGTCGACGGCCGTGCCACCGTCGGCAACCAGGGCGCGCAGGTCAAGCGCAACCAGCAGTTGGCCGAGGGCTCGCCGCTGGCCAGTGATCTCGGCAAAGTGGTGCTGGATGCGCTGTATCGCAGCCCGCTGTTTTTTTCGGCCGCGCTGCCGCTGCGTACTTGCCCGCCGCTGTTCAACAGCTATTCGGGCGGCGGCACCTATGGTAACCATGTCGACGGCGCGATGCGTCGTGTGCATCCCGGCGGCCAATGGCTGCGCACCGACGTTTCGTCGACGCTGTTCCTGACCGATCCCGATGAATACGAAGGCGGCGAGTTGGTTGTCGAAGACACCTACGGTACGCACGAAGTCAAGCTGCCGGCCGGTGACCTGATCGTCTACCCGTCGACCAGCATTCACCGCGTGGAACCGGTCACGCGCGGCGCGCGCGTCTGCTCATTCTTCTGGACCCAGAGCATGATCCGCGACGATGGCCGGCGCGGCATGCTGTTTGATCTGGACCGCAATATCCAGGCGCTGCGCGCCCGCCTCGGCGACTGCGAAGAACTGGTCAATCTCACAGGCCACTATCACAATCTGCTGCGGCAGTGGAGCGAGGCTTAGTCAGGCATCGAGCGTAGTGGATTCGCGCACTTCCAGCGTGTACGGCATCAAGTGGTGCTTGAGCGTGGGCGCGTGGCCCGAGCGCTTTTCCTTCACTTGCTCGACCACCAGCTCCACTGCGGCCCGGCCCATATCACCGATCGGCTGGTGAATCGTGGTCAGCTCAGGCCACACGGTCACCGCCACCGGCGTATCGTCGAAACCGGCGATGGCGAGATCTTCGGGCACTTGCAAATGCATGCCATGCGCGACCGCGATCGCCGCAGCCGCCATATCGTCGTTACTGGCGAAGATGGCGGTTGGCCGCACCTTCTGCGACAACAGCTCGCGCGCCGCCAGCAGGCCCGATCGGTAGGTGAACATGCCCTGTGCTATGCGCTCGGCCGGCACCTGCAGCCCTTCCTCGTGCATGGTGTCGATGAACGCCTGGTAGCGCAACTGCGCAGGCGTATGCTCAGGGTCGCCCTTGATGAAGGCGATGTCGCGATGGCCGATCGACAGCAGGTATTTGGTCATCGAGCGCGCGCCGTCATAGTCGTCGATGCGCACGGCGGAAGCCTGCGGCGATGGTTTAGCGGTGGCCACCGCCACCGTCGGCATGCCGATTTCCTTCAAGTGCTTGAGCGCCGAGCGCGAGTCGCACAGCGGCGGCGGAATCAGCACGCCATCCGCGCCTTTGGCGATCAGGCGTTCGATGGCCTTGCGCTGGGTTTTCAGGTCTTCGCAGTGCTCCAGTATCAGCTCGGCGCCGCTGCGGCTGCACTGGCCCATGGCGCCGACCAGGAAGGCGCTGAGGAAGGCCGCGCTGGGATTGCTGTACAACAGACCGACCCGCAAAGTCCCCACCCGCGCCGCGCGCGCGGCGACGTTCACTTTGTAACCCAGCTCCTCGATGGCCCGCATCACCTTCTCGCGGGTCTTTTCGCTGACGTGGGCGTTATCGTTGATAACCCGCGACACCGTCATGCCCGACACTTTGGCGCGTTCAGCGACATCGTACAACGTGACACCGGTGGCAGGACGTACGACCTCGTCCGGGCTGGCGGCTGGTTTTGGAGCTCGTGGCATAGGTGAATCCATGTTATCGATTAAATTTTTTGTCATCCTACCTGAGATACGCCAACTCGGCAAAAAAACCTGAAGTTTTCCTACATACCCGCCACATCTGGCCCGCTTGCCCTGCCCCGCATATTTTTGATCTTTGCATTTTTTAAAAAACCTCTGCTAGAATGTGATCGATAACACGAACATTGGAGACCACCACGATGTACGACCACACCTACTACGCCACCCATCCGGACATGATGGCGCAGGCCAGCAACGACGACCTGCGGCGCCGCTACCTGATCGGTAACCTGTTCCAGCCGGAGCGCGTAACCCTGAATTACAGCCATGATGAGCGCTTTGTCATCGGCGGCGCGCTGCCGCTGCGCGAGACGCTGGAACTGCCGCCGCAACCGGCAACGCCGGGAGAAGCGTCCGCGCCCTTCCTGGTGCGGCGCGAGCTGGGCCTCATCAACGTCGGTGCCGGCAGCGGCTGGGTGACGGTTGACGGCGCACGCATCGAACTGGCGCCGCGCGACGGCTTGTACATCCCCATGGGCAGCGCAGCGGTCAGCTTTAGCTCCGATGATGCCGCCAATCCCGCCCGCTTCTACCTGGCCTCCACGCCGGCTCACGCCCGCTATGAACTGAAGAAAATCACCCACGCCACCGCCGTGCCGCTGGAGCGCGGTAGCCTGGAGACCTCGAACGCACGCATCATTTACCAGTACGTGATACCGGGCGTGTGCCAGTCGGCGCAACTGCTGCTCGGCCTCACCGAGCTAAAAACCGGCAGCGTGTGGAACACCATGCCGCCGCATCTGCACGAGCGCCGCTCCGAGGTTTACTTTTACTTCAATGTCGCGCCGGAACAGCGCATCTTCCACTTCATGGGCCAACCCGACGCCGCGCGCCACATCGTGGTGGAGAACGAACAGGCGGTGCTGTCGCCGCCTTGGTCGATCCACATGGGTTCCGGCACCGCCAATTACGCCTTCATCTGGGCCATGGGTGGCGAAAACCTCGACTACACCGACATGAAGGTGTTGGACATCTGCCAGCTCAAATAAGAGGCAAGCATGCACAATTTGTTTAACCTGAGCGGCCAGGTGGCGCTGGTCACCGGCGCCAACACGGGCCTGGGACAAGCCATCGCCATCGCCCTGGCGCAGGCCGGCGCCGACATTGTGGCGGCCGGCCGCAGCGCGCCCACCGATACCGAAACCGCGGTGCGCGCCAACGGCCGCCGCTTCCATGCGGTGCAGGCCGACCTGGGGCAGCATGCGCAGCTGGCGGGGGTGGTGGAACAGGCGGTGGGCGCCATGGGCCGGCTCGACATCCTGGTCAACAACGCCGGCATCATCCACCGCGCCGATGCCGTTGACGTCACCGAAGAGGATTGGGACGCGGTGGTCGACACCAATCTGAAGTCCATGTTCTTCCTGTCGCAGGCGGCGGCCCGTCACATGCTGGCCAACGGAGGCGGCAAGATCATCAACGTCGCCTCGCTGCTGTCGTTCCAGGGCGGCATCCGCGTGCCAGCCTACGCCGCCAGCAAAAGCGGCGTGGCCGGCCTGACGCACGCACTGGCCAATGAATGGGCGGCGCGCGGCATCAACGTCAACGCCATCGCGCCAGGCTACTTCGCCACCAATAACACCGCCGCGCTACGCCAGGATGCGGTGCGCGAACCGCAGATCCTGGCCCGCATTCCGGCCGGACGCTGGGGCCAGCCGTCCGACCTGAATGGCGCCGCCGTGTTCCTGGCCAGCGCCGCCAGCGATTACGTGCACGGCGTGGTGCTGCCGGTGGACGGCGGATGGCTGGCACGATGACGCTGTTCGCCCCCTCATCCGGCGCCGTGGTCTGTTACGGTGAACTGCTGCTGCGCATGGCCGCGCCGCGCGGCGAGCAACTGCTACAGCGGCCCGCGCTGGAAGTCTGCGTCGGCGGCGCCGAGGCCAATGTCGCGGTCTCACTGGCGCGGCTGGGCCACGCGGCGCGCTTCGTCGGCACTGTGCCGGATCATGCGCTGGGCTGGCATGCGCGCGACGTGCTGCGTGGTCACGGTGTGAATACCGATACGATCAGCGCGGACCAAGGCCGTATGGGCCTGTACTTCCTGATGCCGGGCGCCGTATTGCGCCCGTCGGAAGTGCTGTATGACCGCGCCGGTTCCGCCTTCGCGTTGCGCAGCGCCGCCGACTACGACTGGAACGCCGCGCTGGACGGCGCCGCGTGGCTGCACGTTTCCGGCGTCAGCCCCGCTGTCAGCGCCGAAGCCGGCCAGGCCACACTGGACGCGGTACGTCATGCGCGCCGGCTCGGCGTGCGCGTATCGTTCGATGGCAATTACCGCGCCAGCCTGTGGGCCGCGCGCGGCGAGGATGGCGCGGCACTGCTGACGCAAATCGTCGCCCAGGCCGACCTGGCATTCATCGATCAGCGCGACATCGCCCTGCTACTGCGCGCTCCACAGTTGGCGCATGGCGAGCGCGCATCCGCCATCCGCGCCGCATTTGACGCCTGGCCGCAACTCAACGCCATCGCCGCCACCAGCCGCTCGCAACTCAGCGTGGAGCGCCACCAACTGGGCGCGACGCTGCATACCCGCGACGGCGAAACGGCCACGGCGCCGCCGCGCCAACTGGCCGACATCGTCGACCGCATCGGCACCGGCGACGCTTTCGCCGCCGCTCTGCTGCACGGCATACTGCGCGACTGGCGCGCGGCCGACTGTATCCGCTTCGCGCTAGCCGCCGCCTGTTCCAAACATAGCATTGCGGGCGACATGCACCCGCTGTCAGAGGCACAAATTCTCGCCACAATGGAAGGCTCGCTGGATGTCCGCCGCTGAACACCGACTCCCCTACACGCCGCAGGTGTGGCGCCTGGACTGGGCCCACGGCAGCGCCGAAGTGCAGGCGCTGGGCGGCATGCTCGGCCCCCTGCACTTCCGGCTCGACGCCGAACGCGATCTGCAAGTGATGCACGTCGCGCCCTGGGCCGGCACCACCGACTCGCTTGGCCTGCCCGGCGTGCTGCGGCGCCTGCGCGGCGAATGGCCCTGCGTGCCGTTCGGCCGCACCGATCTGCCGCCCGACCTTCCGCCCGGCTGGACTTCGCTGGCGCCGGAGGACGACTGGTCGCACGGTTACAGCTCCAATCACCGCTGGAGCTGCGAGCACGCCAGCGCCGAGCGTCTGTGCCTGGCTATCGACTATCCGGACGATTCGCCGGTGGCGCGCATCGAACGCCATCTGCGGGTGGTGCCGGACGCGCCCGCGCTGGACATGGAACTGGTGATCCTGCCGCGCCGCAGCCTGCGCCTGCCGGCCGGGTTGCATCCCACCTTCCGCCTACCGCATCCGAGTGGCCGGGTGCAGCTGGAACTGGGCCGGCATGACGGCATCTACAGCTACCCAAGCCGCAGCGCCGGCGCCATCAGCCGGCTACGGCCCGACGTGCGCTCCGAACGGCTGGATGCGCTGGCCGGCCTGCATGGCGCGCTGGATCTGAGCCACCTGCCGCTGAGCGAGGCCGGCGAAGAGCTGCTGCAGGTGCGCGCGCTGGCCGCCGCGCCGGACGCCGCCCCATTCAGCCTGCACTACCTCGATTACGGCGCGCGGGTCGGCATGTGGTGGGACACCAGCCAGTTCCCCGACCTGATGCTGTGGTTCAGTAATCGCGGCCGTCCCGAATTCCCCTGGCAAGGGCGGCACGTAGCGTTGGGCGCGGAACCGCTCAACAGCGTGTTTGACCTGAGCCGGGTGGCGCGCCCGCCGGCCGGACATCCGTTGGCCGACCGTCTCGGCATCGTACTGCGGGCCGGCCAGCCGTGGCGCACCCGTTACCGCATCGCCGCCTGGAGCGGCGCCCTGCCAGCCACGCTGGCGCCCACACTAACAGACTGGAATCCGCTATGACGCCCAATTTCCGAGCTCCTGAATTCCTGCTAAAGCACGTCGCGCAAACGATGCGCTTCTACCACCCGCGCTGCATCGACAACAGCGGCGGCTTCTATCACTTCTTCAAGGACGATGGCGAGATCTATGACCGCGCTACGCGCCATCTGGTCAGCAGCACCCGCTTCGTCTTCAACTACGCCACCGCGTACCGCGAATTCGGCGACGAACAGTACCTGACCGCCGTGCGCCACGGCGTGGCCTTCCTGCGCGACGTGCATCGCGATCCCGCCACCGGCGGCTACGCCTGGCAACTGCACTGGGACGGCGAGCGTAAAACTGTCACCGATGGCGACAACCACTGCTACGGCCTGGCCTTCGTGCTGCTGGCCTACGCCCAGGCGCTGGCGACCGGCGTGCCGGAAGCGCGCGCCTGGATGGCCGAGACCTACGACCTGATGGAACAACGGTTCTGGCAAGCAGACCACGGCCTGTACGCAGACCAGGCCAGTGCCGACTGGAGCACGCTGCTGCCGTATCGCGGCCAGAACGCCAACATGCATGCCTGCGAAGCACTGATCACGGCATGGGAAGCCAGCGGCGAGCGTCACTACCTGCTGCGCGCCGAAACGCTGGCGCACAACATCACGGTACGTCAGGCCGCACTGGCCGGCGGCCGCATCTGGGAGCACTACCATGCCGACTGGCGCGTCAACTGGGACTACAACCGCGATGACAAAACCAATATCTTCCGCCCTTGGGGCTACCAGCCCGGCCACTTCACCGAGTGGGCCAAGCTGCTGCTGCAACTGGAGCGCCACCGCGCGCAACTGGCGCAGCCAGCGGATTGGCTGCTGCCGCGCGCCAGCGCGCTGTTCGACGATGCGCTGGCCCACTCGTGGGATGAGGCCAACGGCGGCATGGCCTACGGCTTCGGTCCCGACGACCGCGTTTGCGATGGCGATAAATACTTCTGGGTACAGGCTGAATCGCTAGCGGCGGCGGCGGTGCTGGCGCTGCGCACCAACGAGGAACGCTACTGGCGCTGGTACGAAAAACTGTGGCAATACAGCTGGACCCACATGGTGGACCACCAGCACGGCGCCTGGTATCGCATCCTGGGACCGGACAACCGCAAGCTCACCGACGAAAAGAGCCCGGCCGGGAAGACCGATTATCACACCATGGGTGCCTGCCACGAAGTGCTGCGCGTCCTGAGGAGCGCCGCATGAACACCCTGCCGCATTTCGTCTCCGCTGGCGAAGCGCTGACCGACATGGTGCGCACCGGCCCAGATCAGTGGACCAGTCTGACCGGCGGCGCCGGCCTGAATGTGGCGCGCGCGATGGCGCGGCTGGAGGTGCCGAGCGCCTTTGCCGGCGCCATCTCGAACGACGTGTTTGGCCAGGCGCTGCAACTGAGCGCCCAGCAAGCCGGCCTCGATCCGCGCTTCCTGCAATTGAACGACCAGCCGCCGTTGCTGGCCATCGTCCACGAAACCGCGCCGCCCGACTACTTCTTCATCGGCGAGAACAGCGCCGACCTGCAGTTCTCGCCATGGCAGTTGCCGTCCGGGTGGGAGCGCGAAGTACGCTGGGTTCATTTCGGTGGCATCAGCCTGGCGCGCCCACCGCTGGCCGATCGCCTGCAGGCGCTGGCAGCCACACTCAAAACGCAGGGCGTGCGGATCAGCTACGATCCAAACTTCCGCAAGCTGATGGACCACCGTTACGATAACGCGCTGCATACCATGGCCGCGCTGGCGGACGTTATCAAGGTCTCGGACGAAGACCTGCGAGGACTGTTCCGCACCGACGACACGCGCGGCGCGCTGGCACATCTGCGGGCGCTAAATCCCGCCGCCGACATCCTGCTGACACTGGGCGCGGACGGTGCCGAATTCCACAGCGGCGCGCAGGCATGGCATGCCAGCCCGCCGCCAGTGACGGTGGCTGATACCATAGGCGCCGGCGACGCCAGCATCTGCGCGCTGTTGTACAGCATGATGCATCGGCCGCAGGCCAGCGGCATCGGCCACCTGCGTCTTGCCGTCGCAGCTGGTGCCGCCGCCTGCTGCCATTCCGGCGCCACGCCGCCCACTTTAAGCCAGATCGAGGCGCTGGCGCCTCTGGTTCATGTTCGAGTATTGGAAGAAGGAAGCCAACCATGCGTCATCTGATCGCGCTACTCTGTCTGCTGGCCTGCGGCCTGACGTCCGCCGCCGCATTGCAGGAGCGCCTCACCTCCCCCGACGGCAAGATCGTCCTGACCGTCATGCAGAAGACCGACAGCGCCGGCAAGCGCGCCCTGTACTACAACGTCAGCTACAGCGGAGAAACCGTGATCCGCGACTCGCTGCTGGAACTGCGGCTGGATAATCATCTGTCCGAAAGCGCGATGGCACTGCCGGTCGACCGTCATCCGCGCTGGTTCGAAAACCTGGCCGTCACCGGCGTGCGCCGCGACAGTCATGACAGCAGCTGGAAGCCGGTCACCGGCGAAAGCGCCAGCATCCGCGACCACTACCAGGCCATGACGGTGGATCTGGTCAAGGACGATAATCCGGTCTACAAGCTGTCGGTCGAAGCGCGCGCCTACAATGAAGGCGTGGCGCTGCGCTTCGCCTTCCCCGAAAACGAGAAAGGCAGTTATTACCGCATCACCGGCGAGGACACCGAATTCGCGCTGCCGGCCGGCACCCGCGCCTGGTATCACGGCTGGGCGCAAGCGCCATACAAGCTGCTGCCGCTGCGCGACTGGCCCGATCAGTCGGAGCGCCCGCTGACGCTGGAGCTGCCGAGCGGCCTGCAAGTGGCGCTGCTGGAGGCGCAGATGGTCGACTACGCCCGCACCAAGTTCAAACTGAGCGCCGACAAGCCAGACACGCTGGTCACCGCCATGCATGATGCGGCCGACCTGATCTCGCCGTTCGCCACGCCGTGGCGCGGCATCATGATCGCGCGCACGCCGGGCCAACTGGTGGAGAACAATCACTTCATCCTCAACCTGAACCCGCCGGCACGCATTGCCGACAGCGCGTGGATCAAGCCGGGCAAGATCATGCGCGTGATGACCCAGACCACCGCCGCCGCCAAGGCCAATATCGATTTCGCCGCCCGCCACAAGCTGGAATACATTCTGTTCGACTGGAAGTGGTATGGCCCGGCGTTCTCCTTCGATTCCGATGCCACCAAAGTCGCGATTCCGGATTTTGACCTGCCGGCCATCATCGCCTACGGCAAGCAGCACGGCGTCGGCGTCTGGCTGTACGTGAACCAGCAGGCGCTGTTGACGCAATCCGATACGCTGTTCCAGACTTACCGCGACTGGGGCGTCAAAGGCGTCAAGTTCGGTTTCGTGCAGGTCGGTTCGCACCGCTGGACCACCTGGATCGAGAAAGCGATTCAGCAAGCCGCCGCCGCCGGCATCATGGTCAACATCCACGACGACTGGCGCCCCACCGGCGAGCAGCGCACCTGGCCCAATTTGATGACGTCCGAGGGCATACGCGGCAACGAGGAAATGCCGGATGCGACCCACAACACGGTGCTGCCGTTCACCCGCTACCTGGCCGGCGCCGCCGATTACACCATCTGCTACTACGACCCGCGCATCAAGACCACTCACGCCCACCAACTGGCGCTGGCCGTGATCTATTACAGCCCACTGCAAACGCTGTACTGGTACGACAAGCCTGAGCTGTCGCGGGATGAGCCTGAACTGGCGTTCTGGGACCGCATCCCCACCGTGTGGGATGAAACCCGCGTGCTGGATGGCGCGCCGGGGCGCAACGTCACCATCGCCCGCCGCAGCGGTCAGGATTGGTATGTCGGCGCCATCACCAACAACGAGGCGCGCAGCGTGCGGCTCAAGCTGGACTTCCTGCCGGCCGGACGCCGCTACCAGGCCACCATCTACGCCGACGATGCCAGCGCCGCCACCCGCACCAAGGTCGGCATCCGCACCCAAAGCGTGGACGCCGCCAGCGTGCTGACGCTGGCCATGCCGGCATCCGGCGGCCAGGCGCTGTGGCTTCAACCTGTGCCCTGAGGCGGACGGCCCGCCTGAAATTTCTTGACAGGCGGGCCACATCACGCTAAGTTATCGATAACAACTACAAACAAAGGCATCTGGAGACAATCACGCCATGACCAGCAAGCAGTCCCACTTCCGCTTCTTGTGCACTTTTGTGTACGTTTATTTCTTCGCCCAGGCCATGAGCATGTCGCTGCTGGCGCTGTGGCTGCGCTCCACGCTGCAGTTGTCCGGCACCGAGACCGGCATCGTCTTCTCGGCCAACTTCATCGCAGCCATGTGCTCGCAGCCGGTGTACGGCTACCTGTCCGACAAAGTCGGCATGCGCAAGCACGTGCTGTGGGCGGTCGGCCTGATGTGCATGTTGTCCGGCCTGTTCCTGGTCTACGTCTACGGCCCGCTGCTGAAGACCCATATCCTGGCCGGCGCCGCGCTGGGCGGCATCTACCTCGGCATTACCTTCATTGCCGGCAGCTATGCGATCGAATCCTATGTCGACCGCATCGGCCGCGCCTACGGTTTCGAATACAGCCGCGTGAGGCTGTGGGGATCGCTGGGCTTTGCCAGCGCCGCCTTCCTCACCGGCCGCTTGTACAACGTCGACCCGCACATCAACTTCATACTGGCCTCCTGCGCCGGCCTGCTGCTGGTCTTGATGCTGGCCCTGTGGCGTTTGCCGGAACACGACACCGTGGCCGCCGCCGGCGCCAAGTTGCGCCTGGCGGATGCTGTGGCGCTGCTGCGCGACCCGGCGTTCTGGCGCTTCATGGCCTTCGTGCTTACCGTGACCAATATCTACCTGGTCTACGACCAGCAGTTCCCAAGCTATTTCGCCTCGCAGTTCGCCGACAAGGCCACCGGCGCCGCCATGTTCGGCTATCTGAATTCGCTGCAGATTTTTGTCGAAGCGGCCGGCCTGTTCGTCTCGCCGCTGCTGGTGCGCCGCATCGGTGCCAAGAACGGCCTGCTGCTAGCCGGCTCCATCATGATCGTGCGGATTGCCGGTTCCGGTCTGGCGGTCGGTCCGGTGTCGATTTCCGCCATGAAGATGCTGCACTCGTTCGAGCTGCCGATTCTGGTGGTGTCGATCTTCCGCTATATCGCCCACCACTTCGACAACAGGCTGGCATCCACCGTCTACATGGTCGGTGTCAGTTTCGGGCACTCACTGGGACTGGCCCTGCTGTCGCCACTGGTCGGCAAAGCGTATGACCTGATCGGTTTCAACCACACTTACCTGCTGCTGGCCGCCATTGGCGCCGGTTGCCTGATCTGCTCCGCTTTCGCCCTGTCGCCAACGCCACCCGAAGTCAAGCCGGCGGCACCGGTGGGCGAAGCGGCCAACGCCAGCCTTTAAGGATTATTCATGCAAGCTGTGTTACACCCTGCCCTGCCGGAACCTCTGCAAACCGCGCGCCTGCCGCACGCCTGGCGCCAGCTGCCAGAACGCGCCCGCATCGATCGCGCCATCAGCGACGCGCTGGCGGCCGTTGAGCGCAACGTCGCCCATTTTGGCACCCGCTTCCCAACACCGTCCAGCACCGGCGGCATCTATGGGACGATGGACAATACCGAATGGACCAACGGTTTCTGGACCGGCATGCTGTGGCTGTCCTATGAGCTGAGCGGCGGCCATCAGTTCCGCGCCACCGCCGAAGCGCACGTGGCCAGCTTCGACCTGCGCCAGCGCGAACGCATCGCCATCAATCATCATGATCTGGGCTTTCTTTACAGCCTGTCGTGCGTGGCCGGCTACAAGCTGACCGGCAGCGAACAGGCGCGCGAGGCGGCGCTGGGCGCGGCGCGCCTGCTGCTGGAGCGCTACTATCCGAACGCCGGCATCATCCAGGCGTGGGGAGACCTGAACGATCCGGCCCAACGCGGCCGCATGATTATCGACTGTAACCTGAATCTGCCGCTGCTGTATTGGGCCAGCGACATCAGCGGCGACCTGCGCTTCCGCGATGCCGCCAACCACCACATCGAACAGGCGGCGCGCCACATCGTCCGCGCCGACGGTTCCACTTACCACACCTTCTTCTTCGATGCGGACAACGGCCAGCCGCGCGAAGGCAAGACGCATCAGGGTTACAGCGATGACTCGTGCTGGGCGCGTGGCCAGGCATGGGGCATCTCCGGCTTTCCGCTGGTGTCGCGCCACAACGGCGACACCCGCTTGCTGGATCTCGGCAAGGTGCTGGCCAATTACTACCTGAACCGCCTGCCGGCGGATGGCATCTGCTATTGGGATCTGATCTTCACTTCCGGCGTGGAGCAGCGCGACAGCTCGGCCGCCGCCGTCGCCGCCTGCGGCCTGCTGGAACTGGCCAGCCGCCTGCCGCTGTTCGATCCGCTGCGCGCCGAGTACGAACGCGCCGCCGCCGGCATGGTGATCACACTGTCGGAACAGTACTTCAATCACGACGGTGCCCCTGGCTCCGGCCTGCTGCGCCACGCCGTCTACCACAAGCCGAATCGCATCGGCATCGACGAATCCTGCATCTGGGGCGACTACTTCTATCTTGAAGCGCTGACGCGCCTTAGCAGCATCTGGGAGCCATACTGGTGAGCGCCGTACGCCATCCGCGCCTGCCAGCGGCACCGACGCTGGCCATGGCACTGACCATGACGCTGCTGTGCGGCGCGCCTGGCGCGACAGCAGCAGCCAGCGCCGCCGCGCCGCAAACGCCAACGTCCAATGCCCCCTGGCTGGCGGATCTGGGTGACGGCCGCTATCGCAATCCGGTCCTGCACGCCGACTACTCGGACCCTGACGCCATCCGCGTTGGCGACCGCTTCTACATGACCGCCTCCAGCTTCAGCAACCTGCCCGGCCTGCCGCTGCTGGAATCGCAGGATCTGGTCAACTGGACGCTGGTCGGCCACGCGCTGCCAGCCCTGCAACCGCAAGAGATCTTCGCCGCGCCGCAATACGGCAAGGGCGTATGGGCACCGTGCCTGCGCTATCACAACGGCCGCTATTACATCTTCTACCCCGATCCGGATCGCGGCATCTACGTCATCGAAGCCGACAACTTCCGCGGCCCATGGAGCGCACCACGTTTGCTGCTGGCCGGCCGTGGCCTGATCGATCCGGCGCCGTTCTGGGACGACGACGGCCAGGCATGGCTAACCCACGCCTGGGCCTTCAGCCGCGCCGGCAAGAACAACATCATCACACTGCGCCACATGGACGCCGGCGCCACCCGCATGCTGGACGACCAGGGCAAGGACATCATCAACGGCGCCGATTATCCCGGCTACCACACAGTCGAAGGTCCCAAAGTCTACAAAGCCAACGGCTACTACTACGTATTCGCGCCGGCCGGCGGCGTCGAACAAGGCTGGCAAGCGGTGTTCCGCTCGCACTCCCTGGCCGGTCCCTATGAAGTACGCAAGGTCATGGACCAGGGCGACACGCCGATCAACGGCCCGCACCAGGGCGCATGGGTCAGTGCCCCGGATGGGCGCGACTGGTTCCTGCACTTCCAGGACAAAGGCGCCTACGGCCGCGTGATCCATCTGCAGCCGATGCAGTGGCGGGACGGCTGGCCGCTGATCGGTCAACCATCGCGCCAACCTGGCGTGGGCGAACCTGTGATCACCTACGTCAAGCCGGTGCAGGGTAAACCATTGGCCGCGCCAGCCACCAGCGATGACTTCAGCGCGCCGCAACTGGGCCTGCAATGGCAATGGGGCGCCAATCCGCAGCCGGGCTGGTATTCGTTGAGCGCCAAACCGGGTACGCTGCGCCTGTACACCCAATCGCTGGCCGACGCCGATGACTATGTGCGCGCCTCGCCGGCGATCCTGACGCAGAAAGCTCCCGCCTCGCGCTTCCTGGTCACCACCCGCGTGCGGCTGGAGCAAGCGCGCGATGGCGACCGCGCCGGTTTAATCGTCAACGGCATGCAGTACGCGTGGCTGGGACTACGCCACAAGGATGGCATCACCGCGCTGGCATGGACTATCTGCGGCCCGTTCGGCCCGCGCTGCAAGGAGCAGTCGATGGTGGTGCTGGAGCCGGCGCCGCAAGAACTCACGCTGCGCGCGTACATGAACGAAGGCGCTTTCGTCAACTTCTCCTACAGCGTGGATGGCCAAACCTTCAAGCCGGTCGGATCCCCCTTCCCCGTCACGCGCGGCACCTGGGTTGGCGCGCAGATTGGCCTGTTCGGCGCGGGCCGGCAACCGGGGTCCTGGCTGGATGTGCAGCATTTCGACCTGACAGCGCCTGGCGCCGGTCCTTACTGAGTTTCGCTCGTGTCCATCTCCCGGACACGCTCCAGTTGCCCGGACGGGGGTTACCCTGTCCGGGATTTTTTTTACACCAGCAGCAAACCTTGCAGCGAAGAGATGCGCTGCGGCGCCGACCATGTTGCCACCAACTGACGCGCGCTATCGAACCGCAGCAGCTGCGCCCCCTTGTGGCCATTGTCCGGTCCATGGCCCTGCCAGTTCGCCACCAGCATCTGGCCATCCGGCAGGAAGGCATAGGTGGCGTAGAAGAACGGCGCCACGCTGGCCGGCAACGCATCCTTGCCGCCAAAGCGCTGCACCAACTGGCCATCCGCATCGAATACCGCGATAAAAGCGCCATAGCCGGCGGAGACGATGGTGCCACCATCCGCCAGCCGCTCCGCCTTCCAGGCGTGCTCGAAACCGGGCGCGGTAAATCGCCGCAATTCCATCAGCTCCGGCGTGGTTTCTTTGATGTGGTCATTGGTGCATAGCAGATAAGTGCCTTGCGGCGTTACGCGCATCAGGCGCACGTAATCACCTTCGCGGTACGCCGTGTGCAGCACGTCGCCCGCCGCATCCAGCGTCAGCACATTGACGCCGCCGCGTCCATCGAGATTCATGCCGGTGACCAGCGTGGCACCATCTGCGCGCCGAGTAACGGCGGTGACGTCCTTCCAGCGGCGGCAATCGGTCAGCACGCGGCCGCTGCGCCACTCCAGTTCAAAGTAGCCGTGATCGTAGCCGACCAGCACCCGCTCGTCGTCCAGCCGCTGCATGTCGCGCGCCAGCGGATAATCAGCCAGGTCCAGCGTCCACGCGAATTCGCCGCTGCGGGTGTCGATCAGATGCAGTCGCTGCAAGCCCTCGTCGATGCCGAGGAAGTGTACGTCGATATCAGCCATATTCAATTCTTTCGAGATTAGAAAAATAAAAACCGCAATCCAGGCGCTGTACCCGGATTGCGGCGTGAGGGGGAGACGATTACTTGCCGAACTTGTAGCGCAGGCCGACACTGTAGGTACGGCCGTTCACGTAATGCTGACGTTCGATGTCGGTGGCATAGGCGCCCGGCTCACCCACGTAGCGGTTCAGCGCCTTGTTGGTCAGATTGGAGGCGGTCAGCGACAGCGTCAGATTCTCCATCAGGTCGTAGTTGAACGAACCGTCCAGAATGCCGTAGGACTCGATGTAGCGGCCATCGATAGGATTGGCCGAGACGCCGAACAGCACCTGCTCCGAACGCCAGGTGTACACCAGCCGCGCCGACATGCGCTTGGCCTCATACATACCGGCCAAACTGAAGCTGTTCTTCGACACGAACGGCTGCTGCGAATCGATGACGCGGCGCGCCGTCGCGGTACCGATGTTGATCGGATTCGAGGTGTCCACATAGGTGTAGGAACCGGACACGCCAAAGTCCTTCAGCCAGCCGTAATGACCATCGAAGAAGTACTGGCCCGCCAGCTCGACGCCGCGCGCATAGCCCTTCTCCGCATTGACCGACTTGGTGATCTGATACTGGCCGGTCGGGCAGCTGTTGGCGGTGGAGCCGCTGTAGGCCGGTACCAGCGGCACCGTCTGGCATTCCACGATACCGCTCAGGAAGCCTTTGATCTCCTTGTCAAAGAAGCCAACCGATACATAGTTGGTGGCGTTGAAGTAGCGCTCCAGCGACAGGTCGAAGCTGTTGGCCAGTTGCGGACGCAGGTCGGCATTGCCGGCGGTGCCGGTGCCGCTGACCGTGTTGACCGTGATGGATGGATTCAGCGCGCTGATTTCCGGACGGGTCATACCGCGGCCATAACCAAAGCGTGCCAGGAAGTCCTTCTGGATATCGTAAGTCAGGTTAAACGAAGGCAGCGCATAGGTGTAGGAAGTCGACTTCAGATTGTCCACCACCACCGTGCTGCCGCTGGTGGTACTGGCCACACGCGCGGTGACGTCGGTATCGGTGCGCACCAGGCGCACGCCGACGTTGCCGCGCAGGCGCTCGTCCGCCGTCGCGAATTCGCCCTGCACGTAGCCAGCCAGAGTGTGTTCATTGAACACGCGGCGCGACAGCAGATTCTCGGCATAGTTGCCCACCGACGGGATACCGGCATTAGGGAACAATGCCTGCACCTGATTACCATCCAGCGCGGCCGGCGAGTACACCACGTAACCGCCAGAGTAACCGGCATCGCCGTTCATGAAGTTGCTCGGTGCGGTTTCCAGCACGCCGGACAACGTGGAAGCGTTGATGCCGTTGGAGCGGTTGGCGGTCAGGGTCGCACCATCGCTGGTGAGTGCCTTGCCGCTGAAGCTGAAGTTGGTGTAGAGGCTCTTCTGATGTGCTGCGCGGCCGCCGAATTTGATCTTGTTGAAGAAGCCCTCTTCCGGCGAGTACGCCGCATCCAGCTTGGCGGCATAGCCGTTATCGTCCCACTTCTGATACGTGCCATTGCTATAGTCGCGGAACACGAAGTTGCTCGGGTCCGACAGGCTAGGACCGCTGAATGTCAGCGAGTGCGGCGCGCCATCGGCCACGCGGGTAGTGCTCCAGTACAGTCCATTGGCCGAATCCATGTTGACCGAGCGGTTATCCTGGGTCTGGTCGGCCTTGATGTACGAAAGGTCCGCCTTCAGCGACCAGAACGCATTCGGGCTCCACTCCACGCCACCGGCGGCGATCCAGGTGGTGTAGGGACGACGCTCCTCGCCACCGATGGTGTTGACGGTCGAATTGAGGAAGGTACCGCTCAGCAGGCGCTTGTTGACCAGTACATCGTCGCTGCCGCCGCTCAGGTTACGGTTGGCCAGTCCCTCGGTGAAATTGAACGGCGTGGTTTGCAGGTTCTGAACATTGCCGCCATCGACCGAATTCAGGCCGCGATAATTCTGGTAGTAGCGGTAGTAGGTGTACTCGCCTTCGGTATAAAAGCGCAGCGTATTACTTTGGCGGTAGTCGGCGGCCAGGCTCAAACCCTTGCGGGTGCGGTAGATAGTCTCCTGGAACACGTTACTGGTCAGGCCAGGTGCCACCATCACGTTGGCCGCCTGCGCCGCCGTCAGGCCAGTCAGGTCGGGCGTGTAAGCGCCGGCGCTGGCCACGGTCGGTACGCTGGCCAGGTAGTTGATGTCGGTGCGGCCGACGTAAGCGCTCATCGGCAGTGCTGGATTGTTGCTGGTGTTGGCGGCCGCCAGCGAGGCATATTCCGCGCTGTCGGCGCGCACCGCGCGCTTGAAGTTGGCACCGCCGTTGGCTGGATTGTTGTCCGAACGGCCGGTGCTCTTCTGGTACACGCCGGCCGCCATCAGGCCGATGCGCGAGCCGCCGCCCAGATCCCACTTGTTGGCGATCAGGCCAAACAGCTCGGGATCTTTTTTCTTGGCCAGATCGTTCTCCCGGCCGTTGACGCTCAGCGTGGCGGTGAACTCCTTGAAGTCGCTCGGCTTGCGGGTGCGGATGTTGACCAGGCCACCGATCGCGCCCTCCACGTGTTCGGCCGATGGATTCTTGTAGACGTCGATGCCGGCCACCATGCCAGGAATCGCGCCTTCCACGTTGTATTCGCGGCTGCCGGCGGTGAAATAGGCGCGGCCATTGACCTGCGATGCGGTCTGCCCGGACAGGCCACGAATGGTCAGGCCCGAGCCCTGGCCCACCGGCGAGGCGCCCTCGCCGCCATAACGGTAGCCCTGCACGCCGGGAATGCGGGTCAGGGTTTCGGCCACGTTCGGATCCGGCAATTTGCCGATGTCTTCGGCGGAGATGGAGTCGACCACCTCCATCGTGTCTTTTTTGACGGCCAGCGCGGACCTGGCGCTGGCGCGTATGCCACTGACCACCACCGTATTATCGTTGGCATCTTTGGCGTCGGTGGCCGGGGTTTGGGCGTAAGCCTGGCCAACCGCCAGGGCCGCTGCGGTCAGCTGCAGCGTATTCATCAGCATCTTCCTCATTACTTCTTCTCCTCTGGTATATTCTTATTGGTTATCGATAACAACTTACGGCAAGTTATCGATAACTTTACTAAACATCATAAACAACCCTGCGACGAGGGTCAACACTTCCTGGCTATTGCATGCCGGTCTGTGACGGCGTAACCACGAATCGGTAGCTGGCGGCGGCCAGCGGAATGCGGTACTTGACATGTGGGCGGCCGTCCAGGCTCCAGCCGGTGTCGCCACCCACGCCAGCCTGCGCCATGTCGATCAGCAGGCTGCCATCGCCATGCGGCGCGATCTCGGCGCTTTTCCATGTGCCGCGTGGGCGCAGATACAGGTCTTCATACGGGAAGGCCAGCGCGTTGAAAGAGAATGGCACGTCGGCGCTGACCTTCACCCCGCCCTGCTTTCCGCGCAAGACGAGCCAGCGCACATCGGTCTTGTTGCCGCTTTCCTGCGGGCGAATGTAGGAGTGATATTGGTCAGCCAGATTGCCCTGGTAGAGACCCAGCGCGGCGCCGGTATGGCGATCGACGTAAGATTCTTGCGGTCCGCGACCATACCAGCGCAGTTTGTCTATGCCGGTGGCGCTGTCGAAACGCAGGCCGAGACGCAGCGGGTCGGGCAGATCGTCACGCAGCGGCGTGAAACTGGCGGCCACCTCCAGCGCGCCATCGGCACGCATGCGGTAGATATTCTCCCAGTGGGCGGCGCCGGCGCCAAAGCTGAACAGCACTTTCAGGCTGTCGCCGTCCACCGAGATGGCGCGGACTTTGCGCTGCTCGGTGAAGGTCTTCCAGATGGCGTGACTCTTGTCGACGCCCGCGCCTTCATCGTTGTCGGTCAGGCCGCGCCAGAAATTGGGGCTGCCGCCCTTCAGCAGTGGCTGGCCGGCCACGCTGTAAGTCAGCAGACCGGTTTCCGCCTGCAGTCGCAGCACGGCATCGCTGGCGCGCAGCTCATAGGTGTCGCCAACGCGCTGCGGCGTCACCCAGCCGGCCTGGCTGGCAACCGGTGCGGCCGACGCCAGCACAAACTGCGACCAGCCGACCAAGGCGCCCTGCTCCACACCCGCTTCCGCCACCTTGCTGCGAGCGCCGACTGTCAGCACCAGTTCCCCACCCGGCGATGCGGCCTGCGCCGAGGGTGGCACCGCAGCCGCTTGAGCCGACCGCGCCGCGACCAGCACCGCCGACACGTCCACCTGCTGACGCGCTCCCGCCGCAGCGGATGCCGGCGCCAGCGCGCCACGTGCCACTGTCACGCCGTCGCGCTCCAGCCGCCACTCCAGCGCCAGATGCGACAGATCGCGGAAATCGTACCGGTTCACTACCTCCAGAGCCCCACTACGCGCATCGCCCTCAAACACCACCGGCGAATACACCTTTTGCAGCTCATAATATTCAGGATCAGGCGTGCGGTCCGAGCGCAACACACCGTCGCCGACCACGCTGTTATCGCCACGCTCCGGATTCAGATCAAACCCGGACGCCCAGTAAGTACGCCCCTTCTCGTCTTTGGCGATCACACTCTGATCCACCCAATCCCACACAAAACCGCCCTGCAGCTTGCGATGCGCGCGAATCACACGCCAATAATCTTCCAGATTGCCCAGCGAATTACCCATCGCGTGCGCATATTCGCACTGGATCATGGGCTGATGATAGGCCGGATCTTGCGCATAATCGGCCATCTTCTCAATATCGTCATACATCGGCGCATAAATATCCACATACTCGTTAGGCAGATGCACCTCGCTCAGCGTGCCGTGGCCAAGATAGCTGATCAAACGCGTCGGATCGGCCTTGCGTATCCAGGCCGCAGCCGCTTCAAAGTTAGGTCCGGTGCCGGCCTCATTCCCCAGCGACCAAAAGATCACCGAAGGCGAATTCTTATCCCGCTCCACCATGCGCGACACGCGGTCCAGGTGCGCGACACGCCAGTGCGGCTTGTAACCCAATTGGATCGCGGCGCGCGCCGCCGCTGTTGGTGCCTTGTCGCCCAACTCCATATAGCCGTGCGACTCGATGTCCGCTTCATCCATCACATACAGGCCATATTCATCGGCCAGATCGTACCAGCGCGGGTCATTCGGATAATGTGACGTGCGCACCGCATTGACGTTGGCCCGCTTCATCAACTCTATATCCTTGCGCATCGATTCCATCGACATCACGCGATAAGTATGCGGATCGTGCTCGTGACGATTCACACCCTTGATCATCACGCGCTTGCCGTTGACACGCACCTCGCCGTCAGCCACTTCCACCGTGCGGAAGCCTATCCTACGCGCGGTGGCCGACAGCAGCTTGCCCTGCGCGTCGCTGACCTCAATCAGCAGCGTGTACAGCTTGGGTGTCTCGGCCGACCAAGGCTGCACCGACGGGATGGCGCCACGCAGCACCGCCTTGCGATCCGCACCTGGCGTGGCACTAGCCTGCAGCAGTTCACGCTCGCCATCCAGCACGCGTGCCCGCACCTGAACCTCAGCTGTGGCGCCAGCGATTTCGGCTTCCAGTTCAAAGCGGCCATCGCGATAAGATGGCCGGTCCAGCGTGGCGACCACTTTGTAGTCGCGCAAACGCGTCTTCGGTTCAGCATACAGATAAACGCTGCGCTCAATCCCGTTGACGCGCCAGAAGTCCTGATCCTCCAGATAGGAACCGTCCGCCCAGCGATACAGCTCGATGGCGATGGTATTGCGGCCGGGGCGCACGTAACGCGTCAGATTGAATTCGGACGGCAGCTTGGAATCCTCGGAATACCCTACCCGCTGGCCGTTCACCCATACGTAATAAGCCGCGCCGGCCGCGCCAATTTGCAGGAATACGTCACGCTCCTTCCACGCAGCTGGCAACTCGAAATCGCGGCGGTAGGAGCCCACCTCATTCAGCGCATGCGGAATGAAAGGCTCATTGGCCGGAAACGGATACTGGATATTGGTGAAAATCGGCTTTCCGTAGCCCTGCGTTTGCAGCATGCCGGGCACCTGAATGGTGCCCCACTTGCTGACGTCATACGAAGGCCGGAAGAATTCCTTGGGCCGCGCTTCCGGATTGGGAGAATAGGCAAACGACCATGTACCGTCCAGCGAGCGATAATTGGCGGAAGCCGCCTTGTCGCCCGCCAGCGCCTTCTCGCGCGTTTCGAAGTTGAAGAAGGTCGCCTTCATCGGTTCGCGATTGACCGCCACCACCTCCGGCTGCTCCCACTCCGCGCGGTGCGGCTGCGCCGACAGCGCCGGCATCGTATAGTGCGCCGCCAGCAGCGCCAGTGCCATGATCCGTTTATCCATTGTCTCCCCTGTTGGTTAGCGCTGGCGGCGTCGTACCATCGCCATCAGCAGCATGCCGGCGGCCAGTAACTGCCACGCGGCCGGTTCCGGCACCACCGCCACCCGCGCATCCGTGATTTGTATGCCAATAATGCCATTAGTTCCAGCCGATGTCGCGGGCGTCCAACTGAAATTCGCCAGCGCGCCGGTGACAGGGTCCGGATTGCCGAGCGCCGTGACGCCATCCGCGCCATAGGCCGAGATCACGAAGTGCGAGATGTAGGCCGTCAGCGGATCGACCGCGCCGCTGAAAGTCAGGTCGAACGACATCACCCCGCCATAGCTCACCGCATGGAACAGGTCATTGGCGGTGTCGTTGCGGAACAGGTAGCCGCCCGCCACCGTGGTCACGCCCCAGGAATCGATGAAGGCGCTGCTGTCGAAACCCGTCATGTTACTGACCAGTGCCGTCGCCAGCGGCATGCCGGCAGTGGCGCTTAGCTGCATATCGAGATAACCGCTGGTGGCACCGAACGACGAGGTATCGATGGCGATGTGCAGCGTGCCGGCCGCCGCACTGCCGCTACCGGCGCCCAAAGCGGCCAGCGCGATCAGCGCGCCGGCCAGCAAGCGTTTGAATGGACTATTCATATTGCCGTCTCCTAGTTGGTCCGATACAGCGCCGGGGTGTAAGACACCAGTCCGCGCGCGGGATTACTGAACGTGAGCGCGACATTGAGCGTCGCGCCGGCCGCCAGTGGCGAGGCCACCGTCACATAGGGAGCGCCGGATAAAGTGCCACCAGCGTTGTCCAAGGTGACGCCGGAGGTCAGGCTGTTCAGCACCAGTTGCAACGTGCCGTTCAGTGCCGTGCTCCCGGTGTTGGTGATGGTCACGCCGCCCACGTACTTGCCGGTGGCGCGATTCAGCGTCGCGCCCTGCTGCGTCATCTGAGCCGACGCGCTGACGTTCTCGCTGATGCCATGCAGCGAGCCGTGGAAGCGCACCTCCGCCAGGTTGCCGAACCAGGTGCCGGCGTTGTAGATGCGGATATAGCGATAAGCCGTGGAGCCGCTGATGGCCAGCGTCTGCCAATCCATGCTGGAGACAGCGGCAGCTGTCAGCGTGGTCCACGTCGCGTTATCGTTCGAGCCCTGAATCACCACGCCCTTGATGCGGGCGTAATTGCTGTCCTGCCGTGCCAGCAGTTCCACGCTGCTCAGGTTCACCTGCTTGTCCGCCTTGAAATCGAACACGATGTAGCTGCCCACGCCGGAATTGCTGCTACCGATGCGGAAGTCCGAATTGGTCGCGGGATTGGCGTCGAACAGCGCATTCACCTGCGCCAGCGTGGTTGCCGCCGTGCGGTTGCTGGTGGAGTCGATCAGCGTTGTCAGCGTCGGCACGTTGGCGATGACATCGGCCTCGCTGACCACATACAAAGCCGTGCTGTCGGTGGTGCTGCTGTTGGTCACGCCGTCACTGCCGTTCTGCTGCTTGTAAGCGATGGCGAAGGTCACGTTGCCTGCTGCCGCGCCCTGTGCCAGCGTGGCCTCGGCGGTGAAGTTGACGTTGTCGCTGCTGCTGACCGTCGCGGCCTGGCCCTGAATCGTCACGTTCACATTGTTGATCGCCTCCTTGGCCACAAACGCCAGCTTGACCGTATTCCCCGCCACCACACGGTTGCGGATGCTCTGCGCGGAACTGAGCGACACCGTGGCGATCTTGTTGGCTGATTGCGCCACGCCGTACAGGCGAAGTTCGGCCATATTGCCGTACCACGCGCTGCTGTTGTAGATGCGGATGTAGCGGTAAGGCTGGGTGCCACTCACCGTCAGCGTCTGCCAGTCCAGCGTGGATGCGGCGGCAGCGGTCAGTGTGGTCCAGTTGCTGTTGTCATTGGAGCCTTGCACCACCGTGCCTTTGATGCGGGTGTAGTAGCTGTCCTGGCGTGGAATAATCTCCACCCGCGACAGCGTGACCGTGCCGCCCTGCTTGAAGTCGAAAGTCAGATAGCCGCCGCTGCCACTGCCGTTCAAACGGAAGTCGGTGAAGGTCGACAGATTGGAGTCGACCAGCAGATTGGCTGCCACCAGCAGGTCGGCGGCATTGCGGCCGCTGGAATCGCTCAGGCTCGTGATGTTGAGCAGATCGCCCAGATAGCCGTTCAAGTCCGCCAGCAGCAAGGAGGTGCCATCGGTGGTGAACAGTACCGGTTCCGCATCCACGCCGGCTGCGGTCTTGTAATTGATCAGGAACTTGACGGTGCCCGGTGTCACCGTGGCGTTCATCACCGCCGTCGCGGTCCAGTTGAGGTTATCGCTGCTGGTAACGGCCGCCGGCAAGCCCTGAATGGTGGCGCTGACGCTATTGATTGGCGTCTTCGACACGAAACTCAGCTTGACCGTGGCGCCGGGCACAATGCGGTTGCGCAGGCTTGGGTCGGCGGCGATAGTCACCGCGCTGATTTCATTGACGGTCTCGTAACGCTGGCCGTAGATGCGGAACTCCGCCACCTCCAGGAAGGTGCTCGACGGTTCCAGCATCTGCATCTTGAAGAAGCGGTAGCGCTGGTTCTGCAGATCATCCTGCACGGGCAAGGTCTGCATATCCTCCGTCACCACCGTCAGGCCTGGCGTCAGGCGGGTCCAGTTCTCGTTGTCGTTGGAGCCGAACATGGCGACACCGCCTATGCGCTCAGGGAAGCTGGCACGCACCTGCAGCTGGAAGGCATTGGCCGCCACCTTGAAGCTTGGACCGAAGTCGAAGGTGTGCGTCAGATTTTGCGCCAGCGTGTACACCACAAAGGTATCCGGCGTGCCATCCAGCGCATTCGGTACCTGGGTGCCGAAGGTCGAGGCCACGAACATATTGGCGTAATTGATGCTGCCATCGGCCAGCAGCGGCGTAAGCTCCTTCAGGTTGGCGGTGGCCGTGCCCAATGCGGCCAGCTTGGCATAGAACTCGGCATCGGTCGCACTGCCGGCGGCGCTGACCGCCGCTTGATAGGCGGCCTGATAGTCGGACAGGCTGCTGGTGATGTAGATAGTGTCAGGCTTGTAGGCCGCGCTGGCGGCGGCGATAGCGGCCTGACGATCCGCGCCCACCACCACCTTGACACTACGCGCGGTAACGGTGGTGCCATCCGATGTGGCCACCACAAAGCTGTAGCTGCCGGCCTGCGACGGCGTCCACGAGAATGCGCCGGTCGCGCTATCGAAACTGGCGCCCGCCGGCAGATTGTCGATCTGGTAGGTCAACGCTCCAGTGTTGCTGCCGTCGGTGGCGGCAAAGCTGTAGCTGACGGCGGCGGTGGAACCGGCATTTGTGTACAGGTTGACGTCCGCATCACCGGAATCGAATACCGGTGGCGTCAGCACGGTCCCGGCCTGCACGTTGATGTGATCCAGATCGACCGTCGTTCCTGGTCCTTTCACTGTGATGAACAGCATGTCGCCCAGGCTCTGATACGCGTTGAAGGCGTAGCTGACATAACGCCACTGGCCTTTGGTGTCCGGCAGCGTGATGGTGTCGTCGAATACATCCAGTTCGGCCACGCCGTTGGTGCGCACCAGGAAGGCCACCGTGCGGGTGGCGTTGGCATAACCGAAGACAGCGATCTTGCTGCCGGCGGTGGTTGCGGTCACGCGCACATAGGAGGCGGTATCGTCCTGCGCCGCCAACGCGCCGTCATCCAGCGCGCTAAAGCGGTCCTCAATTTCACGCACCGGCTCGACGATCGGCTTGACCAGATATTGCGTGCCCTCCGCCTCCGCCGCAGGTGGAATAAACAGCCAGAAGTCGCCACCGCCATCGACACCATCCCAGTTGTACAGGGTGCGGTCGGCAAACAGGCGGGTGAAGTTGGGCGCGCGCTGCGCGATGTCGATGCCCTTCACGTATTTGTAGTAGTAAAACGGCTCCCAGGTATTCTGCGTCAGCCTGCCGCGATAAGCGCTGGCCAGCTGCTTGTAGATGATGGTGGGGTTGCCCGCGGCATCGGTGTGAGCGGCGGTTGGCACCCAAGGAGTTTCGTAGCCCAGCATGTAATGGGCAAAGTATTCGGTGGCGTCGAGGATGCGGTCGTTCAGGAACTCATAGGGACCGACCGCGTTGGCCGCAGTGGATGCTGTGCCCTCGACCGGATCGACCTTGGTGTCCTGCGCCAGCAGCAGACGGGCCAGCAGCGAAGCGTTGGTGACGTCGCCGGCGCCGTGCGCCTGGTCCCGGCCCATCTCAACGTGCTGCACCACCGGCGTCACCGCCTCGCCAGTGACATCGTTTTTGGTCACCAGCCGGAACAGCTGCTTGATCGCGCCGTTCTGGCCCTGATCCACCGCCGTCTTGTTCACCATGAACCACTCCACGCCCTCGTTGTAGCGCACGCGATTGCCGGTGAAGATGTAACCCGACATGGCGCCAATCAGCGGATACAGGTGCTGATTCATGAAGTAGGCATTGCTGTGCTGGAGCGTTTCAATCACCGGTGTGATCAGATTATTGGTAAAGCTGGTCGTATCCTGATCGGTCCAGGCCAGATCCGCCGTCTGATAGCTGGAGTAGCGCAGAATTTCAGCAGCGGCCACCATGCGGTTCAGCGGTATGCCGCTGTGGATATGCGCGTCGGTATAGTACGCATACTGCGCCGGGTCCATCTGCGCCCAGATGCGGATGATGTGCAGCGCATTGGCGCGATAGACTTCATCGCCGGTCACGTAGTACAGAATGGCCTGGGTATAAGCCTTGAGCGCATCCGCGATGAAACGCGATTCGATGCCCTGGCTGTTGAACGCATACGACGATGGCTTGCTGGGATCGGAAGCGCTTTGCTGATTCGAAGTCACCGCGCGACCAGCGGCGCTGGACAGCAGCATCTGGTTGAAATAAGTATTCCACGGCTCCTTTTGCGCCAGCACCTGCGTGCGCATGTCCTCCAGCACCTGGCGGGTCAGGCCCACACCCGGATGTTTGAAACCACTGGCATCCACCGTCTCGGTCAGGACCGGCTGATAAGTGGTGGCCAAGGTCTGTATCGTATCGGCCGCTCCGGCGAGCGGGCAGCACAAAGCCAGCGCCATTGCCATGGCGCGAAAATATCGAATCATTTGTATCCCCTTCGCTAGCGGTAGTGGATGCCGTCGACAAACTGGTTCAGTTCCAGCACCCCGGCCTCCGGACCGGTGATGCGCTTGCCACCGACAGTCACGTTGTCGATGGTGATGTTGCGGACCTTGCGTTGCGCGTCATGGCCGGTGATGGCCGAAGCGCTGGGCGAACCTTTGCCCGTGTAGTGGATGTTGCGCAGCGTGACATTCTCGATGCCCAGCCCGGGGCTGGTGTTGTACTTGGCGGTATAGGCGATCTTCAGATTGAACAACTTGCCCTCTTCGATGCGGTCGACGCGGATGTCTTCAAACACCACGTCGCGCACCAGATTGTCGTCGCCGGCCATGATGCCCAGCGCACCCTCGTACTCGGGATCGTCCTCGTCATGATCGAGGATGTCGATATCCGAAAAGCGCAGCCGCTCCAGCACTTCGGACTGCGGATGCTGCGGCGTGGGCGTATTGCCATGGATGCCGATCATGACCGCGTGCGCGATATCGGCCCACAGCGTGCTGCCGCTGACTTTAACGTCGCGCGTATTACCCCAGATGTCCCAGCGATGATTATAAAAAGTGAGGCAATCGTCGGAGGTGCGGATAAAGCTGTCGGCTATCGTCACGCGTTCGCAGGCAAAGTGACCCAGTCCATCCGACCATTGACCGGCGCCTATGCTGCGGATAGAACGTTCCGTCACGTCTTGCGAGGTAATGCAGCGCATGGTGCCGTGCGGCTGATTGATGAAGATCGGACCATCGATTTCGATATTGCGCGCGTTGCGGATGGTGGTCATATCTACGCCGTCGAACAGGCCGTCGCTATACACCTTCACATCTTCCACGCCTTCGAGGATGAGCGGATTCTTGAGAATGGCCGAGCCATGGATATACACCGTGGTGTGCGACCGCAGACGGAATTCGCCGCTATGAATGCCGGGGCCGAAAAACACCGTCTTCTGAGTGAGGTCTGGCAGTTGCGCGGTGCCGATGTCGTTGGAATTCAGGTTGGCCGGCACCGCCGGCATATCGTCTCGAATCGCGTGCGTGAATACGTGAAGATTGTGCAGATGGTCGTCGTCGAATTCCACACTCAGATTTTCCGGACGACGCAGCGTAAAGTAGGCAATGCCGTCCTTGACCACCGGCTTGACGCCTTTGCCCTCCGGCCGTACCCGCACCTGCGAGAAGATGCCGTTATTCTTCTGCACCGCCAGTTCCACAGTGCCGTTGAAGTTGAAGTACACCATGGATGCCATCTGCGGATTATCCAGGTCTACCTTGACCTTGTATTCGTACAGATCCTGCCACACGCCTCCCGGCGTGCGCACGCGCACCGTGAAGTCGTCATTGTGGTGGGTGTAGCGAACCGGATTGGGGAACGGGTGAACCTGCAACCGGTCCGGCATCGCCTGGGCCAAGGCTGGCGGCAACTGCAGGCACGCCAGCAGAAACGCGAGCACGCGTATGAAGATGAACAAATTGGTCTCCTTTGCCCTCCTGGTCAACCTGTGCCGGCGGGCGTTTATTAATTTTTCGGTTATTTCGATGCCGTTTGATATCGATAACGGATCGGATTATACGAGCTCTTGTTTGCATGTCAATAGCCGCCGCTTTTCTGCAACAGGTTTTCGTTATCGATATCAAAGTTTCTTGACACTCGCAGGGCCGATCATTATGTTATCGATAACCACAACGCATTGCAGCTATGCGTGTTATCGATAACGTGACAATCCTAGTCACGACAACAAGGAGACATATTTTGCAGAATGCAAGCAAACGCCGCAAGGCGGGCAACGTCGCACGTCAAGCTGGCGTCGGCCTGCTGGTCCTCAGCTCCAGCGCCTTCGCACAGGATACCGCCAACACTCCGCCAGCCACTGGCGACGACGCCCCCACCGTGGTGGTCGTTACCGGCGTGCTGCGCAACACCACCGCCGACAAAGCGGCCATCTCTGTCACCACGCTGGACGAAGAGCGGCTGCGCGCGGTGGCACCGGTCAGCGCGGCCGATCTGCTGACCGAAATCCCCGGCGTGGTCGTCACCTCGGACGCCGGCGAATCGCGCAACACCGTTTATGCGCGCGGCATCTCCAGCGGCACCAGCGCCGGCACCGTGGGCTACTACTGGAACGCGCTGATGGAGGACGGCCTGCCAGTGGTCGGCGGCCTGTTCTCCAACTTCTCGCCCGATATGTTCCTGCGCGCCGACGCCACCACCAAAAGCGTGCAAGCGGTACGCGGTGGTTCGGCCGCAGTCACCGGGCCGAACGCGCCGGCGGGCCTGTTCAACTACATCTCCAAGAATGGCCTGACCGACCCGGGTGGCATGTTCGGCACCCGCCTGGGCGTGGAGAACAAGGATCATCCCGGCAATCTGTATCAGAAATACGATTTCTATTACGGCGTGCGTAATGAGGACAAGACCTTCGGCTGGTCGATCGGCGGCGACTACCGTCGCAGTTACGGCTACCGCGACATCGCTTATCCGCCCAATCGCGGTGGCCAGATCAAGGCCAACGTCAATAAGCTGTATCGCAGCGACTGGGGTAACGGCAGCTTGCAGCTATCGGTCAAATATCTGGACGACCATACCGGATATCTGGACATCGTACGGCCGATGGCACACGGATTCGGCCCGATCGCATTTGATACGCCGTTTGGCCGCAGCGCCAACTTCATCCCGACCGGGAATATCGCGCACGCCACTCCTTCCGGCCTGGATGGCCGCACCGACTACTGGGACCCCAGCAATTTCGCCCGCAATCGCGGCGGCTACATCGGCCTGAAATGGGAGCATGACTTCGGCAACGGCTGGAAGGTCAACAACAACGTCCGCTACCAAAGCAACGAGGTCCATCACAACGAGGCGGAAGGTATAGGCTACCAGTCGGTGACCTCGTCCACCGTGTATTCCAATCTGGGCTCCGTGCTGGCCGGCCTGAGCACCACGCCTGGCTATTACACCCTGACCGACCGCAGCACCGGCCAGGTCATCGTGCGCGTCAACCAGCGCACCACCGCCAGCAGCAGCACCGGCGCGGCATGCAGCGCTTTATGCGTGCAGAGCACCACGCCCAATCTGCTGCCCAACAATACCATCTCGGGGAATTCGCCGATCGCCAACACCAATCTGGTGTTGACAGTCAGCGCCTTGAATAACCGCATCCGCAGCGACGATTTCGTCGACCTGTTCACGGCCAATAAATCGATCAGCTTTGCCGACAAGTCCAACCTCACCGTCACCGCCGGCGCCTACACCGCCTGGATACACTTTGTGCGCGACGCGCTCAATGGCGGCCAGGGTGTCATGGGCTTGCAGAATTCACCTGACACCTACAATGTCACCTTCACCACGCAGTCCGCCACGCCGGTCACCTATCAGTTGACCGATCCTACCGGCTTCGGCGCGGTGGCCGGCACCGGCGGCAACAGCGTCGGCAGCCTGTATGACGATGTGCGCACCCGCGAAATCTCGCCGCTGCTGGGCCTCACCTACGAAACCGGCCCTTGGCTGTTCGACTTCGGCGCGCGCTACACCTCGTACAATTTCCATGGCACGAACTATCGCTATGTCACTAACAGCAGCGCCACCAGCCGCAGCTTCGGTGGCCTGGATGGCGATCCGTTGACCATCTACGACAACGTCTACGCTGTCAATCCCGACAGCGCGGCCATCCGCTACAACAAGAACGTGCACTATTTCCAGTACACCGGTGCGATCAGCTACAGCGTCAGCAAACGTCAGACCATCCATGCCCGCTACACGCTGGGTCATAAAAACGGCGACGGCTACTGGAATAACTACGACGCGCAGTGGAAAGTGGATGCCACCGATCCGAACATCCTGCCGGTCATCAAACAGGCGGAAATCGGCTATAACTACAGCACCAAGGGCTTCAGCATCGAGGCCACGCCCTACTTCGTCGACATCGACCGCGTTGGCGTCACCAGCTACGGCACACTGGCGGACGGCGTCACGCCTTATACCCGGCCGCTAATCTACAGCCATTACCGATCCTATGGCATTGAGCTGGACAACCGCTTCCGCCTCACCAACTGGCTGGGCATGCGCAATGTGCTGACGCTGAACCAGGGTAAAGCACTCAGCGCCGCATCGTGGGCGGCTGGCTGCGGCGGCGCGCTGAAAGCTTGCGCGACCGGTGTCGCCACCACGCCGGACACCGCCGTCTATACCTCCGGCCCGCAAGAGCGCTCGGCCAAGGTGGTCTACAACGGCACCGTCAATGCGGACTTCGACAACTTCGGCGGTTACTTCCGCTTCCGCTACATCGGCAAGCGTCCGACCACCGTCGCCGCGCTGGCCTACCTGCCGCCGAATCGCGTCTCCGACCTGGGCATCTATTACAACTACAACGAAAAGCTGCGCTTCGACTTCAACGTCAACAACGTCTTTAATGATCGCAACGCCACCCAGATCGGCCAGTTGGGCAGCCTGCCGACCGGGATGACGCTGGACCAGTTTATCGCGCAGTATCCAAACGCCCTGACCACGGTGCAAACCAATCCGCCGCGCTCCTTCTTCCTCAGTGCTACCTTGAGGTTCTGACGTGCGGCGCTTATCTACGCTTTTCGCCTTGATGCTAGCCGCCGGCGCGGCCGGCGCCGGCCATCCACGCCTGCTGGTGCAGGATGAGGCGCCGTCCGCCGTGGTCGCACTGATCGAGCGCAACCCCGACGCGCAACGCAGCCTGCGCGCGATTCGGGCACGCGTGCAGCCCTACGTCGATCGGCATCGCAGCGATCCGGCATGGATCGTCTCGCGCCTGCAAATGTACTGGCAGTCGCACAGCACGCAGGTGTATGTGAAGAACGGCGTCTACGACCATGCCGAGGGGCGCGCGCCGGTGCCGACCGTGCGCTACACTGGCAGCCGTGATGCCACCAGCCAGTACCTCACGCCCAAGCTGGAAGACATCAAACCGTATATGGGCGAACGTGATCTGCTTTGGCTGCAGAACCGCGACGCGCCGGGCAAGCCGTGGGAATGGGCCAGCCAGGCCAAAAGCGGTCGCGTTGTCGAGTCGATCAACATGCGCATCGTCGAGTTGGCGCGCGACGCCGCCTTCCTTTACTGGACCAGCGGTGACGAAAGCTATGCGCGCTTCGCTTACGATATCTTCGATACTTACATAAGCGGCATCGCCTATCGCGAAACGCCGATAGACCTCAACCTCGGTCATGCCCAGACGCTGGTCGGCCTGCAGTCGTTTGAAGTGATCCACGAAGATGTCGTCGGCCCGCTAACTGAAACCTATGACTTCATGCACGCCTACATCGCGCAACGTGCCGGCGACAAGCGCGCGCTGTACGATGGCGCCTTCAAGAAGTGGGCGGATCTCATCATCGCCAACGGCGTGCCATGGAATAACTGGAACCTGATCGAAGCGCGCTTCGTGCTGCACATCGCTGCCATCCTGGGCGCCGACGACAGCTATGCCGACCGGCGCGGCAGCCAGCACTACGTGCGCAGCGCGATCGATGGCGACGGCTCTCGTCAATGGGGGCTGCGCCGCCTGATGGAGTACGGCTACGACGCCAACACCGGCATCTGGAACGAATCCCCCAGCTATTCGATCAACGTGGCGGGCGACTTCATGGAGTGCGTGGACTTGCTGGACCAGAGCTTCGGCATCGATATGCTGAAGGATCTGCCGGCGCTACCAAAGGCCGCGCGCGCCCTGCCCCAATACCTGCTGCCCAACGGCCGCACCGTCGGTTTTGGCGACACCCGCTACGAACTGCCGCGCACCGCCATGGTGGAACTCCTGCTGGCCCACGCCATCCGACACCAGCAAAGCGAGGACGCCAACGGCTATGCCTCGCTGCTCGCTTCCATTCGCAGCGCGGGCGAAGCGGCACGCAAGGATGATGTCCATGCGCTGCTGGACAGCCTTCGGCCCGCGCCAGCCCTGGCGATGCCGAATGCGCCCGTGGTTCCAGCCACCGCCTGGCAGACGCCCACCTTCTACGCCCCCAACGCCAGCTGGCTGATACAGCGCAATGGCTACGCGGGCGCGGATGCGGAACGCAAGGCCATGGTCATTTCGCAGGTCGGCTCCAGCGGCAATCACGCCCACGCCAACGGCATCGCCATGGAGCTGTACGCCAAGGGACTGAGCCTGGCACCGGAAAGCGGACGTGGTTCCGGCTATCTGCAAAACGATCACCTTGAATATTATTCGCAGTTCCCGGCACATAACACGGTGGTGGTCGACGGCGTGTCGGCCTACCCGTCAATGAAGAGCAACCACCCGTTCACCGTGCAGGCCATGTACCCCGCATCCGGCAGCGCGGCGGCGGCATCTTTTCCCTGGGCGACCTTCAGCGACGTGCGCTTCATCGAGCCGGAGACCAATGCCGATCAGGCGCGCACGCTGGGCGTCATCAGGCTTGAAGACGGTGCCGGCTACTTCGTCGACATCTTCCGTTCGCGCCGGCGCGACGGCAAGGACCGTTATCACGACTACATCTACCACAACCTCGGACAAAGCATGCAGTTTGTCGGCGCAGGCGGCCAGCCGCTGGCGAACACGCCGTCGCAGCGCCTCACGTTTGCCGATGGCGACCTGGCGGGCTACGATTTCTGGCAGAACCGCAAGTCGCTAACATCGCAACAACCGCTGCGCGCGCGTTTCGACCTCAAACTGCGGGAGCGCGCGTTGAGCATGACGGCGTGGTTGCAAGGTTCGGCACAGCGTGAATACTTCTCGGTGATGGCGCCGCCATCGACAGCGTGGAGCGCCGGCATGCTGCCGTCCGAGATCGAACGCGCGCCGCTGCCCACGCTGGTGATACGTCAGCGCGGCGAGGCATGGACGCATCCATTCACCGCCATCTTCGAGCCGGCCGAGAATGGCGCAAGCCTGGTGCGCGAGGTCGAGCAGATCGACGATGGCCATGCGCTCGCGCTGCGCGTCAGCACTGCGGGAGAGCGCCGCCAGACCATCATCTCGGGCGATGCGGCGGACGCGCAGTACCAGCGCGATGGCGTGCAGCTGCGGGGCCGCTACGCCATCGTCGCGGAGCGCGGCGGACAGCTGGACTACCTGTTCCTGGGCCGTGGCAGCACGCTGTCCGCGTCAGGCTATGCGCTGTCGGCCGACAGCGGCGATACGGCGGCAGCGCTATGGCGCGACGACGGCCGCTGGATGTACACCAGCGATCGTCCGATTCAGCTCCAAGTACCCGCCGCCGACTGGCCATCCACACTGTCGCTGACGGTGGATGGCCGCGAAATCCGCCTCGCCGGACAGGCGCGCAGCGTAGATGGCAAAGCGGCATGGCTATTCCAGCTTCCCGCAAGCCCGGCCACCACGCTACGGCTTACCAGCGATATTTCGCGGTGAGTATCACATTGCGTTCGGCGCCACGGAAGTAGCTGCCGTAGGCACGGCCGCTTAGGTAGGAGCGGTCGAACAGATTGCTGACGTTGAGGGCGAAGCGCCACGGCCCGGTGTCGTAGCGGATGGCGGCATCGGTCACCGTGTATCCGTCTTCGAACGAAGTATTGGCGGCATCGTTGTAACGCTTGCCGGTGTAGCGCAGGCCACCGCCTACGCTCAACCCCGGGCCACCACTGGCACCGGTCGCATAATCGAGCCACAGCGACGCGGTCTGTTTCGGCGTGAGGATTGGCATATTACCCACTTCCTCGGGAATGGCGCTCGACAGGATCTTCATGTTCAGCGCCGTGAACGAGCCGGTAAGCCACAACTGCCGGCTCAGCTCCGCGCGTCCCTCCAGTTCCAGCCCGCGCGAGCGCACCAGTCCCAGCGCATGCGGCACAAATTCCACCGGGTCGTAGGACACCACATTGGTTTTCTTCAGGTTGTACACCGCCGCCGTGAACGACCACGGTTTATCTTCGGGGATGTACTTCACGCCCAATTCGATCTGCTTGCCGCGGCTGGGACTAAACAGCACATCGTCGTCGATCGCCATCACCGGCACAAACGATTCGCCATAGCTCGCATATGGCGCCCAGCCATTGCCCACCAGGTAGCTGGCACCGATACGGCCGGTGGTGGCGTTGTCGGTACGGTTGTCCTGCACATCGCCCAGCCGATCGTCAAGATGTGTGCGGGCGCGGTCCTGGCGCACGCCCAGCGTCAGCCGCCAGTGCTGGTCGAACTGCAGCTGATCCTGCGCATACACGCCCAGCTGCTCGCTGACCACCTGCTTGTCACGCGAGTTCGTGGCAGGTTCGGCGATGCTGATGCCGTACACCGGATTCACCATGTCGAGTGAACTGGTCATGTCCTGCCAGCGCTGCCACTCGGCGCGGTTGCGGTCATAGTCGACGCCGAACAGCAGTCGATGCGTGATGCCGCCCGCCGTCAGCGTGCCTTGCAGCGAAGTGTCGACCGCAGTCTCCCGCACCGATTCCACATCATGCCGCGCCTGGCGCAGCAACTCGTTCGGATCGACGTCGAAGAACGACACGATATGGTGCTTGTCCATGCTGCGGTGCGCGTAGCGCGCTTTCTGCTGCAACTGCCAGCCATTGTCCAGCGTGTGCGTCAGTTGATAGCCGGCGGCGTCGGAATCGGTTTCGATGCGGCTGTAATTCGGATCGCCTTCCTTGATGCTGCTCTGCGAGCCATCCGCCGCCGTGACGTATTGAATATCATCCGAACTATCGTCGCGCAGCGCCTCCGCTTGCAGCGTCAGCGAGGTTTGCGGCGAAATGTGCCAGGTCAGCGACGGTGCCAGATAGCGGCGTTTCTGCTTCATGCGCTGGCCATTCGGATAGCTCTCCTGCGTGCCGGTGTCCAGATCCACGCCAACCACGCGCCACAGCCAGCGCTGCTCGCCGTCCAAGGCGCCACCCAGATCGGCCATCACCTGCTTGCGGTCATAGCGGCCCAGTTGCACGCCAATCTCTCGCAGCGCGTCCGTGCTGGGCACCTTGCTGACGCGGTTGACCACCCCGCCCACGTCGCCCTTGCCAAACAGGACCGAGGCCGGGCCACGCAGCACTTCCAGCCGTTCCAGGCCATAGATCTCGGTCTGCACGCCAAGGAAGGTGATACCCACGTTCTGCGCCAGGCCGTCGCGATAGCTGCTGGTGTACCAACCGTCGAAACCGCGCAGCATCACCCAGTCCGGCGCGCGTGAATCGAAGCCATACGGATTGACGGTCACGCCGGCGGTCTGCGCCAGCGCGTCGGTCAGCGTCACCATGCCCTTGTCATCGATCTCGCGCGCGCCGATCACTGAGATCGACTGCGGCACTTCGACGATGGCGCTGTCGGTTTTGGTGCCGGTGGCGCTGCGCTTGGCGACCACGCCCGGCACCGGGCCGGTAGCGGATTCGCGCTCGCTATCGGCTTTCACGCTCACTGCGGGCAGTACCGAATCGGTCATCTGCCCGCTGTCCTGCTTGGGGGCTGCCACCAGGCGATAGCCGGCTGCGGTTTTGCCGATCACGTAACCGCTGCCGTGCAGCAGCGTGTTGAAGCCATCCTCCACACCATAACTGCCTTTCAGGCCGTGCGTCTGCAAGTCCTGCACCTGCCGCGCATCGAGTACGAAGGCGACGCCGGATTGCTGGGCGAAGCGGCTCAGCGCATCGGCCAGCGGACCGGCCGGAATATCGGCCTGCACCTGGGTTTGGGCTTGGGCCAGCGGCGCGGCCAGGGCGATGGCGGGCAGGATGAAGTGTTGGTATCGCATGGTGGAAGTTTCCCGTTTTTGTTGATCTCACCTTCCTTGACACGCGAGAAAACAAAACACGAACTGGATCGCGAAATATTTTTACCGGGCCGGCGGCGCCGCGTCGACCATGACGAAATAGCGCGTCAACCGGCGCGCCCGCAGCTCCGGCAGGCTGTCGATCAGCAGTTGCAGCGCGCGTTCGGTATCGTCCAGCGGCAGCACCACATGGACCTTGATGGCTTCCAGCTGCTGGCGGTTGTACTGAATATGGCCGGGACGATAGCGGTTCAGTTCATCCAGCACGTCGGGCAGCGCGATGCCGTTGGCCACCAGTTGGTGACGCCGCCAGGCATCCTCAATGGCGCGACCGTCGATGGTCTCCACCACTCCCAGTGCGTTCTCGCGGATACGCACGCGCTGATTGGCGTCCACCGTGATCCCCTGCTCGTCCGGCTGCGGATGCAGGCGCTGCGCGGCAGTGCACACCAGCGTGCGCGACTCCAGCATGCTCAAGGTGGTGACCACGCCGTCGTTGCGGACCACGAAGCGCGTGCCCAGCGCACGCACGCTGCCTTCCTCGGTCTCCACCACGAACGGCCGGTTGGCGTCATGTGCCACCTCGACCAGAATCTCGCCGCGCACCAGTTCCAGCGTGCGGCGCTGGCTGTCGAAGCGCAGATTGACGGCGCTGCCGCTGCCCAGCGTGATGCGCGTGCCGTCGGCCAGCGTGTGGGTCTGCCATTGGCCGGTGCTGGTGCGCAGGTCGGCCAGCAGATAGCCTGGCGGCCAGGCGTGCAGCGACAGCCAGCCCGGCACCGCTAGCGCTGCGGCCACCGCCAAAGCGGCTGCCATCCGTCGTGGCGTGCGGCGTCGTTGTTTGCGTTCCAGTGTGTGCGCCGCGTTCAGCGCGGCGTGAGCCGGCTTGATGCCACCGCCACTGTCGCCGCGCAAAGCGCCAGCGCGGGCGATCAACCCTTGCATGCGCGCCGCCACCTCGGCGTGGCGCGGATCGGCCGCTTTCCAGGCGTCGAAACCAGCGATGGCGTGCGCGCGCTCTGTGTCGTCGTCGGACGACAAGCGGACTATCCACTGCACCGCCGCCTGTGCTATCTCATTGCTCACTGGCCGAGACCTTCGGCCGCCAGATGGCAATGCAGCAGCGCCTGCGCCAGATACTTCTGCACCATGCGGGTCGAGACGCCCAGCGAGGCGGCGACTTCGGACTGCGTCAAATCATCCAGGTAATGCAGCAGGAACGCCTGACGCGGCTTAACGGCCAATCCCTGCAAGGCATCGCTGATCTGCTCCAGCGCCTGCATCGCCGCATAGATTTGCTCCGGTGAAGGATAGCCATCGACCTGGTTGGCCGCATGTGCCAACTCTTCAAGGTAAGCCTGTTCGATCAGCTGACGGCGGGCGCGGTTGGCCAGCAGATGTTTGGCGGCGGTGGTCAGATAGGCGCGCGGCTCCTGCACGCCAAACATCACATCACGCGACGCGATGATGCGCACAAAGGTGTCATGCGCCACGTCGGCCGCGTTGTGAGCGCAGCCCAGCTTCTTGCGCAACCAGCCGAACAGCCAGCCGTGATGGTCGCTATAAAGCGCCGCCACCCGCTGTTGCGATTCCAGTTCCGCTGTCGCCATCGACTACGCTCAAATGAAAATAAGAATTATTCTCATATTATCTCAGTGTCAACCTATGTGCAATCGTAATTGCTGATAGCACAGTAGTTGGCTTTTCATCAAAATGATACAATTTGGCAACTTTAATTCTTGCATAGGAACCATGGCTAATTATCGGGACAGCGACGTACAGGCGATGAAATTTTGGGAGCACATGCTTAAATTAGGCCCATCCAACACTGAGCTGACATACATGCACGGATTGATGCTTTTGTTTTTATGCAGCGATGATGAGTACTCGGGACGATCAAGGCTGCGGCGACTGCCCCTTCTTAGAGAAGAAAATCTTCCAAATAAGCGAGCCGTCTTCGCTTGGCTGGCTGCGACATCTCATCACACCTATATAGGGAAATTCAGCCACACGTTTGCGGCTACGAACGCAATGTTCGATATCAATGATCAAAATGGCCCCGACTTCGCACTTTTAACAGATTGGGTCCTGCAGCAATACGAGCTAATAAATCATTGGGTCAAAGATCAGAGTGATGGCCAGCTTGTGCATACGTTTGAATACGGGCACGCTCAGTTAGTCACATCGAAGAGTGATCTTCCGCGGGAATACTTTGCAGCCCATCTTGCAGCGAATTGCATGTTTCATCGTGCACAAACGATTGGTGACCTGGACACCCGGATCGGCCATTTTGCTGCTGCAATGTCTACTCAGCATAAGGATCTGCTATTTGTAGGCAGCAGCGAAGCCACAGACATTTATACAGCCATGCGGCTATATATGCGCGGTATCCCTCTCACTCGCGTCGACCGCCACCAACTTATCGATCGCTATACCGCTCATGTACCTGAACTAGATTTTCTTCTTCTCAATCCAACGCCGGTAAACAGCGTTCATTTTTCATGGGCTCAGTCCAACTCGTCCGCCGGCAAAACAACGACAGTAATTGAATTGATCGCTTTTTTGCTCAACACGCCGCTCAAATTTCGCTCCGCCCTTGCAGTCGTCCCGCAGAGTGACTGCACAGCAAAAAGCCACAAGGCTATGATCAGATATGACCTCGTCAATAGCGGAAGAATTGCAGCGGTTATCGATTTCCCCCATAGCGCTTCCGATACCAAGCGCCGATATTCTGCCTGGCTGATTGTCAATGACAGTGAAATCAGGCGTTCGGGTCGCAATGGCATTATGTTCATCGATGCCGAACCGTTGTCATTGCTCACTGCTGACAACGACGCGAGCGTCGCTGCTACCTTTATCGCGGCGCTGATCGCGGATGTCTTTGAGGACCCATTGCAGTTCCAGTTGGACTTAATCGACCAACTCGAAACCAAGGATCCATTGTTAGCGAAAATTTTTGCCCGAGAATTTTCACCAGGACATCATAATGCTGCAGGACTGTCGCGTTTTGTCTCCATAGCGGAAGTAGAGCAGCATGACTACGCCTTGTCCGCTAAAACTTACCTGACTGCCAAGCCCGACGGCACCTGGCTCAAAGGTGTAGGCCGAGGCGAATTGGCAGAGGTCATGACGGACAGTAACCATCGTGGCAAAAGTATGTACATCATTGGGAATAATGGGGAAGGAAAGAGCTTGCTATTGAGCGAAATTGCCAGCGAGAGCGTCGCATCCAAACGGCACACTGTCGCAATATCTTTTGGCGCGACGGACCGCTTCCCTATCAACATGCAAAAAGATGCTGGCGAGTTCTACCAGTATATGGGAGCGAGAACAAGCGCGACTGCGGTCGATACTAAGAAGGCCGCAATCAACATCGGTTCGGTCATGCTGGCTATCCACGCATCCCCCCCTCGCTCGCAAACGCTTAAGGAAATACTGGGGTTGATTGGATTCTCGCCGATACGGTATCTGATCTCAAAAAACCTGAAGGCCAGCCAACGTGGACAGGATCGCCTGGTGAGCGGCGTGGTTAGCTTGGAGTCCGAAGATGACGATGATCTTAGCTTGATCCATAGTCTGCGCAACAACCCCAACCAAGCGAAAAAATACAAGCTGGGCCTGCGCCGCTCGAATCACGACAGCATTCTGCCATTTGATGAACTGAGTTCAGGCGAACAGCAAATCATTTTTCTTCTCGCAAAGATGATTTCTCAAGCCGAAGCTGGCGCCTTGCTGCTCGTGGACGAGCCGGAGATCAGCCTGCACGTCGCCTGGCAACAGGCGCTTCCCACGCTGTTCCGCATCATAGCCCGGACCTTTGAAGTCGACATATTGGTCGCCACCCACTCACCGATCATTATCGCCAGCACGGAAGACAGCACAGATTACTGTTTCACCATCAGAGATCGCGCATTGTGGAAGCTGACCAATGACGATCGTCGCTCCGTCGAAACCGCGCTATTCGAAGGCTTCCGGACTTATACCCACAACAACCGCGAGGTGCACGAACGCTGTGCCTCCCTGGTGGCGGGCTATATCGATGCGGCAAACCGCGACCACGAGGACAGCGGTGCCAAGGTCGACACGCTGGAAAAACTGGAAAACATGAAAGAGATTATTCAGAAGCAGCGTCGATTTGCTGCCGATGAAGACATTGAATTTGACCTGAGTCTGGTTGAGCGCGCACGGTCCGCCGTTGAGGAATTGTCAGCGCTGGCATCGACTGATAACACCACGCAGGATCAGAAATGATGGCCATGTATAGAACCGCTGTCGAACTAGATGCAGAACGTGATCAATTTCTATCTCAACCACACAGCACCAAAGCCCTGTGGGCGGAGGCGAAAAAAGCATGGGAAGATGAGCATCGGAAAGCGACGCGCTTAAAGAAAGACCGCTGGCCAACACTGACCGACTATAAATTCCCTAAAAAGGGAGGCAAGAAACGTCCCTTGGGCAGGGAAATCATATCGATGCTACGCAAACACCTTGCTAAACTGCAGGGCAATCGTTGTTGCTATTGCCGTCGCTGGCTCCAAAATATCGCTCATGCACGGCCGGTGGAACACATCTTATCTCGGAAAGAATATCCCCAGTTCTCTCTGCATTACTGGAATATGGCGCTTTGCTGTCGGGACTGCAATCAGTTAAAGGGAAAGAAAAAATGGGGAACGCTGGCCCTGACGGCGGTTGACTACCCGACCACGGTTGGCGACTATTTTCACCCAAGGTTGCATATCTATGATGGCCATGTCCGCTACGTGCGGCTTGAAACCAACGATACCACCATCGCGATCTATCACGGACTTTCAGCTCCGGGGCGTCAGCTGTGCCGCGATCACCTGAAAACGATCTCTCAAGTGGATGCGCTCATCCAAAACAATCCCCGGGTAAGAACGGCGGTAGAGACATTGCAATTGGCGGGGGAAAACGTAGATCCGGGAGCTACGCAAAAATTGAACGAATTTATCGATGCTATGCACCAGGCCGTGCACCGGATCGCGCAGAAGGCAACGCCATAGGGATTCAAGCAAGCTATCGGCCGCCGCGCTTTCCTCCTCGCAGGCGCAAAGCCGCGACTACCAACGAAAATGCCGCAGTCGGCTGACGCCGGCTCGGGTAGTAGAGGTGGTAGCCTGACATCGATGCCGACCAGTCCGCCAACACACGTTGCAGGCGGCCCGCTGCTATATGCCCCTTCACGACATCTTCGGGCAAATATCCCAGACCGAGTCCCGCCAGACAGCTGTCAAGTTGCAGTGAGATCGTGTTGAATGCCAACTGCCCGCCTGGCCGAACCTTCAATTCCCGGCCCTCTTTTTCAAATGGCCACGACCAGACGCCGCCAGACGTTGGCAGGCGCAATGCAATGCAACGGTGCGCAGTTAAATCATGCGGGGTCTTGGGCTTTCCATGCTTCTTGAAGTACGCCGGGGAACCGACCACGCATTGCTTGAAGTCCGGTCCGATACGTACCGCGATCATGTCCTGCGCAACTTGCTCCCCCAAACGCACCCCGGCATCGAAGCGGTCCGCCACGATGTCGGCAAGACTGTAGTCATCACTAATCTCCACCGTAATATCGGGATAGTCGGGAAGCAGCTTCGCTAGCGCCGGCAACAGGATAGTCTGCGATGCATGTTCGACTGAGGTAATGCGCACGCTCCCTGCAGGTTTGTCCCGCAGTTCACTCAACTCATTTAACCCGGAAACAATGCCATCGAAGTGTGGGCTGATCGACTTACATAGCCGTTCGCCGGCCTCTGTGGTGGAGACGCTGCGCGTTGAACGTGTCAGCAAGCGTACCCCAAGGCGCGCTTCCAAGGCAGTGATCTTTGCACTCAGCGCGGGCTGTGAAATTCCGAGCTGTGCTGCCGCGCGTGTGAAGCTGCGTTGCGTCGCCACCAGTAGGAATGCTCCCAGGTCATCCATGCTTTCTTTAACCATTTATAACCTCAGTCTATAAGTGCAAGAAGATTATCGCATCTAATCATATCTATTGTACGGGGTTACATTGGCGTCATGGACTCACAGCATTCTTCTTTAACTCTTATAAAAGGCCAGGATCGATGTCAGAAAACATTGACAGACGCTGCTTCATTAAGCACTCAATCAGGCTTGGCGCATCGGTAGCGGTTGTTCCGATGCTCGGCGCTCAGGCCAATCAAACCATTCAACCAACGCGAGGAAATACGATGAAACAACGTACTTTGGGAACCATGAAGGTGTCGGAAATCGGCGCCGGCTGCATGACGTTCGCGGGGAATTACAACGCGCCCGTACCCAAGGAGCAGGCCATCAAAACCATCCGTACGGCGTACGAAAACGGCGTGACGTTCTTCGATACGGCCGAAGTTTACGGGCCTTACATCAGCGAAGACTACCTCGGTGAGGCGCTCGCCCCGTTCCGAGACCAGGTACAGATTGCGACGAAATTCGGTTTCGCAATCGACGGAACGATAGCCTTGAATAGCAGGCCTGAACATATCCGCAAAGTAGTCGAAGCATCGCTCAAGCGCCTGCGTACCGATCACATCGACTTGTATTACCAGCACCGGGTTGATCCAGCTGTGCCGATCGAAGAAGTGGCTGGCGCCCTCAAGGAGCTGATCAAACAGGGCAAGGTGCTGCATTTCGGCCTGTCCGAAGCCAGTGCCAACACCATTCGTCGCGCCCACGCCGTGCAACCGGTGGCTGCGGTCCAGTCGGAATATTCGCTATGGACCCGTAACGTGGAATTGAATGGGGTGCTGGACACCTGCCAGGAACTGGGGATCGGCTTTGTGCCATGGTCGCCAGTAGGCGCGGGTTTCCTGACCGGTAAGATCGATACGAATACGGTGTTCGATCCTAAGACCGACTTTCGCGCTGGGTTTCCTCGCTTATCGAAAGAATTCTTGAAGCTTAATATGCCGCTGGTCGAATGGCTCAAGACCTACGCGGCGAAAAAAGGCGCAACACCATCTCAGGTCGCATTGACCTGGCTACTGGCGAAAGGACCAAACATCGTCCCTATTCCCGGCACCCGCAGCGAGGCGCATCTGCTTGAAAACCTCGGAGCTCAGCGTTTGCAACTAACGGCCGCCGATGTCCTGGCGATCGACACCATGCTCGGTAAATACCCAGTCTTCGGTGATCGAATGGGGGAAGCGCACATGAGTCAGATCGACTATACGATTTGATGTATCAGAGCGCCGCCGGCGACGGCCTACCAATCTATATATGAAAGTGAATGCCTTGAAACACAGCAAACTATTCGAGCCAATGGAGCTCCTTCCAGGCTTATCTCTACGCAATCGCATCGTGATGGCGCCAATGACCACCTGGGCCAGCAACGACGACGGCACCGTGTCCGATGAAGAAGAAGCGTACTACCGCCGCAGGGCACAGCACGTTGGCTTGGTGATCACGGGTTGCACCCACGTCCAGGCAAATGGTATCGGCTTTACCGGTGAATTTGCCGCTCACGACGACCGCTTTATTCCGAGCTTGCGCAAACTGGCTCTCGCTGCCAAGAGCGGCGGCGCACCGGCAATTCTGCAAATCTTCCACGCGGGTGTGAAGACCTTGCCGTCGTTGGTGTCCGACGTGGTCGCAGCAAGCGCGGTGGTTGGCGATGGTGGTCCATTTGCGCCAGCCATCATGCCGAGGGAGTTGAGCGACGAGGAAGTCGTCGATGTGGTGAAAGCATACGCCGAGGCGGCACGCCGCGCCATTGCTGCGGGCTTTGATGGTGTTGAACTCCATGGCGCCCACGGCTTCCTGATTCAAAATTTCTTCTCTCCGCATTCGAATCGTCGCAGCGACCAATGGGGCGGATCGCTGGAGAATCGTATGCGTTTTCCGCTGGCTATTGTGGACGCCATCAAGCGCACGATCGCAGAACACGCTGATCGACCTTTTGCGCTCGGCTATCGCGTCTCGGTGGAAGAAGATATCGAGGGAGGACTGACGCTTGCGGATTCGCTGCAGTTGATCACGCGTCTGATTGATGCCGGTGCAAGCTACATCCATGCCTCCCTTGGCAACGCCCTGGATCAGAAACCGTCAACTGGCGCGTACAGCGCGACGATCGTCGGCATATTGCATGATCACATAGGCGGCCGCGTTCCGCTGATGGCTGCGGGCCGCATCAAGACGCCGGCACAAGCTGACAGCGCGCTCGATATGGGACTTTCGCTGGTCGCCGTGGGACAAAGCCTGGTGATCAATCCCGAATGGATGGATTACGCCCGCGACGGACGGGATAGTGATGTTCGCCTTTCGATTTCCGCTGGCGACGTATCACGGGCTAGCATTCCAGGCAAACTGTGGGAAGTCATCTCGGCAACGCCCGGTTGGTTCGACGTAGTCAACTCGTAACCGTCGATATACTCGGATATCGACGGTGCATGCACGTCAGCCAGGTGCTAGTTTTTCAGGCTGATGTCGGTGGACAGATTGAGGTCGGCCGAGTTCTGGCCAACTTTCAGCGCCACCTTGCCGCTGGCGGCGATCCACTTGCCGGACTTCTCATCCCAGTAGGACAGCAGGCGGCGCGGCACCGGAATCGTGACCACCCGCTGTTCGCCGCTGGCCAGCTGCACGCGGGCGAAGCCCACCAGTTTGGCCTTCGGCGTCTCCACCGGCACCGGCAACGCGCCGCTGTAGACCTGCACTACGGTGGAACCGCTGCGGGCGCCGGTGTTCTTCACCCGTACCGACACCAGCGCCGCCTCGTCGGCCTTGGTCGATGCGCGTGCCCGCACCTCATCCAGTTTGAAGCTGGTGTACGACAGGCCGTAACCGAACGGGAACAGCGGCTGCTGGTTGTGCTGCTGCAGATAGCGGTAGCCGACCATCACGCCTTCGTCGTAACGCACCGTGCCACCGCCACGGTATGGGCGAATACCCTGACTTTCGTCGGCAAGGAAGGATACCGGCAAGCGGCCACCCGGTTCGGCGTCGCCAAACAGCACGCTGGCGATGCCGGTACCGGCGGCGGACCCTGGATACCACATCTGCACCACGCCCTTGACCTTGGACAGCCAAGGCATCTTGACCGCGCCGCCGGTGTTCAGCACCACCACCGTGTTCGGGTTGGCGGCGGCCACCGCCTCCACCAGCGCATCCTGATCGGCCGGCAGCGCGTAATTGTCGCGGTCCATCTCTTCACCGGTGACCTGGTTGACGAATACCACCGCCACATCCGACTTGCGTGCCAGCGCCACCGCATCCGCAATCTGCGATGCCGGCTCCCAGCCCACCTGGATGCGTGGACCGGTCAAGCCGCCGCGCGTGCTGTATTCCACTTCCACCCGCACCTTGCGGCCGCCGTTCAGCGTCGCGGTTCCCTGCAGCGGATACGTGGTCGGTCCGGAGCCGGGGAAGCCGTCCGCCGTCGAGCGCATGCCATCGATCACCAGCTTGCCGTCCACCCGTACCTTGACAGTGCCGCACAGGGGCACGGCCACCCGCAGCAGTCCATCCGCTTTAGGCGTATAGTCGGTGGCCCAGCGCGCCGACCATTTGGCCGGCATGGTTTGTTTGGGCCGGCCACGCACGTCGATGCCCGCCACCACATCCTGCACGGCGGCGCCGCTGAAGTCCTCGCTGGCGAAGTAGCTGGCCTGCCAGCCCGGCGTGCCGTCCGGCGATGCCAGCGGTGCCGGCGGTGCCATCATGCCACCCTCGGTCGACATGGTCGGCAGCACGAAGTCGCCGGTGGAGCCTTGCGCATGCACCACCTTGGCGGCCGAGCCGGCGGCGCCGGCGATCGCTTCGATCGGCGTCACGAACTGGCCTGGATCGACGAAGGTAGACCACATCACGCCGGTGACGGTCTCCTTGCCGGCGGGGCCAATCACGGCGATCTGGCCGCTGCGCTTCAGCGGCAGCACGCCGCCTTCATTCTTCAACAGCACGGTGCCGCTCTCCGCCACCTTGCGCGCCAGCGCCTGGTGTGCCGCCGTGGTGACCACGGCGGCCGGGGTGTCGGTCACCGGACGATCAAAGGCGCCGGTCGAGAATAGCGTCCACAACGTGCGGCGCACCGCATCGTCCAGACGCGCGGACTTGATGCGGCCATCACGCAGCGCGTCTGGCACGCGCAGGAACGGTTGCAGCGACCATGAGTCGATGCCGGCGTTGAACTGCGCCACGCCATCCTGGCCGCCCATGAAGTCAGTGGCCAGATAGCCTTTGAAGCCGTGCTGCTTGATCTGCGCGATCAACTCCGCGTTCTCCAGCATGAACTTGCCGTTCACTTTAGGATAAGAACCCATCAGCGAACCGATTTGCGCCTTCTCGATCAGGTAATAGAACGGCAGGTTGTAGACCTCATGCAGCGCGCGCTGCGATACTTCCACGTCCATCGTCAGGCGTTCGCGTTCGGTGTGGTAAGCGGTGTAGTGCTTGGCCATGGCGATCACACCCTGGCTCTGCATGGCGGCGGCGACGGTGCTGCCCAGCTCCGCGTTCACCAGCGGATCTTCACCAAAGGATTCGGTCAGACGGCCGCTCAGGCCATCGCGTGCCGTGTCCACGGTCGGGCCCAGGATCACATTCCAGCCCTTGCCGCGCGCTTCCTCGGCAATCGCCTTGCCATATTCGCGCGCCAGTTCGACGTCAAAGGTGGCGCCCAGTTGCAGCGGTACCGGGAACGCGGTCACGCCCTTGTCGCCGCGCAGGCCGGAGGAGGCATCGACGCGGGTCAGCGGCTGTATGCCCAGCGGCGCCAGTGGCGCGTACTCGATCGGATCGGTGGCGCTGACCAGCGCCGATTTCTGTTCGAAACTCATGGCCTTGAACAGCTGCTCCACCCGCAGTTCCACCGGCTGCGAGGCATCGCGCCATGGCTGAAGGTCGGCGGCATGCGCCATGCCTGCACTGTACAAAGCCACCAATACGGCGCGGCGCAGCGATTTATTCATCTTCATTCCTGTCTCACTCCTTATAATTAATTTAATGCGCCGCTACCGCCGGCACCCTGCGGATATACAACCAGCCCAGCGCGGTGGTGAAGGCCACGGCCAGGGTCAGCGTCACGAACAGTGTTTCGGGACCGCTCTGGATCAGGTACGGCGTGCCGAGCGCGGACACCGCCGCCAGCATGCGCGTAAAGAAAGTGGTGGCACCCTGCGCGGTGGTGCGCAGCAGCGTTGGAAAAAGCTCCTGGCTCCACACCTTCCACATCGATTCACCGGCGAACGCGCCGCCCACGCCCTGCATGATCTGCCACGCTGCCAGCGATATCACGTTGACGCCAAAAACCACCGGCACCGCCTGGCCGGCAACCGCCAGCACGCCGCCGATCAGGAACCAGTTCATGCGCGATGGCAGATCGACGGTGCGCATGAACAGCAGCGCGCTGGCAAACGAGATCACCAGTTGCGCCGTGTTGACCATGGCGGCGGTGGACACCGAGGTATGCGCCAGTTCAGTGTAAAGCAGCGTTCCGAACTGGCCGCCGGTATTCGCCGCCAGATTGAACACGCCATAAAACAGCGCCAGTCCGATGAAGGGACCGATGTAGCGGCGGCCGAACAGTTCACGCAAGCTGCTGCTTTCCAGCGCACGGCCATCGGCACCGGTCTGCTGGCGGCGGGCGTAGGCACGGGTCCACTCCTGCGATTCCGGCAGCGTGGAGCGCAGCACCAGCACCAGCAGCGTGACCAGAAGGATGTGCGTCCACATGATGCGGCCGCCCATGACTCCCATATCGCCAACAATCATCTGTACGATGAAAGTGGTGCCAATGGCGGCCATCCACAGCACGTGCGAAAAGGCGATCAGCCGTCCCTTGAAGCCGGGTGGTGCCTCCTCCGCGATCATGGCCATGGACACCGGCAGGTCGGCGCCGATGCAGAAGCCCACCACCGCCGTGCCGGCATACAGCATGATGATGTCCGGTGCGAAGGCCAGCATGGCTGCGCCGGCGGCCAGGCCAGCCATGGTGACAGTGAAGACTTTGCGCCGGCCGTAACGATCGCCCAGGCGGCCGCCGACCAGGGCGCCGATCGCGAACAATGCGGTCAGCAGCGCGGACAGCTGGCCGATCTGGCCCAGCGTCAGACCGAAGGTATCCTTGTACAGTACCAGTGCGCCGCCGCTGGTGATGATGGCGCCGGCGTCCAGATACGACGCCATGCCAGCCAGCAGCGCCACACGCCAGGCGGTGCGCGGCAGATCGCGCAGGCGCGGCGATTCGATGATCCCGTCTTTCATTGAGTCTCCAGATTGGGCGCGCCCAGACCAAGTGCGCGGGACAGCCATGCCGGCGAACAGCTCCAGGCGTGGCAGTAGCTGTTGGCGTGGATGTCGCCGTAGGGTGATGTCAGCGGCTCCTGCGGATCGTAGGCTTCCCAGAAGGTGTCGGCACCGGCGTCCAGCATGCCGCCCCAATAGCTGCGCACCAGCTCCAGCGCCTCATCGCGCATGCCGCAGGCCAGCATCGCTTCCACGATGTAGTGGTACAGATAGGGCGTGATCGGGCGTACCGCGTCGGCATCGGCCATCACGTTGCGCAGCGCGGTCCGCGCCTGCTCGCGCGATTCGGGTATCCCGGCCAGCACCATCCACGCTTGCGTGGCGCAGGACACTTGGCGCTGCGGCCCGCTGGTGTAGACGCCACGTTCCCGGTCGAACAGCTGTGCGCGTGCCGCCTCAGTCATTTGCTCGATGGCGGTGGCATAGTGTGCGACTTCGCCGCCTCGTCCCAGCGTTTCGGCCAGTTTCAGCATGCGGCGCAGCGCGAATACGATCACCGCATGAGTGGCGGCGCTCTTCTCCAGTCCAAACGCCCAGTCGATAAAGCACCAGGTGGCGCCGGTATCGTGGAACAGATGGCTGGCGTCAAGGCGCTCCAGCAGGCAATCGATCTGACGGCACGCGACCGGCCACAGGTCATGGCCGCAGGCGGTATCGCCGGTCGCTTCCACATATTCCTGCAGCGTGACGCAATACAGCGCCGCGTAATCCAGCGTGGTGGTGTCGGCGTAGGTAGGCACCGGACGTTCGTAGACGCAGCCGTTGACCAGTCCATCGGAACGCGGCAGGCCGGCAAACAGGTACAGGCAACGCTTGACCACATCGTTGGCGCCAAAGGTCACGTAGTTGACCAGCGCCTGCATGCGCAGATCGCCCACCCACAGCCGACGGTCGCGGCGTGGACCGTCCTCGAAGCAGGTTTGCAGACAGTCGCGCAGCGTGTACTGCGACACCAGATCGACGCGGCGTATCCATTCCGGGTAGCTGCCCGGCAGTGGCGCGGGATCGGTCGCCGCCGAGCTGACGGCGTGCGCCCGCATTTCGTCAAAGCGCACGCCAAAGCGGCGCGACGCAGCCAGGATCTCCACCTTCACGTAGCGGAAGGCGTGACGGCGCTGCAGGCGAAACTCCGTCGGCAGATCGTCAATGGTGATGATTTCCTCCGGCAGCCAGGCGGCGCTGATCCAGGCGCGATACGGATACAGCGGCTCCGCCACATCGGTCGGCACTTCGCCCAAAGTCAGGCGCAGCCGGATCGGACTGTCCGCCACACTGCCGGTCGGCGCCACGCGGAACGACAGATAACCCGCCAGATGCTCGCCAAAATCGACGATGAAACTGTCGCCCTCCTTCCAATTCCGCTCCGGCAGCGCCGAACCGGTGGCCACCACGCGCATGGCAAAGCGCAGCGCCAGTTCCGGGCGCGGTTCGGCTTCCACCAGCGCGGCAACCGGCAACACACGCTCGCGCAGCGTCGGTATCAGTGCCTGCGCCTGCTCGATGAACCGGGCCACCGGCTCACCTGCGGGCAGGTTGATGCGCCGCGCCTCCTCTTCCGCATTGGCGCGGGCGATTTCTTCGGGACTTGGTTTCATGAACTCCTCAATAGATAGCTAAAGACTGCGTCCCTTCGTGGGACGTTCTTTTTGTAGGGGTTTCGGGATCGACCACCAGCACTTCCACGCCGGCCTGCTCCAGCATCCGCACCGCGCTGTCGCGCACACCGCTGTCCGTGATGACGCGGTTGATGCGTTCCAGGCCACACAGCAGCATGCCGCCGTTGCCGCCAAACTTGGACGCATCGGCCAGCACGGTGACGTGCTGCGCTTGCGGAATCAGCCGCCGGCCGGCTTGTATCAGCAGCGGATCGGCCTCCATCACACCCTGCGATGACAGCCAGTGCGCGCCCATGAACAGATGATCCGCCTGCCAGTACTGCACCGCCTGAGTGTCGAACGGGCTGAGTATCACGCCCTGCTCGGGATAGATTTTTCCGCCGGTCAGACTGACTTCGTTGTCACTGCCGGCCAATAGGCCGCGCGCGATGGCAAAGGAATTGGTCAGCACACGCATGCGAAGGCCGGCCATGAAATCCACCATCTGAAAGGTGGTGGTACCACCACCGATCAGCACCGTATCGCCATCGGCACACAGCTCCACCGCCCGGCGGGCGATGGCGCGCTTGCATTCCACCCGATACTGCACGCTGCCCTCGAACGAGCTGGAACTCAGCTGCCGCGCCGCCGCAGCGCCGCCCAGATGGGCGCGGCCATGCGTGCGTTGCAGCAGTTGGGCGGTTTCCAGCAGCGTCAGATCACGCCGTATCGTCGCCAGCGAAGCACCCAGCGCTTCGGCCAGATGCATGACGCTGGCCGTACCCTGCTCCGCCAACATCCGCAGGATGCGTTTGTGTCGTTCCTGTTGTTCCATCGCCGGCCTCCATCTTCATCAACGCCTGATTACCAGTCCTTGTTCAGGCCCACCGAAACCACCCGGCCCAGCGCCGATGCCGAAGAGGCGTCGAAGCCGACAATGCCATTGGTGCCGCTGGTGTAGTACACCGGCGTGTCACGGTTGAAGATATTGCTGATGTTGAAGGTCAGGCGCGTGCCTTTCAGCCAGCCATCGGTGTTCGGCAGCGTCCACGCCCAGTTGGTATCAACCGTGGTGAACGACGATACCTGCTGCACGCCGGTGCTGACCGAGTTGCGATAACCGCCGGTATAGTTCAGGAACAGGCTGGCCGCCACCGCGCCGCTGCTCCAGCCCAGTTGCCCGCGCGCCTTGGTCTTGATGGCGTAGTTGGTACCCAGCAGTTCGATCTTGTCGGCCACGCCGGGCACGATCTGGTCGAACTTCAGCATGCGGGTGCCGGCCAGGTTCAGGTTCCACTTGCCCAGCTCCGTGCGGAAGCCGTAGCCGATATCGAAGTCGATGCCGCGAATACGCTCGTCGGCAAAGTTCTGACGACGCAGGTCATACACGGCGGTTGGCAGGCCGCCGACGTCCGGATACACCAGGCCATCGTGGCGCATGCCGGCCAGCAGCGGTTGAATCACCGCCAGCCATTCGGCGTCGGTCATGCCGGCTGAGCGCACGATGCGATACTTGTCATAGGCCGCCAGCGGATTCACCACCGGACCAAAGGTCGGGAAGGTGATGACGTCGTTGTAGTTGATGGCGAAGTAGGACATGCTCAACTTGAAGCCCTTCAGCAGCGACGGGCTCAGATCGAAGCCGACGTTGTAGGTCTGCGCCGTCTCCGGTTTCAGGTTGCTGTTACCACCGGCCAGCACCACCGTGTAATCGCTGGAGCCAGCGCTGGAGCAGCCGACGTAAGCGCCGGAGATGCACGGGAAGCGGATCGCGCGGGTGTCGATAGCGGTGCCGGCATCGGCCAGGCTCGGTGCGTGGAAGGAGCGGCCGGCGCTGGCGCGGATCTGCGCGCCCTCCACCACGGTCCATGTCACACCGGCTTTTGGATTGGTGGTGTTGCCAACGTCACTGTAATTATCGTAGCGCGCAGCCAGCGACAGGTCCAGCTTCTCCACGCCGGAAACGCGATTGGCCTTGCCCACCAGCGGCAAGAACAGTTCTCCGAACGCCGACTTGCTGGTGCGCGTGCCGCCTGCACTGTAAGGCGTACCGGCGTCGCGCTGGCCGGTTACCACCAGGCCGTCGAAGCCTTCCTGGCGCACGTCCACGCCCACCGCGAGCTTGACATCGCCGCCGGGGATCTTGAAGATCGAGCCATCCAGCTTGGCCTGGCCTTCCTTCAACGTCTGACGCGCGAAGTAGCGGGTTTCGTAGTTGCCAATGCGGGCCAGCAGCGCCGCGTCGGTAGCCGCGCCCACGCCGTACGGATTGAAAGTACCGTTGGCAGCGCTGGTGGTAGCCAGTGCCTGATCGATGCCGTGGTTACGCACATCGTCGCGTTCCAGGCCATAGTTGAATTCCACTTTGGCGTTCCAGCCGCCGGACAGTTCAACATTCGCGCCGGCCACCAGGGACAGGGTCTGAGTGCGGATGTTGTTGGTGAAGGTTGAACCGAAGTCGCCGGCCGGGTTGTAAGTCACCGACTGCGTATCGGTGGAACCGTTGATGGCGCGGTAGTACGGGCTGGAAGACGGCACGCTGACCGTGGTCGAACCACTGGTGACGCCGTCGCCTGCGACATGGGTCTTCACATCGCGCTGCGACGCCAGCACACTGCCGTACAACTCAACGCGGTCACTCACGTTCTGACGCAGCGATGAAAACACCGAATCGCGCGTCTGCGCTGGATACAGATCGCTGGCACGATTGGCCTCGCACTTGCTGGTGCCCGGCGTGATGGCGCCGCTGGCGTTCAAGGTGTAGGCCACGCCGCCCATGGTGATGTTGGCCGGGCTGCACAAGGTCGAACGGCTGTCCGATCCACCATACGGACGCTGATCGTTGACGATGTACGAACGCTCGGTGCCGGCCAGCGCGGTGTTGTGCGTATGCTCGTAGGACAGCAGCCAGCCGCCATCTTCCCAGGTCTTGCCGAACACCTGGCTGAAGTTGGTGCTGCGATAGCCGCTACCGCTGCCGGTGTTAAAGCCGGTCTCCGCGCCATTGAAATTACGACGGGTGACGAAGTTGACCACGCCGGCAATCGCGTCCGAACCATAGATCGACGAGCCGCCATCGGCCATCACTTCCACCCGCTGCAGCGCAGACAGCGGAATGCCACCCGCATCGGGCGCGGTCTGATTGATGCCGGCGCCCGGCAAACGGTGACCATCCAGCAGCAGCAGCGTCAAACCGCCGCCGCCATTACCCACGCCGATGCCGTGCACCGCCGGCTGATCGACGAAGTTGGCCTGGTTGCTGCCAGTGTTGTTACCAGTGGTGTTGAAGTTATTCAGTTGCGGCAGTGCGCGCAGCATTTCGGTGCCGGTGGTGGCGCCGGTGGCGGCGATGTCCGCCATCGTCATCTTGGTCAGGCCCGCACCCACCGGCGCGATGCCGCGAATGCTGGTGCCGGTGACAGTAACGACGTTATCGACGGCGATTGGCTTGGCTTCGGTGGCCGCGTCGGTAGGCGTGTCCTGGGGCGCCGTGGTCTGCGCGCCGGCGATGGCCGAGGTGCCGGCAAGGATGGCGCTGATGGCCGCCACAATGGCTTTCTGCTTGTATGGTGTCGTATGCAACATGATCTTTGTCTCGTCAGTTTATTGTTGGTATGGCGGGCATCTACGGCCCTGGTGCTGCTGCGGCGTGGTGTGCTGGCTCCTCCTTTGCTTGCGTTATTAACATTAACAAGTGTTAATAAACTATAGCACCGCATTAATTCAACGTAAATCTTTGCAAGCTTGTTTGTGCATACAATCAATTTCGTGAGCGATCTTTGTGGTTTCCTCGTTCATATATTGTTAAACTTTGACCATGCAAATACTCCTCGCCGAAGACGACACCATCCTGGCCGACGCCCTCAAAGCCCAACTGAACAAGCTTGGCTACACGGTGGAGCACGCGCCCAACGGACCGGTGGCGCAGTTCCTGCTGCAACGTCAACGCTTCGACCTGGCCATCCTCGATCTCGGCCTGCCGATGCTCGATGGCTTGTCGGTGCTGCGTGAACTGCGCGCGGCGGATGCGCTGATGCCGGTGGTGGTGCTGACCGCGCAGGATGGCCTGGACAGCCGCGTGGCCGGCCTGAACGCGGGCGCCGACGACTACATCACCAAGCCTTTCGACTTCCCTGAACTGGAAGCGCGCCTGCGCGCACTGCTGCGCCGCGCCAAAGCCGCCACCTCCAGCGCGGAACTGAGCTGCGCCAATCTGATCTTCGATGCCCGCAATCGCCGCGCCGCCGTCAACGGCCAGCCGCTGGAACTGAGCCCACGCGAATTTCAGCTGCTGGAACTGCTGCTGATCCAGCGCGATAACGTGGTCACCAAAGAGCAGATCACGCAAGCGTGGGCCAACGATGGCGGCGGCATCGGCGCCGGCAATGCGATCGAGGTGTACATCCATCGCCTGCGCCGCCGGCTTGAAGGTTCGGGGCTCGACATCCGCACTGTGCGCGGGCTGGGCTACCTGCTCGAAGAATCCGGCAAGGCCGCCTAGGTGCGCATGGTCTCCCTCTCGCGCAAACTGATGCTGTGGCTGATTTTGCCGCAGCTGGTGTTATGGCTGGCGGGAGGGCTGGCCACCTATCGGCTGGCCGCCAAATACACCAACCGCGCCATCGACGCCAGCCTGGTACAGGCATCGCGCGCGCTGCTGCGACAATTGAAGCCGATCGATCAGGGCTTGCTGATCGACTTCCCGCGCGCCGCGCAAGACATCCTCGAAGCCGATCCCAAGGACCGCTTGATGTACACCGTCAGCACGCCGCCGGGCAGTTTCATCCTCGGGAATAACACGCTGCCAGCGCCGCCCGCCGATGCCCAGCGTAGTCTCGACACGCCGTATTTTTACGAAGGCATGGTGACGCCGGCCGAAGGAGTGGCCGGTCCCGCCAAGGAGATGCGCATCGTCGCGTTGTACGTGCCGTTTGGTGACATCGCCTCCCCCAAACAAACCATGCTGGTGCAGGTGGCGCGCAGCAGCGCGGACCGCGAAGAGCTGGCGCGCGCCATCCTGGGCGATACGTTGCTGCCGTTGTCGCTGCTGGTGCTGTCGATGACGCTGATCGTCGGCTACGGCATTCGCGCCGGCCTGGCGCCACTGGCGCGCTTGCGGCGCGAAGTCGAAAGCCGTGCGCCGGACGATCTCACGCCGATCAAGCTGGAACTGGCGCCGGTGGAACTGCGCTCGCTGGCCAGTGCGCTGAATCACCTGCTGGCCGCCGTGCAGCGCCAGATCGGCGCGCAGAAGCGCTTTATCGGCGATGCCGCGCATCAGCTGCGTACACCATTGGCGGGCCTGCAAAGCCAGACCAAGCTGGCGTTGGAAGCGGCCACCGACGATGAGCAGCGCAAACGCCTGGAGCTGGTCCACCAGAGCGCCGATCGCAGCGCACACCTGGTCGCGCAATTGCTAACGCTGGCGCGCACCGAGCCGGATGCCGCCGCACAGATGCGACGCGGCCACTTCGACCTGCGTGCCTTCGCCCGCGAGTCGGTAGTTCAACTGGTGCCGCGCGCGCTGCGTGCCGGCCAGGATCTGGGCTTCGACGAGGATGCCACCGATGCCACCTATGCCGTCGTGCCGGTGAACGCCAACGCCATGCTGCTACGCGAAGCGCTGGCCAATTTGATCGACAACGCCATTCAGTACGCCCAGCCCGGCGCGGAGGTCACGGTGCGGGTACGCCAACAGGACCAGTCCGCGCTGCTGATCGTCGAAGACAATGGCCCCGGCATCCCGTCCGAAGACCGCGAGCGCGTGTTCGAGCGCTTCGTCCGCGCCACCTACAGCGGTAGTGGTTGCGGCCTGGGACTGTCCATCGTCAAGGAGATCGTCGAACGCCATCAGGGCACAGTAACGCTGGAGCCGGTAAAGCCGCACGGTCTGCGTGTCATCGTTACCTTGCCGATCGATGCGACGCCGGGAGCGGCGCCATGAAGCGGCTGCTCAGCGGCGTCTGCGCCGCCCTGCTCGCGTTGTCCTGCCACGCCGGCGAAGTCGAGGTACTGCATTTCTGGACCACCGGTGCCGAAGCCGGCGCGCTGGCCAACCTGAAAGCATCAATGCGCAGCAAAGGCCATACATGGCGCGACTTCGCGGTGGCCGACGGCGGCGGCGGACTGGCGCTGACTCTACTCAGTTCTCGCGTCAACTCCGGCAATCCCCCGACCGCCGCGCAGATCAAGGGCGCGTCAATCCAGGAATGGGGCCGCGCTGGCAAGCTGGCCAACATCGACACCGTCGCTCAGGCCGAGCGCTGGGACGCGCTGCTGCCGCCCATCATCAGCAACACCATGAAATTCGATGGCCATTACGTAGCGGCGCCGCTCAATGTCCATCGCGTCAACTGGCTGTGGGTGAATGCCGCCGCGCTGAAGAAAGCCAATGCGCGCATGCCCACCAGTTGGGACGAATTCTTTGCCGTGGCCGACGCTATGCGCAAGGCCGGCATTGCGCCGCTGGCCTACTCCGGCCAGTCCTGGCTGGACCTGGGCACGTTTGAGACGGTCATCATCGGCATCGCCGGCGTCGACTTCTACAAGCGCGCCTTCATGCAGCTCGATCCGGCGGCGCTCAACAGCGCGCAGATGGAGCAAATCCTGCAGACCTTCAAGCGCATCAAGGCTTACACCGGGCCGCAGGGTAAATACCGCGACTGGGTGGCCGCTACCGCCGCCCTGGCAAAGGGCGAGGCAGGCATGCAGTTGATGGGCGACTGGGCCAAGAGCGAGATTTACGCCGCCGGCAAGCTGCCCGGCGTCGACATCCTGTGCACCGCCGCGCCGGGCACCTCCGGCGCATTCACCTTCGACATCGATTCGCTGGCGCTGTTCAAGGTCGCCCCTTCCAGCCAGCCGGCGCAACAGGATCTGGCGCGCGCAGTGATGGGCAAGGACTTCCAGCGCGCCTTCAATCTGGCCAAGGGTTCGATCCCGGTGCGGCAGGACGTCAAGCTGGATGGATTTGACGAATGCGCGCGCCAGTCCAGCCGAGACTTCGCCGCCAGCGCCAAGCGCGGCACGCTGTTGCCCAGTGTCGCCCACGGCATGGGTCTGCCCTACACTACCACGCTGGCGCTGTGGGATGTGATCCGTCAGTACTGGAATCAGGACAGCATGAGCGCCAAGATCGCCATGGCCCGCATGGCGCAGGTGGCGGCGGCACGACGCTAACTGCCGAACAGCGTCGCCATCACGCCGCGCAACCAGACGTTGGCGCCATCCTTGGCGTATTTGCGGTGCCAGTGCTGTTTCAGATCGAAGCTGGGAATGTCCAGCGGCGGCTCCACCAGTTTGATGTCGGCAAACTGCGCAAAGCTTTCACCCACCGCACGCGGCACCGTCGCCACCAGATCGCTGCCGGCGATCAGGAAGGGAATCGACATGAAGTGCGGCGTCTCCAGCACCACCCGGCGCTGGATGCGTTTGCGGGTCAGGAACTGCTCAAACAATTCCTGGCTGCGTCCCTCGGCGCGGATCACCGCGTGCCCCATCTTCAGAAACTGCTGCAAGGTCATGCGCGGCGATTTGTGCGGATGCGATGCGCTCAGCAGGCAGATGAAGGAATGCGAGAACAATCGCTGCTGGAAGATGTTACGGTTCTTCAGATCGGGGAAATACCCGATCGCCAGATCCACTTCGCCATGCTCCAGCGCCAGCGCCAGTTCCGCCGGCGGCATCGAGACGGAGCTGAGTGAAGCGCCAGGCGCCTCGGCGCGCAGCAGTTCCAGCAGGCGTGGCAAAAAAGTCATTTCACCGATGTCCGACAGCGCCAGCGTGAACTTGCGCTCCGTGGTGGCGGGCGTGAACTGCTCGTTGGCCAGCACCTCAGTTTGCACCCGTTGCAGGATGTCGCGCGTTGGTCCGACCAGCGTGACCGCGCGCGGCGTCGGTTCCATGCCCTGCGTGGTGCGTACAAACAGCGGATCCCCCAGCGAGGTGCGCAGCTTGTTCAACGCCACGCTCACCGAAGGTTGACTCATGCCCAGCTTGCGCGCGGCGCCGCTAACGCTGCCTTCCTCGTAAATCGCCAGCGCCACCGGCAGCAGGTTGAGATCGAAACCGCTCATGCGCACCTCCTGAATTACGAATTCAAATAAACATTATGCAGTAAATTCTATTTTCAAATACAGCCATGTGCGCAATCATCCTTCGGAAAATAACCAAGGAGATAAACCATGTTCCCACTCAATCAATGGTATGTAGGCGGCTTCGCTCATGAACTGACCGACAAACCGCTCGCTCGCACCCTGCTCGGCCGCCCGGTCGTCATATTCCGTAGCGGCGACGACGGCGTCGCGGTGCTGGAAGACCGCTGCTGCCACCGCAGTGTGCCACTGTCCTGCGGCATACTGGATGGCGGCGGCATCCGCTGCGGCTATCACGGCTTGCTGTATGACGGCAGCGGTGCCTGCATCGAGATTCCCGGTCAGGTGAAAATTCCCGGCAAGGCGCGCGTGGCGGCTTATCCCGCCGTGATCCGCGATGAGGTAATCTGGGTCTGGTTTGGTGACGCCAGCGGCACCCAGCCGCACTGTGAGCCGCCGGCGATTCCTGCTCACAGCAACCCGCGCTACCAGCACAAAACCGGTGTGGTGCATTACCGCGCGCCGTATCAGCTGATCCACGATAATCTGCTGGACTTGAGCCACGTCGGCTATGTGCACGGCAAGACCATCGGCGGCAACGCCAAGGTGCACATGGAGGCGCCGACCACGGTATCGTCCGACGAAAACTCGGTGCGCGTGGTGCGCTGGATGAAAGCTTCGACACCGCCCGCCACCTACACTGCGGCCTGGCCGTTCAAGGGGCTGGTGGACCGCTGGCAGGAAATCGACTTCCACCTCAATCATTTGCAGATCTTTACCGGTGCGGTCGATGTGGGCGCCGAGTCGTTGGAAAATCCGGAGCGCGGCGGCTTTCACATGCGCGGCTTCCACGGCGTGACGCCGGAAACCGAAACCAGCTCGCACTATTTCTGGACCATGTCGGCCAGCGCACATCCGGAGCAGCCGGACAATATCGATCTGGTCTACCAACAGACCGCGCAAACCTTCGAGGAGGACCGCGTCATCATCGAAGAACAGTATCGCAATATGCGGCAGTTTGCCGGTGCGCCGCAGGTGGATATCCACGTCGACGCTGGTGCCAATCGGGCGCGCCGCATCATCGCAGTCCGCACAGCCGCGTGAACGCCATGGAGCTGATTAACGTACGTATCGCCAGCAAGACCATGCTGGCCGTCGACATCGCAGGCTTCGAGCTGGTGGCGGCTGATGGCGGCGCGCTGCCGCCATTCAGCGCCGGTGCGCATATCGACGTGCACATCGGCCCTGGCCTGGTGCGCCAGTACTCGCTCTGCAATGCGCCAGGCGAAACGCGTCGCTATCAGATCGCGGTGCTGCGCGAGCCGGCTTCACGCGGTGGCTCCCGTGCCATGCATGACCGCTTGCAGGTGGGCGATACGCTGCGCATCAGCGCACCGCGTAATCATTTCCCGTTGCAGGCGGCGCGCCGCACCTTGCTTTTCGCTGGCGGTATCGGCATCACGCCGATTTTGAGCATGGCCAGCCAGTTGGCGCGCGATGGCAGTGTCTTCGCGCTGCACTATTGCGCGCGCTCGGCCAGTCGCGCCGCATTCGCGGGTGCAGCCGCCGGATTTGGCAAGCTATATCTGGACGATGGCGGCGACAAGATGGACTTGCCGGCCCTGCTAAGCGAGCCGGATGCCGACACGCATTTGTATGTCTGTGGCCCGGCGGGGTTTATTGATTACGTGACCGGCACGGCGCGTTCGCTAGGCTGGGCGCCGGATCGGGTGCATCAGGAGTATTTCGCCGGTGCCGCCGTCGACACCAGCGGCGATAGCAGCTTTGAGGTGCTGTTGGCCAGCAGTGGCAAGGTGGTGCCGGTGGCCGCGCATCAGTCCATCGTGCAGGCGTTGGCGACGCAGGGCGTGGAGATCGAGGTCTCGTGCGAGCAAGGCGTATGCGGCACCTGCGTCACGCGTGTGCTGGATGGCGTTCCGGATCATCGCGACAGCTATTTTACCGATGCCGAAAAGCGCGCCAACGATCAGTGCACGCCATGCTGCAGCCGCGCATTGAGTGCGCGGCTGGTGCTGGATCTTTAGGTCATGCAGGCACGTTCGATCAGACGGTCGATCGTGCCGTCGTGCGCAAAGCCGAAACGGCGTGCATTGCTGTCATCCAGACGGGGCATGCGGCCGAAGGTGGCTTCGATGGTGGCATCGGCCGCATGGCTGATGCGGGCCACCGCGTCGCTGCCAAAGCGGCGGGCCAGCGCGGCCTTGATCTCGCCTATTGTGTGCTGCAAGACCGGCAGCGTCACCGCGCGCTCCGCCGCCAGTGCCGAGGTGTCCAGCGGTCCGGCGGCGTGCAGCAGGTTGTCGACGCAGCTTTGCAGTGACATCCACCAGCAACCGGCTTCGGGCGATACCGGACATACATAGTCACTGCCCGTCTCCACGGCGCGCATGATGGCGCTCATGAATGCGGAGCCGTGACCGGCCGACAGACCTGGACGGGCGACGATGCCGGGCAGGCGCAGCGACACGCCATCCACCAGCTTGCGCCGGCTCAGGTCTGCCAACACGATTTCGCCCACCAGCTTGTGCGCGCCGTAGCTCATGCCCGGCCGCGCCGGCGTGCCGTCATCGATCGGATCGGGCAGCACGCTGCCATAGACGGCAATGCTGCTGGCGTAAACCACGCGCGGGACGTTGGCCTGCGCAGCGGCGCGTTCAAACAGCTTGAGAGGCGCCAGCAGATTGACATCGTAGCCCAGCGCGAATTCACGCTCGGCCTGCCCGCCCGGCACGCTGGCCAGGTGGAACAACACGTCGACCGGAGGGGAAAACACCTCGTCCAATACGCCAGCGGCCCCGAAGTCGCCAGTCAGCAAGCGCACCAGCGGCCTCGCCGCGCGGGCAACCTCCTGCGCGACGGCTGCGGCGGCGCACGCTGGTGGCGCGGCGAAGTGACGATCGATCAGCGACAGGCGCGTGAGCGGTGCTGCGCCGGGAATGCCTTCCTCCAGCAAACGCCTGACCAGCGCCGCGCCGACGAAGCCACCGGCGCCTGTTACGACTACATGCATGCTCGCTCCTTACACCGACGACTGAACCACGCGCTGGTCAACCACGCCAAACGGCGTATTCCCCTGCGCGTCCTGCGCCACCATGCGCACCGTATCGCCAAAACGCATAAAGCCCGTCCTGGCCTCGCCCTGGTCAATGATCTCGATCACCCGGCGCTCAGCGATGCAGGCCGAGCCCACAGCACGCTCAGTGTTCGACACCGTGCCCGAACCAATCACCGTGCCAGCCGACAGCTTGCGCGTCCGTGCCGCATGCGCAATCAGCTCACCGAAGCTGTAATTCATCTGCGCGCCATTCGGATGACCGAACCACTCGCCATTCCACTCCACGTGCAGATTCAGCTTCACCCGCCCCTCCGACCACGCCGGGCCGATTTCATCCGGCGTAATGGCCAGCGGCGCAAAACTGGTCGACGGTTTGCACTGGAAGAAGCCAAACCCGGTCGCCATCTCGCGCGGCCCCAGCTTGCGCAAGCTCCAGTCGTTGATCTGCACCAGCAAGCGCACCTGCTCCTGAGCCGCATGCGGGCTGACGCCCATCGGCACACGGCCGACGATGACGCCAAACTCGCCCTCAAAGTCGATGCCCAGCGATTCGTCCGGCAGCGGCACATCATCGTGCGGGCCAAGGAAATCGTCTGACGCGCCCTGGTACATCACCGGAATCGTCTCAAAGTCCGGAATCGGATCGGTATTGAAAGCCTTCTCCATCAAGCGGCCGTGATTCAGGAACGCCGACGCATCGCACCACTGATAAGTGCGTGGCAGCGGCGCCGCGCAATCACGCGGATTGAAAGCGAAACTGCCCTCGGCAGTGCCCTCGTTCAGCTGCTCGTACAGCACCTTCAACGCCGGCGACACCTGCTCCCAGCGCTCCACCGCATCAATCATGGTCGCAGCGATACCGCTCGCGTACACGGCACGCGCACCATCGCGCGACACCACCACCAGCCGGCCATCCGGCGAGCTGGATTTCAGGGTTGCGAACTTAATGTGTTTCTCCTAACTGCCGTCGGAAATCAGCGTACCGCCGTCGACGACGATGTTTTGTCCGGTGATGAAACCGCCCGCGCGGCTGGCCAGCATGACCGCCACGCCAGCGATTTCGGAAGGCTCGCCCACGCGGCGCAGCGGCGTCATCGCCAGCCGGCGCTGCATGAAAGCGTCATTGGCCAGCAGATCCTGCGCCAGCGGCGTGCGAATCAGGCCCGGCGAAATGGCATTGACGCAGATGCCGGATGGCCCCCACTCGACCGCCAGATTGCGCGCCAGCTGCGCCAGCGCGGCTTTCGATAAACCGTATAAACCAATCGCACGGTTGCCGCGCAGGCCGGCGATGCTGGACATCAGCACAATCCGCCCGTCACCGCGCCGCGCCATCTCCGGCGCCAGCAAACCGGTTAGCCGTGCCGCGCCACGCAGATTGATGTCGAAAACGCGCTGCCAATCCTCATCCGATGCCGCCTCCAACGGCCCGGCCGGCCCCTGGATACCGGCATTGCAGACCAAGACATCCACCTGACCATGCCAGGCCAACGCTTCCCGCGCCAACCTTGCCACGTCCGCCGCGTCGCCAACATCGCAAGGAATCGCGATAGCGTCGACGCCGTCTTGCCGCAGTGTGGCGGCGCGCGCGGCAGCTGTCTCGGCATCGCGATCCGCCAGCACCACTGCCGCGCCATGCGCGCCCAATTCGGAAGCGATCGCCCAACCCAAGCCCTGAGCGGCGCCGGTGACCAGCGCCACCTTGCCGCTCAGGCTAAACAAACCGCTGCTCATCGTGCCGCCAGCGCGGCGCGCAGCTCCGGCTCGTACTCACCATCCACCAGCACGAACAGCATCCGGCACATGCGCCCAGAGCGATTGGCCCAGGCATGATTGGTGCCACGCTGGATCACAATATCGCCCACGTGCAGCAATTGCTCGCTATCGTCCAGCACCAGCGTCATCTCGCCGTCCAGCACAATGCCGTAATCGATCGACTCAGTGCGGTGCATCAGCGGATGCGGTGAATTCTGCTTCACCGTCGACGCGGCGGCATCGCCGATCTGGCTGAACGCATCCTTCATATTGTCCGCGCCGTGCCTGAGGAACTCCTCGCTGTCCGGCGGAATATCAACGATGCGGATGCGCGTACCCAGCTTTGGCGGCGGCAGCATCAGCGGCGCCAGCGTCGGATCTGGCGTATTGCCGACGCGGGCCGGCGTGGCGTCGGTGGACCAGATTTCATGGAACACCGTGCCCGGTATTTTCTCGATCGGCACCACGGTCGGTAGCGGGCCTGCCTCGATGATGACCGCCTTGCCGTCACTATCGTGGCCGGTAACAATGCGTCGTACAGATTTCATTGCATCCTTTCAGATTGGCTGATTCAGCGCTTCCAGCGTTTCGCGCATGATGCGGCCATGTTCCGCCTTGTCGCCACCGGTGATCTCGATTTCGCCCAGACGGCCAGAGTTCTCCACCACCATGCGGCAGCGTTCCCAGCGGCGATCCTCAAAGGCGGCTAGCGCGGCATCGGTGTCGGCGTGCTGCTCCAGTTCTTCCGCCAGCACAATCGCATCCTCGATTCCGATGCAGGCGCCGGACGCCATGTGCGGCGTGGTGGCGTGCACGGTATCGCCGATCAGCACAATGCGGCCCTTGCTCCATGGACGTGGCAGCAGCAAGCCTTCCAGCGGACGGTAGATGATCTGCGAATGCACGCCCAGTTGGTCACGCATCCACTGCACCGTTGGCGCTTCGAATGGCGCCAGCAGCGCGCGCAAGCGTTCCAGGAACTCGTCCGGCGAAATGAAGGCGTTGTCGGCGCGATCTTCGGTCACATAGATATACATTTCGGTGGCGGACACCGGATTCAGGCCAACCTTGATTTTCGGTCCCAGCCACATCGCCGCACGTTCCGCTTCCGGTGGTCGCGGCAGCACCGCGCGCCACACGCCCTGGCCGGTGTACTTTGGCTTCGGCGCGTCGGGGAACACTGTCTCGCGCATTTTCGAATAAAGGCCATCGGAGCCGATCACCAGATCGTAACGGCCAGTGCTGCCATCATCGAACACCACATCCACGCCGTTCGCGTCCTGGGTGATGCTCTTGAAAGTGCAGCCCAAGCGCACATTGGTGCCCGATGCGCGGGTGGCTTCGGCCAGAATCGCCGCCAGCACCGGACGCATGATGGCGCCGCCGCCCGGCACGTCCGGGCCGGTGATGCGAGGCGTTGGCAGTTGAGCGATGCGATGGCCGTTCGGCGTGCACAGATCGACGCCGTCGCTGCCGAAGCCGCGCTTCAGGAATTCGTCCAGGATGCCCAGCTTCTTGAAGGCGCGCAGCGTGGCGCCACCCAGACTGATACCGGCGCCGTAGGAGCGCCAGCCCGGGTCGATCTCGACCAGGTCGACTTCAATGCCGCGCTTGCGCAGCTCGATGGCGGCGGACATGCCGGAAAAGCCGCCGCCGACGATCAGTACTTTTTTTGCTTGTGTCATGAGTGTCTCCGAATACTTGTTCTGTTATGGTTTGCCGGCGCCCACACCTGGTGGCGGTCCGCCCGGCGCCCACTTTTCACGCGACTGGAACAGGAACAGCTGCGACGCGTCGGCACTCATCGGCACCGTGCGTGCGTTCCAGCTGGCGTCGTGCAGATCCATGTCGGCATCGTACTCCACGTGGCAGCCCAGCGGGCTGTTGAAGTACCAGAACCAGTTCGAACCAAACTTGTGGCGGCCCGGTCCCCAGAACGACTGGTAGCCTTTGTTGACGAAGCGCGTACCGGCCTGCATCAATTCCGTCGGACCGCCTAGGTGGAAGGTGAAGTGCTCCACGCCCTGCATGAACGGCGGGGTTTGAATCAGGAATAGCGTGTGGTGATCCAGCGTACCCGCCGGTTGCAGGAACGGGCCGGCACCTGCCAGTCGATCGGTGCAACGGAAGCCCAGGCGGTCGGTATAGAACTTGGTCGCCTTCGCTTCGTCCGGCACGAAATACACCACATGCGACAGCGTGCGCGGCACGATGGCGGCGTTTTCGTCCACCGCCACCACGTTGGCGCCACGCTGCGCCGGTGCGCCTGGCGCGTTGATGGTTTCGGCGGCCAGCGTCAGTTCACGCCGCACCGTCACCTGGAAGCCCAGCACGAAGCCCGAATCATCCACGGTTTCCAGCGAGCCGTCCGCTAGGCGGCGCACTTCACGATCCTTGCCCAGTTCATCCGCGATGGCGGCCAGTGTGCCGCTATCGGCCACACCGTAGACGGTCTTGCGCAGCATCGACTTGGTCGGCAACGGTGCTGGCAGCGAGACGTCATCCTGATGGCGGATGACGATCGAAGTGCCATCCAGTGCTTCGAAACGGCCGCCGTTGGCGTCGGCGTCGACCGACTTCAGGCCGTAGTCGATCAGGTATTGGCTGCAAGCGGCGACGTCGTCGACGCCGAATACCAGTGCGTCTGGTCCGATAATATTCATGTTTGGTCCTTGTCAGAGAGCGGTACGGCCGCCCAGGGTTTCCGCGATCCAGTCGGCGATGTAGGCGCCGGCATTGGCCGAGTTATCAAAGCTGGAGTGCTGTACGCCGCCTTCGCGTTCGGTGAATATCTTCAGTTCGCGTTTCGGGCTGTTGACCAGTTGGTCGTAGGTGCGCTGCGCCCAGTGCAGCGGAATCTGCGAATCCTTTTCGCCGTGCGTGACCAGGAACGGCACCTTGATGCGATCCAGCACACCATCCAGATGAACCTTCTCGGCGATGGTCATGAATTCGTCCATGTCCTTGGCGCCCCAGACCCAGCGCACGTGCTCCCAGTAGTGCGGCACCGGGAAGCTGCCCTCTTTCGCCAGACGCTTCTTCTGCACGTCACGCCAGTCGTGATTGGCGCCCCACACCACGCCGCAGGCGAAGCGCGGTTCGAAGGCAACCGCGCGCGGGCAGTAGTAACCGCCCAGCGACACGCCTTCCAGGCCGATGCGCTTGGCGTCGACGTCGGCGCGGGTCTCCAGCCAGTCCACCACTTTGCTGGCCCAGCGTTCGGAATCGTAGACCGCGGTCAGACCGTGCAGGCGCAATGCCTCGCCGGTGCCTGGCTGGTCGATGATCAGGGACGAGATGCCGCGCTGCCCCAGCCAGCGTGGCAAGCCGACGCGGTACTTCATCTCCTTGGTGGAATCCAGACCGTTCACCTGCACCAGTATCGGCACCGGACCGGTCACGCCTTCGGCGCGCACCAGCAGACCGGAGATGTGAGCATCGCCGTAAGGGATTTCGACGCGTTCGCAGTTTTCACCCGCCAGCTTGATGCCGCGATTGAACACTTCGACAAATCGTTTATACAGTTCCATGCGACCCGGTGCGCCATGCGCCTGCAGGCGTTCCGCCGTCAGGTAGTAGGTGGCGGCGCGGCCGTATTTGTCGCCGGCCGAGATCAGGCGGCCGCGCTGTTCATCCTCTTCCGCCAGGGAGCACAGCTTGTCGGCCATGCGCGCCCAGGTTTCGCGGAAGGCTTTGGTGCCGGCGGCGTCGGGCTGTTTGGCCGCATCCTGCAGCGGCGCACACATCTCCTCAATCTCGCCCATGCGCGCGCCCATCTCGATGGCCAAATCGACCGAGAGGTTCCAGACATAGTTAGTCGGGAAGTATTTAAACATGCTGCTTTCCTTCTTGTGAGTGGTCGTATAGGCCAACTATAAGGGCCGGCGCACGCAACGGAAAATTGAATATATCCATGCGACGTATCGACGCCATGGATACGTCAGTCAAAGATAGCAACGGCGCGGGTCCAGCCGGCGGAGGCGGCGCGGATCTTGTGGGGGAAGCAGGAAATCATGAAGCCATCGCCGGGCAGCGCTTCCAGGTTATGCATCTTCTCCAGGTGACAGTAGCCGATATCGCGGCCGGCCTTGTGGCCTTCCCAGATCAGGCTAACGTCACCGGTTTCCGCGATGCGTTTGGCGGTGTAGCTGAACGGCGCATCCCAGCTCCAGGCATCCGTACCGGTGACACGGATGCCGCGCTCCAGCAGATACATGGTGGCTTCGTAGCCCATGCCGCAGCCGCAGTTGACGTAGTCCGGTTGGCCGTAGCGCGAGCCGGCGCGGGTGTTGATCACCACAATCTCCAACGGCTTCAGGGTGTGGCCGATGCGCGCCAGTTCCGCTTCCACGTCCTGCGCGGTGACCACGTAACCGTCCGGGAAGTGGCGGAAGTCCAGCTTCACGCCAGGCTGGAAGCACCATTCGAGCGGCACTTCATCAATCGTGATCGAACGTTCCGGCTCGCCCAGTTTGCGGTTCATGGTCGAGTGGAAGTGATAGGGAGCGTCGAGGTGAGTGCCGCTGTGCGTGGTCAGACGCACCCATTCTGCGGCGGCGGCTTCGCCGTCCGGATAGTCGCCGGCCTTGGTGCCCGGCAGCAGATGCATGAATTCACCCAGCGTATCGCTGTGGGTCTGGTATTCGATCTTCGGCGCCAGGATGGGCGGGTCCGACAGAACGTCATTTTCGAGGAAAATGGAGAGGTCGACAAAACGGCGCGACATGGGGAAGTCCTTTCAAAGTCATAGACTCCGGCATCCTATGCAGGATGCGACTCCCCGTACAATCGTTTCTATCGATCCGACCTATCCAGCGGACGAATACTGCGCGTCCATCCGCAACACCGCTTGCTGCAGCAGGCCGCGCAGCCACACCAGCCCCGGGTCCTGGGTGCGGAATTTATGCCATTGCATGACCTGATTCATGCTCTTCATCGGCCCTGGCAACGGCAGGATGGTGATCGGCAGGCCAGGCGCCACCACGCGCGCCAGCCGCTTGTGCATGGTGGCGATACGCTCCGTGCCCACCACCAGATACGGCGCGGCGAGGAAGCTGAACGAGGTCACCTCCAGCCGGCGCAGCATGCCGGTTTCCTGGGTCTGCGTGAATTCATATGAACGCTCCATGCCGGGCGGCTGCATCACCACGTGGCCGGTTTCGGCGTACTGCGTCATGTCCAGACCTTCGCGCGCATGACGGCTGCCATTCCACACCACGCAGCAGAACTCTTCGTCGAACAGCTCTTCGGTGGGGTGATCGGGCGAGCAGAAATTCCCGGGGATGACCAGCAGGTCGCCATCGCCTTGCTCCAGCGTTCGTTGCGGCTGGCGCGTCTGCGGCAGCAGGTGGAAGCGCACCGTGCTGCCCTGCTCCTGCGCCAACGCCAGCACATGCGGCATCAGCACCGCCAGCGTGAAGTCGGAGACGTAGATGCGAAACTCGCGGTCCGATTTGGTGGGATCGAAGTGCGGCATCACCACGATGGTGGCGTTGACCCGCACCAGCACATCGCGCACCGCTTCCTGCAAAGCTTCCGCGCGTGGCGTCAGCTCCATCTGCCGGCCCACCTGCACCAGTAATTCATCGTCAAAGTATTCGCGCAACCGGGCCAGCGAACTGCTTAATGCCGATTGACTCATATGTAGCTGCTCTGCCGCGCGGCTGACGCTGCGCAGGGTGAATAGCGCGTCCAGCGCTACGAGCAGGTTCAAATCCAGTTTATTGAACCGCACGCCGTCTCCTGTCATTTTTTTATGATTGCATTCACCGTATCGATACGACACATGCATGGAATCAATTTTACACATATAACGGTTATGCGCAAACTGCGAACTCCACGAATCATAAAAGATGGAGACACCACATGCGTATTTGTACCTTTCGGCTGACCGCGATCGCGGCAGCCGTTCTCTCGGCCGCCGGTAGCCAGGCGGGCGAAATCGAAACCACCAATCCAGATTGGAGTCTGCGCTTTGATAACACCATCAAGGCGACGACGCTGTACCGCGTTCACGATGCCGATGCCGCGCTGGTAAACAGCACGCGCCTGCTGGTGCCGGGTGTGGCAGCATCGGCGGTGCCGCAGGCGCTGAACTTCAACGCCGGCGACGATAACTTCCGCAACAAGGGCTTCGTGTCCAAGCGCGTTGACCTGCTGAGCGAGTTCGATGCGGTGTACCGCAAGGGCTACGGTCTGCGCATCAGCGGCGCGGCGTGGTACGACCAGGCGTACGACGGCAGCACCGACGCCACCGATACCCACAACGGCCAGTCGCCCTACAACAGCATGCCCAGCTCCACCCGCAAGCTGGCCGGCCGCAAGGCTGAACTGCTGGATGCGTTTGTATTCGGCGGCTGGCAGCTGGGCGAAAGCAGCAAGCTGACCGCGCGTCTGGGCCAGCACGCGCTGGTGTATGGCGAGACGCTGTTCTTCGGTGATAACGGCATCGCCCGCGCGCAGGGGCCGATGGATGTGTGGAAGCTGCAGTCCTCGCCCAACGCACAGTTCAAGGAAATCATCCGTCCGGTGCCGCAGTTGTCTGGCCAGCTGCAGCTGAATCAGGATGTGATGGTGGGGGCGTATTACCAGTTCCACTATGAGGCCGACCGCATGGCGCCGGCCGGCAGCTACTTCAGCAACGCCAATAATATCTGGGGCGGTTCGACGCTGCCGGAGATCGTCAGCACCTATACGCTGCTGCCGGGCGCGGAGCGCAAGCCATCGGATCGCGGCCAGTTTGGTGCGCAGCTGAAGTGGCGGCTGGAAGAGACGGACCTGGGCTTTTATGCGGCGCGCTATCACGACAAGTCCGGCGTGTTCTATTCGCAGTTGAATGTCACCAGCAGCGCGCCGGGTAGCTGGTATTACGTGTTCCCGGATGCGGTGACCACGGTCGGCTTCAGCGCCACCCGTTCGATCGGGGATACCAATCTGTCGATGGAAGCGTCGGTGCGGCACAACATGCCGCTCACCAGTCAGAACATCGTGTATGCGAATGTGCAGCCCGAACCGACGTATGCGCGCGGCCGCACCGCGCACGTCAACGTGTCGTGGCTCAGCACCTTGTCGCCCAACTTCCTGGCGCGCGAATCGGCGCTGATCGGTGAACTGGCGTGGAATCGCGCGCTGTCGATCGACGATCCCGCGCATACGCTGGACGGGCTGCGCACGCGCGATGCAACCGCGCTGCAGGTGATCTATACGCCGACCTATCGTCAGATTCTGCCGGCGTTGGACATCAATGTGCCGGTTGGTGTGCGCTATGTGGTGTCGGGTAACTCCACCGTCACGGGCTTGAGCTGGGGCGCCAAGCATACCGGCACCGCCACGCTTGGCGTGGATGGCACTTATCAGGGCGTGTGGCAGTTCAGTGTCAGCTACAACAAATATCTGGGCCACGCCGAGCCGTTCGTCAATTACCAGCCTTTGCTCGCTGGCGGCAGCGCCGTCTATAGCAGCGGCAATCCACTGGCAGACCGCGATTACGTCGCGCTGTCGCTGCGTCGCACATTTTAATTATCAGGAGACTTGTATATGAAGCAGATTCAAATCGCATTGCTGGCCTGCGCGGTGGCGCTGCCCGCGTGGGCGGCTGTAACGCCGGAGGAAGCGGCCAAGCTGAAATCGGAACTGACGCCGCTGGGTGGCGAAAAGGCGGGCAACAAGGATGGCAGTATTCCCGCTTGGACTGGCGGTTACACCACGCCGATTGCCGGCGACAAGGCCGGTGGCCGTCGCGGCGATCCGTTCAAGGATGAGAAGCCGCTGTATGTGGTCAGCGCGAAGAATATCGATCAGTATGGCGCGCTGCTGACCGATGGCACCAAGGCGCTGCTGAAGAAGTATCCGGAATATCGTCTGGACGTGTACACCACGCACCGCACGGCTGCGGCGCCGCAATGGGTCTACGATAACACCTTCAAGAACGCCACCCGCGCCAAGCTGGCCAGCGATGTGACCACCGGCGCTTATGGCGGCATTCCGTTCCCGATTCCGAAAACTGGTGCGGAGGTGATGTGGAATCACATGCTGCGCTGGCGCGGCACGTCGTGGCAGTTCCAGGTGAATCAGTATCAGCTGACCAGCGATGGCAAGGCGGTGCTGACCACCAGCGGCACCGGCGATCAGCAGATGCCCTACTATCTGCAGGATGGCTCGCTGGAGCAGTTCTCCAAGTCGAATGAGTTCTGGCTTCTGCGCCTGATCAATTCCGGGCCACCGATTCGCGCGGGCGAGGCGATTGTGGGACGTACCAATATCGATCCGAGCAAGGATCAGGCTTGGGTGTATCTGACCGGTCAGCGCCGTGTGCGCAAGCTGCCGAATCCGTGCTGCGATACGCCAACGCCATCCACTGCGGGTGTGATGAGCTTTGACGAGATCGAAACCTGGAATGGCCGCACCGACCGTTTCGACTGGAAGCTGGTGGGCAAGCAGGAGATGCTGATTCCGTATAACGGCAACAAGCTGTTGCAGCCGAAGACTGATGCGGAGGTGATGGGCCGGGCGTTTCTGAATCCGGATCATGTGCGGTGGGAGAAGCATCGGGTGTGGGTGGTGGAGGCGACGCTGCGTGCTGGCCAGCGGCATCAGGCACCGAAGAGCCGCTACTACTGCGATGAGGATACCTGGAACTGTGTGCTGGGTGATCGTTGGGATGCGAATGGTCAGCTGTGGAAGACGTTGTGGTCGCAGACTTTTGTAGCGCCGGATCTGCCTGGGACGGTGATTGGTGCGTTTGGCTTTGCGGATCTGGTGGCGGGGACGGGGTTCATTGGGAATCTGTATAACGCCAAGGCGGCGCAGTATCCGCTGAAACCGCGCTATCAGGATAGCGTGTTCACGCCGGATGCCATGGCCGGGGAAGGTGCGCGCTGATGCGGAAGATAGTCTTGTACCTCAAGACGCTGGCCACAGCCGCCGCCACAGCAACCGCCCTCGCCGCCGCCCACGGCGGTGTGGCGGCCGATGGCGCCATCGCCCCGGCAGCGGCGAGCGTCGGCTCGGCTGGAGCTACGACGGCGATCGGCTCGGCCGCCTCGACGGCTGACACGGCGACAACGGGTGGCCCCCTTGGCCCTATTGCCGGCGCGTCTACGTCAAGCGACTCCTTTGGCGGCTCGGCGGGTGCCAAGGCGGCCGGTGGCGCGAATGGCGCGGTGGTGGCCGCGCGCTTGCGGCCGGCGGTGGTGTCGGGGCATGCGGCGCAGTCGGTGATGCTCGGGGCGGCGCACGCTGGTGCGCGCCTGGTGACTGTCGGTGAGCGTGGCATCATCCTGTTCAGTGACGACAATGGCCAGCGCTGGCAGCAGGCCGACATTCCTGTCAGCGTGACCCTGACCGCCGTCCGCTTCAGCGATGCCCGCAACGGCATCGCGGTCGGCCACGCCGGCATCATCCTGCGCACTGCCGACGGCGGCGCGCACTGGCAAAAAGTACTGGACGGCGAACGCATCGCCGCCCTGGCACTGGAAACCGCCAAACGCAGCAACGACGCCCTGGCCCTGCGCGACGCCGAACGCCTGGTGGCCGACGGCGCCGACAAACCCCTGCTCGACATCTGCCTGCTAAACAACCAGCGCATGCTGGCCATCGGCGCCTACGGCCTCGCCCTCGGCAGCGAAGACGGCGGCACCACCTGGCACGCCTGGATGGACCGCCTGCACAACCCCAAAGGCTTGCACCTGAACGCCGCTCGCCAGCAGGGCGACACCATCCTGATCGCCGGAGAACGCGGATACGCAGCCCTCTCCACCGACGCCGGCCGCAGCTTCCACACCCTCAGCGTCCCGTATCAGGGCAGCTTCTTCACCGCCGACATCCTGACCAACGGCGACTACATCCTGGCCGGCCTGCGCGGCAACGTCTGGCGCTCAAACGACAAGGGCATCAGCTGGCGCCAACTAGCCAACCCCGCTCCAGTCTCGATCACCGCGTCCGCCGCGCGCGACGAAGGCACGCTAATCTTCGCCAACCAGGCCGGCATGCTACTCACCCTGCGCGACGACGCCCTGGTTCCGGCACCAGCCGCCCCGCTGCCGCCACTGAATGGCCTGCTGGCGACCAAAAACGGCAGCCTGCTCGCCCTCAGCATCCAAGGTCTGATCCCCGTACCCGCGCAATCCCCCGGAGCCGTAAAATGAATTTGTCCGATCTTAACCAGTCGCCGGCGGCGCAAGAGATGCCGCCCTTCGACAGCAACTCCGGTTCCATCCTCGAACGACTGCTGTTCAACCACCGCCTGCTGATCCTCGCCATCTGCGTGCTGGTGACCGCGCTGCTCGGATGGCAGGCCACCCGCCTCACCATCAACGCCAGCTTTGAAAAAACCATCCCCACCCACCATCCCTACATCGCCAACTACCTGCAATACCAGAACGAGCTGACAGGCTTGGGCAACGCCGTCCGCATCGCCGTCGACAACCCCAAAGGCAGCATCTACGACGCAGCCTATCTGGAAACCCTACGCAAACTAAGCGAAGAAGTATTCCTGGTCCCCGGCGTTGCCCGCAACCAGATGAAGTCCTTGTGGACGCCCGCCACACGCTGGGTCGGCGTTACCGAAGACGGCCTGGAAGGCGGCCCAGTCATCCCGGACGGCTACGACGGCAGCCAGCAAAGCCTGGAACAGCTGAAAGCCAACATCGCCCGCTCCGGCGAAATCGGCCAGTTGATCGCCTCCGACGCCAGCTCCAGCGCCATCTACGTACCGCTGCTGGTCAAGGACAGCGACGGCAAAGCACTCGACTACGGCGAATTCGCCAACAAGCTCGAAACCCTGCGCGCCAAATACGAACAACAGGGTGTGCGCATCCACATCACCGGCTTCGCCAAACTGGTGGGAGACCTGATCGACGGCGTGCGCGCGGTGCTGATATTCTTCGCGATAGCGGTCGCCATCGCCAGCGCCATGGTCTACTGGTACACGCGCTGCGCACGTTCCACCACGCTGGTGGTACTGGCGTCACTAGTAGCCGTGGTATGGCAGCTCGGCGTGCTGCCTCTGCTCGGCTACGCGCTCGATCCCTACTCCATCCTGGTACCGTTTCTGGTATTCGCCATCGGCATGAGCCACGGCGCGCAGAAAATGAACGGCATCATGCAGGACATCGGCCGCGGCATGGACAAACTGGTGGCCGCCCGCTACACCTTCCGCCGCCTGTTCCTGGCCGGCCTGACCGCATTGCTGGCCGACGCCGTCGGCTTCGCCGTACTGTCCACCATCGACATCGCCGTCATCCGCGAACTGGCGGTAGCCGCCTCGCTGGGCGTGGCCATGCTGATCTTCACCAACCTGATCCTGCTGCCCATCCTGCTCAGCTACACCGGCGTCAGCGTCACCGCCGCCGCGCGCAGCCTGCGCGCCGAACAGGCCGATGCTGCAGGCAAGCGACGCCACCCGCTGTGGGCACACCTGGACCGCTACACCAGCCGCCGCTGGGCCACCGGCGCCATCGTAGTCGCGCTGGTGCTGGCGGTGGGCGCCTACGCGCTCAGCACCCAACTCAAAATCGGCGACCTCGATCCCGGCGCACCCGAACTGCGCGCCGACAGCCGCTACAACCGTGACGTCGCCGCCCTCAGCGCCGCCTACGGCGCCTCCAGTGACGTACTGGCAGTGATGGTCAAAACCGCCGATGGCCAATGCTCGCAGTACGACACACTGAACAAGATCGACGCGCTGGAATGGCAGCTACGCCAGATCGACGGCGTAGAAAGCACCAACAGCCTGTCGCTGCTGAACCGCCGCGTGCTGGCGGGCCTCAACGAAGGCAATCCGAAATGGTATGAGTTCTTGCCCAACCAGGACATGCTCAACACCGTCACCGCCGGCGCGCCGCGTGGCCTGTACAACGACAGTTGCAACCTGCTGACCGTCTACGTCTACCTGCGCGACCACAAGGCCGACACGCTGACGCGCGTTATCAGTCACGTCGAAGGTTTCGCCGCCGCCAACAACACCAAGGACACCCAGTTCCTGCTGGCCGCCGGCTCGGCCGGCATCGAAGCCGCCACCAACATCGTGGTGCACGAGGCATGGCGCAACATGCTGTTGCTGGTGTATGGCGCGGTAGTGCTGCTGTGCTTTATCACCTTCCGTTCCTGGCGCGCGGTGCTGGTGGCGGTGCTGCCGCTGATGCTGACCTCCGTGATGGCGGAAGCGCTGATGGTCACGCTAGGCATGGGCGTCAAGGTAGCCACGCTGCCGGTGATCGCACTCGGCGTCGGCATCGGTGTCGACTACGCGCTGTACATCCTCAGCATCACGCTGGCGCAGCTGCGTCAGGGTGCTACGCTGTCGTTCGCCTACTACCGCGCCCTGCTCTTCACCGGCAAGGTAGTGATGCTGACCGGCTTCACGCTGGCGATCGGCGTCGTCACCTGGGTCGCCAGTCCGATCAAGTTCCAGGCCGATATGGGGCTGCTGCTGGCCTTCATGTTCCTCTGGAATATGCTGGGCGCGCTGATTCTGGTGCCGGCACTGGGCCACTTCCTGCTGAAGACCAAATGAAGCTGTGCACACTGAACGAACTGCCGGACGGCGAATCGCGCGGCTTCGATCCGCTGGATGAAGGCCAGGACAGTGTGCTGCTGGTGCGGCAAGGCACACAGGTCTACGCCTACCGCGACCAGTGTCCGCACTATGGCGACACGCCGATGGCCTGGCGTCGTCACGCTTACCTGAACGCCGCCGGTACCCACATCGTCTGCGCGGCGCACGGCGCGCTGTTCGAGATTGCGAACGGCGCTTGCGTGCAAGGACCGTGCATGGGCGACAAGCTGACCGCGCTGCCGATCACCATCACGCCGCAAGGCGACATCTATATCAATCCTGGAGACCTCGATGAATGACCACGCGCCGCGACGCGCCAACCGCATCGCACTGATGATCGGCCATTGCGCCGGCATGATAGACCTGGTAGCGCTGCCAGTCTGGGTCGGCACGCTGATTACCCGTTACGGCCTGGCGCCACAACAAGCCGGTCTGCTGGCGACGCTGTTTCTCGGCGGAGCAGTGTGTGCCAGCCTGTTCTGGGCGCCGCGCTTCCAGCGCATCGCTCCGGAGCGCGTCGCCGGTTGGGGCTTCGGCATCGCAGGCATCGCTTTCGCCGCAATGACGCAAACCAGCGACTACGGCGCGATGGCGGCACTGCACGCGCTGGCCGGCCTGGCCGCCGGCAGTGCGCTCAGCGTCACTCACGGCACCATCGGCAGCGGCGAACAGCCACACCGCAGCTTCGCCATGGCCGGACTGGCGCTGGCGGTGTTCGGCATCTTCATCCTCGGCGGCACGCCGGTGCTGGTGGAGCGCGCCGGCGGGCCAGCATTGTTCAAGGTGTTTGCGGCTGTGATGATCGTCGCTGCGCTGACCAGTGTGGCCGCTTTCCCGCGCCGCCAAGGCGCCACCGAGCAAGGCCAACGCAGCACTGCACACATCGACAGTACCGTGTGGTACGCGGCGGTCGGCATCAGCTGTATGGGATTGGTGCAGGCGATGATGTTCAGCTTTGTCGAACGCATCGGCGCGGATCGCGGCTTTGGCGTGGCCGCAGTGACCGGTGTGCTGGTCGCGCTGGGCATCGTGAATCTGGCGCCGGCGCCATTGGCCGCGCTACTGGAGCGCCGCTGGCCAGCGCGTTATGTGGTGCTGGCCGGCCCGGTGGTGCAAGCGACACTGGCGCTCATCATCTCGCACAGCAGCGAGTTCGCGCCATATGCCGGCGCCACCGCCGCCTATGCAGCCGTGATGATCTTCACCCACACCTTTGCCTTCGGCCTGATCGCACGTCTCGACCCAGGCGGCCGCGCACTGTCGGCCACGCCGGCAATGCTGATGATTGGCGCCGCCATCGGTCCGGTATTGGGTGGCACGCTGGTGCAGCACGCCGGCTACACCAGTCTTGGCAACGCCACGCTGGCGATTGCCACCGTCGCGGTCTGCTGCTTCGCACGCGCGGGTCGCACCCGCGCTGTGCTCAGCGAAGCTTAAAACGCGCCGACGTAGTTTTCAGCCAGCGAGGTAGCCAGCGCGCGCGAGTTGACCACGTTGTCCAGCTCCGCGCGCTGCATTTCGCGTTCGAAGGGCGTAGCATCGGCAAAGGTGTGCAGCAAACGCGTCATGGTCCACGAGAAGTACTCGGCACGCCAGATGCGTTTCAGCGCATCCTCGGTGTAGGTCTGCAGACGCTGTTCGCTACCCTTCTTGTAGAACTGATCCAGGCCGCGCGCCAGCAGCGCTACGTCGGAAACCGCCAGATTCATGCCTTTGGCACCGGTAGGCGGCACGATATGCGCGGCGTCGCCGGCCAGGAACAGGCGGCCGCTCTGCATCGGCGTCGACACGAAGCTGCGCATGCCGATGATCCCCTTCTGGAAGATCTTGCCCTCCTTGAGTTTCCAGCCGTCGTTGCTCTCGGTGCGCGCATGCAGCTCAGCCCAGATGCGATCGTCGGACCAGTTATCCACGTGGTCGGTCGGATCGCACTGGAAGTACATGCGCTGCACGGTAGGAGTACGGGTGCTGATCAACGCAAAGCCGCGTTCATGCTGAGCGTAGATCAGCTCTTCCGACGAAATCGGCGCCTCGACCAGAATACCGAACCAGCCAAACGGATAAATCTTCTGATAGTTGTTGCGCTGCTCCTGCCCCGGCATGGCGGGACGCGACACGCCATGATAGCCATCGGCGCCAACCACGAAATCGGCTTCGATCTTGTGCTGTTCACCCTTGTGGGTAAAGGTCACCGAAGGCTGCGTGGTCTCCACGCCCTGGATGCCGACGTCGGTGACCTGGAACAGCAACTGACCTTGCGCCGCAACGCGCGCCGCCACCAAATCCTTGATAACTTCATGCTGCGGGTAGACGGTGATGGCCTTGCCGGTCAATTCGGTCAGGTCGATGCGGTGACGGCGGCCGCCGAAAGCCAGTTCGATACCGTGGTGCAGAGCGCCTTCGGCGCGCATGCGGTCACCGACACCGGCTTCGGTCAGGATGTCCATGGTGCCTTGTTCCAGCACGCCGGCACGGATGGTGGCTTCGATTTCTTCACGCGAACGCGATTCGAGGACGATGGATTCGATCCCTTGCAGGTGCAGCAGGTGGGAAAGCAGCAAACCGGCCGGGCCGGCGCCAATGATGGCTACCTGGGTACGCATAGCGTGTCTCCTTGTTGATTAGTATGGAGTCATCGTAGCCCTGCCGCGCCGTAAAAAAAATGGATGAAATCCGCTAAAACTTGTACTATTTTGACAGACCATCTCCAGCACGCCCATGCCAGCCTACACCAAACCCAGCACCAAAGACATTCCGCAGTTCGCTCTCTATGGCGAACAGACAAGAGCGGAAAACGCCGAATCGGTGCACACCGAATTGATTGAAACCCGCAGCCGCGTGTACGATTGGCACATCGACCGCCACACGCATGCAGGCTCGTTTCAGGTACTATTTTTATTCGGCGGTGAGGTGCGCGCCACCGTCAATGACGCGCTGTGGGAGTGCAGCGGACCGGTGGTCATCACCATCCACCCGACCGTGGTGCATGGCTTCGATTTCTCGCCCGAGGCGCACGGCTATGTGCTGACGGTGGACCAGAACGTTGTTTTTTCCGCCACCGAAAATCGCGCCGACCTGTTTTCCTCGCTATTCGTCGAACCGTTGGCGATCGACCTGTCGGCCCAACCGGAGATGCGGGCGCGGATTGAAACGCTGTTGCAGCAGCTGGTGACGGAAGCATCGTGGCCCGAGTACGGCCACACCATGATGCTGGAATGGCTGGCCCGCGCCGCCCTGCTGCTGCTGGTACGCGTGCACGCCGAACGCCGCATCGCCGATCAATCGGGCAGCGCCGACTTCCAGCTGTTCAGCCGCTTTCGCAACGAGGTGGAACAGCACTTCAAGGAACAATGGCAGGTGGGCCAGTATGCCGAACTGCTACGGGTGACGCCGACACGTTTGAATCGCCTGTGCCTAAAGCTGTCCGGCAAATCGGCTTTCGACATCACGCAGGACCGGCTGATGCTGGAAGCCTGTCGCAAGCTGACCTATGTGCCAGCCAGCGTGGCCAGCATCGCTTATGAACTGGGCTTCCAGGACCCGGCCTACTTCAGCCGTTTGTTCAAGAAACGCATGGGCGTCACGCCCAAGGAATTCCGCCGCACCTGATTACAGCGTGTCGCGGCCGATGGCCGACGCGATCACCTGATCTTCGATATCGGCCGCGCCCAGATCGCCCACCATATAGGTTTGCAGCAGCGATGCCTGTCTGATTTTGGCGTAGCCATAAATGGTGGCCCAGAATGCGATCAGCCTTCCACGCGCCCGACCAGCGGCGATGCCATCCTGTTCCAGCGCGGCGCTGAACATCGCCAGTATGGTCGCGTAGGTATCGCTCTGCGCCTGCGCCAGTTGCGGATGCGTGGTCGGATCGTTCAGTAGTCCGGCCTCGAACATCAACCGGAACAACTGTGGGTTGGCGTCCACAAAACGCAGGAATTGGCGCGCCGCAGCCACCACGCGTGCCATCGGTTCGGCGTCCCTTGCGGCTTCCGCATGCGCCAGCGCGTGCAGGCGCTGGAAGCCGATCGCCGCCACCTCCGCCAGCAGTTGATCTCTCTCCGGGAAGTGGCGATACGGTGCGCCTCGGGTGACGCCCAATTGCTCGGCCAGCGCCCGCAGCGACACCACTTCATAGCCGTCCGACTCCACCACCTCCAAGGCCTTGGCAATTAGCGAAGCCCGCAAGTCGCCGTGATGATACCCACGCTCTGTAGCCATACCCAATTAGAAATCCGTTTGCAAATAAGCGTAATTGTGCCATCATTTACTCAATGTATGCGCCGCATACATAAAAACAAATGGAGGAGACACTCATGGCATATCTGCGCAACTGCTGGTACATGACGGCGTGGGACAACGAAGTTGGTGGCGAGGCGCTGTTTCAGCGCACGCTGTTGGATGAATCGGTGCTGTTGTTCCGCGATGACGATGGCGTGATTCAGGCGATCAGCAATCGCTGCCCGCACCGCTTCGCCCCTCTGCATCTGGGCAAGCGGGTGGCGAACGGCGTGCAGTGTGCGTATCACGGCCTGCAGTTCAACGGCGGCGGCAAATGCATCCACAATCCGCACGGCGACGGCAAGGTCCCGGCGGCGGCCACGGTCAAAAGCTATCCGGTGATCGAAAAATTCAGCGCCATCTGGATCTGGATGGGCGATGAGGATAAAGCGGATGTCGCGCTGCTGCCCGATTTTTCGTGTATGGACCCAGAGGTCTTCTACGTCGGCAAACGCTATCTGCACGCGCGCGCCAACTACGTGCTGGAGACCGACAACATCATGGACCTGAGCCACATCCAGTACCTGCATCCGTCCACGCTGGGCAGCAGCAGCGTGTCCGACGCCATCACCAGCGTTAAACAGGCCGGCAACACCATCTACTCAAATCGGCAGACGGTGGCTGAAATCATGCCCGACTTCCTCTACACCAGCATGGGCTTTCCGCAAGGGCTGCCAGTAGACCGCTGGATCGACGTGCGTTGGGATGCGCCAGCCAGCATGCTGCTGGACGCTGGCGCGGTGGCCACCGGCCAGCCTCGCAACGAAGGCCGGTCGTTCCCGCTGCCGCACATCTTCACGCCGGAGACGCAAGGCAGCACGCACTACTGGTTTGCCTTCTGCGCGCCCAAAGCCATGGGCGAATTCGCTCGTCATGTGGCTGAAGAACAGGTGCAAGCGCTGAGCGTCCCATTCACCAACGAGGACTTGCCGATGCTCGAAGCGCAGCAACAGATGATGAACGGTGCCGATTTCTGGTCGTTGAAACCAGTGCTGCTGCCAGGGGATGCCGCCGCCGTCCGTGCGCGCCGCGTGCTTGATGGTCTGATTGCGGCCGAACAGAAACTCACTTCGCTGTAGGCCGACCATGGACAATATGATTACTGTCACTGTGGCGCGCAAACAGGTGGAGGCCGAGGGCATCGTCAGCCTGGAACTGGTGCGCGCCGATGGCGGCGAACTGCCATCCTTTGCGGCCGGCGCTCACATCGACATCGCGCTGGATAATGGGCTGGTGCGTCAGTACTCGCTATGCAATGCGCCGCACGAACGGCATCGTTATTTGATCGCGGTACTGCGCGAACCGGCGTCGCGTGGTGGCTCGCAGACGGTCCACGAAAGCATTAATGTCGGGCAGACTGTTCGCATCGGCGCACCGCGCAATCTGTTCGCGCTGGCGCCGGCGTCGAGTTATCTGCTGCTGGCTGGCGGCATCGGTATCACGCCCCTACTCGCGATGGCCGAGCAACTGGCGGCCGATGCTGCTGACTTCCAGCTGCATTACTGTGCACGCGAGCCGACCCGCGCCGCATTCACGCAGCGCATCCGCAACGCGGCATACGCCGCCAAAGCGCGCTTCCATTTCGACAGCGAGGGACAGCGGCCCGACGTGGCGCGCCTGCTGCGCGATGCTCCGCCGGACACGCACCTCTACGTCTGCGGTCCCGCGGGATTCATCGAGCTGGTGACGACCACCGCCAGCGCCCTGGGCTGGCCGAAGCAAGCGGTGCACCGCGAATATTTCGGTGCGGCGGACGCGGGTGGCGAAGCTGGCGACCAGCCGTTCGAGGTACAAATCGCCAGCAGCGGCAAGGTCTATTCCGTAGCGCCAGGCCAGAGTGTGGTTCAGGCGCTGGCCGAGCATGGCATTGCGATCCCGGTCTCCTGCGAACAAGGCGTCTGCGGCACCTGCATCACCGGCGTGCTGGCCGGCGCGCTTGACCCGCGACCAGTACTTCAGCGACGAAGAACATGCCGCCAACGACAGTTTCACGCCCTGCTGCTCACGCGCCCTCGGGCCATTGCTGGTGCTGGACCTGTAGCGGCTTACAGCAGCGCGTTCAGTTCCACCTGCATCTTGATCAGCGTGGGCAGGCAGCGCTCCACCATCTGCTGCAACGACATGCGGGCGGCGTGCACGCTGATGTTCATCGCCGCCACCACCTCGCCACGGAAGTTCTTCAGCGGGACCGCCATGGTACGCAAGCCCAGTTCCAGCTCCTGGTCCACCAGCGCATAGCCCTGCGCACGCGCCTCGGCAATCTCGCGCGCCAGCTGCTGCTTGTCGACGATGGTGTGCTCGGTGATGCGCTCCAGCTGCACCCGCTCCAGATACGCATCCAGCTGCTCCTGCGGCAGGTGCGCCAGCAGCATGCGGCCGTTGGCGGTACACCACGCCGGCACCCGCGTGCCCGGCTGCAGCGTGGCCGACACCAGCTGCCCCGCCGTCACCGCCGACACGCACACCAGCTGATCGTGATCCAGCACGCCGGCCGACGCGGCCTCGCCCACGGTATAGGCCAAGCGATACAACAACGGCTGCACCAGCCGAGGCAAACGCGCCGAATGCAGATAGGACTGACCAAGCCGCAGCACCAGCGGCGTCAACGAAAACTGCTTGTTCTCGTGCCGCATATAGCCCAGATAGGTCAGCGTCAGCAGATAGCGGCGCGCCGCCGCCCGCGTCAAGCCAGTGCGTTCCGCCACCTCGGCGATGGTGAGACGGCTGCGTTCCTGGTCAAAGGCTTCAATCACCTGCAAGCCCTTTTCAAGGCCGGCAACCAGGTCGCGTGGGGAGAAATCAGTATCCATCATCAGAAAAAGGGTATTTTGTGCGCATATCGCACACTCGGTGCGCATAGCGAATATAGCACGCAGCGCCCATCTTGTGGAATACGACCTGCTGTCCGTACTATTTACACACCAAACATCAGGAGACTAGCCGTGAAATTCGACGCCATCGCTCCGGGAATTTATCCGGAACTGACCTATCCCCCATACAAATCCACCGTCAAGCGCGGCCCGACGCAGCCGATGCTGCGCATCGACGCCCGCACTGCGGCGGAACAGAACATCGCGCCATCGCCGCGCATCATCCTGCCCTACGATACCGACCTGACCAAACATGGCGAAGCCGAACCGCTGGGCGAAAAAATCGTGGTCACCGGCCGCATCGTCGATGAAGACGGCAAGCCAGTCCGCAACTCGCTGCTGGAAATCTGGCAGTGCAACGCCGCCGGCCGCTATCGCCACAAGAAGGACCAGCACAACGCACCGCTGGACCCGAACTTCAACGGCTGGGGCAAAATGATGACCGACGAAGAAGGCCGCTATCGCTTTGTCACCATCAAACCGGGCCCGTATCCATGGGCGAATCACGACAAGGCATGGCGTCCGGCCCACATCCACTTCTCCCTGTTCGGTAACGTCTACGCGCAGCGCCTGGTGACCCAGATGTACTTCCCTGGCGACCCGCTGTTCGACTACGACCCAATCTTCCAGAGCATTCCGGACGAGGCGGCGCGCCAGCGCCTGATCTCCCGCTTCAGCCTTGAGCAGACCGTCGGCGACGAGATGCTGGGCTATGAATTCGACATCGTACTGCGCGGCCGTGACGCCACGCCGTTCGGCATCTGAGCAAGTATCTGAGCAAGACAGGAGACAGGCATGAGCAACATCACTACCTCGCAAACCATTGGTCCGTTCTCGCACGAAGCGTGGAAATGGGCGAATGAATTCAGCAACGCCATTGAAGGCAGCATCACCATCAACGGCACCATCTACGACGGCGACGGCGTAGCGATCAACGACGCCCAGATCGAATCGTGGCAACCGGCTGCCGCCGCAGCGGAAGCGGCCCATCCGATCCCAGGCTTCCGCCGCCTGCCGACCGGCGAAAAAGGCGAATTCGTTCTGCGTCTGGCCGACGTCAAGCAGGAAGCCGGCGCGCCGTTCGCCTTCGTCACCGTGTTTGCGCGCGGCCTGGTCAAGCACCAGTTCACCGCCGTGTTCCTTGAAGACGACCCGGATCTGCAAAAATCGGCGATACTGGAGCAAGTGCCGGCAGCGCGCCGCGCCACGCTGATCGCATCCAAGACAGCTCCGGGCCAGTACAGCTGGGAGATCCGGATGCAGGGCGAGAAGGAAACCGCCTTCTTTGACTATGTATAAAACCGGAGTTTGAGTGAGCGTATCAATTTTTGACAGCTTCCTCACCACGCCTGACATGATCGCCGTGTTTGAAGACACGGCGGTTGTGCAGGCGATGTTGCGTTTTGAAGCCGCACTTTCACAAGCCCAGGCCGAGGAAGGCTTGCTGCCTTCCGAATCCGCCGCCGTCATCGCCACCGCCTGCGATGCCCGGCAATATGACATCCCCGCCCTGATCGCGGCCGCGCGCAGCGCCGGTAGCCTGGCCATCCCGCTGGTGAAGGAACTCACCAAAGCGGTGGCCGCGCGCGACAAAGGCGCCGCCAGCAAAGTCCATTGGGGCAGCACCAGCCAGGACGTGATCGACACCGCGCAGGTGCTGGTCACGCGTGACTCGTTGCAGTTGCTGGACGATGGCCTGCACGACCTCACCGGCCATCTGCTGCATCTGGCCGAACAGCATCTGGCCACGCCGGTACTGGCGCGCACCATGATGCAGCCGGCGCAGGTCACCAGTTTCGGCTTCAAGCTGGCCAACTGGCTGGCGCCGCTGGTGCGCTCGCGTCAGCGCCTGCGCGAAGCCGCCGAACGCGCGCTGCAGCTGCAGCTCGGTGGCGCGGTCGGCACGCTGTCGGTGATGGACGAACAAGGACCGGCCGTCGCTCAAAGGGTCGCCAATGCGCTGGGTTTGAAGAACGCGCCGCAGTGGCACACCCAGCGCGACGAGTGGGTTCGCCTTGGCCTGGAAGTGGCCGTGCTGACGGGTAGCCTGGGCAAGCTGGCCACGGATCTGAGCCTGATGGCGCAAGGCGAAATCGGCGAACTGGCCGAACCATCCGGTAATGGCCGTGGTGGCTCGTCCGCCATGCCGCACAAGCGCAACCCGGTGTCCGCCATGATCGCACTGGCCGCCGCGCAGCGCACGCCGCAACACGGCGCCGCACTGCTGGCCTGCATGGGTCAACAGCACGAACGTGGACTCGGCAACTGGCAGGCCGAATTGGCCGAATGGCCGCAGCTTTTCTTGAGTGCACACGGCGCGCTGCAAGCGCTGAACGACGCCTTCGCCGGCCTGCAAATCGACCGCGCGCGCATGCTGCGCAATATCGACGCGCTGCAAGGACTGGTGTTCGCGGAAGCCGCATCGGCCTACCTGGCCGCCACCATCGGCAAAGCCGCCGCCCACGCGCTGCTGGAAAAGATGACCGGCGAGGCACTGTCCTCCGGCCGCCATCTGTCCGAAGTGCTGGCCGAAGCGGTGCAAGCCGATGAACAACTGCGTGCCGCCGTCGACACCGCCCATCTGCAAACGCTGTTCGACGCTGTCAAGGCCACCGCCCCCGCCCACCGCCTGGCCGCGCGCCAGTTGCAAAGCCTGCGCGGCGACATCGCCGCCCTGAACCTGAGGAATACCAAATGAGTTTCGATCCTATCGATCACGATTTCGAACGTGGCCTGGCCAACCGCCGTGGCATCCTGGGCGACGCCTGGGTAGACCGTTCGCTGAACAACGCCACCAACTTCAACGCCGACTTCCAGAACCTGATCACCCGCTTCGCGTGGAACGAAATCTGGGGACGTCCGGGGCTCGAAGCCAAAACCCGCCGCGCCATCGTCCTGTCGATCACCATCGCGCTGGGACGTTGGGAAGAATACGACCTGCACGTGCGCGCCGCGCTGCTTGGCCCGGAAGAAAACCGCCTGACGCCCGACGAACTGAAAGAAGTGCTGATCCAGTCCGCCATCTACGCCGGCGTACCGGCCGCAAACACCGCCTTCTCGCATGCGCAAGTGATTCTGCGCGAAGTCGGCGCCCAGATCGGCTACGAACTGGCGCCGCTGGCGCCGGCCGCCACCGCTCATACCGGCATCGGCCACGAAGGCCGCAGCAACGGTCGTCCCGCCCTGCACTACGCGGTGCGTGAACCACGCAACGGCAAAGCACCGCGCCACACCGTGGTACTGAGTCACGCGCTGGGCTGCGACCTGACCATGTGGGACCCGCTGGCCAACCTGCTGGCCGAAGACTGCCGCGTCGTCGCCTACGATCACCGTGGCCATGGCAGCTCCGAATCTCCGGCCGGCGCCTACAGCATGGCCGAACTGGCCGACGACGCGGCGGCCCTGCTGCGCGAACTGGATACCGGGCCGGTGGTCTGGATCGGCCTGTCGATGGGCGGCATGGTCGGCCAGGAACTGGCGCTGCGCCATCCAACGCTGGTACGCGCACTGGTACTGGCCAACACCACCTCCGGCTATCCTGAAGCCGCGCGCGACAACTGGCGCCAGCGCATCACCACCGTACAAACGCAAGGCATCGAAGCCATCGCCGACGCCGTGATGGGCCGCTACTTCCACGACGAATTCCGCGCCACCAAAGCCGCCGCCGTGGCGCGCTTCCGCCGCCGCGTGGTCAGCACCGACGCCGTCGGCTACGCCGGCTGCTGCGCCGCCGTGGGCAATGTGGACACCACCGCGCGCCTGGGCGACATCAAAGCGCCGGCGCTGGTGATCGCGGGTGAGCTGGATCAGGGCACGCCGGTGGAAATGGCACGCACGCTGGCAGAAGGTATCCCCGGCGCGCAGCTGGAAGTGCTGCAGCAGGCTTCACATCTCAGCTATGCCGAACAGCCGCAAGCCTTCACCAAGGCCGTCACGCGGTTCCTGTCCAGCCTTTAAAGCGTCTCCGGCACGTAGGCGATGCCCAACTCGTCGTAGATCGAATAGACCGCCGCCAGCAGATGTCCCAGCTCTGGCGAGCGGTCCATGTGGCGCACGCTGAACAGGATGGGCGAGAACGCATGCTTGTCGTCCAGCGGGCGGTACACCACGTTCCGGTGATGCATGGCCTGCACACTCTCCGGTACGATGGCGATGCCTTGTCCCGCCGCCACCAGTCCCATCGCAATCTGCAGCTCGCGCACTTCGGCCACCGCCCCTGGCACGACGTTGGCCTCGCTCAGCACCGCCAGCACCTGATCGGCAAAGCTGGGGCGCGGCGACTTCGGATAAACCAGCAGCTTTTCGTGCACCAGGTCGCGCAGCCACAAGGCATTGCGCTCGGCCAGCCGGTGATTGGGCGGCAGCGCGGCCACCATGCGCTCCTCGCGCAGCGTGATGCGGCGTATGCTCGGATCCTCACTTTTCAAACGGCCGAAGCCAACGTCGATGCGGCCTTCCTTCAGCGCCTGCATCTGCTCCACCGTCATCATCTCGTGCAGCGTCACCTCGACTTGCGGAAAGCGCTCGCTGAAGCGGCGCACGATGTCCGGCAGTTCGCCGTACAGCGTCGAGGCGACAAAGCCCACCACCAGCTTGCGTTCCAGTTTGCCGACGCGCTGCGTCATCGCCTTCAGGTCGCGCGCTTGATCGAGCAGCGTGCGCGCATGGACCAGAAAGAATTCACCGGCCTCGGTGAGCCTCAACGGGCGCGAGCCCTTCTCGATCAGCACCACATCCAGCAATTCCTCCAGCTGCTGGATCTGACGGCTCAATGGCGGCTGTGCGATGTGCAGCCGCTCGGCCGCGCGCGTGAAGTTGCGCTCCTCCGCCACCGCGACAAAGTAGCGCAAATGCCTTAATTCCATACCAACTATACCTTTCAGGTATCAAGCTCATACCAAAACAGTGTTGGACCCAGTACCCTCAGCGGAGATATCTTGATCCCATATAAGCGATTATACGGAAAAAATATGATTCAGAATATCGACACCTTCCTTGTGGATGTGCCAACCATCCGCCCTCACCGCCTCTCCGTGGCCACCATGAACACGCAGACGCTGGTGCTGGTCCGGGTCACTTGCGACGACGGCATCGTTGGCTGGGGCGAAGCGACCACCATCGGCGGCCTGAATTACGGCGAAGAGAGCCCGGAAAGCATCAAGACCAACATCGACACCTACATCGCGCCGCTGATCACCGGTATGGATGCCAGCGCCGTGGCCAAGGCCATGGCCAGGATCCGCAAGACCATCCAGGGCAACCGCTTCGCCAAATGCGCGATCGAGACCGCACTGCTGGACGCGCAGGCACGCCGCCTCAAGGTGCCGCTGTCCGAACTGCTGGGCGGGCGTGTGCGCGATGCGCTGCCGGTCGCCTGGACGCTGGCCAGCGGCGACACCGCCAAAGACATCGCCGAAGCGGAGCACATGCTGGAGATCCGCCGCCACCGCATCTTCAAACTGAAGATCGGCCTGCGCAGCGTGCAGGACGACGTGGCCCACGTCCTGGCCATCAAGCGTGCCCTGGGCGACAAGGCCAGCGTGCGCGTGGACGTCAATCAGGCCTGGACCGAAACCGACGCCGTGCGCGGCATCGCGGCGCTGGAAGCCGGTGGCATCGACCTGATCGAACAACCAGTCAAAGCCCATAACGTCGGCGCGCTGGCGCGCCTGAAGCAGCGCTTCGACGTCGCCATCATGGCCGATGAAGCGCTGCACGGCCCGGACGACGCCATGGCCCTGGCGCGCGCCGATGCGGCCGATGTCTACGCGGTCAAGATCACCCAGTCCGGCGGCCTGCTGCCCGCGCTGGAAGTGGCTACCGTGGCGCGCCTGGCCGGCATTGAACTGTATGGCGGCACCATGCTGGAAGGCGGCATCGGCACCGCCGCCACGGCGCACCTCTGCTCGACCTTCCCAACCCTGGCCTGGGACACCGAACTGTTTGGCCCACTGCTGCTCACTCAGGAAGTGCTCAGCGAGCCGCTGGTCTACAAGGACTTCATGCTGCAAGTGCCGACCGGCCCGGGCCTGGGGGTTGAAATCGACACCGACAAACTGCGCGCCATGCAGCGCCAATAAAGGAGAAACCCATGCTGTTCCATGTACGTATGAACGTCAGTCTGCCGACGGCCATGCCGGCTGACCAAGCCGCCAAGCTGAAAGCCGACGAAAAAGCTCTGGCACAACAGCTGCAGAACGAAGGCAAATGGCGCCACCTGTGGCGCATCGCTGGCCAGTACGCCAACATCAGCATCTTCGATGTGGCCAGTGTCGACGAACTGCACGCGTTGCTGACCGCTTTGCCGCTGTTCCCTTACATGCAGATCGAGGTGATGCCGCTTTGCCGCCATCCATCCTCGGTTCGCGACAACGACCTTTAAACCATCACCGATAATAGAGGAGACCTGACATGAAGCATGCGGAAATCGACAAACTGGTACAAACCTGGATCGTAGACGCGGCGCAGCGCCCGGCCAACCCGCGCCTGCAGCAAGTTGTAGTGCGCCTGCTGGGCGATCTGTGCAAAGCCATCGAAGACCTGGACATCACCCCCACCGAATTCTGGAATGGCGTGGCTTACATGTCGGCCGCCGGCGCGTCGAGTGAACTGGGCCTGCTGGCCGCCGGCCTGGGTCTGGAGCATTTCCTCGACCTGCGCGCCGATGAAGCGGAAGCCAAAGCCGGCCTGGCCGGCGGCACGCCACGCACCATCGAAGGCCCGCTGTACGTGGCTGGCGCGCCTGAAAGCGTGGGCTACGCCCGCCTGGACGATGGCACCGAGAGCGAGCGCGCCGAGGTACTGATGATGCAAGGTACGGTGTACGGCGAAGATGGCCAGCCGCTACCTGGCGCAAAAGTCGAGGTGTGGCACGCCAACCTGCTGGGCAATTACTCCTTCTTCGACCGCACGCAATCGGACTTCAACCTGCGCCGCTCCATCATCACCGATGCCCAGGGCCGCTACCAGTTCCGCAGCATCATCCCGGTCGGCTACGGCTGCCCGCCGGATGGCACCACCCAACAGCTGCTGGACCAGTTGGGACGCCACGGCCAGCGTCCCGCGCACATCCACTTCTTCGTCAGCGCGCAAGGCCAGCGCAAGTTGACCACGCAAATTAACATCGACGGCGACAAATACCTGTGGGACGACTTTGCCTTCGCCACCCGCGAGGGCCTGGTGCCACCGGTGTCGCGCATCACCGATCCGCGGCAACTGGACGCGCTGCGCCTGCAGCAGCCATGCGCATCGATCGACTTCGACTTCCGCATGACGGGTGAACGCGCCGCGCTGCCGGCGGCTGAAGTGGAACGCCAGCGCGCCGCCGCCTGAAACAAGGAGAATCACAATGCCTTTCATGGATACCGCCGGCGCCCAGCTGCACTATCGCACCGATGGCTCTTCCGCCAACCCATGCGTGGTGCTATCCAACTCGCTCGGCACCGACCTGTCGATGTGGGATGCGCAGGCAGCCGCGCTGGCGCTGGATCATTACGTGATCCGCTACGATGTGCGTGGTCATGGACTATCGTCGCCCAGCAGCACGCCGCTGGACCTCGCCCGGCTCGGCCTGGACGTCATCGCCCTGCTCGACCACCTGGCGATCGAGCGCGCCGCCTTTTGCGGCATATCGATGGGCGGGCTGACCGGTCAGTGGCTGGGCATTCATGCGCCGCAGCGTTTCACGCGGCTGATACTGGCCAATACGGCGGCGCGCATCGGCACCGCCGATGGCTGGCTGGCCCGCGCACAGCAGGTCCGTACCGAGGGCATGTCCAGCGTGGCGGCCGGCGCGTCGGCGCGCTGGTTCACGCCCGCCTTCATTGCCCGCGATCCGGTCACGGTGGCGCGCATGACTGGTCGCCTGCGTGAGCAGGATGCCAACGGCTACGCCGACTGCTGCCTGGTACTGGCGGCGGCAAACCTGCGCGAGGACGTGGGCCGCATCAACCTTCCGACGCTGATCATCGCTGGCGATGCCGATCCTGTGACCACAGTTGCCGATGGCATCTGGCTACGGGAACAAATCCCGAATGCGCAACTGGCCACCGTGCCGGCGTCGCACATCTCGAATATAGAAGCTAATATGAAATTTACCACCCAGCTGCGCGCGTTTCTGTAAGCAGGTGGAGAGGAATTGGAGTAGACATCATGGATACAAGGTTACTAACGATTGGTGGGATCGCGGTGGCGTACTTCGCTGTCATATCCTGGATTACCTACAGCGTGCGAAAACACGCGAGCAGCAGCGAAGGCATGACGGCCGGCGGCCGCAACTTCCCGGCTTATCTGATCGGCGCCCTGCTGCTATCGGAATTTATCGGCAGCTCGGTCAGTATCGGCACCGCGCAGCAGGGTTTTGAAGTCGGCATCTCGGCCGCCTGGAACCTGGTGGCGCTGTCACTGGGCTTCCTGCTGCTGTCGTTCGTGCTGGTGAAAAAATTCAAGGAGAGTGGCCAGAACACCATCTCCGGCATCCTGGCCTCCGCTTACGGCGAGCCTGTGCGCTTTGCCTCTTCGGTGCTGACCATTGTGGCGCTGAGCATCGTCGCCGTGGCGCTATACGCGGGCGGTGGCGCGGTGCTGGCAGCGGTGCTGCACATCAAAAAGAGCTGGGCCATTCTGCTGATCGGCGTGACCACCGTGATCTACGTCAGCTTGGGCGGCATGCGCTCGGTGGTGTACACCAACTTCGCGCACTCCATCGTCAAATACATCGGCGTGATTTTGGCGCTGGCATACGCTCTGGACGCCAGCGGCGGCATCGCAACCCTGCAGGCCAACCTGCCGGCCAAGATGTTCAACTGGACTGAAATCGGCTGGGGCCAGATCTTCGCCTGGATGATAGGCGGTATTGGCTCCATCTTCGCCACCCAGTATGTGATTCAGGCACTGGTCGGCACCGACAATCCCGCCGTGGCGCGCCGCGCATGCTATTACGTTTCATCGCTGATGATTCCTTTCGGCCTGATGGCGGCGCTGATCGGCATGTGCAGCGCCGTCATGTGGCCAGGTATCAAATCGATTGACGCCTTCCCGAAACTGATCGCCCACATGCCAGCCTTCTCGGCCAGCGTGATGGTGGTTGGCCTGGCGGGCGCGCTGTTTGGCGGCATCTCGGCCACCACGCTGGCGTCATCCACGCTGGCGATGAAGGATTTCTTTGATCCCTTCTTCAACAAGGCCAAGGACGACCGCAAATCGGTGCTGTTCCTGCGTGTCGCCATCGCCGTGACTGGTCTGCTGCCGCTGATCCTGGCCCTGTATGCGGAAAAGCTGCTGATGATCGCCTTCCTCGGGAAAGCGCTGCGCGCCACGCTGGCGGTGCTGATCCTGATGGCCTTCTATGCACCGAAGTTCGGCACCCCGCGCGGCGCGTTTTTCGGCATCATCCTGTCGGTGGTGGCGACCATCGGCTGGTTCCTGGCCGGGAATCCGTTTGGGGTGGACAGCTCCTACCTGGCGCTGGCTGGCCCTATCCTCACCATGGGCATCAGCGAGATTTTCAAGCCGCGTAACGGCACTCCGCTGCGCGAAGTGGCGGCCCCGCAGGAATTCGGCCGCTCTCGCAACGCCACACGATGAGCTTACCGCCCGTTGCATGAGCGTTTTACAGCGCGCCCACCACCCGCTGTTCGATGGCGCCGAACGGCGCCTCGCCGTCGCGGGTGGTGGCGCGCATGCGGACGCGGTCGCCGAAGCGCATGAAAGAGGTGGCGGCGGCGCCCTGCTCCAGCAATTCGATCATGCGGCGCTCAGCGATGCAGGCGGTGCCGGCTTCGCGCACTTTATTCGATACGGTGCCGGAACCGACGATGGTGCCGGCGCTCAGTCTGCGCGTGCTGGCCGCATGCGCTATCAATTCGCCAAAGCTGAAGTGCATTTCACGTCCGTTCGGACGGCCGAACAGCTGTTCATTCCATTCCACTTCGAGATCCAGATGCACGCGGCCGTCCCGCCAGTTGTCACCCAATTCGTCCGGGGTGATCGCCACCGGCGCGAAGCTGGTCGATGGTTTGGCTTGCAGCAGGCCGAACCCGCTGCGCATTTCGCGCGGTCCCAGCGCGCGCAGGCTCCAGTCGTTCAGCTGCACCAGCAGGCGGATGTGACGCGCGGCTTCGGCCGGCGTCGCCCCCATCGGCACGCGGTCGACCACGACGCCAAATTCGCCTTCAAAATCGATGTCCTGGCGTTCGTCCGGCAAGCGCACGTCGTCGCAGGCGCCGAGAAAGTTGTCGGAGCCACCCTGGTACATCAGCGGTACGCTGTCCAGCTCTGGCAACGGCGCGGTGATGCTGGCGTGGTCCATGCGCTGACGATGACTGAGGAAGGCCGAGCCATCGCACCACTGGAAGCAGCGCGGCAGTGGCGCCATGCATTCGCGCGGTTCGAATGGCATGGCACCGGGATGCATGCCGGCGTTCAGTTTATCGGACAGGGCATGCAGCAGCGGCGCAACTTCGTCCCAACGCTCCAGCGCCCGCAGCAGGTTGGGGGCGATGACGCCGACGTCAAGCGCCATGCTCAAGTCGCGGGACACCACCAGCAGCCGGCCGTCCGGCTCTCCGGTGCGCAGCGTTGCCAGTTTCATGTCCCGCTCCTTTCAGGCTGCGTTGAGAATGCGATGGCACAGCGCCTGGTGGCGTTCGACCATGTCGAAGGCGTCGGCGCGCGAATACAGGTGGCCTTCCCATTCGCTGGAGATGTAGCCGTCGTAGCCTCCGTCGCGGAACACTGGCAGGATCTCTTCGTAGGCGATGGCGGATTCGCTGCCGTTGGCGTCGAAGTCGTAGAATTTGCCGTGCACGTGAATCACCTGCGGCACGATCTCGCGCCACACTTCGGCCTTGTTCGGGCTGACGATGTTGAACATCACCGACAGCGCGCTAACCACGGCCGGATCGGCGTTGCGGCCTTCGACACGGCGCGCGAATTCGCCACGCTTCCAGCCGGCGTCCTGCGGCAGGTGCCAGACTTCGATCGCCAGTTGCAGCAAGTCTTCCGGCATGCCTTGGGCACGCAGGTTGTCCAGATAACTCGGCGGCAGTGCGCGCGCGCAGCAGCCGAAGTCGGGGATGAAACCCAGCAGCGGCGAGTTGGCTTTGGCGTAAGCTTCGCGGTATGCCTGCACCGGCGGTGAGTTGGGCGACAGCGGCGCGTGGATTTCAGGTCCGATCTTGATGCCGTGTTTTTCGGCCAGCGGCAGCAGGCGAATCGCGACTTCGGCCGGTGCCGCGAATTGCAGGCGCGCGGCCGGGAAGCCCAGTTTGGCGGCGGCTTCCAGTTGCGGTTCGTGGTAGGCCACAAGTTCGTCCACGCTCATCATTTTGCCACGCCGGATGGCGACGTCGGCGTTCAGGCCTAGGCAGGATGGCGCCAGGCCGTATTTGGCGACCAGGTCGCGGAACTGTGCTGCTTCGTTATCGCTGATATGCGGGAAGCTGCGGAAGCTTTGGAAGCCGATCACTTCGAGCCCAGGCCCCAGCTTGCGTTCAGCGATTTTGGCGATCAGCTGTTCCAGATTGTATTCGCGCGCATGCCATTCATTGGTAAAGGCGAACAGCGTCGCGCCCAGTTTGGGTTGCGTTTGCATTCTCAATCCTTTCTTAGATGGTGGCGGCGCCGCGCGTGACCCAGGTCAGCATCGGGATGTATGGCGGGTACAGTTTGACCAGCAGTTCGGCGTCATGCTTGCCGCCTGCCTTGGCCTGCGCGTCGCGCACGTACAGCCAGGCCGAATCCTGCACGAACCACAGCTCGTCCACCAGATCCGGCAGCGCGCTCAGTGGGTAGCGCTTGCCGTTCACTTCCAGTTCGGCGCCGTCCAGCGACAGCGCGCGGCCATCGATGCTGGTGGCGGCCACTTCAACCACCGACAACGGCAATGTCCGATACCACGGCAGCCACACTTCCAGCTTGATCAGACCATCTTCCACCCGGCTGCCTTGCGCCGCGATCAGGTAGTCACTGAAGTTATTTTTCATTTCGTCTCCAATGCGACCCAGTTGCCGCCCGCCTGGGACGACTTCTGGACCGCTTCAATAAACAGGACGCCCCGCAGGCCGTCGTCAATGGTCGGGAATTCCGCATCGGGCGCTGGTGCACGGCCTTCGCGCGCGGCCAGCAGGTGCTCGGCCACTTCGCTGTACAGCGAGGCGAAAGCTTCCAGATAACCTTCCGGATGGCCGCCGGGGATGCGGCTCAGGCGCGCTGCAGCGCCACTGGCGGCGGGCGTGCCCCGACGGATAATGCGGGTCGGCTCACCCAGCGGGGTCCACAGCAGTTCTTCCGGCTGCTCCTGACGCCATTGGATACCGCCCTTGCTGCCGAACACGCGGATGCGCAATTCGTTGGCGCAGCCCGGCGCGATCTGGCTGGCCCACAGCGCACCGCGTGCGCCGCCCTGATAGCGCAACAGCACCTGCACGTTGTCGTCCACCGCGCGGCCGGGCACGAACGATGTCAACTCGGCAGACAGCGATTCCAGCGGACGGCCAACAATGGTGTCGGCCAGCTGCCATGCATGCGAGCCGATATCGCCAATCGCGCCGCCGCCCGATTTGGCGGGGTCGGTGCGCCAGGCAGCCTGTTTTTGGCCGCCCTGCTCCAGCGGTTCCGCCAGCCAGTCCTGCGCGTACTCGACCTGCACAACACGGATCTCGCCCAGTTCTCCATCCCGCACCATCTGCCGCGCATGACGCACCATGGCGTTGGCCGAGTAATTGTGCGTGACAGCGAAAATCAGGCCGCGCTGCTGCGCCAGCGCCTCCAGCATGCGGGCGTCGGCGCTGTTGGTGGTCACAGGCTTGTCGCAGATGACGTGGATGCCAGCTTCCAGGAAGGCTTGCGCGGCCGGCGCGTGCACGTGATTCGGCGTGACAATGCTGACCGCTTCAATCCCGTCTTCGCGCGCGGCTTCAGCCAGCGCCATGGCGCGATAATCGTCGTACACGCGCTCCGGCGCCAGCCCAAGTGCGGCACCGGAACGGCGCGATGCTTCTGCACTAGACGAAAGCGCGCCCGCCACCAGCTCATAGCGATCGTCGAGACGCGCCGCGATGCGATGCACGGCGCCGATGAATGCGCCCTCGCCGCCACCCACCATGCCAAGTCGGATACGCCGGCTCATAGCTTGCCCGCCTTGATCTGCGCCACCGCGTATTCCGCCGCGCGCATGGTCAGCGCCAGGAAGGTCAGCGATGGATTGACGCTACCGGCCGACACCATGGCCGAACCGTCGGTCACGAACACGTTAGGCGCGCCATGCACCTGGTTGTGCGCGTTCAGCACGGAAGTCATCGGATCGTTGCCCATGCGGGCGCCGCCCTGCACGTGCACCGTCACGCCGGGCAGGTTGCCAAAGCGGCCACTGCCCAGAACCTTGGCGCCGCTGGCTTCCAGCATCGCCGTGCCTTCGCGGATGGCATCATCAGCCATTTTGTTCTCGTTGTCGCCGCGCGCCACGTCAAAGCGCAGCTGTGGCAGGCCGTAACGATCGCGCGCCACCGGGTCCAGCGTGATGCGGTTCTCGGCGCGTGGCAGCGTTTCGACAGCACCGCCGAGGTAGACCAACCACGGTCCCGGTTTGGCCAGACGGCGCTTGTAATCGGCACCGAAGTCGTCGCCATCACCGGCCATGTCGGTCCAGCCCATGCGCGCCGAACCGCCCTGCATCACGTAACCACGGTCAAACTCCACACCCTCTTCACGCACGCCTTTCAGATTGCGGAAGCGCGGCACATAGATGCCGTTGGCGCGACGGCCGTAGAAGTAGCGATCCTCCAGCCCCGGCATAACACCGAACACGCTGGCGGCGTCATGGTCACAGATGTAGCGCCCCAGCACATCGCCCTTGTTGCCCAGGCCATTCGGGTGCTGCTTGCCAGCCGATTGCAGCAGAATCTGCACGCTCGCCTCGGTGCCGGCGTTGAGGAACACGATGCGCGAGGTGTAGGTCTTGCGCTTGCCAGTCGCTGCATCGATGGTTTCCACACCGGTGGCACGGCCGGTCTTGTCGTCGGTGACGATGCGGGCCACCACCATATTGGTCTTGACGGTCAAACGGCCGGTCTTCTGCGCGTCCGGCAGCGTCGCCGACAAGGAGCTGAAATAAGCGCCGAACGAGCAGCCGCGCTGGCAGATGTTGCGGTAGTTGCAGGGACCTCGATCGTTCTTCTTCTCGGTCAGGTTGACGGTGCGGCCGATGGTCAGGTAACGCTCCGGCCACTTGGCGTGGATTTTCTCGCGCATGACTTTTTCAGGCGCAGTCATTTCCATCGGCGGTTGCAGCTCCATGTCCGGGAAATGCGGCAGGCCCAGATTCTCGCCCGAGGCGCCGATGTACTTCTCAACGCGGGTGTAGTACGGTGCGATGTCCTTGTAGCGGATCGGCCAGTCGCTGCCATGACCGTCACGCTTGTTGGCCTCGAAATCCAGATCGCTCCAGCGATAGACCTGACGGCCCCACAAGAGCGAACGGCCGCCCAGCACATTGGCGCGTATCCACGAATACGGCTTGGCCTGCACATACGGCTGCTCGCTGTCCTTGACCCAGTAATGCTTGTTGTCCCACTTGAACTGGCCGTGCGGCTGGTTGGACTGGATCGGATAGTCGCGCGCGATCTCGTCCCGATCGAACTGGCCGCGATTCGGCGCGTCCCATGGCGTGACGAATTCGGTGGTGTAGCCCTTCTGGTGTTCCAGCGGACGGCCGCGTTCCAGTATCAACACCTTCAGGCCGCGCTGGGTCAGTTCCTTTGCCGCCATTCCGCCGGTGATGCCGGAGCCGATGACGATTGCGTCGAAGTCGTAGCTCATATCTGAATCTGCCTATTCCATTTTTTGATGTCGATGTCACCTTCCCAGCGGCCCGGCACCGGCACGTAGGCCAGTTCGCCGGTGATGCCAGCTTCGGAAGTGAAATAGCCCAGCGTGACCAGGTCGCGCAGCTTGAAGAAGAATGGCGCGGCCGGATCGTTGATACGCGCACCAAAGCCGCGTGACTGATAGCCCTTGGCCGCCTCGCGGGTCGCGCCATACAGGGCTGCCTGCCGCTCCGGGCTGCATTCAGCGTACGAAGCGCCGTGCTGCGCGCGGGCGGCGGCATCCAGCGCCGCCAGACCATCGGTGACCAGCTTGCGCTCGGCGTCGTTCATCCAGTGCGCGTACATATCGGCCACGAAGGCTGGCACACCGGCTTCCTTGGCGCCTGGCGTATCGGTCTTCGGAATAATCACCTCGCACAGCGCTGCCAGCGTGGCGGCGTGCGCGCTTGGGAAGGCCACCGGCGCGCTAATGCCGCCTTCATCGCGCGCGCCAGCCGCCTGTGCCAGCTCCATCGCCAGCGTGCCGCCGTGCCAGTAGGCGGCACCGGCGCCAAGCGCGATGCGTTTAAGTAGGGTTCTCCTGTCCATCCTGTCTCCTTGTTTATATGCCCAGCATGCGCTGGATCTGCTGGGGATCGCGCGCGCCCCCGGCAAAGTCGTCAAATGCTTTTTCCGTCACCCGGATGATGTGATCGCGGATAAATGGCGCGCCCTCGGCCGCGCCCTGCTCTGGATGCTTCAGGCAGCACTCCCATTCCAGCACCGCCCAGCCTTTAAAGCCATACTGGGCGAACTTGGAAAAGATCGCGCGGAAGTCGATCTGGCCGTCGCCCAGCGAGCGGAAACGGCCGGCGCGCTGCAACCATGGCTGGTAGCCTGAATATACGCCCTGCTTGCCGGTCGGACGGAACTCGGCATCCTTCACGTGCATCACCTTGATGCGTTCGTGATAGATGTCGATGAACTCCAGGTAGTCCAGCTGCTGCAGCAGGAAGTGCGACGGATCGTAAGCGATCGCCAAACGCGGATGATGGTTGACGCGCTCCAGCAGCATGTCGAAGGTGGCACCATCGAACAGGTCTTCGCCCGGATGCAGCTCGAAGGCGACATCAACGCCCACTTCGTCGTAGGCGTTCAGGATCGGCAGCCAGCGCTTGGCCAGTTCGTCGAACGCCGCTTCCACCAGGCCCGCTGGCCGCTGCGGCCACGGATACAGAAACGGCCAGGCCAGCGCACCGGGAAAGCTGATGCTGGCGTCCAGGCCCAGATTGCGCGACGCCTTGGCGGCCAACAGCATCTGCTCCACCGCCCACTGCTGGCGCTCGGCCGGCCGGCCGCGCAGCGCTTCCGGCGCGAACACATCGAACGCCTCGTCGTACACCGGATGCACAGCGACCAACTGGCCCTGCAAATGGGTACTCAACTCCGTGATCTCGACGCCGTTGGCGCGCGCCACGCCGGCCAGCTCGTCGCAATAGGTTTTGCTCTCGGCCGCCAGCTTCAGGTCAAACAGGCGACCGTCATTGGAGGGCAGTTGCACGCCGCGATAGCCGAGCGAACCGGCCCAGCGCGTGATCGCGTCCCACGAATTGAACGGCGCCTGGTCGCCGGCAAACTGCGCCAGGAAAATGGCCGGTCCTTTGATGGTACTGGTCATTTGTAGCTCCTTATTCAGCCAGTGCTTCCTGGCGGGTGCAGGTGGTTACCGAACTCCATGGCAGATACGAGATGCGCAGTTGCACCGCGACGCTGACCTGATGCTGGCCGGTCGACAGGCCGCCTGGATGCGCCACCAGAATATCCGCCACTTCGCCAAATTCCCAGCGTTCGGTGGTGGCTTCTTCCAGTTGGTCCAGCGACCAGGTTTTGCCACGCACGCTGAAGCGCACCTGCTCGCGCGCCACCTTGTTGCCGTCCACAGTCACCGCGACGTCTTCCACCACCGATAGCGGCTGGCCACGATAGTAAGGCAGGCGCGCGCCCAGACTGAAACCGGTGACGTTGCCACCTTCGGCGGTGTTGCGCAGACTGGCGGGATAGATGATGTGTTGATCGTACATGTGCAGTCCTTCCTTAGACTTCGCCCAGCAGGCGCTTGAACATTTCGTGCTGGCGGCGAACCTGCTCGCGGCCATCCACCTCAAAAGCGTCCTCGATGTGGCGCTGACCTTCGTATTCGCTCGACAAGTGACCGGTGTAGCCGCCTTCGATCAGCACCGGGATGATCTCCTCATACGGAATCGCCGGCTCCTTGCCGCTGTCATCAATCTCGTAGAACTTGGCGTGGATGTGGAAGATCCATGGCATGAACTCCAGCATGCGACGTGGATTGCTCCAGATGTTGTGCCGTGTGGTCTCGGCCATCTGCAGGTCGACCGGATTGGCGCCCATCTTGCGGATGTCCATCAGCAGGTAATCCGTCAGCACGCGCGCGGCGTGCGCTTCCAGGATGAAGTCGACGATGGCGGGCGTCGCGCCCAGACGCAGGAAACGGTCGCGGAACACACGCGGATAATTTTTGGTGTACATGCCCATGTCCGGGATGTAGCCCACGTGATCCGAGCCGGTGGCGCGGGTCAGTTCCGTGTAACGCAAAATCCATGGATGATCGAAGTGGAACGGCGAGTGCACCTCGATACCCATGCGGATATCCAGCTTCTCGGCCAGCGGCACGCAGGCCACCACCACTTCCGGCGGCGTGTTGACGATGATGCGCATGGTCTTGCAACCCAGCTTGTGGGCGAAATGCAGGTCGCGCTGCATCGACGCCACCATCTCGTCGAAACTCAGCTTGCGGTGCTTGTACAGCTTCGTGTCCAGGAACATGTCGTGGCACTGGGCGTAGGCGCCGTGGCGCTCCAGCGATGCGAACCAGCCGTCGATCTGCGCCTGCGGCACCTCGGGAAAGCTGGTGAAGGACTGCTCGGCCAGCACTTCGATGCCCTTGGCCCCCAGGCCGGCGGCGTGGGCGATGCAGTCGTCCAGCGTCATTTTGCGCAGGAAGGTCTCGTACTGGTAGCTGTACAGCGAGACGCCGCGTTTGATCTGATGCGTTGCTTTCATTTGTTACCTTGTTGGGAAAGAATCAGGGACGGTTGGCTGCGGTCGCGGGTCAGGAAGACCACCAATGCGCACACGCCGGAGATAACGCCAAATACCAGGAAGGCGCTTTGCAGATTGCCGGTCCAGCCACGCACCGCGTTGACAAACGCTGGTGACAGGAACTGCGCCGCGAAAAAGGCACTGGCCCACCAGCCCATGCCACGGCCACGATGTTCGAACGAGAATTTGCTTTGTGCCCAGGCGATCAGCGCCGGTACGATGATGCCGTTGGCCAGCTGCTGCAGGAAGGCGAAGGCCAGCGCCACCTTGTAGTCCGGCGCCATGCCGATGCCGCCCAAACCGAAGCAGTACAGCAGGAACACAACACCCATCTGGGTACGCGCACCGTAGCGGGTAGTCAGCTTGAACAGGATGGACCCGGCCGGCACACCCAGGCTTGGAATCGCCATCACCAGGCCGATCGACTTCGGATCGGCGACGCCCAGATCTTTCAGCAGCACCGAGAAGTGAATCACCTGCACGAAGTAGATCACCGACAGCACGATGGTTACCGCACACATCGACACCGCCACCATGTACGGGAATGGTGAACTGACGCTGGCCGTTTGCGACTTGGCGCGCGGCTGCGGCTCGAACAGATAGACGATGCTGGCCAGCAGAATCGGCACCGCGATCAGGTACACCGCGAACGGCCATTGCCAGCCCTGCGCCGCCAGGAAGCCCGAGCAGGCAATGGTGATGGAACCGAGAATGGAACCGGTCAGACCCTGGATCATCAGCCAGCGATGACACACCTTCTCTTCGAAGTAATCGGCCAGCAACGTGTTGGAGACCGTCAGCACCGCCGCCTCACCGATACCGATGACGATACGGCCGGCCACCACCGCCCAGAAATTATCGATGAAGAACGGGATAAAACCACCGATGCCGTACACGCCCATCGCCCACAGCAGCAGGTTGCGTCGGCCGAAGCGGTCGGTGATGACGCCGGCGGCCGGCGCGAACAGCGCGATACAGGCGCTGGGCGCGGTAATCAGCAGCGGCACCATCAGCTGCGCATTCGGCATATCCTTGAAGTGCGCGAGCAGCGTCGGCAAAGTCGGCGCCAGGGCCACAATGGCCATCACCGGCAGAAAGCCGGCCAGCACCAGGATGGCGCCCTGCCGCCAGTCAGCCTGGCGCCCTGTGTTTGCGTGTGTGGACACATCAACTCCTTTCGAGAGACAAAGCGGCGGCGTGAATGCCGCCGCGTGGTGAATCAGAAGCTATACGAAGTACGGATGCCGTAAGTGCGCGGATCGCCAACGAAGAAGGTGCCAGGCACGCGGCTCTCGATGGTGATCTCGTTTTCCAGGTTCTTGGCATACAGCTGCACCCGCACTTTGCCGCTCTGCGAGGTGTAGCCCAGCGAAACTTCGGACTTGTGGAACGAAGGCTGCTGGTAACGGATGCCGGCCGACGGGTCGCTGATGTAGTACGACGCGGAGAAGCGCGTCTGCGCAGTGGCGGACAGCTCGGCGCCGCCTGGCAGCGTGTAGCGGTGGGTGTAGGCCAGGCCCAGCGTATGTTCAGGCGCGCGATCCAGGCTGTCGCCGGACCAGTCGTCAGTGGCGTTCGGGTGATAGGACTTGAACTTGGCCTTGGTCAGGGCAACGTTGGCACGCAGCGTGCCGTTCTCGCCCACCAGCAGCGTGCTTTCCAGTTCCGCGCCATCCACCTTGGCGTTGGCGGCATTGGTGGTCTGCGAACCGCAGGTGGTCACATCGGCGCTGCGGCAGACGATGGAGGTCAGCTGCAGATCCTTGTAATCGTAATGGAAGTAGTTACCGGTGACTTGCAGCGTGTTGTCGAAGAAGCGGCCTTTGACGCCGGTCTCGAACGCGGTCAAATGCTCCGGCTTGTAGCTGCCGGCGGTAGCCTGATCGTTAAAGCCGCCGGCCTTGTAGCCGGTGGCCACACTGGCGTACAGCATGATCTTCTTGCTCAGGTCATGATCGACGCCCAGCTTCCAGCTGGTGTTGCTGAACTTGACGTGGTTGCTGTAGGCCGCCGAGCTGACGCCGCTGCCATCTTCCGACACGGTGCCGGCCAGCGGGTCGGTGCCGGTTTTCTCGTCGCGGGTAAAGCGCAGGCCGACCGTCACACGGGTGTCGTCACGCACCGCGTAGGTGGCCTGGCCGAACACCGCCTTCGATTTGTTGGTGATGTAGGGACGATACGGCACCAGCACATTAAACGAACCGAATGGCGCGGTGATGTAGGTGGTGTAGTCGGTGTAGCGGTCGATCCATTCGGTGAAGTAGTAGGCGCCGGCCACCCAGCGCAGCGGGCCGTTGGTGGTGGAGTTCAGGCGCAGCTCGTGCGAGGTGGATTGCGACGAACCGCTGATCAGGCCAGTCAGCGGGAAACCGAAGTAGATACCGTTCTGCAGTTCATCCAGCTCGGTCTTCAGGCGCGCCACCTGGTAACTCAGGCCGACGCTATCGCCCAGAGAGGTTTTGAATTCAGCGCGCAGGCTGTCGGCCTTGTTGTTGCGGTGGCCGTTGGTGCCGATGAAGCGCTGCGAGGTGGTCAGCTGCTCGGTGGCGCCTCGATCCACATACACCGGATTCGAGATGTTGTTGCCGGTGCCGGCCGGCGAGAACGCCAGCGTATCGACCGCTGTGCCGTTGAAGAAGTTGGAGATCGGGACCGGTGTCGAACCACCGCCTTTGACGCGGCTGGTCTCGGCGGTCAGCAGCAAACTGGTGTCCTTGCTGAAGGTACCCAGCAAGTGGATACGGCCGGCGCGATCGTCCTGGCTTTCCAGCGGAATGTCGGTGTTCGGGCCAGGATTCAGATAGCTGTCATGACGGTTGCCCGATACGGCGGCGCGCAATCCCCACATGGCGTTGATCGGGATGTTGACCATGCCCTCGACGCGCTTGGTGTTGTAGTTACCCAGCTCCACACTCACTTTGCCGCCCAGTTGCTTCTCCGGTTTGGCGGTGATGATGTTCAACGCGCCGGCGGTGGCGTTACGTCCATACAGCGTGCCTTGCGGGCCGCGCAGCACTTCGATGCGGTCCAGGTCAAAGAAGGCGCTACCCTGCGCTTCCGGGCGGGCGATATAGGCACCGTCCACGTTGAAGGCTGCCGAAGGATCGCCCTTCTCCGTCATATCCAGGCTGACCACGCCGCGAATCGCGATCTGCAGCTTGCCGCTTTCCTGGCCGATCTGCACATTCGGCACCATGTCGGCCAGTGCGCGCGGTTCGGTGATGCCAGCTTCTTTCAAATCTTCGCCACCCAGAACGGACAGCGCCAGCGGAGTTTTACTGGCCGGTTGCGCGACCTTCTGCGCAGTGACCACCACTTCCTGAATGCCCGTCTGCTTGGTGGTGTCGGCGGTTTGCGCCATCGCGAGGCCGGTGGTGAAGATGCCGGCGGCGGCCAGGGCGCGATTGAGCCGCGAGAGTCTCATATAGTGCATACGTCTGTCTCCTTCGTGCGGTCTTAAGCCACATCGATTTAGGGGGTTGGGAAAAGTACGACAAATTCATGATAGTCGCTTTCCCACGTTTACCTCCAGCGTTAAGTATCTGTTTCATCTCCATAATATGAATACTTGATATCCATAATCTCAATACAGGAGTACACCTTTTAACGCTTTTTTACAGTATATTAGGAAAGCGCTTTCCCAACAATGAACCCAATTTATCAGTAAACTACCCGCCATGTCTATCAACACTTCCAAAGCGGCTTCCATTTCCGAAGTTGCGGCCCATGCCGGTGTCTCCATCGCCACAGTGTCGCGCGTGCTCAACTCCACCAAACCGGTGAACGCGGATACTCGCGAACGGGTGGAGACCGCCGTCGCCGCGCTGGGCTACCGCACCAACGCGCTGGCGCGCAGCCTGACGCGCGGCGAAAGCAAACTACTGCTACTGCTGGTGCCGGACTTCGCCAATCCGTTTTATTCGGAGATCATCAAGGGCGTGGAATCGGTGATCCGCAAGGCCGGCTACAGCCTGGTGCTGGGCGGCGCGCCGGACACGCTGTCGCGCGACAGCCAGGCGCTGGACACTTTATATAACCGCCTGGCCGATGGCGTCATCAGCCTGGCGCACTACCACGACCTGCAACCGCTGCTGCGCGAAATGCCTGGGCTGCCGTGGGTGTCGTGCTCGGAGTTCATTCCCGACAGCGATGTGCCGCACGCCAGCATCGATCACCAGCAGGCGGCGGTGGACGCGGTGCAGTATCTGATTAACCGTGGCCACGAACGCATCGCCCTGCTCAGCGCCGACGAGAATTATTTGTGGGCGCGCCAGCGTCACCTTGGTTATGAGGTGGCGATGCAGCGCGCTGGCATCGCGATTGATCCGCAGTTGGTGCGGATCGCGCGCGGTACTGATTATGTGTTCGGCATGGAGGCCGCCGGCGCGCTGCTGGCGCAGAAGAACGCGCCGACCGCGCTGTTTGCGGTATCGGACACGCTGGCCATCGGCGCCATCAAAGCCTTCCGCCGCGCCGGTTTGCGGGTGCCGGAAGATATCGCGGTGGTCGGCTTCGACAACGTGCCGCTATCGCAGGTGTTTGAGCCGGCGCTGACCACCATCGCACAGCCAATGCACGAACTAGGTGCGGCGGCCGCGCAACTCTTATTGGAACGCCTGGCCGGCGGCACGCCGACCTCGCGCACCTTGCAGCATACGCTGGTCGTTCGCGAGTCGGCCTGAGATGCAGCCGACCCAAATTGAAGCGGAAGGCTCTGCTTTCCAGGCTGCTGCCGCCTATACGCCGCGCCGTCGCACCGCCGCCCTGATCGCGGTGGCGCTGGCGTTTGTGATGGATCTGGTGGACACCACCATCGTCAACGTCGCCCTGCCCTCGATTGACAACGATCTGGGTGCGGGACCGGCGGCGCTGGAGTGGATTGTGGCCGGCTACGCGATTGCGTTCTCGGTGCTGCTGATCGTCGGCGGCCGGCTGGGCGACAGCCAGGGCTACAAGCGCATGTTCCTGCTCGGGATCGTGCTGTTCACCGCCGCCTCGCTGTGCTGCGGCGCCGCCACCAGCATGCACATGCTGGATATTGGCCGCCTGCTGCAAGGAGCCAGCGCGGCGCTGATGGTGCCGCAGGTGATGGCGTTGGTGCAGGTGATGTATCCGCCCGAGCAGCGCCACAAAGTGTATGCGACCTTCGGTTTCCTCGGCGGCTTCTCGGCCGCGCTGGGACCGATCATTGGTGGCCTGCTGATCGAGGCTAACTGGTTTGATCTGGGCTGGCGTCTGGCCTTCCTGATCAATCTGCCGATTGGGTTGATTAGCGTGGTGGCTGGCGCGTTGATGCTGCCGGCCGGGCGCAGCGTGCATCCGGTGCGCGTGGATTGGGGCGGCACACTGCTGACCATCGCGGTGGCGCTGGCGATTCTGCTGCCGCTGATCGAAGGTCCGAGCCTGCATTGGCCATGGTGGAGCGTGGCCGCGCTGCTGGCGGCGGCGCCGCTGGCGTGGCTGACCGCTCGCTATCTGGTCTGGCGCGATCGCAAGCATGACGATGCGCTGGTGCGTCCTGCATTGCTGCGACAGCGTCGCGTGGCGCTTGGGTTGCTGTGCTGCCTGTGCATCAATCCGATTATTCCAGGCTATCTGCTGGTGATGACGCTGGTGCTGCAAGGCGGGTACGGTTTATCGGCGTCACAGATGGCGTATGCCTGCGCGCCGATTGCGCTGGGTGCGATGCTGGGCATCAGTCTGCTCGGGCCACGTTTGCACAAGCGGCTGGGCGTGCGCGCCGTGATTCCGGGCGTGCTGGCGCAGATGATCGGTCTGTGCGTGCTTGGCTGGACTGTCAATCAGGCCGCGCTGCCGCAGTGGGCGTTGATTGTGGGGCAGCTGTGCATGGGTCTCGGGCTGGGGTTGAGCGGGCCGCCGCTGTCCAACGTCACCTTGCAGGATGTGCCGCTGCGCGATGCCGGCGTCGCATCCGGGCTGTTGACGGCGGTGCAGCAGATGGCCGGCGCGCTGGGCGTGGCGCTGGGCGGGTTGTTGTACTTCCATGGCGGCGGCAACGCGGGCGTGCAGTTTCTGCATACGCTGCCGCTGTTTCTTGGACTGCTGGGCTGCGGCTTGCTGGTCTTGAAGCGCATAGATTGAGGAGGTCAGCATGACGATCTCCTTATCCCGCCGTCGCGCCGCGCAGTGGTTGCTGGCCACGCCGCCGTTGGCGCAGTTTGTCGTCGGTACATCCGCGTTTGCGGCGCCCTCCACGCCAGGGGCAGTGGCGCGCGCGTGGCCCGCTGCGGAGACCGGGGCTGGCGCGGCGACAGGGTCCGCGCCGGGGCAGATCACGGCATCTCCCCGCTCCAGCCAGCACTTATTCTTGTACGACGCTCGGCAAGCGCCAGCGCTGACCATCGCGCAAGCGGTACTACACGCCGGCACACCCACGCTGCCAATCGATGGCGACGTCGGCACCCTTTGGCGACAATATCTGCGCAGCTTCTGGCGCGCCGAAAACGCCATCCTGGCCAGCATCACCGGTACCGACACCCTGTTCTGCCTCGATCTGCTGGCGCGCGATGCAGGCAGGCGCTTGTGCTATCAGGCACCGCTGGGCGAGAGCGATCTGGCCGCGCTGTGGGCGCCGGAGACGCAACTGGAAGCCGCGCGCCACGCACCGCTGGCCTCCACACAAGCCGGCCTGCACGCCCGGCTAATAACAACTTGAGACGAGGGGACTAGCATGCCACCTCCCGGCGCCAATGTCATCTACCCTGTCTCGACTGGCAAAAATCTCGGCTACGGCGGCAGCGCCCCCGTTACTATATACAGACCTTGATCCTCAAGGTTTTGGCCAGCCAAGTTCGGCATGATTGTTGCCCCCCAGTCGCCCATGATCCGGGGGGTGTTGTCACCGAACTTGGTGGGTGGCTGGTGATCGCTGATAGGGACTTGGTCCAGAGGACATTCTGAGGCCATCCGTAACGTGGATGCCGAGACCTGCTACCGCAAGCCGTTGGCCATTAGAACCTCTTGTAGCGGGAGGTCGCATGGACGCGATTGAACATTACGATGCTGTAGATGTCTTTATTGGCGTTGACGTCGGCAAGGGCGAACACCATGCCGTTGCACTTAGCAGAGCTGGTAAACGCTTGTTCGATAAGACCCTTCCGAATGACGAAACGAGACTGCGCGCACTAATTTGCAGCCTCAAGGAACATGGCAAACTACTGCTGGTTGTTGACCAGCCATCCACCATTGGTGCGCTGCCGGTGACCGTCGCCAGAGCTGAAGGCATTCTGGTGGCCTACCTCCCCGGCCTTGCCATGCGCCGAATTGCGGATCTGCACGTTGGCGAAGCCAAGACCGATGCACGAGATGCCGCCATCATCGCGGAAGCGGCACGCTCAATACCGCATGCGCTGCGCTCACTTCGTCTCGACGATGAGCAGCTGGCGGAGCTAACTATGCTCTGTGGTTTTGACGATGATCTGGCAGACCATATTACCCAGACAAGTAACCGAATTCGCGGACTTCTGACACAAATTCATCCAGCGCTGGAGCGCGTTCTTGGCCCGCGACTTGATCACCCGGCTGTGCTGGATCTGCTGCAACGACATCCTTCACCGGCTAGCCTTGCCGCCACCAGCGAAAAGAGCCTTGCGAACAAACTCAGCAAGCTTGCACCGCGAATGGGAAAAGGCTTGGCCCATGAAATTTTTCTGGCTCTTTCCGAGCAGACGGTGGTTGTGCCAGGAACAAACGCCGCCACAATTGTCTTGCCGCGCCTGGCGCACCAGCTCGCGGCATTACGCGGTCAGCGCGGTGAAGTCGCACAAGAGGTTGAACGACTGGTGCAAGCACACCCTCTTTACTCAGTCCTGACCAGCATGCCTGGAGTCGGCGTCAGGACAGCTGCCCGACTCCTTACAGAGGTCGCCGCAAAAGCGTTTTCCTCTGCTGCTCATCTTGCGGCTTATGCTGGGCTGGCGCCAGTTACCCGTAGATCCGGCTCATCGATTCGAGGTGAACACCCATCACGACGAGGAAATAAGGTACTCAAGCGAGCGTTGTTCTTATCCGCCTTTGCGGCGCTACGAGACCCGATATCGCGGGCTTACTATGCCCGAAAGATCAGCCAAGGCAAACGGCACAACCAAGCGCTGATCGCGCTCGCTAGGCGTCGCTGCGATGTCATGTACGCCATGATGCGGGACGGGACGCTTTATTGCCCCGCGCCACTGGTCAACGCTTGACGAAGGACATAGGGACACCCCCCACACAATCTACGCGGCAGCGTGGTGCTGGACCTGAAGCGCCTCAAACGCGTGAGTCAAGTCGACGATAAGCGTCACTTCTGCATCGTCGAACCGGGCGTCAGCTATTTCGATTTGTACGAATATATCCAGCAGCATCAGCTCAAAGTGTGGGTCGACGGTCCCGGCCCGGTTTAGGGTAACCAGAACGGCAATGCGCTGAACCCCGGCCTGGGCGACACCTGGGGCCACTACCGCAATCACTTCCCAGTCACTGCGGCATGAAGGTGGTGCTGGCCGACGGCACGCTGGTCCGCACCGGCATGGGCGCCCAGCCCGGTGCAGAAACCTGGGCCGAATATCCATACGGCTTCGGTCCCACTGTCGACGGCCTGTTCGCGCAGGGGAATTTCGGTGATCGCGCTCACGCCTGCATACTGGTGTTTCTGATTTCGCGCAGCGACGTTGAAGGTAACCGCAAGATCCGCAACGCGTTTAAACATCTGATCAAGGTCGTCACCGAAAACGGCTGGGGCGAATACCGCAGCCGCCGATGTTCCAGGACGCCGTGCGCGCCACCTACAGCTACAACAGCCGCATTGACCACCCTGGCCGCGACGCTCACTGGCGCCACGTTCGCCGTCGTGAAAGACACAGCACCAGCCAGCCGCGCCGCGCTGTTCGCCAAGCACTGCCTGTCCTGCCACGCCGCCGGGCCGGGACACCCCGGCACCATGGCGCTGGCGATCAAATACAAAGACACGGAGCAGCCTGCGGTGCTACAGGAACGCAAAGACCCGTCGTCAGAACTGGTGAAGGTGTTTGTACGATACGGCGCCAGCGCCATGCCCTTCTTCCGCAGAACGGAAATCAGAGACGATGAACTGCTACAGATCAAGGGCTATATGCAGCCACGAGAACCGAATGTTCGCCCGGAACCGTGAAAGAGCTGTCCCCGCCGCCTAGTTTGATCAATCTCAAGGATTTGTGAACTATCTCACGGTGAAAAAGGGGCACTAGAGTACCATCAGATCAACTGCCTGTTGGTGTTGTGCAATAGCGAAATTAGATAACAAATCTCCAATTCCGACCTTGCTTCAATGCCATTGCATGCTATTCTTGAATGCATAATTGGCACCACAAGTTAAATAATGAATAAGAATGAGTTGACGCTAGAGACACTCAAGATTTCGGCAGACAAGTACAAGGTAACCCTAAATTTCCTTACATCTGCTTTCAAGCTTATCGCTCTAGTCGCCATAATTTATATTATTATGGAAGGCTTACGGGAGATTGCTGGAGCAAATCCTGCGGCTATCAAAGCACTGGCAGGATTGGTGAAAGAGTTGAAGATTAGCACCATTACGGGCTATGTTCTCGCTGCCTTTTGCGGTAGCGGTTGGTACATGGAGCGAAAAGGCAAAAAGCGACTGCTTCGCAAGAAGGCAGCGGAGCGGCACAGGCTGGAACAGAATGACCCGTACAACCCTGCATGTGGACTGACTCCGACTGGCGACACGCCAACATCTGAGGGAAATTAAAATGGATCTTGTTCTGAGCGGCATCGGTTTACTATTAATACTTCCTGTATGGCGCTATATCGTCAAGCGCTCGTTGCTAGATACCCACCGCGACAAATTGTTTGATCTGCGTGACGAGCTGCGCGACAAATTTCATGCTTCAGGGTGGGACATGGGCGGCCCTGTGTATAAGCAGCTTCGAGATCTTCTCAACGGCTACCTTCGCTATACGGAAAGTTTTCAATTCATCGAGTTCATCGTCATCGAGACGGGAATACAGCGCAATCCAGAGCTCCAAGCTGAAATGAAGGCTCGATTCGAGAAGGTTTTTGCTGGTATGGATGAAGAGCAGCGTCACTTTGCCATTGGTCTGCGTAAGGAAGCCCGACGCGTAATGATGAGCCATATGATACTGAGCTCTTTCCCGCTGGCATTAATAACAGCAGTGCTCTTCCCGTTTGTGGCGCTGTACATGGTTTTGCGTGCGTCGATGGAAAGTATTTCATCTACCGGCTTATCATTTTCTCGCTCTGCACGTGAGCTGAGAGAGCTCGTGGCAGCATTCGCTAAATTGGTCGTTGCGAGAATCGCGAAGGCTTTTCTGGTGGAGGATCTCGTTGAGGAGTACTCCTACAGGCAGGCTCATCTGGCAAGTAATAACAGCAGCCGTCAATCATAATTGCCGCGTTTGGAAAAACTCGCGGCCCTATGTTGAAGAAGCATATTGTACGCACTGCAATGGCTCGACCACCAGCGTGCGGCCTCATTTTATTTTAAACTCAACACCCACTTCGCCAGCGTCGCCGCTTCCGCTTCGCTGACCTGCGGATTCGGTGGCATCGGGATCGCTCCCCACACGCCGGAGCCGCCCTTCTGAATCTTCAGCGCCAGCTTCTTGTCCGCACCCTTCTCGGCCGCATACTTCGCAGCGATATCCTTGAACGCCGGGCCAACCAGCTTGCTCGACACCGCATGGCATGCCGTGCAGTTTTTGGCCTTGGCCAGATCCGGATTGGCTTGCGCGTTCACGGCCAACAGCGCCAGCGCGGCTAACATCATGCTCCTCATTGCGACTCCTTGTTATTCAAATCTGCGAAGCGAGAATGTTAAGCAGCGGACGCGTCTCTGTAAAATTGTTTATATCGATTGCGTCTATTCAGCGCGTGGATGCGGCACTACGAGCGCGCAGCCAAGCCACCACGCCAGGCATGATCGACAACACCACAATCGCCATCACCACCGCCGTCAGATTCTTGCTGATCCACGGGATGTTCCCAAACAGGTAACCGGCTGCCAGCAGACTGCCGATCCAGATGAAAGCACCAGTGACGTTATAGCCGAGGAAAACGCGACGCGGCATAGCACCCAACGCGGCTACGAACGGCGCCAGCGTGCGCACAATCGGCACAAAGCGCGCCAGGATGATGGTCTTGCCGCCATGCTTATCGAAGAACGCCTGCGTGTGCCGCAGATGCTCGGGTTTGACGAAGGGGATGCGGCTGGTATCCAGCGCCCTGTTCTTGAACCACGCGCCGATGCTGAAATTGAGCGCGTCACCGGCAACGGCGGCCACAAACAACAGCACAAATACGGTAACAGGGTCCAGCAAGCCTTTGGCGGCCAGCGCGCCGGCGATGAACAACAACGAGTCGCCAGGTAGGAACGGCATGATGACCACGCCGGTTTCAATAAAGATCACCAGGAACAGGATCAGATAGACCCAGTCGCCGTGGGTATCGATCAGCTGCATCAGGTGCGTGTCCAGGTGCAGGAACATGGCCACAAAGGTGGCCAGCAAATCTTCCATCGGAATCCCCTTAACCAAAATTGCTTATTTTAATAGCAAAATGATTAAGGGGTTATTAACGTGCGATTAAACGCGCTCGATAATCAGCGCAATGCCCTGACCGACGCCGATGCACATGGTGCACAGCGCATAGCGGCCGCCGGTACGATGCAGCTGATAGGTTGCGGTGGTGACCAGGCGCGCACCGCTCATGCCCAGCGGGTGGCCCAGTGCGATCGCCCCGCCGTTCGGATTCACGCGCGGATCGTTGTCCTGCAAGCCCAGTTCGCGCAGCACGGCCAGGCCTTGCGCCGCAAACGCTTCATTCAGCTCGATCAGGTCCATCTGGTCCAGCGTCAGGCCGGTCTGGCGCAGCAGCTTTTGCACTGCCGGCACCGGGCCGATGCCCATCACGCGCGGCGCCACGCCGGCCGTGGCCATGCCGACGATGCGCGCCAGCGGCTTCAGACCATGCTCTTTCGCCGCTTCGGCACTGGCGATCAGCACCGCGCAGGCGCCGTCGTTGATGCCGGAGGCGTTACCTGCAGTGACCGAACCATCGGCGCGAACCACGCCTTTCAGCTTGGCCAGCGCTTCGGTGGTGGTGGCACGTGGATGTTCATCCTGCGCGAACACCAGCGGATCGCCTTTTTTCTGCGGGATCGTCACCGGCACGATCTCCTGCTTGAAAGTGCCTTCGGCGATAGCAGCAGCAGTCTTGGTCTGGCTGGCCAGCGCGAACTTGTCCTGATCTTCGCGGCTGATCTTGAAATCGGTGGCGACGTTTTCCGCCGTTTCCGGCATGGTCTCGGTGCCGTAGACTTCCTTCAGCGCCTTGTTGACGAAGCGCCAGCCCATAGTGGTGTCTTCCAGCTTGGCGGCGCGCGAATACGCGCTGTCGGCCTTGCCCATGACGAACGGTGCGCGCGTCATCGATTCCACACCGCCCGCGATCATCAGACTGGCCTGGCCGGACTGGATGGCGCGGGCGGCATTGCCGATAGCGTCCATGCCCGAGCCGCACAGGCGGTTGATAGTGGTGCCGGGGACTTCCTGCGGCAGGCCGGCCAGCAGCAGGGACATGCGCGCCACGTTGCGGTTATCCTCGCCGGCCTGGTTGGCGCAGCCGTAGAACACGTCGTCGACCTGATCCCACTTCACACCGGGATTGCGCTCGACCAGCGCGCGCAGCGGCACCGCGCCCAGATCATCGGCACGCACGTCTTTCAAGGTGCCGCCGTAACGGCCGATCGGAGTGCGAATCGCGTCGCAGATAAATGCGTCAGTCATTCGATTATCCTTTCTTCAGCGGGGCCGCGGTGGCGGCCTGCAGTTCTTCGAAGCTCAGGCCGGGCGCCATTTCGCGCACCACCAGGCCGTCCTTGGTCACGTCCAGCACCGCCATGTCGGTGTAGATGCGGCTGACGCAAGTCATCGCGGTCAGCGGGTAGCTGCACGCTTCCACGATTTTGCTCTCGCCGGTCTTGGTCTGATGTTCCATCATCACGAACACCTGCTTGGCGCCCAGCGCCAGGTCCATCGCGCCGCCCACGGCCGGAATCGCGTCCGGTGCGCCGGTGTGCCAGTTGGCCAGGTCGCCCTTGGCCGAGACCTGGAACGCGCCCAGCACGCAGATGTCGAGGTGACCACCGCGCATCATCGCGAACGAATCGGCGTGGTGGAAGAAAGCGCCGCCGGTCAGCAGCGTCACCGGCTGCTTGCCGGCGTTGATCAGATCATCGTCCTCTTCGCCGGCGGCTGGCGCCGGGCCCATGCCCAGCAGGCCGTTCTCGCTGTGCAGGAATACTTCGCGGTCGGCCGGCAGGTAGTTGGCGACCTTGGTCGGCAAGCCGATGCCGAGGTTGACGTACGCGCCTTCCTGGATGTCCTGGGCGACGCGGGCGGCCATCTGGTCGCGGGTATAACGGTTAGTCATGCTGCCTCCTTCACGACGCGCTGGACAAAGATACCTGGGGTGACGATTACTTCCGGATCGAGCTCGCCCAGCGCCACCACCTGCTGCACTTGCGCGATGGTGGTTTTGGCGGCCATCGCCATGATCGGGCCGAAGTTGCGCGCGGTCTTGCGGTACACCAGATTGCCCCAGCGGTCGCCGCGCAGCGCCTTGATCAGCGCGAAGTCAGCGTGGATCGGCGATTCCAGCACATAGTGGCGGCCGTCGATGACGCGGGTTTCCTTGCCTTCGGCCAGTTGGGTGCCGTAGCCGGTTGGGGTGAAGAAGCCGCCGATGCCGGCGCCGGCGGCGCGGATGCGCTCAGCCAGATTGCCCTGCGGCGTCAGTTCCAGCTCGATTTCGCCGGCGCGGTACAGCGCGTCGAAATGATGCGAGTCGGCCTGGCGCGGGAACGAACAGATGATCTTGCGCACGCGCTTGGCTTTCAGCAGCGCCGCCAGACCGGTTTCGCCGTTGCCGGCGTTGTTGTTGACGATGGTCAGGTCGCGCGCGCCCTGGGCGATCAGCGCGTCGATCAACGCGGATGGCATGCCGGCGTTGCCGAAGCCGCCGATCATGACGGTGGCGCCGTCGTGGATATCAGCCACGGCGCGCTCCAGTGATTCAAAAGTCTTATCGATCATGTTTTTAACCTTTGTGTCTCGAAGTTGTGCGATAATCGAACATATGACTGATTACCGCACACCCAGTGTAGAACTCTAAACCCGCCGGGTCAAGGAAAAACACATTAAAATCACGCCATGCCTCTAACACAACCACCTCCGCGCAGCGACGAACCCTCCATTTCCGAGCAAATCGACGCGCTCACCGATCCGAGTTTCATGACTTCGCTGGCGCGCGGCCTGGCCGTGCTGCAGGCGTTCAGCGACGCGCGCAAGCCGCAGACCATCGCCAGCATCAGCCAGAAGACCGGCATCCCGCGCGCGGCGGTGCGGCGCTGCCTGCACACGCTGCGCGAGCTAGGCTACGTGGACGCGGAACTGAACAACTTCTCGCTGCGGCCGAAAGTGCTAACGCTAGGCTACTCCTATTTATCGTCGACGCCGCTGACGGTGTCGGCCCAGCCTTACCTGAACAGCATCAGCCGCCAGCTCAACGAATCGAGCTCGCTGGCGGTGCTGGACGATGGCGAAATCCTGTACGTGGCGCGCGCCGCCACCTCGCGCGTGATGTCGGTGGCGCTGAACACCGGCAGCCGGCTGCCGGCCTATTGCACCTCGCTGGGCCGGGTTCTGCTGGCGCACCTGCCGGCCGCCGAGCTGGAAGACTATCTGGCCCGCACCAAACTCAAGCCGATGACGCCGAAAACCGTGGCCGATCCGACCCGGCTGCGCGCCGTGCTGGCCGGCGTGCGCCAGGACGGCTACGCCATCAACGACGAGGAACTGGAAGTCGGCCTGCGCTCGGTCGCCGTGCCGGTGCGCGGCGCCTCCGGCATGGTGCACGCCGCGCTCAACGTCGGCGTCCAGGCCGCGCGCGTCAGCGTCGACCAGCTGCGCAAGGAAGTGCTGCCAGTCCTGCTGCGCGGCGCCCAGGAACTTTCGATCTTACTGCCATGATTACCGAATTCAAACGACAAACGCCACAGCCCGAATATGATCATCCGCGCGAGGAGCGCCGGCTCGATGGCAATCCGCTGCGCACTACCTGGAATCATTTCACCAATGACAGCGGCGAAGTTAGTGCGGGTATCTGGGCTTGCGAAAGAGGCAGTTGGCGCATCGCCTTCGCGCCTAACAAGGATGAGTATTTCTGTGTGCTGGAAGGACGCTGCCGCGTTATCGATGAACAGGGTTACGCGGCCGAGGCCGGACCGGGCGACGCGATGGTGATCCCGGCCGGCTTCAAGGGCGTGTTTGAGGTGGTGGAGCCGGTCCGCAAGCACTATGTCATCGTCGAACGCGGCTAAATAATGCCCAATTGACGCCACACCGGCAGTCTGTCGGCCAGGAACACCTCGGCCTGATGTTTCAGTTCCTGCAGATTGTCTTCCGGCGTCTGCAACACGGTGCCGTCGCGCTGCATGCGGCGACCGGTGGGTGACATGATTTCCCATGCGCGCAGTGCCAGGCTCATCGCGGTCTGTTGCTGCGGCTGGTCGACCAGGGCCAGATAGAACATCCGCTCCAGATAGGGCGCCGCCAGCCCGTTGCCCAGCAATGGCGCGCACAGGGCGGCGTAATCGTCGCCGTAGCGGGTCTGCGCCGCCAGCGCGCGGTTCAGGCGCGTCGCCGGATCATGGCCGCTACTGCCGGCCGGGAAATAGAACTCGGCCTGGTTGGACGCCGTCAGCAACGCCACAATCTGCGCCACGCTCTGCATGCTTTGCGACGCCAGCGGCGGCAGCTTGGCCAGTTCCGCCAGTGTGTGCGGCCGCGTTCCCAGCGCGTCCAGCACCGCGCCGTACAAGTCGGCATGGCCGGTCATCTCGCCGATGTGCAGTTTCATTTTTGTGCTGGCGCGGGCGCGCGGCACCGTCAGCACCGCCCCCACCTGCCCCAGCAGCTCGGTCTGCCGCAGCGTGCTGACGCGGGTGGCGCCGCGCACAAACACGTCCTTGCGGAAAGCGCTGTTGAGGAAGTAGTCTTTCAGCGTCTCGCGCATGTCGGGATCGGCCACCTGCTCCAGCAGCGCGCGCCGTTCTTCGCTCAGGTACAGCGGCGGGAAATTCATCGATAGCTCGGCCGAGCCGGCATAGCTCATCTTGGCCCGCGCCAGGTCGCGCGCCACGTCAGCGTGGTACAGCGGCTGCCAGTGCTTGTGCAGATATTCGTGCACCAGATAGTTGGGCGAGGCGTTGGCCAGTGAGGTCAACCGGGTTTTCAGCGCCGGATTCTGCGTCAGATAGGCCGCCTGCGCCTGCTCCAGCTGTTTGACGAATTCGGCGCCGGCCTTGAGCTGGGCGTCGTTGCGGCCGGGATGCAGGTCGGCGTGTTCGACCAGCAGCCGTTGCAGCGGCAAGGCCGCGGTCCAGCCGGGCATGGCGTTGTAGCTGACATAGACCAGGCCGCCCGGCTTCAGGTGGCGGTTGATGAAGTCGACGATGTGCTGGCGGTTTTCCGCCGTCACCCAGGTGTAGATGCCGTGCAGGGTGATGAAATCGAAATGCGGCAATTCGGTGGCGCCGCTGGCCAGCTCTTCGAAGCTGTTTTCCAGCAGCGTCAGATTGTGCAACTGGGCGGCGGCGGCCATGCGGGCGGCGCCTGCCACGTGGGCGGGATTGAAGTCGGCGGCGTAGAACTGCGCGTGCGGATTGCCGGCCGCCAGCAATTCCGCGGTCAGGCCACGGCCAAAGCCCAGCTCGCAATAACTGTAAGGCTGGCACAAATCCAGCGGCTCGCCGCCATTCAGCAGACAGACGAAATTAAGCCAGGCTGGGCTTTGTTCGCGGTAAAAGCCGGTGATGTATTCGATATCTGAAGCGTATCCTGCGGTCCAGTTCATCCAAATCCCCCAATCGATAGTTGAAGATTCGATAATAAATAGATAATACCGGACGTGGCGCGAGATTGGAATCGGTGTGGTAAAATCCGCCGCATGTCTCCTGCAAGTACCATGCGAAAGCTGATCCTCGCATTCTTCATCCTCTTGCTGCCGCTGTCTGCGGCCGCCGCAGTGAGCCTTTTCCCGTGCGAATCCCGCTCCCACACCGTGTCGACGCTGGACGCCGAGCACGACATCAACACGACCTGCCTGCAAGACTGCACCAGCTACAGCTGCGACGAGCTCGATGAGCCCTCCCCCAGCGATCATCATGATGTGGTCGATGGGCTGACGCTGGTCTCGCCCGCCACACCGCAAGGCACCTTGTCATTTGCGCCGCCGCGCGCCAGCCCGACTGGCGTCGATTACGCGCCTCTGAAGCCGCCTCCCACCCGCTAAGCGCCTCCGCTGCGGGCCCCCACCTTCGTCCTCGCGCGCGCCGCGCCGGAGGACATGCTGCGCCCGTTTCCCGAAAAAGTAACGCATCTCAAAAGGAAGCCCATGGAATGGCTACTTGACCCCACCATCTGGGTCGGCTTAATCACGTTGATTATCTTGGAAATGGTCCTGGGTATCGACAACCTCATCTTTATCGCCATCCTGGCGGAAAAGCTGCCGCCGCATCAGCGCGACAAGGCGCGCCTGCTGGGCCTGTCCCTGGCGATGGCGATGCGCCTCGGCTTGCTGACCATCGTGTCCTGGCTGGTCACACTCACCACACCGCTGTTCAGCGTTGGTCCGCTGGCGTTTTCCGGCCGCGACCTGATCCTGCTGGCCGGCGGCCTGTTCCTGCTGTTCAAGGCCACCGTCGAATTGCACGAGCGGCTGGAAGGCGTCATGCACACACAGGCGCAGTCGCCGGCCTACGCCAGCTTCTCGGCGGTGGTGGCGCAAATCGTGGTGCTGGACGCGGTGTTCTCGCTCGACGCCGTCATCACCGCCGTTGGCATGGTGGATCAACTCGGCGTGATGATGGCGGCGGTCATTGTGTCCATCGCCGTCATGATGCTGGCGTCGAAACCGCTGACGCGCTTTGTCAACGCTCATCCCACGGTAGTGGTGCTGTGCCTGAGCTTCCTGCTGATGATTGGCCTCAGCCTGGTCGCCGAAGGACTCGGCTTCCACATCCCGAAAGGCTATCTGTACGCGGCGATCGGCTTCTCGGTGTTGATTGAAACGCTGAACCAGTTCGCGCGCCGTAATTTCCTCCGCAGCGAAGCGCGCAAGCCGTTCCGCGAACGCACCGCGCACGCCGTGTTGCAGCTGCTGGGCAGCCACCGCCACGGCGTCGCACAACCCGAGCCGGCGCCGGCCGCAGGTCAAGACTTCGCCGCCGAAGAGCGCAATATGGTCAGCGGCGTGCTCACCCTGGCTGGCCGCTCGCTGCGTTCGGTGATGACGCCGCGCACCGATATCTCGTGGGTCGACCTCGATCATGACGCCGAGCGTCTGCTGCAGCAATTGCAGAGCACGCCCCACAGCCAGTTGCTGGTGTGCCGCGGCCATGCCGACAACCTGCTCGGCATCGCCCGCACCAAGGATTTGATCCGCGATCTGGCGCTGCATCGCCGTATCGACGCGTCGCTGAAAACCGGGCCGCTGCGCCAGCCGATCTTCCTGCCGGAGACGGCCGGCGTGCTGCGCGCCATCGAGATGCTGAAACGCGCCCATGGCCAGCTGATCCTCGTCGCCGATGAATACGGCGCCGTGCAGGGCTTGCTGACACCGGTCGATATTCTGGAAGCGATCGCCGGCGAGTTCCCGGACGAAGATGAGCAACCGAGCGTCGAACTGGTGGCCACCGGTCAGTGGCACGTCGACGGCGCCGCCGACCTGCATCACCTTGAACAGGTGCTGGAGACCAGCAGTCTGACCAGCGACAACGCCGACTACACCTCGCTGGCCGGCTTCCTGCTGGCGAATTTCGAAACCCTGCCAGCGCTGGGCGCCACGCTGGAACTGGACGGCCTTCGTTACGAAATCCTCGCGGTCGAGGACAGGCGCATCGCCAAGGTCCGGATCAGCCGCATCGTTTTAGAAACCGTGCCCGCGGATTGATCGCGCGGCGCTTATTGCAACACCCACTAAAAAAAGGAACAACATGAAACGCATCATCCTCTTCCTCGTCACCAACCTGGCGGTCATGCTCGTGCTGAGCGTCACCGCCAGCCTGCTGGGCGTAAATCGCTTCCTGACCGCGAACGGTCTCAACCTCGGCATGCTGCTGGCCTTCGCCGCGCTGATGGGCTTTGGCGGCGCCTTCATCTCGCTACTGATGTCCAAGCCTATCGCCAAGTGGTCGACCGGCGCCCAGGTCATCACCCAACCGCGCAACTCGACCGAACTATGGCTGATCAACACCGTCGCCGCCCAAGCGCAGCGGGCCGGCATCGGCATGCCCGAGGTCGCGGTCTATCCCGGCGAACCGAACGCCTTCGCCACTGGCGCCAGCAAGAACAGCTCACTGGTCGCCGTCTCCACCGGCCTGCTCGACGCGATGTCGAAAGAAGAAGTCGAAGCCGTGCTGGCGCACGAAGTGGCGCACATCGCGAATGGCGACATGGTCACGCTGACCTTGATTCAAGGCGTGGTCAACACCTTCGTCATCTTCCTGGCGCGGATCGTCGGCTATCTGGTCGACCAGATGCTGCGCAAGAACGATGAGGAACACAGCGGACCGGGCATCGGCTACATGATCACCGTGGTTATCTGCGAAATCCTGTTCGGTATTTTGGCCAGCGTCATCGTCGCCTACTTCTCGCGCCAGCGCGAGTTCCGCGCCGACCGTGGCGCCGCCCGCATTCTCGGCCGACCACAACCGATGATCGCGGCGCTGCGCCGTCTGGGCGGCGTGGCCGAAGGTGATCTGCCGAAGAATATGGCAGCGTCCGGCATCTCCGGCAAATCGGCGCTGGCCCTGTTCTCCAGCCATCCACCAATCGAAGCCCGCATCGCCGCGCTGCAGACGCAGTAAGCAATACATGGGCGGCCGTCAGCTTACGCGCTGCGGCCGACTATTTCATGGGTAGGTCAAATCCATGCCGAGCGTCCTGACCAGGACGAAGGTCACCAGCCCCACAGCCAGCAGCGCTAGCACGAAGAGTACGACCACCTTGGCGGCCGCGCGTAACACCGCGCGCCGCTCCTTCTCCCGCCCCTTCTTCCCTTGATCGTAATGCCACTTGATGGCGTAGAACATGCCCGTGCCAAGCACGAGAAACTTGAAGATAACGAACACTACAGGGATCCAGTCGATCATTTTGCGTATTTCCAGGCTATTAATAAGGCATACTACTTGAAAGCAATTTCCATACATTGAGACAAAATGTCCCAGTTGAAATCCATACAAGATGACAGTCTGCCGATCTGGTTGCCGCGTTTGGCCATGCACGGCGGGCCACGTTTTTTGCAGATTGCGGATGCCTTGCAGGCAGCGCTGGCCGACGGAGCGCTGAAACCGGGCGACCGTCTGCCGCCGCAGCGCCAGCTCGCAGCTCAGCTGGACGTCGACCTGACGACAATCACACGCGCCTACGACGAAGCCAAACGCCGCAACTTGCTGGAGGGACGCGGCGCGCGCGGCACTTACGTCGCGGCGCCAAAAGTCGAATTAAGCTCGATTCTTGATCTGAGCATGAATACCCCGCCACCGCCAGCCGGCGTGGACTTCGACGATATGTTGAAACAAGGTTTGTCGCAAGTATTGATGCGGGCAGATAGCGAATTGTTGATGACCTACCACCTGGCCGGCGGCAGCGACTCCGACCGTCAGGCCGGCGCCAAATGGCTGGAACCGATGTTTGGACGGCTGGATGCCCAACAGGTGGTGGTCTGCCCGGGAGCGCAAGCGGCGATCGCAGCCTTGATCCTGGCGCTGACGGCACCTGGCGATATCATCCTGGCCGAGCCAAGCAGTTATCCCGGCTTACGTGCCGCAGCGAGCCAATTCGGCCGGCGCCTGATTGCGGTAGAAGCTGACCAACACGGGATGCTGCCTGAAATGCTGGAACAAGCCTGCCGCCAGCACCAGCCTGCGCTGGTCTACCTCAATCCCACCTTGCAGAACCCAACCGCCACCACAATGCCAGAACGCCGGCGCAAGCAGCTCGCCAGCATCGCCAAGCGCTACAAGGTACGCATCATCGAGGACGATCCCTACTGGCTACTTGCCGACGCCCCGCCGCCACCGATTGCCACCTTGGCGCCGGAACAGGTGTACTACATCTCAACCCTGTCGAAATGCCTGACACCGGGCTTGCGCGTCGCCTTCGTGCTGATACGCGACCTTCAGGAACGCGAGCGTTTCCTGGTCGCGCTGAGATCATTTGCGCTGATGGTCGCGCCGCTGACGGCCGCCCTGGCCACGCAGTGGATACTCGATGGTTCGGCGGCCGGCTTGATGGGAGGCGTCCGCAACGAGGCGCGGCTGCGCCATCGCATGGCGCGGGATATTCTCGCTGGGCGCTACAGCGGCGCCGGAGACGGTCTGCATATCTGGCTCGAATTGCCGGCGTACTGGAACTCCTCGCAGCTTGCGCGTGCCGCTGACAGCGAGGGCATCGCGGTCACGCCTGCGGAGGCATTCGCAACTGCCAACGACTCCGTGAATGCGATTCGAATCTGTTTGGGGAGCATAAAGGACCGTGCCCGATTACAAGCGGGTCTGCAACGGCTTTCTCATCTGCTTGCGCGACGACCCGAGTCGTTCAGCGCTGCAGTGGTTTAATTGGTAGTAGCCTGCTATATGGTAAAAAGGAATTTAATGAAACATAAACATAACGATCTCGATAAACGTTTGAAAATCTACGGAACTAGCAGCTTGCTGACCGTCGCTTTGGCTGTTGGATGTGCGTTTCTAGCCGTAACGATTTCTAATTACCAGGGATTTTTTGCGCTTAGTGTCGTGTCCCTGCTGCTTATCATCGTCGGCGCGCTTTTGGGAGTGTACTGCTGGCGCCTGGTGTACTTGGCTTATCGGAACCAGGTTTCTTGGAGCTCTTTTGCATTAGGTGCCTTTGCGTGTATCGTTCCACTCATAATTGCCCATGAAGCGTTAACCCGGCAATAACCGGCCGGAAGCAGTCAGTCGAGGGCACTTGCTCAATATGCAACACTCTGCTAAAGTCGTTGTCGTCCAAGATGACTGGAGCGACAGTGAAGACATATCATGGCAGTTGCCATTGCGGTGCAGTTCGATTTGAGGCAGATATCGACCTGAAGCAAGGGACCATACGCTGCAATTGCTCAATCTGTTCCAAAGTGAGGTTCTGGCCAGCCATAGTTAAGCCAAGCTCTTTCCGATTGCTGTCTGGCGAGGCTGAGCTAACAAAATACCAATTTCTGACAAAGACTGACCAACATCTTTTTTGTAAACATTGTGGAGTTCGCTCTTTCGGAATTGGACGCTCACCTCGGTGGGGGGAGTTCTACGCGGTCAATCTAACCTGCTTGGACGATGTGACGCCTGAAGAACTAGTGGCTGCGCCTATTACGTATTTGGATGGTAAGAACGACAACTGGGAAACGCCGCCCGAAGAAGTGCGGCATCTTTAGTCAGAGCATTTCTGCAACCGGCCACAAGCAGACATCCTGGGCGGTAGAGAAATGAAAGATGAGTGGCATGGATTTTGACGATTGGGCACGTAAGGTCAATGAACTCGGATGGGGTGACGTACCCCTCTTTGAAGTTCCACGTTACGTTTTTGCACTTTATGTAGCTGGCTATCATTCAGGTATGACGCCCGAGCAGTTTCAAATGTTCATGGCGGCACGGGCTTTTGTTAATGCAACTACCGCCCCTCTCAAAAATGATAAGGTATCGTTGAATCGCGCTGGTGGCTTTCTTCACGAGTGGCGGCAGCGTACAGATGTGAAAGTTGCAGTTCCTAGGTTGCTAGGCCGTGATGAGGTCGAAGCCAAATACCTCTATCTTTTCGAGGAAAATAAAGACGAAAGCTAGCGTCGAGCAAGGCGGATACCGCCTTTGGCTACGAGCCGACATTCGCAGGGCTGTGGCATTTTTCAGTTTCCTAATTCAGCCTTACGGAGCGTAAAACTACAGCAAGTCATAGTTTAAATCAGGCATTCATTAAAATTGGCATGCTACACTATATTTTAGAGTCCCATGTTATGTCGCAATTTTGCGATCTATAAAAAGTTAAAAAATCGAGGGAGATAACAGCCGTGTCCACATCCATAGTTACTCGCGCCGTTAGCTTTCTGCAGAAGCGGCACCCGCAAGCTATTGTGCTCCACGAGGCGGCAACGCTCACAAGCGCAGGCGGTCCATCGTTCGAATTCTGGCGTGTGATAGTCCAGGACCCACAGGCAGGCTTGAAATTAAGAGCTATTGTGGTGCCATCATTCATTCCTGATGATGCAATTCCGGTCGTCATCGCCAATCTACATGGGGATTTCGGAAAGTTAGATGCGGCAACAGAGGTAAGGAGTAGTAATGTATATCGGCCTCACGAGCCCGAAATTTCTACAATCGATATGCCTTTTTCTCCAAGGCTAGTTTTCTACGCCGACGCGGTACGCGTCAACCAAGAGGCAATAAGCCAAGCCTGTCTTGCCCAAGGTCTTTTTGTTGAATTTGTAGCCGAAAACGAAATGTACGACACTCTTTTTATTTCTTACGGTGGCCCGGATGAAAAAGCTGCTGCTAGTATAAACAGCTATCTCGCTTCTCATGGCGTGAAAACTTGGTTCTTCCCGAAGGATTCTGTCCCCGGTGAAAAACTGCACCGTACCATGTCGGAGGGCATCAACAGTCACGCACGCGTTTTGTTACTTTGCTCTCAGCACTCCCTTGTCAGGCCCGGAGTATTGAACGAGATTGAACGTGTCCTTGAGCGGGAGGCCCGAGAAGGGGGAGGGACAATTTTGATTCCGGTTGCCCTCGACGATTTCGTCTACCAAGATTGGGCACCAAAGCGCCCTGATTTAGCGATCCAAGTCAGAGATCGCGTGATCCCTAAACTGACGCGCGACAAGGCTGGGGAGATTGACGTCACCTCTCTTGATCGTGTACTTGCCGCGCTTAATCGGCGAATCCACTAACCCAGCAGTCAACTGGACTACCGCCACGCTGCGCGTTCCGGTAGCCAGTTACTTTTCACATTGAAAGTCAGCTTGGGGGCGGCTTCAGCCTAAAGTGAGAATTCGTGAATTTTGCTGATGGCAAGCTGCTATTCTGTACGCCGTCGGCCGAGTTCGGCCAAAAGCGGCCTCTGAACATTTGTATCCTATAATTTGGCCTTACCATGTCACACAAATATAGTATTCAGTTCGCACATGCATCGAAACAAGAAATCCATAGAATTCTTATTTCTCTTCCTTCTTTTTATGCCAGATCATCTGACTACGGTTATTATATTGATGGAGTCGAAGAAAAAAATGCTAATGCTTACATATTTATTTCCCATAGCAATAGGGTAGGCAACCAACCTTCGCCAGACCTAGAAGTCGTCATTGAGTCCTTTGGCATTTATGTAAATTGTTTTACATATATTGAGGAACTCGAAAAGGCGCTTAAAGGAAATTTTGGTATTATTAAAATAATTAGTTGATTTTTCCTTATCATACTCTTCGATCCTTTGAAATTCGGTCAGAAAACGGCCACTAGCTGACGCTGACTTTAGTATTGAATCGAAAACCTCTATATCGAAGATGATGCCGCGAACAAGAAATTTCGTACTTGGTGCTGCAATGCTGATTTTTGCAGGGTGTCAGTTTGGCGACGAATTGATTGCGTATAGTGCTGGCAAGCCGATACTACTGACGTCGGCAACAGGTTCTTTGGATGCATATGACACTAAGGGCAAGCCACTCACACCATTTTTCCATGTGTTCAAGGAGCCAGATGGTCTGCGAATTGTTATGAGAGAGTATTTCTACAATTCGGGGCCGCTTGCTCATCCATATCTGAGCGTGAACAGCTTAGGCCAAGGAGTTGTACACATCGATACCAAGGCTCGTTTTGCATTGTTTTCCACGAAATGCGAATTTCTTCGGCAAATTGAGATTAAGATTGCCTCTACAGATCTGAACGGAGTTAAATCTCTACAGATTTACAATCACGACGTAGATCAGAAGCAATCGAATGTGATAATGCTTTCGGACCAGACGTACATGTCGGACTTACTGCGAGAGTCAGCAAAGCAAGTGGCGGTGCAGGATATTTCAGGCATCGGTAGCGGCTGCTAAGATCATGATGCGCTTGGGACCAAAACTGCGGCAATCGGCTGCGGATTCAATCGGTGATTGCAACACTCTAACCTAAATGCGTAAGCAGAAGGAGTGTTGACCATGAAACAGAAGCCGCGAATCTACTACACGGAGAGCCAGAAAGCGTTGATGTGGGAACGCTGGAAAAAAGGTGACTCTCTTCAAATGATCGCACAGATGTTCGATCGAAACCATTCGTCAGTGCAGCGCATTCTTGCTGAGACGGGAGGTATCCGTCCAGCTCCGCGATGCCGTTCCAGGTTGGCGTTAACACTGGCCGAGCGAGAGGAAATTTCGCGTGGTCTAGTAGAAGGAAAGTCGCTGCGTTCGATTGCTACATGCCTGGGCCGCGCACCATCTACGCTGAGTCGAGAGATCAAACGTAATGGCGGTCAAGAAGGATATCGTGCAAATCAGGCCGACCAGTCTGCGTGGGATCGAGCGCGTCGCCCGAAACGCTGTAAGCTGGCGAAAGGCGGGATGCTTGCCCATATGGTCGCCAGCAAATTACAGTTGGAATGGTCGCCGGAGCAGATCGCTGGGTGGCTCAAGCAGTTTTTTGAAGGCGATAAGGAGTACTACGTGTCGCGCGAAACCATCTACCGTAGTCTTTATATTCAAGCTCGTGGCGCTCTAAAGAAAGAACTGCTGGCGCACTTGCGACGCACCCGGGCCATGCGCCGTTCACGCCACCACACCCAGAAGATGGATAACCACGGCAGGATCTGCGACGCGATATCGATCAGCGAACGGCCGGCAACTGCCGAGGATCGGGCGGTGCCAGGGCACTGGGAAGGTGATTTATTATTCGGCAGCCACAACAGCCAGATTGCGACCTGGGTCGAACGCCAAACTCGCTATGTCATGTTAGTGAAAGTGGATGGCAAGGATACTGCGACGGTGGTGAATGCTCTGATCGGCAACGCCAAGAGATTGCCGCATGAGCTTTATAAATCGCTGACCTGGGACCGGGGCAAGGAGATGGCCGGCCACAAGCGTTTTACCATGGCGACCGAAATTCAAGTCTACTTCTGCGACCCGCAGAATCCCTGGCAGCGAGGTTCCAACGAAAATACGAATGGACTACTGCGGCAATATTTTCCCAAGGGACTGGACCTCTCTACCTACTCGCAAGAGAAGTTGGACGAGGTAGCCAGAAGATTGAACGAGCGCCCTAGGAAAACATTACACTACCAGACACCGGCTCACAGATTTGAAGAGTGCGTTGCGTCGATCAGTTGAATCCGCAGGCGCAAGCCGCCAATGGCCCGGCCTCTCTCGCCGGGCCAAATCTTGGCAGGTGGTGCTAACCTGGCAAACGAATCAGCGCGCTGCCCGGCCCGAGTTTGAAGGTGCTGACTAGCTGGCTCAGCCCGTTCGCCTGATCCTGCATCGCCTCGGCGGCGGCCGCCGCTTCTTCGACCAGCGCGGCATTCTGCTGCGTCACCTGATCCATCTGGGTGATGGCCTGGTTGACTTGCTCGATGCCGGCGCTCTGCTCCTGGCTGGCGGCGGTGATTTCGCTCATGATGTCGGCCACGCGGGTGATGCTGGCCACCACTTCACCCATGGTGGCGCCAGCCTGGTCGACCAGCCGCGAGCCGGCCTCCACCTGCTCCACCGAATCGCCAATCAGCAGTTTGATGTCCTTGGCGGCGGCGGCCGAGCGTTGCGCCAGATTGCGCACTTCGGTGGCCACGACTGCAAAGCCCCTGCCCTGCTCGCCTGCGCGCGCGGCCTCCACCGCCGCGTTCAGCGCCAGGATATTGGTCTGGAACGCGATGCCGTCAATCACGGCGATGATGTCGACGATTTTATTCGACGAGGCGTTGATCGATGCCATGGTGTCCACCACCTGCCCCACCACGTCACCACCGCGCGCGGCGATCTGCGACGCCGACAGCGCCAGCCCGTTCGCCTGGCGCGCGTTATCGGCATTCTGCTTGACGGTCGAGGTCAGTTCCTCCATCGACGACGCGGTCTCTTCCAGCGAACTGGCCTGCTGCTCGGTGCGCGCCGACAGATCCTGGTTGCCGGCCTCGATCTGGGTCGAGGCGGTGGCGATGGTGTCGGTGCTGCCGCGCACCTGGCCCACCAGCTGGCGCAAGCCGTTGTTCATGTGCGCCAGCGCGTCCATCAGTTGGCCGGTTTCATCGGCCGAGGTGGCGCGCACGTCGGCGCTCAGGTCGCCATCGGCCACCTGCCGTGCCACCGTCACGGCACGCTGCAGCGGCTGCGACACGATGCGCGCGATCCAGACCGCCAGCAGCAGGCCGATGACGATGTCGGCCGCCAGCAGCCCCATCGCCTGGGCGCGGGCGCTGAGGTAGGCTTCCTCGGCATCGGCGCTGGCGGCCTCGCCGCCGTCCTGCGTGCGCTGGGCGATGTCGTCGATGGTAGAGGCGATCTGGTTCATCAGGTCGAACGAATGGCCCTCGGCCAGCGTCAGCGCTTCCGCCTTCTTGCCCTCGCGCTGCAGCGCAAGCATCTTGCCGCGCTCAACGGCATAGGCCGCGCGCAGCCGCACCAGCTGGTCAAGCAGCTTGCGGTCCTCGGCGCTGGACAGCGTGTCCTCATATTGCTTTTGCAGCTTGTCGACCTTGCCAACCATCTTGGCGATCATCTGGTCGAATTTCTCCACGCGCGCTGGATCGTTGCTCAGCAGCTGTTCCATTTCGTAACGGCGGGTGGTGTTGACGGCGGCTTTCAGCGCCAGGATGTAGCGCATGCTCGGCAGCCATTGCGCGGACAGCTTGTTGGAGGCCGCGTTCAGTCGTCCCATGCCCTGCACGGTCAACACGCCGAGGATCATGGTCAGCCCCAGCACCAGGCTGAACGACAAGATCAATTTCTTCGCGATTTTCAGATCGTAAAACCACTTCATCATGCATTCCTTATCGGTTAAAAGCGCCCGCCGCCGGCTGCCGCTGCGGGCGCTGGTTTGTTATGCCTGTTTCTTCTTGCGGCGCAGGATGGCGATCAGCGCGGCCAGCACCAGCAGCGCGCCGCCCACCATGCCGATGCGCGACAACAGCAACAGCGGCGAGGTGTCGCCGCCCTGGCGCAAGGCGGCCACGCGGTGTTCGTCCACACTGGCTTTGTTTTGGCCGAAGGTGGTCATCACGTAGTTGCTGATTTCGGCGATCTCGCGGTCGCTGAGTTCGTTGGCAAAACCGGGCATGCCTTGGCCGTGCTCGGGCCAGACGCCTTGCAGAATGGCCATGCTGACGTTGTCGGCGCTTGGGTGGTGCAGCACGCTGTGGTTGCGCAGCGCCGGCAGGCCTCGCATGCCGTCACCGGTGTTCTGGTGGCAGGAGGCGCAATTGCTGCGATACAGCTGTTCGCCGGCGCTGATCTGGCCGGCCATTTCCGCGATGTCGCTGCCGGACACTGGCGGCACCACTGGCGCTGCTGCAGCGGCGTGCTCATGTTGCGGCAAGTCGCTCAGGTAGACCGACAGCGCCAGGATGTCTTGCTGGTCCAGCTTGGAGAAGCTTTTGTCGATCGCTTCCAGCATCGGGCCGGCGGCGGTGGCGCCGTTGCTGGCGTGACCGGTACGCAGGTAGTCGGCCAGGGTTTGCTGGTTCCAGCCGTTGCGGCCCGGCGTGATGGCAGGGGCGTACCAGGTGCCGAGCGAGGCGCCTTGCAGGTACAGGTCGTGCTTTTCGGCCATCAGGAAGTTACGCGGGGTGTGGCAGGTGCTGCAGTGCGCCAGCCCTTGCGCCAGGTAGGCGCCGCGATTCCATTCGACGGACTTGGATTTGTCGGCCACGTACGGTTTGTCGTCCAGGAACAGCGCGTTCCATACGCCCATGGAGGCGCGGATGTTGAACGGGAATGGCAGCTGCGTTTGCGGCGGCTTGCTGTCGTCGGCCTTGACGCCTTGGGTGAAGTAGGCGTACAGGGCGGCGGTGTCGTCGTCGCTCAGCTTGGCGTAGGCGGTGTATGGCATCGCCGGGTACAGATGGCTGCCGTCGGCGCGCACGCCGTGGCGCACGGCGCGGCTGAACTGCTCCAGCGTGTAGTTGCCGATGCCGGCGGTTTTCGATGGCGTGATGTTGGTCGAGTAGATCAGGCCCAGCGGGCTTTCGATCGCGACGCCGCCGGCGAATGGTGCCTTGCCGGATGCGGTGTGGCAGGCCACGCAGTCGCCCGCCGTGGCCAGATACTTGCCGCGCTCGATTTGCGACGATGCGGCCGCCGCGCCAGCTTGCGCGCCCGGCGCGCCAGTTGCGACCGCCAGTTGCGCCGGCGCCGCGCTGCCCGCATGGGCTGCGGCCGCGCGGACAGGGGCGGCTTCCTGCGCCGCCGCAGCGCCGCCGGCCAGCAGTGCGCTCGCGCAGGCGAGCCAGGCCAATGGTTTCAGCATGAATTTAGCCATGACGCACCTCCGACAGGATCTTGTCAGCGGTACGCAATGCCAGCGCGACCGCGGTCAGCGTCACGTTGACGGTACCGACGGTCGGCATCACGCCGGTGCCCACCATGTACAGGTTGGCGTGATCGTGCGCCCGGCCCCACTGGTCGGTCACGCTGGTCGCCACATCCTTGCCCATCGACAGCGTGCCGATGATGTGCTGGCGGTTGCTGAACGCGCCCTCCTTGCTGTGCTTGACGTTGGTGGCACCCAGCTGCGCGGCGATCTCGTCGTAGCGCTTGCGCGTCTCCTCCGTGCCCTTCAGCACGTAATCATCCACATTCCAGTAGATACTCGGCGCAGGCAAGCCCAGCGCGTCTTTCTTCGCACTCAAGGTCACACGATTATTCGGATCGGGCAACTGCTCCAGCGCATTCTTGATGCTGACCCGGCGCGATGCGCGGTCGCGAATCGCCCCTTCCAGCTTGATGCCGTAGTAACCCTCACCAATCAATTCCTTGGTCACCGACGCCACCTGCGACGCGTTCGAAATATCAATCCGGAACGCCGAGTGCTGCGAACGGAACGCGCCATCGCGGAACTGGCCGATCGAGCATGGGCTGACCGGACCACGGCCCGGCCACACCGGTTCGTCCATATCGAACGTGACGCCGATCGCCGGGTGGTCGCACAGATTGCGGCCCACATTGCCGCTGCGGTTGGCCACACCATCCGGGAATTGCGCGCTGGTCGACATCAGCAACAGCTTGGCGGACTCAATCGCGTTCGCGGCCAGCACAAAGGTCTTGCCGGTGACGCGGTGCGAGGTCTTGTTCCAGTCGTAGTAGTTGACGGCCGTGATGCGGCCCTGGTCGTCATGCTCCAGCTGATACACCACGGCCTCGGTCACCACCTGCACGCCGGCCTGCTCGGCGCTGGCGGCGGCGATGCCACCGTGATACTGCGCGTCGATCGGGCACAACGGCATGCAGTTGTTATTGCCACAGCAGGCCGGACGGCCATCGAAGCTGCGGCTGTTGCGCGCGGTGCAGTCATCCTGCACATTGAACTTCGGCGCCAGACGCTCGGTCACACGCTGCTGGAAGTACGAGGCCGGCACGCGCTCCATCGGGAATGGCTTGGCGCGCGGCGAGCCGGTATCCGGTGCGCCGCCGACGCCGCAAATCACTTCCGCTTCGTAGTAGTACGGCTCCAGATCGTCATAGCTGATCGGCCAGTCCTTGCCGACGCCATACAGCGATTGCGTGCGGAAGTCGGACGGCAGGTAGCGCCACATCTGCGCCGCCCAGTGCCAGCTGGTGCCGCCCAGCATGCGGATGTACTGCGCCTGGAAGGCGTGCGGACCGGTCTGTTCGATATATTTGTTGGGCTCCGGCGTGAACACAGGATGCGGCGCTTTTTCCGAGAACGGATACGGCGCCATGAAATCGGCCTTGAAGGCGGAGTGACGGTAGTTCTGGACCAGTTCGCCGCGCTGCTTGCGCGGGCCGGATTCCAGCATCAGGACGGACTGGCCAGCCAGTGCCAGTTTGCGCGCCAGCAGCGAGCCGCTGATGCCGCCGCCGATGACAACTACATCGGCTGAGAGATTGTTATTCATAGGGATGTTCTTCAGTAAATTACGGCTTGACCTGCCACGCGCCGCAAGGACCATAGGAGTAACTCGGCGGCACCAGCGTGTCGGCCACGGCGCGATTCGACAGCGCGTCGACGTAGGTGACGCAGACGGCTTTCTTGCCCTTGCCCACGGTGCCCAGATACCAGCCTTGCAGGATGGCCTGGCTCAGCGCATGTTCGGCTTTTTGCTCGTCGGCGAAGGCGGTTTTGTCGCCGCCGGCCAGCACGGTGTCCTGCGCAAGCGCGGTCTTCAGCTTGAGCAGCGCGCCGTCGAGCTCGGGCTGGGTCTGCTGCATGGCTTTGTACAACGCCAGTGCCAGCGTGGGATTCAGGTCGTTTTTGCCGGTCAGCGTGGTCGACACGGCAAGGAAGTCTTTCAAGCCTTGCCCGGCCGGCTCCAGCGCGGCCTTGGCGCGCGTGGCCAGCAGCAGCTGTCCGGCGACGCTGGCCAGCGTCGCCACGCCCAGCGCTTTGAGCGCGCTGCGGCGAGAGATGGTTGGTGTAGTCATATTCATTCCTTGTTCTGTTGATCGCGGCGGCGCAGTACGATGATGACCAGCGCCGCCAGCAGCAGTCCGCCGGCCACCATGCCCAGGCGCGCCAGCAACAGCAGGTTGGATTGCGGGCCGCCCTGGCGGATCTGCGCGACGTCGTCGGCCTTGATGGTCGGGGCGCCGGTCGCGTATTGCACCTGGATGTAGTTGGCCAATGCCGCGATGTCGTCGTTGGACAGGTGGTTGACGGCGTTCGGCTGGTCGCCAAATGGCGGCATGAAGACGTGGCCGTCTTTGGTTTCGCGGTTCACGCCCAGCAGGATGGTCGCCAGCAGGTTGCTGTTGCTGACGGTGGCCGAGTTGTGGAACAGGCTGGGGTAATAGCCGTCTGACGTGCCCTGCCCGCTGGCGCCGTGGCACGATGCGCAGTTGGCCGAATACACTTGGGCGCCCAGATGTGGGCCTTTCATGTTATCGGCGTACGGTTTGCCGCGCAGGTTGGCCAGCGCGTTGCCTGGTTTGCCCTGCTCGAAGCGCGACGGGCCGTCGCCGGCCACGGCTGGCAGCGTCTTGATGTAGACGGCGATGGCTTTCAGGTCGGTGTCGGTCAGCTTGCTGAAGCTGTAGCTGATGGCTTCGGCCATGCTGCCGGCGGCTTGCGCTTTGCCGGCGATGCGGCCGGTACGCAGGTACTGCACCAGTTCGGCCTCGGTCCAGCTGCCGATGCCGGCGGCGTGGTCGGAGGTGATGTTGGGTGCGTACCAGGGGCCGACTTGGGCGCCGGCCATGTACAGCTCCTTTTTCTCTTGCATCAGGAAGCCGCGCGGGGTGTGGCAGGTGCTGCAGTGGGCGGCGCCGTCGGCCAGGTATTGGCCGCGCAGCCATTCGGCCGAACGGCCTGGGGCTGCGGCTGGGGCTGGGGCCGATGCGGGCACGGCGGGCTGCTGGTCGAGGAATAGCGCGTTCCAGGGTTTCATGGAGGCGCGGATATTCATCGGGAATGGCAGCTTGGTCGGCTCGCTGGCTTTGTCGACTGGTGTCACGCCGTGCATGAAGTAGGCGTACAGGGCGTGCACGTCGTCGTCGGTCATCACGGCGTAGGCGGTGTACGGCATGGCCGGGTACAGGTTCTGGCCGTCAGCGCGGATGCCCTTGCGCAGGGCGTCGCTGAACTGCTGTTCGCTGTAGTTGCCGATGCCGTACTGCCTGGATGGCGTGATGTTGGTCGAGACGATGTCGCCCACCGGCGAGGACAGCACCAGGCCGCCAGCCATCGGCGCGCCACGGTGCGCGGTGTGGCAAGCCACACAATCGCTGGCGGTGGCCAGATAGCGGCCGCGCTCGATCAGCGCGGCGTCCGGCGCGCCGGCGAAGGCGGCAGCGGCGGTCAGTTGGAGGATGGCGAAAATCAGCTTGCGCATCATACCCCCTTCAGCTGGCGCACCATGGCGTCGGCTGCCTTGAAGCCCAGCGACACCATGGTGATGGTGCTGTTGCCGCAGGCCGTGCTGGCCATGGCGCCACCGCCGGGCAGGAACAGGTTCTCGTGATCGTGCGCGCGGCAATCGGCGTCCACCACCGAGTCGTGCGGATCGAGGCCCATGATGGTGCCGCCCATGATGTGCTTGCTCTGGTTGAACTTCGGGCTGAGCTTGATATCGGTCGCGCCCATCGCGGCCGCGATGCGTTTGCCGATCGGCACCGAATACACTTCGGCCGATTTGCGCACGTAGTCGCCGACGTCGTAATGAATCGCCGGCTTGGGCAAGCCCAGCCAGTCCTTCTTGTCGGACAGCGTCAGGCGGTTGTCGGCGGACGGCAGCACTTCGTGCGCCAGCACGATGTCGGCGGTGCAAGCGGTCATGCGGCGGATTTCGCTATCCAGCGCCTTGCCGACCAAACCCTTCTTCAGCGCCGCCACGGTCACGAAGCGATTGCGCGCAAAGTTATTGAAGCGGAAGTAAGCACCGGCGTGCTGCGCGCGGAACGCGCCCTGCGAGGTTTCCATGATGCCGCTGTTGACCACCGGGCCAACGCCGGCCCAGTACGGCTCCTCCAGCGTCACCGTCATGGTCAGTTGCGGATGGTCCATCATGTTGCGGCCAACCTGGTCCGAGCTGTTGGCCAGGCCGTTCGGATTGCGCTCGTCCTTGGACATCAGCAGCAGCTTCGGCGTTTCGATGCCATTGCAGGCCAGCACGAACAACTTGCCGGTGATGCGGTGCGGCTGCTTGTTCTGGTCGAAGTAATGCACCGCCTCGATCTTGTTGGCAGCATTGGTTTCGACGCGGTAGACCACGGCATTGGCGGTGATCACCGCGCCCTTGGCCTCCAGCCGCGACAAGGCGGTGGCGGCGTCGTATTTGGCGCCGACCGGGCACACCGGCACGCAGTTGTTGTTGGCGCAGCAGGCCGGACGATCATCGTAGGGCATGCCGCTGTTGCGCGCCTGCGCGGTCGGGATGTTGTTGTAGCCGAGCGTCTTCACCACCTCGGTGAAGCGCTGCTCGCCGGGACCGAACGGCAGTGGCGGCATCGGGTACGGCTTGGAGCGCAGGGTGGCGTCGCCGCCCGGCGGCCATTGCAGCGACGGATCGGCCGGGCCGCAAATGCCCAGCGTGTGCTCGGTGCGGGCGTAGTACGGCTCCAGCGTGGCGTAATCAAACGCCCAGTCGCGGCCGACGCCGTACAGCGTTTGCAGCCGCATGTCGTCCGGCGTCAATCGCCAGCAGGTGCCGGCCCAGTGCCAGGTCGAGCCGCCGGCGTAGCGGATGAAGGTTTGCGCGTATTTGTCGGGGCCGCTCAGTTGCAAATAGGCGTCGTCCGCCGCTTCGGTGGCTGGCATCGGATGCGGCGCCCACGGCGCCGGCGGATAGCACGACGACGGATCGCCCTTGAGCGCGAGCGGCAGGTTGCGGAAGTTCTCCACCACCTCGGCGCGGTCGACGCGCGGGCCAGCTTCCAGCATCAGCACGGAAATGCCGGCGTCCAGCAGCGTTTCGGCGATCGCCACGCCGACGACGCCGGTGCCGACGATGACGACGTCGGCGCTTGTTGATGTAGTCATGTCAGGGTCTTTCAAAAACTGGGCAGCGGCGACAACGGCGCCAGCGGCCGGCCCCATTGGTTGGGACCGGAGAAGCCATACGATGGAATCGCCACCGCGTCGGCCGTGGTCTTGTAAGTCAGCGCGTCCTCGTAGGTGAACACGGCGGCGTTCTTCTGCGGTCCGGAGCAGCCGGTGTACCAGGCGAAAATCACCCAGTGGGCGAACTCCTGCAACGGCCCGGCCGGAATCGCGTCGAAGAAGTCCTCGACCTGGCCGGCGCGGCGCGCCTGCGCGATGCCGACGATGGACGCCGTCATCTGCGCGTAGTCGGCATGCTGCTGCGCGGCCCAGGCCGCCATGCGGGCGCCGATGGCGGCGTCCAGCCGGTGGTTGACCAGCAGGCTGGACAACTCCATGAATTGCGCCGCCGACGGCGCCGGCGCCAGGCCCCAGGCCGGCACGCCGCTCCAGGTGATCCAGCTGGCCGCGACCACGCCGCCGCCGAGCAAAAATTTGCGTCTTGATATAGCCATATTTCCCCCACTGTGCGGCGTCCGCGCGCGCGGCGCGGACGCCGTCCGTGCTTAGAATGCGTGACGCAGACCGATACCCAGCAGGGTCTGGTGCGCATCCGATGCGACGTTGCCCGACTGCGACACGCCGATGGTGGCGCCGGCATCGATCACGCTGACACCGTCGGTGCCCAGGGTCTTGCCGCGCGCGCGCTGGGTCGCTTCCAGGATGTAGATCGAGGTGCGGCTCGACAGCCAGTAAGCCTGCTGCAGCGAGAACTGGCGGTAGTTGGCGTTGTCGCTGATGCCGTTGGCGCGGCTGGCGCGGGTGTAGCTGAAGCCGGCGCCCAGCACCCACGGCGATTGCGTCTTCCAGCTGGCCAGCACGGCGCCGGTGTTGAAGATGGCGGTGTCGCGGAACAGCGAGGCGGCGTTGGCGTGGTATTGCACATTGCTGAACGAGCCGCCCAGGGTCCAGTTGTCCTGGCCGTAGCGGCTGGCGGCGGCGATGTATTGCACGTCGGCGGCCGACAGGTAGCCGGCGTTGACGGCCGATTTCGAGAAGCTGGTCGACGCGGTGCTGTCCCAGCCGGTCTGGCTCGGGCCGTTCTTCAGCATCTGGTAGGCCAGCGCGTGGCGCCAGCCGCCGCCTTCGTACTTGATCGAGGCGCTGTGCTCGCCACCGCTGCCGTTGTGGCCGGCCTGCTCGCCGGTCGCCACCATGGCGCTGGCGGTGATGCCGTGCCAGGTTGGCGAGGTGTACTTGATGGCGTTGTTGCTGCGGATGGTGATGTCGAAGCCGTCGATATCGCCCGGGTGGTCGCCGGCGGCGCCGGTCACCACAGGCACCGGACCCAGCGGGTTGATGGCGTCGAAGTAGGACGAGTACTGGCGGCCCAGCGTCAGCGTGCCCAGCTTGCGGTCGCTGAGGCCGAGGTAGGCGGCGCGGTTGAACAGGCTGCCGGCCTGGCCGGCGGTGCCGTCGTCCGGGTTGAAGCCGGCTTCCAGCTTGAAGATGGCTTTCAGGCCGCCGCCCAGATCCTCGCTGCCCAGGAAGCCGAGCCGGCTGCCGTCCTTGGAGCCGGGGCGCATATAGGTCTTGGAGCCGCCCGGCAGGTTGTCGATGTGGGTGACGCCCACGTCGATGATGCCGTACATGGTCACATCGGATTGTGCGGCCGCGCTGCCGCAAGCGCCGGACAGCAGCATGCCGCCCAGGATCAGGAATTGAGTTTGCTTCATATTGTATGACAGCCTGCGCCAGGGCCGCTTCGGCCGTGGCATGGTGTTGCCCCTTCCAAGTGAAGCCGCCTTCTGGCGGCTAAAAACATCAGCGCCGCCGGGCGGAGCTGCCGGACCAGCCGAGCACCCGCTCGACCAGAATCACGAGCGCCGGCGTCACCAGCGCGATATACATATTGTCGATACCGTAGGGATTACCCAGCAGGTACCAGACCGTGGTTGTCAGCGCGGCCCCGATCAGGCCGCAGGTCGCGCCGCGATTGCCGCCGAAGAAAGGCAGGTACAAGCCGATGATGGCGACCACCGATATCGACAAGCGCAGCGCGCGCGTAAAAAAAGACAGGTGCAGCAGGCCGGGGGCGAACAGCACGAACAGCAGCGGCACGAAGCCGATCGCCAGCGCCAGCCAGCGGGTGGCGCGGAATTGCTGTTCCGGCGTCGGCCGCCGGTAGGGAAGATAGAAATCGCGCACCACCAGCGAGGCGATCGCCAGCGCCACCGTGCTGACGGCGGCGAAGATGGCGGCCACCAGCGACACGGTGACGAAGCCGGCCAGGTAGATGTTCATGCTTTGCAGGAAGATCGGCAGCGCGTACAGGCTGCGCAGGTCGGGATACAGATAGCGCGCGGCCACCCCGATCAGGCCCAGCGCGATGCCGATCGGCACCGCCAGCGCGGCGGCGATAAAGGTGGCGCGGCGCGCGGCGTCGGCGCTGCGGGTGGACGAAATCGCCTGTACGATGTATTGGGTGGAGAAGATGGCGCCGACGTTGCCGATGAAGAAGGCGACAATGGTGGACGCGCCGATCTGGCCGTCCCAGCTGAAATAGAACGCTGGCAGCGCGCTCACCATCGGCTGGATGCCGCCGGTCAGCGTCAGCGCCACCGCCAGCACCACCAGCACGCCCAGGTATTTGACCGCGCTGTGCCAGATGTTCACATAGGCCAGGCTTTTCATGCCGCCCCAGGCGAAATAAAAGGTGCTGACGATGGCGATCAGCAGCGCCGCCCACGGCAGCTCGACTTTCAGCACGGTGGCCAGCACCGCCGCGCCGCTCAGGTAGTTGCCGACGTTGACCAGCAGCAGCGCGTATATCATGATCAGCGACACGATCAGCTGGGTCGAGCGGCCGTAGCGCTGGAAGATGGCGCCGGAAATCGTGTATTCGCCGGAGTTGTACAGCTTGCGCGCCAGCACCAGGCCAAACAGCGGGAAGCCGACCGCCGCGCTCAGCACCGCCCAGGCGGCGGCCATGCCGGATTCGAACGCCGCCTGCGCGGTGCCGACGGTGGACTTGGCACCGACGAATTCGGACACCATCAGCACGCCCACCACCACCGCCGGCAGGCTGCGCGCGCCGACCATGAACTCGCTGGCGTTGCGGCTGCGCGAGCGCGCCGTCAGCCAGGCGGTCAGGGCGATGTAGAGCACCACCATCGTGACGATGATGACGCTGCCTGCAACTCCGAATGTGTCCATGTGTCGGTTTCCATTCCTGGCGCTACTGCCCTGCCCCAGCGCCGGAATCGGCCATGGCAAGGCAGCGTCACTGGGTCAGCTGCTGGGCGGCATAGCCGCCGGTTGCGTGTAATGATTTCGACAGCTGCTGCGCGGCTTCCAGCACAGCGGCCAACGTGTTTTGTTCAAATTGTTCTAACGTACTACGACGCGCCGGCGCGGCCACGCTCAGCGCGGCCACCGGCAGACCGTCGATGTCCAGCACCGGCGCCGCCAGCACGTACAGGCCGGACACCGTTTCCTGGTTCGACAGCGCGTAGCCGAGGCCGCGTATCTGCGCCAGCCGCGCCAGCAGCGCGTCGATATCGGTGATGGTGTACTCGGTCAGCTTCAGCATCGGCTGGCCTTGCAGCACCTGCAGCTGCGTGGCGCGCGGCAACCACGCCAGCAGCGCCTGGCCGACCGCGGTCGAATAGGCCGGCACCCGGCTGCCGATGCGCACGTCAACGCCGAGCGCGGTCAGGCCGGCTTGCACCCGTTCCACATACATCACACTACTGCCGTCCAGCACGCCGATCGAGGCCGCTTCATTGACCTCGCCCACCAGGCCGCGCAGGATCGGGCGGGCCCGGGTGCGCAGGTCGGAACGGGCGATCGCGTGAAAGCCCAGATCCAGCACTTGCAGCGTCAGCCGGAATAAACGGCTGTTATCCACTTTCTCGACATAGCCCAGGTTGACCAGGGTGTTGAGGAAGCGGAACGCGGTTGCATTGTCCAGGCCGGCCTTGCGCGCCACCTCGGCCATCGTCAGCTCCGGTTCCTGCGCGCTGAACGCCTGCAATACCTTGAAGCCTTTGGCCAGGGATTGCACGGTGTTCTTGGCGTCGGCCGGGGCGGCGGTGCCTTGTTTCATAACTGCTCCATCAAAAAAGTTCGGATACCGAATTATAGTCGCCGGTGACGCCGACGCTTTTATTCGGATTGCGAACTTAAGTTCGGATAACGAAAATTATATTTCACTTCTGAAAGAATCACAACAAAAACGTGGTGTGCGGGTGCTGCGTGGGTGGTGTGCGGGGGGGCGGCTGCACGGAGTTGGCGTTTTTCTGGCACAGTAGCGGTCTGGTCTGGCGCCCCAGGGTCGCTACGCCACTTTTCTATGTATGAACCGGAGAACCTCATGACTACCAACAGCTATCCTGATGTCCGCCTGCTGATCGCCAATGAATGGAGCGATGCCGCCGGCGGCAAGACGATTCCGGTGCTGAACCCGGCCACCGGCAAGCCGATCGGCACCGTGGCCCACGCCAGCATCGCCGACCTCGATCGCGCGCTGGCCGCCGCCCAGCGTGGTTTTGACGTCTGGCGCAAGGTGCCGGCCTTTGAGCGCACCGCCGTGTTGCGCCGCGCCGCCGCGCTGCTGCGCGAGCGCGCCGAGGAGATCGGCCGCCTGCTGACGCAGGAACAAGGCAAGCCGCTGGCCCAGGCCCGCGCCGAGGCGCTGGCTGGCGCCGATATCATCGACTGGTTCGCCGCCGAGGGCATGCGCGTCTATGGCCGCATCGTGCCGTCGCGCAATCCGGCGGCCCAGCAACTGGTGCTGAAGGAGCCGGTCGGTCCGGTCGCCGCTTTCACGCCGTGGAACTTCCCGATCAATCAGGTGGTGCGCAAGCTGGCCGCCGCGCTGACCACCGGTTGCTCCTTCCTGTGCAAGGCGCCGGAAGAGACGCCGGCCTCGCCGGCCGCGCTGCTGCAGTGCTTTGTCGACGCCGGCGTGCCGCCGGGCGTGGTCGGTCTGGTGTTTGGCGATCCGGCCGAGATTTCGGGCTACCTGATTCCGCATCCGACCATCCGCAAAGTGACCTTCACCGGTTCGACCCCGGTCGGCAAGCAGCTGGCCGCGCTGGCCGGTCTGCACATGAAGCGCGCCACCATGGAGCTGGGCGGTCATGCGCCGGTGATCGTGGCGGAAGACGCCGATGTCCGGCTGGCGGTGGAAGCGGCTGGCGGCGCCAAGTTCCGCAACGCCGGTCAGGTGTGCATTTCACCGACCCGCTTCCTGGTGCATAACAGCATCAAGGACGAGTTCACCCGCGCCATGGTGGAGCACGCCGAGCGGCTGCAACTGGGCAATGGTCTGGTCGAGGGCACCACGCTGGGGCCGCTGGCCAACGCGCGCCGCGTGACCGCGATGACGCAGGTGGTCAACGATGCGCGCGCCAAGGGCGCCAGGATCGCCACCGGTGGCGAGCGTGTCGGCAGCGAGGGCAATTTCTTCGCGCCGACCATTCTGGCCGATGTGCCGCTGGACGCCAGTGTGTTCAATGACGAGCCGTTCGGCCCGGTCGCGGCGATCCGCGGCTTCGACGCGCTGGAAAATGCCATCGCCGAGGCCAACCGCCTGCCGTTCGGTCTGGCCGGTTATGCCTTTACCCGGTCGATCAAGAACGCGCACCTGCTGATGAACAATGTCGAAGTCGGCATGCTGTGGCTGAACCAGCCGGCCACGCCGAGCGCCGAGATGCCGTTTGGCGGCATCAAGGATTCCGGCTACGGTTCGGAAGGCGGTCCGGAGGCGCTGGAAGCCTATCTGAACACCAAGTCGGTGTCGCTGCTGGGCGTCTAAGCCGGTCTGCCCTGCTCCGCGTCCACGGCGCGGAGCAGCACCCGCCGGGGCCGCACCGCGCTCCTTGGCAAATCACTATAGCCGTCGCATGGCGTCCTTACGCGCCGGATCGTTCTCTCCGCCGAGCAACGCCGGCCGGCCGTCTTGCCATACGACCGCATAGTGTCCCAAGCGCCGCTTGCGCTCCAGCTCCTTGGTAACGGCACTTTGCAGCGCTTTCAGCATCGCCTGCATTTCCGGCGATGGCGATATAGTAGTCGTCTTCATGATATCGCTTGTCCAAATAAGAGTTCGTAACGTTCCTCATGCAGCACAAGCCGCTGTGTTCCGCGCTGCTCGAATATAGGCTCCGGGAATGGCCCACTGTTCATCATGCAATGACAGGCGTCGACCGCCGAGCCAAACCAGTTTAGCAAATTTCCCAGGCTGCGAGAGAAACGGCGTTCGATATCCGCGACCGGAATGTCATGCCCGCCATGCGACACACGTTCAGCCACGCGCATCCGCGACATCGCGCGATTCGGCAGCGCCAGGTAGATCAGCTCGACGCGCCAACCCACCGCGCGCAGATCGGCGACCAGTTGCAAATGACCGCGCCCGGCCAGCGTGGTCTCGAAAGCGAAATCTTCGCCTTGGGCGATATGTTCGGCGATCACACGAAGGAACTGACGACCGGCAGCCCGCGCCCGCAAGGCAGGAGCCTGCGGCAACAACTTCGCAGCGATGGCATCCGCGTTGATGAAGCGTGAACAGCCAGCCACGATCGGCAGGTACTCGACAGCGAACGTGGTTTTACCTGCGCCGTTGGGGCCGGCGATGATCCAGCAAGTGGGCATACTGGAGGCTCCTTGGGGGATGCCTCCAGTATGCGCTTATTCGGCCCGTGTGAAGCGGACACTGGTGCGCGCCATCTGGCGGGCGCTCAGTGCAGGTTGACTTGCGGCCGCAGGCCGGGCGCGCCCTGGCCGACGCCGCCGCCCTCGCCCGGGGTGCGGCGGTCGGTGGCCAGTTTGACCAGCAAGGCCGCCATCGACACCAGCGCGGCGAGCGCCACTACCATGAACACCTGGCTGAACGCCAGCTGGCGGCGCGCCAGTTCGGCCACCAGGAACGAGCCGGCGATGCCGCCGAAGCGGCCCACGCCCAGCATCCAGGCGACGCCGGTGGCGCGGGCGGCGGTTGGGTAGAAGCCGGCCGCCAGCGCCGGCAGCGACGATTGCGCGGTGTTCATCAGCGCGCCGGCGACGAACACGGTGACGGTCAGCACGCCAAGGTTGCCGACCACCTGGCCGATCATGAACACCGCCACCGCGGTCAGGCCGAAACCGATCGCGATCACGCGGTTGGCGTTGTAGCGGTCCATCAGCCAGCCGAACAGGATGGCGCCGACGCCACCCAGCGGGAACAGCGCGGCGATCAGGGTGGCGCTGGCCGGTGGCAGCCCGGCTTCCTTGAACAGGATCGGCATCCAGTTGATCAGCGCGTAAAAGATCACCAGGCCCATGAAGTAGGCCAGCCACAGCATCAGGGTGCCGGCCAGGAAGCGCGGCGCGAACAGCATGGCGATGCCGCCGCCGTGGGCGTTGGCAGCATTGGCGGCATTGGTTTCGCTGGTGACGAAGCCGCTGGCGTCGGCGGCCGAGGCGTGGATGCGGCGCAGCACGGCGCGGATGCGCTCGGCCGGGGCGCGCCGCGCCACCAGGTGACGCACCGACTCCGGCAACACCAGCAACATCGCCACCAGCAACAGCAGCGGCGCCACGCCGCCCAGGCCGAGCACGCTGCGCCAGCCCCACTGCGGGATCATCCACGCCGCCAGGAAGCCGCCCAGCGCGGCACCCAGCGGGAAGCCGCAAAACATGGCGTTGGTCAGGGTGGCACGGCGCGCGTCGGGGCTGAATTCGCTGATCAGGGTGACCGCGTTGGGCATGGCGGCGCCGAGGCCGACGCCGGTGATGAAGCGCAGCACGGTCAACTGCTGCAGGCTGCCGGCCAGCGCCGAACCGCCGCAAGCCAGGCCAAACAGCAGCACTGAGCCGAGCAGCACGATGCGGCGACCGAGGCGGTCGGCCAGCGGGCCGGCGATCAGCGCGCCGGCGGCCAGGCCGAACAGCGCGGCGCTCAGCACCGGCGCCAGCGCCGGCTTGCCGATGCCCCACTCCTTGAGCAGCGAGGGCGCGATGAAGCCGATCGCGGCGGTGTCAAAACCGTCCAGCAGGACGATGATGAAGCACAGTGCGAACACCCCCCACTGGTAGCGCGAAAAGGGGTGGCGGTTGATAAATTCTTGTACGTCCAGCTGCTTGCTCATGGTGGTCTCCGTGTTGACGCAACGGCTGCTTATCCGCCGTTTGAATCAGCTTATCGGAGCGACGTTCGATAATCAACCCACTGTTCGTTTATCGAACACTCAATTTGTAACGCGGCGCAGCCGTGGCTGCCACAACACGCGCGAGATGATGCGCAGTGGCACCTGGGCCTCGACCAGGTAGTCGATCGCTTCCAGGTGGCCGCGCGCGTGGTATAGGCGCAACGCGTAGTCGATCACTTGCGCGGTGCGGGCGTCCGGCCGCGCCACCAGCCGCAGCGGCGCGGCGCTCCAGCCGCGACCGGGCCGGTGTTGGCCGCCGCCGTGGATCAGGCCGAATTTACCCGGCAAGCTGCCCGGCGGTGTGTAGTGGTTCATGCGCGCTCCCCGCTGTGTCGGCATTTTTAGGCATGTTGGATAGCTTAGCCAGCCTGGCGGCGGCGGTATGTACGTTGGCGCACGGCTGCCCGCCATGCCCTCATTCACTGAACAGCTCGACCAGCAGCGCGCGCAACCAGCGCCCGCCCTGGTCCTGGTGGTAGCGCCGGTGCCAGAACAGATTGGTCTGCAGCGGCGCCAGCGCCAGCGGGGTGTCGGCGTAGCGCAGCTGGAATGGCGCGGCGGCGCGCTCGGCCAGCTTGAGCGGCACCGTCGCCACCAGTTCGGTGCTGCTGAGGATGTAGGGTACGGCGGCGAAATGCGGCACGCTGAAGGCGCGCGTCAGATCGACTCCGGCCGCCGCCAGCGCGGCGTTGATGCCGTGGTAGGGGCTGTCCATGGCGCTGACGATCAGGTGGCGCGCGGCGGCCAGCCGTGGCGCCGTTAATGCGCCCTCGGCCAGCGCGTGGCCGGCGCGGAACAGGTTGACGTAGGATTGGCGGAACAGCCGGCGTTGCAACAACGCGCCCGGCGCGTCCTCGAACGCGCCCAGCGCGACGTCGACCCGGCCGGCCTCCAGCTCGGCGCGCAGGTCGATCGCGCCCAGCCGCACGCTGGCCAGTTCCACCTGCGGCGCCAGCGCGGCGCAGCGCGCGATCAGACGCGGCATGAAGTACATTTCGCCGACGTCGGTCATGGCCAGCGTGAAGCGGCGCGCCGTGTGCGCGGGCGCGAACGCTTGCGGTGGCCGGAACGCCAGTTCCAGCTGCGCCAGCGCGGCCGCCACCGGCTCGGCCATATTGTCCGCGTAGGGCGTCGGCTGCATGCCGTCGGCGGTGCGCACGAACAGCTGGTCGCCGGTGCTGGCGCGCAGCCGTGCCAGCGCGTTGCTGACCGCCGACTGGGTCAGCCGCAAGCGCCGCGCGGCGGCCGAGATCTGGCGCTCGCGGTGGATTTCGCGGAATACCAGCAGCAGGTTGAGGTCGAGCTCACGCAATTCCATTATTCATACTGTAAATAGTCTTCATTTTTGTATTTATATCGCAAAGTGTGGCCGGCTGCACTACATTGCTGCATATTCGATTCATCAGGAGACCCCGTGAGCCACCCAGCATCGGCCGGTTATCAGTCCGGCTTTGGCAACGAATTCGCCACCGAGGCGCTGCCCGGTGCCCTGCCCGCGCACCGCAATTCGCCGCAGCGCGCGCCCTTTGGCCTGTATGCCGAGCAGCTGTCCGGCACCGCATTTACTGCGCCGCGCGCGCATAACCGGCGCAGCTGGCTGTACCGGATCCGCCCGGCCGCCATGCACCAGCCGTTCCGCCAGGTCGGCAATGGCCGCATCGTCAGCGACTTCGGCGCGCTGGCGGCGCCGCCCAACCAGTTGCGCTGGGACCCGCTGCCGCTGCCGGACGCCCCGACCGATTTCATAGACGGCTGGGTCACGATGGCCGGCAACGCCGGTGTCGCCATCCACCTGTACGCCGCCAACCGCGACATGCACGGTCGCTATTTCTATAACGCCGACGCCGAGCTGCTGATCGTGCCGCAACAGGGCCGGCTGCGGCTGGCCACCGAACTGGGCGTGATCGAGCTTGAACCGCAGGAGATCGCCGTGATCCCGCGCGGCGTGCGCTTCCAGGTCAGCCTGCCGGATGGCGCGGCGCGCGGCTATCTGTGCGAAAACTTTGGCGCGCTGCTGCGCCTGCCGGACCTGGGGCCGATCGGCTCCAACGGTCTGGCCAACCCGCGCGATTTCCTGACCCCGCACGCCGCCTATGAGGACAAAGAAGGCGAGTTCGAGCTGCTGGCCAAATTCGGCGGCAACCTGTGGAGCGCGCGCATCGGCCATTCGCCGCTGGACGTGGTGGCCTGGCACGGCAACTACGCGCCCTACAAATACGATCTGCGCCACTTCAACACCATCGGCTCGATCAGCTACGACCACCCGGACCCGTCGATCTTCCTGGTGCTGCACGCGCCGTCCGACACGCCGGGCGTCGACACGCTGGACTTCGTGATCTTCCCGCCGCGCTGGCTGGCGGCCGAGGACACTTTCCGCCCGCCCTGGTTCCACCGCAATGTCGCCAGCGAATTCATGGGCCTGATCGAGGGCCAGTACGACGCCAAGTCGAGCGGCTTCCGGCCCGGCGGCGCCAGTCTGCACAACTGCATGAGCGGCCACGGCCCGGACGCGCCAACCTTCGACAAGGCCAGCGCCAGCGACACCTCGGTGCCGCACAAGGTGGACAACACCATGGCCTTCATGTTCGAGACCATCGCGTTGATCCGCCCCACCGCGCACGCGCTGGCCTCGCCGCAGCTGCAGCCTGACTACTACCAGTGCTGGCAGGGCTTCCCCCACAACTTCAACCCGAAAGCATGAGCATGCAACTGAACGAAACCCACGACCCGGCGCTGCGCAGCTGGGTCGCATCCGCCAACACGGCGGACACTGATTTCCCGCTCCAGAACTTGCCGTTCTGCCTGTTCCGCCGCGCCGGCCGCGATGAGGCATACCGAGGCGGCGTGGCGATTGGCGATCAGATCGTCGATCTCGGCGCCATCGGCAACGCGCTGGATGACGCCGCGCCAGCCGCGCGCGCTGCCGCCGCACTGGGCGCCCTGTCGTCGCTGAACGCGCTGATGGATGCCGGGCCGCAGGCTTGGTCGGCGCTGCGCTTGGCGCTGTCGCGCCTGTTGCGCGGCGATGCCACGCCGCGCCAGGAACTGCTGGTGCCGCAGGCCGAAGCCGAATTCGCCGTGCCGGCACAGATCGGCGACTACACCGATTTCTATACGTCGGTGCACCACGCCACCGCCGTCGGCAAGCTGTTCCGGCCGGATAATCCGCTGCTGCCCAACTACAAATGGGTGCCGATCGGCTATCACGGCCGCTCGTCGACCATCGGCGTTTCGGGCCAGCAGTTCGCGCGGCCGCGCGGCCAGACCCGTGGCCCCAACGATGTCGAGCCGTCGTTCGGCCCGTGCAAGCGGCTGGACTATGAAATGGAAGTCGGCATCTTCGTTGGCGGCGGCAACGCGGCCGGCGCGCCGATCGCGGTGGCCGAGGCCGAGCAACATGTGTTTGGCCTGTGTCTGCTGAACGATTGGTCGGCGCGCGATCTGCAGGCATGGGAATATCAGCCGCTGGGGCCATTCCTGTCGAAGAATTTCGCCACCACGATTTCGCCCTGGATCGTGACGCTGGAAGCGCTGGCGCCGTACCGCGCGGCGTGGACCCGCGATGCGGCCGATCCGCAGCCGCTGCCCTATCTCGATTATCCGGCGCTGCGCGCCAGCGGTGGTTTCGATGTTGAGCTGGAAGTGCTGCTGCAAACCGCCGCCATGCGCCGCGATGGCCTGGCGCCGACGCGGGTGTCGCTGTCCAATTTCCGCCACTCGTATTGGAGCGTGGCGCAATTGCTGGCGCATCACACTGTCAACGGTTGCTCGCTGCGGGCCGGCGATCTGCTGGGCTCGGGCACGCAGTCCGGCCCGGATGCTTCGGAAGCCGGTTCGCTGCTGGAGCTGAGCGCCGGCGGCAAACAGCCGTTGACGCTGCCAAATGGCGAGCAACGCGTGTTCCTGGAGGATGGCGATACCATCGAAATGCGTGGCTGGGCGCGCCAGCCGGGCCGGCCGCGCATCGGCTTCGGCGCCGTCGCCGGCACCGTGCTGCCGGCGCGCTAAGCCGGGGAGTATATGTGGTGGGGGTGTCGTATTCGGGCGTTTTACTAAAACGCTCGATACATTAATACCCTTCGATAGACGGAACTAACTTCCGCTAATCCGACTCTAATCATTACTACGCCGGTTCGGCGATTTAGTAATTGATAGAGTTGGATAGCGCTGCCTGGTAGCAGGTAGCGGATTTTAGTAAAACCCCTTTTTCGGAGACCCCCACCATGAGTAAAGGCACCTTCCCCATGCGCATTCCGGGCGATGTGCTCGAAGAGCTCGCTGAATTCACCGGCAATTTCTGGTCCAGCTGGGAACAGGAGCCGCACATCGCCGCCGCCATCCGCGCCTATATGAAGCCGGCTCCGCCGGTGCAGGAAGCGGCTACGCGCTCGGACATCGGCTACCAATGGAAGCAAGTGTTTCTTCCCGCCGGTACGCGCCTGCGCGCCAGCTTCCGCCGCCAGCCCTACTTTGCGTCGGTCGAAGGCAGCGAGATCCAATGCGACGGCCAAAGCATCTCGCCGTCGGCTTTTGCCAACCTGCGCGGCAGCGGCAACCGCAACGCCTGGAAAGCCGTCTGGCTGCGCTTCCCCGGCAGCCCGCAATGGGTATTGGCCGACGAATGCCGCGCCCTGCAAAAAGCCGCAACCGCAAGCCTGTTCAGTACGGACGCCGACGCCGCCACCGATGCCAAGGCCAAGCCCCAGGACAAAGCTAGCAACGGAGCGGCGCCGCGTGCAGTGGCGGCGCCGCCGGCAGTCGCGCCAGCACCAGCCTCGGTGCCGGCCTCGGCACCAACCTTGGCCCCGGCCCCGGCGGCCACCGGCAAAAAGAAATCCCGGCGCGGCCGCCGCCACAAACGCAGCCGCAGCGCTTAAACTGAGCGCGTTGCGCATGACGCGGCGGTGCCAGCGCCGCTGATGCGCCCCTACGGAGAAAAGTAATGACGATAGACTGGACACACTTCACCCCCTGGTCAGCATTGGCTGGTGGCGTACTGATCGGCCTCGCCTCGGCGGCGTTCGTACTGTTCAACGGCCGCATCGCCGGCATCAGCGGCATCCTCGGCGGGCTATTACGGCCACGCGGCGGCGACATCGGCTGGCGCCTCGCCTTCATCGGCGGCCTGATCGCGGCGCCGCTGCTCTACCAGCAGTTCGCCCCGCTGCCGCTGCCGCCGGCGCAGGTCGATGCCAGCACAACCACCCTGCTACTGGCCGGACTGGTGGTCGGCATCGGCACCCGCTATGGCGCCGGCTGCACCAGCGGCCACGGCGTCTGTGGGCTGTCGCGCCTGTCGCCACGCTCGCTGGCGGCCACCCTCGCCTTCATGCTGGCCGGGTTTGCCACTGTGTTTATCATCCGCCACCTGATGCATTGAGGAGCGCCACATGCACATCATCGTCGCCGGCCTGACCGGCCTGCTGTTCGGTATCGGTCTGATCTTGGCCGGCATGACCAACCCGGCCAAAGTACTCGGCTTTCTCGATTTGGCCGGCGCCTGGGACCCATCGTTGGCACTGGTGATGGCCGGCGCCATCGGCGTCGCGCTGCCGGCGTTCGCGCTGGCGCGCCGCCGCAGCCATGCGCTGCTGGGCGATACCATGCAACTGCCAACCAGCCGCGTGATCGACCGCCGCCTGATCGGCGGCAGCCTGCTGTTCGGCATCGGCTGGGGACTGGCCGGCTACTGCCCCGGCCCGGCGCTGACCTCGCTCACCACTGGCGGCCAGCCGGCGCTGCTGTTCGTGCTGGCGATGCTGGCCGGCATGGCCATCTTCGAAGCGCTGGAGCGCTGCAACAAACAATGAGCCAGCACCAGCCGGACCTCAGCGCCTAGCGCGCGTCACCAGCCGCCGGCGCCAGCAATTGCCGCAAGCCGCCGGCCAGCGCCGCCGGGGCGCAGCCCGGCCTCACCGGCGAGCCCATCACACCGTGGGTGGGCTGCGCATAGGCCGCATCGTTCAGCACATAGCCGACCGAGCCTGCAAGCATGGTCAGCAGCGAAGTGCGCGCCGCCGGCGAACCCGCCTTCAGCGTCTGCCCGATATCGCTGGCGATGTCGGCGCCAACGCCCGCCAGCACGATGTCATTGATGCGCAACAGCGCCATTGGTATCGTCACCGGCCCGGTCGCATCCACACCCAGCACCTGCCGCGTGGCGCGATCGACGCGGTAGCGCTGACCCGGACAGCTGACCGCCGCCGCCGCCGTCTGCAAGCGCACCTCGGCCTCACCGGCTGGTGCCCCCGCCAGCGTATCGATCGCCGCCGCAGCCAGCCGGCGCGCCTGCACATCGAGCAAAGCCCAGCCGCCCGCACCCTGATCACTGGCCGGCAGCTGCGCCTCCGGCTGCAGCGACTTAAACAGCGGCAGCTGATCGCCCTCGGCCGCGCTGGTGAACAACACCACCGGCGCCTGCCGCGCCTCCAGCAGCCGCGACACCGCGCCCGGCAAATCACCCGACACCTCATAACCGCCATCGCGCGTCACGCTGCGGAACATCACCTCCGCATGATTGGCGTAATTCATCACCAGCGCCAGCGGCTGGCCGGACAAGCTGGTTAGCCGCAGCACATCCAGCGTCTTGTCCGAGCCGCCGGCTGGGCCGTACCAATCCTTGCGTCCCTCCTGCTCGCCGTTGTTGGTGTTGACAAACGCCTGACCGCGCACAAAGCTGACCCGCGCCGGCTGCAACGCCGACACCGCCTGCCGCGCCGCCTGTGCCGCCGCCTCGCGGATACGGTCGATGCCACGCCGCTGCACCGCATCCGGCTGATCGGAATGGAAAAACACCAGCGGCTCACTGTGCGTATGCGTCGCCAGCAGCATCACGCTGGCCGCCGGCACGCCGGCAGCCTCCGCAATCGCGGCCACCATGCGCGCCGGCTCCGGCACCGTGGTCACCTCCATACTGACCAGCAGCGCGCGCCGGCCGGCGCTATCATCCAGCGCCAGCGCCCGCACATACACCTCGTCGTGCACACCGACAAACGGTTTCTCATTGCCGCTGCGCTGCGGAAAATCGCTGGCCGGCGGCGTGATCGGCAACCGCGCCGCGCCCGCCAGCAACTGGCCCGCCATCGCGCCCTGCGCCACCGACAACGCCAGCAAACCAGCACCGGCCCAACCTGGCATGCATGTAAATCGCTTCATCTGCTCTCCTTTATTTCCAGAACCACGCGCGCTTGCCGTTTTGCGCGCGTCGACGCCACAGCTGCACATACATCGCAACCCCCGAGCCGGACAGGAAGATCAGCGCCAGCCCCGCCAGCAAATTCATGAAACGCGCCGGCAGGCCAAACAAATCGCCCGAGTGGAAATGCTTGATGTCCTCATGCATCTGGGTGCCGAATGGGAAGCCGCTGACCGGGTAGCCCGGCTCGGCCAGGGTGGCCGGCTGGCCAGTCTCGGTGTCATACACTAGCTGACGCGTGCTGGCGCCGCCGGTGACGATCAAGCCCTGCTTCATGCCACCGTAAATGCGCACCCGCAGCACCTTGATCGGCGTCTCAGGCTCGGCGGCGCGGAACTCGCGCAGCGTGACGGCGGCCATCGAGCGCACCTGCTGATCACTCATCGGCGTGGTCGGATCATGGTTGAAATCCATCTTGACGAAGGTGTGATAAGTGCTCTCGAAGCCGAGGAAAGTGCCGGAAAACGCCACCGCCAACAGGAACACCGAAGCGGCCAGCGCCACCACCCGGTGCAGCGCGCGCCAACGCTCGCCGCCCATCCAGAACGCCTGCGTGCGGCCCATTTGCGCACGCGCCTTCCACAGCTTGTAATACATGGTGTAGCCGGAAATCAGCAGCACCCACAACACAATGCCGCTGGCCAGCTCGAAATAGACGCCCGGCACATCGCGCCGGCTCCAGAAACGATGCAACTCCTTGGTGCTCTGACGCAGACTATCCGGCATCGGTATCCAGCCCTGCGGCGTGGTTGCCATGGCCGCGCCGCTGGCGACGTCATAGGCGCGCACCTGCTTGCCGTGCTTGACCTGGCCGGCCAGCCGGCCCTCCAGCATGCGCACTTCGACAAAATTGGGCGGCGTTGCCTGCGCCGTGCCAGCGTGCATCGCCGCTAGCACCGCCTCGAACGCGGCGCCGAAGTCGGTGGCCGCCGGCAGCGCGGCGGCGGTCAGATCATGCTGCGAGATGGCGGGGAAATCGCCATTGCCATAACGGCCCTCGTCAATCGACTGGATGACCGGATCATGCTCCGGCGCGTGCGTCAGCAGCGCGCGCAGGTCTTCCAGCTGGATCAGGGTGCCGGTGCCGCCCAGGTACAGCATCAGCAGCGCGGCGAAAATCGACAGAATACGGTGAACGGTACGCATAAGCTCAGCCCCTCCTTACGCCGCGGCCGCAACGCGGACCACCAGCCCGTCCAGCGCCTCGCCCACCACGATCTGGCACGCCAGCCGGCTGTTAGGCTGCAGATTGCTGGCATAGTCCAGCGTGGCCGCCTCATCGCCGCCGGCCGCGCCCAGCCGCTCCTGCCAGGCCGGATCGACGTGCACATGGCAAGTGCCGCACGAACACGACCCGCCGCATTCGGCCGCGATGCCGGCCACGTTGTGACGCACCGCCGCCTCCATCAGCGAACGCCCGGCCACCGCCTGCATGCTCTTGCTGCTGCCGTCGGGCTGAATAAATGTGATATGCACCATGTGCTGCTGTCTCCTGTTGTAATGAATCGTGTTATGCGGCCGCCAGCTGGCGCAGCGGAATCGCCGTCTCGGCCAGGCGCGCGCGGTCAATGCGCAGCGGCTTGCCCAGCCACTGGCGGCCGGCCATGAATTCCGGCGTGGCGTTAACCGCCTCCACCGCGCGCAACTGCTCGCCCTTGAAATGGAAAATCGCGAACTTGCCGGCCGCCACGTCGCCTCGCACCACCTGCTGATCGGCGTCCAGCGCGTGGCCGGCGATCTGTATCCGCAAGTCGTACTGGTCCGACCATTGCCACGGCACCTCCGGCGCCGGCGCCGCACGGCCGACGATGGCGCAAGCGGCCTGGCGCGCCTGCTCGGTGGCGTTGGGCACGCTTTCAAGCCGCATCTGGCAGCCATACAGCGGCATGGGCCGGCGCGTGACATCGCCGATCGCGTAAATCGCCGGGTCGTCGGTGCGCGCCTGCAGATCGACCAGCACGCCGCCATCGCAACGCAAGCCGGCGGCCTGCGCCAGCGCATCGTTGGGCGTGCCGCCGACACCGATCAACACCGCGTCGGCGGCCAGTCGGCGGCCGTTGTCCAGCACCACCGCGTTGACCAGGCCGCCGTCGGCCTCGATCGCGGCCACCGCGCGGCCCAGCGCGAAGCGCACGCCATGACGCTCATGCTCGGCCATCAAAAACGCCGACATCGCCGGCGCCGCCACCCGCGCCAGCACACGCGGCTCGCGCTCGATGACAATCACCTCCGCGCCCAACTGGCGCGCCGACGCCGCCACCTCCAGCCCGACATAGCCAGCCCCCACGATGGCCAAGGTCACGCCCGCCGCCGGCAACCCGGCCGACGTCGGCGCTGCCGGCGACGCGGCCGATGCGGGAGACGCCGCCGTACCCGGTCCGCCCCCCGCGCGTGCCGTCAGCAGCGCGCGCAGCTTCTGGGCGTCGCGCACGCTGCGCAGCGACACCACACCCTCATGCGCGATGCCGGCGATTGCCGGCTGAATCGCGCGACTGCCGCTGGCCAAAATCAGCGCCTCATAATCAACCCGCTCGCCCGAACTCAGATGCACGTACTTCTTCCTGCGATCAATACTGCTGACGGTGCAGCCCAGCCGCAGCGTAATCTGCTGCTCGGCATAAAAATCGGCGCCACGCAGCAGCACCTCATCCAACCCGACGCTGCCCAGCAACCAGCCCTTGGACAACGGCGGCCGCTGATACGGCAACTCGGCCTCGTTGCCGATCAAGGTCACGGCGCCGCCGTAGCCGTACTGGCGCAAGGCCGCCGCCGCAGCCACGCCGGCATGGCCAGCGCCGATGATGACAACATTACTCACGCAATCCTCCTGTTTCGCAAAGGCCGGCATAGCCGCCGGCACGAGCCGAAAGATAAGTGAGCGAATGAAAATAATCAATAAAATCAGTGGTTTATAGTTACATTGAAATATTGTGTCCGGATTGACATAACCATCGTCGACGGTTTTGTTGGACAATTGCAGGCATAACAAGCAAACCAACACGAGACATGACCACCACCCCCATCCTGCTGGTCGAAGACGACCCCGAAATCCGCGCCCCACTGGCCGATTTCCTTGAAGGCAAAGGCTACCGCGTGCACCAAGCCGCCAGCGCCGAAGCCGCGCTACAACTACTAACCCAGCACAGCGTCGAACTGGCGCTGCTGGACGTGATGCTGCCCGGCATGGACGGCCTGGAACTGTGCCGCCGCCTGCGCGCCAGCGACGGCCCGCGCATCATCATGCTGACCGCGCTGGCCGAAGCCACCGACAAAGTGATCGGCCTCGAACTGGGCGCCGACGACTATGTCGCCAAACCGTTCGACCTGCGCGAACTGCTGGCGCGCATCCGCGCCGCGCTGCGCCGTCCCGCCAGCGCCGCGCCAGAATCCGCCACCGCCGCAGCGGCGGCCACAGCGGCCGCCAGCGCCGCCGGACGCGACGCCCCGGCCGAACTGTCGATGCAATTCTCCGGCTACACCTTCTTCCCCTACCGCCGCTTCGTGCGCTCGCCGTCCGGCGTCCGCATCCCGCTGACCGGCGCCGAAACCGACCTGCTGCTGGTGTTTTGCCAGCACGCGCGCCAGATCCTGTCGCGCGAAGCGCTGATCGGCCTGACCCGTGGCAAAAACTTCCCGATCGCCGCTCGCTCGGTCGACCTGGTGGTCAGCCGGCTGCGCCGCAAACTGGCTGGCGAGCGCGCCAACGAAGACACCATCCGCACCATCCGCGCCGACGGCTACGCCTTCCAGCCCGACGTCGTCTTCAACTAAGCCAGCCACTAAGCCGCCCGCATGCGCCTGATGCCCTCCCTGTTCGCCAGCACGCTGGGCCAGATCCTGCTGATCAACGCCTGCGCCTCGCTGCTGACGTTTTTCCTGTTCGTCGCCATGCTGTTCTTCCCCGCCAACCCGCCGTGGCCGTGGCAGCCGACCTACCGTATCACCAGCGTGGTGCGGGTGCTGCAGCACATCCCGGAAGAACAGCGCGCCACCGTCGCCGCCAGCCAGGACCAGGCCGGCATCAGCTTCCGCCTGACCGCCGCCCCGGTGCCGTGCACCCTGACCAGCGGCGCCACGGTCGAACTCTCCAAGGCCTTCGCGGCCGACCTGCCGGACGGCCCCACGCCCAGCGTGCACGGTTGCGACGCCAGCGACCCCGACCGCAACATCCAGCTGCTGGCGCCGATCGGCCACTACTGGCTGGAAGTACGGATGGACGCCACCGGCCTGCATCCGCCCGGCTTCAAACTGCCGATCATCGCCGCCCTGACCTTTCTGTGCGCCGGCGTGATCGGCATGTCAGCCTGGGCGCTGGCGCGCGTGATCCGGCCACTGGCGCGGCTGGCCGACAAGGCCGACGCCTTCGGCCGCGACATGGACGTCATCACCATCAGCGAACAGGGGCCGGACGAAATCCGCCGCGTCGCGCGCGCCTTCAACATCATGCAGGAACGCATCGCGCTCACGCTGCGCAACCGCACCCGCATGCTGGCCGCCATCAGCCACGACCTGCGCACCCCGCTGACCCGGATGCGGCTGCAGCTCGACACCAACCACAGCGACACCATGCGCGACAAGCTGCGCAAGGACCTCGACCTGATGCAAAGCATGGTGGTGTCGGCGCTCGGCTTCCTGCGCACCGGCGCCGAGCAGGAGCACAAGGAATGGCTCGACCTGGGCGCCCTGATCGCCACCCTGTGCGACGAATACGAGGAAGGCGGCGCCGCCATCAGCTACCACGGCCCGCCCCAGATCCGCTGCTTCTGCCGGCCGGACGCGATCCAGCGCGTGTTCAGCAACCTGATCGACAACGCGCTGCGCTTCGGCCACACGGTGCAAGTGATGGCCACGGTCGGCGCCGAGCACATCGTGGTGGCGGTATGCGACGACGGCCCCGGCATCCCCGCCGCGCGCCGCGCCGACGTGCTGGAACCATTCGTCATGCTGGACCCGGCGCGTGGCGGCCGCAGCGGCAACGTCGGACTCGGGCTGGCCATCGTGCGCGACATCGTCCAATCGCACGGCGGCAGCCTGGCGCTGGGCGACCGCGCGCCGCACGGGCTGCAAGTCAGCGTCACCCTGCCGCGCCAGTGATCCCCCTCTTAGGCGGGGCGACCTGATCACGCCAGATGCTTTACAATTGCAAGCTACCTATAGTCACCATCGAAACAAAAGGAGCGCGCCATGACCGCCCACTACACCCCCGAAGAAAAACGCAAACGCATCTTCGCCATCATCAGCGCCTCGTCCGGCAACCTGGTGGAATGGTTCGACTTTTACGTCTACTCGTTCGCCTCGATCTACTTCGCCAGCCAGTTTTTCCCGAGTGGCAACGCCACCGCCGAATTCCTCAAATCGGCCGCCGTGTTCGCGGTCGGCTTCCTGATGCGCCCGATCGGCGGCTGGCTGTTCGGCCGCATCGCCGACCGCGTCGGCCGCAAGAAATCGATGGTGGTCTCGGTGCTGATGATGTGCGGCGGCTCGCTGGCGATCGCGGTGCTGCCCACCTACGCCAGCATCGGCGTCGCCGCGCCCCTGCTGCTGCTGGTGATCCGCATGTTCCAGGGCTTGTCGGTGGGTGGCGAATACGGCACCACCGCCACCTACATGAGCGAAGTGGCGCTGCGCGGCCAGCGCGGCTTCTTCTCCTCGTTCCAGTACGTCACCCTGATCGGCGGCCAGTTGCTGGCGGTGCTGACGGTGGTGATCCTGGAACAATTCCTGACCGAGCCCGAGCTCAAAGCCTGGGGCTGGCGGGTGCCATTCGTGGTCGGCGCCATCGCCGCGCTGGTGTCGCTGCTGCTGCGCCGCACGCTGCACGAAACCAGCAAGGCCGAAGACCTGAACAACAAGGACGCCGGCAGCCTGGCCGGCATCTGGCGCAACCACCGCGCCGCCTTCCTCACCGTGCTCGGCTACACCGCCGGCGGCTCGCTGATCTTCTACACCTTCACCACCTATATGCAGAAATACCTGGTCAACAGCGCCGGCATGCCGGCCAAGACCGCCAGCGTGGTGATGACCGGCGCGCTATTCCTGTACATGTGCATGCAGCCGCTGTTCGGCATGCTGGCCGACCGCATCGGCCGCCGCCACTCGATGATGCTGTTTGGCGCGCTGGGCGTGCTGGCCACCTACCCCATCCTCGAAATCCTGCGCGGCAACACCAGCACCGTGCTGGCGTTCGCGCTGATCACCGTGGCGCTGGCCATCGTCAGCCTGTACACCTCAATCAGCGGCCTGGTCAAAGCGGAAATGTTCCCGCCCGAAGTGCGTGCGCTCGGAGTCGGCCTGTCGTATGCCATCGCCAACGCCATCTTTGGCGGCAGCGCCGAATTCGTCGGCCTGGCGTTCAAAAACCTCGGCCATGAAGACTGGTTCTTCATCTACGTCACCGTGATGATGGCGATCGCCTTCCTGGTCAGCCTGCGGCTGCCGAAAACCCCGTCCTACCTGCACACCGATCACTGAGCCGGCGCCACCCGCAACAACTGCCCGACCCGCAGCGCCAGCGCCTCCGCGCTGTAGGGTTTGGTCAACAACTGCATGCCGGGCGCCAGATTGCCGTGATGTAGCACCGCCTGCTCGGCGAAGCCGGTGATGAACAGTACCGGCAGCGCCGGCAGGCGAGCCCGCACCGCGTCCGCCAGCTGGCGCCCGTTCATGCCGTGCGGCAGGCCGACATCGGTGATCAGCAAATCCAGATCGCCATGCGCGGCCGCCAGCGCCAGCCCGGCCGCGCCGTCGGCGGCCTCGATCACGTCGTAACCCAGATCGGTCAACACCTCCAGCGTCACCGCCCGCACCAGCGCCTCATCGTCCACCAGCAGGATTTTCTGCCGCCATAACGGCGCTGCCGCCGCCGACGGCGACGGGGACGCGGACGCCAAAGCCGTCGCAGCCCCCGCGTCCATTCCCGCAGCCGCCAGCGCGCCCGCCGCCATCGGTTGCGCCACGCCCGCATAGCGCGGCAACAGCAGACTGACGCAACTGCCCTGCCCCGGCGTCGACGCCAGTTGCAGCGCGCCGCCAGACTGGCCGGCAAAACCATACACCATCGACAGCCCCAGCCCAGTCCCCTGGCCGGCCGGCTTGGTGGTGAAAAACGGCTCGACCGCGCGCGCCAGCACCGCCGCCGTCATGCCAACGCCAGTGTCGACCACCGCCAACTGCACATAATCGCCCGCCGCCACCTCGCACTGCGCCGCCTGCGCGCCAACCAGCGTGCGGTTGCTGGTGGCAATGGTCAGCCGGCCGCCATCCGGCATCGCGTCGCGCGCGTTCAGGCACAGATTGAGCAACGCGTTTTCCATCTGGCCGACATCCACCAGCGTATTCCACAAGCCCTCGTCCGCCGCGCTGTCGACCTGAATCGCCGGCCCCACGCTGCCGCCAATCAGCGCGCCCATGCTGGCGACAATCTGGTTCAGATTGGCCGGGCGCGGGTCCAGCGTCTGGCGCCGCGAAAACGCCAGCAGACGCTGGGTCAGCGCCGCCGCGCGCCGCACCGCCGTCTGAGCGCCGTCGACGTGGCGCGCCAATTCCTCAACCCGCCCCTGCGCCAAGCGCAGCTGCATCAGCTCCAGGCTGCCACCGATGCCGGCCAGCAGATTATTGAAATCGTGCGCCAGCCCGCCGGTCAACTGCCCCACCGCATCCATCTTCTGGGCGTGGCGCAACGCATCCTCAGCCTTTAGCAAGGCCGCCGTGCGCTGCTCGACGCGCTGCTCCAGCGTCTCGTTAAGCGCGCGCAGCGCCGCCAGCGCACGGTCGCGTTCCGCCTCCAGCGCGCGCCGCCCCTCCAGATCGATCAACACCCCGGGAAAGTCGGTGGCGCGCCCCTCCGCGTCCAGCTCAACCCGGCCATTCGCCTCCAGCCAGCGGTACTGGCCATCGCGGCGCCGGGTACGAAACTGATGCGCATACGCACCGCCGCGTTGCTGCGCCGCCTGCATCGCCCGCACCAGCGCGGCGCGATCATCCGCATGCACGGTCGCCATCAGTTGCGCCAGACTGAGCCCGCTCAGCGGCGTGCCCTCGGCCAGCCCGAACGCCTGCGCGAAGCCCTCGTCGACGCTGAAACAATCGGCCGGCACATCCCACAACCAGGTGCCGATGATGGCGCCGGCCGCCAGCGCCAGTTGCACCCGCTGCACATTGTCGCGCAGCGCCGCCTCGGTCAGCTTGCGCGCGGTGATGTCGCGGAACAGCACCGACACCTGGCCCAAGTCCGGCGTGCCAACCCGCATAGCCGACACCTCGATGTGACGGCCCACCGCGCGGAACTCCTGCTCGAAGCGCGCTGTCTCGCCGGTGCGCAGCACCCGGCCGTACAAGTCCAGCCAGGTCTGCGCGTTGTCCGGCTCGATCTCGCGCAAGCGCTTGCCGACGATGTTACCGATGCCGGTGTGGCGCTGATAGCCCGAATTGGCCTCGACGTGCAGATAATCCGACAGCGGCCCGTCCGGGCCATCGATGAACTGAATGATGCAAAAGCCATCATCAATCGCCTCGAACAAGGCTTGCCGCTGCAGACTGCTGCGCGCGAGTTGCTGTTCCAGCGCTGAGCGGCTCAGCGATGCCAGGGGATGGTCCAAAATGACGCCTTCGGGTGGATGCGGGAAGCTGGAGTATAAAACATGGCGCGGTCGCGCGCCGGCATCCCAAATCGCAACAGTTTATGAGCGACGACAACGTTGCAGGCTGGCGTGCGCCAGCGAGTTCAGTCATGATGGCATCATCGGCATAGCGGTTCACGCCCCGCGGGAGCGATCATGACACAGCACACCCAGCAGCCAGATCCACCACCATCCTCGCCGGCGCGGCCGGAGATGCCGTTCCGCACCCTGTTGTACCGCTTCATCTTCTTCGACTGGCTGTTCCGCGACGTCAGCGCCGCGCGCAACCTGTTCGAGCGCCACGCCGCGCTGCAGCACAACAAATACATGAGCCGCTACCTGCCGGTCTACCTGCGGCGCTGGAGCATCATGGCCACCTTCGACTTCGGACTCGGCTTCCTGTTCGAGCGCGGCCTGCAAGCGACCGTGCTGTCGGCCTGCTTCTTCACCTGGTGGTGCATGACGCTGGTCGGCATGGTGGTGATCTTCGTGTGCTGGGTGTTCCTGACCTTTGGCCGGCTATCCTGAGCCGCGCCATGCCGGCCGGCCATGGCGGGCCCGTCATGGCCGCCGCAGCCGCTGTTGTAAAATGACAGCGTTCCAGTCCCGCCCACCACCGCATGAAACTGACCGTCTCACCGTACCGCCTCATCCTGGTTGCCCTACTACTCGTTCTCACCGGCTGCGCCGGCACGCCGCGCCGCGCCGACCTGCCGGCCGCCCCCACGCCCTACACCATCCACGTGGTGCAATACGGCTGGCACACCGCGCTGATGTTCGACGGCCCGGCGCTGCTGGCCCGCAGCACCAAACTGGGGCACGACTTCCACGGCCCGACCTATGTGCTGGTCGGCTGGGGCGACGGCGAATATTTTGTGCAGGAACATCCGCCCTGGTCCAAGGCGGTCAAGGCGCTGGTGGCGTCCGACTATCCGGCCTTGCAGGTCGGCGGCCGCGAAACCAATCCGCCACTGGGCGTGACGGCGCGCGACAGCGTGCCGCTGGCGATCAGCGAGCAAGGCTACGCGACATTGGTGAAGTACATCGATGGCAGCATCGCCGCCGGACCGGACGGCAAACCGGTCTACCTGGGCAATCAGCCATCCAATCCGGACCGCTTCTACCAGGCGACAGGCAGTTACAGCATGTTCAACAACTGCAACTCATGGGTGGTGGGTGCGCTGCGCGCCGCCGGCATGCCGATTTCCGGCATTAACCTGACCGCGCGCAGCGTGTTTGAACAGGCCGAGCAGATCTCGGCCCTGCAGCACGCGCATTAAGCGGCGGCCGCTTCCTTCTTGACGGCCGGCTTCTTGACGGCAGCAGGCTTCTTGGCCGCGGCTTTTTTGGCCGCTGGCTTGGCCGGCGCATCCACACCCTTGCCCTTGACCGACTCGATCAGCGCCGCCACATAGGCGTTGCGCGCGGTCTGGGCGATCGCCACCTGCTGCTGCAGGCGCGCCAGCTCGGCGTCCACCACCTGAATATTGGCCGCCTGCAGCTTGGCGGCGTCGTTCAGGTTCTCGGACGCATACGAGGTTCCATTGATCGTGATGTATTGCGGCAGACTCATTCTTTTCCTTGTTCGAATACGGGCGGAAACGCCCAACGGCCACAATTGTATGTGCTGGCCGGGCGGCTTTGCAATAAAAAACCCCGGTCAGCCGTTGCCAGCTGACCGGGGTGATGAGCGACGCTCAGTCAGTAATTAGACTTGCACCGAATCCGCCACCGTGCGGAACTCTTCGATCTGGTCGAAGTTCATGTAGCGATAGATATCGGCCGCGTTCTTGTCGATCACGCCGATGTGCGACATGTACTCTTCCTTGGTCGGAATGCGGCCCAGCGCCGAGCACACCGCCGCCAGTTCGGCCGAGCCCAGGTACACATTGGTCTCGATGCCCAGACGGTTAGGGAAGTTACGGGTCGACGTCGACATCACGGTCGCGCCCTTGCGGATCTGCGCCTGGTTACCCATGCACAGCGAGCAGCCCGGCATTTCCATGCGGGCGCCGGTGCGGCCCAGCGTGCCGTAGTGACCTTCGGCGGTCAGCTGCTGCGCATCCATCTTGGTCGGCGGCGCGATCCACAGACGGACCGGAATATCCGACTTGCCTTCCAGGACTTTCGACGCGGCGCGGAAGTGACCGATATTGGTCATGCACGAACCCACGAACACGTCGTCGATCTTGGCGCCGGCCACGTCGGCCAGGGTTTTGACATCGTCCGGATCGTTCGGGCAAGCCACGATCGGCTCGTGAATGTCGGCCAGATCGATCTCGATCACGGCGGCGTATTCGGCGTCCGCGTCCGGCGCCAGCAGCTCCGGATTGGCCAGCCACGCTTCCATCGACTTGATGCGGCGCTCCAGCGTGCGCTTGTCCAGGTAGCCGTTGGCGATCATCCACTTCATCAGCGTGATGTTCGAGGTCATGTACTCGATGATCGGCGCTTTATCCAGATGCACGGTGCAACCGGCGGCCGAACGCTCAGCCGAGGCGTCCGACAGCTCGAATGCTTGCTCCACTTTCAGGTTAGGCAGGCCTTCGATTTCCAGGATGCGGCCGGAGAAGATGTTCTTCTTGCCTTTCTTGTCGACGGTCAGCATGCCGGCACGGATCGCGTACAGCGGAATCGCGTTGACCAGATCGCGCAGGGTCACGCCCGGCTGCATCTCGCCCTTGAAGCGCACCAGCACCGATTCCGGCATGTCCAGCGGCATCACGCCGGTGGCGGCGGCAAACGCCACCAGGCCGGAACCGGCCGGGAACGAAATACCGATCGGGAAACGGGTGTGCGAGTCGCCGCCGGTGCCGACCGTGTCCGGCATCAGCAGACGGTTCAGCCACGAGTGGATCACGCCGTCGCCCGGACGCAGCGCCACGCCGCCACGGTTTTCGATGAAGGTAGGCAGTTCGCGGTGCATCTTCACGTCCACCACTTTCGGATAGGCGGCGGTGTGGCAGAACGATTGCATCACCAGGTCAGCCGAGAAGCCCAGGCAAGCGAGATCTTTCAGCTCGTCGCGGGTCATCGGGCCGGTGGTGTCTTGCGAGCCGACGGTGGTCATCTTGGGTTCGCAGTAGGTGCCCGGACGGATGCCGGTGCCTTCCGGCAGACCGCATGCGCGGCCCACCATTTTCTGCGCCAGCGAATAGCCCTTGCCGGTATCGGCCGGGTTTTGCGGCAGGCGGAACAGCGTCGACGCTGGCAGGCCCAGCGACTCACGCGCCTTGGCGGTCAGGCCACGGCCGATGATCAGCGGAATCCGGCCACCGGCGCGCACTTCGTCGAACAGCACTTCCGACTTGACTTTGAATTCAGCGATGACGGCGCCGTTTTTCAGCGCTTTGCCTTCGTATGGACGCAGTTCGATGACGTCGCCCATTTCCATCTGGGTCACGTCCAGCTCGATCGGCAGCGCGCCCGCGTCTTCCATGGTGTTGTAGAAGATCGGCGCGATCTTGGTGCCCAGGCAGACACCGCCGAAACGCTTGTTCGGGATGAATGGAATGTCTTCGCCGGTGAACCACAGCACCGAGTTGGTCGCCGATTTACGCGACGAACCGGTACCGACCACGTCACCCACGTAGGCCACCAGGTTGCCCTTGGCTTTCAGCGCTTCCAGCTGTTTCAGCGGCCCGATCTTGCCCGGCTCTTCAGGATTGATGCCTGGGCGCGGGTTTTTCAGCATCGCCAGCGCGTGCATCGGGATATCGGGACGGGTGGTCGCGTCTGGTGCTGGCGACAGATCGTCGGTATTGGTTTCGCCGGAGACCTTGAACACGGTCAGGGTCAGGCTTTGCGGCACTTCAGGACGCGAGGTGAACCACTCGGCGTCGGCCCACGATTGCAGCACGCCCTTGGCGCGGGCATTGCCCTGGTCAGCCAGTTCCTTAACGTCGTGGAAGTAATCAAACATCAGCAGGGTCTTTTTCAGACCTGCGGCGGCCACGTCGCCCACCACGTCGTCCGCCAGCAGATCGATCATCGGCTTGATGTTGAAACCGCCCAGCATGGTGCCCAGCAGTTGGGTCGCCAGTTCGCGCGACACCAGCGGCGAGGACTCGCTGCCCTTGGCCACGGCGGTCAGGAAAGCGGCCTTGACCTTGGCGGCGTCATCCACACCCGCCGGCACGCGGTTGGTGATCAGGTCGACCAGGAAGGCTTCTTCGCCGGCCGGCGGGGTCTTCAGCAGTTCCACCAGGTCGGCGGTCTGGGCTGCGGACAGCGGCAGCGGAGGGATACCAAGGGATGCACGTTCGGCAACGTGGGCACGATAAGCAGCTAGCATGATAGTTCTCGTCAGGGTTGATTGCAGGGCAGGCAGCTCGGTCCACCACCTGTACTCGGTGCTATTGTACCTCAACAACTCTTATATAAGACATATAATAGGAGACGACACGTAGGTTTTTTACACATTTGCGCGGTGCGTGCCACCTCTTGCACTATTATGGTGTTCATTGCACAATGTTTGGATGCGCCCAACGACCCGCCCCCGCCCCGCCCTCGCATCGGCTTTGACGCTGGCTTTGACCAGCGCATTGGCCATGGCGGCGCCGGCCGTGGCGACCGACGTTGGGCAGCAATCGTATGCCCCCGACTACTTCAATCAGTTTCAGGCGACTTCTGCACTGGACATGGTAACCCGGTTGCCGGGCTTTGTGTTCGATGGCGGCAACGCCTCGCGCGGAGTGTCGGGAAATGTCCTCATTAATGGCAAGCGCCCGGCCGCCAAATCCGAATCGCTGGGCGACGTGCTGGGCCGCATCCCGCTGGCGGCGGTCGAACGCATCGAGCTGGTCACCAACGGCGCCGGTGGTATCGACATGCAAGGCTACCCGACTGTCGCCAATCTGCTACTAAAACAGATGGACCTGGTCTCGGCCAGCGCCAGCGCCGCCAGCTACCTGCTGCCGGATGGCAGCCTGCAACCCGCGCTGGAAGGCACCTACAACCTGAAACGCGGCGACCGCAGCATCAACCTGGCGCTGGGCTGGACCCGCGCGCCGGACATGGCGCAGGGCCAAGGCACCCGCACCACCGTGTACGCCGGCGCCACGCCCAGCGCGGCGGTACGCATCAACGGCGCCGGCCTGGCCGACAACAAAGTCGTCAAGCTAAACTACGGCCAGGACCTGGCGGACGGCCAGCTGACCATCAACGGCGCGCTGACGCCGTGGACTTACCAATCGCAAGCCAGCTACGACGCCGCCGCCCACACCGTCAACAGCAACGACAACGCTGGCCGCACCCGCGAACAAGGCGTGGCCTACAGCCGCGACCTGGCGCCCGGCGCCAGCCTGGACCTGAAAGCGCTGTACCGCACGGCCGAAGTCAACGCCGATGCCGCCTCGGCCACCGCCGGCGTTACGTCGTATTCTTACACCAATACCGCCGCCAGCGAGAAAGTCGTGGCCGGCCAGCTCAGTTGGCAAGCGCTGCCCGGCGTCACCATGCGCGGCGGGCTGGAACACGTGGTCAACAACAACGACGCCAGCGCCAGCTACCAGGCCGACGCCCAGGTCCACGAATCGCGGCTGGAAGGCCAGCTGTCGTCGGCCTGGCAAGTCGACAGCGGTTTGAGCGCCGAGGCCGGGCTGAAACTCGAATATTCCAGCCTCAGCGTCGGCACCGAGCAGCCGGACGCGCCGGCCCATGTCTATCCCAAGCCGCGCCTGCGGCTGGCCTTATCACCCTCGCCCGCGCTGCAACTGCGGCTGCGCATGGAGCGCGAAATCAGCCAGCTGAACTTTGGCGACGCCGCCGCGTATTTCGACAATCCCAACAAAGCCATTCGTGGCGACTATCCGGAACTGCTGCCGGCCAAGACCTGGCTATGCGAAGGCGCGCTCGAATACCACTTCTGGGAGCGCGGCACCGCCGTGCTGACCTACACCCAGTCGCACATCAGCGACGTCATCGACCGCGTGCCGGTGCGCAGCGGCGGCGCCACCTACGACGTCGCCGGCAACATCGGCGACGCCAGCACCGACGCCGTCACCGGCCTGCTCAATCTGCCGACCGACAGCTGGTCACTGCCGCAAGGCCAGTTGAAACTATCGACCACCTGGCGCTCATCGTCGGTGACCGATCCGACCACGCTAACCGCGCGCCGGCTGTCGGGCGAAAATCCGCTGGCGTGGCGCATCGAATTCACGCAAGATCTGCCACAACAGCGCACCGCCTGGGGCGTCTCGGTCGACAACGGCTGGAGCAACGACAGCTGGCAAGTGGCCGAGCGCGACAGCAGCAGCGGCAGCGGCTGGGCGCGCGCCTACGTCAACTACCGGCCCGAGCCCAAACTGACCGTCACGCTGGAACTGAACAACCTGGCCGGCCGCACCATCAGCTACGACCGCAGCCACTACAGCAACAACGACCGCCTGGCCAGCGCGGTCGACTTCACCGAGCACAACATCACCCGCACCCAACCCTACGCCATGCTGCGCGTGCGGCGGGATTGGTAAACGCGAATACGTACTAATTCGACGACAGCACCACTTGGCGGATGGCGCCATCCGCGTCATATTCCAACGGCGCGATGGCGATGGCGCGGCGGTAGTCGCCGCCGCCGGGCAGCAGATTGTTGTGGTAGAACAGCCAGCTGCGCCCTTCGTGTTCGATGATGGCCTGGTGGTTGGTGGAAATCGGCAGATAGTCCAGCACCACACCACGGTAGCTGAATGGCCCCAGTGGCGAGGCGGCGGTGGCGTAGACGATCTGCCCCGGCCAGCCGGTGGAAAAACTGAAGTAATAGCGCCCTCCGTGCTCGTGCAGGAACGGTGCCTCGCCGTATTTCTTCTTCGGATCGCTGGCCGGCCAACCTTGAATCGTCACGTCCAGGATCGGACCATCCAACGTCACCATGTCCGGTTTCAATCGCACCACCTTGGGCACGCGCGTGCCGAAGTACAGATACGCCTGGCCATCGCGGTCGACGAACACCGCCGGATCGATTGGCTCCGCACCGGCGTTGGCATCGCGCGCTTTGTCCACCAGCGCATCGCTGCGGGCATCGACGAACGGGCCGGCCGGATTGTCCGCCACCGCCACGCCGATCTTGTCGCCGCCGATCGGCGCATAGAAATAGTATTTGCCGTTGCGGTAGGCCGCCTCCGGAGCCCACGCCTTGGCGTCCGGCCGCGCCCATTTGAATACCGTCACGTCCAGCGGCACGCCGGCGTCGCGCCAATGCCGCATGTCGGACGAGGTGTACAAACGCCACGCCACCGAATCCCAGTACTTGCCGGAATTCGAGGCATCGTCGGTCGCGTACAGATAGAACTGTCCGCCCTTGGCGGTCTGAAAGTAATGCGGCGACGGATCTGCACTAAAGCGCTCAGTGATCGATTGCGACCACGCCGGTACGAAGTACAGATAGCAGCACAACGACACGGTCTGAATAAGGCGTTTCAACATGCCCTATTGTATGCCGAACGAGCGCCACAGCAGCCACTCAACGCGCTGATTATTTCGGCCAGCTTGATGGTCACTGTATTCCCGGCACGCTTGCGTTAGTTCAAAGCCCCCGCACCGAACCTGACCTTAGACTGGGCGGATGCCGAATACCACGCCATCCGCCCGTTATGATTTACCCTGGAAAGCTGCGATAGCGCACGCCCTGCAGGACTTCATGGCCTTCTTCTTTGCCGAACTCAGCACTGAGATCGACTGGCGCAAGCGACCACGTTTTCGCGACAAGGAACTGGCCGGCATCAGCTACGGCAGCGCTACCGACACCATGGTCGCCGACAAGCTGGTCGAGGTTTTCCTGCGCGACGGCAGCGTGCGATGGGTGCTTATCCATATCGAAGTACAGGCGCAGCGCAACGCCGCGCTGGCGGAGCGTGTGCACGACTATAACTATCGGATTACCAAGGAATACCGGCAACCGGTGGCTAGCCTGGTGCTGCTGGCTGATGAGGATCCCCATTGGCGACCCTGTGAGTTCCATCACCGTGTGCTGGGAACCGTGATGGGAATCTCTTTCACCACCGCCAAGCTGCTGGACTTTGCGCCGCGCACTGACGAACTACTGGCATCGCACAATCCCTTCGCGCTGGTCACGCTGGCGCACCTGCGTACGCAGCAAGCCCGGCACGATCCAGATCAGCTCGCTGCCGCGAAATGGCAACTGACCAAACTACTGTACCAGCATGGCTGGCATAAAACGCGCATAATCGTTTTGTTCAAAGTGATCAACTGGATGATGGCCTTGCCCGAGCAGTATCAGCAGCATTACTGGCAAGCTGTACTAACGTTGGAGAAGGAGCAAAAAATGGAATTGCTACCCCCGTTTTTTCAAGACATGGTTGATGAAGGCGTGGAAAAAGGCCGCAAGGAAGGTGCTCTGGCGATACTGGAACGGCAACTCGTGCGCCGCTTCGGACCACTGTCGGAAACTGTCCGCGCCAAACTAGTAAAGGCGAGCTTGCCGCAACTGGAAGTCTGGGCAGACGCCCTTCCAGAAGCGACATCACTCCATGAGCTGCTCACGCCTCGGGAATGAGCCGATTTTGTTCAGCATCTGATTGCGGAACACGTTGTGCGAATCCGGTCGTTGCAGCGTGAAGCGCCCAGCCCCGACTGAGCGCCCTTGCTGCCTTACTTAACCTCCGTCAGCAGCGGCTGACCGGCGAAGTGGGCGCGCAGATTGTCCAGCGTCAGCTGCCCCATGGCGTGGCGGGTCTCCACCGTCAGACTGCCGATGTGCGGCGTCAGGACCACATTATCCAGCTCTCGCAGCGCGGCCGGCACGTTCGGCTCGTCGGCAAACACATCCAGCGCGGCGGCGCCCAAACGACCGCTGTTCAGCGCCGCGATCAGGGCCGGCTCATCCACCAACGCACCGCGCGCGATATTCACCAGCGTGCCTTGCGGCCCCAGCGCTTCCAGTACCCCGGCATTGACCACATTGCGGGTGGCGGCGGTGGCCGGCGCACTCAGCACCAGATAATCGCTTTCCTGCGCCAGTGCCAGCAGCGACTCGGCGCGCCGCACCGTCACGCCATCAATCGCGCGTGGCTGGAAATAGCGCAGCTCCATGCCCAGCGCCTGCAGCCGGCTGGCAATCGCCTGGCCAATCCGGCCATAACCAAAGATACCGGCCACCTTGCCACGCAGATTGCGCGCCGGCGCCAGCGGCTTGCCGGCGGCCCAGCTGCCATCCCGCACAAAACGGTCCATCGCCGGCAGCCGGCGCGCGGCCGACAACAGCAGCAGCACGGTCAAATCCGCCACATCGTCGGTCAGCACGCCGGGCGTATTAGTGACCGGAATGCCACGCGCGCGCAACGGCTCGAGGTCGACCTTGTCATAGCCAACGCTGCCGACTACGACGATTTCCAGCTTGGGCAGGCGGGCGATGGTGGCGGCATCGATGCCGATCGCGCCCACGGTCCAGACCGCGCTGATGCGCGGCGCCACGCTGTCGATAAACGCCAGCTTCTCGGCGGCGCCGGCCTTCGGAACGTGGTGACAAACAAACTCGCGCTCCAGCTGTTCCATCACGACGGCGGACGGACTGGAAGCAAATACAAGAATTTCAGGCTTCATGCGGTGATCCATTGAAAATATGGGTTTCTAGTGTAGCCGCGCCTCGATACCCAGCTTCAACCACGGATTCATCTCAGTTTTTCCCTGAATTCAAGAATCGACTGTTCCGTGCGCTTGTTTCCAGCTGGAACCGTTTATCATATACTTCGTGTTTATACGCCAAAGTTGCGACCATGCCTGAAAGTAGAGAAAACACCGACCTCATGTATCGACTGCTGGTGCAGAGCGTGGTCGACTACGCGATCTACATGCTGACGCCGGACGGCATCGTGTCGAACTGGAATGCCGGCGCCCAGCGCGCCAAGGGTTATCGCGCCGAGGAAATCGTCGGCCAGCATTTTTCCCGCTTCTATACCGAGGACGACATCGCGGCCGAGCTGCCGGCGCGCAATCTCGCCATCGCGCTGAAAACCGGCCGCTTCGAGGACCAGGGCTGGCGCGTGCGCAAGGACGGCAGCACCTTCTGGGCGCATGTGGTGATCGACGCGGTGCGCGACGATAGCGGCCACATCGTCGGCTTTGCCAAGATCACGCGCGACGACTCGGCCCGCCACGCCGCCGAGCTGGCGCAGCGCGAACAGGAGCGCCGCTTCCGCTACCTGGTGCAGGGCGTGACCGACTACGCCATCTACATGCTCGACCCGAGCGGCCACATCGTCAACTGGAACGCCGGCGCTCAGCGCGCCAAGGGCTATGCGGGCGAGGAAATCATCGGCCGCCATTTCTCGGTGTTTTATACGCCCGAGGATCGCGCCAGCGGCCTACCGCAGCTCGCGCTGGACACCGCCCGCAATGAGCGCCGCTTCGAGGCAGAGGGCTGGCGCGTGCGCAAAGACGGCTCGCAATTCTGGACCAATGTAGTGATCGACGCCATCCACGACGACGATGGCAGCCTGCTCGGTTTTGCCAAGATCACGCGCGACATCACCGACCGCCGGCAGCAGGAATTGCAGTTGGCATCGCTGCTGCAATTCCTGGATTCGGTGATCTCCAACATACCTGCCAGCGTGCTGGCCAAACATGCCGCCAGCGATGAAATCCTGCTGGCCAACAGCCATGCCCAGGCGCTGTTTTCGCCCACCAATAGCACGCTGAAAGGTCGCCAGGCGCGCGAGTGCCTGAGCCCGGAAATTGCCGACTACATCGAGCGCCAGATCGCCAGCCACGGCAGCAAGGACGCGCAGCACGACAACGCCACGCTAATCAACACCGCCGCCGGGCCACGCCATCTGCGCAGCCGCACCGTGCACGGCAAGCTGCCGAACGACGAAGGCGACTACGTGCTGGTGATTACCGAGGACGTGACGCAGGAGCTGGCGGCCTACGCCAAGATCCATCACATGGCGCATCACGACGGCCTGACCAATCTGCCCAACCGCACCCATCTGAACGAGCGGCTGGAAAGCGCGCTGCAAGGCAGTGTCAGCGGCGAGTTCGACGTCGCCCTGCTGTGCCTGGATCTGGACAACTTCAAAAGCATCAACGACACCTTCGGCCATGGCTTCGGCGACAAAATCCTGCTGGAACTGGCCAAGCGCCTGCGCGCCTCGCTACGCAGCGGCGACACCCTGGCACGGCTCGGCGGCGACGAATTCGCCGTGATCCTGCCGCAGGTGCGCAATATGCAGGAAGCCAAACATGCCGCGCAGCGCCTGCTGGACGCGGTGGCACCGGCCTTCATGGTCGACGAGCAGAGCTTCGCGGTCGGCATCAGCATCGGCATCGCGCTGTCGTCGCGGGCGGAGAGCTCGGCCGAGCAATTACTGCGCTTTGGCGACCTGGCGCTGTACGAGGCCAAGCGCACCGGCCGTAACCGATTCGAACTGTTCCGTCCCGAGCTGGAAACCGAAGCGCTGCAGCGGCGCCAGGTGGAAGTCGACCTGCGTCACGCGCTGGACCATGGCGAGCTGGAAATGCACTACCAGCCGGTGGTGGCCCAACAGGGCGACCGCATCGTCGGCTACGAAGCACTGATGCGATGGCAGCATCCGCTCAGGGGTCAGATTCCGCCGCTGGACTTCATTCCGATTGCCGAGGAAACCGGCCTGATCCATGAGCTGGGCGCGCTCGCGCTGCAGCTGGCTTGCCAGGAGGCGGTCGGCTGGCCGGAGCAGCAGTCGGTCGCGGTCAACCTGTCGCCGGTGCAATTCAGCAGTGGCGATCTGGTCAAGACCGTGGCGCAGGCGCTGGTCACCACCGGCCTGGCGCCGCACCGGCTGGAGCTGGAAATCACCGAATCGGTATTGCTGGACAATACCGATGGCAATATCAACGTGCTGCGCGCGCTGAAGCAACTGGGCGTGCGGATTGCGCTGGACGACTTCGGCACCGGCTACTCCTCGCTCAGCTACCTGCGCTCGTTCGCCTTCGACAAGATCAAGATCGACCGCTCGTTTGTGCGCGACATCAACCACAGCCGCGAAGCGCTGTCCATCATCCGCGCCATCACCGGCCTCAGCAGCAGCCTGCTAATGGAAATCACCGCCGAGGGCGTGGAAACCGAAGAACAGTTCCTGCGTCTGCAGGCCGAAGGTTGCTCGCACTACCAAGGCTACCTGTTCGGCCGCCCGCAGTCCGCCCAAACGCTAGTCAAGAAATTGCCGCCGTTGCGCTCTATAAGCTAGCACCGAGAAAGCTTTACCCTTCTCCGCTTGTTATGATGGATGGACTAGTGCACAATTAAATCAATCTGATTCAGGAGTTTCCATGAGAACGACTGTCACAATCGATGATGATCTGTACAGAGAAGCGCTGGAAGTGGCGGACCCGTCCATGGATAAATCAGATCTCTTTCGGGTGGCCGTCCAAACCTTTGTGCAAGTACGGGCAGCACAGCGCCTCGCAGCGTTAGGTGGAAAAGCACCAGAGATGAAAGATATTCCCCGTCGCACGGCAGAATCGTGAAGCATGGCGTACTGGTCGATACATCCGTGTGGGTTGACCACTTCAGAAACCATAACCAGACACTGGATTCGCTTCTCCATCAAAATCGGGTGCTTGTACACCCTTTGGTAATCGGAGAGATTGCCTGCGGTACGCCTCCTGCGCCCAGGGCACAAACATTAAATGACTTGAGTCGGCTTCCTGCCACGGCACAAGCAAGCCTCAGCGATACGATAGCGCTGATCGATCGCGAAGCGTTGTATGGTGCCGGCTGCGGACTAATTGACATGCTGCTGCTGGCATCAACGTTGATTACCCCTGGTGCTCGACTGTGGACGCTAGATAAGCATTTGGCTTCAATAGCAAAGCGGTTAAATGTGTCAGAAGCTATCAAGGTTCCTTAATTTGCTGACGCCAAAGTTCAATTAAAGAGCCTGCGACTTTGTGCACCACATCGTTCCAATTACCTTCGGTCTGTTGGCGGAAGATGCGGATGGAGGCGTACCAGGGTGTGGTCGTGCCGGTTTGCCGCCAACGCCATTCGCTGGAGCGGCGCAGCAGTAGCCAGCATGGCTTGCCCAGCGCGCCAGCCAGGTGGGCGACGGCGGTGTCGACGGTGATGATCAGATCCAACTGCGACATCAGTGCGGCGGTGTCGGCCAGGGTCTCCAGCCCTTGGCGGATGGCGGCGAAATTTGGCCATGCGGCCAGCAATTCATCCTCGGTGCCTGAATACGTCTGTTGAAGGCAAATGAACTGGGCGTCCAGCGCAGCCAGAGGGGCGAGCGCGGCCAGCGGGATGTCCCGCGTCGGATTGTAGGCGCGCGCGGCGCCAGCCTTGCGGCCTGCCCAGCACAAGCCGATGCGCGGCGCCCGATGTGGCTGCGGCTGCGGCCACGCGCCAAGCTGGGCTTGCCATGCCTGGCCGCGCGCGGCGTCGGCGCTCACATAGGGCTGATCGCTCAGCTGTTCGTCGCGGGTGATGCCCAGCACAAGCGGCAAGCTCATTAAAGGACAATGGCTGTCGTGCGGTGGCGGCGGCTCTGCGTCGCTCAAGATGGTAATGCGCGGGTCCAGTGTGGACAGCAAGCCGTGCAAGACCGCCGGCGCGCGCACCACCACCCTGCCCGCCCGCTCCACCACGCGCGGAATGAAACGGGCAAATTGAATCGCGTCGCCCAGCCCCTGCTCCGCCCACAACAGCACAGTGTGGCCCGGCTGGCCCGACCATTGCGGCTGCGCGCTGGCCAATCGGGTCGGCGCCAATTGCGCGGTTTGCCAGCGCCATTCGTACATGCGCCAGCCTTCGGCATGCTCGCCCCTCGCCAGCAGGCAGTGCGCGATTTCAAGCCAGGCTTCGGCAAATTCCGGCACGATCGCCACCGCACGCCGGTACGAATCGATCGCGTCGCCGAGGCGGCCCAGCTTCTGCAGCGCATTGCCACGGTTGTACCAAGCCAGCGCATTATCGCGGCCCAAGTCAAGCAGGTGCTCGTAGGCGGCGACGGCATCGGCGTGGCGGCCCGATTCGCACAGGATGTTGGCGCGCGCCATATGCGTGGCGCCATCGTTCGCGCCGAGCCGCAGCGCGCGCTCATAGTCGGCCAGCGCGGCGGCTGAGTCCAGCGCCTGTTCATGCACCTTGGCACGCTGCACGTAGGCGGCGGCATCTTGTCCATCAGCGCTCAGCCGCGCACTGATGCTGGCCATGGCGGCATCAAAGATAACGGTAAAGCCCGCCTCCACGTCAGGCAAATGCACCAACCGGCGCACATAGTTCAGATCGGCCAGCGCATCATCGTAGCGCTGCATATCGGCCAGCAGTCGGGCACGCGCCACGCGACACGGGAAAAATGCCGGGGCCAGCCGCACGCCTTCGTCGAGGCAGGCCAGCGCATCCTGCGATCTCTTGCTGTGGGTATGTTCTATGCTCTGACACATCAGGCCGACGATGGTGTCGACGTCGGCCTGCGCGGAATGGGTGGCGATTGCCATAGAGGATTAGCTGCTGTTTACCTCCCTCCCACTGTACCCATCGAAATGTTAAGTTAACCACTGGTACGGTAAAGTCTTGTAAAAGTCTCAGTACGAATGCGATATGCCGACGCCGAACGAGGTGTGGGCGGCCTGCCGGTTGCCCAGGCTGGCATACAAGATTGTGCGTCGGGACAAGGCGTAATCCGCACCCAGCGACATGAACTGATTGCGCACCCCGTTCAGGCGCTGGAGACCATAGCCAGCCTTGTACGTGAACACGCCGGCACGATATGTCGCATCCAGCGTCACCGAGCGCGCGATGCTGGCACTGGCGAACTCGCGGCTGTCGTCATAAGCGGCCATCACCGCCGCCGCACCGAAGGTGTATTTGCCAGCCAAGAACACATCCTTGTCGCCGATGCTGTTGCGCTCGTAGGCCGCCATCGCCGCCACCGCGCCCTGACCGTATTCCAGCACGGCGGACAACGGCCGCCGCGTGGTACCAGGATCGCGCTCGGGCGAACCGCTCCACCGCACCGTGAAACCAGCCAACGTAGCAGAATCATAAAAGATACCGTTGTTGATGCGGCCATATTCCGCCGTGCCATTGTTGGCAAACGGATCGCTGGGTGTCAGGTAATGCCAGTACTGCCAGGCCGGCGACGCGATGCGATTGAAATTGGCCCACGGATCGAACTTCCAATCGTTCGCCCACATCGCCGTCATGGCGCGGCCGACACGCACCGTGCCCCAGGCGCCCTGCAGACCGATGGTGGATTCGTCGTGCCACAGTGGCTTGTAGCCGGCGCCCTCGCTGCTGCCGGTATCCAGCTCAAACCGGGTGCTGAGCCGGAACACGGCCTTCACGCCGCCGCCCAGTTCTTCGTAACCCGAGATGGCAACGTTGCTGCGCTGGATAGTGCCGACCTGCGCCACACCGTCAAAGCCGCGATACACGCCGGTATCGAGCATGCCGCCGATGACGACCGAGGATTGTGCCCACACGGGCGCCGACGCTGTCAGGGCGCCAACGGCCGTGCACAGCAATACGTGATGACTGCGCATGATGAAGTCTCCATTTTTATAGGTATATCGTTGGCCCGGCGCTCTGTGGCGCGTTTTGGTGGGCAAACGGGAGCCTGACCCGGCGCGCAGCCGGGCTTGGCTTAAGTATAGTGCGAATGTGCTCCCTTCAGTCCAGCACCGGCACCGCGCGCTTGGCGCGCGTGGCTAGCCAGCACAGAATGGCGCCACCGCACACCATCGCCGCGCCCTGCCAGAACGCCATCGACAGCGGTGCCCGCAGCAACAAGGTCGACAGCGCCGCCGACAGCACCGGGATAAAGTACGAGGCACCAGCCAGCACCGTCACATTGCCGTGCAAGATGCCGACATTCCACGCGCCATAGCCGAAGCCCATGGCCGCCGCCGCCAGAATCAGATAGACAACGGCCTCGCCACTGAACGCCATCTGACCGCCGCCCTCCAGCAGGTATTTGACCCACAGCGTCGCGGCGACCAGAATGAAGAACAGCGTCACGCCATTCTTGCCACCGGCGATGCGCGCCGTCACCGTGCAATAGCCGGCCCAGATCACCGCGCCGGCAAACGCCAGCCCGTAGCTGAGCGGGTTGTCACGCACGTTGTCCAGCATGCCGGACGGATCGAAGCCCTGCGCACCGCCCAGCACCCAGCAAATGCCGGCGATGGACAGCACAAACCCAGGCACAATCAGCAGATTGCTCTTCTGCCGGTTGAACAGAATGGCGGCCACGATGGTGAAGGTCGGCCACAGGTAGTTGACCATGCCAACCTCGATCGCCTGGCGCGCCGTGTTGGCATAGCCGATCGACAGCGACAAGCACAGCTCATACGTCACGAACAACAGGCTGCCCCAAACCAGATAGCGGCGCGGAAAATCCCGCAACTTGACCGGCCCCACCGACAGCAGCAAAAACACCGAGGCCACGCTGTACATCATGGCCGCGCCACCAGTCGCGCCCAAATGGTCGCTGACGCTGCGGATCAGGCCGACGATGGAACTCCACAGCACCACCGCCACCAGGCCGATCAGGGTAGCCTTGTTGGTCTTCATGCGTCGATCCAGATGGTCTTGATTTCGGTGTACTGGTCGTGCGCCCACTGGGATTTGTCGCGGCCGCCAAAGCCGGATTCCTTGTAGCCGCCAAACGGCGTGGTGACGTCACCCTCGCCAAAGCAGTTCACCGTCACCACACCGGCGCGGATCTCGCGCGACAGCTTGATGGCGTTGCGCAGGTCGTCGGTGTAGACTGATGCCGCCAGGCCGTACACCGAATCGTTGGCCAGCGTAATCGCCTCTTCCAGCGTGGTAAAGGTAGTGACCGTCAGCACCGGGCCGAAGATCTCTTCCTGGAACAAACGACTATCCTGGCCCACGCCATCGATCACCGTCGGCTGCACGTAAATACCCTTTTCGGTCTCGCCGCCATACACCACCGTCAGCTTTTCAGCCGCAGCCTGTTCGAGGTAGGAACGCACTTTTTCGAAGTGCGCCTTGCTGACCATGGCGCCCAGACGGTTGTCCGGATCGAGCGGATTACCCATCTGCCATTCGCGCATATGCACTTCCATGCGCTCCAGCAGCTGGCACTTGATATCGGCATGCACGATCAGGCGCGACGAGGCCGAGCAGTTCTCGCCCATATTCCAGAACGCGCCGTTGACCAGATGACGTGCCGTGGCATCGAGGTCTTGCACATCGTTCAGCACCACCGCCGGATTCTTGCCGCCGCACTCCAGCACCACGCGCTTCAGGTTGGACTCGGCCGCATAATGCAGGAACTTGCGGCCGGTATCGGTCGAACCGGTGAAGCTGACCATGGTCACGTCGCGATGACGGCCCAGCGGCTCGCCCACTTCGCGGCCACCGCCCGGCAGCACGTTGAACACGCCGGCCGGCACGCCGGCCTGATACGCCAGCTCGGCCACGCGCAGCGCGGTCAGCGTGGTTTCCTTGGCCGGCTTGACCACGATCGAGCAACCCGCCGCCAGCGACGGGCCGATCTTCCAGGCCAGCATCAGCAGCGGGAAGTTCCATGGCAGCACCAGGCCGACCACGCCGATCGCCTCGCGTACCACCAGCGCCAGCGCGTTCGAACCGACCGGCGCGGTGCTATCGTAGATCTTGTCGATCAGCTCGGCGTGCCAGCGGATGGTGTGGATGGTTTCCGGCACATCGGTGTTCTGGCATTCGCGAATCGGCTTGCCGCTGTCCAGGCTTTCCATCACCGCCAGTTGGTGCGCGTTTTGCTCCAGCAGATCGGCAAAACGCAGCAGGATGTGCTTGCGCTCGTTCGGCGACAGCTTGCTCCAGCGGCCATCCTCAAACGCCGCCTTGGCATTGGCCACCGCCACATCCACATCCTCCGGCCCACAGGCCGCAATTTGCGCCAGCAGCTTGCCGGTGGCCGGATTGGTGGTGTCGAAGCGCGCGCCCGACAACGCCGGGCGGAAGCCACCGTCGACAAATGCCTCGGTCGGCAGCTTGATGGTTTCAGCCAGCGCCGCGTATTCGGCGCCGCTCAACAGTGCGGCGGCCATCAGGCTTGGCCTCCAACGATGGCGGCCACTTCACGCTTGAGATTGGTGACCACGGTTTGCAGCGCTTCCTTCTCGCTATCGGTCAGCCCTTGCAGCGGCGCACGCACGCCACCGGCGCGGAGGCCGACCAGGGTGCAGCCGTGCTTGATCGATTGCACAAACTTGCCGCCCTCCAGATAATCCATCAGCGGCAGCATGGCCGACATGATGCGGCGGCCCTTGTCGAAGTCTTTCTCGACCGCGCAAGCCTGGTACAGCGCGATATGTTCTTTCGGCAGGAAGTTGGAGCCGGCGCAGACCCAGCTGCGCGCGCCCCAGGCGAAGAATTCCAGCGCCTGATCGTCCCAGCCGCACGACAGGTTGATCTGCGGGAAGTCGCGCGCCAGCATGTGCAGCTGATTGGTCTGGCCCGAGCTTTCCTTGATCGCCACAAAGTTCTTCGACGCCTGCGTGACAATATTGAAGAATTCGCGCCCCATCGACTGGCTCATGCGGCCAGGATAGTTGTACAGCATCGCCGGCAGGCCAGCGGCGGCGTCGATCGCCAGCGCGTGGGCCGCGTTCTCCTGCTCGGTCGGCAGCGCGTATGGTGGGGTGCCGACCAGAATCGCATCCGCCTTGATGTTCTTTGCCAGCTTGGCGTACTCGACCGACTCTTCGGTGCGGATCGCGCCGGTGCCGATAATCAGCTGGGTGCGGGTGCCGATAACTTCCTTGGCCAGCGTGGCCAGCGCCAGCCGCTCTTCGGTGGTGTGGGCGTAGTACTCGCCGGTAGAACCAGCGATGATGATGCCGTGCACGCCCTGTGCGATCAGGTATTCCAGCACTTCGGCAAAGGCGGAGTGGTCAATGGCGCCATCGGCCTTCAGCGGCGTAATCGCGGGGGTGTAAATGCCTTCAAATTTCATGATGATCTCTCTACTAAAAAATGGGGATGAAGAATTAGCGTTTCAGCGAGGAAGCCTGTTCCAGGCTCATGCCGCGCGTTTCCGGCGCCAGCCAGACCGACACAATCAGGCCCACCACCGAGACAGCGGCGGCCACGTACATGGTGTTGCCGATGCCCAGGTTGATCAGCGCCACCGGCACCAGCCAGGTACCGATGGCCGAGCCGACTCGCGTCATGGAAGAGCCGATACCGACGGCAAAAGCGCGGATCTCGGTCGGGAACAGTTCATTTGGGTAGACCAGCTCAAGCACCTGGGCGCCGCCGATGAACAGGGCGTAGGCACCAAACATCAGCAGCACGGCAATTTCGGAACCGCTGGAAAAGGCGCCCAGTCCCAGCAGCGCCAGGCTGGACCACAAGAAGCTGTGGATGACCAGCGGACGGCGGCCCATCGTGTCGATCAAACGGGTGGCGATGATGCAGCCGACCACAAACAGCAAGGTAATCAGCACCGAGCCGTAGGCGGCCCAGGCACCCTTCAGGTTCAGCGCCTGCAGCACCACCGGCGCAAACGAGTAGACGGCAAACATCGGCACCACGGCGGCGGTCCAGAACACGATCACGAACAGCATGCGCTTGCCATAACCAGAGGTCAGCAGATTGCCCAGCGAGACCTTTTTCTCGGAGGTTTCGGCCGGCATGTTGGCCAGCGAGAACGACGGACCATAAACCCGTTTGATGATGCGGCCGGCCTCGTCGAAGCGCCCTTTGCCCACCAGCCAACGCGGCGATTCCGGCGTGCCGATACGGATCAGGAACAGCGCCACACCCAGCACCGCCGAGCTGGCCAGCACATGGCGCCAGGCATCCGGCCCGCCTTGCGCCAGAATCGCATTACCGACCATATACGACAGCGCGGCGCCAACAAACCACAGGATGGTCAGGCCGGCCAGGCGCGGGCCACGATTTTTCTGCGGCAGGAATTCGGTCAGCAGCGAGCCGGCCACCGGATATTCCAGCCCCACGCCCATGCCGACCAGGAAGCGCAGCAAGAACAGCTGCAGGCCGGACTCCACCCATAACGAACCCAGCGATCCGACAATGAACAGGATCGGGCCAACGAAGAACAGGCGCTGACGCCCGAACTTGTCGGTCAACCAGCCGCCCAGGAAGCCGCTGCAAAACGTGCCCAGCATGGCGGACGCGGCCACCAGCCCCTGCCAGAACGAATCCAGCTTCAGGTAGTCCGAAAACTGGACAATGGCAACACCGATAATACTGAGAATATAACCATCCAGTATCCACCCGCCGCCGGCCCTTAAAGTCATCAGCTGGTGGAAATTATTTAATGGCACATCTTCGATGGATATTAACGGCGTATTTTCCATCGCCGTATTATTTTTACGCATGGCAGATTGTCTCCTATATTATTTATATACTCTGCGGGATTAAAAACAATTAGCTTTCTATGCCAGCCTTGCGCTGGCCCCACCACAGGGTGGCGTTGACGCCGATCGACAGGAAGGGTTGCGGCGGCAAGGTGCTGGGGCCGGAGTCGGACAGCAGGAAGTCGATCAATTCATCGCGCTGGCCGGCGATCAGGTCCGCCAGCAAGGTGCCGGTGACGGTGCCCCGGGTCACGCCCAGGCCGTTGCAGAACAGCGCGCCGTAGACATTCGGCGCCAGCTGGCCGAAGAAGCCCTTGTGGTTTTGCGTCAGCGCCAACGAACCACTCCAGGTGTAGTCGAACTCGACATCCGGCAGCATCGGGAAGCGACGCTCGAAGGATTGGCGGTGGTTGTGGGCGAACCGCTGCAGGCAGTCCGGTTTCGACTGCTGATCCGGATTGAAGCTGAAGCTGTTGCGCATCAGGATGCGGTTGTCATGCGTGCGGCGCACCGTGCTGCCGTAAGGATCGGCCGGAATCACGCCCCAGAACGATTTGCCGCCCAATTGCGCCTGCTCGGCCTCGGTCAACGGACGGCTCAGGCTGGCGTACAGATACATTGGCAGCACCGTATGCTTGAGGAAGCCGAAGCGCGCGCCGAAGGCGTTGTTGGCCAGGATTAACTTGTCAGTGACGATGCGGCCGTGGGCGTGCTTGAGCACCACCTTGTCGCCGTACTCGACCTCGGTGATAACAGTGTTTTCATACAGCTTGACGTTGGCTGGCAGGCTGTCCGCCAACCCTTTTACCAGCGCCGATGGCTGCAGCAGCATGGTACCGGGCGTGAACAGCGCCTGGCGGTAGAACGTGGTGCCGATGTGATCCGGCAGATCCTGGCCGGAGATGATTTCGTACGGCTCACCCAGCTTGTCCAGGCCACGGCGATAGGCATCCAGCACGGCGATGCCACGATCCTCGACGGCGGCCTGATATTTGCCGCTGGGCCGCATATGGCAATCGATGCCGTGCTGCTGGACCAGCGAGTGCAGGATGTTCTGGCCGGTGCGGTTGAGCTTGAGCGTGCTTTTGGCGATGCCGATATCACCGATGTAGTCGTCGGCGCCTATATCGTGTGGCAAGTCGATGGCAAAGCCGGCGTTGCGGCCCGAGGTGCCGAAACCGACTTCCTGAGCGTCGATCAGCACGATTTCATCGCTCGGATAATGCAGCGCCAATTGGCGGGCGGCTGCCAGGCCGGTGAAACCGGCGCCTAAAACAGTCCAGCGGGTTTGCTTGTCGCCGGCGTGGCCTGGTTTGGCCTGACGTACCGGGGCGGTGTGATACCAGCCGCACATTGCATCGTCTTTCGGCGTGGCGCTTATCTTGATCATATTGCCTCCTTACTGCTTTTAATATCGCTCTGTATTTATATCGACCGGTTTGGATTAACGCCGATATAATGTTTTTTATTAGATGAGAGTCTAGATATTCCAGTAGTCGTGCACAATCGACTTTTCATGCAGGAAATTGATAACCAGGCGTTATGAATAAGAACCCCTCCACCGACCAGACCCTGCTTAAGATGCCTTCGCTGCGGGCGGTCAAATGCTTTGTGGTCGCGGCGCGCTACCAGAGCTTCACCCGCGCCGCCGAGTCCCTGTGCGTGACCCAGGCCGCGATCAGCCGCCAGATCCGCGAACTGGAAGAACACCTCGGCGTCAATCTGTTCGAACGGGTCGGGCGCTCGGTCAAGCTGACCAGCGCCGGTTCGATCTTCTTTGAAGCGGCGCAGCTATCCTTCCTCAACATCGCGCAGGCGGCGACGCGGGTGCGCAAGGATTACGGCGGCCACGCCCGGCACACGGTGACGGTGTGCTGCTCCCCTGCCTTTTCGGCCTTGTGGATGTCGCACCGTCTGCCCAGCTTCTTCAGCGCCAATCCGGACATCGACCTCGACCTGGTGACCACGCAGAATTTTCTGTCGCTGGAGCCGGGCATTCATCCGGATATTTTCATCACCAAGATGTCGCGCGTGCGCGAGGGCTATGTCAGCCTGCCGCTGTTTCATGACCGTATCTATCCGGTCTGCACGCCGGCCTATCTGGACCAGCATCCGGAGATTCGCAGCCTGGAAGGCATCCGCGACGGCGTGCTGCTCAACCTGAGTCCGCACGGCCGCTCGCAAGTGGCAGAGCATGTGGATTGGCGCGTATGGCTGGCGATCCATCATCTGGACATCGAGGCGCGGCTGCAGAACGGCGCGCACTACTTCAACGCCAACGACTACAACCTGCTGATCCAGATGGTGCTCAACAATCAGGGTGTGGCGCTGGGCTTCGATCATCTGGTCAGTCCGCTGATCGCCAAGGGGCTGCTGACCAAGCCGGTCGAGCAGGAGCTGGTGCTGGAAGATACGCGCCACTACTTCGCCTATCGCGAGGACAAGGCCGACGACAGTCCGCTGAACCGCTTCCGCCTATGGTTCCTGGAGCAGGCCGGCATGCCATAAGGTCATCGTCGGGTCACAGTCGAAAAATATACTTTCGGATTTCAACCCGTCCGAACGATATGAAGACTCCCATTCTTTCCCTTTGCCTGCTGTACGGCGCGGCGGCCGCACTGTTGTCCGGCTGCGGCGGTAGCGATAACGGCGACGTCACCGTCCCCACCCTGGTCGGCTACGTCTCCGTTGCCGCCGACACCTTTGTCGACGGTCCCACCTCGGGCCAGTTCATCAGCGGCAGCGATTACACCACCGCCACCAGCACCTACGGCTACAGCCTGCCGTTCGCCGGCAAGCAGCCGGTGCAGGGCTTTTCCGCGTTTGCCGCCGCCTCGCAGGCCGGCTGCTACTACGTCATGCAGGACAATGGCTTCGGCAGCAAGGCATCGTCGCCGGACGCGCTGCTGCATGTGTATGCGATCAAGCCGGATTGGAGCAACGGCAAAATGGTGCCGGCTAATTTCTCGACCTGCGACAGCCTGACCTCGTTCGACGCCAACAGCTACATCCGCCTGCGCGATCCGGATCACAAGCTGGGCTACACGCTGGTGGCCGATGGCACCAACTATCCGGGCACCAGCACCGCCGGCGGCCAGACCGTCGCGGTCGATCCGCTGATCAAGAACAACCGCCTGCTGACCGGCGGCGACATCGATCCCGAATCGATGCTGATCGATGCCGATGGCAATTTCTGGTTTGGCGAAGAGTTCGGTCCCTTCCTCATCAAGACCGACCGCACCGGCAAAGTGCTGGCCAAGGAAATCCCGGTGCCGAACACGCTTAAGCTGGGCAGCAACCCGCTGGTACAGACCACCAACAACCCGTATCTGGTGGCCGGCACGGCCAATCTGCCCAGCTCCGGCGGCCTGGAAAGCATGACCATCAACACCTCGCGCACCCGCATCTATACGATGTTTGAGCGCGAACTGAGCACGGATACCGATACCCAGCGCCGCGTCATGAATGTGTTCGACATCGCCAGCGGCGCCTTCCTGAGCACCAGCTACGCCTACCGCGTCGACAACGGTACCTACGTCAATGCCGCCGGCAGCACGGTCAAGGAAAACTTCAGCGTCAACGACATGACCGCGATTAACGATCATGAATTCCTGGTGGTGGAAAAGGATCGCGGCGCCGGTGATGCCCGCACCGACAACTTCCCGGCCTCGGGCGCCGACCGCGTCGCCGCCAAAGTCAAGCGCGTCTACAAGATCGACTTGAACAAGGTGGACGCCAATGGCTATCTGGTCAAGGAACTGCTGGTCGACCTGATGAACATTGCCGATCCCAAGCAACTGGGCGGATCGGCCACCATCAACGGCATGTTCACCTTCCCGATGGAATGCGTGGAGTCCGTGCGCATCCTTGACAGCCGCACGCTGATGCTCACCAACGATAACAACTACCCAGGCGGCTCGGCCTCGCGCAATCCCAAGAAGCCGGACAACAACGAGTTCATCCTGGTGCGTCTGCCGGCGCCGCTCAACACGCCGTAAGCTATTTTCCCTCGGACGTGGTTTTCAAGCCGAGATAGGTGCCGGCGCTGATGCCGAGCAGGCCCAGCAGGGTATTGTCGAAGTCCGGCATCGACAGGTTCTTGTACACCTGCTCGACGAAGACGATGCCCAGTACAAAGGTCCACACCGCCATCTGGAAGCGGTGGAAATTGACGCCCTGCCCGTCGCTGAGGATATCGCGCCACCAGCTGCGTGGCGCTGGCGGGGCGGCGGTTGGCACGGCCGCATCAGCCGGGAGCGGCGCAGGCGCAGGCGCAGGCGCTGGTGCTGGCGCCGCGTCCGCCGCCTGCTTCGACTGATCGATGATCGACGAACCAACCACCGTGCCGCCGCTGATCCCCATTAGCGTCAGCACGGTGCTGGTGATCGGTGAACTGTAATCGCCGGTAATGAGGCCAATGAACAGGTAGGACGCAACGATCAGGAAGAACCACACCGCTGCCTGCGTGCGCGCCAGACTGTACGGCTTCTTGTCGCCGGTCGGCGGCCCGACGTCACGCAAGATCTCGGTGCGCGCGGCCAACCTGAAAAACACCACCAGCAAGGCCACAAAGAACATCATCCACACGCCCAGCCACAGCGACGGGATCACATCCAGCGCCATGCTGGCCTTGGAGCTGATGGCATAACCATCTTCCAACCCGATGCTGACGGAAACCACGCGCGGCTTGAACGACGGCTTGCCCAGCAGATAGGTCCAGGTGTCGCGCTCTTCTTCATTACGGTTGAGCAGAAACGACAGCGTGCCGGAATCCGGCCGGGCCGGCGGATATGGCGGCAGCGTGGGCAGCGGCCGACCATCCAGAAACAACACAATGCGCTTGTGCAAAGGCGAACACTGCTCATAGTTAAGCAGCGTAGCGAGATTGTCCGCCCGAATGGTGATGGCGTCGCGTAATTGCACCGATGGCACGGCGGGAGCCGGATCGCCGGCTTTGGTCCCTTTATAGACCTGCGTCACCTGCACATTGGCAATGTCCTTGGCGTTAGGACAAACGGCCAGCGCCGGCACCGGCGCCAGCACCGGCGCGTCGGCGGCGTGCGCCGCTATCATCCAGCCGGCCGCGAGGATAAACAAACAGCACCGGAAAGTGGGTCGCAGAGCATGCCGCATACGTTTTCCTCGTCAGGTCAGGCCGGTGAAGGCAGTTTTTTTTGCGGATCGGCGGCGATCAGGTCGTTCAGCGTGCGCTCGGTCAACACGGTGGCGGCCGACGACACCGAATTCAGCAGCGTGACCACCTTGCCGGCGTTATCCTTGACCAGCGCGTCGACATCCTTCAGATAACCAAACAGCACCAGCGAAACCTCGTCCTTGGTCTGTGCCTTGCGCAGGTCGTCGACCAGGCTGTTGTTACGAGTCAGCAGGCTTTGCAGCACATCCTTCTGCTGCGCCACCAGATCGCTGGACAGGCCGAACGGCAGCCCCAGCAGGTTCTGCGCCGAGATGCTGGCGCCCTGCGGCTGCCAGGTGTCCAGCTGGGTGTGCAGCAGCTTGGTGCCGGTGCTGGCCTGCAGGTCGCCCCAGTCCTTGAAAGCGGCCAGCGCCGATTTGGCGAACTGGGCGAATTGCGATTGCACGGCGGTCAGGCTGGACTTACTGAAATCCAGCAAAGGCAAAGCGGTAAGCGTGGTCGTGGTCATGGTGGTTTCCTTTATTGAGAAGTAGCAGAGGCCAGTACGGAACGCGGCTGGCCCAGGCGTTGAATCATGGCCGCGATGGCTTTCATCTGCGGCGCGTTCCTGGTGTAAAAATTCGGGTTGTTCTGATCATCGCTGGAATAGCCCCAGAAGTCCCAGCAGCCCTTGGGGTTGGCGGGAATGCCGGAGGATGGATGGGCTTGCGGATACAGGATGATCAGCTTGTTGGTGTCGGCAAACTCGTTGTAACCGGTGCCGTTGTAGAAACGGTCGCCGATCACACTGGCGCCCTGCTCGCAGCCATGGAAAGCCACGTGCACGCCGCAAGCGCTGCGCTGGCACACCGCCGGAATATAGACATAGGCATCGGCATCCATGCTGGCGCGCTCACTGCTGAAGAACTCGCCCTGATTGAAGCGCGTGATGCCCTGCGTCGCACTCGGCGAGGGCTTCTGCACCGCCGGCCCGTAGATGTGCTTCAACAGCACTTGCGACTGCGTGAAGTCACAGTCGTTAATATACGGCGGCGCGGTCACCGGGCAGGCCACGTCGGACGGCTTGGCGGTGACGATGGAATGGCCGGCTTTGGTGGTTTTGTCGTAGACGATGTTGGCGGCGGGCACGTGGGCCAACGCGTAATACTTGGGCACCGCGTCAACCACCATGGTTTTCACGGTGGTGTCGTTGGAGCCGCTGAAAACATACACCTTCTGCCGCGCCAGATTGCTGACCGGATCGATAAAGCCAGCCTGGGCGAAGCGCCGCGCGTTGGCCCACGAGATACCGGCGTCGGCCGCCACCGCCGCGATGGCCGGCGTCATGCAAGTGGTGGTGGCGTTGCCCAGATAGTTAAGCTCCGGGTAAGTGCCGGCGCAAAAATACGGCCCGGCCGCGATCACGCCCACGCCCATGAATACCGACGAATACGCGGTCGCCAGCTGCGCCGCCATGAAGCCGCCCGAGGAAATGCCCGACACCGACACCAGGTTCAGATTCGCCCCCAATGCAGGCAGTGGCGCCGAATCCGCCCAAGCGGCGGATGGTAGTAACGCGAGTAAATAGGCTAGTTGTAGCCTAAGAATAGTCCTACGCCCCATGATATCCCTTTCATCGCGATTGTTAAAATAATGACATCACGAAAATTCTAGCAGGATAAAATGACAACGGCGCTAAAAATTATGTAAGTGTTGTAGCTATCCCATTGATTTACCTAGATTTATAATTCATATGAGACAGAAGAGTTACCTCAGATAATTAATAATTTCACATCGCGGCAATAATATATTGGGCGGAGTCAACGGTATTATCTATTCGATTCCAATAAAATAGTTACGTAGGACATATCCTACAAGATTGCAACGCTGAAACCGATGCTATTGCGGCCGGCGGCAGACTGCGCGAACACCGTGCCGTGATGGATCTGGGCGATGGCCTTGACGATGGCCAGCCCCAGCCCGTAGCCGCGTTTGTGCGCCCCGCCGTGGCGTGCCGGATCGGCGCGGTAGAAGCGGTCGAACAGGCGCGGCAAATGCTCGGCCGTGATGGCCGCGCCGGGATTGATGACCGCCACAGTGACATGCTCAGCAGCGCTACGGATGCTGACTTCGATCCGCGCCTGCGGGCTGGAATACTGGATAGCGTTGTCCAGCAGGTTGACGAAGGCGCGCCGCAACAAGGCGCCATCCAGCCGCGCGCACGCGCCCAGATCGCCAGTGACGATGACCTCCTTGCCGGCTTCATCCAGCGCCGGTTCAAGGAATTCCACCGCCTTGTTGATTTCATCCGCGATATTGGCCTCGGCCAGCGCCGGGCGCGCTTCGCCCCGATCGGCGTGCGCCAGGAACAGCATGTCGTTGACGATCGAACGCAACCGCCCCAACTCCTCCAGATTGGAATGCAGAATATCGGCCAGCTCGTCCGCGCTACGCGGTTTGGCCAGCGCCACCTGCGTCTGCCCAATCAGGTTGGACAGCGGCGTGCGCAACTCATGGGCGACATCGGCATTAAAGGCATCCAGCTGATGATAGGCGTGCTCCAGCCGCGCCAGCGCGCCGTTAAAGGCGCTGGTGACGCCAGCCAATTCACGCGGCAGCGGTTCCAATTCCAGGCGCTGCGCCAGATTGGCCGGGCTGAGCTGCCTGGCCTGTCCGCTCAACTGCCGCAAGGGCTGCAGCCCCAGACGCACCACACACTTGCCCAGCACGTACACCGTGGCGGCCGCCGCCAACGACAGCAGCACCAGCGCCAGCAGGAAAACCCGGCGCGCCTCGGTATAGGGCCGGGTGTCGATGCCCACCACCAGCGTGACCGCAGGCCGCTCACGGTTGGCGTCAAAGTGCTGCGCCAGCACGCTCAACGTATAGTCGCTGCCGGGCAGGCGCAGCTCGCGCATTTGCATATCGCCCAACGACTGCCGCGCCATAAAGCTCAGGTCGCCGCCAAAACGGAATTGCGGCGCATCGCTGAGCACCCAGAAGCGCATGCCGCCATCGGTCGGCGTCAGCACGCCCATCTTGCGCGACACCCGCTGCCAGCCATCCACATGATCGATGCGTTCGATCTGGTAAGCGCGGTCATGCAGCGCCGACGACAGCTGGCGGCGTTGGTACCCCTCCAGTTGCACGATGAGCAGCGTGTACAACGCGGTGCTGATCAGTACGATCACAGTCAGGGTGGTGATGCTGAACAGCGATACCAGTCGCCGGCTGATCGAGTGCTTCATGGTTGCGACTCGCCATCAGCACCGCGTGCTTCCAGCACATAGCCCATGCTGCGCACCGTGTGCAACAGCGGATGCGGCGAGTCGGCGTCGATCTTGTTGCGCAGGCGCCGGATCGCGACTTCGACCACATTGGTATTGCTGTCGAAATTCATTTCCCACACCAGTTCGGCCAGCGCATTCTTGGACAGAATCTGTCCCTCGCGCCGCGCCAGCGTCACCAGCAGCGTGAACTCCTTGGCGGTCAAGTCGATGCGGCGGGTGCCACGGTAGGCCTTGCGGCTCAGCAGATCGATCTTCAAATCACCGATGCTGAGCTGCAGTTGCTCTTGGGCGCGCTGGCGCCGCGTCAACGCGTGCAGCCGCGCCAGCAGTTCAGGAAAATAGAATGGCTTGATCAGATAATCATCAGCGCCGTCGCGGAAACCGCGCATGCGGTCATCGACGCTATCGCGTGCGGTCAGCATGATCACCGGAGTCTGCTTGCGCGTGCGCAGCTCGCGCAGCAGGCTGAAGCCATCCTGACCCGGCAACATGACATCCAGTACCACCGCATCGTAGTTGTTCTGCATCGCCAGCAGCCGGCCATCAATACCGTTGCGGCCGATGTCGACCGTGCAGCCATGTTCGGTCAGGCCACGATAAAGGTAATCCAGCGTTTTCGGTTCGTCTTCCACCACCAGTATATTCATTGCTGTTGCCTTTCAAACGCAAAAAGGCGCAGCCTGCACGGCTGCGCCTGAACCTTATCGGCGTGGTTTAGTAATCGGCGGCGGTCCAGCCAGGCAAGCGCACCAACCCGCCGGTCGGGCTACCGAAGCTGGTGTTGTAGCCAGCCGTGCCCGAGGTGGTCGCAGCGGTCTTGTAGTAGTAGCTCTGGCCGCTGAAGATCAGGTGGGTGGCGTCGGTCAACTGGGTGGTGGCCGGCACGAAGGGCTTGTTCAAAGCTAGCTTGGTGCGGTTCATTTCCTGTTGACGCGTGCGGCTCAGCAGCCACTCATAGTTGGCCTTCAGCTTGTGCGCGTAGACCCAGGTAACCATGTGGCTGCCGCCATCGTAGGCTTCCCAGATGATGCCGGAGTCAGGGTTCTTGAAGTCGGTGGAAGCGACCAGCGCGCGCACGGCGGCATTCTGCTGGTCGACGGTCGCCGTGAGCGGGCTGAAGCTGGTGTAGCGGCTGCCCTTAATGTCGATCACGCTGCCGGTGATGTCCTTGTACAGCACCGCCGTCTCACCCCAGATCGGCGTCGAGAAGCTGTCACCGATGCAGTTATCGATCAGGATGTTGTCATCGGAAATCATGTAGTACCAGTTGCGGTAATCGACCGCGTTGCCGTTCGCATCCTTGGTCCAGATGGTGGCGTCGTTCGACTGGTAGTACCTGGCGCCACCGAACGGCACTTCCAGGTTGAAGTTGTTACCCCACTGCGAAGCGATCGGCCAGACCGCAGCAAAGTAGTTATCACGCTGAGCCGCCATCGCCACCACCTGCATGCCGCCCATCGACTGGCCGGAAGCATAGATGCGGTCGGCATCGATGTTGTACTTGGACGTGATGTAATCCATCAGCTGCCAGGTGGCCGGCACGGCGGCGCTCATCGAATAATTATCGCGCGTGCTGCGCAACTCGCTCGGGATCTGCGGCGCCACCACGATCAGGCCGGCGTAGCCCTGGTCCTTGGCCAGTTGCTGGATTTCGGCCGAGGCGTAATTGGCGTTGGCCTTGGCTTCGGTCAGCGTGATCATCGGATCGGTGCCCAGCGCGCCGGCGTCCACCACATGCAGCACCAGCATGTATTTCTTGCTGGCGTCATAGTCGGCCGGCACGTACAGCGCATATGGCAAATCCACATCATGCAGCAAGCCGTCGATTTCATCGAAGCAGTTGGTGGCGTGGAAGGCGGCGCCGTCCGCCGTATAGCCCAGGGTCAGGATGGAATCGTTGCTGTAGCGCTTGAAGCTGGTGATATTGGTCAGATTGAACGTGCTGGCCTTGGCGGTGTTGGTGTAGGTGGTCGCGCCCTGCATGCTGACGGCGGTCACCACGGTGTAGTTGGTGAATTCGGTGGCGCTGGCGTTGACGGTGGTGTTCGCGGCGGTGGTGAAGGCCGCGACCTGTTTGATGCCGGCCGCCATGGCCGCGCCGTAGGATGGCACGGCGGCCAGCTGGTAATCGGTGTTCAGCGTGATGACCACGTAATTGCCGCTGCCGGTTTTGCCGTCGGTGTCGAACGGCTCGTTGTCGATGTAGACGCCGGTGACCGCGCCCGGATTAACACCCAGTTCCACCGCCTTGCCCTGCGCATAGTCCCACACCTCGAAAGTACTGGCGCTGACGCTGGCGCCCTTGAGTTCGACGTTGTACTTGATGGCGATGGCTTGCGCCTTGGCGCCATCCACCTCCACGGTACCGGTGGTGGTCACGCCGGTGATGGCGCTGTCGGCGGCCAGCGTGACGGCGGCTGGGGTGGTAGTGGTGGTGGCGGCGGCGGTGCTGCTGGTCGTGGCCACGGTGCCGCCATTGCCGCCACAGCCGGCAAGTGCCAGCCCGAGCAGCACAGAGGTGATGCCCGGCGTGAGCTGATGTGTGCGATATCGCGTTGTCATAAAGTCTCCGTTGTCTATTTATATTTGAACCGACGCTTTTTGCGCGGGCAAGACAATGGTAAGGATCGGCCGTGCCGCACTTAATGCACAAAACCGCGATCCGCTGGTACTTTTCCCCAAACTGGCAAAAATGTAATCTTGGCGTCAGCAAGTGGGTGCGGAACAGAACCGCAGGCTGAAGGTGGTGGTGGCGCCGGGCATGCTGTGCACTGTGGCCTCTCCTCCATGCAAACGCATGATGGCGCGCACAATGGCCAGCCCCAACCCGGTGGAAGCGTTACTCGGCCGTGCCGAATCGGCGCGATAATAGCGTTCAAAGATATGCGGCAGATGCTGCGCGGCCACGCCGTCGCCAGTATTGGCGACGTCGATTTGCAGTCCATCGTCGGCCTGCCGCAGCGTCAGCGTGATTGCACCGCCGCGCGGGGTGTGCGCGATGGCGTTCGACAGCAAATTACCCAGTGCCCGGCGCAGCAAGGTGGCATCCGCGTCGAGCGTCGCGTTGGCGGCGGTCTGCGCCAGCGTCAGCGTGATGCCGGCCTCCTCCGCCAGTCCCTCAAAGTAGTTGCGGATGCGCAGCAACTCGGCCTGCGCGTCCAGCGTCTGCCGGTTGATGGCCAGGCCGGCGTTGTCCACCCGCGCCAGGAACAGTGTGTTCTCTATCATGGTGGCCAGATGCTCGTACTCTTCCAGATTGGACGCCGCCAGCGTCTGGTATTCCTCGACGGTGCGCGGCCGCGACAACGCCACCTGTGTCTCCATCATCAGCGTGTTGACGGGCGTGCGCAGATCATGCGCCAGGTCGGCGGCAAAGCCGGACAGCCGCTGTACGCCATCCTCCAGCCGGTCCAGCATGGCATTGAAGGCGGCGCCCAGCTCGCGCAATTCCAGCGGGCCGCGCTGCGCCGGCAAACGGGTATTCATGCGGTGCGTGCTGATATTATTGGCCTGGCTGATTACCATGCGTAACGGCGCCATGCCTTGCCGCACGATCAGAAAACCAAGCACGGCGACCACGGTCGCGCCCAGCGTCACCGCGCAGGCAAGATTCAGCAAGTAATGCCGCAGAAATTCCGAGTGCCGCGAACGCGGCCGGGAAATCGAGATCTGTACCGGCGTGCCGGCCACATCGCCCAGCACGCCGATGGCATTCAGCACCCGCAGCTCATCCGGCGCCCACGACTGCCGGTGCACATCTTCCGCCTGCGGTGTGCGCGTGATCGGCACCAGTCCCTGCGGCGACAGCGTGGATGGAAAATACATCGGCGCGGTAGTCTGCAATATCACCTTGCCATCCATGCTGGACAGCCGCAGCACCAGGCCATCGATGCCGTGCACCGAATGCCGGAACGGTGCCGGCGCTCGGTCAATGGAAGCGATACTGGAGTAATCGGACAGCAGGCTGCGCACCAGCACCACCTTGTCGACCAGCCGGCCATCATCGCGCAGCTCGATTTTACGCACCAGCACCTGGTACAGATAGGTCCCCACCGCCGCGAAGGTCAGCACCGAGACGATCGCGAACAACAGCGTCAGCCGGAACGCGATCGAGCTGGCTCTGGCACCGGCCGTCAATCTCACGCCCTGATCTCCAGCACATAGCCCATGCCGCGCACCGTGTGCACCAGTTTGACTGGATAGGGATCATCGATCTTGGCGCGCAGGCGGCGGATCGCGACGTCGACCACATTGGTATCCGACTCGAAGTTCATGTCCCAGACGTGGGACGCGATCAGCGAGCGTGACAACACATCCCCTTCCCGCTCCGCCAGCAGATGCAGCAGCGCGAAGTCCTGCACCGTCAGGTCGATGCGCACCTCGCCACGCGTGACGCGGCGGCGTTGCACCTCAATCGACAGATCCGCGATACTCAGCCGGTCTTGCACGCGCGGCGGCGCGCGCCGCAGCAAGGTACGCAGCCGCGCCAGCAGTTCCGCGAACGCGAACGGTTTGATCAGATAATCGTCCGCGCCCAGCTCCAGGCCGCGCACGCGATCGGCCACTTCGTCACGCGCGGTCAGCATCAACACCGGGGTCTGCTTGCGCTCGCGCAGTTGCTGAAGCAGGCTGAAGCCATCCAGGCCGGGCAGCATCACATCCAGCACGATCAAGGCATAGTCGGCGTTCAGCGCCAGATGCAGACCATCGACGCCGGTGCGCGCCAGGTCGGCCTGGAAGCCGGCTTCCAGCAGCCCCTTGCGCAAATAATCGCCGGTTTTGGTTTCATCTTCAACAATCAGGATACGCATGATGATGGCACTAACAAAACCGCAATTTTGCTTGAGTTTGGAGGTTTGAAAATTAGAAAGTCCTGAAATTCACGCCACAGCCCGCTGTTTGGCCGCCACCGACTCCCGCAGCAGCACATGCTGTAACTGCGAGAATGCGGCGGGCGTCAGCAGGGTGCAATCGGCCAGCCCGCACAGCCAGGCGTTCACCGACAGAGACAGGTGGGCGCGCGTTCTGATTTCGCGTTCCCGCCGTATCTCTGCCAGCAACGCCAGCCAGCGTGCCGCCAATCCCGGGCTGGGAAGCAGCTCTTCGCGGTCTGGCATCGGTTTAACGGTAGAGCGGGTCGCGGGCGACGTAGACTTCGATGTCCTTGGCCGGGAAGCCGGCTGGCGCGATGGTGGACAGCCGCACATCGTCCTCATCGCGCAGGGTGCGGAAGTTCCAGGTGAAGGTCTGATGGCCGCTGACGAAGGTGACGGTGTCGCCGTTCTCGACGTTCACCGTTTTGGTGTCAGCGCTGATGTTGATGAGCTTTTCGGAAGCCGTGGCGGGCTCGGTGTGACCGTAGTCACTGGCCGGCGCAGCGTGCGCGCCGGCGCTCAGGCCGGCAGTGGCGATCACTGCCGCGAGCAGCAGGCGTTTGGACATCGAGATGGCGGAATGGTCTGTCATGCGGTTCTCCAGATAGGTAGTGGCATCAGCGCTGATTGGCTAATGAAAACCATTATAGAAACCACACGATTACCGCAGCATTGCCTCTGGATTACACTTTTATTACCGCAACATGTCAGAAAATTAATGATGGTTTAATACAGGCTGCGCTAGCCTGCATGCTGTCTCCGATCATCTACAGGATGCCAGCCATGAAAACTGTCCATATCCCGGCCGTCAACCCACGCTACTGGACGGCGATCACGCTGGCCAGCATCTGCGGCACCAACCTTGGCGACCTGTATGCGCACACCACGCATCTGGGCATCATGCAGGGCTTGCTGATCCTGTGCGTTATCGCGGCTGCCGTGTTTGCGGCGGAGCGCGCCGACCAGCGTGTGCATGAAGCCTACTACTGGCTGGTCATTCTGATCATTCGCACTGGCGCGACGAATATCGCCGACTATCTGGCTTTCCGTGTCCACATTCCCATGCCAGTGCTAATCGTCGGACTGGCCGCCGCTCTGGCCATGCTGGCGTGGCGCACCCGGCGCGATGCCGCCACAGCCAGCGTGCCCAACACCGATGCCGCCTACTGGATCGCCATGCTGATTGCCGGCGTGTTCGGCACCGTCAGCGGCGACGCGCTGTCCCACCTGATCGGCCAGGGCTACGCCAGTATCTGCCTGAGCCTGCTGCTGGCAGCCGTGCTGTGGTGGAACCCTGGCGCGGGCGCCTATTGGCTAATCGTCGCCACGGCCCGCACCGCCGGCACCGCGATCGGCGACTGGCTGGCCGAGAACCAGCTGATGAATATCGGCCTGCCGCTGTGCACCCTGATCACCGTCTGCGTCTTTGCCTCTGTTCTGTTTTACTCGCCATCGGTGGCCAGGGCGCGGATGCAATAGCCGGCACCCGCCACCGTGTGGATCAGGGCGGCCTCGGTGTCGTGGTCTACCTTGCCGCGCAGGCGGTGCATATGCATGTCAACGATATTCCCTTTGGGATCGAAGTCGTAGTTCCACACCGCCTCCAGCAGCATGGCCCGCGTAACCACCTGGCCGGGACGCCGCATCAGCTGCTCCAGCAAAGCCAGCTCGCGTGCCTGCAAGCGCAAGTCGCGCGCGCCACGCACGGCGCTGCGGGCCGCCACATCCAGCTTGAGGTCGGCCACCTGCAACACCGTCTGCCGGCGCCCCTCATCGTTGCGGCGGGCCAGCGCCTCGATGCGCGCCAGGATCTCGGCAAACGCATACGGCTTGACCAGATAATCGTCGGCGCCCGCCTTCAGCCCCTCGACGCGTTGTTGCGTGCTGCTCAGCGCGCTGATCATCAGTACCGGAATGCCAGGATCGCGCCGGCGCAGCGCGCTGACCAGTTCGACGCCATCCAGCCCCGGCATGCGGCGATCGACCACCACCACGTCATAAATGCCCTCGCCCGCCATGGCCAGGCCGGTGCGGCTGTCGGCAATATGGTCGGCCACATGGCCGCTTTCCGCCAGGCCGCGCATCAGGTATTGGGCCGAACGGACATCGTCTTCGATGAGCAACAGTCGCAACATGAACGATTTTTAATGTTGAAGAGAACTACCATTAGCCAGCGCTACGGCATAATGGATCAGTATAACAGCGCACTGGACAGTCATAACAAGGAGGCCGCCCGCATGGCCAAGGTACTGGTAATCGAGGATGATACGCAAACCGCGCAGGAGCTGCACGCCGCGCTGAGCGACGACGGCCACCAGGTCGAGCTGGCCGATAACGGCCGCGCCGGCCTGCTGCGCGCCGCCGCCGACAACTACGACGTCATCGTGCTCGACCGCATGATGCCCGGCGGCCTGGATGGCCTGGCGGTATTGTCCACGCTGCGCACGGCCGGCGTCACCACGCCGGTGCTGATTCTGAGCGCGCTATCCGCCGTGGACGAGCGCGTGCGCGGCCTGCGCGCCGGCGGCGACGACTATCTGGCCAAGCCCTTCGACTACATCGAACTGACCGCGCGCCTGGACGCCCTGCTGCGCCGCCGCGACGCCCCGGCCGCCGTCACCAGTTTCAAAGTCGGCCGCCTGGAAATGGATTTGCTGACCCACAGTGTGCGCCTGGCCGGCCAGGCTATCGACTTGCAGCCGCGCGAATTCCGCCTGTTGGAATATTTCTTCCGCAACGCCGGTGAAATCCTGACCCGCACCATGGTGTTTGAAGCGGTATGGGAATACCGCAGCGACGAGCGCAGCAACGTGATTGATGTCCACATCAGCCGACTGCGCAAGAAAATCGATCCCGACGGCAGCGCGCCCCTGATCCACACCGTGCGCGGTTCCGGTTATGTCTTCCGCGCGGCCGAGTAAGCCGGTCTCGCTGGGCGAGATCCGCCGCGCCGCCAGCTTCCGCACGGCGCTGCTGTTCCTCGCCTTGTACGGCGTGATCGGCGCGCTGCTGTTTGGCTTCCTCTATCAGCAGATATCCAGCTACGCGCTGGGCCGCATGGACGAATGGCTGGCGCGCGAGCGTAACGCTTTCCTGCGCAGCGCGCCGTCGGAGCTGGTCGAGCGAGTCAACTACCACGCCCGGCTCGATCCCGACAACGCCCGTCCGTTCGGTCTCTACGGCGCCGACGGCAGCCCGTTGGCCGGCGCCTTCCCCGGCCCGCGTCCACCCGCCTCGGTCGATGGCCGCGCCTACACGCTGCCGGTCCAGCAAGGCGCCAGCCGGCGCGAGCTGCGCGTCGCCGCCTATCCCTTGCCGGATGGCCGCCTGCTGGTGCTATCCCAGGATTTGTACGAAGCCCACGAGTTCAATGAAGTACTGCTGCGCGCGCTAGCCTCGGCTGCGCTGCTGGCCGTGCTGCTTGGGCTGGCGGGCGCGGCCTGGATCGGCCGCCGCGCCGTCCACCGGCTGGACGCCATCACCGGCGCCATCCAAAGCATCGTGCTGGGCGACCTCAGCCAGCGCCTGCCGCAACGCCCGCTGCAAGACGGCGGCGACGACCTGGACCGGCTGGTCACGGTGGTCAACGGTATGCTGGACGAGATCGAGCGCCTGATGCATGAGGTTAAAGGTGCCTGCGACAACATCGCCCACGATTTGCGCACGCCGCTGTCACGCCTGTTGGCCGGACTGGAGCGTGCCCAGCGCCGCGCCGCCAATACCGATGAATTCCGCCTGGCGGTCGAAGCGGCAATCGCGGAAACGCTATCGCTGCTGGCCACTTTCAACGCCATGCTGCGCATCTCGGAAGTGGAGGCCGGCGCCCGCCGCGCCGGCTTTAGCGATGTCGACCTGGCCGCCATCGTCGACGACGCCGTGGAGTTTTACGAACCCAGCGCCGAGGACAAGCACATCACGCTGACCTACCAGCGCCCGGCGGGCTGGCAGTTCGCGCTGCGCGGCGATGCCAGCCTGCTGTTCGAAGCGCTGGGCAATCTTATCGATAACGCCATCAAGTTCACGCCGGAGCACGGCCAGATCAACGTTGCGCTGGTGCGCCAGCCCGATCTGGTCGGCGTCGAAATCCATGACAGCGGCCCCGGCATTCCACCCGCCGAGCGCGAAGCCGTATTCCAACGCTTCCACCGCAGCGAAAGCAGCCGCCACACACCCGGCAATGGCCTCGGCCTCAGTCTGGTGGTCGCGGTGGCGCACTTGCACGGCGTGCAGGTGCGCATTCTTGAGCAAGGCCCGGGTTGCCATATCGGCTTCTACCTGCCGGCCTAGCCCAACCTTAACTATTGTTCATACTCCCAAGAAACGACGTTAACCGTCGCGCGCGCAAACTGGCTGCAAGGATGACGGCAACCCGCTGTCATCGATCGACATCGATGGGATATCGACATGCCAGTTCAACAAAAACATCTACTCCCCGCGCTGCTGGTGCCAGCCATGCTGCTGGCCTTGAGCGGCTGCGGCAAGCAAACCACCACGCCAGCCCAGCACGCCGCACCGGCGGTTGACGTGATCACGGTCCACCCAACCAGCGTCCCGGTCAGCATCGAGCTGCCGGGCCGCACCACGCCGTATCTGGTCGCGCAAGTCAGGGCGCGGGTTGATGGCGTCGTGCAGCAGCGCAGCTACACCGAGGGCGCCGACTTGCGCGCCGGGCAGGCGCTGTACCGTATCGACGACGCCCCCTACCGCGCCACGCTGGCCAATGCGCAGGCCGCCCAGCAAAAAGCCGCCGCCAATCTGGTGGCCGCCAATGCCCAGGCCGAACGCTACAAGAACCTGGTGGCCGGCAACGCCGTCAGCAAGCAAGCTTATGACAATGCCGTGGCGGCGCAAGGCCAGGCCGCCGCCGATCTGGCTGCCGCGCAGGCCGGCGTGCAGACCGCGCGCATCAACCTCGGCTACACCAACGTCACCTCGCCGATCGCCGGCCGCAGCAGCGTTTCGCAAGTGACGCAGGGCGCCTACGTGCAGGCCAGCGCGGCGACGCTGATGACCACCGTGCAGCAAATCGATCCCATCTATGTGGACCTGAGCCAGTCCAGCGTGGCCGGCCTCCAATTGCGCCAAGCCATCGCCAGCGGCGAGCTGCGCCCCGACAGCAACGCCCAGCCGGCGGTCAGCCTCAAGCTGGAAGATGGCAGCACTTACCCGCTGCAGGGCAAGCTGCAGTTCACCGGCATCACGGTCGACCAGGCCACCGGCACCGTGGGCGTGCGCGCGGTGTTCCCGAATCCGCAACATGTGCTGCTGCCGGGGATGTTTGTCCACGCCAGCCTGGTGCAAGGCGTGAATACCAAGGCCATGCTGGTGCCGGCCGGCGCCGTCAGCCATAACCAGCAAGGCCAGGCCACCGCGCTGGTGGTCGATGCCGGCGGCAAGGTGGCGCAGCGCATCCTGCAGGCCGACACCCTGCGCGGCAGGGACTATGTGGTCACCGCCGGTCTGCAAGATGGTGAACGCGTGATCGTCAACAGCCTGCAAAGCGTGCAGCCGGGCATGCAGGTACGCGTGGCGGCCGCACCCAGCACTGTTGCCGCGGCCGCCGATGCGGCTAACGGTCACTAAGGGGGAATCATGGCTCAATTCTTTATACGACGCCCTGTATTTGCCATCGTACTGGCTCTGCTCATCATGCTGGGCGGGATCATCGCCCTGACCGGCCTGCCGGTGGAACAGTTCCCGCCGGTGGCGCCGCCGACCGTGCAGATCTCCACCAGCTATCCGGGTGCTTCCGCCGTCACCATGCAGGACACCGTGGTGCAGGTGATCGAGCAGCAAATGAGCGGCATCGACAACCTGTTGTACATGTCGTCCACCACCGATGACACCGGCGTGTCGACCACCTCGCTGACCTTCGCCACCGGCACCGATCCCAACATCGCCCAGGTGCAGGTGCAGAACAAGCTGCAGCTGGCCACCCCGCTGCTGCCGGCGCCGGTGCAGCAAAGCGGCGTGCAGGTCACCAAGTCCACCAACAGCTTCCTGATGGTGGTGGGCTTTGTCTCGACCGACAACAGCATGAACAAATTCGACATCGCCAACTACGTGGTGTCCAACGTGCAGGGACCGCTGAGCCGCATCAACGGCGTCGGCAATATGAACGTGTTCGGCAGCCAGTACGCAATGCGCGTCTGGCTGGACCTGGACAAGCTGCACAGCTACGCGCTGTCGCCGCTGGATGTGACCAGCGCGCTGACCGCGCAAAACGTGCAGATTTCCGGCGGCCAGCTGGGCGCCGCGCCGGCCGTGGCGGACCAGCAGCTCAACGCCACCATCACCGAATCGACGCTGCTGCGTACCCCGGCGGACTTCGGCAACATCCTGCTGAAAGTGCAAGCGGACGGCTCGCAGGTGCGCCTGCGCGACGTCGCCCGGGTTGACCTGGGACCGGAAAACTTCAAGGTCGACAACAAGTACAACGGCGCGCCAGCCAGCGGCATCGGCATTCAGCTGGCGCCCGGCGGCAATGCGCTGGACACCGCCAATGCCATCCGCGCCCAGCTCAAGCAATTGGAGCCCTACTTCCCGCATGGCCTGAAGGTGGTCTATCCAAACGACGTCACGCCCTTCATCAAGATTTCGATTGAAGAAGTCGTCAAGACCCTGATCGAAGGCATCGTCCTGGTGTTCCTGGTGATGTACCTGTTCCTGCAAAACGTGCGCGCCACGCTGATTCCGTCGATCACCGTGCCGGTGGTCCTGCTGGGTACCTTCGGCATGATGTCGGCGCTGGGCTTCACCATCAACACCCTGTCCATGTTCGGCCTGGTGCTGGCGATCGGCCTGCTGGTGGACGACGCCATTGTGGTGGTGGAAAACGTCGAACGAGTGATGCACGAAGAGCATATCGGCCCGCTGGAAGCGACCCGCAAGGCCATGGGCCAGATCAGCGGCGCGCTGATCGGCGTGGCGCTGGTGCTGTGCGCGGTGTTCGTGCCGGTGGCGTTCTCGGGTGGCACTGTGGGCGGCATCTACCGCCAGTTCTCGCTGACCATCGTGATTTCCATGCTGCTGTCGGTGTTTGTCGCGCTGTCGCTGACACCGGCCCTGTGCGCCACCTTGCTGAAGCCGGCCAGCGACCATGCGGCCCAGCGCGGCTTCTTCGGCTGGTTCAACCGCACCTTCGACAGCGGCCGCGACAAATACGTGCACGGCGTGCGCCACATCGCCGCCCGCTCCGGCCGCTGGCTGATCATTTACGGCGTCATCATCGCCGCCGTGCTGCTGATGTTCGCCAAGCTGCCAACCTCCTTCCTGCCGAACGAAGACCAGGGTTACATCTTCGTCCAGGTCCAGGCGCCCACCGGGGCCACCCAGGCCCAGACCGGCGTCATCCTGGACCGCGTCGATACCTATCTGCGCACCAAGGAGAGCGACGTGGTCGACGCCACCTTCATGGTCAACGGCTACAACGATGCCGGCCGTGGCGGCAATCAGGGTCAGCTGTTCCTGCACCTGAAAGACTGGTCGGAACGCACCAACGCCAACCAGACCGCAGCCGCGCTGAGCGACCGCATCACGCGCCACTTCGCGCATGACAAGGACGCCGTCATCACCACCATCAGCCCGCCTCCGATCCGTGGCCTGGGCAGCGCATCCGGCTTCGACTTCGAGCTGCAGGACCGCGCCGGCCTGGGACACGAGGCGTTGGCAAAAGCGCGCGATCAACTGCTGGCCCTGGCCGCAAAAAACCCGGCACTGGCGCAGGTCCACCTGAAAGGCCAGACCGAAAATCCCACCTTCAAAGTCAATATCGACCGTGAAAAGGCGGCCGTGCTGGGCGTTAGCGCGGCCGATATCGACCAATCGTTCTCGATTGCCTGGGGCGCCAAATACGTCAACAACTTTCTCGACACCGACAACCGCATCAAGAAAGTCTATGTGCAGGCCGATGCACCGTTTCGCATGAATCCGCAGGACATGGACAAGCTCTACGTGCGCAACAGCACTGGCGGCATGGTGCCGTTCGGCGCCTTCGCCAGCGCCAAATGGACGTATGGCCCGCCGCAGCTGCAGCGCTACAACGGCGTCGAAGCGATGGAAATCCAGGGCCAGCCGGCGCCAGGCTATAGCACCGGCCAGGCCATGCTCGAAATGGAGAAGCTGGTTGCCCAGCTACCGCAAGGCATCGGTTATGAATGGACCGGCAGCTCGCTGCAACAGAAGCAAGCCAGCTCGCAGGCACCACTGCTGTACGCCCTGTCCATCCTGGTGGTGTTCCTCAGCTTGGCGGCATTGTATGAAAGCTGGTCGATTCCGATCTCGGTGATCATGGTGATCCCGATCGGCGTGTTGGGCGCGCTGGCGGCCACCATGCTGGCCGGTCTGACCAACGACGTCTACTTTCAGGTCGGCCTGCTGACCACCATCGGCCTGTCAGCCAAGAACGCGATTCTGATCGTCGAATTTGCCCGCGAGTTGCAGCAGCAAGGACGCTCCGTGCTGGAAGCCGCCATCGAAGCGGCGCAGATGCGCTTGCGTCCGATCGTCATGACCTCGCTGGCCTTCCTGCTGGGCGTACTGCCGCTGGCGCTGTCGCATGGCGCCGGCTCGGCCAGCCAGAACTCGATCGGTACTGGCGTGATTGGCGGCACATTGGCGGCCACCTTCATCGCCACCTTCCTGATCCCGATGTTCTTTATCGTCGTGATGAACAAGCTGGGATCGCGCAAGACCGCCATCCCGCAAGCATAGGAGCACAGCATGAAAACCCTTACCCTCGCCGTTGGCGCCGCCCTGCTGGCCATGGCCACCGGCTGCTCGCTGCAACCGGTGTATCAGCGCCCCGCCACCGCCATGCCCGCCAGCTATCCGGCCGGAGCGGCCTATGGCCAGACGCCGGCCGGCGCCACCGCCGCCAGCACCGACTGGCGCGCCTTCCTGGCGGATGCCCGCCTGCAAAAACTGGTGGAACTGGGCGTGCACAACAACCACGATCTGCGCATTGCCATGCTCAACGTCCAGCGCGTGCAGGCCCAGTACCAGTTGGCGCGCTCCGGCATGGCGCCGCAACTGGGTGCCACCGCCAGTCTGGACACGGCGCATACGTCCGGCAAGTCGGGCGACAGCAAGGCCGACACCACCAGCAAGAGCTATTCCGCCGGTCTATCACTGTCCTGGGAGCTGGATTTCTTCGGTCGCCTGCACAGCCTGTCCGACGCCGCATTCCAGCAATACCTGGCCAGCGACCATGCGCGCCAGGCGGCTGAAATCCTGCTGATCTCGCAGATCGCCGACCAGTACCTGACCACGCTGGCCGCCGACGCGCAATTGCACTTAACCCGCGCCACCCTGACGGCCGCCGAGGAAGCCAGCAAACTGGTCCAGCTACAGTTCGACAACGGCACTGTGTCGGAACTGGATCTGCAGCTGGCGCGCACGGCGGTCGATCAGGCCGACGCCAACTTGCAGGCCCAGCTCCGGCAGCGTGCCCAGGCCGAAAATGCCCTGGTGCTGCTGATCGGCCAGCCCTTGCCGGCCGACTTGCCGCCACCGGCCAACTTGCACGACAATTTCATCATGGCGGACGTCCCGGCCGGCCTGCCCTCCGACCTGTTGCGGCGCCGCCCGGACATACTGGAAGCGGAAGCCACGCTGCGCGCGGAACACGCCGACATCGGCGCCGCCCTCGCCGCCTTCTTCCCCAGCCTGTCGCTGACCGCCGGCGCCGGCACGCAAAGCGCCGCCCTCGGTGGCCTGTTCAGCGCCGGCAGCGGCGCCTGGTCGTTCGTGCCAGCGCTGACGCTGCCGATCTTCAATGCCGGCGCCAACCAGGCCAATCTGGACGTCGCCGTGGTCAACCGCGACATCGGCGTGGTCCAGTACCAGAAAACCGTGCAGACCGCATTCCGCGAAGTGGCCGATGGCCTGGCCGCGCGCGGCACCTATGAGCACCAGCTGACAGCCCAGCGCCAGGAAAGCGCCGACCAGCAAAAGCGCTTGGAGCTGGAAAACATGCTCTACAAGAATGGCGTCGACAGCTACCAGAATGTGCTGACCGCACAGACCGCGCTGTACGCAGCCCAACAGTCCCTGCTGACAGCACGCCTGAATCAGCTCACCAGCCTGGTCGACCTGTACCGGGCGTTGGGCGGCGGCTGGCAAGGAGCCCAATAGAAAAATGGATCAATTAATAAACAACGCGCGCACCGCGTTTGCGCCGCTGATCGGCTATGCCAAGCTGATGCGCTACGCGATGCGTGGACAGGATCTGAACCCGGTCGCGGCAGGCCTGCTACGCCGCGTGCTGCACGAACCGAACGATGTCCATGCCGCTCTCGATTACTCCATCGTACTGCAGCTCACCGGCCAGCCAGCAATCGCCATGCTGATGCAGCAGCGCGCGCTGGACCGGCAAGTTTGCTATTCGCGACTGGCCGGGCCGCTGAAGCTGCTGGTCGTCATGGGGCCGGGAGAGCTGATGTGGAACACACCGGTGGAACTGCTGCTGGAAGACGCCGACATTACCATTCACACGCTATACCTGACCCACGACCACCCATGGCCTGACGCGCTGCCCGAGCACGACGTGCTGTTCGTCGCCATCGCCGAGTCGCGCGGCAACCACAGTTTGCTGATGCGGCTGGCGCAAATTACCGAGCACTGGGAGCGCCCGGTAATCAACCGTCCGCAACGCATCGCCGCCCTGACCCGCGACGCCACCAGCGCGCTGCTGAGCGGTGTTCCTGGCTTGCGCGTGCCGTCCACCAGCCGCGTCGGACGCGATGTGCTAATGCACTGCGACTTCTTCCCCTTTATCGCCCGACCGCTGGACTCGCACGCAGGGCGCGACCTGGTATGTCTTGAGGATGCGCGGCAAATCGCCGCCTATCTGGTTGAAGTGGCGGACGAACAATTCTACGTCTCACCATTTGTGGACTACCGCAGCGCCGACGGCTTGTATCGCAAATATCGTGTGGTGCTGATTCAGGGCCAGACCTTCCTCGGCCATATGGCGATTTCGTCGCACTGGCTGGTACATTACCTGAACGCCGGCATGGATGAGAGCGCGGACAAGCGTGCCGAAGAAGCCGCCTGTATGGACAGTTTCGACACCGGCTTCGCGGCCCGCCACGCGGCGGCACTGCAAGAGCTAAACCAGCGTATCGGACTGGACTACCTGGTTATCGACTGCGCCGAGCTGGCCGGCGGCGAGTTGCTGATTTTCGAAGTCGGCACCGCGATGGCGGTCCACTCGATGGACGACGCCGCGCTCTATCCCTACAAACAGCCGGCCATGCAAAAAATCTTCTCCGCCTTTCAGAGTATGCTGGAAGGCTATTTATAATTTGAAAGGACGCCAGCAGTGCTCAAATTTGCTCAACCCACCATGGATGAAGCGACCATCCAGGGTGTAGTAGAGGTTCTTCGCTCGAACTGGCTGGCAAGCGGCCCCAAAGTAACAGAATTCGAAGCAGCCCTGTCGGCCAGCTTCGGCTCCCGCCCAACACGGGTCGTCACCTCGGCCACGGCGGCGATCGAAATTGCTCTGCAAGTGTGCGGCATCGGCCCTGGCGACGAAGTGATCACCTCGTCGCAAAGCTTCTTTTCCGCGATGAACATGATCGTCAAGGTGGGCGCAACGCCAGTGTTTGTCGATTGTGATCTCGACACCCGCTTCATCGACCTGGCACAAGTGGAAGCCGCAATCACGCCGCACACCAAGGCCATTTTACCGACCTACTTTCCCGGCGCCCTCGGCGATATTTCGGCGCTGCACGCGCTGGCGCGCCGCCACCGCCTGCGTGTGATTGAAGATGCGGCACTGGTTCAAGGATCGTACTGGCAGGGCCAGCCGATAGGCAGCTTTGGCGACATCGCCACCTTCAGCTTCCACCCGAATAAAAATATGACCACCATCGAAGGCGGAGCCATCGTGGTTGCCGATGAGGACCAGGCCAGGTTGGTGGAGGTGCTGCGCTTTCATGGCATCGAGCGCCTGCCGGACGGCACGCGCGACGTTAGCGTTGCCGCCGGCAAGTTCAATATGTCGGACGTCTCCGCCGTGATCGGACTGCATCAGCTGCGCCAGTTGCCGGCACTGTTGGCGCATCGCGCGGAACTGGCAGCATGCTACTTCCAGCACCTCCCTGCACTGCCCGGCCTGCGGCTGCCGCCTCACGGCACGCCGCAACAGAGCTGGAATATGTTCAACGTATTGATTTCTTACGAGCAGTTCGGTCATACCCGCCCGAGTTTTCGCGCTGCGCTACAGGAGATGGGCATCGGCACCGGCATGTCCTACGAGGCCTGCCATCTCACCAGCGTCGGCAAGCAATACGGCTACCATGAAGGCCAGTTCCCGAATACCGAACGGATCGCCCGTGAAACCGTCACCCTGCCTCTGCACGCCGCCATGACGCCGACCGACGTGCAGCACGTGTGCACAGCGGTCGGCCACGTGCTGCGGCCGGCCTGAAGCTTTCCGGTCAGCGCACGTCAAATACCTGCAAGCCCGCTTCGGCGGCTTGCGGGCCTTTGGTGTGCACCACGTATAACCGTTTCAGCGTCGGTACATACACGGCGGTCTTGCCGCCCAGCGTATCGATGTGCTGGTCGATCTGATAGTTGTCCGGGCCGTGTGTGCTAACCACATCCAGGCCGCCGGCGCCGGCAATGTACAGGCGGCGGTGTTCGCTGTCGACGATCATTTCGTCTGATGTCTCGACGATATCCAGCGTCTGCAGCACCTTGCCGTCAGCGGCGTCCAGCACCAGCAGCTTGCCCGGTCCGCGCGCGCCAACGAACAGGCGCTTGGTCTCCGGATCGAACGCCAGCGCCGAGTTGCGGCCCGGCCCTGGAATCTGCCACAGGCCCGTCAACTTCCGGGACGCCAGGTCGATCACGCCGACCTCGTTACGATCGCGGAAGTTGACGAACAGACGGTCTGTGGCGGCATCAATCGCCATCGCCTTCACCTGCTTGGCCGGCACGTCGATGCGTCCAAGCACGCTGTGGTCCGCCAGCGAGATCAAGCTGATGTAGGCATGTGCCTCGCCACCCTTGCCACCATTGCCCAGATAGAAAATGCCACGCTTTTCATCCACGATGCCAGAATCCGGCTGCGGTTCCATGGCGATGCTGTTGCGGACCGACATATCGCTGGTGTCGACTATCTTGAGACTCGCAGCGCCGGCGTCGGCAACCCACAGCTCCTTGCCCGCCTGGGTCAGCAGAATCTTGTGCGGTGACTTGGCCAGACCTAGCGTGCTGCTCAGATGCTGGCCATCCGGCAGCTTGAATACTTCGATCGAGCCGTAGACTTCAGACGGCACATACAGCCGGTTGCGCAGCAGGTCCACGTCAAAGTGATCGAAGTCGCCACCGCTAACTTGCGGCAACGGCGTGGTCGACACCAGCTTGAGCGGATCAGCGGCGTAGGCCGCAGTCACCAGCCACAATCCCGCGCAGGCGATACCGATTTTCCGTAATTGCATAAACATATCCTCATGAAGTTGACGGCACTTGCGCCGCGACTTTGCTATCTTGCTGTACACGCGCTAAACGCCACCTCTCGCCCGCATGAACAATCGTTAAGGTGCACCGAGCATGTCGCGGAATGCGCTGAACACTTTTTGCATCTGCACCTGCTTGTAGGGATACAGCGCGATAGAATCGGTCGCGTGCACCAGGCTGGTGTTATCGGCCTCGAAGAACAGCAACTGGCCGTCAGCCGTTTCGCCGCAATCGATGACGAAGTAATCCAATCGGACACGGGCGTAAATTTCCGCCAGTGCCGCCCGATGACGATGACAGAAATCGCTGTCCGCCGTGGCCATGAAACGCGCTTCCTCCTCGCGTTTGGCGGCATCCTGTTCCATGCCGGCGGTTTGAAAATGCACCATCCAGTGCGACGAAATGGCGTAATGGCAAACCCAAGGCACGCCCCGCAACATAAGCAGACGACACTTGCGATACAGGCCATCCGCGCTTTGGTAGTCCACGTAGGGCGCCACGTAAAAGAACGCTTCCGGCTGGGCGGCAAGATAAACGTCCAGCTCCTTCGGCAGCAACAGGCGCTGCAAGGCCTTGCCTGCCTGCGAGATCAGTGGCCGAATAATCAGCGGCAGCGGCAAATCATGTGCCACAACCGCTTTCAGCTGATCACGCGCGATGGCAAACGTTTGCGGTACCACCACGCCAGGAATATCCCGTAGCAGCTCATTCAGCCGATGGCGCTCGAAACCGAAGCCGGCGCGCGGAAGATTGAATATCGGCCGCCGCGTGCTTCGCAGCAGCGGCAGCAGACGATCGAACAGCTGGCGGTTACGCTCCAGATGACCAATCGCGATAAACACCGCATCGTGCTCCGGCAATTGCTCCGGCAGCGGCAAGTCCGGAAGCACGTACAACCACTCGCACGCAATGCTGCTATCTTCCAGCAGAAAGTCGAGCGGCGTGTTGTCCAGCATGAATCCAGACCTCATCACGACCAGCAAGCGGAACCGCGACGGCTGCCGGTCCGCTTCCGTGCGATAGTGGCGCTGCAATTGCAATGCCTCATGTTGCAACTCCCATGACTGCGCGGTCGCGCCACCGATGTGGGACAGCATGGCCATGCGCATCAGTACATAGGCAGAATCGCCTTGCGTGGCGGCGCTGGCGATCAGTTCCTCAAAACGATGGCCTTCTTGCAGCAGGCGAGCCAACTTCAGCAAGCCGTGGTAAGGCTTCATTCATTATTCCTTTTGATCCGATTCATTGCGCATGGATAGCGCCAATCCCCGACACCAGACGAAAGCCGCGCACCATCCCGCCAGCACGTCGGATGGATAGTGCACGCCGAGATACATGCGCGATATGCCGACCAGCACCACGTAGATGCCCCCAACCGTCAGCAGCGTCCTGCGGCCGCAACGCGGACGCCAGATCAGCCAGACGGACGTCACCAGGGCCATGGTTGCCATCGCATGGCCGCTGGGGAAGCTATAAGTGGTTTCGTGTACCAGCGGGGTCCAGTAGCTCGGGCGAATGCGCTCGAACGCGTGTTTGGCGGTGACGTTTAACAGCGAAGAACCAGCATTGGCGGCCAGCAGATAAGCAATCGCTTGTGGCCGTCGCCGGCAGCAATAGCCGACCACCACAATCAGCGGCACCACCGTCCATGCGGAGCCCAGTGTCGTGATGACGCGCATTGCCGTGTTCAATCCCGCGCCTGAGTGATGGCGCAGCCAGTTCATGAGCGGGAAGTCAAAGAACAGGCTGTCCCCTTCCACCACATCCTCTGCGATCAGGCCGAACAGCGTCAGGGCACCGAACAGACCGCCAAATAGCAGCAGCGTGCTGAACAGGCGCTGGCCACCGGGCTCCCCGCCATCATCGCGAAAAAACTTCATCATCCGTTTCAGGCACCCTGCCAGTACACAAGTACAGAAGCCAGCAGACAATAGGCGCCGAACAGATGCCAGCGCCCAGCTTCCAGCCAACTCGATAGCCAGCGCAGCGCCAGCAGGCCGGCGCCAAAGCTCAACACCATGCCGGCCAGGCTAGGACCGAGCAGATGCGTCATGTGCTGGGCCTGCCCGACCGGCAATTCCGCCCGCGCATGCAGCACGCGCAGCACCTCTTTGACGATGACAGCCGGCGTCAGCACCACCACCAGCGCGAAACTGAACTCTTCCGCGCGCTTGCGGGCGACACCGGCCACCAGGCCGGTAGAGATGGTCGCTCCCGAACGCGAAAAGCCGCGAAACGGCAGACACAAACCCTGCACGCCGCCAATCACCGCCGCCGATTGCAATGACAGTGCCCCCTCGCGCTCCTTGAGGCGCGAAGAAACGATGATTAGCACGCCCGCCGCAGCCAGCGCAACGGCCATCAGGGTGGCATTGCCAAACAGCTGCTCAATTTCAAACTTGGACGCATCAGCGGCAAACTGGTACTTGATCAACGCCTGCAATCCCAGACCGACCACGCCGGTCGCCGCAGTCGCCACCACCAGATAGGTGATGGTCTGGCGCAGCACCGCCGCCGAGCTGAAATACGCTTGCCGCCACGCCTTCCAGAAATACACGATGACGGCAAACATGGTGCCGGTATGCAGCATCACCAGCAGCAAGGTCATTTCCGGCGCGGTCGGATCCAGCCCCATCAGCTTTTCAGCGGTAATCACGTGGGCCGAACTGGACACCGGCAATAGCTCCGCGAATCCCTGTATCGCCGCCAACAGCGCGACCTGCAAGATACTCAACTCAGCCATGGTTATTTGCCGTATTTGTCGAAGGACGCCAGCAAGTCGGCCAGCGCCTGCTTGCACGCGGCGGCGTCCGGATGGCTGGCACGCAAGGCCGACAGCGCTTTGTCGATAGCCTTATCGACCACGTGCCAGTCCGCCGCCGCGCGCGGCTTCAGGCCCGCTTCGGCCTGGTCCCAGCTGGTTTCCAGATCCTTGATGCGAGTCTTGGCACCGGCCAGGTCGCCCTTGTTGGCGATGGCTGCGGTATCGGCGGCGATCAGGCGGAATTTGCTCAGGTCTCCCAGCGTGCCCTGCGCGGCCTGGGCCGCCGGCACCACGGCCTGCAACACGGGCACATCGAGCACGCCCAGGGCAAAGACGGCGGCTGCCATCATCAGGTGTACGGTTTTCATGTGTGGTCCTTTTTAAGCGTTGGTGGAAGTCGATGACGCGGAGCGGCTGATGAACGCGACCAGCGCCGCGATCACCAGCAGGAAGGCCAGGCTGGTATTGACCGTACCCAGACCGACACCGCCGTATTCAGGCGATTGCGACAGCAAGTCGCCCAGCGATGCGCCCAGCGGACGAGTCAGGATGTAAGCCATCCAGAAGCTCAGCACCGGATTAAGGCCGCAACGGTATGCGACGTAAGTGGCGGCGATCAGGCCACCAAAGATGAAGACGCCGACACGGAAGCCCAGTCCCAGCGCCTCGGTGGCCAGATCGCCGGCGGCCGTGCCCAGAGCGAAGGTCAGCAGAATCGCGCTCCAGTAAAACAGCTCGCGCCGCCGCGTCATGATGGTGTGAATCGACAGCGTGCGTTCGCGCTGGTACCAGCTGGCAAACACCACGGCCAGCAACACGCCAAACACGCCGGTGCTCAGATACAGGCTGACCTCCAGCCCGTCCGTCAGCGCATCGGTGATTTGCGTGCCGACCACGCTCAGCAGCACCACGCACAGCCAGTACACCCAAGGCGTGTAGCGTGGCGCGCGCAGCTGATGCCACAGCGCCGCCAGCAGCAAGGCAACGCTGATGGCATCGGTCACCATCGCGCCCAGCCCGACATTCACTGCCAAATAATCGGCGCCGGTCTCGCCAACAGTGGTGGAAAGAATCTTGATCAGCCAGAAGCTGAGAGTGACTGCGGGAACCTTGTTCAGCATGGAATGCTCCTTATGACAACAGCGTCCATTAAAACCGGGCCAGCATTAACGCCGTATTAAGTGGCGTTCACTCGTAATTGAAATCCGCGTCTTTGGATTTACGCGCGCCGCCAAAGCTGTAGGCAAAACCCAAATAGGCGATCTGGCCCATTTGCTGGCGACGGTAGACACCGCTGAATGTCGGCGTCTCATACACGCGGCGCATGCGCTGGGTGTTGAAGGCGTCGGACAAAGTAGCCACCAGCGTCCATTGCTCGTCGATCTGGCGGCGGTAGCCCAGGTTGAGTACAGTGAAAGGCAGAATGTAACCCTGCGGCGTCAGACGCTTGCCGCGATAATTCAGCCCAAGTTGCACACGGTCGCGCGCGCTCAACTGGTAATCCAGCGTGCCCTTGCCGTTGAGGCCCACATTCGAACGCTTGGCCGCATACCCCAGCGCCTGGCCGTCGATCTGGTTGTAAAAGCCGTTGCCGCTCAGGTTGTAGCTCAGCCCCGGCCAGAACTTGCCGGCGGCGCTGAACTCCAGACCGCCGGACTGGTTGCCCGGCATATTCGCCTTGGTGACCAGCACCACATCGTTGCCCAGCGGCGTCAGGACTTCGGTATCGCCATCGCGGCTGCGGCGGTAGTAAGCCGTGACGCCGTATGAGGCGCCGCCAGCCTCGTGGCGATAGCCCAACTCCAACGCGTCGGTGACTTGCGGGCGTAGCGAGGGATTGCCTTGGCGCAGATTCTTCGGGTCCGCCGCGTTGATATAGGGATTCAAGTCTTCCGGATCCGGCTTCTTCACGCGCCGGCTGTAGCCCAGCGACAGCAGATCATTGTCGCTCAGCGTGTACAGCAGATTCAATGTCGGGTACAGCTTGCGGTAATGCTGCGCGCTGGTGTCGCCCGATACCCGCTGCAAGCTATGGATATCCACCTGCTCAACCCGCAGGCCAGTCAGCGTTTCCAGTGCGCCGTGCTTGAATGCATAGGTACCGTAAGCGGCATTGACCGCCTGCCGGTAACGGAAGTGATTATCGGCGGCTGGGTTGGCCGTTGTCGATTCAACATCGCCCTGCGCGCTCCAGTTGTTGAAGCCGTTATGGTTGTACTCCACCTCGTAGCCCAGCTTGAGCGTCGCGGCCTCGCCGGTCGGCCGCACATAGCTGCCGCTGAATTTTGAGATGTCATACACCTGCTGGCTGAAATCCCGCTGCAGCGCGGGATCGGCGTTGTAGGTGCGGTAATCGTACAGATTGGTTTCGACCGAATGGCTGCGCTGCAGATACAGCGACAGCGCCTCCCCCGGCAGCGCCAGCTTCTGGTCCAGGCTGAGCATGATGCCGGCATCCGTGCGCGGTCCACCGCCATCGCCAGAGCGCTGATAGGCCGGACTGCTGGCCGGAGTCGTATCCTGTTCGGAGATGCGATGTTCAGTGCGGTTGACGTAGTCCAGCGTCAGCCCCAGCGTCTGCTTGTCGTCCGGCGAGTATTTGACGGCACCCTTGCCATACCAGCGGTCATTGCTCTCATCCAGCACCTGGTGCGAGCCGGTCGGATCTACACCGCGCGTGCCGGCCAGGCTGTCGCTGATGCGCCGCCGCTGGTCCAGGCGGTTGCCCAGCGTACCGCTGAGATCCAGGCTGCCAGCCTTGTAAGCGCCAGACAGCGCCCCGTTATGGCGGCCTTCATTGCCCAGATTCGCCAATAGCTGGCCACTGGAACCCGGCTTGCGATTCTTTTTGGTGACGATGTTGATGATGCCGCCCGCGCCATCCGGCTTGAACTCGGCCGACGGCGAGGTGATGACTTCAATCTGCTCGATATCGGCCGCCGAAAAGCCCATCAAGGCGCCGCCGCGCGCCGCGCCCTGCATCTGGCTGGAGGGCTTGCCATCGATCAGCACCGTCACACTGGTGTCGCCACGCAAGCTGACATTGCCATCGATATCGACATCGACGGCGGGAATATTGTTCAGCAAATCGACGGCGCTGCCGGTGCTGGCCTGGATATCGGCCTCGGCCCGATAGACCTTGCGGTCGATCTTGTTGATGACGTCCGCGCGCTTGCCGGCCACCACCACGGTGGACGGCGTATCACTCTGGGCGTGGGCAACAGTGGCGGTGACGGCCAGCGCGATGGACAGAGGAAATTTCATGTGATGGAGGCTTTCAATGCTGGCTAATGAGAGCGCATTACATCAAGCCCATTATTAACCCCACATTAAGTCCGCCGCCCGCGTTCACACCCCCAAACCGCGCTTACACGCTGACTTCCTTCCTCAGCGTACTAGCCGCAACATTAACCGATCATTAAAAATCCGCCTAGTGTGGCGCGACGAAAAAGAATATTTTTTTTCATGAAAATCCATGTAAAGACAGCTCCACGGCAGCCGGTTGATTAACTATGATGCGAATCGTTCTCGTTCGCAATTAATCATAAGGAAGCCATGAAAAGCATTCAATCCGCTCCATTTTTACGCACCACGATGGCAGCCGCGCTACTGCTGGCCAGCGTGACCAGCCAGGCCGGCGAAAGCGCGTTTGGCTGGCTGCAAACGCTCGATCTGCAACCCAAGGGCAGCTGGGAATTCGAGCAGAAAGCCGACATCACCCACCGCCAATCGGCCGGCAGCTACAACCTGGGCCAGTATCGCTCCGAGATTGAATACGGCCTGACCAACGACATCCAGGTGGCCGGCTATATGAACGTAATTTCCGTCAATGCCAACAACAACTACCTGAATCCGGAAACCTGCGACACCACGCCGCGCTGCACCGCCGGCTTTGGCGTGCCGGGTAACCGCAATCCAACCGCCGCCTACAACCACACCGCTGTGGATGGCGCCTCGGCGGAGCTGATCTGGCGTATCACCAACCCGGTCACCTCGCCGGTCGGCGTCGGCCTGTACATCGAGCCGACGCTCGGTCATCTGGAAGATGAACTGGAAACCCGCCTGCTCCTGCAAAGCAATTTCATGGATGACCGCCTGATCGTCGCCGTCAACTTCCTGTCCGAACTGGAAAAGGAAAAGTACGACACCGATATCATCCGCAACAGCATGTTCGATATTCTTTATGGCGTCAGCTACCGCTTCGCACCGAGCTGGACCGCCGGCATCGAAGGCCGCCGCCACACCGACTACGACGGCTACCTGTACAACTCGCACAGCCAGACCGCCCACTTCATCGGCCCGACCGTGCACTACGCGGCGCAGAACTGGTGGGTCACCACCACCTGGCGCCATCAGCTGAGCGGTCATTGCTTCAACGATGGCACGGCGGATTGCTGGAACGGCTATGTCTCGGATAACCATGGCCGCGACCAGTTGATGATCAAAGTGGGCATTCCTTTCGGTTCGCACTAATCATGGCCATGTCATTTGTTCCCGCCGGCGCGCTGACACTGGCCGCGCTCAGCGCGGCCGCCGTGCCGGTGCTGGCGCATGCCAAGACCTATGCCACCGTGGCCGCCGCCCAGCAAGCCATGTTCGGCACCGCCAGCATGACGCCGGTACGGGTGTTGCTGACCGCCGAGCAGCAGGCCAAGCTGCGCGAAGCGTCCAGCGTCAGCCTGCCGTTCCAGGGCGACCGCGTCTGGAAGACCGGCGATGGCGGCTGGTTTGTGGTCGATGAAGTGGTCGGCAAGCACGAGATGATTACCTATGCGGTGGGCATCGACGCGGCGGGCGCTGTCCGCCAGATCGCCGTGCTGGAATACCAGGAGTCGTACGGCAGTGAAGTGGCCGACGCCAAATGGCGCCAGCAGTTCGTCGGCAAGACCGCCGCTTCGCCGCTGAAGCTTGAACGCGACATTGAAAACCTGGCCGGCGCCACGCTGTCCGCCAAGCACCTGACAGATGGCGTCAAGCGCGTCATGACGATGTACGAACTGGTGCTCCGGCATGGCAAGTGAGACGATGCGGTTTTGTCGTCCTCTGCTCGGCACGCTGGTCGAGCTGACCGTCCACGGCGCGGATGCCGTGGCGGCCGCCGAAGCTGCCGAAGCTGCCTATGCGGCGGTGGCGCGCGTGGCGACGCTGATGTCGTTCCACGATGCCGGCAGTGAGCTGTCCGCCATCAACCGCGCCGGGGCCGGCGAGCTGTTGCGCATCGATTCGTGGACCTATGAAGTGCTGTCGCTGGCCCGTGCGGTGTACGAGGCCAGCGGCGGTGCTTTCGATTGCGCGATCGGCGCCCGGCTGCAGGAATGGCAGATGCTGCCGCACCACCCCGATGCGCCGCCCCGGCCATGGAGCCACAGAGGCGACCTGTCGCAACTGGAACTGCTGGGCGATGACACCATCATGGTGCATCGTCCACTATGCCTGGACCTCGGCGGCATCGCCAAAGGCTACGCTGTCGACCAGGCGATCGAAGCGCTGGCATCGCATGGTGTCACGCATGCCGTCGTCAACGCCGGCGGCGATCTGCGCGTATTGGGAGATGCTCCGGAAGAAATCCACATCCGCAATCCACAGCAAGCGCAGCATCTGCTTTACCTAGGCACGCTGGCCGATGGCGCCATGGCCACCTCGGCGCCCTACTTTTCACGCACCACCGACGGCACGGACCAGCGCTGCGCTTTGGTCCATCCGCACACCGGCGATGCCCTGAACCGCATCGCCAGCTACACCGTGCTAGCGCCCACATGCGCGCTGGCCGATGCGCTGACCAAGGCGCTGGCGGTCGACGCCAATCCTACCGCCCCCTATTTTTCCCAATTCAACGCTACTGCAATTCTGTTATGAACCACCCACACTCCTTCCCTCCTCGCCGCATCGGCCGCATGGCGCGCTGGCACCGGCTGACCACTTACACGCTGCTGGCGCTATGCGCGCTGAGCGGGCTGGCCTGGTTCGTCGGACTGGATCTGCTGGATTTACCGCCACCACGTTTGCGTCTGTGCTGGGTGCTGCACGGCATCACCGCCCTCGCCGCCACGCTGGCGATAGGCGCCGCTGTGCCACAGCACGCGCTGATGACCTGGCGCGCGCACCGCAACCGCACGGCCGGCGCCGTGCTGGGCGCGACACTGGCGCTGGTGGTGCTGAGCGCCCTGTGTCTGCAATACGGACTGGAAGATTGGCACGACGCCGGACACTGGGTGCACGTCGCCGTCGGGATAGCCGTGGGGATAGTGTTCCCCTGGCATATTTGGTGGGCACGCAGCCGAAGCTGATTACTCCATCAGCGCCTGGGCGGCGGCCACCTGGCCCTGGTAGGCGTCGAAGATTTTCTTCAGCGCTTCTGCCATGGTGGTGGTTGGCTTCCAGTCCAGCTCTTCGCAGGTATTGGTGATTTTCGGCACGCGGTTCTGCACGTCCTGATAGCCCGCGCCATAGTAGGCGCCCGAGGTGGTCTCAACGATCTGAACCTTGGCGGCGCCTTCGGCGTACTCAGGATATTGCGGCGCCAGTGCCAGCATCATATTGGCCAGTTCGCGGATCGAGTAGTTGTTGACCGGGTTGCCGATGTTGTAGATCTTGCCGGTGGCGGCCCAGTTCTTGTTCTCGATGATTTTCATCAGCGCGTCGATGCCGTCGTCGATGTCGGTGAAAGCGCGCTTTTGGTGGCCGCCATCAACCAGCGAAATATTCTCGCCGCGCACGATGTGGCCGAAGAACTGGGTCACCACGCGCGACGAGCCTTCTTTCGGCGTATGGATCGAATCCAGGCCGGCGCCGATCCAGTTGAATGGACGGAACAGCGTGAAGTTCAGGCCTTCCATGCCGTAGCCCCAGATCACGCGGTCCATCAGCTGCTTGGCGTTGGAGTAGATCCAGCGCGGCTTGTTGATCGGGCCGCAGATCAGCTCGGAGTTCTCCGGATCGAACTCTTCGTCGTGGCACATGCCATACACTTCCGAGGTCGATGGGAACACCAGGTGCTTGCCGTACTTGGCGGCCGAACGCACGATCGGCAGATTGGCTTCGAAGTCCAGCTCGAACACGCGCAGCGGCGCTTTGACGTAAGTCGACGGGGTCGCGATCGCCACCAGCGGCAGGATCACGTCGCACTTCTTGACATGATAATCGACCCATTCCTTGTTGATGGTGATGTCACCTTCAAAGAAATGCATGCGCTCATGCGTGATCAGGTCAGTGATACGGTCGGTGCTCATGTCCATGCCGTACACTTGCCAGTCGGTCGTTTCCAGGATGCGCTTGGAGAGGTGGTGACCGATAAAACCATTCACGCCAAGGATAAGTACTTTCTTCATCGCCGCATGATGCCAGAGCAATCATTAACAGCGCATTAAAAACGTCCTAACTGTCCGCCCACTGCCGCAGCAGATTGTGATAAACGCCGGTCAGCCCCAGCAAGGCGGCGCGGGCTTCCGCCGTGGCCGCCGGCTCGGCGCGCAATTGCATCAGATTGCGGTCCATCTCGAACAGCAGATCGCGCTGCTCGGCGCTGCGCACCATGCTTTCGATCCAGAAGAAGCACGCCTGGCGGGCGCCGGCTTCGATCGGTTTGACCCGGTGCACGCGATTGGCCGGATACAGCACCATGTCGCCCGCCGCCAGCTTGACCACTTCATCGCGCCAGGCGTCGGCGATGACCAGCTCGCCGCCGCTATAGCTATCGGGTTCGCTCAAAAACAGCGTGCAGGACAAGTCGCCGCGCACCCGCTCGCCACCGCTGTAACGCAAGGCCACATCCACATGGTCATCCAGATAATCGCCCGCCTCATACCAGCTGAACAAAGGCGGACTGATCTTGCCTGGCAAGGCGGCGGAGAAGAACAGCTGATTGCGACGCAGCGCGGACAGCACGATTTGCTGTGCCTGCTGACAGGCCGCACCCTGCTCCGGAAGTTGGCGGTTACGCTTCAGGTCGGCCGATTGCGTGCCCGAGGTCAGGCGGCCGTCGACCCACTCGGCAGCCGCCAGGATGTTGCGGACCGCCGCGACCTCATCATCGGTCAACACCGATTTCAAATGCAGCATCATGCGGAGACTCCTGCGGCAAAAGCGGGCTCGCTGGCCAAGGCCCGCAGCGCCGGCAACGCGTGCGCCCGCAGCCAGCCACGCACGTTGTGCAGGAACGCCGGCGTGGACAAGGATGGAATCCGCCGCAGCACAACACACGCCTGCTCCGCCGCGCCGCGCTCGGCCAGCAGGCGGGCATAGTTAAAGCAGGCGCGGAAATCGCCACCATCGGCGGCCTGACGGTATAGCGCAAACGCCTGTTCCTCATCGGCCGGCATTTCCCAGCCTTCCTCATGGAAGCGGCCGATGATGTTGATCGACTTGGCATGGCCCTTGGCCGCCGCACGCTGGTACAGCCCCAAAGCACCGGCGCGGTCGGCTGGCGTGCCGGCGCCGATCATCATCAGATTGGCCAGGTTGTACATGCCCCAGTCCAGATCGCGTTGCGCCGCCAGGCCATACCAATAGACCGCCATCTGCGCGTCCACCGCCATGCCCCAGCCATGCTGATAACAGCGGCCCAGCATGTTCATGGCGTCGGCATCGTCGTTATCCGCCGCCACGCGGAACCAGTGCGCGGCTTCGCCGGAATCGGCAACAGTGCCGATGCCGCTCAACAGGCGCTGGCCCAGCAGCGCCTGCGCGCGTGGCACGCCATGCCGCGCCGCCAGCCGCAAGGCGGCCAGCGCCCGCGTTGGTTCCGAGGCCAACAAATCCTGCCATCCGCTGCCGTCAAGCGCCGTCAGCGCGCGCACATCCGCTGCCATTGCCGGGGCGCCCATCAGAAGCTCAGGTCGGCGCTCAGCGTCACCGTGCGGCTGGCGCCCGGCACGCCGTACAGCTGGAAACCGTCCAGCGAGGAACCGATGCGCGACCAGTAGAACTTGTTGAACAGGTTCTGCACGTTCAGGTTCAATGCCAGATGACTGTTCACGCGATAGCGCGCGGCCGCACTGGAAACCCAGTACTCAGGCGCCTTTTCGGTATCCAGCACATACACCGGGGCCAGGCCGGCGCTGCCGCTGACGGTGCTGGCATTGTTGTTCTGGCCGCCGACATACTTGGCATCGGTATAGCGGCGCTTGCCGACGTATTGCGCGCCGTAGCTGAGGAACAGACCTTTCGCGGCTTCATACGAGGTCCACAGATTGAAAGTCATGCGTGGCGTGTTCTTCGCTTCGGTGCCAGCGTTGGCGCCCTTGGTCTGCTTGCTGTTCATGCGCGCCAAGCCGCTGTAGATCGACCAGGCGTCGGTGATATTGCCTTGCAGGCCCAGCTCCAGCCCCTCGACCCGCTTGGCCGGCAGTGCCCGCACCGGCGAGGTATCGGTATCGCCGTACTCCCACGAATCGCTGACCGAAGTCCGGAACAGCGCGCCGGTCAGCGACAAGCGATGCGCCACCACATCCCACTTGGCGCCGGCCTCGGCGGTCTTGGAGGTGGCCGGATCGTAGGACGACGCGGCGGCGCTGCCGTAGATAGCGTTATTGGTGGTGGCGCCCATGGCCGATGGCTGGGCCGCCTGCGCGTAGGCCAGGTACAGATTGAGGTCTTGCTCCGGCTTGTACATCAGGCTGGCGCGGCCGCTGACCGCGCCGTCGCTGCTGTCCGCCGTGGTCACGCCCTTGGTGGTGGTCAGCGCGCGCCAGTGGTCGTAACGCAGCGCCGTCAGCACGCGCCATTGCGGCGTGATGCGGATGGTGTCGGTGGCATACACGCCGGCATTGCTGACGCGCGACACCACACCGGCCGCGCCTTTGACGGTGGCGACTTCGGTGAAACTGGTGGATGGATTGGTCAGGTCAAACCACAGCGTGCCGGACGGCGCCATCACTGTACGCTGCAGGTCGCCGTAGGTTTCACGGTACAGGTCCAGGCCAGTCACCAGCTCGTGGTGCAGCACACCGGTATCGAACTTGACGGTCAGATCGGTCTGGCTGCCGAGGATGCGGTAGCGCTTGGACGTGCCGTAGTCGGCGCCGCGCAGCACCGCGTACTGGCTGGAGGTGTTGCTGTAATCGGTATAGGAGCGGATGCCGGCGGCGGCGCTCAGGCCGCCCACGCCGGCGTAGCCGAGCGAGGTGCCGAGCGATTTTCCGTCGGCGCTGGCGGCGTTGAAGCGGGCCGGCGACAGCACCTGCAGATTGTCGCTCTGCTCCCAGCGCAACTGGCTGCGCAGTTTCAGATTGTCGCTCCAGTCGTGTTCGAACTTGCCGGTCAGCGCATCGGACTGGGTGTGCTGCATGTACGAGTCGGCGCCATACCAGGCCGAATGCGGCACATAAGGCATGGTCTGGCCGCCGGTGCCGCGCTGGATCGGCAGGCCGGTATCCGGCACGTTGTTGTCTTCCTGGTGGAAGGCGTCGACGTAGAAGCGGGTGTGGGTGTCCAGCCCCAGGCCCAGCGAGACCGCCACGCCTTCGCGGCGGAAGTTGACCTTGTCGCGTCCGGCAACGCCGTTCTGATGCTTCATCAGGTTGACCCGCAGCGCCGCGCCGTCGCCGATTTGCTTGTTCAGGTCGGCGGTCAGGCGGCCATAGTCGGCACTGCCCACACCGGCGGACAGGTTGTAAAAGTTGTCCAGCCGCGCTTCCTTGCTGACCAGATTGACGGTGCCTCCCACCGAAGCGGTGCCCGATTCGATCGAGCCGGTGCCCTTGAACACTTCCACCTGTTCGATATTGAAGGTGTCGTTACGGCTCGACATGCCCGCGTCGCGCATGCCGTCCACGGTAATGCTTTGCTCGGAAGAGAAACCGCGAATGGTGAACAGGTCGCCCCAGCCCAGATTGCCCTCGCCGGAGGTGAAGGTGATGCCGGGCACGTTCTTCAGCACATCCTGCAGGCTCTGCGCGTTTTGCTCGCTGAGGATTTCCTTCGGCACCACCGTTACGCTCTGCGGCACGTCCAGCAGCGGTTGCGCGAACTTGGGCGAGCTCAGATTTTCCGGCTTGTAGGCCGGCGCCTCGCGCGTGGCCTTGACCACCACTTCCTTCAGTTTTTCGGCATCGGGCGGCGCCGAGGCGGCGGCCGCCGCATCCTCGGCCAACGCAGGCGTGCCCAGCGATAAAGTGCCCAGTGCCAGACCTACGCCGGCCGACCATTTGCCATAGTTGGAGAAAACGGATTCGATTGCATTTGCGGTACTGCGTTCAGACATTCTCACTCCCTTAGAATATAATGCTTCTCATTTGCAACCACTATATCGTCAGGCCAGCGCCGCTGAAAAGAGCGCAAAAAGGCAATATGTAATGAAATGTGTTGGCGCGCTTTTTCATCACATCCGATTACAAATTTCCATTTTCAGGCGCCCACCAGATCCAGCATGAACCAAGCCCCACCCCGCCCAGACCGCATCCTTATCGTTGACGACGACGCCGAAATCCGCCAGCTGCTATCCGATTATCTGGGCAGTTGCGGCTACCATCCGTTGTGCGCCGACAGCGGCGCGGCGATGTGGCAGTTGCTGGCCAGCGAGCGCGTCGACCTGGTGATACTGGACCTGATGATGCCGGGCGAAGACGGCCTCGAACTGTGCCGCGCGCTGCGCGCCAAACGCAATACGCCGGTCATCATGCTGACCGCGCGCGGCACGCTGCTGGACCGCATCATCGGACTGGAGGTCGGCGCCGATGATTACCTGCCCAAGCCGTTCGATCCACGCGAACTGCAGGCGCGCATCAAAGTCATCCTGCGCCGCGCGCGCAGCTTCCCGGAGCAGCACGAGGCGGATCAGCACAAGCACATTTACTTCAACGGCTGGCGGCTCGATACCCATGGCCGCCAACTGCTGTCGCCGGCCGGCCTCACGGTCGCGCTGGGCAGCTCGGACTATCTGGTGCTGCGCGCGCTGCTGGACCACGCCCACCGCACGCTCAGCCGCGACTTCCTGTGCCAGACCGCCTTCGGCAAGGACAGCCAGCCCTTCGACCGTTCGATCGACGTCTGCATCAGCCGGCTGCGCCAGCAGCTGGAAGACCAGCCGCGCAGCCCGGCGCTGATCAAGACCATCCGCAACCTGGGCTATATGCTGACGGCCGACGTCCGCGCCGAGGCATGATGCGCTGGTGGCCACAATCGCTGTCGGGACGGCTGGCCATCATCCTGGTCGGCGGCATGCTGGCGGCGCAGGCGCTGACTGGCACCGTCTGGTTCGATATGCGCTATGGCAAAGCGCTGGAAATCCCCACCCGGCTGGCGGCCACCCGATTGGCCGATACGCTAAGCATCGTCAACGCCGCTACGCCGGCCGCACGCCCAGCCTTGCTGCGGGCCTTGTCCGGCGCCGGCCTGCAACTGCAAACCATCGCCGCGCCGGACGCGCAACCAGCGCTGATGGACCACAACCAGGCCGCCGCCGCCCGCTTGTTCGAGCAAGTCTTCCACCAGCGGAACAACGTGGTGCCCGACCTGCAAGTGACCAGCATCGCTATCGACGACGGCGACAACGGCAGCCTGCGCACCATGCTGCTGGAAGCCTATCCCAGCGGCCGCTTTGTGATCCAGGCCTCGCTGGCCGATCACAGCTGGCTGCAGGCCGAACTCCACGAAGGCCAGGCCGGCATGAGCATGGCGCCGCTGGCGGCGATGGGCGATTATCTGTTGCGCATCTACGTGCTACGCGGCGCCGTCATCGTGCTGCTGGCCTGGCTGGCGGTGCGGCTGGCGATGAAGCCATTGCAGCGCCTGGCCACAGCGGCCGAACAACTGGGTCACAATATCCACAGCCCGCCGCTGGACACGGCGGGACCACAGGAAGTGCGCACGGCTTCGTTGGCATTCAACGCCATGCAGCGCCGCCTGATCGACAACATCGCCGAGCGCACGCGCTTTTTGGCGGCGGTGTCGCATGACCTGCGCTCGCCGATCACCCGCATGCGGCTGCGCACCGAGATCGCCGTGCCTGCGGAACAGCAAGCGCGCTTTCGCAAGGATCTGGATGAAATGGACGCGCTGATCGGCGCCACCCTGCAACTGGTGCAGGACAGTGATGTGCATGAAGAATTGCAGCTGGTCGACATCAATAGTCTGTTGACCAGCTTGCGCCTGGACTTTGGTGAGATTGGCGCCCAGGTTGAAGTCCATGGCCAGGCGGCGCCGCTGCCGGGCTATGCGCAAAGCCTCAAGCGCTGTCTGCAGAACATCGTGGAAAACGCCGTGCGTTACGGCGAACAGGCCGCAGTGCGGGTGGAAGATAGCGCGGAGACCTTATGCATCGTCGTCACCGACCGTGGTCCGGGCATTTCCGAAGACCAGCTGGACAAGGTGATGGAGCCGTTCTACCGGCTGGAGCAGTCGCGCAACACCAGCACTGGCGGTTACGGACTGGGTTTGAACATCGCGCAAACCGTGGCGCGCGCCCATCACGGCCAACTCAACTTGCGCAATCTGCCGCAAGGCGGACTGGAAGTCCGTCTGCAGTTGCAGCGACAGCGCAATGCCACCGCCACGCTCAATTAGAACGCGGGGCGCAGGTCACTTCGTAATATGAACCCAGCTGCGCGCACACCACGCGGGCGTCGTAGATGGCGCGTTTGCTGTCGGCCGGCTGGTGCGACATGCGCACCAGCAGATCAGGCCCCGGCGGCACCGCCTGAGCGGGCTGGCCGCTCAGCACCAGCGCCGCGCTATCCGAGGCCGACAATCCGAAGCTACTATAGCCTTGTTGCAGCGTCAGCTCGGCGCTGCGCAGCAGTGAGAAATCCTGCACCAGCCGCGCATGCGTATAGGGGGAAGAGTCGATTTTAACTTGCCAGACGCCGGGCCCCAGCGGCTTCTCGCTATAGCCACCCTCGCTGTTCAATGGATGATACTCAGTCGCGCAGCCGGCGAGCATGCATGCGCCAGCGAGAAGAGCAATCGTAAGTCGTTTCATGTCGGCTCCCGAAGATTTGCCATACCTAGTCTACAGCCACATTTAGCGGCCGGCTATCACTACCACTCGATCGTTATTTGCAAGCTGTCGCATTGGCAGCTGATGCAGCAACAACTCCTGGTACAGGTCCGCGCGCACCAGGGCGAATTGCTGCTCGCCGCGCGCCGCGCCTTGCATCCAGCGCGCGTAAAACGCGTCCATGGTGGCGATGCCGCGATCAGGTTCCTGTTGCAGGCCGAATTCGAGTTCGTCGGTATAACGCACCGGAATCACGCTGTGCGCCAGATAGAAAGTGATCGATTGCTCGTAGGTGCCGACCGAATACACCGGCGTCTGCGCGGTCAACTGCGGCCGTAACATCAGCGCCAGATCCTTGCCGGACTGATGACGGCCAAACGGTTCGTATGCGCTCATCGCCAACTGCGTCAGCAGCCAGGCGCCGAGTGCCAACGCTAGCACCATGGCACAGCGCTGCCCGCGCCGCGCCGCATACCAACCGCCCAGTGCGCACAGCAACGCGGCGACGCCGGCGGCGACCAGCAGCGGCCACGCGGTTGCCAGCAGTGTGGCGTCGGACGGCGACAAGTTCAGCATGCCGGCGCACAGCCAAGCCGCCAGTATCCCGGCACCGGCCAAGGCCAGCAACGCGGCGGCGGCATTCAGCAGCATCTTCGGTGCGCGTTCCAGTGTTGCTCCCATCAGCATGGCCATGGCCGGCAGCACCGGCAGCATGTAGCCCGGCAGTTTGGATTTCGAATAGCTGAAGAAGAACAGGATGAACCCTACCCAGATCAGCAGCAGCAATGCTGGCTGGAATTGTCCGGGCAGCTTGTGCCGGGCTTGCGCCAGACTGACGGGCAGCAGCGGCAGCCATGGCAAGGTTGCGGGCAACAGCAGCACCAGGAAGTAGTACCACGGTCCTTCCCTGTGATGCGTCTTCAGGAAGAAGCGGTCCCAGTGTTCGTGGATGAAGAAGAAGTGCGGCTGCTCGGGATTGCGCGCCGCCACCAGCAAAAACCACGGCAGTGCGATCAGCAGCAGCACGGCCAGACCGCTTAGCGGATGCAGACGACGCAGGATGGCGCGGTCGCCGGCGAACAGGAAATAGAGTACCAGTACCGCGCCCGGCAGCACCAGACCGATCAGCCCCTTGGCCAGCAGCGACAAGGCCATCGCCGCCCAGCAGAGCAGCATCCAGTTGCGCCGCGCGCGCGCGCCGGCGTCATCCCGCTGGGCCAGCAGCAAGGCGCACAGGGCCAGCGTCATGGTGGCGGCAACGCCGATATCGAGCGTGTTGAATTGCGATGCGGCGGTCCAGAACACCATCGAGCCGAGCACGATGGCGCCGTACAGGCCTGCCCTGCCGCCAAACACCTTGCCGCCGGTGTAGCCGATCAACAGCACGGTGCCGGCGCCGCAGACCGCATTCCACAGCCGTGCCTGCCACTCGCCCACGCCGAACAGCGCGAACGACAACGCGCTCATCCAGGCATGCAGCGGTGGCTTTTCAAAATACTTGATGCCGTTGAGACGGGTGGTAACCCAGTCGCCGCTGAGCAGCATTTCACGTGCCATTTCCGCGTAGCGCCCTTCGTCCGGCGCCACCAGGCTACGCACATCCAATACCAGCAGCGAACCCAGAATGAAAAGAGCAATGAGAATGTAGAGCGGCGCCCTGGCGCGCAGATGATCGGACATGGAGTAAGGCAAAGCGGAGTCAGCGTTCCAGTCTATGCTTTCGATCATTAACGCATGATTAAACTGGCGTTGGCGAACTGCGCTGTCACTGTGAGCCCCCGGCCATCGCGGCCGCCGCCGAGACGCAGCCTGGCCTGGTGCGCGTCCGCCACGCTTTTGACGATGGACAGGCCCAACCCGCTGCCCCAGACCTCGTTGCCATCCGGACGGTAAAAACGGTCGAACAAGCGCGCCCGATCCGGCTCCGGCACGCCCGGACCGTTGTCCGCCACCTGCAGATACGGCATGCCATCCTCCATGCCGACGGCGACGTCGACCTGCCCGCCTGGCTGGGTGTAGCGCAAGGCGTTATCCACCAGATTACTCAGCATGATCGCCAGACCGTCCGGCGCGCCGCGCACGGGTAGCGTCGCCAACGTGGTGCTGAGGCCGAGGTCGATCCGACGGCTGTCGGCATACAAAGTGTGATCGGCCACCACCTGGCGCGCGATTTTCAGCAAGTCGCAGGCAACATGCGGCGGCGGCATCACGTTTTGCTCCTGGCGCGCCAGCGTCATCAACTGCTGCACCAGATGGGTGGCCCGGTCCAGGCGCTCGTGCACCTTGCGGAACCCGCTGCCCCTGGCCTGATCGCTGTCGGCGCGCTCGGTCAGTTGCAATTGCAGCTTGAGCGCGGTCAGCGGCGAGCGCAGTTCATGCGCGGCGTCGGCCACAAAGTTGCGCTGGGCACTGATGGCGCCCTCCACTTTGCTCAGCAGCCCGTTCAGCGCAATCACGATCTGATGAAGCTCGGGCGGCAAACCATCCATTTCCAATGGCTGCAAGGCTTGCGGCGTGCGGCCGCCGACGGCCTGGGTCAGCCGGTCCAGCGGCTGCATGGCGCGCCCCACCACCACCCAGATCAGCATCGCCATCGATGGCAACAGCAGCAGCAAGGGCGGCGCGATGCGCAGCGCCATGTGCGCGGCAATGCGCTGGCGCACCGCGATCGGCTGCGATACCTGCACGTGGTAGCCGGATGCCGATTCGCTGTACACACGCCAGCGCTCGCCCCGGAAACCCACGGTGGAAAAACCGCTGGGCTGGGACAGCGGCAACGACGGTGCGATCGATGAACGGTGCAACTGCACACCGCTGGCGGCCCATGCCTGCACCTCAAAGCGGTCGTCCGGATCGCTCTCGTGCGGCAGGCGCCAGCCGCTCTGGGCCTGCAATGGCAACGACCAGGCCAGCAACCGCAGTCGCTGGTCGGACTGTTCATCGGCTTCGTGGTCCGCCAGCTTGTACAGCAACGCGGTGGCGGCCAGCGTGCAGACCACCGCGCCGCTCATCAACCCCAGCAGCAGGCGCGCGCGGATCGTTTTCATGCGGCGGCCAGTTTGTAGCCGACGCCGCGCACATTCTGGATGAAGCCGGTGCCCAGTTTTTTGCGCAGGTGATGGATATAGACGTCGATCGTATTGCTTTCGATCTCTTCGCCCCAGCCGTAGATGCGCTCTTCGAGCTGGATCTTGGGCACCACGCTGCCGGGCGAGTCCAGCAAGGCGCGCAGCACCGCGAACTCGCGCGCCGGCAGATGCAAGGGCTGGCCATTGAAGCTGGCGACGTGGCAAGCCATGTCGACCTGCAGGCCACGGTAATGCACCACGGCCTGGTTGGGCGCCTTGCCGCGTCGGAGCAAGGCCCGTATGCGCGCCAGCAGTTCATCGACATCGAAGGGCTTGACCAGATAATCGTCGGCGCCGCTATCCAGCCCCTCGACGCGGGATGCGGTGGCGTCGCGCGCGGACACGATCAAGACCGGCGCGGCGCCGCCTTGGGCGCGGTAGTGCTTCAGCACCTGCATGCCCTGCTTCTTCGGCAGCCCGAGGTCCAGCAACAGCAGGTCGTAGACATCCTGGCGCAGCGCCAGCATGCCGCTGTCGCCATCGCGCACCCAGTCCACCGCATAGTTATCGCGCCGCAGCACTTCTTCCATGCTCTCGCCGATCATCGGATCGTCTTCGATCAACAGCAGCCGCATCAGCGCACCCCGTCCAGTTGAAACACCGCAGTGTACGAAATGCTTCATTAAGCGTTCATTAACGCAGACCGAACCGCGCAGCATGTCGCAGCAAACATTAACGCTGAATTAAGAAGATGCAAATACAACGCCATACTTTTCCAATGCAAGCATGTCACGGAGCAGACATAAAGCATTACTAACCTTGGCTGCTTTTCATCCCCAGCAAAAGGAATTGTATGAATCTCCGCCCCACTCTCCCACCGCGTTTCGCGCTGGCCCTGCTGACCGGCCTGCTGCAGGCCACGTTCGCCCAGGCCGCCGATGGCGCCGGCGCCGCAGCGGCCGATGACGCCGCTACCGCCGCCGCCCCCACGGCAGTGGTGGAGATCCGTAGCTCGCTGAACACCGCATCCTCCAGCGCCCCTTCCAAGGGCTCGCTGGATGCGCGCTCGGCCGTTTCCGAAGTCAGCGACCAGTTCGTGCGCGACTACACCTCGCCGGTGGCCGATTACAGCCAGGTACTGCAAATGGCGCCGGGCATGTTCAGCTACAGCCCCAACGGTGTTGGCCTGGGTGATAACAAGACCACCATGCGCGGCCTGGCCGACGGCAATAGCGTGATCGCGTTCGATGGCATTCCCTTCAACGACACCAATGGCGTCAGCCACCACGCCTGGGTATTCTTCCCCAGCCAGTTCACCGGTGGCGCCGTCATCGACCGCAGTCCCGGCTCCGCCGCCACCATCGGCCAGGCCACCTACGGCGGCTCGATCAACCTGCTGTCGCGCGAACTGGAAAACCAGCAGCGCACCAGCCTCACCGGCTCCTACGGCACCTGGAATACCAAACTGGTCGGCCTGGAACATGAGACCGGCCAGTTCGGTCCCAACGGCAGTTCCAATCTGCTGATCAACGTGCACGAAATGCAATCGGACGGCTATCAGACGTTCAACAAGCAAAAGCGCGATGCCGCCTCGCTGAAATACCGCTACCAGCTGAACGACGACACCACCATCACCCTGTTCTCGTCCTGGCTGAACCTGACCAACAACACGCCCAACATCAAGGGTGTCACGCGCGCCAACTACGATCAGGGCAACTACAACGCGCTGCTGAGCGACGATCCCACCAAGGGTAATTATTGGGGCTATAACTTCTATGACATTTCCACCGCCTTCAGCTACCTGGGCGTGAGCACCAATCTGGGCGGCGGCTGGAAGCTGGAAGACAAGGCCTACGTCTACCGTTACTGGAACAAGCAGAACTACAACGGCAGCAGCATCAGCACCAGCAGCGCCGTCGACAAGCTGAATTCCTATCTGACCAAGGGCAATCTGCTGCGTCTCAGCCAGGAGTCCTCGCTGGGCGTGCTGCGCACCGGCCTCTGGTACGACTACGCGAAAAGCTTCCGCTACCAGATTCCAAGCGATCCACGCACCTGGGTCGACCTCGCCACGCCCAACTTCAGCGAAACCTACCAGACCACCACGGTTCAGCCCTACGTTGAATTCGAGTTCCAGGTCACGCCGGCGCTGCGCATCACGCCAGGCGTCAAGTACGCTTCGTACAAGCAGGACTTCCGCCACCTGCAGGACAACGGCGGCGCGGTGGGCACGCTGGGCGGCGTCTACAACAAGACCACCGGCGTGATCACCGGCGGCGCGCCGTACATCGACAATTCGGTCAAGTACACCGACACCCTGCCGTCGCTGGACCTGCACTACCAGATCGCCCCGGCTTGGACCGCGTATGCGCAAATCGCCCGTGGCGACCAGATCCCCGCGACCAGCGTGTTTGACGTGGTCAACGCCAAAGTGGCCACCACGCCGAAAGCCACCAAGTCCACCACCACCCAGGTTGGCACCGTGTGGCAGTCCGACAAATGGAATGTGTCGGCCGACGTCTACCGTATCCGCCTCGACAGCCCGTATTCGTCGTCGGTCGACCCAACCACCGGTGACGCGGTCTACTTCCTGAACGGTAAGGAAATCAGCCAGGGTGTGGAAGCGGAAGGCACGGTAATGCTGGGCAATGGCTTCAGCGTGTACGGCAACGCCACCTTCGGCAGCACCAAATACGATACCGGCAAATGGGTCGCCGGTGCGCCGCCAGATACTGAAACGCTGGCACTGAACTATCAGCACGCCGGCTGGAGCAGCGGCCTGTTCTTCAAGCGCGTGGGCAAGGTGTATGCGGACAACGGCTCAACCCATGAAGCCTTCAGCATCGATCCGGTGACGCTGGCCAATCTGTTCGTCAACTACCGTATCAAAAATCCGACTTCGTTCACCAAGCAAGCCAAGCTGCAATTTGGTGTCAACAACCTGTTCAACCGCCACAGCATCGTTGATGTGGCCTCGGCCGGCACCAAGACCAGCTCCAGCGCCGCGCCGTCGCCGAACGATCTGCTGACCGTGCTGCCAGAGCGCAGCTTGTCCGCCACCCTGACGATCGACTTCTAACTCACGACCACCACCAATATGAAAACCCTCTCCCTATTGACTATCGCCGCCCTGCTGGCGGCGCCCGCCTTCGCCGCCGAGCCGATTTTTGCGAGCCCGGCGCAAACCCACGCGCAGCTGATTCTGGCCGCGCCACCGTCCGCCGATTCCGCCATCACCAGGGCCGAACTGGCCGAACTGCACCGCATCCAGTCCAGCCGCACCAGCGCGGAGGAAGCACAGGCCAAGGCCGACGAGGCGGATGAATCGCTGTACATCTACAAGACCGTGCTGGGCGAGAAGTTCACGCCCGAAGCACTGCCGCTGACCACCGCCTTTGGCAAACGGGTCAAGAACGACGAAGGCGCCAATGCAGGTCCCGCCAAACAGGCGTTCAAGCGCGTGCGGCCCTACAATCTGGACAAAACGCTGGCGCCGATCTGCAAAACCAAAACCATCGATGATTCCTACCCCAGCGGCCACGCCACGGCCGGCTATCTGGCGGCGCTGACGTTGATTGAAATGGTGCCCGACCAGCGCGACGCCATTCTGGCCCGCGCCGATGGCTATGCCCGGAGCCGCCTGGTGTGCGGGGTGCATTATCCAAGCGATATCGCAGCCTCCAAGCTGCTGGCTTACACCACGCATGCCGTGATGGTCACCAATCCGAAGTATCAGTCGGAACTGGCCGCCGCAAAGGTTGAGTTGCGACGCCAGTTGGGCCTTCCAGCGGCGGATTAAGCGGAACGGCGGGACTCAGGGAAATACCACGGTGACGCTGAGTCCCTTGCCGTTATCGCCATCCTCCAGCCGTATCTCGGCGCGGTGATGGTCAGCGATGTTGCGGACTATCGACAAGCCGAGGCCGCAGCCCCAGACCTGGTTGCCATCGGGCCGGAAGAAGCGATCGAACAGGCGTTCGCGATGTTCCGGCGCGACGCCGGGGCCGTTGTCGCGCACGCGGATGAAGGGTTTGCCGCTGTCCACGCCAGCCAGCAAGTCGACCTGGCCGCCACGCTGGGTGTAGCGCAACGCGTTGTCGACCAGGTTATTCAGCATCACCCGCAAGCCCTCCTGCTCGGCTTGCACCACCACCGCGCCACCGGGTTCGACACCGAGGTCGATGTCGCGGCTATCCGCCAGCGCGGAATGGTCGGCCACCACATTGCTCAGCAGCTGGTTGACATCGACCGGCCGCAGCTGCGTCCGCGTCAGGCCGGATTCGTGGCGCGCCAGGCTCAGCAACTGCTGCACCAGATGACTGCCACGGTCCAGCCGCTCATGCAGCTTGGCCAGCGCCTCGGTGCGCGCCGCCTCGCTGTCGGCGCGTTCGGCCAGTTGCAACTGTAGCTTCAGCGCGGTCAGCGGCGAGCGCAGCTCATGCGCGGCGTCGGCCACAAACGTGCGTTGCGCGGCCAGCGCCTGTTCAAACCGGCCCATCAGGCCATTCAAGGCCTCGACCACCGGACGCAAATCCGGCGCCATGCTGGCGGGATCGAGCGGCTGCAACGCCGTCGCCGACTGCCCGCCCACAGCGTGCGCCAGGCGATCCAGCGGCCGCAGCGCGCGGCCCACCACCGCCAGCATCAAGCCGGCAAACACCAGCGCGATCGCCAGCAAGGGCGTGCCGGCGCGCAGCGTCATGCGCATCGCCAATTGATCGCGCACGGCCTGCGGCTGCGCCACCTGCACATAGCGGCCGGCGTCCTGCACGCCATACAGCCGCCAGGCCGCGCCGTTCAGTTGCTTATCGAGATAGCCTTGCAGATCGTAGCGCGCCAGTTGGGCCAACCCGGGCGCGACAGTTGCCTGCACCAGCCGGCCGTCGGCGTCCCACGCCTGCAGCACGAACGCCTCCTCGGGATCGTGCTTGCCTTTGTCTCCCGCCGCCGCTGCCAGCTGGCGCAGCTGCAGGTCGGCCAGCTCATTGGTTTCATTCAGCAGCGACCGGTACAGCATGGCACCGGCGACGGCCACACAAGCGGCGGTCGCACACAGCAGCCCGATCAGCAATTGCTGGCGTATGGTCTTCATGGCAGCGGCTTCACTTTATATCCAACGCCGCGAACATTTTTGATGAAGTCGGCCCCGAATTTCTTGCGCAGATGGTGGACATACACGTCCACCGTGTTGCTCTCCACCTCGGAATTCCAGCCATAGAGTTTCTCTTCCAGCTGGCTTTTGGTGACCACCGAACCGGGATTGTCCAACAAGGCGCGCAGCACGGCGAATTCGCGCGCCGACAGTTTGACCGGCGTTCCATCCAGCCGCGCCTCGTGGCTGGCCAGGTCCAGCGTGACGCCACCATGTTCCACCACCGATTGGGTGCGGGCGACACGGCGCCGCAGCAAGGCGCGGGTGCGCGCCAGCAGCTCGTCCAGATCGAAGGGTTTGACCAGATAGTCGTCGGCGCCGCTGTCCAAGCCTTGGACACGGTCCGGCGTGGCGTCACGGGCGGTGATGATCAGCACCGGCAAATCGTCGCCACGCGCGCGCAAGGCGCGCAACACGTCCATCCCCTGTTTCGATGGCAGGCCCAGATCCAGCAGCAGCAAGTCATAGCCCACCGTGGTCAGCGCCAGATCGGCCGCCAGGCCGTCACGCACCCAGTCCACGGCATAGCGCTCGCCGCGCAAGCCATCTTCTATACTTTCCCCGATCATCGGGTCGTCTTCGACCAGCAGCAGGCGCACCGCCATCTCCTTCTTTGTTCATCCGCCGCCATCTTACCGCGCCAGCGGGCTGAACCAGGATTTCAGGCCATCAGTCCGCGCTGCACTGATTGCAGACGCAGCTGATGCTGGCGTCGGCCATGCCCTGCCCAAAGCCGCTTTTCAAGGCCAATTGCGATAGTGCAGCCAATAGCGCCGGATCGTCGACCGGCTGGCGATGGCCGCAACTGGGACACAGGAAGTGACAAACCGACATCGCGGCCGACGACACCAGCCGATAACATGCCTTGGCCATGGCATTCTGACTACGCCATTCCTTGTGGACGATACCGCGCAGTTCCAATTCGTTCAGCACGCGGTAAATTGTCCCCAGGCTGGCGCCACTCCCCTGGCCGGATAGCAGAACAAACAGCCGCTCGGCCGACAGCGCTTCGCCCGGGCTGCCGGTCAGGATGCGCAATATATCGAGACGGGCGCTGGTCGGACGCAATCCCAGTTTGCGTAGCTGGTCGAGGAATGCTTCATCTGGATTGCGGGTTGGAGCGGTGATCATGATCAGTCTTGGATTGGAGTTGCATGCGGGCTGCCGGGCAGCTTCCGCATGCTAACCAACCAAGAATTAACGCAGCATTAAAGGCTATCGTACCGCCAGCGCCTGCGCGATCCAGCTATCGAACAACGCTTGGTGGAATTTGATCCAGCCCTCCACGTGGCGCTCGATATCCTGCTGCGTCGCCTCGCCGCTGCGCATGCGCTCGTTCTGGGCGTTGATGTCGGCAATCGGCAGCTGCATCACTTCAAACAGCTTCACGGCCGCTGGATTTTTTTCGGCCCAGGCGCGGTTGACGACGATGCGCAGCGTGTTGACCGGGAAGCCGTAATCGCTGCCATCTTCCAGACGGGTATTGGCATGGTCCGGGTTGGACGAAAATGGCACCTGCAGCCACACCACGTCCTTGCCCGGCACCAGCACGCCGCTGACCCAGTATGGCGTCCAGGTGTAATACAGCACCGATTCGCCGCGCTGGAAGCGGCCGATGGTGTCGGCCATCAGCGCGGCGTAGCTGCCTTGCACGTGCTTGACGGTGTCACGCAGCTTGTAGGCGTCCAGATGATTTTCGATCATAGTCTCGCAGCCCCAGCCCGGATTGCAGCCGGTCAGGTCGGCCTTGCCATCGCCGTCATGGTCGAACAGCTTGGCCAGGCCGGGGTCGCGCAATTGCTCGATATTGGTGATGTTGTACTTGTCCGCCGTGGCCTTGTCGATCAGATAGCCCTGCGCGGCCGGGCCGGCGTATTGGCCCACGCGCAGCAGCTTGGCGTCGCCGCCGGCCTGCTCGTAATAGTCCTTGTGCATCGGGTCCCAGTGGACCGCGAGGAAGGTAGCGTCGCCGTTCGCGACCGCGATGTGCGCGGTCGGATATTCGACTTCGCGGATCGGCTGCGGCTCATAGCCCAGCTGTTCCAGCGCGCGGTCGACCAGCATGGTCTGGAAAGTTTCTTCCGCGATCGAGCTTTGCAGCGCCTGTACTTGGATGCCCTTGCCGGGCAGCGTCTGCGCCATGGCCAGACTGGTGGTCAGGGCCAGCGCGGCCAATACCAGCGCCGAAATCCATTTCCATTTGCGTTGCGTTTGATAGGTGGCTTTAAAGTTTTCAATCCGTTGCATAGCGTTCCTTTCTTCTTATTGTGCGGTGATGAGCTTGCCGCTTTCGGCGCACGCCGGCTTGCCGCGCAGCAGACGCAGCACGCAGCCGACCGGGCCGGTCTGATACCAGTGACGCACGCCGCGACGCGGCTGGCCCATCGATTGCGTCAGGCGGTCCAGCGTGATGGCCAGCAGCACGATGCCGAGACCGCCAACGGTGGCCAGGCCCATATCGAGACGGCCGATACCACGCAGCACCATCTGGCCCAGGCCGCCCACCGCGATCATCGAGGCGATCACCACCATCGACAGCGACAGCATCAGGGACTGGTTGATGCCGGCCATAATCGACGGCATGGCCAGCGGCAGTTGCACCCGGCTCAGCAACTGCCACGGCGAGGCGCCATAGGCGCGCGCCGCTTCAATCAGGTCTGGACGCACCTGGCGGATGCCGAGGTTGGTCAGGCGCACCAGCGGCGGCAGCGCGAAGATGATGGTCACGATCACGCCCGGTGCGTTGCCGATACCGAACAGCATCACCACCGGCACCAGATAGACAAACGCCGGCGTGGTCTGCATCGCGTCCAGCAGCGGACGCAGGATGTTCTGCGCGCGGTCGCTGCTGGCCAGCAGGATGCCCAGCGGCAGGCCGATCAGCAGGCAGAAGGCCAACGAGGTCAGCACCAGCGACAGCGTGGTCATCGCTTCCGGCCACACGCCTAGCATCGCCACGATCAGCAGCGCGACCACGGTGCCGATCGCCAGCGCGCGGCTGGTGAACTGCCAGGCCAGCAGGCCGATGATAGCGATCACTGTCATTGACGGCGCGGCCGTCAGCACGTCGCCGACGCCGTTCAGGGTGGCGTCAATCGGCGCGCGCACGGCCTGGAAAAATGGACGGCAATGTTCGACCACCCAGCCCAGCCCCTGATTGATCCAGGATTGCAGCGGCAAGGCGCCGTCAAACAGTTGCGTCAGCTGGTGCAAACCGTCGTTGTGAACCGGCGCGACGGCCGGCTTGGCGGCGTCAAGCCAGGCCGTGTCGCCGGGCGGCGTCGGCAGCCATGGATTGGTTTGGGGAGCGGCGGTAACGATGTTCGGATTCATGCTTGTCCTTTCTGAGTCTGTGGCTCGGCAATCGGTGGCGTGTCGCGGTCGAGGAATTTCAGCAAGGTGGTTCTGCTGATGGCGCCGTGGAAGCTGCCGTCATCGGCCACCACCGGCACCGCGTATGGCAGCTGCGCCACCTGGCCGAACAGGCCCGCCACCGGATCGTTGGCATTGATCGACTGCACTTCCGGCAGGAAGGCATGCGCCAGGCCGAGCGGACCGCTGTGACCATCCAGCGCGTCGCGCAGCGAATCGGCCGAGACCAGGCCGAGGAACTTACGCTTGGGATCGACCACATAGGCATAGCTGCGGTCCTGCTCTTCCAGCATGGTCAGCGCCGCGCGCGCCCCGCGCGTGGGCGATTCCGACACCACGATCTGGCTCTTGCGGGCGATATCGCTGGCCTTGAACACGGCCGCCGCATCGACACCGCGCACGAAGTTGCGCACGTAATCGTTGGCCGGCTTGCGCAGGATTTCTTCCGGCGTGCCAACTTGCACCACATGGCCATCCTTCATGATCGCGACGCGGTCGCCGATGCGCATGGCTTCATCCAGATCGTGCGAGATGAAGACGATGGTGCGGCGCTTGATCTGCTGCAGGCGCAGGATTTCCGATTGCATTTCGGTACGCATGATCGGGTCTAGCGCGGAGAACGCCTCGTCCATCAGCAGGATCGATGGATCGCAGGCCAGCGCGCGCGCCAGGCCGACACGCTGCTGCATGCCGCCCGACAGTTCATCGGGATAGCTGCCGGCATACGCGGCAAGCCCCACCTGCTCCAGCGCTTGCCGCGCCAGCGCGTGGCGCTCAGCTTTCGGCACGCCGGCCAGCTCCATGCCAAAGGCGGTGTTGTCGAGCACGGTCAGTTGCGGCAGCAGCGCGAACGACTGGAACACCATGCTGATGTCCTTGCGGCGCAAGGCGCGCAGCTGCGCGTCGGGCAGCGTATTGATGTCATTGCCGTCGATCAGAATCCGGCCGTCGGTCGGTTCGATCAGACGATTCAGCATGCGCACCAGGGTCGATTTGCCGGAGCCGGACAAGCCCATGATGACGAACACTTCGCCTGCTTCAATCGTGAAGGTGGCGTCAAACACGCCGATGGTGCATTCGGTTTGGGCCAGGATGTCTTGCTTGCTGGCGCCTTGGCGGACCAGGGCCAACGCTGCTTCGGGCTGATCGCCGAATACTTTGAAGACATGGTCGATGATGATTTGTTTAGCCACGTTGTGGTTCTCCTTCGGTTTAGACGAATGGATGTAACCCTGGACCGTCGGCGATACAAGGGCGCAAAGGCGCACGCAAGCGACGAAAAAGGGACGAGACACGGGTGGATCGGCGGAGGTGGTGCCAATGTGCCGGAGTGTCAGATGCGTGCTGAAAGAGGCTGGGCGACAGGACTTTCAGCCACGCGGTGTGGGCGCAAGGCCCGATGAGGTGCTACTGAAGATGGTTGTTGTAAATCTGCGTCAAGTATAACTCAAAAAAACAACAAAGTCCAGTGGCATTCCAGAACGGAATGTGCTAGGTGGCAAAAGACTGTCTAGAATAGCAACGTCAATTTCCCGCCAGCGCCGATTCCGGCCTGCGCCAGCCACAGCGTCAATGTAGCAAGCCTGGGAATGGCTTGGTTCCCCGAACGTCGCATCTCGGGGCTTGCTCGCCCTGTGACTGGGACTGAATTGTGATCACCCATTATTACCGAGAGTTGTTTAATTTTTGTCTGCGCAAAGTCAGGGATGCCGACGTCGCGGCCGATCTGGCGCAGGAGAGTTATGTGCGCGTGCTGGCCATGGAGCAGTCCGGGCGGCCCATCCTCGATCCGCGCGCGCTGCTGCGCAAGGTGGCGCTCCATCTGAAGATCGACATGGACCGCCGCGCCGAACTGCGGCGCCACGACGATATCGACGCCCTGACCGAACCCGACATGCCGGCGCAGCCGCCGCATCTGCAGCCGGACGCCGTGTATGCCGGCACACAGCTGGCCGAAGCCTATCTGCAGGCGATCGAGCAACTGCCGGCGCGCTGCCGCGAAGCGTTCAGCCTGTATGCCTTCGACGATCTGTCCAACAAGGAAATCGCACAACACATGGGCATCTCGCTGAGCATGGTTAATCAATATATCGGCCGGGGCAAGCTTGCCTGTGCCGCCTGCCGCGACGCCTACGAAGAATGAAACCTCACTCCCTCTTCAGCCGCCGCGCCGCGCCGGCCTCCCCCGACCAGTTGGCCATGCGCGAGTCGGCTGACTATCTGCGCGCCAGCGCACCGGCCGATCTGGCCGCGCTGCAATGGCACGCTCTGTGTGAACAGGGGCTGGACGCCGTTGACGCCGCGCGCTTCCAGCAGTGGCTGGCGGCGGCGGCGGCGCATCAGGCAGCGTATTCCCGCCTCGACCAAAGTCTGCGCCTGCTGCGCAGCCTGCCGCCGGAACGCACCGCCCACCTGCGCCGAGGCCGCCCAGCGCCGTCGGCGCGGGCAGGCGGCGGCCGCATCCTCGACACCGTGGCCGGCTGGCTGGCCGCGACCGCGCGCCGCCCGGCCGCGCTCGCGCTGTGCTGCGTGGTGCTGCTAGCCGCCAGCGTCGGCGGCTGGCATTGGCTGCGGCAACCGCAGTTCGAACAGGCATACAGCGCGCCACGCGGTCAGCGTCTTGACGTCGTCCTGCCGGACGGCAGCCAGTTGGCGCTGGACACCGACACCCGCGTCACGGTCACGCTGTACCGCGACCGCCGCCTGGTGCGGCTGGCACAGGGCCAGGCCATGTTCAGCGTCGCGCGGGACCCGGCGCGGCCGTTCACGGTGCTGGCAGGTCCGGCCCGCGTGACCGTGCTCGGCACCCGCTTCGCGGTGCGCTGCCGCGCCTGCGATGGCGATGGCGACGGTGTTAGCGCGGCAACCGAGGTCGAGGTTGAGGAAGGCCGGGTCGGCGTGGCCGCCAACGCCGCCAGCACGCAGCTACAGGCTGGCCAGACGATCCAGGTGTCCGCTGCGGGCCTCGGTCCGGTCGGCGCCATCAGCCCGGCTAGTGTCGCGCCCTGGCGCAAGGGGCTGATCCGCTTTTCCAATATCCCGCTGGCCGAGGCGCTGCGCGAGTTTGAACGCTATGCCCCGCTGACGCTGGTGGTGCGCGACCCCGAAGTAGCGCGGTTACGGGTAGGAGGCAGCTTCCGCTCTTCGGACCCGGCCGCATTCGCGCAAGCGCTGCCGCACATCCTGCCGGTGCGCCTGCTGCGGCGTGACGACGGCATGACCGAGGTGGTGCGCAAAAATTGATGTGCTGGCCGGGGTGCACATTTTGGCCGGTCGTGCGTCTTGGATAGTAATGAGATCGATTTTCATTCAACCACTATCCTTCAGGACCACACTTTTATGCCGCACGCACTTCCCCGCTTTCCGCTCGCTCCCCTGTCGCTCGCCGTCGCGCTGGCGCTGACCACGCCGGCCTGGGTCCACGCCCAGAGTACGGGCCAGCCGCTGGGCGACGCCTTGAACGAATTCTCCAGCGTGAGCGGGATTCCGGTCGCGTTTCCCCCGGCGCTGGTGGCCGGCAAGACAGCGCCTGCCGTCACCGGCACGCTGACGCCGCAGCAGGCGCTGGCCCGGTTGCTGGCCGGCAGCGGTCTGGAAGCGCAGCAGCAAGGCGCCACCATCATCATCGTCCGCGCCGCCGAAAGCACGCTGCCGCTGGTCAGCGTGGCAGCCAGCGCGCTGCAGCCCGACGCGCTGCCGGCCGTTTATGCCGGCGGCCAGGTCGCCGACGGCAGCCGACTGGGATTGCTGGGCAACCGTGAGGTGCTCGACACCCCGTTCAGCGTCACCAGCTACACCGCCGAACTGATCGCCAACCAGCAGGCGGTCAGCGTGGCCGACGTCATGGCCAACGATCCGGCGGTGCGCACCGTGTCCTACGGTCTGACCAACGCGGCCGGCGCCGGCGATTCCTTCATGATCCGGGGCTTCTATGTGCAAAACTCGGTGCTGTTCGACGGCATGTACGGCATCGCGCCGTCGCGCACCCTGCCGGTCGAAACCGCCGAGCGGGTGGAAGTGCTGAAAGGACCAAACGCGCTGCTGAATGGCATGGCACCCTACGACGCCTCCGGCGGCGCCATCAACCTGGTCCCGAAGCGCGCCGGCGACACGCCGCTGACGCGGCTGACGGCCAACTATATTGGCGACGGTATCTTCGGCAGCCATCTGGATCTGAGCCGCCGTTTCGGCGAGCGGCAGCAATGGGGCGTGCGCGTCAACGGCGTCTATCGCAACGGCGACACCAGCACCGACCATCAGAAGCTCGATTTACGCGCCTTCACCGTGGCCATCGATTACCGCGGCGAGCGTCTGCGGGCGTCGCTGGACGCCGGCCACCAGACCATGAACAACCAGGCGCCGCAGGGCGCGGGCGGGCTCGGTTTTGCCGACGGCATCGCCATTCCGGCCGCGCCGGACGGCCGCCGCCAGACCGCGCAGGACTGGGAATATGCCCATACCAAAAGCGATTACGCGCTCGGCAAGCTGGAATACGACTTGGCGCCGGCGTGGACCGTGTATGGGGCGGCCGGCTATAGCAACAACCGCTTCACCTACCTGTCGACCGACATCTACGTCACCGACAGCGCTGGCAACGCTCAGGCCACGGCGTACTACTGGCCCGACTTCAACGACTATCGCAGTGTCCAGGGCGGCGCACGCGGCAGCGTGACCGTGGCCGGCCTCAAGCACCAGCTGAATCTGACCAGCGCCTACCTGAAGCGTGAGCACGGCTACACGGTTGACTACTACGGCATCCAGAGCTTCGATACCAATATCTACCATCCATCCTTCGTCGGCGCGCCGTCCCTGGCCGGCTTCGCCGCGGACGCGGCCAAGACCGACCAGCTGGAACTCGGTTCCTACGCCATTTCCGACACCATCTCATCGACCGACGAGCGAATTGTCGTCACGCTCGGCGCGCGCCGCCAGAACATCAAGTACCTGACCTACGACTCCAGCAACGGCGCCGCCAGCGTCACCTATGACCAGGGCGCCACCACGCCGGTGCTGGCGGTGCTGTTCAAGCTGCGTCCCAATCTGTCGCTGTACGGTAACTATATCGAAGGCTTGAGCCAGGGCGACACCGCGCCGATCGGCACCACCAACGCCGGCCAGGTGTTCGCCCCCAAGGAGAGCAAGCAATACGAGCTGGGCGCCAAGGTCGACTTCGGCCGCTTCAGTGCCGCCGCCGCGCTGTTCCAGATCAGCCGTCCCAGCGGCCTGATCATCGCCAACAGCGATGGCAGCTCGACCTACAAGGTCGACGGCGAGCAGCGCAACCGTGGCCTGGAACTGACCTTCTTCGGCGAGCCGGCGCCGGGCCTGCGCGCGCTGGGCGGCGTAGTGATCACCGACGCCCGCCTGACTCACACAGACGGCGGCCTGTACGACGACAACTTGGCGCCCAACGTCTCGCGCCGCCAACTCAACCTGGGCACCGAGTATGACTGGCCAGGCGTGGCCGGGCTGACCGTGACGGCGCGCCTGACCGCCACCAGCTCGCAGGTGATCGACCAGGACAACCAGCGCAGCATTCCCGGCTGGACCCGCTGGGATGCCGGCGCGCGCTACGCGACTGTGGCCTGGAGCCACCCGCTGACGCTGCGCGCCAGCGTCAGCAACCTGCTCGCGCGCACCTACTGGGCCAGCGGCTCCGGCGCCTGGTTGTATCCGGCGCAACCACGCACCGTCGCACTGTCGGCCAGCATCGACTTTTAAGGCCCGTTGGGGTAACAGCGCTCACCTCGCGCGAGCGCGGTGAACATCAGGCGGCCGGCGCCACCGATGCGCCCTTGATCTGGTGGCGCTCCAGCGCCTGCGCCACCAAGCCGCCGGCCTTCATCTGTTCGACGAACTGGCGCAGCACTTCGGCCGCCTGCTCGCCGCGCGCCTTGTGGATGCCCATCGCCTGCTGAATCACCATGAAGCGTTGATCCAGCAGGCGCAGGCCACCCAGCCGCTGCGCGTCCGCCTCCAGCTGCTGCTTGACGCCGGCCGCCACTTCCGCGCCCTGTTCAAGAAACACCTCGACCACCGTGGGCGAGCTGGGCGAACGCAGGATGCTGGCCTGTTTCAGCTCGCGCGTCAGGAACAGATCGTAGGCGCTGCCCTTGCCCACCACCACGCGGTTGCCCGCCACGTCGACCTGCGCGTTGCTGGTTAGCGGCGCATCCTGTCTGACCAGGTAATAGCCCTCGATCAGCACATACGGCGCGGTGAACGCGATGTTCTGGCCGCGCACCGGATCGATGGCGAAGAAGCCGAAATCGGCCTTGCCCTGCTCCACCGCCTCCACCGACTTGCCGGCGGTATCGAATACCACCAATTCCAGTTCAATACCCAGCACGCGCGCCAATTCACGCGCCAGGTCGACGGAGACGCCGCCCGGCTGGCCATCCGCGCCGGCATGCGCCAGAATCGGATTCCCCAAATTAATCGAAGCACGCAGCTTGCCGGTCGGCGCAAACGCCGCTCGCACAGAGGAAGAAATGGCGATAGTCATCATGGTCTCTCGGTTTTAAAAAAATCAGGATCGGGGGTCAACCGACAGGCTATCAGAATTCCTGGCTTGCTTAGGCTACAATCCTGTCTTTTCGCCGGAGTCGCGGAGATGATTTTCAAGCTGCGATGTATTTGTTTTGTCGCTTGCACTATGTTTATGTCGGCGGCGATGCCGGCGTCCAGCGATGCGCCGCTTGAACTGCGTATCGCGGTGGTATCGGACGCACGTGCCGACTACTTCGTGCGCCTGCTCGAAGAATCGTTGAAGCTGATTAAGCAGCCCTACCACCTCCAGTTCGTCAAGGACATTCCCGCGCGCCGCATGTGGTGGATGCTGGGCCGGGGCGACATCAATCTGTTCTACGGCATGCAATCGCCGGACAAGGATAACGATCCGCAACTGGTCCCGGTGCGTAACGCCTTGACCAATGGCTTGATCGGCCAGCGCGTGTTGTTGATACGTCGCACCGACGCACCGGCCTTCGACCAGGTCCGATCCATCGCCGATTTAAAACGCACCGGACTCATCGCCGGATTCGGCGCCGGCTGGGGCGATACCAAAGTGTGGATGGCGGCGGATTTGCCGCTGTACCAGCACAACGCGCCGTGGAACACGATTTACGCCATGGTGGCGGCGGGAAACCGCCACGTCGACTATCTGCCGCGCGGCGTGATTGAGGTGCGGGAAGAGGCGCGCGCCCATCCCGAGCTGGTGGTGGAACCGCACCTGCTACTCGAATATCGCGCCGACTTCGGTTTCTATCTGAGCCCATCGGCCGCCCGCTATCGTCCCGTCATCGAACGCGCCTTGAAAGCCGCGGAAGCCAGCGGACTCAAGGCACGCCTGCTCGATGAAGCGTTCGGCGCCGACATCAGGGCGCTGAATCTGAACCACCGTGTGCGCCTGCGTCTTGCGGATTGATCATCTCGGACGACCACGGCCCGCTTTGTTACTTGTCATAATATCGGCAGGTCGCGGTGGACACCGGCTGTCAACCTGATAAGGTGGTCTGATCTCAATCATCCGCCCAGGGGCTGCCATGCAGAATCGCGAAAACGTCGCACTGGCGATCAAGGTCCGCACCGGCATCCTGATCGATACGGTCAATGGCGCTGCCGCCGCCTGGGCCTACATGATGCATTACAAAGTGCCGCGCAAGGTGATGTTGCGCGTGTTGGCGGTCCCGGCCAAAAGGCGGACGACGGATGTCCGCCATCCCTTGACCGCAAAGGAAACGCAGCGGCTAGGCAATCTGGCCCGCCTGCAGCAAGGTTACGCCGCCGAGCAGGACATGGCCGCTAATCTGGACGCCAGTGGAAAACAGTTTATCGTCGATCGCGACAGCGCTAATTTCTTCCCGCTGCCCACCCTCAAGACCAAGAGCGCGGTCAAACTGCTACAGCCCGGCATGCGCTTGAAAATTGATGTGGTCAACATCGACAATCCGTATGACTGCATTGAAGTCGACGCCTGGCTGGTGGAGAGTGAAGACGGGGTGTATTTCCGTTTTCAGGACGGTCCCGGCGGCAATCAAGTCAACCTCGGCCACGCAGATTACGTTCGGGTGGCGATCGAGGCCGCTCCCACCGCCGTGTAAGCCACGATTAGCCAGGATTAGCCGCGCTGTCGCACCGTCAGCACATCGGGGCCATGCGAGGACAGGCGAAACTTCTGGCGCCGGTCCCCCATCAACTGCCGCAGTTCCGGCAAACTGATGCCCGTCACCTCATGGATACGCAGCAGCACCACGCCGCTGACTGGAAACTGGTGCTGCCGCATCTTGCGCAGCAGCGGCGCGGTCACCTGCAAGATGCGGCCGAGCTCGCGGTCACCGCGCAACTTGAGGTGCGCAATGGTGCGATCAAACAACTGGTCTGGATCATAGACGTGGCTCATGGCGCAGGCCGGCAGGCACTTGCCGCTACAGGCTGGCCAAGGCCGCCTCGATGCCGGTGCTGAGACGGCCTGCCATCTCATCCAGCGTATACTGGGCCGCGCTGCGCCGGGCGCCCGCGCGCAGCCGCGCCAGCAGCGACGGCGTCAGCAAGGTGCGCACGATTTCGGCCGCGAACGCGGCGCGGTCGTCGGCCGTCATCACGCCGTTGACGCCGTTTTCCAGGTACACGATTTCCGGCGAATGCAAGCCGCAGTCGGTGGTAAACATCGGCGTGCCGCCGGCAAACGAATCCAGAATGCCCAGCCCGACCAGGCCCGGATTCAGCATCACGTCCGACAGGCGCAAGGCCAAGGCCTTTTCCTCGCCTTGCAAGGCGCCAAGCGCATGGATCCAGTGATAGCTGTCATTCGCCTGATCGATCAGCGCCTGTTCCGGCCCGGCGCCAACCACCAGCAGCTGGAAATCCGGGATCTGGCGCCGTACCTCCAGCGCCGCGGCCAGCAGGAAGTCGAGCCGTTTTTCCTTGTACAGCGAGCCCAGATAGATGGCCACCGGCCCCTCGCCCAGCCCCAGCTGTTGCCGCCGCGCCGCCAGGGTCTGGCTGTCTATGCCCTGGCACAAGGCCACCATCTCGGTGGTGTCGATGGCGTTGCGGACCACCGTGGTGCGGTCCGACGGAAAGCCGGCGGCCGCGATCAGCGCCGCACTCAGGTCGGTATAGGCAAACCACCAATCGGCGCGCGTGATGGTCCAGCGCTTGAAACGCTCCCGCCAGCCGTCCGGGCGCGCCGACTGCAGGTTGGCGCCGTGGCCCCAGAACGCCAGCCGCGCCGGCCGCCGCACGAACATCAGCCACAGGTTGTACAGGATTTTGTTCTCGTGCATGACGATGACGATGTCGGCACCGCGCGCATAGCGTCCATACGGCTGCCAGCACAACTGACCGTCCAGGAAGTAGCGCGTCGGGATCGATATCACCCAGTCCAAATGCGCTTCATTGCGCTTGAGCTTTTCGGCCGGCGTCCCCTCCCCCACCAGCAATTGCAGCTCCATGCCCTGCGCGGCCAGCAACTCCCGCAGTCGCACATAGATGCCGACCCGGTAGTGCAGCAGTTGGCGCTCGACGATCAGGACCCGTGGGCGCGAGCGATAATTGCCGTCCGTGCGCGCGCCGGCCTGCTGCCGTTGCCACGCCCGCAGGCACGCCTGCCGCAACCCCTGCGCCGCCTGATCGTAGGTGTAGCCGGCCACCAGTTGCTGCGAGCGCGCCGCAAAGCGCTGATAGGTGGCGGCGTCGGCCAGCAGCCCGGCCGCGCGCTCGGCCCAGCGGCCGGCATCGGGCTGGTCGACATAACCGTTTTCGCCATCCAGTACCAGCTCCCCCACCGCGCCGGCGGCCGGCGTGGTCAGGATCGGCAAGCCGGCGGCGCAGGCCTCGTTGAAGACCACGCCCCACGGCTCCCAACTGGTCGGCATCACGAACAGGCGCGCGCTGCGGTATAGCGCCGGCAGCGCGTGCTGGCTGGCAAAGCCGCTGAAGGTCACCGCCACCTGATCCGGGTGCCGGGCCGCCTCGGCTTTCAGCGCCGCCATCTGCGATCCGCTGCCGACCATCAGCACCGTGATTTGGCGGCCGCAGCGCAAGGCCAGCGCCAGCGCCATCTCCAGCACGAAGCCCGGCCGTTTCACCGCCTCCAGCCGGCCGCAGAACAGCAGGTCAAATTGCGGCATCGCCGGGGCCCGCGCAAACACCTGATTGTCGATCGCCAGACAGGAAGTAAACCGCTGCGCATGCGAGACGCCGTAGCCGTCATATAAGGCATGGCCGCCGGCGCTGGCGGCCACGAACGCCTGCGACCCGGCATACACCCGGCGTCGCACCCAGCGGTGCAGCGGCGTCAACTTTTGCTCCGACGCCAGCGTGCCGTCGGTCATCGCCACATGGGCGATGCCGCGCAGCCGGCAATAGGCAAACGCATACAAGTGGGTCGGGTTGAAACCATCGGTCACCACCACGTCGGGCTGAAAGCGGCGCAGGCCGGCCACCACGTCGAGATTGCTGTGGATGTAGCGCTGGCGCCAGACCACGAAGCAACGCTGCAGCGTGGTCAGGCCGGTCCGCAGCGGCGCGTAATCCCATTGCCGGTTGGGCTCGCGCTCGACGCAGCTAAACACGTGTACCGCGACGCCCGGCATGGCCGCCAGCGCGGAAAACACCGGGGTACGGTAAGGCGCCAGCGTGTTGGTGACTATCGCGATGTTGAGCATGAGATTGTTCCCCGTGAAGAGCGGGCCGGCGGCCACGACATCCGCCATTGGATACCAGATCGGCGACGCCAATTTGCTTACTGTCATAGATGCTTTCGATCACGATTCGACGCCACAGCCGCCGCATTATTTCGAGACTACGGATGAGCGTCATGACAATCAACAAAATTGCGGCAGCACAGCCGCTTAATCTGACTGAAACCCGATGCGAGGAACCCCGCCATGTCGATTTCCATCCCACGCTGCCGCCTGCAATTGCTCTACCTGCTGGTGACGTGCGGCGGCCTGCTGCTGGCCGGTTGCGCCAGCCGCGGCGGTCATGCCGATAGCGCCGGCCACGCCGACTTGCCGGCCACGCCAGTACTGATTACCGCCGCGCTGATCGCCGAGCAGCGCGACGCGCGCCAACGCCTCCAGGGCGACGATCTGGAAGCGCTGCGCGCGGCGCCGTCGGCCTACACGCTGGGGGTCGGTGACTTGCTGGCGATCAGCGTCTACCAGAACGCCGACCTGACCATGGCGGCGCAGAACGCGGCGGGCGGCGCCGGCGAGCAAAATGCCGCCAACCAGCAGGGTTTCCTGATCAACGCCTCGGGCGCGATCCAGTTTCCGCTGGTGGGCGAGCTGACGCTGGCCGGGCTGAGCGCGGTGCAGGCCAAGGCGCTGTTGACCGAACGGCTGGGCAAATACCTGCAGCGCCCCAGCGTCAAGCTGCAGGTGCAAGCCTTCCGCAGCCAGCGCATCTACGTCGATGGCGAAGTCAAGCAACCCGGGGTGCAAGCGATCAATGACTTGCCGATGACGCTGACCGAGGCCGTCAACCGCGCCGGCGGCATCACCCCGGCCGGCGACCAGAGCCAGCTGTGGCTGCTGCGCGGCGGCCACAGCTATCACATCGACTTGCCGCTGCTGGTGCAGCAAGGCCAGGATCCGAACCGCCTGCTGCTGCGCAACGGCGATGTGCTGCGCGTAAAGGCGCTGGACGAGAGCAAGGTCTTCGTCAGCGGCGAAGTGGTCACGCCCAAGGCGCTGCTGATGCACAGCGGCCGCCTGTCGCTGAACGAGGCGATCGGCGAGTCGGGCGGCATCAACCCGCTGACCGGCGACGCGCGGCGGGTGTTCGTGGTGCGGCGCCGGCAGGACGCCATCGAGCTGTATCAGCTGGACGCGCGCGACACCGGCGCGCTGGCGCTGGCCGAGAGCTTCGAGCTGGCGCCGCGCGACCTGGTGTTCATCGATGCCAGCGGCCTGGCCCAGTGGTACCGGACGCTGAGCATGGTCATCCCCGGCGCGCTCACCTCCGCCGTCAGCGCGGGCAAGCAATGATGACCACGCCGCCCCCCAGCCGCGCCCTGCCCGCCGCCGCGTCCGCGCCGCCGCACGCGGTGCCGGCCCCCGCCAGCTTGCAGGCGGCGGCGCCGCTGCCGCACTACGAGGCCGAAATCGAACTGGCCGGCTACCTGCAGATCCTGGGCGAGCAGCGCTGGCGCATGGCCTGGATCATGGCGCTGTGCCTGTTCTGCGGCGGGCTGTACGCGCTGCTGGTGGCGCCGGTCTACGAGGCCACCATGTTGATCCACGTCGAAGAAGATCTGCCCAACAACAATACCAAGAACATGATCGGCGAAATCTCCGCCATGTTCGATGTCAAGGCGGCCGCCATCTCGGAAATGGAACTGATCAAGTCGCGCATGGTGATCGCCAAGTCGGTCGACAGCCTCGGCCTGTATATCGATGCCAAGCCGGCCTATCTGCCGCTGATCGGCGCCGCCATTGCGCGCTCCCGGCGCGGCTTGTCCGAGCCCGGCCTGTTCGGCTACGGCGGCTATGTGTGGGGAGCGGAAACCATCGACGTCACCCGCTTCTACGTGCCAGAGGCGCTGCAAAACAGCCGTTTCACGGTGATTGCCGGCCCCGGCCGCGACTACCGCCTGCTGCACGAGCAGGCCGGCATCGACGTGCATGGCAGCCTCGGCGTGCCGCTGACGCTGGACCTGCCGCAGGGCCGGCTGCTGCTGACCATCGAGCAACTGGCGGCGCGGCCGGGCGCGCTGTTCTACCTGCGCTACGTGCCCAAGCTGGCGGCCATCGAGCAGGTGCAGAAGGCGCTGCTGGTGGCCGAGATCGGCAAACAGTCGGGCCTGATCAGCGTCACCATCAGCGGGCCGGAGGCCAAGAGCACGTTTGACACCCTGAGCGCGATCGGGCGCGAATACATTCACCAGAATGTCACCCGCAAGCTGGAGGAGGCGGAAAACTCGCTGGCCTTCCTGGAAAAGCAACTGCCCGACATCAAGCAACGGCTGGACGACTCGGAGAGCGCCTTCTACCGCTTCCGCCACCAGAGCGGCACGGTGGATCTGGCCGAGGAAAGCAAACTCAGCCTGCAGCAGCTGGCGGCGATCCGGACGCGCCAGCTGGAGCTGCGGCAAAAGCGCGACGAACTGCTGGTCAGCTACACCGCAGCCCACCCGCTGGTCGAGGCGCTGGACCAGCAGCTCGCGCAGCTAGACCGCGAGAGCGGGCGTGCCAACCAGCACATCCGCCAGCTGCCGATCCTGGAGCAGGAATTGCTGCGCCTGAACCGCGAAGTCAAGGTCAACACCGAGCTGTACAGCGCGCTGCTGAACTCGGCGCAGCAATTGCGGCTGGTCAAGGCGGGCAAGGTCAGCAATGTGCGCCTGATCGACTTGCCGATGCAGCCCGAGCAGCCGGCGCGGCCCCACCGCGGCACCATCATGGCGATCGCGGCGGCGGTCGGGCTGTGCCTGGGGCTGACGGTGGTGGCGCTGCAACGGCTGCTGGTCAAAGGCATCCAGAGCGCGCGCGCCATCGAGCAATTGCTGGGCGCGCGCGTGGTGTACGCCAATATTCCGCACAGCCCGGCGCAGCAGCGCTACCGCCTGCACGCCGCCAAGGCCGGGCACGGCGCGCTGCCGCTGCTGGCCGCGCTGGCGCCGGGCGACCCGGCGGTGGAGAGCCTGCGCTGCTTCCGCACCACGCTGCAAGTGAGCATGCCGCGCCAGCGCAACAACGTGGTACAGATCTGCGGCGCCAGCGCGCAGCTGGGCAAGTCCTTCATCTGCGCCAATTTCGCGGCGGTGCTGGCCTCCAGCGGCAAGCGCGTGCTGCTGATCGACGCCGACCTGCGCGGCGGCCAGTTGCACTGCTATTTCAATCTGCCGCGCGGCACCGGCCTGAGCGAGGCGATCGCCGCCAGCCTGCCCTTGCCGCAAGCGGTGCGCGAGACCGGCATCGGCAACCTGCAGCTGTTGAGCACCGGCGCCTTGCCGCCCAACCCGGCCGAATTCCTGTTGCACCCCAACGTGGGCGCGCTGCTGGCGCTGGCCTCGCTGGACTGGGACTATGTGCTGCTCGACGTGCCGCCGCTGCTGGCGGTGTCGGACGCGCTGGTGCTGGGCAGCCACGCCGGCGCGGTGTTCATCGTGGCGCGCGCCGGCCACACCAGCGACGATGAACTGAATGAATCGGTGAAACGCCTGAACCATGCCGGGGTCGCCCCGCAAGGCGTGCTGTTCAACGACCTGCGGCTGCGCGACGCCGCCCATCCCCGCTTGCCGGCACCGGCGCTGCCGGCGCTGGCCGGCGCGCCGTCCTTGTCCTGATTGGAACTCCCATGGCCTCCCTGTCCCCGCCGCCGCTGACCACCCACGAGCACCAGGTTCATTGCTGGCGCGACCACGTGCCCGACTGGACCGGTCCGGCGTTGGAACGGCTGTACGGCAATCTGTTCGCCTCGCTGCCGCAGTTCCGCGCCAGCCGCGGCCTGCACGCCGCCCACACGTACGCTGTGTACCAGCGCGGCGAACTGCGTACGCTGTTCGTGTTCAGCCTGCGGCACGGCGTGGTCACGCTGTACAACGAAGTGATTGCGCTGAGCGCGGCCGAGATCCAGGACTTCGCCGACTATGTGTTCGCCGAGTTCGCGACGGCCCAGGTGATCAGCCTGCGCGCGGTGCAGGCCGGACGCCATGTCTACCGCTACCCCAGCCAGCAATACGATTATCTGGAAGACACCGTGGTGACGCTGCCGGACAACGTGGCCGGCTATACCGACAGCCTGAGCAAGAATACCCGCCGCAATGTGCGCCGCTACGGCCAGAGCGTGGCGCGCGAGCTGCCCGGCTACCGCTTCTCGGTGACCGAGGGCGCCGCGGTCGATCCGCGCCAGATCGACGCCGTGATCGCGCTCAACCATGCCCGCATGGCCGGCAAGCAGCGGCGCTCGATCATCGACCAGGCCGAAACCGAGCGGCTGCAGAGCCTGGCGCGCAGCTGCGGCCTGGTGGCGCTGGTGACCATCGACGGCCGGGTCTGCGCTGGCGCCATCAGCTACCGCGTCGGCGACAATTTCTTCCTGGTGGTGCTGGCGCACGCGCCCGAGTACGACCGCTACAGCCTGGGCTTCCTGTGCTGCTACTGGACCATCAGCGCCTGCATCGAACGCGGCGGCCGGGAATTCCATTTCCTGTGGGGGCGTTACGACTACAAGCGGCTGTTCCTCGGCCAGCTGCGACAACTGGATCAGGTGCAGTTGTACCGCTCGCGGCTGGCATTGCTGGGCCACGCCGGCCTGTGGCTGCGCAGCTGGTGGCGCGCGCGGCGGCGGCGCCTGATGGTCTGGCTGCACGCGGCCCGCCACAGCGACACCGCCAGCGCGCGCACCGTGTGGCAAGGCTACACCCTGCTGCGGCGCTGGGGCCAGCGCCTGACGTGGCAGACCCCGCGCTGACGCCGGCCGCTCCCCCAATCCACTGTTGCCACCATTGCCACTGTTACCACCATCCGCCCACCCGAAAGATTGCCATGTTCATCGATACGCGCCAGCTCGGCCCGCTCACCAAGGTGGACACCACCGTCTGCATCGTCGGCGGCGGCGTCGCCGGCCTCACCATCGCGCTGGAAATGGAGCGCCTCGGCATCGCCACCTGCCTGCTGGAAAGCGGCGGCTTCCATGCCGACGACGCCACCCGCGACCTCTACCGTGGCAGCGACCTCGGCTTGCCCTACCGCTTCGCCGACGGCTGCCGCAGCCGCTACCTGGGCGGCAGCAGCAATTGCTGGGGCGGCTGGTGCCGGCCGCTCGATCCGTGGGACTTTCAGCAGCGCCGCTGGATCCCGCACAGCGGCTGGCCGTTCGGGCTGGAGACGCTGGCGCCCTACTATCTGCGGGCGCACGCGGTGTTGCAGCTGGGGCCGTATAACTACGCACCGCAATACTGGGTCGACGCCATCGGCCGCGTCGACGTGCGGCGGCTGCCGCTGCGCAGCGGCAAGGTGCGCGACACCATTTCGCAGTTCAGCGCGCCGGTGCGCTTCGGCAGCGCCTACCGCCAGGATTTGCAGCGCGCGCGCCAGGTCCGGGTCTACCTGTGGGCCAATGTCACCCACCTCGCCGCCACCCGCCCGGCGCGCCAGCTGGAACGGATCGAGGCCCGCACGCTGTGCGGCCGCCAGTTGCAGGTGCGGGCCCGCTACTACGTGCTGGCGGCCGGCGGCATCGAGAACGCGCGCCTGCTGCTGGCCGCCGACGATGTCCAGCCGGGTGGACTGGGCAATGGCAACGACCTGGTCGGCCGCTACTTCATGGACCATCCGCGCCTGCTGTCGGGACAACTGACGCTGCAGCCTGGCTGGCGCCGCAACAAGCTGTACGACATCAAATACCACTACCAGAACAGCGCGGTGGCGGCCGGCGCCACCAAGATCGCGGCCCAGCTGGCGCTGAGCGAGGCGACCCAGGCCAGCGAGGGCTTGCTCAACGCCCGGGTCTGGCTGGCGTCGACCTTCCCGGGCGAAGGCAGCGCGGCGGCGGCGGCGCTGTTCCGCTACAAGCAGGCGGCGCTCAGCAAGGACCAGCCCGGCTGGCAGCCGCTGGCCGACGCGCTGCTGATGGCGCGCCATCCGCTCGACACGCTGGGCTATGGCATGACCCGGCTGCTGCAGCCGCGCTGGCTGGTGCGCGAGGTGCGCTTCCAGGCCATCGTCGAGCCGCAGCCGGACCCCGACAGCCGCGTCACGCTGGCGGCCGGCGAGCGCGACGCGCTGGGCATGCGCCGGGTCCAGGTCGACTGGCGGCTGGGCAGCAATGTGCAGCGCACCTTCGACCGCACGCTGGCCATCATCGGCGCCGAGCTGGAGCGCGACGGCGTGGCCAAGGTGACGCTGGGGCCGGCGCTGGAGGGCGGGCCGTGGCCGTCCAGCCTGGAGCCGGAAGGCACCTGGCACCACATGGGTACCACCCGCATGCACCAGTCGCCGCGCCACGGTGTGGCCGACGCCGACTGCCGGGTGCATGGCATCGGCAATCTGTACCTGGCCGGCAGCTCGCTGTTCCCGACCGCCGGCGCCAATTTCCCCACCATTACCCTGACCGCGCTGGCGCTGCGGCTGGCCAACCACCTGGCCGCCGAAGTGCGGCGGCCGGTGGCCAGCGCCGGTCGCCGCGACCCAATCCCAAGCCCCCACTAACGCCCGCCCACGACGCCATGCGCATCCCTTTCCTCAACGATACCGAACGGCTCAGCTTTGCGCTGCGCCTGGGCGACCTCGCGCTGCTGACGCTGGCGGGGCTGGGCGCCGGCCGCTGGCAGTCGCTCAGCCAGCCGGCTTGGCCGGCGCCGACGCCGCTCTGGCTGCCGCTGTGCGTGGCGCTGGGCGTGGCGCTGCTGCCGCGCTGCGGGCTGTACCTGATGGACTTGCCGGGGGCGCCGCGCGCGCTGCTGGCGCGGCTGCTGATGGCCTGGCTGGGCCTGCTGACGGCGGCCATGCTGTGCGGCCTGGTGCTGGAACAAGCGCCGCCGCTCAGCGCGCTGTGGCTGGGGCGCTGGCTGCTGCTGGCGCTGGCGCCGATGTGGGCCTTGCACATGGCCGCCCGTGGCGCCGGTGTGAGCCCGGCGCGGGTGCTGGTGATCGGTCACGCCGCCGCCAGCCAGACGCTGTGCCAGCGCCATCGCCGCGCTGGCGCCGGCCCCTACCAGATCATCGCGCTGTGCCTGACCGACGGCGCCACCGCGCCGCCGGCGGCCGGCATCGAGCGGATCGACCGCAGCAGCCAGGTGCCGGCCTATGTCGGCAGCCACGCCATCGACCAGATCTGGATCGTGCTGCCGCTCAGCGACGCCGCCGCCCTGGCCCGGCTGCAGCACCTGCTGCGCAACACCATGGTGCATATCCGCTGGCTGCAAGACTTGCGCGACCTGCAGGTGCTGAACCTGAACGGCCGCACGCTGTACGATTTTCCGGTGCTGGACTTGAATTGCATGAAAACCAGCGCCGCCGGCCAGCTGCAAAAATACCTGTTCGACAAGGCCTTCGCGCTGCTGGCGCTGGTGTTGCTGGCGCCGCTGATGCTGTTGATCGCGCTCGCCATCAAGAGCGATTCCAAGGGCCCGGCGCTGTTCGTCCAGCCCCGCATCGGCCTGAATGGCCGCCAGTTCAACCTCTACAAGTTCCGCAGCATGCGGCGCCACGCCGCCGCCACCATTCTGCAACAGGCCGGCCGCGACGACCCGCGCGTGACCCGGCTCGGACGCTGGCTGCGGCGCACCAGCCTGGACGAGCTGCCGCAGTTTTTCAACGTGCTGCGCGGCGACATGTCGGTGGTCGGGCCGCGCCCGCACGCGGTCTCGCACACCGAGCTGTATTGCCGCCAGCTCGACGTCTACATGGTGCGCCACCGCGCCAAGCCCGGCATCACCGGCTGGGCCCAGATCAATGGCGCCCGCGGCGAAACCGACACCCTCGACAAGATGATCCGGCGGGTGCAACTGGACCTGTACTACCTGCAGCACTGGTCGCTCTGGCTGGATCTGCGCATCGTGCTGTGGACCGCCTGCAAGGGCTGGACCGGCAACAACGTTTATTAACCCCGACACCACTGTGGAGAAGCAGAATGAATGACACGCCCATACTATCCGCGCTGGACAGCGCCACGCTGTTGCCGCAAGCCGCCAAAGTAGCGCTGATTACCGGCATCACCGGTCAAGACGGATCCTATCTGGCCGAGCTGCTGCTCGACAAGGGCTATGTGGTGCATGGCATCGTGCGCCGCACCTCCGGTCACAACACCGGCCGCATCGATCATCTGCTGGGCGCCAGCGACGCCGCCGGCGGCCGCCTGTACCTGCACGACGGCGACTTGATCGACGGCGCCTCGCTGCTGCGCATCATGGCGGCGGTGCGGCCGGACGAGGTCTACAACCTGGCCGCCCAAAGCCATGTCGCCAGCTCGTTCCAGGTGCCCGAGTACACCGCCCAGACCGACGCGCTGGGACCGTTGCGGCTGCTGGAGGCGATCCGCACGCTGGGCCTGACCCACCACACCCGCTTTTATCAGGCCTCCAGCTCGGAACTGTATGGCCAGACGCTGGTCTCGCCACAATCGGAAAGCACCGTGTTCGCGCCGCGCAGCCCGTACGCGGCGGCCAAGCTGTACGCCTACTGGATCACCGTCAATTACCGCGAGGCCTATGGCATCTACGCCTGCAACGGCATCCTGTTCAACCACGAATCGCCGCGCCGCGGCAGCGAGTTCGTGACGCGCAAGATCACCCTGGCGCTGGCCCGTATCGCCTGCGGCCAGCAGCAAACGCTGTTGCTCGGCAATCTGGCCGCGCTGCGCGACTGGGGCCACGCGCGCGATTACGTGGCGATGCAATGGCTGATGCTGCAGCAGCGCAGCGCGCGCGACTACGTCATCGCCACCGGCGTCCAATACAGCGTGCGCCACTTCGTCGAATCCGCCGCAAGCGAACTCGGCATGACGCTCGAATGGTCCGGCAGCGGCCTGCACGAGCGCGCCAGAATCTGCGCGCTGCAGGCCGGTTCGGCGGCGGCCGCGCATTGCCACCTCGGCCAGGTGGTGGCGCAGGTCGACCCGGCGCTGTTCCGCCCGACCGAGGTCGGTGCCCTGCTGGGCGACGCCAGCCTGGCGCGCCAGCAACTGGGCTGGGTGCCGCAACACAGCTTTGCGCAACTGGTGCGCGCCATGGTGCGGTCCGACCTGGCGCTGGCCATGAGCGCGCCGGCCGCCATTCCGGCGGCCGCCACTCACCAGGAGAATCTCGCATGAACCAATTCAGTCAACGGATTTTCGTCGCCGGCCACACCGGGCTGGTCGGCTCGGCGATCCTGCGCGCGCTGCGCCGCCAGGGCTATACCAACCTGCTGACCTGTTCGCGGGCCCAGCTCGACTTGACCGACCAGGCCCAGGTGCGCAGCCTGTTCAAGCGCGAATCGATCGACGTGGTCTACCTGGCCGCCGCCACCGTCGGCGGCATCCATGCCAACAACAGCTACCCGGCCGAATTCATCTACTCCAACATGGCGATCGAGGCCAATGTGATCCACGAGGCGTGGCGCCATGGCACCCAGAAGCTGCTATTCCTCGGCTCATCGTGCATCTACCCGCGGCTGGCGCCGCAACCGATCCCCGAGGCGGCGCTGCTGCACGGCGCGCTGGAACCGACCAACGAGCCTTACGCCATCGCCAAGATCGCCGGCATCAAGATCTGCGAAAGCTACAACCGCCAGTACGGCACCCGCTTCCGCAGCGTCATGCCGACCAATTTGTACGGGCCGGGCGACAACTACCATGCCGAGAACAGCCATGTGATCCCGGCCCTGATACGGCGCCTGCACGAGGCCAAACACAGCGGCGCCGGCGAGGTGCTGATCTGGGGCACCGGCGAGGCCCGCCGCGAGTTCCTGTATGTCGACGACCTGGCCGACGCCTGCCTGCACGTGATGAGCGTCAGCGAGGATTGCTACCGCAGCGTGACCAAGCCGATGGTGTCGCACCTGAACATCGGCAGCGGCGAGGAAATCACCATCGCCATGCTGGCGCAGCTGGTGGCGCAAGTGGTCGGCTACAGCGGCCGCCTGGTGTTTGACTTGACGCGCCCCGACGGCACGCCGCGCAAGCTGCTCGACAGCGCCAGCCTCGGCAAGCTGGGCTGGCGCGCCAGCGTGACGCTGGCGCGCGGCCTGCAGGAAACCTACCATAGTTTCCTGCGCGCCGAGCAGGCCGGCAGCCGCCAGCAGCCGGCGCGCGCGCTCGATCCGGTCTCGCGCCGGCTGCGCGGCCAGTTCCAGCCGGCGCCGTCGCTGGCGCACGCCTACGCCGACATGCGCGTGCCCTACTGAGCCCGGGTGCCCGTGTCGACCACCCGTGAGCACGCGGCGCGCGCCACCACACTGGCGGCGTTGCGCCGGCCGTTGCTCGTCAGCCTGACCAACCAGCTGCTCGGCAGCGGCGCCAATTTTCTGGTCGGGATCTATCTGGCGCGCAGCCTGGCGCTGGCCGAGTTTGGCCTGTACGGCATCTGCTACGGCCTCTGCACGCTGTATATCGGCGTCGGCAACGCCATGCTGCTGACCCAGATGACGGTCAGCATGGCGGGCCAGCCGCTCGCCGCCCAGGCCGCCTATGCCGGACGGGTGCTGGCCACCATCCTGCTGCTGGGCGGCACCGTGCTGCTGGCCGGCGCCGGCGCTGGCGTGGCGCTGTGGCTGTGGCTGGGCGCGGCGCCCTACCTGGGGCTGGTGGTGCCGGTGGCGCTGGCGGCGGCGCTGATGTTGTGCGGCGAGTTTTTCATCACCTATGCCTACATCCGCCATCACGAACGCGCCGCGTTGCTGGTCAATGCCGCCGCGCTGGTGGTGGTGGCGGGCGGACTGGCGGCGCTGCGCCTGCTCGGCCGCGCGCCCGACGCCGCCGACGTGCTGTTGCTGTATGCCGGCGGCAACGCGCTGGGGGCCGCGCTGGCCTACCTGAGCGCGCCGCTGGCGTGGCGCCAGCCGCTGCCGCAGCTGCGTGGCCACTGGCGCAGCGCCAGGGGCCACGGCGGCTGGTCGCTGGGCGGCGTGGCGATCAGTTGGGTGCAGGCGCAAAGCGCGACCTACACGCTGGCGGCGATGCTGGGGCCGGCCGGCGCCGGGCTGGCCAATCTGAGCCGCCTGTTCATCTCGCCGTTCACCTTCCTGGTGCCGGCGGTGAACAAGATCGCGCTGCCACGGCTGGCCGCGCTGCGCGCCAGCGATCCGCGCCGCATGCGCCGGCTGGCCACCCAGCTGGCGCTGGTGATGGTGCTGCTGGCGGCGTTGTACGCGCTGCTGCTGCTGTGCTGCCTGGGCTGGCTGGCGCCGTTGGTGCTGGGCCATCACGTGCCGCAGCTGCCGCAACTGGTGGCGGTGTGGTGCCTGGTGCTGCTGTTCCAGGTCGGGCGCAGCTGCGGCGCGCTGTTGTTGCAGACGCAAATGAAATTCCGCCAGCTGACGCTGATCACGCTGCCGTGCGCGGTGCTGGCGGTGAGCACGGCGGTGTTGCTGATGCGGCATTACCAGGCCGCCGGCGCCATCGCCGGCGTGCTGGCGGGCGAAGGCTTGCTGGCCCTACTTATCTGGAAGGAGATCGCGCATGGCGCCCGCACTGAATACCATTGACATCTGCATCGCCACCTATCGCCGGCCGGCCTTGCTGGGGGCGCTGCTGGCCGCGCTGGCGCTGCAGGACCGGCGCGGCATGGCGCTGCGCCTGATCGTGATCGACAACGACCAGCACGGCACGGCGCACGCGGCGGCCCAGGCCGGCGCCGCCCAGTGCGGCCTGCCGCTGCTGTACCAGATCGAGCCGCGGCAAAACATCGCGCTGGCGCGCAACCGCGCCCTGTGGCTGAGCGCGGCCGACTACATCGTCTTTATCGACGACGATGAAACCCCGGCGCCCGGCTGGCTGGCGGCGCTGCTGGACTGCTGCCGGCGCTGCGACGCCGACCTGGTGTTCGGCCCGGTCGACAGCGTGCTGCCGGCCGACGCGCCGGCCTGGGCCCACGCCTGTTTCAGCAAGCCGGCGCTGGCCACCGGCGCGCTGCTGCGCTATGGCGGCGCCGGCAACGTGCTGCTGCGGCGCAGCGTGCTGGCCCAGCCCGGCCTCTGGTTCGATCCCGGTTTCGGCCTGACCGGCGGCGAAGACCTGGATTGGTTTTACCGCCTGCACCTGGCCGGCAAGCGGCTGGTGTGGTGCGCCGAAGCCAGCGCCAGCGAGGCGGTGCCGGCGGCGCGGCTGCAACTGCGCTGGGCGCGCCGCCGCGCCTTCCGTGGCGGCCAGACCTATTACCGGGTGGTGGTGCGGCGCCGCCCGTGGCGCCGCCGCCTGCTGTGGTTTGGCGCCAAGGCGCTGCAACTGCTGCTCGGGCTGGCGCTGGCGCCGCTGCTGCGCTGCGCCAGCTATCCGGCCTTCGTGCGCTTGACGCTGCGCCTGGCCGGCGCCGCCGGCCAGCTGTCGCGCTGCCTGCTGCCCTACGATTACGAGGAATACCATGCGCGCCGGCAGGGTTGATCCGGCCGCCCGGCCCGACCGCTGGTGCGCCTGGCCGCTGCTGATCCTGATGGCCGCGTCCGGCCTGCCGATCAGCTACAGCCTGACCCCGAGCCGCATCATGGCGGTGGCCGACGTGGCCGAGCAGACCGCCGCCGCCGCGTCCAGCGCCAGCACCCTGGGCTCGCTCGGCAACCTGCTGCTGCTGGGCGGCTTGTACAGCTGGGCCGGGGCCCTGCTGCTGAGCCGGCCGCGCAGCGCGGCGGCGGTGCTGCTGCGCTGTTGGCCGCTGTTGCTGCTGATGGCGCTGCTGCTGAGCAGCGCGTTGTGGAGCTATCTGCCGGAAAAAGTCATGCTCAACGTGGTGCACAACAACGGCGTGCTGCTGATCGCGCTGTCGGCCGCGCTGCATTACCGCCACCAGCCCGCCAGCCTGCCGCAACAGCTGGGACTGGTGCTGGGCGCGAACATGCTGCTGCAGGTGGCGGCGGTGTTGCTGCTTCCCGGCTATGCCATCGATTGGCAGGGCCGGTGGCAAGGCTTGACCGTGCACCCGAATACGCTGGGCGGGCTCGGCTTCACCGCCTTCTGGGCCAACGCGGCGGCGCTCAGCGCCGGGCCGCCGCCGCCCTGCCCGCGCTGCCACTGGCTGGGCTGCGCGCTGTCGCTGCTGGCCATCGCCGGCGCCGACAGCGTCACCTCCAAGGTGTGCGCCGCGCTGGTGCTGCTGGTGCTGCTGAGCCTGCGCTGGCTGCGGCGCCGTGGCGCCGGCCGCCGCGACTATCTGCGGCTGCTGGCCGCCGCAGTGCTGCTGCTGGCGTTGCTGAAATTGCTGGCCGGCGCGGTCGACACCGAATGGCTGTACGCGCTGCTGGGCCGCAACAGCCAGCTGACCGGCCGCGACGAGGTGTGGCGCGACGCCTACCAGGCGATCGGCGCCCGTCCCCTGCTGGGCTGGAGTTTCGACGACCACGCCTACCTGATCGCCTCGGCCGGCATGCCGTATTCCAGCTACCACAACGGCGTGCTCGATCTGGCGGTCAACGGCGGCGGCGTGGCGGTGCTGCTGCTGGCGCTGCTGATGCTGAACTGGGCCGGCGCGATGCTGCAGCCGCGCCTGCTGGCGGCCAGGATCGCGCCGTACTCGGTGGCATTCGTGCTGGCCTATATGCTGCACAACCGGGCCGAAGCCTCGTATGTGTCGCCGCGCGGCCAGATGTGGGTGATTTTCCTGGCGCTGCTGTTGCTGGGCGCCTGCCGCCCGCCACGCCACGACGGCGCGCCCGCCCTCTACTTCGCGGAGCCCGGCCATGCAGCCCGCTGAGCGCCACGGCTACCGCGCCGACATCGACGGCCTGCGCGCACTGGCGGTGCTGGCGGTGATAGTCTTCCACCTGGCGCCGGGCTGGCTGCCGGGCGGCTTCGCCGGGGTCGATGCCTTCTTCGTCATCTCCGGCTACCTGATCACCCGGCTGATCACCGCCGCGCTCGAGCAGCGGCGCTGGCGCCTGGCCGACTTCTATCAGCACCGCATCATGCGGCTGCTGCCGGCCTACGCGCTGGTCAGCGCCGCCACGCTGGCGGCGGCCAGCTATCTGCTGATTCCCGACGACTACCTGTTTTACACCACCTCGCTGGCGGCCTCGTGGGCCTTCGTCTCCAACATCTTTTTCTCCATGCTCAGCTGGGGTTACTTCGGCCAGCGCGCCGAACAGTTCCCCTTGCTGCATACCTGGTCGCTATCGGTCGAGGAACAATTCTACTTTGCCTATCCGCTGCTGCTGATGCTGCTGCACCGGCACTGGCAGCGCTATCTGACGCCGCTGCTGGCGCTGCTGGCGCTGATCGCGCTGCTGTGCTCACAGTGGCAGGCGGATCAGGTCGGCAGCTATTTCCTGCTGCCCTATCGCGCCCACGAATTGCTGATCGGCGCGCTGATCGCGCGCGCGCTGGAACGCCACCCGCCCGGACCGCGCCAGGCCGGCGTTGCCGCGCTGGCCGGCTTGCTGCTGCTGGCCGGCTCGCTGCTGCTGTTGCGCCGCGAACTGCCGTTCCCGGGCCTGTATTCGCTGCCGCCGTGCCTGGGCGCGGCGCTGCTGCTGTACGGCGGCGCCCGCGCCAATCCGGTCTCCGCGCTGCTGGGGCGCGCGCCGCTGGTCGCCATCGGCCTGATGTCGTATTCGCTGTATCTGTGGCATTGGCCGGTGCTGTCGCTGCTGCGCTATCGCCACATCGCGCTGGATGGCGCCGCCGGGGTGGCGGTGCTGGCCTTGATCTTCGCGCTGTCCTGGCTGACGTGGCGCTATGTCGAACTGCCGCTGCGCCGGCGCCGCCTGTCGCTGCGCGCCAGCGCGCTGCGCTACTATGCGGCGCCGGCCGCCGCCTGCCTGGCGGTCGGGCTGTACTCCTATGCCAGCGACGGCGCGCCGCAGCGCTTCGCCGCCGACGCCCGCGAACTGCTGGCCAGCTATTCCTATGAGCGCGACCTGGGCGGCGCCTGCGCGCTGCGCAGCGGCGTCGCCGCCACCGTCACCGCGGCCTATCTGCGGCGCCACTGCGGGTTCGGCGCGCCAGCCGAGGTCGGCGTGCGGCCGGCGGTGCTGCTGTATGGCGACTCGCACGCCCACCATTTCAAGCCGTTTGTCGAGCAGTTGGCGCGCCAGGCCGGCTGGCGCGCGGTGTACCACATCGCCGGCAGTTGCGAACCGTTCGACCTGGCCGAGCCCGGCGCTGCGGCCACCGTCTGCCAGCGCCGCAACGCCGACATGCTGCTGCTGGCGCGCCAGTATCGCTATGTGGTGCTGGCCGGACGCTGGCAATACCGCAGCCAGGAAGCCTTGTTCGCGCGCCGCCTGCGCCAGGTGGCGCAGGCGCTGGACGGCGGCCACACCACGCTGGTGCTGTTCAAGGACAATCCCTCGACCGATGCCGACCTGTCGCGCTGCGTGCTGTTCCGCCGCCGTGGCTGGCTGCCCGCCGGCAGCGACTGCGACTTCCGCTACGCCGATGTGCAAGCCGCGCAGGGCTCGATGGACCGCGAAATCGACCGCCTGCAAACGGCCATGCCGCAGGTGCGGGTGATCAACGCCAAACGCGTGATGTGCGACCAGCAGCGCTGCCTGACGGCGATCGGCAACACCGCGCTGTACAAGGATGGCAATCACTTGAACGCGCCGGCGGCGCGGCTGCTGGCCGAGCGCTATCTGGCGCTGGCGGCCAACCCGCTGGCGCCGTCCCCGGAATCCACTGAAAAGAGGCCAGTCGATGCGCGTGCTGATCGTCCATAACCGCTACCAGTTGCGCGGTGGCGAAGACGTGGTGGCCGAGGCCGAGGCGGCACTGCTGCGCGCCAACGGCGTCGAGGTCCAGGTTTACCAGCGCAGCAACGACGAGCTGCGCGACATGTCGGCGGCGCAGGCGGCGCTAAGCACCATCTGGTCGCGGCGCGCGGCGCGCGAGATCGCCGATCTGTGCCAGCAACGGCGCCCCGACCTGATCCACTTCCACAATACCTTCCCGCTTGTCTCGGCCGCCCCCTACTGGACGGCGGCGGCGCGCGGCATCCCGGTGGTGCAAACGCTGCACAACTTCCGCCTGCTGTGCCCGCAGGCGATGTTGCTGCGTGACGGCCGGCCGTGCCACGACTGCGTCGGCCGGCTGCCATGGCGCGCCGTGGCCCATCGCTGCTACCGCGACTCGCTGCTGCAATCCGGGGTGGCGGCCGGCGCGCTGGTGGCGCACCGGCTGCTCGGCAGCTACCGCCACCGGGTGCAGGCGTATATCGCGCTGAGCCAGTTCAGCCGCCTGCAATATCTGGCCGGCGGCTTGCCGCCGCAACGCCTCCACGTCAAGCCCAACTTCGTGCCCGATCACGCCGCGTCGCAACAACAACAGCAGCAACAGCAACGCGACGGCGGCCTGTTCGTGGGCCGGCTGTCGGCCGAGAAAGGCGTGGCCACGCTGATCGCCGCCAGCGCCCTGCTGGGCCAACACGCCGGCCCGCTGCGGGTGGTGGGCGACGGTCCGCTGGCCGAGGCCGTCGCGCAGGCGGCGCAACTCGACTATCTGGGGCCGCGCAGCGCGCCGCAGGTACAGGACCTGATGCGCGGCAGCAGCTTTCTGGTCGCGCCCAGCACTTGCCTGGAAACCTTCGGGCTGGCGGCGGTGGAAGCCTTCGCGGCCGGCTTGCCGGTGATCGCCAGCGGCCACGGCGGACTGGGCGAGTTGATTCAGGATGGCGTCACCGGCCTGCATGTGCGGCCGGGCGACGCCGCCGACCTGGCCAGCGCCATCGGCTGGGCGCGGCGCCATCCGGCCGCCATGCTGGCGATGGGCCGCGCCGCCCGCGCCCGCTATCTGGAGCACTACACGCCGCAGCGCAATTTCGCGCTGCTGCACGCCATCTACCAACACGTTTTATCCCTGCCAGGAGCCCGCCATGTCGCGTAAACGCCAACTTGTTCTTCAGACCAAAATCGATGTGCTGACCTGGGAAGCGGCGCTGCAACGCCTGCTTGAATGGGGCCGCAACCACGATCGCCGCTATGCCTGCATGTGTAATGTGCACTCGGTGGTCACCGCCGCCTACGACGCCGAATTCCAGAGCATCCTCAATCAGGCCGACCTGGCCACGCCGGACGGCGCGCCGATCGCCTGGGCGGTGCGCCATTTCAGCGGCCAGCCGCAGGCGCGCGTCAACGGGCCGGACTTGATGTGGAAGGCGCTGGCCGCCGCCGCCAAGGCCGGGATTTCGGTGTATTTCTACGGCAGCAGCCCGGCCACGCTGGCGGCGCTGGGCGCCGCCAGCCAGCGCGACTTCCCGGGCCTGCGCCTTGCCGGCAGCGCGGCGCCGCCATTCCGGGCGCCGACGCGCGAGGAGGAACTGGCCGATATCGCGCGCATCAATCACAGCGGCGCCGGGCTGGTGTTTATCAGTCTCGGCTGTCCCAAGCAGGAACGCTGGATGGCGCGCAATTGCGCGCTGGTGGCGGCGCCGCTGATCGGCGTCGGCGCCGCCTTCGACTACCACGCCGGCACGCTCAAACGCGCGCCGCTGTGGTGGCAGCAACATGGATTGGAATGGTTGTATCGGCTGGGGCGCGAACCGCGCCGGCTGGCCGGACGCTATCTGGTCGGCAATAGCCTGTTCGTGCTGGGTTTGCTGCGCCAGATGCTGCGGCAGCGTCCCGTCAAACGGCCATGAACCAGCCGCCCGACTCCGAGGAGCGCGAGTACAGTCCGGCCCGGCTGCTGGACGTGCTGGTGGCCAGGCTGCGCCTGAAAAATGATGCCGCCCTGTCCCGCCTGCTTGGGGTGGAGGCGCCCACCATCAGCAAAATCCGTCACAAGCGGCTGCGGGTCGGGGCGGCGATGTTGTTGCGCATGCACGAGGTGAGCAACCTCAGCATTGATGAACTGCGCGCCCTGATGGGCGACCGGCGCGCGCGCATGCGCTTACCGGGCGCCCTGGGGCAACAGCGCTGACTAGTCGGCGTTGCGCAGTGGATGCGGGTAGGTGAACGGCGTGTAGCCGGGCTTGGCGCTGAGGAAGTAATCGCGGTTCAATCCGATCGACGACGGGCAAGTGTTATCGATGCCGTTCGTGGTGTAGCCATTCGACGAATTGTTGGCGTTGTTCCAGATGTACAGCGAACGGATCTGGTCGGCACCGGCATAGGCGCCGCAGCTGAAGCCCTCGGTCATCAGCTCGATGGTGCGGCTGATGGTGGCGGTCGCGGTGTTATTGAAGATCACGCCATCGCCGCCCCGGATGCCAATCGCGGTGCGCTGCAGGCCGCCGGTGATATTGGTCGAGTAGTCGTTGTTGTAGATCTCATAGCTGCGCGAACCGCGTGGCGAGGACGACACGCCGTGCGCATCGGTCATGGCGTAGTCCTTGGCCGCATCGGTGCCGACCACCTTGTTATAGCGGAACACGTAGACCGAGCCGTTGTTGGACGCGATATTGTGGCGATTGCCCGAGAAGCTATTGCTTTCGACGAACACCGCATTGGCCGAGCCCAGGTCAAGCGCCGGCCACGCGCCGCCACCATACACCACCACGCCATAGCCCAGGTTCTTCAAGTCCGCGCTGTAGTTGTTGATGAAGTTGTTGTTGTAGATGACGCCGCGCTGATTGGCGGCGTCGCCCACGTAGACCGCGCTGAACACGAAGTTCTTGAAGGTCGAGTCGTAGACGCGGAAGTCGCGGCAGCCGTTCAGCAGCCCCAGCCCCTTGTCCTGGATCGCGCCGTTACCATTGCCGATCAACGTCATGCCGGAGAACGCGGCCGCCGCGCCATTGCTGCAATCGATCGCCACCAGATAACTGGTGTTGGACACGGCGCCGACCCGGCGAATCGTGGTCTTATCCTGCCCCGCGCCTTGCAGATGCAGGCCGGCCGGCAGGTTCAGCTGCTGAGTGCCCCAGCTGCAATCGCCAGCCGGGATCGCCACGGTCATGCCCTTGCTGGCGGTATTCACCGCGGCGCTGACGTCGGCATAGCCGCAGCTCTTGGCGGTGCGGTCGGCGCTGACGATCGGCGCCGGGGTCGGCGTCGGGGTCGGAGTTGGCGTGGTGCTTGCCTTGCAGGTGTAGGGACTCCAGAAATAAGTGCTGATGACCGGATCCCAGCCTGGATTGGCGTGCGTGGCTTGATAGAACAGGCCCTTGTAGCGGACGATCGCGCCGACCGCGTAGTTGGTGCCCGACACGTGCTCGGGGTAATCGCAGGTTGGCGCCGGGGTGCTGGTGCCGGGACCGGGGCTGGCCAGCGCGCGCGCCGGATGCGGATAGGCGTACGCGGTGTAGCCGGTGCGGGTGGTCAGGAAGTAATCCCGGTTCAGCGCCACCGACGACGGACAATTATTCGCGATGCCGCCGCTGGCATAGCTGGTATTGCCGATCGTATTGCCCCAGATGTACAGCGAGCGGACCTGATCGGCGCCAGGATATTTGCCGCAGGTGAAGCCGGCGGTGCTGATCTCGACGCCACGGCTGATGGTGGCTGGAATCACGTTGTTGAAAATCACGCCATCGCCGCCGCCAACGCCGATCGCGGTGCGGGCCAGGCCGCTGAGGCCGGAAGCCTGGTAGGTGTTGGCGTAAATCTCATAGCTGCGCGTGCCGTGGGTGGCGCTGCTCAAGCCCTGGACATCGGTCATGTAAAAGTCTTTCGTGGCGTCGGTCGCGGCAATGGTGTTATACCGGAACACATAGCTTGCCCCATTGGTCGAGGACACGCTTTGACGATTGCCGGAAAAACTATTATCTTCCACGTAGACCGCGTTGACCGAACCCAGGCTGAGCGCCGGCCAGGCGCCGCCGCCCGAGACCAGCACCCCAAAGCCCAGATCCTTCAGGTCGGGACTGTAGTTGTCAACAAAGCGGTTTTGCGCGATCACGCCGCGCTGATTGGCGGCATCGCCAACATAGACCGCCGCATGGACGAAATTCTTGAAGGTCGAGGCCGTCACCTTGAAGCCGGCGCAGCCCTTCAACAAGCCGAGGCCGCTGTCCTGGATCGAGCCCTTGCGGTTGCCGACCAGCGTCATGGCGGAGAAATCGGCGACCTTGCCGTTGGAGCAATCGTAAGCCACCAGATAGGTGTCGCGGCCGACCGCGCCCACCCGGCTGATGACGGTGGCATCCTGGCCGGCGCCGCGCAGATACACGCCGGCCGGCACATTCAACTGCTGGGTACCCCAGCTGCAACTGCCGGCCGGGATCTGCACTGTCATGCCGCTACTGGCCGACTTGACGGCCGCTTGCACGTCGTTGAAGCCGCAGCTGGCCGCGTTCACCGACTTCGCCACGGTGGTCACGGTGGTCGCCGCGCTCAGCGTCTGCGCCTGGGTGGCGCTGGTGGTCTCCGCCAACAGCAGATTTTGCTGCCCGGCCGTGTCGGCCGTGCTGCCGGCGCCGCCGCCGCATGCCGCCAGGGCGGCCAAGGCGGCCGACGACAGGGCCACGCCGCCACGGCGGGCAAATAAAGTCAAATCTATCATTTGAAATTCCCTTGTAGAAATAAATAAAATACTTTCCGACGTAGCCGCCTTTTGTTGTGCGGCAATATTAGGTCAGTGTATTTTGATTCCACAAGGAAAATTTCAAATTAGCAATTTTCCATGGAATAGTTTCACTTCAAAAAAAATGAAATAATTCCATGCCAAAATGTCCTATACAATTTCCTTTTTCCATGGCGTTTATCTTATTCTCAGTTCCACGAATTAATATTTCTTTTAATCTGTTCCCCATGAGAAATCCATTTATTCACATACCATCGATTAATTTATTATTATTTAATAAATTAATTATGGAATATTCAACAACCTTTCCGTGACAACTAGTTTTTAAGCGCAGAAAAAATTTTTGACAATATTTCTCCCGCGCTTAAAAAGCGGTATTCAAAAATTAATAATAACTAAATGAAAATTTAGTCAGAAAAATAATGCGCCGCCAATTGCGCATTGGTCCAGCGCTGGGCGGGCGACACGGCACCGGCCACATGGCGCAGGAAACCATCCAGCGCGTCCCAAGCCGCCATCTGCTCGATATCGATACTGTGCAACCACAAATGGAATACGCCGCCGCGCGCCAGCGCCTGGTCCAGCATGGCGTGCAGCCGGCCTTGCCATTGCCGCCGCCGCAAGCCATCCAACAATAACGGCGCGCGCCGCATCCAGTGGCCACCGCGCAGGAAGTTGCGCAGATAGACCGCGCGGCCGTGCGCATAGAACTGACAGCTGGTCGCCAGTTCAAAGCGGCCGGGACCGGGGTCCAAATGCAGATTGCGGGTGGTGCGCGCATAGTGAAAACCCGCCGCCCGCACCATTTGCAGGTGCACCGGCCGGTACTTCCCGCCGGGATAACAGAAGCCCGTCACCCCACGCCCGAGGATTTGCTCCAGCGCACGCTTGCCCTGCTGGATCTGGAACCGCGCCTGCTGATCATCCAGACGGTTCAAAAAACAATGGTCATGGGTATGCGAGCCGATCTCAAATCCCTGCGCCAGCTCGCGCATCTGGGCGCCCTGCAATACCGGCCATCCCTCCACATTATTAATGGGGAGATAAAACGTCGCGTTGACTCCGTGCCGCGCCAGATATTGCGCCAGCCGCATATCGGCGGGATGGCCATCATCCACTGAACAGCTAAATATCATATCGAAAACTCCCTTTTGATAGTTAATTACTTACAAGATTGTAGTTTTGACACGGAACCGTGCACGATATATTGCATTCGTTGTGACTTTTATCATGAGAATTATCAGAAAGACTCGCAACTTCCGGTAATTTGCAGATCAGTCTGATACTCTAATTAAGCATTGTCCTATTGACACTGCTGCTTTTTTCCTTACTTAATTTTTCCCCGTATTCAACATCGTCGTTCTCATGGTCATTCATTTAGTGCCCGATTGCGGTATCCGGTATTCCGCGAGTTTGTTTAATATCAGGAGATGTCAATGTTTTCTATGCAGGAACTTTTTTTAGATGCGAAGTCCAGCGCGGACGAACCCCCGCCTGTGGCGCCAGCGCCAGCAGCTCCTCTGCATTCCTCGTCGCTGACCGAGCTGTGCACACTACTCAACATCAGCGCCGACATACGCCACCACCACCACTTCCGGTTTCATCACGTGCGGCTGCGCCGCGATCAGCAGCTTTATCAGACTGGTCAGCCGTGCCTGCAGCTTTACGCCGTCAAGACCGGTTTTCTGAAAGCCACACTGACTGCCGACGCCAAGCGCCCGCCGGTGGTCGGCTTTCCCATGCGCGCCTCGCTGGTCGGGGTTGAAGGCATCGCCTCCGGCCACCATACGGTCGACGTGACGGCGTTGACGGATTGCGAACTGGTCGTCATTCCGCTCGACACCCTGGCCCTGCTCAGCCGCGACTGCGTCGGTCTGAGCCGGAGCATGTGCCTGGTCATGGCCGGCGAGCTGGCGCGCGAACTGTCGGTGAGCAAGCGCCGTGGCTTGAGCGCCAAAGCCAGAATCGGCCGCTTCCTGCTGGACTGGTCGGAACGCTTCGCCAGCATGGGCTACGCGCGCAACGTCTTCAATCTGCCGATGTCGCGCGGCGACATGGGCAGTTACCTGGGCATGGCGCAGGAGACCGCCACCCGCGCCCTGCTCGCATTGGAAGAAGATGGCTTGATCAGCATCAACCACCGTACCGTCTGCATTCATGACCGGCAGGTGCTGCTGACCTTAAAGCGAATGCCGCGCCAACGCCATTCACCGGATTGACGCGCCATCATGTCCACCGCCTGGATCACATTCAGTAGAGCGATGAAGCACCTGGCTGGCCCCGGCGACCAGCGGGAGCGTCTGGCTCACGCCTGTAGCGCCGACATGCTGCACATGAAGCGCAAAGAAATTCCGCAGGAAGTGCGGGCGGAATTTGACGCCTTGCTTCACCTCGTCGGCAAAAGCTGGACCGCACCGGCAACCGCCCCCACCGGTGCCACGCTGGTGCGCGCCCTCAACGACGCGCAGATCGCCCAGGCCGCCATCAAGGTCATGGTGATCTACGACCAGTTAACCCGCTATCAGCCGACCTGCACCATGCCGTTCACGCCGTCACATGACCCGAAAACCGGCGAATAGCCGCGAAGTGACAATCAGCAAAAATCTTATCTGGAGGACAGGGCACGATGCTGATTTCAATGGATCACAATGGAAGGCAAACCATGCTGCCATTTATCCCTACCCAAGCGGTCGCACAGCAGCCATTGCTGGCCAAGGCGCTTGCCGCCACCGGAACGCCAGCGCTGCTGGCCGACGCCCATGGCAAGATCATCTGGGTCAACCACGCGTTTGTCGCCTTCAGCGGCGACGCCGAGCACGAACTGCTGGGCAGGCAGGCGCCGATCCTGCGCGATGGCAAGCGCGACAGCAGCGACTATGCGCGCGCCTGGCGCGCATTGCAGCGCGGCCACGAATTGCACAATGAAGTGATCGGCGCGCATCGCAACGGCAGCCGCTATACGGTCGAGGAATTCATCACCCCGCTGTTTGACGATGACGGCGTGATCACGCATTTCTTCGTGATACGGCATGACATCACACAGCGCACCCAGCACAGCGAACACATCCAGCACCTGGCGGACCACGATGATTTAACCGGCTTGCTGAACCGTAGCAAGTTCCGCAAGGAATTGGCCAGCGCCATCGGCCATGCCCGGCACAGTCCGCGCACGCTGGCCACGCTGTTTATCGACCTCGATCATTTCAAGCCGGTCAACGACCAGCTGGGGCACGACGTCGGCGATCTGCTGCTGGCGGCGGTCGCCCACCGGCTGCGCAACGCGGTGCGCACCGGCGACCATATCGCGCGTTTCGGTGGCGATGAATTTGCGGTGTTGTTGATCGACCTGCCGGAAGCCAGCATGGCGGAAGCGCTGGCGGCGAAACTGCTGGCGGCGCTGAGCCGGCCCTTCACCCTGCAGAGCCATCGCGTCACCATCAGCGCCAGCATCGGCGTCGCCATCCACCCGCGCGATGGCCAGGATGCGCGCACGCTGCTGCTCAAAGCCGACCGTTCCATGTACCGCATCAAGCACAGCGGTGGTAACGGCGTCGGGCTCTGGCCACTCAGCAACGGCGCCAAATAAACCCTCAACCAACCGAACTTTATTTGATACCAATGGTTGAAACTGAATATGCGAATTACCGGCTACCGCTCGGGTAATGGTGCGACCATACTGTGTTCATCAACCAACCACTTCGTAAGGGAACACATCATGAGCTCCAATCTGAACGGTAAAGTCGCTTTCATCAACGGTGGTTCGCGCGGCATCGGCGCCGCCAGCGCCCGCCGCCTGGCACGCGAAGGCGCTACGGTCGCCATCGGCTATGCCTCGTCGGCCAGCGCCGCCGAAGCGCTGGTAGAGGAAATCAAAGCCAGCGGCGGCACCGCCATCGCCGTCAAAGCCGACGCCACGGACGCCACGGCGCTGACCCAAGCCATCGACGGCGTCGCCGCCCAATTCGGCCGCCTGGATATCCTGCTGAACAGCGCCGGAATACTGCTTATGGGGTCGGTCGACCAGTTCTCGCTGGCCGATTTCGACCAAACCGTGGCGGTCAACGTCCGCGCCGTCTTCGTCGCAAGCAAAGCCGCCGCCGCCCATATGAAAGATGGCGGCCGCATCATCAACATCGGCAGCACCAATGCCCAGCGCATGCCGTTCGCCGGCGGTGCCGCCTACGCCATGAGCAAAGCCGCGCTGACCGGCCTGGTCAAAGGCCTGGCGCGCGACCTGGGCGCGCGCGGCATCACGGTCAACAACGTGTCGCCTGGTCCGATCGATACCGACATGAATCCGGCCAACGGTGATTTCGCCGCCGCCCTGCACGGCCTGATGGCGATCCCGCGCCACGGCCATGCCGACGAGATCGCGGCGATGGTGGCCTATCTGGCCGGCCCGGAAGCTGGGTTCATCACCGGCGCCGACCTGCTGATCGACGGTGGCTTCGCCGCGTAACTTAAGGAGTCATCATGCCTACCCCATCCCGTTTAACCTTCATCGTGCACCTGCCCGCCAAACCGGAACGCTATGCGGAGCTGGAAGCCGGCGTGCGCCAGGTATTGACCGATATGTCGCACGAACCGGACTTCATCGAGTGCACCCTGCATCGTTCGCAAAACGATCCCAACACGCTGGTGGTGTATGAAAGCTGGAGCTGCGATCGCGAATACTTCCTGCAACATCACTTGCCGCGCCACTATCGCGCCGACTTCGAACGCGAGCTGCCCGGCCGCCTGGCCGCCGAGCGCCGCATTGAATTCCTCGACGCCGTCTCGCCGGCCCTGCAACTGCGCGCAACCAGCCTTCCGGAAGAGGAGTGACACCCCCTATCTAGCGTAACAATTAGGCGGACGTCATCCTATGCTAGCGGGTCAACAATCACTTCAGGAGCAAAAAATGAGCAAAGCAATCGTCGCCGTGGTGTATCACTCGGGTTATGGACACACCGCGCGCCAGGCGGAAGCCGTCAGCAATGGCGCCGCGCGGGTCGACGGCGTGACCGCCCGCCTGTATGCCGTCAACGGCGAAGACGCGCCCTGGGCTGAACTGGAACAAGCCGACGCCATCATTTTCGGCGCCCCGACCTATATGGGTGGCCCGTCGGCCCAGTTCAAAGCGTTCCAGGATGCCACCTCCAAGACCGTGTTCGCGGCTGGCGGCACCTGGCGCAACAAGCTGGCCGCAGGCTTCACCAATTCGGCCTCGCGCTCCGGCGACAAGCTGGCCAGCCTGCAGCAGATCGCGATTTTCGCCGCCCAGCACGGCATGCACTGGGTCAGCCTGGGCCTCCCTCCCGGCAACAATTCCAGCAAGGGCTCGGAAGAAGACTTGAACCGTCTCGGCTTCTTCCTGGGTGCGGCCGCGCAATCGAACGCGGATCAGGGCGCGGACGTGGCGCCATCGCAGTCTGACTTGCGCACCGCCGAACACCTCGGCGCGCGCGTGGCGGAGACCGCGCTGCAATTCGTGCGCGGTCGCGGCTAAGCGCATGACACAATTCCCCCGGCCGGAGTAAGACAGATGGGTAAATAGAAAAGCGCCTGAATGCGCTAAAATGGCAGCTGTTTTTAACGATGTAAAACCGATGAACGACGATAAAAACGGCTGCCGTCAACCTGCCCGCCTGGTGGCGGCGGCGCTCATGCTGGCGCTCAACGCCGATATTTCCTTTGCGCAAGCTCTGGACGCACCGAAGGCACCGGCCACGGAGGTCAAGCTCGATACGGTAACGGTGCAGCGCGGCGAGCTGCAGCAAACGGTCGACGCGGTAGGCAAATTACAATTCCACCGCTTTGCGGATGTGAATGTCCAAGTCGCCGGCCAGATCAAGAACGTGCTGTTTGCGATCGGCGACACGGTGCAGGAAGGCAAGCTGGTGATGGAGATTTCGCCTGCGATCCGCGCCAATCAGCTGGAAACTAATCGCGCACAAATGGCGCGGCTGCGCGCCGAACTGGCGGACCAGCAGGCCCAGACCGACTACGCCGAGTCGCAGTTTAAGCGTCAGACCTTGCTCAAAGCACAAAATGCCACCCGCGAAGACGCCTTTGAGTCGAGTCGCATGGGGGCTTCTACGGCGCGCGCCCGGATCGACGCCATCAACGCCCAGATCCAGCAGCTGGAGGTGACGCTGAAGTCCGACGAAGAAAGCAGCCACAACACGCAGCTGGTGGCGCCGCTGTCGGGCACCGTGGTGGCGCTGAATGCGCGCGCCGGGCAAACGGTGAGCGTCGGCCAAGCGGGCCAGCCCTTGATGCGGATTGCCGATCTGTCGCAAATGACCGTCCAGGCGCGGGTGGCGGAGGTGGATGTGACCCGCCTGCGGCGCGGCATGACCGCCAACTTCCAGACGCCGGGTTATCCCGGCCGCACCTGGTCGGGCAAACTGCGCCAGGTGCTGCTGGTGCCCGCCGAGGGCAGCGGCGAGCAAGGCAAGCCGACTTTTTACAATGTGCTGTTCGAGGTCGACAATCCGGAGCAGGAGCTGATGAGCGGCATGACGACCCAGGTGCAGTTCATCGTCGCCCAGGCCAAGGATGCGTTGCTGCTGCCGGCTAACTTGCTGGGCCAGCGCGATGCGGCGGGCATGTATCAGGTCCAGGTGGTGAACCCCGAGCGGCGCATCGTGGCACGCAAAGTCAAAATCGGCTTGCGCAATGCGCAGCAGGTACAAGTGCTGTCCGGCCTGGAAGCGGGCGAACAAGTACTGGTCGGTCCGGTGCCCGCACCGGCATTGGTGCTTCAGTCCAAGCCGACCGCGCCAGTGGGTAAGCCATGAAACGGCGCGCCCTGCCCTGCGGCTTGTCACTGGCCGGCTGCCTCGCCGGCGTTTTTCTGGCTGGCTGCACCCACACCATTCCCGTAGCGGAACCGGCGCCCGCCGTCGCGTTGCCGGCCGGCTGGTCGCAGGCCGGCAAGCCGGGTAGCCAGGAATGGCCGGACAGTCACTGGTGGCAACGCTTCGGCAGCGCCGAACTGAGCCAACTGGTCAGCCAGGGCCAGCAAAGCAACCTGGAACTGGCCGCAGCGCTGTCGCGGGTGCGTCAGGCGGAGGCGCAGGCGCGGATTGCCGGGGTCGCGCTGCTGCCGACGGTCGATGCCTACGCCGGCGCCAGCCGGGATCTGCCGATTGCCGGCAATCACAACGCCAACGTTTCATCGAGCGGACAGTTGCAGGTGTCTTACGAACTCGATTTTTGGGGCAAGAACGCCGCCGGCGTGGCCGCCGCCGAGGCGTCGCTCAGGGCTAACTTCTACGATCGCCAAACCGTGGCGCTCACCGTGACCAGCGGCATCGTGTCGACTTATCTGCAACTGCTGTCTCTGCACGACCGGCTTGAGGTGGCGCGCGAGAACACCAGGACCGCGGAACATGTGTTGTCGCTGGTCGAGGCCCAGAGCAGCGTTGGCGCCGCCACCACGGTCGATCTGGCGCGCCAGCGTTCCGCTGTCGCCAGCCAACGTGCCGCCATCCCCGCTTTACTGCAGCAGGAGCGCGAAGCGCAATCCGCGCTGGCCATCTTGCTTGGCCAGTCGCCGCAAACCTTCAAGATCAGCGATAGCGGACTCAGCACAATCCACCTGCCCGAAGTGACGGCGGGCCTGCCCTCCGAACTACTGTCGCGAAGGCCCGATATTCAGCGTTCGGAAGCCGTGCTGGCGGCCGCCAGCGCCAACGTCGAAGTGGCGCGCGCGGCCTTGTTTCCCAGCATACGCCTGACCGGATCGACCGGCACCCAAAGCAGTGCCTTGACCTCGCTGCTCAACGCCCAGAACTTGTTCACGAATATCGGTGCCTCGTTGGTGGCGCCGATATTCGACGGTGGACGTCTGCGGACCGAGCGTGATCTCGCGATCGAACAAAAACAGGAACTGGTGCAGACCTATCGCTCAACCGTCCTCGCGGCGCTGGCCGAAGTGGACACGGTGCTGGGCCAAATCAACAGTCTGGACGAACAGCGCCGCTTGAAAGAGGTGGAACTGGAACAAACCCGTCTGGCGTTCAATTTATCCGAGATCCGCTACAAGGCCGGCGCGGAAGACTTGATGACCGTGCTCGATACCCAACGCAGCCTGTCGGACGTGCAAAACGAGCTGGGAATACTGAAACTCAAACGCCTGCAAGCCACGGTATCGCTGTACAAAGCCCTCGGCGGCGGCTGGCAGGCCGGCTGACCGGAAGTTGCGCTCTTCGCAAAAATTGGGACACACTCAAACTTGTACAATTGATCGTACAACTTTGGCCGTTTACGATACCCGGAGTAACAATGAGAATCATCAACTTTTCTGAAGCGCGCAACAGCCTTCGAGCTGTTATCGACCAAGTTGTTGAGGATGCGGACGTAACCATTATCTCGCGCAGAGATGCGCCAGATGCGGTAGTCATGTCCTTCGATTATTACAGCAGCCTGATGGAGACTGTACATCTGTTGAGCTCGCCGGCTAACGCCGCTCACCTTGCCAAATCCATCGCCCAAGCACGTTCAGGCCAAGTGACGCATCGGGAATTAATCGCCCTTTCCGACGCAGAGGAGCCACAACATGCGCAACCTGAAGTTCACGGATGAGGCTTGGGAAAGCTATGTCTACTGGCAAACGCAAGATAGAAAAACGCTCAGACGGATTAACGATCTGATCCAGGCCGCCCCCAGAGAGCCTTTTGCTGGTCTGGGCAAACCTGAAGCATTGAAACATAGTCTTAGCGGCTGCTGGTCGAGACGAATTGACGAAACGGACCGGCTAGTCTACGAAGTACACGATGAGGAACTCATCATCATTTCGTGCCGCCATCACTATTGAAGTGAGGTGGCCCTGTCAGAGGCTTACACCACGCTGTCCCACGGCACCGACAGCCGCATGGCGCAGTTGATCAGTCCCACCATCGAGTAAGTCTGCGGGAAGTTGCCCCACATTTCACCGGTCACCGGATGGGTGTCTTCGGACAGCAGGCCCAGGTGGTTGCGGGCCTTCAGCATAGTCTCGAAGATGGCGCGCGCCTCGTCCTTGCGGCCGATGCGCGCCAGCGCGTCGATGCGCCAGAAGGTGCAGATGTTGAACGCGGTTTCCGGCTTGCCGAAATCGTCCGGCGCTTCGTAGCGGCGCATATAGGGACCGTCGCACAGCGTTTCCTCCAGCGCCTTGACGGTGGCGATGAAGCGCGGGTCTTTCGGGTCGATTAAATTGACCTCGGCCATCAGCAGCACGCTGGCGTCAAGGTCGCGCCCGCCCAGGCTTTCGGCGAACGCCTGACGCTCCTCGCTCCATGCATCGCGCAGCAGCGGCACGCGGATCTGTTCCGCGCGTTGCTGCCAGTATTCGTGACGGTCGGGCAAACCCAGCGCCAGCGCGATCTTGGCCAAGCGGTCGCAGGCGGCCCAGCTCATCAGCATCGACGAGGTGTGGACGCGGGCGCGGGTGCGCAGCTCCCACATGCCGGCGTCCGGCTGGTCGTGCACCCGGAACGCCTGTTCGCCCACCGCTTCCAGGTGGCGGAATTCGGCCACGCCGGCGCGGTTCAACAGACGGTGATCGAGGAAGGCTTGCGCCGCGCCCAGCACCACATTGCCATACACATCGTGCTGGAAGTGCTCCTGCGCCTGGTTGCCGACCCGTACCGGGCGGTGGCCACGGTAGCCGGGCAGATTGTCGACCGTCGATTCCGGCAGCAACTCCTCCAGTCCGATGCCGTACAGCGGCTGGATATGGCCGCCCTTGGAACGCGCCACGATGTTGCTCAGCCAGCGCAAGTACTCTTCCATGGTGCCGACCTCGGACAGGCTGTTGAGCGCGCGCACCACGAAGAAGGCGTCGCGCAGCCAGCAGTAGCGGTAGTCCCAGTTGCGCGCGCTGCCCGGCGCTTCCGGCACGCTGGTGGTCATGGCGGCGATGATGGCGCCGGTGTCCTCGTACAGCGACAGCTTGAGCGTGATGGCGGCGCGGATCACCACATCCTGCCACTCATAGGGCAGCGCCAGCCGGCGGCTCCAGGCGCGCCAGTAGTTGATGGTCTCTTTTTCGAAGCGGCGGCAGATGTCCTCGATGCCGTCGTTCAGCGTTTCGTCGGGGCCGAGCGTGAAATTCAGGCCGCCGTTGACCAGGAACCAGGATTCCGACAACAGGTGGCTGAGCGAGGCGTCGGTGTTCAGGCGCAGCGTCTGTTCCTCGCCGACGTAGCGGATGTGGTGGCTGCCACGGGTGACAACCGGCGCTTCCTTGCCCCAGTTGAAGCGCGGCCGCAGCTTAATGCGGATGCGCACCGCGCTGTTCAGCAGGCGGATGCGGCGGATCAGCATCAGCGGCCGGAACATGCGGTCGCGGCTGGTGAAGCGCGGCGCGAAGTCGCTGATCTCGATGCCGGCGCCGCGCGCGTCGCTCAGCCGGGTGCGCAGCACGGCGGTGTTGGGATCGTAGAACTGCTCGGTCTTGACGCAGTCTTCCAGTTCGATGCTCCAGACGCCGCCCTGTTCCGTATCGTCGAGCAGCGCGTTGAACACCGGGTCGCCGTCGAAGCGCGGCAGGCAGCACCAGACGATGCTGCCGCTTTGGTCGACCAGCGCGTTGTACGAGCAATTGCCGATCACGCCGCAGTTGAGCGAGGCTTCGGCCGGAAAGGCGGTGGCGGAAGTGGCGGTCATGAGTAGTCTCCTTGCAGGATGGCGGCTTGCGCCAGCAGCGCGTGTAGCGCCTGCGGCGTGGCCACGCGGTGATGGGCGGCGCTGACGCCAGCGCCGATCTTGACGCCGATGCCGCCGAGTTGCTGGGCGTAGATGATGGCCGCTTCGTCGGTGGTGTCATCGCCGATGAATACCGGACGATGGCCCTTGAATGGCGGCTCTTGCAGGAATTCGGCCAGCGCCGTGCCCTTGTTGACGTCGGCCGGCTTCAGTTCCAGCACCATTTTCCCGTGCAATAGCACGGTGCCGGGACAGGCCGCCTGCGCCGCGCGCATCGCCCCCAGGCAGGCCGGCTCCAACGCCGGCGCCAACCGGTAGTGCAGCGCCACGGCGCCGCGTTTCTCTTCCAACAGCAGGCCGTGGTGGGCTTCCACCAACGGCCGCAGATGCGGCAGGGCCGGCTCCAGCGACGGCGCGCTGGCGTAGTGCCAGACGCCGTTGGCATCGCGCCGTTCGGCGCCGTGGACGCCAGCCGCCGCCAGCGTCAATGGCGCCAGCATGGCGTCAATCTGCGCCACCGGACGGCCGCTGACGATGGCCAGCCGGCCGTCCAGCTGCGCGGCGACGGCGGCCAGCAGCCGTGCCAGGCCAGGTGGCACCAGCACCGTATCGGGGCTGGCCGCCAGCTCGACCAGGGTACCGTCGAAGTCGAGGAATAGCGCGCAGTCGCGCCAGTCGTCGGGCAACGTAAAGTCGCTGACGCTCATGGTCAGCTCACCAACCGCAGTCCGCCGCGACTGTGGGCGTGGATCTTCTGCATGACTTTTTCACGCTTGCGCAAGCGTGCCGCATCCAGCAGCATATGGCCAGCCCAGCGGTAGACGTTGAAGCGGCGTACCCGGTCGCGCATGGCGCGCATGCGTTCGCGCTGTTCGCTGGCCGGCATGGTGAGGCCACGGTACAGCGCCTCGGCGCCTTGTTCGATATGGTAGGGATTGATAATCAGCGCCTCGTGCAGCTCGCGCGCGGCGCCGGTGAACTGACTCAGCACCAGCGCGCCACCTTCGTCGTCGCGGGCGGCGATGTATTCCTTGGCCACCAGGTTCATGCCGTCGTGCAGGCTGGTCACCATGCAGACCTCGCTGGCGCGGAAGTAGCGTTGCAAGTCTTCCTGTTCGTGATGCTCGATCTTGAGGATGATGGGCAGCGCACCGGCGCCGGCGTAACGCTCGTTGATGGCCGCCGCCAGCCGGCGCACGCGCTGTTCAAAGCTCATGTACTCTTCCAGGTCGGAGCGGCTTGGCGCGGCGATCTGCACCAGGCTGAAATGGCCGACCATGCCGGGGTACAGCTCCAGCATACGCTCGACCGCCTGGAAGCGCTCCAGTATGCCCTTGGTGTAGTCGAGGCGGTCGACGCCAAAGGCCAGCAGATGGTCTTGCGGCACGCCGAGATAGTCGCGGATTTCGCTGCGGCATTGCTCCACCGGGGCGATGTTGGGGTAGTCCGGCCACGCGATCGAGATCGGGTAGTCCTCCACCTGCGTCAGTTCGCCGCCGTAAGAGATGGTCGAAGCTTCCTGTTCGATGCGCGTCTCCAGGTAGCGGTCGACGGTGTCGAGGAAGTTCTTGCGGTGGAAAGGGGTGTGGAAGCCGAGGATGGTGCTGCCCAGCATGCCGTCCAAAATCTCTTCGCGCCACGGGCAGATGCCGAACGATTCCGAATTGGGCCAAGGGATGTGCCAGAAGGTAATGATGGTGGCTTTCGGCAGCGCCTCGCGCACCATGCGCGGCAACAAGGCGAAGTGATAGTCCTGTACCAGCACCACCGGATTGTCGCTGCGCGCCTCCGCGATCACAGCATCGGCGAAGCGGCGGTTGACCTTGACGTATTCGGCCCAGTCGGCGCTGCGGAACACCGGCCGCACATGGGCGATGTGACACAGCGGCCACAGGCCCTCGTTGGCGAAACCGTAGTAGTAGCCCTGCTCTTCTTCCTTGCTCAGCCAGACCCGCCGCAAGGTGTAGCGCGGATTGGCCGGCGGCACCGGCACATGATCGTTGCGGTCGACGGTTTCCTTGTCGGCGCTGCCGGCGCCGTGGGCGATCCAGGTGCCGGAGCAGGCCCGCATCACCGCCTCGACGGCGGTCACCAGGCCGCTGGCCGGACGGCGCACGCGAATTTCACCGTCCGCAGCCTTGTCGTGGATATAGGGTTCGCGGTTGGACACCACTAGCACCTCGTCGCCGGCCAGGTCTTGCTGCAGCAGCGACTTGAGTTTTTCTGGCGCCCAGTCGGCGCCGGCCTCGCCGCTGCTGTTCTGGCGGTCCTGATGGTATTCCTCCAGCAGGCCGCGCAGTTCGCCGATCAGCGGTTCCATTTCCGGCGGCGGTGGCGCGGCATCCGGCGCGCGCGCGCCACGGCCCAGCAACTGACCGCGCAACACATCGTTCAGGCCGGCCAGCCAGCCGCGCCAGCTGAGGTGCGACACCACCAGCGTCAGCGCCGAGATGGCCACTGCCAGCAAGGCGAAGAAGCTCAGCACATATTTCTTGGTCTCGGCACTGCGGCGCTCGATGAAGCTCATGTCGTGCACCAAGATCAGGCGGCCGAGCACGGTGGCGTCGTCCTGGATCGGTGTGTCGTGCACGTGCACCGGGCCGCGCGGCTGCTGGACCATCGAGGTGCGCTTGCTACCGTCGACCGGTTTGTTCCAGCAACCCAGCGAGGCCGGGTAGGCGGCGGTCTTGTACAGCAGCTTGCCGTCGTTGTTGCAGTAGGCCAGCGCGAACAGGCGCTCGTCCTGGATCGCGCTGTCGAACAGGCGTTTGATGCGTTCGCGGTCGTTGGCCTCGACGTATTCACGCAGCGGCAGTTGCAGCGTGGACGCCAACAGCTGCGAACGGTTGTCGAGATCGCGTACCGACCAGGTCAGGGTCAGTTTGTCCATCAGCGGCACGACGATGTAGGCGAACAGGCTGAGCAGGACGGCCAGCGGCAGAATGACGCGCAGCGATAGTTTGAATGGGCGTGACAGCATGGCAAGCTTCCATAATCTTGGAAGCCTTATTGTTTCATTGCTGGCACTATTCCTGTGTTCGTCAGCGCACGTTGGGGGGCAATTTGCTGCATTGCAGCTAAGTGTGCAGCGCCGCCGGTCTGTTTATCCAGCCCACTAGTGGAAGGTGGATACGCCGCCGCTGCGGCCGCAGGACGCGCTACCAGCGCGGGTCAATGAGGTCGAACAGGAGCGGTCCCGGGGATTGACCTGCTTCACCAGCGTGCCGGCTAGCAACAGCGTCTGCAAGCTGCCAACCGCGAGCTGGTCGTCCGTGATCACGCAGGAAACCTGTTCAAGGCCGCACAAATACAAGCCGGCGCCGGCGCGCAACTGCGCGGACTCGGCCAGCACGATCACTTCCCGCGCCTGCCCCAGCAGGTGATATGCCGCCTCCGCCTCGCTATCGCCCGCCGTCAGTCCCAGCGAGGACAGCCCGCTGGCGCCGACAAATATGCGGTCGGCGTAAAAACCGCGGACGAAACCCACATCGGGCGTCGCCGTCAACGGTGAACCGTTGACCCGCAGCACGCCGCCGGCGAAAAACACCTCGTTATCGCTGTCCGCCATCAGGCGGCCGGCCGCGCCCAGTGAGTTCGTCAGTATCCGCATGCGTTTACTGAGCAAGAACTCGGCCATCGTCGCGGCCGTGGCGCCGCAAAGAATGATGGTGTCGCCGTCGGCGCACATGGCCGCCGCCGCTTGGGCGATCGCCCGGGCTCGCGCCCGCGCGTCGTCCACCTCCCGCTCACACCGCTGATCCATCCGGGCCGCCCCTTCATGTAGGTCATCACTAACCACGACTATAGAAAGCAAAGCCTGCTGGCGTAAAGTCAAATATTCCAATACCTCGTATCACGTCGCGCCATGGGCGGCGTCAAACAAATTCATCCAACCGCCAGTTCTCCCGCCAGTCGATGAATGGTCGCGCACCATCGAAGCGTATCGGCAGCCAGCTGTAGCGTGCCCGCGAGGTATTGATTTTTTCCCTTTTGACGTTGCAGGTAGGTTCCAGGCAGTTATGGCAAGCGCTGCTTATCCTTACTCATACCGGCACGGCTTGCGCGAGAACGGCTGCCTTGAATTTCTCTGGCAAGGCGTTCGGGGTAAGCACAGTGGTTTCCGGCGTTGGATCAATAAGTAAATCCAAGTCGCTATGATCCGTATAACATCCCTGCACCACAGAACCAAACACGCGAGGATTGCAGGCACGATGCTCCACTACAATTCGGCGGATCGCGTCGAGGTGTGTTTGAAACGCGGTGGATGGCTTCATTTGGCTTGATGTGCGTGGGGCAATCGTATTACCAAAGATTCTACATTGTGACAACGGCTTCGCGGCTTCGCTCAGCAGCCCTGCTTAGATATGAATAAAACTTTACAGCGTTCCAAAAAATAAAGCCCTGTAAAACAGGGCCTTATCACTTCAATCAATTACGATTTACAATATTTCCAAACGCAACTTACTCCCACTCAATCGTCGCTGGCGGCTTGCCGCTGATGTCATAAACGACGCGGTTGATACCGCGCACTTCGTTAATGATGCGGTTGCTTACCTTGCCCAGCAGCGAATGCGGTAGGTGCGCCCAGTGTGCGGTCATGAAGTCCTGGGTCTGCACGGCGCGCAGCGCCACCACGTATTCGTAGGTGCGGCCGTCGCCCATCACGCCCACCGATTTCACTGGCAGGAACACGGCAAACGCTTGCGAGGTCGCTTCGTACCAGTTCTTCGGCTCGCTGTCCTGATCGAAGCCCGGCACAATGGTCGCCTCGTACGGCGTGTTGCGCAGTTCTTCGATGAAGATGGCGTCGGCTTGGCGCAGCAGGTCGGCGTAGTCCTTCTTCACTTCGCCCAGAATCCGTACACCCAGGCCCGGGCCTGGGAATGGATGACGGTAGACCATGTCATGCGGCAGGCCCAGCGCCACGCCCAGCTTGCGCACTTCGTCCTTGAACAGTTCGCGCAGCGGTTCCAGCAGCGACAGTTTCATGTGCTCCGGCAGGCCGCCGACGTTGTGGTGCGACTTGATGGTCTGGCCTTTTTTGCCCTTGCCGGCCGATTCGATCACGTCCGGATAGATGGTGCCCTGTGCCAGCCATTTGGCGTTGGTCAGCTTGCCCGACTCGCGGTCGAACACTTCGACGAATTCGCGGCCGATGATTTTGCGCTTCTGCTCAGGATCGCTGACGCCGGCCAGGTGGCCCATGAACTGGTCTTCCGCATCGACGCGGATCACTTTCACGCCCAGGTTGTTGGCGAACATGTCCATGACCATCTTGCCTTCGTTCAGGCGCAGCAGGCCGTGGTCGACGAACACGCAGGTCAGTTGATCGCCGATCGCGCGGTGAATCAGCGCCGCCGCCACCGACGAGTCGACGCCGCCCGACAGGCCCAGAATCACTTCATCAGTGCCGACCTGAGCGCGGATTTTCTCCACCGCTTCCGAGATGTAGTCAGGCATATTCCAGTCCGACTTGCAGCCGCAGATTTCGTGCACGAAGCGGCTCAGCATGACCTTGCCCTGCACGGTGTGGGTCACTTCCGGGTGCCACTGCACGCCGTAGAAGCCCTTCTCTTCATTGGCCATGGCCGCGATCGGGCACGATGGGGTGTCGCCCATCAGCACGAAGCCTGGCGGCATGTCCAGCACCTTGTCGCCGTGGCTCATCCAGACTTTCTGCATGCCGTGACCTTCGTCGGTGACGAAGTCGACAATGCCGTCCAGCAGCTTGGTGTGGTTGCGCGCGCGCACTTCGGCGTAGCCGAATTCACGCACCTTGCCGTTTTCCACTTTACCGCCCAGCTGCGCGGCCATGGTTTGCATGCCGTAGCAGATACCCAGCACTGGCACGCCCAGTTCGAACACGGCGTCCGGCGCGCGTGGCGCGTCACCTTCCAGCGTCGAGCTGTGGCTGCCCGACAGGATCACGCCGGCGGCGCCGTAGTTGCGCACGAACTCGTCGCTGACGTCATACGGATAGACTTCCGAGAACACGCCGGAGTCGCGCACGCGGCGCGCGATCAGCTGGGTCACCTGGGAGCCGAAATCGAGAATGAGGATTTTAGAGTGCATGGATATGTACTGATGAAGAGCTAAGAAATAGAAAAACGCCGGCACGACGGCCGGCGTTGGCAAGGACTGGTTTAGTCGCCGGAACGGTAGTTCGGCGCTTCCTTGGTGATTTGTACGTCGTGGACGTGCGATTCGCGCATGCCGGCCGAGGTGATCTCGACGAACTCGGCTTTATTACGCAGTTCTTCGATGGTGGCGCAGCCGCAGTAACCCATCGACTGGCGCACGCCGCCGACCAGCTGGAAGATAATCGCCAGCACCGAGCCTTTGTAAGCCACGCGACCTTCGATACCTTCCGGCACGAACTTGTCGGCCTTCATGGTGGCGTCCTGGAAGTAGCGGTCGGCCGAACCATCCGACATCGCGCCCAGCGAGCCCATGCCGCGGTAGGATTTGTACGAACGGCCCTGATACAGGATCACTTCGCCTGGTGCCTCTTCGGTACCGGCAAACATCGAGCCCATCATCACGGTCGAGGCGCCGGCTGCCAGCGCTTTCGAGATATCGCCCGAGAAGCGGATGCCGCCGTCAGCGATACATGGCACGCCGGTGCCTTCCAGTGCTTCGGCCACGTTCGAGATCGCGGTGATCTGCGGCACGCCGACGCCAGCGACGATACGGGTGGTGCAAATCGAGCCAGGACCGATGCCGACCTTGACCGCATCGGCGCCGTACTCCACCAGCGCCTTGGCGGCGGCGGCGGTAGCGATGTTGCCGCCGATGACGTCCACTTGCGGGTACTTGGTCTTGATCCACTTCACGCGGTCCAGAATGCCTTGCGAGTGACCGTGGGCGGTGTCGACCACCAGCACGTCAACGCCGGCGGCGACCAGCAGGTCGATCCGCTCTTCGTCTTTAGCGCCCACGCCAACGGCGGCGCCAACCAGCAGCTTGCCCTGCGAGTCTTTCGACGCCAGCGGGTGCTCGTGCGATTTCTGGATGTCCTTGACGGTGATCAGACCCTTCAGTTCGAAGGCGTCGTTGACCACCAGCACGCGCTCCAGGCGGTGCTTGTTCATCAGGCGCTTGGCTTCGGTGGTGTCGGCGTCTTCCTTGACGTACACCAGCTTTTCGCGCGGGGTCATCTTGGCGCGCACTTCGGCGTCCAGTTCCTGCTCGAAGCGCAGGTCGCGGTTGGTGATGATGCCGACCACTTCTTTGCCTTCCACTACCGGGAAGCCGGAAATGCCATATTGCTCGGTCAGCTTGATGACGTCGCGGATCTTCATGGTTGGCGGGATGGTGATCGGGTCACGCAACACACCGGCCTCGAAACGCTTGACACGCGCCACTTCACGCGCCTGATCCTTCGGATTCAGGTTTTTGTGAATGATACCAATACCGCCTTCTTGCGCCATGGCGATTGCCAGGCGGGCCTCGGTGACCGTATCCATCGCTGCCGACAGCAGTGGAATGTTCAGGCTGATATTGCGAGTCAGACGGGTTTTGAGGGACGTATCCGCAGGAAGAACGTTGGAGTACGCTGGGACGAGCAGCACGTCATCGAATGTGAGTGCTTTTTGGAGTAGACGCATAGCATTTCCTATAGGCGCAAAAGCAGATTATACAGAAAATCGATCATTCTGTCCGGAACTTCTTTGGAGCGAGTGCCTCCGCCACGAGCTCGGATTATTACCCGGTGTACATAGGAATTCTGAGTTGGCTATGGCCGCGCTGTAAGCCTCTTTCGGCGACCAGGGCGCTCCGCTGTCATTTTTCAACGAAACTGCACGCGCCAGTGTGGATCAAATCGTCGGCAACGCAGGCGCAGGTCTCGTCGGCGCGATTGCACGCCGCCGCAAAAACCTCGGCAGGTGGGGCGGATTACACAGTTCCTGTGTGAGCGTTGCCGTTTAAAAACGGCGGATATCTGAAAGAAATTCCTACAATTTTGATACAAAAATACTATGCAATTTCCGGTTTGCCGGCTGATATATTCTGGCATCAATGACAAATTGGAGGCGACATGAAACTTCGGACTGCTCTACCTTTACTGCTCGCACTCACCGCGCCTTTGATGCCTCAGTGCGCCTCAGCGACAACCATCGACTTCGAGTCTTTGGCCTCAACATTGACGACGTACGCCGGCCCAATTGACGGGCCGGTGGATGGCTATGTATTTAGTGCCAACACGTGGATAGTCGATGAATTTTATTACAACGTAAGGTTCCACAATGTGCCATACCCGCTGAGCGGGGATATCGGAGCTAACGCTCTCGACGATGCGCCGATCATACTGTCCAAGCAAGACGGCGGCGTTTTCTCGTTGCAGAATCTAATTTTCTCGTCTTGGGATACTGCAAGCCAGGACCGTCAGGGTACCTTCACGGCTACTGGTTACCTAAACGGCGTCGAAGTCGCGTCAGCCTCTGCCCAAAGTGCGCAATTTAACTGGTCGACTCTGACTGCTAATTTTCGTGCTGTTGACAAAGTCGTCTTCGAATTCAACGTTAGCCAGGGGGCGAATACCTATCCATTTTCCTTTGTTATAGACAATGTCAATGTGTCTGCAGTTCCTCAGCCATCAACGTACGCCATGTTGCTGGGCGGCCTAGTACTGCTTGGATGTACCGCGCGCCGTCAATCCCACAACAAGACCTAGCCCATACTTCCATCATTCACGGCGCCACAGTCAAGACTCAATCTGCCTTGATGCAGATTTAATTAAATCTCAATATAGGTGTTTTTTTCACAATAAAAGGGAGCGCACCGCACAAATGTTGGTTTAGTGAAAAAATTAAGTACTCCAGCTGTCGTTATTAGTTCATCCCATATTGATAGTTAATAATATTTTTGTAACATCAGTTGACGACATTGCATGATATTTTTTACTCTGCAAGTGAGCCCTCCGTTCACCCGCAAGGGTGTTCAGCGTGGTGGCGGGCTCGACCACAAGAAGGCTTCCTGAATTTGTTAAAAGTTGCCGCGCGGAATTGGTGTTGTTTTAACACCAATCTAAGAAAGTTGTTATTGTGGCTTGCCTTCAAGGCAAACAAAAACGCTGGCTGCGGTACTGGCCGGTCACTATAACTTTTATGTTTTAGGGGTTCTACGATGAAACTGAAGCTACTTGCCGCTGCACTTCTCGCTGGCGCCGCATTCTCCGCCAGCGCTGGTGATTATTCTCTGCCGATCACGCTGAATGCCACTTATGACTTTTGGGACCTGGACACTCCGCTCGACGGTGGTGTTGACACCATCAAGTTCACTGGTCTCGCCGCCGGCACGTATAAGGTAGACCTGTCCTACAGCACCAACTACCTGACCTTCGCGTCGATCACGCTGAATTCGGTAAGTGTCCCAACGATCTACTCGGCCACTCCGTACACCCTTGGCGCGATCACGATCGAAACTGGCTCGCCATTCACACTGGTGCTGACCGGCACGGCTAACAGCTTGTCGTCCTACAGCGGCCACATCACCGTGACCGCCGTGCCTGAACCGGCTACCTACGGCATGATGCTCGGCGGCCTGGGCCTGCTGGGTCTGGCTGCTCGTCGCAAGAGCAAGAAACAGTCGTAAGCCAGGCTGGCGCTCCAGTTGACAGTTGCCATGAATCATGGCGAAATCAGCGCATGCCTAACTGGAGCGCCTTTTCATGAAATACCGCATCAAACTTTTGGCGGCAACACTGTTGCTGACCACCTCCTCGCTGGCGTTAGCCCAATATATCTGGATCGATGACAAAGGCGTCAAGCAACTGTCCGACCGCCCGCCCCCACCCGATGTGCCGGACAAGCGCATTCTGAAAGCCCCCGGCAAGCCAATCTTCAACCCCTACGCCCCGGCCGACGCGGACACGCCCGCCGATGCCAAGCCGCCGAAGCCGGCAACCACACTGGCCGAGCGCAACGCCGACTACAACAAGCGCAAGACCGAGGCCGCCGAAAACGCTCAACGCACCGCCGCCGATGCGCAGCGCAAAGCCGACCAGGCCGCCAATTGCGACGCCGCGCGTCAGAATCAGCAGGCACTGGACCAGGGTCTGCGCCTCAGCACCTACGGTCAAAACGGCGAACGCGGCTATATGGACGATGCCCAGCGCGACGATTTGCGTAAAAAGACGCAAAAACTGTTGGCCGATTGCAAATAGACTCTTCTGCCTTTTGGCCTGGGTGCCGTATGATATCGCTATCAAGATCAACCCAGTTTCATCAATGACGAAGACTCAAGCGGGCAAGAGCCGCGCCAGCGGTCGCATCACCCTCGCCATGGTGGCGGCACACGCCGGCGTGGCCACCATGACCGCCTCGCGCGCCATCACTCAGCCGGAGATGGTGTCGCAGGCGCTGCGCGACCGCGTCGACAAGGCGGTGGTCGAACTCGGCTACGTGCCTAACCGCGCCGCCCGCGCCCTCGCCTCGTCGCAATCGAAGGTGATCGCGGTGCTGGTGCCGTCGCTGTCCAACGCCGTGTTCACCGAAGTGCTGGCCGGCATCCAGGACGCGCTCGGCCCGGACGATTACCAGATCCTGATCGGCAATACCCGCTATTCCGACAAGGAAGAGGAAAAGCTGATCAACACCTATCTGCAATCGGCGCCGGACGGCATGCTGCTGTCCGGCCTGACGCACAGCCCGCGCGTGCAGCAAATCCTGTCCAGCCTGCGCATGCCGGTGGTGTCGATGATGGACATGTCGACCGATCCCAGCCAGCTGACAGTCGGCTTCTCCCAATTCGAAGCCGGCCACGCCATGACCCGCTACCTGCTGGACAAGGGCCACAAGCGCATCGGCTTCATCGGTGCCCAGCTGGACGAGCGCACGCTGCGCCGCGCCGAAGGCTACCGCAAAGCCATGCAGGACGCCGGCCTGGCCGACAGCCGGCTGGAAGTGATGGTCAGCGAGCCCTCCACCATCGCGCTCGGCGCCGAGCTGCTGGGCCGCATGCTGGCGCAGGCGCCCGACTGCGATGCCATCTTCTGCTGCAACGATGACTTGGCCCACGGCGCCATTTACCAGAGCCAGCGGCGCGGCATTCCGGTGCCATCACGGCTGGCCATTTGCGGCTTTAACGATCTGCCGACCTCGGCCTGGATGAATCCGTCGCTGACCACCATCGGCACACCGCGCTACCGCATCGGTTTCGAAGCGGCGACGCTGCTGCGCTCGGTCATCAAGGGCGACGATCCGCCCAACAAACAGATCGATCTCGGCTTCACGTTAATGGCCCGCGAAAGCGCATAAATCACCGCCAAGGCGCCTGCTGCGCCGCAGCATCGATAGTCCTTTACAAATTTTATAATCCGACTACACTCACCGAAACTGTTAGCGCTATCATTTAAATGAGCAAAAGCACACAATCACGTTGGATCATGATGGGCGTCAGCGGCTGCGGCAAGAGCTCGGTCGGGCTGCAACTGGCGGGCGCGCTGGAGGTGCCCTTCATCGAGGGAGACACTTACCACTCCTACGCCAACGTGGCCAAGATGACGGCCGGCGTGCCGCTCACCGACGCCGACCGCGCCGACTGGCTGCTGGCCCTGCACCAGCAGATCCGCGACGCCCGCCTGAAACGCAGCGGTCTGGTGCTGTCCTGCTCGTCGCTGAAGCGGCATTACCGCGACCTGCTGCGCAGCGCCGATCCGGAACTGCGTTTTGCCCATCTGGCTGGCCCGCGTGAACTGATCGCCCAGCGCATGGCGGCGCGCAAGGATCACTACATGCCGCCCACGCTGCTGGACAGCCAATTAGCGACGCTGGAACCACTGCAGGATGACGAGGCTGGCATTGTGCTCGACATCGCCCAGCCGCCGCAGGAATTGGTGCGGCAAATTTTACGGACATGATAGTTACCGCTATCAAAACCAGGCTCTCCCCGGGACAGTCCCCTGTTCCGTTCAGGCAGTGATACGCTGCCTGCTTTTACAAGCGTACGAAGACGATCGTGGATAAACAACTGAGCTGGCGGGAAAAATGCAGCTACGGCATTGCCGATATGGGTTTCAATTTTTATTGGACCAATATCGCCACCTTCCTGCTGATCTTCTACACCGACGTCTTCGGCATTTCGGCCGCCGCCGCCGCCTCGATGATGTTCACCATCAAAATCATCAACGCCTTCACCGACCCGATGATAGGCGCGGTGGCCGACCGCACCCGCACCCGCTGGGGCAAGTTCCGCCCTTACCTGGTGTGGGTGCCGCTGCCGCTGGCATGCGCCGCCTTCCTCACCTACACCACGCCGTCACTGTCGGACGACGGCAAGATCGTCTGGGCCTACGGCACCTATCTGGCCATGATGGTGTGCTACACCTGCATCAACATTCCCTACAACGCGCTGTCCGGCGTGCTGTCGGCCGATCCGCAGGAACGTTCCACCGTCAACGGCCTGCGCTTCATCTTCGCCTTTGCCGGCGGCACGCTGGTGACCGCCGCCACGCCGTCGCTGGTGCACTGGCTGGGCGGTGGCGATGATAAACAGGGCTGGCAGCTGACCATGCTGGCCTGGAGCGTACTGGCCTCGCTGCTGTTCGTGCTGACCTTTTTAAACACGCGCGAACGCATCGCGCCGCCCGCCGCACAACAGACCAAGGTGTGGCAAGACATCCGCGACCTGTCGCAGAACCGGCCGTGGGTGGCGCTGTTCTTCCTGGCGCTGATCATCATGATCACCATCACGCTGCGCACCAGCAGCGCGGCCTACTACTTCAAATACGTGGTGCAGCGGCCGGACCTGATGGCCGGCTTTGTCCCGGCCTACATGATGGCGGCCGCCGGCGGCGCCGCGCTGACGCCGTTGATGACGCGCTACGTCGACAAAAAGAAGCTGATGATGATCCTGATGAGCATCACCGCCGTGCTGTCTTCGGCTTTCTTCTTTGTGCCGCGCGATCAGATCTGGCTGATGTTCACGCTGCAGATCGGCATGGGCCTGGCGCTCGGCCCCAAGTCGCCGCTGGCGTTCTCGATGTACGCCGACACCGCCGACTATAACGAATGGCGCACCGGCCGCCGTGCCACCGCCATGACCTTCGCCGCCGCCACCTTTTCGCAAAAGCTGGGGACCGCGATCGCGGTCGCGGTGATCGGCTGGCTGTTCACCCGCCTGGGCTACGTCGCCAACGCAGCGCAAAGCGAAGGTTCGCAGGCCGGCATCGTGTGGCTGATGTCTTTCATACCGGCGGCCTTCGCGTTGCTCGCGGTGGCCATCATGTTCCTCTACAACCTGGATAACGACAAACTCACGCAAATTCAGTCCGAACTGGAAGCGCGCAAAAAAGAACGGAGAGATTGATATGCTGCGTCCCACCCACAACGGCGACCGCTACGAACTGACCAGCGCTACGGCGATGCCGCAGGCGGCGGGCTTCCTGTGGAATCAGAAGATGATGATACAGATTACCTGCCGTGGTTACGCCACCGCGCAGTTCATGCAGCCGGAGCCCGCCAAGTACGCGCACGCGCCCAATCTGGAGGCCAAGACCTTCATGCAGCCGGAGCAGAACTACTACGCGCATCATCCCGGCCGCTTCTTCTACATCAAGGATGAGGAGACCGGACAGCTGTTCTCGGCGCCATATGAACCGGTGCGCACGCCGGTGGACAGCTTTGCCTTCTCGGTCGGTAAAAGCGATCTCGCCTGGACCGTCGAACATCTCGGCATCCGCGTCGAACTGACGCTCAGCGTGCCGGTGGCGGACGTGGTGGAACTGTGGTCGCTGAAAGTCACCAACATCTCCGGCCGCGCGCGCAAGATCAGCGTCTACCCCTACTTCCCGATCGGTTACATGTCGTGGATGAACCAGTCCGGCGAATACCGCACGGACCTCGGCGGCGTGGTCGCCAGCAGTGTCACGCCATACCAGAAAGTGGCGGACTACTTCAAGCAGAAGGACTTCAAGGACAAGACCTACTTCCTGTGCGAGCAAGCACCGGATGCGTGGGAAGTGCGCCAGTCCGCATTTGAGGGCGAAGGCAGCCTGCACTACCCTGCCGCCATCGCCGCCGATACGTTGGGCGGCAGCGACGCGCGTTACGAGACGCCCACGGCCGCCGTGCAGTATCGGCTGTCGCTGCAGGATGACGAAGCGCGCGACTACCGCTTCCTGTTCGGCCCCGCCTTCGATGATGCCGAAATCCGCGCTGTGCGCGACAAATATCTGAGCGCGCAGGCGTTTGCCGCCACCCGCGCCGACTACGCTGCCTACGTCGCCGCCGGCGCCGGCTGCCTGCGCATCGAAACGCCGGATGCGGAGCTGGACAACTTCGTCAACCACTGGCTGCCGCGCCAGGTGTTCTACCACGGAGACGTCAATCGCCTCAGCACCGATCCACAAACCCGCAACTACCTGCAGGACAATATGGGCATGAGCTTCATCAAGCCCAGTGTGATGCGCCAGGCCTTCCTGCACGCGCTGTCGCAGCAGGAAGCCAGCGGCGCCATGCCGGACGGGATCCTGCTGGCCGAAGGCGCGGAGCTCAAATACATCAACCAGGTGCCGCACACCGATCACTGCGTGTGGCTGCCGGTGGCGCTCAAAGTCTATCTCAATGAAACCGGCGACTACGACATTCTCAACGAAGACGTGATCGGCACCGAAACCGGCATCGCCCTCACTGTCTCCGAGCGCGTGAGCAGCGCCATGGACTGGCTGCTGCAGGCGCGCGACAAGCGTGGCCTCAGCTACATCGCCCAGGGCGACTGGTGCGACCCGATGAATATGGTCGGCTACAAGGGCCGCGGCGTGTCCGGCTGGCTGACCGTGGCCACCGCCTACGCGCTGAATCTGTGGGCGGAAATCTGCGAGACCGCCGGCGCCAGCTCCTCGCTGTTCGAAAGCGCCAAGCACTTCCGCGCCGGCGCGCGCGCCGTCAACCGCGCCGCCAATGAACACCTGTGGGACGGCGACTGGTTCGCACGCGGCATCACCGACGACAACGTCACCTTCGGCATCCGCAAGGACGTCGAAGGCCGCATCTGGCTCAATCCACAGGCGTGGGCGATACTCGGCGGCGCCGCCAATGCCGGCCAGCGCGCCTCCATGCTGGCGCAGGTCGATGAACATCTGGTCACACCCTACGGCGTGCAGATGTTCGCGCCGCCGTACAGCGCCATGCGCGACGACGTCGGCCGCGTCACGCAAAAACATCCCGGCTCGGCGGAGAACGGCGCGGTCTACAACCACGCCGCCGTGTTCTACATCTACGCCCTGTACAGCGCCAACGAAGGTGACCGCGCCTACGACCTGCTGCGCCGCATGCTGCCCGGCCCGAGCGAAGCCGATTATCTGCAGCGCGGCCAACTGCCGGTGTTCATCCCCAACTACTATCGCGGCGCCTGGCGCGAATATCCGCGCACCGCCGGCCGCTCCAGCCAGTTGTTCAACACCGGCACCGTGTCGTGGGTCTACCAGTGCTTTGTCGAGGGACTGTGCGGCCTGAAAGGCAGCGCCGACGGCCTGACCTTCAAGCCGCAACTGCCCAAGCATTGGGATGGCATCAAGGTGGTGCGCCAGTTCCGCCATGCGACCTTCAACGTGTCTATACAACGCGCCGACGTCGACCAGATTCAAGTCTGGCACGCGGGACAACGTTTGACTGAAAACGTTTTCACCGGTATCGTTGCGGGCGGAGCATACACACTGGAAGTTTTAATTCCACGTTGAAGATCAACGCATAACTATAAGGACACCGTAATCGTATGAAGAAGCGTCTCTGGCTTTCCCTGGCACTGGCCTATCCACTCATGTTGACCGGCGCCGCGCACGCCGCAGACGCCTCCCAACCTTGGCTGGACGCCGCACAGTCGCCCGACGCGCGCGCCGACGCACTGGTGAAAGCGATGACGCTGGACGAAAAAATCCAGACCGTGTTCGCCTACTTCTCCACCGAATTCACGCCCAAGAAATTTGAGCAGCCGAAGGAAGGCCGTCCCGATTCGGCCGGCTACGTGCCGGGCATCGCGCGTCTCGGCCTGCCGCCGCAATGGCAGTCCGACGCCGGCGTCGGCGTCGCCACCCAGGCCGTGTCGAAGAAGCCGTATGAGCGTACCTCGCTGCCGGCCGGTATCGCCACCGCCGCCACCTGGAATCCGAAAGTCGCCTTTGCCGGCGGCGCCATGATCGGCAGCGAAGCGCGCAGCACCGGCTTCAATGTGCAACTGGCCGGCGGCGTTAATCTGATGCGCGAGCCGCGCAATGGCCGCAACTTCGAATACGGCGGCGAAGATCCGCTGCTGGCCGGCGTGATCGTGGGTGAGCAGATTCGCGGCATTCAATCGAATCACATCATCTCCACCGTCAAGCACTACGCGTTCAACGACCAGGAGACCAACCGCAATCACATCAATGTGAAGATCGACGACAAGGCCGGCCGCATGTCGGACCTGCTGGCGATGCAGTTCGCCATCGAGCGCGGCCAGCCTGGCTCGGTGATGTGCGCCTACAACCGCATCAACGGCGACTACGCCTGCGAAAACGACTATTTGCTGAACCAGGTGCTGAAGCAGGACTGGAAGTATCAGGGCTATGTGATGTCCGACTGGGGTGCGACCCACTCCACCATTCCGGCCGCGCTGCGCGGGCTGGATCAGCAGTCCGGCTTCCCGTTCGATAAATCGGATTACTTCAACGGCGCGCTGAAGGAAGCGGTGGTCAACCGCCACGTGCCGCAAGCGCGTCTGGACGACATGGTCAAGCGCATCACCCGCACCATGTTCGCCAACGGCTTGGTCGAGCATCCAGTGTCCGCGCCCAAGTCGGCCGATGCCGGTATTGACTTCGCCGCGCACGGCAAGATCAGCCAGGCCGACGCCGAAGAAGCCATCGTGCTGCTGAAGAACCACAACGACCTGCTGCCGCTGGCGGCCAGTGTGCGCAGCGTCGCCATCATCGGCGGCCATGCCGACAAGGGCGTGCTGTCGGGCGGCGGCTCGGCGCAGGTGTACCCGATCGGCGGTTCGGCGGTGCCGAACGAAGGCCCGGCTTACTTCCCTGGCCCGATCGTCTACCACCGCTCGTCGCCGATGGGCGAACTGGCCAAGCTGACCAAGGCTAAACTGAGCTACAACGACGGCAAGGATGTCGCCGCCGCCGCCAAACTGGCCGCCGGCGCCGACGTGGTGATCGTGTTCGCCACCCAGTGGATGGCCGAGAGCTTCGACGCCGACGACCTGAATCTGCCAAACCAGCAGGATGCACTGATTGAAGCGGTGGCCAAGGCCAATCCGAAAACCGTGGTGGTGCTGCAGACCGGTAATCCGGTGGTGATGCCATGGCTGGATAAAGTCGGCGCGGTGCTGGAAGCCTGGTATCCGGGCACCAGCGGCGGCGCGGCGATCGCGCGCGTGCTGAATGGCGAAGTGAATCCATCCGGCCACCTGCCGGCCACCTTCCCTGCCTCGCTGGCGCAACTGCCACGTCCAGTGCTGGATGGCGACGCCAAGACCAAGGATGAAAACATCATCGAGAAGGTCGCCACCGACTACAACATCGAAGGTGCGGCGGTCGGCTACAAGTGGTTTGATCTGAAAGGCCACAAGCCGTTGTTCCCGTTCGGTTACGGCCTGTCCTACACTAGCTTCGCGCTGGGTGAGCTGAGCGCCAAGCCGGCCGGTAGCGGCATTGAGGTCACGTTCAGCATCAAGAACACCGGCAAGCGCGATGGCAAGGCGGTCGGCCAGGTGTACGTATCGTCGCTGGCCGGCGGCTGGGAAGCGCCGAAACGCCTGGGCGGCTGGGACAAGCTGGATCTGAAGGCCGGCGCCAGCGGCCAGGCTACGCTGAAGATCGATCCGCGTCTGCTGGGCGTGTATGACAGCGCCAGCAAAACGTGGAAGATCGCCGCCGGCGAATATCTGGTGACGCTGGCCGATTCGGCCGGCGCCAAGCCAGCGGCCAGCGTCAAGGTCAAGCTGGAAGCGAAGACGGTTGACGTCAACGGCCGATAAGTGATTGCCGCATGCGCAGCGCGGTTGGTAAAATATAAATTTACCAACTACCGCTGCGCATGAAACCATCATTCCGAAACGGCTGCCTGGCCGTTGCGCTTTGTTTGCAGTCTCTCGTCGTCTTTGCGCAGGACGACATTCCCTACACGCCCAAATTCGCCCGTCCGCAGCAAAAGGCTGAAGCGCTGCTGGACAATTGCAACAAGCCGGAATGGCCGCGCGCCTCGCTGCGCAATGGCCACACCGGCAAAGTCACGCTGCGCTTCACCATCGCGCCGGATGGCCGTCTGCTGAAGCAGGAAGTCCTGCAAAGCACCGGCGACCCGGCGCTGGACGAAGCGGCGATGAAAGGGTTGAGCGCCTGCCGCTTCATCCCCGGCAGCATCAACGGCAAGCCGGTACAGTCGCAGGCGATGATGCAATACGTGTGGACGCTCGAATGATCAAACATACCCTGAGCATGGCCATGCTGATGGCCGCCTCCTCTTTCGCCCATGCGCTGTCGCCAACGCAGCCAGCTTGCGGCGCAACCGTCAGCAGAAGCTGGGAGCAACTGGAACAAGATCTGGCGCTGGCGCGCACCAAAGACCCGCTGGCCGCCGCCGAAGTGCTGCATGTGCAGTCCGTGCGCAAGGCGGCCACGCGCGAAGCAACCTACGCAGCCGAACTGGCCGGCCAGGCCAACGATCTGTGGCGCGCCGCGCCCGCGACTGCGGAACTGGCGGCGACGCTGCAGCAGCACGCGCAACAAATGGGCATGTCCACTTGCGCGCTGACCGTGCCACTGCTGCGCACCGCGCTGGCGATTTCAGAAAAAGCTGTCGGTGCCGACGACGCGCGCACCATCGGCGTGCTGGCCGATCTGGTGCGCGCCGACATCGGCCGGCGCGACGACACCGCGCTGGCGCAGGATGGCGCGCGGCTGATGGCGGCATGGGCCGCGCATGGCGATCCGGCCGATGCGCAGGCCGCGCCGGTCTATCGCAAGATGATCGAGTACTACTATCGTCAGCAGCAGTACGCGCAGGCGGAGCCGCTGGCGCTGCGCAATTTGAAAAACGGCGAACAGGCGCACGGCAAGGAGGCGGCGGCGCTGGTCGAGCGGCTGGACGATCTGGCCGTGATCTACTACGGCCAGCTGCGTTACAGCGAGGGCGCGGCACTGTCGCAGCGTGCCAAGGCAATCGCCGTCAAAGCCGCGCCGGATTCGCTGCGCGCCATGGGCGGCCGCCAGAAAGACGTGGAAGCCGAAATGCGCAAGCTGTTCAGCAACGGCGACGTGCGCGGCGCCATCACGCGCGGCGAGCAGGAACTGAAGTCGCTGGAACAGACCAGCAACAACTATGCGGCCGCGCTGCAAAAAGCGCTGCGCGAGCGCGAAGCGGCAACCAGCGCCAGCCAGATGGAGCAATTGAGCGCCGTCGCCGACCGTGCGCGCAGCACGGCGGAAGCGTCGGAGAAGCAGCTGGCCGCGATGCGCGTGCGCGTCGCCGAGCTGTATCACCATCAGCGCCGCTACGATCTGGCCGAGCCGCTGTACCAGCAGGCGCTGCTCAACTACACCCAGGCCCAGGCCGACGCGCTGGAGCTCGCGCCCGTCAAGAGCGATCTGGCGATGCTGTACCGCGCCCGCGCCGACAACGAACGCGCCGCCTCGCTACAGGCGCAAGCGCTGGAGGTGCTGCTGCCCGCCTACGGCCCCGATCATCCGGACGTGATCGACAGCGCGCGCGAGCTGGTGCTGCTATACCAGCGTCTGGGCAATCCGGAGGCGATGGCCGGCGTCACGGCAAGGGTGCCAACCGCCGCCGCTACTCGCGCCAATTGACGTTGTAGGCACGCAGCGACTGATCGTTCCACGCCATGACCGTGGCGTTCACCTGCGTGCCGGACGGGCTTTTCATCACGTGCAGCGAGTTGATGCGGTAGTGATACTGTGGACCGAACTGACTGGCGGCCAGCGCCTCGGCATGACGGGCATCCGCTCCGCCCAGCATCAGCGTGGAGAACAACGCACCCGCCAGCACGCCAGCCACGCCCAGTGCTTGCGGGATCCATATCCTGCGCTGCTTGCGGCCTTCCGCAGCCCGCGCCTGCAGCACCACCGGTTGGCCCAACTGCAATGCCACGCATAAAGTGATCGCGGTCTCGATCAGCAGCAAAGTCATCGTACACAGATAGGCCGCCGCATCGGACCTCAGCTCGGCCAGCGTCAGCCCGGAGGGCTGGGCCAGCATCAGGTACAGCGTCAGCAAGGGTGCCATCCAGGTCAGCCATGCAAACCAGCGCACAAACTCGGCACCGCCCAGACGGCCCCACATCAGCAGCGCGCCAAACACCAGTGCGGTGAGGCCAATGTTGAATGACGTCCCTTGATGCTGCAAAAAATTCCAAACGGCAATAGCCACCTGCAGCGTCGCCAGCAACAGCATCAGCAGGCCGGCGCGTTTGAGTATCGGCTGGTAATCGTTCACGATCTCTCCTTGCACAGAGTACGCCACCAGCATAGTGCAAGCGCGCTGCCGGCGACATCCCCTGTTTCTTTTCGATACATGGCGGCAGCGTCAATTCGGTTTGCAACGGTGCAAAGGGAGGACTATCAAGCGGCGTACACTGGGCGCTATGGCGCTCACTCTGGACAAACAGGCTGAATTGCAGCGCGCACTGCGGGATGCGCTGGGCGATGGCGCGCTGCTGGCGGCCCCGCCCGGTCTGCAGCCGTTGGCCGGCACGCCGCCGTTGCCGACCGCCCACATCGTCGACAACCAGTTGCACATCGTGCGCCACAAGGACAGCGGCTGCGTGCAGCTCGTGTTTCCGGGTGTGGCCCCACCGAAAACGCTGGCGCCGCAAGGGTGGGACTGGATCGTGCAGGCGACGCTGGACGCCAGGGAGCGGCTGACGCAAACCATGATCGAACGCATCGAGGCGCACAGCAAGCCGGAGCGGCTGCTGGCGCTGCGTCACGGCTACGGCCAGGCCGCAACGCCGGACGAACTGGCGGCCACGCGCGGGCGCAAGGTGCTGCTGCTGGTGCACGGCGTGTTCAGTTCAAGCGAAGGCGCGTTTGGCGCGCTGGATCTGCAACCGCTGCTGGACCGCTATCAGGGCCGCGTATTCGGCTATGACCATTGGACCATCGCCAAAACGCCGCAGCAAAACGCGCTGGACCTGCTGATGTTGCTGCCCACCGACGCCAACTGGGAGCTGGACATACTGTGTCACAGCCGTGGCGGGCTGCTGGTGCGTGCGCTGCTGGCCGATGGCGATGACGCGCTGTTCGGCCGCATCGCCCGTCTGCGGGGGCGGCGCGTGGCGCGGGTCGGCAAGGTGATGTTTGTGGCGGCGGCCAACCAGGGTTCGCCGCTGGCCTCGGCCGATGAGATACAACAGTTCCTCAACGTCGCCGCCATGCTGGCCTCGTTCAACAAGGGCATGGGATTGGATCTGGTGATCGGGCTGGCGCGAATGGTGGTATCGCTGGGCTTCGGCCGTCCCAGCGTGCGTGCGCTGGCCAGCGGATCAGCGCTGATCCGCCGCCTCGACCGCAGCGCCTCGCTGCTGGCCAGCGCCGACAACTACTACGCCCGCGCCAATTTCGACTATGGTGACTCGGCGCTGCAACGCACCGGCGCCCTGCTCAGCCACGCCATGATGGCCGGCGCCAACGACCTGATTATCCCTTACGACAACGTGCTGCTGCCGCAAGCCACACCGGACGCCGACCACATGCTTAACTTCGGCAGTGTCGAGCGAAAACAAAACCAGGTCTGGCATACCGAATTTTTCCAGCATTCCGCCACCAGCTCATTCCTGCTCAAGCATCTGGGCTGAGATTTATCTCAACTGGACGCCGGGGACTTGCGGCGGCGGCGGGCGTTCTTGGGGTCGGCGATCAGGGGGCGGTAGAGTTCGATGCGGTCGTGCGGACGCAGCACCGTGTCGCGCTCTTTCTTCTTGGCGTAGATGCCGACCTGCAGCGCGGCCAGATCCAGCCCCGGCACCTCCTGGGCGATGCCGCTCAGCGCCAGCGCCTGCTCGATGGTGGTGCCGGCCGGCACCTGCAAGGCGCGCAGGAACTGCACCGCGTCGCTGGCGTAGCACACCTCAATGGTAAAAGTCTCAGCCGCCATACACCGTTTCCGCCCGCTTGCAGAACGAATCCACCATGCTGTTGGCGATCATGCCGAATACCGGCCCCACCAGCTTGGCCAGCAGCGCGCTGGAAAACTCGTAATGCAAGTCCAGATCGATCTTGCACGCATCCTCGCGCAGCGCCTTGAAGGTCCACACCCCGTCCAGGCACTTGAAAGGACCGTCCACCAGCTTCATCTTGATCGTCACGCCCGGCGTGTTTTCATTGGACGTGGTAAAACTCTGTTTCACGCCATGGTAGTTGATGCCGACGCTGGCCACCACCGTCTCGCCATTGCGCTCCTTGATTTCGACACCACCGCACCAAGGCAGAAATTTGGGATAGTCCTCGATGGCGGCCACCAGATCGAACATTTGCTGCGCGCTATAACCGAGTAAAACTGATTTGTGTACTACTGCCATTGTCTAACCATTTGCTATGATGTTGAATTATTCGCGTCCGAGGGCGCGCAGCAGTAGTTTAACCGATACCCACTCATGACCATAGCCGATAACAAAAAAGCCTTTTTTGACTACTTCATCGAGGACCGCTTTGAAGCGGGCATCGTGCTGGAAGGCTGGGAAGTCAAGGCGATCCGCGACTCCCGCGTGCAAATCAAGGAAGCCTACGTCACCGTCAAGGGCGACGAGCTGTTCCTGTTTGGCGCCCACATCAGCGCCCTGCCGACCGCCTCCACCCACATCACGCCCGACATGGTGCGCACCCGCAAGCTGCTGCTGCACCGTAACGAGATCGACAAACTGATCGGCAAGGTCACGCGCTCCGGCTATACGCTGGTGCCGCTCAACCTGCACTACAAGGGCGGCCGCGTCAAATGTGAAATCGGCCTCGCCAAAGGCAAGAAAATGCATGACAAACGTGCCACAGAGAAAGATCGCGACAACAAGCGCGAAGTCGCCAACGCCATGAAGACCCACAAGCGCTAAGCGCACAGCGCGACTGTTGCGCACTCTGTACAAACCCGGTCCCGCACCGGGTTTTTTATTGCCCGGCGAATTTCTAAATAGAAACATCCATGCTAAACTGGCAGAAGAATGATTTCACATTCGCGGTTGCCATGGCGACCGTGATCCGCACAGAAATTTTGACGACGAGGCAATTATGGCGCTGAAAACTGCACTGGCTGTGGCAACCGGCATTCTGCTGGCGGGCTGCGCGTCACGCTACACGCCGACCCCGCTGCCGGCCAACTTCGCCACCACCAAGCAAGCCAAGCTGCAAGCGGCTTACCACTGGGGCGTGATTTCCGACAGCATCGAAAAACGCGTGGTGACCGAGCTCAAGAAGAGCCCACCGCGTCCGGTCTATATCGCTGACGTCAAGGACCCGACCCCGTTCCAGCGCGCGCTGGCGGCTCAGCTGACCACCTCGCTGGTGAACGATGGCTATGTGGTGTCGCGCTCGCCGGCCGGTTCGCTGAAAGTGGAGATGGACGTGCAAGCCGTGACCTTCACCGCCGACCGTCCGCAATACCGCTACCACGGCGACAAGACCATCCTGGCCGGCGGCGTCTGGCTGCTGAGCGAGGTTGACGCCGGCGCCCTGTTCAACGTGGGCGCGGCGGCGGGCGGCATCGATGCCTACCAATGGTTCAACTCGCAATTCGCGCCGGGCGATACGCCCAAGACCGAGATCATCGTCACCGTCTCGGTGTCCGATCAGTACCGCTATCTGGCGCGCAGCACCTCGGCCTACTACGTGGCCGACACCGACCGCCAGCTGTACGGCATCATCGATCCCAAGCCGGTAGAACCTCAACTGACCCGTACCTTCCAGGTACGCGGAGACATGTAATGCTGATTAAAACCCTGGCCCGCGCCGCCGTGCTGGCAGCCCCGCTGCTGCTGATGGCGTGCTCGTCCTCGCCCAAGAACGAAGAAGGCAACTACGCCACCATTTCCTCCAACCAGTTCATCAACGCCAACTACAAGGCCGCCGACGCCCTGCTGGCGCAGCTGAACGGCAAGCTGCGCACCGACAAGCCGCTGATCATGGCCACCGTGGTCAACATCGACGCGCTGGAGCAGACCACCACGCTGGGCCGGCTGGTGTCCGAACAGCTGTCGACCCGCCTCGCACAGGGCGGCCTGAGCATGCTGGAGATGAAGCTGCGCAATTCGGTCTACCTGAAACGCAATCAGGGCGAGCTGATGCTGACGCGCGAGATCGGCGAAGTGGCCAACACCCACAACGCGCAAGCGATCGTGGTGGGCTCGTACGCCGAAACCAGCGACATGGTGTTCATCAACATCAAGGTGATCCAGCCGAACACCAACTTCGTGCTGGCCGCGCACGACTACGTGCTGGCCAAGGAAGCCATCGTCAAGTCCATGCTGCAGCGGAATTAAAGCAGCAACGGCAGTACATCCACCGCCGACGCCTCGACTTTCAAGCCGATCAGATCATCCGCCCGGGTTTTGCCCAGGTTGATGGCCGCGATCGGCTTGTTGGCTTGCGCCGCCAGCTTGGCGAAGCGGTAGCCCGAGAACACCATCAGCGATGAGCCGACCACCAGCACGGCGTCGGCCTGCTCCGCCCATTGCAGCGCCTCGGCGGTGCGTTGCGGCGGAATGTTATCGCCAAAGAAAATGACATCCGGCTGCAGCGTGCCGCCGCAGGCTGAACAGTACGGCAGCTGGAAGTGCTGAAACTCGTCCAGCTCCACCTCCGCATCGCCATCAGGACGGGCTTCCGGCACCACCTCGCCGGCCGGACCGGTTGGCACCAGCTCGGGATTCATCTCAGCCAGCCAGTGCTGGATCTGCGCGCGCGGATGCACGGTGCGGCAATCCAGACACACCACGCCATGAATATTGCCGTGCAGCTCAATCAGCTTGCCGCTGCCGGCGCGGGTATGCAGACCATCGACGTTCTGCGTGATGATGCAATCGATGCGGCCGGCCTTTTCCAGCTCCGCCAGCGCGTAATGCGCGACGTTGGGTGCGGCCCCGGCCAGAGTCGGATAGCCGGCCATGCTGCGCGCCCAGTAACGGCGCCGCACCGCCTCCGACTTGCGGAAATCCGGCCCCTGGATCGGATTGCGGCCGCGCCGCACGCCATCCTTGTCACGGTAATCGGGAATGCCGGACGCCGTGCTGAGGCCGGCGCCGGTCAACACCAGCACGCGCTGATGCTGGTGTAGAAAAGTCTGCAGATGATCGATTTGCTGGTTCAGGTTCATATCCCGAATGGTACAACACATCAGAAAGTGACAAATGTCTCTGGTTGAGAACATGCCCGGCAAGATAAGATTTGCATGTCTTCAGAGAAATACAAATTACCAACAATCAATATACCGGGATAAGCCATGAAAGCCATCAAACTGCTCCAGACCATCGCCATTGCAACCCTGCTGGCCAGCGGCGCCGCGCAAGCCGCCACCACCGTCGAACTGCTGAACAACGGCAGCTTCGAAGCCAACACCCAGGCCGCCAATAGCTGGCACATCTACAACAGCCTGACCGGCTGGAGCGCCGGCACCTATGGCGTCGAACTGCGCAACAACGTCGCCGGCACGGCGGCGGACGGCGTCAACTTCGTCGAACTGGACACCACCGCCAACAGCTCGATCACCCAGTCGGTCAACACCGTACTCGGCAAGACCTACACCCTGACCTTCGAATACGAAAACCGCTCGGGTGTATCAATCTCATCGCAGGGTCTGCAAGTGCTGTGGGGCGGCACCGTGGTAGGCAGCGTCAACAACGCAGCCAACTGGACCACCGTCACCTACACCCTGATCGGCAACGGCAGCACCGAAGCGCTGACCTTCAAAGCAATCGGCACCAGCGACAGCTACGGCACCTCGCTGGACAAAGTATCCCTGACCACCGCCGTGCCAGAGCCAGAAACCTACGCCATGCTGCTGGCCGGCCTGGGCCTGATGGGCTTCATCGCCCGCCGCCGCCGCAAGTAAAGAAGAGCCCGTGTCCCCACTTCGGGGTCAGTTCCAAAAATCGGACATTGAATCGCGCGCGATTCAATGTCCGATTTTTGGAACTGACCCCGAAGTGGACATTGTTAGGCGGAAAGGCGGGTGCGCAGGTCTTCGACGGCGGCGCGCCAGTCGTTGTAGTGCTCGCTCTCTTCCCATAGTTAGCGCAGTTCGCTGTCGGCGGCGAGGATGCGCTCCAGCGCGCGGCTGGCTTTTTCTTCCAGGTCGGCGCGATGCTTGGAGCGCGGCTTGCGCGCTTCTACCCATTGGTCCACGGCGGCGCTGTCGTCGGTTTGCGGGCCGCCTTTGCCTTGCAGCCGCGCCAGTACTTCGATCGCTACCAGCGCTTCGGCCGCGAACGGCGCTTCCAGTTCGCCCGGGGTGTCGAGCGCGGTGTTGAGGGTGTCTTCCACCGCGTCCAGGTTGGTGGTTTCGTGCAGATCTTGCGCCCAGTCCTGAGCGTAGTCGTTGCCGAAGGCGTCTACGGCCCAGGTTCCCATGTGCTACTCCTTGATGATTTTGCTTTGCTGTTTGACGACTTGCATGGCGGTCGCGATCAGACCACTCATGTCGCCCAGATTGGCCGGTATGATAATCGAATTATTGGTCTTGGCAAGCTGGCCGAAGGCGTTCACGTACTGTTCCGCCACTTTCAGATTCATCGCTTCGTCGCCGCCCGGCTCGCGGATGGCGGCACCGACCTGACGCAGCGCTGACGCATTCGCTTCGGCCAGCGCGACGATGGCGCCGGCCTGGCCCTGCGCACGGTTGATGGCGGCCTGTTTGTCGCCCTCCGAACGCGCGATCTGCGCTTCGCGCTCGCCGTTGGCGATGTTGATCTGTTCTTGCTTGCGGCCTTCCGAGGCGGCAATCAGTGCGCGCTTTTCACGCTCGGCGGTGATCTGTGCCTGCATCGCGTGCAGGATTTCCTTTGGTGGCGTCAGGTCTTTGATTTCGTAGCGCAGCACTTTCACGCCCCAGTTGGCGGCCGATTCGTCGATCGCGTTGACGATGGTGGTGTTGATGTGTTCACGCTCTTCAAACGTTTTGTCCAGCTCCATGCGGCCAATCACCGAGCGCAGCGTGGTCTGCGCCAGTTGGGTGATCGCGGCGATGTAGTTGGATGAGCCGTACGAGGCGCGCATCGCATCCGTCACCTGAAAGTACAGGATGCCGTCCACCTGCAGCTGCGTGTTGTCGCGCGTGATGCAAACCTGCGGCGGCACGTCCAGCGGAATCTCCTTCAGCAAATGCTTGTAGGCGATGCGATCCACAAACGGGATCACGATGTTGAGCCCCGGCCCCAGCGTGGCGTGATACTTGCCCAGCCGTTCCACCACCCACGCGTGCTGCTGCGGCACCACGTTGATGGTTTTAAAAACGAATACCAATGCCAGAATAAACAGAATGAAGGTGACGTTGCCTATGCTGATGTCCATGTAATTCTCCGTTGATTGATCTTAAGCCGCCACGATCAGGCGGCTACCGCGTATCTCGCGTATGGTGTAGGGCCCCGGCACGGCGGGCGCACCCGGTTCCAGTTCCACATCCCACAGCGCGCCGCGATACATCACGCGCGCCGCCCCATCCTGCCATGCCGGCACATGCACGGTCTGGCCGATGTCAAGGTTGACGTTGGGATCGCGCTCGGCCTGCACGCGCTGCTGCAGTTGGCCATAACGGCTGCGCCGCAGCGCGATCGTGGCGGCCACGCCGACCACGGCTGCCACCAGCAGTTGTACCGCCTCGCCGAATCCCAGCAGCGCGGCCACGGCGCCGGCCGTCAGCCCGATCGCGATCATCAACAAGTAGAAGGTGCCGCTGAACAGTTCCAGTATGACTGTCACGCCGGCGGCCGCCAGCCAGTAACTCCAATCAGCCATGATGCTCTCCTTTCGAAATGAAAAAACCCTCGCGTCCCGGTATGGGCTGCGAGGGTTTTTTTACTGCTGAACAGATGGTATTGATAGAGTGTTTTGCTACTAAATTCGATAACTCCAGTCTATACCATTTTCAGCGTGCGTCAATTACTTCTGGAGCGACGCCAGTTTCTGCCAGGTGTCGATCACCGAGTCAGGATTCAGCGACATCGATTCGATGCCCTGCTCCATCAGCCACGCCGCGAAGTCAGGGTGATCTGATGGGCCCTGACCGCAGATGCCGATGTACTTGCCTTGGGCGCGGCAAGCCTGGATGGCTTGCGACAACAGGGCTTTGACCGCATCGTCGCGCTCGTCGAAATCGGCCGCCAGCAGCGCCATGCCGGAATCGCGGTCCAGGCCCAGCGTCAGCTGGGTCAGGTCGTTGGAACCGATCGAGAAGCCGTCGAAGTGCTCCAGGAAGCGCTCGGCCAGAATCGCGTTGGATGGCACTTCGCACATCATGATCAGGCGCAGGCCGTTCTCGCCGCGCACCAGACCGTTCTTGCCCAGCAGGTTCACAACCTTCTCGGCCTGGCCCAGGGTACGCACGAACGGCACCATGATCTCGACGTTGGTCAGGCCCATGTCGTTACGCACGCGTTTCATCGCTGCGCATTCCATTTCGAATGCGCCGGCGAAGTCGTCGGCCAGGTAACGTGCGGCGCCGCGGAAGCCCAGCATCGGGTTTTCTTCATCCGGCTCGTAGCGCGAACCGCCGATCAGTTTTTTGTACTCGTTGGACTTGAAGTCCGACAGACGCACGATTACTGGTTTTGGCCAGAACGCGGCGGCGATGGTGGCGATACCTTCGGCCAGCTTGTCGACGTAGAAGGCTTTCGGCGAAGCGTGACCACGCGCCACCGACTCCACGGCCTTTTTCAGATCCGCGTCGATGTTCGGGTATTCCAGAATCGCTTTCGGGTGCACACCAATGTTGTTATTGATGATGAACTCCAGGCGCGCCAGACCCACGCCGCCGTTAGGCACGGCCTGGAAGTCGAACGCCAGCTGCGGGTTACCCACGTTCAGCATGATCTTGGTCGGCAGCTTAGGCAGCTCGCCGCGCGAGACTTCCGATACTTCGGTTTCCAGCAGGCCGTCGTAGATCTTGCCTTCATCGCCTTCAGCGCAGGACACGGTCACGAAGGTGCCGTCTTTCAGCACCTCGGTCGCATCGCCGCAACCCACCACCGCAGGCACGCCCAGTTCACGCGCGATGATCGCGGCGTGGCAGGTACGGCCACCACGGTTGGTGACGATGGCGGAAGCACGCTTCATCACCGGTTCCCAGTTAGGGTCGGTCATGTCGGCCACCAGCACGTCGCCAGGCTGCACACGCTCCATGTCGGCCGGATCGTGAATCACGCGTACCGGACCGGCGCCGATCTTCTGGCCGATCGCGCGGCCCGAGGCCAGCACGGTGCCGGACGATTTCAGCTTGAAGCGCTGCTGCACGTCGGTCGCCTTCTGCTGCGACTTCACGGTTTCAGGACGCGCCTGCAGGATGTACAGCTTGCCGTCGCGGCCATCTTTGCCCCACTCGATGTCCATTGGACGCTGGTAGTGGTTCTCGATGATGACGGCGTATTTGGCCAGTTCCACCACTTCGTCGTCGGTCAGCGAGTAACGGTTGCGCAGTTCGACCGGAACGTCAACCGTCTTCACCGAGCGGCCAGCCTTGGCTTCGGCGGTGAATTCCATCTTGATCAGTTTCGAACCGATGTTACGACGGATCACAGGCGATTTGCCTTTTTCCAGCATTGGTTTGTGGACGTAGAACTCGTCCGGATTCACCGCGCCCTGCACCACCGTCTCGCCCAGGCCGTAGCTGGAGGTGATGAATACCACATCCTTGAAACCGGATTCGGTATCGATGGTGAACATCACGCCAGCGGCGCCCAGGTCCGAGCGCACCATGCGCTGCACGCCAGCCGACAGCGCGACTTCGGCGTGGGTGAAGCCTTTGTGCACGCGGTACGAGATCGCGCGGTCGTTGTACAGCGAGGCGAACACGTGTTTCATCGCGTCCAGCACGTTGTCGATGCCGACCACGTTCAGGAAGGTCTCCTGCTGACCGGCGAACGAAGCGTCCGGCAAGTCTTCGGCGGTCGCCGACGAGCGCACCGCGAACGACATTTCGGTCGACGAGTCGGCCACCAGCTTGGCGTAGTACTCGTGGATCTCTTGTTCCAGGCGCGGCTGGAACGGGGTGTCGACGATCCACTGACGGATCTCGGCGCCGGCCTGCGCCAGCGAACGGACGTCGTCGATGTTCAGATCGGCCAGGCGATCGGCGATGCGATCGGCCAGCGACTTGCCGCCGTCAACGCTATGCGACAGGAAGTCGCGGAACGCCTGGGCCGTGGTCGCGAAGCCGCCTGGCACGCGCACGCCGGCGCCTGCCAGTTGGCTGATCATCTCGCCGAGCGAGGCGTTCTTGCCGCCGACGGATTCAACATCCGTCATCCGCAAGTTTTCAAACGAGGCAACGTAAACCGCTTCGTTGTTTTGCTCCTTCAATGCTACGTTGGACATAAAAACACCTTTTTGATGATAGAAATCTTTCCGGCGGGCGCACAACCATGTTCTTGATTATTCTGGTGGTCGTGACGCACAATGCATCCTGTTGGCGCACATTCTACAGCCTGCGACGCGAATTGACGATTCACAATACCGATAAGCCACTCTACATGACACAAGAACAACGATCTACCCTGCCTGCCTCTGCCCGAACCGTGTTTTTCGTCTCGGATGGCACCGGTATCACTGCTGAAACCTTTGGTCACTCGGTGCTGACCCAGTTCGAGCTGCGCTTCCGCCAGGTGCGGCTGCCTTTCATCGATACGCTGGACAAGGCGTATGACGCGGTCCGCAAGATCAACGAGGCGTTTGCGACTGATGGTCAGCGTCCGATCATTTTTTCCACCCTGGTGCATACCGAGCTGTCTGATGTCATACGGCAATGCAAGGGCATGTATATGGACATGTTCCAGACTTTTGTTGCTCCGCTAGAACAAGAGTTGGGCGTGAAGTCGACCCACACCATCGGCCGTTCGCACAACATCGTCGACAGCGAGGAATACAAGAACCGCATCGAGGCCATCAACTTCTCGCTGGCGCACGATGACGGCCAGTCGCACAAGAATCTGGCCTCGGCGGATGTGATTTTGGTTGGCGTATCGCGCTCCGGCAAGACGCCGACCAGCCTGTATCTGGCGATGCAGTACGGGATCAAGGCCGCCAACTACCCGCTGATTCCGGACGATTTCGAGCGCGGCAAGCTGCCGTCGTCGCTGTACGAGTTCAAGAACAAGATTTTCGGCCTGACCATCACGCCCGAGCGCCTGAGCGAGATCCGCAACGAACGCCGCGCAGGCAGCAAATACGCGTCGCTAGCAAACTGCCGCTACGAGGTCAACGAAGCGGAAGCGATGATGAAGCGCGAAGGCATCCGCTGGCTGTCCTCGACCACCAAGTCGATCGAAGAGATCTCCACCACCATCCTGCAAGAAATCAAGCCCGACCGGCGCGAATACTAAGGATGGCCGCTGCGGCGCCGGCCAGTGCCAGCACCGCGTTCGCGACCAGTAGCCAGCCGGCGTCCGGCGCGAACAGCAGGATGCCGGACAGACTGATTTGCTGCCGCGCCGGCACCACCAGCAGCAGCCCGCCAGCCAGCGCCACGCCGGCGATCCCCGCCGCCGCGAAGGCGACGCGCCCCAGCCAGCGGCGGAAGTGCAGCATCACCAAGGCGACCATCACTTGTATCGCCAACAGTGCGCACAGCATCGCCACCGCCGGCGCCAGCGCGCGCGAGGCCGGACGCGGGGATGGCTGCTGGCCGCTCATGAACTTCGCAATCTGCGGGCCAAGGTCGGTGACCAGACCACCGGTCATGATGTCCGAGCCGTTCAGCAGCAAGGCATAGCCCCACCCCTGTTCCACATTGATGCCCATGGCACTGGTGTAGCCCGGTGTGCCGCCTTCGTGCGTCAGCACGGCCGGGAGCTCGCTGTCGGTGGCCCAGCCCATGGCGTAACCGTAGCGCTGACCGGTGTTGGCGCCCTTGCGATGCAATTCGTCCAGGCCCGCCACCCCAAGCACCGCGCTGCGGCCCAGGTGCGCGCGCAGATAGCCGCCCATGTCTCGCGCCGACGAATAGACATAGCCCGCAGGAGCCAGCACCGGCGGAAACGGCAAGCCATCGGCGGCCACCGGACGGCCGAACCAGTAACGATGGCCGGTCGCCACCTCCGCGCCGGGCGGAAAACGCTCGCTGGCGACGCTGTGCCCCATACCCAGCGGCGTGAAGACGTGACGTTGCAGGTAGTCGGCATAGCGCTCGCCGGAGACGGCTTCCAGCACGCAGCCCAGCACCACGAAGTTGATGTTCGAATAGGCCCAGCGCTGGCCTGGCGGCGACGCCAGCTTGACGTCGGCCAGCTGGCGCACGAGCCGTTCCAGCACGCCGTCGCCGTCATCGGTGGCGGCAAAGTCCTGTTCCCCCTCGCTGTGCGGCAGACCGCTGGTCTGGTTCAGCAAATGGCGCAGAGTGATCTGCGCCGACGCTGAGGCATCGGCCACGCGGAACCACGGCAGATAGCGCTGCAGCGGCGCATCGAGCTGTAATTTTCCCGCCTCCACCTGCTGCATGATGGCCAGCGCGGTGAGCGACTTGGCGTTGGAGCCGATCTGGAACATGGTATCCGGCCCTGGCCGCGCACCGGACGGACCGCTGACGCCAAAGCCTTGCAGATGAACGATGCCGGTTCTGTCCACCACCACCAGCGCGCCGCCGGGCATGTGCGCGCGTTCAAGTTCGGACTGGACGTATTTGTCCAAGGCGTCAAAATCGGTCGCGAATGCGAGCGGAGAAAACACCATGCAGGCGGCTAGCCACAACGAGCGAAGAGACATCATATGCACCTATTTAAACACTGTTTAAATGATTCTACAGGTATAATCTAAACAGTGTCAAATTAATGGAGCGTTGCATGGCGCGCGAAACATATCATCATGGCGAGCTGCGTCTGGCGCTGATCGACAGTGCGCGCGCGCTGCTGACGGAGCAAGGTATCGAAGCCTTCAGCCTGCGCGAAGCGGCGCGGCGCGCAGGCGTGTCGCCGGCCGCTCCCGCCTATCACTTCGGCGACGCTTCGGGTTTGCTGACGGCCGTGGCAATGCAGGGCTTTGCGGAGCTAACGCAGACCTTGGTCGCGCGCGCCGCCGGCACGCGCACGCCAGCCGACAAGCTGCAGGTGCTCGGCCGCGCTTACATCCAGTTCGCGTTCGATCATCCGGCGCTGTTTCACCTGATGTTCCGCAAAGATAAGCTGCGCATCACCGACGATCTGAAGACGCTGGCCATCGCGGCGTTCGAGCCGTTACAGCAGGCGGTGTGCGCAGCGGCTGGCGTCAATGACATCAGCCCTGAACTGCTGGCGTCCATGCTGGCCGCGTGGTCGATGGTGCATGGCTTCGCCCATCTGGCGCTGGATGGGCAGTTTGAGCGCTTTAGCGGCACTCAAAGCATGGAGGCATTTTGCGACCGCTACATTCCACTGGCGATCGCCCAGTTGAAGATCAGCTAAACGCGCGGCGGGTCGGTTTCGCGGGCATAGACGCGGTGCTGGGCCAGTACCGCTTTGAAGCGCGCCAACGCTTCCACCGCATCGGCTGATTCGACCTCGATCACGCCTGGATCGGCAATGCCGCCGCGCGGCAGCTTGCGCGGGATTTTGGCGGCGCGCAGCAACTCGCCGCCGCTGCCCAGGGCCAGCAGCGGCTTGGCGTGGCGGTACTGCAGCTTGACGAATTCCTGCGCCACTACGTTGCCGTGCCATTCGGTTTGCGCAGTGGCGCTGTCCGGCACGATCACACCGTCCCACAGCACCGACGGTCCGGCCTCGAAGCTGATTTCGACGTCTAATGGTGCGCCGGAACCGGCGGCCAGCGGACCGATACGATCGCCCACCAGGCGCGGCACAGCACCATCATCCAGCAGCGAGGCATACATTGCGCGCACCTGCGTGCCATCCACGCCAGGCGCCACCAGCAGCGCCACACGGCGGGTATGAATGCCAACGGCGCCGGGCCGCGCGAACAGCGACAGCGCGGCCGATGGCGGATACTCGTATGGCGGCCGGTCGGTGGCGGGAGGCAGCGGTGCCGGCAGCGACATGCCCAGCCCTTCTGCCACGGCAGTAGCCAGCGCCCGATCCACGTTCAGCAACAGGGCCAGCACGCGCTCGCGGATGGCCGGCGTCTGCACGCGCGTCAGTTCAAAGCGGAAGGCGTTGACGATGTGGCGTTGTTCGGTGTTGCTCTGACTGATCCAGAACAAGCGTGCCTGCGCGTAGTGGTCTGCAAACAGTTCCGGCTTGCCGCGCACCTCCCTACCCTGCGACTGTTCCGGCACGCTGACAAAACCACGCGCGCCGGCCTGGAACGGGCAGCCGCCGGCCAGCGAGTTAGGCTCATAACTGACGCGGCCACGGTTGATCTGCTGCCGATGCAAACCGTCGCGCTGGTTGTTGTGGATCTGCGCCAGCGAGGTGTTGATGGGGATTTCGTGGAAGTTGGCACCGCCCAGCCGCGTGATCTGCGTGTCGATATATGAATGCAGCCGCCCTTGCAGCAGCGGGTCGTTGGTGAAGTCGATGCCCGGCACCACATGCGCGGCGCAGAACGCGACTTGCTCTGTCTCGGTGAAGAAGTTATCCGGATTGCGATCCAGGACCATCTTGCCGACCGCGCGCACCGCCACCATCTCTTCCGGTACGATCTTGGTCGGATCGAGGATATCGAACGGGAACTGCGCCGCCTGTTCTTCGCTGAAGATCTGCAGGCCCAGTTCATATTCGGGGAATTGGCCGCTGTCGATGGCTTCCCACAGGTCGCGCCGGTGATAATCCGGATCGGCGCCGGCCAGACGCGCCGCCTCGTCCCACACCAGCGAATGCGTGCCGGCCAGCGGCATCCAGTGGAATTTGCAGAACACTGATTCGCCCTTGGCATTCACCAGCCGGAAGGTGTGTACGCCAAAGCCCTGCATCATGCGGTAGCTGCGCGGGATGGCGCGGTCGGACATGTGCCACAGCAGCATGTGCGCTGTTTCGGGGCTGAGCGAGGCGAAGTCCCAGAAGGTATCGTGCGCGCTGGCCGCTTGCGGCATGCCGTTATGCGGCTCCGGTTTGACCGCGTGGATCAGGTCCGGGAATTTCATCGCATCCTGAATGAAGAACACCGGGATGTTGTTCCCCACCAGATCCCAGTTACCCTCGTCGGTATAGAACTTGGTGGCGAAGCCGCGCACATCGCGCACGGTGTCGGCCGAGCCACGTTCGCCGGCCACCGTGGAGAAGCGTACGAACACCGGCGTGCGTTTGCCCTTTGCGCCGAATGGCGCGGCGCGCGTGATGGCGCGCAGATCTTCATAGCTTTCGAAATAGCCGTGTGCCGCCGAGCCACGCGCATGCACCACCCGCTCGGGAATGCGCTCGTGGTCGAAATGAGTGATCTTCTCGCGCAGGATGAAGTCTTCCATCAACGTCGGACCGCGCAGGCCGGCCTTCAGGGAATTCTGGTTATCGGCCACCGGCACACCCTGATTGGTGGTCAGTTCACGGCCGCTGTCATCCACGCGCGCGCGGTCCAGTGGGCGGTTGATGGCATTGTCGCCCATGGATTTACGTTTAGCCATGTCACACCTCCATTGGGTTGGAGGGCTAGTCTGCGACGGTTACGGCGGCAGGTGTTTGATCGGTCTCAGAAGAAGTGCTGCCAGTCGGCCAGCCAGGTCGGGAACTCTTCCACCGGCATCGGCTTGGCGATGTAATAGCCCTGGGCGTAGGTGCAGCCCAGCCCTTGCAGGAAGTCCCAATCCTGCTTGGTCTCGACGCCGACCGCCACCGAACGCCGGTCCAGGCTGCGCGCCAGGCCGAGGCAGGAACGCAGCACGGTGCTGATCGCCGGCCGGCGCGAGGCGCCGTCGACGAAGCTGCGATCGATCTTCAGTTCGGAGAACGGGATGCGCGCCAGCAGCTGCAGGTTGCTGCGGCCGGTGCCGTAATCGTCGATGGCCAGGCCAAAGCCCTTCATGCGCAGCCGCAGCAGCCGTTCCAGGAAATGCGGATCAGTGGTCAGCACCGCCGATTCGGTCATCTCGAAGGTGATGTAGTCGGCCATGATTTGATAGCGCGCCAGGCAGCTGGTGATCTGCTCCATGAACTGCGGATGCGCCAGCGTGCCCTGATCGACGTTGATCGAGAACGAAATCGGTATGCCCTCGTCGTGCAGCTTGCGGCAAGCCGCCACCGATTTTTCGATCATGGTCCAGTCGAGGAAATCGACCCGCTGCGCCGCCTCCAGCGCCGGCATGAAGGACGCCGGTCCCAGCACGCCATACAGCGGATGACGCCAGCGCGCGAACATCTCCAGTCCCTTGACCTGCCCCGTCTCCAGCTCAATCTTGGGCTGGAAGAAGGGATCGAATTCACGCGCCTGCAAGCCCTGCCCCACCTGGGCGAATGACATGGACGGCGCCTGTTCTTGCGCCGCGTGCCCGTCGTCCGGTAGCAGATAGTTGTTGATCAGCGCGACCAGGCGGCTGCCGATCACCGGCTTGCCGATCGCGCCCAGCACCCGCACACCGTAGGCCGCGGCCATGGTCTCCACCGAGAACAGCACCGCGTTCGACTGCGCGCCGACCACGATTACGCCAGCCCGGCAACGCGTCTCGCCCAGACGGCGTATCAGCTCCAGTGCATCCATGCCAGGCAGCGCCAGATCGATGATGGCGATGTCCACCGCCGGCATGATGCCGGCGTTGAAGTAGCGCAGCGCGGTGTGGCCATCCGGCGCCTGCGTGATCCGTCCGACGCCGACGTGGACCAGGATATCGGCCAGCGCATGCCGCTGTACCTGATCTCCTTCGGCTACCAGAAAGTGCAACTGCGCGATGTCCATGTACGGCTCCGTAGTGATTTACGTCTGATTCTGCCTTACTTGTTCGAAAAAGCATACTGCCGCACAGGCGGCAACGTTCAGCGACTCTACCTGGCCCAGATGCGGAATCACGACTTTATGAGTGGCGGCGGACAGCAGATCGTCCGCCACGCCCTGGCCTTCGTGGCCGAAAATCCACGCCACCGGTTGACGCAGGTCGATGTCGTACAGGCGTTGCGCCGCATAGCCGCTGGTAGCCAGCGTTGGCACGCGGGCATTGCGCATCAAGTCCGCCAGATCGACGTTTTCAAAGATATCCAGCACGAAGTGCGCGCCCATGGCCGCGCGCAGCACTTTGGGCGACCAGCAGAACGCCGTACCGGCACTGCAATATACCTGCTTGATGCCGGCCGCCGCCGCGCTGCGCAAAATAGAGCCGACGTTGCCGGGGTCCTGCACGCCATCCAGCAGCACCGCCGACACGCTCAGCGGAGCGTCGACCACGCGCTCCGGGGTCGCGATCAGGAACATCACGCCAACGCCATGCTCGACCTGGCTGATGCCGTTGTACAGCGCATCCGGCAGCGCCAGCACGTGCGCGCGCTGCGCTTCCAGCTGGCCGATGATGTCCATCACTTCCGGATTCTGCAGCGCGCTTTCGCCGACCACACACTGCTCCGGCAGGCCGCGCAATTGCAGGTAGGACTGGCACAGATGCACGCCGTCCAGCAGCGTGCGGCCGGCCTTGCGGCGCGCCTGCTGGCTGCCGGCCAGCTTGACCAGTTCCTTGTATTGCGCGTTGTCGCGCGAGCTTATCGTCTTCATGCCAGTCCTCCTGCGCGCAGCGAGAACACTTCGATCACCTCACGCACCGGCGCGAACGAGCGGCGGTGCACCGGCGAGGCGCCATGCTCCCGCAGGCGCGCCAGGTGCAGCGCGGTGCCGTAGCCCTTGTGCTGGTCGAAGCAGTATTGCGGATATTGGCCGTGCAGCGTCACCAGCGCGGCGTCGCGCGCGGTCTTGGCCAGAATGGAGGCGGCGGAGATGGCCTCGACCTTGTCGTCGCCGCCGATGATGGCGATGCTCTGGATTTTCATCACAGGGCAGCGGTTACCGTCGATCAGGGCCAGCGTCGGCACAGTGCTCAGCGCTTCGACCGCGCGCCGCATCGCCAGCATCGACGCCTGCAGAATATTCAACTTGTCGATTTCCTCTTCCGACGCTTCCGCGATGGCCCAGGCCAGCGCCTGCGCCTTGATCAGCGGCGCCAGCATGTCGCGCTTGGCCTCGTTCAGTTTTTTCGAGTCGCGCAATCCTTCGATCGGACGGGTCGGATCGAGGATGACGGCGGCCGCGAACACCGGTCCGGCCAAGGGACCGCGTCCCGCTTCGTCGACGCCGCAGATGATTTCATCGGGCGACTCCGGCAAGTCATCGAACAGGCCCAGGTTTTGATTCTTCACTTCGTTCTCTCTATAACTTTCAGCACGGCGGCCGCGCTTTCCGCCGCGCTGTTGCGCAGCAGGCTGTGATGCATATCGGTGAAGCGCTGCACCAGACGCTCGCGGTGCGGCGCATCGCTCAGCTGCTTCCACATCGCGTCCGCCAGCGCCTGTGGATTGGCGTCGTGCTGCAACAGCTCCGGCACCAGGAATTCGCGCGCCAGAATATTCGGCAGACCAATCCACGGCTGATAGCCGAAGTGGCGCAGGATCTGCCATTCCAGTTCCATCATGCGGTAGGCGATCACCATCGGCTTCTTGAACAGCGCCACCTCCAGCGAGGCGGTGCCGGAGGCCACCATCACCGCGTCGGCGGCGGCGATCGCGGTATGCGACTGGCCGTCCAGCAGCTGGATCTCGATATCCTGCAGGCCGGCCTGCGCCACCAACTGCAGGAAGTACTGCTTCTGGCGCTCACCGGCCATCGGCGCGACGAAGCGCAGCGTGCGATCGCGCTGCAGCAGCAGTTTGGCCGCCTGCATGAAGGCCACCGTGTTGTACTTGATCTCCGACATGCGGCTGCCCGGCATGATGGTGACCACGCTGGCGTCTTCCGCCAGCCCAAGCTGGCGCCGCGCCGCCACCACGTCCGGCGTCAGCGGAATCAGCTCGGCCAGCGGATGGCCGACATAGCTGACCGGAACGCCGGCCTTGCGGTAAATCTCTTCCTCGAACGGGAACACCACCAGCATGTGCGACACCGCGCGCTGGATTTTCTTGATGCGCCCACCGCGCCAGGCCCAGATCTGCGGCCCGATGTAATGCACGGTCGGGATGCCGGCCGCTTTCAGCTGCTCTTCCAGCCCGAGGTTAAAGCCCGGATAGTCGGCCCCGATGAAGGCGGCCGGACGCTCGGCCAGCAACTGGTCGCGCAGCTGGTTCTGAATCCCTTTCAGCTCGCGATACCGCAGCAGCACCGGCAGCAGGCCGCGTACCGTCAGCTGGTCCATCGGCCAGTGCGACTCCAGGCCCTGCTCGATCATCTTCGGGCCGCCGATGCCGTGGAAGCGCGCTTGCGGCAGATGCGGACGCAGGCCCGAAAGCAAACGAGCCGCCAGCATATCGCCGGACGGCTCGCCTGCCACCAGGGCCAGGGACAGCCCCAGGCCGCCCTCGCAGCCCGGGGTTGGATTATCGGACAATGCCACGGCTCGCCGTATCCAGGAACTCGCGCATGGCGCGCATGTGCAGCGCCACCTCGGCCGGCACGCTGGCCTCTTCAGCGATCAACGCTTCCTTGGCTTCTTCCAGCGTGAGACCGGAGCGGTAGATGATCTTGTAGGCGGCGCGGATGCCGTTGATCTGCTCGCGCGTAAAGCCGCGTCGCTTCAGGCCTTCGATATTCACACCGTGCGCGGCGGCCGGATTCCCGTTCAACAGCACGAACGGCGGCACGTCCTGGGTCAGCGAAGTGCTCATGCCGACAAACGCATGGGCGCCGATCTTGCAGAACTGGTGCACATTGGCGAAGCCGCTCATGATCACCCAGTCGCCAATCTCGACGTGCCCAGCGATCTGCGCGTTGTTCGAGAAGATGGTGTTGCTGCCGACCTGGCAATCGTGCGCCAGGTGCACGTAGGCCGAGATCCAGTTGTCGTTGCCGAGCGAAGTCACGCCCTTGTCCTGCACCGTGCCGGTGTTGAATGTGCAGAATTCACGAATGGTGTTGCGGTCGCCGATGGTCAGGCGGGTCGGCTCGCCGTTCCACTTCTTGTCCTGCGGCGCGGCGCCGATCGACGAGAACTGGAAGAACTTGTTGTCGCTGCCGATCGTGGTGTGACCTTCGATCACCACATGCGGACCGACCACCGTGCCGGAGCCAATGCTGACATGCGGGCCGATCACCGAGTACGGGCCAATTTCTACGCTCTCGTGCAACTCGGCCTTGCTGTCGACGATGGCGGTGGCGTGGATCTTGGCCATGATTACTGACCCGCTGGCTGCGAAGCGTCGGCCACGCTGCGGATGGTGCACATCAGTTCCGCTTCCACCGCGACCTGGCCGTCGACCGTGCCGACCGCCTTGTATTTCCAGATGCCGCGCGCGTTGCGCAGGATCTCGACGTCCATGCGCAGCTGGTCGCCAGGACCGACCGGACGCTTGAAGCGCGCGCCGTCGATGCCGACGAAGTACACCACCGAATTCTCGTCCGGCTTCAGGTTCATGGTCTTGAACGACAGCAGCGCGGCGGTTTGCGCCATCGCCTCGATCATCAGCACGCCCGGCATCACCGGCTTGTGCGGGAAGTGGCCGTTGAAGAATTCTTCGTTGACGGTCACGTTCTTGATGGCGGTGATGGTTTTGCCCTCTTCATACGAGAGCACGCGGTCCACCAGCAGCAGCGGATAGCGGTGCGGCAGGTAGGACTTGATCTCGCAGATGTCCATGGTTTTGGAGGTTTCGGTAGTGGTCATGATTCGTCTTCAGTTCGTGTTTTGATGATTTTTTCCAGCGCGCGGATTTTATCGCGCATGGCCGACAGATTGCGCACAATCACGGCCGATTTTTCCCAGTCGGCGTTTTTCGCCAATGGGTAGAAGCCGGTGTACTGCCCCGGCTCCAGGATCGAGCGCGACACCATCGAGCCGGAGCCGACGTGCACCTTGTCGACGATGGTCAGATGGCCCAGCACCATGGCCGCGCCGCCAAAGGTGCAGTACTTGCCGATTTTGGCGCTGCCCGCCACGCCGACGCAGCCGGCCATCGCCGTGTGCGCGCCGATGTGGCAGTTGTGGCCAATCTGGATCTGGTTGTCCAGCTTGACGCCGTCTTCGATGATGGTGTCCGCCAGCGCGCCGCGATCGATCGTGGTGTTGGCGCCGATGTCGACGTCATCGCCGATCATCACGCGTCCAGTCTGCGGAATCTTGATGTAGACGCCGCCCTCGTTGGCGAAGCCGAAACCGTCGGTGCCGATCACCGCGCCGGAGTGGATGATACCGCGCTGGCCGATCTGGCAGTAGGCATGGAAGGTGACGTTGGCGAACAACTGCGTGCCGTCGCCGATCACCGCCTCGCGGCCGATGAAGCAGCCGGCGCCAATCACCGCGCCTTCGCCGATCACGGCGCCGTCTTCAATCACCACGCGCGGGCCGACGTGGGCCGACGCCGCCACCTGGGCGCTGTCCGCCACCACGGCGCTGGCATGTACGCCAGCCGCAGGCACGATCGCCGTCAGCGCTTCGAAATACTGCGCGGCGCGGGCGAAATACACGTAGGGGTTGGGGACGACGATGCGCGCGCCGCTGTAACCGGCGGCGACAAATGCGTCATCGGCGGCCGACACGATCAGTGCCGCCGCCTTGCTCTGCAGCGCCTGCGCGCGCAGCTTGCTATTGCTGAGAAAGCTGATGTGCGAAACGCCAGCGTCAGCCAGAGGCGCGATCCCGGTGACTTCCAGGTTTGCGTCGCCTGCCAGCTGACCGCCGAGGCGTTCGACCAATGCTCCTAGTCGAGTGCCCATCGGGTTGATCCAATCTATGCGATGTTATTTATCTTTATCGAGCGCGGCCAGCACCTTGTCGGTGATGTCGATACGGTTGCTGGCCCAGACCGCATCCTGCAGCACGATGTCAAAGCCTTCGACATTCGCCAGTTGCTTGATGACCTTGGTGGCCTTTTCCGAAATCGCCTGGCGCTCCTCGTTGGTGCGCTGGCTCAAGTCTTCGCGAAACTCGCGCTGGCGGCGCTGATATTCCTTGTCCAGGTCCATCACGTCGCGCTGGCGCTTGTTGCGGTCGATTTCGTTCAGGCTCGGCGCATCCTTGTCGAGCTTTTCCGATGCCGCTTTGAGGCGGCCGGCCATCTCGTTCATGGCTTTTTCACGGCTCTTGAACTCTTCCTTCAACTTTTCCTCGGCCAGCTTGGCCAGCTTGGATTCGTTGTAGATGCGCTCCGGGCTGATCCAGGCGATGCGCGACGCCGACGTCGGCGTCGAAGTCTGGGCCTGCACCGGCGCCAATGCACACCAGCCCAATGCAAGTACAGCAAGAGTTTTGGTCAGGGTTGCGGATGCAGTCTTCAACTTATTTCTCCGAGGTAAATATTGATACTTTCCAGCATTAGAAGCCGGAGCCCATCTGGAACTGGAAGCGTTCCAGGCGGTCGCCATACTTGGCGTTCAAAGGCTTAGCATAACTCAACTTCAGCGGACCCACCGGGGAAATCCAGCTGATGCCCAAACCGGTCGAATAGCGCAGCTGCGAAGCGCGCATTTTCTCGCCTTCCTGGTACACCTGGCCGGTGTCGAGGAAACCGAACCAGCGCAGGCTGCGGTCCTGGCCGGAGCCTGGGAACGGCATCTGCAGTTCGGCATTGCCGATCAGGCGCGAGGCGCCGCCCAGCGCGTCGCCGTAGCGGGTGTCGACCGCGCCCAGCGTCGAGCTTTCGTAGCCGCGCACCGAACCGATACCGCCGCCATAGAAGTTTTTGAACACTGGATAATCGCTGTTGCCGATGCCGTGGCCGTAGTCAAACTCGCCTTTCAGGGCCAGCGTGATCTTCTGCGTCAGCGGCTTGTACCACTGGTGTTCATACACCGCGCGGTAGTATTTCTGGTCGCCGATGACGTCCAGTTCCAGGTTGGCGCGCTGGTAGCGGCCGATGGTTGGCGTCATCGCCGAGTCGCGGCTGTCGCGGGCCCAGGCCACAGTCAGCGGAATCGAGGTCGCATCGGCGGTGCCGACGCCGCTGGAAATGCCGGTGATGCTGCGCACATACTCCAGGAAGCGGGTTGGCGAGGTCGAGTCGGTGGTGATCTTCGAACGCTCCACACCGACGCCGAAGAACACGGTGTCGACTTCCGAGAACGGCACACCCCAGGTAACGCGGCCGCCGGTCTGTTTAATGGTGTAACTGCCGATGTTGGCCGCCGGCGGTTTGGTGGTGCGCAGATAGATTTCGTAGCCGCGCGAGACGCCATCGTCGGTGTAGTACGGGTCGGTCTGCGAGAACGAAATGGTGCGGCTGTACTTCGAGGTATTCAGCTCGATGCCGACGGTGGTGCCCGAACCGGCAAAGTTGGCCTGCTGGATCGCGGCCTGGAACGAGAACTTCTCCGACTGCGAGAACGCGCCGCCGATCTGGAAGTTACCGGTCGGACGTTCGGTCACGGTCAGGTTGACGTCCACCTGGTCGGAGGTGCCCTGCGCTTCCGGGGTGTCGACGGTGACGTCCTTGAAGTAGCCCAGACGGTCGACGCGGTCGCGCGACAGCTTGATCTTGTTGGCGTCGTACCAGCTCGATTCGAACTGGCGGAATTCGCGCCGGATCACTTCGTCGCGGGTGCTGGTGTTGCCAGCGATGTTCATGTGGCGCACGTAGGCGCGCTTGCCCGGATCGATGAAGAAGGTGAACGACACTTCGCGCTTGTCGCGGTCGATGTCCGGGTTGGCGTTGACGTTGGCGAAGGCGTAGCCGAAGGTGCCCAGGCGATCCGAGATCAGCTTGTTGGTGGCGGTCAGGCGCTCGCCCGAGTAGACTTCGCCCTTGTGCAGCAGCACCAGCGAACGCAGCTCGTCCTCGCGGCCGAAGGTCTCGCCCTCGAACTTGATGTCCTTGACGTTGTACTTCTCACCCTCGGTGATGTTGATGGTGATGTAGATGTCCTTCTTGTCGGGCGTGATCGACACCTGGGTCGAATCGATGTTCATCTCGATGTAGCCGCGATTCAGATAGAAGGACTTGAGCGACTCGATGTCGCCGGTCAGCTTGGTCTTGGAGTACTGATTGGCCTTGGTGTACCAGCTGAACCAGCCGCCGGTGTTCAGCGCCAGTTGATCTTTCAGTTCCTTGTCCGAGAAGATCTTGTTGCCGACGATGTTGATCTCTTTGATCTTGGCGACGTCGCCCTCGTCGACGTCGAAGGTGATGTTGACGCGGTTACGCTCGATCGGCGTCACCGTGGTCACCACTTTCACGCCATACAGGCCGTGCGACAGGTATTGGCGTTTCAGTTCCTGCTCGGCGCGGTCCACCGACGCCTTGTCGAAAATCTTGGTCTCGCCGACGCCGATGTCCTTCAGCGCCTTGACCAGCGTATCTTTTTCAAATTCCTTGGCGCCGTTGAAGTCGACCTTGGCGATGGCCGGGCGTTCTTCCACCAGCACCACCAGCACCTGGCCGTCCTGCTCCAGTTTGACGTCCTTGAAGAAACCGGTCGCATACAGCGCCTTGATGGCGGTGATCGACTTGTCGTCGTTGAAGGTTTCGCCGACGCGCACCGGCAGATAGCTAAAGACCGTACCGGCTTCCGTACGCTGGATCCCTTCGACGCGGATATCTTTGATGACGAAAGGATCGATCGCCATGGCGCTACCGCTGCACAGTGCCAGGACGGCGGCGCCAATCAGGCTGCGGCGCAAGGAAGTTGAAGTAATACGGTCAGAATATCTTTTCATCGGGTTCAATGGCTCAATCAACGAGAACTACACAGTACAGCTACAGCAGCCGGGCAACGTCATTGAACACCGCCAGCAGCATCAGAGTCAGTAACAACCCCATGCCCAGGCGCTGCGCAATTTCACCGACGCGCTCCGGCACAGAACGCCCAGTTAAAACTTCCAGCGAATAATACAGCAAATGCCCGCCATCCAGAACGGGAATTGGCAGCAAATTCATAATGCCAAGACTGACACTAATGAAGGCGACGAAGCTGAGGAAGCTGATCGCCCCCATCCGCGCGGTCTGGCCGGCATAATCGGCGATGGTCAGTGGGCCGGTGACATTTTTCAGCGAGGCTTCGCCGGTCAGCATTTTGCCCAGCATTTTCAAGGTCATAGTACAAGTATCCCAGACCCGGACCACGCCTTTTGACAGCGCGCCCAGAGGGGAAGAAGGCACTTTGATCATATCCGGGCGGTTTGCGATTTCGGCGCCGATCTTACCGACTGTTACAGTTCCTTTGCCGCTTTTTGCCTCGGCGCTGGCCGCCTCCGGCACCACGCTGACCAGGATCGGTTGACCATCGCGCTGCACCTCGACCTTGACCGCGCGCTCAGGCGCGCCCTGCACCGCTTCGATGAAGGCGCCGGCGTCGGTCACCGGCGCGCCGTCTATTGACAGCAGCACGTCTTCGGAACGCAAGCCGGCGCGTTCGGCCGGACTGCCCGGCAGCACGCGGTTGACGATAGGCGCCAGCCGCGCAATGCCCACGCCCAGTTGGGCCGGCACGTCGTCTTCCAGATCGAGGCCGCTCATGGCGCTGGCCGGCAGCGTCAGCACCAGCCGGCCCTGCGACGGCCGCTCAACCGTCAGGCGGATTTCATGCTTGTCGATGGCGGACTGAATGAACTGCCAGCGCAGTTCGGACCAGGCATGCACCGGCTGCTCGTTGACCGCCACCACCAGATCGCCGCTGTGCAGGCCGGCGCTGTGAGCGGTGCCGGCGGCCGGGCCGGCCTTGGCGGCTTGCGGCATGTCGGGCGTCAGCACACTGATCTTGCTGCTGGGTTCTTCCACGCCGTGCATATACAGGCCGGCAAACAGCGCGATCGCCACCAGGAAGTTGGCGATCGGGCCGGCGGCCACGATGGCAATCCGCTTCCATACATTCTGGCGCGTGAACTCGCGTTTGAGGTCGGCCTCCGGCAGGTCGCCGAGGTTGCCTTCGCGGGCGTCCAGCATCTTGACGTAGCCGCCCAGCGGCAGCGCCGACAGCGCCCATTCGGTCTGGTCCTTGCCGAAGCGGCGCGACCACAGCACCTTGCCGAAGCCCACCGAGAAGCGCAGCACCTTCACTCCGCACCAGCGCGCCACCAGATAGTGGCCCAGCTCGTGGAATACCACCAGCGGGCCGATGCACAGGATGAATGCCAGCGGGGTGGACAGGAAGTTCATGATTACAGTCCGGCGATGCAGGCTTCGGCGGCGGCGCGGGCGGCGGCATCCTGCGCCATCACCGCTTCGATGCTGTGCGCGGCGCCGTGCGGCAGCGTGTCGACCACTTGTGCGATCACGCGGTCGATCTGGCGGAAGCCGATTTTCAAATCGAGGAAGGCTTGCACCGCCACCTCGTTGGCGGCGTTCAGCAAAGCCGGCGCGGTGCCGCCGGCGCGCAGCGCGTCGAACGCCAGCTTCAGGCACGGGAAGCGCTCGAAGTCCGGCTTTTCAAATTGCAGCGTGGCGATCTGGGTCAGGTCCAGCTGCGCCACGCCGGAGGCGATGCGCTCCGGATAAGCCAGCGCGTGGGCGATCGGGGTGCGCATGTCGGGATTGCCGAGCTGCGCCAGCACCGAGCCGTCGACGTAGGACACCATCGAGTGAATCACCGACTGCGGATGGATCACCACGTCGATCTGCTCGGCGGGGGCGCCGAACAGCCAGTGCGCCTCGATCACTTCCAGCCCCTTGTTCATCATGGTGGCCGAGTCGACCGAAATCTTGCGGCCCATCGACCAGTTCGGATGCTTGCAGGCTTGCTCCGGCGTCACCGCGTCCAGCGTGGCGACGTCGCGGGTCAGGAATGGGCCGCCGGAAGCGGTCAGCAAAATCTTGGCGACGCCGGCCGCTTGATCGCGCACCGCCGGCATCTTGCCGCCAAACTGCGGCATGCTCTGGAAGATGGCGTTGTGTTCGCTGTCGATCGGCAGCAGCACCGCGCCCGAGGCGTGCACCGCGTCCATGAACAGCTGGCCGGACATGACCAGCGCTTCCTTGTTCGCCAACAGCACCTTCTTGCCGGCGCGGGCCGCGGCCAGGGTGGGCGCCAGGCCGGCGGCGCCGACGATGGCGGCCATCACGCTGTCGACTTCGGCGGCGCTGGCGATGCTGCACAGCGCCTGCTCGCCCCACTCCACTTCGGTCTTGACGCCGGCCGCGCGCAGCAGCGCGCTCAGACGGTCGGCGGCGGCGGCGGTGCCGACCACGGCGCGCGCCGGGCGGAACTGGATGCATTGCGCGGCCAGTTCGTCAACCCGGCTGTGCGCCGACAGCGCATAGACGGCATAGCGGTCGGCATGGCGCGCCACCACGTCCAGCGTGGATACGCCGATCGATCCGGTGGCGCCTAATACGGTAATACGTTGCATGATGATTCTTTCAGATCCAGGACGTGACCAGCGCGGCCATCGGCAGCACCGGGATCAAGGCGTCCACGCGGTCCAGCACGCCGCCGTGGCCAGGCAGCAGATTGCTGCTGTCTTTCATGCCGGCGCGGCGCTTGAGCTGGGATTCAAACAGGTCGCCGATGACGGAGAACATCACGATCACCAGCAGGATCAGCAGGGTCGGCACCCAGCCGAAACGGGCGTGCAGCTTGTAGGCGAAGGTGTCTTGCAGCCAGCTGGCCGAGCCAGCGGCCAGCACTGACAGCACGGCGATCGCCAGCACCGCGATGGCGCCGCCAATCGCGCCTTCCCACGACTTGCCGGGCGAGATGGTTGGCGCCAGCTTGCGCTTGCCGAACGCCTTGCCGGAGAAATAGGCGCCGATGTCGGCGATCCACACCAGCACCATCACCGACAGCAAATACAGCGGCGAATGCAGGTACAGGCCGACAATCGCGAAGAAGGCGGCGAACAGCGCGAAGGTAAACGTGATCGCCAGCGACCAGTTGGCGGCGCCGCCCAGCGGCGGCAGGCCCAGGCCCAGCGTCGGCGCGTAGCGGATGATCCACAGCAGCGCCGCCACGCCGTACAGCGCGTTGACCGAGCCCGGCTTGGCGGAATACATCAGCGCCACAAAGGCCAGGCCGGCCACAAAGCCGATCGCCCGCGCCGTGCCCTCTTTCAGGCCGAACAGGCGCGCCCCCTCCCACACGGCGGCGCCGACAAACAGCGTGACCACCAGCGCAAACGCAGGGAAATAGTTGAAGAACAGGACCGGCAGCAGCACCGCCAGCAAGACCACAGCGGTAATAATCCTTGTTTTCAGCATCAGCTTGCCTTCTCGGCCAGTTGCGCACCGGTGCGGCCGAAGCGGCGTTCACGGTGCTGGTAGGAGGCGATCGCCTCGTCGAGACACGCGGCGGAAAAGTCCGGCCAGTAGGTGTCGGTGAAGAACAGCTCGGTATACGCGAGCTGCCACAGCAGGAAATTGGAGATGCGCTGTTCACCGCCGGTGCGGATGAACAGGTCGGGCTCGGGCGCGTAGGCCATGACCAGGTGCGGCGCCAGCTGCGCTTCGGAGAAGTCGGTGGCGCCCGGGTGCGATTTCACCATCTGGCCGATGGCCTGCATGATGTCCCAGCGGCCGCCGTAGTTGAAGCAGATGGTCAGCGTCATGCGGCTGTTGGCGGCGGTCTTGCGCTCGGCGGCGGCGATCATGTCCTGCAGTTTCTGGTCGGCGCGACTGAGATCGCCAACCACGCGCAGCCGGATGTTATTGGCGTGCAGTTTGGAGACTTCGCCCTCCAGCGCCTTGACGAACAGGCGCATCAGCAGCGACACCTCTTCCTCGGGGCGGCGCCAGTTTTCCGAGCTGAAGGCAAACAGGGTCAGGTACTCGACGCCGCGGCGGGCGCAGGATTCAACCACGGTGCGCACCGCATCCACGCCCTTGGCGTGGCCGGCCACACGCGGCAGGAAGCGTTTGGTCGCCCAGCGGCCATTGCCATCCATGATGATGGCCACATGGCGCGGCACGGCGGGCGCGTCTGGAACCTCGGTAGTCGAACTCGTATATTTCATGAAAACGTTGGTGCCAAAGTGTAAAGTATTGCAGGTGTGACGCAAAAAGACAAGACGCCAGCATAGCAGACACCGCCGGCCCTGCGCGACACGCATGACCGGCGGGCTGCCATGCTGGCGTCCCGTGTTTTTACACCGTCAGAACTTCTTTTTCTTTCTCGGCCAGCATCTTGTCGATGTCGACGATGGCTTTGTCGGTCAGCTTCTGGATGTCGTCGGTGCCGCGGCGCTCGTCGTCTTCCGAGATGGCTTTATCCTTGACCAGTTTTTTCAGACCTTCGTTGGCATCGCGGCGGATGTTGCGTACCGCGACCTTGGCGTCTTCGCCTTCGCTCTTGACCAGCTTGACCATTTCCTTGCGGCGTTCCTCGGTCAGCGCCGGGGTCGGCACACGGATATGGTCGCCCTGCGAGGATGGATTCAGGCCCAGATCGGCGTCACGGATCGCCTTCTCGATGGTGGCCGCCATCTTTTTCTCGAACGGTTGCACGCCGATGGTGCGGGCGTCGACCAGGGTCAGGCTGGCGACCTGGTTGATCGGGGTCGGGTTACCGTAGTAATCGACCATCACGTGATCGAGGATGCCGGTGTGGGCGCGGCCGGTACGCACCTTGGCCAGATCGGCGCGCAGGGTTTCCAGCGATTTGACCATGCGGTCTTGGGCACTCTTTTTAACGTCAGCTACGGACATTGCTGCTCTCCTGTTATTTCTAGATTAAACGTGAACCAGTGTACCCTCATCCTCACCCATGATGACGCGCATCAGCGCGCCCGGTTTGGTGATGGAGAACACTTTGATCGGCAGTTTCTGGTCGCGGCACAGCGCAAACGCGGTGGCGTCCATGACCTGCAGGTGCTTGGCGATCGCTTCATCGAAGCTGATCGAGCTGTACAGCGTGGCGTTCGGGTCTTTTTTCGGGTCGGCGGTGTAGACGCCGTCCACCTTGGTGGCTTTCAGCACGATTTCCGCGCTCATCTCCGAACCGCGCAAGGCCGCTGCGGTATCGGTGGTGAAGAACGGGTTGCCGGTGCCGGCCGCAAACACCACGACCTTGCCTTCTTCCAGGTACTGCAACGCTTTCGGGCGCACATACGGCTCGACCACCTGCTCGATGCCGATCGCCGACATCACGCGCGCGGTGATGCCGACATGGCGCATGGCGTCGGCCAGGGCCAGCGCATTCATCACGGTGGCCAGCATACCCATGTAGTCGGCGGTGGCGCGGTCCATCCCTTGCGCACCGGGCGCGACGCCACGGAAGATATTGCCGCCGCCAATGACGATCGCCAGTTCCACGCCCAGTTTCGCGACCTCGGCCACATCGGCCACCATCCGTTCGATCGTGCCGCGGTTGATGCCGTAAGGATCATCTCCCATCAGGGCTTCGCCGGATAATTTGAGGAGTACGCGCTTGTAGGCTGGTTTGGACATGAGACGGGGCTCCTAAGTTGGGTTAATTCGGGTCAGGCTTGCCGGCGCTTATGATACCTCGCCCAACGCCGGGCACTGCAGGGTGTTACTTGGGCAGCTTAAAAAAACGGGCCTCGCGGCCCGTTTTCTTGTATTACGCTCCTTTGGAAGCGGCCACCTGGGCGGCCACTTCTGCGGCGAAGTCGTCTACCTTCTTTTCGATACCTTCGCCTACCACATACATGGTGAAGGCTTTGATGGTGGTCGATTTCTCTTTCAGCATCTGCTCGATCGATTGCTTGTCGTTTTTCACGAAAGCCTGGTTCAGCAGCGACACTTCTTTCAGGTACTTCTGTACCGAACCTTCCAGACGCTTGGCGACGATGTCGGCAGGCTGAACTGGTTTGCCAGCGGCGACAGCGGCGGCCGCATCTTCGTCGGCTTTCAGTTGCGCAACCGAACGCTCTTTTTCGATCAGTTCGGCAGGAACCTGGTCAGCCGACAGCGACACTGGCTTCATCGCGGCGATGTGCATCGCCACGTCTTTACCAACTTGCTCGTCCGCGCCTTCGAACTCGACGATCACGCCGATGCGCGCGCCGTGCAGGTAGGAAGCCAGTTTGCCGGTGGTTTCGAAACGCTGGAAGCGGCGGATCGACATGTTTTCGCCGATTTTACCGATCAGGGCCGAACGCACTTCGTCCAGGGTTTTTCCGTCGGCGGCTGGCAGTGCCAGCAGGGCCGCCACGTCGGCAGGGTTGTGCTCGGCAACCAGCTTGGCGGCGGTCGCTGCCAGGTTCAGGAAGTCGTCGTTTTTCGCGACGAAGTCGGTTTCCGAGTTCACTTCAACCAGCGCGCCCACGCCGCCGGCGATGTACGATGCCACCACGCCTTCAGCGGTGATGCGGCTGGCTGCTTTACCAGCTTTACCGCCCAGCTTGACGCGCAGGATCTCTTCCGCACGACCCATGTCGCCTTCGGCTTCGGTCAGTGCTTTTTTGCATTCCATCATAGGCGCGTCGGTTTTCGCGCGCAGTTCGCCTACCATTGCTGCAGTAATCGCTGCCATGTGTTTCTCCTGTAATTCTGTATTCGGGGGTGGTTATGTCAAAAAAAAGGGGGGCTGTGGGCCACCCCTTTTTTACAGCCAATCAGAAACGATTAAGCCTGTTCGCTGACTTCGACGTATTCGTCGCCAGCGGCGGTTTTGATCGCTTCGACCACATCAGCACCGGCAGCGGCACGGCCTTCCAGGATCGCGTCTGCCACGCCGCGGGCGTACAGGGTGATCGCTTTGGACGAGTCGTCGTTGCCTGGGATGACGTACTGCACGCCTTCTGGCGAGTGGTTGGTATCGACCACGCCGATCACTGGGATGCCCAGTTTGGCGGCTTCGGTGATGGCGCCTTTGTGGTAGCCAACGTCAACGACGAAGATAGCGTCAGGAACGCCGCCCATGTCTTTGATGCCGCCGATCGATTTTTGCAGCTTGACGATTTCGCGTTGGAACATCAGCGCTTCTTTTTTCGACAGCTTCTCAACCGAACCGTCCTCCAGAGCGGCTTCCATGTCTTTCAGGCGCTTGATCGAGGTTTTGATGGTTTTGAAGTTGGTCAGCATGCCGCCCAGCCAACGCTGGTCAACATAAGGAACGCCTGCGCGCTGGGCTTCAGCAGCAATGATTTCGCGAGCTTGACGCTTGGTGCCGACCATCAGGATGGTGCCACGGGAAGCGGCGACTTGCTTAACATGCTTCATCGCATCCTGATACATCGCCAGGGTTTTTTCCAGGTTGATGATGTGGATTTTGTTGCGATGACCGAAGATGAAAGGAGCCATCTTTGGGTTCCAGAAACGGGTCTGGTGACCGAAGTGGATACCAGCTTCCAGCATTTCGCGCATAGTTACGGACATAATTTACTCCAGGGTTAGTTCTGGAATCCGACCAGTCACTCCCGGAGGAGCACCCTTGTCGATCGGATTCGCGTGTTTAAAATAAATAAAAACTGATGAATTGCTCAAATCAGATTCAAGCAACCCGAGATTCTACTCTGAAAACAACCACTTGAGCAAGTTTTCTCAATACCGTCACCGACGCACTACCAAGGTGCAAGTGTTGCTTGCAATGCACTAGCCCGGAGCCTTACATTATTTTTTCAACAAACAATCTACGAATTGTAATATCATATGGAAATCCAAGTTTCGATAAATAAATTCTTTGCCGCCCAAACCCTGCGATAGCGCCCTTTTTGAAAGTTCGCCATCATGTCCGCATTACTAGCAGTAACCTTAGCCGCCGCGATACAACCCAGCTGCTCCTGGGATCATCCCGGCCGCAATCCGTACACTGGAACCACCGCGGCCGCCATCGACCGCTATACCGACATTCCCGCCGCCGTGCGCAGCACGCTCAAGCGCCGCATGGAAGAGCACCAGTCGGACGACACCGTCAGCATCACCCGCGACAGCATCAGCGGCAAGAACCAGTACAACCCGACCATCCGCAGCATGCACTTCGGTGCCGCCTCGGTGTGTGGCACCGTGACCCGCGACAAATGGGCGGAAACCCGCAATGAATCGGGCGCCGTCTATTGCGTGGGCGAGCATTGCATCCTGGTCCCCAAAATTTGCGGCAACGTCAGCCGCATCAGCAAGATCGACCCCGCCGCGGCGCAAAAGCCGGCAGTCGCGGCACGGCATGAGGGCGACGAGCAAAAACCCGCCCAGTTTGCCGATATGCACCTGGAAGATCCGGAAAGCCGCGACCCAACCCTGTCGGCGGACGACTTGAACGACCTCGACCCGGAGAGCGCCGCCAAGCGGCGACTGGCGCAGGCCCAGAATCTGGCACAAGCGCTGACGCAAGAACAGGATGATCAGGCGCGCAGCCTGCGCAACGGTGGCGGTGGCGGCGGTGGCGGTGGTGCCAGCGAAGGCGAAGGCGCAGTCAGCCCGGTACCGGAGCCCGACACCTGGGCCATGCTGCTGGCCGGCCTGGGCCTGGTTGGCTGGGCCGCGCGTCGCCGCGCCCGTCGCGCCACCGACGGCGCTGAATAAACCTCGGTCGGCTTACCCAACACTGCCACACCGCCACACCGCAAGCCGCGCCGTCGTTTATAATTTCGACATATTGATTGCACGCCAGCCGCCGCCCGCTCCGGGCAGCGCTTGGCGTGCGCACCGTTTACCTAGCTGATTGCGATCCAATATGTCTATTTCCATCAAAACCGCCGAAGATATCGAAGGCATGCGCATCGCCGGCCGCCTCGGCTCCGAAGTGCTCGACTACATCACCCCCTTCGTCAAGCCAGGCGTCACCACCGGCGAGCTGGATCGGCTGTGCCATGAATACATGGTCAACGTCCAGGGCACCATTCCGGCGCCGCTGAACTACTGCCCGCCCGGCTACACGCCCTACCCCAAGGCCATCTGCACCTCGGTCAACGACGTGATTTGCCACGGCATCCCGGGCGACAAGGTGCTGAAAAGTGGCGACGTGGTCAACCTCGACATCACCGTCATCAAGGATGGCTACCACGGCGACAACAGCCGCATGTTCTTCATCGGCGAACCGTCGATCCTGGCCAAGCGGCTGTCGGACGTCACCTATGAATGCATGTGGCTGGGCATCCAGCAAGTCAAGCCGGGCGCCACGCTGGGCGACATCGGCCACGCCATCCAGACCCACGCCGAAAAAGCCGGCTACAGCGTGGTGCGCGAATTCTGCGGCCACGGCATCGGCAAGGTGTTCCACGAAGAGCCGCAGGTGCTGCACTACGGCCGTCCCGGCACCGGCGTCAAGCTGGAAGCCGGCATGATCTTCACCATCGAACCAATGATCAACGCCGGCCGCCGCGAAATCCGCGAAATGGGCGACGGCTGGACCATCAAGACCAAGGATCGCAGCCTGTCGGCGCAGTGGGAACACATGCTGGTGGTGACCGACACCGGCTACGAAGTGCTGACCCTGTCGGCCGGCAGCCCGCCGCCGCCAGCGTTCATCACTGGCACCGCCAAAGCGGCGTAACCCGGTGTCCGCGGCCGTGATGAAGAACGAACTGCGCGAGCAACTCAAGCGCCAGCTGAAGGCCGACCGCCAGGTCGTGATTGCCGCCTTCAAGGACGACGGCAAGCCGGAAAAGCTGCTGCGCAGCCTGCGCCAGAGTGTCGACGCGGTACTCTGCACGGCCTGGCACGCGGCCGGCCTGCCGGCCAATACCGCGCTGATCGGCGTCGGCGGCTACGGTCGCGGCGAGCTGTTCCCGTATTCGGACATCGATCTGCTGATCCTGCTGGAACAGGCGCCCGACGCCGCCGCCACCGAAAAGCTGGAAGAGCTGGTGCAACTGCTGTGGGATCTGGGCCTGGAAATCGGCCACAGCATCCGCACCGTGGACGAGTGCCTGACCGAATCCGCCGCCGACATCACGGTCCAGACCAGCTTGCTGGAAGCGCGCATCATCTGCGGCGACGACGTCCTGTTCGCCGAGCTGCAGCGCCGCTACAACCAGGCGATGGACCCGCGCGCCTTCTATCACGCCAAGCTGCTGGAAATGAAGCAGCGCCACGCCAAATACGAAGACACCGCGTTCAGCCTGGAGCCGAACTGCAAGGAAAGCCCGGGCGGCCTGCGCGACCTGCAGGTGATCCTGTGGCTGGTGAAGGCGGCCGGCCTGGCCACCTCGTGGCGCACGCTGGCCACCAGCGGCCTGATCACCCAGACCGAAGCCAAGCAGCTGATGGAAAAGGAAGGCGCGTTCAAGGATATCCGCATCCGCCTGCACCTGCACGCCGGCCGCCGCGAGGACCGGCTGGTGTTCGACGTCCAGACCGCGATTGCCGAATCGCTGGGCCTCACCGCCACCGGCAGCGGCGTCAATATGCGCCGCGCCAGCGAATACCTGATGCAGCGCTATTACTGGGCCGCCAAAACCGTCACCCAGCTGAACACCATCCTGCTGCAAAACATCGAGGAACGGCTGTTTCCGTCGGAAGGCGTGGCGGTGCCGATCAATGAGCGCTTCAACGACGTCAACGGCCTGATCGACATTGCCGACGACGATACCTTTGAACGCACGCCCTCGGCGATGCTGGAAATCTTCCTGCTGATGACCGAGCGCCCATCAATCAAGGGCATGACCGCGCGCGCCACCCGCGCGCTGTGGCACGAACGGTTTCAGATCGATGCCGCGTTCCGCGCCGATCCGGTCAACCGTTCGCTATTCCTGCGCATCATGCAGGCGCCGCAAGGCATCATCCACGCGCTGCGCCGCATGAACGACCTGTCGATCCTGGGCCGCTACCTGCCCAACTTCCGCAAGATCGTCGGCCAGATGCAGCACGACCTGTTCCACGTCTACACGGTGGACCAGCACATCCTGATGGTGGTGCGCAATATGCGCCGCTTCACCATGGCCGAGCATGCGCACGAATATCCATTCTGCAGCCAGCTGATGGCCAACTTCCCGAAACCGTGGGTGCTGTTCCTGGCCGCGCTGTTCCACGACATCGCCAAGGGCCGTGGCGGCGACCACTCCAAGCTGGGCATGGCCGACGCTGAACAGTTCTGCCGCGAGCATGGCCTGGAGGAGGAAGATACCGAGCTGATCATCTTCCTGGTCGAAAACCACCTGACCATGTCGCAGGTCGCGCAAAAGCAGGACCTGTCCGATCCGGACGTGATCCAGGCCTTCGCCAAACTGGTCGGCGACGAGCGCCATCTGACCGGCCTGTACCTGCTGACGGTGGCCGACATTCGTGGCACCAGCCCGAAAGTGTGGAACGCCTGGAAGGCCAAGCTGCTGGAAGACCTGTACAAGATCACGCTGCGGGTGCTGGGCGGCGAGCCGCACAGCGCCGCCAACGAACTGCGCAACCGCCAGGACGAGGCGCTGGCCACGCTGCGCCTGTACGGCCTGGAAACGAATGCGCACGAAGCCTTCTGGCAGCAGCTGGACGTGGCCTACTTCCTGCGCCACGACGCCTCCGACATCGCCTGGCAGACCCGTGCCCTGTACGACCGCTTCAACAGCGACAAGCCGGTGGTCAAGTGCCGGCTGGCGCCCATTGGTGAAGGGCTGCAGATCGCGGTCTACATCCAGGATCAGCCGGACCTGTTCGCGCGCATCTGCAGCTATTTCGACCGCAAGAATTTCAGCATCCTGGACGCCAAGATCCACACCACGCGCCACGGCTATGCGCTGGACACCTTCCTGGTCACCGAGCAGAATTTCGCCAAGAGCTACCGCGACATCATCAGCCTGATCGAGCACGAGCTGTGCGCGCTGCTGACCACGCCGGGGCCGCTGCCGGCGCCGTCCCAGGGCCGGCTGTCGCGGCTGTCGCGCACCTTCCCGATCCAGCCGACGGTGGACCTGCGGCCGGACGAGCGCGGCCAGTACTACCTGCTGTCGATCGCCGCCAACGACCGCACCGGCCTGCTGTATTCGATCGCCAATGTGCTGACCAAGTACAAGCTCAACCTGCACACCGCCAAAGTCATGACGCTGGGCGAGCGCGTCGAAGACGTGTTCCTGATCGACGGCGCCGCCCTCAGCAATGCACGCAACCAGATCCAGCTTGAAACCGACCTGCTGGAAGCCATCAAGGTTTAACCGTTTTAAAGAGTTAGCAATGTCAGAAGAATTACTCCGCCTGTCCAAACGCATGTCCGAACTGGGCCTGTGCTCGCGCCGTGAGGCCGACGAATGGATAGCGCGCGGCTGGGTGCGCGTCGACGGCAAGGTCGTCAGCGAACTCGGCACCAAGATTTATCCGAGCCAGAAAGTCACGGTCGAACGCCAGGCCGCCGCCGAGCAATCCAAGCGGGTGACGGTGCTGATCAACAAACCGATGGGCTACGTCAGCGGCCAGGCCGAGGACGGCTACCAGCCGGCGGTGGCGCTGATCAAACCGGAAAACCGCTGGCCCGACGACCCGTCCAGCGAACAATTCCACCCGACCCAGCTGCGTTCGCTGGTGCCGGCCGGCCGCCTGGACATCGATTCGGTCGGCCTGCTGGTGCTGACCCAGGATGGCCGCGTCGCCAAGCAACTGATCGGCGAGCACACCGACATCGACAAGGAATACCTGGTGCGGGTCGAATACACCAAGCCGGGCAAGCTGCCGGACAGCGAGCTGAAAAAGCTCAACCATGGCCTGTGGATGGACGGCAAACCGCTGCTGCCGGCCAAGGTGCGCTGGCAAAACGACGACCAGCTCAGCTTTACGCTGCGCGAAGGCAAGAAACGCCAGATCCGCCGCATGTGCGAAATGGTCGGCCTCAAAGTTGTCGGATTGAAACGCGTACGCATCGGGAAAGTGAAACTGGGTGACCTGCCTGTTGGACAATGGCGCTATCTGCGCCCGGACGAACGCTTCTAAGCCACAATCAGCGAAAATTTCTTGCTATTTTGCAAGCCAAAACTGACAATCCGCTGTAAACTGCGTGGATCGACCTCGCATTGTAGAGTCATTAGCAAAGAGATATGCCGTCGTGAACGATCCTATACCAAATGAATTCCGTCGCGGGCCTCCCACCCTAAAAGATGCTGTGGAGCCAATCGCGGCGGGTTCGCACCCGCATGACATGACCGATGACAATGAAATCGGTGATGCCCTGACCATGCTGTCGCAAATTGGCGAAGCGGTGTCGATTTATCCATCCAGCGCCACCAATGTGGTGATGGCGCGCATCAAATCGGTCGATCCCAAAGAGCCCCACTTCGTGATGGAACTCAACGAAGGCGAGTTTCTGCCGCCGGGCGAGGCCACTTTTGTGGCCTGGCTGCGCTCGGCCAAGATCCAATTCAAGCTGAGTTCGCCGGAATGGTCATCCAAGCCCAACGAGCCGACCCTGATTCCGATGGAGTTCCCGCTCAAGTGCCAGGTGCTGAACCGCCGCGCCTCGACCCGGCTGGAAACCCCGCTGGGGGTCTATTACATGGCCTCGTTCGTGCTCAACGGCAAGCCGTATGAGCTGCAACTGTACGATTTTTCCGCCGGCGGCGTCGGCATGCGCGCCGCGCCGCGCGACGCGGTCGGCCTGCACGTCGGCCGCAAGCTGCAGCGGGTAAGGCTGGAACTGGGACCGGATTCGGTGATGATCGCCGACCTCGAAGTACGGCTGTCGCGCACCTTCCGCTCCTTCCTGCTGGGCGAGCAAGTGCAGATCGGCTGCCAGTTCGCCAACCTGTCGCCACAGATGAAGGATGAGCTGGACCGCTTGCTGCTCAAACTGAACAGCGGCCGTGGCCGATAAGGTACATTTCTTGCTTGAAAAGCAGCTAGTTCACTAGCTGCTTTTTTTATGACCACGACACAGCGCATCGTCAAAATCCGGCGCGATTACAACACCTGGGTAGCCAACGAAACCATCGAGGACTACGCGCTGCGCTTCACGCCGCGCGCATTCCGCAAGTGGTCGGTGTTCCGCGTCTCGAATACCGCGTTTGGCGCCATTTCCTTCCTGGTGCTGGAGGCGATCGGCGGTACCATCACCGTCAACTATGGCTTCATCAATGCGCTGTGGGCCATCATGGCGGTCGGCCTGATCATCTTCCTGACCGGCCTGCCGATCAGCTACTACGCCGCGCGCTACGGCGTCGACATGGATTTGCTGACGCGCGGCGCCGGCTTCGGCTACATCGGGTCGACGATATCGTCCTTCGTCTACGCTTCGTTCACGTTTATTTTGTTCGCGCTGGAAGCGGCCATCATGGCCTATGCGCTGGAACTATACTTCCACATGCCGCTATGGCTGGGCTATATGGTCAGCGCGCTAGCGGTGATCCCGCTGGTGACGCACGGCGTCACGCTGATCAGCCGCATCCAGATGCTAACCCAGCCGGTGTGGCTGCTGCTGATGGCGCTGCCCTTCATCGCCATCTGGCTCAAGCGTCCGGAGCTGCCGGGCGAGCTGCTGCACTACGCCGGCCGCAATGGCGCCAATGGCCAGTTCAATATGCTGATGTTCGGCGCCGCCACCGCCGTCGGGGTGGCGCTGATCACGCAGATCGGCGAGCAGGTCGACTTCCTGCGCTTCATGCCGCAGCAGACGCGCGACAACCGGCTGCGCTGGCATCTAGGTGTACTGATCGCGGGACCGGGCTGGATTTTGCTCGGCATCGCCAAGATGCTGGGCGGCGCGCTGCTGGCCTATCTCGCCATCAGCGTCGCCATGCCACTGGAACAGGCGGTCAATCCGACCCATATGTATTTGACCGGCTTCGGGCTGGTGTTCGACCGCCCGCAGGCGGCGCTGGCAGCCACCGCGCTGCTGGTGGTGGTGTCGCAGGTGAAGATCAATATGACCAATGCCTATGCCGGCTCGCTGGCCTGGTCCAACTTCTTCGCGCGCCTGACCCATAGCCATCCGGGCCGCGTGGTGTGGGCCGTGTTCAACGCGCTGATCGCGGTGATGCTGATGGAGCTGGACGTGTTCCAGGCGCTGGATCAGGTACTGGGGCTGTATTCCAACATCGCCATCTCGTGGATCACGGCGGTGGTGGCGGACCTGGTCATCAACAAGCCGCTGGGCCTGAGCCCCAAGGGCATCGAGTTCCGCCGCGCCTACCTGTATGACATCAACCCGGTCGGCGTCGGCGCCATGCTGCTGGCGTCCGCACTGTCGGTGGCGGCGCACATGGGCGTGTTCGGCCAACAGGCGCAAAGCTTCTCGGCGTTCATCGCGCTGCTGACGGCGCTGCTGACGTCACCAGCGATCGCCATTGCCACCCGTGGACGCTATTACACCGCACGTCCAGCCACGCCGGTACACAGCAAGACCTGCGTGATCTGCGAAAAGGAATACGAGGCCGACGACATGGCGCACTGCCCGGCCTATCAGGGTTCGATCTGCTCGCTGTGCTGCTGCCTGGACGCGCGCTGCAATGACACCTGCAAACCGCACGCGCGCGTGGCCGTGCAATGGCAGGAAGCGATGCGCGCGCTGCTGCCGCAATCGCTGTGGCGCTACCTCAGTAGCGGGCTGGGACACTATCTGCTGCTGATGATCGTCACCGTGCTGTCGCTGGGCGCGCTGCTAGGGCTGATCTACTACCACGAACAATCGGTGCTGCCGGCCAGCGCCACCGCCCTGCTGCCGCAGCTGCAGCTGGTGTTCTTCAAGATCTTCGCCGCGCTGCTGCTGGCCAGCGGCATCGTCGCCTGGTGGCTGGTGCTGACCAGCGAAAGCCGCCGCGTGGCGCAGGAAGAATCCAACCGCCAGACCGGTTTGCTGACGCGCGAGATCGAGCTGCACCAGCAGACCGACGCCCAGCTGCAGCAGGCCAAGCATGCCGCCGATCTGGCCAACCAGGCCAAGAGCCGCTATATCGCCGGCATCAGCCACGAAATCCGCACCCCGCTCAACTCCATACTCGGCTATGCCCAGTTGCTGGACAACGACCCGGCGATACCGGCCCATCGCCAGCAGGCGGTGCGCGTGATCCGCAACAGCGGCGAACATCTGCTGTCGCTGATCGAGGGCACGCTGGATATCGCCCGCATCGAAGGCGGCAAATTCAACTTCGACATGAAGGAGCTGGACTTCCCCGACTTCATCGGCCAGGTGGTGCGCATGTTCGAGCTGCAGGCCGCCAACAAGGGGCTGAGCTTCAAGTACGAGCTGACCGGCAGCCTGCCGCGCTGCGTGCGCACCGACCGCAAGCGGCTGGGACAAATCCTGATCAACATCCTCGGCAACGCGGTCAAATTCACCAGCCAGGGCGGCATCGTGATGCGGTTGCAGTATGCGCGCGAGATGGCGTCGATCGAGATCGAGGACAGTGGCCCCGGCATCCTGCAGGGAGAGATCGACCACATCTTCGAACCGTTCTCGCGCGGCAGCGCCAGCGCGCACGCCAATGCCAGCGGCACCGGCCTCGGTCTGCCGATCGCGCGCATGTTGACGCAGCTGATGGGCGGCGAGCTGAAAGTGCGCAGCATGCCGCAGCGCGGCAGCGTGTTCCAGGTGCGGCTGTTCCTGCCCAGCGTGCACGCGCCGCAGGGCCGCGCGCTGCGCGGCGGCGACGCCCAGCCGGCCGCCGCGCTGCAGCGCACCGGCTATCGCGGCCCGCGTCGCCGCATCCTGGTGGTCGACAACGAACGCGTCGACCGCGAGCTACTGTTCAACATCCTGCAACCGCTGGGCTTTGAAGTGGAGCAGGCCGAATCCGGGCTAGAATGCCTGGACCTGTACACCAGCTTCCAGCCAGACCTGATCCTGATGGATCTGGCCATGCACGGCATGGATGGCTGGGAAGCCAGCTACATCCTGCGCCGCAAGCGCATGTCCACGGTGCCAATCGCGATCGTGTCGGCCAACGCCTTCGACAAGGGCATGGAAAACCCGGCCGGCATTCGCGCCGAAGATTTCTTTATCAAGCCGGTCAACGTGAGCGAGCTGCTGGATTGGATAGGCGCGCGGCTGTCGCTGGAGTGGATTACCGAAGCACCGGCCGCGCCGCCAGCCGCCGCAACGTCACAAGAGATGGTGTTCCCGCCACCGGAAGCAATGACCGCGCTGCGCGAGCTGATACGCATCGGCTATGTACGCGGCATCAAGAACAAACTGGATGAAATCGGCGCACTCGATCCGCGCTACCAGCCCTTCACCCTAACCATGCACAACTTCGCCGGCCGCTTCCAGCTCGACGCGATGGCGGACTTTGTGAGAGAGACCAACAATGAACTTCAACACTGAAGCCGCGAATGCCACGCTGGTGCTCGTGGTGGATGACGTCCCCGAGAACCTGGCCGTGCTGCACGACGCGCTGGACGAATCGGGCTACACGGTGCTGGTGGCGAACAACGGCGAGAGCGCGCTGCTGCGCGCCGCCGAGGCGCAACCACACATCATCCTGCTGGATGCCATCATGCCCGTGATGGACGGCTTCGAAACCTGTCGCCTGCTGAAGGCCAACCTGGCCACGCGTCACATCCCGGTGATCTTCATGACCGGCCTGACCGAGCAGGAACACGTGGTGGCCGCATTCGCGGCCGGTGGCAACGACTACGTCACCAAGCCACTGCGCACCAGCGAAGTGCTGGCCCGCATCACCTCCCACATGAACACCGCGCGGCTGATGGATCAGGCGCGCAGCGCGCTGGACGCCTTCGGTAACGCCGTCATCGCGATGACGCCGCGCGACGGTAAAGTGGTCTGGCAAACGCCGCTGGCGCGCACACTGATGCAGGGTTATATGGTGGATGCCGAGCTGCCGGCATGGCTGCAAGCGACACAGTTGGCGCACAGCCAGGGCCAGTCGCACCCGCCACTGACGCTGGCGCGCGGCAGCCGCCGGCTGATCTTCTCGGCGGCGGAATTCAGCGAGAATGAGCAATGGATGATCGTGCTGCGCGAGGAATCCGATGATGCGCAAATCGAAAAGCTGATGGCATCCTTCAAACTGACGCAGCGCGAGTCCGAGGTGCTGAACTGGGTCATCAAGGGCAAGACCAACCGCGACATCGGCAACATCCTCGGCACCAGCCCGCGTACCGTCAACAAACATCTGGAACACGTCTTCATTAAGCTGGGGGTTGAAACCCGCACCTCGGCCGCCTCGGTCGCCCTGAACAAAATCCGCGCTTCGGCCGGTTCCTGAGCTGCGCGCACCTGCCCGGCCGGTCATGCCATAATGGCCGGCATGACCAAGGAACAGGAACTTCTACGCTCCAAACGGCTTGCGCTGTCGCTGCTGGCGGCAGCGGCGGCGGTGTTCGTCGTCACTTCGCTGCTGCCGCGCGGCTTCTGGATCGACGGCCTGCGTGCCATCTCGGAAGCCGCCATGGTTGGCGCGCTGGCCGACTGGTTTGCCGTGGTGGCGCTGTTCCGCCGCGTGCCTATCCCCTTCGTGGCGCGCCACACCGCCATCATCCCCAGTAACAAGAACAAGATCGCGGACAATCTGGCGGTCTTCGTCGAGGATAAATTCCTCAAGCCGGAGGCGCTGGCGGCGGTCATCCTGAAGACCGATCCCGCCACCAATGTGGCGCAGTGGCTGAAGGAGCCGGCCAACCGCAACTACCTGGCAGCGCATCTGGCCAAACTGGTGCCGGAAATCCTGGCCACCGCCGACGATGCCCGCATTCAGGAACTGCTGCGCGACGCACTGCACGCCGCCATCGGCAAACTGGATATGGCGCCGTCGCTGGGCACCGTGATCCACAGCCTGACGCGCGACGGCCGCCATCAGGAATTGCTGGATGATGGCATGCGGGCGCTGATCGGCATTTTGAACAAGCCGGCCACGCGGCAGATGATGGCGGAGCTGATCGCGTCCTGGCTGAAGCGCGAACACCGCGCCATGGAAATCATGCTGCCAACTGAGTGGATCAGCGAAAGCGGCGCCACCATGATCGCCAATACGCTCAACAACATCATGGAAAACGTCGCCGCCGACCGGGACCACAAGCTGCGCGCCCGTTTCGACGAGATGGTGCAGCGCTTCGTGGTGCGGCTGCAAAGCGACCCCGCCTTCATCGCCAAGGGTGACGAATTCAAACGCTATCTGCGCGATAGCGACACCTTTAACCGCTACACGCGCGAGCTATGGAGCAGTGTCCGGGATTGGATACGCACCGATATAGAGCGCCCCGACTCACATCTGAGCACCGGTGTGGTGCAAGCCAGCGCCTGGCTCAGCGAAGAACTGTTGGCGCACCCCGACATGCGCACCTCTTTGAACCAGCACCTGGCCGGCATGGCGCGCACGCTGGCGCCGGCCTTCTCCAGCTTCCTCACGCGCCACATCAGCGACACCGTGAAAGCGTGGGAAGACAAGGACATGTCGCACCAGATTGAACTCAATATCGGCAAAGACCTGCAATTCATCCGCGTCAACGGCACGCTGGTGGGCGGCATGATCGGCTTGCTGTTGTATGCCTGTTCGCAGTTGATGGAATGGATGACTATCATGTTAGGATAGACACGTGCTCAAATACTGTCTGCCCCTGCTGATCACGACGATATGCGCTGCCGCGCAAGCAGCGGATATTCCCGTCACTGTTTACGCCGACGCCGGCTATCCGCCCTATTCCTACGAAAAGGACGGCAAGCCCGCCGGGCTGTATTACGAAATCGTGCATGCCGCCTTCGCGCGCATGCATGGCTATAAGATCGAAGTGCAGACCGTGCCCTGGAAGCGCGGCATGGCCTTGCTGCGCAGCGGCAGCGGCTTTGCGCTCTACCCACCCTACCTGAATACCAAGGACGAGCCCTGGACCTGGCCATATTCGCTGCCGCTGTATGAAGAGCGCGTGGTGGCGGTGTGCCGCAAGGACGTGCTGGCCGCCAAGCCGCGCAAGCGCTGGCCGGAAGACTTCTACGGTCTCACCATCGGCAACAACGCCGGCTTCATCGTCGGCGGCGAGGCGTTCGAGCAGGCCGTACGCAACGGCAGCCTGCGCATGGAAGAAGGCAAGGACAGCGAGACCAACATCATCAAGCTGGGCATGAAGCGCATTGATTGCTACATCAACGACCGCGTGTCGATACAGTGGACCCGCAATCAGCTCAAGGCCGAGGGCAAGCTGGATGAAGGCGGCGCCCACGCCGAAATCGGTGAGGCGACGGTGATCGCGGTGGAACAAGGCTTCCTTGGCTTCACCGACCGCGATAACGGCAAGTACACCTACAAGTCAGACTTCGTCAAACAGTTCGACACCATCATCTACCAGATGAAGCGTACGGGCGAAATCGACACCATCGCCCGCAACTTCTTCAAGAACCACTAAACCGCCAGGTGGCGCTTGACGTCCGGGTCGTTCATCGCGGCCTGGGCGCCGGAAGCCACAACCTCACCGCGCGACAGCACCACGAACTGGTCGGCCAATTCCTGCGCGAAGTCGAAGTACTGCTCGCACAGCAGGATGGCCATGTCGCCGCGCTGGCGCAGCAGCCGGATCACATTGCCAATGTCCTTGATGATGGAGGGCTGGATGCCTTCGGTCGGCTCATCGAGGATAATCAGCTTGGGTTCCGCCAGCAGCGCGCGCGCGATCGCCAGCTGTTGCTGCTGGCCGCCGGACAGGTCGCCGCCGCGCCGATGCAGCATCTCCTTCAGCACCGGGAACAGTTCATACACCTCGCCCTTGATGGTGTGCGCCTTCTTGCCGCTATGCGTGGCAAGGCCCATCAGCAGATTTTCCTCCACCGTCAGCCGGGCGAAGATCTCGCGGCCCTGCGGCACGTAAGCGATGCCGGCGCGCGCACGCTGGTGCGGCGCCAGCTTCGTGATGTCGCGCCCTTCCAGCTTGACGCTGCCGGCCGATACCGGCAGCACGCCCATCAGGCATTTGAGCAGCGTGGTCTTGCCGACGCCATTGCGGCCCAGCAGCGCCATGCATTTGCCCTTTTCCAGTTCCAGCGACACGCCGCGCAGCGTGTGCGAGGAACCATAGTATTGGTTGATTTTTTCTACTTGCAGCATCGCGTCACCGTCCCAGATAAACTTCAATCACCCGCTCATCGGCCTGCACCTCGGCCATGCGGCCTTGCGCCAGCACCGAGCCTTCGTGCAGCACCGTCACCGTGCCCTGTTGGGCGATTTCGGTGACGAAGGCCATGTCGTGTTCCACCACCATGATCGAATGCTTGCCGCGCAATTCGTTCAGCAGTTCCGCCGTGCGCGCCGTTTCAGCGTCCGACATGCCGGCCACCGGTTCGTCCAGCAGGATCAACTGCGGTTCCTGCATCAGCAGCATGCCGATTTCCAGCCACTGCTTCTGGCCGTGCGACAGCAGGCCGGCCAGGCGCTGCTCGCTGCCGTTGAGGCGAATCAGCTTGAGGATTTCGTCGATCTTGCCGCGCTGTTCGGACGACAGCCGCGCGAACAGCGTGGGCCGCACCCGCTTGTCCATCTTCATCGCCAGCTCCAGGTTCTCGAACACCGTGTGCTGTTCGAATACCGTCGGCCGCTGGAATTTGCGGCCGATGCCGGCGTGGGCGATTTCATGCTCGCTCATGCGGCTCAGGTCCATGGTCTGGCCGAAGAAGGCGGTGCCGGAAGTCGGCCGCGTCTTGCCGGTGATGACGTCCATCATGGTGGTCTTGCCGGCGCCGTTAGGGCCGATGATGCAGCGCAGCTCACCGACCGAAATATCCAGGCTGAGTTTATTCAGCGCGCGGAAGCCGTCGAACACCACGCTGATCTCTTCCAGATACAGGATAGCGCCGTGCGTGGTGTCCAGCCCTTCGCCGGCCACGCGGCCGTATGATGGGCCTTGCGCGCCGATGATGTCCGGGCCGGTCTCTTGTTTCAAACGTTCGTCCAGATGTTCGTTGACACTCATGCCTGCTCCTTGCGTACCAGACCGGCCAGACCGCGCGGCAGATAGCGCGTCACCAGAATAAAGATCAAACCCAGCGCGAACAGCCACAGGTCCGGGAAAGCGCCGGTGAACCAGCTTTTCAGGCCATTCACCGAGAACGCGCCAATCACCGGGCCAAGCAGCGTGCCGCGACCGCCGACCGCCGCCCAGATCACCATCTCGATCGAATTGGCCGGCGACATTTCGGACGGATTGATGATGCCAACCTGCGGCACGTACAGCGCACCGGCGATCCCGCACAGCACCGCCGACAGCGTCCACACGAAAAGCTTGAACCACAGCGGGTTGTAACCGATGAACATCAGCCGCGATTCCGAATCGCGCACCGCCTGCAGCACGCGCCCCAGCTTGGACTTGACGATCCAGCGGCACAGCACCAGCGCGCCCACCAGCACCGCCAGCGTCACCAGGTACAGCGTGGCCTTGGTGCCGGGCGCGCTGATCGAATAACCGAGGATGCGCTTGAAGTCGGTGAAGCCGTTATTCCCGCCGAAGCCGGTGTTATTGCGGAAGAACAGCAGCATGAAGGCATAGGTCATGGCCTGCGTGATGATCGAGAAGTACACGCCCTTGATGCGCGAGCGGAAGGCGAAGAAGCCGAACACGAAAGCCAGCACGCCCGGCACCAGGACCACCAGCGCCAGCGACACCCAGAAGCTGTCGGTGCCGCTCCAGTACCACGGATAGGATTTCCAGTCGAGGAAGACCATGAAGTCCGGCAGGTCGCTCTGGTAGACGCCATCGCGGCCGATGGCGCGCATCAGATACATGCCGTGCGCGTAGGCGCCCAGTGCGAAGAACACGCCGTGGCCCAGCGACAGGATGCCGGCATAGCCCCACACCATGTCCAGCGCCAGCGCCGCCAGCGCGTAGCACATGAATTTGCCGATCAGGCTCACCATGTAGCTCGGCACGTGCAGCGCATGACCGTCCGCAAAGAAGAGATTCAACAGCGGCAGCGCCGCCAGCACCACCACGCCGGCGGCAATGCCGCTCCAGGCGCGACGCGAAAACAGGGATGGATGATTCATTCTGCGCTCCTGCCTTTCATGGCGAACAGCCCTTGCGGACGCTTCTGGATAAAGATGATGATGAAGATCAGGATGGCGATCTTGGCCAGTACCGCACCGGCCACCGGCTCCAGGAATTTGTTCGCTTCACCGAGGCCCAGCGCGGCGATCACGGTGCCGGCCAGTTGGCCGACGCCGCCCAGCACCACCACCATGAACGAGTCGACGATGTAGCCCTGGCCGAGATCCGGCCCCACATTCCCCAACTGCGACAGCGCCACGCCACCCAGGCCGGCGATGCCGGAGCCGAGGCCGAAGGTCATCATGTCGATCTTGGCCGAGGACACGCCGACGCAGCCGGCCATGCGGCGGTTCTGCATCACGGCGCGCACGAACAGGCCGAGACGCGTTTTATTCAGGATCAGCCACACGCCGGCCACCACCAGCAGCGCGAACACAATGATGGCGATGCGGTTATACGCCAGCACCAGTGAGCCAAGCACGGTCACGCCACCCGACATCCAGGCCGGATTGGACACTTCCACGTTCTGGGCGCCAAAGATGCTGCGCACCGCTTGCATCAATATCAGGCTGATGCCCCAGGTGGCCAGCAGGGTTTCCAGCGGACGGCCATAAAGCCAGCGAATCACCGTGCGTTCCAGCGCGATGCCGACCAGCGCGGTCACGATAAACGCGGCCGGCAGCGCGGCGGCCAGATACCATTCGATCGCATCCGGCATCCAGCGGCGGAAGGCCATCTGGCACAGGTAGGTGGTGTAAGCGCCGATCATCAGCAGCTCGCCGTGCGCCATGTTGATGATGCCCATCAGGCCGAAAGTGATGGCCAGGCCCAGTGCGGCCAGCAGCAGCACGCTGGCCAGCGAGATGCCGTAAAAGACATTGCCAACGAATTCGGTGCGCGCCAGGCGGCTGTCCAGCGCCTGCAGCGTGTGGGCGGCGGCCACGCGCACGCCCTCGTCGGCGTCGCTGGTGACCATGGTTTGCAGCGTCGGGCGCAGATTGGCGTTGCTGCTGTCGACCAGCGCCGCCACTGCGGCCTGGCGCTTGACGGCGTCCGGCGATTGCAGGTTGGCGGTGGCGGCGACCAGTTGCAGCAGTTCGCGGATGTCGGTGTCCTTCTCCTGCGCCAGGGCCTTCTCGATCAACGGCGCTTGCGCCAGTGTGGCGCTCTTTTGCAGTTCGGTGACGGCGGCCAGGCGCTGCGCACGGTCGGGCGAGAACATCTTCAGCGCGGACATCGCTTCTTCGATGGCGCCGCGCAGGCGGTTGTTGATCATCACACCGTCCAGACCTTCGGGCATGGGACCGGTGGCGCCGGTGGCAACGTCGGTGGCTTTGTCATCCGCGACGAAGTACAGTTTGCCGTCGGGCGTGGCGTAGACGTCGCCGTTCTGCAATGCGGTCAGCAAGTGCGTGGCTTCGTCGGTGGCCAGTGCGCCGATTTTGGCGATGGCGGCCACGCGCGCGTCCGGATCGTCACCGGCCAGCGGTGCCAGCACGGCGGGATCGATCGCCGCACGCGCAAAGCCCGCGTACAGCAGGCAGGCAAGGAGCAGGAGTTTTTTCAGCATAGAGATTCCTCAGGTGAAGCTGCCCCGCGCGCGGTGTGCGCACGGGGCTTGGGGATTACAGCTTTTGCTTGCCCTCGTTACCCGGGATGTACGGGCTCCATGGGTTGGCGCGCACCGGACCTGGCGTTTTCCAGACCACGTTGAACTGGCCATCCGGACGGATCTCGCCAATGAACACTGGCTTGTGCAGGTGATGGTTGGTCGCGTCCATGGTCAGCGTGAAGCCCGACGGTGCTTTGAAGCTCTGGCCGCCCATCGCCGCGATCACTTTGTCGGTGTCGGTCGATTTTGCCTTCTCCACCGCTTGCGCCCACATGTGGATGCCGACGTAAGTCGCTTCCATCGGGTCGTTGGTCACCACGGTGGCCGCGTTAGGCAGCTTTTTGGCGGCGGCGTAGGCTTTCCATTTTTTGATGAAGTCCGCGTTCACCGGATTCTTGATCGACTCGAAGTAGTTCCATGCCGCCAGGTGGCCGACCAGCGGTTTGGCATCCACGCCGCGCAGTTCTTCCTCGCCCACCGAGAACGCCACCACCGGCACATCGGTCGCCTTCAGGCCGGCGTTGCCCAGCTCTTTGTAGAACGGGACGTTGGAGTCTCCGTTGATGGTCGAGATCACCGCGGTCTTGCCACCGGCCGAGAACTTCTTGATGTTGGCGACGATGGTCTGGTAATCCGAGTGGCCGAACGGGGTGTAGACTTCATCGATATCGGCGTCCTTCACGCCTTTGCTCTTCAGGAAAGCGCGCAGGATTTTGTTGGTGGTGCGTGGATAAACATAGTCGGTCCCCAGCAGCACGAAGCGCTTGGCGCCACCGCCTTCTTTGCTCATCAGGTATTCGACCGCCGGAATCGCCTGCTGATTCGGCGCGGCGCCGGTGTAGAACACGTTTTTCTCCAGCTCTTCGCCTTCGTACTGCACCGGGTAGAACAGCAGCGAGTTCAGTTCCTTAAACACCGGCAGCACCGACTTGCGCGACACCGAGGTCCAGCAGCCGAACACCACCGATACCTTGTCCTGTGCGATCAGGCCACGCGCCTTTTCCGCGAACAGCGGCCAGTTCGAGGCCGGGTCCACCACCACCGCCTCCAGCTTCTTGCCCATCACGCCACCCTTGGCGTTGATTTCATCGATGGTCATCAGGGCCACGTCTTTCAGCGACGTTTCCGAGATCGCCATGGTGCCGGACAGCGAGTGCAGGATGCCGACCTTGATGGTGTCGGCGGCGTGGGCTTGCGCACCGGCGGCCAGCAAGGCGGTTGCAGCGGCGATGCGGCTCAGGGTGCCGATAAAGTTACGACGATTTTGCATGGGTTAGCTCCGTGGTGGTTAATCAGTATTGCAGTTGCAGCGCGATCTGGAACTTGTCCGTGTCGGCGGCGCTGGTGATCTTGGTCTTCGAGTACACGGCGCTGATCTGCGCGTTGTAGCCGTCGATGATGTAGTTGGTGCCGACATCGAACTGCTTGGTGTCGATGTTGGTGTCGGCGGCGAACTTCTGCCAGCGCACGAAGGGCTGGAATTTGCCCCAGCCGGCTTTGTCTTCAAAGATGTAGGAGGCGCCGGCCGAATAAGCCTTGCCTTGTTCGGCCAGGATGATGCCGTCGGTGTCGTACTTGTACCAGGCCGCTTCCACCGCGAACGCGCCGGCGCCCTTGAGGCGCTTCTCCAGCAGGAAGTCGACGTTCCACGACTTGTAGTCGCCCACTTTGCCGGTGGTGAGGATACCGTCTTTCTGCGAGCGGCCGGCCACGCCGATCGCCAGGATGTCGGCGCCGCCCAGGTAATTACCGGTGCCGTAGTAGCCTGGTTCCGGGTCCCAGAAATCGTATTGCACGCGGCCGGCGTACATCAGCGCGTCGTCGGCCTTAACGCCGGCGGCCTTGGCTGCCGATTGGGTCAGCGAGCCGATACCGAAGGTGTGGCCTTCGAAGGCGCCGAACGAGTAACCGAGGCGACCGCCGTCGCCGGCATTGCCCCACACGACCACGCCGTCATCGCGGCCACGGAAGATACCGCCGTTGTAGCCGTAGCGCGAAGCCACGCCGGCCCAGTAGCCGCCGCCCAGCGAGTAGTAGGGGCCTGCCATGTTGGCGCGGTCGGAAGGCGACAGCAGACGGCCGGCCCAGATATTCAGCTCCGGCGAGATCGCGAATTGGCCGGCGGCGTCCAGCACGCGGATCTTGTCGCCGTCCCATTCGGTGTTGAACATGCCCTTGATGTTCTTGTTCAGCGAAGCGCCGAAGAACAGGCGGCCGCTGTCCAGATTAAAGTCGCTGGAGCGGCCGCCGTCAGGGGCGCCGCCTTCCGCGCTGGTGTAGCTCTCGCGCAGACCGAAGCCGACGCTGACCGACTTGTCGTCGCCCATATTGATCGTCGCGCCGGCCCAGGCATTGCCCACCGCCGCCACAGCCACCGCCAGCACTACCCTCTTCAACGCCATCTTGCTCTCCCGTCTTGGTTTTGGATGAGACAAGATTAACTAGGCGACAATCTCCGAGGAATACGTTGAATGACGTAGTGGCGTGGCGGGTACAAACCAAGGGTTACATTCAACCCAACAATTGAAGTACTATATGTGCAACACTTTTTAGCAACAACAATCGTCCGCTTCATGACCATTCGCCGCACCCTTTTTACACTCATCCTAATTGTTAGTTGCTTCAGCAATGCTCACGCCAGCCTTATATCGCGTGATTTGGCCCACAGCGGCGACGGGCTGCTCACCTATGACAGCCAATCCGGATTGGAGTGGCTGGATCTGACTCAGTCGACAGGATTGACCTTGGTCAGTATCGCGCACGAGACGGCGGCAGGCGGACGCTATGAAGGTTTCCAGTTGGCGAACCTGGAAACCGTGAAGGCCCTGTTCTTAGACGCCGGATGGACAGGCAACTATGGCGAGGCGACCGATACCGCGAACGTGGTGGCCGCATATTCACTGGTGACCATGCTGGGCATGACCGCCAATTTCGGATCCGAGGCGGAAGGCGCGCAGATAGCGATCGGCCGGGTATCAGACGTGTTAGCCGGACCGGGAACCACCACCTCTATTCATGTGGACTACGATTACTCCCGTCCTGCCAGGGCGACCGCTTATTATTCCCTCGCCCCTTGGACATCCGAATCCGGATCGCAGGCAATCGGCGCGTTCCTGTATCGTCAGGCAGCCGTTGTTCCCGAACCCACGACAGTCAGCCTGCTTGCCGCTGGCCTCATGTTGCTCATCTGGCGCAGCAGGACAGTCGGGACTCGCGCATGAGAGCTCACTTAGTCGTTCTGACTTGTCTCCTGTTTTCTAGAGAGTGAAAGCATCAACGCTGTGCGGGCTTTATGCGACGAAGTTATCCCCGAAGGCTGTCAGGGAGCCGATTACGGCCATCCATGATAACCAGCATACTCGCCATGACCAAATTCCGACAAGCGACCACTGATGACATTCCAGCGATGTCGAAGATCCGGCTGGCCGTGCGGGAGAACATGTTGCCCGACCCGAGCCGCATCACCGAGCAGATGTACCGCGACTATCTGGAATTGCTGGGGCGCGGCTGGGTAGCCGAGACGGAAGACGGCATCGTCGGCTTCAGCTACGCCAACAGTACGGATTCGTCGATCTGGGCGCTGTTCATCGCTCCCGAACACGAGGGACGCGGATACGCCAAACAGCTGCTGCAACTGGCCACCACTTGGCTATTCGAACAGGGCAACGACTGCGTGCGTTTAAGTACCGGCAAAGCCACCAGGGCAGACCGCTTCTATGCCGCGCAAGGATGGCTGCGCGAGCGGGAGAACGCCACTGACGTCTTTTACCAGCTCACTAAATAGCACCTACGAAGATTTGCCTCCTTTTACCCGCTTTGTCGCCTCGGCCTGAGGTAGGCCGCATTATCATCAATGTCCCCGACAGTGTATAAAGGATTTGTTGATGAGCTATGATTTGATGGTATTCCTGCCAGCTTCCGCCCCCGCAGACCGCGAGGAATTTATGGATTGGTACGATGAGCAGACCGAATGGGATGAAGGTCATTCCTATCACGATCCAATCGTCACCGCGCCCTCGCTGAGTGATTTGTTCAAGGAGCTGGTGGAGACTTTTCCAGCAATGAACGGACCGTACGCGAAAAGCGACTTGCCAACCGATGAGACCACGCTTGCCGATTACTCGATCGGCAAGCACGTTATTTATATTTGCTTTTCCTGGCCCAAGGCCGAACAAGCCTACGCCGAGCTGCATCGACTCGCGGCCAAGCACAAGGTAGGCTTCTTTGACGTCAGCTCTGATACCGGCGCGGTATGGCTGCCGAACGCGGATGGCCAACTGAAGATCGTCCACGAACAGCAGGAATAACGTGGAACGCATTGCTTTCGGCGGCAGCCTAACCCGTCCACAGTTCTCGCTGGTTCAGCGGCTGCTGATATGCCAATGGCGCCCGATGACTATAATGCTCTTGTCCGCCGTCGCATACGCGCAGATTCTGAACTGGTGGATGGCCGCATTGATATTTGCGGCCACATGGAGCCTGATGTACGTCATGCGCGCCCGCCAATGGCGGCAGTTACAAGCGAGTGATCAGCATCAGATCACAGGCAATATCAGCGAGCAAGGGCTGGAGTGGAATACACCGATGACGAGCACCAGGCTACCATGGCAAAAGATCATCAAAGTTCGCCAGCATCCAGACATGCTGCTACTCTTCTACAGTGCGAATTGCGCGCTCTATCTCCCCAAGAGCTTTTTCGCCAGCGAACAGGCATGGAATGAGGCAAAACAGGCCATAATTCTATTTTCGAGAGGACCATCATGACGATTTTTGCAGCACCGGTATTCGATGCTACCGTGATTTACGAAGGCCACGAACTGTTCAAAGGTCAGGGCGCCGCCAAGGGCTGGGCCGAAAAGCTGGCCAAAGAGCTGGAATGCGAGATCGGTGTCGAGAAGTTCGGCACCGGCTGGGTGTTGACCGGCACCGTGGACGGCACGCCGTGCAAATGGCACGTTTACGGCCAGCGCCTCAAACGCATGGACTAATCGTGCGCTAGCGCACATCGTCGCTCCGCAAGGGCGGGTAGCATTTGCCTACCCTGCCCCTCCGAGGTTTGCGATGAAGCGTGAAGACATTCCCCTGGCTCCGGTGGCCGCCAAACTGGCGGGCCTGCGCTACGTCCATGACGACCAACCGGGCATCGCCCGCCGCCCGCGCGGCAAACAGTTCCGCTACCTAGATGCCGACGGCGCCGCCGTCACCGATGAGGACACGCTGGCGCGCATCAAGTCGCTGGTGATTCCACCGGCGTGGCGCGATGTCTGGATCTGCAAACACCCGCTGGGCCATCTGCAAGCCACCGGCCGCGATGCGCGCGGCCGCAAACAATACCGCTATCACCCGCGCTGGCGTTCGCACCGCGATGAGGCCAAGTACGAACGCATGCTCAGCTTCGGCAAGGCGCTGCCGGCGATCCGGCGCGCTGTGGATGAAGCGCTGCGCAAGCCCGGCCTGCCGCGCGAAAAAGTCATCGCCACCATCGTCTATCTGCTGGAGGCGACGCTAATGCGGATCGGGAACGAGGAATACGCACGCGAGAACAAATCCTTCGGCCTCACCACACTACGCGACCGTCATGTGCGGCTGGATGGCAGCACGGTGATGTTCCGCTTCCGCGGCAAAAGCGGCGTGCATCATGCGGTCGAGGTGCATGATCGGCGGCTGGCCCATATCATCCGCAAGGCGCGCGACTTGCCAGGGCAGGAGCTGTTCCAGTATGAGGACGACGACGGCAACCGGCACGCCATCGACTCGGCCGACGTCAACGATTATCTACAGGAAGTGACAGGCGCCGATTACACCGCCAAGGATTTCCGCACCTGGGCCGGCACCGTGCTGGCGGCGGTGGCGCTGCGGGAATACGAAAAATACGACTCACAGGCGCAAGCCAAAAAGAATGTGGTGCAGGCGATTGAGGCGGTGGCCAAAAAGCTCGGCAACACGCCCACCATCTGCCGCAAGTGCTACGTGCATCCGGCCGTGATCGAATCCTACCTCGACGGCACCATGCTCAACACCCTGCGCCGCCGCGCACGCGAAGAGCTACAGGAAGACCTGCACGCCCTGCGCCCCGAAGAAGCCGCCGTGCTTGCGCTGCTCCAGCAACGCCTGCAACGCAATTAGCAGCGCGCGCGGCAAACGGGAGTAAAATCCTGTAGATGTTGAAACCTCTGCCTTTCCCGATCCGTAAAGAGTGCCCGCCGGGCGCTTGCGTGTGCGGGCGCGATGAGTTGCTGGCGGCCTGGGAGCAGGCGCCAGATGGTGCCGATATCCGCGTGCTGCGCCTCACCCGCGAGGAAGAGAAGCGCCTGATCGAGCGCATCGAGACCATCGAAACCTATGAAGATCTTGGCCGCGTCAAGCAGCGCTTGCAGGAGCTGCTGGGGATTACGCTGACCATCACGCCGTCCGCGCGCGGCGTCAGCACCGTGATGGGCTTATCGATCAAGCTTGATGAGCAGCCGGGCCTGTGCCGCAAGACGCACGAGGCGCTGCCCGCCGCCGTGCGCCGCTGCTTCCGCAACCATCCCGACATCGTCTACGCGCTGTTGAACGCGCGCGACCTGCTCGGCTCAGAATAATCAATCGTCGTCGTTGGGATCGAGTTCGGGAAACATCACCTCGGTGAAGCCGAACTTGGAAAAATCGCGGATGCGCATCGGGTACAGTTTGCCCAGCAGGTGGTCCACCTCGTGCTGCACTACGCGCGCGTGGAAGCCGTCGACATCGCGCCGGATCGGCTGCTGGTGTTCATCCACGCCTTCGTAGCGCAGCTTGACGTAGCGCGGCACGCTGCCGCGCAGGCCTGGCACCGACAAACAGCCTTCGAAGCCTTCTTCCATTTCGTCGGACAATGGCGTCAGCACGGGATTGATCAATACCGTTTCCGGCACTTGCGGCGCGTCCGGATAACGCAAATTCTGCTTGAAGCCGAAGATCACCAGCTGCAGGTTGACGCCGATCTGCGGCGCCGCCAGCCCGGCGCCATTGGCCGCGTGCATGGTGTCGAACATGTCGGCGATCAGTTGCTTCATGGCCGGCGTATCGAACTCGGTCACCGGTTCGGCCACGCGCAGCAGGCGCGGATCGCCCATCTTCAGGATTTCTCGTACCGTCATCGCCTATTCCCCTTTGATCTCGCATTGTATCTCGCGCAGGAAGCGGCAATATTCATCGCCGGTTTCCAAATGCTTGAGGCCCATCGCTGTAGTAGCCTTGAGGTAGCCCAGCTTGGAGCCGCAGTCGTAGCGCGTGCCGTCATAGCGATAGGCCAGCACGCGTTCATGCTGCATCAGCGCGGCGATGCCATCGGTCAGTTGGATTTCGCCACCGGCGCCCTTGCCCAGGTTTTCCAGATGATCGAAGATGCGGCCGGTCAGCACGTAGCGCCCCACCACTGCCGACGTTGATGGCGCCTCTTCCGGCAGTGGTTTCTCGACGATGCCATGCACCAGTTCCAGCTTGGGCTGATACGCGCTGGCGCTGACGATGCCGTACTGGCGCGTGGCGGCGCGCGGCACTTCCTGCACCGCCAGAATGCTGGAACGCTCGCGCGCATACAACTCGGTCATCTGCGCCAGCACCGGCTTGACGCCATCGTCGGTATCCATGAAGTCATCGGCCAGCAGCACAGCGAACGGCTCATCGCCCACCACCGGTCGCGCGCATAGCACCGCATGGCCCAGGCCCAGCGGTGCCGACTGGCGGATGTAGATGCAGTTGACGTGCTTGGGGATCACGTTCTGCACCAGCTCCAGCAGTTGCCGCTTGTTGGCGGCCTCCAGTTCCGACTCCAGCTCATAGGCGGTGTCGAAGTGGTCTTCGATGGCGCGCTTGTTACGGCCGGTGATGAACACCATGTCGGTGATACCCGCCGCCACCGCCTCTTCCACCGCATACTGAATCAGCGGCTTGTCGACGATCGGCAGCATCTCCTTCGGCTGCGCTTTGGTGGCGGGGAGAAAACGGCTACCGAGACCGGCAACCGGGAATACAGCTTTGCGAATTTGGGGCATATTATTTTTGTGCGAGTAGGTCTAACAGGCCGGCTTCGTCGAGGATGGTCACTTCCAGTTCCTGCGCTTTGGCCAGCTTGCTGCCGGCATCAGCGCCGGCAACGAGATAATGGGTTTTCTTGGAGACCGAACCGGAGACCTTGCCGCCTTCCGCTTCGATCAATGCCGCCGCCTGGTCGCGGCCCATATTGGGCAGCGTGCCGGTGAGGACGAAGGTCTTGCCGGTCAGGTGGCCTTCAGTGGCCACGGTTTCCGGCAACTGCGCCAGCAGGTCTTCGCGCAGCTTGTGCAGCGCCTGCACCTGCTCGCGATGGCCCGGCTGCGCCATCCACTGCTCCAGCGCCTCGGCCACCGCTGCCGGCAGGCCGAATACATTGAATACCTGCAGATAGCCCAGCGTCTCCAGCGTCACGCCTTCCTCGATCAGTTGCTTGCTGCGTGGTTCGGTCAGTTTGGGGATCGCCAGCGCCGCCAGCAATTTGATCGGGTCCAGCTTCTCGCGCAGCTTGGCGCTCGGCGCATGCTCGCCTTGCGGCGCCACGCCGGCCGCCAGCAGCGCGTCGATGGCTTCCTGGTTCTTCGGTTCAGCGAAAAAGTCCGCGATCGACTCGGCCACGGTGCCGCCGATGTCCGGCAGCACGCGCAGCAGCGCGGCCGGCACGCGGCGAATCAGGTCGAATCGGCCCAGCCAGTCGGCCAGCGTCTTGGCGGTCGACTCGCCAACGTGGCGGATGCCAAGCGCGAACAGCATGCGTTCCAGCGGCGGCTTCTTGCTGGCCTCAATCGCTTCCAGCAGATTCTCCGCCCACTTGGTGGCGATCTTGCCCTTGACGACCGTTTCCGGCGTGGTGCCGTCGCGTTCATCGGCCAGGCGCTTCATTTCCAGCAGATCTTCCAGCTGCAGCGCGTACAAATCGGCCACACGCTGTACCTTGCCCCATTCGACCAGACTGTCGATGTAGCGGTCGCCCAGACCTTCGATGTCCATCATGCGGCGACCGGCAAAGTGGCGGATCGCCTCCTTGCGCTGCGCGGAGCAGAACAGGCCACCGGAACAGCGCGCAATCGCCTCGCCTTCTTCGCGCACCACGTGCGAGCCGCACACCGGGCAAGTCTTCGGCAGCACATACGCCGCAGGTTCCGGCGACGGACGCTTGTCCAGCACCACCGCCAGCACTTCCGGAATCACGTCGCCGGCGCGGCGCACGATCACGGTATCGCCCACGCGTACGTCCTTGCGGCGTACTTCGTCTTCATTGTGCAGCGTGGCGTTGGTGACGTTGACGCCACCGACGAACACCGACGCCAGACGCGCCACCGGCGTGATGGCGCCGGTGCGGCCCACCTGCACCTCGATCGCCTGCACCACCGTCAGCGCTTCCTCGGCCGGGAACTTGTGCGCCAGCGCGAAACGCGGCGCGCGCGAGACGAAGCCCAGCGTGCGTTGGTCCTGCAACTGATTGGCTTTATAGACCACACCATCGATTTCGTACGGCATGGTCGGACGGGCTTCGCCAATCTGCTTGTAGTAGGCCATCAGACCATCGTAGCCGCGCACCACCGTGGCTTCCTTCGCCACAGGCAGGCCAAGCTGGCGATACCAGTCCAGCAGCCCTGAGTGCGACGACGGCATCTCGGCACCTTCCAGCGCGCCGATACCGTAAGCGAAGAAGCTCAGCTTGCGCGACGCGGTGATGCGCGAATCCAGCTGGCGCAGGCTGCCCGCTGCCGCGTTGCGCGGATTGACGAATTCCTTTTGCCCGGCTTCGCGCTGACGCGCGTTCATCGCTTCGAAATCGCGTTTGAACATCAGCACCTCGCCGCGCACATCGAGAATGGCGGGCGGATGATCGGTGTTCAGGCGCAGCGGAATACTGTGGATGGTGCGGATATTGGCGCTGACATCCTCGCCTGTGTAACCGTCACCGCGCGTGGCGGCCTGGGTCAGCACGCCGTCGATGTAGCGCAGGTTGATGGCAAGGCCGTCGTACTTCACCTCGGCCGCGTACTCGATCTGCGCCGCCGTATCCAGCCCTTCGCGCACGCGGCGGTCGAAGTTCTCGATATCCTCATCCGTAAAGCCATTGTTCAGCGACAGCATCGGCACCGTGTGCGTGACCTGATCGAACTGCGGCAGCGGCGCCGCGCCAACGCGCTGGGTTGGCGAGTCCGGCAGCGCCAGCTCGGGATGCGCCGCTTCCAGCTGCTGCAGCTCGATAAACAGCTGATCGTATTCCGCGTCCGGGATGGTGGGCGCGTCCAGCACGTGATAGGCGTGCAGGTGACGGTTCAGCTCCGCGCTGAGTTGCTCGATGCGCGTTTTGAAATCTACTTCCGACATCACGACACCTTAGCTGAACAAACGCAGTGCGCGGGTGGAACCGGCCGGGATGTCGGCATCGTTCATCTCGGTGTAGAAGTCCTGCACCTGGCCGGCGATTTCGGTCAGCGCGGCATCGGACAGCGGCTGGTTGTAATCGTCGACGATGGTGGCGTCAAGGCGAGCCACCAGCGTCCTGGCGCAAGCGACCATGGCGCCGAAGCCGTCGCGTGCCGGCGCCACGCATGGCACGTCCAGCAGCAGCGTCAGACGACCGGTGGTTTCCTCGGCCGGCGTCACATTGGTGGACAGCGAGAACAGGAAGCCGCCGTCACCGTCCGGCATGACGAAACGGCCGTCCGGACGCACGTCGAAGCCCTGCTTCTCCAGCGCGCCGATCAGCGTGTTGATGGCCCATGGCGCGCCATTGGTTTGCAGGTTGACGCCCAGTTGCGCGTCGTGACCGGCGACGAAGCGGTGCAGATTGCGCGCTTCGGCCATCACTTCCATCATGTCCGGAATCGCTGGCTCGGCGCCGATTTCGTCGGCCATGGCGCGCAGGCGCGTCACCAGTTCCGAGTATTCCAGTTCGTTCAGCGCGGTGCTGCGGCTGGCCAGCTGCACACCGCCTTGCAGTTCGGTGTAAACGCCGCCATAGCCGATCGGTTCCCAATCGCCGCTGACGGCCTTGCCGATAAAGTGCACCGGCTTGTTGCCGACCATGCGCAGGGTTTGCAGCACCGGCAGCAGCTTGTCGCCACGCGCCGGGGCTTCCAGCGTCAACGGCAGCAGGCAATCGATCAGCGGATCGACCAGCGCCGTGGCCTGTTCGGCGGCGGCGGCCGATGCGGCCTTGGCGCGCGCGGCCAATTCCTCGTCGCTGGCCGGCTTGCCGGCTTCGTCGTCGGTGCTGAATTCGGCGGCCACCGCGCTCAATGCGGCGGCTGCGGCGGAAGCTTCGCCACCGGCCAGGCCGGGTGCCGCGCTGTCCAGTGAGAAGCTGGGCTCCTGGCGCGCATGCGGCGCCGCTGGCGTCTCGGCCACTTCGCCGGTGCGCATCAGCACATCGTCATGGTCGGTCGAGAAGGCGCGTTCCACGCTCTTCTTGGCTTTGTATTCCTGGATTTTGTTGTACGTGAAGACGCCGGCGACAAATACGCCGGCGGCTGCGAGTAGACTGAGTTGAAGGTCTGTCATGCTGCTTGTGCCTCGGAAGCGAAATTTGCGGCGGATTCCATATCCACCGCCACGATGCGCGATACACCCTGCTCCTGCATCGTCACACCGATCAGTTGATTGGCCATCTCCATCGCAATCTTGTTGTGCGAGATGAAGAGGAATTGAGTATGTTCCGACATGCGTTTGACCATGCGGCAGAATCGTTCGGTATTGGCGTCGTCCAGCGGCGCGTCGACCTCGTCGAGCAAACAGAACGGCGCCGGATTCAGGCGGAACATCGAGAACACCAGCGCGGTCGCGGTCAGCGCTTTTTCGCCGCCGGAGAGCAGGTGGATGGTGGCGTTCTTCTTGCCCGGCGGCTGGGCCATGACCTGCACGCCGGAGTCCAGAATTTCATCGCCGGTCATGATCAGCTTCGCCTGGCCGCCGCCGAACAGAATCGGGAACAGCTCGGAGAAGTGACCGTTGACGCGGTCGAAAGTGTCTTGCAGCAGATCGCGCGTTTCCTTGTCGATCCGCGTAATGGCGTCTTCCAGGGTACGAATCGCCTCCTGCAAATCCGCGTTCTGCGAGTCGAGGAAGTTCTTGCGCTCGGACGCGGTGGCCAGTTCGTCCAGCGCCGCCAGGTTGACCGCGCCCAGCATGGAGATCGCATTGGTCAAACGCGTGACCTCGCCCTGCAGATAGGACGCCTTCATGTCCGGATGCAGCTTCTCGGCCAGCGCCACCTCGTCGGCCTGCACTTCGGCCAGCTGCGCGGCGAACTGCTCCTGATTCAGGCGCGCGGCCTGCTCCTTCAGTTGCAGCTCCATGATCTTGTCGCGTTGCGGTTGCAGCGCGCGCTCGGTCGACATGCGGCCTTCCTCGAACATGCGCAGCTGCTGCGCGATCTGATCAAGTTCATGGCGCGCGTCGGACAGCGCTTTTTCCTGGCCGCTGCGGCGATCCAGCAAGTCCTGCAGGCCGTCGTTGGCGCTGCCCTGCTCCAACCCTTCCAGCTCCATGCGGCCAGCTTCCAGGCTTTCCGTCACCTGCGCCGCCTGCGCGGTGGCGGTGGCGATGTTGCGGCGGTATTCCTCGATCTTGCTGCGCTGGGTCTTTTCCGCGAACTGCACTTCCTGCGCGGCGCGCTCCAGATCGCGCAGCGCTTCGCGCGCATCCGCCAGGCGCTGCTCTTTCTGCATAAAGTCGGTCTGGCCATCTTCGTGCGTGCCTTGCAGTTCGCCCAGTTCCATGTCCAGCTGCTCGAACTTTTCCTCGGACTCCAGCTTGATCTGGGTCTGCTCTTCTTCCTGCGCGGTGATTTCAGCGAGATCGGTTTCGATCTGCGTACTGCGCTGGTTGAAGCGCGCTTCAATCTCGGTCAGCTTCACCACATCGATCTGCAGCGTGTGCACCGAAGATTGCAGGCTTTGCAGCTTGGCGCGGTAGTCGGTCAGGCGACGCGTCAATTCAGTGACGGCGGCATCTGCACGCACCGAGCGCGCGCGCGCTTCGTCGGCCAGCATTTGCTGCGCGCGCAGCTGCTTGGTGATGTTGTCGATTTCCTGCTGGCGGCCCAGCATGCCGTCCTGCTCGGAATCGGCGGCGTAGAACCGCACACTGCCCGGCGTGATGACGTGGCCCTGGCGCGTGACGATGCGGCCGCCCGGTGGCAGCTTGCCACGGTCGGCAAACGCTTCGGCGGCATCATCGGCCAGATAGACGTTGTGCAGCCAGTCCTGCAGCAGACCGCGCAAACCGGGATCGTTAATCTTCAGCAGATTCAGGAACGGCTTCAGGCCCGGCGCTTCCACCGCCGGCGGCGGCACAGCAGTTGATGGCGCGTACAGCGCCAGCTTGGCCGGCGGCGCGTCGCTGAAGAACGCCTTGGCCCAGTCGATGTTCGACATCTGCAGCGCCGAAGTACGCTCGCGCAGCACCGATTCCAGCGCCTGTTCCCAGCCGGCTTCGATATTCAGCTTCTGCCACAGGCGCGGCAGCGATTCCAGCTCATGCTTCTGCAACCATGGCGTGACCTTACCCTGGGTTTGCACGCGCTCCTGCAACTGGCGCAGCGCGTTCAGACGCGCTTCCAGCTGAGCGTTGGCGGTGGTTTCGGCGTTGACCTGCTGCTGCGCTTCCTGGCGTTCCTGTTCCAGCTTGGGCTGCTGCTCCAGCGCCTCTTCCAGCATGAAGCTCTGCTCTTCCAGCGCCTGCTGCTTCTCTTCCAGCTGCAGGCGCAGATTCGACAGATGCGTACTGTCCGGCATACTCAGGCCGCTCTTCTCCTGCACCAGGCGCTCGCGGCGCACCGCCAGGCTGTTGAGGATGTTGTTGGCGTTGCGCTGATGCGCCGACTCCAGTTCCAGCTGCTGCTGCGCCTGCATGATGCGGGCGCGCGATTCGGTGCTGCGGGTCTGCGCTTCCTTCCACGCCTGCTCCAGCATCGGCAGCGACTCCGCCTTTTGCTCGGCCATGATCTGCGATTCCTCGACCTTGGCGCTCAGCTCTTCCAGCGTGAACTCGGCTTCCGCAATCTGCTCGCTGGATTCGCTGACCTGGCGCTGCCACTGATCGCGCTGCGCGGTCAGCGCCGCCAGCTGCGATTGCAGGCGGCTGCGCGACTCGACCACGAACTTGATCTGCGCTTCCAGGCTGCCGATTTCGGCGTTGGTCTGATACAGCGCGCCCTGCGCGCTATGCAGACGATCGCCGGCGGCAAAGTGCGACTGGCGCATCTGCTCCAGCGAAAGCTCGACGTTGCGCAGCTTGGCGGTTTGCTCTTCCAGATCGTTCTGCGCCTGCTCGACGTCGCGGAAGTATTTTTTCTGCTCGTTCTCGGCCTCGATCTTGCGCAGCAGCCAAAGCAGCTTTTGCTTCTCTTCCTGATCGGCCTGCAGCTGATGGAACTTGGTCGCAACGGCGGCCTGGCCTTCCAGCTTTTCCAGATTGGTATTCAGCTCGCGCAGGATGTCTTCCACGCGCAGCAGATTCTCGCGCGTGTCGTGCAGACGGTTCTCGGTTTCGCGGCGGCGCTCCTTGTATTTCGAGACGCCGGCGGCTTCCTCCAGGAACACGCGCAACTCTTCCGGGCGCGATTCGATAATCCGCGAAATCATGCCCTGGCCGATAATCGCGTAAGCGCGCGGACCGAGGCCGGTGCCGAGGAAAATGTCCTGGATATCGCGCCGGCGCACCGGCTGGCCGTTGATGTAGTAAGTGGACGTGCCGTCGCGCGTCAGCGTGCGCTTGACCGCGATTTCGGCGTACTGGCCCCACTGGCCGGCGGCCTTGCCGGCGTTATTGTCAAACACCAGCTCCACCGACGAGCGTCCGGCTGGCTTGCGGTGGGTCGAACCGTTGAAAATCACGTCCTGCATCGACTCGCCGCGCAGCTCGGACGCCTTGGATTCGCCCAGCACCCAGCGCACCGCGTCGATGATGTTCGACTTGCCGCAACCGTTGGGACCGACCACGCCGACCAGCTGACCCGGCACCTGAAAATTGGTGGGATCAACGAAAGACTTAAATCCCGACAATTTGATGGAAGATAGACGCACGTTGTTAACTGGTGTGTGGGCTGGAAAATTTCACAATAATACCATTTAGCGCATCATATCAGGCCGAAAACGCAGCTGGTAACACCATTGTCAGCGCAGTCGTGACCGGGGGCCATACCAGATGGCGCTGGTGTAGGGTTGATCGCGGCCGGACAGGTAAAGTGCGGCCTTGGTGATCCAGCGCTCGGTGGGGACCGGCTTGAACTGCGGAGCTACCACCAACACCGGCAGGCACAGCATAACCAGCATGCGGCTGAAAGTCAGGTCGCGCTCGGCGCTGGCATACCAGATGAAGGCAAACGCTACAGCCAGACCCAACAGGCAACCGGTATAGGCTTCCGACGGCGAATGCGACCAGGTGTAAATGCGTGACAAAGCAATCAGCACCGACAGCACGACGCCGACGGCGGGACCGAGATGGCGCTGCCACGACGGCAGGGAGCGCGTCAGCAAGAAGCCGAGCACCGGAAACACGGCAGCGGCGCGCATGGCATGGCCGCTAAAGCCGGCAAACTGCAGCGACGCCACACCGATGCCCCAACCGATGAAGGCCAGCTTGCTGGCCACCACCAGCGCCATGCCGGCGCCGTACAACGCGGCCCAGATGATGGACAGACGCCAGGATTTACCGGTCAGCAGCCAGACCATGATAACGATGCCGATCGGACCGGTCACCGCCACACTGCCTATCACACTCAACCAATGCCACCACATCATGTCACTCCCATTTTTGCACCGCACAACACATTAAACCACATGCTGAGTAATTGTAACGGAAAATTGCCGCACATCAACACCATCCTGGCATGGCATACTGGCGCATATGCTGACCATACTCGGAAAATCGACCTCCATCAACGTCCGCAAAGTGCTGTGGACCTGCGCCGAAATCGGCGTGCCCTATCAACATGAGCTGCACAGCAGCGAGATCGCGCGGTTGAACCCGAATGCGATGGTGCCGGTCATCATCGACGACGGGCAAGCGCTGTGGGAATCCAACACCATCTGCCGCTACTTGGCGGGCCAGCACGGCCGCAGCGACCTGCTGCCGACCGAAGCGATGCCGCGCGCGCAGGTGGAAAAATGGATGGACTGGCAAGCCACCGAGCTGAACAACGCCTGGCGCTACGCCTTCATGGCGTTGGTGCGCGGCAGCGCGGCGCATGCCGACGCCGCCGCCATCGCGCACAGCGCCGGCGAATGGAACCGGCTGATGACGATGCTGGATGCACAACTTGCCACCACTGGCGCCTGGGTCTGCGGCGACAGCTTCACACTCGCCGACATTGTGCTCGGCCTGTCATTCAACCGCTGGCGCTGCACACCGATGACGCGTCCAGCGCTGACTGCCTTACAGGCCTGGGCTGAGCGCCTCGACCAACGCCCGGCCTGGCGCCAGCACGGCGCCAACGGCATCCCCTGATCACCGCGCGCCGAAATTCTCCACCACGAATTCAACGAACGTGCTCAGCTTGGGCGTGGTCTGCCGGCTGCGCGGATAGATTAAGTGCAACGGCCGGAGCGGCGGCATATAGTCCCGCAACAACGGCACCAGGTCGCCGTCAGCAATCTCCTTCGCCACAACGACTTCAGCCAGCATCGCCAGGCCAAAGCCATGCATCGCCATCTGCTTGAGTGCGGTGCCATTGTTGCAGCGGAAGCGACTGGGCTGCGGCGACGGCGCCCCTTGTCCAGCGGCCCCCAGACGCCAGCGCACCACACGCCGCCAGTGCAGGAAGTCCAGACATTGGTGATGCGCCAGCTCCGCCGGCGTGCGCGGCGTGCCGTGCTCCCGCAGATAGGCAGGCGAAGCGCAGATCACCATGCCATATGGTTTGAGCGGCCGCGCGATCATGCTGGAGTCGTCGAGCCGGCCGATACGGATGGCGGCGTCCAGCCCCTCTTCCACCATATCCGAAATCCGTTCGCTGAGCTCCAGGTCGACACTGACGTCGGGATGCGCGCTCATATAGGCCGGCAGCAGTGGCGCCAGCAAGGCGCTGCCAAAGGCCACCGGGGCACTGATGCGCAAAATCCCGCGTGCACCGCTGCCCATCGCCAGCGCGCCGGACTCCGCGCTCTGTACGTGGGCCAATATCTGACGGCATTGTTCGCAGTATTGTTCGCCGATCTCGGTCAAGCTTTGGCGGCGGGTGGTGCGGTTGATCAGCCGCGCGCCCAGGCGTTGCTCCAGTTCGGCGACATGCTTGCCGACCATGACCACCGACATCTCAAACATCCTGGCGGCCGCCGTGAAGCTCCCCGCCTCCGCGACACCGACAAATACCTCCATGCTGCGCAATCGGTCCATGATTATGAATCACTGGTTAAAAATGTTATTCATAGTAGACCATTTACGTTGCGATGGTTTAAAACGATACTAAGTCTTTCCTCTCTGGAGTGCGCGATGAGCTTTTCGACCTGGCTACTATTTTTGACCGTATCGCTGGCGGCGGCCTTCAGCCCGGGGCCGGGCGTGCTGATGGCAATTTCCACCGCGTCCAGCCAAGGCGCGCGCCGGGCGTTTTTCAGTTCGGCAGGCAATGCGTTGGGTGTCTTTATCGTCGCCACCACGGCGGTCACCGGACTCGGCGTGGTGTTAAAAGCGTCCGCGCTGGCGTTTGGCCTGTTGAAGCTGGCGGGCGCGGCCTACCTGGTCTATCTGGGCATACGGGCGTGGCGCAACGCCGGCCAACCAAGTGCTGTGCCAAGCGCGACGGGGCCGGTGGAAGAAAGCCGGCTGCGCACTTTTCGCGCCGGGCTGCTGGTGGCGGTGAGTAATCCCAAAGCGATTCTGTTCTTCACCGCCGTGTTCCCGCAATTTATGCCGCCCGACCATGTCGATCCCTTGCGCTTCCTGCTGCTGACTACCACCTTCACGGCCTGCACACTGATCTCGCACTTATTCTATGTTAGCTGCGCGGCTTGGCTGAAACGCAATGTGGCCAGCAGCGCCAAACGGCGCCGTCTGGCCGGCCGCACTACCGGCCTGGTGTTTATCGGCATGGGTGGCGCGGTGCTGAGCGTGCGTTAACTACACTCAACCGGCGGCGGCCGGCGTGGCGATGGTGGCGTCGTTGTCGGCGCCGCGCGCCAGCGCCTGGGCCAGCGCGACGGTGACCACGCCATCGGCGCGCAGTACCTGGGCGCTGCCATCGCGGAAACGCTTGGCCAGCTCGTCGCCGGACATGGAGAAGGCTTCCTGCCGCGCCGCGGTGGAGAAGATGTACAGCGTGCGGCGCGGGCTGATCCACGCCAACTTGACTTTGCGGGCGCTGCCGTCGTCCTGTTCAAACTCCAGCCACATGCCGCGCGTCAGACTGTCGACTTCGATGATGGCGTCTTCTTGCTGCGGATCGGGCGGCGCCTGCTTTTCAGCTTCGGCGTCGGCCTTGGCTTGCTGCTGCAGCCGGCGCTCGGCGGCCTGCTGCGCCACCTGCATGGCGATTTCCACTTGCCGCTCGGGCGACATGTCGATCGGCGCACGCACGATGGAGGCGTGGCATTCGGCCAGTTCGGCAAAGAATTGCAGCCGGTCGGCGTCCTGCCATTTGATGACGTCCAGCCATTTGTTCAGCGTGGACAGCAGGCCCGGCAATTTGGCGATCAGTTGTTTGCGCTCGTCGGCGCTGACTTTGGGACGGACGCTCCAGATCAGGTCGTCCATGGTTTGGGTGGCGTTGTTGACGGCGCCGGGCTTGTCGTCTTCGATGCTGTAGGCGATGGTCAGCACCGAGACCCAGCGCTGTTCGAGGAAGGCTTCGACCACGGCAATCACTTCGCCGCTACCGATGCGCAGCGCGACGGCGTTTTTGGCCAGCTTGGTCGATTCCGCCATCTTCTCTTGCTTGAGGGCGGCGGCGATCGGGGCGGCGATGGCGGCGGCGGCGGCTTTTTCCTCGGCCTGGATTTGCGCTTCGAGTTCGTTGACGGCTTCGGTGAAGACGGTCAGTTCCTGCTCGTAGTCACGGCCAACCCGGTCGACGCTGCGCTGCATGGCCTGGAACAACGGATCGTCCGGGCCTTTGCGCTGCTCCCAACCCATGCGCGAGAGCACTTCCAGCAGGCGGCGCGCCGGATGGGCTTCCTGGAAGAAGAAGTTTTTGTCGACCAGCGCGGCTTTCAGCACGGGAATTTGCAGGAAGCGGATCAGTTCGCGGATTTCCGGCGAGATGCTTTGGTCGCGGAATACGGTGTCGAACACGGCGGACAGCAGGTCGATGGTGCTTTCGTCGGCGCGCGACAGGCTGCCCTGCGGCATCGCTTGCTTGAGGTTGGGCAGGTAGAACACATTGGGTGTCGCTTCGCCCCCCTCGGTGCCGGCGGCCGCCGGCGCTATCTGCCCGCCCGAGGCGGCGGCGAGTTTGCCGATGGATTCGTAGGGGATGGCTTTTTGTAGCTCGGCAAGGTAGGCCAGCAGCGGTTCTTTGGCGTGGACTTGCGACAGGCGCTGTAGTTCTTCGTTGCTCAGCGTGCCGGTGTGGAAGCCTTGCGCCGGGCCTTGGGTCCAGACGCCGCCCACCGGCAAGCCGAGTACGCCCGCCGCACCCACGCCGGCGCCGGCGACGAAGCCACCACCGATGCCGCTCGGTGCGCCGTGGCCGGGCATGGCGCCGCCGACCGCGCCAACCGCGCCGGGCGTGC
>NZ_WKJK01000040.1 GCF_009674535.1 Duganella guangzhouensis
TGCCGCCGCTGCCGCCCCTCGGTCTCTCGCGCGCCGTCGTGCCGCTGCCGCCGCCCCTCGGCACTGCGCCGCTTGCCGATAGCGCGACTGCGGACGGGCCGACGTTGCCGCCGCCCGGCGCGGGCACGGTGGCGGGGGGCGGGATGTCGACGGTGGTGGTGCGGCCGCTTTCTGGTGGCGCGTTGTTTGTGCTGGTGTTCCTGCCGTTCGCGCTAGGCCACTTCCTTTCAAGCTTGATGCGCACGGTGAACGCGACGCTGGCACCGCAACTGGTGGCGTCGCTGGCGCTGACCTCCGGCCAGCTTGGCCTGCTGACCAGCGCTTTCTTCCTCACCTTCGCGCTGGCCCAGCTGCCGGTCGGCATGGCGCTGGACCGCTGGGGACCGGCCAAGGTCCAGCTGCCGATGCTGCTGCTGGCCGGCGTCGGCGCGCTGGCGTTCGCCGGCGGCCACACCTTCAGCCAGTTGCTGGTGGCACGCGCCATCATCGGCCTCGGGCTGGGCGGCTGCTTCATGTCGGCGGTGAAGGCCATTTCAACCTGGATCGCGCCAGCGCGGCTGCCATCAGTGCAGGGCTATCTGATCGCGGTTGGCGGCCTCGGAGCGGCGGCGGCCACACTGCCAGTGCGTCTGGCGCTGCATTACATGGACTGGCGCGGTCTGTTCCTACTGCTGGCCGCAGCGGCGGCGCTGATCGGCGTGCTGATACGCGCACTGGCGCCGTCACAGCCGGTCAGCATCCGCAAGCCAGCCTTGCTGGATGCTATGCGCGAAGTCTACCGGCACCCTGCCTTCCGCGACGTAGCCGCGCTGGTGCTGATTCCGCACACGGTGTTCTTCGGCATCCAGGGACTATGGATCAGCCGCTGGCTGAGCGACGTGGCGCGCTACAGCGAAGAGGCGGTCGGCTATCTACTCTACCTCGGCATGGCGGCGGTGATATTCGGCGCCATCGCGGTCGGCATGATGACCGAATGGGCCGGCCGGCGCGGCGTGGCGCCGATCACGGTGGCGGCGGCTGGCGTCGCGCTGTTTCTGCTGGTGCAGCTGGGCTTTGTGCTGAACTGGCGGCCCAGCTATCAACTGCTGTCGGTGCTGTTTACGCTGGTGGGCACGGTCACCGGCATCGAATACACCATCGTCGCCCAAAGCCTGCCCGGCGCGCTGACCGGGCGCGCCGCCACCTGTCTGAACCTGCTGATTTTCCTGGGCGCGTTTGTGGTGCAGGCGGGCTTCGGACTGGTGGTCGGTTGCTGGCGACCAGACCTGTTGGGACACTATCCGGCTGAGGCCTACCAGACCGCGTTCGCGGCGCTGCTGTTGTTGCAGCTGCCAGGCTTGCTGTGCTTTGTGCGCCGCAGGGCGCCGATCCGGTAGAATGGGTTTTCCCTCCGATCAGCCTTTGATGACCGATGACGCAACCTGATAATGTTTTTGTCAACCTGCCGCAAACCTGGCGGACCTGGATCATGGAGAACCTGGAGCGCGGCTGCAGCCCGCTGGATATGGCCAACAGCATGGCGCGCTCCGGGCAGCACAGCATGGCGGTGGCGCGCGCCGCCATCGACGAGGCGCTGCGTCTGCGCGTGGCCGGCGCCGATGGCGCGAGTGCGGCGGCGCCAGCGCCGGCTATGGCCAGCGCATTTTCGGCGCCGCGCGAAATGCCCTACATAGACGTCAGCAGCAATCGCATCGCCGCGCCGGACCGCGAGGTGGATGTGCTGTTCGTGCTGCAGAAGCCGCAGGTGATCCTGCTCGGGAATGTGCTCAGCGACGAAGAGTGCGACGCCATCGTCGCGCATTGCGGCACGCGCTACACCCGCTCGACGGTGACGGCGGAAGCCGACGGCGCCAGCGTGGTGCACGAAGGCCGCACCTCGGAGATGGCTTTCATCCAGCGCGGCGAGGCGGAGGTGGCCGAGCGCATCGACCGCCGGCTGGCGGCGCTGGCGCACTGGTCGCCGGAGTGCAGCGAACCGTTCCAGCTGCAGAAGTACGGTCCGACCCAGGAGTACCGCCCGCATTACGACTGGCTCGATCCGGACAGCGCAGGCCATCGCTCGCACCTGGCGCGCGGCGGCCAGCGGCTGGCGACCTTTGTGCTGTATCTGTGCGATGTGGAGCAGGGCGGCGGCACCGTGTTCCCCAGTCTGGGACTGGAGGTGTTCCCGAAAAAGGGCAGCGCGCTGTGGTTCCTCAACACCGACACCAATCATCAACCCGACCCACAAACGCTGCACGGCGGCGCGCCGGTGGTCAACGGCACCAAGATCATCGCCAACAAGTGGCTGCGACAAGGGCGCTACGGTTAAAATGCCCGATGACTTGTTAACCGAGGGTGAAGTATGAGATTAGTGCGTTACGGCCGTCCAGGCAAAGAGAAACCAGGCTTGATCGATGATGAGGGCAAGCTGCGCGATCTGTCCGGTGTGATCGACGATATCGATGCGGCGACGCTGGCGCCGAAGTCGCTGCGCAAGCTGGAGAAGATCGCGCATGCGTCGCTGCCGCTGGTGCGCGGCAATCCGCGCTATGGCGTGCCGGTGGCGAAGGTCGGCAAGTTCCTGTGCATCGGCCTGAATTACGCCGATCACGCTGCGGAGTCGGGGCTGCCGCTGCCGGCCGAGCCGATTGTGTTCACCAAGGCGATCAGCGCGCTAAATGGGCCGGACGATCCGATCATGCTGCCGCAGGGTTCCAAGAAGACCGATTGGGAAGTGGAGCTGGGCATCGTGATCGGTGCGCGCGCGCAGTATGTCAGCGAGGCCGATGCGCACAAATACATCGCCGGCTACACGGTGGTCAACGATGTGTCGGAGCGCGAGTATCAGCTGGAGCGCGGCGGCACCTGGGACAAGGGCAAGGGCTGCGATACCTTCGGCCCGGTCGGCCCGTGGCTGGTGACGCCGGAAGATATCTACGATGTGCAGGATCTGGATCTGTACCTGGAGGTGAACGGCAAGCGCATGCAGACCGGGAATACCTCGACCATGATTTTCACGGTGGCGCAGATTGTCAGCTATCTGTCGAAGTTCATCACGCTGGAACCGGGCGATGTGATCGCGACCGGCACGCCGCCGGGTGTCGGCATGGGCCGCAAGCCGCAGCGCTTCCTGAAGAAGGGCGATACCCTGCGCGTGGGCATCGCCGGGCTGGGCGAGCAGCAGGCCGAGGTTATCGCCTGGAAGGCCAGCAAATAAGCTAACGCACCCGCGCCAGGGCGCCGGCGATGGCGTCGCTGAGGCGGCTGGTGATCTCCGCCAGCTCGGCCTCGGTGACGATGAACGGTGGCGCCAGCAGCACATGGTCGCCGTGACGACCATCGATGGTGCCGCCCATCGGATACACCATCAAGCCACGCGCCATCGCCTCTTCCTTGATGGCCGCGTGCAGTGCCAGCGCCGGATCGAACGGCGTCTTGTTGTCGCGCTCCGCCACCAGTTCCAATCCGATCAACAGTCCGCGTCCGCGAATGTCGCCCACATGCGGATGCTGGCCAAACGCCTCGCGCAGCATGCGCCGCAAGGACGCGCCGCGCGTGGTGACGGCGCCCAGCAGACCATCACGCTGAATCACCTTCTGCACCGCCAGCGCGGCGGCGGCGGCCACCGGGTGACCCATATAGGTGTGGCCATGCTGGAAAGCGCCGCTGCCATCGCGCAGCGCGTCGACGATGTGACGGCGCGCCAGCACCGCGCCGATCGGCTGGTAGCCGGCGCCCAGTCCTTTGCCCAGCACCACCAGGTCGGGCAGCACGCCTTCCTGTTCAAACGCGTATAACGTGCCGCAGCGGCCCATGCCGCACATGACTTCATCGAGTATCAGCAGCAGGCCATACTGGTCGCATAGCCGGCGCACGCCGCGGAAGTAGCCGGGCGTGGGCGGCACCGCGCCGGCGGTGGCGCCGACCACGGTTTCGGCGACAAAGGCGATCAGGTTTTGCGGGCCGCTGGTTAGGATTTGCTGTTCCAGCTCGCGCAGCAGGGCAGCGGTGTAGTCGTCAGTGCTTTGATCGGGGGCGCGCTCGCGGTATTCGTAGCAGGGCGACACGCGGTCGACATCGATCAGCAGCGGTGCGAACGGGCGGCGGCGCCATTCGTTGCCGCCTACCGCCAGCGCGCCCAATGTATTGCCGTGGTAGCTCTGGCGGCGCGCGATAAAGCGCTGGCGCTGCGGCTGGCCGCGCTCCAGCCAGTATTGGCGCGCCAGTTTGAGCGCGGTCTCCATCGCTTCCGAGCCGCCCGATACCAGATAGACGTGATCGAGGTCGCCGGGAGCGTCGGAGGCCAGTCGCGCGGCCAGATGCTCGGCGGCCTCGCAGGTGAAGAAGGCGGTATGGGCGTAGGCGGTGCGGTCGATCTGGGCGTGCATCGCAGCCAGCACTTCGGGATGACCGTGGCCCAGCGAGGAGACAGCGGCGCCGCCGCTGGCGTCGAGATAGGTGCGGCCGGCGTTGTCGGTGACGGTGAGGCCGGCGGCGCGCACGGCGACCGGCGGCACGCGCCGCAAACTGCGGTGGATGATATGGCTCATGGCGTCCTTTCGGGAACAGGGGCAGACTGCCGACGATAGCCGGGTTTGGCCTGGCACTTTTTGATGTATGCCATGATGAGGTCTTTAAGGAGGCAGCATGGATGATCGTTTGGGGCCGATTCCATTCGCGCAGATGAGCGCCAGCCAGCAACTGGCGGCGCAGGCGGTGATCGACGGGCCGCGCGGTGCGCTGTATGGACCGTTCGTGCCGCTGATCCGCAGTCCGGAGCTGATGAGCGCCGCGCAAAAGATGGGCGAGTATCTGCGTTATCGCTCGGCGATCGGCACCCGCCTGACCGAGCTGGCGATACTGGTGACGGCGCGCCACTGGAACCAGCAGGTGGAGTGGGCGATCCACGCGCCGATCGCGCGCGACTTCGGCATCGCGGAAGAGGTGATTGCCGCGATCGCGGTGCGGCGGCGGCCGGCGGCGCTATTGGCCGACGAGGCGGTGGTCTATGAATTCTGCGTGCAGCTGCATCAGCAGCAACGGGTGGACGACACCACTTACGCGGCGGCGCTGGCCGCGTTTGGCGAGCACGGCGTAGTCGACCTGATGGGCATCAACGGCTACTACACGTTTCTGGCGATGGTGATGAACGCGGCGCAAACGGCGGTGCCAACATCCAGCACCGCGCCGCTACCGGCATGAGCCCCTGATCAGTTCGTGTCCACTTCGGGGTCAGACCCCGAAGTGGACACGGGCTCAGCCGCGAAACGGTTGAGCCCGTGTCCATTTTTTAGAACTGACCCCGAATTACAGGACTTTTTTCAGCCAGGCGCTGATGTGCTGGACTTCTTCCTGGCACAGCGAGTGCTGCATCGCGTATTCGTGCCATTCGACGTTGTAGCCCCACTGCAGCAGCAGGTCGCGCGAGGCGGTGGCGCGGGCGATCGGAATCACCGGGTCCATGCGGCCGTGCACCAGGAAGATCGGGGTGGTTTTGCTTTCCGGCGTGTGCTCGGCGGCGGCTTTCGGCGCGATCGGCACGTAGCCGGACAGGCACAGCATGCCGGCCAGCGGTTTGGTCTGGCGCAGGCCGGTTTGCAGCGTCATCGCGCAGCCTTGCGAGAAGCCGGCCAGGATGATGCGCTCGTTCGGGATGCCACGTGCGTTTTCGCGCGCGATCAGCGCTTCGATCTTGGCTTGCGAGGCGCGCAGGCCGCCTTCGTCTTCTTGCCGGCCCAGGTCGGTGGCGACGATGTCATACCAAGCGCGCATCACGTAGCCGCCGTTGACCGTCACCGGCATGGTGTCGGCGTTGGGGAAGATGAAGCGGATCGCCGGCAGGCCGGCCAAGTCCAGCTCGTGCAGCATCGGCACGAAGTCGTTGGCGTCGGCGCCCAGGCCGTGCATCCAGATGATGGCGACGCTCGGGTTGGCGCCGGTTTCTTTTTCAATCGTTTGCAATAATTGGCTCATGCGGGTCCTTGGACAGGGCGGAGGGCGGATTTGGGACGGAACGCTTTGCACACGGCCGGGGCGGTCTCGGCATAGGGGCCGCCGATCAGGTCGATGCAATAAGGAATGGCGGCAAAGATGCCACCGACCAGGGTGTTGCCGTCGGCGTCCTTGAGGCCGCCCAGGGTTTCGGCGATGGCCTTGGGCTGGCCGGGCAGGTTGAGGATCAGCGCGGCATGGTCGGCGCTTTCGCGGATCACGGCGGTCTGGCGCGACAGGATGGCGGTCGGTACGAAGTGCAGGCTGATCTGGCGCATCTGTTCGCCGAAGCCGGGCATTTCCTTGGTGCCGACGGCCAGCGTGGCTTCGGGCGTGACGTCGCGTCGCGCCGGGCCGGTGCCGCCGGTGGTCAGGATCAGGTGGCAACGGGCGACGTCGGCCAGTTCGGTCAGCGTGGCTTCGATCTGCGGCCGTTCGTCGGCGATCAGGCGGGTTTCCACTTCGAACGGCGTGGTCAGCGCCGACGCCAGCCAGGCTTGCAGCGCCGGGATGCCCTGGTCGGCATAGACGCCGCCGCTGGCGCGGTCGGACACCGAGACCAGGCCGACCCGCAGCGCGACGTTATTCGTCATCGCCTTCGGTCGCTTCGTCGTCGCCTTCGTCATCGCTGCCGTTGGCCTTGCGCTTGTCGGCTTCCAGCTGTTTCAGGATCTGGAAGATTTCGCGGTAGGCTTTAGGCGGCTTGTTCTCGGCCTGTTCCTTGCGGGCGTTGCGGATCAGGGTGCGCAGCTGCTGCACGTCGAGGTGCGGCGCTTCGCTCAGCAGCGTGGTCAGCGCGTTGTCGTCGGCCAGCAGTTTTTCGCGGCGGCGTTCCAGCGCGTGCATGGCCGAGGTTTCCGCCTTGGAGGCGCCTTTCCAGCTGTCGATGGCTTTCTGGATCAGCGCGACTTCGTTTTCATCCAGCGTGCGCATCTTCTTGCCGACAAACTGCATCTGGCGGCGACGGCCTTCGTGGTTGGTGATTTTTTGACATTCCAGGATGGCTTCCAGCACGTCTTCCGGCATCGGCACTTTCTTGACGCGATCGCGTGGCGCCTCGACCAGCGCTTCGCCCAGCTTCTGCAGGGCGTTGGATTGGCGCTTGGCCTCGGATTTGGATGGGCGCTCGTATTCGTCTTCAAATTCGGACGAGCTGAAGCCGACGCCACCGCCGCTGCGGTTGGGATTTACCATAATATTAACTTTCAAGCGGGCGCGTAGCTGCGCCCTTAAACTGTAAACGACTGCTATGATAGCAATTTTAGCGGCTACCCGAAGAAAACAGCTCATGAGCGATACCCATTTCACCCACACCCAGGACCAGTTAAAGCAGCTCGCACAGGATGTGCTGGGCTATGCGAAAGCCCAGGGCGGCACCGATTGCGCCGTCGAATTCAGCGAGGGCAGTGGCCTGTCGGTGTCGGTGCGCAAGAGCCAGATCGAGACCATCGAGCAGAATAAAGACAAGGGCATGGGCGTGACGGTGTTCATCGGCCAGCGCCGCGGCAACGCCTCGACCTCCGACTTTTCGCCGGCGGCGCTGAAGGCGACCGTGGAAGCGGCCTACAACATCGCCCGTTTCACCGCCGATGACGATTGCGCCGGCCTGGCCGACGACGACATGCTGGAGCGCGATCCGCGCGATCTGCAACTGTTCTATCCGTGGGACATCAGCACCGCCGACGCGGTGGCGCTGGCCCAGCGCGCCGAGGCGGCGGCATTCGCGGTCGATCCGCGCGTGACCAATTCGGAAGGCGCCGGCGTGCACGTGCAGCAGTCGCACTTTGTGGCGGCCAATTCGCGCGGCTTCATCGGCGGCTATCCGTATTCGCGCCATACGCTGTCGGTGGCGCCAATTGCCGGCAAGGGCAAGCATATGCAGCGCGACGACTGGTATTCGTCGGTGCGCGATGCAACGCAGATGTCGTCGCCGGAGGCGATCGGACGTTATGCGGCCGAGCGCGCGCTGGCACGCTTGAACGCGCGCAGCATCGAGACGCGCAACTGCCCGGTGCTGTTCGAGGCGCCGCTGGCGGCTGGCTTGCTGGGGGCGTTTGTGCAAGCCACGTCGGGCGGCGCGCTGTATCGCAAGTCGACGTTCCTGCTGGATTCGCTGGGCAAGCAGGTGCTGCCTACGCATGTGCAGATCCAGGAAGATCCGCATGTGGTCGGCGCGGTCGGCTCGGCGCCGTTTGACGAGGAGGGCGTGCGCACCGTTAAGCGTGATGTGGTCAAGGATGGTGTGGTGCAGGGTTATTTCCTGTCGACCTATTCGGCGCGCAAGCTGGGCATGAAGACCACCGGTAATGCCGGCGGTTCGCATAATCTGTCGCTGACCTCGTCGCTGACCGCCGAGGCCGATGATTTCGCCGGCATGTTGCGCAAGATGGGCACCGGTCTGCTGGTCACCGAGCTGATGGGACAGGGCACCAATTATGTGACCGGCGATTACTCGCGCGGCGCGGCTGGTTACTGGGTCGAGAATGGCGTGATTCAGTATCCGGTGGAAGAGATCACCATCGCCGGCAATATGAAGGATATGCTGGCGCAGATCGTGGCGGTCGGTAACGATGTGCTGGTGCGCGGCACCAAACAGACCGGTTCGATCCTGATCGAGAATATGGTGGTGGCGGGCGCTTAAGGTTCGCTTTCAATCGTAGCTGCGGCGGTGGCGCTTTCTGCGTTCAACGCCGGGGCTGCGCGGAGGCTGGCCGTCTTTAGGGCGCAGGGCTTTGGCGTAGCTCCACGATTCGGTGTAGTTGCGGCGGACGTGGATGTCGCGCCAGGCGTTGCGCACGCTGCCGCAGATTTCCTCCGCCCAGCTATTCGGCGTAGTAGGTCATACCGCGATGGATCAGGCGCAGCATGGCGCCGTGCGGCAGGAACAACTCTTTCCATTGGTAGCCGCGCATAGCCGAATAGCTGAAGTTGCGGGCCATCCATTCTTTTAGCGCGATCAGCGTGATTTCTTCTTCCGTGCGGGGGGCTTCGCGCTTGCGCAGCTGGTACGCCAGCTCGGTATATATGTGATGGTTGGTATCCATAAGTCACGCCTGCTTTCGCCTGATTCTGCCTGCGGATTGCCTGCATTTGTAACTGTTAGACCGCGCCTCTCATAGGGAGGTTCCACGCGGGGAGCTGCCTGAAGCAGGCATTTTTCAGGCAAAAGCAGGCGAAATCAGGCATGACTTGGGGATAGCAAGGCATGTGCGTATCTCCTCATTTGCACAGCTTGCTTGTGGGCTGGCCGCAGGTGATCAGGCGGCCGACGTCTGGGTTGCCGAGGTAGTCCAGGTGGGCGCTGTCGGGCCGTTCCAGCAGGCCCGGCCAGGTTGGCGCGTTGGAGACCAGGATGTTGTAGACGGTGACGCCGTCGGCCGCATAGCGCTCGGGCGGCAGCGTGTACGACAGCAGGTCGTTGGGATCGGTGAATGCCACCAGCGTCAGATGATGGTCGGCGGCCAGTGCGGTGCGGCGTTTGCGTAGCAGCAGTTGCAGACTGTCCGGCGGTGCGCTCAGGCTGGTGGCCGGGCTCAGCGGCTGATCTGCCAGCGATAACAGCGGGATCTGGTTGGCCGCCATCACCAGAAAGCGCATGCGGTCCACCGCTTGTTGCGCCGCCATCGCCGCCGCCGAGCCGGCAGGCTCCTCCGTCATGCGCAACAGCGTATCGAATAACAGCTTGCTGCCCATGCTGTGCGAAATCACCACCAGCGGTACCTCGGCGCGGGCGCCGGACAGTGCTTGCAGGATGGCGGTGCGCATTTGCCGCTGCATGCTGTCGCGCGCCACGCCCTGGTAAATCAGCGCGTCGGGCAGGCAATCGTCGATCAGGCCGTCCTTGAAGCGTGCGTTCAGTTTGGCGCGGGTGTAGGGATAGGGTAGGGCGTCGTTGCACTGCGTGGACTTGCCGCTCTGGTCGTAGCACAGCTGGCGCTTGAGGGCGCTGGTCAGCGGCGACCAGATTAGCGCATCAAAGCGCAGTTGGCCGGCCGGCGTGGTCACCGTGGTCGGCACGATGTCGACAGCGGGGGCGGTCAGCGCGCCGGCTGCCCTCGGCGCGGAACCGGCAGCGGTGGCTGTGTTGGCGAGCTCGGTCCCGGGCGCCATATGGCCCGGTCTGCCGGCTGCGGCTGCCGATGCGGGCATGGCGTTGGCGACGAGCCCGGCATCCTGCGGCGTCCGCATCGGCGCGCGTGGCGTGGTGGCGTCGTTGAGCGCTCGGGTCAGTTGCGGCACGACAGTGGCGGCCCAGCTGGTGTCATGTGTGCAGATGCCGTGCACCAGCAGCACATCGGCCTCATGCGGGGCGGCCTGGGCGGCCAGATCGATCAAACCGGGAAACACCGCCGGCGGCTGCGGCAGCAGCGGCGGTTGATAGGGCGTGCTGCAAGCCGGCAGCAGACCGACCAGCAGCATCAAGCGCCGCAGGGCGCGGCGCGGAGAGCAATTCAGCATGATGGACCTCCGGACGCGGCGCGCAGATGCGCCGCAGAGGTCCAGTGTAGGCAGGCGCATCCGCGCCCGCCTTGTGACACCGCAGGACTTACTGCTGCGCCAGCAGCGATTGCAGCACCGGCTGCAGAATCGCCTTGCCCAGCTCGGCGCTGCGGGCTCCGTTCCAGCCGGTGTCCGGATCCGGATCGTTGGCGTTGTCCTTGAACGGCATCTCCAGCGTCAGAGACAAGCAACCGAAGGCGTGCGTGATGTGCGGCGAGCCCATGGTCAGCGTCTCTTCGGTGTATGGCGTTTCGCCGTAGCCGAACTCATCCTGGAAGTCCGGGCTGGCGATCAGGAAGTTGTCGATGAAGTACTGCTGCGCCTCGGCCTGATCCGGCGTGAAGTTCGGCAGCGATTCGCTGCCCGCCACGAACACATACGGCAAGCCCTCGTCGCCATGGATGTCCAGGCACAGATCGACGCCGATCTCGTGCATCTTCTGCTTGACCAGGAACACCTCCGGGCTGCGCTCCATGGTTGGATTCAGCCATTCGCGGTTGAGGTTGGCGCCGGCGGCATTGGTGCGCAGATTGCCGCGCACCGAGCCGTCCGGGTTCATATTCGGCACCACGTAGAACACTGCTTCCTTCAGGCACTGGCGGCCGAACGGATTGGCCGGGTCCAGCAGCGCTTCCACAAAGCCTTCGACAAACCACTCGGCCATCGTCTCGCCCGGATGTTGGCGCGCGATCACCCACACTTTTTGCTCCGCTTCCGGATCGCCGATCACCAGCATGTTCAGGTCGCGGCCATCGATGGTGTTGCCCAGATCGACCAGCTTGACCAGCGGCGACAGCTGGGCGTTGTCCAGCAGCGCCAGATGGCGTTCCCACGAATACGGCTCGAAGTAAGCGTAGTAGACGCTATCGTGTTCGGGCGTGTGGTTGATGGTCATGGTCTGGCCATCGAAGCTGGTCGGCACGCGGAACCAGCTGTCGCGGTCATAGCTGGCCACAGCCTGGTAATCCTGCCAGCCGGCCGGATAGGCGGCCTGGCCGGCGTTGAGGAAATTCATCGTCAGCGGCGTGCCCTGCGCGCCTTGCACGCGGAAGTAAAACCACTGCGTGATGTCGGCGTGGGAATCCTTGCGGATGTGGAGGTCGATGGCGGTCGGGTCGTCGGCGCGCAGCACCTCGATGGCGCCAGCGTCAAACTGCTGGCTGATTTTGATAGACATGGCGGAATCCTGGTGAATTCTATGTGAATAGTAGGTCGCGCTTGTGGCGCAGACCCGACATGATACAGGCTCCCGCGCCGCCTGGCGCGAATTCAGACCGGGGTGGACGCTAGTTGAGGCCGCCGAAGCGGTCGAAGAAGGCGGCTTCGGCGGCGGGGGCGGCGGCGTCTTCGCGGCGTAGCGCGGTGTCGATGTGTTGCTCGGCGGCGGCGTAGATCAGCAGGTAGATTTGTCGCGCCAAGTCGTAGGCGAGGGCGCCTGGCCACGGCGTTGGCAGCAGCTCGACTGGCAGTTGTGGATCGTGCAACTGTACCCGGCGGTAGGCGTGGACCAGCAGCGTGCGCAGTACGAACGCTTTTTCCGGCGACAGTGGCTCGTCGCAGGCTTCGGCGTCCGCCGCGTCGGTTGTCCCGTCCTCCGCCGGGCTGGCCGCCAACGTCGTGTCGTCTCCATGCGCCAGCGCGGTCGCCCGCAGCGCCGTCAGCAGCGGCTCGAACTGGGCGACGAAGCGGTTGTAACCATCCGCCACCGCCGCCACATCCCAGCCCTGCGCCACCAGATCGCTGAGCGGCCGCGCGCTGACCTGCCGCATCGACTTGCCCTGCACCACAAACAGCTTGCCGGCCAGCCCCAGCCGCGTCAGCAGCTCATCCAGCGCCGCCGCGTCGGCGGCCGGATGGCCCATGATGCCGGGCGCCACCACGCTAAAGCCCTCCCACAGCAACTCCTTGCGCAGCGCCGCCCGCTCGGACGCGCTGAGTGCGCCGTCGCCGCTCAGCACGAGGGTCCAGCTGCCATCCCAGTGCACATTCGGCGGCGCATAAATGCGGCGGTAGGCATGCACAAAGCGCGCCATCGCCGACGGCGTAATCGCATACGAGGCCCGGCGGCCATCGCGCTGCGCGCCCAGCCAGCCCTCCTGCGCCAGCCGGAACACCGAGGTGCGCAACAGCCGCTCATTGACGCCAAACGGCGCCAGCAACTCGATCAGACTACCCAGCCACACCATGCCGCCATGCGGCACGATGGCATCGCCAAAAATCGTCACCACCAGCGATTTCGAGCGTGGTGGATCGCTGGTCAAAAATCCGGCTATCCAATCGTTGCAATTCATAAGCGGCTTAGTAATCTGTCCATAGCGCTAGTTTACTTTTGCCCCGCCTGGCCCGCAGCAAAAATTTATCACGATGCACAAATGCAATGCGAGTCAAAATAAACGTAGTCAAATAAAAATACGTATCGTATTATGCGTAAAAAGAGGAGACAGCCATGTACGCACAACTGGTGGAGACCGGTCTCAAGCAAGTTCGCACGGCCGCCGACATGAGCGCCGACGAGCAAGCCTTCCAGGCCCGCATCGACGCCGGCGTCCGCATCGAGGCCAAGGACTGGATGCCGGACGCTTACCGCAAGACGCTGATACGCCAGATCTCGCAGCACGCCCATTCCGAAATCGTCGGCCAGCTGCCGGAAGGCAATTGGGTGACGCGCGCCCCCACGCTGCAGCGCAAGGCCATCCTGCTGGCCAAGATCCAGGACGAAGCCGGCCACGGCCTCTACCTGTACAGCGCCGCCGAAACGCTGGGCGTGTCGCGCGACGAACTGTTGCAGGCGCTCCACAGCGGCAAGGCCAAATACTCCAGCATCTTCAACTACCCCACGCTGAGCTGGGCCGACATGGGCGCCATCGGCTGGCTGGTGGACGGCTCGGCCATCATCAACCAGATCCCGCTGTGCCGCTGTTCCTACGGTCCGTACGCGCGCGCCATGATCCGCGTCTGCAAGGAAGAATCGTTCCACGCCCGCCAGGGCTACGACATCATGCTGGCGCTGTGTCGCGGCACGCCGGCGCAGAAGGCGATGGCGCAGGATGCGCTTAACCGCTGGTGGTGGCCGTCGCTGATGATGTTCGGGCCGTCGGACGCCGACTCCGTCAACAGCGCGCAATCGTCGGCCTGGCGCATCAAGCTGTTCTCTAACGATGAACTGCGCCAGCGCATGGTCGACCAGACCGTGCCGCAGGCCGACTATCTGGGCCTGACCGTGCCCGATCCTGATCTGAAATGGAATGCCGAGCGCGGACACTACGATTTCGGCGCCATCGACTGGGCCGAATTCCACAACGTTTTGAAGGGCAACGGCCCGTGCAACCGCGAGCGTCTGCGCACCCGTGTGCAGGCGTGGGAAGACGGCGCCTGGTTCCGCGACGCGCTGGTGGCGCACGCCGACAAACAAGCCGCGCGCGCGGCCTGAGGAGAACATCATGAGCAAAGAATGGCCGCTGTGGGAGATCTTCATCCGCAGCCAGCATGGGTTGGCGCACAAGCATGTCGGCAGCCTGCACGCGCCGGATGCCGCGATGGCGGTCAACAACGCGCGCGATGTCTACACCCGGCGCAATGAGGGCGTCAGCATCTGGGTGGTGCGCGCCGCCGACATCGTCGCCAGTAGCCCGGCCGACAAGGACACGTTGTTCGAGCCGGCCAACAGCAAGGTGTATCGCCATCCGACCTTCTTCCCGATGCCGGACGAAGTCAAAAACCTGTGAGGCTTGGCCATGGACGATAAAGTGGTGTATCTGCTGCGGCTGGGCGACAATGCGCTGATCCTCAGCCAGCAATTGGCGCAGTGGTGCGGCAAGGGGCCGGCGCTGGAAGAGGATATGGCGCTGACCAATGTGGCGCTGGATCTGCTGGGGCAGACCCGCCTGTGGTATGAGTACGCGGCCGAATTGGAAGGCGCTGGCCGCGACGAAGATCAGTTGGCGTATCTGCGCGATGCGCACGAATTCCGCAACTGCCTGTTGCTGGAGCAGCCCAACGGGAATTATGCCGATACGCTGATGCGGCAGTTCTATTTCGACAGCTGGCACTACTTCCTGATCGAGGGACTGACGCGCAGCAGCGACACGCGCATCGCCGCGATTGCCGCCAAGGCGCTGAAAGAAGTCAGCTATCACCTGCGCCGCAGTGGCGATCTGATTGTGCGGTTGGGCGATGGCACGGAGGTCAGCCACCTGTGGACCCAGGCCGCCGCCGATGAGCTGTGGATGTACAGCGGCGAGGTGTTCGCCTATGACGCGGTGGATGAGGCGATGGTGTCGGCCGGCGTGGCGCCGCCGGCGGCTGAACTGCGCGCGCAGTGGCTGGCGCATGTGGGCGAGGTGTTTGCCGAAGCCACACTGACCCTGCCCCCGGCAGACGCGTGGATGCAAAGCGGCGGCAAGCAGGGAAGGCACAGCGAGCATCTGGGCTACATCCTGGCCGAGATGCAGTTCCTGCAGCGCGCCTATCCGGGCGCGGCGTGGTAAACAGCGAGGCCGTCATGACAGCCACCGTCGCCACCGCCACCGCTGTCGCCCCGGCGAAAGCCGGGGCCCATGCCGAGCAAATCTGGACCTGGCTCCGCACCGTGCCCGATCCCGAAATCCCGGTCATCAGCATCGTCGACCTAGGCATCGTGCGCGAGATATGCGTGGCGGACGACAGCACCTGCGACATCACCATCACGCCAACCTACTCCGGCTGCCCAGCCATGCAGGTGATCGCCGACGCCATCACCGCAGCACTGCACGCGCACGGCATCGTCCAAGTACGCCTGCACAAACAGCTATCGCCCGCCTGGACCACCGACTGGATGAGCGCCGCCGCCAAGGCCGCACTGCGAGACTACGGCATCGCTCCACCCGCGCACCAGGTCATCGACATCAGCCGCCTGCACCGCCCGGCCACCGTCGATCGTCACCTCGCCCATGCGGCCGCAGAGCGCGAAGCACACCCCGCCGCCGACCGCGCCGCGACCGCACGCGCCGCCATCTCGCGCCGCGCCACCGTCGCCACACCGCACATCGCCTGCCCGCTCTGCGGCTCCACGCACACCACCCTGGTCAGCCAGTTCGGCTCAACGCCCTGCAAAGCGCTGTACCAATGCCAGACCTGCCGCGAACCGTTCGACTACTTCAAGCCCCACTGAGCCGATCATGAGCAAATTCCACCCGCTGACCATCGCCGATGTGCGCCACGAAACCCGCGACACCATCGCCGTCACCTTCACCGTCCCCGCCGAACTGCGCGACAGCTTCCGCTTCCAGCAAGGCCAGCACCTGACCCTGCGCGCCCACATCGACAACGACGACGTGCGCCGCTCCTACTCAATCTGCTCCGCCGTGCAGGACAACACCCTGCGCGTCGCCATCAAACGCACCAGCGGCGGCCTGTTCTCCGGCTGGGCCAACGACACCCTGCGCCCCGGCCACACGCTGGACGTGATGCCGCCGATGGGCCACTTCAACGTCCCGCTTAACCCCGAACACCGCAAACACTACCTGGCATTCGCCGCCGGCAGCGGCATCACCCCCATTCTGTCCATCATCAAGACCACGCTGGCGGCCGAGCCGCACAGCCGCTTCACACTGGTCTACGGCAACCGCGCCTCATCCTCGGTGATCTTCCGCGACGAACTGTCCGATCTCAAAGACAGCTACCTCGAACGCCTGAAAATCACCTACGTCATGAGCCGCGAGCAGCAGGACATCGAACTATTCAACGGCCGCATCACCCAAGAAAAAACCGCACAATTCCTGCAGCACTGGATCAACGCCAGCGACATCGACACCGCCTTCATCTGCGGCCCGGAAGACATGATGCTGGGTGTCTCCACCGCACTACAGCAAGCCGGCATGCCCAAGGCCGACATCAAGATCGAACTGTTCGCCGCCAGCATCCCCAAACACCAGCACCAGCCGCGCGCCGCCGCCAGCGACACCCACCGGCAAACCGAAGTCACCGTCATCATGGACGGCAACGCCGCCAGTTTCAGCATGGAGCAGGACAAGGAGTCGCTGCTCGACGCCGGCCTGCGAGCTGGCCTCGACATGCGCTACTCCTGCAAGGGCGGCGTGTGCTCCACCTGCCGCTGCAAAGTCATCGAGGGCAAAGTCGACATGGACGTCAACTACGCGCTGGAGGACTACGAAATCGCGCGCGGCTATGTGTTGAGCTGCCAGAGCTTCCCCACTACCGACCGCGTCGTCATCGATTTCGACCAGGCGGAATAAAAACGGAGACACCATGGACTATCACAACATCCTGTTCACGATCAGCGACGGCATCGCCACGCTGACGCTGAACCGACCGGATAAACTCAACAGCTTCACCCAGGCCATGCACGAAGAAGTGCGCCACGCGCTGCGCCGTGTCGCGGCCGGCGCCGGCCGCGAAGGCGATGAGGCCTTGCGCGTGCTGGTGCTGACCGGCGCCGGGCGTGGCTTCTGCGCCGGTCAGGATCTGTCCGACCGCGCAGTGGAGCCGGGCGCCAAAGCGGTTGACCTGGGGGACTCGGTGGAAAAAAACTACGCGCCGTTGGTGCAGTCGCTGCGCGCCTTGCCGCTGCCGGTGATCTGCGCCGTCAATGGCGTGGCCGCTGGTGCTGGCGCCAACCTGGCGCTGGCCTGCGACATCGTGCTGGCCGCGCACTCTGCGTCCTTTGTCGAAGTGTTCTGCAAACTGGGACTGATCCCCGACACCGGCGGCACCTACTTCCTGCCACGGCTGGTCGGCAGCGCGCGTGCCATGGGCCTGGCCATGCTGGGCGAAAAACTCAGCGCCGAGCAGGCTGAGGCCTGGGGCCTGATCTGGAAAGCCATTCCCGACGATGCGTTCGCCGCCGAAGTGCAGGCGATGGCGCGCCACTTCGCCAGCGCGCCCACCAAAGGGCTGGCCTTCACCAAACAAGCCTTGTACGCCAGCCCGCACAACAGCCTGCAACAGCAGCTGGCGCTGGAGTGCGGCATGATGAGTGAACTGGGACGCAGCGACGACTACCGCGAAGGCGTGGCCGCCTTCATGGCCAAGCGCGCGCCGCAGTTCAAGGGGCGCTGACATGGCGGCGCTGACGACAGAGCGCGTGGTGGCCGTCATCGGCAGCGGCGCCATGGGCGCCGGCATCGCCCAGGTGGCGGCGCTGGCCGGTTACACGGTGCGCTTGTACGACACGCGTGTAGGCGCGGTGGAGCAGGCCATCGCCGGTATCGGCGCTGCGCTGGACAAGCTGGTGGCCAAGGATCGCATGAGCGCCGCCATCCGCGCCGCCGCCATCGGACGTCTGCATGCCGCCGCGTCGCTGGCCGATGTTGCCGGCGCTGGGTTGGTGGTGGAGGCCGTCGTCGAGCAGCTGGATGCCAAGCGGGCTTTGTTCGCGCAGTTGGAGCAGATCGTCGGCGATGACTGCATCCTGGCCACCAATACTTCTTCGATTTCCGTTACTGCGATTGCGGCCGGTCTGCGTCTGCCGGGGCGCGTGGTGGGCATGCATTTCTTTAATCCGGTGCCGCTGATGGCGTTGTGCGAAGTGGTGAGCGGCGTCGCCACCGATACTGCCGTCGCGCAGACCGTGTACGACACCGCCACCGCCTGGGGCAAGAACGCGGTGCACGCGCGCTCGACGCCGGGCTTTATCGTCAACCGTCTGGCGCGGCCGTATTACGCCGAGGGTTGGCGGCTGCTGGGCGAGCAGGCCGCCGATGCCGCGACCATCGATGCCGTGATGCGCGAGGCTGGTGGCTTTCGCATGGGGCCATTCGAGTTGATGGACTTGATCGGGCATGACGTCAATTTCGCTGTTACGCAATCGGTGTTCAACGCCTGCTTTGGCGATCCGCGCTTTACGCCGTCGGTGTTGCAGCAGGAGTTGGTCAATGCCGGGCATCTGGGCCGCAAATCAGGGCGCGGTTGCTACCGTTATGATGGCGCGGGCGTTACGCCTGTTACGCCGGCCGCCGCACAGGAAGCGCCGCAGCCTCGGCCCGAATATGTCAGCTACAGCGTCGAACAGGGCGGCGCGGCGCATGCGGTGGGTGGAGCAGTGACCGAGTCGCTGGCCGCGCGTCTGCGTGCCGCCGGTATTGAGATCACGCACCGCAAGACGCCGGAAAACATCCGTCACACCGGCGCGCATGACGACGCGCCGGCCTTCCACTGCAATGGTGCCGCCGTCTATCTTAGCGATGGTCGCAGCGCCACCCAGCGCGCGCAGGACAACCATCATCCCGACACGGTGCTGTTTGATCTCGCGCTGGATTATGGCATCGCCACCCGCATCGCCGTCGCCCGTGCCGACCAGTGTTCGGAGGGCGCTTATTACGCGGTGGTCGGGCTGCTGCAGGCGGCCGGTTTCAGCGTCACGCGGCTGGATGACGTGCCTGGCCTGGCCGTGATGCGCACCGTCGCCATGCTGGCCAACGAGGCGGCCGACGCCGTCAATCAAGGCGTGTGCAGCGCAGCCGCTGCCGACATCGCGATGCAAAAGGGCGTCAACTATCCACGTGGCCCGCTGGCCTGGGCCGACGCCATCGGCATTGAACACATCGTGCGCGTGCTGGCTAACCTTGCCGCCAGCTATGGCGAGGACCACTATCGCGTGTCGCCGCTACTGCGCCGCAAGCAAGCCAGCAAAGGACGCTTTCATGACTAGGACGCACACCACGCTGAGCACAGTGCCGACCGCCGCCACGCCAGGCCACGCCGCGCCAGCCGACGTGCCACCCGTGCCACCCGTCGTGCCAGCCGCCGCGCGGCCAGCCAGTACCGCCGCCCCGCACGCCGCGCCTGACACCGACCGGCCTGTCGCCGGGGC
>NZ_WKJK01000041.1 GCF_009674535.1 Duganella guangzhouensis
TCGGCGTCGCAGCGCCATCGAGCCGGCGATCGGGCACATGAAGAACGACGGCAGGCTGCGACGAAACTGGCTCAAAGGCGTGGAAGGCGATGCCTTCCACGCGCTACTATGCGGTTGCGGCCACAATCTGCGCATGATCCTGCGGAAGCTACCGCTTCTTTTTGTCTTGATCGCCGCTTGGGCTATATGGCACCAGCTTTTCTGTACCCAGCATCCGCAGCGGCTTGCGCCGAGCTGCGGCTAATTTTTGAATTATTCAGGCCGGACTAAATAGGTGAGCTGTTTCAAAAACGATAAGTGACCGTCAACTGTGCTGACTGCGGCCGGCCAGGATCGAGCGTGTAGTTGAAGACACTTGCCAATCCGCCGGTGTAATACTTGCGATCGAATAGATTAATGACGTTCAACTGCGTTCGCCATGCGCCGCTTTGATACGACAACGAGGCGTCGGTGCGGACATAGCCGGGCAACTTGTAGGTATTGGGAAGACTCGCTTCCCGTTCGCCGACGTAATAAATGCCGGCGCCCACACCTAGCCCTTTCAACGCTGTTTCCTGAAATTCATACGTGTTCCAGAAGCTCGCATGATGGCGCGGGACGTTGGACAGCGTGTCGCCGACCGGCAGATTGGTATCGCTTTTCACCGTGGCGTCGGTATAAGTGTAAGCTGCGATCAGTTTCCACGCCGGCGTGATCGGTCCGGCTATATCGAATTCGACGCCCCGGCTTGCTTGTTTGCCAGTGAGTACTTGGCGCGTGGGATCGAGGGGATCGCTGGTCAGAATGTTAGTGCGTTTGAGGTCGAATGCCGCGAGGGTTGCGCTCAGGCGATTCTTAATCAATTCTTGCTTTAGGCCGACTTCAACCTGTTCGCCGAGTTCGGCGTCATACGTGCTACTGGTCACGCCGTGGGCGATATTGGGCGCGTGGCTGCGGCTCCAATCCGTGAACAGCGAAGTACTGTCGGTCGGTTGCCAGACCAAGCCAATGCGTGGCGAGAAAGCATTCTGGCTGCCTCTGGCAACCTCTGATCCGCCTAGCAGTTCACGGTTTTCAAACCGGTCGCCACGCAAGCAAATATGAAGTTTGACCTGCGACGTAACATCAATCAGATCCTGAAAATACACCCCGAGGTCCTTGCCCTGGGCCTGATGGTACGGGCCGGATGCCGAGGCAGCCACTAATGGGGAAACGTAGTTGGGGTTGGACAAGTCGAGCGTCAACTGCGATACCGCCGAACCGGCGCCCCCCTGTTTAAGGTAGCCATAGTCAATGCCGGCGAGCAGAGAATGTTTAACGGCGCCCGTTGTGAAATTGCCGAGCAAATCGGCCTGCGCCGAATACTGCCTCGATGCTTCATTTGCGCCGCTATAAACCGAGACGTCGAGCAGGTTGCCGCCCGTGTATGAGCCGTTGTCCGGGAAGCTCTGTTGGGATAATTGATGCGCATGGCTGTAATGTGCGGCGGCGCGCACCTTCCATTGAGCGTTCAGCGCGTGTTCGAATATCAGCGTCGCAGCCTCGGTATCGTTTTTAGCAAAGTCGCCTGCCACGCCGGGATAAACGCCATCGCGCAGCCCAAAATACCGGGTGCGGGAAAGCGTCGCGTAATTTGGGAGGTTTGGGACGCCAAAATCAAAGCCATCACGATTCAGATGGTTGAGTTCAGTGAGCAGCGTCAGCGAGGTTCCACGGCCGTTATTCCAGCTAATCGCTGGTGCGAATGACCACGAATCGTAGCCCACGTTATCGCGGAAAGTCGAGTTCTTTTCATATGCGCCGTTGAGGCGGACGCTCAGGCCGTTATCTAGACCCTGATTGACATCAAGGGTCGAGCGGCGCAAGCCATAGCTGCCCAGTGTCAGACCGACTTCACCGAAACTCCCCGGCCCCGGTCGCTTGGAAACAGTATTCACGTAGCCGCCTACCGCGCCAACACCGCCGTACAGCGCTCCGGCCGGCCCCTTGAAGACCTCCACCTGCTCAATGTTTTGCACATCACGAAATGCCAGATAACCATAATTGCGGAAGCCGTCTCTCAGGCCGTTGTTTTCGCTGAAGCCGCGAATATTAAAAAACGTCGCGCCGTTACCGCCGTAATTGGACTCAGCAAGCACGCCGCTGACATTGTCGAGTAACTGGTCAGTGCGGGTAACGCCGCGGTCGCGTAAAAGTCCGTGCGGAACGACCTGAATCGACGCAGGCAAATCTTTTAGTGGGATCGACGTGCGGCTGGTGCTTTCCGCAACTGCTGCCTGATAGCCGGAATCGACATCGGCACGAACCAATACAGTGGGTAGCTCTTGAGGGACGGTTGCGTCAGCCGACCAGGCGATGGAGACATTAGACGAAAACGCGATACCGAGTGCGATCAGGAGCGGGTGGACCTTGGTACCGTTGCATTCAAATTTCATGGTGTAATCCGGTCAATTATGTGTAGTTTGTGTATTGGCTTGGTATTTTTCAGGCCGCGATGCCGGTCGGCCGCTGTTGAGATCAACACCAAAGGAAGCATCAGGGCGATTTCATTTGTGCAGGAGGATGGCGCATCTTCTCAATGAGGCTGTCGAACAGCAGCACGGCCAGGCTATAAGAGGCGAAGTAAAAAAACGCCAACGCTGCAAATGCAGCGGCGTTGAAGCAACGCAACGCCCGAAGGACGAACGCGAGCGAGATACCTGATTGGTTCATGGCAATCCTCGTTAAACAGGTTCAGATCGCCGCCAGATTTATGGCAGCATAATGCACCGGCAAACCGGGCATAAACTGGAGCTGGAGATGTGACCGCATCAGCGCACACGAGTGCTGCCGAAGGCTTGGTCAGGCGAGGAAGGGAGGCGCGCGCGGGTTGGCGGTAGACCACGCATGCAGGGAGTGTGGTGCGGCGTAAAACAGCGGTGGATAGATATCGCGACCCGAGTCGATGGCAAAGACAAGTGATGAAGAGCCCGTCAAGGCAGATGTGCCGCCATGGGTGACGCAAAAAACGCAGTGCTCCATTCCATGTTTGGCTGTGGTCGGCTTTTTGCTACTATCGGCGTCAGTAACTTTGACTACTTTGTAGCCATTGACCGTACAGATTTCCAAGGTGACGGCGGAGTCGGTTCGGGCCGCCAGCGCGTGCGAAATGGCCGGGGCGAGCGCACTGAACAAGATGGCCAACATGGCAATCCAGATATGCAGTGTTTGTCGCTTTACCGTTCTGATCATCTCGATATTATAGTAGATAGTTGTTCCCGATTACCGGCAAGCCAGGCTATAGGGCAATTTGTCCTATTATCCGTATCCTCCATTTGAACATTATCACCTGACTCAACTCTAGAACAGATCGTCCAAAATGCGTCGCGTCAGGATGAGGCAGCGCGCGATGTCCCGTGCAAAATAGTAGCGATGGCAGCCTTGGACCGCTTGACCATTGATGTCGGCGACTTGCCTGAAGCCGATCTGTTGGTCAGCATGTCCCTCGACATGCGCGATAGTCGGCGACAACGGTAGTACGGAACAAGCCGAAAAATTATCTGGCACCAAAAATTCGGCTTCGTCCGACGTCAATATGCCCCATCTTTTGCCGACCATTCTTTCACGCTCCCGGCGCATCTCCATCATAAAGCGCAACCCTGTCATGAATCGGCTCGGGATGGTATTGTCCGGCGCAGCGAACACATACCCGTTCGCCTCCAGAATCTCCTGAGTGTCGATCGACATCTCGCGTTCCGGCGCCACAAAGCTTAATCTCGCGTCAGGAATAGGATTAAGTAAACGCTCGTGCCGCAAGGTCCACAGGAGATACAGGTCGGTGACGGCCTGATTCATCATGGCATCGAGAGTGGTCACGGCACGGGCGACGATGTTTCTTGCTACATCCTGGTACCGATCCTTAATTGCTTTCATGAACACGGCTTCGGCCTTTTGATCCCAAAGACGGCGCGCACAAAAATACGAATTGCCGGGTGTAAGCCACAGATCTTTCTCACCGCTCTTCCGGCGCACCTGCACCGTTCCTTTATCACCGGCAAAACGTGCTATACACGACTTCGGAAATATGTGCTGGTCGATCGTTAGTCTGTGTGGATTGCCTTTTTGCGGCTTTGGATAGCGCATCAGGGCCTCAGGGGAGCTGATTCGTCGCACGTATCGTGCATTGGAAGATGAGGCATCATCGCGTCCAAGATCCGGCGCGTTGAGCATAGCGGCAAGCGTGGTCTTCAAAGTGGCACAGGCTTGGTCGAAGCTTGGATGAAAATTGAGAGCATCGACCGCTTCAAATTGCTGTTTCAGTTGCGCGTACCGCTCTTCAAGCTGCTGGAACACCGCTGCAGCATTCCTGACCATGAATTCACGCGCCGGCATAAGTACTTCCGGTTCGCGCTCGGCGATCAGGGCGAAGTCAAAGATATCGCGCCCCGTAATTCGATCACCGCGATGCCACATCTTTTTGGCGATAATCTCCACCGACGTCTCCACGCGCACCTGATGCCCCAGTACTGTCTCAACTTCAAAGCCAGGGGTAGTTAGATTCGGTGCGGCGACGAAGTCGATTTCGCCTTCCTCCAGATATAGCTTGACGTAGCCGGCAGTTTCCACGTAATCAGTGGTGATCGACTCAGCTACATCGCTCAGTCGAGGCGTGACAAAACCAAGCGACTGCAGGTCGGGAACGAAGATGTCGATGTCCTTGCTAAAACGGCAGCCATACCCTCCCGCCCACCAAGCCAGAGCAAATGATCTTCAACATCACATAAATGTTGGCCGAGTAAAGCCGATTACCCGTCAGACTGATGCATTAATTTTTCCATGACAGTCCAGAATTGCGTCGCACTCCTGTACCGCCAACGCAAAGTTGAATTGATCGATGGCGGTGGTGAGTTCTAAAAATTCCGGCCGCTGTGTCAGCCGATGCTCGCGCACCAACGCTTCAAACATGGGCAAGGCGTCGAGGTTGGATGCGGCCAGCAGCGGGCGTAATTGTTGTAGCTTCAAAGGCAGTTGACTTGGATCGGCAGTCGAAGGAGCCTTCGGCGGCTGCGCCGTACTATCAATCTGCTGTGCCAACGCCAAGCTGTCGACCTGTGCGTTGCGGCCAGCCAACAGCAACGCTGTATGCACATCACCCCAGCGTGGCAAACTGTCCTCGCTATGTAAGATTTGCTCCAACGCGTGCGCCTGATGCGCCAGCTCGGTCGCACCTACCGTTCCGGCTAGCCCCTTCAGACTGTGGATTGTCATGCCGGCGGCTTGGCGCTGCGATTCTAGCGGCAGTGCCGGGACGGCCGCTACTAGCGTCTGAATTTCGGCAGAAAAATGCCGCAACGCTCGGCTATATGCCGCTTGATTCCCTCCAAAGCGGCTGAGTGCTGCGTTGCCGTCAAAACCGGGTCGATCCAGCAAAGCATCCAGAGCAGGTGCCTGCGCCGCCAAGACTGGCGTTTCTGGCTCGTCGTCGGTCCAACGCAGGATGACCATGGCTAGCTTCTCGATATCGAACGGCTTGCCGATATGATCGTTCATGCCAGCTGCCATCGCGGCGTGGCGGTCGCTTTCCATCACATTGGCGGTCATCGCAATAATAGGCAAAGCCCACAATCCCAGACTGGCGCGGATCTCGCGAGCTGTCGTATATCCGTCGATGCCCGGCATCTGGATATCCATGAGTACGCAGTCGAACATCGGCTGCGCCGTCCTCAACATTTGCAGCGCGGTGTGGCCATCTCCCGCCACTTCGACGCTGGCGCCTACATCGGTTAGCAGTTCGCGGGCCACCTGCTGGTTAATCGGGTTATCCTCCACCAACAACAGCCGGCGGCCCGCCAGCGGCTGCATCCGCACTGCCACCAAGCCGTCGCTGCGGCGACCGCCCTGTTTAGCCGCATATGCTTCGGCCACTGCGTCAAGCAGCAGCGACGGCGTGACCGGTTTGACGACAATCCCATCCACCACCGCCGGTAGCGCCGCCTCCCGTTGCACCAGCACAGTCTGACCGTGTGCTGTGACCATAATGATGAGGGTCATCCGTTCTGGTGGCAGCCTACGCCGCAATTCGGCACTGGCTTCCCAGCCATTTATGCCGCCCAGTTGCCAGTCCATGAACACCGCGTCGTACGAACCGCTGGCCGGATCGGCACAGCGCGCCAGCGCCGCCTCGCCGCTGTCAACCATATCGACTTCCCAGCCAAAGCCGCGCAACATTACTTGCATCGACTCACGGGCGGCTGCATGGTCATCAACCACCAGACAGCGAAAATGCGGAAACTGGCTGGCGCTCATTATGGGCACACCGTCAGGCGCCGCCGCACTCTGGCAGGCGATATCGAAGCTGAAGGTGCTCCCCACTCCGAGCTGGCTCTCGACGCGCAACTGGCCTTCCATCATCTCGACCAGACGTTGACTGATGGCCAGCCCAAGTCCGGAACCGCCGAAGCGCCGCACGGTAGACACTTCGGCTTGGGTAAAGCCTTCGAAAATGCGCTGGCACTGCTCTTCCGAAATCCCGATGCCGGTGTCACTGACGCTAAAGCCCAACCGCAAGCCGCCCTCGTCGTGCACCGTCACAGCCTCAGAGAGCGCAGGAAGTAGATGCGCCCGTAACACCACCTCGCCTTGCTGCGTGAATTTGACCGCATTGCCCGCCAGATTGATCAAAATCTGCTGCAGCCGCAGCGCATCGGCCTGTAGCCATTCCGGCAGTCGCGGATCCATATCAAACACCAGCTCGATGTTCTTGTCTCCAACGTTGGCGGACAAGATCACGCCGATATCGCGCATTAACTGGTCGACGCTGAACGGCTGCGGGTCAAGCGTCAGCTTGCCCGCCTCGACGCGTGAAAAATCGAGAATATCATTGAGAATGCCGAGCAAGGCACGGCCAGCCCCTTCGGCCTTATTGGCGTAATCGTACTGCTGGCTGTTCAACGTAGTGCGCTTGAGTAGGGCCAGCATGCCTAGTACCGCGTTCATCGGGGAGCGGATTTCGTGACTCATATTGGCCAGGAAAGCCGACTTGGCACGGTTGGCAGCATCGGCCGCAGCAACCGCAGAAAGCAGGGCAGCCTCCGCCTGATGCTGGGCGGTGATGTCGCGGTTGATCCCCACCATGCGCAACGCTTTACCGCTAGCGTCCCGCTCCACCATGGCACTGGCCTGAATCTGCCGCACCTGTCCCTGCGTATCGCAGATGCGGAACACCAGGTCGTATTTGCAGCGTCCCTCCAGAGCCCCGTTCAACTGGTCGACCGCGCGCTCCACGTCATCCGGATGCAGACGGCTGCGCCAGTGCTCATAGTTCAGGTCCGCACCACGCTCGGCCAGTGGGACTTCATAAATTTCACACATCAAATCGTTCCAGTCCATCGTACCGCTGGGCACATCCCAGGTCCAAATCCCCAGTTCGGCAACGGCGGCTGCATGCAATAACTGGGTACGGCTGGCCTCCAGACTGCGCCGTTGCTGCTCCTGGAGACTGATATCGGCCGCAATCCCAAGATAGCCATTGATGCTGCCATCGTCGGCGCGCAGCGCGCTGACGGACAGTAGCACCGGGAACTTGCTGCCATCCTTGCGTACATAGGTCCAGCTGCTCTCATCGCTGCCGCCGAGGTGGGTACGGGCGACAAACACCTCAAAGCCCGGTGCCACCGACCTTCCAAGTTCGGCGCTCAGCACAAGGGCGCGCGCCGCGACTTCGTCGGGATCATGCCAGATTGCCGGACTCTCCTTTGCCACCAATTCGTCAGCCTGGTAGCCCAGCATGTGCTCGGCGGCCGGATTGAACAGCGTCACGATGCCGTGCTCGTCTGTGGCGATAATCGCATACGCGGAGTGCTCCAGAATGGCCCGCTGCAAAATCGAGATCGCCTGAACCTGAGCGGTACGCGCCCCAACCTGGCACTCCAGGTTGGCGTTCAGGTCGCGAATGTGACGCTCGGCTGCGACCCGCTCGCTGATATCGCGTACTGTCTTGGCGGCGCCCACGATGCGCCCGCCGGCGCTGCGAATCGGGGAAGAAGTGACCAGCACGTCCAGCATGCTGCCATCCTTGCGTCGGCGCTGGGTTGCCAGATCGTCGACTCCATCGCCGGCAAGCACCTTGCGCAATATAGCCTCTTCTTCGGCCTCGCTGCCGGGCGGGACGATTAGCGCCATCAGTGGCTGACCGACCGCCTCCTCGGCCGTGTAGCCAAACATCCGCTCGGCACCATGATTCCAGCTGGTGACGACGCCATCCAACGTCTTGCCGATGATGGCATCATGCGAGCTCTCGACAATAGCCGAAACGCGCGACTGATATTCACGTGCCACACGCTGCTGGCGCGCCTGCCAAAAGAAGGCGGCGCCCATGATCAGCGCGCCGGCCCCGAGCGCCAGCGCGATATTGCGCTGCGAGCGGCGCACGTCGCCGTACACCTGCTCTTGCGGCATCGTCAGCACAAAAGTCAGGTCGCGCTGCCGCTGCAGCGGATCCAGCGAGATTTTGCGCGCGATCGCGAAGTAGTCCTCTCCCTGCCCTTGCAACCGCTCCATAACATCGCCGACGGAAACGGTATCGGTGCGCCGGAATTCATTGCCCCACCGCCATCGCTGCCCGCGTTCGAAGCCGAAGCTGCGCTGCACATCTGGATGTAGCAAGAAGTCGCCCTCGCTGTTCATCAGATAAGCATTGAAGTAAGGCGGAAGATTATTGGATAGAGCGCGCAAGATGCCGCGCAGATCATAATTGATGACCACTAGTCCAAAGATCTTGCCGTCTAGGCCAAACACCGGTGCCACCGCACGTACCGTGGGAACTTCAGGTAATTGGATCTTGCCATGTTCCCGGTTCAGGTTCAGATCCGAAATAAAGGCTTGGTCCGGCCGCAGCCGCAAGCCGTCCTGCACATACGCAGTATCACCCTTATCCTGTAGCCGTTGCGGCGGCACCGCAATAATTCCCTCCGGCTCGCGCTCGACCCGTATCAGTTCGCGTCCATTGTTGGCGCTGCCTATTAGGCGTACCTGGAACACATCGGGATGGGCCTCCAGATAAGAGCGGAAGATGCTGGTAAGGCGTTTTTCCCAAAGTGTGCCAGGAGTCGCCTCAGCCGCATCATAGCCGCCGTTCGCGCTGGCCCGCATCACACCGTCCACCGGCGGCACACTCCTCAAGAACAAAGCATCGCGCCGTAAGTCCTCCAACCGACGTGTCAGCACATCGGCATTAGCCAAGCTACGGCCCTGCAGCCTCGCCTGCAACGCTTGCTCACCGCTGTTACGCTCAACGCGCCCGGTGTGCAACACGGCGAGTACCGCCAGCATTGCCAGCGACACTACTAACAACCATCCCCAAAATTGCTTTACGCAAGTTCTTTCGCGATTGCTAAACATAATCAGCTCCCCCTAAGTCGATGCGGTGCACACATGTCGCGTCGCGATTTGTTTCGTCCTAAGCCAATGCAGCCCAAGAGCATCGCTTTTTGCAATAATCTTAGGTATCCTAGCAGTGAACGCGCAATCTGGAGCGGCAGGCCTGCTCGATACAATACAGAGATGGTATAGGTGCACCGGTAGGCCAGCGTTTGTGGCAGAACCACAACGCTAGTTTCCTGCAAGTTCTCCGCAATCTGGCTAAGGACTCAAATATGATGCCGACCACGACGTTGAATGCACTGGCCGTCGGCCCGGAACTTAGTGCTGATCGTTCTCTGCGCTTGTTGGTCGTCGATGATCAAACGGCCAACATCCAAGCCGTGTACCAAGTTTTTACCGGTAGCTACACGGTATTTATGGCCAACAGCGGCCCAGCGGCACTGGCGCTCTGCCACGAAAATCCGCCCGACTTAGTATTGCTCGATGTAGTGATGCCCCAAATGGATGGGCTGGAAGTATGTCGTCGTCTAAAGGCCAGCGAAAGAACCAGCAATATCCCGGTCATCTTCGTCACCGGCGGCAACTCCACCAGCGAAGAAGACGCCTGTTGGGAAGCTGGCGGAGTTGACTTTGTCAGCAAACCCATCAACCCACTGACCTTGCGCAACCGGGTACGCGCTCATCTGACCCTGAAGCTGCAGTCCGACGTGTTGCGTAGTTTGGCTTTTGTTGATGGTTTGACCGGCATCGCCAACCGACGCCAGTTTGACGAACAACTGCCGGTCGAGATTGGCCGCTGCAAACGCATGAGCTTGCCGTTGGGGCTGATCTTGCTCGATATCGATTTCTTCAAGCGCTACAACGACCGCTATGGCCATCAGGCGGGCGACGCCTGTCTGCGTCAGGTGGCAATGGCGCTCCGCGCCACGCTAGCGCGACCAGGCGACCTCGTGGCGCGATACGGCGGTGAAGAATTTGTCTGTATCCTGCCTAATACCCCGCTTGAGGGCGCACTGCGCATCGGTACCAAGTTGGAAGCGGCGGTGCGCGCGCTGGAGATCGAACATCAGCTCTCTGATGTCGCCACGGTGGTCAGCATCAGCGGTGGCATCGTCGCCGGCGTGCCGCCACCTGACTGCGAGCCGGCGACACTGCTGGCACAGGCTGATCGTCTACTGTATCAAGCCAAGCAAGAGGGGCGTGCGCGCGTCAAGGCCGAGTCGCTCGCCACCGCAGGCATCGTCACAGTAACGTGAGTGGCCGCCAGTAGTACCAACCTAGGAGCCGAGATGGCAAACAGTTACGATACTCGGATACGCATTCTGCTAGTCGACGATGAAAGGGTGCAGCTGCGGGCCTTGGCCGATGTACTCGAAATGGACGGCTTTGCCGTCACTGCTTTCAGCTCCCCAGCCGATGCACTCGACTCACTGACCCAGCATAAATACGAGCTGATGCTGTGCGACTTGGTGATGCCAGATCTGGACGGCATCGCACTGACAGCGGCGGCATTGCATATCGCTCCGGCGATGGGCTGTGTATTGATCACGGCTAAAGCTACTGTGCCACGCGCGGTCGATGCGATGCGCGCTGGCGCGCTTGACTTTGTTTTGAAACCATTTGACGCCGATGCGCTGAAGGCCACGCTACAGCGGGCCTTGGCGATGCGCCAACTGCGACTGGAGAAGTACACCGCTGAGCAATCGCTACGGACCAGTCTCGACCAACTGAATCAGACCAACCGGGATCTGCTCGAAGCCCAGATAAAGGTGCAGCAGGCCAATGAAGCCAAATCCAGATTCATCGCCAGCATGAGCCATGAAATACGTACTCCATTGAACTCCATCGTCGGCTTTGCCCATATCCTTAACTCGCCAAAACTCGTCACCACCGCAGCGCAGCAGGTGCAGTTTTCCGGCCACATCCTCAGCAGCGCAAAGCACTTGTTAACGCTGATTAATGAAATTCTCGATCTGGCCAAGATTGAGTCGGCAACTCAAGATCTTCAGCTCGAAGCGGTGCCGTTGGCCCCACTCCTAGAGGAGTGCCGGGCCATGCTTGAACCGATGTGCCAAGCGCGCGAAATCGTCACCGAGTTCACCGTCGACGACACGCTGGCGGTACAGGCGGATCTGTTGCGACTCAAGCAGGTACTGCTCAATTTGCTCTCCAACGGCATCAAATATAATCGACGAGGCGGCACATTGCAGGTGGGAGTAACGTGCTCAGGTTCCATGGTAAGGATCAGTGTCAGTGACAGTGGTCTAGGTATCCCGGCCGAGCTATTGTCCCGCCTGTTCCGTCCCTTCGACAGACTCGGCCTGGATAGCAACGCCGAGGCGGGCACAGGCCTCGGTTTGGTGATTTGCAAGCATCTGGTTGAACAAATGCACGGCGAGATCGGCGTTTTCAGCCAGCCAGACCGAGGCAGCACTTTCTGGCTGCAACTGCCCTTGGCCATTTTGGCCTGAGCCGGCAATGGACCTCAGTGGTAGTTGAATACGACGCAATCCTCGCGATCTGAAATAACCATGCGTCCCGCATCCGGCGGGCCTCCTCATCCTTATCAATACGTTCACTGTCGAACTCTAGTGAGCGCAGAGGCTGCCGACCAGATTGTCGAAGGCTACCGAAGATACTCATCGTTTGCGGTTTTTTTTTCCTGAACATCGCGTCTAATTCGCCCGGCAATGCTCATGCGCAAGCGCGATCAGTGAAGCTGAGGAGCGGCCGGGATTCGTGTAGAAATACCCAGATTGCGCTGTAACCTACTGATTTATTGAATAATTCTTGTCTTATCGTTCATCGGCGGCACCTGTCGTTCTAGATCGAGTGTGTAGGCACCGTATCGGTTGATGTGCTCGGTTCGATATGGGGCTAGGCCGGCCAATATCTCCTCGTCGATCTGCAGGCTCTCTCCCTGCATCTCCTTTAGCACCCGTCTCTTCGTGTCGACGTTGTGGATGTCCAGATTGGCCACTATCTGATTATATTTCACCACTTCACGCTGCTCATGGCGCACGTTTTCCGCGATGATGCCTTGATTGCCAAAGAACAGCCATTTGATGAACTTGTTGAACTCCTCGCTTTTGTTAGTCGCGGCCTGGATGTTTTTGCGCAGCTCCACGTCCCAGATATATTTGAGCAGGAGTTCGGTCCGCACGCCCCTCCCCAATTCACGGAACGCGAAATACAGCTTGTCCTTGCGGCGAAGGATCGTCGAGGGCGTAATCTTGGCTTTACGCTTACGAAAGACGTACGCCAACGGTCGTTTGTGTATCGGCAACCACCGCGGCTCGTCCTGCCACGCTTTGCCGGCCACGACGAGTCGCCCCAAAGGTCCGGGCTCCAGACCGGCGATGCTACGCAGCAGCTTGGTCTTGGCCAAGCCAGAACTGTCAAAGAGCGCTGTCACGGCGCTATCAGGTAACGGCAGGTCAGCCAAGAGTGTCAAGACCGGTCGCCCGTGGCTGAAACATAGCTCATCCATTACATCGACCTGCTCAAAAGTGAACCAAAATGGGGCAAAAAAGAGCCGTATATGAGTCATACACCCATGGGTTGCATGAGGAGTTTGCGATTACGTCTGACAGCGACCTCGCTAGTAATTTGACGTGCATAATTGCTCGATAGCGGTGGTACATTGCTACGAACCTGCCCCGTATTTTGCGAATATATTCATGGACACTTTGACTGCTAGCACCGCACTATCTATAGTGCAACTCTGTATCTCCGCAACGATGATAGGTTTGTACTATGCAGCACCTAGCGAACGCTACACTCGACTATGGGCAGCATCAGGCGTACTTACTTCAGCGGGCATGACAATTATTTTCTTGAATATTAGTAGTAAGCCCGGCTTTATGTTGACTTCAGGAAACTCAATGCTCTTCGCAGGATGCGTTGTGGTCTGGATTGGTTTACGTGCTTTTTATGAGCAGAAAATTACTTTTTGGGCCTATTCTCCTATCCCCATATTTTCTGGCTTGTATTCGCTTTTAGTTTCTACTGATGCTGATTTCTCTTCTCGTGCAGCTCTAAGCAGCATCAGCCTGATTTTTGTTTTTTTTCTGTGTATGCACTCATTGCTGAAAATTCCTGAAAATTTAGGTCTAAGCAGACGTGGATATGCTCGTGGCATGGCTATTTTAGGACTTGTTTTGTTGAGCAGCGCACACATTTTTCGGATTATTTTAATAGTATATTGGAATAATCCATCCGAATCGGAAAAATTAATGCAGTTCAATGCAATCTCTGTTTATTTGGTTGCTCTCGCCGGAACAGTCCTTTTTTTTCCAGCTCTTTTGTTGCTATATTTTGAACGTATAAAACACCAGCTAATATTTTCACTTAATTCAAAACAGGAAGCTCTAGATATTCAAAACCGTTTTGTGGAAATGTTTTCGCATGAATATCGCACGCCATTAGCAGTTATTCGTACAAATCTGGCTATTTTAAAAAATAGAGATGAAGCCAGTGGTGAACGCCTGAAAGGCAATTTAGAAAAGATGCAACGCGCAGTGCAACGCCTGGTAGAGGTGGCTGAAACTGCGTTAGAAAGTGGTAAAATAGCAGATGTCCACATGGGCATTTATTTTGATCGCGTCCAATTGTCTGATTTTCTTACTGCAGTTATTTCTGAGTCGATCGATTATTGGGGAATCTCTCAAGTCCAAATCGAGCTTCACATCTATTCTTCTAGCATCTTACACTGTGATGTGAAGTTGCTAAAAACCGCGCTACTAAATCTAATTGATAATGCAATCAAATACGGGCCTCAAAAGGGGGCGGTTGATATTACAGCAAGGCTAGAGGTCGGCGCAACGGTCATCACTGTAGCGGACCGAGGGCCAGGCATTCCAGAGCAGGAGCTTGAGTTGGTCTATAGAAAATATTTTAGAGGGAGCCGCACTGGCTCCGTGGCAGGCAGCGGAGTCGGACTATACCTTGTTCGGCGTATTATTGGCCAGCATGGTGGAAGTATTACTCTCACTAATCGAGCTGGTGGAGGTACTCTGGCGACAATAATATTACCATGCCCTCCAAAGGTTAATAATGATAATGGAATTTCAAATTAAGGTATTATTAGTTGAAGATGACAGTGATTTGCGAGATAGCGTGGTCGAATGGCTTGAGATTGAAGGAATGAATGTCATCGGCGTCTCCACTGCAACTGATTTTTATCATGCGATAGCAAGAACTCATTTCGATATCGCAGTGGTTGATATCGGTTTGCCTGATCAAGAAGGATATGTTCTTGCCGAATATATTAGATCGAATACGAATATGGGCGTAATCATTCTCACAGCCCGTGGAGCAATTGAAGATAAACTTAAGGGATATCATTCCGGCGCTGACCTTTATCTTGTTAAACCGGTTGATTGTCGGGAACTATCAGCGGTTATCGTAAGTATTGCTGATCGAGTCCAGAAGTGCAGGAATGAGATTCCTGTTGTTACCGCTTCTTGGGTAATCTCTTTAAATCAATGGGAATTGAGTTTCTCTAATTATTTTAGAATATCACTTACTTTAAAAGAATTGATGTTTCTCGAATCACTGGCGGTTTCGCCCGGTTCGCCTGTGAAAAAGAAAATTATTCTTGAAAAAATATACCAACGCAATGATTTCTATAGCAGTCGTTCATTAGATTCACTGGTCCGTCGATTGCGATCAAAAATAGAACAGGCAGGAATGAATATACCTATAAAAACCGTACATTCAGTTGGATATTGCTTTGCTGGGGATATTATCTTAAATGAAGGAGATTTAGACCAGTAAGAACTTCGTCACATTTGGTCACTATTCGTCGGAGTTGGTGGTTTGCGCCCAGGTAAGTATTCCACTACTATGGTTCTTGCATTTTTCTTTATTTTATTGATTTAATTTTACTATTTTCACCCTGGGGATTTAATGAAAAAAATTATTGTAGCCTTGGCGACTGTAGGCGTGATTGGCTCTATAGGTTCTGTACACGCAGAAGTTGTGTCCTTCACCGCATCTAAGCCGACAACCATTACCGCTTGGACCGACATCCTGTCCATTGGTAAATTTGATTCGAATCTAGGAACTCTTAACTCGATCACGTTCGCATTGGACGGCATAGTGTCGGGCGCAGGCCGGGCTGAATCGTTGGATGGCGCTGCTTCGACTGTAACCCTCTCGCTAAGTTCTATCTTGACCTTAGCTCGTCCCGATGGTTCAACTATCGTAGTAACTAATCCTGTCTTCAGCAAAGGTTACTCGTTAACTGCCTTCGATGGTTCAATCGATTTTGCAGGTGGTTCAGGAGCTTCGACCGGTCAAGTAAGCAGTAATCATAGTGAGAGCTTCGTGTCCAATTCAACATACGACTACAGTCTGTTCTCGCAAGCTGGCGGCGGCACAATCAATCTGGGGCTGGGCGCAACCGGTGTGTCGAATGGAAGCGGTGCTGGGAACCTAATCACTCAATTCGCCACTTCAGCGGCCGGTAATGTCACTGTGTCGTACAACTACACCCCTACAACCCCAGTTCCGGAACCTGAAACCTACGCAATGTTGATTAGTGGCCTTGGACTGCTTGGGCTTGTGCGCCGCCGAAAGGATAAAAAACAAGCGTAAATGTGCCTCACCTAAGACGTAAACCGACGAGTCAATTGAATATCATTCGATATTTGCAGAATTTAAATTAAGTTCGCGGCGTCAAAATTGCTCCGAGGATAATGTATGAAATGTTGTTTGCCGAGGACAACGGCACCCTGAGAATATTAGAAACGCTGGGGTTCTTGGCATTCGCACATCACGCAGGACGTAAGACGTACAATTGCGGTAATATCTACTGCACGTACTCTTCAAGACGAAATATTATTTTCAATATAGAACGTGCGAATAGTTCCAGAAAAATTTCGTAATTTAAAACCATAATAGAAAATTCCAAGGCAAGTATTTTACTGGATTTTTTATTTACTTCTTGCCCAGGGTATTATTTAGGGATGGTTCCATTAATAAAAAAGCTTTCTATTATTTCAATGAAAATTGAAAATCATAGGAATTTAAAGAAAAATTTTTATTGCGAAAATTCAGCTTGATTTTATACCGTATTTTTTAAAAAGATAGAATTTCATTAATGTGAGTTTCAAAAAAATATGAATCGGTTAATTGGCTATTCTTTTATACCCTTATTTTTTTCCTGTTTCATTCGGGCATGCATTGCCAAAATGTCAGGTGATAGGCTGTTGGACCTCGATAGCTTTTCTAGTGGGGAAAGAGTGATTTATCCGATCAGTATAATGCTGATGTGCATCTTTATCTGGCATGTATTCGTTCGCACGACCTGCCCGCGGTGCGAATCATATAATGTGATGCGCAATCACAAGCGATACGATTGTGTTCAATGTGGAAAGATCTGGGAACGCGATAGTTGTAATCGTTGAAGTTCGAGACATGTTTTATCACACCTATATAGGCCTAGCGAAAAGTCCGCGAAACGATGTGAGTGAGCTTGACGGTAACAGGTGACCGCTAGTTAATATAGAACAACAGGCTCGTTCATTGTGTTGATTTACTGAGATGGACCCGACACCACCGAATCGGAACAAACTAACGTTTCATCCAATTTACGTGTGGAGGTCTACCATGGATATCGATATTCTCGGGATTGATCTAGCCAAGCGAGTGTTCCAGCTGTATGGTGCTGATCGTCGTGGCCACGCATTGCACGGCTCTAAGGTGCTTCGCGCAGAGCTGCTCGGTGCGGTGCGCAAGTTGCAGCCTCGTGTCATCGCAATGGAAGCTTGCAGCTCAGCCCATCATTGGGGACGGCAATTCCAGGCAACGAGCATCGAAGTGCGACTTATTAGTCCGCAGTATGTCGCGCCATTCGTAAAGACCAACAAGATCGATGCGAACGACGCGGCTGCGATCGTCGAAGCGGCGAGCCGACCCACGATGCACTTCGTTACAGTGAAGTCGGTCGAGCAGCAGGATATGAGGGCGGTTCGCCGCTTCGAATTTCCGGTTTTTCAACGGCTTGCTCCTTTTTTCGGCCTGGGCCCCTCTACAGTGCTGAGAAATTTGAGCTGATGAGCCCGCGTGACTGCATCCAGCAAACTGTTCGAACCAGTGATCGCTTGACGTGCCTTGGGGCTTAAGGTCGAATCCATGGCCACCGCGTTCGTAGACGTGGAGTTCGGCTGGTATGCCCGCTTGCCGCCACGCTATATAGTCCGTCCTGAATAATTCAAAAATCACCCGCAGCTCGGCGTAAGCCGCTGCTGATGCTGAGTACAAAAAAGCTGGCGCCATATAGCCCAAGCGGCGACCAAGCCAAAAGGAAGCCGTAGCTTCCGCAGGATCATGCGCAGGTTGTGGCCGCAACCGCACAGTAGCGCGTGGAAGGCATCGCCTTCCACGCCTTTGAGCCAGTTTCGCCGCAGCCTGCCGTCGTTTTTCATGTGCCCGATCGCCGGCTCAATGGCGCTGCGACGCCGG
>NZ_WKJK01000042.1 GCF_009674535.1 Duganella guangzhouensis
GTCAAAGCTTGATGACCATAGCAAGTCAGTCCCACCCCTTCCCATCCCGAACAGGACCGTGAAATGACTCTGCGCCGATGATAGTGCTGCAACCAGTGTGAAAGTAGGTTATCGTCAAGCTAGTTATAAGTCAGAAAAGCCCGCCAGATCGTAGATCGGCGGGCTTTTTTGCGTCTGTAGCAGGCATAAAAAAAAGCCCCCGAAGGGGCTTTTTAACATCAGAAGTGGTACGCAACCTTCAGGTCGAAGTAGTTCACGCCCGAATTCGGCTTTTTGTAGCCGCCGTTCGAGAAGTGCTGGACCTTGGCGGCCACTTCCCAGTTGTTGTTGAACACATAGCCCATGCCGATGTGATCGCCAAACTGGAAGTGGGTCGACAGACGGTTGTCGTCGTTGTTGTACAGCTTGGACAGCATGTGCACGCCGATGCCGGCTTCGTAGTACATGCCTTTTTTATTGTCGTTCTGGAAGCGGAACACCGGGGTGAAGCCGATGTCCCACAGCTTGTGCTCAACGCCAGGCTGGTTCATGTAGGCGTTTTCGCGCCAGATGCCGGTGCTGGCTTCCCAGTAACCGCTCAGGTTGGTGCCATTCGACTGGAACCAGTGCGCATCCCAGTCCTTGGCGGCGCTGAAGCGCACCATTTGGACTTTGGAGCCGGTGGCCACGTCTACCGAGACGGAATCGACCAGCTTGTCGTCAGCGAACGCAGTTTGCGCAACGACCAGAGCGGCTGCAACCGCCATCATTTTTTTGGTGAACATAGTATCCTTCAAGTGTTAGTGCTGTATCTGATATTTATACGGCTAGCCCGTGATTGTACCGGGGTTCTAAAAATAATTCAGGAGCGGAATTGTCTACCCAAATTACCTTTCTAGGCATAGGCTTGATGGGGGATCCGATGGCGCGCCGCCTGCTGGCGGCTGGCCATGCGGTGACGGTGTGGAATCGCACGCATGCCAAGGCGGCGGCGCTGGCCGAGGCCGGCGCGCGGCCGGTGGCGGATCTGGCGGAATCTGTGCGCGATGCGGATATCGTGATTTCCATGCTGGAGGCCGGGCCGACGGTGGCGGCGGTGCTGGCACAGGCGTTGCCGGCACTGGCACCCAACGCGCTGTGGATCGACATGAGTTCAACCCAGCAGGCCGAGGCGCAAGCCTTTCACGCCCAGCTGACAGCCCAAGGACAGCGTTTCATCGATGCGCCGGTGTCTGGCGGCGTCGGCGGCGCGGCGGCCGGCACGCTGGCGATTATGGCCGGCGGCAGTGCCGGAGATTTCTCCGAAGCCGAACCGGTGCTGGCCGCGATGGGCCGCGCCACCCTGGTGGGCCCGGCCGGCAGCGGCCAGGTGGCCAAGCTGTGCAATCAGCTGATCGTCGGCGCCACCATTAATATTGTCGCGGAAGCCATGTTGCTGGCGCAGGCGGCCGGCGCCGATCCGGCGGCGATGCGCGCCGCCATACGCGGCGGCTTTGCCGAGTCGAAGATACTGGAGGTGCATGGCCAACGCATGCTGGAGCGGAATTTTGTCGCCGGGGGCAAGGTCACCACGCAGCTGAAGGATCAGCGCAACATCCTGGCGGCGGCGGAAGCGGCCGGCGTGGTGTTGCCGCTGACCGAGCTGGTGACGGCGCGCTATCTGACCTTGTCGAAGACGATACCGCAGGCCGACCATTCGGCGGCCCTGATCGGGCTGGAGCAGTTGAATCCGGGGCAGCGCCTGGGCACCGCCCCCGACCAATTAGGCTAACGGCAGGCTGGCTTCAACCAGCTTGACCCAGAAGCTGGCGCCCACCGGCAGCAGGTTGTCGTTGAAGTCGTAGCTGCCATTGTGCAGCACGCAGGGACCGAGGCCGTGGCCGCCGTCGCGGTGGTCGCCCTCGCCATTGCCGATAAAGATGTAGCAGCCCGGCTTGGCCTGCAGGAAGTAGGCGAAGTCCTCGGCCGCCATCGACGGTTCGGTGTTGTCGTCCACCTTGTCGGCGCCGACCACGGTTTTCATCACCTCCACCGCGAAGCGGGTCGCTTCCGGGTGGTTGATCAGCGGCGGGTAGTTGCGGCGGAATTTGAATTCGGCCTCGGCGCCAAACGCGGCCGCCGTGTTGACCGCGATTTCTTCCATCTGCTTCTCGATCATGTCCAACACCTTGCCGGACAGCGTGCGCACGGTGCCGGCCAGTTTGGCCTCGTCCGGAATCACGTTGGTGGCGGTGCCGGCGTGGAACTGGGTCAGCGACAGCACCGCCGTGTCGAGCGGGCTGGTGCGGCGGCTGACGATGGTCTGCCAGCTCTGCGCGATCTGCACCGCGATCATCACCGGATCGATGCATTTGTGCGGCTGCGCCGCGTGCCCGCCCTTGCCTTTGACCGTCAGATAGAACTCATTACTGGACGCCATCTGCGCGCCCGGCGTGACGGCCATGTGGCCGGCCGCGATGCCGGGCCAGTTGTGCATGCCGTAGATGGCGTCCATCGGGCATTGCTCGAACAAGCCATCCTCGATCATGCGCTTGGCGCCGGCGCCGCCTTCTTCAGCCGGCTGGAAAACGAGATAAACCGTTCCATCGAAATCGCGCTGTTCCGCCAGATGCTTGGCGGCGCCTAGCAGCATGGCGGTGTGGCCGTCGTGGCCGCAGGCGTGCATTTTTCCGGGATGGCGCGAGGCGTGGGGGAAGGTATTCACTTCCTGCATCGGCAGCGCGTCCATGTCGGCGCGCAGGCCGATCGCGCGTGGCGACGAACCGTTCTTGATGATGCCGACCACGCCGGTCAGGCCCAGGCCGCGAATCACGGGAATGCCCCATTCGGTCAGCTTGGCGGCGACGACGTCGGCAGTGCGTTGCTCTTCGTAACAGAGTTCGGGATGGGCATGCAAGTCACGCCGGATCTGCTGGATCTCGGACTGAAATGCAATGATGGGATCTACCAGTTTCATGCTGCTTCTCCAGAATTTTTATCGCTTGCTTTTTAAGCATCGAGAACGCCCATTGTAGCCCTTGTCCAAGGACTTAAGCCAGCACGCACACAATCGTTTACGATACTGCTTTGAGCAAACGCATTTTGGATTTCAGACATGACAACCACACAAGTCCGTGCAGCCTGTCCGCTAGATTGCCCCGATACCTGCGCGCTGCTGGTGACGGTGGAAGACGGCGTCGCCACCGCGGTCAAGGGCGATCCTGACCATCCGACCACGGCCGGCGTGCTGTGCACCAAGGTGTCGCGCTACACCGAGCGCACCTATCACGAAGACCGCTTGCTGTATCCGCTGAAGCGGGTCGGCAAAAAAGGCGAGGGCAAGTTCGAGCGCATTTCGTGGGATGAAGCGCTGGATACCATCGCGGCCAGGCTGAAACCGATCGCCGAACGCGCGCCGGAAGCGATCCTGCCGTACAGCTACTGCGGCACCATGGGGCTGATCCAGGGCGAGTCGATGTCCTCGCGTTTCTTCAACAAAATCGGCGCCTCGCTGCTGGACCGCACCATCTGCGCCAGCGCCGGCGCCACCGGCTACAAGTACACCATCGGCGGCTCGGTCGGCACCGACATGGAGCAGTTCCAGAACGCCAAGCTGCTGATCATCTGGGGCGGCAATCCTATCGCCTCCAATCTGCATTTCTGGACCCGCGCGCAGGAAGCCAAGCGCCATGGCGCCAAGCTGATCGCCATCGATCCGTATCGCTCGCTGACGGCGGAGAAGTGCCACCAGCACATCGCGCTGTTGCCGGGCACCGACGCCGCGCTGGCGCTGGGCCTGATGCATGTGCTGATCAACGAAGACTTGCTGGATCACGATTACATCGCCCAGCACACCATCGGCTTCGAGCAGCTGAAGCAGCGCGCGCAGGAGTGGACGCCGGAGCGCACCGCGCAGACCTGCGGCATCACGGTGGACGAAGTGGTGGAACTGGCGCGCCTGTACGGCGGCATGGCCAAGGCCGGCGAACCGGTGGCGATCCGCGCCAACTATGGCGTGCAGCGCGTGCATGGCGGCGGTATGTCGGTGCGGAATATCGCCTGTCTGCCGGCGCTGGTGGGGGCGTGGCGTCATGCGGCCGGCGGCATGCAGCTGTCGTCCAGCGGCTCGTTCCCGACCAACAAACCGTGGCTGCAGCGCACCGACCTGCTGCAGAAGATCCCGCGCACCATCAATATGAGCACCATCGGCGACGACTTGCTGCGGCCGGCGTCGGCGGCATTCGGGCCGGCGGTGGAGGCGGTCATCGTCTACAACTCCAACCCGCTGGCGGTGGCGCCGGATTCGGACAAGGTGATGCGCGGCTTCCTGCGCGAAGACTTGTTCACGGTGGTGCTGGAGCACTTCCAGACCGACACCGCCGACTATGCGGACATCGTGCTGCCGGCCACCACGCAGCTGGAGCACATCGACGCCCACACCTCGTACGGCCATTTGTACATGATGGCGAATAACGCCGCCATCGCGCCAATGGGCGAGGCCAAGGCCAACACCGAAATCTTCCGCCTGCTGGCGGCGCGCATGGGCTTTGACGACGACTGCTTCCAGGACTCGGACGATCAGCTGGCGGCGCAGGCGTTCAACGCCAACGACGCGCGCGCGGTGGGCTTTGACTGGGACGCCTTGAAGCAGAAGGGCTGGCAGAAACTGAACATGCCGCAGGCGCCATTCGCGCACGGTGGTTTCATGACGCCGTCCGGCAAGTGCGAGTTCTATTCCGCGCAGATGGAGAAGGATGGCCTGGACCCGCTGCCGGCCTATGTGGCGCCGTACGAATCGGTGGCCAGCAATCCCGAACTGGCGGCGCGTTATCCGCTGGCGATGATTTCTCCGCCGGCGCGCAACTTCCTCAACTCCACCTTCGTCAACGTGAAAAGCCTGCGTTCGTCGGAGGCTGAGCCGCATCTGGACATTCATCCCGACGACGGCGCGGCGCGCGGCATCGCCAACGGCGACATGGTGCGCATCTTCAATGACCGCGGCTCCTTTGTGGCCAAGGCGCGCGTCACCGACAAGGCGCGCGCCGGCCTGGTTGTCGGCTTGTCAGTGTGGTGGAAAAAACTAGCCACGGATGGCAAAAACGCCAATGAGGTTACCAGCCAACAGCTGACAGATATGGGCCGCGCACCGACGTTTTACGATACACTGGTACAGGTCGAAAGGCTCGCATCGTGAAGGTGATGTATGCGCAATATTGCACGCCGAATGCTCCGTACCAGATACTGGTTGGTGGCGGCGTGCGCGGCGGCCATGCTGGCCGGTTGCGCGCAATTCAAGTACTACATGCAGGCCGCCCAAGGCCAGTATTCACTGTGGTCGGACGCGCGTCCGATTGACGACTGGCTGGGCGATCCCACCACCGATCCCCAGCTCAAGGCCCGTCTCGAAAAAGCGCTGTTGATCCGTAAGTTCGCGGTCAAGGAACTGGGCCTGCCGGACAACGCTTCCTACAAAAACTACGCCGCGCTGTCGCGCCCCTTCGTGCTGTGGAATGTGGTGGCGACGCCGGAGCTGTCGCTGCGGCCGATCCAGTGGTGCTTCCCGATCGCCGGTTGCGTCAGTTATCGCGGCTACTACAGCAAGGAAGACGCTCAGGCCTATGCCGAGGAGCTGCGTCACGAGGGCAACGACGTCCAGGTCGGCGGCGTGCCGGCCTATTCCACGCTGGGCTGGTTCAGCGACCCGCTGCTGTCCACCTTCATCAACTATTCCGACGCCGAACTGGCGCGCATGGTGTTCCACGAGCTGGCGCACCAGGTGGTGTACGTGCCGGGCGACAGCCAGTTCAACGAGGGCTTTGCGACGGCGGTGGAGGAGGCCGGCGTGGCGCGCTGGCTGGAGCTGTACGGCACCGATCCGATGCGCGAAGCCTACACCCGTTACAACGTCCGCCGGCAGGATTTCCTGGAATTATTGGTGCGGCACCGCACGATGCTGGCCGACCTGTACGCCAGCAAAACCAGCACCCGTCACAAGCGGGCCGAGAAGGCGCGCATCTTCGCCCACCTGAAGTCTGATTATCTGAAACTCAAGGAAAGCTGGGGCGGTTACGCCGGCTACGACCGCTGGTTTGCCGAGCCGCTGACCAACGCGCACCTGAGCGCAGTGGCAACTTACCACGATTACCTGCCGGCTTTCCGCGCTCTGCTCAAGCAGGAACGAACGTTCGTGCGTTTTTATGTTGCAGTGCAAAAGATCGCTACTCTTGACGTAGCTCAACGTCGGCAACAGTTGGACCATCTGGGCCAGCCACCGATGCTCAATGCCGAAGGCGGCAAGGATGGCTTGCCACCGGTCGAAGGCATGCATTGATGCTGCGTTGCATCACAAAAAGCTGTTAGAACCCATGTTCTAATTATGCTTAAATGCGCTTGCGTACGAGCGTGCTGCCCGATAGCATCCCACCATTAGCAGGCTCTGCAAATTCGCATAGACGAATGATTCGCTCCCTGATCCGGCACTGTGCGCCGGCCTTACAACGATAATTATTTCGAGACAAGAGGCACAGGATGGAGAAAATCTGGTTGAAATCGTATCCCCCAGGTATGCAGACCACGGTGGATACAAGTCAGTACCGTTCGCTGGTGCAGTTGCTGGAAGAAGCGTTTCACAAGTATGCCGACCGCAACGCGTACGTCTGCATGGACAAGTTCCTCACCTACGCCGAAGTCGACGCCTATTCGAAGCGCTTGGGTGCCTGGCTGCAAAGCCGTGGCATGAAACCGGGCGCGCGGGTGGCCATCATGATGCCGAACGTGCTGCAGTATCCGATTGCGATTGCCGCCATCCTGCGCGCCGGCTACACGGTGGTCAACGTCAACCCGCTGTACACGCCGCGCGAGCTGGAGCATCAGCTGAACGATGCCGGCGCCGAGGCCATCATCATCCTGGAGAACTTTGCCACCACGCTGGAAGCGGTGCTGGGCAAGACCCAGGTCAAGCACATTGTGGTGGCCAGCATGGGCGAGATGCTGGGCGGCGTGAAGGGCATGCTGGTGAATTTCGTGGTGCGCAGCGTCAAGAAGCTGGTGCCGCCGTTTTCGCTGCCGAACGCGGTGCGTTTCAAGGATGCGCTGTCGCAGGGCGGTGGCATGAAGCTGACGCCGGTCGAGCGGCAGTATAACGATCCGGCGTTTTTGCAATACACCGGCGGCACCACCGGCGTGTCGAAGGGCGCGACGCTGACGCACCAGAACATCGTCGCCAACCTGCTGCAGACCGAAGCCTGGTCGGCGCCGGCGCTGGGTGACAGCGGCGAGCAGATGAACATTGTGTGCGCGCTGCCGCTGTACCACATCTTCGCGCTGACGGCGTGCGCGATGTGGGGCTTGCGCATGGGCGCATTGAATATTTTGATTCCGAATCCGCGCGATATCGGCGGCTTCATCAAGGAGCTGGGCAAGTACCAGTTCAACATGCTGCCTGCCGTGAACACGCTGTACAACGCGCTGCTGAATCATCCGGAGTTCGCCAAGCTGGATTTCTCGGCGCTGAAGATTTGCAATGGCGGCGGCATGGCGGTACAGCAGGCGGTCAATGACCGCTGGCTGAAAGTGACCGGGATCTCTATCATCGAGGGTTACGGCTTGTCCGAGACCTCGCCGGTGGCCACCTGCAACCGCGCCGATAGCCAGGCATTCACCGCCACCATTGGCTTGCCGGTGCCGTCGACCGAGATCGCGATCCTGGATGACGATGGCAACGAGGTGGCGCTGGGCACCGCCGGCGAGATCGCGATTCGCGGTCCGCAGGTGATGACGGGCTATTGGAACCGGCCGGATGAAACGGCCAAGGTGATGACGGCCGATGGCTACTTCAAATCCGGCGACGTCGGTGTGATGGATGAACGCGGCTACGTGAAGATCGTCGACCGCAAGAAGGATATGATTCTGGTGTCCGGCTTCAACGTCTATCCGAATGAGCTGGAAGGCGTGATCGCGGCCCATCCGGGAGTGCTGGAATGCGCGGCGATCGGTGTGCCGGACGAGCACTCGGGCGAGGCGGTGAAGGTATTCGTGGTGCGCAAGGACCCCAACCTGACCGAGGCCGCGCTGATGGCCTACTGCAAGGAACAATTAACCGGCTATAAAAAGCCGAAATACATCGAGTTCCGCGAGGAACTACCGAAAACCAATGTCGGAAAAATTCTGCGCCGTATGCTGCGCGATGAACCAACCGGCGAGAAGAAAAAGGCTGCATAAAGATGGAAAAGATTTGGCTCAAGTCGTACCCGGAAGGCGTGCCGGCGGAGATTGATAGCACCCAATACCGCTCGGTGACGCATCTGATGGAGGACGCTTTCCGCAAGTTCGCGGACCGCAACGCGTTTGTGTGCATGGACAAGTTCCTGACCTACGGCGAGCTGGATCGGTTGTCGCAGGCGGTGGGCGCCTGGCTGCAGGGCCAGGGGCTGCAACCGGGCGCGCGCGTCGCCATCATGCTGCCGAACGTGCTGCAATATCCGGTGGTGATGGCGGGCATTCTGCGCGCCGGCTACACCGTGGTCAACGTCAACCCGCTGTACACGCCGCGCGAGCTGCAGCACCAGCTGGTGGACTCCGGCGCCGAAGCCATCTTCGTGCTGGAAAACTTCGCCACCACGGTGCAGCAGGTGCTGGCGCAGACCGCCGTCAAGCATGTGGTGGTGGCCACCATGGGCGATCTGCTGGGCGGGCTGAAAGGCTTCGTGGTCAACTTCGTGGTGCGCAATGTGAAGAAGATGGTGCCGGCGTTTGCGCTGCCATCGTCGGTGTCGTTCAAGAAGGTGCTGGCGGATGGCGCGACGCGCTCGCTGCAGCCGGTCAAGCAGGGGCATGACGATGTCGCCTTCCTGCAGTACACCGGCGGCACCACCGGCGTGTCCAAGGGCGCGATTCTGCTGCACCGGAATATCATCGCCAACGTGCTGCAGAACGAAGCCTGGCTGATGATGAAGTCGGGCGACGAGCAACTGGTGTTCGTCAGCGCGCTGCCGCTGTACCACATCTATTCGCTGACCATCAGCGCTTTCATGAGCATCCGCACCGGTGGCCTGAGCCTGCTGATTCCGAACCCGCGCGACATCCCGGGCTTCGTCAAGGAGCTGGCCAAGTACAAGGTGACGGTGCTGCCTGCGGTGAACACGCTGTACAACGCGCTGCTGAACAATCCCGACTTCGCCAAGCTGGACTTCTCGTCCTACAAGCTGTGCAACGGCGGCGGCATGGCGGTGCAGAAGGGCGTGGCCGAGCGTTGGCTGAAGGTGACCGGCACGCCGATCATCGAAGGCTATGGCCTGTCCGAGACTTCGCCGGTGGCGACCGCCAACCGGGTCGACATCAAGGAATTCACCGGCACCATCGGCCTGCCGATTCCATCGACCGAAGTGGCGATCCTGGACGACGACGGCAACCCGCTGCCGCTGGGCGCGACCGGCGAGATCGCGATTCGCGGTCCGCAGGTGATGGCCGGCTATTGGAACCGTCCGGAAGAAACCGCCAAGGTCATGACCGCCGATGGCTTCTTCAAGACCGGCGACGTCGGCGTGATGAACGAACAGGGCTTCACCAAGATCGTCGACCGCAAGAAGGACATGATTATCGTGTCCGGCTTCAACGTCTATCCGAACGAGGTGGAAGAGGTGGTGGCGGCGCATCCGGGCGTGCTGGAAGTGGCGTGCATCGGCGTGCCGGACAAGAACTCGGGCGAGGCGGTCAAGTTGTTCGTGGTGCGCAAGGACCCGGCACTGACGGCCGAGCAGATTCTCGACTACTGCAAGCACGAGCTGACCGCGTACAAGAAGCCGAAATACATCGAGTTCCGCGATGAGCTGCCGAAGACCAACGTCGGCAAAATCCTGCGCCGCCAGCTGCGCGACGAAAAAGCCGCCGCCTGACGGGTTCGGGCCGGCAAACCGAAAGGGGCCACGCGGCCCCTTTTTTCATTTTCCGGCTTTGTTGATGCACGCGAGCCGGCGGGCGCGCATGGCGGTGGCCAGGCGATGACGTACCTCGTGCTGCTGATCGAAGTAGCCTTCAACGTTGGCCTGGCGGACGCATTCAGCCCAATGCTGTTCGTCCACGTCCTGTAGCCGTTCAAATTCGGCCAGCGATAGCACGACCACGGATGGCTGGTCTGCTGTGTCTACTACAACGGGTTGCGTCAGCGCCTGGTGCAGGTAGCTGTCCAGCTCGCGCGCAATCTGGTCTTCCGATACTTTCAACATAGTCAACTCCTCCTGCAAAGCCAGTATAGGACGTGGCCGCCGCGATTCAAGCGCGGATTGGGCCAGGCTGACCGTCGCGTACCACGAAGGCGGCGGCGCGGGCGATCGGGCTGGCGGCGTTGTGGACGTCGTCCAGTGCCAGGAAGTCGGCGCGGGTCTCGGCCGGTGTGATGTTCAGCAGCATGTAACCGCGCTTGTCGCTGCGGCCATACTTGATGCCGTGGTTCATCGAAACATACTGTTCGGTACGGGTCTGCGGTCGCGACGGTGAGGTGATGGAGGTGCCGCAGAATTCGGTCGCGACCACTGGATTGCTGGCGCTGCGTGGCTGGCCCGGATCGCGCGTCAGTTCGCAGGCGAAGAAGCTGTGGACGTCGCCGGACAGCACCAGCGGGTTGGCGGCGCGGCTGCGCTGCAGCGTCTCCATCAACTGCTGGCGCGCCATTGGATAGCCATCCCAGCCATCGGTCCAGAAGCGGCCGTCGCCAGGCTTGAGGATGGGCAGTTGGTTGTTCTGCGCCATCAGCGTTTGCTGCGCCAGGATGTTCCAGCGTGCCGGCGAATCCTGCAGTCCTTGCGCCAGCCATTGTTCCTGTTCGCGTCCCAGCATGCTGCGATTGCGGTCCAGCAGCGTTGGGCATGCGCGCAGCAGCACCGAGTTGGAGCCGCCGCGTGTCGGCAGCGGGCAGGCTTCGTAGGCGCGGTATTGGCGGTCGTCCAGCACATGGAAGCGCGCCAGCTTGCCCCAGTCGTAGCGCTGGTAGATGCGCATGCGGTAGAAGTCGCCGGGCGAGGGCACCGTCAGGCGCAGCGGCATGTGCTCATAGAACGCCTGGTAGGCGGCGGCGCGGCGTTTGACAAAGCGCGGGTCGATTCGTTCGTCGCGGTCGTTGGCGTAGTCGTTGGCCACTTCGTGGTCGTCCCAGGTGACGATCCATGGCGCGGCTTCGTGTGCGGCCTGCAGCTGGCTGTCGGTTTTGTACTGGGCGTAGCGTGCGCGGTAGTCGTCCAGTGTGAAGCTTTCGTGGCTGCGGATGGCGCCTTGCGGGTGCTGCAGCTGATACGGTCCCCATACAGATCAACCGCGAGTTGCTCTCCTATGGACGTACCTATTTAGCCCGTAGGTACGCTAAATTCCCCATTTAGGTTATGTCCATAGGCGATGCCGAAAAGTCGTGATTTCCCGGTGTTCTGTCCATCCTTTACACGGTGACGCCAAGATTGCTTTTGGTCATCTCAGTAGATAGCTAGCCACCATTTAGATTTTGATTTGTCTGATATGTTGTGTCAGGTTGAGGCTAAGCAAGTATGCTTTAAGCGATATCTTCCTCTGACAGGTTCTCACTGTACCCGAAACGAATAACGTCTTTCATAAATTCGTTCTGCAGCTCTTCTTCCGATAAAGAAGTAGCGTTGACTATGTGGGTGCGATGTTCATAGTCTGAGTTAGTGGAGCGTTCATCCCCGGTCGTGAGTAACTGTTCGACGCACGGTTGATTTTTTTCTTGTTTCATTCTCCTATTCCGTTCTCATCACCCTACAGTGGTTGGCAGGCATGTCGAAATCGAAGACATAAGAAAGTTCGAATTTCTTCCGGCTACTGGCCAAGATCGCTATTTCTTTTAAAGAAATTTGATTTCGTTTTTGAATTCGACTTCATGCAGGCGTCAAGCAATGGCGTTCGCTTGCTCAGTTTAACGAATCGTGTGCTGGGGTGTTAGCAGTTGAATTGTGGATGCTTCAATCGCGATTACTCCGTCTGGAGATTTCGTAGCGACAAACTCATAAGTTTCCTCATCAAGTACGCTGGGGTCCTCTGTTGTTAGATATTGCCAGAACGTTTCGCCGAGACTAGGTTCCTCGGCAAAAAAATCACAGATTCTACCCTGAATGAATTCGGGCGATCTAGTGCGATGCCCGTTCATGAAATCTATTTTTTCTTCAGCCGTCGAAAAGACAAGGCTACCCACAAAAGCGTCGACATTTCGCAAGTCTTTCACGTGCTCGCGAAACGTAGAGTCTTTTGCGTATACGCATCTCAGATAATGTTTGATTGCTGCATCATTGGATGCAGCGTCGACGAACGCTGGCTCCCAGTCGGTAAGCGAATCATCATGGGCTACTAAAAATCTTTTCAGCATTGCGTTCTCGGTTAAAGGCGTTAGAGTTTTTGCGTACCGCGGTGCTTGGATGTACAAAAATTTTTGATCAGCATATTGAAACAGCATCACCGAATTAGTTACAGAGATACCATTGCATAGGCGATTCCCAACTGGAGAAGGGCTTGAATCCCCCCGGTGAGAGGTTGGGACTGGATTTGTAAAAGGCGCTCGAAATGTTAATGCGCACTTTTTCATCGACGATGCTTTCGACGTAGCCGGAATATATGATTCCGCGATCGAGTTCTTTACATACGTGAGCTCCCACCTGTCGAATGAGAGGCTGCTCGCGTTGGTGCCGCTCAGTGATCTCTCGACTAATTTTGATGTCAGCCTGAACTTCACGTTGTCGCTTGGTTTCGAATTGCTCTGCATTTATGAATTCAATCCCGCCCGTGGGATACAAGTAGCCTTGAGAGATTTTGGAAAATCTGTCGATGACTGTAATACGCTTATCCGGCCCGCTCAGGATATATGCCATCCCCGCTCTTGCGTCGAATTCATAGGTGTCAGGATGACAGCTGCTTGTGCTGCTAGTGCGACAGACTGATGCTAGGATTGTGTGTCGTCCTGGCGGAACATTTACGCCAGTTCTTGTTGCCGTACCGGGCAAAATAGTGAGGCCCTCAATCGTGAATTGAAAGGCAATTCGTTGATGATCGGTCTCGACCCTTGTGATTGCGGCACCATTTCCGTAAATATCCTGTGGGACTATTAGTGCAACTTGACGTAGTTCCTCAAGGGGGATGGAGGGAGTTGAACATCCCGACAGGCTCCACAAGCTTAGAATTAAACAATTCAGAGTACGTTGTGGAAATCGCATTAGTAATCCTCGGAGGAAGTAAAAATTGTGGGCGATTGAGAGTCTTGAATCCCTAGGCGATCTTTGCCCTCAAATTCCCAATATATTGTGAAGACTAAATGATAGCCGAAGCCCACCATTTCTACCAATATATTGGGAGGAATGTTTGGAGCCAGGCGTCGCATTCGGTCAAGTTCTTCGCGCACTGCGGCGTGATGCTGGCCTCTCGCAAGAGCAGCTCGCATTTGCAGCTGGCGTTGAGAGAAATTTTGTCAGCCTGATCGAGCGCGGTGTTAACCAACCTACCATCCGCGTGATCTTTAAGCTTGCCCACGCCCTAGGCGTCCCGGCATCGAAAATTATTCTATCGGTTGAGGAGAAGCTACAGGACGGTGAATAGGCCGAAAAGCGTTCGTCCTGCGAATACTCCTGGCGAAAGGAATGTACATGTCTACCATGAGATGCGACTTCCTTGTCGAATCTGACCTCGTTATCGGTAGCGAAGGAGGGCAAGATGCCCTTGGTGAAGCGGGAGGGTTTCGGTTCGTGTATCGCGATGCGGAACCCGACAGCAAAGGTACCTTCCAGCGCTGGGTGCGCGATGGCGACGACGCGGTGGCCGTCGACAGCCGCACGACCAGTGCGCGACCCGAGCCGGTTAACAGTTTGAGCGAGGACGAGCGCGCGCAGATACTGGCCGTTGCCAACAGCGAGGAATTCGGCAGCCTGCCGCCGAGCCAAATCGTGCCGGCGCTGGCCGACCGGGGCGTGTACATCGCCTCGGAATCGAGCTTCTATCGTGTGTTGAAGGCGGCATCGCAGCAGCATCACGGGGGCCGGGCGAAGAAGCCCACCAGCCGTGTCCTTACCAGCCACTGCGCCACCGGCCCGAACCAGGTCTGGAGTTGGGATATTGCGTGGCTGCAGGCTGCCGTGAAGGGCCAATACTATTACTGGTACATGGTGCTCGACATCTTTAGCCGGAAGATCGTCGGCCATGAGGTCCACGTGGCCGAATCGGCGGAACTGGCCTCGCTGCTGATGCGCCGTGCCAGCCTGGTTGAAGGGCTGGCGGGCCGCCTGCTGGTGCTCCACTCGGACAATGGCAGCGCCATGAAAGGCTCGACCATGCCCTCCATGCTGGAGCAGCTGAGCGTGGCGCCGTCATTTAGTTGGCCACGTGTGAGCAACGACAACGCCTACCTTCACGCCAAATTCATAGGGCTGCCGCGTCTTGCCTTTGGCGATGCACTCGGCCTCGGGCGCGTGTAGACTGTAGAGCTTGTTTTTGTCGCGCTGTTTCTGCGTCAGCAGGCGCTTGGCTTTG
>NZ_WKJK01000043.1 GCF_009674535.1 Duganella guangzhouensis
GGTGGCGCGGCGTCGAGCGCGGCCCCCGCAGCGGGTGGTGCTACGGCGGCCGGTGCGAGCGGGAGCAACGGCGCGATTGCACCGGCGCCGGGCGCGGCAGGACAGGGCGCCGTGAGTGCGGGCGTGGACGGCGGTAAACCGGCAGCGGCCGGGCCGGGCGTCAAAATTTACAGCGTGCCTTATCCAACTGCCGCCGAGATGACGCCGCCAGCGCCACCAGTCGTCGCCGGTCCGGCTGCAGCCAGTGCGCCAGTGCCTGCAAGTGAATCCGGCCGCCTGGAAGCCGCTTTGAAGAGCGGCAAATTGCTCGCCATCCTGCCGTTGTTCGCCCTGCTGGGCCTGGGCCTGTCGTTCACGCCCTGCGTGTTGCCGATGGTGCCCATCCTGTCCTCGATCATCGTCGGAGAAGGCGCCAATACCAGCCGCAGCCGTGGTCTGGCGCTGTCGGCCACCTATGCGCTGGGCATGGCGCTGGTCTATACCGCGCTCGGCGTCGCGGCCGGCCTGGCGGGCGAAGGACTGGCCAGCGCGCTGCAAAACCCATGGGTGCTGGGCGCCTTCGCGCTGCTGATGGCGCTGTTGTCGTTGTCCATGTTCGGTTTCTATGAATTGCAGGTACCGGCCGCGCTGCAAAGCAAGCTGAGCGCGGCGTCCAATCGCCAGGCGTCGGGCAAGCTGGCCGGCGTGTTCGTGATGGGCGCGATTTCCGCGTTGATCGTCGGTCCTTGCGTGGCGGCGCCGCTGGCGGCCGCGCTGGTCTACATCAGCCAGTCGCGCGATGTGGTGATCGGCGGCAGCGCGCTGTTTGCGATGGCGGTCGGCATGAGTGTGCCGCTGCTGCTGGTCGGCGTGTCGGCCGGTGCGCTGTTGCCCAAGGCTGGCATGTGGATGGACGCGGTCAAACGCTTCTTCGGCGTGCTGATGCTGGCGGTGGGCTGGTGGCTGGTGTCGCCGGTGCTGCCGGTCGTCGTGCAGATGATGGGCTGGGCCGCGCTGTTTGTCGGCTACGGCATGTATCTGCTGCTAAATCGGGGACAATGGCTCGCTAAAACCGTTGGGGTGCTGTTTGCCGTGCTGGGCCTGGCGCAGCTGATCGGCGTGGTCAGCGGCGGACGTGACCCGCTGGCGCCGCTGGCCCACCTGACCGGCCAGACGCACGACACCCCGCTGACCTTCAAACGCATCAAGAATGTGCAACAACTTGACGCCATCCTCGCCCAAACCGGCGGTAAAACGGTGATGCTGGACTTTTACGCCGACTGGTGCGTGTCCTGCAAGGAAATGGAAAAACTGACCTTCGTCGATCCGCAGGTGCGCGCCAAACTGGCCAACACCATCCTGCTGCAAGCCGACGTGACCGCCAATGACGACGAAGACAAGGCCATGCTGAAGCGTTTCGGCCTGTTCGGCCCGCCTGGCATCATTCTGTTCGACAAGCAGGGGAAAGAAATCCCGCAGGCGCGGGTGATCGGCTTCCAGGATGCAGCGAAATTCACCGCATCCCTGAACGCGCTGAACTGATCAGCCGCGTTGTGGGCCGCCCCAGCCTTCGTGCTGGTCGTGGCCGTGCTCACCCCAGCCGCCGCGTGGGCCGCCACGGAAATCGCGGTGGTCGCGCTGATCGCGACGGCCATGCCAGCCCTCGCGACCGCCACCCAGGCCGTGCTCGTCAAACAGCGTTTGCTGCGCCGGATTCAGCTGAGCGTAGAACGCGGTGACGGCCTTGACGCGGGTTTCCAGGAAAGCTTCACGCTTCTTGGTCATGTCCAGCGCCAGGTTCAGGCGCTGCGGCGCGTTCAGCTTTTCACCCGGCTTGTGTTCCGGATGGTCGCTGCCCAGCGCGGCCGGCTTGATGGCGGCCTGATAGGTGGCCCAGGCCGATTCCTGCTGCGTGGTCAGCTTCAGCAGATCATGCAGACGGGCCTGGCGCTTGGCGTACATATCGGCCAGACGGGTCTGCATTTGTTCCTTGCTAGGACGGGCATCGTGCTGCTTCGGCGCGGGTTTGGTTTCCTGAGCGTGCGCGGCGGCCATGCTCAACACGGTAAAACCGATCAGTATGCTTTTGCGTAAGATGTTCATGGTCGTTCCTTCATCGTTGAGTTGAGTACATCGCGGCGTTCAATGTGTGCCGCGCTTGTAGCCATATTGGCGCTCGAAGGTTGCTCTTACGTTGCTCTGGTCTCAGGATTTGTATCCAGATGTTTCGTCGATAACAGCTATCTCATATACAAGACGATACAATTGGCGCATGGTCTTGCATGGATAATGAAGGTATGGAACCGACATCTACTATCTTAATCGTTGACGACGACCGCGATATCCGCAGTTTATTGGCCGATTACCTCGAATCCAACGGCTACCGCGCGCTGTGCGCGGCCGATGGCGCGGCCATGTGGAAGCTGCTGGACGAAGCCCGCCCGGAGCTGGTCGTGCTCGACCTTAACCTGCCGGGTGATGACGGCTTGACGCTGTGCCGCAAGTTGCGCGCCCACTCGACGCTGCCGGTGATTATGCTGACCGCCCGCAACGAGCCGCTGGACCGCATCCTCGGCCTGGAAATGGGCGCCGACGATTACCTGCCGAAACCGTTCGAGCCGCGCGAACTGCTGGCGCGCATTCGCAGTGTCCTGCGCCGCAGCAACGCGATGCCAGTCGGCGCCGGCGCCGATAAAGCGCAGCAGATGAAATTCTCCGGCTGGACGCTGGACCTGACCGCGCGCCACCTGCTGAATCCGGACGGCATCGTCATCATGCTGTCGGGCGCCGAATTCCGCCTGCTCAAGGTATTCCTGGAACACCCGAACCGCGTGCTCAACCGCGACCAGTTGCTGAACCTGACCCAGGGCCGCGACGCCGATCCGTTCGACCGCTCGATCGACATCCAGATCAGCCGCCTGCGCCAGAAGCTGGGCGAGGACGCGCGCATGCCGCAAATCATTAAAACCGTGCGCAATGGCGGCTACGTGCTGGCCGGCCAAGTCTCGGTGGAGCCGCAAGCGTGAAAGCTTTCCTCGGTTCGATGACCGGGCGCGTGTTCCTGGTGCTGGTGCTGGGTATCGTTGCTTCGGCGGCGCTGACTCAGTGGCTGGCCGTCAATGAACGCATCCGCGCGCTGGAACGCTATCGCGACTTCCACGCGCTTGAACGAGCCGAGCAGCTGATCACCACCGCCGACGTGATGCCGGAAACGGCGCGTCCGACCTTCCTGCTGGCCGCCAACCGCGGCACCGTCAAGCTGGAAATGAGCGACGTGCCGGAGGCGCAGGCATTGATGGCGACCGAATTCTCCACTTCGTTGCAGCAACGCCTGGGTGAGCGCTACAAGCTGAGCCCGCTGGCCGAGCACCCGGCCGTGTGCGACCAGCCGCGCCAGACCAGCAGCCTGTTCGCCTCCAGCCAATGGCGCGGCACTTGCGAAACGATGAACGTGCAGCTACACGACGGCAAGATCCTCAAACTGTCGGTGCTGCCACCGCGCCAGGCGCCGGCCACGCCGAATAACGAGTTGTTGCTGCTGACGCCGTTCCTGCTGTCGATCCTGTTCCTGGCCTACTGGGTGGCGCGGATGTCGATGCGGCCGCTGAAGCGCCTGGCCCAGGCCGCCAAGGATCTGGGCAACGACATCAACCACCCGCCAGTGGTGCTGAGCGGCGCCGCCGAGATCCGCCAGGCCAGCGCCGCCTTCAACGCCATGCAGGCGCGCATCCGCCAGCACATCACCCAGCGCACCCAGATGCTGGCCGCCATCACCCACGACCTGCAAACGCCGCTGACGCGGCTGCGGCTGCGGCTGGAAAAGGTCAACGACGACGACCTCAAGCAACGCCTGATCGACGACTTGTCGGCCATGCAGCAAATGGTCAAGGAAGGACTGGACCTGGCGCGCAGCATGGATTCCAGCGAAACCATGCAAGCGCTCGATCTGGACGCGTTGCTCGACAGCGTTTGCAGCGACGCCACCGACGTCGGCCAGCAGGTCGAACTGCGCGGCCGCGCTGCGATGGCGCTGATGGGCCGGCCGCTGGCGATCCGTCGCTGCCTGGTCAACCTGATCGACAACGCCGTCAAGTATGGCCACTACGCCCACGTCACGGTGGAGCGGCTGGTCGGCTCGGCGCGCATCTGCATCCGCGACGGTGGCCCCGGCATTGCGCCGGACCAGATGGCGCGCGTGTTCGAACCGTTCTACCGCATCGAGACCTCGCGTTCGCGCGAGTCCGGCGGCACCGGTCTGGGGCTGACCATCGCCCGCAATATCGCCGAGCAGCACGGCGCCAACGTCACCCTGACCAACCACAAGGATGGTGGGCTGGAGGTGACTCTGGTGGTGCCGGAATACTACGTCGGCAACTGACAGACACACGTCAGAAAAAACCGTCAGGCGGTCATGACGGTGCAGTTTTTCCAGTAGATACTATGCGACAATATTCCGCTTATTCATGGCGGCAATATTTTTCGACGTCAAAATTATTATTAAAATGAAAAAAACTTCCTTAGCATCTCTGGCAGGCGCGATCATCGTGGTGGGTGGCGGTATTTGGTATCTGACCCATCACAGCGCCGAGTCGGCGGGCGGCCAAAAGTCGCCGAATGCCCAGCAGGGACCCACCGTGGTCAGCATCATTGCACCGAAGCGGCAGGATGTGCCGGTGGAGTTGCAAGCCAATGGCACGGTAACGCCGATCAGCACCGTCGACCTGCATCCGCAAACCACCAGCACCATCGCCAAGGTGCACATCAAGGAAGGCCAGTTCGTCAAATCCGGCGAGCTGATGTTCACGCTGGATGACCGCACCGAGCGCGCCAATGTCGACAAGGCCCAGGCCCAGGTCGAGCGCGACCGCGCCTCGCTGGCCGATTACGAACGCCAATACAAGCGCTCGCTCGAATTGCTGGACAAGAAATTCATCGCCCAGGGCGCGGTCGACACGCTGAAGAGCCAGGTCGATTCCGCCCGCGCGCTGCTGCAGGCCGACGTCGCCGCCGTCCGCTCGGCCAGCGTGGACGCCAGCTACACCGCGATCCGCGCGCCGATGACCGGCCGGGTTGGCGCCATCGGCGTCTATGCGGGCAGCCTGGTGCAGATGACCACGTCGCTGACCACCATCACCCAGCTGGACCCGATCACGGTCGCCTTCACGCTGCCGGAAAGCGCGCTGGCTGGCCTGATGGCGGCGCAACGCCAGGGCGCGGTGCCGGTGCAAGTCACGCTGGATAATTCCAGTGTCGCCGTCAACGGCAAGCTCAGCTTCATCGACAACACGGTCGACCCGATCGCCGGCGTGATCCGCGTCAAGGCCGAGTTCGAGAACAAGGACACCAGCCTATGGCCGGGCCAGTACGTCAACACCAAGCTGATCTCGCACGTGCTGAAAGACGCCACGGTGATCCCGCAAAACGCTATTATTAGCAACACCCACGGCACCTTCATTTACGCCGTGGACAAAGACCAGTCCGCCAAAGTGGTCAATATCAAGCGGCTGTACGCCTTTGGCGACAACGCCGCCGTGTCCGGGCTGAATGGTGACGAGCAAGTCATCGTCGAGGGCAAGCAAAACCTGCGTCCCGGCGGCAAAGTGCGCATCGCCGCCGCCGACAAGCCGGCCGATGCCAAGGTCGATGGAACCAAACAGAAAGGCTAAGCGATGAACCTTTCCGAGTTGTGCATCCGCCGCCCGGTGATGGTGGTGCTGCTGTCGGCCACCTTGATCCTGGCCGGCGTGCTGTCGTACTTCTACATCCCGGTGGCCGCGCTGCCGAGCTACAACACGCCGGTGATCAACGTCTCGGCCGACCTGCCGGGCGCTTCGCCCGACACCATGGCGTCCTCGGTGGCGCTGCCGCTGGAGAAACAGTTCTCGACCATTGCCGGGCTATCGCTGATCACCTCGGTCAACACGCTGGGCAATTCCTCGCTGACGCTGGAGTTCGACCCTAGCATCAACGTCAACGAAGCGGCGGTGGACGTGCAGGCGGCACTGCTGCGCGCGCAACGCCAGTTGCCGGCCGAGATGACCGACCTGCCGTCCTACCGCAAGGTCAACCCGGCCGACGCGCCGGTGCTGTTCATGACCATGAACTCGCCATCGCTGACTTTGTCCGAGCTGAACGACTACGCCGAAAACCTGATCGCGCCATCGCTGTCGACGCTGCCGGGCGTGGCCCAGGTCACGGTTAACGGCCAGAAGCGCTTCGCGGTGCGCATCCGCGCCAAGTCCGACCTGATGAATGCGCGCAACCTGACGCTGGACGAACTGCAGACCGCGATCAAATCGGCCAACGCCAACACCCCGCTCGGCATTCTGGACGGCCCGAGCCAGACCCTGACCATCATGGGCAACGCCCAGCTGATGAAGGCTGCCGATTACGCCGAGCTCATCATCGCCCAGCGCAACGGCCAGCCGGTGCGCCTGAAGGACGTGGCCGACGTGCAGGACAGCTTCCAGTCGACCAAGGCGGCCGGCAGCTACAACGGCGAGCGCTCCATCGTGCTGCTGGTGCAGCGCCAGCCGGACGCCAACACGGTGCAAGTGGTGGACGGCGTGCGCCGCCTGCTGCCGCAGTTCAAGGCGCAGTTGCCGGCCTCGATCAACATCAACCTGGTCAACGACCGTTCGGTGTCGATCCGCGAAGCGATCCACGACGTCAACCTGACCCTGCTGCTGACGGTGGGACTGGTGGTGATGGTGATCTTCCTGTTCCTGCGCCGCGCCGCCGCAACGTTTATTCCGGCCATCACCATGCCGATCTCGCTGCTGGGCGCGCTGGCGCTGCTGTACGCGTTTGGCTACTCGCTGGATAACGTTTCGCTGCTGGGCATCACGCTGGCGGTCGGCCTGGTGGTCGACGACGCCATCGTGGTGCTGGAAAACATCGTGCGCCATATCGAGATGGGCAAGCGGCCGCTGGAAGCATCCCTGGTCGGCGCCAAGGAAATGGGCTTCACGATTATTTCGATTTCGGTGTCGCTGGTGGCGGTGTTTATTCCGATCTTCTTCATGCCGGGCGTGATCGGCCTGATGTTCCACGAATTCGCCGTGGTGGTGGCGCTGTCGGTGCTGGTGTCGGCGGCGGTGTCGCTGATGCTGGTGCCGATGCTGGCCAGCCGTCTGCTGCCGGCCGACGCCATCGATCCGGAACACGACAAAGGCAACTTCATCGGCCGCTGGTTCGAGGCCGGTTTTGGCGCCCTGCGTAATTTCTACGCCCACACGCTGGACGTGGCGCTGCATCACCGCTACATCGTGCTGCTGGCCGCGCTGGGCACGTTTGCGCTGACGGCGGTGCTGTACGTCACGATCCCGAAAGGCTTCTTCCCCGAGGAAGACTTGGGCCAGATCCGCGTCAATACCGAAGCCTCGGAAGACATTTCGTCGCAGGCGCTGATGGATGCGCAGGAGCGCGTGGCGGCCGTCATCAAGGCCGACCCGAATGTGCAGGACGTCACCTCGTTCGTTGGCGGCGGCAATACCGGCCGCATGTTCCTGGTGCTCAAACCGCGCGACCAGCGCGCCAAGATGCCGCAGGTGCTGGACAGCCTGCGCAAAGCCACCAAGCAGGTGCCGGGCATCGCCGTGTATCTGAGCCCGGTGCAGAATCTGCAGCTGGGCGGCCGCCAGTCCAAGTCGCGCTATCAGTACACGCTGCAATCGGTCAGTCCCGGCGCGCTGAACGACTGGGCCGAAAAATATATGGACCGCATGCGCGCCGATCAGGACTTCCGCGACGTCACCAGCGATTCGCAGAACCGGGGGCTGCAAGCGTCGCTGAAGATTGACCGCGACAAGGCCAACAACCTGGGCGTGGCGATCGGCGACGTTCGTACCGCCTTGTACCTGGCCTTTGGTGAGCGTCAGGTGTCGACCATTTACTCGCCGGCCGCCAGCTACTACGTGATCCTGGAAGCGGCCGACGCCGACCGCCAGTTCGACAGCGCGCTGACCAAGATTTCGGTGCGCAACAAGACCGGCCAGCTGGTGCAACTGTCCAGCTTTGCCACCGTCGAGCGCACCATCGGCCCGACCGCAGTTAATCACCAAGGCCAGCTGCAGGCGATCACGCTGTCGTTCAACCTGGCGCCGGACGTGCCGCTGGGCGTGGCCACCGCCAAGATCGACCAGTGGGCGGCTGACATGCATCTGCCGCCATCGATCATCACCAACTACGGCGGCGACGCGGCGGTGTTCCAGAGTTCGCAGGGCAGCCAGCTGATTCTGATTATCGCCGCGCTGGGCGTGATCTACGTGCTGCTGGGCGTGCTGTACGAGAGCTACATCCACCCGCTGACGATTCTGGCTGGCCTGCCGTCGGCGGCGGTGGGCGCGCTGATTACGCTGCGCTTGTTCAATCTGGATCTGACCATGATCGCCATCATCGGCATCCTGATGCTGATCGGTATCGTCAAGAAGAACGCCATCATGATGATCGACTTCGCACTGGACGCGCAGCGCAATCAGGGCATGCGGCCGGAGGAGGCGATTCGTCAGGCCTGTATCCTGCGCTTCCGTCCGATCATGATGACCACCATGGCGGCGCTGATGGGCGCGCTGCCGATCGCGCTGGGTCTGGGCGCCGGCGCCGAGCTGCGTCAGCCGCTGGGCTTGGCGGTGGTGGGCGGTCTGATCTTCTCGCAGGTGATCACGCTGTACATCACGCCGGTGATCTACCTGTTCCTCGACAAGTACAGCGGCACCGGCCCGATGAGCGACGGTGAAATCGCTGCCGACGCGGCGCTGGACAAACCAGCGCACGGCGAAGTGCACGCCGTGCCGCTGAAGGCCGTGAACAAGCATTGAGCGGTGACAACTCAGGCTGAAGGTCGCCTCTTTATCATGGGCATTTGCTCAACGATAAAGAGGCGACTGGATGAAACGTCACACCGTCACCATCATCGGCATGGGCCCGCGCGGGCTCAGCGTTTTTGAACGCCTCGCCGCCGCCGCGTTGCATCAGCGGCTTCTCCTCGACATCATTCTGATCGAACCCGGCGATTGCGGGCAGGGCGTGCATGTGGCGCGTCAGCCGCAGCATTTGCTGATCAATACCCTGGCCTGTCAGGTCACCATGTTTCCGGCGCCGGGCGCGGTGCGGCATGCACCGGTGTGCGCGCCGCTGTCGCTGACCGATTGGGCGCGGCTGGTGGGGTATCGGCGCGTGGGGGCGCGGTATTACCGGCTGGGCGGCGCAGGCGGCCACGACGTCAGCGATGCCGATTATCTGCCGCGCAGCCTGCTGGGCGAGTATCTGGGCTGGGTCTACCAGCAGATAGCGGCGGCGCTGCCGGCTGGCGTGGCGCTGACCCAGCATCGGCAGCGCGCGGTGGATTTGCGCCGGCAGCCGGATGGACGTTATCTGGTGGAGCTGGAGAGCGGCTATCTGGTGGTCAGCGATTACGTGTTCCTGACCACCGGGCATGGCAGCAATCTGCCCAGCGATCTGGATGCCTGGCTGGCCAAGTTTGCGCAGGACCATGCGCGCTATAACGCCCGGCTGGCGTTTGTGCGGCAGGCGTATCCGGTGGAGCAGTTGGCGCGCATCGGCGCCGACGCGCGGGTGGCGATCCAGGGGCTGGGCTTGAGCGCGCACGATGTGATCGCCGAGCTGACGGTGGGGCGGGGCGGCGAGTTTGTCGCCGGGGAGGGCGGCCTGCGCTATGTGCGCTCCGGCCGTGAGCCACAGCTGATGCTGTTTTCGCGCAACTGCCTGCCCTATGCGGCGCGCGGCGTGAACCAGAAGGGATTGGATGGACGCCACCAGCCGCGCCACTTCACGCCGGACGCGGTGGAAGCGCTGCGGCGCCAGGCCCTGATCGCGCGCGGCAGCCGCCAACTCGACTTCGGCCGCGAACTGTTGCCGCTGCTCAAGCGCGAAATGATCGAAGTCTACCGCGCCACCGCCGCCGTGTCCCCTCCCGCCGCCATCGCGGCCCTTGCCGCGCCGCCTGCCTCCGCGCTCCACTCCGCCGCTATCGCGCCCGCCGCCACGTCGCCTGTCGCCGCGCTCCGGCCCGCCGCCGCGTCCCCGCCGCCGCCCACCGTACCGCTGGACGACGACGCGCTGTTCGCCGACCTGCTATTTCCCCTGCAAAACCGGCAGTTCGCCTCGCTAACCGAATTCCGCCATTTCTTCCGCGACTGGCTGCAAGCCGACCTGGCCGAAGCCCGCAAAGGCAACCTTGCCAGCCCGACCAAAGCCGCCACCGACGTCCTGCGCGACGTCCGCGCCACGTTGCAAGCCGCGATCGAACACGGCGGCCTGACCCCAGCCTCGCACCGCCGCTTCCTCAACGTCTGGCACCCGGCCATCAACCGCACCGCCTTCGGCCCGCCGCTACGCCGCAACGAAGAACTGCTGGCGCTGCTGGACGCCGGCGTGATCCAGCTGCAAGCCGGCCCCGGCTGCAGCATCGACATCGACAGCGCCGACTCCACCTACCAGCTGCGTACCAAATTCAGCAACGGCCTCCACCACGCCGCCGCCGACGTGATCGTAATGGCAAGACTGGACCCGTTTTTTCCCGAAACCGACACATCCTTACTTATCCGTAATGTACTCAAACGCGGCCTGATCCGGCCCTATTACAACGGCCTGTTCCACCCCGGCGGCATCGACATCAACCGCGCCGGCCAGCCGCTGGACGCCCACGGCGCCCCGCTGCCCAACCTCTGGGCGCTCGGCTACCTGACCGAAGGCGCGCACTATTACACCCACGCCTTGCCGCGCCCCCAGCTGAGATCGCGGCAGGTGTTGGACGCCGAACACAGTGTTGCCGCCATGCTTGCTACAATGGGCGGTAATCAGCGTCGCGGCAGCCGGCGCCGGGCCGCCGCCAGTGCCATATCCGATAGCACTCTGTAAAGCTGTTGATACATACGGTAACACCCGTCAAGGCGTGAAACTTGTAAAGTGGCTACCTTGCAGCGGTTCCCAAAAGAGCGGGACTCTGGCACTATGGGCCCATTTTGACGACTTCTGCGTTCCACAAGGTTTGCATCTTGCACCACGACTCCCACATCCTCTCGGCAAGCTCCGACTACTGCGAGACCTGCGGTCAACGCCTGCCGTCCGCGCAGGAAGGCTTCGCCACCTGGGATGAGCGCAAATCCAAGACCAAGCGTATCGGTATTGGCATCTCGATCGGCCTGCACTTGCTGGGCGTGCTGTACTACCTGTTGGCGCCCGCGCCCCGGCCGCACAAAGCACCGCCGCCCAAAGGCGGCCACATGGTCTACATCACCCCGCAGCCGGAGAAAAAGCAGCCGGTGAAGACCATCACCAAGCCCAAGCCAGAGCAATCCAAGGCCGCCAAGACACCGCCGCCGCCCCGCAAGACCGTCACCAAAGACACGCCGGCGGCGACCAAACCGAAGCTGGAAACCTTTGTGCCACCGGTGCAGGCCACCATGACGCCGCCGCCCGAGGCCGACATGTCCGAAATGATCGCCAAGCGCCGCGCCGCGCGTGAGGCGCTGAATCCGCCGGCACCGCCGTCGCCGCCGGTCGAGAGCGAAGCCGATCGCGCCAAGCGCATCGCGCTGGCCAACATCGGCCGCGCCAACGCCGCCGGTCAGAGCAATGGCAGCGACAAGGACGATACCGGTGGCGTGTTCTCGGTCGACAAGAGCTACCACAGCGCCGAAGTCAAATTCCGCGGCTGGAACACCAACTTCAAGCGCAAGTGGCTGCAGCAGATCCACGTCGAACAGGGCGCCGAGCAGGATATCGAGACCGCAGTGGTCAAGGAAATGATCAAGATCATCCGCAAAGAGAAGCAGGGCGACTTCCAGTGGGAATCGCATCGACTGGGCAAAGTCGTGACGCTGAGCGCGCGTCCGGAAGACGAGCGTGAACTGCAAGCCTTCCTGATGAAAGAAATGTTCCCTGAATACACCCAGGGCAGCGCACCGCGGCCATCGCGTCCGCCACCACCACCGCGCTAAAATCCGGGGTCAATCCTCCCAAAGCTACACGGGCTCTACCGTAGCGTTCCGCTACGGTAGAGCCCGTGTAGCTTTGGGAGGATTGACCCCG
>NZ_WKJK01000044.1 GCF_009674535.1 Duganella guangzhouensis
TCCTCCGCGCCGTCCGCGCCGTCCGCGCCGTCCGCGACCGGCCCCGCCGCCGCGCCGGTGCGCGCCGATTTGCCACATCCGCTGCTGTCGCTGGCGCCGCTGGTGCTGGTCGGCGTCGCCAACTTCGCGCTGACCAAACTGATCCCCGGCTGGTACGGCGATAACTACCAACTGACCGAAGCCGCCTTGCCCGGCCTGCACACCCCGGTCACGCTGACCATCAAAACAGTAGTGGGCATCTGGGCCGTCGAAGGCGCGCTGTTGCTGGGCATCCTGCTGACCGTAATCACCGCTTTCGGCCGCATCCGCCTCACCTTTGCCGACGGCACCAAAGCCGCAGTGGGCGGCGCGCTGCTGGCCGCCATGAACACCGCCTCCGAATACGGCTTTGGTGGCGTGATCGCCGCGCTGCCCGGCTTCCTGTCGGTGAGCGAAGCGCTGCGCAGTGTGCCCAACCCGCTGGTCAACGCCGCCGTCTCCGTGACCTCGCTGGCCGGCATCACCGGCTCCGCCTCGGGCGGCATGAGCATCGCGCTGGCCGCCATGTCCGAACAATTCATCCAGGCCGCCAACGCCGCCCACATCCCGCTTGAAGTCATGCACCGCGTAGTCGCCATGGCCAGCGGCGGCATGGACACGCTGCCGCACAACGGCGCCGTCATCACGCTGCTGGCCGTAACCGGCCTGACCCACCGCCAATCCTACCGCGACATCTTCGGCATCACCGTCATCAAGACGCTGGCGGTGTTCGTGGTGATCGCGGCCTACTATCTGACCGGGTTGGTGTAAGCTCCTCTGGAGATCGCACCTGCTGAAGGAAAACCATGAGCGAAGCTGTGCAGAAGGTCAACAACGGTGCTGAACCTAGGTTGTCCAGTGTGCCATTGTTCCGGCAGACTGGCCGAGTTGCTCAGCTTGCGTCGCGGTCTCGGCAGGTGCTGGCGCTACAGAATATCCAGGCGCTGATGGACGGTAGTCGCCAGACTAAACAGCTCACTGCGCGGCAGCAAGCCACCAATTCCCGCGTGCCAGTGCAAAGAAGGGTGGACGATTCGAAGATTTCGGACGTTGAGGTCAAACAGGCGCTGACTTTAGCCAAATCATTGGGAGTGTTCCAGGACGTTGCCGCGAACGATCAAATTCAGGTAAACGTCGATCTGAATAGCGCAGCTGATGAGGGGAGCTACGCTGATGTCCGTGTGATACGGTGGTCCGGGCCAATAACCTACGAAATTACGCTCTACAAGCAAGCATGTTCCAGAGACGGTAAATTTGAACCAGGTATCGCTGCATATGCGTTACAGCACGAAATGGACCTGCATGTCCTGAAGACGGACGGTGAGGGAAGGCGATCGGCCAACACGGACAAACGGCACCCAAATAAGAAGGATGCCGAGGAACATCAGAAAATTATCACCCCGTGGGACGTCACGATTTCAGAGACGCTTTCCATTATCAGGACGCGAGGAGACTACGCGCGCCGTGTTGTCGAGCAATTGCAAGTGGGCCTAAGTCTGGAAAATTCCTACAGAGACATCTACGCCTACTACTGCTCGTATTGTAATGATGTGGTAAATACTATTCGTTCCAAGTTTCTCAATTGCATCGATGCCTCGCGCCCGGCGCCGCACTATGGGGTCCTGACAAAGCAAGACTTGTGGGACGTGATGGCAGTTTTTGATGAGGTATTTCACGCGTTACTCGAAGCGTGTGCGGCGAAGGTGATTCAAACAGAAGAAGAGAGCGTGAAGCTAGAAAAATTTAAACAGCTAGCGACAAAAAAATTCGCCGAATGCAGACAGAATTTGCAACTTGAGCGCTTGGAAAGCGGCCTAGAAAAATAATAACTAGTGACGATCGCGTAGCAATATAATTGAGTCATGAGTTCCGGGACTTGTTGGCGCAAGCCTCCCCCTGGAAACAAGAGAGTGAGAATGGCCCGCTTCGGTGGGCCATTCGCTTTTGCGCTCAAGGTTTTCGTTCAATCGCTGGATTTACCATGATTTTCCGATGAAACCACATTCAGTCGCTGATACCACACAAATATTTCGCATGGCATTCTGGCATTGTCGTTATGAATATTTCGTGGCAGTATGGATAGTTTCATGTGTGTACTCGTAGGGAGGTTGGATTGAAGAAAACCATGCTTGTCCTGTCGCTGATGGCTGCTTTTGCAGCGCATGCGGCCACTGGTCCTGAATTTGACGCAAAACGTCTGTCGCAGGATGTGAAAGTACTGTCGTCCGATGAATTCGAAGGCCGTGGCCCGAATACCGCCGGTGAGACCAAGACCGTCGATTACCTGGTCGAACAGTTCAAAGCCGCCGGCCTGCAGCCGGGCGGCGATCTGGTCAAAGGTAAACGCGGCTGGACCCAGAACGTGCCGCTGGGCCGTTTCGAGATTCAGGGACCGGTCACGCTGACGCTGAACGACGGCAAAGCCTCCCAGGCGCTGAAGCAGGGCGATGATCTGGCCGTGCGCGCCGCCATGAATGGCAGCAAACTGATCGACTTCAAGAACGCGCCGCTGGTGTTCGTTGGCTACGGTGTCACCGCGCCTGAGCGCCACTGGGACGATTTCAAGGGCCAGGATCTGAAGGGCAAGCTGGCGGTGGTGCTGATTAATGACCCCGATTTCGAAACCGGCGAGGGCGATTTCGGCGGCAAGGCCATGACCTACTACGGCCGCTGGACCTACAAGTATGAAGAGATGGCGCGTCGCGGCGCGCTCGGCACGCTGATCGTGCACGAAACCGCGCCGGCCGCCTACGGCTGGAACACGGTCAAGAATTCCAACACCAACGTCATGTACGACATCGTGCGCAAGAAGCCGGGCGCGGTGCACGCGCCGATGGAAGCGTGGATTCAGCGTGACCTGACGGTTGATCTGTTCAAGCGCGCCGGCCTGGATTTCGAAGCGTTGAAGAAGCAGGCGCAAACTCGCGACTTCAAACCGGTTGAACTGAAAGGCATCACGCTGTCGGCCAAGTACGCGGTGGATGCTCAGGTCATCAATTCGAAGAACGTGGTGGCGCGCGTGGTTGGCGCCAAGGCGCCGAATGAAACCGTGATCTACAGCGGCCACTGGGACCATCTGGGCATCGGCCTGCCGGATGCCAAGGGCGACAAGATCTACAACGGCGCGATCGACAACGGCACCGGCATCGCCGCGCTGCTGGAACTGGCGCGCGCTTATGGCAAGGCACCGGCACCGGCGCGTAGTGTGGTGTTCCTGGCGGTGACCGCTGAGGAGAAGGGTTTGCTGGGCTCCGAGTACTACGCGTCCAATCCGGTGTATCCGCTGGCCACCACGGTTGGCGTGATCAACATGGATGCGTTGAGCGCGCGCGGTGTGGCACGCGACTTCACCATCTCCGGCAGCGCCAAGCTGGATCTGCTGGATCGTCTGATCGCCAAGGGCAAGGACTGGGACCTGAGCTACACCCCGGACCCAACGCCGGAAGCCGGTCACTTCTTCCGTTCGGACCATTTCTCGTTCGCCAAGAAGGGCGTGCCGGCGGTGTCGTTCGGCTCGGGGAATGACTGGGTGGAGGGCGGTCTGGCGGCTGGCCGCAAGTCCAAGCAGGATTACGTGACCGCCAACTACCACCAGCCATCCGACGAGTGGAGCGCTGACTGGAGCTTCGCTGGCATGGCGCATGATCTGGGCCTGCTGTATGCGGTGGGTCGCGATCTGGCCGACTCGCGCGATTGGCCTAACTGGGCCAAGGACGCCGAGTTCCGCGCCGCGCGCGACGCCAGCGCCGCTCAGCGCAAGTAAGCCATGACGCTACAGGCCCACGAACTATGCTGCGTTCGCGGCGAACGCCAGCTGTTCGTGGGCTTGTCGTTTACGCTGGCTGCCGGCCAGGCGCTGCGCGTGCGTGGCGCCAACGGCAGTGGCAAGACTTCGCTGCTGCGTACCTTGGCTGGTTTGGCGCAAGCTGAATCGGGCGAGGTGCGCTGGCAGGGCGCGCGGATTGCGTCCTGTCGCGATGTGTATCGCTCACAGATGATTTATCTGGGCCATGCGGCTGCGGTCAAGGACGAGTTGCTGGCGTGGGAAAACCTGGTCTACAGTGCGCGGCTGCAGGGGAGTTCGCTGACGCGGGCCGATGCCGAGCAGTCGTTGAAGGCGCTCGGGCTGGGGCGCGCGGCGCAGTTGCCGGCACGTGCGCTGTCGCAGGGCCAGCGCAAGCGTCTCGCGCTGGCGCGCCTGCATGGCGTGGAAGGCGAGGGCGCGCCGCTTTGGATACTGGATGAGCCATTCAATGCGCTCGACCAGGACGCCGTCGCCGCCCTGTGTGCGACGCTGGACCGCCACTTCGCACGCGGCGGCATGCTGGTCTACACCACGCACCAGGACCTGCCGCTGCATCCAGCGCAAGCGCTGGAACTGAACCTCGACCGCGCCCCCGGCTCCGCCGCATCCCGCACGGACGCCGCCGCGATCGTGCCGTCCGCCGCCGCGCCGCTTGCCGCGATCACCGCGCCTGCCGTCGTCGCCACATCTGCCGCCATCACCGCATCTGCCGCCGGCATTGCGCCTGCCGCCGTCGCGCCGTCCGCGAGTGCCGCGCCGTCCGCGTCACCGAAAGCCCCGCCATGCTGAGCGCATTTTTGGGCGTGATCCGCCGCGATTTGCTGCTGGCGATGCGCAATCGCGCCGACGTACTGGCCAGCGTGATCTTCTTCGTTATCGTCGCCGCACTGGCGCCGCTCGGCCTCGGCCCCGAGCCGGCCATGCTGCGCACCATCGGCCCCGGCATGCTGTGGATCGCCGCGCTGCTGGCCTCCATGCTGGCGCTGCAACGCCTGTTCGCCCAGGACCACGCCGACGGCACCCTCGAACAATTACTCCTTTCCCCCGAACCCACCACCCTGCTGGTGGCCGGCAAAATCCTCGCCCACTGGCTGACCTGCGGCCTGCCGCTGATCGTGCTGTCACCACTACTGGCGCTGCAATTCGGCCTGCCCGCCGAACAAGTCTGGGTACTGATGGCCAGCCTGCTGCTCGGCACCCCCATCCTCAGCCTGATCGGCGCCATCGGCGCCGCCCTCACGCTCGGCGTGCGCGGCGGCGGCGTGCTGATCGCACTCTTGGTTTTGCCACTGTATATACCAGTTCTCATCTTTGGTGCCGGCGCCGCTGTCGCGCCGGATCCACAATCGCATCTGCTGTTGCTGGGCGGTCTGCTGGCGGGCGCTCTGGCGCTGGCGCCGTGGGCCACTGCGGCCGCATTGTGCATTGCGGTAGAGTGACACTCGTTGATACAATGTCCACCAATGAAAATCCAGGTTAATAGTCTGCTCTATCGCTACGCATCGCCGCAGCAGTTCTACCCATTAGCGAGCAAACTGATTCCCTGGTTTGCCGCGCTGGCGGTAGTGCTGACCGTGGCCGGCCTGTATGTCGGTCTGGTGGTCGCTCCCACCGACTGGCAGCAAGGCGATTCCTACCGCATCATCTACGTCCACGTGCCCGCCGCCTGGATGTCGATGGTGATTTACCTCGCCATGGCCTTTTGGGCCGGACTCGGTCTGGTGCTGAACGCGCGCCTGTCGGCCATGATGGCCAGTGCGCTGGCGCCGACCGGCGCCCTGTTCACCGCGCTGGCGTTGTGGACCGGCGCCTTGTGGGGCAAGCCCACCTGGGGCGCCTGGTGGGTGTGGGACGCGCGCCTGACCTCCGAATTAATCCTGCTATTCCTCTACATCGGCTTCATGACCCTGCAATCCGCCATCACCGATCCGCGCCGCGCCGACCGCGCCGGCGCCGTGCTGGCGCTGGTGGGCGTGGTCAACATCCCCATCATCTACTTCTCCGTCAAATGGTGGAACACCCTGCACCAGGGGGCATCGGTCAGTCTGACCACCGCCCCCAGTATGGTCGCCGTGATGTTGACCGGGATGCTGCTGGTGACGCTGGGCGCCTGGGCTTACAGCATCGCCGCCGCGCTGGCGCGCCTGCGCTGTATCATCCTCGAACGCGAAAAACGCAGCCCGTGGCTGCAGGCGCTGCACGCCGGAGGCCAGGCATGAGCGACTGGCTGCACATGGGCGGTTATGGCCTGTACGTCTGGGGCTCGATCGGCGTGGCGCTGCTGCTGCCGGTCGCGGAAGCCATCGCCCTGCGTCTGCGCCGCCGCGCCGCGCTGGAACAACTGCAACATCAACAGGATCAAGAATGAAGTCCCGACACAAGCGCCTGGCGCTGATCGGCGCCGGGCTGGCGCTGCTGGCGCTGGCCGCCTGGCTGATCTCCTCAGCCTTCCAGAAAAACCTGGTGTTCTCGGTGACGCCCACCGAAATGCTGTCGCAGCCGCAGTCCGGCCGCAGCGTGCGCATGGGCGGGCTGGTGGAAAAGGGCAGCTTGCGCCGCAATGGCGACGGCGTCACGGTCGACTTCATCATCACCGACCTGGCGCAGAGTGTGCCGGTGCGCTATAGCGGCATCCTGCCCGACCTGTTCAAGGAGGGCAAAGGCGCGGTGGTGCAGGGCAAACTGGAAGGCGGCGTATTCGTCGCCACCGAAGTGCTGGCCAAGCACGATGAAAACTACATGCCGCCAGACGCGGCGCGCGCACTGAAACAGGCTGCGGAAGCCAAGGAAAAAAAATGATCCCCGAACTAGGTTCTTTCGCGCTGATGCTGGCGTTTTGCGTGGCGCTGCTTCAGGGCGTGATGCCATTGGCGGCCTCGCTGCGCGATGGTCCATCCAGCGCGCGCTGGATGGCGCTGGCGCGGCCTGCCGCCTACGCCCAGGCACTGCTGGTGACGCTGGCCTTCGGCTGCCTGGTGCAGGGTTTCGTGGTCAATGATTTCAGCATCTTGTATGTGGCTTCGCATTCCAACTCGCTGCTGCCGCTGTACTACCGCGTCTCCGCCGTATGGGGCGGCCACGAAGGTTCGCTGCTGTTGTGGATACAGATGCTGGTGCTGTGGACCGCCGCCGTGGCGGCGTTGAGCCGCCAATTGCCGGCGCCGGTGGTGGCGCGCGTGCTGGGCGTGCTGGGTCTGATCAGTGTCGGTTTCCTCGCCTTCATTCTGTGGACCTCCAACCCGTTCGAGCGCCTGTTGCCGGCCGCCGCCGAAGGACAGGATCTGAACCCGCTGCTGCAGGATATCGGCATGATCGCCCATCCACCGCTGCTGTACATGGGCTATGTCGGCTTCTCGGTGGCGTTCGCGTTCGCGATTGCGGCGCTGATCGGCGGCCAACTGGATGCTGCGTGGGCGCGCTGGTCGCGGCCGTGGACCTTGGTGGCGTGGACCTTCATGACGCTGGGGATCTTCCTCGGCAGCTTCTGGGCCTACTATGAACTGGGTTGGGGCGGCTGGTGGTTCTGGGATGCGGTGGAAAACGCGTCCTTCATGCCATGGCTGGTCGGCACCGCGTTGATACACTCGCTGTCGGTCACCGAAAAACGCGGCAGCTTCAAGAACTGGACCGTGCTGTTGGCGATTATGGCGTTCGCGCTGTCGTTGCTGGGCACCTTCCTGGTGCGTTCGGGCGTGCTGACTTCCGTGCACGCCTTTGCCACCGATCCGCGTCGCGGCCTGTTCGTGCTGGTGTTCCTGGCGCTGGTGGTGGGCGCCTCGCTGATGCTGTACGCCTGGCGCGCGCCGAAGGTGGGACTGGGCGGCCGCTTCGCCATGCTGTCGCGCGAATCGCTGCTGCTGGTGAATAACGTGCTGCTGGTGGCCGCCGCCGGCACCGTGCTGCTGGGGACTCTGTATCCGCTGTTCCTGGATGCGCTGGGCATGGGCAAGATCTCGGTCGGCCCGCCGTACTTCGAAACCGTGTTTGTGCCGCTGATGGCGCCGATGTTGCTGCTGATGGCTATCGGCCCGTTCTTGCGCTGGAAACAGGCAGGCTTCAAGGATGTGCGCAGCCTGCGCTGGGTGGGCCTGGCCGCCGTGCTGTGCGCGATGGCGGCCGCGATCGCGGTTGGCGCCTCGCCGCTGCTGGTGATGGGCTTGACGTTGGCGGCGTGGATTTTGCTGGCCACCGTCTGGCATCTGTTGCAGCGCCTGCGCGTGTTCGAGGATAACCGCACCCGTTTCAGCCATCGTTTGTCCACGCTGCCGGGCAGCTACTGGGGCATGCTGATCGCGCACGCCGGCATTGGCGTGTTCGTTATCGGCGTGACGCTGGTGAAGGGCCGCGAGATTTCGCACGATGTGCCGATGCAGAGCGGCGATATCCATCAGGTGGGCGGCTATGATTTCCGTTTTGTCGGTTTGCAGAATGTGCAAGGCCCGAATTACCAGGCGGTACGCGGTACCTTTGATGTCACCCGCAACGGCCAGCATGTGACCACGCTGTCGCCGGAGAAGCGCCAGTTCGCGTCCGGCGGCATGCCGATGACCGAGGCGGCCATTGACCGTGGCCCGACTCGCGACCTGTATCTGGCGCTGGGCGAGGAGGTCAAGCCGGGCAATTGGATCGTGCGCATTCAGCACAAGCCGTTTGTGGCGTGGATTTGGGCCGGTGCACTGCTGATCGCGTTTGGCGGCATGGTGACGGCGCTGGACAAGCGCTATCGTCTGAAACGGAGCAAGCCATGAAGCGCTTCATTTTGCCGCTGGCGGTGTTCGCCGTGCTGCTCGGTTTTCTGCTGGTGGGCCTGCGGCTCGATCCGCGCGAAGTGCCGTCGCCGTTGATCGACAAGCCGGCGCCGGTGTTTTCGGTGACGCAGTTGCATGCGCCGGAGCGCACCATCGGCACGCGCGATATGGCGGGGCAGGTGTGGATTTTGAATGTGTGGGCGTCGTGGTGCGTGGCTTGCCGCCAGGAGCATCCGGTGCTGATGCAATTGGCCGGCATGAAGCTGGCGCCCATCGTCGGCCTGAATTACAAGGATAGCCGCGACGAGGGCATCGCCACGTTGCAGGGCGCGGGCAATCCGTATGTGGTGTCGGCGTTCGACCAGGATGGCCGGGTTGGCATCGACTTCGGCGTGTATGGCGTGCCGGAGACCTTCGTGATCGATAAGCGCGGTGTGATTCGCTACAAGCAGATCGGCATTCTGACGCCGGAGCTGATTAGCAGCACGCTGGCGCCGCTGATCGCCAAGCTGAATCAGGAGGCTGCGCATGGCTAAGTGGATTGCTGTTTTGCTGATGTCTGTCGCGCTGCGCGCGCAGGCGGCCGATGCGGACCTGGACAAGCGCGCGGCGGATCTGGAGAACCAGTTGCGTTGTCTGGTTTGTCAAAATCAGACCATCGCTGATTCGCACGCCGGCCTGGCGGAGGACTTGCGCCGTGAGGTGCGCGAGCAGCTGGCGCAGGGCAAGTCGGAGCAGGAGGTGCTGGATTTCATGGTGCAGCGTTATGGCGATTTTGTGCTGTATCGCCCGCCGGTGAAGCGCACCACGTGGCTGCTGTGGTTTGGTCCGGCGCTGCTGCTGGCCGCCGGCGCCTGGCTGCTGATTGCGCGCTTGCGCGCGGCGCGTTCGCGTGCCGCCGAGCCGTCGCCGTCCGAAGAAGAATTACAGCGCGCTCGCGCATTGCTGGATAAGGAGCAGCCATGAATGGTTTCATCATCGCCGCCGCGCTGATTTGCGTGGTGGTCCTGTGGCTGGTGCTGCGTCCCTTGCTGTCGCGTCGCGAGGTTGCCGCTGGCGCCGCGCCGCAGTCGGATGAATTGAACCTCGCCGTGCTGCGCGACCAACTGCGCGAGCTGGATGCGGATCGTGAGCAGGGCAGCATCGATGCCGAAGCCTACGCCATCGCCCGCCGCGAACTCGAACAACGCGTGGCCGAAGACGTGCGCCCGGCCGCCGCGCAAGCCGCCAACCGCGTGGCCGGTAACGCGTCCGCCGTCGGCGCCGATCCGGCGGCCGGCGTCGCAGCCGCCGCGTCGGG
>NZ_WKJK01000045.1 GCF_009674535.1 Duganella guangzhouensis
AGCTTGATGACCATAGCAAGTCAGTCCCACCCCTTCCCATCCCGAACAGGACCGTGAAATGACTCTGCGCCGATGATAGTGCTGCAACCAGTGTGAAAGTAGGTTATCGTCAAGCTAGTTATTAGAAAAAGCCCCTTCCGGATGCAATCTGGTTGGGGCTTTTTTGCTTTTGTGCATTAAAATGGGTTGATATCGGAGATGCAATCCATGCCAGCCACTGCAATACGTTCCGTTTTTGCCTGTACTTTGCTCCTGCTGGCGCTATGTTCCGTGGTGCGCGCTGCGCATTGACGCTGCGCTTCGAGCACCTGGGCGTTGAGCAGGGACTTACCCAGGAGTCCGTGATCTGCATTTTGCAGGACAAGCACGGCTATATGTGGCTCGGCACCCAGGCCGGGTTGAACCGTTTTGACGGTTACCGCATCACCACCTTCAAGAACGATCCATCCAGTGCGCGCAGTCTGCAGGACAATTATGTGCAAGCGCTGTACGAGGATGGCGCCGGCCGCCTGTGGGTCGGCAATAAAGGCGGGCTGGATCGCTATGATCCGGTGACCCAGAGCTTCACGCCGGTCCTGTCCAAATTTGCCGTGACCGATATCGAGGGCGATGGCCAGCAAGGCTTGTGGCTGGCCACCAGCGATGGCCTGCAGCATTTCGATATCGCCAGCGGCAAGCTGCGCCTGCTGCGCCATGCCGATGATGATCTGAACAGCATCAACGATGACCGCGTCAATGTGCTGAAACGTGACCGCGACGGCAACCTGTGGGTAGGCACGGCGCGCGGGCTGGAGGTGATGGCGGCAGGCGGCACGCAATTCCGCCATTTCAGCAACCAGGAAAACCGTCCGGACAACTTCGTGAATGCCTTGTCGATAGACGCCGATGGCGGGCTATGGGTGGGGACCAACCAAGGCTTGCAGACATGGCGCTTGAAAGGTGCGGCCGCTGAGCGGCTGGACCTGCCGCTGTCGGACAACCTGAGCACGCTGCGCATCAGCCGCTTGCGGCATGACAGCGATGGCACGCTGTGGATCGGTACTTGGGCTGCGGGACTGAAGCGACGCGATGCCGGCAGTGGCCGGGTCTACAACTATCCGCGCGATATCATGAACCGTCACGGCATCAGCGACAACCAGGTCAGCGCGCTGTACCAGGACCGCACCGGCACGCTGTGGGTCGGCAATTGGTACGGCGGCGTCGATCGGGTAGACCTGAGCAGCGGCGGCTTCGAGCGCTATACCGAACACGCCGGCGTACTGCCCAGCATCGGCGGCAACAAGGTGCGCAGCATCGCGGCGGCACCCGGCGGCAAGATCTGGCTCGGCACCGGCAGCGGTCTGGCTTTGCTGGACCCGGCACAAGGCAAGGTCGAATTCAGCCCCAGCGAGCATCTGGCGCCGGGTGCAAAACCTGGCGATGCGTTGTTAGCGCTAGCTTCGGACCAGCGTGGCCGGGTGTGGGTGGGAACCTCGAACGGCCTGTGGTGGCGCGACGCGGCGGGCGGCGCCTACCTGCCGATGGTGTTGGGCGACGATCCAGCCAAGCGCTCGGTGCAAACCCTGATGGTGGACCGGGCCGGCACGATCTGGGTCGGCACCCGCGCCGCGCTGCATCGCATCGATCCGGGGACGCTGGCGATGCAGACCTATCACGCCGACCTCACCGCTGCCAATGCGCTGTCGGCGCGCGTGTATGCCATATTGGAGGATCGCAGCGGCAATCTGTGGATAGGCACCGAGTATGGCCTGGACCGGCTGGACCGGGCCACCGGCAAATTCGAGCACTATCGCCACGATCCCAAGCGGCGTGACAGTCTGAGCCACAACCGCGTGCATTATCTGTATCAGGATGAGCAGGCACGGCTGTGGATAGGCACCGCCGCCGGTCTGTGCATGGCGCGCATGGGCGAGGACGGCAAGCTGAGTTTCCAGTACTACCCGCCGGGCAAGGGGCGTTCAGCCGATCCCATCGGCGCGATCCTGGGGGATGAGCAGGGCCGCTTGTGGATCAGTTCCACCGCCGGCATTGCGCAGTTTGATCCGGCCAGCGGCCTGTTCCGCAACTACAGTTCCAAGGATGGTTTGCTGGACGGTTCTTATTTCATCGGCGCCGGCTACCGCGCGCCGGACGGCACGTTGTATTTCGGCGGACTGGAGGGCGTGACCGCGTTCCAGCCAGCGCATATCCACGACAATCCTTACGCGCCACCGGTGGCGATTACCGATTTCTCGATCTTCAACCAGTCCATTCTGAACGGCGCGCGCAGCGATGTGCTGCCGCAGGGGCCGATTTACCAGGCCAAGGCGTTGGCGCTGTCGTATCGCGACGCGGTGATTTCATTTGAGTTCGCCGCGCTGCATTACGCCGACCCGCAACGCAACCGCTATGCCTATCAGCTGGAAGGCTTCGATCCGACCTGGGTGACGGCCGATGCCGGCAAGCGCTTTGCGACCTACACCAATCTGGACCCCGGCAATTATGTGTTCCGCGTCAAGGCCGCCAACAAGGATGGCGTATGGTCGGCCGAGCCGGTGTCGGTGGCAGTGACGATCGCGCCGCCGCTGTGGAAGACCTGGTGGTTCCGCCTGCTGCTGGCGGCCCTGGTGCTGGGCGCGGCGTATCTGCTGTTCCGCATTCGCATCCGTTTGCTGCTGGGGCAGAAGCATGCGCTGGAAGACGAGGTCAGCAGCCGCACCCGCGAGCTGGTGCTGCAGAAGGAGTCGATCGAGCGCGAAAAGGAAAACGTCGAGGCCGCACACCGGAATATTTCGCTGCTGTCGGACATCGGCCGTCGCATCACCGCCAATCTGGATAGCGAAGCCATCATGTCGCTGCTGTACCAGCAGGTGCATGCGCTGATGGATGCCAGCGTGTTCGGCATCGGCATCTACCGCCCGGAGCAGGAACTGATCGAATATCCGTTTGCGATGGAGCGCGGCAAGCGCTACACGCCGTACACGCGCAGCATGCGCGAGCCGAACCAGCTGTCGGTGTGGTGCATCCAGCATGCGCAGGAAGTGTTCATCAACGATCTGGAGCTGGAGTATCACCACTATGTGGCCAATCTGGAGCTGGTGTCCGGCGCCGAGAACATGGGCACGCTGGAAGACGGCTCGCTGCCGACCGAGCCGCGCTCGCTGATCTATGTACCGATCTCGGTTGGTGGCCAGGTGCGCGGCGTGATTACGGTGCATAGCTACCGCAGCCACGCCTATCAGCGTATCGACCTTGATATGCTGACCACGCTGGCGTCCTATGTGGCGGTGGCGTTTGCCAATGCCGATTCCTACCGCCAGTTGCAGGACACCCAGCAGCAACTGGTGGAACGCGAAAAGCTGGCGGCGCTGGGCTCGCTGGTGGCCGGCGTGGCGCATGAGCTGAACACGCCGATCGGCAACAGCCTGGTGATCGCCAGCACGCTGGAGGACAAGACCAGCGAAATCGAAACGCTCAGCAAAGACAACACGCTGCGCCGTTCCGATCTGCGCCAGTTCATCGACGCCGCGCGCGAAGCGTCGACGCTGCTGATGCGCAGCCTGCGCAACGCGGCCGAGCTGGTGAACAGCTTCAAGCAGGTGGCGGTGGATCAGGCCAGCGCCAAGCGGCGCCAGTTCAATCTGCACCAGGCCAGCCAGGAAATTGTGATGACGATGAAGAACCAGGTGCGCAAGGCCGGCCATCACATCGTGCTGGAGATGCCGGACGATATCGTGATGGACAGCTTCCCCGGCCCCTATGGCCAGGTCATCATCAACCTGATCAACAACGCACTGCTGCACGCGTTTGAAGGCCGCGACGATGGCGAGATCCGGATGTGGGCTATACAGCTGGGCACGGATCGGGTGCGGATTGTGTTCCAGGATGATGGCAAGGGCATACCGCTGGAACATCAGGCGCGCATCTTCGATCCCTTCTTCACCACCAAGCTGGGGCAGGGCGGCAACGGGCTGGGCTTGAGCATCACCTACAACATCGTCACGTCACTGCTGGACGGCACGATACGGGTGGATAGCGCGGCGGGAGTGGGGACGCGCTTCACCATCGACCTGCCGGTGACGGCGTCCCTGATGGGGGATTAAACGGGGGATTAAATGCCCCAGATGATGTTTTCGTTTTCCGCCTTGGCGGTGCGCAGCATTTCCAGCAGCGGGTAGGCGCGGGCGGCGAAGCCGACGCGTTGGGCTTGCGCGTGTTCCTTGGTTTCGCCTTCTTCTTGCTCGTGAGTGTGGACGTCGTGCTCGACGTCGGTTTCCGGATGCAGCCTGGTTTCTGCCACTTCATGCTCCAGCACCGACAGCGCTTGCGCGGCTTCGGCGGCGGTAATCACGCCACGTTTAGGGTTTTTGTTCAACAGATCCAGGATACGCTGGGCGTGTTCCTGGTACATCAAGACTTCCGGGCTGGATTTCGATTTGAATGCGATTAACATAGCAACGCTTTCTTGATCTTATAGGTTGAAAGATTGCGGTGCGCCGCTTCTTTAAAGCAACGGCACGTCCGTTACTTAGACTTTAGTACATTGCTGAAACTTTACAAGACCCTGAGCCAGCTGTCTGGGCGCTGGCGCACCCCAATTAAGTATTCCCTAAGCGAATACTTCAGTTTTCTAGTGAAGTTTGAAAGAACTGAAGAATGTGTCGACGCTTTCCGCCTCGATTTTCTGCGGAGAGCCTATCACCACCACCTGATAAATTCTTCTGTCTTTGGAGAGGAAACGGCCAATCAGGCGCATATTGCTGCCGCTGGCGTCGATCTCCTGCGGGGTGCTGCGGGTGACGGTGCCGTGGATGTTGTTGACCATGGCGGCCTTCATGGCCTCGACGGCCGCCGGCGCCTGCGCGGCGTCGGCCAGTTGCGCGCTACCGACCGCGAATACCACGCCGTCGATGTCGGCGGCGCTCATGGTCATGTTCACGTCCAGCTGGTCGAGCTTGATGCTGCGGGTTTGCGTGGCCGGCTTGGCGGGGAACAGCACGGCATACGGCGCGTCATTGCTGCGGTAGTCGCGCCAGTCGTACTTGGGACTGCACGCTGACAGGGTGGCGGCCAGCAACAGTGCCAGCGGCAGTTTGTGGCTCATTTTTTGGCTTTCTTTTTATCTTCGATGGCTTTCCAGGCATCGAGGTAATCGAGCTGGCGCAGTACGCGCGAATGCGGATCGATGGTGACGATGGCGTTCGGCGGCAGCTTCAGTTCGCCGTGGCCGTCGCTCATCTTCAGCGTTTCGATGCGCTCGTTGACGCGCACTTCCAGCGGCAGCGGGAACGGGCCGCCGTCTTTCAGTTTCCACGTCAGCTTGAGTGTATCAGCAGTGCGCTCCTGCAGCAGTTCCGGCAGCGCGGCGTGGTACAGATAGGCGTCGAAGAACCAGTTCAGATCGCGGCCGCTGGCTTCGTTGGCGAACTGGATGAATTCCTTGGTGCTGCTCCAGCGCGGCTGGAAGTTGCCCGGCTTGGGCGTGGCGGTGCCGTACACCATGCGGCGGGTGGCAGTGAAGAAGGCATCGTCGCCGATCAGGTTGCGCAGCGTGTGCAGGATCAGCGCGCCCTTGGCGTAGATGTCGTGGCCGGGACCGCCGCGTTCCTCTTCGTAGATGTCTTCGATGCGCTGGGTCTTGCCGCTGACCACAGGCGATTTGTTCAGCAGCGACTTGCGGAAGTTGAACAGCTCGGCCTCGAATTCCATTTCGCCGCGTAGCGCTTGCAGGTACAGCGGCTGCATGTAGGAGCCGAAGCCTTCGTGCAGCCACATATCGTCCCAGTCGGCGTTGGTCATCTGATTGCCGAACCATTCATGCGACAGCTCGTGATGCAGCAGCCAGTCGTAGCCGTAGGCGGACTTGGCGTAGCCGTTGCCGTAGGCGTTGATGGTCTGGTGCTCCATGCCCAGGTGCGGGGTTTCGACCACGCCCATTTTTTCGTCGCCAAACGGATACGGGCCGACGCGGTATTCGAAGTAATCCAGCATCGGTTTGAATTCCGCGAACAGTCCCTGCGCTTCCTGCTCGTGGCCTTTCAGGTACCACATGCGCAGCGGGATGGTGTTGCCGTAGCGGCTGGCGTAGTCGCCGGACAGCGTCTCATACGGACCGATGTTGAGCGCGACGCCGTAGGTGCTGGGGTTCTTGGCGCGCCAATTGTAGGTGCGCCAGCCATCTTTCTCTTCCATGCCCTGGGCGATGCCGTTGCCGGCCACCACCAGTGGCGCCGGCACGCTGATGTGCAGATCGATTTGCTGCGGCTTGCCCATCGGGTGATCGATGCAGGGCCAGAACAGATCGCAGCCTTCGCCTTCGACGGTGGTGGCGATCCAGGGTTGGCCGTCCTTGGTCTGGCTCCAGGTGAAGCCGCCGTCCCATGGTGCGTGTTTGGCGGTCACCGGTGTGCCGTGGTACTGGATGCGCACGGTGGTGCGGGCGCTGGCCGGCAGTGGTGTCGGCAGCGTCAGATAGAGGCGCCCATCCGGGTTGCTGATGGCGGACGCGGCCAGCGGCGTGCCGTCGACGCTGGCGCTGTCGATCGGCAGGTTGCGGTCGAGTTCGACGGCGATGCGGCTCAGCGGTTCTTTCAACAGAAAGGTGAGGGCGGCGTCGCCGCGGATGCTCTTGCTGGTGGGATCGACGCGCAAGGCCAGGTCGACTTTTTCAAACGTCACCGCCAGCTGTTCAGGCGCGCGCGGCGCGCCGGAGTTGATCGTGAAGTCGGTGGGTTTCAGTTGCGAGGTGGCGCAGCCGGCCAGCAACGTGCTGGCGGCGAGATACAAGGGCAAGCGGGTCATGGGATTCCTGGCGAATTTAGCTGCCAGCAATATAGCAGCTAGCCCACCAGACTTGATTTGCAGATCGGCAGTGAAAACCGCTTTTTATATTGGCCGGATTTGCGTGAGCAGCGAGCGGCGGTATTGAATGGCCTCGCTGATGTGCTTGCTTGTAATGCGTTCGCTGCCGTCCAAGTCTGCGATGGTGCGGGCGACGCGCAGGATGCGGTGGTAGGCCCGGCCGGATAGATGGAAGAATTCAATATTGTGCTTGAGCTGTGCTTTATCCGCTCGCTCCAGTTTGCAGTAATGATCAATCTCGCGCGTGGTGAGTGCCTGATTGCGCTTGCCTTGGCGTTGCAGTTGTCGGTTGGTGGCCGCTTGTACGCGAGCGGCGATAACTGCGGTGGATTCGCCGTCTGCGGCCTCGGTCAGGATTTCGGGATTGACCGGCGCAACATCCATCTGAATATCGATGCGGTCCAGCAAGGGGCCGGATACGCGGTTCTGATAGCGGAGTATGGTGTCCAGCGTGCAGCGGCAGGCACCACTGATATGGCCGATGTAGCCACATGGGCAGGGATTCATCGCGGCGACCAGCTGGAAGTGCGCCGGGAAATCGGCTTGCCGGGCGGCGCGTGAGATGGTGATGTGCCCGGACTCCATGGGCTCGCGCAACACGTCCAACACCCGGCGGTCAAATTCGGGCAGCTCGTCGACGACTATAGCCCGTAAGGGCGTTAGACGAATATGTAAAAACTATTTGGATCAACGACTTATGCTGCGTCTAATGCTGTCGATGTTCGATGCAGATTGATTGGAGCGTCAGACTACGTCTTTACATCGGATCGAGCGTTACGAAGTTGATTGGTATAGTCCAGTACGAAAGCCGTAACGTCAATTTCCAGCACCTCTGCAATCTCAAGAAATTCGGGAAGGTCTATTCGACGCTCACCCCGTTCATACTTGGAAACGAAAGCCTGATTTCGACCGAGCTTGTCCGCCACCTCGCTTTGGAGCATTCCTTTATTCGTTCTTGCACGCGTCAACATGTCGCGGAAGATTTGATATTTTGGTTCGAAGGGTGAATTAGCCATATCTCAGGCTAAAACCGGTTTCGGAATATACCAAAACCTATTATGGTATATAATTGGAACAAATTTCCATTGGGAAATAAAATGGTTTGGCTTCAAACGCCGAGATATAACGTAGCGAACGAGGGGCAAATAAGCAGACTATGGCAATGTTTATCGCAGCAGGAGCGTTGGGATCGATTCCCGTTGGGACGCGGCAGAGTGGTGGGATCAGGCGCGCTTATCTGGAAGTGGGTAGCCAGAGATACGACGATTGTTGGGTTCCCGACTATTTAGAAGCTAGCCTGGCGGAGTGTATTGGCAAAGAAATTGCGCTTTCGTTATGCCGACTGGATAGGAAAGGCTCGCTCCATCTTTGCGCCATCCAACGCGAGGATGGGAGGATTGAGCGATTGCCAGATCAGGGGGCCAGCTTGCTCTCCCCAATGGTGATTACCGCCTTCATATGGGGTGTCATCACCTTCTTTACGACGTGGCTCATAGCTCCTCTATTCCTGATCCCATACTGGTTGCTGACCAAGCTTGGCATCCAGAGTGAAGCGATATTCGGCTCAGTCATCTTTGGCGGTCTTTTTATCAGTTGGATGGCTCAGCTGGTCTGGGTGCTTTTCTACAGCAAAAAGCTCTCACCCAAAGTCCGCCTTCAACTGGTCACCCAAGCAACAACAGCTTTTGACCGTACTGTCTAAGCATCCCGTCTTATCTAGTGACTTCAAAAAATGCACAAATCAATCAACATCGTTATTGTCTCCGTCATCGCAACCTTGATTAGTGCGTGTGGGGGAGGGGGAGGACCTAACCCATCGGTTACTGGACCAACAACCCCGACTGGCCCAACTACCCCAACAACGCCTGTTGTGACGCCAGGAGACACTCAGACAACTATTCCACCGCTGACCTACGCGAGTAGCAGCCAAGAATATGCGTTTGTGTCGGCACTGAACGACTTCCGTAGCAAGGTTGGTCTGGGTCTGCTGGCGCAGAACGCTAAACTGGACACGGCCTCGACTAACCACCTGAACTACCTGCTGGCGAATGACGTCAGCAACGGCGGCACCGTCAACTTCAACAGCTATGACCCGGCCACTGGCCGCTCGATGCTGCACATCGAAAACGGCGCTCTGGCCAAGTTCACTGGCATCCAGGAACTGGATCGTGCTAAGTTCGCTCAGTACGATGGCAGCTACGTTGGTGAAGAAGTCACGTTCGGTGGCAATCAGGGTGGCGCTGCGGCCTTCGGTACGCTGGCACAAACCGTGTACCACCGTGCCGGTCTGATGCTGCAAAATGTGCGTGAAATCGGCGTAGCGGTCGGCACCGACAAGTCGCAAACCGTGGTCATGGAAATGGGCCTGAAAACCAACCAGTCGGTTGCTTCTGATTATGTTGGCGTGTACCCTGCGGATGGTCAGACCGGCGTAGCCCTGCATGCGTATGTGGAAGCGCCGAATCCGTTCCCTGACCTGTCCACGGCCAACGACGACTTCCCGACCAAGACCAGCTATCCAATCAGCGTATCGGTCGTGACCGGCAACACTATCGCCGTGACCACCTTCACTGTGACCGAGGCTGGTCAAGCTACCCCAATGGATGCCCGTCTGATGACCCGTGCCAACGATCCAAACGCGTACCTGGGCAGCAATATCGCCTTCCTAATCGCTAAGGCTCCGTTCAAGTCCAGCACCAGCTACAACCTGAAGTTCGTCGGCACCAACAACGGGGTTGCGTTCTCTAAGGAATGGTCGTTCAAAACCAAATAAATGTGTCTGGGTGTTCGTTTGCTCGCAGAATTGACCCATTCCAATTGACCCGCCTTCCACTGCCTGGCAAACGCCGCCACGCGGTCGTATGACCCTTCATAGCCGAGTTCTTTCAGTTCCAGATGGAGCTGCTTCAA
>NZ_WKJK01000046.1 GCF_009674535.1 Duganella guangzhouensis
CAGCGGCGCCCGCCACGGCCAGCCGCGCCGGCCCGTCGGCCGCCCCAGCACCAGCTTGGACAGGTTGTGGCCGCGCGCGTAGTCCAGCGTCGCCAGCGCGATGTCGGCGCCGCTCAGCACGGCGGTGGTGGCGCCCAACTCGCCGGCCAGCTTCAGCGTGTTGAGGATGGTCTCGCGCTGCGCCGCCGGCAGCCGCTGCAGCGCTGGCGTTTCGACGTATACCGCGTGCCAGCCGGTGCCGAGCTGGCCGGCCAGCCGCGCCGTGCTGCGCACCGTGTGTTCGCCGCCGGCGCCGGGGCCGACGCAGGCCAGCAGCGCGGCGCCGGTTTTCCAGATGGCGCCGATCGATTGTTCGACCCGGTAGGCGCGCACGTCGTCTTCGATGCGGTCGGCGGTGCGGCGCAGCGCCAGTTCGCGCAGCGCGATCAGATTGCCTTTGCGGAAGAAGTTCTGGCCGGCGCGCTCGGCCTGGGCGCCGTGGTAGACCTTGCCGGCGCGCAGCCGCGCCAGCAGTTCGTCGGCCGGCAGGTCGACCAGCACCACTTCGTCGGCCTGGTCGAACACGGTGTCGGGCACGGTTTCGGCGACGCGGATGCCGGTGATGCCGCCCACCACGTCGTTCAGGCTTTCCAGGTGCTGCACGTTGACGGTGGTCAGCACGTCGATGCCGGCTTCCAGCAGTTCTTCGACGTCTTGCCAGCGCTTGGGGTGGCGCGAGCCGGGCGCGTTGGAGTGCGCCAGTTCGTCGATCAGGATCAGCGCAGGTCGCGCCGCCAGCGCGCCGTCGAGGTCGAATTCGGCCAGTTGCTTGCCGCGGTGCGCGATCAGGCGCGGCGCCAGCTGCGGCAGCCCGGCCAGCATGGCGGCGGTGTCGGCGCGGCCGTGGGTTTCCACCACGCCGACCAGCGGCGCCTGGCCGCCTGCCTGCAGCTGGCGCGCTTCGGCCAGCATGGCGTAAGTCTTGCCGACGCCGGCCGAGGCGCCGAAGTAGATCCGCAGCTTGCCGCGCGCGGCCTTGCGTTGTTGCGCCCGCACCTGCGCCAGCAGCGCGTCGGGGTCGGGGCGTACGGGAGCGGAAGGAATGGCCATGCGCGGATTTTACCTCTAGCCGTGGGCTTGCGCGCGGTCCAGCGCCAGATTCAGCGCCAGCACGTTGACGCGCGCTTCGCCGAACACGCCCAGCCACGGCGTTTGCTGCTGGCGCGCGATCAGCGCCAGCACTTGCTCGACGCTGAGGTGGCGCGTGGCGGCGATGCGGCCGGCCTGGTAGCGCGCGGCGGCGACGCTGATCTCGGGATCGAGCCCGCTGGCGGAGGCGGTCACCAGGTCGACCGGGATCGGGCCCGGATTGGCGACGCCGGCGGCACCGTCGGCCGCCTGCAGTGCGGCGATGCGGCCTTTGACGGCGTCCAGCAGCGCCGGGTTGGTCGGGCCCTGGTTGGCGCCGGACGAGCCGGCGGCATTGTTGGGCATCGGCGCGGTGGCCGATGGCCGGCTCCAGAAATACTGCGGCGAGGAGAAGGCCTGGCCGATCAGCGACGAGCCGACCCGCTTGCCGTTCACTTCCAGCATGCTGCCGCCGGCTTGCGCCGGGAAGGCGGCGCCGCCGATCGCGGTGACGGCCAGCGGGTAGGCCACGCCGCACAGCAGGGTCAGCGCGGCGAAGATGGTGAGGGCGGGACGTAGTTGCGAACTCATGATGGTCTCCTTATACCAGGTTGAACGCGGCCAGCAACAGGTCGATGGCCTTGATGCCGATGAACGGCAGGATGATGCCGCCAACGCCGTACAGCAGCAGGTTGCGGCGCAACAGCGCCACCGCGCCGATCGCGCGGTACGGCACGCCCTTCAGCGCCAGCGGAATCAGCGCCACGATGATCAGGGCGTTGAAGATCAGCGCCGACATGATGGCCGAGGCCGGGCTGGCCAGGTGCATGATGTCCAGCGCCTTCAGCTGCGGGTAGGTGCCGACAAACGCGGCCGGGATGATGGCGAAGTATTTGGCGATGTCATTCGAGATCGAGAACGTGGTCAGGGCACCGCGCGTCATCAGCATCTGCTTGCCGATTTCGACGATTTCCAGCAGCTTGGTCGGGTTCGAGTCCAGGTCGACCATGTTGCCGGCTTCCTTGGCGGCCTGGGTGCCGGAGTTCATCGCCACCGCGACGTCGGCCTGGGCCAGCGCCGGCGCGTCGTTGGTGCCGTCGCCGGTCATCGCCACCAGCCGGCCCTCGGCCTGGTAACCGCGGATCAGTTTCAGCTTGTCTTCCGGCGTGGCTTCGGCCAGGAAGTCGTCGACGCCGGCTTCGGCGGCGATCGCGGCGGCGGTCAGTTGATTATCGCCGGTGATCATCACGGTCTTGATGCCCATCCGGCGCAACTCGGCGAAGCGCTCCTTGATGCCGCCCTTGACGATGTCCTTCAGTTCGACCACGCCCATCACGCGGCCGCCGTCGACCACCACCAGCGGCGTGCTGCCACGACGCGCGATGTCGTCCACCGCGCGCGCCACCTCGGCCGGATACGGCTGGCCCAGCGTCGCCACATACTGGCGCACCGTGTCGGCCGCGCCCTTGCGCAGCGCGCGCACCGGCGCCGCCACCGCCACGCCGCCGCCCGCCTCGGCACCTGCCGCGCCGGCCAACGGCAGGTCGACGCCGGACATCCGGGTCTGCGCGCTGAATGGCACGAACACCGCGTTCAAGGCCGCCATTTCGCGCTCGCGCAGATTGAACTTGTGCTTGGCCAGCACCACGATGCTGCGCCCTTCCGGCGTCTCGTCGGCCAGCGAGGCCAGTTGCGCCACCTCGGCCAGCTGCTGCTCGGTCACGCCGGGCGCCGGCACGAAGGCGGCGGCCTGGCGGTTGCCCAAGGTGATGGTGCCGGTTTTGTCCAGCAGCAGCACGTCGACGTCGCCGGCCGCTTCCACCGCGCGGCCGGAGGTGGCGATCACGTTGGCTTGCATCATGCGGCTCATGCCGGCCACGCCGATCGCGCTCAGCAAGCCGCCGATGGTGGTCGGGATCAAACATACCAGTAGCGCGATCAGCACCGTGATGGTGATCGGGGCGCCACTGCCGGCGGCGGCGACGGAAAACAGCGAGAACGGCAGCAGGGTCACGGTGACGATCAGGAACACGATGGTCAGCGCCACCAGCAAGATGGTCAGCGCGATTTCGTTGGGCGTTTTCTGGCGCTTGGCGCCTTCCACCATCGAGATCATGCGGTCAAGGAAGGTTTCGCCCGGATTGGCGCTGACGCGCACCACCAGCCAGTCCGACAGCACCCGGGTGCCGCCGGTCACCGACGAGAAATCGCCGCCCGATTCGCGGATCACCGGCGCCGATTCGCCGGTGATGGCGCTTTCGTCGACCGAGGCCACGCCTTCGATCACCTCGCCGTCGATCGGGATCACGTCGCCCGCCTCGACCAGGATGTACTGGCCCTTGCGCAGCTCCAGCGCCGGGGTGCCGAGCCAGCTGGTGCCGTGCTTGGGCGTGGCCAGCTTTTTGGCCACCACGCTTTGTTTCAGGCTGCGCAGCGAGGCCGCCTGCGCCTTGCTGCGGCCCTCGGCCAGCGCCTCGGCGAAGTTCGCGAACAGCACCGTGAACCACAGCCAGACGGCGGCGGCGATGATGAAGCCGGCCGGCGCCTCGCCGTGGCCGGCCACGGCCTGCGCCGCCAGCAAGGTGGTGATGATGCTGCCGACATACACCACGAACATCACCGGGCTGCGCAACTGGGTGCGCGGATGCAGCTTGCGCAGCGCGTCGACGATGGCCGGCACCACCAGTTCGGAATCGAACATATTCAGCTTTTTGGCCGGCGGATTGGTAAACAGCGTACTAGCTTGTGACATGATGACTCCTTATTGGGCAAACAACTGCAAGTGCTCGACGATCGGGCCCAGCGCCAGCGCCGGCACGTAATTGAGCACGCCGACCAGCACCACCACGCCGCACAGCAGGCCGATGAACATGGCACCGTGGGTCGGCATGGTGCCGGCGTTGGCGGCCAGCCGCTGCTTGCCGGCCAGCGAGCCGGCGATCGCCAGGATCGGCACGATCATGGCGAAGCGGCCGAACCACATCGCGATCGCCAGCATGCTGTTGTAGAACGGCGTGTTGGCCGACAGCCCGGCGAACGCGCTGCCGTTGTTGTTGGCGGCCGAGCTGAAGGCGTACAGGATTTCCGAGAAGCCGTGCGCGCCGGGGTTGGCGATGCCGGCCTTGCCGGCCTCGCACAGCACCGCGATGGCGGTGCCGGCCAGCACCAGCGTCGGCGTCACCAGGATCGCGATCGAGGTCATTTTCATTTCATAGGCCTGGATTTTCTTGCCCAGGTATTCCGGCGTGCGGCCGATCATCAGGCCGGCGATGAACACCGCCATGATGGCGAAGATCAGCATGCCGTACAGACCGGAGCCAACGCCGCCGAAGATCACTTCGCCGAACTGGATCAGCAGCAGCGGCACCATGCCGCCGAGCGGCGTGAACGAGTCGTGCATGGCGTTGACCGCGCCGCACGAGGCGGCGGTGGTGACCGCCGCGAACAGCGTCGAGGCGCTGACGCCGAAGCGGGTTTCCTTGCCTTCCATATAGCCCATGCGCTGGTCGACGTTGAGCGCCTGCAGGCCGGGATGGACGCTTTGCTCGGCGCCCATCACCACGCAAGTGCAGACCACGAACAGCAGCGTCATCGCGGCCAGCACCGCCCAGCCCTGGCGCCGGTCGCCGACCATGCGGCCGAACGCGAAGCACAGGCCGGCCGGGATCACGAAGATCGCCAGCATCTGCACGAAGTTGCTCAACGCGGTAGGGTTTTCATACGGGTGCGCCGAGTTGGCGTTGAAGAAACCGCCACCATTGGTGCCCAGCATCTTGATCGCTTCCTGCGACGCCACCGGGCCCATGGCGATGGTCTGGGTGCCGGTGGTCAGCGTTTCGGTCACCGGCTGGCCCTTGGCGTCCAGCAGCGGCTGGCCGTCGGCGCCGACTTTCGGCTGGCTGTAGGTGACCGGGTCGAGCAGCTGCACTTCCTGATATGGTTTGAAGTTCTGGATCACGCCCTGCGCCATCAGGAACACCGCCAGCAGCAGTGACAGCGGCAGCAGCACGTACAGTGTGGCGCGGGTCAGGTCGACCCAGAAATTGCCGATCGACTTGGCCGAGCGCGCGGCGAAGCCGCGGATCAGCGCATAGGCCACCGCGATGCCGGTGGCGGCCGAGAAGAAGTTTTGCGCCGCCAACACCAGCATCTGGGTCAGATAGCTCATGGTCTGCTCGCCGCTATAGCCTTGCCAGTTGGTGTTGGCGACAAAGCTGACCGCGGTGTCGAACGCCGAATCCGGGCTGACGTTGGCCATCGCCTGGGGATTCAGCGGCAGCCAGGCTTGCACCCGCTGCAGGCCGTAGGTGACCAGCGCGCCGATCAGGCTGAATAACAGCAGCGACACCGCGTAGGATTTCCAGCCCTGCCCTTGCTCGGGGTCGACGCCGGCGATGCGGTAGATGACGCGCTCGACGCCGCGCAGCCAGCCCATGCCGGGCACGGGTGCGGTGGCGCCGTCGCCGACGCGGGTCAGCAGGATGCCGAGCGGCCAGGCCAGCGCCAGCAGCACGGCCAGGAACACGATCAGCAGGAGGATCGATTGCACGCTCATAGTTCCTCCGCTTTCAGCAACGCCACCACCAGGTAGACCAGCAGGCCGGCCGAGGCGATCGCGCCGATCACATAGAACATATTCATGGCCGGCCTCCCAGCTTGTCGCAGCCGGCGGCCATGGCCACCGTCAGCAGGAAAAACAGCGCCGTGGCGCCGATAAAGATAAAGTCCATCACACCCTCACAGGTCTCGTTTTGATGCTGTGAAGCTTAGCCACAAGGGTCTAAAGATTTTGTAAAGACTTGCCGGCCGGGTGTAAACAAAGCGTAAAAATTTACGTTTTTTTTACGCCGCCGGCGCCACTATTTAGGCCGCGTTTACGGCCGTCTGGCTAAGCTGACTGCATCGCAACCACGTAGGGAAATCATGGATACGCTGACAGGAATCTGGGTACCGCTGGTCACGCCGTTGCGGCATGGCGAGCTGGATGTGTCGTGTTTACAGCGGCTGGCCGCACGCGTGGTCGCCGACGGTGCGCACGGGCTGGTGGTGTGCGGCACCACCGGCGAGGCCGCCATGCTGGATCTGGCCGAGCAACAGGTCGCGCTGGCGGCGGTGCTGGAAGTGACGCGCGGCCGCTGTCCGGTGCTGCTGGGCGTCGGCGGCAACGACACCTTTGCCGCCGCCGGCCGCGTGCTGGAATTCGACGAGGCGCCGCTGGCCGGCTATCTGGTGTCGACGCCGGCCTATGTGCGGCCGTCGCAGCAAGGCTTGCTGCGCCACTTCGAAACCATCGCCGACGCTACCGAGCGTCCCATCGTGCTGTACAACGTGCCGGCGCGCACCGGCGTGCAGTTGGAGCTGGCCACCGCGCAGCGGCTGGCGGAGCGGCCGCAATTCGCCGCCATCAAGGAAGCCGGCGGCAGCCTGTCGCACATCGCGGAACTGCTGGCGCACACGCGGCTGTCGGTGCTATGCGGCGACGATGGGCTGCTGTTTGCCGCGCTGTGCGGCGGCGCGCACGGCGCGATTTCGGCCTCCGCGCATATCCGCACCGATTTGTATGTGCAGCTGTTCGATCTGCTGCGCGCGCAGCGGCTGGCCGAGGCGCGTAGGCTGGCGGCGCGCTTGCAGCCGATGATGCAGTTGCTGTTTTCCGAGCCCAATCCGGCGCCGCTGAAAGCGGCGCTGGCGATGCAGGGCCTGCTGCGCGACGAGCTGCGGCTGCCGATGGTGCCGGCCAGCGCGGTCTGCAGGGAACGGCTGGCGGCCGCGCTGGAAGCGCTCGACAGCATTCCACGCTACCAGCCAGCCGGACAGCCCTCGTCGGCGGCACAGACGGCACAGGCGGCGCGCGCGAACGATGCCACGACGACGCGCTATTCGCTGGCCCACGCCAAGGCGGCCTTATGATCGTCGCCATGACGGGCACCGACGGCGACGGCGCGGTCGCCGATCTGGCCGAGGATCTGGCCATGCTGCGCGTGGCTGCGGGCAAGCGCGTGCTGCTGGTCGGCCCCCGAGCCGGCAGCTACGATGTGGATCTGTATGACGATGTAGTAAGCTATGTGGTGCAGGCCAGCCAGGAAGCACTGTTGGCGCGCGCACAGGTGATTCTGGCGCTGCTGCGCCCGGAGGCGCTGGAACGCGACGGCTCCGCCGCGCTGCGCGCCCGTCTGCTGGCGGCGCAGCGCGCCAATCCCAACGTGCGGGTGCTGGCCACAGTGGCCCATGGCCGCCATCCGCTGACGGCACATCAGGCCGGCTGTGTGCTGGTATTTGTGGCCCAGCTGCCCAACGCCCGGCTGGCCGATACGCTGGTACTGGCCGATGGCGAAGACAGCTACCATTCGCGCCACAGCGAACTCGAGCTGCAAGCCTACAAGGAAGACCGCAAGCTGTGCGCACCGGAAGTGCGGCATTTATACCGCGAAATCTTTCAAAGCCGGGTGAGTATATAGGTGGGGGGTGTTTGGTTTCGACGTTTTACTAAAACGCTCGATGTACTACTACCCTCCGATAGACGGAACTAACGTCCACTAATCCGACTCTAATCATTACTACGCCGACGGATTCACGCGCCGGCTCGGCAATTTTAGTAATCGATAGAGCTTGTTAGCGCTGCCTCGTAGTAGGTAGCGGATTTTAGTAAAACCGACTTTCAGGAGACCCCACCATGAATACTCTCACCATGCCCCTGCGCATCCCTGCCGATCTGCTTGTGGAGTTGGGCGAATACACCGGCCTATTTTGGTCCAGCATGGAGCAGGAACCGCACATTTGCGCGGCCATCCGCGCTTATATCAATCCCGCGCCGCCGGTGCAGGAAGCCGCCACCCGCTCGGACATCGGCTACCAATGGAAGCAGCTGTTTCTTCCGGCCGGCACGCGGCTGCGCGCCAGCTTCCGGCGCCAGCACTACTTCGCGTCGGTCGAAGGCGGCGAAATCCTGTGCGACGGCCAGAGCGTCTCACCGTCCAGTTTTGCCAACCTGCGCGGCAGCGGCAACCGCAACGCCTGGAAAGCCGTCTGGCTGCGCTTCCCCGGCAGCCCGCAATGGGTACTGGCCGACGAATGCCGCACCCTGCAAAAAGCCGCGACGGCCCGCCTGTTCAACGCCGACGCCGACGACGAAGCCGCCAATACCCCGCCCGCCGCGCCGCAACGACCGGCGCCACGTCCAACGCCGGCAAGCGCGGCGGCAGACACACCAGCGGCGGCCGCGCGCACGCCCGCCGCCCCGGGCAAAAAGAAAACCCGGCGCGGCAAGCGGCGCCACCAGCGCAATCACAACGCTTAAAACACCTTGCTGACAGTCAGCTGCAGCGCCGTCTTGCCGAGGAACTTGCCGTTGGCGGCCGAAGTATAAGCCGACTCCTGCGCATTGGTCCCGATCAGCGCCAGCGCGCCAGTCACCACACCAAAGTCGCGGGTCACACCCAGCTTCCAGTCAGAATAGGAAGCCGCATCATTATGCTTAACATCCTGATGGCCGGCATGCAGATTCACCGTCCAGCCCTCGCCCGCATCAATATTGGCACCGACATCCACATAGCCGCTGTTCTTGCTGTCCGCAAAACCAAACAAATTGGTAGTCGCATGCGAATACTTCACATACGCCGGCCCATAACCCAGCTGACCATACACCTCGGTGGTATTGGCACTGACCGGCAACGCATTGGAAGCATAAACATACGTCAGCACACCAACGTCATACGCCACATCCGCCGTCACCTGTCCGCGCTTGCCGGCATAAATATCCAGCTCCAGATTGCCATCACCGCCAGCATCCTTGATCCACTTGATGGTCGACGCCCACGCGCCCACATACAAGCCGGTCGGATTACTCACATAATCCACCCCGCCCTGCAAAGCCGGCTGCAAGCGCGTTTGCGAAATACCGCGATAACGGTAATCGCTGACCGCCGCCACATTAAAGCTAACCGCGTTATCCGGCACCGGAGCAGCTTCCTCGGCGTGAACGGAAAACACAGCGGCCAGCGCCGCGACGAGTACAAACTTTTTCATAACATTCCTATCAGTGGTTAAAAACTTCGCGGTACAGCGCATCCAGCTCGGAAGCCGCCGCGCCGCGAATAATGGTGCTGGCCAGCGTCGCCGCCATCACCCGCGCCGCATACGCGCGCACCGTGGCGCGCTCCGCGTCGCTGGGACCGTCGGCGCCGCCGACCAGCACAAACAGAACACGCAAGCCCGGATTGAACATGCGCGCCGCATTCAAACGGGCGATCAACTGGTATTGACTGGCCAGATCGGCCTGCGCCGGCGTCACCGGCACCACCGCCAGCCGCGCCGCGATCAGCGCCGCCCGACTGTCCGCCGTGTCGCGGCCCTCGGTGTCGATGACGATGTCGTTGTAGCGGCAGCGCAGCAATTCCAGCTCGCCCGGCAAGCTTCGCCCGCGCACCGCGCGCGCCGCGAAGCGCGGCTGCGCCCCGGCCGCCGCCAGCTCGCCGCGCCAGGCGCAGGC
>NZ_WKJK01000047.1 GCF_009674535.1 Duganella guangzhouensis
CTTGATGACCATAGCAAGTCAGTCCCACCCCTTCCCATCCCGAACAGGACCGTGAAATGACTCTGCGCCGATGATAGTGCTGCAACCAGTGTGAAAGTAGGTTATCGTCAAGCTAGTTATAAGTCAGGAAGGCCCGCTCAGTTATCTGTGCGGGCCTTTTTGCGTTTACCTCAGTACCGCCAGCATGCGTTCGAAGCGGGCGCCGGCCAGGTGCAGCTTGTCGAGGATTTCCTCATCCAGCTCGATCTCGTCATCCAGCGTTTGTTCCGCTTTGCCGAAGCCCAGATTGCTGATCGTCGAGCGCATGCGCATCGACAGGAAGCAGGCAATCGCGCGGTACATATGCGCGGCGAACAGCGCATCCTGCTCCATCTTGGCGTGCAGCTTATCCTGCTCCACCGCCAGGAAAATGGTGGGCTGGGTGGCGGTGACGTTGGCCGTCGGCGCCTGCTTGTCCACCAGCGACATCTCGCCCAATATTTCGCCCACGCCCAGCCGCGCCAGTTCGGCGCCGGTCGGCAGCGTTACCAGCACCGCGCCTTCCAGCAGGAAGTACAACATGGATGGACGTTGGCCAGCGCGAATCAGGATCTGCCCGGCGGCACAGTGGAATTGGTGCCCATGCTGGACGATCCATTCCACGTCGGTGTCACTCAGCTGTCCGAGAATACTTAATACTTTACGCACCATCTACTCCTTAAAGTTCGGCCTGTTGGTGCCGTGCGAATTGCGCGAACAGGCCATCTTGCGCCAGCAGCGCTTCGTAAGTTCCGGCTTCGGCCACCTGGCCGTCACGGATGAAAAGAATCAGGTCGGCATGACGCACAGTGCTCAGACGGTGCGCCACCGCGATCCGTGTCACGCCCAAGCGCTCGACATTGCGCACGATGTGTTCTTGCGTGACGTTGTCGAGTGCACTGGTGGCTTCGTCCAGAATCACCATGCGCGGCTTGCCGACCAGCGCGCGCGCCAGCAGGAAGCGCTGGATCTGGCCGCCGGAAAATGCCGCGCTGCCTTCGGTGACCACCGTATGCAACTGCATCGGCAGCGTGCGCAGTTCCGCGTCGATGCCGGCCAGTCCTGCCGCGTGCCACACATCATCCGGAGTGCCGACATTGGCGCCGAGGATGTTCTCGTACAGCGAACCGCTGAATAGCTTGCCGTTCTGCCGGCACACGCCGATCTGTCGCCGCACGGCCGCCAGATCGAGTTCGTTGAGGTTGTGGCCATCGTAAAAAATCGACCCCTGACTGGGTTGGTCGATGCCCAGCATCAGATTAATCAGCGTCGACTTGCCGCAGCCGGACGGTCCCACCAGCGCGACGAATTGTCCGGGCTCGATGCGGAGCGAGATGTTATTCAATATCGGCGGACCGTCAGGATAGGCGAAGCTGACATTGGAGACTTCGATGGCGCCGGATAGCTCGCCCGGCGCCTGCATGCCGCCAGCCGTTTCCGGCGGATTCTCCAGCAAGGGCTTGATGCGGTCGAGCATCGGCAGTAGCTGCACCAGCTGTCGCATGGCGTAACCGAACGACATCGAGGCGCCGAGGAAGCCCTGATAGGCCGCCGCAAACGCCAGGAAGGCGCCGGCCGACAGCGCCGCGCTCTGCTTGCCCAGCACCAGCAGCATCAGCGCCATGGCCAGCAGATCGTAACCACCCAGCAGTGTGCTGAGCAGGATGTTGCTGCGCTGTGCCGTCAACGACATCTTGCGTAGCTGAGTGACCTTGCGCGACCACTGCACAAACGCGCGCCGTTCAGCACCGAATACACGCAGCGTCGCCATGTTTTCCATCAGCTGCTGGGTGAAGCCGGCGACGCTGGCGTTCATCTGCGCGCTGTTTTTCAGGTTGTGCAACTGACGGATGCCGCTGCCCACACTCAAGGCGACCAGGCCGACAAACAGCAGCAGTGACAGGCCGGCGCCGGCCACGCTGTAATGAAACAGCAGTGCAATCGAGGACAGGCCGGAGATGCCGGACAATGCGCTGTTCAGCGCCACGCCGGTGAGGGTCTGCCGCACCGAGTCCACCGACAGCGCGCGCAATGCCAGGTCGGTCGACGAATAGCGGCGCAGCACGGCGGCCGGCAGATGCAGCACGCGGTCGATCACGCCGCCCTGCAGCCGCACCGCGAGACGGCCGTCGATGCGCACGCGCGCCACGTCGGCGCTGAGCCGCAACAGCATGCTGCAGACCTGGCCCACGCCCAGCATCACGCCCAGCATCAGCAGCGGGCCGCGCATCTGGCTCGGCACGAAGGTATCGATAATGGCGCCGGTGGCCACTGGCACCACGAGTCCCAGCAGCGAGGCGATGATGGCGGCGCCGGCCAATGTCAGCAAGTCGACGCGGCACAGCGCGAGGCCGATCAGCAGCAGGTCGTGGGCGCGCAGCGCGCGTGCCGGCAAGGGCAGCGTGACCGCGTGCGCGCCGGTGCCGATGGCGCTGGCCAGTTTGGCGTCGACCACGCGCGGCGTTTCGCCGCGACAGTGCATGCGATAGCGCCCGCGCCAGTCGGGCAGCAGGGCGACGCAGCGGTTGCCGTGTTGCGCCACCAGCGGCCCGAAATCGCTGCGCCACCAGCGGCCTTGCAGACTGACCCAGCGCAGCGGCAGGTGGCGCGATGCCGCAAAGCTGGCGAAATCACCTGCCTGGTATGGCGCCGTGTGACTGTCGGTGCCGCCGCCTATCATGCGGTAGACATAGCGGACATCGTCTTCGCCGGTGGCCGGCGCGGCCGGCTCCAGCACGCGCTCATGGCCTTCCAGCGCGGCGGCAAGATCGTCCTCCAGCTGCGCGTCGCGCTTGGCGCGGCGTGCCGTTTCCTCGCCATCGCGCGTGGTCAGGCGCGCGGCCAGCGTCTGCAGCAATACGGCGTGACCGGCGGCCAGTGTGGCGTCCGCGCTACCTTCCGCCAGCGCGACTGGTGCCACGCCGGCCGCCGCGAATAGTTGCGCGCTCCAGGCGGCGACGGCATCGCGCTCGCATGCCAGCGTTGCCGTGCCCAAGGTGCCGCCTTCCGGTGCCAGCGCGATCAACGCGCCGTGCGCGGCCGGCGCCGACAGCAGCAGCTGCCCTGGCGTCAACTCCATCAAATAGAGGCGGCGATCGCCGATCAGCGCATAGATTTCAAAGCGGCCGTGCAGGATCTCGTATTGCAGGCCGGGGCGATCGAGTTTCAGCAGCGCGCCCGGCGCCAGCGTGGTGTTGGGCGCGTTGCGCAGCAGGTTGGTGGTTGTCACTCAGGCCCCCACCAGGTTGAAGTAGACGCCGCGCTGCGCCATCAATTGCTGGTGCGTGCCGCTCTCCGCCACCTTCCCTTGTTCCATCACGATGATGCAGTCGCAGTCGCGGATAGAGCTCAGGCGCTGGGCGATGATGACGCAGGTGCAGCCGCGTCGCCGCACCGCATCCATGATCGCCACTTCGGTGGCGGGATCGAGCGCGCTGGTGGCTTCGTCCAGCACCAGCAACGCCGGCTCGGTGGCCAGCGCGCGTGCGATCGCCATGCGCTGGCGTTCGCCGCCGCTCATATTGCGGCCACCTTCCATCAGCGTTGCGTGGTAGCCCTGCTTCATGCGCATGATGAAATCGTCGGCCTGGGCGTCGCGCGCCGCAGCGGTTACGCGCGCGACCGGGATGCTGTCATCCCACAGCACCAGGTTGTCCATCACACTACCTTCGAACAGCACTACGTTTTGTTCGACATAGGCCAGCGTCGGCGTGGCGGCGGTGTCGTCCCGCTCAGCGCCGCCACGGAAGCGCAGCGCGCCCTCCGATGGCATGGCCAGGCCGGCGATGACGCGACCCAGCGTCGACTTGCCGCTGCCGGAACTGCCGACCAGCGCGATGCGGCTGCCGGCCTGCACTTCGAAGCTGACGTCCTGCACGATGGCTGGGCTCAGCGGCCCGTAGCGGAAGCCGATGCCATACAGCGACAGGAACGGTGTCTCATCTGTGTGCGGAAGGGGGGCGGCGGCAGCCGCCGGCGGTTGCGCGCTGCGATAGCGCTGCACGTCGTCGAGACGGGCGGCGAGGCCGCGCGCGGCCTGCAAACGGCCGCCGACACTGACCACCGCCAGCAGCGGGCCGACAAAGCTCCACATCAAGGTCTGGAAAGCCAGCAGACCGCCGATACTCAGCGCGCCATCCATCACGCGCAAACCGCCGACCACCAGAATGGCGACCGCGGCGCCGCTGATAATCAGCCCGGACGCCTGGCTGAGGCGCATCCCTTGCTGCGCGGCGGCCTGTCCGGCGTCGACCACGCGCGCTTGCGCGCCGGCCCAGCGCGCCGTATAGGCGTTGCCGGTGCCGGACATGCGGAATTCATCGATCAGCGCCATGCCCTGGATGGTGGCGGAGTACAGCTTGCCGTCGAACTGCATGGTGCGGCGCGCCGAGTTATCCATCTGGCGCATGGTCAGCAACAACAGCAGCACCGCCAGCAGCGCGGTCGCCAGCGTGATCGCTGACAGCATCGGGTCGATCAGCACCAGCAGCAGGAGGAACACCAACAGATTCGGGATGCCGATCAGCGCCGGCGCCAGCGTGTGCGACACCAGTCCGGACAACTGTTCGATCAGGCCGAAGCGATGCGCGATGTCGCCGGCGTGGCGCTGGGCGAAAAAGCTGAGCGGCAGTTGCAGCAGGCGCCACATCTGTCGCGCCGCCAGGTTGGTGGCGATGCTGGCGTTGAGCCGCACCAGCGCCGTGGCGTTCAGCCATGACAGCAGCATCTTCAGTGCCGCCGCCGCCGCCATGCCGCCCACCAGTGGCGGCAGCCAGTCGCGCTGGCCACCGATCAGGATACTTTCGACATATAGCTGATTGAAGCCGGAGGCCAGCATTGCGGGAATAATCAGGCCCATGCCGGCCACCACCGCGAACGCCAGGCCGCGCCGGTAGCCTTGCAGGTAGGTGCCCAGCGTGGACCATAGCGCCGGCCGTGCGCCGCTGCGGACGAAATCCGGTCCGGCCTGGAACGCCAGCGCGATGCCGCTGTAAGCTTCTTCAAATTCGGCGCGGCCGATGGTGAGCGGCCCGCTGGCCGGATCGACCAGCCGCACGCGCTTGGCGTCGATGTCCTCGACCACCACGAAGTGGTTGAAGTTCCAGAACACGATCAGCGGCAGTGGCAGCCGAGTCAATTCATCGGCGCTCTTTTGCAGTCCCTTGGCCACCAGGCCGTGGGCGCGCGCGGCCTTCAGAATATTGGTGGCCTTGGTGCCGTCGCGGGTGATGCCGCAATGCTCGCGCATTTCCTCCAGCGTGACCCAGCGGCCGTACCAGGCCAGCACCATGGTCAGGCAGGCGGCGCCGCATTCCACCGCTTCCTGCTGGCCTATCATCGGCACGCGTCGACGTGTCAGTGCCTGCCACAGCTTCTTGATCATGATGGATCGACCGGCAGCAGGCGACGCGCGGCTGGCACCAGCAGGCGTAATACCGTCTCTTCGCGGATCACCACGGCGGCCGTGCACAACGTGCCGGCACTCAGTTTGGCGGCCGGGCCGCGCGATGATGACCAGCGCACGCCGCTGGCGGTGGATGGATCGGTTTCCAAAGCCACCACCACTTCAAATGGCGGCCCGCCGGCCGACAGGGCTTGCACCAGCTGGCGGTTGCCGAGCGTACGCTGCATGCTTTCCTGGGTTGCCGGCATCGGCGCGACCGACAGCACGCGGCCGGCCACGAAGCCGTACTCCTCGCGCTTGAAGTTGGAGGGTGCCAGTTCCACCCGCATGCCCGGATGGATATTCTTGCCTTCCGCCGTGCTGGCGTAGACGGTGGCGATCAAGGGGGCGTCGGGCAGCAGCGCGAGCACGGCGCCGCCGCGTTCTATCGTGTCGCCGTCGTTCAGCCGCAGCTCGGCGACAGTGCCGGCGTAAGGTGTGAGCAGGGGCGCATCGCCGATGTCGGCAATGACCTGTCCCGCGCTCACATGCTCGCCCGCGCGTACGCGAATATTGTGGACCACGCCGGCGCGGTCTGCCGCTGCTTCCTTGATGCCCTGTGCTGTGATCAGCATGCCCTCGGTCTGCACTTTGACCGGTACGCGGATCAGGATGCTGCCCGCCAGGCAGGCAGCCACGATCAGCAGTGCCCCGCTCAATAGCAATCCGGAAGCGGGAGTAACCAGACGCGCCCCCATATCGAGGCGGTCCGGTGACGACATGCGGCCAGGCGTGGCAGCCGGCTGGCTGCCTCGCGGTTCTGTCATTCTTTGAAGAAGCGTTCGCTGGCCAGGCGGTCGTTGGCAAGTCGGTCATTCAGCATACGGTCGCTGGCAAAGCGGCCATCGCCATCGGCTTGCTTGGTGCTGTCGTCGCCGTCGTTTTTGACCGATGCTTGCGCACCGCCGACAACGCCGTCCAGGGTTGCTTCATCCAGGCCGGTTTCTGCGTCCAGTGGTTTGTCTTGTGGTTGAGTCATGATAGCTCCTTGAGAAGTGATACAGCGGTTAGGTGAGCTACTGTATCCCTGATCCCCCAAGCTGTCTGTAGCACGTTTGTGCTACACCTCTAGAATTGATAGGAGCCGCTTATACCCAGCAACCAGTTACGCTGCGGCGCCGCTTCGTAATAGCGCTTGTTGGCGTCGCCCACGATCACCGAGCCGATATAGTTTTTATCGAGCAGATTGTTCAGGCGCGCGAACTGCTTGAAGTGCCAGCCACGCCACTGCTGGCGCGCGCTGATGCGGGCATTCAGTACGCCGTATCCCGGCGCCGCCTGATCGGTGTTGCTGTCCTCGGCGTAGACCTTGCCGGCCGCCACCGCTTCCAGCGCGGCGCCCCAGTGGCCGGCGCTTTGCTGCCACGCCAGCTCCGCGTAGGCGTTTGCGTTCGGCACGCCGGGCAGGCGGCTGCCGCGCAGGACGTTGTTATAGCCCTCGTCATAGATCGCGCGCAGCGTGGTCAGTGCCACGCGGGTGCTGAATCCATGGCGCCAGGTGGCGTCCAGCGACAACTCCACGCCCTGGCGCAAGGTCTTGCCGCCGTTGCGATAGCTGGTGCGGCCGCCGCTGGAGCTGTCCACCACCAGTTCGTCGTTGGTCTTTACCTGGAACAGAGCGGCGTTGATGCGGACGCCGTCGCTCAGACGGGTTTTGAGGCCCGTCTCCAGGTGCGTGCTGTACGCCGGTTGCAAGTGGAAGTTGAAGCCGCCGCCGGTACCGGAGTAGAACAATTCGTTGAGCGTCGGGGTTTCGAAGCCGCGCGCGGCACTGGCGTACAGATTCAGGTGCGGCGTGGCGCGATACAGCACGCCCAGCACCGGTGTGGTGTGGCTGTAATTGAGCGCGCCGCTGTCGTTGCCGTTGCTGAGGAAGTGGTCGTCGACCGCGATCTTCACGCGGCTGTGGCGCGCACCCGCGCTGAGCTGCCATGCGCCGGCGTCCCATTCGGCCTGCAGGTAGGGATCGAGGTTGCTGACCTTGTCGTCTTCATCGCGGCGCAGCGCGCCTTTGACGCCCAGTTGCGTGCCGCTGAAATTCTCGTAGCCCTGGCGGTCATCGTTGCTGCGGCCGTATTCGACACCGGCGGTGGCGGTCAGCTTGCCGTAGGCGAGATGGCGCACGCGCGTCCAGGTGAGCTCCATGCCGGAGAAGTCGCGCGTGAAGTCAATCACACCGCCGGAGTGCGTGGCCGGTGCCTGAAACGCTTTGGAGAATGACTGATATTGAATCACCGATCGATTGCCGCCATAGGCGGTCACGCGCAATTGATCGTCGCCCAGGCGCTGTTCCCAGGTGGCGCCGATTTGCTGGTGGTCGATGCTCTTGCGTGTGTTGTAGCGATCAGCCAGCGTGCGCTTGGGCGTTTGAGTGTCGGTGGTATCGATCTCGCCGGCGCGCGGGTCGCGTTGGTAGGTGGCCCAGGTGACGCCGAGCGGATCCTGGGTGTCGTTCTGGCGCAGCGCGCTGGCGACCAGATTCAGTTTGGCGCCTTCGGTGGGCCTCAAGGTCAGCTTGGCGTAGGCTTGGTCGCGCGTGGCCGCGCTGTGTGCGCGATAGCCATCGGTATCGAAGCGGGAGGCGTCGAGCACATAGCCGATGCCGGCCTGCTGGCCTTGCGCATTGAGATCCGTCTTGTGCGTGCCGTAGCTGCCGCTGCTCATGTTGAGCTCCAGCGTGGGCGCGCCTTCGCCTTCCTTGCTGAATAACTGGACTACGCCGCCGGCGTGATTGCCGTAGATGGCGGAGTAGGGGCCGCGCAGCACTTCGATGCGTTCCGCCATATCCAGATTAAAGGTGGCGGCCTGGCCTTGGCCGTCGGGCATGCTGGCCGGGATGCCATCGGTAATCAGGTGCACTCCGCGCACGCCGAACGCGGAGCGGGCGCCGAAGCCGCGCGAAGAGATCTGCAGATCCTGCGCGTAGTTCTGGCGATTCTGTACCACCAGGCCGGGGACGGCCGCCAAGGCTTCGGACGCGTTGACGCGTGGCTGGCTGTCGTCGACCGTGACCGCATCGATGGAGGCAGGGATATCGAAACTACTGCGTTCGGTGCGGGTGCCACTGATGACAACGACAGGTGTTTCCGCAGCAGCGGCAAGTAGGGCAATGGTAAGTAGCATGGCATCTTTAGAAACGGTGAAAACTAAATATAACAAAAACCCTTGTCAGGTGTGCGCGGGCTTTGTTATAGTTCTGTCCCTCGCAGACAACGCGACGCTGTTAAAGCGAAACGATGAAAAACGAGGGGTTGACGAGATGTACGAAACGCTTCATAATCTCGCTTCTGTGCTGATGAACAAAACGCTTCTCAGCAAGTAGTAAAAGGTCTTTAAAAATTTACAGTCGATAAGTGTGGGCGTTTGATGCTGCAACAAAAAGCATTAAATGCTCAACAAAGAAATATTCAGTAGAAATACTGTCAGTATTTTGAGAAGAGCGAACCATGACCAGCAGTGGTCATAAACAGAGATTAAACTA
>NZ_WKJK01000048.1 GCF_009674535.1 Duganella guangzhouensis
AAGTCAGTCCCACCCCTTCCCATCCCGAACAGGACCGTGAAATGACTCTGCGCCGATGATAGTGCTGCAACCAGTGTGAAAGTAGGTTATCGTCAAGCTAGTTATAAGTCAGGAAGGCCCGCTCAGTGAGCGGGCCTTTTTGCGTTTACGCTCCGCCTGCGTAAAACGCATATCGATAGACGTTCACATTTAATATCGATATGGCAAAAAAATCGTGGACCTCGCGCTTCGCGCATCGCTACCATGCCTGCCTCCGACTACAAGGATCCGCATGGCAGACCAGCGCACCACCGCAGCAACCGCAGCACCCGGCATGGTGTGGATACCTGGCGGCGCCTTTCAAATGGGATCGAACCGCTTCTATCCGGAAGAAGCGCCACCGCGACAAGTGGCGGTGGATGGCTTCTGGATCGACACCACACCAGTCACCAATGCGCAGTTCGCGCGCTTCGTTGCCGCCACCGGTTACCAGACCTTTGCTGAAATAGCGCCCGATCCGTGCGATTATCCCGGCGTCGATCCCGAATTGCTGCAGCCTGGCTCGCTGCTGTTCGTGCCGCCGGAAGGCCCGGTGCCGCTGAATGATCACGCCCAGTGGTGGACCTGGAGCATAGGCGCCGATTGGCGCCATCCCTACGGCCCCGATTCCAATCTAGATGGTCTCGACGATCATCCGGTAGTGCACATCGCCCACGCCGATGCGCTGGCGTATGCCAACTGGGCCGGCAAAACCTTGCCCAGCGAAGCCGAGTGGGAGCGCGCCGCGCGTGGTGGCCTGGACGGCAAGGAATACGCCTGGGGCGACGAGCTGGCACCCGAGGGCCGCATGCTGGCCAACTACTGGCAGGGCCAATTCCCGTGGCAGAACACGCTGGATGACGGTTGGTTGCGCACATCGCCGGTGCGCAGCTATCCGGCCAATGGCTACGGCCTGTACGACATGATCGGCAACGTCTGGGAATGGACCGATGACTGGTATGTGCTCAGCGCCGCCCTGGCCAAAAAAGCGCCCGGCTGCGGTTGCACACCGCGTAATCCGCGCGGCGGCCATCAGCAAGACAGCGCCGATCCGCGCGACGCCTCCACCCGGCTGGGCCGGCGCGTGCTGAAAGGCGGCTCGCATCTGTGCGCGGCCAACTACTGCCAGCGTTACCGTCCGGCCGCACGCTTTCCGCAGGCGATAGACAGCACCACATCCCACATCGGTTTCCGCTGCGTGCTGCGTGCCGAATTAATCTGAGAATGGAGTTCACATGAAGCACATTATCAAGCGCGCGGGCAAGCTGCGCCCTTTGGTTGCCGCCCTGCTGGCGGCGGGATTGGCGATATCGCCGCTGCACCTGCCGGCCGCCACGCCGCCAGCCAAGCAAAAAGCTGATAAGCCGAACATGATCTTCATTCTGCTGGACGATCTACCGATCGACGACATCGGCGCTGACAATGCAATCCTGCAGACGCCCAACATCAACCATCTGGTGGAGGGCGGCACCTATTTGCCGCGTGCCGCCGTCACCACCTCGCTGTGCAGTCCAAGCCGCGCCACCATCCTGACCGGTATGTCGGCGCGTAATCACAAGGTGGTCGACAACACTAATTCCAGCGAAGCCGGCCTGACTTTCTTCCCCAGCTATCTGCAAAAGGCCGGTTACCAGACCGCGCTGATCGGCAAATGGCATATGGGTGCCAACAACGACAATCCGCGTCCCGGCTTCAATAAGTGGATCAGCTTTGCCGGCCAGGGGGCCTATCTGCCGCAGGGCGATTTCCAGCAGCACGTGCAGCAGACGTTGAACATCGACGGCAAGCAGGTCGATCGCAAAGGCTATCTGACCGACGAGCTGACCGACTACGCGATTGACTGGCTGGAACATGGCCGCGATCAGAACAAGCCGTTCTTCTTGTACCTGTCGCACAAGGCGGTGCACAGTCCCTGCATCCCGTCGCCCAAATACGCCAACCAGTATCCTCCCGCCACCTACACCGTGCCGGACAGCTTTGCCGATACGCCGGAGAACTATCGCGGCAAACCGGTGTGGGTCAAGAACCAGCGCAACAGCTGGCATGGCATTGATATCCGCTACCTGAACGGTATCGAATCGATCCAGAAGGAGCGGCGCGAATGCGATCAGGTGCTGAGTTCGGTGGACGATAGCGTGGGCCGCGTGCTCGATTATCTGAAGCGCAGCGGGCAAGAGCGCAACACGGTGATCGTGTTCTTCAGCGACAACGGCTCGATGTGGGGCGCGCATGGCCTGGTGGATAAGCGCAGTGCCTACGAGGAGTCGGTGCGGGTGCCGCTGATTGCGTACGCGCCGGGCCGCATTCCGGCTGGCGTGCGCAGCGAGGCGCGGGTGCGCAATCTGGACCTGGCGCCGACTTTCCTGGCGCTGGCGGGACAAGCGGCACCGAAGCAGTTTGAAGGACGCAATGTGCTGCCGCTGCTGGAAGGCAAAACCAAATGGGCGGATTGGCCGCAGGACGATTTCGTCTACGAGTACTACTGGGACTGGGAATATCCGATGACGCCGGCCACCTTCTCCATCGTGCGCAACAACATGAAGTACATCCAGTACTTCGGCGTCTACGATACCGAGGAGCTGTACGACCTGAGCAAAGATCCGCGCGAGATGAACAATCTGATCACCGACCCGGCGCTGGAGTCGGTGCGGATCGATCTGCGCCACCGGCTGTACACCCAGCTGGCGGCGCGCGACGGCGCCCATGCGTTGCCGTTCACCGAACGCACCTCGCGCGGCTTTGTGCTGCGTAATGCCAAGGGGGCGTCGCCGGCGCAATTCCCGCCGGAGTGGAATTTGACGCCGCCCGAAGGCAAGGACTTCCCGTTCCCAGCCTTGCTGGAGCACGCCAAAACGAAGTGACGTCGGTCGGTTAGAACTGGTAGCGGGCGCCGAAAGTAATCAGGCTGACTTCGCTCTTGGTCAGGTAACTGGCTTCCAGGTTCAGCGACCAACGGCGGTTGAAGGCATAGCCGACGCCGACGCCAAAGATCGGATCGGTTTCATCGCGGTTTTCCATGTTGGTACGGTTGCCGCGCATGGTGGTGCGGCCGATGCCGGCACGGCCGAACAGGCGGAAGTGATCGTCCAGATGCGCGGTGCCAAGCACGGCGATGCCGTAGGTGCGGTCCGGATAGTAGCCGGCGCTGGTGAAGGTGCCGCGCAGCGGATTGAGGCTGAGGCCGCGCGTGTAGACCTCAAAGCCGAAGTTCTGGGTGTACTGGTAGCCCAGGGCGCCGGCCAGCGTAACGTCGTTGCTGTCGTCGGCATAGTCGGACGAGGTGGAGGCGCGGCCGAGGTCGACCGACATGGTGACGCCGGGTTCAAAGGCGGGCGCGGCAAATGAAGGGACGGCTGTCGCCGTCAGGCTGAGCGCAACGGCGCTGAGGATGGATCGCATGGATGCTCCTGATAAAAGTGGGATGGCACAATGCGGCATTGCTTATTTTATAATGCCGCGCTGTGCGCATACTATCCCGTAATTATCTTTAAAGCAACCTTGCCGGTTCGATTGGCTGCACTGTCAGATAGCGCCGCATGGCGCTGACTTCTTCGCTGGGGCTGCGGCCGAAGTAGCGTTTGAACTCGCGGCTGAACTGGGATGGGCTTTCGTAGCCGACCTGGGCGCAGGCGGCTTGCGCCGTCATATCGCTGCGCGCCATCAGCAGCCGCGCCTGGTGCAGCCGCGCCGATTTCAGATACTGGATCGGCGAGCAATGCGTTACCGATTTGAAGTGGACGTGGAAGGCCGGCACACTCATATTGGCTTCGGCCGCCAGCATGCCGACATCGATGTTGGCGGCGTAATCGGCGTGAATGCGGCGCAAAGCCTTGGCGATACGGCCGAACTGACCCTGGCTGGTCAGCGCCGCGCGCATGGCCGCGCCCTGGTCGCCCATCAGCACCCGGTAACAGATTTCGCGCACGATGGCGGGGCCCAGCACGCGCGCCTCCAATGGCGAACTCAGCGCTTCCAGCAGGCGCAGCACGGTGTCGCGCAGACGGTCGTCCATGCGGGTGGTCATCATGCCCTTGGGCATGGCCGGCGGTTCGGCGTGTGCGCTCTGGTCGATGGCAAACATCAGGTCGGCCAGCGTGGTGCGGTCGACCCGGATCGAGATGCCGAGGAAGGGATGTTCCGGCGAGGCTTCGGTGGCGGCGGTGAAGGGCATCGGCACCGCCACCACCAGATAGTGGTCGGCGTCGAACTGCAGGATGTCGTTGCCGAAGTAGGTGCGCTTGTGGCCTTGCAGCGCGATGGCGATGCACGGGTCGTACATGGCTGGCGATTTGGTGCTGCTTTGCGTGGAGCGCGTCAGGTGCACGTCGTCCACCAGCGTCTGGGTCTGGCCGTCGGTGCGGGCCAACTGCTTGTGCAGGGCAATCATGCGTTCCACGTTTCACTCCTTGTTGACTACTGCGATGAATAGGAATGATCCATGATTCCGCGCCATGTCGCTACGCCTGCTGCCGCGATCTATAGGATTAGGCAAGAACTACATAGGCATGTGCATTCGCAGCATGGCGTTTGGTCCGTAAGATGCAGTCTGGTGTTAATGGCTTTGAAAGGACTGCACTATGACGCAAATACATCGCAAAGTTATTTTGATCGCCGGCGCCAGCCGGGGCAGCGGTCCGGCGACGGCACGTCAACTGGCAGGCGAGGGTCATCACGTGGTGCTGGGCGCGCGTCGCTCGGCCAGGTTGCATGCGCTGGTGACGGAGATCCGCCAGGCCGGTGGCTCGGCTGAATGGTTTGCGCTGGACATCAACCAGCCGGAGGAAATGCGCGAATTCCTGGCCTTCGCCGAAGACGTCCACAAACGCGTGGACGTGGTGATCAACTACGCTTGAACAAAACTTGTATCAGGCTGCTCGCCGTGGCCTGCAACTCATCCACTCCATAAATCCGTTCCATCACCACATTGCCGCGCGTGAAGGCGACCAGCAGGCGCGCGGCTTCCTTTGGCGGCAATGTCAGGCGCGCCTTGGCGTCGGGGCGCGATAGCCGTTGTTCCAGTACTTCCGCTAATCCATCCAGCATGCCGCGCAGCGCCTGGCGCACCGGCTCGTCCATGGCGGTTTCGTCGGTGGCGATCTTGGTGGTCAGGCAGCCGCGGGTGCGTGACGACGGCGTGCCATCCAGCATCGGCACCGGCTCCGACATCGACGCGATCACATAAGCAAAGTAGGCGTGCAGCGCGGCGTGCGGGTCTTCCAGCCGCATGTGCTCGCGCACATTGGCCAGGTAGCGCTGCTGATAGCGTGCGAACGCCAGCAGGAAGATGTTCTGCTTGTCGCCATAGGCGTGATAGAGCGAGCCGCGCTGCACGCCGGTGGCCTTGGCCAGGTCTGGCATCGAGGTGTTGCCATAGCCCTGCCACCAGAACACATGCATGGCGCGTTCCAGCGCTTCGTCTTCGTTGAATTGTTTTATGCCTGCCATGGAGAGATTATCTTTATGTTTGACATCGCTGTCAAGTTTGACTATGCTGTCAAACTTGATTTCAGCTTGAGAGGATGTTCATGGATACCGCAGAAGACAAGGGCGCGGCAGCGCGTGCCATTTTTGCCGGCCTGTGCGCCAGCCTGGTCGGCATTGGTCTGGCCCGCTTTGCTTACACGCCGCTGATTCCGCCGATGATCGAAGCGCACTGGTTTGCCGCCGGCGATGTGATTTATCTGGGCGCGGCCAACCTGGTCGGTTATTTGATCGGTGCCCTGATCGGGCGGCCGCTGGCGCGCCGCTATGGTGCCCGCGTGACGCTGCGCGGCATGATGCTGCTGGCGTCGGCGGCGTTTTTCGCCTGTGCGTTTCCGTTGTCGATCAGCTGGTTCTTTGGCTGGCGGCTGATGTCGGGCATTGCGGGCGGCATCATCATGGTGGTGGTGGCGGCCACCGTGCTGCCGCATGTGCCGCCGCAACGCAAGGGCATGGCCAGCGGCGCGATTTTTCTTGGCGTCGGCTTGGGGATCGCGGCCTCCGGCACGGTGGTGCCGCTATTGCTGGATATCGGCATGCGGGCGACCTGGCTGGGGCTGGGCGTGCTGGCGCTGCTGCTGAGCGTGGCCAGTTGGGCCTGCTGGCCGCATGCGGTGCATACGCATGTGCCGGTCGGTGAGCCGGACGCGGCGGCGCGGGCGGCGGTGCGCTCCGATTTGCATCTGGTGTATCTGCAATACGCGTTGATGGCGGTGGGGCTGGTGCCGATGATGGTGTTTCTGGTCGATTACGTGGCGCGCGGCCTGGGCTGGGGCGCACACACGGCGGCGCTGTTCTGGATTGTCTACGGCGTGGGCGCGACGCTGGGGCCGATGGTGTACGGCGCGGTGTCTGATCGCGCCGGTCCGGCGCTGACCAGTCACCTGGCGATCTGGCTGCAGATCGGTGCGATGGCCTTGCTGATGCTGTCGACCAGTCATATGGCGCTGCTGGCGGCCACCCTGGTCATCGGTTCCTTCCCGCCAGGCATTGTGCCGGTCACACTGGGACGTGTGCACCGCATACTGCCTGGTGATGTGCATGGGCAGAATGTCGTCTGGAGCAAGGCGACCACGGTGTTTGCTTTGTTCCAGGCGCTGGCCGGCTATGGCTATTCCTATGTGTTCGGTCGCAGCGGTGGCAACTACCATTTGCTGATGGGGATAGGTGCCAGTGCGCTGGCGATCGCCTTGCTGGCGGACGGCGTGAAGAAAGCCCTTGCCAAACCTACGGCTGCCTTGATATGATTCTGTCCCTCGCAAGACAACGCAGACGCTGAAAAGCGAAAACGAAGAAAAGCGAGGGGTTGACGAGAAATAAGAAATGCTTCATAATCTTTCTTCTCTGCTGATGAACAAAACGCTTCTTCAGCTAGCAAGACCGAACAAGATCTTTAAAAATTTACAGTCGATAAGTGTGGGCGTTTGATGCTGCAACAAAAAGCATTAAATGCTCAACAAAGAAATATTCAGTAGAAATACTGTCAGTATTTTGAGAAGAGCGAACCATGACCAGCA
>NZ_WKJK01000049.1 GCF_009674535.1 Duganella guangzhouensis
CAATCCTCCCAAAGCTACACGGGCTCTGCCGTAGCGTTCCGCTACGGCAGAGCCCGTGTAGCTTTGGGAGGATTGACCCCGGGTTTTAGACTTGCATGTTCATGATGTCGTGGTAGGCCGACACCAGTTTGTTGCGCACCTGGAGCGTGGCCTGGAAGTTGATGCTGGCTTTTTGCTGCGCAATCATGACGTCGGACAGGCTGACGCTGTCGTCGCCACTGGCGAATTGCTTGCTCAGCCCGTCCGCCTGGACCTGGCTGGCGTTCACCGAGTCCAACGCGCTCTTCAAGGCGTCGCTGAACTCGGCCTTGGTGGTCGCCGCCGGCTCGGTCTGGATCACCGGCGGCGTCAGGCTGGGCTTGGTGGCCGCCGCCTTCAACTGCGCGATCATCGACTGAATCTGACTGCTGTCGATTCCTCCTGTTTTCATACCTCACTCCCTCGTTATTGCTTTCGTGAAATAATTTTCACGACTTGGCTGGGCCTGGCGTTACAATGACGCACGGCTTTCTCAGCCCTGACAGATTAACAAGAAACACGCCAGCCCTCTGGATCGAGCAGGACCGTAAACCGTGCGCTGTTCGGGGGTTTGCTTTTCCCAATTTCCAGCAATAATGGCGGTATTCCTTATAGAACCCTCATCCGGGACCCAACCATCATGGCCGTAGCGGAAGAAATCGATAACGCCACAGCAACGCCCGACGACGGCGCCGAGAAACTGCCTTTCATCCAGACGCCGATGGGCCGCAACTTCGTGCGCGCCGCCGGTGCCGCCGCCATCGTCGCTGTCCTGCTCGGACTGTGGCTGTGGAACAAGCCGCCCGAGTACGCGGTGCTGTTCTCCAACTACACCGACCGCGACGGCGGCGCCATCACGGCCGAACTGGACAAGATGCAGGTCAAGCACAAGTTCGCGGACAATGGCAGCGCCATCCTGGTGCCGGCCGATCAGGTGCACGACATTCGCCTCAAGCTGGCGGCGCAAGGGCTGCCCAAAGGCGGCAATGTCGGCTTCGAGCTGATGGAAAACCAGAAGCTGGGCGTATCCCAGTTTGCCGAGCAGGTCAATTACCAGCGCGCGCTGGAAGGTGAACTGGCGCGTTCCATCATGTCGCTGGCGCCGGTCGAGAACGCCCGAGTCCACCTGGCGCTGCCGAAACCATCGGTGTTCGTGCGCGACCAGCAAAAGCCGACCGCGTCGGTGATCGTCACGCTGCACCCCAACCGCATGCTGGACAAGCAGCAAACCGGCGCCATCGTCCACCTGGTGGCCTCGGCGGTGCCGGAACTGTTGCCATCCAACGTCAGCGTGGTCGACCAGGCCGGCAATCTGATTTCCGACCAGGACAAGCCGGGCGCCAGCAACGCCAAGCTCGATGAGCAGCAGCTGAAATACGTCAAGGACATGCAGGCCCAGGTCATCAAGCAAGTGGAGTCGATCGTGATCCCGATCGTCGGCGACGGCAATGTGCGCGCCGAAGCGGTGGCCGATGTCGATTTCGCGCAGATCGAGCAGGCATCGGAAAATTACAAGCCGAACTCGCCGCCGGCGGCCTCGGCCATCCGCAGCCAGCAGACCAGCGAAACCAACGGCAACAACGGCGCCGCCAATCCGGGCGGGATTCCGGGCGCGCTGTCGAATCAGCCACCGGGCACCGCCACCGCGCCGTTGAACCAGACCGCCCAGGCCAACGGTCCCAACGCGCCGGCACCGGGCACGCCGCCCGGCACCGCCGCCGCCGGCGCGGCCGCCAACCCCAGCCACAAGGAATCGACTACCAATTATGAAGTCGACAAGACCGTGCGCTACGAGCAGCGCGGCATGGGCGGCCTGCGCCGCCTGACGGTGGCGGTGGTGATCAACTACAAGCGCATCATCGATAAGGACGGCAAAGTTACGGTAAAAGCCTATACTCCTGAAGAGATGGCCAAGATCAATGATCTGGTCAAGCAGGCCATGGGCTACAACCAGGACCGCGGCGACGCCGTCAGCGTCGCCAATTCGCCGTTCGATGGCGTCGACAAGCCGTACGAGGCGCCACCGGAATGGTGGAAAGATCCGGCCAACTTGCCGATGGCCAAGGATCTGGCCAAGTTCCTGATTACCGCCCTGATCCTGCTGTATATTGTGCTGCGCATCGTGCGGCCGATGATGCGCCCGGTGTTCAAGAAGATCGACGAGATCAATGCGCCGGAGCCGGAACCGGAAGTGCCGGAAGAAATCTTGCCGGACGAACCAGATCCAGCGCTCATCGCCGAAGAAGAGTTGCGCAAAATGGAAGAAAACACCGCGCGCGGCTACCGCGAAAACCTGGCCATGGCCAAGAAACTGGCGGTGGAAGACCCACGCATTGTGGCCAACGTGATTAAGGAATGGATAGGCGCCAATGACTGAGAATACCGGACTGCAAAAAGCCGCCATCCTGATGCTGGCGATGGGCGAAACCGAGGCCGCCGAGGTGATGAAGTTCCTCGGCCCGCGCGAGGTGCTGAAGCTGGGCGCCGCCATGGCGACCATGAAAAACGTGCCGCACGAGGAAGTGGTGGGCACGCTGGACAATTTCCGCGACATGGTCGCGGCCGCCTCCACCGTGGGCCTGGACTCCGACGAGTACATCCGCCAGGTGCTGACCAAGGCGCTGGGCGACGACAAGGCCTCGGTGCTGCTGTCGCGGATTCTGGGTGGCAAGGACGCGTCCGGCATCGAATCGCTGAAGTGGATGGATTCGCAATCCGTGGCCGAGCTGATCCGCAACGAGCACCCGCAGATCATCGCCACCATCCTGGTCCACCTGGAGCGCGACCAGGCCTGCGAAATCCTCGGCAATTTCACCGACCGCCTGCGCAACGACGTGGTGCTGCGGATCGCCACGCTGGACGGCGTGCAGCCGGCCGCGCTGCGCGAGCTGAACGACGTGCTGACCAAGCTGCTGTCGGGTAACGAAAACATCAAGAAATCGACGCTGGGCGGGGTGCGCGCGGCGGCCGAGATTCTCAACTTCATGTCCGGCGAGCAGGAAAGCTCGGTCATGGACAATATCAAGAACTACGACAACGATATGGCGCAGAAGATCATGGACGAAATGTTCGTGTTCGACAATCTGATCGATATCGACGACCGCGGCATCCAGTTGCTGCTGCGCGAAGTGCAGTCGGAAATGCTGATCATCGCGCTCAAGGGCGCGTCGCAGGAGTTGCGCGACAAGATCTTCAAGAACATGTCGGCGCGCGCGTCGGAAATGATGCGCGAAGACCTGGAATCCAAAGGTCCGGTGCGGCTGTCGGAAGTGGAAACCCAGCAAAAACAAATTCTGCAAATCGTGCGCCGCCTGGCCGACGAAGGCCAGATTGTGCTCGGTGGCAAAGGTGAGGATTCCTTCGTTTAATGGCTATTCAATCGAAAGACGCGCAGCCGGCCTTCAAGCGCTGGGAAATGACCTCGTTTGGCGACGAGCGTCCCAGCATGGTCGCGCTGCGCGAAGCGGAACAGCGCGAGATCGACGCCGAGAACGCCCGTCTGGCGGCCAAGCAGCGCATGCACGAAGCTTTGCAAGCACAGCAGGAACAGATGGAAATGGGGCCGCCGCTGCCACCGCCCACGGTCTACCCCACCGTCGAGGAGCTGGAAGCGATCCGCGAATCGGCGCGCAAAGATGGCTATGACGAGGGCCACGAGGCCGGCCACGCCGACGCCATGGCGGCCGCCCAGGAAGCGCTGAAGGAAGAGTTGCAACAAGTGCGCGTGCTGGCCGACAACTTCAGCACCGCGCTGCAGGATGCCGATCAGCTGATCGCCAACGAGGTGCTGGAACTGGCGCTGCAACTGGCCAAGGGCATGCTGAAGAACGCGCTGCAGGTCAAGCCCGAGCTGATCTTGCCGATCGTGCGCGACGCCATCGAATACCTGCCGGTGCTGCAACAACCGGCGCTGCTGGCGCTGCATCCGGACGACGCGCCGACCGTGCGCGCCAGCATCGGCGAGGAACTGAGCAAAGGCGGCTGGCGCGTGGTCGAAGACCCATCGGTCGGCCGCGGCGGCTGCAAGGTCGATACCGCCAGCAACACCATCGACGCCACCGCCGCCGCGCGCTGGCAGCGCCTCAGCCATGCGCTGGGCAAAGAAGTGGATTGGCTGGACTGATCTCATGGACGCGGTCGCCAACGCCCCTTCTCCTACCTCGGCCAACGCCCACGCCGGGCGCTGGAAATCCTATCTGAACGACTGCGCCGCGCTGGTAGAGATGGTGGAGCCGATGCAAGTCTCCGGCCGCGTCACCCGGGTCGCGGGGCTGGTGATGGAAGCGGTCGGCCTGCGCCTGGCGGTCGGTGCCGCCTGCACCGTGCCATTGCCCAGCGGCGGCAAGATCGAAGCCGAAGTGGTTGGTTTCGAAGGCGACAAGCTGTTCCTGATGCCGCAGTCCGATGTCGAGGGCGTGGTGCCGGGCACCCGCGTGTTCCCGGTTGAGCCGTCGATACCCAAGCCGGGCAGCGTCAGCCATCCACGCCGCCGCCCCAGCGACCGCGCGCGCCACCTGCCGGTCGGCATCGAGCTGCTGGGCCGGGTGGTGGACGCCGCCGGCCGGCCGCTGGATGGCCACGGCCCGATCAACGCCGTCGAGAGCGCGCCCATCAACACCCGCCCCGCCAACCCACTAGGCCGCGCGCCCATCGTTGAAACGCTGGACGTGGGCGTGCGCTGCATCAACGCCATGTTGACGGTGGGACGCGGCCAGCGCATGGGCTTGTTCGCCGGCTCCGGCGTCGGCAAGTCGGTGCTGCTGGGCATGATGGCGCGCTACACCGAGGCCGACATCATCATCGTCGGCCTGATCGGCGAACGCGGCCGCGAGGTCAAGGAATTCATCGAACAAATCCTGGGCGAGGAAGGTCTGGCGCGCTCGGTGGTGGTGGCGGCCCCGGCCGACACGCCGCCGCTGATGCGGCTGCAGGGCGCGGCGTATTGCACCGCGATTGCCGAGCATTTCCGCGACAAGGGCCAAAACGTGCTGCTGATCATGGATTCTCTGACCCGCTACGCCATGGCGCAACGGGAAATCGCGCTGGCGATCGGTGAACCGCCGGCCACCAAGGGCTATCCGCCATCGGTATTCGCCAAGCTGCCGGTGCTGGTCGAGCGCGCCGGCAATGGCGAGCTGGGCGGCGGCTCGATCACCGCCTTCTACACCGTGCTGACCGAGGGCGACGACCAGCAAGACCCGATCGCCGACTCGGCACGGGCGATTCTGGACGGCCACATCGTGCTGAACCGTCGTCTGGCCGAGGCCGGCCACTATCCGGCGATCGACATCGAACAGTCGATCAGCCGCGCCATGCACTCGATCACCTCGCACGAGCACCAGACCAAGGCACGCCACCTGAAACAGCTGTTTTCACGCTTCGAGCGCAGTCGCGACCTGATCAGCGTCGGCGCCTACGCCGCCGGCACCGATCCGGTGCTGGACCAGGCTATCCAGTTGCATGATCGGATAGAAAATTTCTTACAGCAACAGATCACGGAACGCGTCACCATGGGCGAGAGTTTGGGGCAACTTACCTCTCTGTTCGACTGATTGAAGCCCTGAGCGGCCACCTATAATGGATTCATTATGGCTTCCAAAGCGCAATTAGAGACCTTGATGGACCTGGCGCGTCGCGAAACCGACGATGCCGCCAAACGGCTGGGCGTGGCACTGAGGGCGGTCGACGACGCCAAGCAAAAGCACGTCATGCTGGTGAATTTCCGCGAGGAATACGTCAAGCGCTTCGAAGCGGCACAGGCGGCAGGCATCACGCCGATGGCTTATCGCAATTTCGTGGCGTTCATTGAAAAGCTGGAAACCGCGATCAAGGGCCAGACCGATATGATCCACCACGCCGAACACCGCAGCGGCCAGGAAAAGGCGGCGTGGCAGGCCAGCGAACGCAAGCGCATGTCGTATTCCACGCTGAACGACCGCGCCGATGCCGCCGCGCTCAAGCTGGAAAACAAGCGCGACCAGAAGCTGATGGACGAATTCGCAGCCCGGGCCGCGTACTACAAACGATGACGGATTAATCAACCGATACGGCGTACAACATGCAGACTCAGAACCTCCAAATTCCTACCCTGAACGCCAATGCGGTGACCACGTCCAAGAATACGGTCAGCTTTGGCGCCAGCGGCGACAATGATGCGTTCAAGCAGGCATTGTCGCGCGAGATGGATCAGCGCGAGGCCAGCAGCGCCACCAGCAGCAACCAGCCTACCCGCGCCGCCGAGCGCCCTGCCGCGTCGCGCGCGTCCGCGCCTGCCAAGCAGCAAAGCGCGCCCGCCAAACCCAGCCAGCCGGAAAACGACGACGCCGACACCACGGCGGCCAGCAGCACTGCCAGCACCGACACCAGCAGCCAGACTAGTACCACGCAAACCCAGAGCAGCGACAGCGACAGCACCGATAGCGATAGCAAAACCAGCGCTAGCGACGCCGCCGCCAGCGATGCAAAGGCCGCGCAAAGCGCCGATCCGGTGGCCGACATGCTGGCCCTGGTGGCCGCCTTCAACCAACCGCTGACGCCACCACCCGCCCCTGCCGCCGCCAGCGTCGATGCCGCCACCGCCGGTGCCACCGTGACCACCGGCGCCGCCAGCGCCGCCGCACTGGCCGCCGCTGCCGCAGCCGCCGCAGCGGCCTTGAGTGCGGGTAGCGACGCTGCCGCCACCAGCGCCGATGCCGATGCCGCCGCACTGGCCGCCGCCACTGCCAAAGCCTCCGGAGCCGCCGACACTGATGCCGCCGCGCTGCAAGCCACGCAGGATGGCGCCGCCGGCGCCATCGAATTCAAACCGGGACCGACGAGAGCTGCCGCCCCCGCCCCGCGCGCAGCCGACGCCGCCGCCGCCGCAGCCGCCGCGGCAGCAGCTCCAGCCGCCGCCGCCGCGGTGGAAGCCGCTCCGGTTGCCGAAGCTGCCGCGCCAGTGGTCGCTGTCGAACCAGTGGTCGCCGCTCCAGTA
>NZ_WKJK01000004.1 GCF_009674535.1 Duganella guangzhouensis
TTTGAAGCAGCTCCATCTGGAACTGAAAGAACTCGGCTATGAAGGGTCATACGACCGCGTGGCGGCGTTTGCCAGGCAGTGGAAGGCGGGTCAATTGGAATGGGTCAATTCTGCGAGCAAACGAACACGTTAAGCCCATTTAGCCTGACCAGACGGCCGTAATATCCCTCCTGAAATTCGTCGGGAAGAGTTGCGGGGTAAAACAATACAAAGTCCTATTTCACCGTGCGATGTCAACGGAAATACATTCATGTTTGAGCCGTACATCAAGACAATTCGGACGGCGTAGGCACGCAGTATAGACTTGAGCTGGACTAGGTTCAATATGGAAAGTAAGCTGGTTATAGATAACGCACTTCCTCTGGTGGCGTCTCCCAGTTGTCGTTCTTACCGTCTAAGTACGTGATTGGAGCATTCACGAGCTCTTCAGGCGTCACATCGTCAAGGCAAGTTAGATTGACCGCGTAGAACTCTCCCCACCGAGGCGAGCGTCCGATTCCGAAAGAACGAACTCCGCAATGTTTGCAAAAAAGGTGTTGGTCCGTCTTTGTTAAAAATTGATATTTAGTTAGGTCGCCCTCGCCAGACATTAATCGGAAGGAACTTGGCTTAACTATGGCAGGCCAGAACCTTGCCTTAGAACAAATTGAACAGTTGCAGCGTATGGTTCCTTGGCTCAGGTCGATGTCCGCCTCAAATCGAACCGCACCGCAATGGCAACTGCCATGATAAGTTTTCACTTTCGCTCCACTTACTTGAGATGCCATCGACTTTAGCAGAGGGTTGCATATACAGCAACCTCTCTCGACCCGCTGCCGCGACAAGCTAAACAGGCAACTCCGAGGCTTGGTTGCGACACTTGCCAATGCATTTTCCGATCACACATCAATGCATTCTTATCAAAGTAGCGGTGTCGAAAAAACAAGGACGACGTCTCAGACGTACATTTAGTGCGATGGGGCCAGACCACTTCCATTGGCCAGTGCGACTACCACGGCAAAGCCTCCTCCAGGGGTGCGAAAATTGGTGGTCTGTCCCTGGAACATGCGAGCTGACATCAATTGCACCTTTCCATCGTAGACATAGTTGCGCACATCAACTTTCAGTTCCGTCGCTTGGCCCGCAACGAGAATACTCCGCACACTGGGCGGCACAAATTCCTGTGCGACATAAGTAGCGTTTAAAATTTCCTGCCACACTCTGCGCGTAAGTTTATCGCCGCGATAGGCCCCTTTGCTTCCAAATCCAGCGGCCGGCTTGAAGAACAACTTTCGGCGGCGCTCCCATAGCGATTCGCTGTTCTCAGCATTCACTAAAGTCGTGCGCGGAATGCCGGTCCTTAGCACATCGCGCAGCGTCTTCGGGACCTCCCAAGAACTGAGCAGCGACTCATCGCTCAGCACCGCAAGGATACGTTTGTCAGCATACATCGCATGAGCTCGAGGATGCGGCGTCAACACCACTTTGTCCTCAAGATATGCCATTCGCAGTGCCGTACTAAACGGCTTCTCGAGCGAGAAGTCCGTCAACCGGTTATAGACCAGATCGATCTTTTGTTCTCCGCACCACAAAGCCTCATCGTGATACTCCAGCGCCGCCGGATCCACCACAACGGCATGGACTCCGGCACGCCGAAACAATGCCGCGAACAACTCAAATTCTGGGTACAGAAACTGTTCTTCCGGCGTCTCGTCGACAATCGCGATGCCGCGCAAAGGCGCGTCACCGCGCTGGAGACGCCATTCCTCAAAGAACATTTCTAGGAAGGTACGTTCTTGCGACGACAACACTCCGTCCGCATCTGCGCACGGCGTCCCCTGCTGCAGGCCCAAAGTTCTCACCAGATGCGCATTGAGCAATGCACCGCCTGCGTTGGTGTTGATTTCGATCAATTGAGGTTCACCTTCGCCGAGGTGGAAATCGTAGCCAAAAAACACCCCGCGCGCGCCCTTTTCGATGCTGGCAATATCTGGAGACCACTGTCGCACGTGAGCCTGAAACGCTGGCAGGGCCACGACAGACTCGATTGAAAAAATCAGTTCTGCCATCGATCGAGCCTGAGCGTGTGTGACGCAATACGGCGCAGGTGAAAACAAATGCGGACGCCCTATAACGTCCAGTACGGAGGGAGGGACCTGGGCATACCAGGTATGGTCCTGGTTACGCGAGGACACCAAGGCTTGGCTACTGCTATCTGCGTTCAAATGAATTGTCATTGCAGGAAATCCTCCAGAATTCAAAGGCAACACGCGGTAATTGTTGCAAATGCTATCATTTTTCACATGTAGTTGTCAGATTTTTCCTTAAATGCTAACTTTTATAAAAAAGTTAAAATTTAACATCATTTAACACCATTTAACGCAAGTACCGTGTAAAATCAGCAAGAAAATATTGTCGTGAAATTTCCATTTCATGCGTATTTTGGATATATTTACTTGACGCCTTTCAGGCATGCAGTAGCCCAGCGAAGACTCAAGAACAGAGACATCATGTTGATAGTTAATTAAATTAACAATAAGGAACATCAGAGATGCGATCCACTGGCGGCACTTCTTCCCCCCTCGACTGTATCCAAAAGGCAGTGCATGGCTTGATGACACGTCATGGCGTATCACCAAGGCAGCATTCGAACAAGCTGGCCGAAATTCTCGCGCTAAGCTATTCGCAGGCGCACCGTATCCTCAATGGCGGCGACTGGACCATCCTCCAGCTATCTTCGGTCGCCGAGCATTTCGGCGAGAACCTACGTAGTTTGCTAGTCGGCCCAGAGACGCCTGTGGTGATTTCGCTGGGACCTGACAAGGAATCGCGCGAAGCGGATTTCATTATCGGAGAACATCATCTACCCTGTCGGGTTACGCTTGGGGCACAGCTATTCCATCCGCCGCGCAATGTCGACTATGTTGCGCTCGAGACCCCGGATGGATTAGAAATCGTCGCCTCCGATCTCTGTCCGGAACATGCAAAGAAATTCAAGATTGAGCGTATCGAGATTTCGATACGCCAGCCCAACGCCCCAGCCATTGCCGTGGTGGACGATGAAAAGCCGTCCGCCGACAACCTGCGCGATTACCTGAACGATTGCGGCTTCCAGGCCACTGCTTTCTATGATTCGGTAGCGCTCGAAAAAGCAAACCAAGAGCGCAAATTCGACGGCTATGTCATTGACTGGATCCTGGGCGAGCAAACCTCTGAATCGCTGATCCAGCAAATCCGCACCTCCGTCAATCCCAGCGCGTCCATTATCCTGCTGACCGGCCAATATGACTCAAGCCGCATGAACGTCTCCGAGGTAGCTAGGGTTGTCCGCCAGTTTGACGTGGTCTATCAGGAAAAACCAACACGTTCGCCGGTCATTGCGGCAGAACTGTCCAAGGCGTGCGACTGCTGAAACTGTCGGGAAATCTACGCTTGCGGCGCGCCTGGCTGCGCGCCGCCGGATGATGTCAGTAGGTCTACCGGCAGCAGGACGCAGAAACGAGTCCCGCGTCCTAATTCGGAGACCACCGTTACCTTACCGCCCAACAACGCGACCAGCCGTTGCACTATCGCAAGTCCCAAACCCGCCCCGTCAAGTCGGCGTGACGCCCCGTTATCAAGCTGAGTGAACGGCTCAAACAAATGCGGTAGATTTTCTGGCGCAATCCCTGGACCAGCATCCTCCACGGTAAGTTTGAGCTGCCACGGCGCCTGATCGCTTTCCTTTTCCAGCACTAGTTCGGATGACACCGTAACCGGTCCCGCAGATGCATATTTGATTGCATTGCTAACCAGATTCGTCAAGATTTGCTGTATACGGTGGGCGTCGGCTACGATCATATAGTCTGACCTAGGGCCAGCCTGCTCCAGTCCCAGGCCCTTCCCCTCTGCCTGAAACTTCAGATCGTTAAGGACGCGCTTGACTAGCTCGTTCGGCGTGAACTCATTGCGCCGTAAAGCGACGCGCCCGGATTCCAGTCTGGCATATTCGGTCAAGTCCTGCATGTGCGCCTGTAGGCGGCTAGCACCGCTATTGAGCCGTTCAATCACCTCCAATTCGCGCGCGGTCTTGATGCGGCTGGCCAGCAAATCAACTGACGAAATAATGGTCTGCAATGGCGACTTCAATTCGTGACTGACGATCCCTAGCACCGTGGTCTTGGCAAACACCTCTTCCCGCAGCCGGGCCATCTCGCGGCTGTGCTTCTGTGTCAATTCGTCACAGGCATGCTGAGCCTTACGGTACCACCGCTGCTCAATCAGATAGGTTAGCAGGCCGAGCACCAGAGCCGTCCACAGCACCAGCCAGCACTTGAACAGACCGCGGCGCCTATCCTCATCGCCACTCAACGACGAACGCAGGCGCTGTATTTCCTCAAAATGCGCCGTGGTGGCGGCATCTTCTGCCGCACGCCGCAGCTCCTCCAAATGAAGCGCCAGCCCGTCCCCATCGTCGCGCCCTTCCTGCAGGCTGGTCAAATCAGCCTGTACCCGTAGCATCAATTCGCGCAAAATACCATCCGTTGCCTGACCCGAACGGGCAATGTTGCCGGTGCCTGCCTCCCGCAACTGCGATGTCAGCAGCTGGTACTTAGCTTCGAGCTCCTGGTAAGAGCGAGCCAACCGAGAAGTATCATGCTCCAGCCCGCTTGCATACCGGATTGTCCGTATCTCCAATTCGTCAAGCTGACCGCGGAACTTGCTGACAGCCCACAAGTATTCACCGATTGAGGCGCTCGCTGTGGCATCGCGCCCTGCGAATAACAAGCTGGAACCGAAGATGGTGGCAGCGATGGTGGCGAGCATAGCCGCGAGCAGGCAGGAGGCTACCAATATCCAGGAATAGCGTAGTAGTCGTTTCATTTCACCAAAACATGGATGACTTCACGGCGCGAGCCACAGCGGAATTTGTGACCGCCGCAGCCCAACTCATTTCGCCACGCGCGTCCCCGCCATTCCTGTCTTGCAGCTCGCACCACCGGGAAACTGCCTAGGCTTAAAAGCTCAAACCGCGATTGTCGTAGAAATACGTGCATTTCTCAATGGTGCAATCATCTTCCCGTGCGTTACAAGCTGCAAGTACTATCGAAAACCGTGAAATCAGCCGCAATGTGTCAGGCATCAATTCCCACAGGAATCAAATGTCCCATGCGCGGCAAGCGATTTCTCAACGCCGGGCCGGTCATGATGGTGGTCGCGATGGCCATTATCACCAGCATGGTAAACACATCGCGCGGGATGAAGCCAAGGTCAAAGCCGATGTTTAGCACTATCAGCTCCATCAATGCGCGCGTATTCATCAACGCACCGATGGTACTGCTCTCACTGGCGCTGAGCCCTCCCAGGCGCGCACCGACGAATGCTCCCCCCAGTTTGCCCAACGTTGCAGTAACCAAGAACACCAGGCACCAGCTCCACAAAGTCATGGTATCCAGCCCTGCGATATTGGTCCGCAAGCCAGTGTAAGTGAAGAACACCGGCAGAAAGAACACCATCACGAAGTCACCCACGGATTTCTTCCATGCTTCGACAAACGCGTGATTGTCATGCATCAGGACGCCCATCATGAATCCACCGAAAATTGCGAAAATTCCGATCTTGAATGTCGCCATGGCTGACAGGAAGATTAGCGCCAGCATGATTGCCATCAAATCACCACTGATTCGCGCCTGTTCAAATGCGAACCTCTTCATCAATCGACGTAATATCGGACGGACGGCGAATAGGCAGATTAGACAATACAAGGCCAGGCTTCCGAGTTGCATCAGCGTGTGCTGCAAAGAGAACTGGCCAAGGGCGAGAGAAGAGATTACCGCTAAGAGTATCCAGCCGACGACATCGTTTACCGCCGCAGCACTGATGGCAATCGCTCCAACATGGGTACGAGTCAGCCCATACTCAGCCATAATGCGCCCCAAGATCGGCACCGCCGTAATCGACAGCGCAGTGCCAACAAATAGGCTGTACGGCAGCACCGGTACATCCGACGCCAGATACGGAGCTGACAGAACGCCCAAGCCGATGCCCAACGCGAATGGCAAGCCAATCGACAGTATCGAAATCCAGCTAACCGCTTTACGGTTACGCTTATCGGTTAGGTGCGAAAATTCAAAATCCATCCCGATCTGGAACATCAGCAAGATCAAGCCAATCTGGCTAAGGATGTTAATCGGGAGTGACGGCGCACTTTTGAACAAGAAGTCTGCCACATCAGGAAATACTTGCCCCAACAGCGACGGCCCCAAAATCAGGCCCGCGATCATCTCACCAACCGCGCGCGGTTGGCCAAAGTTGCGCGCAATCTGGCCAGCGATACGGGCGACGACCATGATGATCACTAGTTGAATTAGTACAAAGAACAACGTGTGTTCTAGCGCGTGTACCGAAGAAGCCGCCGACGCGGCCGAGGCTACTACGTTTGCATTACTCATTTCGTCCTCTTGGCTAAGGTGATGGTCATGGCATAACGCCATGGCAGTTAATTGACGGCAGCATGCTGCTGCAACTGCCCCGCGTGCATAAGAACTGCAAGCAGTAGCTAGCAGGTCATGAACCCTGGCCAGCCAACTGAAAAAATTGTTGCGGGCGATGCGCTGCGCGTAGCTTGCTGAGTGCGCGCCCGCAAGATGGCGATCGCGTACAAGCCGAAGTCGTCAGTAATGACATTGGCGACATCGAAACCGCTGGCCACAGCCAGCTGTGTGATCATTTCCGTCGAATATTTCTGCGACTGCTCGGTATATATGGTCTCGCCGCAAACAAAGTTGAACTCGCGGTCCAAAATGCGGCTACGTACTGTCTGCCGGCGCTTGCTGACCAGGAAGCTCCGTGCCGTCCCGTCTAAAGGCGAATAGCTGGCGTAATGCGAGAAATGCTCGGTATCGAAATCCATCTCCAACTCACGGTTCAGACGTCGCAGCAGATTCATGTTGAACGCCGCGGTAACACCCTGCGAATCGTTATATGCCGCCAAAATCATGCCAGGATCTTTTTTGAGATCCAACCCAAGCAACAGCACATCACCCACCAGCAATCGCGACCTCACCCGTGACAACAAATCGACAGACTGCTTCTGATTTAAGTTGCCTAGGTTGCTGCCAAGTAGCATGACCACCTGCCGATGCGAGGGTGGCGTTCCAGGCCAGCGCTCGAAGTAGTCTCCCTGGATAGGGCGGAGCGGAAGCGCTGGCAGCTCCGCTTGAAAGCGTCGCTGCAAATCAGTCAGCGCGTGTTTCGATACATCGATCGGGTGGTATGTGCACTGGACACCTTGGCGCAGTAGCGCCTCGCAAAGTGAGACGGTTTTTGCGCCGTCGCCGCTGCCCAATTCAATGAGATCCACCGCAAGTGCATCCGGCGCGATCCACTTTGCCAGTTCGCCTGACTGATTGTGGAGAATGCCAAGCTCCGTACGCGTCAGGTAATATTCCGGTAACGCCATGATGTGCTGGAATAAACGTGAGCCTTCATCGTCGTAGAACCACTTCGACGGTAGGAATTTCTGTTCTGCGCTTAGCCCGGCAATCACATCTCTCGCCAACGCTGCATCGACTGCCAACGTGGTTGCCGGACGTTTCGCGTGGTTCAGCGCTAAATGCATTTCTATCATGGTATATAGTCCGCTCAAACTTGGCTGGCCTGAAGGTCCCGGGCAGGGCGAATCCCGGTGTACTGCCAGCGCATATGGGGTGGAAAGAAATTGCGGTAGGTCGATCGCGCATGGCCAACCGGCGTGGCAAAGGAAGCCCCACGCAAAACCATTTGATTCAACATGAACTTGCCGTTGTATTCGCTAGCAGCACCAAGGTAAGTCTTGAAACCGGGGTACGGAAGATAAGCACTGCCGGTCCACTCCCAGCGCTGGCCCCATAAAAATTTCGGCGCTACCGCCTCCCATTCGAACTCGGTGGGCAGACGCCAGCCAGCCCAGCAGCAAAATGCGGAGGCTTCAAAGAAGCTGACATGCGTTACAGGTGCTTCTGGCAGCAGCGCACGTTGGCCCGCCAGCGTGTAATGCTCCAGATCGGTGCTCCCGGCCCTGGATGTGCGCCAGTAAAGCGGCAACCGATCCGAATGGTGCTGCAACCAGTCCCAGCCTTCCGCATGCCAGAACTCGAAACGCCGGTAACCTCCGTCAAGGATAAAGGCTTGGTATTCCGCATTAGTCACCAACGCGGACCGCACCTGCGTGGCGGGAACCAACACTGCATGCCTCGGTTTCTCGTTATCAAATGCGAAACCGATGCCACCGTGACCGATCTCGCATAGGCCGCCAGCAAAATCAATCCACTCGCGGCGTAGCGACAAGTCCTCTCCCGCATGCTCGCTAAACGTATCGACCACACCGTCAACAACGCTCTCATAAACCGGCGTTAGCGGATTCATGCCCAGAATGTACTTGATATCGGTGAGCAGCAGCTCCTGATGCTGCTCTTCGTGCTGCAACCCCAGCTCCACCAGTTCAGTTGCTTCGGGTGACAACGTCGCCTCCAGCAATGCCAGCATCGCCCTGTCGACATGATGTCGATAGGCCAACGTCTCCGCCACCGTCGGCCGGCTCAAGCTGCCGCGCAGATCGCGGGCAATACGCGCCCCCTGGCTTTCGTAATAGCTATTGAAGATATAACTATAAGCGTCATTAAATACCCGGTATCCCGGGCTAAAACGCACCAGCACAAGCGTTTCAAAGAACCAGGCTGTGTGGCCAAGATGCCATTTAGGTGGGCTAACCTCGATCACAGGCTGCGGCACGTGGTCCTCTGGCACCAGCGACGCACAGAGAAGCTCCGTGCGCCGGCGAATTTTGCCATATCGACTAGCCAAGGCAAGCATAGTCATGGCACCCTCTGAGTGCCACCGCCTGCCAATTGCAGGCTACCCTCATCGCCGGCCGTCTCTACCGCACTAACAGGTAGACGCTCCGGCCAACCTCCAGCCATGGCCCTATATAGGGTCACTGCGGCCACAGCGCTCCGGGTACGGCTGTCAGCCGAGGCCTCCTGCGCTTCCAGCAATACCCGTTCAGCGTCAAGCAGCTCGTACAGGCCGATCTCACCAGCCTGGTAGCGCAGGCGCGCCAATCTGGCCGCCTGCGCACTGTCTTGGGCAGCGCGGGAGAGCATATCGTCTTCGCTGCGGGTACGGGAATAACGCACTAATGCATTTTCAGTATCCTCCAGTGCCAGCAACACAGTCTGCTGATAATGCGCCAGTTCAGCGCGAGCATCCGCAGAACTCGCCGCAATACGAGCCCGCACTCGTCCGACATCAAGGAAGGACCAGTCAATGCCCAGCAAGCCGTAATTCGACTGGCTGCTACTGCGGAACATGGCGTCGCGATGGAAAGCTTGATATCCCAGCAGTCCGCTAAAGCTAAGGCGTGGAAACAGAGCAGCCTTCGCCACGCCGATATCTGCGGTCGCCGCATGTAGGCGGGCTTCGGCGGCGGCGATATCGGGTCGGCGGCGCAAGACGTCGGCGGGACTGTCTGGGTCGATGGAGGCAGGCAAAGCAGGCAGCGGACGTGCAGTGCTCAATTCCGTCTGCAGCATTCCAGGAGTTCTCCCCGTAAGCACCGCCAGGCGATGTTGTGTCACCGCGATCTGCGCCTCCAATGCTGGCTCGCGAGATGCCGTCATTTCGAACTGTGCCTTCGCACGTGTCGCATCAAACTCCGTCCCTCGTCCCGCCTTTAGACGCACATCCACCAGATCCAGCATCTGCCGTTGATTGCTGATGTTTTCACGTACCACACGCAGGCGTTCCTGCAGTCCGCGCAGCTCCATATAACTACGGGCAGTGTCCGTGGCAATCAGCACCTGCATGCCGGCCAGGTCGCTGGCACTAGCGCTGACCAGAGCGCTCCTGCCTTCCACCTCACGCCGCACTCGGCCAAACAAGTCCAGCTCCCAGCTGGCATGAACGCCAGCATCATAAGTGGCATGGCTGCGCGGAAAGCCGTACGATTGATCCTCGCTCACTTTCTGGCGTCCCAACTCGGCACGCGTAGTCAGCGTGGGAAGATAATCAAATTTGCTCTCCGCCAGCAAGGCATTGGTGCTGTCATAGCGCGCCAATGCGACGCGCAGATCTGCATTGCTAGCAAGAGCTTGTTCAATCAATGCGTTCAACTGCGCGTCTTCAAAGTGCTCCCAAAAGACCGTTCCCGCCTTCTTTTCTGCTGGTGCCGCAGCAATCTGGTTACTGAATTTTTCAGGCACGGCCGAAGCTGGTTTGTGAAAATCTGGCCCGACAGCACAACCGGATAGCGCAGCCAACCAGACAGCCATCGTCATGATCTGGCTGCGTGGGCGCACCAATCTCCCGGCCCTATTAGGCTCACGCGCATATGTCATATCAATCATGAGTGTTCTCCAGGACAGGTTGATGAGGAGCGAGCGGCGCAGTCGCCTGCGCCTTGCGCCAGCGCATACCAAGGGCGTCACCTAGCCTGCGCAGCGATACATAAAATATCGGTGTCAGGAACAAACCAAACAGCGTCACGCCCAGCATGCCTGAGAAGACCGTTACACCGGTTGCCGCGCGCACCTCACTGCCTGCCCCATGGCCTACCAGCAGCGGCACCGAGCCAGCAATAAACGCCAACGAAGTCATTAAGATCGGACGTAGACGCAGCACACTGGCACGCAATGCGGCTTCGGTGATGCTCATCCCATTTTGTTCCAGCTCACGCGCAAACTCGACGATCAAGATGGCGTTTTTGCTGGCCAGCCCCATCAGGACGACCAAGCCCACCTGGACGAAGATATTGTTATCTCCGCCGCTGAGTTTTACTCCCAACAAGGCTGCACACATGCAGACCGGAACGATCAGCAGCACGGCGAGCGGCAACGTCCAGCTCTCATACAGCGCCGCTAATACCAGGAACGCCAGCAAGATCGCAAATAGGAACACCACTGGCGCCGAGCCGCTCTGCATCACTTGCTGATAGCTCAGATCGCTCCATTCGAGTGTGACCCCGGTTGGAAGAACTTTGCCAGCAATACCGTTCAGCGTGGCGATCGCCTGGCCTGACGACATTTGACGCGGATCAGCATCACCAATCAGATCCGCCGCCGGATAGCCGTTGTAGCGCACCACTGGATCGGGACCGTAGCTCGAAACCACATTGACCATCGAACTGATCGGTACCATTTCCCCTTGGCGATTACGGGTGAAAATATTGCCGATATCTTCTACACGCTGGCGATGAACGCTATCTGCCTGTGCCATGACGCGATAGACGCGGCCGAACTGGTTAAAGTCATTGACATATACAGATCCCAGGTAGGTCTGCACACTGTCAAATAGATCGTTCAAGGCAACGCCCTGAGCCTTGGCTTTGACTCGATCAACCTCAATATCCAGTTGCGGGATATTGGCCTGGTAGGCGCTGACTGGAAAGCTCATGCCTGGTGTCTGAGCAACCGTACCACGGTAGGAGTTCAAGGCATCCTGTAGCGCGCCATAACCTAGTCCAGAGCGATCTTCCAGGAACAAGGAGTAGCCAGAGCCGTTGCCCAAACCTTGAATCGCGGGGGGCAGCATCGCAAACGCGTAGCCATTCTGGATGCGAGAGAATTTCTGGTTCAGCTCAGCATTAATGTCAGCGATGCTGCGCTTACGCTGATCGAAAGGTTTCAGGATTACGTATGCTGCCGTCATGTTCGGGGTGCTGGTTTGCTGCAGGGCATTCATGCCGGGATAGGCCGAAACAGTCTCCACACCATCCACACCGCGCGCGATCTCAATGAGCTCGCGTGTCACAGCATCTGTGCGAGCCAGAGAAGCACCTTCCGGCAGTTTGGCACCAGCGAATAGGTAGAGTTTGTCCTGATTCGGGATGAAGCCTTCCGGTACCGCCTGGAATAGGTACGCAGTCGCGCCCATCAGCACAGCGTACACGAAGAACACCAGGCCGCGGCGATGCATACTGCGCGTGACAACGCCTTCATATGCCGCCGAGCCGCCTTGGAAGAATCGATGCAATGCATCCAATGTTCGCGCCAGCACACCATGGGATGTGGCAGACTGCTGTCGAACAGCGGCGTGCGGTAGCAGCAACTTCGCGGCCAGCGCTGGCGACAGCGTCAGCGAATTGACCGTCGAAATCACCGTCGAAATGGCAATCGTCACGGCAAACTGCTTATAGAACTGGCCTGTCACCCCTGACATAAAGGCCATCGGGATAAATACCGCGCACAACACCAGCGCGATCGCGACGATTGGCCCTGATACCTCCTTCATCGCCCGATGCGCGGCGTCGTTTGGCGACAAGCCCTTGCCTATATTACGCTCGACGTTTTCCACCACCACAATGGCATCGTCAACCACGATACCGATCGCCAGCACCAAACCGAATAGGGTCAGCGTATTGATGGAATAGCCGAACAGGTACAGGCCGGCGAACGTGCCAACAATGGACACTGGTACAGCAACCAGCGGAATCACGGAAGCACGCCAGGTACGCAAGAACAGGATTACCACCACCACCACCAGCACCAGCGACTCTAGCAGAGTGAGTTTGACTGCATTGATCGACTCGCGCACAAACGTTGTTGGATCCCACACGGGTTTGTAACTAATCCCCTGAGGGAAATTACGCGACAGTTCATCTAGCTTGGCATACATAGCTTTTGCCACCGTCAGCGCGTTGGCTCCCGGGGACAAGAAGATGCCTATAGTCGCCTGATTCTGATTGTCGACAATAGCGCGCAAGCTGTAGTCGCCGGCACCCAACTCAATGCGCGCCACATCAGACAACTTTGTGACCTGACCGTCCGAACCGCTCTTAACCACGATATCGCCGAACTCCCCCTCACTACGCAGGCGACCACGCACATTGATCGACAACATGTAGTCACTGGTAGACGGATTCGGCTCAGCGCCAAGCTGACCAGCCGACACCTGGACGTTCTGTTCGCGGATAGCACGCACCGCATCACTAGCAGTTAATCCGCGCGTGGCCAGCTTATTGGGATCAAGCCACACACGCATCGCGTAATCACCGGCACCGATCAGTTTGATATCACCAACCCCCGCTATCCTTGCCAGTTCATCCTTGACGTGTAGCGTGAGGTAGTTACGCAGATACAGCGAATCGCGCTTATTATCAGACGACAGCAGGCTTACATACATCAACGGCGTGGGTGACTGTTTCTGGGTCGTCACGCCATATTGGCGCACCGCCTCAGGCAAGCGACTAAGCGCTTGGCTAACCCGGTTCTGTACCCGCACCGCCGCCGTATCTGGAGGTACGCTCGGCTGGAAGGTCACTACCACCTGCAAGCTACCATCCGAGCTTGCGACCGACTTCATATACGCCATGCCGTCAACGCCATTGATCGCTTCCTCTAAAGGCACTGCAACCGATTCAGCTATCTCCTTAGGGTTGGCGCCCGGATAGACCGCCCTTACCACGACACTTGGCGGTACCACTTCCGGATATTCACTAGTAGGCAACAACGGTATTGCGATCAACCCCAGTAGGAAGATCACGACCGACAGGACAACGGCGAAGGTCGGGCGATTAATAAAGAATTTTGGGAAATCCACCGGCGTCCTCCTTATTTGGCCACACTGGCAGGGTTAGCCGCCGTGTTCAGAGTAGCCCGCACAGGTTTGACTGGCATCCCCGGGTAAAAGATCTTCAGCGTCCCGCTGACGATCACCTGGTCATTCGGGTCAAGTCCAGACCGCACGACACGCATCGCATGGCCCTGTCCCGACTCATCAACCAGCGGACCAAGCACCAGATCCTTGCGCATTGCCTTGTTATCCTTGCTGACCACGTAAATGAATTTTTTGTCCTGGTCGGTTAGAACGGCCTTGTCATCGATCACCATCGCTTTGAATTGTCCGCTGCCGTCCAGCTTTACTCTCGCATACATGCCCGGGGTAAGCGTCTTGTCGGCGTTTGGCAACACCGCGCGGATACGGATGGTCCCTGTATTGGGGTCGATGCGGTTATCGAGAAAATCGACTTTGCCGGTGCGCGGGAAGTCCACCTCGTTTGCCACGTTGACGCGAACGAAGTCTGATCCACTGCGCTTGCCGCTGTTTTGCAGGCGGCTCTGGTAACGCTGGTAGCTCTTTTCGTCACAATCGAAATACACATACATTGCGTTCTGCGAGACGAGCGTGGTTAATACGCTCTGGTCCGCCTGGGCGAGATTGCCAACCGTCAGCAAGGCGCTACTGACACGCCCCGCCACCGGAGCACGCACCTCCGTGAAACTGAGGTCAAGCTTCGCTTTTGCCAGCGCCGCTTCGGCACTGTGGACATCGGAATTCGCCTGCGCCAAGGCCGCCTTTCGGTTGTCAAATTCCTCACGCGAGATCGCATTGACACCGATCAGCGTCTGCGCCCTGTCCACCTGCGCACTCGCCAGTTCTGCCGCAGTCCGGGCATGCTCCAGACGCGCTGAAACGTTATGCAGCTCCGCCTGATACGGCCGCTGGTCAACCAGGAAAAGCAGGTCGCCTTTTTTGACCTCATCGCCTTCCTTGAATGCCATCCGCTCGATGTAGCCACTTACGCGTGGCCGTACCGCCACCGAATCGATCGCACTCACCCTGCCATTAAACTCATCCCAGCTATGCACATCGCGCTCCTGCACCTCCGACACCATGACTTCGGGTGCAGGCATTCCCCCACCACCGGACGCCACGCTGGAATTGCATCCTGCCAGCGGCATTGCGGCGGCAGCTACGCAAAGCAACTGCAATCCTAGCCAAACATTGTTGTGTCTTAATTTCATTTCCAAACTCCTATAGCGGTGAAATTGGGAAACAGCTGTTACTTGAGAGCAGTCTCGAAATGGCTTTGTCGTGGCCATGATTACCGCCAAGACAAGATTGCAAGAATTTAAAATTGTTGCAATTTACCCACAACTTGCCAACGTTCCAGGAATCATCCATCTATCGCCAAACGATTCCATCGACTCGTTGCAAGCTCAGATGAGCTGTCAGGGCATTCAAATAATTTCCATATAATGCAAATATAGATGCCTTGCTCATAGAAAAAGCTGAATCAATTAGCTCTAAACGACATTAAAAATCAAATTTAGCTTGATATGGAATGTAGATCGAGCAATAGTTTCACGTCAAGCCATTTAGTTTATTTTTTTCATAGCTTTTTTACCAATCACCGTGCTAGGATGCAGCCATAGCTCGCAAATATTGCAAATGAACACATAATTCACAAGAAAAACACGTACATTCTGCGTGAATATTGCCTATTTGAACTAAATCTAGACTCCTGCAGTAAAAATTGGAGATATTTTTGAATTTTATTTCCATTAAATGGAAATATCATCGAAAAGTGATGTTGCTGTAACCGTAAAATTTTTGACTTTTGAGGTCCAAAATGACATACGCATCAGACACAACAATCAACGAGAAGAGTGTTCCTGCGCAAAACGCGCTGGACGGACGTCAGGTGGCGGCACTCGAGCCATCGATCGACATAGTCAGCCGTCCGCAACCATCCGCCAGCACGCGGTTTCGTTACGGCAATGCCAGCAGCCAATTTGCCGAATTGCGCGTCCCAGGCGGCAGCGGCGTCTATCCGGTGGTGGTGGGCATTCATGGTGGCTGGTGGCGCGCGGGGTATGGTCTGGAGACCCATTCCCATCTGTGCCATGCCTTGACCGAAGCCGGATATGCCAGCTGGAATATTGAATATCGCCGCCTGGGCGAACCTGGCTGCACTTGGATGGAGACGCTGGAGGATGTCGGCAGCGCTATCGACTATTTGGCGCGTATTGCAGACGATTACGCGCTCGATCTGTCTCGTGTTGTGACTTTGGGCTTTTCCGCCGGCGGGCAACTGGCGATGTGGGCGGCAGCACGTCCCAATCTGCCTCGCGCGCATCCGCTGCGCACACCAGCACCGTTACCCATCAAGGCCGGCGTCTCCCTCGCAGGTGCGCTTGACCTCGCACGCTGCGCAGAACTTGGTTTGAGCAATAACGTGGTGCAGGAGTTTCTGGGAGGTGATGTCGCTACTGTGCCGCATCATTACGCATACAGTTCGCCCATCGAACTGCTGCCGCTGGCCATTCCTCAGGTCCTTATCCATGGTACTGCAGACAGTTCCGTCCCACATGAGATTAGCGAGCGCTATGCGGCGGCGGCGAGCGCCAGCCGCGACAGCTGTGAACTGATTCTGTTGCCGACAACAGGACATTTCGAGCTGATTGATCCTCGCTCGGATGCCTGGGATGTGGTGCACCGCACGGTTGATAAGTTGACCCTGTCCACCGCTTCCGCAAGCGAACCATACAGCCCCTTATCGACTCCCGTTCAATCCAACTGAAAGGAATTTTGAGCCATGCAACAGGCCATCCCCCAACGGGCATTCCTGCCCGAAACAGACCCGCTACTTCAACTACCCAGCGCATTTAGCGCCTGGGATGAAACAGCTGCTGAGTTGCCCAGGCTGCTGGCCGCAGGGCGCGCGCGCGAAATGCTGGCACGCCTGCCACGACTCGATCCGCAGGCACTCGAAACTGCAGGAGAGCGCGAGCGAGCGCTTGGGATTCTGTCGCTATTCGGCCATGCAGCTGTCCACGAAAGCTGGCGCCAAGCTTCGGCAACGACTGTGCCGGCCAGCATCGCTGTTCCTTGGGTGAGCCTTGCATTGGCCATGAGACGCTTTCCAGTTCTAACCTACGCTTCACATGGGCAGAATAATTGGAAGCGCATCGACCCCAACGGCCCGATTCAGCTCGGTAATCTCGCCGTGCTGCGCAATTTCTTCGGCGGTCTCGACGAAAACTGGTTCGTCGCCACTCACGTCGAAATTGAAGCTCAAGCCGCACCGTTGGTCAGGTCTGTCGTGACAGGTCAGCAAGCAGTTGCTACGAAGGACCAGAGCAGTTTGCTTCGCGCCCTGCGCAGTATCGCCGACACCCTTGATGCCATGCACGCAACGCTGGTACGCGTACGAGAAAACTGTGATCCATACATTTTCTTTACGCGTGTTCAGCCATTCATGCAAGGAATGAAAAATGTGGTGTATGAAGGCGCTACTGAATATGCGGGCGTGCCGCAAAATTTTGCAGGGGGCAGCGGTGCTCAGAGCACGCTGATGCCGCTACTTGACGCGGCGCTCGGCGTGCGCCATGCAGGCGACGCCCTGATCACTTACCTGCATGAGCTACGGCGCTATATGCCGCACGCGCATCAGGAATTTTTGACGCAAGTCGAACAGGGGCATTCGATCCGCGACTACCTGATCACGCTGCACGATCGTAGTCTCAACGAACAATACAACCGCTGCATCGAAGGCCTAGGACGCTTCCGCGAAGAGCACCTGGCCATCTCGGTCGAATATATACAAAAACCCGCGCGGCAGCAGGCCAGCCTACGTGGAGAGCACGGAACCGGCGGATCACCATTTGTCGGCTATTTAGAGAAGCATCGCAAGGAAACTTTTGCCAACCTTTTACAGTGAGGTCAACATGAGCAATGAGATTTACGATTACATTATTGTGGGAGCGGGACCCGCTGGTCTCCAACTGGGATATTTCCTGAAACGTGCAGGAAGGAAGTTCATCATATTGGAAAGTGGCCCCTCCGCCGGTACTTTTTTTAAACAGTACCCGCGTCACCGCAAACTGATCTCCGCCAATAAAGTTCACACCGGCTACGACGACAGCGTACGTAATATGCGCTGGGATTGGAATTCGCTAATCAGCGACGATGAAAGCCTGCTGTTCAAACACTTTAGCCGCGAGTTTTTCCCTAGTGCTGACGTAATGGTCGACTATCTGCAGGCATACGCAGAAAGGCTGGATTTGCCAGTGCGCTATGACGCGCGGGTCGAGCAGATTTCCCGCAACGAACACTTCAGCGTGCGCACCGCCGATGGGGAAACGGTTGCCGCTCATCGCCTGGTGATGGCAACCGGCGTCAGCCAGCCCTACATTCCCGACATCCCTGGCGTCGAGCATGCGGAAGTGTACACCGACGTTTCAGTGGAACCTGAAGACTTTGCCGGCCAGCGAGTGCTGATCGTCGGAAAAGGCAATTCAGCCTTCGAGACAGCCGACAACATCATCGGCACTGCGTCGCGCATCTATGTCTGCAGTCCTACTCCGATCACCCTGGCATGGAAGAGCAAGTTCGTCGGCCACCTGCGTGCCGTCAACAACAACTTCGTTGATACCTACCAGCTGAAGCTGCAAAACGTCATGCTGGACGCCGAGCTGGTTGGCGTTAAGAAAAAGCAAAACGGTAAGCTGGAAACCACCTTCCACTACGTCCATGCCGATGACGAAGTGGAGGTGATGGAATTCGACCGGGTCATCCTGTGTACCGGTTTCCGGTTCGACGCCTCGCTGTTCGATGCCTCATGCCGCCCCGAACTGGCGATCAAAAACCGCTTCCCAGCCCAGACCAGCGCCTTCGAATCGAGGAACGTCAAAGACCTGTATTTCGCCGGCACCATCATGCAAGAGCGTGATTTTAAGAAAAAACAGTCCGGCTTTGTCCACGGATTCCGCCACAACGTCGAGGGCCTGTTCAACATCCTCGAATCGCGCTACTTCGGCACCCCATTACCTGCGGAGATGTTGGCGGCCCACCCCAGCAAGCTCGCAGCTGCAATTCTGGCTCGGGCTAACCGCAGCCCCGGCATCTGGCAACAGACCGGTTTTCTGTGCGATGTCATCGTCCGCTCAGCCGATGGCGAGAGCTATCTGTACCACGAAAATTTGCCGACCCAGTATGTGCACGACAGCCACTTAAGCAAGAACAAGGAGTACTACGTCGTGACGCTCGAATTCGGCATCGACATCATCTACGCCAGCCCCGATCCGCTGGCAGTAGAACGCATCCACAAAGATGACGTGGAGCGGGCGCACTTGAGCACAGGCATCCATCCGATCATACGCCGCTATTCCCACGGACAGCTGCAAGCCGAACACCACGTAGTAGAAGACATTATCCCGGAGTGGGATGAGGAAGCGGTTCATGTGAAACCACTTGAGCAGTTCCTCGCCAGCACGGAGCTGGCAAAAGCCGCCTGAATCGATTTGGGTTGGTACGCCAGCCCAGGTTTTGTAGCACCGAAGTTGTCCCTTAAACTTTTTAGGAGAAGCAAATGTCCGGTATCACCCCGTTCGAACTCGCCACCCATCCTACTGCAGGCAAAACCATGTTCCAGCTACCTAAACTGGAATGTAAAATCGTCCATGGTATTCCTTACGAGGCGGGCTCCACCGAAACGAAAAAGCCACACATTCCTGGCACCGGGGGGAAGCCTGTTGAAGGCATCACACCGGAAACCACCGGCTGCCGCGAAATCACCTTCTCGCTGTTCGAGCTGGCACCGGGTGCTGAGGACGGTCCTGTCCATATCCATGAGCACGAGACAAGCGGCTACGTTGTCAGCGGTGCGCTGGCATTGATGCACGGTGATGGCCTTGAAAAGTATGAAATTGCCAAAGCCGGTAGCTTCGTCTTCGTGCCGCCGGGTGTGCCGCACTTTATCGAGAACGCCAGCCAGGAAGAGCCTTGCGCCGTGCTGCTGACACGCTACGTCACTGAAACGGACACCACCGCAGTCATCCTGCCGGACATGGAAAAGTTGCGTCTCGCCCGCAAACAACATCTCACTGCTGCGGCTGCCTGAGCGCACCGCTCACTTAGGCCATAGGCCGTGCTTCCACCTGCATCCAGCGCAGCGGTTGCACGGCCTAATGCAAGCGATTCCACGTTCATCCAGAGGAGGAGCTCTATGAAACGACCACAGCACATAGCAATAGTAGGCGCTGGCCTCGTGGGCTGCATGCTGGCGACGCTGCTTGCCCGGCGAGGCCACATGGTCAGTGTGTTCGAAAAGCGCGAAGAGTCCGCGACCCTGACCAATTCGACCGGCCGCTCCACGCATCTGGCTATTTCAGCGCGTGGATGGCGAGCCATTGAAGCTATTGACGCCGGACCTGAAGTGCTGAGATCAGCACTGCCCCTGAAGGGACGCCGTATTCATTCAGCAAATGGCATGGAACAAATCTTTCAGCCCTACGGAGACGACGAGCAAGCCATTTTCGCGATTCACCGCAATGTGCTTAATCGTATTTTGGCCCGGATTTGCGCCAGCACTGCCGGCGTAACAATGCATTTCAGCCACCAATGCATGCACGTTGACGCGTCCGGCGGCGTACTCGAGCTGACAAACAGTTTGACTGGCGAAGGTCTGACTGTCCAAGCCGACTATATTTTCGCGGCCGACGGCGCCTTTTCCAAGGTACGCGAACGGGCCACCGGGAGTACGCGCATCCGTAGCGCAGTACAATTCGAATCGTTCGGCTACAAAGAAGTGACAATACCCGTTGCAACTGCGGCTAGCCTTGAACCCGACGCCATGCATGCCTGGCCACGCGGGGAAGTGTCGTTGTTTGCTTTTCCCAATCCAGACCGCACATTCACCGCAACCCTGCTCGCTCCATTTAAAGGTCCGAATGGCTTTACCAATATTTGCACTGCAGAGGATGTGGAGCGCGTATTCGCCCAGCGCTTTCCCGACGTAGCCGCCGGACAGCTGTGTGCGGAATTGCTTGCTAATCCAGTTAATTCACTAGTCACCGTCCGCTGCACGCCCTGGACTATCGACGGCCGCTTGGCGCTGCTGGGCGACGCGGCTCACGCCATGGTGCCCTTTCTTGGTCAGGGGATGAACGCCGGCTTCGAAGATTGCATGGCAATCACAGAGATGCTCGACCAGCACGACGAGGACTTTCGTGCAGTATTGAGTCGCTACGAGCAGTTGCGGAAACCGCATTGCGACGCAGTTACCACAATGTCTGCCAACACATTCGATGAACTGACCAAGCAGGTCGCCAGCGCCCACTTTCACCTGAAAAAGCAACTGGAGCGCACAATTCACAGGCTGTACCCGGAGCGCTTCGTTCCACCATACGAGCTGATCGCGTTCACCCATGTGCCGTATGCCGAAGTACAACGACGCATAGAGCAGCTGGATAACATCGCTGAAGAGCTGGTAAGGCGTATTGGCCCCCAAGGTATGCAGGACGAAAATACTGTCGAGCACCACATCCAAACTTATATTACCGAATTAACGGGAGACGCGTGTGAAGCCTAGACTCATCAGTACCAAGCTATGTCCTTATGCCCAGCGCTGCGCCATCGTATTAGCGCACAAAAACGTCGCCCATGAGATCGAATTTATCGACCTTAACAACCCGCCGGCGTGGTTTCAGGACGTCTCTCCTCTGAAAAAAGTCCCGGCCCTGGTGGTCGGCGTTCACGCATTTTTTGGCTCGTCGGTAATCAACGAATATCTTGACGCACAGTACCCGCAACCGCTGCACCCGATCAATGACCTGGAAAAAGCCGTAAACCGCAGCTGGATCGAGTTCGGTGGTGAATGTCTCTCCGATATCGGTGCGATGATGCTGAGCAAGACCGAGCAGGACGCCACCAATGCCCGTGCTGCACTGCTCAACAAATTCGACCATCTTGAAAAGGTTGTCGGTACAGGTCCCTACTTCAACGGTTCCAGCTTCTCGCTGGTGGATGCTGCGTACGCCCCCTCTTTCCAGCGGATCGACTACCTGAATGCACTGTGGCCTGGCGCCTGGGATGCGCAGCGCCATCCGAAGACCATTGCCTGGAAAGACAACCTGCTGCTACATCCGGCAGTGGTGGAGTCCACCATCGGTGGCCTGAGGGAGCTGTTCTATGATTTTATTCGACGCCGAGAGGGCTATGCTACGCGCTTTATGTGAACCATTGCACAGTCTAGCGTCAATGTTAATATTTTGGTAAATTCATCATTACAATCCATCGCACCACAATATAGGAGCACTCGATGTTTATCGTCCTACTGAAATTTTCCGACAACAAGAGCCGTGCAGGCGACTTCATGCAAGGTCACAATGACTGGGTAAAGCAAGGCATAGACGATGGCAAATTTTTGCTGGTCGGCAGCATTAAACCCGGCGCTGGCGGCGCAATCATTGCAATCGACAGTTCGCTGGCCGCATTGCAGAATCGTGTCAACACCGACCCATTCGTGATCGAAAATATCGTACGTGCCGAGATCCTAGAGATTGCTCCCGGTCGATACGACGACCGCCTAGCATTTCTGGCTGAGTGACATTAACGTGGCCACCGCAACCGCGCAAAAGCATGGCCGCGATATAGCAACTACTAAAGAAAGGAGTTCTCATTGAATACCGTCATCATCGAAGAAGATGGCAAGCCACGTTGCCGGTGGTGCACAGCAGCCCCGGAGTTTCTGCACTATCACGACGTGGAATGGGGCTTTCCAGTTGTTGATGACATCCGCCTCTTTGAAAAAATCTGCCTCGAAGGCTTCCAGTCCGGCCTGAGCTGGCGGACTATTCTCGCCAAGCGCGAGAATTTCCGCCTCGCGTTTCATGGTTTTGATTTCAATAAGATCGCATCTTATACCGAACGGGACGTTGCCCGGCTACTCGCTAACGAAGGTATTGTCCGGCACCGCGGCAAAATTGAAGCAGTCATCAACAACGCCAAGCGCGCCAAAGAGATGGTCGCCCAGGAGGGATCGCTTGCTGCTTTCCTATGGAAGTATGAACCAGCAACTGGCGACCTGGCACCGCCACAGAGCGCGTCAACCTCGTCAGAATCGCACACGTTGTCGAAGGACCTGAAAAAGCTTGGTTGGAAATTCGTCGGTCCGACTACCGTCTATGCATTCATGCAAGCTATGGGGCTAATCAACGATCATGCTGATACGTGCGTCATTCGAGAGCAGGCTGAACGCGCACGTCAGCAACTCAAGCGTCCATGACGTTTTTGGCGAACGAATTTCGCAAAGCAGATATCGGTCTGCCGCACCAAGGCGCTCCTACATCGCCGGCTACTAGTAAGCTGTCACGATAGGCTTCCATCTATGAGAGATCTGACAATGTGATCGAGCTTTTCCGATGCCGAGTACGTCAGCGAGGAGAAACTAGCGGCACGACCGGGCTCCAGCCAAGAAATACTCTCAACGTATCAGGATGTAGCTAAGTAGAGGCGCCACAATTCGAAATCATACTTCTGCTATCGCCTTTGATGCCGCCACCGCGAAGCTCATGCGATAAATCCTCCATGAACAAAGATGCTTCCTCTACCGATCTGGATTGCACAAATACCCCCGACACGAGGCACTCGTCTAGCTGCGTGGGTTCTAGCAGCTGACGCCCGAGTGACCGTGCAGTCATTTCATCCAAATTTCACCTTCGCCTTTCCTCAACCTACGGATCTGATCGCAAAAGCACTTCTCTACCATCGCAAAATGGTTAGCTCTATGAGAATCGCCTGCGCACTACTGAGCGCTCTCTGAGTTCGCTCTACTAAGCAATCGATCTCTGTTCGCCCGCTTTCGAGCGCCCGATAGCCAAGCAACATATTTCAGATTTTTCCAAGATTCACGGAACATGAACTTTGGAAAAATCTGAAAATACGGACGTAGGCGGCGGCGCCCCCCTTGCAGATGGCGGGACCGTGATCATTTTAGTTGAAGCGAGTAGAACACCAGGCTGCGAGTAATAATTGTTCGACAGGCTGAATTTTTCTCAACGGACTGGCGTAACGTGATAACAGACTGTGGCTTTCATCCAGCGTTGAAGGCAGCCAAGCAAAATCAACGCATCTTCTGAATCGCGTTAGGAATTCATGGAAGCTTTTGCTTAGATCTAAGGCGTTCGAAATGTGAATGCTACGTAGCTTTGCATGGGGTGTAAGTACGCCTGCTGCTCTTGCCTCATGTTGAAATTTCCCCCTTGCTTCAGCTACTTGTATAGTTCCATCTTCGTTATTTAAAGTGAGAGCATTGATAAATTCAGTGAGCCACTTAAAATTATCGACGTCCTGCTGTGTCTGCAAATGGATAGGAAGTGGACAGAAATCTTGCATCCCAGGTGTAAGCCAATGAAAGCCTTGCCGCTGCGCTAGCGGTGGTGCCGCTACTAACAGTGGTCGGGCATGCTCCAAACAGATCCATGCGCCGGGATACTGATGCGCCAGCCGCCAATACGACATTCCAATGTTCTTCTGATCCTCCCTGACGCAGTCAGGGCATCCTTTCAAAGGATGGTAAGCTCTGAACCGACCGACCGAGAGGCCCAACGGGAAGTTGAGCATGTTCGCAGCAGGCTTTCTTCTCGCTTCAATCAATCTTTTGTCGCTGCCAGACAAGAAAATTTTATAAAATCGATAATGTGTATGGTAGTTCAACACATATTCTGCAGTGCCAAGCGCTTCTTCTGTCCGCCTAGCGAAAACATCTATCTCTCGGAGATCGTCATGCAAGCTCGTGCCTGAGGCGGTGCCGAAAAAATCGCTAATCACTGCTTCAGGCGCTGCCATACCTCTCAGAAAATGGTTTCTTGCGATCAAGCTGTATAGGCTCTCCCCAGGTAACCAATCCAAGACAAGTCCCTCTATTGGATCAAGCTGCGCGACTCTACGATCATTTTCTTCGGTACACATCTTTTTCTGACTATATTTGTTCATTTGCGACTATATTTTTCTTTTTTCGACTTTTTTTGGTTGGATTATTTCAGTCTTCCAGACGGCGGGTATAAAAAATCTGTTTAAAATAGCTTGCTATTAGATCGCGCGCTATGTATAGTGTGTACATGGGCGCTGCGAACAGCGCAAGTTGTAGTAGATTAGCAAGCTGTTATGCCTTACGGTAGATAGCAAGCGATTTAATAGTTGACTATATTTGATGTATCACTCACTGAAAGGAATCATCATGTCGCTCGAAAAAGTTCTGTACACCGCACACGCTAAAACCACTGGCGGCCGCGAAGGCCAATCCGCTTCGTCGGACGGCCATCTGACCGTCAAGCTGAGCACCCCGAAAGAACTGGGCGGCGGTGGCGGCGAAGGCACCAACCCTGAACAGCTGTTTGCCTCGGGCTATGCAGCCTGCTTCATCGGCGCGATGAAATTCGTCGGTGGCCGCGACAAGATCGCCGTGCCGGCTGACCTGTCGGTGGAAACCTCGGTCGGCATCGGCCCTCTGCCAACCGGCTTCGGCATCCAGGTTGAGCACAAAATCTCGCTGCCAGGTCTGGACCGCGAAACCGCGCAGAAACTGGTCGACGCCGCGCACATCGTCTGCCCGTACTCGAACGCCACCCGTGGCAACATCGACGTCACCCTGACCATCGTTTAATCGGCCAGGTCGGCCGGTGTCACTTACAATCGCTGTTTTGACCTATCGGGGAAAACAAGATGATTGAGTGGCACTGGCTGGCGTTTGACGATATTCCGCGCGCGGACTGGTATGAGGTGCTGAGCCAGCGGCAGGAGGTGTTCATCCTTGAGCAGACCTGCCTTTATCCCGACATCGACGGTGCCGATCCGGTCTGCCATCACTTGATGGGCTGGCGCGAGATCGACGGTCAGCGCACGCTGGTGGCTTACCTGCGCTGCGTGCCGCCGGGCGTGAAATACGACGAGATGTCGCTCGGACGCGTGCTGACCACGCAGGCCGGGCGCGGCTCCGGCATCGGCCGCGAGCTGCTGGCCAAGGCGATTCCACTGAGCGAGGCGCTGCATCATGGCCATGCGTTCCGCATCGGCGCGCAAGCGCATCTGGAACAGTTCTATGCCAGCTTTGGCTTCCGCAAAGTGACCGAGCCGTATGATGAAGACGGCATTATGCATATCGACATGGTGCGTCCTTAAAAGGTCAGGATGAAGCGCGCGCCGGCGCCGACCCGGCGCGCATAGCGCACCGTGCCGCCGTTGGCGTGCACCAGGTGCCGCACCATCGCCAATCCAATGCCCCTGCCCTGCTTTTTGGTTGAGAAGAACGGGGTGAAGATGTGGGCGGCCAGCGCTTCCGGCACGCCGGGACCGTGGTCTGTCACTTCGATGCGCAGGCGTCCGCCGCGACTCAGGCGCGCGCTGACCTGGGCTTGCGGTTTTTCTGTCGCCGCTTCGGCGGCATTCTTCAGCAGGTTGATGAGGGCTTGCTCCAGCTGCCCCGGATCGATCATCACTTCCAGCGACGCTGGCTCCACCGAGAAGGTCAGTTTGCCGCCTTGCGCCTGCCATTGCGGGGCGAGTAGCGCGTGCAGGCGTTCGAACAGTTGTTCCAGCAGCACGCGCTGCGGCTGCGCTTGCGGCACGGTGGACAGGCTGCGGTAGCTGCCCACGAAGTCGACCAGGCTGGCGGCGCGGCGGGCGATGGCGTCCAGCGCGGTGTTCAGATCAGCGTGAATGTCGGGCGGCAGGCTGACGGTGGCTTCGTCCAGCAGGCCGCAGGCGGTGCGCGACAAGGAGGCGACCGGGGTCAGGGAGTTCATGATTTCGTGGGTCAGCACTTGCACCAGTTCGCGCCAGGCGTTGAGGGCTTCGGCTTCCAGTTCGCTTTCCACCGGCATCAGCGCGGCCAAGCGTTGGCTGGCGCCTTGCACGGTGAGGGCGGAAATGGCGACCAGCGCGCGTTCGGCACCGCGTTCGGTGTCGAAGCTGACCAGTTGACGTTGGCCGACCGGTTGTGCGGCCAGTAATTGATGCAGCTCCTGTGGCGCGATGGCGCGGCCAGGGGCCAGCAGGCGCCGGGCGCTGGCGTTAAGCGGGGCGACTGCGCCCTGGCCGCTGGCGTGGTCGATCTGGAAGAGAGCGATTGGGGCGTGTTCAAGGCGGGCTTCCAGCGTCATGATGGCGCTGGCCGGTGGCTGCGACGATGCGCCAGGTGCGGCCTCGCTGTGCTCCATTCGCGGCAGGCGCGGGGCGAGGCGGCGCAGGAATTGCCACAGCAGGCTGGCCGGGGCGATAGCGAGCAGGCCGCACAGGACGATGCGGCGCGACTCGGGCGCGGATGACAGCAGGTCGGCGGCGGCTGTCAATGCCATCAGCCCGACCGCGCCGGCCGCCACGCCCAGCTTGAGCGCGCGCTCAGATGCCATGCTTGCCCAACTTGCGATACAGCGCCGCGCGGCTGATGCCCAGCGTCTTGGCGGCGTGGCTGATGTTGCCGTTGAACTGGGACAGCGTCGCCGCAATCGCGGATCGTTCTATGGCTTCCAGCGTCATGTCGCCAGCAACCGCGCCAGCGGCGATGGCGGGCGCCAAGCCGGCCTCCTGGCCAGCGCTGGCGACGACAGCGGCACCGCTGGTGGCAAGCGCGAAATCGGCGAGGCCATATTCCGTGCCCTGTCCGAGGATGACGGCGCGTTCGCAGGCATGGCGCAGCGCGCGCACATTGCCGGGCCAATCGTGCCGCGCCAGCGCGTCCATTGCGGCGGCGGAGACATTGCGCGCCGGCCGCTGATACTGCGCCTCATACAGCTTCAGATAATGCGCCGCCAGCAGCGGCACGTCCTCGCGCCGCTCGCGCAATGGCGGCACCCGCAGCACAATGGTATTCAGCCGGAACAACAAATCCGCCCGAAACACCGACGGATCGAACAAGCGCGCCTCATCCAGATTGGTGGCGCTGATGATGCGCACGTCGATTGCCTCCGGTTTGTCGGCGCCGATCGGCGTTACCTCGCGCCGCTCCAGCGCCGTCAACAGCTTGGCCTGCGCCGCCAGCGGCATATTACCTATCTCGTCCAAAAACAGAGAACCGCCGCGTGCCGCCTGGAAGCGCCCCGCCCTGTCAGCCTTCGCATCCGTGAACGAACCCTTGCGATGCCCGAACAACTCACTCTCAAACGTCGACTCGGGCAGCGCGCCCATGTCCACCGCCAGCAGCGTGCCGGCCGCGCGCTTGGAGGCCGCATGAATCGCCCGCGCCACCAACTCCTTGCCGACGCCATTCTCACCCAGCACCATCACATTCGCCTCGGTCGGCGCCACGCTGGCGATCAGCGCCTTCAACTCGCGCATCGCCCGCGACTCGCCCATCAGCTCCGGCGAGCCAACGGCGCCGCCTCGCAAGGCCGCGCGCCGCGCCAGCGCCTGATCCACCGCCGCGATCAGGCGCGCGTTATCCCACGGCTTGGTGATGAAGTCCCCCGCCCCGCGCTTCAGTGCCTCCACCGCCAGTGGCACATCGGCATACGCCGTCATCGCGATCACCGCCGGTGGCTGCGTCTGCGCACGCAGCAGATCGAGCAGCGCCAAGCCCTCCGCGCCATTGATACGGCCCGGCGTGAAATTCAGATCCAGCAGCACCACGTCCGGCACGCCGCGCGCCAGCAATGCCGGCAAAGCGGATGTGTCGGACAGCGTGGCCACCTGGCCATAGCGCCGGCGCAGCAGCAATTGCGCTGCGGTGGCGACATCGGCATCGTCATCGAGAATCAGGATATGGGCGGAAGTCATGTGGCCATTCTAGCAGCCGAAAATCACGCTGTGGTGGCCCCGCGCGCGACACACGCGGACACTGTCCACTAGCGAACAGGCGGCGGTGTTCGGAAATGAACACTTACCCGCTCCGGCCGCGCTAAAAGCGGCTTTTTGGCCATGGCACACGGTTTGCAGTAAGGCGGTTATGCACATCAAAAAAAATCCTGCCATCGCCACACCACCCGCCAGCGGCGCGGCGATGGACATCATCGTCCCGCGCCGGCGCGGCAAGCGCATCGCCATCGCGGTCGGCACGGTCACGCTGATCGCCATCGCCGCCGCGCTGCTATGGCACTGGATGCCGCGCGGCCTGCAAATCGACGGCAGCGATCTGCGTATCGGCCAGGCCGCGCGCGGCGTGTTCGTCGACGAAATCGTGGTGCGCGTCAATGCCGAACCGCTCAACGCCGTGATCCTGGACGCGGTCGAATCCGGCCGTGTGGAAGAAGTGTTCGCCGCCGATGGCGCGCTGGTGAAAAAGGGCCAGCTACTGTTCCGCATCTCCAACCCGCAGCGCAATCTGGAACTGCTGGCGCGCCAGTACGAACACTCGGTCAGCACCTTCAACCTGTCCAATCTGCGCGTGCAGCAGCAGGCCAGCGCCAGCGACCATCAACGTCGTCTGGACGACCTGCAGTTCGCGCTCGACCAGGCGCGCAAGCAGCACGCCCGCAATGCCAGGCTGGCGGCGCAGGGCTTCATCTCCAGCGTGGCGCTGGAAGAATCCGAGGACAAGCTCGCGCAGCAGGAGCGCGCGCTGAAACAGGAGCAGCAGGCCAATGCCGCCGAATCGAATGTGCGTCAGCACGCCGAGCAGCAGCTGGAAGGTTCGATTCGCGGACTGGACTCGGGCCTCAAGCTGGTCTCCGCCACTGTCGACGCATTGGCGGTGCGGGCGCCGGTGGCGGGACGGCTGACCAACTTCCGCCTGCAGGTGGGTGAATCCATCGCCACCGGCAAAAACATCGGCCGCATCGACGATCCGGAGCGCTTCAAGCTCACCGCCAGCGTGGACGAGTACTACCTTAACCGCATGGCGGTCGGCCGCCACGGCAGCGTCAAGCAGGATGAACGCAACTACGCGGCCGACATCAGCACCATCTACCCGCAGATCAAGGATGGTCGCTTCACCGTGGAGCTGGTGTTCACCAACGGCCAGCCGCCAGTGCTGAATCCCGGCCAAGGACTGGACGCGCGCATCACGCTGGGTGAATCGGCGCCGGCGCTGCTGCTGCCCAACGGCGCTTTCATCAACGACAGCGGCGGCGCCTGGGTCTACGTGCTGGATGCGGCGGGCCGCAGCGCCGAACGGCGCACGGTGCGCGTCGGCCGCCGCAACAACGGCCAGATCGAAGTGCTGGATGGCCTGGCGGCGGGCGAGCGGGTGATCCTGTCCAGCTACGCCGCCTACGGAAATTCACCACGATTGCAGATAACGCAGTAACCTTTCACTACTCTCACCATAAGGCAGCGCACATGCTCAAACTCGTCGGCATCAGCAAAGTTCACCAAGCGGGAGAAGTCCAGACCACGGCGCTTGACCGCATCGACCTGGAAATCGAGGCGGGCGAATACGTCGCCATCACCGGGCCGTCCGGCTGCGGCAAATCCACCATGCTCGGCATCCTCGGCCTGCTGGACAAGCCAACGCGCGGCGAATACTGGTTCGAAGGCCAGAACGTGGCCGGCTGGAGCGAGGCGCAGTTGAACAAGCTGCGGCGCGGCCGCATCGGCTTCATTTTCCAGAGCTTCAATTTGATCGAAGAACTGACCGTGTTCGAAAACGTCGAACTGGCGCTGGAATACAACGGCACGCCAGCGCGCGAACGGCGCGAACGCGTGACGGCCATGCTCAACAAACTGGGCGTCGGCCACCGCGCCAAACACCGGCCGTCGCAACTGTCTGGCGGCCAGCAGCAGCGGGTAGCGATTGCGCGTGCGCTGGTGTCCGGCCCCGCCGTGCTGCTGGCCGACGAACCGACCGGTAACCTCGACAGCGCGCACGGCGATGAAGTCATGCGCCTGCTGCGCGACATCAACGCCGAAGGCACGACGGTGGTGATGGTGACACACTCGCCCGACCACGCCGCGCAAGCCTCGCGCACCCTGAATCTGCTGGACGGCCGCGTTATGGTCGATGCGCTACAGGCAGCATGATGCTGCGCGACTTCCGCATCGGCTGGCGGCTGCTGGTGCAGCAGCCGGCTTACTCGCTGGTGGTGATCGGCGGGCTGGCGGTGGGCTTTGCCGCCTGCTTCCTGTTGTTCGGCTATGTGGCGTTCTGCCTCAACTACAACAGCCATATTCCGGACAATGACCGTCTGGTGATGATTAAGGCGCGCATCAACCTGATCCCGCGTCCGACATGGAATCTCGATGTCGCCCTGAATCTGCGCGACGCCGCGTTGAAAAGTGGACTGGCAAGTGATGCCAGCATCGCCGAGTACACTAATCGCCACACCATGCGCGCAGGGACCGAGCTGCACGCCGTGACGCTGATGGCGGTGGATCCGGTGGCGCCCAAACTGTTTGCCCTCGCAGCACAGGAAGGCGATCTGCAATCTGCGCTTACACAGCCAGACGGGGTGGCACTGACGCGCAGCGGCGCCGCTAAACTGTTCGGCTCCCGGCCAGCCTTAGGGCAGCAAGTCAGTTACGGCAACACCACGCTGCAGGTGCGCGCGCTGCTGCCTGATCCGCCGGCCAACAGCAACGAACGCTATGAAGCGCTGGTGGGTTCGGCCAGCAGCGCCTGGGACGAGCGCAACGAGATCGCCAGCGGCAATGAGATGGGGCATGTCTATGTCAAACTCAAACCCGGCGCCTCGATAGCAGCACTGGCGATGCTACTGCAGGCAGATGTGGAAAACACGCCTTTTGTCCACGACCTGAAAAATTCTTCGATGGCGTCTGGCCTCAACGGTCGTAACGTCACCGACATCCGCCTCGTAACGGTGCGCGACCTGTATTTCGATGACGACCTGGCCAGCAGCGGCAGCGACGACTATGGCCATCGCAGCAGCGTCATCGGCCTGGCCGCAGGCGGCTTGTTGATATTGGCGCTGGCTACCATCAACTACATCAATCTGGCCACCGTACGCACCCTGCGCCGCCAGCGCGAAATCGGCCTGCGCAAACTACTCGGCGCCAGCGCGGCCCAACTGGCACGCCAGTTCCTTGGCGAGGCAATACTGGTCACCATGCTGGCCGCTTTGGCAGGCATGCTGTTGGCCTGGCTGCTGCTGCCAACCTTCTCCGACCTGCTCAACCGCGACTTCACCAGCATGTTCACGCCATCGCATGTGATGGCGGCGCTGGCATTCAGTTGCGTCATCGGGCTGGCGGCCGGCGCTTATCCCGCCTGGGTGGCGCAGCATGCACTGCCGGCGGTGGTGCTGGCGGGACGCGACAACAGCGAAACCGCTGCCGGCCTGTGGGCACGACGCGTACTGACAGTCCTGCAATTCGCCAGCGCCATGGCGCTTTGCGCCGCCACGCTGGCGGTCAGCTGGCAGACCTGGTATGCCAGCCACGCTTCACCGGGCTTCGATACACGCCATTTGCTGGTCTCGCACCTGGCCTGGGGCGCGGAAAACCAGCCCGCCAGCGACGCCTTTCTGGAACAGTTGCGCCGCGTACCCGGTATAGAAGGCGTGGCTACCATCACCGAGGCGGTGGGACGTGATGGCAACAAGCGCGTGGACATGCTGACCACCAAGGGCGGCAACCAGATCACGATCGAGTCCAAGGGCGTGAGTCCCAACTGGTTCGATGTGATCGGCGTGCAGCCACTATTCGGCCGCTTCTTCCATGCCAACCTGAATCCGCATGATGAAAAGGACAGCGACGGTGTGGTCCTGAACAGCTCTGGTGCATTGGCGTTCGGCTTCAAGACGCCGCAGGAAGCTGTTGGCCAGACGCTATCCGATGGCATACAGGTGATCGGCATCGCACCGGACATTCGCTTCCAAGGTCTGTATGCCGCGCCTGTGCCACTGATGTTCCGCGTCCGCGCCAACGTCATCGTGATGATACGCACCAGTGCCACGCTGGAAGCGGCTTATCGCAGCATTGAACCGGTATGGCGTCGCAACTTCCCCAACGCCATCCTCGACCTCAAGACCCAGCAGGCGATCATCGCGGATCGCTACGCCGACGATGCGCGTCTGATGCGCATCCTGGCCATCTCCAGCGCCATCGCAATCACGCTGGCGGCATTCGGTATCTACGTGCTGTCGGCCTACAGCGTGCAGCGCAGCCGGCGCGAGATCGTGATACGCAAGCTGCACGGCGCCGGACCGCGCGACATCGCGCTGATGATGATGCGGGAATTCGGCCTGCTGGTCGGCGCCGGTGCGGTGATCGGCCTCCCGCTTGCCGCCATCGCCACACAGCGTTATCTGGCCAACTACGCCGAACACGCGCCGATCGGCGGCTGGACGCTGCTGGCCGCACTGTTGCTGGCGATTCTGGTCACGCTGCTGGCCACTACCCGCAACACCTGGTCGGCCATGCGCATGCCACCGGTACTCGCTTTGAAAGATTGATCCTATGACCTTGCGCGACTTTCGCATCGGCTGGCGGCTGCTGGTGCAGCAGCCGGCTTACTCGCTGGTGGTGATCGGTGGGCTGGCGGTGGGCTTTGCCGCCTGCTTCCTGTTGTTCGGCTATGTGGCGTTCTGCCTCAACTTCAACAGCAGCATCCCGGATAATGATCGCGTGGTCGCGGTCAAGCAGCGCATCAATGTCTTTCCGCGTCCCGATTGGCAGTTGATAGCGCTGCTGCGCTTGCGCGACGTGGCGCGCGATAGCGGCATGGTCAGTACCTCCATCATGATGCGTAATCTGGACACACCATTGCGCGCCGGTGCCGAGCTGCGCGCGCTCGATCTGCAAGTAGCCGATCCGGATTTCCGCACACTGTTCGGTATCCATGCCATCGAAGGCGATCTCCAGGCTGCGCTGACGCAACCGGATGGCCTGGCGCTGACGCGGCTCGCCGCCGCCAAGCTGTTTGGTACACGACAGGCGCTGGGACAAAGCGTGCAAGCCGGCGACGTGACGCTGCAAGTGCGCGCCCTGCTGCCCGATCCGCCGGCCAACAGCAGCCTGCAATATGAAGCGCTGGTCGGCACCGCCAGCAGCGCCTGGCCGGAGCGCGATACGGCGTTCAGCAAGAATGGACGCGGCAGGCTGTACATGAAACTCAAACCGGATGCCTCGCCCGCCACACTGACGGCGCTGCTGCAGGAGGCCAGCGAGCGCGATCCGTTCAATCAGCGCATGCGCAACGGTGCCATGGGCAAAAGCCTGAATGGCCGCAATGTCGCCGACATTCGCCTGCTGCCGCTACGCGATGCCTACTTTGACGAGGACATGGCGGCCAGTCGCAGCGGTGAAAGCTATGGCCGTCGCAGCAGTGTCTATGGCTTGGCGGCGGGCGGCTTGCTGATCCTGCTGCTGGCGGCGATCAACTACGTCAACCTGGCCACCGTGCGCACGCTGCGGCGTCAGCGCGAAATCGGCCTGCGCAAGCTGCTCGGCGCCAGCGCCGGCCAGCTGATACGCCAGTTCCTCAGCGAGGCGATCCTGACTACGCTGCTGGCCGCCGTCCTCGGGCTGATGCTGGCGTGGCTGCTGCTGCCAACCTTCTCGGACCTGCTCAACCGCCGGCTGGATGGCATGTTCACGCCGCTGCATTGCGTGATCGCGCTGGGCTTCAGCATCGTCATCGGCGTGTGCGCCGGCGCCTATCCGGCCTGGCTGGCGCGGCACGCATTGCCGGCCACCGCGCTGGCGGGACGCGACAACAGCGAAACCATGGCCGGCCTGTGGTTGCGCCGCGTGCTGACCGTGCTGCAATTCGCCAGCGCGATGGCGCTCAGCGCAGCCACGCTGGCCGTCGGCTGGCAGACCTGGTACGCCAGCCATGCCTCGCCGGGACTGGATATCGCACGCCTGTTGCTACTGGACCTGCCGGGCGACAGGGGCGGCAAGCCGGCGGCCGACGCCTTCCTCGATCAATTGCGGCGCCTGCCGGGAGTGGACAGCGTCGCCACCATCTCCGAAGCTGTGGGACGCGATGGCCTCAAGATCATCAACGTCACCGCCACAAGGGACGGCAATGAGATTCCATTGGAAGCCAAATACGTCAGTCCCAACTGGTTCGACGCCAATGGCTTGCGGGCGCTGTATGGCCGTACCTTCAATCCGCGCATCGATCCGCACGACGACAAGGACATCGGCGGCGTGCTGCTGAACGCCGAGGGCGCGGCGGCGCTGGGCTATGCCACGCCGCAGGAAGCGGTCGGCCAGACGCTGCCGCCGGCCGGCGCGCAGATTATCGGCATTGCGCCGGAGGTCCGCTATCAGGGCCTGCACGCGCCCTCCAAAGCGCTGGTGTACCGCGTGCGGTCAGGTGAGGTGGTCATGCTGCGCACCGCGCTGTCACCGCAAGCGGCATACGCGCTGATTGAACCGCTATGGCAGCGCAACTTCCCCAACGCCATCCTGGAAATTCAGACGCAGCAAGCGGTGCTGGCCAACCGCTACGCCGGCGACGCGCGTCTGATGCGCATCCTCGCCATCAGCAGCCTGACCGCGATTGCGCTGGCGGCGTTCGGCATCTACGTACTGTCGGCCTACAGCGTGCAGCGCAGCCGGCGCGAAATCGTGCTGCGCAAGCTGCACGGCGCCGCCGGCAAGGATATCGCGCTGATGCTGGCACGCGAGTTCTCGGCGCTGGTGGCGGCCGGTGCCATCATCGGCCTGCCGTTGGCGGCGCTGGCCACGCAGCGCTACCTGGCCGGCTATACCGAACACGCGCCGGTCGGCATCTGGACGCTGGCGGCCGCGCTGCTGCTGGCGGTGCTGGTGGCGCTGCTGGCCACTACCCGACACACGCTGACGGCCATGCGCATGCCACCAATGCTCGCCCTGAAGGATTGAGTCATGATGAACTTCCGTATCAGCTGGCGCCTGATGCTGCGCCATCCGCTCAGCACCGCCGTGGAGCTGCTTGGCCTGGCGATCGGTTTTGCCGCCTGCTTTCTGCTGCTCGGCTTTGTGGCCTACTCGTTCAACTACGACCATGATGTGCCGGAGCGCGATCACGTCTACGTCATCAAACACCGGCTGAACTTCATCCCGCAGCCACAATGGCTGGAGTACACGCCGTTCCCGCTGCGCGAGGTGGCGCTGCGCAGCGGACTGCCGTTGCAGGCCAGCGTGTGGTGGCCGGTCAAGGTGGTGCAGAACGTCCAGGGCAAGCTGCGCGAGGTGGAGATCACCACGGTCGATCCTGAGTTTGAGCAGATCGCCGGGCTGCGCGCGCTGCAGGGCGATCTGCATCAGGCGCTGACCCGGCCCGACAGCGTGGCGCTGACGCAAACGGCGGCGCGACAACTGTTGGGTACCGCCGATGCGCTAGGCCGCACCATCGTCATCAACCTGCAACCGCTGCAGGTGCGCGCGGTGCTGCCGGACCGGCCGATCAATAGCACACTGCAGTTCGGCGTGCTGGTCGGCATCGACACTGCACTGTGGACCGAGCAAGAGCAGCAAGCCGCGCTGACCAACTGGATGGGTATCTCCGGCCGCATTTATGTGAAGAGCAGCGCCAGCCCGCAGGCGCTGCAAAAAGTGCTGCAGGACGTGATCGACAAAGCGCCATGGGACAACCTGTCGACGCCGGAAATGAAGTCGGCGCTGGCCGGGCGCAAGATGGTCGACATCGCCCTCGGTCCGCTGTCCGAGGCCTATTTCGATCGTAGCGTCGCCAACACCATGGGCACCGGCCCGCGCGGCGACATGCGCATGGTGCTGGCGCTGGGCGCGGCCGGCTTGCTGATCCTGCTGCTGGCGGTGATCAACTACATCAATCTGGCCACCGTGCGCACCTTGCGGCGCCAGCGCGAGATCGCGGTGCGGCGCGTGATGGGCGCCACCACGCGCCAGCTGCTGGCGCAATTCATGACCGAAGCGATGACGTTGTCGCTGGCCGCCGCCACGCTGGGGGTGCTGCTGGCGTGGCTGCTGCTGCCGCTGGCCAACGAGCTGCTGCAACGCCAGCTGGACGGCATCTTCACGCCTTCGACGGTGGCGGCCTGCCTGGCCTCCGGCCTGCTGGTGGGCGCGCTGGCCGGCGTCTATCCGGGCTGGCTGGCGCGTGGCGTCGACATGCAGGCCACGCTGGCGCAACGCAGCGGCGAGACCGCCGGTGGCGCCTGGCTGCGGCGGGTGCTGACCGCGCTGCAGTTCGCCGCCGCGATGGGCATGGGCAGCGTGGCGCTGGCGGTGCTGTGGCAGACCCGCTTTGCCGCCTCGGCACCACCGGGCTTCGATCCGGCGCCGCTGCTGGTGATCGATAGCCAGATCGCGCTGAATCTGCCGCCCGCGCCGGCGCTGCGCGAGGCGCTGGCACAGTTGCCGGGCGTGGCCGGTGTGGCATCCAGCCTCAATGTCCCCGGCCGCGACGACCACACCGGCACGCGCGGCAGCACCACCGTCAAGCGCGTGGATGGCAGCAACGTGGCGCTGGCGATTCAGTTTGTCGACGCCGACTTTTTCAACGTCTATGGCCTGCGTCCGCTGAACGGCAGACTGTTCGACCAGCGCGAACGCGCCACCGCCGACGATGGCGAGAAAAACGTGGTCATCAACCTGGCGGCGGTCAGCGCGCTGGGCTGGGCCTCGCCGCAGCAGGCGCTGGGTCAGCGCATCAACGGCAGCCCATGGCGGGTCATCGGCGTGGCGCCGGACCTGATGTGGGAAACCCTGCGCGATCCGGTGCGGCCGATGATGTACGAGCAGACGCTCAGGAGCGGCCTGCTGACCGTGCGCCTGAACCGCCCCCGGGCCGAGATGGAACCAGCCATCGCCGCCGTCTGGCAGCGCTACTACCCGGCGCAACCGGCGGTGATCCGCAGCGCCGGCAGCTACTACCAGCTGGCCTATAGCGACGATTTGCGGTTGGCGCGCATGCTGGCCTGCGCCACGGCGGTGGTACTGGTAATGGCGGCCTTCGGCACCTATGTGCTGGCGGCGCACAGCGTGCAGCGGCGCGCGCGCGAGATCGTGCTGCGCAAGCTGCACGGCGCCGGCCGCGCCGCCATCGCGGTGCTGGTCGGCCGCGAGTTCCTGCTGCTGACGGCGGTGGCGGCGCTGCTGGCGCTGCCGCCGGCCTGGCTGGCGATTGCACGCTATCTGGCGCCGTTCACGGCGCGCTCGCCGCTCGGCCACTGGGCGCCACCGGCCGCGCTGGCGCTAGCGCTGCTGGTGGTGGCCGGCGCCGCCGCGCGCCACACCTGGTCGGCCATGCAAATCGCGCCGGCGCGCGCGCTGCGCGAATAAAAAAAGCGGCCCGCAGGCCGCTTTGGTGCTGGCGCCGGGCGCCGTGATGCTTACTTGATGGTTTCCACCGTGATGTCGAATACCAGCGCCGAGTTGGCTGGAATCAGTACCACGCCGCTGGAATCGTATTTCACAGTCGTGCCGTAGGCTTCGCTGGCCGGGATGACAATGGTGCGGGTGCCGCCCACCTTCATGCCGATCATGCCGGTGCTGAAGCCGGTCACCACCGAGCTGCTGCCCACCACCACGCTGAGCGCGGTATCGGTGCTGGCGGTGTTGGTGTCGAACTGGGTGCCCTTGCGATTGGTGCGGGTGCCGTCATACAGCCAGCCGGTGTAGCGCACGGTGACGGTGTTGCCGTTGGCAACCACGGCGTCGCCGGTGCCGACGGTTTCGGACAGCGTGGTGGTGGTGCTCGGTGCCGGGGTGCTGACGATGTACACGCCCTTGGTCACGTTGACCATCTCGAAGTCATACACCATCGGCGAGTTGGCCGGAATCGCCGGATAGCCCTTGGTTTTGTCGGCGTCGCGCGAGCTGCTGCCGTAGGCGTAGGCCGCCGGCAGGATCACGGTGACCTTGCCACCCGGCTGCATGCCCAGCAGCGAACGGTCCCAGCCGGTCAGCAACGCGCCCACGCCGACGGTGGCGGTGTAGGTGCCGCCCGAGAAGTCGGCCGAGGTCTCCACCAGCGAGCCCTTGAAGTCGGACTTGGTCGAGTCGTACAGATAGCCGGTGAACTTGAAGGTGATCAGGTCGCCCGCTGCGGCCACCGTGCCGCTGCCGGTGGCAACCGTGGTCAGTTTGTAATCCGGCTGCACGATGGCAGCGGCTTCAGTTACTTTCTTGCCGCCGCCGCAGGCGGTCAACACCACTACGCAAACCGCAGCGGCGATAAATTGCAACATCGCTTTCATATTTACCTTTGATGGAATTCGTATTCAGGTAGTCCCGGCGCAGAAGTTTATCAGATGACACCCCATGTGCTCCCGGCACTACATTCGGTTACATTATTTTGTATTCAAATTTCCACTTGCGTGCCAAGTTCAATCACACGGTTGGGGGGAATCTGGTAGTAGTCGGCGGCGCCGCGCGCATTGCGCGACATCGCCACAAACAGGTGCTCGCGCCAGGTCGCCATGCCGGAGCCGGGCGCCGAAATCACGGTCTGGCGGGCGATGAAGAAGGAAGTCTCCATCATCTCGAACGGCAAGCCCAGGCATTCGCACAGCGCCAGCACGCGCGGGATGTCCGGCTCATCCTTGAAACCGTAGTAAATGTTCAACTGGTAGCACTGGTGGCCGAGGTCGGTGACCTTGACCTGCTCGGCCTCGGCCACATACGGTTCCTCGATGATGTGCACGGTCAGGAACACCACCCGCTCGTGCAGCACCTTGTTGTGCGACAGGTTGTGCAGCAGCGCGTGCGGCACGCCGTCGCTCTCGCCACGCATGAAGATAGCAGTGCCGTAGACCCGGGTCGGCGGCGCCACGAACAGCGAGGACAGGAACTCTTCCAGCGGAATCGCGTGCTTTTGCAGGTTTTCAAACACCAGCTCGCGGCCGCGCTTCCAGGTCAGCATCACGGTGAACAGCACCACGCCCAGCAGCAACGGGAACCAGCCGCCGTGGAACAACTTCAGCGTGCTGGCCGAGAACAGCGCGATGTCGATGGCGATGAAGAAACCGGTGGCGGCCAGGCACAGCGCCAGCGGCAAATGCCAGCGGTAGCGGATCACGAAGAAGGTCAGGAAGGTGGTGGCCAGCATGGTGGCGGTGACCGCGATGCCGTAGGCGCCGGCCAGCTTGTCGGACGAGCCGAAGCCCACCACGGCCAGCAACACCACGATCATCTGCAACCAGTTGACGGCCGGGATGTAGATCTGGCCGATCTCGCTGGCCGAGGTGTGCAGGATGCGCATGCGCGGCAGCAGGCCCAGCGCGATGGCCTGCTTGGTCATCGAGAAGGTGCCGGAAATGGTGGCCTGGGAAGCGATCACCGCCGCCAGCGTCGACAGTACCACCAGCGGGAACACGCTCCACGCACCCAACTGCTGGAAGAAGGGATTGGAAATCGCGTCCGGATGCTGCAGCAGCAGCGCGCCCTGGCCCAGATAGTTCAGCGCCAGCGCCGGGAACACGATCATGAACCAGGCGGCGCGGATCGGCTGCTTGCCGAAGTGGCCCATGTCGGCGTACAGCGCCTCGGCGCCGGTCAGCGACAGCACTACCGCGCCCAGCGCGACGAAGGCGATGCCGCGATTTTCGTACATGAAGTGCAGCGCGTGCCATGGATTGAGCGCGGCCAGGATGCGCGGCGCTTCGACGATGTTAATCACACCCATCACCGCCAGCGCGATAAACCATACCACCATGACGGGGCCGAAGAAGCGGCCAATGCCGGCGGTGCCGTGGCGCTGCATCGCATACAGCGTGATCAGCACGATGATGGTCAGCGGCACGATGTACTGTTCCAGCCCGGGCGCGGCCACTTCCAGACCCTCGATCGCGCCCAGCACCGAGATGGCCGGGGTGATCACGCTGTCGCCGTAAAACATGGTGGCGCCGAACACGCCCAGCAGCATCAGCGGATAGTGCCAGCGCGGTGCCGCCTTGGTGACCGAGTTCAGCGCCAGCGCCATCAGCGCCATGATGCCGCCCTCGCCACGGTTATCGGCGCGCAGCACCAGCGTGACGTATTTGAGGGAGACGATGATGGTCAACCCCCAGAAAATCAGCGAGATGATGCCCAGCAAATTGCCTTCGCTGAGCGCCAGGCCATGCTCGGGATCGAAAATGGTTTTGAGGGTGTAGAGGGGACTGGTACCGATGTCGCCGTAGACGATGCCGACAGCCGCCAGCGTAAGTGCCGCGAGACTGCTTTTCTTGTGTTGCTCGGTCAAGATTGCACCTGTTGTTGTTTTGGTGCATTGCACAATAGGACAAGGCTACGCAAAAGGCAAGGAGATTTTGGCATACGAAAGCATTCAAAACAGTCAATATCGAGAGTGTACGCCGCTGCCGCCGGAAGTGCGAGTGCCGCGCCTGCGCGCCACGCCCGGATCAGCGATAATGGCAGACCGCCCCGCCTTTTTACCCTTAAACCAGATGAATCCAGGTATTTTGTACGCTACCCTCGCCTTTTTGTGCTGGGGGCTGTTTCCGTTGTATTTCCACGCCATCAATGAAGTGCCGCCGCAGGAAATCCTGGCGCACCGCATGCTGTGGTCGCTGCTATTCCTGGTGGTGGTGCTGACGGTCCGGCAACAATGGAAATGGCTGCCGAAAGTACTGGGCCAGCCGCGTATTCTGGCCAGCTTTGTCGCCAGCGCGCTGCTGCTGACCGCCAACTGGGGCGTCTACATCTGGTCGGTCAACAATGGCCACGTCATCGACGCCAGCCTGGGCTATTTCATCAATCCGCTGGTGAATGTGCTGCTGGGGCTGGTGGTGCTGAAGGAAAGGCTGCGCCGTGGCCAGTGGATCGCGATCGCGGTGGCGGCCAGCGGCGTCGCCTGGCTGACCTGGCAGGCCGGCCAGTTGCCGTGGATTGCCCTGATTTTAGGCATCACCTTCGGCGGCTACGGCTTGCTGCGCAAGACGGCGGCGCTGGCCGCGCTGGAGGGGCTGTCGCTGGAAACCATGATTTTGTTCCCGCTGGCGCTGGTGTATGTCGCCTGGCTGACGCTGCATGGCCAGAACACCTTCCTCAACACGCCGTATGACAGCACGCGCTGGCTGCTGGCGGCAGCCGGACCGATCACCGCCGTGCCACTGCTGCTGTTTGCCGCCGGCGCGCGCAAGATCCCGATGGCGGCGCTGGGGCTGATTCAGTACCTGTCGCCGACCATGCAGGCGCTGCTGGGCGTGTGGGTGTTCCACGAAGCGTTTCCGACGGAGCGCATGGTCGGCTTCCTGATCATCTGGGCCGCGCTGCTGCTGTATGTGGCCGAAGGGCTGTGGGTCGGGCGGCGCGCCAAATAGTGGGAAGATGGCGGGATTTAGCGTATCCTGTCGTCCTTCCCTGTACTTCTACCAACATCGAAAATTCCCAATGGCAAATTACGTCTATACCATGAACCGCGTGGGCAAAATCGTCCCACCGAAGCGCCAGATTCTGAAAGATATTTCGCTGTCCTTCTTCCCGGGCGCAAAGATCGGCGTGCTGGGCCTGAACGGCTCCGGTAAGTCGAGCTTGCTGAAGATCATGGCCGGCATCGATACCGACATCCAGGGCGAAGCGCGCCCGATGCCGGGTCTGAACATTGGCTACCTGCCGCAGGAACCGCAGCTGGACCCGGAAAAAACCGTGCGCCAGGAAGTCGAATCCGGCCTGGGCGAAGCGTTTGAAGCGCAAGCCAAGCTGGAAGCCGTGTACGCCGCCTACGCCGAGGAAGACGCCGACTTCGACGCGCTGGCCAAGGAACAGGAACGGCTGGAAGCCATCATCTCCGCCGCCGATGGCGGCAATCTGAACCTGCAGCTGGAAATGGCGGCCGACGCGCTGCGCCTGCCACCATGGGAAGCCAAGATCGGCGTGCTGTCCGGTGGTGAGAAGCGCCGCGTGGCGCTGTGCAAGCTGCTGCTGTCCAAGCCGGACATGCTGCTGCTCGACGAACCAACCAATCACCTGGATGCGGAATCGGTGGAATGGCTGGAGCAATTCCTGGTGCGCTTCCCTGGCACCGTGGTCGGCATTACCCACGATCGCTACTTCCTCGACAACGCCGCCGAGTGGATTCTGGAACTGGACCGCGGCCATGGCATTCCATGGAAGGGCAACTATTCGTCGTGGCTGGATCAGAAACAGGCCCGTCTGAAGCAGGAAGAGGCGACCGAATCGGCGCGTCAGAAAGCGCTGGCCAAGGAGCTGGAATGGTCGCGTCAGAATCCAAAAGCGCGTCAGGCCAAGTCGAAAGCCCGTTTGGCCCGCTTCAACGAGCTGAGCGAGTACGAATACCAGAAGCGCAACGAGACCCAGGAGATCTTCATCCCTGTGGCCGAGCGTCTGGGTAACGAAGTAATCGAGTTCAAGAACGTGTCCAAGGGCTTTGGCGACCGCCTGCTGCTGGACAATGTGTCGTTCACGATTCCGCCGGGCGCCATCGTCGGCATTATCGGCCCGAACGGTGCCGGTAAATCGACCCTGTTCAAGATGATTGCCGGTCTGGATCAGCCGGACAGCGGTGAAGTCGTGATCGGCAAGACCGCGCAAGTGTCGCTGGTCGACCAGAGCCGCGACGCGCTGGGCGATGCCAAGACCGTGTTTGAAGACGTGTCCGGCGGCGCCGACGTGCTGAGCGTGGGCCGCTTTGAAATGCCATCGCGCGCCTACCTGGGCCGCTTCAACTTCAAGGGCGCCGACCAGCAGAAGATCGTTGGCAATCTGTCCGGTGGTGAGCGTGGCCGTCTGCACCTGGCGAAAACGCTGCTCAAAGGCGGCAACGTGCTGCTGCTGGATGAACCGTCAAACGATCTGGACATCGAAACCCTGCGCGCGCTGGAAGACGCGCTGCTGGAATTCGCCGGCTCGGTGATGGTGATCTCCCACGATCGCTGGTTCCTGGACCGTATCGCCACCCACATCCTGGCATTCGAAGGCAACTCGCAGGTCACCTTCTTCGACGGCAACTACCAAGAGTACGAAGCCGACAAGAAGAAACGCCTGGGTGAAGAAGGCGCCAAACCAAAACGCATCCGCTACAAGCCGCTGACCACCTAATCAGCAGCACAAACAAAAACCCCGCCCCCGGCCTGAGCACGTTCAGGCCGCTGGCGGGGTTTTTTGTTGCATGACAATCTGCTCATTCTCCAGCTGCGCACAATAGCAAGTCTGACTTTGTTTAGGAGTCCGGCTATGGCCCTACGTTCTCTTAGCACGCAATTCACGCAATTTGAGGAACGCAGTAGAATCGAATTCGATGAATCAGGATGGGAGCAGATGTTGAGCGGGCCTCAGTGTGCTTGGACTTCGAGCGCTTTTTCGCCCGCAAACGACGCAGACCCTCTATATTGCCGTGGTGTTTTCTCATCGTATCGATCGTGGCGACCACCGTCCTCTATCACCTTCAGGCCCTCAAGGAGATCGAACCATGAACGCCAGGCTTGAACAAATCTTCAGCAACCGGTTTCGTCTCATGCGGAAGCTGTATGAAATCAACGATGGTATTGCGGAACATCGCGGCGCCGATCTTTTCGCGGTCGGTAAGGAACTGAAGATGGGTGATATTGTAACCATCGATACCTTCGATTTTCTCGAAGACGAAGGCTTGGTGAAATGGATAGCCATCGGTGAAATTTCAATTACGCAACGCGGCGTTCGTGCAGTTGAAACGGCTCTGGATCACAGGATCACGGCGTACTTTCCGGCTGATATCGCTGACAAGGTATGAAAAAGCCCGCCCCTGCCTGAACGCGTTCAGGCAGGGGCGGGCTTCAGCAGCACACTTGAAGGTTTAAGCCGCGATGCGCTTAGAAGTTGTAGCGCAGGCCGGCGGTGACGGCACCCGCTTTACGGCCGACGTCGATGTCGTTCTTGCCGTAGTTTTCATATTCCAGCGACACTTTCACGTTTTTGGTCAGCGCGTACTCGCCACCCACCGACGCGTACAGCGCGGTTTTCTCGTTGCTGCCGCTCACTGCGGCGATGCCCGAGGTGCTGACGCTGTTGTGGTTGCGCGCTACACCCAGTTTGGCGAACACGTCGAAGTCACGCGCCACTGGCCAGGTGCCTTTACCGGCAACATAGTACGAGTGCGAGTCGGTAGTCAGGCCGCCCGCAGAACCATTGGTCGAGTAGGCGTAGCTGCGCTTGCCGAAGTCGGTGTAGCCGGCTTCGATCGCCCAGGTGTTGTCGACGTTGTAACCACCGTAGATTTTGCCGGCAGCCTTGGTACCGCTGTGGTTGTCACCGCTGACGGCGCCCGCACCGGCGGCGTCGAAGTCATAACGGCTACCGACCACGCCAGCACCAATGTAGGCGGTGCCGGCGGCGTCCTGATTGTTTTGAGCGTAAGCAGCGGTACCGCTCAGAGCGGCGGCGGAAGCGATTACAGCAAACAGAATTTTTTTCATGATTTTGATCTTTCAGCAAAAAGTTGAAGCGGACTTGCTTGGGATCGCAGTTGCTATCGAATTGCGATGTGTCCAAGATAGCACCCGAATCAACATGCGTCGCCACCGAATTAGTAAGAAGTGTGACGAGATGTAAGCCGAACGATCAATGGCAAATTTCAAGATACGCCAAACTTAGAGGAGGCTTAAAATTCCTCCCAATCCGTTGTCAATTCCTTAACGGATGCCTTGCGCGGCGCCGGCAGGGGCAGGCGCGGTGCCGCCGGCCGCGCTGTCACCGTCTTGGGCCGTGACACCGCCGGCGCCCGGACCAATGCCGGCGCAGCAGCAGCAGCAGCAGCAGCCTGCTCGACGCGGAACACGCTGACCAGCTCGGCCAGCTTGCGCGCCTGGTCCTGCATCGATTCCGACGCCGCCGCCGATTGTTCCACCAGCGCCGCGTTTTCCTGCGTCACCTGGTCCATCTGCACGATAGCCCGGTTGATCTGCTCGATGCCAGCGGTCTGCTCGCTGCTGGCGGCCTGGATGTCGGCCATGATGGCGGTCACGCGCTGGATGCTGGCAACGATCTCGCGCATGGTCACGCCAGCCTCGTCGACCTGACGCGCACCGGCGCCCACCTTGCTGACCGAATCGTCGATCAGCTGTTTGATTTCCTTGGCCGCCGCCGCCGACCGCTGCGCCAGCGTGCGCACTTCCGACGCCACCACCGCGAAGCCGCGCCCCTGTTCCCCGGCGCGCGCCGCCTCCACCGCCGCATTCAGCGCCAGGATATTGGTCTGGAACGCGATGCCGTCGATGGTGCCGATAATGTCCGCCATCTTTCCGGACGAGGCATTGATGGCGCCCATGGTGCCGATCACCTCGTCCACCATGGCGCCGCCCTTCTGCGCCACGCTGGATGCCGAACGCGCCAGCTCGTTGGCCTGGCGCGCATGGTCGGCATTGGCCTTCACGGTCGAGGTCAGCTGCTCCATCGAAGACGCGGTTTCCTCCAGCGCCCCGGCCTGGGTTTCAGTACGCGACGACAAGTCCTGAGTGCCGCTGGCAATTTGCGCCGACGCGGTAGCGATGGTGTCGGTACTGGTGCGCACCTGGCCGACAATACCGCCCAGACTGTCGCGCATCGACTTCATCGCAAACAGCACGCTGCGGCTGTCGTTCTGGCGCAGTGTCACATCCACCGTCAGATCGCCATCGGCGATCTTGCCGGCCACCTTGGCGACATCGCCCGGCTCGCCGCCCAGCTGCCGCGTCAGCGCGCGCGTGATCAGCGCGCCCAACGCCAGCCCGGCCACCAGGCTGCCCAACACCAGCGCGATCATCAGCTTCAGGCTGAAGTGGTACAGCTGCGCGGTGTCACGCGCCTTGTCGGCGGCGCGGTTTTCCTTTAACTCGGTCATGACGTCGAGCCGCTTGTCGAGCGCGTCGGCCTGGGTGCGCGCCACCAGATGCGCGCGGCTGGTGGCGTCAGCGCGCTGCGCCAGCGGCTCATTTTCGGCAATATCCAGCGCGGCGATGATGGCGCGCTTGTAGTCAACTGCGGCGGCCTCGTACTCCTCCAGCAGTTTCTTCCCATCCGGGGTGACGAAAGTGGGACGCGCCTTGGCCAGATAGTCCTCCATCACGCCCAGGTATTTGTTGACGTCGCCACGCACCCGGTCGCGCTCTTCCTTCGAGGTGGCGGCCAGGAAGGTAGTGCGCGAGCGTCCCGCGTAAATCAGGTTGATGTTGGCTTCCTTCACGTAGGACAGCCCGAGCAAATCTTCGTTGTAGATTTCATCGGCAGCGCTATTCAGCTTGCTCATGCTGACGATGCCGATGCAGGCGACGATGGCGCCGACCACCGCCACGAACGTGAATCCAATGATGAGTTTGGTACCGACTTTCATGTTGCTAAACATAGGTCCTCCCACGGTGAGGATCTACGATAGCAGTGCCATGCCCGGCTTGTCTGCCGGGATGAATCGTGCGCGCAACACTTACAAAATCAAGCGGAACGTCAGATTGATGCGCGGCCCGCGCGGTGTGCGTTCCTTGTTGATGCCGTGCAGCCAGTGTTGTTGCAACGCGCCCGCCATCAGCAGCAGACAACCATCGCCCAGCGCCAGCTTGACGGTCTTGGGCAACTGGCGGTGCTTGAGAATGAAAGTGCGTGGCGCGCCGAAGCTGACCGAGGCGATCGCCGGTTGCGGCCCCAGCTCGCGCTCGTCATCGGCATGGAAGCCCATGCTGTCGCGCTCGTCACGATAGTAGTTCAGCAGCACGCTGTTGAAGCGACGGCCGGTGGCGCGCTCCACCGCCTGTTTGATGTGCAGTTGCAGCGCCGTGAACGGTTGCGGATGAAAGGTCTTGCCGGAATAACGATAGCTGGCCTCGCCATGCCAGGCCGACAGTCGCGGTTGCATGTGCAGTTTGCCCCACACCTGGATCTGTTCGGCGCGCCAGTCGGTCTCCGCCAGCAGGCGGCGCATCACCTCGTCGGGCGCCAGGTCCAGCGCCAGGCGCTGCTGGAACCACAGTTCGCCATCCTCGATCGGGATCGCGCTCAGGCTGGTGTCATCGGCAAATAAGTCCATGCGCGGTATGATACCGGCACCTGATTATTCACGGAGTGCTTGCATGAAGAAACGCCAGTTCCTGTCGACGGCCGCGCTGGCCGGCTTGTCCAGCGCCGCCTTGACGCCGGCCCACGCCGCCACCGCCGCCGGCCCCACCCTGCTGACCATCACCGGCGCCATCAGCAAGCCCAATCGCGGCAAGCTCGATCCGGCGCGCGATGTGATGATGGTCAAACAGAAAATCAGCTTCGAGCAGGCGCACGCCTTCGATTACGCGGCGCTGGCGGCGCTGCCGGCCATCACCATCAAGCCGACGCTGGAATACGACGCCAAACCGCACACGCTGCGCGGCCCGCTGCTGCTGGACGTGGTGCAGGCGGCCGGCGCCAGGCTGAACGACGATAGCCGGTTGATTTTGCGGGCGGTGGATGGTTATGCGGCGGCCGTGACGGTCGCGCAGGCGCGCGCGCAACGCTGGATCGTGGCCACCCAGATGGATGGCGCACCGATGGCGCTGGGCGGACTGGGCCCGTTATGGGCCTTGTGCGAGGCGGATAAAGTGCCCGAGCTGGCCGCCCTGCCCCTGGCGGGACGTTTCGGCGGCGCGCCGTGGGCGCTATACCATATCGAGGTTCAGGCGTAAGCTTCGGCCAGGCTCATTACACGCGGAGTGATGGTGATGCCGACGCCGCCGAACAGCGCGTTCAGGGCTGCCATATTGGCTTCCATCTCTTCGCTCTTCCAGCCTTCGAACAGGTCGGTGCCGGCTTTCTGGAAGTGCAGGTCCAGTACCTTGCCGCGGTCCTTGTGGGTGTAGCCGCCGCTGTAGGTCTGCTTGAAGCCCAGCGCGGTCAGCTGCGCCAGTACATCGGTGGGAGGATTGTCCGGATCAGTTGCCATAAACACGCCGAAGGTCTTGCCTGGCGGTTTGGCGGCAATGTCTACATCGTAGATTCCAGGCGCTTTCGTGACGGTCGTACTTTTCAGAAATAACATGTTCTTACCCCTACTTATCCAATTTTTGGCGCCAGTGAAGCTTTCAGATTGATTCTTGTAGAAAACATTCTAAGAAACAAGCTTATTGCTAATTCGGAGGTTTGTCGACTAATCCCGCCACTTATTTATATATTCGTACCAATCACACCGCACTGGTGTTGTCCGGGACAAAGTCCCGCGCTACGCTACATCTACTTAAAATATAGTTGTTAGGTAGTAATTTGCAAGAAGATACGCACTATTTGCCTATTTTGCGTGTTTTCTCTTTGCCAAGTCTGTGGTCGGCGCGATAAGAGACCGATACAACGCTCCGGTCGGCGCGTCCCAAGCTGACACCGCTTCCTGCTGGCGCGCCACTGTGGCCAGGTCGCCGCGCGCGATCGGTCCGCTCAGCGCCGCCGCCGCGCCGAGCCGGAACACATTGGCCATCGATTCGGTGGCCAACGGCTGCGCCAGCTGGCGCGCCACCGCTTCCGGGATGCCGGCCGCCTGATAGGCACGCAGCGCGGCGTCCAGCACAGTCACCAGATAATTACTCGCGAAGACGGCCGCCGCGTGATACACCGTCTTAGCCGCCGCATCGATCGTCACCGGCTGCGCGCCGATTGCCTGCAGCGCCGGCGTCAGCACGGCCAGCGCGCCGTCGTCGCCCTCGATGCCGCAAAACGTGCCGGCAAACTGCGCCGCCACCCCGGCCGGGTCGGCAAAGCTGCGAATCGGATGCACGCTGGCCACCAGCGCGCCGGCGTCGCGCGCCGCTTGCAGGCGGTCCGAGGCCAGCGCGCCGCTGCAATGAAACACAATACTGTCCTTGAGCGGCACCGCCCGCGCCAGCGCCGCGCAGGCTGGCACGATCTGATCGTCGCCCACCGCCAGTATATGGATCGCGGCTGGCTGCAATTGCGCATAGTCGTCGATAGCGCTGCCGGCGCCGATGAAATCAACCGCCTGCCGCGCCGAGGTGGCCGAGCGCGTCAACACCTGCTGAATGCGGAAGCCATCCTGCGCCGCCAGCAATCGCCCCAGCACCCGTCCCACATTGCCGGCGCCGATCAGATTCACAGTCATGTTCATGGTTCAGTTACGGGCGTGGGTCAGCTGGAAGCTGTGGATACCATCGAATTCAGCCAGCTCGGCCGACAGCACCGACATCGGCGCGCCGCTGCGCTTGCTGAAGGCGATGGCGACAAAACGCCATTCCTGCATGCCGCCCGAACTGCTGATCATCATCGAGCCGCTGGCGATTTCGTAACCGCGCTGCGCCGCCATAGTGCGCAAGGCTTGCTCCTGCGGCCGGTAGCCGGGCTTGAAGCACATGGTGATGGCGATCGCATGGCGCGACGGCAGCCAGGCTTCAAGCCGGGTCAGATAAATCATCGAGCCGGCGCTCAGCAGCGCCAGGCCCATGGCGCCAGCGTAGAAGCCAACGCCCACCATCACGCCGATCACCGACGAGGCCCAGATCGAAGCGGCGGTGGTCAGGCCGCTGATATTGAAGCCTTCGCGCATGATGACGCCGGCGCCCAGAAAGCCGATGCCGGTGACGATGCCCTGCACGATGCGGGTTGGATCGGAACTGATCAGGTATTGCGACACATGCCCGCCGAACCAGTGCGCCGGATAGCCGCCGATCACGGTCAGCGCGGCCGAGGCCATGCACACCAGGCCATAGGTGCGCATGCCGGCGGCGCGGCCGTGGTACGAACGCTCGTAACCGACCAGCAGGCCGAGCGCCAGCGCGCCCAGCAGGTTCAGCAAAATCACCGCGTTGGTGGCCAGTTCGGAATGCGACCAATAGGCTTGCAGAAAATCGAGTGCGGGCATGATCGCCTTATTTTTTGGTCAGCTGTTTTTCGAAGGCGACATCCAGCTTGCTGATGCGCTTGGGCGCGGGCGGTGCGATGCCGTTGACGAAGGCGACAAACTCGTCCAGCTCCATCGGCGGGTTCAGCGGTGGATTGCCGGCGCCATCGGACAGGAAGAAATGGCCGCTGCCGGTCACCGACATCGAGTATTTCTGGTTGCCGGTGCGATTTTTCAGGCGATCGATGGCCGAGGTAGCTCTAGTTGCGCGTCCGCTCACAGTGTCTCCGTGCGTTGATTCAGCCAGGCCAGCGCATCGCCGGCCAGCAGTGGTGCCAAGCGCTTGCGCACCGTGGCGTGGTAATCGTTGAGCCAGCGTTTCTCATCGTCGCGCAGCAGCGTGGGTTCGATGCAGCGGGTGTCGATCGGGCACAGGGTCAGCGTTTCAAAGTTGAGGAATTCGCCAAACTCGGTCTGGCCGGCCGGGCGATTCAGCACCAGATTCTCGATCCGGATGCCCCAGCGGCCGGGCCGGTACAAACCCGGCTCGATCGAAGTAATCATGCCCGGCTCCATCGCCGTCTGCGGCTCCGGCATCGTCGATGGCGAGATCGATTGCGGGCCTTCGTGCACGTTCAGGAAATAGCCGACACCGTGGCCGGTGCCATGGCCGAAATCCAGCCCCTCGGCCCACAGCGGCGCGCGGGCGATGGCATCCAGCATCGGCGACTTGGCGCCGCGTGGGAAGCGCGTGGCCGACAGCGCGATCATCCCCTTCAGCACCAGCGTGAAGTCGCGCCGGTGCTCGTCGGTAATGCGGCCGACCGCCACTACACGGGTGATGTCGGTGGTGCCGCCCAGGTACTGGCCGCCGGAATCGATCAGCAGCAGGCCGTTGCCTTCGATGGTCGCATGGCGCGCCTCGGTGGCACGGTAATGCATGATGGCGCCGTTCGGGCCGAAACCGGCGATGGTGGCAAAGCTGGGGCTGACGAAACCGGGGCGGCGAGCGCGCGCGGCGGTGATCTGTTTGTCAATGTCGACTTCGGTCAGCGGCACGCGGTCTGGGTTGGACAGGGTCTGTTCCAGCCAGGTGAAGAATTCGCACAGCGCGGCGCCGTCCTGCTCCATGGCGGCGCGCACGTGGACCGCGTCCTGCTCGCTCTTGCGCGACTTGGCCAGCGTGGTCGGGTTGATCGCTTCGATCACTTTTACCTTGGACGGAATCCACTGGCGCGTGCCGTAGGTGACACGGCGCGGGTCGAGCAGCACGCTGGCCTCGGGCGGCAGGGCGCCGAGAGCGGCGGCGGCCGACTCGTAGGAGGCGACGTCGATGCCTTCATCGGCCAGCGCGGTGCGCAGTTCCGGCGCGATTTTGCCATCGGCCACGTACAGCGTGGCGCGGGTGGGGGTGATCAGGGCGTGCGACAGGAAAATCGGGTTGAAATTGACGTCGGCGCCACGCAAGTTGAACAAATAGGCAATATCGTCCAGCGTGGAAATCAGGTGGCGGTTGGCGCCGGCCTGCTGCATGGCGCTGCGCAGATCGGCCAGTTTGCCGTTGCGGCTTTTCGAGGCGTACGGCGGCAGATGCTCGTAGACCGGCGCGGCCGGCAGCGCCGGACGGTCGTTCCAGACCTGGTTCAGCAAGTCGAGATCAGTGCGCAGGGTGGCGTCTTTGGCATCCAGCGCGGTTTGCAGCAGGCGGGCAATGGCCAGGCCGAGCACGGCGCCGTCGACGGCCAGCGTCTGGCCAGCTTTCAGATGGCTACCCAGCCAGTCGACGTATTGCACGCTGGCGCCGGAGGTCAGCTTCATCAGCTGGATGCCGGTTTCGGCCAGTTGCTGTTCGGCCTGGGTCCAGTAGCGGGCGTCGGTCCACAGGCCGGCGAATTCCGGGGTAATGATCAGCGTGCCGACCGAGCCGGTGAAACCCGAGACCCATTCGCGGCCCTGCCAGCGTTCGGGCAAATATTCCGACAAATGCGGATCGGCGGATGGAATCATCAGCGCATCGACCTGGTGCTGGCGCATGGCCGCGCGCAATTGCGCGAGGCGTTCGGCGACTTGGGAGGGGTCTGGAGTATTCATGGGAAAGTTTCTAAATTGCTTGTCGCTATGATACCGCGATTACCTGAAACGTAGTCTACCGCTTTGACGCGCCGCAAAGTGAGATGGGGACCAAATACTTAAATGGCTCAGCTTATTATATCCATAACTGCGGCCTATATTAATCATGAGCGTCTCATTTCAAACCGGAAACCCGGCTGGAATACAGCTTCATCACTGGATTCCATCAAAGAAGCCGAGGGTATGTTTCGAGGCACAAAAAGCAGCGTTGAGTTATAAATTCCAATGGAAACTGTCACGGCTACGATGATTATCATTGATGAAAATGTGAAGCCTGATTATATTTTCTCCCCAACGAAATCAGTGATAGCCAATTCAGAACAAATAGATATATCAGCATCGGCGGGCAATCGCGAATTACGTCGTCAACGGTAGAAAGGCTTTCTAAAGTTGGATGAGGCTATAGGAAACACCGGATCGCTGGCAGGAGCGGCTAAGGAAGGGCATCTAGGCCCGGCTTCGTGCCGAAATTTGGCAAGTTCGTGCCAATAACTAGCATGAATCGAACGCAAAAAAGTCCGCTAAGCCTCATAACACCGTGATCTCTCCACATTCAGAATGCGAATATACGCGTCAGACCCCAATGCCGTTAATTTAAGCGCCGTCGTCCCGGCGAAAGCCGGGCGGTCCGCCGCTGCGGCCCATGCTGAATTTTCCTGGCATCTGCCCTATGGATTCCGGCTTTCGCCGGAATGACGAAGGGCAATATCGGCCATTAGCGTCAAACCCAACTGGCACGTTGGTCCGGCGCACATGATAATAATTCCAGCTCTCATAAAAAAGAAACGATTTTCTTTAGCCCTACCCCACATATTTTTCGCCATATATTTACCTTACGGAATACACAACCAAAGGTGTCGGCCTCGATGCGCGCCAGTCAGCGCTGGAGGTCGATTGTAGAGCGTAAAAATTCCTTTAAAGTAATTTAAAAATTTTTGCGGCGCACCATGAAAAAGTCGGGCAATTGTCGTAGAAAAGACAACTTGCGCCCCTGTAGCACGTTAATATCGTCACACAAAAAGAAGCAGCAACAGGAGACACTGGTGCAAACAGAATACGAGACTTTTCCTCGCCGCTTGCTGATGCACGGCCAGGTCAGGCCAGCTCGGCCCGCATTTCGTGAAAAGTATCTGGGCATCTGGCAAAGCTGGACCTGGGCCGACGTCAACGCCGAGGTGCGCGCGCTCGCCTGCGGACTGGCCGCGCTCGGCTTCCAACGCGGCCACCACCTGGCCATCATCGGCGACAACCGCCCGCGCCTGTACTGGGCCATGCTGGCCGCGCAATGCCTGGGCGGCGTGCCAGTGCCGCTGTACCAGGACGCCCCCGCCGCCGACATGGCCTATGTGCTGGAAAACGCCGACATCCACTACGCCATCGTCGAAGACCAGGAACAGGTCGACAAATTGCTGGAATTGCAAGAAATCTATCCCCACATCCGCCATATCGCCTACGACGACGAACGCGGCATGCGCCACTACCGCCAGCAAAGTTTGCTGTCCTTCGCCAAGCTGCAGGAAATGGGCCGCGCATGGGACCGCGCCCACCCCGGCTTCTACGAAGCCTCGGTGGCCGAAGGCCGACCGGGCGACAACGCCATCATCCTCTACACCTCCGGCACCACCGGCAAGCCCAAGGGCGTGTGCCAGACCCACGCCGCGCTGCTGGCGGCCGGCACCGGCGGCGTCGGCTTCGAACAGTTGACCGACCAGGAAGACATCCTGTCCTACCTGCCCATGGCCTGGGTGGGCGACTGCCTGTTCTCGTTCGCCCAGGCCATGACCGCCGGTTTCACCGTCAACTGCCCCGAATCCGGCGAGACCATGATGACCGACATGCGCGAAATCGGTCCCACCTATTACTTCGCTCCGCCGCGCGTGTTTGAAAACATGCTGACCACGGTAATGATACGAATGGAGGACGCCGGTGCCATCAAGCGCCGCATATTCCACTACTTTATGGCGGTGGCACGCCGCTGCGGTGCCCAAATTTTAGACAACAAACCGGTGCCGCTGGCCGAACGCCTGCGTTATGCCCTCGGCCAGATGCTGGTCTACGGACCGCTGAAGAATGTGCTGGGCATGTCGCGCATCCGAGTCGCTTACACCGCCGGCGCCGCCATCGGGCCGGATCTGTTCCGCTTTTACCGTTCGATCGGCGTCAACCTGAAACAGTTCTACGGCTCCACCGAAACCTGCGCCTATATCTGCTTGCAGCCGGACGGCCAGATCAAGTTCGACAGCGTCGGCCTGCCGGCGCCCGGCGTCGAGGTCAAACTGGCCGACAACGGCGAAGTGCTGGTCAAGTCACCAACTTTAATGGACTGCTATCACAAACGCCCGGACGCCACGCAGGAAGCCATCGACGCCCAAGGCTACTTCCACACCGGCGACGCCGGCCTGTTCGACCAGGACGGTCACCTGAAAATCATCGACCGCGCCGCCGACGTTGGCCGCATGAACAACGGCGCCATCTTCGCGCCCAACTACGTCGAGAACAAACTCAAGTTCTTCCCCTTCATTAAAGAGGCGGTGGTGTTCGGCCATCAGCGCGACGCGGTATGCGCCTTCATCAACATCGACATCGAAGCAGTGGGCAACTGGGCCGAACGGCGCAGCATCGCCTATTCCGGCTACACCGATCTGGCCGCGCATCCCGCCGTGTATGGACTGGTGCGCGAATGCGTGGAACAGGTCAACGCCGACCTGGCCGCAGAGCCGGCGATGAGCGCCACCCAAATCCACAGCTATCTGGTGCTGCACAAAGAGCTGGACCCGGATGACGATGAGCTGACCCGCACCCGCAAGGTACGCCGCAAATTCATCGCCGAGAAGTACGCGCTGCTGATCGATGCGCTCTACAGCGGCAAGACCTCGCAATACATTGAAACCCAGGTCAAGTTCGAGGACGGCCGCAGCGGCGTGGTGAAAGCGGACCTGAACATCGCGCCGTGCAAAACCTACCCTGCCGTACAGGCAGCGGCATGAGCGGAGAGGCAGATATGCGGATGAACGAGCCAGAAGCCCATTTCGGCACGGTGCGCAGGCCCGCTGGCCCGGTGATACTCGACCTGAAAAACATCTCGCTATCCTTCGGCGGCGTGAAGGCACTGACCGACATTTCGTTCGACGTGCGCCAACACGAAATCCGCGCCATCATCGGCCCGAACGGCGCCGGCAAAAGCTCGATGCTCAACGTGATCAACGGCGTGTACCGCCCGCAGCAGGGCCAGATCGTGTATCGCGGCGAAGTGCGCAAGAACATGGACGTGCATGCCGCCGCCAAATCCGGCATCGCCCGTACTTTCCAGAACATCGCGCTATTCAAGGGCATGACTGTGTTGGACAACATCATGACCGGCCGTAACCTCAAGATGAAATCGAACTTCCTGCTGCAGGCGCTGTACTGGGGACCGGCGCGGCGCGAGGAAATCGCCCACCGCATCAAGGCCGAGCAAATCATCGACTTCCTGGAAATCCAGGCGATCCGCAAGACACCGGTCGGCCGCCTGCCCTACGGTCTGCAAAAGCGCGTGGAGCTGGGCCGCGCGCTGGCGGCCGAACCAGAGATTCTGCTATTGGACGAACCCATGGCCGGCATGAACGTGGAGGAGAAGCAGGACATGTGCCGCTTCATCCTCGACGTCAACGACCAATTCGGCACCACCATCGTGCTGATCGAACATGACATGGGCGTGGTGATGGATATCTCGGACCGCGTGGTGGTGCTCGATTACGGCAAGAAGATCGGCGACGGCACGCCGGACCAGGTACGCGGCAACCAGGACGTCATCAACGCCTACCTCGGCAAGGGCTGCGCATGAATCTCAACTTCTTCTTCGAAGTGCTGATCGGCGGCCTGCTGTCCGGCGTGATGTACGCGCTGGTGGCGATTGGTTTTGTGCTGATTTACAAAGCATCCGGCGTATTCAATTTCGCGCAAGGAGCGATGGTGTACTTCGCCGCGCTGACCTGCGTCGGTGTGATGGAAAAATTCGGCGTCTCGCTGTGGATCGCGGTGCCGGTCACCGTCGCCGTGATGATCGCGCTGGGCGCGGCGGTGGAGCGTGTGGTGCTGCGGCCGCTGGTCAACCAGCCGGAAATCGCGCTGTTCATGGCCACCATCGGCCTGGCCTTCTTCCTGGAAGGGCTGGCGCAGCTGATGTGGGGCGCGCAGGTGCGCAAGCTGGAACTGCCGATCGAAGACGTGCCCTCGCAGTACCTGATGGACCACTACAACATTCTGGTATCGCAGTTCGACATCATGGCGGCGGCGGTGTGCGGCCTGCTGGTCATCACACTGGCGCTGCTGTTCTCGAAAACCAAAGTGGGCCGCGCACTGCGCGCGGTGGCGGACGATCACCAGGCCGCGCAAGCGGTCGGCATTCCGCTCAAACGCATCTGGGCCGTGCTGTGGGCGGTGGCCGGGCTGGTCGCGCTGGTGGCCGGCATGCTGTGGGGCGCGCGCAATGGCGTGCAGTTCGCCCTGACCTTCGTCGCGCTGAAGGCGTTGCCGGTGCTGATCCTCGGCGGCTTCACCTCCATGCCGGGCGCGATCGTCGGCGGGCTGATTATCGGCGCGTCTGAAAAACTGGCCGAGGTGTACATTGGTCCGATGGTCGGCGGCGGCATCGAAGGCTGGTTCCCTTACGTGCTGGCGTTACTGTTCCTGCTGGTGCGGCCGGAAGGGCTGTTCGGCGAAAAAATCATCCGGAGAATCTGAGCCATGTTCTACCGCGAAGCAGGACAATTCAAAACCAGTTACGAGGCCGATGGCCAGATCTTCCCCATCCTGCAGGACCGCATCGCCCTGCTGATGTTGATGGCAGCGGCCATCGTGGTGGTGCCGCTGGCCGCCTCGCCATACGTGCTATCGGCCATCCTGATTCCGTTTTTGATTTTTTCGCTGGCCGCGCTGGGACTGAACATCCTGACCGGTTACGCCGGCCAGCTGTCGCTCGGCACCGCCGCCTTCATGGCAGTCGGCGCCTTCGCCTCGTACAACTTCATCCTGCGCATACCGGGCTTGCCGGTACTGCTGGCGTTCGTGCTGGGCGGCTTGAGCGCGGCGCTGGTCGGCATCGCGTTCGGCCTGCCGTCGCTGCGCATACGCGGCTTCTATCTGGCCGCCGCCACGCTGGCCACGCAGTTCTTCGTGGTCTGGTGCCTGACCAAGATTCCCTACCTGACCAACTACAGCGCTTCCGGCGTCATCACCGCCCAGCCCATCGTCATCCTCGGCTACGCCTTCGACTCGCCGGGCCGCAAATACCTGCTGGTGCTGGGCGTGGTGGCGCTGATGGCGCTGCTGGCCAAAAATATGATCCGCTCCAACGTCGGCCGCTCGTGGATGGCAGTGCGCGACATGGACGTGGCGGCCGAAGTGATCGGCTTTCGCCTGATGCGCACCAAGCTGCTGGCGTTTGCCGTCAGCTCCTTTTACTGTGGCGTGGCCGGCGCGCTGTATGCGTACGCTTATCTCGGCACGGTGGAGCCGGAGGCGTACAACCTCGATCTGTCGTTCCGCATCCTGTTCATGATTATCATCGGCGGCGTCGGCTCGGTGCTGGGTTCCTTCCTCGGCGCCGCCTTCATCGTTCTGCTGCCGGTGCTGCTGAACGTGATCGCGCACAGCCTGGCCTTGCCCACCAACGTCGCCTCGAATCTGGAGCTGATGGTGTTTGGCGCGCTGATTATATTTTTCCTGATCGTCGAGCCGCATGGCCTGGCGCGTCTGTGGCAGATAGGTAAAGAGAAGTTACGTCTGTGGCCCTTCCCTCATTAAAACAGGAGACACACCATGAAACGCCTTGCACTCCTCATCGCCTGCATCACACTGGTCGGCGCGGCCATCGCGCAACCTGCGGAACAGTATGTCGCCCTGCCCTCATATCGCGTCGGCCCTTATGCGGCGGGCGGTTCCGGCTTCTACGGCGGCATCATCGACTACTTCAATCTGGTCAACCTGTCGGGCGGCGTGAATGGTGTGAAGATCTCGTGGGAAGAATGCGAAACCGAATACAACCCCTCGCGCGGCGTGGAATGCTACGAGCGTCTGAAGACCCGCAACGGCGGCGCCACGCTGGTTGAACCGCTGTCCACCGGCGTCGCCTACGGCATTCTGGACCGGCTGGCGGTGGATAAAATTCCGATGACGATGATAGGCTACGGCCGCTCGGATGCCGCCAACGGCAAGGTCTTCCCCTACGTTTTCCCGCTGATTACCAGCTACTGGAATCAAGCCGCCGCCATGATCAAATACCTCGGCGACAAGGAAGGTGGCATGGACAAGCTGAAAGGCAAAAAGATCGTTCACCTGTACCACGACTCCGCGTTCGGCAAGGAGCCCTTGCCAGTGCTGGAGGCGCTGGCCAAACAATATGGCTTTGAGCTGATCAAGATCCCGGTCACGCCACCAGGCAGCGAGCAGCAATCGCAGTGGTTACAGATTCGCCAGGCGCGCCCCGATCATGTGATCCTGTGGGGCTGGGGCTCGATGAACGCGGTGGCCATCAAAACCGCGCAGCGCAACGGCTTCCCGCGCGAGAAAATTCTCGGCGTGTGGTGGGCCGGTTCGGAAGAAGATACCGTACCTACAGGCGATGCGGCCAAGGGCTACAGCGCGATGACCTTCAACACACCGGGCAATTATCCGGTGCTGGACGAAATCCGCAAGAAGCTCTACGACGCTGGCAAGGGCAATCTTGCCGATGCTTCGCGCGTCGGCAGCGTGTACCACATGCGCGGCGTCAGCGCGGCCGTCCTGTGGGTGGAGGCGATGCGCACCGCGCAGGAAAAGTACGGCAAGGGCAAGCGCGTCAGCGGCGAGCAGCTGCGCTGGGGTTTGGAGAATCTGAATGTGGACGAGGCGCGGCAGAAAGCCATCGGCGCCTTTGGCATGCTGCCGGTGGTGAAGACCAGCTGCGACGATCATGAAGGCTCTGGCGCGGTGAAAGTCCAGCAGTGGGACGGCAAGAAGTGGAATGCGGTCACGCCCAACTGGATCGTCGGCGACAAAGCGTTGACGCGCAAGCTGCTGGAGGAAAGCTCGGCGGCCTACGCGGCCGAGAAGAAAATCACGCCAGCGTGCCTGAAATGAGCTATCTGTCTGTGAATAACGTCGAAGTTATCTACGACCACGTGATCCTGGTGCTGAAAGGCGTGTCGCTGCAAGTCCCGCAAGGGAAAATCGTCGCTCTGCTGGGCGCCAATGGCGCCGGCAAGTCGACCACGCTGAAGACCATCTCCACACTGCTGCGCGGCGAACGGGGCGACGTCACCAAAGGCGAGGTCCAGTTCAAGGGCGAACGCATCGACCAGCTAACGCCGAATGAGCTGGTCAAACGCGGCCTGTCGCAAGTGATGGAAGGCCGCCACTGCTTCAGCCACCTGACCATCGAGGAAAACCTGCTGACCGGCGCCTACACCCGCAACGACTCGCGCGCGGAACTGAAGGCATCGCTGGAAAAGGTCTACCACTACTTCCCGCGCCTGAAGGAGCGGCGCGCCAGCCAGGCTGGCTACACCTCCGGTGGCGAACAACAGATGTGCGCCATCGGCCGCGCGCTGATGGCCAGGCCGTCGATGATACTGCTGGACGAGCCGTCGATGGGTATTGCGCCGCAAATCGTCGAAGAGATCTTCGGCATCGTCAAGGACTTGAACAGCAAGGAAAATGTGTCCTTTCTGCTGGCCGAGCAAAACACCAGCATCGCATTGCGCTACGCCGATTTCGGCTACATCCTTGAAAACGGCCGCGTGGTGATGGAAGGCGCGGCCGATGAACTATCCTGTAACGAAGACGTCAAAGAGTTCTACCTCGGCGTCTCCGCAGCGGGGCGCAAGAGCTTCCGCGACATGAAATTCTACCGGCGCCGCAAGCGCTGGCTGGCATAAGGAACCGAATGAACCTCAACAAAGCCAAGGCTTACTGCCGCACCCTGCCGGGCGCCACCGAAGACATCAAATGGGAGAGCAACCTGGTGTTCTCGGTCGGCGAAAAAATGTTCGCCGTCACCAGCGCCGATGGCAGCGAACGCGGTATCAGCTTCAAGGTCGACGACGACCGCTTCCTGGAACTGACCGACCGTCCCGGCATCATTCCCGCGCCGTATCTGGCACGCGCCAAATGGGTCTACATCGAAAATCCGAAAGCCGTCAGCGACGCCGAAGTGCAGCAGCTGCTGAAACGCTCGCACGAACTGGTATTCGCCAAACTGACCAAAAAGCTGCAACGCGAAATACAAGGATCATGACCATGTCCCACACCCTGGACAGCCTGGAAACACGACCGCCCGAACAACGCGAACGCGAACTGATGATGCGCCTGCCGCAGTTGGTGGCGCGCGCCAAGGCCGCTGCCGGCTGGTCGCGCATCCTCAAGGACGTCAACCCGGCCGATGTCAACAGCCGCGCCGCGCTGGCCACGCTGCCGGTGACGCGCAAGTCGGAGCTGCACGCGCTGCAATCGCAACAAACGCCGTTCGGCGGCTTGAATACCACGCCGGTGGGCCAACTGGCGCGGGTCTACATGTCGCCCGGTCCCATCTTCGATCCGGAGGGACGCGGCGCCGACTGGTGGCGTTTCGCGCGCCCGATGTACGCCGCCGGCGTGCGTGCCGGCGGCCTGCTGCAGAACTGCTTTTCCTACCACTTCACGCCGGCCGCCTTCATGGTGGAAGGTGGCGCCGCGCGCATCGGCTGCACGGTGATCCCGGCCGGCAGCGGCCAGACCGAGATGCAGGTGCAGGCCATCGCCACGCTGCGGCCGGACACCTACGTCGGCACACCATCCTTTTTGAAGATCATCATCGAGAAGGCACAGGAGCTGGGCGCGGATGTCAGCAGCATCCGGCGCGCGCTGGTCAGCGCCGAGGCGCTGCCGGAATCGCTGCGCGGCTGGTTTGCCGAGCATGGCGTGGCGCAGGTGCTGCAGGTGTATGCCTCCGCCGACATCGGCAGCATCGCCTACGAAACCCGTACTGGCGACACGCGCGATGCCGGCATGGTGCTGGATGAAGACCTGATCCTGGAAATCGTCCGCCCAGGCAGCGGCGACACGGTGGCGCCGGGAGAGGTGGGCGAGGTGGTGGTCACGCTGTTCAATCCCGACTATCCGCTGATCCGCTTTGCCACCGGCGACCTGTCGGCCATTCTGACCGATGCGCCGCCCTCGCCCTGCGGCCGCACCAACACCCGCATCAAAGGCTGGCTGGGACGCGCCGACCAAACCACCAAGGTGCGCGGCATGTTCGTGCATCCGTCGCAGGTGCATGACATCGCGCGCCGCCATCCGGAAATCCTCAAGGCGCGGCTGGTGGTGTCGGGCCAGATCGCGCAGGAGGCGATGACGCTGCATTGCGAGGTGGCCGATCCGGTCAAGGCGCAGGCCAGCGCCAGCGAAGCCGCCATCGTCGAATCGATCCGCAAGCTGACCAAGCTGCGTGGCGAGGTGTTGTTTGTAGCGCCAGGCAGCCTGCCCAACGACGGCAAGGTGATCGCGGACGTGCGCGACTACCAGTAATTGGGGGATAATAGCGGTCTTCCCGTTTGTTTTTAACAGAACTACAAGATCATGCAAGACTTCCACCACAACCGCGCCCGCGCGCTGATGAAAAGCGCCGAAGAACTCTACACCAAACAGGACGTCGACACTGCCGTCACCGCGATGGCCGATACGCTGAACGCCCGCTTCAACCACCCGGACAGCGAGGAATTCCCGCTGGTGCTGGGCGTGATGGGCGGCGCCGTGGTCTTCACCGGCAACCTGCTGCCGCAACTGAACTTCCCGCTCGAATTCGACTACATCCACGTCAGCCGTTATGGCGACGAGGACAAGGGCGGCGAGGTAGTGTGGAAAGTGGTGCCGCGTTCGAACGTCAGCGGCCGCACCGTAATCGTGTTGGACGATATCCTCGACGAAGGCGAAACCCTGGCCCACGTCAAACAACGCCTGCTGGACATGGGCGCCAAGGAAGTGGTCCTGGCAGTGTTCTGCGATAAGGCGATCGGCAAGACCAAGCCGGTGCAGGCGGACATCGTCGGCATCACCATTCCGAACCGCTTCGTGGTCGGTTTCGGCATGGATGCTTACGGCTACTGGCGCAACCTGCCGGGCCTGTGGGCGATCAACACCGAGAACTAAGGGCGCAACTGCCAGCGGTCGATGAACTGACGCACGCCGTCGGGATTGGCCGCCTTCCACGCCTCGAACTCGGGGCGCCAGGATTCCTTGTACTGCAATAGCAGCAGCGCCGGCTCCAGCTGATCGGCCTTGGCCAGCGTTTGTAGCGTTTTCAGTGCCGGGTCCTTCAACTCGCCACTGCCCTTGGCGATCGCATCATCCACCGCCTTGAAGGCCAGGCGCCACGCCGCCAATTCGGTGGCGAATGGACCGTCCTTCGGTTTGCCGTCGCTGGCCGGTTGCTGATTGAGCGCCTCGGCGGTCGCCAGCAGCATCCACAGCGTGCCATCCGCGCTCTTGCTCATATCCGGCGTATTCAGTGAAGGATCGACCGTGATGTTGATCTTTTTGCTTGCCGGGTCCAGCTCACCGCGCGACTTGCGCGTCAGATTCAGCGGCGTCAGAGGGAAACCACTCAGGGTGCGGATCTGATTCAGCTTGACCCAGTTGGGCAACTGGCTCGGTTGCGCGGCGATGCCGCCCATCAGCGCGCCGCTGGCGGGGCCGGGCTTGTCCTGTCCCATCAGCGCGTCGGCCAGGAAGCGCCAGCCCTGCGCATTCAATGGCTCCACTTCCACGCCCTTGCGGAAACGCTGCTCCGCCTCGGCATATTTTTTCTGCACGAAGTAGCAGTCGCCGGCATAGATCCAGGCGGTGGAAAACTGCGGGTCCAGCGCGGCGGCACGCTCGTACTGCACCAGCGCCTCGTCCAGCTTGCGCTGGTTGAACAGCAGCTCGCCCTCATGCAGGGCGGCGGCCGCTTCCGGCGTCGGCTGGTGCAGCAACAGCGGCTTGCTGTCGCCCAGCAGGCGCAGCACTTCCTGCGCCACCGGATCGTCGCCATGCTTTTGCAGCGCCTGCCGCGCCGCCGCTTCCGCCTGCTGACGCAGCTTGGCCGAAGTCTCGCCCTGCGTATGTTCGGCCCCCACCAGAAACGCCCGCGCCAGACCCGACAGCGGCAACGACGAGCCGGGATCGACCTTGGAGGCCGCGATAAACTGTTTGAACGCCTCGCTCAGCTTACCTTCCAGCACCAGCTGATTGGCTTGATTGAACAGCTTCAAACCTTCCGGACTCATGCTGTCCAGACCCTGCGCACTTCCATAGCTGCACACCAGGGCCAGCAACAGCGCGGCAATTTTCTTCATCATCGGTCCCGTGTTTTCAGAGACTTCATATTAACTTAAAAGCAATTGCCATGCGAGACGGGAGATGGCAGGATTGCATGATGGTTAACGCGATCTTTTCATGGCTGTTCCTGGCGGCGATTGCCCAGGCGATTTTGCTCAGTGTGGCGCTGTTGAATCCGCGCCAGCCGGAGATGCGCACCGCCAACCGATTGCTGTCGGCACTGCTGCTGATTTTTTCCGCCATCCTCGGCCATGCCTGGCTGGGACTGAACCATTTGTATCGCGACTATCCGCATAGCGCGCTGGCTATCGTCACGCTGGGGCTGGCCGTAGGGCCGCTGCTGTATCTGTACCTGCGCGCCATGTTGTCCGATCAAGCGCTGGGACGACGCGCCTGGCTGCATTTTCTGCCATTCGGACTCGCCACGCTGGCAATGACGCCGTTCTACCTGCAATCCGCAGCAGCCAAACTGGCCTGGATGCGCGCCTGGCACGGCTGGCCCTGGTATCTGGCGCTGGCGGCGGTGGCCAAACTGGTCATCCTGTTTTTCTACCTGCGCGCCAGCTACCGGCTGGTGCAGCGGGTGCCGGCCGACTCGGCTCTGGTACTGGACTTGCGCCGGCTGATGCGCATTTGGCTGTTCAGTGCCGCCGTCAGCGTGCTGGCGGTCGCCATGGCCGCGACCGATGCCGACTGGCCGCTGCCGGTGGAAGCCGTCGACGGCGGCGCCCTGATGCTGTTCGTGTTTGCCACCGCCTACACCGCCATGCGTCTGCCGCTGGGCTACCGGCCGCCTGCTCTGCCACCGCCCAAGCCGCGTTATGCCGACAAACCGCTGTCCACCAGCGACCGCGACGCCTTCCTGGCCCGCCTCATCACCTGCATGGAACAGGAGCAGCCCTACCGCAACGGCGAACTCAAGCTGGAAGACCTGGCGACACAGGTGGCCATGACGCCGCATGAACTGTCCCAGCTGATCAACCAGCACTGCGGCGGGAATTTCGCCGATTTTCTGAACCGCTACCGCGTCGAAGCGCTGAAAAGTGCCCTGCACGACCCGCAGCAATCCAGCGCCAGCATCCTCGATTTGGCATTAAACGCAGGATTTAACAGTAAAAGCGCGATGAACCGGACATTTAAAAAACACACCGGCGTGACGCCGGGTGAGTTTCGCGAACAGGCCAAAAGCGCCGCGTAGCGGGTGCCAAATCATCATTTGCGACGCCAAACCCGTTGGGCGCAGCAACACTGGGCCATCTCAACACGGAGCCCGACATGAAAATCACCACCCTGTTCATAAGTCTGTTGTTATGCACACCCGCCCTGAGCGCGCCCACCTGGATCACCAACGTCAAACTGGTTTCACCGGAAAAACTGGAACACATCGTCACCGGCAGCGTGCTGATTGATGGTGAACGCATCGTCCGCGTCGAGCGCGGCGGCAAGGCTAAGGCACCGGCCGGCGCGCACCGCGTGGACGGACACGGCTACTACCTGACGCCCGGCCTGATCGACTCCCACGTCCATCTGTACGCCGTGCCCGGCATGAGTTTCGAGCAATCCGAACACATGACGGCGATGGCAAACGCCTATTTCGCGCAAATGCCGCGTTCCTACCTCTACTACGGCTATACCACCGTGATCGACCTGGCCGCCGGCAGCCGCGAATTCATCGACCGGATCAAGGCCATGCCGCAGCATCCGGACATTTACGACTGCGGCTCGCCACTGGTGTACGCCAACGGTTACCCAATGTCCTTCATCGCGCCGGAGAAGCGCTTCAAGATGTTTTCCAACTTCATCTACGATCCGGCACAAAAGGATGCCATTCCAGCCGAGTTCAAGCCGGAAGACTATACGCCGGCCAAAGGGGTGGCGCGGGTCAAGGCCGACCACGCGATCTGCCTGAAAACCCACTACGAGCGCGGCTTTGGCAACCAGCGCAACCTGCCGGTGATGAGTCCGGAAACCTACCGCGAGGTGCGTCGCCTGGCCGGCGAGGCTGGACTGGTGATGGTCACCCACGGCAATTCGCTGGAATCGCAGACCTTTGCCGTGAACGGCGGCGTCAAAGTGCTGGCGCATGGCATGTGGCACTGGGGTGCATACAACAACGCCGCCGAACTCCCTGCGGAAATCCGTCAACTACTCGATAAAATCGTCGAACGTCGGATAGGCTACCAGCCGACCATGCAGGTGCTGTACGGTCTGCGGGCCTACGTCGATCCGGATTATCTGAACACGCCGGCGCTGGCCAAGCTGCTGCCGCCAGCGATGCTGGCATGGCTGAAGACGCCCGAAGGCAGCTGGTTCAAGGAAGAAGTGGCGGAAGCCGGCGAAACCGACGAAGCCGTGCGCCAGGGTATGGAAGCGCCGCTGCGCCGCCAGCGTCAGGTGGTGGCCTATTTGGCCAGCAAAAACGCCAACATCCTGTTCGGCACCGACACGCCATCATCTCCCACCTACGGCAACGTTCCCGGCCTGAACGGCTATCTGGAAATGCAACACCTGCACGATGCCGGCATGTCGCTGGCGCAGATTTTCCAAGCAGCCACCATCAACAATGCCCACGCCTTTCATCTGGACCGCGAGGTTGGCACCATCGAACCGGGCAAGCTGGCCAATCTGGTGCTGATGAAAGCATCGCCGCTGCAGGACGTGCACGCCTACGACAGCGTGCACACCGTGTGGGTGCGCGGCAAACCAGCACTGCGCGACAGTCTGGCGGTGGGCAACTGATCTGGATTACAAGGCCAGGCGGGCGCGGGCGGCGTCGTATTCGCGCTTCAGGCGCTCGACCATTTCGCCGGCCGATGGAATGTCGTCCATCAGACCCACGCCTTGGCCTGCGCCCCAGATGTCGCGCCAGGCTTTGGCGCTGCCGGAACCGAAGTTCATCGCGCTCTTGTCGGCCTGTGGCAGCGCGTCCGGGTCCAGGCCGGCGGCCACGATCGATTTTTTCAGGTAATTGCCATGAACGCCGGTGAACAGATTCGAATACACGATATCGGCCGCCGTCGATTCAACGATCGCTTCACGATAACCATCGCTGACGTTGGATTCCTTGGTCGCCAGCCAGCGCGAGCCGATGTAGGCGAAGTCGGCGCCCATGGCCTGTGCGGCCAGAATCGCATCGCCGGTCGCGATCGAACCGGACAGCGCGATCGGGCCTTTGAAGAACTTGCGCACCTCGCCCACCAGCGCAAACGGCGACAGCGTGCCGGCATGGCCGCCGGCGCCGCTGGCCACCAGGATCAGGCCGTCCACGCCGGCTTCCAGCGCTTTTTGCGCGTGACGGATGGACACCACATCATGCAGCACGATGCCGCCATAGCTGTGGATGGCGTCCAGCATTTCTTTCGGCGGCGCGCGCAGCGAGGAGATGATGATAGGAATCTGGTGCTTCACGCACACCTCGACGTCATGCGCGAGGCGGTCGTTGGATTGATGCACGATCTGATTGACCGCGATCGGGCCCACACGCTTGTCCGGATTGGCAGCCTGGAAATCGGCCAGTTCTTTCTGCAAATCGGTCAACCACACATCCAGCAGCTCGGCCGGACGCGCGTTCAGCGCCGGGAAGGAGCCGACGATGCCGGCCTTGCACTGCGCCGCCACCAACGCCGGTCCACTGGCGATAAACATCGGGGAAGCGATGACGGGAAGTGAGAGATTTTGCAGGACTGCAGGCAGGGTCATGGCGAGCTCGCTGACGGTAGTTGATCGGGTCGGACGATTATAGATCGAAAATAGTACGATCGTGCCTAAAACTAGGGCATATCCTCTACAATTACACGTTAAGTAGGTACTCACCCTCAACGCGTGCCGCAGCACTACGTACCAGCTGGCTGGCCGCCCACTGCCCCAGCGCCTCCGGCGTTTGCTTCAGATAATTGTGATTGGCGGCGGCAAACACCGGCATCGAGGTCAGCAGTGTCGGCACGTCGGCCAGCGGGATGCGCTGGCGCTCCAGCAACAGAAATTTGAGCAACACTTTCAACGCGTTTTGCGCGTTGCGTACCGGATCGGCGGCCAGGTAGTCCAACCGCGAGCGGGCACGCGCCAGGGCGCCGGCGATGTCGCTGAACGGCGCGCCGTGGCCGGGAATCACCATCCGCACCTCCAGACCGGCGATCAGGTCCAGTGTGGCGCGTTCTTCGGCAAAGCCGGACTTTCCATCCAGTTCGGGGAAGATGACGCCAAAGCCGTTTTCCCACAGCGCGTCGGCCGACACCAGCACCTTTTCCTGCGGACAGTAAAAAATCAGCGCATGCGGATCATGACCGGGCGCGGCCAATGCCTGCCATTCCATGTCGGCCAGCTTCAGCACGTCGCCCGGCGCGATGGTGGCGTCGAAGCTGAAGCGGTCGCAGCGCTGGCCGGTGGCCTTGAAACTGAGCGCTTCCACGTCCCAGTGCCGCACCTTGTCGGCCTCGGCCACCGGAATCGAGGTCTGGCAGCCAAAATGGGCCTGCAGGATGGCATTGCCGCCGCAGTGGTCGGAATGCAAATGGGTGTTGAGAATCTGGTCCAGATGACGGCCGTGCAGCACGTGCCGCACCAGATCCAGCGTCTGTGGCGCGTGACTGACATAGCCGGTATCGATAATCGCGGTATCGTGCCGGCCTAGCAGCATGATGTTGTTGGATGACAGCCAACCCCGTTCCAACACCCGTATCGAATCCGGCAGCGCGTTCATTCTTCCTCGTCGAAGTGGATAGTCTCGCGGCGGTGCGCCAGCTGCGACCAGACGATGCGCTTGAAATCATCGTCGGCCTTGCCCCAGGCCACGATTTCTTCCAGGGTGCGCAGGCAGCCCATGCAGTAACGCCGCTCCAGGTCCATTTTGCACAGGCTGACACAGGGCGACGGCACCGGCGAGGCGATTATGTTGGTTGCTTCACTCATGGCTACATTATATGCCCTTGCGTCGCTTGACTTGCAGCCATTCAGGCCTAAACTACCATCCAGGTAGATGGTGAATGGATGGAGAAATCATGGCAGCCGAATCGGAAAAAATCACCATCAATCTGGGGCCCATCGATTTAGGACAGGTTGACTTGCTGGTGCAAGAAGGGTTTTACTCAAACCGTACCGATCTGATACGCACAGCGATCCGGAATCAACTGAACCAGCACGCGGACGTGGTCAAGCAAACCGTTGCGCGCAAGAGCCTGGTATTCGGGATACAACATTATTCGCGCGCCGATCTGGAGACATTACAAGCTGCGGGACAGCGCTTGCAAATTCAGGTGCTGGGGTTGGCCAGCATTGCCAGCGATGTCTCGGTGGAGCTGGCGCTCGCCACCATCGAATCTATTTTTGTACTCGGTTCGCTGCACGCCAGCGCCGTCATCAAGACGGCACTGGCACCACGCATCCACTAAAGGAAGCCTCCATGAAACTCAATATCTTGCAGCAGATGCGCGACGCCGCGCAGCACTTTCTGAACAAAAACGTGCCTAAGCCGGTCATGCGCGATATCAATCCGCCGCCGGCAAACGTCGCGCCTCCAACCCCGGCCCCAACTCCAGCTCCGAGCCTGTCACCGAGTCATAATCCGGCGACCCATCCAACCGAGTTTGCGCAGGACATACTGAACCGGATGGGGATCAACGTCGATCTTCAGGCCAATCTGGAGCGCGCCATCGACATCGGCTCGGTACTGCATCCTGCTCCGGCACATCCGCTACCGGATGGCGCACAGTTCCTCAGCGGCAGTTATACCAATCAAGCCGGCGCGCGCAATTACAAGCTGTATATTCCGGCCAGCTATCACGGCCAGGCCATGCCGTTGCTGGTGATGCTGCACGGCTGTACGCAAAATCCCGATGATTTCGCGGCCGGCACGCAAATGAACCTGCTGGCGGAAGAAATGGCATGTTTTGTGGTGTATCCAGAGCAGAATATGCAGGCCAACCACTCCAAGTGCTGGAACTGGTTCAACGCGATCGATCAGCAGCGCGGCCAGGGCGAGCCGTCCATCATTGCCGGCATTGCGCGCCAGGTGATCGACGAGTATCCGGTCAATGAGCGCCAGGTGTATGTGGCGGGCTTGTCGGCTGGTGGGGCGATGGCGGTGATTGTCGGCACGCTGTATCCGGAATTGTTTGCGGCGGTGGGCGTGCATTCGGGCTTGCCGTTTGCGTCGGCGCAGGATTTGCCGTCGGCGCTGACGGCAATGAAGCGTGGCGTGCATCAGCCGCGCAAGGCGGGCGATGGTTCGCAACCGATTATTGTGTTTCATGGTGACAGCGATACCACCGTGAATCCGCTGAATGGCGAGCAGGTGATCGCGCAGCGCTTGCATCATCATCGCGCCGCTCGGCCACAGGTGCAATCGGGCGCGGTGCCGAATGGGTATCGCTATACGCAGACCACGCACACCAAGGCCGATGGTTCGCCGCTGGGCGAGCATTGGGTGGTGCATGGGGCGGGCCATGCCTGGTCGGGCGGCAGCGCGCTCGGCACTTACACCGACGCCAAAGGGCCGGACGCCAGCCGCGAAATGCTGCGCTTCTTCCGCACCGTCAGCTGAGAAATAGCCGGCCGGCGATGCCGAGGATGGCAATGGTATTCGTTACCAGCAGCCCGATCAGCCAGTTCATGTCGCGCCGATGCCGCTCGTCCATCCGGTCCATCCGGTCCAGAGAATACTGCTGCAGCTGATCCATTCTTTGGAGCGACATCCGTTGGCATTCGTCCATCCGGTCCATCGACGACTGCTGCAGCTGGTCTATCCTTTGCAGCGACGCCCGGTGGAATTCGTCTATGCTGTTCTGCGCCGTCTGCTGCCGGGCATCCATCCTGCCCAGCGCAATCTCGTGCAACTGGGCTGTGGTCTGCTGCTGCTTGTCCATCCTCTCCAACATGGTCTGCTGCTGCTTGTCCATCCGCTCCATCATGATCTGCTGCTGCTGGTCCATCCACTGCTGTTGCTTATCCATCCGCTCCATTGCTTTCTGGTGCAGAAGGTCCATTCGATCGATGGACTGTCGATGCAAATCATCGACGTGGTCACGTAGGCCATCTATGCGCTGGTCGACATGGTCGCGCAGGCCGTCTATGCGCGCCAGCGTGGATTGGTGGTGCTCTTCCTCCTTGCGCTGCATGGATGGAAGCAGGGTGGTGACATTATCCATGGTGGTCTCCAGCCGTACGATGCGTGCCAGATGACCATCTTGGGTAGCGCCATTTTGCTTGTCAAGCGAGGTGGGGTTCATGGTGCGCGCTCCGGTCCGTTATTTCAGCCATTGTCTGGCTGCGAACCGGCCCGCGTTTGAGGCAGCTCAATCGTGCGGCGGCGACGTAACGTTCTGGGTGATGTGCTGTTTCAGACAGTCAGGACACCAGCAGCCGACATCCGTCGCGGCAGGCACCGCCACCACCGGCGGCAAATAGGTACACCAGCACGGCGCCGCCGGCGTTGCCGGATCGGCATCCCGCATGGCGCAGGAAAATGGCGCCCCGCAGCGCGTACAGATGCTCATGGCCTCAGCCCGTTAATTCGAAGACAATCATAAGCCCAGCCTAATGGAGCTGCCGGGAAAATACAACCAGATGGCCCTATAATGCGTGCTTGACTGCCGCACAGGCGGTAAAATTGCGCCCAAAATCTCTTTACCGGACTCGCCATGACCCAACTGACCAACCTGAACTTAGGCATGAATGACGATTTGACCGCGGTGGCTCCGCAGATCAAGGCGCAGATTCTGGCTGAGGCCCTTCCCTACATCCGCAACTACCACGGCAAAACCATCGTCATCAAATACGGCGGCAACGCCATGACCGACGAACGCCTGAAACACGGCTTCGCGCGCGATGTCATTTTGCTCAAACTGGTTGGCATGAACCCGGTGGTGGTGCACGGCGGCGGTCCGCAAATCGACAACGCACTGAAAAAAATCGGCAAGCAAGGCACGTTCGTGCAGGGCATGCGCATCACCGACGAAGAAACCATGGAAGTGGTGGAATGGGTGCTGGGCGGCGAAGTCCAGCAAGATATCGTGATGTTGATTAATCACTACGGCGGCCAGGCAGTCGGCCTGACCGGCAAGGACGGCGGCCTGATCCGCGCCCGCAAAATGGCCATGCCGGACAAGGACAACCCAGGCCAGACGCTGGACATCGGCTTCGTCGGCGAAATCGAAGCGATCAACCCGGCCGTGGTCAAAGCGCTGCAGGACGACGCCTTCATTCCGATCATCTCGCCAATCGGCTTCGGCCAGGACGGCCAGGCGTACAACATCAACGCCGACGTGGTGGCCGGCAAGATCGCCGAAATCCTGAAAGCCGAAAAGCTGATCATGATGACCAACATCGCCGGCGTGCAGGACAAGCAGGGCAATCTGGTGACCGACCTGTCGGCGCGCGAGATCGACGAGATGTTCGCCGACGGTACGATTTCGGGCGGCATGCTGCCTAAAATTTCATCAGCGCTGGACGCCGCCAAGTCCGGCGTCAACACCGTGCACATCATCGATGGCCGAATTGAGCATTCTTTGTTGCTGGAAGTCTTGACCGAACAAGCTTTTGGCACTATGATCCGGTCTCACTGAAAAAACGGCGGTCTCGCCGAATATCGGTGAAACCGCCACATTTTCAGGCAATGCCCTTTTAGCTCAGTGGTAGAGCACTCCCTTGGTAAGGGAGAGGCCACGTGTTCAATCCACGTAAAGGGCACCACTCCTCAGCAGCACCCTCCCCCGTTTCAGTAAATTCGCTCGACACTGGCACCGCGCTTGCGCAGCTGTTCAGGCACGCTGTATTGGCCGACCAGATGCAGAATGCCGATCGCCGCCACACTGTTGTTTTCACGCGCCATCAACTTCAGCATGCTGTCCGCCAGCGCCGGATTGCGGCCCTCCAGCAGCACCTTTTGCACAAAGCGGCCGGAAAAACTATCGTCCTGCTCCGCCTTCAATGCCAGCGCCTCCAATGCGCTGCTGTCGGCATTGCGCCACGCCTCCGCGATTTCGCGCGCCTGATCGGCCTGTTCCTTGTCCTCGATGCTGGCGATAGCCTCCTGCAGGAAGGTCAGCTGCTCGGCCGGCGTCATCTTGTCGAACAGCGCCATCTGGCTGTCGGCCGATTCCAGTTCCACCACCTTGCGGCCGGCGTCGTGCGCCTGTTTGGCCAGATGCGCATCCACCGCCAGCGAAGCGTCATACCCCTGGGCCGCGAACTCGCTCACCGTCAGCAGGCTGGCCAGCAACCACGGCTTCATGGTCGCCACCGTCTCCGGTTCGATGTTGTACTGCCTGAGCAAGCGATCCAGCCGCTGACGCCAGGCCGGCGACAGCGCCGACGCCCCCTTGGCGCTGATGCCATGCTGCTGCACCGCGCGCGACAGCTTTTGCGGATCGCCCAACGGATCGATCTCCAGCGCCAGCACCGGCGCGGACTTCAGCAAACCGCCGATGCGCGGCTCCAGCGGATAAAACGCTTTCGAGCCGACGTGGATGGTGCCGAACAGGTACAGCGTATGCCCGCCCTGCTGCACCTTGAACAATGCGCCGCGATTCGGCGCCGCGCCCTGCTCGGCGGCGTGGCCGGAACCGAAGACAAACAAGAACAAACTGCAGAACAACACTATAATCTGGCGGCGCATGGTTTCCTTTGCTGATAGAGATGACGTGAATATTACCCGCTCCACACCCGTATGGCTGTTCGATCTCGATAACACGCTGCATAACGCGTCGCACGCCATCTTCCCCGCCATCATGGCCGGCATGAACCGCTACCTGGCGCGCCTGCTGGGCGACGGCGTCACGCCCGCCAGCGACGACGTGGTCAACGCCACCCGCACCATGTACTGGCAACGCTACGGCGCCACCACGCTGGGCGTGGTCAAGCACCACGGCGTCAGCGCCGCGCACTTTCTCGATGAGACCCATCGCTTCGACGATCTGCAAGCGATGATCCGCGCCGAGCGCGGGCTGCGCCAGCTGCTGCGCCGCCTGCCCGGCCGCAAAATCCTGCTGACCAACGCGCCGCACCGCTATTCGACCCAGGTGCTGCGCCATCTGGGTCTGCATCGTCACTTCAACCATCATGTGGCGGTGGAGGCGATGACGGTGCATCGGCAGATGCGTCCCAAGCCCTCCAAGCTGCTGCTGCGCCGGTTGATGCGGCGCCACCAGCTGGCGCCATCGCGCTGCATCCTGGTCGAAGACACGCTGGTCAATCTGCGCGCCGCGCGCGAGCTGGGCATGCGCACCGCCTGGATCACGCAATACCTGACCATCGGCGACAGCGCCGGCCTGGCGCATCCGCAAAAACGACTGATTCGCCCCGCTTACGTCGATGTCAAAGTAAAATCTGTCAGGAACCTGCCAGCGCGCCTGCATCATCTGCGCTGACCACACACTTTTTAACCCGCGAGATCATATGGCAAGCACACCGCCAGGCCAGCGCCGTTTGCAAATCCTGCAGGCGCTGGCGGAGATGCTGGAACAGCCCAAGGGCGACAAGATCACCACCGCTGCGCTGGCGCGCAAGCTGGAGTTTTCCGAGGCCGCGCTGTACCGGCATTTCGCCAGCAAGGCGCAGATGTTCGAAGGACTGATCGAGTTCATCGAATCGTCGGTGTTCGGCCTGATTAACCAGATCGCCGAGCGCCAGACCGACGGCCTGGCGCAAGCGCGCGACATCGCCGCCATGCTGCTCAACTTCGCGGTGCAGAATCCGGGCATGACGCGGGTGCTGATCGGCGATGCGCTGGTCAACGAGGACGATCGCCTGCAACAGCGCATGAACCAGTTCTATGATCGCGTCGAGCTGGCGCTGAAACAAGCACTGCGCCTCGCCGCCAGCGAAGGTCAGGCGCACGAAGCCGACAGCGCCGCGCGCGCCGCCATGCTGACCAGCTTTGTCATCGGCCGTTGGCACCGTTATGCCAAGAGCGGCTTCAAGCTTCATCCAACGCAGGACGGCGCGCTGCACATCACGCTATTGCTATCGTAATGACGACGGAAGTATTCGCGCTGCTGGACGACGCCAGCCCGGAAGGCCAACAGGCCGGCGGCCGTTCGCGCCTGTACACCGGCCACACCGGCACGCTGCGCTGCGACCACATCGCGCAATGGCCGCAATTGCTGGCGCAGATGCAGGCGGCGCTGGCGCGCGGCGAATACGCGGTCAGCGTGTGCAGCTATGAATTGGGGGAGGCACTGATGGCGCTGATGGCGCTGAGCGATGCGCCACCAAGCGCTCCCCTGGCGCAGATCCTGCTGTTCCGCGACTGCGCCCATCTCAGCGCGCAGGAAGTCGGCGACTGGCTGGCCGCCCGCTCGTTCCCGATCGAACGCCCGGCCGGCATCGCCAACGTCCACCCGAACATCACGCAGGAAGCGTTTAACGGGGCGCTGGCGCGCATTCACGACTACATCGCGGCTGGCGACACCTACCAGGTCAATTACACCTTCAGGCTGCGTTTTGACGCGTTTGGCGGCATCCACGCTTTGTACGCGCGCCTGCGCGGCCGCCAACCGGTGCCCTACGGCGCGCTGATCGCGTTGGACGACGGCAGCGCCGTGCTGTCGCTGTCGCCGGAGCTGTTCGTGCGCCACGCCAGCGGCGTGCTGACCGCGCGGCCGATGAAAGGCACCGCCCCCGCCGCGCCGGCGGCACAGCAAGCGGAAAACATCCAGCGCGCCACCAACCTGGCCAGCGATCCGAAAAACCGCGCCGAAAACCTGATGATCGTCGACCTGCTGCGCAACGACATCGCGCGCGTGGCCGCCACCGGCAGCGTCGAGGTGCCGGCGCTGTTCGAAGTGCAGCGCTACAGCAGCGTGCTGCAGATGACCTCCACCATCACCGCGCAGCTGCGCGACGACGCCACGCTGGCCGACATCTTCGCCGCGCTGTATCCGTGCGGCTCGATCACCGGCGCACCCAAGCGCCGCACCATGGAAATCATCCGCGAGCTGGAGCCGGACCCGCGCGGCATCTACACCGGCGCCATCGGCTGGTTCGATCCGGTCGTCAGCGGCGTCGGTGATTTCTGCCTGTCGGTACCGATCCGCACCCTGACCTTGCAGCCACCAGGTGACGACGGCGTGCGCCGTGGCGAAATGGGCGTCGGCGCCGGCATCGTGTTCGACAGCGACGCCGGCGAGGAATACGCCGAGTGCCAGCTGAAAGCGCGCTTCCTCACCGGCCTGCACCACGACTTCGACCTGTTCGAAACCATGTACGCCACCTCGGCCGGCGGCGTGCGCCATCGCGCGCGCCACCTGCAACGGCTGGCCGCATCGGCCGCCTACTTCGGCTTCCCCTGGGATGCGAAAGCGGCCGAGGCGTATCTCGACACCGCCTGCCACATGCTGGAGCCGCAGCACGCCGCCTACCGTTTGCGGCTGGCGCTCAGTGCCAGCGGCGCCTTCTCGGTGCAGCACGCGCCGCTGGCGCCGTTGAACGAACCGGTACGCGTGCTGCTGGCCGACGACGCCACCATCAGCGGCGACCTGTTCCTGCGCCACAAAACCAGCATCCGCGCCCGCTATGACGCCGCCTGGCGCGAGGCCGAAGCGCATGGTGCCTTCGATACCCTGTTCTTCAACGAACGCGGCGAATTGACCGAAGGTGGCCGCAGCAACGTGTTCGCGCGTATCGACGGCCGCTGGTTGACGCCACCGCTAAGCAGCGGCCTGCTGCCGGGCGTGATGCGCGGCGTGCTGCTGGACGATCCGGACTGGAACGCCAGCGAAGCCGTCATCACCCGCGCCATGCTGGAGCGCGCCGACGACATCGTCCTCTGCAACGCGCTGCGCGGCGCCATGCGCGCCACCATCACTGGTCGATAATCATCTCGAAGCCGCCGTAGATCATGCGCTTGGCGTCGAACGGCATGTTGGCGGGGTCCATGTAGGCGGCGACGCGCGGGTCGTGCATGACCTTGTCGTTGATCTCGTCGCGGCGGGCGCGCGATTCGAAGATGATCCAGGAGAAGATCACCACCTCGTCCTGCTGCAGCATCACCGCTTGCGGGAAGGAGGTCAGTTTGCCGGGCGGGACATCGTCGCCCACGTTCTCGCGGAACTCCAGCGCACCGTGCTCCTTCCATACCGCCGCGCATTCCAGCGCCATTTGCTTGTACGCGTCCAGCTTGTCCTTCGGGACTGCAATCACGAATCCGTCTACGTAGGGCATGATCGTCTCCTCGCTTGAGAGTCGCTCAGCGTAGCACGAAGCGCTTTCGGTAAGCGCCTGGTGTGGTGGCGGTCAGACGGCGAAAGTGATGGCGCAGCGATTCCTCAGAACCGAAGCCGGCCTGCTCGGCGATCTGCGCCAGCGGCACGTCCGGCTGTTCCAGCATCTCCTTGACGATGGCCACGCGCTCGCGGATCAGCCATTCGATGGGACCGAGGCCGGTGGCCTGCTGAAACTGGCGCTGCAGCGTGCGCGGACTCATGGCGGCGCGTTCGGCCATGCTGGCCACGCTGTGCGGCTGCGCCGGATGGCCTCGCAGCCAGTCCATCAATTTGGACAAGCGCCCCTGCTCGCCCTGTGCCATGGGACGCGGCAGAAACTGCGCCTGACCGCCTTCGCGATGCGGCGCCACCACCAGCCGCTGCGCCACCTGGTTGCCGATCTTGGCGCCATGATCGCGCCGCACCAGATGCAGCAGCATATCGAGTCCGGCAGCAGAACCGGCGGCGGTGATAACCTGGCCGTTATCCACATACAGATGATCCGGCTGCACTTCTATCAAAGGATAACGCCGCGCCAGCCGCTCGGCGTAGCGCCAGTGGGTGGTGGCGCGCTGGCCATCCAGCACACCGGCGGCGGCCAGCACGAACACGCCGGAACAGATCGAACACAGACGCGCGCCGCGCGCATGCGCCTCGCGTATCCACGCCAGCAATTGTGGCGGCGGCGTTTCGTCGGCATCGCGCCAGCCGGGAATGATGATGGTGTCGGCGCGCGCCAGCAGCTCCGGCGCATATGGCGCCTGCACGGTGATGCCGCCAGCGGCGCGGATCGGCCCCTGTTCCACCGCGCACACCGCAAATTCGTACCAATCGACGCCCAGTTCCGGACGCTCCAGCGCAAACAGCTCGACCGTGCAGCCGAATTCGAAAGTACACAGCCGGTCGTAGGCCAGCGCCACCACAAGATGTTTTTTCATGGCGCGATCTTACCGCAGAATGGCATATGCGCCACTTCTGGCCACGGCTTGGCGGCCGCACAATGACGTCATCGCCCATCAAAAAAGGAGAACACCATGTCCCTGGTTGCCGCCATCCCCGCCGCCGACAGCGCCGCCGCGCTGGCCCACTTTGAAGCCAGCTTCCGCTACGAAACCGACTGTTGGGACGTGCACGACGCCATCAGCAGCGACCAGCAGGACTTTGTGCTGCTGGACGTGCGCGGCACCGAAAAATACGCGGCCGGCCACGTGCCTGGCGCGCTGGATCTGGCGCACCGCAAGATCATCGGTTCGAAAATCGCCGAATTCCCGGCGCAGACGTTGTTCGTGGTGTATTGCGCCGGACCGCACTGCAATGGCGCGGCCCGTGCCGCCGTGCGGCTGGCGCAGTTGGGCCGACCGGTCAAGCTGATGACCGGCGGCGTAACGGGTTGGCTGGATGAGGGCTTTGAACTGGCGCGGGATTAAGAACCCAGCGCCTTTTCCACCGCCGTCACCAGCTGCTTGTCGGTCGGAGTGACCTTGCTGCCGAAGTTGTTCACCACATTGCCCTGGCGGTCGATCAGGTATTTGTGGAAGTTCCAGGCCGGCGCCTTGCCGGTGATTTTGATCAGGTTCACGTACAGCGGATTCGGCTCTTTGCCGGACACCACCGACTTGGCAAACATCGGGAACTTGACGCCGTAGGTGTTGTAGCAGAAATCAGCGATTTCCTTGCTGCTGCCCGGCTCCTGCTGACCGAAGTCGTTGGACGGGAAGCCCAGCACCACCAGGCCTTTGCTGGCGTACTTGGCGTACAAGGCTTCCAGCCCTTCGTACTGATTGGTGAAGCCGCAATAACTGGCGGTGTTCACCACCAGCACCACCTTGCCCGAATACTGGCACAGATCCTGAGGCGTATCGTCCTGCAGACGCTTGAAGGTCTGCTTGAGGATGGCCGGGCAGCTGCCCGGTGCGGCGGTTGCCGCTGCGGCAGGGGCGGCGGCGGGCGTCTGCGCCAGGGCCGGCGCACTGGCCAGCGCTGTCAGCGAAGTTGCGATGCACAGCTGAACAAAGGTCTTGATCATGATGGTCGGCCGGAAAGAATAGAAAAAAATCATTCTAGTCCAATTTAGTTCCCCCCGCACGATAGACCTGGATTAAGCAAAATCCACACTGCCGGCCTATCGTCATTTTCTAGTCGCGACGGGGAGGCCGCCATGCGTATTTTGATGATTCTGCTGCTGTGGATAAGCGCCGCGCAGGCGCAGGTGGTGTCCTTGCCGGAGATGCATGCCGGCCAGGTCAGCGTCTCCGGCCTGTCCTCCGGCGCCTATATGGCGGTGCAGTTTGAAGTGGCGTATTCGCGTTCGGTGGTCGGCGCCGGCGTGATCGCCGGCGGGCCGTACTTCTGCGCCCAGGGCAGCGTGTTCACCGCCACCACCAGTTGCAGCTGCACCAGCGATCTGTTCACCTGCCGCGTACGCAGCGGCGGCACGCGCGTGCCGGACCTGATCGCCATCACCGACTGGTTCGCCGCGCTGCAAACCATCGATCCCACCAGCGCGCTGGCCGGCCACCGCATCTGGATGTTGTCCGGCACGCTGGATACAGTGGTGCCGCAAGCGGTGATGAACGACCTGCAAACCTACTACCGCCACTACGTCGACGCCAACCGCATCGCCTACAAGCGCAACCTGGCGGCCGAACACGCGATGCCGACCGACAGCTACGGCAACAACTGCTCGGAATTGGGCTCGCCCTACATCAACAACTGCAATTACGACGCCGCCGGCGAGCTGCTGAACTGGATCTACGGCCCGCTGGCCGCGCGCAACAGCGGTACGCTGGGCGGCCGCTTCCTCGCCTTCGACCAGTCGGAATTCATCGCCGCTCCGTTCTGGCACGGCATGGCGGACTACGGCTATGTCTACATCCCGGCCGCCTGCGACAGCAGCGGCGGCGCGATGTGCAAACTACATGTGGTGTTTCATGGCTGCCTGCAGGCGCCGGCAAACATCGGCACCACCTTTGTGCGCCGCGCCGGCTACAACGCCTGGGCCGACAGCAACCGGCTGATTATCCTTTATCCACAGGCTGCCGCCACCTACACCAATCCCAACGCGTGCTGGGACTGGTTCGCCTACGACGACACCCGCTACGCCCAGAAAGCCGGGCGCCAGATGGTCGCCATCAAGCGCATGGTGGAGCGGTTGACCGGCACCACCAGCGTCGCCCTCATATGCCGCCGAGGCAGATGTACTTGATGACCAGGTAGTCCTCGATGCCATGATGCGAACCCTCGCGCCCCAGGCCGGACTGCTTGACGCCGCCGAACGGCGCCACTTCGTTGGAAATCAACCCGGTGTTGACACCCACCATGCCGCTCTCCAGTCCCTCGGCCACGCGCCAGATGCGGCCAACGTCACGCGAATAGAAGTAGCTGGCCAGGCCGAATTCGGTGCCGTTGGCCAGCGCCAGCGCTTCCTCGTCGGTCTTGAAGCGGAACAGTGGCGCCAGCGGGCCGAAGGTCTCTTCCTTCGCCACCAGCATGTCGGCACTGATATCGGCAATCACGGTCGGCTGGAAGAAGCTGTGGCCGAGCGCGTGGCGCTGTCCGCCCAGCAGCACGCGGCCGCCCTTGGCCACCGCATCGGCCACGTGCTGCTCAACCTTCTTCACCGCCTTCTCGTCGATCAGCGGCCCTTGCGTGACACCGGCTTCCACGCCGTTGCCAACTTTGAGTTTATCCACAGCCGCCACCAGCTTTTGCGCGAACGCGTCGTACACGCCGTCTTGCACGTAAATGCGGTTGGCGCAGACGCAGGTCTGGCCGGCGTTGCGGTACTTGGACGCGATGGCGCCCTCCACCGCCGCATCCAGATCGGCATCGTCAAACACGATGAAGGGCGCGTTGCCGCCCAGTTCCAGCGACAGCTTCTTGATGGTGGGCGCGCTCTGCTCCATCAGCAGCCGGCCCACCGCCGTCGAGCCGGTGAAGGTCAGCTTGCGCACGATGGGGTTGGAGGTCATCTCGCCGCCGATCTCCTTCGGCGTGCCGGTCACCACGCTGAACACGCCCGGCGGCACGCCGGCGCGCTCCGCCAATACCGCCAGCGCCAGCGCGCAGTACGGCGTGGCCTCGGCCGGCTTCAGCACCATCGGACAACCGGCCGCCAACGCGGGGCCGGCTTTGCGCGTGATCATGGCAATCGGGAAGTTCCATGGCGTGATGGCGGCACAGACGCCAATCGGCTCCTTGGTGACCAGAATGCGGCGGTCCGGCCATGGCGACGCCAGCGTCTCGCCGGCCACGCGCTTGGCTTCCTCCCCAAACCATTCGATGAACGAAGCTCCATACGCCACCTCGCCGCGCGACTCGGCCAGCGGCTTGCCCTGCTCCGCCGTCATCAACTGCGCCAGGTCTTCGGTGTTTTCCAGGATCAGGTCATTCCACTTGCGCAGGATGATGGCGCGCTCCCTGGCGGTCTTCTTGCGCCAGGCCGGCCAGGCGGCGTTGGCGGCATCGATGGCGCGCCGCGTTTCGGCGGCGCCCATCAGCGGCACGGTGCCCAGCTGTTCGCCAGTGGCCGGATTGGTCACGGCCAGCGTGGCGCCGTTATCGGCGTCGCTCCACTGGCCATTGAGGTACGCCTGCTGGCGCAGCAGGCTCGGGTCTTTCAGTTGCAGCATAAGGGTCTCCTTATTCCACGGTGAATGACGACAGATCCGGATGTGGTGGGGGATATTGCAGCTCCATGCCTTCCAGCGTCTCCAGCAGCAGGCTGGCGATCACCAGATTGCGATGGGTCTTGGAATTGGCCGGCACCACATACCATGGCGCGTGCGGCGCATCGGTCTCACGGATGGCTTTCTCGTAGGCGCGCTGGTAGTCGTCCCATTTTGCACGTTGCGTGATGTCTTCCGGGTTGAATTTCCACTGCTTGTCCGGATCGTCCAGCCGCTCCTGCAGGCGCTCGCGCTGCTCCTCCTTCGAGATGTGCAGGAACACCTTGATGATCACCGTGCCCGTCTCCGCCAGCATGCGTTCGAAGTCGCGGATTTGCGCGTAGCGGCGCTGGCACTCCTCGTCATCGATCATGCCCTGCACTTTGGTGATCAGCACATCCTCGTAATGACTACGGTTGAAGATCGCGATCTCGCCATTGATCGGCACATGCTGATGTACGCGCCACAGATAATCGTGCGCCAGCTCGGCATCGGTCGGCGCCTTGAAGCCCACCGCGCGCAAGCCCATCGGGCTGATGCCGCTGAACAGCGCGCGCACCGTGCCGTCCTTGCCGGCAGTGTCGGTGCCCTGCAGGATCAGCAGCACCTTCTGCTTGCGCTGCGCGTACAGCTTGTCCTGCAGCGCGGCGATGCGATCGATCAGCGCGGCGGTGCGCTCACGGTCCAGTGTCTTGGCGCGCGACTTGCCGAGTTTGGGGTTGGCGGCGCGGGTCGAGAACGTATCGTCGTCCGCGTCCTGGTCGCGCAACTTGAATTTTTTGGGGGCGCGGAAGCGCTGGCGGGCGTTGTGTGTCATGGAATCAGGATATCACTTCGCTGCCAGCTCTGCCGCCCGGTAGCCCCACCACGCCGCCTCCTCGAACACCGAAAAGCCGGACAAGTCAGCATGCGCAAACAGAATCGGGCCGTCCACCTGACGCAGCGCGCGCATGCCCGCATTGTTGCGGAAGCCCGGCCACGGCACCGCCATCGCATGGCCGCGCAGCGTGATATCGACCCGCTCGACGCAGGAGGCGAATTGCGCGCCATAAGCGGTGTGCATATCGGCGCCGGCCAGCGCCAGCAGCTCTTCGGGTTTGGCGCTGGCCATCCAGTGGCGCGCCGTGCTGGCCTTGCGGTCGGACAGCGCGACGTAGGCGCTGAATACGGTTTTTTCAGGCGGCCGCACGCGGATGTCCTGGTGGGTGGACACCACAAAGCCCAATCCCGGTTCGCTGTACACCACGTTATCCCACGACAGCGGCTGGCTAGGAAGTTCGTCCGGGAAGCGCTTGAGCAGGAAGTTCGCCACCATCCACGGCGCGTATTCGGGCGCATGGCGCGCCGGATCGAAGCCATAGTCCGCGATGTTTTCCACCACCCGCGCCGCCACGTAAGTCGGCATGGCGCAAATCGCTTTGCGCGCGCGCACCAGATAGCTGGTGGCTTTGCCGCCTTCCAGCTTGAAGCAAAGCGCCTCGACACCATCGGCGGTCTTTTTCAGCGACACCGCCGTACCGGCCACGCGCTTGACCGCCGCCGCCTGCTCCATGCCACGCGCCAGCGGTTGCAGGCCGCCGGGCCAGGTCAGCCAGGCGCCGTTGCCGGCGTTGGCGGCCTGGCCCCAACGGCTACAGTAGTAGTGCAGACCGGCCCACGCCGAGACTTTGTCATAGCGCGTGCCGTAATCGTCGCGGCAGCAGTAATTCAGATACCAGTGCAGCGTAGGCGACTTGTAGCCCTGCTGATCCATCCACTGCTTGAGCGAGATGCGGTCCAGCGCCTGCCATTCCGGATCTTCCGACGACAGCACGGTCGGGAACACGAACACGCGGCGGCCATCGGCGCCACGCGTCTGGCGCAAACGGTCCACTTCCGCGAAAAAGCGCTTGTGTTCCACCAGCTCCCACTGCGGCACGCCGTCGGTGGGAATGAAGCCATCCTGCCAGTGGCCGTTGAACAGCAGCCGTTCCTCCGGCGCGTGCAGGATGAAGCGCTCGTCGTAATACGGCTTCTCGGCAAAGGGGTCTTTCTGGATGATGCCAAGGTCCGCCAGGATCTCGCGCACATGCGTCGACTCGGGCGACGGCAGCGGCAGATAGTGGGCGCCGGTCGGATATTCGTACTCGCCAAACGCGCCGCCGGCGGCGTTACCGTGCGGCTGCGGACCGTCGATCATCAGCACCTCGGTCTTGCCCAGCTTTTTCAGCTTCCACGCGGCGGTGAGGCCGGCGATGCCGGAACCGAGGATGACGACATCGGTGTGGATAACTTGCGCTGGCGGCGGAATCGCGCGGCGGTCGCGCAGGAAGTGGCCCTCATCGCGGCCGACGTAGTTCACGGTCGGCGTGATTTCCTGCCAGCGCTGGAACGCCAGTCCGCTACCGGCGGCGGCCAGGCCGGAAGCGCCGGCCCACACCAGAAAGGATCGGCGCAGCATCAGCGTATCACCCGGCGCCAGTCCTGCTCGAATTCGTGCACGAGCGACTGGGTGTTGAGGCGATTCGGCTCCATCGCCATCGGCTTCATATCGGGCGGGAAGATGAACATCTCGCGCGTGGTATCGGCGTTCAGATAACGCATCGGCAGTCGGTAGCTGGAAGGCGGCGCGTACTGCGCCTGAGGCGTCGCCAGGATGAAGCCCCACTCACCAAACGATGGCACGTAGGCGTGATAGGGATAGGTCTTCAGGCCGACTTCGCGCAGCGTGGCGTCGATGGTCCAGTAAGCGTGCGGCGCGAAAAACGGCGACGTCGATTGCACCACCATCAGCCCATTCGCCGCCAGATGCTTGCGCACCATGCCGTAGAATGGCACCGAATACAGCTTGCCCAGCGCGAAGCTGGACGGATCGGGGAAGTCGACGATGACGGCGTCGAACATATCGTCGTTATGCTGCAGCCAGATCGCCGCGTCGGCGTTCACCACCTGCACCCGTTTGTCGCTGAACGAGCCGTGATTCAGCTTGACCAGCTCCTCGCGCCGCGTGAAGGCGCCGGTCATGGCCGGGTCCAGATCGACCAGCGTCACATGTTCGATATTCGGGTAGCGCAGGATCTCGCGCAACGCCAGGCCATCGCCGCCGCCCAGCACCAGCACCCGCTTCGCCCAGGGCAGCGGTTGCAGCACTGGATGCACCAGCGCTTCGTGATAGCGGTACTCGTCGCGCGACGAGAATTGCAGGTTGCCGTTGATGTACAGGCGCAGATCGTCCTTCCAGCGCGTGATCACCAGCCGCTGATACGGCGTGGTGGTGGCAAATACAATCTCGTCACCGAACAAGCCATGCTCGCCCCAGGAAGTCAGTTTGTCGGCAAAGGCAAAGCCGAACACCAGCGCGCACATCACGGTGCAGGCGCGCAGCAAACGGCCGCTGACGTTTTTCAGCTCTGTGGAAAACGCCTTGATTGTCCACAGGGCGACGCCGACATTCAGCATGCCGAACAAAAAGCCGGTGCGCACCAGTCCCAGATACGGCGCCAGCACCAGCGGGAACAGCAGCGACACCGCCAGCGCACCCAGGTAGTCGAAGGTCAGCACCTTGCTGACCAGTTCATTGAAGGCGGTCTGGCGTGCGTTCAGCGCGCGCATCACCAGCGGCACCTCCATGCCGACGAAGGCGCCGATCAAAAACACCATCACATACAACAGGGTGCGGAACGGCGCCGCCATCCACGAGAAAGTCATGAACAACACCGCCGCCGATACGCCGCCGACCAGCCCCACCGCGAGTTCGATGTCGACAAAGCGCGCCAGCACGTCTTCGTCCTTCACGTATTTGGAGAAGTGCGCGCCAACGCCCATGGCAAACAGGTAGCATCCGATAATCGTGGAGAACTGCAGCACCGAGTCGCCCAGCAGATAGCTGGACAGCGCGCCGGCGATCAGCTCATACGCCAGCCCGCATGACGCCACCACGAACACGGACAGGATCAGAATCTTTTTGGTCATTTCTACTCGTTTGCATTATTATCAAGTAAATACTTTACCCGAAGGTGCGCCGTGCCCGCCATCCTAAATTACCTGATCCACCTGCTGGTTGCCGCCGTGCTGCTGGCGGTGTTCTTCAAAGCCTACACCTGGATGACGCCCTTCGACGAGATCAAACTGATCCGGCTCGGTAACTACGCCGCATCGCTATCGCTGGGCGGGGCGCTGATAGGTTTTTCCATCACCATCGGTTCGGCGCTGATGCATACTGCCGATTACCGCGAGTTCGCGGCCTGGGCCTTCGGCGCGATGGTGGTGCAGATGCTGGCCTATGCCATCACCACCCGCGTGCTGAACATGTCCAAGGACCAGATCGAGGCCAACAACGCGGCGTTCGGCGGGCTGCTGGGTGCCATCTCCATTTCCATCGGCGTGATCAACGGCGCCTGCATTTCCTAATTTCGAGCGAGGACCATCATGGGTATCGGCAGCTTTATCAAGAAGCAGTTTATCGATGTACTGCAGTGGAACGAGGACACCGACGGCGTGCTGGCCTGGCGCTATCCGATGGCCGACCAGGAGATCCAGAACGGCGGCCAGCTGGTGGTGCGCGAATCGCAGGTGGCGCTGTTCGTCAACGAGGGCCAGATCGCCGACGTGTTCGGCCCCGGCACCCACACGCTGACCACGCAAACCCTGCCGGTGCTGACCAACCTGAAAAACTGGGACAAGCTGTTTGCCTCGCCGTTCAAGTCGGATGTGTACTTCTTCAGCACCCGCGTGCAGACCGGCCGCAAATGGGGCACGCCGCAGCCGATCACCATCCGCGACAAGGACTTCGACATGGTGCGGGTGCGCGCCTTCGGCATGTACTCCTACCGCATCACCAATCCGCGCTCCTTCTTCACCGAAATCAGCGGCACCCGCGAGACCTATACCCGCGATGAGGTGGAAGACCAGCTGCGCGGCATTCTGATGGCCAGCATGGCTAGCTCGCTGGGCGCGTCGCAAGTGCCCTTCCTCGACATGGCGGCCAATCAGGCGCTGATGGCGCAACAGGTCAAGGGCGACCTGACCACCGCGTTTGCGCGCTACGGCGTCGCGCTGGATGAATTCAACGTGGCCAGCGTCAGCCTGCCGGAAGAACTGCAGGCGGCGCTGGACGAGCGTATCTCGGCCGGCATGAAGGGCGGCATGAGCGCGGACAAGCTGGCCGGCTACACCAAATTCCAGGTCGCGAACGCGATCCCGCTGGCGGCACAGAATGAAGGCGGCCTGGCCGGCATCGGCGCGGGTCTGGGTGCAGGCATGACGGTGGGGCAGGCGATCGGCCAGGCCATGGGGTCGACCATGGCGCCGGCTACTGCTGCTCCGGCCGCACCGGCCGAGGACTCGATCGAAGCCCGCCTGGGAAAACTCAAGGGGCTGCTGGACAAGGGCTTGATCTCGGCCGCCGACTACGACAGCACCAAGGCCGAACTGCTGAAAAAACTGATCGGCTAAGCACGTGCAAATCGTTTCCTGTCCCAGCTGCGGCGCGGAAGTCAAATTCCGCTCGCACGCCTCGGTCATGGCTGTCTGCGAATACTGCAGCACGCGGGTGCTGAAGGAAGGCGACGCGGTCAAGGATCTGGGCAAGATCTCGTCGGTGCTGGAGGATTATTCACCGATCCAGATCGGCACTGCCGGAGTGCTGGGCGGGCGGCCGTTCACGGTGGTCGGCCGCATCCAGCTGCGTTATTCGGCCGGCATGTGGAACGAGTGGTATCTGCTGTTCGACGACGGTAAAACCTCTTGGCTGGGCGATTCGTCCGGCATGTACACCATCACCGCCGAATACGCTGGCGAGGCGCAGCTGCCAGCGTTTGAACAGCTGCTGCCGGGGCGGAATTACCCGATCAACGATTCGCCCTACACGGCGGCCGAAATCCGCGTTGCCGATTGTGTCGGTGGCCAAGGCGAGCTGCCGTTCAAGGTGGGCGACGGCTATCAGGCGCGGGTGGCGGACTTCCGCCGTGGCGTCGAATTTATCACGCTGGATTACTCGGACGGTCCGCAGCCAGTGATCTACACCGGTCTGTCGGTCACGCTTGAGAGCCTGCAATGCCAGCTGCTGCGCGACGATGACACCATCCAGCGCGCGGCCGGCCGCTATCGCGGCAAGCTGGATGCGCTGGATTGTCCATCGTGCGGCAGTCCGATCAAATACCTGCCCGGCATCACTGCCAACCTGGTGTGCCCGGCCTGCGCCACCCAGATCGACGCCGCCAGCCCGAAAGCGCAAGTGGTGGCCGTCGGCGAGCGCGTGGCCGCCGTGCCGCTGTCGCTGGAGCTGGGCGCGACCGCTAAAATCAACAACCAAGACTTCACCATCATCGGCATGATGCGGCGCGCCGACGACGAGGGCGCGCAGTGGAACGAATACCTGATGTACGGCCCGCGCGCCGGCTTTTCGTGGCTGGTGGAGACCGATGACGGCTGGTCCGGCGCCAACGTGCTGTCCGAGTGGCCGCAGTGGTACGCGCCCGGTTCCGCCAGCGTGACTGTGGATAAGGTGAAATTTGAGCGGCTTTACGACTACGGCGCGCAGGTGACCTACGCGGTGGGCGCCTTCAACTGGCGGGTGGCGGTGGGCGATCGCACGCGGGTGGAGGAATTCCAGGCCGGCCAGCTGCGGCTGGCGTCGGAAACCACGCGCGAGGAAATGACCTGGTCACGCTCGGCGCCGGTGTCGGCCGACCAGCTGAAGCTGTGGTTTGGCGAGGCGTTCAAAGGACGCGTCAAGGCGCCGTCGCGCGGTCAGCCGCTGGTCAACAACCGTTATCGCAGCACCGCCAAGTACATCATCTGGTTCATGCTGGCGCTGAATGCGATACCGCTGCTGACCAACTTCTCCGGCACCTGGTTCCTGAGCGCGATCGGCGCGCTGGCGCTGTATCTGCCGGCGACCTTCCTGGATAACCTCGACAAGTCATGAGCAGATTTTTCATCTACGCCATCATCGTGGTGCTGACCACCGTCAGCACCAGCTGGACGCGCATGCTGAGCGGCGGCGCGGGCCGCGGCTACACCGGCAGCAGCTGGAGCTCGCACACCGGTGGTGGTGGCGGCGCCTGGGGCAGCGGCTCCGGCGGCGGAGGCCACAAGTGAAGCGCGACATCGCCGCCCAGCTCCCGCCAGCGCCACCTGCGCCGACGACCGCGTCAGCACTCGCCGTCAGCGCGCCGCACCACGTCGTCGCCCAAGCTCAGGCCCACGCCCCCGCCGGCACCCACGTGCTGGCCGACCTGAACGGCATCGACGCGGCCCGCCTCAGCGACAGCGCTTTCCTGGAGACGCTTTTACGCGAAGCCGCCACCAGCGCCGGCGCGCAAATACTGTTCAGCCACTTCCACGGCTTCGGCGACGGCCAGGGCGTGACCGGCGTGGTGCTGCTGGCCGAATCCCACATCACCATCCACACCTGGCCCGAATGCGGCTTCGCCGCCGCCGACATCTTCATGTGCGGCAGTGCGCAGCCGGAGTTAGCGCTCGCTCTCATCGCAAAAGCCTTGCAGCCGAACGCCACCCGCATACAATCACTACATCGTTCATCCACTGGAGTGACTGCATGATCCTGCGCCATAGCGCCGCCGCCGTATTGATGCTGACCGCGCTGAGCGCGGCGCAAGCGGCCGACATCACCGTATTCGGCACCGTCGCCGCCAAGTCGGCGCTGGAGCAAATCGCCCCGGCGTTCGAAGCCGCCAGCGGCCACAAGGTCAAGCTGCGCATCGCCACCACCGGCGAACTTAAAGCCGAGATCGACAAGGGCGCCACCTTCGACGTCGCCTTCCTCACCGCCGCCGCGCTGGACGAGTTGATCCAGCAAGGCAAACTGGATGGCGCCGGCAAGGTGGTGGTGGCGCGCACCGGCGTCGGCGTGACTGTGGCCAAGGACGCGCCCAAACCCGCCATCGGCAACGCCGCCGAATTCCGCCGCACGGTGCTGGCGGCACGCTCGGTCACCTACTCGGCGCAGGGCGCGACCGGGCCGACCATCAAAAAGATCTTCGAACAGCTGGGCATTACCGATGCCATGAACGCCAAGACCGTCATCATCAGCAAAATCACCGCGCCGCAGGCGGTGGCGGCCGGCCAGGCGGAAATGGGCTTCACCCAGATCAGTGAAATCCTCGATACGCCGGAAGCGCAGCTGGCCGGGCCGCTGCCGCCGGAATTGCAGGTGTATTCAACCTTCTCCGCCGCGCCATCCGCCACCACGGCAGAGCGCGCGGCGGCGCAAGCTTTCGTCAACGCCCTGGCCCAGCCGGCCGCCAAAGCCATCCTCAAGGCGCGCGGGCTGGAGCCGCAATAACTGAAAGGACGCCGTCATGCCACTGTCTCAACTGGGCCAGATCGCCCTGCCCGTTACCAGCGCCGACCGCGCCGAGCAGTTCTACGGCGAAGCGCTGGGCTTGCCCAAGCTGTTCCGCTACGGCGAGCTGGTGTTCTTCAACTGCGGCGGCGTGCGCCTGATGCTGGAGGGCGGCAAGGAGCAGATCGATGCCGGCACCGGCGTCTGCCACTACTTCAAGGTCGACGCCATTGAAGCGGTGGCGGCCGAGCTGCAGGCCAAGGGGGTGACCTTCGAGCGCGAACCGCACCTGATCGCCAAAATGCCGGACCACGAACTGTGGATGGGCTTCTTCCGCGATCCGGACGGCCACCTGCTGGCGCTGATGGAAGAGAAGCGCTGACGCCGTTTCAAGCCGCCGCCTGCTCAACGGCCAGCGCCGCATCCTTGTCGGCGGCGGCGATCGCGGCCGGGCGGTTTTTGACCCGCGCCACGTAATCGTCAATCACCTGCAGCTTGGGCAGCAGGCCGAACATGCCCATCCAGCCGAACGACGTCGCCCACAGCACATCCAGCGCGCTGAACTGCTCACCCAACAGATACGGGCCTTTGGACAGCTGCTCGATCAGCGTATTGAACATGGTGTCGAAGTCGCCGTAGTGGCAGGCGGCTTTGTCGGCCGGCTTGTTCTTCATCCACTGGTCGACGATGGCCGGCTCGAAGCAACTGCCGTAAAACGCCATCCAGCGCAGATACGGGCCACGCAGCGGATCGCCCAGCGGCGGCGCCAGATGCGCTTGCGGGAACAGGTCAGCCAGATACAGGTAGATCGCCACCTGTTCGGTGACGATGGCTTCGCCATGGCGGATCGCCGGCACCTTGCCCATCGGGTTGACGGCCAGATAGGCGGCCTCGCGGTTCTCGCCCTTCTTCATATTCATCACATGCAGCTCGTAGGGCGCGTGCAACTCCTCCAGCAGGTGCAGCACGCCGCTGGAGCGGGAATACGGGCAGTGATACAAGGTCAGTTGCTGGTTCATGCGTTTCTCCTGTGTGGTGGTGAAAAACTCACGATAACGCTTGCTAGAATGAGGGTCTTGTAAAAACGCGAAGGCTTTATGACAACGCTGCACAGTGTACCGCGTCCGACCCGTGGGGTGGTCAATCCGGGCGCTGGCGAAAAGATGTTTCGACTCGAGCGCTATCTGCCCGAGGCGGACCTAGCGCCGTTTGTCGAACACTTCTGGCTGGTGGCGTGGTCGCTGCCGGACGGCGTCGTGCACGTGCAGCGCACCCTGCCCCGCCACGCCATCCACGTCGTGTTTGACGCCGGCCGCACAGCGGTGTTCGGCGTTATGACCGGTTCGTTTGAATACACGCTGCAGGGTGCCGGGCGGGTGCTGGGCATCAGCTTCCGACCAGGCGCGTTTCGCGCCTTCCTGCGGGCCGAGGTGCAGTCGATCACCGATCGCCAGCTGCCCTTGTCCGCCGTGTTTGACTGCGACGACGTCGAGGCCGAGCGCAGCGTGCTGAAGGCGGCCGACGACGCTGGCATGGTGGCCGCCGCCAGCGCCCTACTGCGCCGCGCGTTGCCGGCACCGGATCCAGTGGTGGAACACATCGCCGCCATACTGCAAGCAATCGAAAGCAACGCCGACATCACCCAAGTGCAGCAACTGGCCGATCAAGTCGGCATCAGCGTGCGCAAGCTGCAGATGCTATTCAAGGACTACATCGGCGCCAGCCCCAAGTGGATCATCCGCCGCAAGCGCCTGCTGGACGCCGCCGACCTGCTGGCCAAAGGCAGCGCCATCGACCTCGCCAGCCTGGCGCAACAACTGGGCTACTATGACCAATCCCACTTCACCACCGACTTCGAAAAACTGGTCGGCAAACCACCCGCCGACTACCGCCGCAGCTGCCAAGGGAACTAATCCAACACGGCACTGTCAAATGGGTTTGACTCTGCACGGGTTCGATATGTCGACCGACAAAGCCATGCCGCTGAGCGATGAAGAGCTCGCCGCTTTCGAAACCACTCGCGACATACACGCGGAATTACAGCAAACACTCGACGACCTCGCGGCAGACCGCAGCAGCGTCGTCTACTCCCCGTTGATCGCCGCACGTAAAGTTGCCGGGGTTACGCAGCAAGAATTTGCGGACTTCATAGGCGTCTCTGCCGAGACTCTGGAAGATTGGGAGCAGCGGCGTCAACAGCCGTCCAAAAGTGCACTAATGATGCTGGCGATCGCCATGAGCAAACCAGAGGTCGTTCAATCCGGCATTCCCTGTTTAGACAGGAAAATCATACAGGTGGATTACGAAATTATGGGCGGGAGTCCTGTATTTACCGGCACTCGTGTACCACTATCCTGTCTTTTCTCCTATCTGGGGTCAGGAGCATCCATTGATACGTTTCTGGACGAATATCCAAGCGTCCCAAGAGAATCTGCAGCATTGGTGATAGCGATGGCCGGACAAATTATCTGCGGCTATGCACAGCTCATTTCATCAACAGATAACAACAGGCAGGATGTTATCTAGATGACATTTTCCATTGAGAATTGTATGCTGACAAAATCGCAGGCTTCTGGGGAGCGCTGAGTTATGAACGTCGCAGCCAAGGTGGGTGGGAAGCAGTTCACGTTGCTGGAGGAAGCTCCGACAGATGCCGCCGAGGAGCTCCGCTCCTTACATACTCCCGAATTAGTGATTGCGCTATGCGGCCCCATCGGCTCTCCACTCCACGAGGTAGCGGCTAGTACGGAAGAGATGCTGACCTCAAAGTTTGGCTATACCAAAGTCGAAATTATCCGGCTGAGTGATTTCATTTCGACTTATGCCAGCAAGCGCCGCACTCCTATTGCTGGAAGTGGCGTCGACAGGTTCAAAGACCTCATAAAACTCGGCAACGACATGCGGGATGCTCACGGCAAAGAAATATTAGCCAAGCTCGCGATCAGCAGGATCGCCACAACTCGCGCAGCATTGGCTGAAGAGCAGACAAGCGACGCTAACGAGGGAAAGATTCCACAGCTTAAGGCTGTAACCCGGCCGCTCCGGGTTGCTCATATCATCGACTCCATCAAGAACCAAAGCGAGCTAGAAATTTTGCGACTTGTTTACGGCGAGTTGCTCTACACAGTCGGCGTATACACGCCCGTGTCATCACGAGAAGCGACACTCAAAAAACAAATGTCGGATGTAGACGTGTCCGAGCTGATTGATCGCGACTCCGGCGAAGAAAAAGAAAGCGGACAGACAGTGCGGCAGACCTTTCCCTTTTCTGATTATTTTTTACGTCTTGAAAGTCGCACTACCTCTGAAATTGAAGAACGGGTGGAGCGCTTTCTTACTTTGGTACTCGCAAGTAAGCCGCTAACACCCAGTGTGCATGAGATGGCAATGTATGCGGCAGCGGCCTGGTGGAAGCAAGCAAAGTTGAAAGCGTGACCAGGCATCTTCGACAGAGCACCGGTTTAAAAGATCTGATCGAATTTTCACGCGCGATCCATGCTGAAATGCACGCCATCTTAAGAGCACTCCCGCTTGGTGGCGAACAGATAAAAGGCGGGCGCATCTACGTTACGACTTATCCTTGCCACTCATGCGCGCGTCACATCATCGCGGCCGGCATCAAGGACGTCTACTTCATCGAACCTTATCGGAAATCGCTCGCTGTCAAATTGCACGATGATGCGATGACCGAAGATGAGACGGAGCAAGGAAAAGTAATTCTGCGTCAGTATGATGGCGTGGCACCGCGCCGATTCCTTGCGCTCTACAAGACCAACACGGACAGGAAGAAGAACGGCAAGCTGATTCGGGCCAATCCACAACTCACCAAACCCGCTGTCAAATTCTCACTGGAGGCGATTCCGCGCCTGGAAGCCATGGTGGTTGAACGATTGGATTTGGACCAGTTTTCAACACGCTAGGGCTTATAATCCTAATTCTGGAGCAGGAGATATCTCATGAAAACGTACGGTGAAAATTCAACGCAAATGGATCTCTTCCCGGATGCCGCTCTCAGCCTCAGTCAAGAATCCATTCCATCACAAAACAAGCCTGTCGCTCCTGTATTTGTCTTGCAGGAGCATCGCTTGAACAAGCAAGTCAGCGACGATAAACGACTTACGCGTAAAGTGCTGGCGCTACTTGAGCTGTAAATCCAACCGCAATAAAAAAAGGCAGCCGAAGCTGCCTTTTTTGCTGATGTTGCTGTGCGTTGCTTAGTGCTTGGCGCGCAGCTTGGCGATCGCTGCCAGCTGGCCGATGGCCGCTGCCAGTTCGGCTTGCGCTTTCGCGTAGTCGATGCCCGAGCTGTTGTTGGCCAGCGCTTCTTCGGCACGTTTCTTGGCCGCGGCCGCTTTGGCCTCGTCCAGATCCTTGCCGCGAATCGCGGTGTCGGCCAGCACCGTCACCGCGCCTGGCTGCACTTCCAGCAGGCCGCCGGCGACGAAGACGAACTCTTCTTCAGCTTGGCCTGGAACCTGGATGCGCACCGCGCCCGGACGAATGCGGGTAATCAGCGGCGTGTGCTTCGGGTAGATACCCAGCTCGCCCTGCTCACCCGGCAACGCGACGAATTCGGCGTCGCCAGAGTAGATCAACTCCTCTGCCGAAACCACGTCAACGTGAATAGTGTTTGCCATGTGTGTCCTATCGGGTGGAACGCCCCCACCTTGCGGCGGGGGCGAACAACGCAACTAATTAGTTGAGTTTTTTGGCTTTTTCGATGGCTTCTTCGATCGTGCCGACCATGTAGAACGCTTGCTCTGGCAGGTGATCCAGTTCGCCCGAGGCGATCATCTTGAAGCCCTTGATGGTGTCTTTCAGCGACACGTATTTACCAGGCGCGCCGGTGAACACTTCAGCCACGTGGAACGGCTGCGACAGGAAACGCTGCATCTTACGTGCGCGCGCCACCAGCAGTTTGTCTTCCGGTGCCAGCTCGTCCATACCCAGAATCGCGATGATGTCACGCAGTTCTTTGTAGCGCTGCAGGGTGCCTTGAACAGCACGCGCGGTGTCGTAGTGTTCTTGGCCAACCACCAGCGGGTCCAGCTGACGCGAGGTCGAATCCAGTGGGTCCACCGCAGGGTAGATACCCAGCGAGGCGATGTCACGCGACAGAACGACGGTCGAATCCAAGTGACCGAAGGTGGTCGCTGGCGACGGGTCGGTCAAGTCATCCGCTGGCACGTACACGGCCTGGATCGAGGTGATCGAACCGGTTTTGGTCGAGGTGATACGCTCTTGCAGACGGCCCATTTCTTCGGCCAGAGTCGGCTGGTAACCCACTGCGGAAGGCATACGGCCCAGCAGTGCGGACACTTCGGTACCGGCCAGGGTGAAGCGGTAGATGTTGTCGACGAAGAACAGAACGTCTTTGCCTTCATCACGGAACGCTTCCGCCATGGTCAGACCGGTCAGCGCCACGCGCAGACGGTTGCCTGGTGGTTCATTCATCTGACCGTAGACCATCGCCACTTTCGAGTTCTCTGGGTTTTCCAGATCAACCACTTTAGCGTCAGCCATTTCGTGGTAGAAGTCGTTACCTTCACGGGTACGCTCACCCACACCGGCGAACACGGACAGACCCGAGTGCGCTTTAGCGATGTTGTTGATCAGTTCCATCATGTTCACGGTCTTGCCGACGCCGGCGCCACCGAACAGACCGACTTTACCGCCTTTAGCGAACGGGCACACCAGGTCAATAACTTTAATACCGGTTTCCAGCAGATCCTGCGATGGCGACAGTTCGTCGTATGCAGGTGGAGCACGGTGGATCGAAGCGATCTGGTCGTGAGCGACCGGACCGCATTCGTCGATTGGGTTACCCAGCACGTCCATAATACGACCCAGGGTCGCTTTGCCCACTGGCACCATGATTGGTTTGCCGGTGTTCTGGATTTGCATGCCGCGACGCAGACCGTCGGACGAACCCAGAGCGATGGTACGGACGATGCCGTCACCCAGTTGTTGTTGCACTTCCAGCGTCAGCTCGGAGCCTTCCATCTTCAAGGCATCAAATACCTTGGGCATCGCGTTGCGTGGAAACTCAACGTCAACCACCGCGCCGATACACTGAACGATTTTGCCATCAGCCATGTTCGTTCCTTCAAATATAGTTAAATTCGTTTAAACCGCTGCCGCACCGGCGACGATTTCGGAGAGTTCTTTGGTAATCGCAGCTTGGCGGGTTTTGTTGTAGATCAGTTTCAATTCACCGATCACACTACCTGCGTTGTCGCTTGCCGCCTTCATCGCCACCATCCGCGCCGATTGCTCGGACGCCAGGTTTTCCGCTACCGACTGGTACACCAGCGCTTCTACATAGCGCTCCAGCAGTTCATCGATGACCGTTGCCGCGTCTGGCTCGTAGATGTAATCCCAGTTGTGATTACCTGCGTCAGCCTGTTTCTTCGCGGCAGGCAGTGGCAGCAATTGCTCAACCACTGGCTCTTGTTTCATCGTGTTGATGAACTTGGTGTAGCACAGGTAAACCGCATCCACCTCGCCGTTCTGGAACTTTTCCAGCATGACTTTGACGGGGCCAATCAGTTTTTCCAGGTGCGGGGTGTCGCCGATCTGGGTGACTTGCGCCACCACCGGAACGCCAACGCGATTCAGGAAACCCAAACCTTTATTACCAATCGCCACGGCGGCAATCTTGTTGCCGGCCGCTTCCAGCTCGCGCGATTTGTTCGTCACCAGACGCAGCACGTTGGTGTTCATGCCGCCGCACAGACCCTTGTCGGTCGTGACCACGATGAAACCAACCGCCTTCGCCGACTCCTTGGCTTCATCGGCCAGGAACGGGTGCGTGTACTCTGGATTCGCGTTCGCCAGATTTGCAGCGATGTTACGAACCTTCTCACTGTAGGGACGGGCGGCGCGCATGCGATCCTGCGCTTTGCGCATTTTCGATGCGGCGACCATTTCCATCGCCTTGGTGATCTTCTTCGTATTTTCTACGCTCTTGATCTTGCCACGTATCTCTTTGCCTACTGCCATGAGTCCTTACTCCTTCTGCGCTGAAGGCGCTCCAGGTTCAAAACCGGAGCGCCAAGCTAACTTAAAATGCGCCGGATTTCTTGAAGTCGGCGATGGCAGCGGACAGGGCGGCTTCGCCGTCTTTGTCCAGTTGCTTCGACGATTCAATTTTCGACAGCAGGTCAGCTTGTTTGGTCTTCAGGTACGCATGCAGGCCGGCTTCGAACGACAGTACTTTCTTCACTTCGACGTCGTCCAGGTAGCCCTTGTTCACTGCGAACAGCGAAGCGGCCATCAGCGAGATCGACAGAGGCGAGTACTGCTTCTGTTTCAGCAGTTCGGTCACGCGGGCACCGCGGTCCAGCTGCTTGCGGGTCGACTCGTCCAGGTCCGAAGCGAACTGCGCGAACGCAGCCAGTTCACGGTACTGTGCCAAGTCGGTACGGATACCGCCCGACAGGTTTTTGATGACCTTGGTCTGAGCGGCACCACCGACGCGCGACACCGAGATACCGGCGTTGATCGCAGGACGGATACCAGCGTTGAACAGCGAGGTTTCCAGGAAGATCTGGCCGTCGGTAATCGAAATCACGTTGGTTGGCACGAAGGCCGACACGTCACCCGCTTGGGTTTCGATGATCGGCAGCGCGGTCAGCGAACCGGTTTTACCTTTGACTTCACCTTTGGTGAAGGCTTCGACGTAGTCGGCGTTCACGCGCGCGGCGCGTTCCAGCAGACGGCTGTGCAGGTAGAACACGTCACCTGGGTAGGCTTCGCGGCCTGGTGGGCGGCGCAGCAGCAGCGAGATCTGACGGTAAGCAACCGCTTGTTTCGACAGGTCATCGTAGACGATCAGGGCGTCTTCACCGCGGTCGCGGAAGTATTCGCCCATGGTGCAACCCGAGTAGGCCGAAATGTACTGCATCGCAGCCGATTCCGATGCCGAGGCGGCCACAACGATGGTGTACTCCAGCGCGCCGTGCTCTTCCAGCGAGCGCACGATGTTCTTGATGGTCGAAGCTTTTTGGCCGATTGCAACGTAGATGCAAGTCATGCCCTGGCCTTTTTGGTTGATGATCGCATCAACCGCAACTGCCGATTTACCGGTTTGACGGTCGCCAATGATCAGCTCACGCTGGCCACGGCCAATTGGTACCATCGCGTCGATCGATTTCAGACCGGTCTGCATCGGCTGCGACACCGACTCACGGGCGATCACGCCTGGCGCGATCTTTTCGATCGGCGAGGTCAGCGCGGTGTTGACCGGGCCTTTGCCGTCGATCGGTTGACCCAGCGCGTTGACCACGCGGCCACGCAGTTCCGGGCCGACTGGCACTTCCAGAATACGACCGGTGGTTTTGACCGTGTCGCCTTCCGAGATGTGCTCGTAAGCACCCAGAATCACGGAACCGACCGAGTCACGCTCCAGATTCATGGCCAGGCCGAAGGTGTTGCCTGGGAATTCCAGCATCTCGCCTTGCATCACGTCCGACAGGCCGTGGATACGGACGATACCGTCGGCAACGGAAATAACCGTGCCTTGGTTACGTACTTCAGCGCCACCATCAAGGCCTTCGATACGGCTCTTGATCAGCTCGCTGATTTCAGATGGGTTGAGTTGCATACTAACTAACTCCTAAATAGGGTTTCTCTCAGCTTGCGCGAGATGAAGAATCTGTTCTAAGGTCGCCGAGGGTGAGCTCAGGCGACCAGTGCAACACGCATTTGCTGCAGCTTGGCGCGGACCGAAGTGTCCAGCACTTCATCGCCGACCACCACGCGCACGCCACCGATCAGCGCTGGATCCACGGTCACGACCGGGTTCAGCTTGCAGCTGAATTTCTTCTCCAGCGTCGCGACCAGTTCGCTGACCTGAGCGCTGCTCAGATCGAAGGCACTGGTGATGGCGGCGTCCGCGGCACCTTCCTGGGCGTTTTTCAACGCCTGGAATTGTGCGCCGATTTCCGGCAGCAGACTGATACGGCCATTCTCAACCAGCATGGACAGGAAGTTATCGGCTTCCTTGTTCAGCGGCGATTTCACCAGGGCCTTGAAGGCGGCGACGATATCGCTGGCCGACGCTTTCGGGTTGCGGGCAAATGCTTGTACCTCGGGGTGGGCGCCGATCTGGGCCAGTTCGGCCACCAGTTCGGACCACGCCGCGAGGTTGAACGATTCCTTACCTGCTTGGGCTACGCGGAACAGAGCTTCCGCGTAGGGACGGGCGACGGTTGCGTTTTCTGCCATGATTACAGCTCGACAGACAGGCGCGACAACAGATCGGCGTGGGCCGAGGCGTTGACTTCGCGCTTGAGGATTTGCTCGGCGCCCTTCACAGCCAGGTCAGCCACCTGAGCGCGCAGCGCTTCGCGCGCCGTGGCCAGTTGCTGCTCGGCTTCGGCCTTGGCTTGCGCAATGATGCGGTTCGCTTCGGCTTGTGCATTCGCTTTGATTTCCTCCGCTACCAGTTGCGCACGCTTTTCAGCGTCGGCAACGCGTTGCGAAGCTTCTTCGCGTGCACCCGACAGCGCTTCAGCGGCGCGCTTTTCAGCGGCTACCATAGCTTGCTGGCCTTGGTCGGCAGCGGCCAGACCATCGGCGATGCGCTTGGCACGCTCATCCAGCGCTGCGTTCAGCGATGGAAATACGAACTTCATCGACACCCAGACCAGCACCGCGAAGGTGATCATCTGGCCGATGAGAGACATATTGATGTCCATACCTTTGCTCCTAACTAAAAGTTTCTCCTAGGGTGGAGCAGATTACTGAGCAGCGGCCAGAACAGCGGCCAGGAATGGGTTGCTGAAGGTGTACAGCAGAGCAACACCAACGCCGATCATCGAGATCGCATCCAGCAGACCAGCGATAACGAACAGTTTGGTTTGCAGTTGTGGCATCAGTTCTGGTTGACGAGCCGAAGCTTCCAGGAATTTACCGCCCAGAATGGCGAAACCCAGAGCGGTACCGATAGCGGCCAGGCCGATGATGATAGCGGCTGCCAGAACGGTCATGCTTTGTACTTGTGCGATCAGAGCTTGCATTGAAATTTCTCCTAAGATTTAAAAAAGACTACAGATACTAAAAAATTAAAAACGAATTATTAGTGCTTCTCAACCGCAATGGCCAGATACACAACCGTCAGCGCCATGAAGACAAACGCTTGCAGGGTCACCACCAGAATGTGGAAGATCACCCACGGACCACCGAGCAGCCACTGTGCCCACCATGGCAGCAGAGCGATCAGAATGAACAGCAGTTCGCCGGCATACATATTGCCGAACAAACGCAGCGACAGCGACAGTGGCTTGGCCAGCAACTCGATCATCTGGAAGACGAAGTTGATCGGCGCCAGCACGATGGCCATGAAGCCATGCGCGTGGAACGGCGCGGTCAGCAGCTCTTTACCCCAGCCGCCGAGACCTTTGGCTTTGATCGAGAAACCAATAATGCACAGCATGACGCCGAAGGACATGCCGAAAGTGTGGTTGACGTCGGCGGTCGGCACGACGCGCAGTTTGTGGACGCCAGCGAAGGACAGCAGTTTAGGCAGCAGGTCGACTGGCAGGAAGTCCATGGCGTTCATCAGCCAGACCCAGCAGAAGATGGTGATGGCCAGCGGCGCGATCACTTTGCTCTTGGCGTGGAACGCCGAATTGACCACGTCGTTGACCAGTTCCATCACGGCTTCGACGAAGTTTTGCAGCTTGCCCGGCACGCCGGCGGTGGCGCGGCGCGAAGCCAGCCAGAACACGCCGAGGAAAACCGCGCCCAGAATGGCCGAAACCCAGAACGTGTCCAGGTTATACATGCCATCCGCCGATTTCAGGTGGCTCAAGTGGTGCTGAATGTACTCGATATTAGTGGGCGCTTCGTGCCCGACATGTTCAGTGGTCATAAAAAATATAAGATTTTGGTGATTAAATTGCGAGCAATGCCAACCAATACGCCAGGGTTGCCACCGCGAATCCTAAGATCAGCCATAACCATGAGGCCGACTGAAACAACGCTAGTGCCACCACAAACAGCACTACCGTGATAAAAATCTTTGTCACTTCCGCGCGGATATGCGCACGAAAAGCTTTTTTGGCGTCATTTGTTCCGCCCGCAACAATCATCGCGTACATCAGGCTCCCGATGACTGCGATTGCTCCGCCGTAGGCGGCCGACCAAGCTTTGAGTACTCCGCCGAGATTCCAGGCGAGCAAGGCGAATCCAGTGGCGATGGCGAACTGGAGGGCGACAATGCGGAACACCGGCTTCGAGATGCTCGTCGAATTACTCACTGCGAGCCTCCTTAAAAACCGATTAAACCCCAAAAGACGCGTGATTATATGTGTCTTTCATGTATCACGTCAAACATGCTGCACCGCAGCAGAGCATTTAGTGCACGAATGAGACGCTTTTAGAAACATTTCCGGGCGCTTTGCACCAACTTGTTGCGAGTTGGGAAATTGGCCAATGAGCAAAATTTCAGCGCCCGCACAGGGTATCGACGGCGCTGTCGAGACGGCCGCGCTGCAGACCGAGGTCGGTGCTGGCGTCGACCGGCGTCATCAGGGCGCGGCCGGTGGCGACCGCGAGGTTGCCGGCGTAGCAGTCGCGCCGTTCCGGGGTGTTCAGGCTGGCGCTGAAGGCCGAGGCCAGCGCCGCCTTCTTGCCGATGGCGGCGGCGTCCAGCCGGCCCTGGTCGCTGGAGCCGCTGAGACCACCGGCGAGAATGGCGGCAACCGCGCGGTCTTTGCCGACGCCGTAGTAACTGATGTTATCTGTCCAGTATCGGAGGCCATCGTCGTCCGGCGCGCGGTTAAACAGCTGGCGATAGATCTGCCGCACATAATCGGCCGGCTGATCCGGATTGTAGATTTCGTGGAACGAGCTGCTGGCGTACAAGCTGTCCAGCAGTGTGCGCAGCGATGGCTCGGTGGCATAGGCCGCGTCCAGCGCAGCCACACTCGGCTGCAGAATTTGACCGCGATAGCGCATGTCCTCGGCCAGCGTCGCCAGCTGCGCGGAAAAGTTTTCCAGCGCGCCGGGATCGGCCGGGTAGCCCAGATAGGCCAGATACAGTTGCTGCACCACCGGATACCAGACCCGGCGCTGCACCAGCAGCGCCGCCGGCTTCAGCTCACCGTCGGGACGCATCACCGAAAATCCCTGCTGGTTAACGCCGGATGACAGCGACCACAGGATGAAGCCGCGATCGGCCACGGTCAGCCCGTTGAGGAACAACTGATAATAAGCGGCGTTGAAATCATCGTCCGGGTCCGGACTGCCGAACTCACCGATGACCAGCGGCATGGCAGCACCCAGCTCGCGGCTCATCTCGCGCAACGAGGCCGCCTGCACATAGTTGATCTGGTTGCGGCTTTCCGGATCGCGGCTGTTGGTGGCCACGTACAGATGCGGGCTGGCGAAGGAAGAAATGTCTTTCCAGTATTTCAACAGCGGAATCTGGTGCTCGCCCACCGTGGTCGGATGCAGCGCATCCTGGCTGCGCACCAGGTTGTACATCGAATCGACCGCTTGCAGCACCGAGGCGTAATCTTCATTCCGATGCAGGCAATCGAAGGCCAGCGCGTTCCACATCGGCTCGTTCAAAATGTCCCAAGCCAGAAGCGCCTGGTGGGACTTGAACGCCTTGATGAAACTGTCGGCGCTGTCGCGCACGTCGAGGAAGCTCTTTTTCCAGTAACAGGGGGCGTCGTATTTGGTATAGCCGTCCAGCACCAGAATCACTTTCAGCTGGGCGGCGGCGGCCTTGTCCATGATTACCTGGACCTTGGCGATCACCTGCTGGTTCAGCAACGCGCGGTCGCCCTGCTCGCCCCACTCTGGTTTATCCGGATCGGCGCAGACGTGGCGGTATTCAGGGCTGTTGGGGATCCAATCGGCCGGGCGGCCGGGATTGCGCGGCGGCAGTATCACCGGCATGCGCAACACATTCAGCCCCATCGCCACCGCGTTGCCGATGATGGCGTCGGCCTGCTCAGCATCCGGCAGCCAGGCGGTGTGATCGCACAGGCGGTTGTCTTCGTAGGTTTGCATCAGCACGTTGGCGCCACGGAAGCTGGCGGCGTTGAACGCGGCGGCGTCGACCGCGACCGGCGGCGCGATCGGCGGCACGGCGGAACGCAGGTCCGGCGCGTCGAACAGCTCCACCTGGGTATTCACGCCCAGGCTCAGCCAGGCCACCGATTCCTGCAGCAAGCCCCATTGGAAGTCGCAGTTTTGCAGCTGCGGACGAGGACTCGGCCGGCAATACCTAGAGTCGGTTATCGCCACGTCAAAAGTGAAGGTATACAAACCGTTGGGTGGCACCGCCACGCCGGCAGGCAATTCAACCCGTCCCGTGCCCCAGCGACGGTTGTCAATCGGATTGACGGCGCCCAGCCGGTACTGGCTGGCGCCGGTCCAGGTGGTGTCGCCGGTATTTTTATAGGTGACGGAAACGCTATACGTTTTCCCCAACTGCATGGTGTTGGGGACGCTCTGCGAAATGAAGGTGGCACCGGGCGCGGCTAACGCCGCAGCGTGCAGGAACCACGCAGCGGCGCCTGCACATAGTGCTCTCGACAGTGAACTGATAGGCATTCATTTTTTCCGTATGAAAATCTTGCCAAATCAGTATACTATAAATTACAACTATTTCCCAGATGTAAGTAGCAAAAAATCAATCCCGCAGGCGGGCCAGCACGCCGTCGAGAATGTCGAGGTCGGCAAAGTCGATAATCATCTGGCCACGGCCCTTGGTGCCCATCTTGAACACCACCGGCGTCGCCAGACGGTCGGACAGTTCTTCCTCCAGGCGCAGGATGTCGCCCGACTTCTCCTTCAGGCGCGCTTCCTTCGGCGATGCCTTCAGCTCTTCCAGCGTTTTGTTCACCAGCTTTTCGGTTTCGCGCACCGACAGCCGTTTGGCCACCACGGTATTCGCCAGATTGATCTGGGTGGCGGCATCGACCGCCAGCAGCGCGCGCGCGTGGCCCATGTCGATATCGCCGGCCATCAGCATGGTCTGCACCGGTCCGGCCAGATTCATCAGGCGCAGCAGGTTGGACACCGCGCTGCGTGAACGGCCGACGGCAGTGGCCGCCTGTTCGTGGGTGAAGCTGAACTCGCTGATCAGGCGGTGGATGCCCTGCGCCTCTTCCAGCGGATTCAGATCTTCACGCTGCATGTTTTCGATCAGCGCCATCGCGGCGGCGGCCTGGTCGTCCACATCGCGCACCAAAACCGGGAGCACTTCCAGGCCAGCAATTTGCGCAGCGCGGAAACGGCGTTCGCCAGCGATGATCTCGTATTTGTCCTTGCCGACCGGACGCACCAGGATCGGTTGCATGATGCCCTGGCTCTTGATCGACGCCGCCAGCTCCTGCAGGCCGCCCTCGTCCATGCGGGTACGCGGCTGGTATTTGCCGGCCTGCATCTGCGTGACCTTCAGTTCGGACGGGGTATTGGCGTCCGGGGTGGTGATGTCGCTGTCGCCGCCAAGCAGCGCGTCCAGGCCGCGGCCCAGGCCTTTGAATTTTTTGGTTGCCATGTTCTGCCTTACATTTTCTTGATGCGCTTGACCATCTCGGCGCCGAAGGCGATGTACGCCTGCGCGCCCTTGGAGGTCGGATCGAAGGTGACGCCCGGCACGCCATACGACGGCGCCTCGGCCAGACGCACGTTGCGCGGGATGATGGTCTTGAACACCTTGTCGCCAAAGTGCTGCTCCAGCTGCGCCGACACCTGTTGCGACAGCGTCATGCGCGGATCGAACATCACGCGCAGCAGACCGATGATCTTCAGGTCCGGATTCAGATTGGCGTGCACCTTCTTGATGGTGTTGACCAGATCGGACAAGCCTTCCAGCGCGTAGTACTCACACTGCATCGGGATGATGACGCCGTGCGCGGCGCACAGGCCGTTCAGCGTCAGCATCGACAGCGCCGGCGGGCAATCGATCAGGATGAAGTCGTATTCCTTGTCCACGGCGGCCAGCGCTTCCTTCAGGCGGCGTTCGCGGTTGTCCAGCTCCACCATCTCCACTTCGGCGCCGGCCAGTTCGCGGTTGGACGGCAGCACGTCGAAGTGACCCGGCTCGGAACGCTGACGCGCGGTCGCCACGTCGGACGTGCCCAGCATCACCTCATAGGTCGATGCCGCCAGCCCTGCCTTGTTGATGCCCGCGCCCATGGTGGCGTTGCCTTGCGGGTCCAGGTCGACCAGCAGCACGCGCTGGTCCAGTTTTGCCAGACCGGCGGCGAGGTTCACGGTGGTGGTGGTTTTACCTACGCCGCCCTTTTGATTTGCTACGCAAAAAATTTTTGCCATGTATTTCTTATCTGTGTTGATGCTTTTGATTTATACGGTATAAACGATATAAACGATTTATACTGTTTATACGGTATAAAACATTTATATCGTATAAATCGTTTATACAGTTTCTGCTTTAATGAAAACCAGATGACGTTCCGCTTCCAGCCCCGGCACCGCCAAAGGCTGTAATTTCGTCTCTTGCCATGGGGCTGGCAGCCGCTCGCGCTCCTCTGCCGGCGCCGTGCCTTTCAGGGCGATGAATTGCCCGCCCTCCGCCAGCAGGTGTCCGGACCAGTTGACGAAGTCGGACAGGTCCGCGAAAGCGCGCGAGGTGATGACGTCGAATTTCGTCTTCACTTCCAGTTCCTGCACCTTCTTGGTGTACACCGTTACATTGGCCAGTTCCAGCTCCGCCTTCACCTGGTTGAGGAAGGCGGTTTTCTTGTGCACCGTGTCGATCATCGACACTTTCATGTCCGGACGGCTGATGGCCAGCACCATGCCCGGCAATCCGCCCCCTGCTCCCACGTCCAGCACGTTGTGCGCGTCCTTGAAGGCCGCCACCGCCGCCAGCGAATCCAGCAGGTGCAGCTTCACCATTTCCATCGGATCACGCACCGAGGTCAGGTTGTACACCGCATTCCATTTGTTCAGCAGGGCCAGGTAGTCCAGCAGTTTTTCTACCTGCGCCTCGCTCAGCTCCAGTTGCAGCTGGGTGATGCCATTCTTCAAAACATCCGCGACTGCGTTGCGGTTAAACACCTTCATGCTGCCTCATCTTTCTGAACGAAACCACCGAAACCGGCTTTCTTCAGATGCACCAGCAGCAGCGAAATCGCGGCCGGCGTCACACCCGAAATGCGCGATGCCTGGCCCAGCGTTTCCGGGCGCTGCGCGTGCAACTTCTGACGCACTTCCACCGACAGCGCGGTGATGTCCAGGTAGTTGTAGTTCTCCGGCAGCTTGAGGTTTTCGTAGTGTTCGTGGCGTTCCACTTCACGCGTCTGACGGTCGATATAGCCCGAATATTTGAGCTGGATTTCGATCTGTTCTTTCACCGCTTCATCGGTTTCGCCAGGACCGGCCAGCTCGCGGCCGTCCGCGCCTTTCAGCGTCATCAGCTTGTCGTAGACCACGCCTGGACGGCGCAGCAAATCGGCCAGCGAGTACTCGCGCTCGATGGCCTGGCCGATCACACGTTCCGATTCGGCCGCTTCCAGAATGCGCGGATTTACCCACGTGGAACGCAGGCGCTCCAGCTCTTTCGCCACCGCTTCACGCTTGCGGTCGAAGGATTCCCACTGCGCGTCGCCGACCACGCCCAGCTTGCGGCCGATCTCGGTCAGGCGCATGTCGGCGTTGTCTTCACGCAGGCTCAGGCGGTACTCGGCGCGGCTGGTGAACATGCGGTACGGCTCCATCACGCCTTGCGTGACGAGGTCATCCACCATCACGCCCAGATAGGCTTCCGAGCGGCCCGGAGTCCAGGCTTCGCGGCCCTGGGTTTGCAGCGCGGCGTTGACGCCGGCCAGCAAGCCCTGCGCGGCGGCTTCTTCGTAACCGGTGGTGCCGTTGATCTGGCCAGCAAAGAACAGGCCGTTGATGGTCTTGGTTTCCAGCGACGCTTTCAGGCCGCGCGGGTCGAAATAGTCATACTCGATGGCATAGCCAGGACGCAGGATGTGGGCGTTTTCCAGACCCTTCATCGAACGCACCAGCTCGATCTGCACATCGAATGGCAGGCTGGTGGAGATACCGTTTGGATAGAACTCGTGCGTGGTCAGGCCTTCCGGTTCGAGGAAAATCTGGTGCGATTCCTTGGACGAGAAACGGTGAATCTTGTCCTCGATCGACGGGCAGTAACGCGGGCCGACGCCTTCGATCACGCCGGTGTACATCGGGCTGCGGTCCAGGCCACCACGAATGATGTCGTGGGTTTTCTGGTTGGTGTGGGTAACCCAGCACGGCATTTGCTGCGGGTGCATGGCGGTGTTGCCCATCACCGAGAACACTGGCACCGGATCGAGGTCGCCCGGCTGCTCGGTCATCTGCGAGAAATCAATGCTGCGGCCGTCGATGCGCGGCGGCGTGCCGGTCTTCAGACGGCCTTGCGGCAGCTTCAGTTCTTTCAGGCGCGCCGACAGCGAGACGGCTGGCGGATCACCGGCACGGCCGCCCGAGTAGTTGTTCAGGCCAACGTGGATCTTCCCGTCGAGGAAAGTGCCTGCGGTCAGCACCACGGCCGGTGCCAGGAACTTCAGGCCGATCTGGGTGACGGCGCCGACCACGCGGTCGCCCTCCACCATCAGGTCGTCAACCGCCTGCTGGAACAGCCACAGGTTGGGCTGGTTTTCCAGGCGCGAGCGGATAGCGGCTTTGTACAGAATACGGTCGGCCTGGGCACGGGTGGCGCGCACGGCTGGGCCTTTGGAGGAATTCAGAATGCGGAACTGAATGCCGGATTCGTCGGTGGCGATCGCCATGGCGCCGCCAAGCGCATCGACTTCCTTGACCAGATGGCCTTTGCCGATACCGCCGATGGATGGGTTGCACGACATCTGGCCCAGCGTCTCAATGTTGTGGGTGAGCAGCAAAGTCTTCTGGCCCATACGGGCGGAAGCGAGGGCAGCCTCGGTACCGGCGTGACCACCGCCGACAACGATGACGTCGAATTTCGTAGGGAATAGCATGGTGGAAAATTTAAAGCGAAGGGGATCAAGTACAAATTATAGAGTTTTTTTGGTGCTGCGACTTTTTTAAGCAAAAATATAGTTATTCTGTTCCACGTGAAACAATGAAAAAAGGACACCTCAGTGCCCTTTTTTCATTGTTTCACGTGGAACAGTGTCACCACCGCAACCATGCATCGTAGCCAGTTTTGAGGATCAGCACCGAGACCACCACCAGGAACAGTTTGCGCACGAAGCCGCTACCGTGCTTCATCGCCATGCGGGAACCGATCAGCGAGCCGGCGATCTGGCACACCGCCATGGTCAGGCCCAGCTGCCAGATCAGGTGGCCGCTGTAGCCGAACCACAGCAGGCCGGCAAAGTTACACGCAACGTTGACGATCTTGGCCACGGCCGATGCGCCCAGGAAGTCGAAGCCGAAAACGCGCACAAACAGAAACACCAGGAAGCTGCCGGTGCCGGGACCGAAGAAGCCGTCGTAGAAACCGATGGCGGCGCCGACCACCAGCGCCAGCGACTGCTCCTTGGCACCGGAGTGGATGGGTGCGTGCACGCTGCCGAAGTCTTTCTTGGCGAAGGTGTAGATCGCCACCAGTAGCAACACGATCGGCAGCGCGAGGCGCATGAAGTCGGCCGATACGTGGGTGACAGTGTAGGCGCCGAGGAAGGCGAAAATCAGGGCCGCCATTGCCGCCGGCGTCGCCACCGACCAGGCGATCGCGACCCGGCGCGCGTAGCTGACCGCAGCCACGCTGGTGCCAAAGATGCTGGCCAGTTTGTTGGTGCCGATCAAGGTGGCCGGCGCCATGTTGGGAAATACCGTGAACATGGTCGGCAGCTGGATCAACCCTCCTCCGCCTACCACCGCATCCACCAGACCCGCGCCAAAGGCGGCGATACCCAACACCATAAAATCAACCATGACCGCGACTTCCCTAACGTGCAAAGGCTCCATTGTACGGAAGAAATCTGCACGTGCTTATGCGCATGCTGCATGGCTTGGGGTAAGCTAGTCGCAGAAATCCCCTACTGATCGGACGCCGTCATGACAGATTTCCCTGCCTTTGCTTTCAGCACCGTGGCCCATATCGTCGCCGAGTTGGGCGCGGCCGCACGGCTCGGCGAGCACATCGTCCAGCGCTTTCCCGAGGCCCGGCGCGCGCTACTGGTGACCGATCCCGGCTTCCTGAACACCGGCCTGGCGGGGGCGCCGGCAGCGAGTCTGCGCGCGACCGGACTGGCTGTGGAAACCTATTCACAGGTGGTGGCGGATCCGCCCGAGGCGGTAGTGTTGCAGGCGGTGGAGGCGGCACGGACGTTCGGGGCCGACATCGTGATCGGCCTCGGCGGCGGCAGTTCGATGGATGTGGCCAAGCTGATCGCCGTGCTGGCGGCCAGCGATCAGCCCCTGAGCGCGATCTACGGCATCGGCAATGTGAAGGGTGCGCGACTGCCGCTGGTGCAGATTCCGACCACCGCTGGCACCGGTTCAGAGGTCACCAACATCGCGATTGTCACCACCGGCGCTACCACAAAGATGGGCGTGGTGGCACCGCAACTCTATGCCGATCTGGCATTGCTGGACGCGGAACTGACGCTGGGCCTGCCGCCAGCGGTCACCGCCGCCACCGGCATCGACGCCATGGTGCACGCGATCGAAGCCTATACCAGCAAGCATAAAAAGAATCCGTTGTCGGACATGCTGGCGCGCAAAGCGCTGCAGTTGTTGTCGACCAATTTGATTACGGTGTGCGAGAACGGCAAGAATCTGGGAGCGCGCCAGGCCATGCTGCTGGGGGCGATGCTGGCCGGACAGGCGTTTGCCAATGCGCCGGTGGCGGCGGTGCATGCGCTGGCTTATCCGATTGGCGGAGTGTTTCACGTGCCACATGGGCTGTCGAATTCGTTGGTGCTGCCGCATGTGCTGCGCTTCAATGCACCGGCGGCGGCGGGCTTGTATGCCGAGCTGGCGGAGATTGTCGTGCCGGCGGCCAGCGGTTCGGTCGAGGCGCGGGCCGAGGCGCTTGCTGTTGCTATGCAGCAAATTGCGATCGTTACCGGGATTGAGCGCACGCTGCAGCAGGTCGGCATCACCGAGGCGGATCTGGATAGGCTGGCGGATGACGCCATGCTGCAGACCCGGCTGCTCGGCAACAATCCCCGCGTCGTCACCCGCGACGATGCGCGGGCGATCTACACAGCCGCCCTGTAGCGTCAGTCGGGCACCGCCACCGTGGTGCCACTGACGGTAATCGTGTCGGACGAGGCCGGGGACGTAACAAACGCCGGCACGTTAGCGGCCGTGATGGCGGTGGAGTTGTCCGCCCTCGTTACCGTCCGCACCACCTGCGACGGCGGCAGCGCCGCCGAACTGCGCAGATTGGCCAGCATCGCATCCAGCGCGCGGAACAGGTACACATGCAGCGGCACGATATTGGCTGGCAGTGCATTCGCGAAGGAATCGAAGTGGTTGGCGTTGGTCACCTCGATGTAGCGCAACTTGCTGGCACTGCCCTCCGCCGCCGCGTTCAACCCCACGTACGAGCGCGAAGCAAAGTTCACCGGGATCAGCGTATCGCTGCGGCCGTGGACGATGATGGCCGGCTTGCCGTGCAAATTGCCAGTCGCCGCCACCTCCGTCATGCCAGCTTTCACGCGCGCGCTTTGCGCCGCCAGCGTGCCGGTCAGTGCCGCGCCGGTGACCGGATCAACGCCGGTCGCCAGCGAGCGCAGGCACAGGAATGCATCCAGCGATTGGTCAGCCAGCCCAGTGCTGGGCGACACGCCGAGGTTGTAAGCCTTGGCCCCACCCACCGCATCCTCGTACACCACGCTGCCGATAATGCCGTTTTGCGTCGCAAAGCTGATCGCTTTCTGCGCGGCGCTGAAGGCCACCGGCGCGCCGCTGGCGTCGGTCGGCGCGAAGCTCAGGCCACAGATTTTGTCGGTCACGGCGAACTTGCCGTAAGCGTAGGCATAGGTAACCGCCACCAGCACATTGGTGCCCGCGTGCGCGGCCTGCAGCACATCGGAATCGGCCAGCCAGCCGTAGGCGTGCAGACGCGCCTTGGCGTCGGCCTGCTGCGCGGCCAGATCACCGCCGCTCAGCAATCCTTTGGCCACCAGCGCCGTGCAACGTCCCGGCGCGGCCGAGGTTGAAGCGATGCATGGCTGGTAGAGCGCGGCAAAGGTGGAGTAATCAAACAGCGGCTTGCCCTGCCCCGTCACCGCCGCCGCGCCCTGCCTGACCGTGTAGCCGCTGGCCGTTTTAGGCTGAATCTGCGGCTCGCTCGCCGCCACGCCGGAGATCAGACCTTCGCTGTCCTGCTCCGCCGCCAGCAAGGCCGAGCCGGCACCGTTGGAAATGCTGGAAGCGATCGTGATCGTATTCTTGGGCATGAACGTCACCAGGTGGCTCTTGTTATCGCGTGCCAGCGCGCCGTACTTTTCGTTCAGTACGTAGTAGGCAAACGCCACCGAGCGCAGCGTCATCTTGCCCCAGTCCTGTTCCGGATTCTGCTGCGAATGGGCGTGCTTGAACGCGACGCGGCCCGGATAGGCGGCAGCAAACGCGGCGCGCTCGGCATCGCTCAGCGCCGGCGCGAAGTTGGCGTTCTTGCCGGCCGCAGCGCGCGACGAACGCGCGCCGTTTTGCAGATTCACGCTGTCATCGTCAAAGGCATACAAGCCGGTGCCGCTGCCCTTGTCGTTGTAGGCCACGGCGCAATTGTTCTTCAGCCCCCACTCACCGGCGCTGCCGATGGCACCGTAAATGCCGCGCGAGCCACTGGAGGTGCCGGTGACGATGCAGGGATTTTTCACGTCAAACCCGGCCGGCACCTGCACCATCAACGTCACGTTCTGGCTGCCGCTGCCATCGTCGGCATAGGCAATGTATTCGGTGCCAGCGACCTTGCCTTCACCGGTGCCGGCCACGCCCTTGGCGTCCACATTCGGCCCGTACAGCGTGCCGTAGCCGCTGTTGGCGGCGATATCCAGCACGGCGCGGTAATTGGCGTAGATGGCGTTGCGGCGCAGCTCGGCGGCGGTGGGATTGCTGGCATCGGCATAGGCCGGGGCGGCGGCCGCCAATCCGGTCTTGCCCAGGCCGGCGGTCAGCAAATCGTCGCTGACGCCGTCGTAGGAGGTACTGCTGATGGTGCCGAGATAACTCGGCCGGATATTCAAGTTCTCTGCTTCGTCATGCCGGTGGTGCGAGCCACAGGCGGCGAATGCGCAGCTGGCCAGCACCAGCACAACGGTTTTGATTTGCATAGCGTCCTCACACTGGTTTCCTCTTTCCGGCCAGGGCAATGAACTCGCCGATGATTCCGCGCCGGAACAACAGCACACAAATAATGAAGATCAGGCCAACCACCATGTTGACCGCTTCGCCTATGGTGTTAAACCACTCGATGCCGGTGAGCTGGGCCAGCAGCGTGCCCCAGTCGCCCAGCTTGTTTTCAAGCGCGATGATGATGATCGCCCCCAGCATTGGCCCGGCCAGCGTGCCCATGCCGCCGACCAAAGTCATCAGGATAACCAGCCCGGACATGGTCCAATGGACATCGGTCAAGGTTTCAAAGCCCAGCACCAAAGTTTTGGTGGCGCCGGCCAGACCGGCAATCGCAGCCGACAACACGAAGGCCAGCAGCTTGTACTTGTCGACGTCGTAGCCCAGCGAAATGGCGCGCGGCTCGTTTTCCTTGATCGCCTTCAGCACCTGCCCGAACGGCGAATGGACGGTGCGCACGATCAGCGCGAACGCCAGCACGCAAATGCCCAGCACCACAAAGTACAAAGTGGTGTCGTTGGCCAAGTCGACCGTGCCCAGCAGCTTTCCACGTGGAACGCCCTGCAAGCCATCTTCACCACCGGTGAACTCCCCTGCACGCAACGCGCCGAAATACACCATCTGGGCCAGCGCCAGCGTGATCATCGAAAAGTAAATGCCCTGGCGGCGGATCGCCAGCGCGCCCATCACCAGCCCGACCAGCGCCGCGCCGGCCACGCCGGCCAGCAGTCCGAGTTCGGTCGGCAGTCCCCACACCTTGAGCGCGTTACCGGCCACGTAGCCAGCCACACCAAAAAACGCCGCATGGCCGAACGACAGCAGACCGGTAAACCCGATCAGCAAGTTGAAGGCACAGGCAAACAAGGCAAAGCACAGCAGCTTGGACAGGAACACCGGGTAGCCAACAAACGGTGCCGCTAAAGCGATCGCCAGCGCGATCAGATAGCCGATTTTCTTGTTCATTATTTTTCCTTGCCGAACAGACCAGCGGGCCGCAGCAACAGCACCACCACCATCACCAGAAACACCACGGTGGACGAAAACTCCGGGTAAAACACCTTGGTCAGCCCCTCGATGACGCCCAACCCCAGCCCGGTCAGGATCGAGCCCAGGATCGACCCCATGCCACCGATCACCACAACGGCGAATACGACGATAATCAGGTTCTGACCCATCAGGGGCTGCACCTGGATGATTGGGGCCGCCAAAACGCCTGCAAAGCCCGCCAAAGCGACGCCGAAGCCGTAGGTCAAGGTCACCATCAGCGGCACGTTGATGCCGAAGGCTTCCACCAGCTTTGGATTCTCGGTACCGGCGCGCAGATAAGCGCCGAGTTTGGTCTTCTCGATCACGAACCAGGTCGACAGGCACACCGCCAACGAAGCCAGCACCACCCAGGCGCGGTAATTCGGCATCACCATGAAGCCAAGGTCAGTGGCGCCGGCCAACGCTTCCGGCACCTGGAACGGCTGGCCGGAGACGCCGTAGAACGAGCGGAACACGCCTTCCACCAGCAGCGTGATGCCAAACGTCAGCAGCAGCCCGTACAGATGGTCCAACTTGTACAAATGGCGCAGCATGGTCTTTTCGATGATGATGCCGAACACCCCCACCACCAGCGGCGCCAGGATCAACACCAGCCAGTAGTTCAGCCCGAAGTATTCGATGCCCATCCACGCCAGGAAGGCGCCCATCATGTACAACGCGCCGTGGGAAAAGTTAATCACATTGAGCAGGCCAAAGATCACCGCCAGGCCGAGCGACAGCATCGCGTAGAACGAGCCGTTGACCAGACCCAGCAGCAGCTGACTCATAATCATGGGCAAGGGATAGCCGAAGATTTCCATGGGAATCCTCAAGTTAAAGCTCCCGACCGAGGGTGGGCGGGAGCGGTGGACAACTCAGATTATTTCCACAGGCTGCACTTGGTTTCCGCCTTGGTGGCGTAGGCCTGATCGCCCGGTATGGTGGCCACCACCTTGTAGTAGTCCCACGGGTATTTCGATTCCGACGGCTTCTTCACTTCCATCAGATACATATCGTGCACAAAGCGGCCGTCCGGACGAATCACGCCGTTCTTGGCGAACATATCGTTGATCTTGTTCGCTTTCAGATAGGCGATCACCTTGTCCGAATCGTCAGTACTGACCGCCTTCACCGCTTTCAGATAATTGCTGGCGGCCGAGTAATCGGCGGCCTGCAGCATCGATGGTTCCTTCTTCATTTTCTCGAAGTAACGCTTGGACCAGGCGCGGGTTTCCGGATTGGCGTCCCAGTACCAGCCGTCGGTGAGATACATGCCCTGAGTCAGGTTCAAGCCCAGCGAGTGCACGTCGTTGATGAAGATCAGTAGACCGGCCAGCTTCATCTTCTTGGCGATGCCAAACTCGTTGGCGGCCTTGATTGAATTGATCGCATCGCCGCCGGCATTCGCCAGGCCCAGGATCTGCGCGCCCGACGATTGCGCCTGCAACAGGAAAGACGAAAAGTCCGACGCCGACAGCGGATGCTTGACCGCGCCCAGCACCTTGCCGCCAGCCGCCTTCACCACCTCCGAAGTATCCTTTTCCAGCGACTGACCGAACGCATAATCGGCGGTCAGGAAATACCAGCTCTTGCCGCCCTGCTTGACAATGGCGCCGCCGGTGCCACGCGCCAGCGCGATGGTGTCGTAGGCGTAGTGCACGGTGTAGGGCGTGCACTCCTCGTTGGTCAAACGGGCCGAGCCGGCGCCGATCGAAATGAACACTTTTTTCTTTTCCGCAGCCACCTTGGCCATCGCCAGATTGGCGCCGGAATTGGTGCCGCCGATCAGAATGTCGACGCCCTGCTGGTCAAACCATTCGCGCGCCTTGGAGGCGGCGATGTCGGCCTTGTTCTGGTGATCGGCCGAGACGAATTCGATTTTCTTGCCGTCGATGTTGCCGCCAGCATCGGCAATCGCCATCTTGATGGCCTCGGCACCGCCGGCGCCATCGATATCGGTGTACAGGCCAGACATGTCGGTGATGAAACCAATCTTGACTGTGTTGCCGGAAATCTGAGCCTGCGCCGACAACGAGGCGCAAGCGGCTACTGCGAGGGTGATGGCTTTGATTTTCATTTTTCGTCTCCCTACCAAGGTTTAAACACCCAATAGCTCGGTCAACACCGGCATCTTGGCGCTCAACTCCGATGCAACAAAGGTCTCCACAATTTGCCCGTGTTCCATCACATAAAAACGGTCGGCCAGCGGCGCGGCAAACCGGAAATTCTGTTCCACCATGACGATGGTGTAGCCCTTGGATTTGAGCGTGGTAATCATGCGCGCCAGCCCCTGCACGATGACCGGCGCCAACCCCTCGGAGATTTCATCCAGCAGCAGCAGGCGCGCGCCGGTGCGCAGAATGCGCGCCACCGCCAGCATCTGCTGCTCGCCACCCGACAGCCGCGTGCCCTGGCTGTTGCGGCGCTCCTGCAGGTTGGGAAACATGGCATAGATTTCCGCCACCGACATGCCCTTGTCGACGCCGTTCAGATGCGGCGGCAGCATCAAGTTTTCCTCCGTCGACAGCGAGGAAAAAATGCCGCGCTCCTCGGGGCAATAGCCAATACCGAGGTGAGCGATTTTATGCGTCTGCAGCCCGATCGCCTCGGTGCCGTTGACCTTGATCGAGCCCTTGCGCGCGCCGGTCAGGCCCATGATGGCGCGCAGCGTGGTGGTGCGGCCGGCGCCGTTGCGGCCCAGCAGCGTCACCACCTCGCCCGGCCGCACCGTCATGTTGACGTTGTGCAGAATGTGCGATTCGCCGTACCAGGCTTGCAAATTGCTGATTTCCAGTGCGGCCGTCATCAGTGCGCTCCTTCCAGCACTTTGGCTTCCGTGCCCATGTACGCTTCCATCACTTGCGGATTGGTCGACACCTCGGCGTAGCTGCCCTCCGCCAACATGGCGCCACGCTGCAACACCGAGATTTTGTCGCAGATGCCGGACACCACTTTCATGTTGTGCTCGACCATCAATATGGTGCGGCCGGCCGAGACTTTTTTGATCAGCTCGGTTACACGGTGAACATCCTCGTGACCCATGCCCTGGGTCGGCTCATCCAGCAGCATCAGCTCCGGCTCCATCGCCAGCGTGGTGGCGATTTCCAGCGCGCGCTTGCGGCCGTAAGGCATATCGACAGTGATGGTGTCGGCAAATTCAGTCAGGTCGACCTCGGCTAACAGCTGCATCGCACGTTCGTTGAGACGGTCCAAAGCGCGCTCGCTCTGCCAGAAAAAAAAACTGGTGCCGAGCTGGCGCTGCAAGCCTATGCGCACATTTTGCAACACCGTCAGGTGCGGAAACACGGCGGAAATCTGGAAGGAACGGATCACGCCCATGCGGGCGATCTGAGCTGGCCTGGCGGCGGTGATGTCGTTACCGTTGAACAGGATCTGACCGGAGGTGGGTACCAGGAACTTGGTCAGCAAATTGAAACATGTGGTTTTACCCGCCCCGTTGGGACCGATCAGCGCATGGATATGGCCACGCTGTACTTTGAGATTCACATCATTGACCGCAGTGAAGCCTTTGAATTCCTTGGTCAAGTGCTTTGTTTCCAAGATAACGTCGGACATCCTGTCTCCCTGTTATTCTTTTCAAAGTACTAAAATTTTCTAGATCATACACAGTAACAAATTAGCTAACAATACAGTAGAAATACGACGATTTTTTGATCTACATTCAAGTGGCGCGGATTAGTTCAGCCGCCTTTTCCGCGATCATGATCGTAGGAGAATTGGTGTTGCCGGAAGTGATAAAGGGCATGACGGACGCATCCACCACCCGCAAACCAGCTATGCCGCGCACCCGCAACGTGCTATCCACCACCGCCGTCGGATCGTCGGCGCGTCCCATTTTGCAGGTGCCGACCGGATGGAAAATTGTGGTGCCGATCGCACTAGCGGCCTGCGCCAGTTCCTCTTCGGTTCGATAGTGACTGCCGGGTTTGTACTCCTCCGGCGCATACTTTTGCAGCGCCGGCGCGGCCACAATGTTGCGTGTCAGCGTCAGCGCTTCAGCCGCCACTTTGCGGTCTTCCGCCGTGCTCAGATACATCGGCGCGATTTGCGGCGGTGCATACGGATCGGCGCTGGCGATGCGCACCTGGCCGCGTGACGTCGGCCGCAAGTTGCAAACGCTGGCGGTGAACGCAGGGAAAGTGTGCAAAGGATCGCCGAATTTCTCCAGCGACAGCGGCTGCACATGGTATTGCAGATTCGGCGTGCGTTCGCTGGCGCTGGAACGCGCAAACAACCCCAGCTGCGACGGCGCCATCGACATCGGCCCGCTCTGAAATAACGCATACTCCAGGCCGATGCGCAGCTTGCCGAACCAATTGCCGGCCAGCGTGTTCAGCGTACGGGCGTTGCCGCGGACTTTGTACACCATGCGCAGCTGCAAATGATCCTGCAGATTTTCACCGACGCCGGGCAGGTCGACCAGCGGCTGTATGCCGAGCTCGCGCAATCGCGCCGCCGGACCGATACCCGAGCATTGCAAAATCTGCGGACTGCCAACGGCGCCTGCCGCCAGCAAGGTTTCCTTGTGCGCGTGCGCGCTGTAGCGAGTGCCGCCGCCGGTAAAAATCACGCCCTTGCACACGCCCGCTTCGATCAGCAAACGTTCCACGTGACACCCGGTCATGATGGTCAAATTCGGCCGGCGCGACACTGGCTTGAGAAAGGCTTTGGCCGTGTTCCAGCGGATGCCGCGTTTCTGATTCACCTCGAAATAACTGCTGCCGGCGTTGTCGCCGCGGTTGAAATCGTCGACCTTGGCGATGCCAACCTGCTCCGCCGCGTCACGAAACGCATCCAGTATCTGCCAGGACAAACGCTGTTTTTCCACCCGCCACAAACCGCCGGCGCCGTGGAATTCCGACGTACCGCCGTGATAATCCTCGCTCTTTTTAAACAGCGGCAACACAGACTCCCAGCGCCAGCTATCGTCACCGGTGAGGGCGGCCCAGCGATCGTAATCACCGGCCTGGCCGCGCATGTAAATCATGCCATTGATGGAAGAACTGCCACCCAGTACTTTGCCGCGCGGGTACAACAGACTGCGGCCGCCGAGGCCGGGATCGGCTTCGGTGCGGAATTTCCAGTCCGTGCGGGGATTATCGATGCAATGCAAATAGCCGACCGGGATATGTATCCACAGATAATCGTCGCGGCCGCCGGCTTCGATCAGCAGCACTTCCGCATTCGGGTCGGCACTGAGCCGGTTGGCCAATACGCAGCCTGCCGAGCCTGCGCCTATGATGATGTAATCGTAGCTGCCTGCTGATTCCAAACGGCCTCCTCCAAGTTCTACGTCGCGCTGATCTCCGTCAGCAAAGTCTCCACCAGTTTCGCCGCCGCCATCGGCCGCGCGCGGGCCACGCCAACGCCACACCATAAAGACATCAGTTCAGTCTCGTCACGCTTGGCGGCTTCGGAACGGATAAGCGAAGTTAATGCATTTTGAATAGGATATAGCGGCAATTGACGTTCGTTAGCAGCTAATGTCTGCATGAAGCGATTTTCTAGCCCGCGCGCATAACGGCCGGAAAAAGTGCGCGTCAGCCGGGTCGGATGGTCGCCGGCCGTCAACAAACGCTGTTTGTACGCCGGGTGAATGCCCGATTCATCATTGACCAGAAACGCCGTTCCCATCTGCACCGCCTGGGCGCCGGCCCGCAACGCGCGTTTGATGTCGGCGCCGTCCATGATGCCACCGGCGGCAATCACCGGAATATTCACCGCTGCCACCACCTGCGGCAACAGCTCAAAAGTCTTGAGTTGCGCATTTTCCTGGGCGCCAATGAACGTGCCGCGATGGCCGCCCGACTCGATGCCGGACGCAATCACCGCATCGGCGCCACGACTTTCCCAGGCCAGCGCTTCGTCCACATGGGTAATTGTGCCGATCACAAAAATGCCGGCCTCATGCAAACGGTCGATCTGCTCCACGCTGAGGATGCCGAAAGTAAAACTTGCCACCGCCGGCCGCAGCGCGACCAAGGTTTCAAACTGGGCGGAAAAATCTTCGCACCACTTGGCTGGCGTCGGCAATTCACTCCAGCCCAACTCGGACCAGACCGGTTTCAGCCATTCCTTGGCCTGCGCTACCTCTTCCGGCGAAGGATTCGGCGTCTGCTGAACAAAAAAATTCAGGCAAAAAGGCCGCTCGGTGAGGGCACGGATCTGCGCAGTCTGCTCGCGGATGGTCTCGGGCGACAACAAAGAACAAGCCAGCGAGCCCAGCGCGCCGGCATTCGACACCGCAGCCACCTGTGCCGGCGTGTTATTTCCTCCGGCCATAGGTCCCTGGATGATGGGATGCGGAAAAACAGACGCCAAAGTCATCAATTCCCCCATGTTTACACCTGTGGATAAGCATATGGATATCCACAGGTGCCAAATGTGAGTAAACAACCGCGTTTTGGGGACACGTTTTTTTATCCCAAAACAGTTCTTCGCTCATACAAGGTTTACGCGCCCGCTTATGCAGTCCGTAAACGCCTGATTCTAATCCAAATTGAACACTTATCCACAGAAAGGTGTCGGTGTTAACAACTATCACTATTTTTATATCTACATCTTTAGGGTAAACCATAAAACCACAGGCGGCTCATCGAAACCCGATATACTGAATTGCCAAACAAACAGCTCTAGCCGGAGTCCTTTTGTCCTCGACGTACAAAAAAACCCGGTCGCCTGCGTATTTGCGGTTTCGGCGACGTTTGCTGACCGGCCTTTTTCTGATGGCCTCGCTTGCCATTGCTGTCGTTGTCAGCCAATTTCATGCCTCCTACGTAGAACGCGAACTTGCCGTTCAAACCCAAACCGAGCATTACGTGAAAGCGATGGAAGCTCACGTGATTTACTCGATCCAGTCGGTCGACCTGTCGCTGATCGGCTTTGCCAACGCCATCAAAGTACTGCCCGCCAAACAGAGCCAGTCAGCCGGAACCATGGCCGACCTGTTGTCCTGGAAAGGTTCCAGCTTTAACAGCGATTACTGGATTACATTCGTTGACCCCAAAGGCAACGCGATCGCCACCTCCACTGGCGACAAAGTACTGGGTGCTTCCTATGCCGATCGTGACTATTTCAAGGTTCATGTTCGCAATACTTATCCCGGCAAACTCTTCATCGGCGAACCAGCAGTCGGAAAAGTCAGCAAAAAACGGCTGTTTTTTCTAAGCCGCCGTGTTGAAAGCGCCAAAGGCGAGTTCCTTGGCGTGGTGGTCGCGCCACTGAATGTCGATCGCTACATCAACGTGTTTCAAAATTCGCGTTTTGATTCAGATATTTCGATCTCGCTGGTACATGGAGGCGGCAAAGTCATCGCCCGTGTGCCCAATTCTGATCAAGCGTTTGCTCGCGACCTGAGTTCCACCGCCCTGTTCGACAATGTCCGGCGCACGTCCACCGGTACCTACAAAACCGTCAGCGTGATCGACAAGCTGAGCCGGGTTTTCAGCTATCGCGTAATCGATGGACTGCCGTTGATCATCGTGGTCGGCAGCAATGACGACGAAACGGCTCGCCTGCTGCAGCAAAATTACGTCACCGCTGGCTGCGGATTGACTGCATTGCTGTTGCTCATGTGGATCGCCGGCATATTTTCGCTGCGCACATACACCCGACAGGAAGAACGCGAAATCCGCTATCGCACGCTGTACAGCGCCAGCCGTGAAATGGAACGTCAGCTGCTGGACAACGAAGAACAGCGCAAAAAAAACGAAGAATCGATGAAACAGGCCGCGTTGCTGTTCCAGAACAGCGGCGAAGGCATGATGGTGACCGACGCCCGTGGCCAGATCCTCACCGTGAACCCGGCGTTTTCACTGCTCAGCGGCTACAAGGAAAAAGAACTGGTTGGCCACCGCGCATATGACCTGGCATCCAGCCGCAACGACAAGGAATTTTTCGACCGCATTTTCGAATGCGTCAGCAAAACCGGCTACTGGAAGGGTGAGATCTGGCAGAAAAGCAAGGATGGCGAGGAATATCTGGTCTCCATGCTGATCAACACCGTGCATGACGACGAAGGAAATCCCTTCCGCTACGTCGCTTTGCTGAGCGACATCACGCAAAAGAAAGCGTCCGAAGAACTAATCTGGCGCCAGGCTAACTTCGACGCCCTGACCGGACTGCCCAATCGGCGCATGTTCAACGAACATCTGCGGCTGGAAATGAAAAAAACCGACCGCTCGCACCTACCGATGGCGCTGATTTTTGTCGATCTGGACCACTTCAAGGAAGTCAACGATACGCTTGGCCACGATAAAGGCGATATGTTGCTTAAAGAAGTGGCAAGCCGGCTGTCCGCCAGCGTGCGCAGCACCGATATTGTCTCCCGTTTGGGTGGTGACGAATTCACCGTCATCCTCAGCGAGCTGCACAATGCCGCCGACGTGGTCCGCACCGCGCAAGACATCCTGCGCAAAATGAGCACGCCGTTCCACCTGGGCGAGCATATTGCCCATATTTCCAGCAGCATCGGCATCACGCTGTATCCGGAAGACGGCAGAGATGCTGAAACTTTAATCAAAAATGCCGATCAGGCGATGTACACGGCCAAGGAACAAGGCCGCAACCGCTTCAATTATTTCGCCCCGTTCATGCAGGAAGCCACGCACACGCGCATGACCCTGGTCAGCGAACTGCGCGAAGCCCTTCAGCGCGACCAATTGCGCGTTCTGTACCAGCCAATTATCGACCTCAGCAATGGCGCGATCGTCAAAGCGGAAGCGCTGGTGCGCTGGCAACATCCATCACGCGGATTGCTGGCCCCGGCCGAATTCATCGGCCTGGCGGAAAGCAGCGGCATGATCAAGGGCATAGGCGACTGGGTGTTCCAGCAAGCAGCGCGCGAAGTGCTGAAATTACAGGCAATCAGTTCGCCGAGTTTCCAGATCAGCGTCAATAAATCGGCCTGGCAGTTCCGCGACGATGGCAGCAACTACCAGCTGTGGCTGGATTTCCTGCGTCAGCTCAAACTCAGCCCCCGCAGCATCATCATCGAAGTGACCGAAAACCTGCTGCTGGAGTCCGACCGCATGCTGGCGCTGCAGCACGCTCACATGCAGATTGCGATTGACGATTTTGGCGCCGGCAATTGTCCGGTGTCGGTGCTGAAGCAGTTTGGAGTCGATTACCTCAAGATTGCGCCGGGTTTTGTAGCGGCCAAAGGCGATGGATTGCAAATTTCCGAAGCCATTATCGCCATGGCGCACAAACTGGGCATCCAAGTCGTCGCCGAAGGGATAGAAACTCAGCAGCAATTGGCGGCCATGACCGCCGCCGGATGCGATTTTGGGCAGGGATACCTGCTTTCCAAGCCCATTTCAGGCGAAGAATTGGAAAAACAACTACAAAAACAGTATGCCCCTGTGGGTAAGTGACTGGATATCCACAGGATGAGTTGTGATCAAGCACTACCTTTGACCACAGGCCGATATTTTATCCAGAATTTGTTCCCGAGCTGATACAGCGTTTATGCAGCACGTTGTTTACGCCGTAAACAAATGATTTGTAAACGTATACACGAGTTATCCACAGCAAATTACACGTTTACTACTACCACTATGTTTATATAAACCTTTTGTAAACTACTAAAACCGCGACTGCGTCGCTCGCGCCGGCGGAATAGGACGCCTATTCGTCATCAGAAAGCCATCTACACAGCAAAAAACGCCTTAAAATTCACTTTTTTTCGCTACGCGCTGTGGAAAAAGCTTCGGTTAACCACAGACTGCGAACCAAATTTGAAGGAAAAATATGCGTTTAGGCATCATCAGCGCGTTGGCTGAAGAACAGCAGGGGCTGATAGAAGCCCTTCAGAGCCCCGCCAGGCACTTTTACGGCATGCGTGAGTACACGAGCGGAAAACTGTGGGAAATCGACGCTGTGTGCGTTTTATCGCGTATAGGCAAGGTTGCCGCAGCAATGACAGCCGCCATCCTTGTGGAGAAGTTCGGAGTTACGCACATCGTCTTCACCGGCGTTGCCGGAAGCGGGGATAAAAACGTCCAGGTTGGGGATATTGTCGTGGCCGACAGCTTGATCCAGCACGACTTCGACGCCAGCCCGCTGTTTCCCAGATTTGAAATCCCGCTGACGGGGCTATCCAGCTTCGCCACCGACGTTGCATTGACAGAAAGACTGGCTGACGCTGCTGGGCAAATTACGCGCGTACATCGTGGTCTGATCGCCAGCGGCGACCAATTCATCGGCAAATTAACGCAAATTCAGGCGTTAAAAGCCGCGTTGCCCGAATTATTAGCAGTAGAAATGGAAGGCGCAGCGGTGGCGCAGGTGTGTTTCGAGTTGGGAATACCGTTTGCCGTCATCAGAACCATCTCAGACAACGCCAACGACGACGCGGCGGTGGATTTCATGCACTTCATCAAAACCGTCGCCTCGCGCTACGCTTTCGACGTGATCCGCAATTTCTGCAGACAATAAACACCCAGGGTCAATCCTCCCAATCCAACACGAGCTCGACAATTTTGTAGTTGAGTCCGTGTGTGATTGGGAGGATTGACCCCGGATACAAAAAAGCCGGGAACTGGTCCCGGCTTTGTTTTTTACGCTACTTGCAGCGTCATCAGGCTGGCGTTGCCGCCGGCGGCGGTCGTATTCACGCACAGGGCGCGTTCTGCGAGCAATCGCCACAGGGGGATGCTGTTGTCCTCGTTGGTGCTGATTAAGCCCACCAGGGCGCCGCTACGGGCCGCCAGCGTGCTGTGCAAGCTCTTGGCCATCATCGATTCCACCAGTGCGATCTGGAATTCGCAGCTTTCCAGGCCGGTGACGGTCTGGATGCGGTCTTTCACCGCCGCCGGCAAGTCGGCTGGCAACAATGCGGCGCTGGTGGCGTTCAGCAGTGCGATGTTGCCGGTGGCCAGGGTGGCGGCGATCTGGTTCAGCAGGCCTTCCAGGGTACCGGCCACGCAGGCGACGGCGCCACGGGCCACCAGCGCCAGCGTGTTGCGTTCGCCGGTCGGGCCTGGCAGCGTGGTCTGCGTCCCCAGCAGCGTCGAGCGGCTGTATTGCTCGGCCAGGCTGGCCGCGCGTTGCTGCCCGTTCTGCTTGGCCCAGACTATCAGCGCATCCAGGGCTGGCGTGGCCTGGCGTTCGTGCACCGGCTGGGTGATGGCGCCGCGTTGCAGGCGTTTCAGGTACAGCGGACCGCCGGCTTTGGGACCGGTGCCGGATTTGCCTTCGCCGCCAAACGGTTGTACGCCCACCACCGCGCCGACGATGTTGCGATTGATGTAGATGTTGCCGACGTGGGCGCTTTGCGCCACGTAGTCGATGGTTTCATCGATGCGCGAATGGACGCCCAAGGTCAGGCCGAAGCCGCTGGCGTTGATTTGTTCGATCACTTTCGGCAGCTCGGCGCGCTGGTAGCGGATGACGTGCATCACCGGGCCGAACACTTCCTGCGTCAGTTCGGCCAGCGAGCGGATTTCCAGCACGGTCGGCGGCACGAAGGTGCCGGCCTTGGCGACCTCCGCCGGCAGCTCCAGCGAGTAGTGGTCGACCGCCGTCGCTTTCATCTTGTTGATGTGGGCCAGCAGGTTTTGCTGCGCTTCGGCATCGATCACCGGGCCGATATCGGTCACCAGGCGGTCCGGCGAGCCGACTTTCAGCTCTTGCATTGCGCCTTTCAGCATTTTGATGGTCTTGTCGGCGATATCTTCCTGCAGGAACAGCACGCGCAGCGCCGAGCAGCGCTGGCCGGCGCTGTCGAAAGCCGACGAAATCGCATCCTGCACCACTTGCTCAGGCAGCGCCGACGAATCGACGATCATGGCGTTCTGGCCGCCGGTTTCGGCGATCAGCGGGATGTCGGCGTTTTCGGCCGCGGCGCGCTTGGCCAGCGTGCGGTTGATCAGCTGCGCCACTTCGGTCGAGCCGGTGAAGATCACGCCTTTGACGCGGCTGTCGGCGGTCAGTGCCGCGCCCACCACTTCGCCGCGACCCGGCAGGAATTGCAGCGCGGCGCGCGGGATGCCGGCTTCATGCAGCAGTTCAACCGCGCGGTGCGCGATCAGCGGCGTTTGCTCAGCCGGCTTGGCCAGCACCACGTTGCCGGCGGCCAGACTGGCGGCCACCTGGCCGGTGAAGATCGCCAGCGGGAAGTTCCACGGGCTGATGCAGGTTACCGGACCCAGCGCCAGCGTGTTGGCGTTGCCGCGTACTTCGCCGGCGTAGTAGCGCAGGAAGTCGACCGCTTCGCGCAGTTCGGCGATCGCGTTCGGCAGCGATTTACCGGCCTCGCGGATGGCCAGCGTCATCAGTTCCATCGCGTTGGCTTCGAACAGGTCGGCGGCGCGCAGCAGTGCGGCGGCGCGCACCGTCGGTTCGGCGGTTTGCCAGTCCATGGCGTAGCTGCTGGCGCTGGCCAGCGCGGTTTCGACGTCGATGGCGCTGGCTTCCACCAGTTGGCCGACCACGTCGCTGCGCTGCGCCGGATTGGTGATGTCCTGCACCGGTTGGCCGGCGCTCAGTTCGCCCGCCAGCAGCGGCGCGGCGTGCCAGTTACGCGGCGAGGCCAGCGCTTCAGCGATGTCGCGCAGGGTGTTTTCGTTGGCCAGGTCGAAGCCGGCCGAGTTTTTACGCTCGGCGCCAAACATGTCCAGCGGCAGTGCGATGCCGGGATGCGGCAGACCGCCCTGCTCGCGCGCGGCCGCCACCGGGTCGCGCAGCAGCGAGTCGATCGGGATCGCTTCGTCGACGATCTGGTTGACGAACGACGAGTTGGCGCCGTTTTCCAGCAGACGGCGCACCAGGTAGGCCAGCAGCGTTTCGTGGGTGCCGACCGGCGCGTAGATGCGGCACGGCTTGTCCAGGTTGTCCTCGCCGACCACCTGGTCGTACAGCGACTCACCCATGCCGTGCAGGCACTGGAATTCGTAGTCGGTGATGCCGTCGCGCTTGGCCCAGGTGTAGATGGTGGACAGCGTTTGCGCGTTGTGGGTGGCAAATTGCGGATAAATCAGCCCTTGCGCGGCCAGCAGTTTCTGCGCGCACAGCAGGTAGGAGACGTCGGTGTAGACCTTGCGGGTGTAGACCGGGTAGCCGCTCATGCCGTCCACTTGGGCACGCTTGATTTCGGCATCCCAATACGCGCCCTTGACCAGACGCACCATGAATTTGCGGCCGCTGCGCTTGGACAGGTCGACCAGGTAGTCGATCACGAACGGGCAGCGTTTCTGGTAAGCCTGCACCACAAAGCCGATGCCTTCGAAACCGGCCAGCGCCTCGTCGTGCGCCAGCGCTTCCATCAGGTCCAGCGACAGTTCCAGGCGATCGGCCTCTTCCGCATCGATGTTGAGGCCGATGTTGTAGTGCTTTGCCAGCAGCACCAGCGCACGTACGCGCGGCAGCAGCTCATCCATCACGCGGGCGCGCTGGGCACGGCTGTAGCGCGGGTGCAGCGCCGACAATTTGACCGAAATGCCGGGACCGTTGCGGATGCCGCGGCCGTTCGACGCTTTGCCGATCGCGTGGATGGCGTTTTCGTACGAGGCGTAGTAATTGCTGGCGTCGGCTTCCGTCAGCGCGGCCTCGCCCAGCATGTCGTAGGAATAACGGTAGCCGCGCGCCTCGTTGCTTTGGCCGTTCTTGAGGGCTTCCTCGATGGTCTGGCCGGTGACGAACTGGTTGCCCAGCATGCGCATCGCCAGGTCCACGCCCTTGCGGATCAGCGGTTTACCGCCTTTGGCGATCAGCTTGGTCAGCGCCGAGCCGAGGCCGGTTTCGCTGTTGGTGCCGACCAGCTTGCCGGTGATCAGCAGACCCCAGGTGGCGGCGTTGACGAACAGCGACGGCGATTCACCCAGGTGTTTGCGCCAGTCGCCTTTGCTGATTTTGTCGGCAATCAGGCGGTCGGCGGTGGCAGTGTCGGGAATACGCAACAGTGCTTCAGCCAGACACATCAGTGCCACACCCTCGTCCGAGGACAGCGAAAACTCGTGCATCAGCGCATCCACACCGGACGCGCGGGTGCGCTGCACGCGCACCTGGCTGACCAGTTTATGGGCCAATTGCTGAGCTTGCTGGAGGCTGGCGGCATCGTGGTTTTTCAGCTGCTCGAGCAGCCACTGAACGGCACTGATTTCATCCTTGCGATAGGCTGCCGTCACTGCGGCGCGCAGGGGAATCGGGTCGCGCAGGATTTCTGCCTGCAGGGCGGCGAACGGGGTGAAACCGGAAGAATTTACTGCTTGCATGAAGAACTCTCAGAATAGGAATTTTGGCCAGTTCAGTTACAAAAACACGCCCGGTCAGCGAGGCTGGCGAGCGTGATTTTCGGTGAACTGCTAATGATTCGATTGTAGAGGGTATTCTTCTGGATTAATTCTGGTAATGCAGGGGGCTAGCAATAGATTGTTTTTAGTGAGACAATTTAACCAAATAATATTTATTTGGGAGTTCCCGGAAATGTTAGACAAGATCAGCAAAAAAATCTTGATGGAATTGCAGAGCGATGGCCGTATCTCCAATGTGGAGTTGGCCGCGCGGGTAAATCTGTCACCCGCCGCTTGCCTGGAGCGCGTGCGCAAGTTGCACGAGTCCGGGTATATCATGGGCTACACCGCCCAACTGAACCCGCAGCTGCTCGATGTGTCCCTGCTGGTCTTCATCGAGGTGGTGCTGGACCGCACCACGCCTGAAGTGTTTGACGCCTTCAAGCACAGCGTTCAGGTGATCCCGGAAGTGCTGGAGTGCCACATGGTCGCCGGTGGCTTCGACTATCTGGTCAAAGCCCGCGTCAAGGACATGGCAGCCTACCGCGAATTCCTGGGTAAAACCCTGCTCCAGAAAGGTGTGCGCGAAACCCACACTTACGCTGTCATGGAAGAAGTTAAGAATACCACCAAGTTGCCCATAAAATAGCATCACAGAAATAAATTAGTGGAGCCGCCCGAGGCGCCTGTTGTGAGAAACGGGGAGACAGATGAAGCTTTTGCAGCATAAGTTGGTGCAACGTGGATTGTGGATTTTGGGAGCAACAGCAGGCGCTACATGCCTCGCTTACTTGTTTGACCTGATGGGTGCGCCACAAATAGTGGCGGCGGCGGTAGCTGGTTTCAGCGCTGCGGCGCTGACCTGGTGGGCCGCGCGGCAAGGCGGCGACGAAGGCGGCGTGCGGCATTTTGCCCACACTGTGGGAGAAGAAATCGACGCCATCATGATCGGCGCGGCGGAAACCTCGTATTTCGTCGACTCGGTCAAAAAGAAAATCGAGCTGGATGTCGGCACCGCCGGCACCATCGTCCACAGTTCCAGCCAGAACGCGGAAACCACCGAGCGCATCGCCGCCAATGCCGAGCGCGCCGCCAAGATCGCGGCCCAGGTGCGCGGCGAAACCATGGCAGGCCGCAGCGAGGCCGACAGCGGCCTGCAACGCATCCGCACCGCGCGCGAAGACGCGCAGACCGCCGCCGCCGTGATGACGGCGCTGCAAACCAATTCCCGCAAAATCTATGGCTTTACCGAGGCCATCAGCGAAATTTCAGCGCGCACCAACCTGCTGGCGCTGAATGCCGCCATCGAAGCCGCGCGCGCCGGTGAACAGGGGCGCGGTTTTGCCGTGGTCGCCAGCGAAGTGCGTCAGCTGGCGCTGCGCACCAAGGAAGCCACCGACGAGATCAGCACCATGGTGCGCGAGATTAACCAGCAAGCCGAAACCGCCGCCAGCGGCATGAACTCGCTGGCGGTCAAGGTCAGCGAAGCCGCCGGCAATGTGGAAACGGTTCACGGCCTATTGGGCAATATCGAGCGCTCGTCGGGCGTATCGGAAGATGAGATCGGCCAGATCGCGCGCGCCTCGCGCGAGCATGTCGCCACCACCGAGGAGATCGCGCACGCGATCGCCAGCATTCGCGATAGCCTGTTGTCCACTGAGAAGGAATTGCCGCGCGCGGCCGCCTCGGCCATGGCGCTGGCGGAACGGGCGGAAATCATCACCGGCGCGCTGGGCGCATCGGATATCGTCACCTCGCACGATGACATTCGCGAGGCGGCGCAGCGGGCGGCGGCGGAAGTCGGCCGCCTCTTCGAGCGTGCGCTGGCCAGCGGTCAGATTTCAGCGCAGGCGCTGTGGGATCGCACTTACACGCCGATTCCGAATACCGATCCGCCCAAGCACAAGACCAAGTTTGACGATTTCACCGACCGCGTGCTGCCGTCGCTGCAGGAAGGCTTGCTGCAGGCGATGCCGCAGCTGGCTTACGCCGGCGCTGTGGATAACAACGGCTATTTCCCCACCCATAACAAGAAATTTTCCCAGCCGCTGACCGGCAACTACGACATCGACATCGTCAATAACCGCACCAAGCGGATTTTCAGCGATCGCACCGGCAAGCGCTGCGGCTCGAACACGCGGCCTTTCCTGCTACAGACGTATAAACGGGATACCGGCGAGGTGATGCACGACTTGTCCGCGCCGATCTATGTGAATGGCAAGCACTGGGGCGGTTTCCGCATCGGCTACCGCTCCAGCCACTAGCACGTCATTCCGGCGTTAGCGCGCCGAGGCAGGCGCCTGGGTTGGCACTGGCGCATTGGGGATGGTGCGCTGTTGGGTCTGGGTATTCATTTTTTCCAGATGGCTGCGCAGCCACTTGTGGGCCGGGCTGCGCGCGTCACGCTCGTGCCACAGCATGTCCAGGTGGACCGCCGGCAGCTGGAACGGCAATTCCTTGTGCGCCAGCGCGTCGGTCATGCCGGTGGCGGCGATCAGGTGGCGTGGCAGCACCGTCACCAGGTCGGAGTTGGCCACCACCCGGCCGGCGGTGAAGAACTGATTCACCGTCAGCAGAATGCGGCGTTCGCGCTGCAGCTGCGCCAGCGCCTCGTCGACCAGGCCGTGGGCGCGGCCGGAGAAGCTCACCAGCAGGTGATTCGCTTCGCAATAGTTATCCAGCGTCAGCTCAACCTTGGCCAGCGGATGGTCGCGCCGCATCACGCACACGTATTTACCCGAATACAAACGTTCGTGGCGGATCGGCGAACCGGTTTCGTACGACAGCTGAGCCGCCACACCAGGGAAGAAGCCAACCGCCAAGTCGATATCGCCGCGCAACAGCATTGGCCGCGGTTCGCGCGTGGTCAGCGGCACCATGCGCACATTGATGCCCGGCGCCTCGCTCTCGATCGAACGCATCAGCGAAGGCAACCACATGGCGGCGGTGGCGTCGGCCATCGCCATCCGGAAAGTGGCGTGGGCGGCCGAGACGTCAAAGGTTTCCGGCGCCACCGCCGCTTCCAGGCTGGCCAGCGCGCTGCGCACCGACGGCCACAAGGATTCGGCGCGCGGGGTCGGCTTGACGCCGTAGGCGGTGCGGATCAGTAATTCATCGCCCAGACTCTCGCGCAGACGCTTGATGGCGTTGGAAACGGCCGGCTGTGTCATGGCCAGGTGGCCGGCGGCGCGGGTCAGATTTTGCTCTGTCATCACGGCGTCGAACACGCGCAGCAGGTTCAGGTCCAGCGTCAAAAAGCTCATGGCGGCTCAGGGGGAGTAAATGGTTGGGAGAAATAACGATAGCACAGTCCATTCACCAAACACATAATTGTTATCGGGAACCGAAATTGGATACTTATGTTGCGCCGCACTATAGTTACACTGATTCTAAAGCTACAGCTACACCTATGTCTATCTATCTTTCTTTAGTACAAGATTTTTCTTTGCTAGCCGCCATCAAGCTGGCGCTGCTGGTCGCGCTGGGTGCTGGTTTGTTAATGTTGTTCAAGCCGCTACTGCTGGGTTGCGCGCGCGCGGCGGTGCTGGTGGTCAAGCCCAAGCAGAGTCGCGAACAGCGCCTGCAGCGCCGCCAACTGGCGACGCATGCCTGATACCGCGTTGCAGCATCACTTTTCGCCAAGCAAAGCCGGCTTCAAGGAACTGTCGACCGGCTTATCACCCAGCCAGATGCGCAACACCGCGTTATAGAACGCCTGGTCCGGCATCAACTCCCCTAATTTCTTCCCATTCAGATAGCACTGGGTACCCTCGTTCGGGGTCCAGTCCAGCGACAGCTGGTCGCCTTTTTTCAGCGCCGGCGTCTGCGCGAACACTTCACCGAACTTCATGATTTGCGGCAGGATCTTGGTGCGCTCTTCCTTGGCGGTGTTGGCGTTCAAGCCGTCCATGAAGGCTTTGCCGAAATCGTCCGAGCTGACCTCGCGCAGCATGGTGATGGCGACGCGGCGCGGACCTGGCACCGCCAGCACGTCTGGCACCGTGGTTTTCTTGTCGCTCAGATAGAGGCCGGCCGCATAGACTTTGAAGATGACCTTGGTGCGCACGCCGGCGCCGTTCAGCTTGAGCTGCTGGCCGGCCAGGGTGATGGTGTCGTCGAATTTGACGCCGGCCACGTCGACCGCGGCAAAGGCGGGCAGCGCCGCCATCAGGGCGGCGGCGGCCAGGGTACGCAGGATGGTTCTACGATTCATGAATGTCTCCGGGGGTGAGGTGATCCGACTATACCACCCGGGAAAGACGCTGCGGCACATTTGGCCGCACGGTCATGCTTTTTTGGCCGCTCAGGTCTTGGCGGCCTGCAGCAGCTCGAACTTGGCGAACAGCTGGTCCTTGGTTTCGCGGTGTTCCGGATGGAAGGGAATGCAGCTGACCGGGCACACTTGCTGGCACTGCGGCTCGTCGAAGTGGCCGACGCACTCGGTGCATTTGTCCGGATTGATTTCGTAAATTTCCGCGCCCATGTAGATCGCGTCGTTCGGGCACTCGGGCTCGCAAACGTCGCAATTGATACAGTCGTCGGTAATCATTAAGGCCATGGCAAAACTCGCTTAGACGGTCCGGGTAGCGGCAATCTTTTTCTGCAGCCACCGGTCGACCGATGGGAACACAAACTTGGACACATCCCCGCCCAGCATGGCGATTTCGCGCACGATGGTGCCGGAGATGAATTGATACTGATCGGACGGCGTCAGGAACATGGTTTCGACGTCCGGCAACAGGTAGCGGTTCATGCCCGCCATCTGGAACTCGTATTCAAAGTCGGACACGGCGCGCAGGCCGCGGACGATGACGCGCGCGTCATGCGCGCGCACAAAATCTTTCAGCAGGCCGGAGAAGCTCTCCACCCGCACATTCGGATAATGGCCCAGCACTTCATTGGCAATTTCCAGCCGTTCATCCAGCGAGAAGAAGGGTTTCTTGTTCTGGCTGTCGGCCACGCCGACCACGAGAGTGTCGAACAGACCCGATGCGCGTCGCACCAGATCTTCGTGACCACGGGTCAACGGATCGAAAGTTCCTGGATAAACAGCTACTACCATTGCGGCTCTCCTGCAGTGCACCAATATAGAACGCGCATTATGCCTGAAAAACGCCGTTGCCTTAAAAATGCCTTAATTTGGGGCGGTTTTAGCGGCAAATACGGCCGTTTAAGCTTTGTATTTTAATAAATGATAGAACACCATGCCGGCTTTGTCAGCCCGGATAATTTCCCATGGCGCCAGCCATTCCGGCGCCTCGCCGTCGGCGAATTCCAGCGCCAGTCCGGACTCGGCATAGACCATGCCGCCCGCTTTCAGCAGCTTGGCGCACAGCGGCAGCGTGCGTTCCAAAAAGCTTTGCTGGTAAGGCGGATCGAGGAAGATCAGGTCGAACTGCTGGCCGCGCGTGACGGCCGATTGCGCGCTGGCGACGGCGTCGCCGCGCATGATCTGCACATTGTCGGCTTTCAGCTTGGTCTTGATTTCTTCCAGCTGGCGGATGACTTGGGTGTTGCTATCGATCAGCGTCACCGATTGCGCGCCACGGCTGGCGGCTTCGAAGCCCAGCGCGCCGCTGCCGGCAAACAGATCCAGCACCTGCAGCTTGGCCCAGTTGGCGTCGCACTGGTGGTTGATCCAGTTAAAGACGGTCTCGCGCACGCGATCCGGCGTCGGCCGCAGGCCCAGCGCGCTCAGTACTGGCAACGGCGTGCGCTTCCATTGGCCGCCGATGATGCGCACCTGGTTGGCGTGCTGCGGACCGTGGACCGGAACTTTGGCGGGTTTGGCTGGCTTGCTGGATGGCTTCTTCGGCATGTGGCGATGACCTAAGTCTTTGATTCAACTGGGCATCATACCACAGAGCCACCTAGCGCTGGTCGGCCGCCAGACTGCGGAAGTCGTCGATCCAGCCCTGCATGCGCTTCTGCGCGTGCGCTTTCTGGGCTGGCGTGGTGAGCTGGATCACGGTCAGCACCAGTTTGGTGTTGGCCTCCTCGTAGCTGTCGAAGAAGGCTTTGCGTTCGGAATTTTCCAGCCGGTTGAAACCGTCCTTGATCAGCCCCTGAATCAGCGTCACGGTCGCCTCTTTGCTCAGCTTTTCGCTTTGTACCTTGCGTGCGGCGGCCAGGATGTTTTTCTGACGGCGCATGCGCTCGTCCAGCCAGATCTCGTTGTTCAGCGGACGGGCGTCGGACGCCTTGCGGATCAGCGCTTCCTGCTCGGAGGTGAAATTGCCGAACCACAGCTCAAATTGCTCCATCGATTTCTTGAAGCGGAAACGCTGCTGCGTCTCGGCATCGCCGCGCATGTTTTTCTTGCGGAACTCAGCGTTATTGGCGGCAAACTTGCGCTCCAGCGCGGCGATCTGATCCGGCTGCAGTGAGCGCGCCAGCTCGGCCAGCTCCGGCGCCGCCTTCAGCAGCAGCGTCTCGGTACGCTTCTTGATTTCGTCGAAGTCGGCTTCCAGATCGGCCTGGCTCGGCCCGGCGGCCAGCTGGCGCTGGGCGGTTTGCAGGATTTGCGCGTAATCCTGCAGCTGGGTCTTGCGGTGCCATTGGAACAGCTTGTCGATATCGTCCTTGACCCAATCCTTTTGATCCGCGTTCAAGTCGATATAACCGTTGATCCACCAGTACAGCAAGGTGTCGCCGTTGTTATAAGCCAGGCGCAGCGAACTGCAGGCCGCCAGCAGGGTCATGAGAACGATCAGGAACAGGCCGTACAGCGTCCGGCGGCCCGTCAGGGGCATGTTAGACTTTTGCATTTACACACTCTCTCGATTTGGCACCTATGAACGTCGTTATCCTCGCCGCTGGCATGGGCAAGCGCATGCAGTCCGCGCTGCCGAAAGTTTTACATCCACTGGCGGGTAAGCCGCTGTTGCAACACGTGCTGGATACTGCGCGCAACCTATCCGCCGGCCGATTATGCGTAATTTACGGCCATGGCGGCGCAGCCGTCCAGGACTTGCTGGCCAAGCAGCCGGAGGCGGTCGCCACCGCCTTCCAGGAACAGCAACTGGGTACCGGCCACGCGGTGCAACAGGCGTTGCCGGCATTGGACGACAACGTCCCCACCCTGATTCTGTACGGCGACGTGCCGCTGACCAGCGCCAGCTCGCTGCAAGCGCTGATCGATGCCGCAGGCAATGACAAGCTGGGCATCCTGACCGTGGTACAGGATGATCCTACCGGACTGGGCCGAATTGTCCGTGAGAATGGCCACATAGTGCGCATCGTCGAGCAAAAAGACGCGAACGAGGCCGAACGTGCGATTAAAGAGATTAACAGCGGCATCATGGTCGCTCCTACCCTCAAGCTGAAGCAATGGCTGGGCGCGATTAAAAACGACAACGCGCAGGGCGAGTACTACCTGACCGACATCGTCGCGCTGGCCGTGGCCGATGGCGTGCCGGTGGTGTCGGCGCAGCCGGCGGCGGTGTGGGAAGTGGCTGGCGTCAACAGCAAGGTGCAGTTGGCCGAGCTGGAACGCATCCACCAGCGCAACATCGCCAACCGCCTGCTGGAACAGGGCGTGACGCTGCTGGACCCGGCCCGCATCGACGTCCGTGGCGAACTGATCTGCGGTCGCGATGTCACCATCGACGTCGGCTGCGTGTTTGAAGGCAAGGTCGAGCTGGGCGACGGCGTGCACATTGCCGCCCACAGCGTGCTGGTCAACGCCCGCATCCTGGCTGGCGCGCAGATCAAGCCGTTCTGCCACATCGAAGAAGCGGTGGTGGGCGAAGCGTCGCTGATCGGTCCGTATGCCCGCCTGCGTCCCGGCACCGTGCTAGCCGAGGATGTGCATGTGGGTAACTTCGTCGAAATCAAAAACGGCCAGGTGGCCGCGCACAGCAAGGCCAACCACCTGGCTTACATCGGCGACGCCACCATCGGCTCGCGCGTCAACGTCGGTGCCGGTGTTATCACCTGCAATTACGATGGCGCCAACAAATTCCGCACCGTGATCGAAGACGACGCCTTCATCGGCAGCGACAGCCAGCTGGTGGCGCCGGTTACCGTCGGCAAGGGCGCGACGATCGGCGCCGGCACCACGCTGACCAAGGATGCGCCGGCCGGCAAGCTGACGGTGTCGCGTCCGCGCCAGGTCACCATCGAAAACTGGACCCGTCCGGTCAAGATCAAAAAATAAGCGGAAACTTTGCGGTTTTCCACAACGGCGCCTGCGGGCGCCGTTTTCATTTGTGGATAAACTTGTGCGTAAAGCCTGAGTAAGGGCAGGAAAACAGGTGGGTAACCATGGCTACTTTTCCAAAGCGAGGTTTACAGTGCTGGCTTTCTTTCTGTTAGCCATCACGCAGCCCGCTTTTTCAGCAAATGTGCATAACTTTGTGGGTAAGCACTTGAGCAAGTGCTGGATAAGCGCCGGATAACCGCCTAATAACTTTTTTCACGGAAATATCGCTGTGTATAAACCTGTGGAAATTGGCTGGAAATCCAGCGGATAAGCATGGGATAAATTGGACGTGCGTCGCTGGAATTGTGATTATGCTAAAATGAGAATAATTCTCATTCCAATATTTGCTGCCTGTGCACTCCACCGCGCCCCGCTCCGATGTCGGCCATTTGTACGCAGAGCACCACAGCTGGCTGCTGGGCTGGTTGCGGCGCAAGGCCAATGGCGCCGACTATGCGGCCGATCTGGCGCAGGAAACCTTCATCCGCTTGCTGAGTCAGCCGGAGCAATGCTGCGCTGAGCTACGCGAGCCGCGCGCCTATCTGGCCACCGTGGCCCATCGTTTGCTGATCAACTACGCCGAGCGGCAGTCGCTGGAGCGCGCCTATCTGGAAGTGCTGGCCCAGCTGCCGCCCTGCCAGACGCCATCGCCGGAACAGCGGCTGCTGATCCTGGAATCGCTGCATGAAATTGACCGCATGCTGGACGGCCTGCCGCCCAAGGCGCGCGAAGCCTTTTTGCTGTCGCAGCTGGAAGGGCTGGGTTACAGCGATATCGGCCTGCGGCTGGGCGTGACCGTGCGCACCGTCAAACGCTATATGGCGGCGGCGTTCATGCAGTGTTTGCTGGCATTGGCATAAACCCTGTCCCCTTTTTGTGATTCGCCGGTCTTACTTGGTATTAATCACAACAAAAGGGAATGGAAGATGCATCACAAGCTGCACATCACCGCACTCGCGCTGGCGCTGAGCGCCGCCTATCCGGCCATGGCCGCCGATGCCAATGAAGACCCGGAAATCGCCAAAGTCGAAGTCAAAGGCCAGAACAACAGCGACGATTCTTACCTGGCGGGCTCCGCCCACACCTCGACCCGGATGGAAATGTCGATCCGCGACACGCCGCAATCGGTCAGCGTGGTGACCCGCGCTATGCTCGACGACCTCGGCCTGACCCGCCTGGACGAAGCGCTGGGCCTGACCACCGGCGTCATGATCGGCCAGCTGGACAGCGAACGCACCAGCTTCTATGCGCGCGGCTTTTCCATCACCAACATCCAGGTCGACGGCATGCCGCAGGGCTCCAACTCGCCGCTGTCCGACACCATCCTCTATGATCGGATTGAAATCGTGCGCGGTGCCACCGGCCTGATGGGCGGCACCGGCGACCCATCGGCCACCGTCAACATGGTGCGCAAGCGACCAGGCAAAACGCTGAAAGGCAGCGCCAGCGTCATCTTCAAGCGCTGGGACGACCGCCGCGCCGAAGCCGATCTGAGCTCGCCGCTGAACAGCGATGGCAGCATCCGTGGCCGCGTCGCCATCGCCCATGAAGACCGCGATTCCTACATGGACATGTACCACGAGCGCAAAACCGTGGGCATGGCCATCGTCGAAGCCGATCTGACGCCACGCACGCTGCTGAGCGCCGGCATCGACTTCCAGCGCAACAAGCCGACCGGCGCCACCTGGGGCGCCGTGCCCTACTGGAACGCCGACGGCACACTGGCCAATCTGCCGCGCAACTTCACCCTGACCACACCGTGGAGCACCTGGTCCAACAAGCAGCAGACCGCCTTCCTCTCGGTCGACCAGCGCTTCGGCGCCGGGTGGAAATTGCACGCCGCCTACGCCCGTACCGACAGCCGCAACAACACCACTGTCGCCAACGGCGGCGCCGGCCATCCAGACCCCGCCACCGGCACCGGCATGCGCTTGTGGACCGGCGTGTGGGGCGAAGGCAAATCGGTGGACGACAATTACGACGTCTACGTCACCGGCCCGTTCAGCTTGCTGGGCCGCCAGCACACGCTGATCGCCGGCTGGAACGGCGGCAAGTCGGTCAGCAGCAGCCAGAACGGCACTGCCACCATTCTGTACTCGTCGACGATACCGGATTACCGCAACTGGACCGGCGATATCCCGATGCCGACCTTCACGCCGGACGGCACCCACTCGGAGACCGAAGTCAAACTGGGCGGCGCCTACGTGGCCGGCCGCTTCAGCATCACCGAACCGCTGACGGTGATCGTCGGCGCGCGCCTGAGCAACTACCGCACCGAAAACTCCGAATACGACGCCAGCGGCAAATTCACCAGCAGCAGCGATTTGCAGGAAACCAAAAACGAAACCACGCCCTATGCCGGCGTGGTCTTCGACCTGAATCACCAGCTGTCGCTGTACGCCAGCTACACCACGCTGTTCTCGCCGCAGACCGCCAAGGACCGTAACAACAACCTGCTGAAACCGGAAACCGGCACCAATAGCGAGGCCGGCATCAAGGGCGAATTCCTGGACAAGAAGCTCAACGCCTCGGCCGCCGTGTTCCGCACCTTGAAGAAAAACCTGGCCCAGCTGGATCGCGGCGTGCCGGCCGGCTTCCTGCTGCCGGATGGCAGCATGGCTTACGTAGCGAATGGCGACGGCATCACCGCGCGCGGAATCGAGTTCGACGTCTCCGGCCAGATCGCGCCCGAGTGGAACGTCAGCGGCGGCTATACCTGGCTGCAGGTGAAGGAAGCCGATGGCTCGCGTGGCGAACCGGCCCAGCCGCGCAATCTGCTGCGTTTGTCGACTTCGTACAACCTGAACAGCGTGGTGCCGGGCCTCAAAGTTGGCGGCAGCATGCAGGCGCAGAGCTCGATCTACAGCATCTCCTGGTACGGCCGTCCGACCGCGCCCGCCAGCGAGGAATCGCGCATCACCCAGAGTGGCTACGCTTTGTTCAATGTGTTTGCCGGCTATGACATCAACCGTAACCTGCGTGCTCAATTGAACATCAGCAACCTGACCGACAAGAAGTACTACCGCAACATTGGCTTCTACGACGGCGTATTCTGGGGCGAACCACGCAATGTTAGCTTGACGCTGACCGCGAAGTTCTAAAAACGCTTGTGGATAAAGTTGTGATTAACCATGCGAATAAACTGAGGAAAAGACTTGTATAAAGCCTTAGTAAGCGCTGTATAAGCCATGTATAAGACTGGGAATAAGCTGTGGCTACCCTGGTGATATCCGTGTATAACTTTGTTCACAGCGCCACGCGCGTTTCGAACTTGCTGCGGAAAGTGGAGAAATATGCCTTCACATTCCGCACATTCGCATGGCTGGCAAACAGGCGGTGCGCCAGCGCGTGATACGCCGGCATATCCGCCACCTGCACCACCAGCACAAAATCCGGCCCCGGCGCCACGCGGTAGCATTGCAGCACCGCCGCCTCGTTGGCGACCAGCGCCTCAAACTCCGTCATGCGCTCGGCGGCCTGGATATCTAAGGAGATTTCCACAAGCGCCGTCAGGCTGGGGCCGACCTTCTCCGGCGCCACGATGGCCACCTGGCGCTGAATCACGCCCGACTCCCTCAGTTGCTTGACGCGCCGCAAACAAGTCGGCGGCGACACATGCACCGCAGCGGCGAGCTCGGCATTGGTTTGAGAAGCATCAATCTGCAGCGCATTCAGAATGCGACGATCTATTTCATCCATGGCTTTATATTGAAATAAAATTTCAAGTGGTCGGTATGGTGAAATTTTATTCCAAATTATCGATCAACTAGAAAGCATATTTCACGATGGCTGCTCTACGATGCATCCATCACTTAAATGAAGAGGTTCCCCATGTGCGGCATTGTCGGCGCGGTAGCGCAACGCAACATCACTCCCATCCTGCTGGAAGGCTTGAAGCGGCTGGAATATCGCGGCTACGACTCCTGCGGCGTCGCCCTGCATGTGGATGGTCAGCTGCAACGCTCGCGCAGCACCTCGCGCGTGGCCGACCTCGAACATCAGATCGAAGAAGCGCATCTGAAAGGCTTTACCGGCATCGCCCACACCCGCTGGGCCACGCACGGCGCGCCGGCCTCGCACAACGCCCACCCGCACTTTTCGCCATCGACCGACAACGCCCGCATCGCCCTGGTTCACAACGGCATCATTGAAAACCACGACGAACTGCGCGTCGAACTGACCGCGCTCGGCTACGTGTTCCAGAGCCAGACCGACACCGAAGTGATCGCCCACCTGGTCGACCACATGTACAACGGCGACCTGTTCGACACCGTGCAGCACGCCGTCAAACGCCTGACCGGCGCCTACGCCATCGCCGTGTTCAGCCGCGAAGAACCGCACCGCGTGGTGGCCGCGCGCCAGGGCTCGCCGCTGATCGTCGGCCTGGGCAACGGCGAAAACTTCGTCGCCTCCGACGCCATGGCGCTGGCCGGCACCACCGACCAGATCATCTACCTGGAAGAAGGCGACGTGGTTGACCTGCAACTGGGGCGCGTCTGGATCGTCGACAGCAACGGCAAACAAGTGCAGCGCGACGTCAAAACCGTGCAGGCGCACACCGGCGCCGCCGAGCTGGGCCCATACCGCCACTACATGCAGAAAGAAATCTTCGAACAGCCGCGCGTGATCGGCGACACGCTGGAAGGCGTCACCGGAATCATGCCCGAGCTGTTTGGCGACGGCGCCTACAACGTCTTCAAACAGATCGACCGCGTGCTGATTCTGGCCTGCGGCACCAGCTACTACTCCGGCCTGACCGCCAAGTACTGGATCGAATCGGTGGCCAAGATCCCGGTCAACGTCGAAATCGCCTCCGAATACCGCTACCGCGACAGCGTGCCGCACCCGAACACGCTGGTGGTTACCATCTCGCAGAGCGGCGAAACCGCCGACACCCTGGCCGGGCTGAAGCACGCGCGCAGCCTCGGCATGGAACACACGCTGACCATCTGCAACGTCGCCACCAGCGCCATGGTGCGCGAATGCAAACTGGCCTACATCACCCGCGCCGGCGTGGAAGTCGGCGTAGCCTCGACCAAAGCCTTCACCACCCAGCTGGCCGCGCTGTTCCTGCTGACGCTGTCGCTGGCACAGGTCAACGGCCGTCTGACCGACGCCGAAGAAGCCAATCACCTGAAAGCCATGCGCCATTTGCCGGTGGCGATTTCGGCCGTGCTGGCGCTGGAACCGCAGATCATCGCCTGGGCCGAAGACTTCGCGCGCAAGGAAAACGCACTGTTCCTCGGCCGCGGCATGCACTACCCGATCGCGCTGGAAGGCGCGCTGAAGCTGAAAGAGATTTCCTACATCCACGCCGAAGCCTATCCAGCGGGCGAACTGAAGCACGGCCCGCTGGCGTTGGTAACCGAAGAGATGCCGGTGGTGACGGTGGCGCCGAACGACACGCTGATCGAAAAGCTGAAATCCAATATGCAGGAAGTGCGCGCGCGCGGTGGCCAGCTGTACGTGTTTGCCGACGTCGACTCGCGCATCACCTCGGGCGAAGGCGTGCACGTGATCCGTCTGCCGGAACACTACGGCCTGCTGTCACCGATCCTGCACGTGGTCTCGCTGCAGCTGCTGGCCTACCACTCGGCCGTCGCGCGCGGCACCGACGTCGATAAGCCGCGCAATCTGGCCAAGTCGGTGACAGTGGAATAAATAAATCAGGCGATTTGCTTGATATTCCATGCAATTAAAGTCGTAAATTGCTCATTAGAGTCGTAAATTGCTCATTAAAGTCGTAAATTGCTGATTCTGATGATTTGAGAGAAAAAGTCTGTCTTAACAGAAAAAGTCTGTCACAAATCGTGATGATTGAGAAGTCTCGTAAAGGGACCCAAAGGGGGCGCTGGCGGCTTATAGGACGATTTAGTCTGATGACAGTTCTTCAGGCGCCTGACTGCTTTAGGTGTATCATTGGTTGGAATTAGGGGAGCTTGAGATCGTCGGACAATAGCGAGGGCAATATGGAAAATGAACGAGGTGTCGAAGGACAGAATCAATGTCCGACTATTGAACAAGATCCATCTGGCTCTTCGGATTCTGCGCCAACTGTGCATGTTATACAGGCTTGTCGCTCGGCGGAGGAACTTGAGGCGGAATTCCTCCGAGACATTGCTCGATTTGGATATTGTGAGAACATCACGGAATACGACATTTCTTGACGTTCGCGATCGGCAGTGAGCCCCCTGTTCGTTTGCTCGCGGAATTGCCCCATTCCAATTGACCCGCCTTCCACTGCCTGGCAAACGCTGCCACGCGGTCGTATGACTTTTCATATCCGAGTTCTTTCAGTTCCAGATGGAGCTGCTCCAAATTGCGCCGCTGCTTACGAGGCTTTGTAGTCTCGGCCTCTAGCCAGCCTGATAGCTGTACCGAGTATTTATCCAAGCCGCTAGACGATCGCCGCTCCGCATAGAAGGGCTCAGTTGTTTCCGATCGCAGATAGCGTCAAACGGTGTTGCGCGAGATGCCGAGTCGTCGGGCAATCTCTCGTATGAGGATCTGGTCACGAAGGTGCCAGCGTCGAATTATTCCTAGCAATGCCACGTCGATCACTCCGATCTCCTGCCGAAAGGACATGGGGAATTGTGCTACCAACGTGGGTCAGATTCCGTTGCAAATTCGTGGGCAAGGTGGGTCACCCATTAGCCGTCCACTGTCACACCATGATAGTTTGTCCCTGTGGTCGCTCTCCATGGGGGCGGCAACAGGTAACTTCGCAGACGGAGTCGTCGGATATCCGAGACCAGGTCCCCTGCGAGAGATAGCCAGACGCCTGCGCATCTCTAGAAACACTGTCCGACGCTATCTGCGCGCAGAAATCACCGAGCCGGCCTACGCCGTGCGGCACTCACGCAGCGCGATCGACAAATATGCGTTCCAACTTTCAGCCATGCTCAAGACCGAGGCAGCTCGCTCCAGGAAGCAGCGACGCACCTTAAAGCAGATCCACGAGGACCCAAAGGAATTGGGTTTTGAGGGGTCTTACGACCGGGTTGCGGCTTTCGCGAGGGTATGGAGGGAGGGGCAAACTGAGCGGGTCAATCCGTCAAGCAAACGAACACATCACCGTCAGCAAGCAGATTTGCCTCGACTGGTTCAGGATGTTCGTTTGCATTTAGACTTGACCCGGTGGGTCAGGTTTCAGTGCAACTTAACACGTGACGGACTTTACGCTGCAAAAAGCAGAAATAAAAGTGCAAAAGAATCAGAGAGTTAGGTCTGAATGCTTTGACGGACTTTATTCTCTTGAATCAGCGGGTGTTGACTGGAGCAAATAAAGTTGGTCGGGCTCGATTAGGTCGAAAGCGCAGATGTCTGCAGTCCTCTACACAAAATATTTCCGGAGTGAAATAGAGCTCTAGGATAGAGCATTAGTCGGACGCTAGATTTGTTCGACGCTGCTCGAAACTTGTGATAATTAGTGATTTTTTCTTTGTTGCAATCTGTTACTCTTAGAGCACCGTCTAGCTATTCGCATTTTGAGATTAATGTTGAGAGAAAACAGCATCCTTCCCCAAAAAAAAGTAAGCAGAGCAGCAGGGATACCTAGTGTTGCCAGTATCTCGTCTTGTAGAAAAGGACAAGAGCGTTGCTTGAAGATGCATCCAAAGCACTAGCAAAGGAGTTGGGTTTCAGCAATGAAGGGTGCAATTTTATTCTGCCGGTAGCTCAATTCCTTTGTTTGAGAACCGAGTGTCCTAGCCGCGCATTAGGCTTCTACTTTCAGTCCATGCGGTGGGAGGGCAAGCTAGTTGCACCAAAATTCAGAAATTCGCTGGAGTTTTGCAGGCCAACATGCAAACAATGGCGACATTTGATAAATCTTCCCACTTCTCTTCTCAACCGTACCCACTAAACTCATGCTATGGCTTTGAATTGTTTAGATAAATCCAATGAGTGGGATGCCCCATTCTTCAAGGTGTTGGCCAACAATGATACAGGAGCCGCGCCGGGCCACCAAGGCGGCGTTGTTATTCCTGAGGCGCTTCGGCAGTATTTCCCGCAACTTAAAGGGATGATTACACCCAGCCATCCGACAATAGACCAGCGGATGAATGCTGATCTTTTTGCAGAAAATGAATTTCTGGCGTCGGTTCTTACTCGCTATCAGTATCAGACTTGGGGAGGGGCTCGTAGCCCGGAGTCGCGCCTCACAGACCAACTGGGACCCTTGCGAAATCTCGCAAAGGGAGGCGATGTATTGATCATGCAGCGACACACTGATGACCCCTCGCGTGTGAAATTGACTCTCGTGAGAAAGTCGTCACAGTTCTACCTGTTACTTGCCGAGTTGATCGGAACTCGGCGGTGGGGGATACTTCGGCTCTCGAAGCCCCTCAGTGTAGAAAGCATCAGTAGCGAAGTTGCGCAATCGGTAGCGGATGAGGAAGTGCCCTCAGCCAAGGAGCTTGTCGCGAATGGCGTGCCTTACTGGGCTGCCATTGCATTTGTTGCGCGCTGTGCGAGGCGTTTCTTAGAGTGTTATGAAAATGATTCAGCAGAGCCAAGCGCTCAGCGGGCAACTGTTTCACAAGCAGTCGCGTTGGCAGAACTTAGAGCTGGGCTAGGTGGTGACCCTAGCGTAATGGATGCAATAGAGTTAGACGGACAGTATTTTGATATTTATGATATTTCCGCTATTGCGACCGCTTTAGGGGCCAACGAAAATGCGGCGGACAACACTTATGCCGATTTACACGAGGACCCTAATATTGAACGTCCTATTGCTCGTATTTTCACGGCCATTTGCTTAGCTCATTTAGCATTCCGTTGCGCGTTTGCTAATGAGCTTGAAGGGGAGCCTTACTCTGAACCTATTAGCTTCGCCGAGGGTATGCGCCTAGCAATTGAATGGTCGCTTTGGGGGGAACGTGAGGTTAATGACTCACTGGTTCGCGACTTTATGCAATTAAAGGAGCAAATTACCCGTCATATGATTGGAGACCAAAGCTCGTTTCCTCGAACTTTGTTTGGAAAACTTTGGCCTAACGGGCGACCAGCAGAATGGCCACCCATTGAGCTTTCCTTCCGGCCGCGGGCTCGCATTATTCGTACTATTGGCGATCGGCTGGTTAGCGGTCCTGAGGCGGCAGTCATAGAGCTTGTCAAGAATAGCTACGATGCTGACGCAAGCTTTGTACGAATTACCTTTTTCCCTGACCTAATTCCAAACCAAGGCGCTATTCTATTTGAGGATGATGGTCACGGGATGACGTTAGAGGACATTGAGCAGAAGTGGATGGAGCCTGCGACAAGTGATAAACGTGATCGAAAGCATACTGCTCGTGGGCGCCGTCTCTTAGGCTCTAAAGGCATAGGCCGTTTCGCTGCATCAAGGCTTGGTCGATTTTTGGAGTTAGTTTCCACCGCTAAGGTAATTGCAGGCGATACAGATTCTACGCAGCTAGCTTTATCTCCTAAACTTACTTCAACGCGGATACCTGAACTCGACTGGGATGCTTTCGAAGAAGCCAAATATCTTGATAGTGTTAGGTTTCCTGTGGAATCACTCGTGCCAAAGGAAGGAACCGGAACTCAGCTACGAATATCGTCATTACGAGATGAGTGGCCCGCACAAAGGGTTATTAAGTTGCACGACGAGCTACGAAAGCTTGTTTCGCCAGTAGCTCCTGTTGGGGCAAATGACTTTAGAATTTTTCTGGATCTGTCACAGTGCACCCTTGAAAATTCATCGTTCGACGGAGCAGCATTGCTTCGCACGGACAAAGGTACAAATCCGCCACTTAATGCCGCCAACGATCCTTACGAAGTAAAACCATATCCACTTCTCGATGCATGTGACTATGCCATAGACGGTGTTTTTGATGAGGGCGGATGTTTTGAGGGGGCGATTACGATATTACGGGGTGGGCTAGAGCCTGAGAAAGTCCGTTTAGTAGTACCTCTTCGAAGAGAGGACGGCGAAGAGCCTTGCGGTGTTGTACTTGTTCGTTTGCATGTATTCGACAGAGAGTCCTCTGCTATCCGAAGTACTGCAGCGAAAGCAGGGTTTGGCGAAATCGGGATTCGCGAAGCACGAAAGCTGCTGGACAATATTGCTGGTGTGGCGATCTATCGCGAAGGTTTTCGGATTCGCCCTTATGGAGATGGAGAAAATGATTGGTTGACGCTTGATGCGAAGCGAGTGCAAAACCCTACTATTAAAATTGGACGAAATCAAATAGCAGGAATTATTTCTCTAGACGACGAGAAAGAATCTCAACTAATTGAGCGCAGTAGCCGGGAAGGTTTAGAGGAAAACGGAAGTTTTCGTCGCTTGAGAACATTGGTTTCAGCTCTCCTGGCGGAAATTGTTGAACCAAAGCGACGGCAGTTTCGCATTAGTGCTGGCTTGGACGCCCGCCCAGAAAGTAGCTTTCGTGATATTTACGATCGCGTCCAAATGGGATGGTCCAAACTCCTAGTTGCGAAAATTCCGGAAGCTGATCGTGCGGCTGCTGAAGAATTGATTGCAAAGGAGTCCGATAGGCTCACTCAATATGTTAAGCGGCTCGAAGATCGTCAGGCACAGTTAGAGGCGCGGGTAACCCTTGGCCTAATCATTGGTGAGGTTATGCACCAAGGAAATACTCCATTATCGTTTCTAGAAAATGAGACGGCACGGCTTAGAAGGTGGTGGCCGACTTTACTCGACTCATCCACCAAATCTCATGAAAGACTCGCAGAAGTGCCGAGAATTCTAAATGGGATGGATGCAAGTGGTGAAAAGCTAAGGGTATTATTTAACGCTTTGAATCCCTTGTCAGGCGCCCGCCGAGGTGCTCCTAAGAAATATGATATACGGGATGTGATAGAAAAAACGCTATATCTCTTCAAAAGTAAAGTTGAGAAGGTAGGAATCCGAATCGTATTCGAAACTGATAATTTTGAGGATCTAGTAATTGGATATCATGATGATTTGTCAACCGCTATAACCAATCTTGTTGACAACGCGGTTTATTGGCTTGAATACCATAATATTCCTGATCCAACATTAAAAATTTCAGCTGAAATCTCCGAAGAGCGTTGCAATATAGTTGTTTCCGATAATGGCGCTGGCATTCCGGTAGAATTCGCAGATCAACTCTTTGACATCGGATTCACCCTAAAACCGAATGGAACTGGCTTAGGCCTAAGTATTGCGAAAGAAGCTATATTTCGCAGTAACGGAGAACTAGAACTACTCGCTACAAGTCAAGGTACTGCCTTTAAAATATCGTTGCCGTTGGCAAAAAAAAGTGATAGCTGATCATGGAGAGTGTATGAAAGAATGTTTGATTTTAATAGTTGAGGATGATCCCGAAGCTATTGATTCGTGGCGAAGAGACATAACAGAGTTTAATGATGAACAACCGGCGGATACTCTTCAATATGAAGCTATTTATGCTACCACTCGCCAAGAAGCACTAAAAGTTCTTAACCGAACTAGAATCAATTGCGCGGTCGTAGACCTTCGACTTCCCCCAGCACCTGGTGGTGATAACTCGACAGCGATTCCGCTTGGTAATGATATTTTAGAAAAAGTCCTAATCGAAACTGGCGTGCCCGCTGTCGTCTATAGTGCCCATGCAGCTGAGGCCAGCGAAGCAGTCAAAGCCTCCAATATCCAAATTCGTTCAAAAAAAGGCAATGGTGGGATCGAGATCCTGAAGTATCTGACTGGCCATGAAGGTCTTATGATAGCGATGGAAATCACTCGTAAGAAAATAGCCGTTGAAAGCGCCAAAATATTTAATGATTCTATATGGAAGAGATGGGAGACAACATGGAATTCCATGGGCGATCGGGCCATGTTGGGAGGCATGATAACGCGTCAGATTGCATCACATGTTGCTGATCGGTTAAGCCTACCACCGTCAAATCACCACCCAGACGAATTCTATATTATCCCTCCACTATTTTCTGAACGCCTAGATACTGGGGATTTGATTACTCAAGATGGACACGTGTATGTAGTTGTGACGCCGCGCTGCAATATGGCAAATGAGCCTCAGCCAAAACATCTTATGCTGGCATTATGCCATCCAATGACAGGGGAATGGGCAGAACTGAAAGAAGGATTTAATGCAGGTATCGACAGCAAACGAGGAAAGAGCGCGGCAGTAAAGTTACGTAATTTTGCAATTCAAAATCATTCTACAAGTACTCACTTTATTCCGCCGTGCGGTGAAAAAGGGCCTTGGCTTGTAGATTTTAAAGAAACTAAAGGAGTTTTGTCTGAAACCGCTCCTGAGTTGCTTAAAGATAGATTTGCATCTATTTCTACGCACTTTGTTCCTAATTTGGTTCAACGCTATGCATCCTATTTAGGGCGAATAGGCCAGCCGGATTTGGACTGGAATATTTTGCGCGAACATATTTGCAAATAATTTCCTCAAAAGGAACTGCTATTAATGTATGGCAGTTCCTGTGGAGTATTTTTTTTTAGGAATTAGCTAACGGCAACTTCGTAATTAGCCCGTCTAGAAAATCTGGTTGAGCTTTAGTACGTAGGTGTAAGCCGGGCACATTCCCTTGAATTCCGGAAAATTACATTTATTCACATTGCCATGCAACCATTCTTTTGCATAGGAGTTCTGTTTCGAAAAATGATTTAAATGAGATCACATTGCTCTGGGATTTATATACCGTCGTGTCTGACTTCTTGAGCGATTCTGGCACCACGAGAACAATTCCTTGCCGCTCCATATCCTTGATTGCATTTTCAGCAATTCCTTCATCAACCGTAGCAAGGAAGAGGTCACAGTTTCTTATTTCTCCTTGAACTTGCTTCCACCTCTCCCGCAGCGTTGTTTTTGCACTAAGTACAAGGGCACCAGTTCTGTCGCGCAGTGGGTCCATGTATGCGGTAAACGATGGTAAAACAAAATCTGGTCGCTTCTTCGCGTCTGCTATAACTTGAACTTCATGTGGGATACCGCCGTCTGTAAGCAGGCGTTCAATGTGTAATTCAAACGAAGCGCCCGCTCGGGATTTACGAGTTTGGGCCGCAGAAAGGAGAATTCCATCAATTTGGTAGAATTCGGTGACGATATTCATCAGTACTTGATTGATGCTAACTGCTTCTGGATCTGTTCCAAGAAGGAGTTTGACTAACTCCATCGATCGACGGCGTATTTCAAATGATTTGAAAATTTCGTATTCAAGCCCTCTGCTAATGTCGAGCACCGCGTCACCTGGAGCAGTCATCTTGAAAGGATTGAAATCGAAATTTCCATGAAGCGATTGGTATTCCTCTTGAGCGAGGCGTGCCATTTCCCGCGGCTTAGGTATAGAAAAGTGAGACTCCGCAAAGGCACTGATTTGACCGGCATGAAATGCAGAAAGGGCCTGTCCTATAAACTCAAACAGTTTTTCTTGCTGTGATAGCATTACGCGTTGAGGTTCGAAAATTCCAGAACAAAACTTTGGAGGGAGATCGAACAGATCCTCAAGGTATCGATATGCAGAGGATGATGAGTCTACAGTAGTGGCGGTGTATTCGGCATCGGCCGCGCGCCCCGTCTTCGCAATCAGAAGAAAAGACGCAGGATTTAGCCCTGTGAATGCTTCATGAGGAACTCTTGTTAGGTGAGTTTCTTCGCCTTTGCTGCGCCAGTTAACGAGTCTGGCTTCTTTTACAGTCGGGTAGCTGAGTGCCGGCCAGTGGATCTTAAAAAAAGCCTCGAAGATTGGCTTTTTACCCGGTTTAACTGGAGTGGAGGTCAGTGGCGGAAAAAATCCGCTGTCTCTTTCAGACTTGAAAATGTAAACACCATCCTGATGCTTGTCTGGATCTTCTGTCCATTGCCAATCGTTAAGAGCAAGTTTCTTGAGAAAAATGCTATCTGCACGCTTCGTCAATCTTATGACGAGCTCTGCAGCGTCATCAATGACATCATCTTGAAATAGGTTACCAGTAGTCACACATCACTTTCTATAGAATCTGCGCTGCGGGGCGCATAAATTTCTACTGCAGTTCTGACGATACAGGCTACTAAGCAATATTTCAACCACAAATGTGTGTTAACTAGGCAACTATTAGTCGAGGCGTTTTCGGAGATGGAATAGGCGCCTGAAATATATATGTCCTAGTCCGGGCTCGCTTACGCAAGCCGGATATTTGTCGCCTACCGAGTCGATAATGAAACGCGACACGGCCGAAGAATGTCGGCTCGGCCTGTCGCTAACGGTGTCGTATACATAAGCTGGCTGCGTCAGTGCTGTCTTGTGTGATCAATCCTGTCAAGTGGTTCAAAAGCGCTCCTTCATCCCACTTTAGTCGCCCCCTAAGAGCGCACTCCCATACGCAAATGACGCGCCAGCCTGCGCTTCGCAGCGCGAGAACATTACGTTGATCCCGCTGTTGGTTTGCGCGGATTTTTGTCAACCAGAATTCTCGCCGAGTCTGAGGAAGGGTGAAGAGATGGCAATCATGTCCATGCCAGAAGCAACCCTGCACGAAGATGACGGTGCGATGTTTCGGCAGCACTATATCGGGTTTGCCTGGCAGGCTACTGACGTGCAGGCGGTAGCGGAATCCCCGCGAAAACAGTAGCTTTCTGAGCAGTACTTCAGGGCGGGTGTTTTTGCCCCGGATCGCTTGCATATTTCTACTACGGCGTTCCGGGGTATGGACGTCGGTCATTGTTTAGGCCGCTAATTTTCTTCTTTGTTCCTGTAAGCGCTTCGCTTGGAGAATTCGGCTTTTCATCAGTTTTGCTACTGCTGCAAAAACCCCTACAACAACAGAATTGCCAAACTGCTTATAGGCTTGAGTATCTGACACAGGAATCTTGAAATTAGATTCGCCCGGGCGATCGTAGCCCATCAGTCGCGAACACTCAGATGGGGTCAGGCGGCGCGGCCGGTTCTTGATGTTCTTCTTGTGGTCGAAATCAAGATCCGATTTAAAGCCTCGATCGATCAGAATTTCAGAACCATCCTTGTGGTAGCGGGCGGATAGCGTGCGCGTCACCTCATTAGGATTGTCCGGCTTTACTAGGCCGTACCCAAAGCCATTTCCCTTGGCCTTGTGCTTGATAGAGTAGTTGAAAAGATAGCGCCAAAGATTTTCCGTAAGGATGTATTTCGGATCAATTTCTTGTTCATCTTCTAGAATATCCGTCAGCGTAGGCCTAGCAGGTGGGTAGTGGTGACTGACATCTTTCAATGTGAAGCCATCATGAATATTCAGGTCCTTCCGGAAACCAACTAGCACGATACGCTCACGGTGTTGGGGAACAAAGTGGCTGCCATCAATGATCTTGTAGTCGGTTGTACCGACTTGTTCCGAATCTGCTACCCAGTAGCCCAGTTCGTCGAGCGCCTTCATGATAGTGCGGAAGGTATTGCCTTTGTCGTGACTCTTGAGATTCTTTACGTTTTCCAGTACAAACGCAGCCGGCTGTTTGGCGGCAATAATGCGGGCTACGTCAAAGAAAAGTGTACCTTGGGTCTCATCTTCGAACCCGTGCTTCCGCCCCAATGAGTTTTTCTTCGAAACACCAGCGATGGAAAATGGCTGACATGGAAAACCGGCTAGCAGCACATCGTGATCTGGCACCCCCTGTTCGTTGATGTACTTATATGCTTCAGCTTCGCTTTTTTCCGGCCTGTTACTCCACGTTACTTTGCGAATGTCATCGTTGAACGCGTGATAGTTTGGGTCAGAATAGTGATTTGCCTTGTAAGTGCGTACCGCGAAAGGGTTCCATTCGCTCGTGAAAACACACCGTCCCCCGATTTCCTCAAAGCCACGTCGAATACCACCGATGCCCGCGAATAGGTCGATAAAATCAAAATCGTAATGCGGGTGCGACGCTGGTGGCTTTGGCAGCAGCGTTTGAAGATGCTCATATTCGTGATGACTAAGCCGAGGACTGGCCTTTCCACTCAGCCAGCGATTAATTTTTTCCCGGCTCCACGAGTCGGGCGACTCTATATTTAGGTACTCAGCGATATATTTTTGATCATAAATTTCGAGAACTTTTTTTAGAAGCTTCAGTCCGTCGTCGTCTGGTGCCATGGTTTGTTGCTTTCTGGGTCAAATGTGTGATGTATTATCACTCATTTGACCCAGAATCGCAAAGCTAGTTGATACGGAACTGTGGTTTTATACAGTATTTTTGTGAAGTCAGCAAAGGGGGTTGTTTGATTGCACTCGATCCTGACCCACGACTTGCATCCAAATCTGACCCCCTATCACTTTTTCAGTAGGTCAGTAGGTTAGTGGGTAGCTAGTTTTTGCCGTCCTCCTTTCCAGTAATTTGCGTTGAGCTATTTTTGAAGCGGTAACTCTCGTTACCGGTTTCTAAGATGTGGCAGTGATGAGTCAGTCTATCGAGAAGCGCTGTCGTCATCTTGGCGTCCCCAAACACTGCTCCCCATTCCGAGAAACCCAAGTTGGTGGTGATGATCAGGCTCGTCTTCTCGTAGAGCTTGCTGATGAGGTGAAAAAGCAAAGCTCCGCCAGTTTGGCTGAAGGGCAGATAGCCAAGCTCATCCAAGATCACCAAATCGGTGTGAAGCAGCCTTACCGCGAGCTGGCCGGTACGTCCCTGCTGCTTTTCCAGCTCCAGCGCATTGACCAGCTCAACCGTCGAGAAAAAACGTACCCTGCAATCGTGATGTTCGAGCGCTTGAGTTCCCAGCGCCGTTGCCAGATGGGTTTTCCCCGTGCCAGGACCTCCGACCAGAACGACATTGTGAGCCGAGCGCAGGAAGTCGCAGCGATGTAGTTGCTGAACCAGGTTAGCATCGACTTCGCTGCAAGCGAAGTCAAACCCGTTCAAATCACGATAGGCAGGAAATTTAGCAACTTTCATTTGATAAGCTAATGAGCGTACTTCGCGTTCGGCAGCTTCGGCCTTAAGCAGACCGGCGAGGACCGGCAGGGCCGCTTGGTAGGCCGGCGAGTCCTGAGCTGCCAAATCAGCGAGCGCCTGCGACATACCCCAAAGCTTCAGGGACTTGAATTGCTCTTGCATTGCGTCATGCTGCATCTTGTATGCTCCGATTTCTGAGTTGATCATAGCGGCCGACGTCGGCCTTCGGCTCGACTTTCAGGCTTAAGGCCTGAGGGGCATCGATCTTTGGTGGCGGAGCCGTGTCCAGCAGTCGGCTAAGCATATTGAGGATGATCTGCTTCGACGGTGCCCCTGCGTCTAGTGCCTGCTTTACCGCTGCCAGTACGACTTTCTCGTCATGGAACATGACCAAGGCTAGGATCTCCACCATTTCCCGATCGCCGCCTGGGCGCTTTAATAGCAGCGCCTGAAGACGTTTAAACTCATCGGGAAATTCCCGGAATGGAGCGCCGTTTCGTAATGCGCCCGGCTTGCGTTGGAGTACAGCCAGATAGTGGCGCCAGTTGAAGATAGTCCGGCCGGGTTGGCCATGGTCCCGAGTAATTTCGCGCGGGTGTTCTGCGATGGTTTTGCCTTCGGCTACGAACACAAGCCGATCGCAATAAACCCTGACGCTGACGGGCCGGTTTGCGAACGATGCCGGCACGCTGTAGCGATTGCGTTCGAACGTGACTAGGCAAGTTGGCGACACACGCTTTGTATGTTCTACGAAGCCGTCGAAGGGACGGCCATTACGCATCAGGTGCGGCCGTTCGACTTCCCATGCATCCCAAACGGTGATGTCGGCCTCTGGATGTTTGACCTGCTTCCAGAGGCTGAAGCATTCGTTCGTGAGCCAAGCATTTAATTCATCCAGAGATTTCATTGGTGGAACCTTTTGCCAGATACGGTGGCGGCTGTCCCGGACATTCTTCTCGATTTGGCCTTTCTCCCAGCCCGATGCAGGATTGCAAAACTCAGCATCAAAGAGGTAGTGGCCTACCATCGCCTCGAAGCGAGCATTGACGTCACGATCCTTGCCTGTGCGCACCTTATCCACAGCTGTTTTCATGTTGTCGTAGATACCGCGACGCGGGACCCCACCAAATGCGTTGAAGGCGTGTTCGTGCGCGTCAAACAACATCTCATGCGTCTGGATTAAATAGGCGCGGAGGTAGAAGGCCCGGCTGTGACTTAGCTTAAAGTGGGCTACTTGGAGTTTGGTTCGTTCGCCATTGATGACAGCCCAATCCTCGCTCCAATCGAACTGAAAAGCCTCACCTGGCGCGAAGGCCATAGGGATATATGTTCGTTTGCTTGACGGATTGACCCGCTCAGTTTGACCCTCCCTCCATACCCTCGCGAACGCCGCAACCCGGTCGTAAGACCCCTCAAAACCCAATTCCTTTAGGTCCTCGTGGATCTGCTTTAAGGTGCGTCGCTGCTTCCTGGAGCGAGCTGCCTCGGTCTTGAGCATGGCTGAAAGTTGGAACGCATATTTGTCGATCGCGCTGCGTGAGCGCCGCACGGCGTAGGCCGGCTCGGTGATTTCTGCGCGCAGATAGCGTCGGACAGTGTTTCTAGAGATGCGCAGGCGTCTGGCTATCTCTCGAAGGGGGACCTGGTCTCGGATATGCCAGCGTCGAATAATGCTTAGTAGTGCCACGTCGATCACTCCAATTCCCCACTCAACTTGTTGAGCAGGATTGTGTCTTAAACGTGGGTCAGATTCAGTTGCAAATTACTGGGTAAAGTGGGTCAGATTTCGCTGCAAATCAACACGGGTCAATTTGCATGCAAATGAACCCATCTAAATTCCGAATCTCGCTAGAAAACAAGAACTTGCGAAATACAGATTGCACCATCACCTGAAGAACAGGAAGGGCAAGCGAAGCGGTCAACTTGACCCACATGCAAACGCGATCCCAAAGACCACCTGGACGTACGCCATGGCTATTGCTGCTCAAGAGCTAGATGGACTGCGCTCGCGCTCTCGTGATCCGTCATTGCGACCTCGATCGGGAAAAGTCAGGTACTTCAAGCACAAATCCTCATGTCTTGATGTCAAAAACTCTAATGCTAAATTAAAAGGCACTAATTGCTCGGCCAGGAGCACGGCGGCGAAATAGACGCCATGCGACCGAACAAGGTCGCGAGCAGCAAAGCACTTTAGGATGTCGGGAGTTCGCATTAGCTCACTCTACGGGGTTGCATGATACGCGTTTTGATTTTTCTCAAGCGTCAGCAATTAGTGTTGAATACTCTTAGAGTCGTGAGCCTCCATAATGGGGCCCGAAGTTGAGCGAACCTTGCGTGGCGTCGCGATTAGGCGTCGCAACTACTTCCTCATGAGCGCCGATAGCGGTGGTAAACGTCTTGTCGACATCTATTCGCCAATCAGCAAGGCTTAACTAAACGGTGGCGACCCCGAAGCTGACGTATATCGCCACTCACATTCGTGAGACGCAAAAATGTGGTCAAACCACATAACGTGATGTTACGAAATTTGACCATTTGTTCCATCATCCATGTAATTCATCTAAGGATATGGACAATTATGGCTGCCTCTTTTCGACATGAAAAATATGCAAAACAAATTGGAAATGCGTTGACCGCGCAACGTATGAACAAAAATCTAACTCAAGGGCAGCTTGCTACGCAGCTAGGGGTAGAACAAGAAACTATTTCACGCTTTGAGCGAGGAGCTACGTTACCTCCTTTGAGCCGCCTCTTGGATTTAGTTGAAATTTTTGATATCTCGATGCATGAATTTATCTGCCAGTGCGCCGTGAGTCCAGCTGATCATACTGCGGCCTTAGCCTTAAAACTTAGTGCGCTAAGCGAAGACGACCGTTCTTGGGTATATGGTTGGGTTATAGATATTTGTGCAAGACTTGCTGTTCCTGATTAAAGTAGTGAAGACGAAATTAATGAATTTCATTGCCTAATTTCATTTAGCGCGAGATTAATATTAATTCCAGCCTGACGAATTAAATCTTCAACGGCATCTATTGGTACACGGCCAAGCTTAGCACTTTCTTTTAAAGATTTTCCATCACAAAAGAACGATCGCATTGCAATAAGAGTTGATGAACCATCTTCATCAATCAAATTAGGAAGACCAAGCGTTTTTAGGTGAGAAGACATCAAAGGAGGGGCTGCAAGACTATTGCTATACATTTCATGATGTTTTCCTTTTGCTTGAATATAACGTCGCTGAAGATCTGCACGAGTTCTATCTCTTCCTTGCCCTTTCATTTTTTTAAAACTTATATCCTTTGAGTTAATGCTTTTTAATGCATCTTCTGCTGAAAAAAATATAGCTGCTGCAATCAATAAATAGGATGCGACGGGACTAGGGGATTTGGTAAAACTTAAAATTCCGTCGATTCTGTAAAAAATAGAGCCTGGACTTTTTGTTGATAAATCAGGAATTATAGAGTTTAGCCAAACATGTGGATATGTCTTTACCAAATAGTCGCTGATTAAAGGCGAATTTGAGGGGCCGCAGTGGGTACGATATCCCATACATGATATTTTACTCCTCAAAGCGGTCATACTGCGAATATGTGAAATGGGCGCCGAATTAGACATCAATGCTCGACCAATTTTCAGAAAACGGCTTATAGCATCATTGTTCCTAGCAGAGGTTGCCAAATCTTCCGATATTCTTATCGCGGATTTTATGATTTGCAAGGGAGAAAATAAAAAATGACCATTATCATTGGTATAGAAAAGCGTTTCATTATGGATATCGCAAACCATTACGCCTGGTAGCTGGTGAGTTCGTCGCCAATAAGACATTCCTTCATTTAGTAAATCTTTTTCAATACATTTTTCACAAAGAAATACTCCATCACGCGCCAAGCGAATTCCGGATATAAATAGCATATCTTTGTTTTTCGGACATCCATGCTCAACCATCGGGAGGTAAGATGTAATTGATCGGCGATATGGTAATGTTGAGTGAGTTCGCACAAATTCTTGTAATTCCATTCCACTCGCTAAAGCGAGTAGTTCGATGGCGGGTAATTGTCTTCGTGTTTTATCAGGAAAACCCGCCCACCTTGCAATCAAATTTAGTAGCTCAACCTCATTTCGTTGGCCATTTATTCGCATTAACCGACCTAAATAAGATCGGTCCAGCTCATCGTCGAGGGGTATAAGTCGAATCAGCAACGCTAGTTCCTTTCATTGGATTAAGTAGGATCAAGATCTATCCTGAGTTGCTTGGCCTGACCATCGGATGCCTGATCATTCGACGGCTTTGCCTTGCCCCCCAAAGCCCTGTCTATCGCAACTGCAGTGCGAGGTAACCGATGAAGCGCCGACAGTTTTGCTCGTAGCTCAGGGATTTCCTGATACAAATGCCACAGTCTCAGTGACCTGTTTCCGAGCCTAGGAGCCAATTTAAGAATAGCGTTAGCGATTGCAGAACTGAGGGCTGTGTCCCGCTCATCCCATGGAGCACGCAGAACTCGGGATGATTCAGGGTGAGATCGTGGATTGGAGTTCTCGGAAAGCCAATGCCTATCATTTCGATAAAGCCAAGCGTACAAGGCAGGTTCAAGTTTGCGAATAAATTTCACGCCCAAGCCGGCATTCTCTGATATCAAATTTGCCCAGCGTTTTCGAGCCGAATTCAAAGCTGATTCCAAGCGGATTTTTTTCCAAGCGGCGTGGAGGCCAACCTCCGTCCGTAATACATGCGTGACCGTGCCTACTGAAATTTGATAGCGAGCTGCAGCTTCGGCTTTATCTATCCCCAGTTGCAGCTCTTCGATCAAAAATGCTCGACGTGTTGGCATGAGTTTTTTTGGGCGTCGGTCGCACTTAATGCCGAGCTTAGTGGCCCATGCCATGCCGGTGGCTACATCTATACCAACCTTTTTCGCCGCCCCGCTTACAGACAATTGATCTTGTTGAATTGCAGCTGAAAATTCTGCTTTTCGGCTATCCTCTTTCGTTTCTGATGCCGATGCCGTGTATTGCAGCGTGGTATTTGAGATGCTCGGCGACATGCCAGCGCGGCATGCTTCAAGAAATTTTTTGTAGTCACCAAACAGCCAGTCAATCATGATGAGGTGGCGCAAAGGATGAGTACCGGCGCGAGGATGGCGAAGATACCTTGATAGTTGCGAGTAAGCCTGATCAGGATTGCCCGGCAGAGCTGCGAATTCATGCACCATTCGAAATGGTCTGACGTGCGCTTCGAATTCTGCGGCTATTTTTGATAGAGGTAAGCGCTCATTCGAGAGCAACAAGTTACGTCGGCGTAGCTCTGCCTGGTAGAGGATATGCAGGTAAGACAGATCCATTCGTACAATCTCTTTAGATCCCATGACATCGCTAGTGAGAAGAGCTAGACGAGTAAGATTTTTCATCAATTCGTTTATTGCCACTGGCGCCAGCTGCGGCGCTGGCAACAAATTGTCTGCTTTGGGCAGATGCCAGAGGAAGCGCTCGACGCCATTTGATTTTACTTTTGACTCCAAAAGAAATTGCCCGTGTTTTGCACAGACCCAGATACCAGGAAACTGGTGCTCGATGTGCCAATATGACCACCCTGTTGTGGCGAGATCTTCAGCCATGCATCGTCGGCATGCTTTCAACGGATGATGTGCACGAAACCTGCTAGTCAGAATTCCTAGGCGGTACTTCAGTCCCGTGACTGTTGTGCTGCGCATTGCTGATACAGCTGCTAGCTCATCTTCGGAATTTATAAATTTCGAGTAGTAGCACAGCAGCGTACGCTGTGTGCAAATTTCAGATGCAGTGCCAAATAGTCCTTCAGTACGATGGCAGAATTCGTCGATCCCTGCCGGCAGGTCATGCTGATAGCCTCTACGGGAGTGGCCGAATAGTGCCATACTGGTTGCATCATTGGATCTGCTGCCACTGAAATAATGGTACCGGCTGACTAGGCTAAATAAAGTCTCATCCCCTATCCATGTAAGCAGCGGGCTCTCGGAAAATAGATGTGGTGTGCTGGCCATGTCCACTCCAGAAAAATTCGACGAATTGAGGCTCTTATTTAAATGACGATGCTGTTGTTCTCTGTTACTGATAGCGTGCATCAGGTGCGTCTCACGTCGTTCCAAAACGTCGACCAGAATCCATCTTCTCGAGGCATTAAGTCTTCGAAGTTTCGCATTATTTTCGGGTCTTGAGAGCGCAACGACGCGATGGCGGGCATTAATGGAGATAAATATGTGTGCGCCGCTTTTTTGAAATCCTCTGGGCTGAGATCGTCGTTCTTCCTCCGCTCAAAGGCAACCCGGTGTGCGGCAATCCATAGTGCAATGACGACTCGTGGAATTCCTGCAGTCAGCTCAATGATCAGGTTCCCAAAGTTTTCGGAATGGGGAATCGTTTTCTTCGCATACTGGTATCGGCATAAAGCCGGAAAGAAGATTTTGTGGAATTCCCGATCATTACCTCCAGAAAATTGAGCGAATGGGTGATACCCCTGTGCTACGAATCGCTGGGTCGTGGCAATACGCTTAGTCATGGCGCCGACTCCATCGGGAGTGCCGGAAAGCAGCAAAGCGATTTGCGAGGTGTTTGTAAAGTTCAGGATCGACTTCAACAGAGAATCTTCCACGATACTGAGTTCTAATCCCTGCTCAGATTTTTTTGCAGCACGACGCCGCTCAAGTGTAGGGATCTTAAAAAAATTTTGAATTTCATCAAGATGAAGGATGCCCAAGAAATGAGACGAAGCGACCTGCCTCCATTCATCCAGCATCTTCATTCCGTCATTTCGCTTTCTTTGTAACGTTGCGCTAAATCGGGAGCTGTTCATGGCCTGATCAAAACTCATCATCAGGTTTGCTGCGAGGTCACCGGATTTCCCGCTTGCTGGGACGTCGGTCGATAAGTACACTAGTTGATGCAGCCCTGCCGCCATATGGCGAAAGCGCTCGTGATAGATAACTTGACTTGGATAGGTTGCAAAACTGCGCAGCACGGCTTGCGTTTTTCCCGTGCCAGAAAATCCTGTCACCATGGCCGCACCCGCAGGCGCTGGGAGCAGCTTACTCGCCTTGGTTTCGCCGCCTATTGACTTCCAGGTTTCCGCTGATTCTGGATTCCGGTAGCGATAGCTTTGGCGTATCATGAGATCGATTGTCTGGTGCAACCGCGCACCTTCCTGTGAGGGAATGTGCAGGTCGCGAAGTGCCATTAAATGGTGCAGACGAATATGTACTGGTATGTCAGCTACGTTCTCTGGCGGGAGCGGCAAATATGTTAAGGCCGCTAATGTGTCCGGGCCCGACAGTATCGGTCCGAGTCCCGGAATTAGTACATTGCCTGCGTATGGATCGTTTGAGTAAAGTGGATTCATCAAGTTGCCCCTCTAGTAGCCTTGGCAATAACGTCTCGCATCATTCGGACGTAAGCCTCGTCGGATTCGTCTGACGAAGTGTCTGGAGTTTTCGGTTGAGCGGTAGTATCGCTGTGCTGCTGTTGCTCCATTGTGCGTGACTCAGCGATAGGCGGACTTTCACCGTCGTATTTATCAACTGCGTTTTGCGTTTGCTCCTTCGCGCCAGCGACAAGTTTGGCGACCCGTTGAGCCGCCGCGAGCTTCAATAAAGTGGTCGCATGTTCGATGTCAGCTTTGCTTGCATTGCGATACATGAAGGCGTCCAATACTTCGTCCAGAGTCTGCTCCTTTGATGCTCTTGCCTGTTCGGATAAACGTAGGTCCAGCAATCCACTTTTACCCATATTGGGCGTCCAGATGCGTGACACAGAGCCGGGAAAATGGTGGGCCTCGATATTCCAGCCGCCGAAGTTTCTTGCATAAGCGGTCCATTGTGCTTCACTGACTGCGTCGGATTCATACGTTAGGCCACAGAAGTTAACTCCTGAGCGAGTTACGCGTGCTGTGTTTTGCGGAAGAAGTGTTGTGATAAGATCTGATTGACTGAAAGCTCTACGCGTACCGATTCCGACCTCGTGTCCCCACCGCCAAAGACCAGCTGGTGTCGGCGTTACGCCGGCAGCGATCATATGTGGATCGAGCCGTTGAGAACGATCAGCTGTCAGGTTGTATTCTGCAAAAATGATCTGGAGGTATTCGACGTATTCTCGGATTGTGAATACCGCCTCGTGCGGGTTAAAGCGTCGCAGTTCGAATTCTTTTTTTCGGGCATCTATTGCACCTGGAACCCAGTGATATTGCTTGTCTTTTTTGATGCGATGAAGGACCTCCACTAACCCTTTAAGATCGGGGCGGTAAGGTGGGGTGTAACTCATTAAAAGTTTCAACTGGAAGCTCGTCAGCTTTGCCGCAAGCGACAGATATTCACCACGATCGGTCAACACAACCACAGGTAGTGTCGGGGTTGGGAAGAGGCTTTGCATTGGCTCGTACTGCCAGAGATCAGCTACGAGTAGTGGATCTGCTGCGGCGGAAAATAAGCCCAGCTTCGCCATGTCCCAGCTGGGGCCGGCTAGGCAGACATAGAAGCCAACGACCGCCGTGGACCAGTAATCGACGATTACGTAAACGATTGGCCGGCCGATAATCCATGCCCTATTGATACTGGATCTCAGATAAACATCACCGATTGTCGAATCCATCCCCCAAGTGTGGCCAGGCCCTGGAACCCTCTTCCAATTCTTAAACAGCAAGCCCCTGAGGCTACGTGCAAAATGTCCTGCAGTCGTGCTTTCAAATAGGCTCTTTAAACGTGGCACATCCGTCATTAGAACCCGCCGTACCTGATCGAGGTTCGGATACTCGCCTTGAGTTGGTTCACCTGGAACAAGAACCCCATTTTCATCTTTAAAGCGCGTTACGAAATGCGAGTTGATGATTTGGGTATACCGATCTGGAAACTTCGGCTTCGGACATGCGATTTTCTTGTCAGCCATCATAATTCGCGCGCGCCAGTCCGTACTCATACCCGGTTGAGATGGCGGGAGATTTTGACCAGTGGCTCTGGCGGTGCGTTGCCTATCTGTTTTCCTACCAGCTTTTTGACGGCCATTCACATCACATGGCCTATGCTTCCCTGGGGCGCCGCAACGATTTATGCGAGGCATCAGACTCTCTGCAGTAAAGCCATACCTGCACATTAAAGACCATAGTTTGTAGACTGTTGGGGCAGCGAGGGCGCCGACGTTTACAACTGCCTTAACGAGCGAGCCAATATTTCCAGAGATCAGGATGCTGCTTCGCAGTTGATCGAAATCGAGGAATGGAGCCATGGCGCTCACTCGCTCTTCGTAAAGTTTCTTACTGGCTTCAGAGATGTTGAACTGATCTCGCTCAAGCTCGATGGGCACAAGCAACTTTGCGCTTTCAAGAGAAAGTAAATCCTCGCGATTCGCCCAAAGCAATGTCCCCACTAACGGTAGCGGTGGTGGTTTCTTAGAGCGCGTAGACGTAGACGTAGACTTAGCGCGGCCGCGGCGTTCTGGCTGGTCAGGAGGTGGAGGCGATAATCTCACCAGGGATGTCTTGCCAATGGATGGAAAGTCAAATACCACTCTGAAGACCCCGACCAACTCAGAACTGGTAATTTGAATTAATTGATTGTGTATTAGAACGCCCATGCTGACCTCCTCGACTCGACGGGGTTCAATGCACGAAACAGCGACGGTTCCAACAAATGTAATGGCAGATGGGGCCTCCAGCCTCGCCGCAAGTCCACTGGCATCAACCCCGACCAAACGGTCTGCCAGAAGGCACGTTGCGCCACGTCCATGTCCTGAAACTCCTGGACGAGGATACTGAGTGCGGTAGTGAGTGACTTTCCGGAGAGCTTGTGGATATTCGCCGTTACGAATTGGATTTGCATGTCATCGCATTTTTCGCCCAACGCCCATCCGAAAGTATTCATCAGCGTGTCTGCTGCGAGCTCCACATACAAATCAGGGGTGATGAGGATCCACTCGGCGCCTCGTGCCATCCAATATGCACGTTCAATCGACAGCAACTGCTTTGTGCGTTCGTCGATAATTGCATCTTTTGTCTTAACAGCAACGGCAAGTAGTTGCTTCCCTGCGGGCCTATCCAGGGTTACCAAGAAATCAGTCGTCATCACCCAAAGAGCAGAGCGCCCTTCCCCGCGCACTAGCGGATGGGCTATCGCAAGTTCGTTGGCGATATCGACAGTTCCCGCATAGAGCTCAGTCGTGCGGCGGCCGGCTTCATACGCGCATAGCTCATGTGAAGACTGGTCTGTGCAGAGCGGAAATTGGTCACGTATATCAATGACGTCGCTGACCATTGTGCAGAAGTAGAAAACTATGTGCTCTATTGTGCTTAGCAATTCCACATGACGCCCGCCCCACACTGGGCAGTGGGAAGTCCCCTTGCTTGACGGATCACTTCTACTGACCTGATGCCATGGTACGTAGTCACCATAGACGCCTTTACCTCGTCCCAGCCGTTTAAAGCGCTCCAGCAGACCTGGCGTAAATCGTTTTTGTGTTCGCATGTTGGCGCTCCTTCAGCACAACGGCAAAACACATGAGCTTTTGTTGCTCAATGAAGCGGATGCATCTGGTTTGTGGCAGACAGTTGACTGACACTTGGATGAGGACATCTGATACATGATTTCTTCCCTTATTTCGATCGAATAGGCGTGCCGGTGCCTTGCTGGTGAGAGCACTAGACAAAAACGAACAAAAAGGGGATTGACGCGCCAGGAACCGACGCGTAAATTTCTGCTGTGGGCAGAAGTAAGCAATCCCCAAGCGCTGCCGGTCTGCAAACCGGTGGCGCTTTTTTACTTACAGAGGGTCAGTCCATTTTTTTCTCCTCCAAGTGTTCAGCCTCTTGAATCTTGGCCTGTAGCGCCATTGCAATCTCATATGACTTGCCGCGTACGCATTTACGACGACCGCTCAGCACTGCATAGACCAGAGCCGGGCTAAACCCGTTGTTCACCGCCCAATCAACGATGGTCACACCGGCAAGGCGGAAGTAATTTTTGGCAGATTGGTCAAGTGTCATTGGGGGGCGGTGAAGTGGTCGTGGTGTGGCGCGCCGCAGCCATTTTCGGCACGCCGGTCAAATTTTGATCCAAACTTTAGACAAACGCAAGAACATTGTTTTCTACAATAACTGCAACGCTAAATTAAATTTAGTGTTGCAGTTATTGTAGATCTCAACTTCAGCACCTGTTAGGAGGCTCCTTTGGCTCGGACTAACCTAGTACGAAGGGCGAGGTCTACAGAGCTCTCTTATGTGGAGTGGCGACCATTCAGAGGCTTGGATAAGTACTCGGTGCAGCTATCGGGCTGGCACAAGCCGAGACTACATGCCACTAAGCAGCGGCGCAACTTGAAGCAGCTCCATCTGAACCTGAAAGAACTCGGCTACGAAGGGTCATACAACCGCGCGGTGGCGCTCGCAAGGAAGTGGAAGGCGGGTCAATTGGAATTGGCCAATTCTGCGAGTAAACGAACAGAGTTGCAAATACCATAACCTAGCTCGCGAGTTGAGCTCAAAGATGACATTCCCGCTGCAAAATGAGTTCATCAGTATTCGTCGTAACATTCTTCATCCATCTATTTCTGCGCTCCTTATCTGTGGGATACGCATCAAGTGCACACCAACTGGTGCTTGCGCCGCAGTAGACAAGATTTGATCGCGCAACCTTTCTTTTGGGAAATTCGCCCATAACTTGTGTTATGCCAATTTTGGCAAATTACTAAGGGCCACTTATGCTTCCAAATGACTTGCAAGGCGTCGATATTAACAACGCAACCGATCTAATTCTGCAATCAGAGATCAATAAGGTTATGTTGATTGTTGAAAAGGCCACCTCGACGCCCGTTCCTCGTTCAGCGCTAAATGATGAGCACTCTGGGAAATGGAAAAAGGTCGTTGACTTCGTAGAGACACATAAAAAAAAGATGATATGGGCGGGCATCGCATTTTGTCTCTTGTTGGGAGTCATGATGTTGCTCAAGGACTATCTACCGCGATCGACCCTGTTTCCCATGGCTCTGGCCTTAGGAATACTGGCAGAGATATGTGGCGTTACGATCTTACTATCCGAAGTTTTGATCTCCATACCAACTTTTTACCAACTCACGAAGGCTCCTTTCGGATTTTTCTTTATACAGCTTCGCGCGTCAACTACCTTCGATTTGCAAATGGTCTCGGATCTCGCGCAGTGTGATCCAGCTGCGGTTCGCTATGTCGCTAAACATTACCAATATCATCGTATGGGATTAGAAAAGCGGGGAGGAACTCTTTCGGGAAGTATCGATAAACTCGGTCTGTTTCCAGCATTGGGCGCGGTACTTCTGCTCTGGAACCAGCTGTCGATCTCACCGACGGGGAGTTGGGCGGTTATGCTTGTGCCGATGATCATCCTCTTCCATTTCATGAATCTATACTCCTTCAGCCTACAACAACGAATGGATCGCGTTATTGCCGGCCTTGAGTTTAGTGTGGCATCGACGAAGGCATAGACCTCATAATTGGAGCGAACAAGAATGACCTGTTGATTTGTACCTAATTTCCATCCACTTCAAGGGCATGATTTGCATTCTGCATTAACGCATGTCTTTGCGCGAACGGCCGTATCCGAGGCGACACGATGTGCAATCTAAGGGTTAAACGTAACGGGTCAATTTAGGTCGCAATTCAACAGCAACGGTACAGGTCTTACTGCTGAGGTTTGGAATGCTGCAGCGCCCTCGCGTCGCGTACCAGTGCCGTGTCGGCGATTTCAAACGAGCCGTCGGGAAGTGACTTCAGTACGCCGAGTTGCTGCAACCGTTCCAGAGTGTTGGCGCAGGCAAAATCCTGCTGCGCTTGCGTGCGGTATGACGCTTTGGCAGCCGAGGGGTGCCAAAGTCTGAGGCTGCCGCGTTCGCACAGGCGCTCACGGCTCAGGGCACCGTGCTCCGGTACGGACTGCAGCAAGGCCGCGACGAACTCTTCGTGCGAGTCGAAGCGCATCAGCGCATCGGAGAACAGCAGCGCGGGCTTTGCTGAGATAACCTTGCGTTCAATTGCTTCGCTCATGTAGGAGTAACTCAACTTCCCGGCTGCCAGTACCTGGGCTGCCGTCAGATCGTGGCTCTCATTCAGGGAAACTCCGACCAGGCTGGCGCCGTCGAATCGGGCATTTTTCAGATACACATAGCGTAAATCCAGATCGGAGACCGTCGCGCCATCGAGGCGGGCGTTCTCGAACCGGGCATGCTCGATAGGGGCCGGACCGTTCAATGTGACCCCGCGCATGCTTGCATCGTTGAACGTCGCGCCGCTCAGGTCCGCGCCACTCAGGTCCGCGCCGTCCAGGCGCGCCTTGCTGAAATCGGCATTGCGCAGAAATGCTTTGTTAAGAAGTGCATCGGTGAGGACGGCCGATGAAAACTTAGCGCCCTCCAGGTGCGCCCATTGCAGGTCGATGGGCGTAACGGGCGTTTTCGCCCCATCGGCTGCGCGTTCGCCGACCAGGTTCTGGTGGCTCAGGTCCAGCGACAGTCCCTCGCCTTTATTGGACAGCCAGACCAGATGGAAAATGCAGCTACTGGCCACCAACACGATTCCGACGAGCATGGGAGCCACGGGTAAGCGCCGCTGCGACGCTAGTAATACCGCAACGTAGCTGCCGTACAGATGGAGCGCGATTACCAACCCGATCAAGGCCGTGGTGGCGCCACTGTGGTCGTGCACAAGCGCGCTGACGAAGATGCAGACGATGGTGTGGAACAACAGCCCGGAAGCGGCGAGGAGCGAGCGTGCCGCGCGGTGCGGTGGCGTCCACCCCCATCGCCGCTCCAGCATGGCGGCGATCGGCGCCGCGAGCAGCAAGGCAAGCGATAGAGGCAAAACGAACGGAATCAGGTATATCACGACGACGGCCAGCTCCCACGCCGGGGTTAGCGCGCCGACGAGGGCGAGCGCGGCCAACACTAGGGATAGCGGCCGCGTCGCGAGCTTGCGTCGCAAATCGCGCAACGACAGGTCGAGCACCTGGATAAAAAATCCCAGCGCTACAGCGCAGCCGAGCGGTGGCAGCAATGCCAGCAGGTAGGTCAGCACGGGCGCATGAGTGCGGGCGTAGCTGATGGCAAAGATCGCCAACATCAACGGCAGGGACAGATAGGCACTGGTCACGGTCAGCGCTATCCCCAGGCGGTCGCCGAAACGCTTGGGTATCTTCCGGTTCAGCAATAAGAGCGCGCGCACCAGGAGCCATGGGTAAACTCGCTGTTCGAGTGTGGTGGGATCGGCGACCTGCATCAGCAGATGCTTCAGTTCGATGATATGCAATTGCAGATGCGTGAACGACAGCATCACCAGCGCGGGGCACAGAAAATAGAACAGGCTCAGTTGGATGTTGGCATCGACGATCGGCAGCCGTACCGTGCCGTTCAGCACCAACTCCCGATCCGATGCACCGATTACTGTGATCGCGGCATAGGAAATCAAGCCGAGGTAAACATACAGCATCTGGCGCGTGTTTTTCGCGCTTTCGTCGATAGTGGCGAACAGGCATTCATCCGTGAGTCCAGCGGTCGCCATCGTTCTTCCTTAGTGGCTGCAGGTGAGCAGCAGGCATCGTAGCACCGAGCGTCCGCGCCAAGAGTAGTGTGTGGCGCCCCCGCAACAGCGGTTGAAGGAGCTCTAAAATGTTCTCAAATACACCGCGTTGCCGCCACCGATACGCAACGTCGCCTCCTGGACCTCGTCGCTGACGGCGGTGGCGATGCTGCGCCGGCTGAAGCTGGCGCCAGTCGTGAGCCGGCCGGCAAACTCCAGTTCATGCCGGCCGGGGCTAGACGTAGCTCGACGCTGCTGTTACCTTCGTAGCGCCGCAGCGTGCCATCGACTGTGATTTCCAGCAAACGCTCCGAAAGCTGATTAATGCCCAAGATTCGTTCTTGCAGCTATGCGATCGAATTTACGACTTTATTAAGCAAATCCTGCAAAAATTGCAGCTTGCAGTAGTACTAATTTACGACTTTAGCCAGTCCTCGTGCCACGGCAAGATCAATTTTTGCCCCTGACTAATTTACGACTATATTCAGAAGGAATACTTGAGCAGCAGCGCTGCGGCGGCCGACGACGAGGCCGGGTTCTGGCCGGTGATCAGCAAACCGTCGCTGACCACGTACGAGGCCCAGTCTGCACCTTGCGAATACACGCCGCCGTTGGCTTTCAGTACGTCCTCGACCAGGAACGGCACCACATTGGTCAGTCCGACCGCTTCCTCTTCGGTATTGGTGAAGCCGGTGACTTGCTTGCCCTCGACCAGCGGCCGGCCAGCCGGCGTCTTGACGTGACGCAGCACACCAGGTGCGTGGCAGACCAACGCCACTGGCTTGTTGGCGGCGAGGAAGGACTCGATCAGCGTGATGGAGTTTTTATCTTCAGCCAAATCCCACAGCGGGCCGTGGCCGCCTGGGTAAAACACGGTGTCGAAGTCGGCCTGGTTGATGGCATCCAGGCGCACGGTGGTGGCCAGTTGCGCGGTGGCTGCGGCGTCGTTTTCGAAGCGGCGCGTCAGGTCGGTCTGGAACGACGGCTCATTGCTTTTCGGATCCAGCGGTGGTTGACCGCCCAGTGGCGAGGCCAGCACGACTTCCACGCCGGCATCCTTGAAGGTGTAATACGGCGCTGCCAGCTCTTCCAGCCAGAAGCCGGTTTTGCGGCCGGTGTTGCCCAATTTGTCGTGCGAGGTCAGAACCATCAAAACTTTTTTCATGATATTTCTCCAAAGGTAAGTACTACATTAATATATTAGACTGGTCGTCTAGTAAGTGAGTCAAAAAAGCACTTCAACGGAAATGCTTGTCCACCCTTCCTTAAACAGCAGAAAGATGCAGAATCTGGCGCGTGGTCCTCATCGCCGTATCGAACGGCTCGATGTTGCGCTCTATCTTGACCATCACACTGGTGCCCAGCCATAACTGATACAGGCTTTGCGCGGTGCTGGCGGCGTCGGAATCGATGCTCAGCGAACCCTCGGCCACGCCGGTTTCTAGCGCTGCCGCCAGGCGGCTGACGATGCCTGACGTGCCGCGCTTGATCGACAGCCGCATGGCTTCCGACAAGTCCGCCACCTCGGCCGCCATCTTGACCGCCAGGCATTTGCCCTGGCAATCGAAGAACGACTGGGTTTGCTGCCAGACCTCGAAGTAAGCGATCACACGCTGCGCCATGGTCATGTCTGGTTGCGCCAACGCGGCATCCAGTTCCGCCAGATAGTCATCGAAATAACTGTCGAGCAACGCTTCGCCGAACGCATCCTTTGAACCGAAATAATGGTAGAACGATCCCTTGGGCACCCCGGCGCCGCTCAGGATTTCATTCAGCCCGACAGCCGAGAAGCCCTTTCCGGCCATCAGGCGTTGGCCCGTGGCGAGAATATTCGCTCGTACGTCGCTGGTTTCGGAGGTGTGTGTCGTGTTCATGGACTTCAATATAAACGCAATTAGACTAGTCGTCTAGTAAAATCGTAAAAATATTTCAGCTGTTGATTTCGCCATCGCGAGCAGCCTAGAGTTCCCTTTTTGAGCGCTGGCGTGTCAGAGGCTGGTAATCATCAACTGGCACGAAATGGATCTCAGCATGTCCGCATCAGGTTTTCCTGCTTTACGTCCTTTAGCGCTCACGCTTGGCTTGCTGCTGGCAGGTGCCGCTGCGGCGCAAACGCCGACGCAGCGCTTCGATATTGCGCCCGGCCCACTTGGATCTGTATTACGCCAGTTTGCGGATCAGGCCAATATTCTGCTGTCGTCGGATGCCCGGCTGGTCCAGGATAAAACCAGCGCGGGCTTGCATCTGGTGGCCACCCCATCGCAAGGCCTGGCGCAGCTATTGAGCGGCAGCGGTTTAACCGCAGTGGCTCAGGCCGACGGCAGCTTTGTACTCCGTCCGGCAGCACCTGCAAAGGTCGACGCGCCCCCCAAGACCGTGACCGCCATCGAGTCGCTGCCGATGGCGGAAGTGGTGGTACTAGGCGAACGTTCGACCCAGCCAGACGGTAGCTACCGGCCAGTGCCCAGTAAATCCGCGTTGCATTCCGACATGAGCACGCTGGATGCGCCCCAGGTGCTGAACGTGGTTGCGGCCCAGGTGATTAGCGATCAGCGGCCGCGTAATCTGGATGATGCGCTTGCTAACGTTAGCGGCATTACTCAAGGTAATACCTTGGCCAGCACCCAGGACACCATCATGAAGCGAGGTTTTGGCGGTAATCGCGATGGATCGATCATGCACAACGGCATGCCGCTGGTGCAGGGGCGTGGCATGAATGCGGCGGCCGAGAGTGTCGAGGTGTTGAAGGGGCCGGCCTCGCTGTTGTACGGCATCATGGACCCTGGCGGCGTGATCAATGTCGTGAGTAAAAAGCCGCTGCAGGAACAGATCACCAGCTTGTCGCTGCTGGGCTCAACTTATGGTCGAGGCAAGAATGGCGGCGGCATAACGCTCGACAGCACCGGTCCGCTCGCCGAGACCGGCCTGAACTATCGTGTCATCGTCGATCATCTCAACGAAGACTATTGGCGCAACTTCGGCCGCCATCGAGAGACCTTGTTCGCGCCGTCGCTGGCCTGGTACGGCAAGGATACCCAGCTGCTGCTGTCCTATGAGCATCGGCAGTTCCTTTACCCTTTCGACCGTGGCACCGCACTGGATCCACGTACCAACGCCCCGCTGGACATCCCGATCACGCGTCGCCTGGACGAACCCTTTAATGAAATGGACGGCCGCTCCGACCTTGCCCAACTCACGCTGGACCGGCAGTTGAACCAGTATTGGAAGGCCCATCTTGGCGTCAGCTACAATCGTGAGACCTACGATGCCAATCAGTTGCGCGTCAACGGCATCAACGTTGCCACCAGCACGCTGGTGCGCAGCAACGATGCCACGCATGGTGCGATCTCGACCGACAGCTACGGCTTGTTCTACCTGCAAGGCGCGCTGGACCTGGCGGGCTTGCACCACGAGATGCAAATCGGCAGTGATATCGAATACCGCCGCATCTTTCGCGCTGACTTGTTGCGACAGGCCACCACCAGCATTTTCTCTTACCTGAATCCGGTGTACGGCACCGAGTCGCCATCGGCAACTGTTTCCGCAAGCGATAGCGACCAAAGCGACCAGCTGCATGATCGCTCGATATTCGCGCAAGACAGTATTTACCTGACCGAGCGCTGGATTGTCTCGGTCGGCGGGCGTTATCAGGAGTATCGCCAGATCGCCGGGAGAGGCCGCCCATTCTCAGCCAACACCAATACCGACAGTTCGAAATGGCTACCTAAAGTGGGCCTGGTGCACAAGGTGACGCCGATCTGGTCCTTATACGCCAGCTACACCGAGTCACTCAAGCCAGCCTCCACCATCGCACCGCTGAGCACCGGCGTGGTGATCGATTCCGCCGTGCTGCCGGAGCAGGCTAGAACCTGGGAGGCCGGCGCCAAATTTGCCGATCCCGCCGGCTTTTCGGGCAGCGTGGCGCTATTCAATATCGACAAGCAGAACGTGCTGGTCTCGCAATTCAACGATGTTACGAAGCTGACGGATTGGCGCGCCGCTGGCGCAGCGCGTTCGCGTGGACTGGAGGCCGATATTTCCGGCCGCCTCAGTCAGAACTGGAATCTCATCGGTGGCGTTGCCTACACCGATGCCGTCACCACCCGCGATCCGCTCTATCGGGGCTTCCGCTTATGGAACGTCGCACGCCAGACCGCTGCGCTGTCGGTGGCGTATGACGCCGGCAAGGTGTTTGGAGGCGACAAACTGCGCGGCGGCCTCGGCGCCCACTATGTTGGCAAGCGTGCCGGCGATTCGGCCAACAGCTTCATCCTGCCGGCCTATACCGTGGCCGATGCGTTTGCCACTTACGACACGCGCATCGGCGGCCGCAACGTGCGCTTCCAGCTGAATGTGAAGAACCTGTTCGACCGGCATTACTATCCATCCAGCGTGAATAAGTACTTCGTGTCGGTCGGCGACAGCCGACAGGTTTCCTTATTGACCACGCTGGACTTTTAAGCGTGCGTACTTTTTAGGCAAACGGGTTATTTACAGGTGCGGTGGTTTTGTGTGAGAATGATTATCATTTCCTTCCAGTCTCCGAGTCGCTGTGTTGATCGCCCGCCACCCTGTCCACAAGGATGCCTTTTCTGAAGTCTATCGGGAGCACCACGGCTGGCTGTTTCATTGGCTGTGGCGCAAGCTTGGCTGCCGCAGCGGCGCCGCCGACTTAACCCAGGATACTTTCGTTCGCGTCTTGTCGGCCGATACCGCAGCGGACTTACGCGAACCACGCGCCTATTTGAGCAGGGTGGCCAGCAACTTGCTGGCCAATCACTGGCGTCACGTGGCGCTGGAACGCGAATATCTGGCCGCGTTAGCGGCGCAGCCCGAGTTGCTGGCACCATCGCCGGAAGAGCAGGCCACCATGATGGACACTTTGCGCCGGCTCGACGATATGTTGCGCGGCCTGTCCGATAAAGCGCGCCAGGTGTTTCTGCTGTCGCAGCTGGAAGGAATGCCGTACGCGGCGATCGCATCCCAAATGAGTATTTCCGAGCGTATGGTCAAAAAATATATGGCACAGGCCATGTTCCAGTGTGCCTTGATGGCCGACGCGCCATGACCCAGTCGCGCCAACAGCATGCCGCGCTACGGCAGGCCGCTGAATGGTTTGCCAAGTTGCAGGCAGAGGATGTGGCGGCATTCGAACGCGCGCAATGGCAGCAGTGGATCAACGCCGCGCCGGAGCACAGGCTGGCCTGGGAGAAGATCCAGGCGGTGAGCCGTGAATTCGCCATCCTTCCTGCCAAGCCCGCATTGGCCGCACTCAATCAACCACAAGCTCGCCGCTCGGCGGTAAAGAAACTGTTAGTGCTGGCGTCGACCGTAGCGCTGGGTACTGCCGTGATGCGGCGCGAAAGCCGCGACTACCTGCTGGCGATGACGGCGGGCGAACGCACCGCAGTTGGCGAGATGCGGCAACTCGCGCTGGCGGATGGTTCGGTGTTGTGGATGAATACCGACAGCGCGCTCGACATTGATTTCGCGCCAGGCCTGCGCCGCGTCGTACTGCAGCGGGGCGAAATCCTCATGCGCAGCGGCCATCGTCCTGTGCCAGAGTCCGGACCGCTGGTGGTTGATTTACCAGGTAGTCGTCTGACCGCTTTGGGGACGCGCTTTCGCGTGCATCGCGATAACTCCAGCTCGCTTTTAGCGGTGTACGAAGGAAAGGTCAGCATCGACCAGGTGAATGGCGGATCTCGAATAGTGGAGGCCGGCACGCAACTGCAATTTAACCCCGACTGGATCGGTGACGCCAAACCAACGGATGAGCAGCAAAGCGCCTGGATCCGCAAGCGCCTTAGTGTGGACCGCATGCGGCTGGACGATTTCATCGCCACTTTGGCCCGCTATCGCAAGGGCCATCTTGGCTGCAATCCCGACATTGGCGATTTGCTGCTCACTGGCAGCTATCCGTTGGATGATACTGATCGCATTCTGGCCGCACTGGAGAAATCTCTACCAGTGCGGGTAGACCGATTGATGCCTTGGTGGGTGACCTTGGAACCAGTCTCTACATAGCCAGCTTTGCGGTCAGGAGAAACGTCCGCGGGCTGCCGAAAGTGATCAGTGTCGCGGCCGGCGTCGTGCCCTGGATGTATTCCTTGTCGAACAGGTTCTTGATACTAAAGTTCACACTCCAGGCACCTGCCTCATATCCGGCATTCGCGTCGAACACGGTGTGTTCGGCCAGAGCGACATAGTTGACACCCCGTTGTGCCGTGCGAGCACTCTGGAAGCGCGCATTCGCGCCCGCGTTCCAACCCATTTTGTTGGGGCTGAAATAGTATCGGGTGAATAATCCAACCGAATTCTTAGGAACAAGATTGATCCGCTTGCCGATATCGCTCGTGGTCAGGCTCTCGGTCGTCTTCGCGAACGGAATGTAACTATAGGACGCGGACATATTCCATTGCTTGGTCAGCGAGGCCGCGACTTCAGCTTCGAAACCTTTGGTGACCTGTTCGCCAGTCTGCACCGAGTAACCCAGGGTGGCATCGCTTTCCGTGACGTTTTGGCGCGTCAGATCATAGGCTGAGACATAGCCCTGCAAGCGTTGCTCATACCCTTGGAACTTCATGCCGACTTCGGTCTGTTTGCCGGTTTCGGGCTTTAACAAGGTGCCATTGGCGCCCAGATCGGTTCCCGGCATGAACGACGTCGCATAGCTGGCATACGGCGCGAAGGCATCGTTGATGCGGTACATCAGCGAGGCATTGCCGGTGAAGGCCGTATTCGAGTTGATCGCATCGGCGCCGCCCAGCAGATGCTGCACCTTCACCCGCGCCCAGTCCTGGCGGCCGGACAAGCCAACGATCCAGCGATTGTCGATCTTGATCGTATTGCGCAGGTACAGGCCGATATCTTGCGTGTAGGTCACGTCGCGAGATGGCGTTCCCAGCTTGATCGACGTGATGCCATACACCAGCGTGTCGGCGTTGAGTGCATTCACACTGTCAACGCGCTGATAGTAATCGCTGCGTTCCCGCATCGTGTCGAGACCGGTGACGATGTCGTACTTGACCCGGCCGAAATCGAAACTGCGTTGGAAGTAATTGTCCATCGCTACATTCAGATCCTGCTTGTCCTGGTTGTTGATTTGTCGCGCGACGAGGGGGAACTTGGCCGCGCCGGCGGCAAACACCGAGTTGGTCCAGCTGCTGCCGCTGGTAACGGTCAGGTTTTGTTTAAAGGTCCAGCCGTCGCTGAAATAGTGCGTGTAGTTGCTGCCCAAGCGGTAGACGTCAACCTTGTATGGCCGATCCGGCTCACCGACAAAGATGCTGCGCCCATATTTCTCCGACCAGTTCAGCGGAACCCCCTGGTTGCGGATGTACTCGCGGTGCTGGTAGCTGGCAATCACCGACAGCTCATTGCTGGCATTCAGATCGAAGTTGTATGACCCTGCCACGTACTGGCTCTTGAAGTACACATGGTCGGTTGGGTCATTCTGATCGGACACATGCGCCACCAGGCGATACGCGCCTTTGCTACTGCCCTTGGGGGCAACGTTCAGATCGATGGTGGCGTCTTTCTGATCATAGCTACCGTAGCTCAGACCAGCGTTGAAGAAGCTGTCCGCTTGCGGGCGCTTGGTGGTCAGATTGACCAGACCGCCAGGCAGCGCCATGCCAAAGCCGACCGAGGTCGGGCCTTTGACGACCTCGATGGAACTCAGGCCAAAGATATCCTCGGCGCGCAGCACGTTGGTGGAATTTTGCGTCCGCAGTCCATCGACATACGTCTGTGCCGAGGAAATCTGCCCGCGAATCATAAAGTCATCCCAGCCGCGTCGGCCATAGGCGCCGCTGGTGACGCCGGCCACGCCATCCAGCGCCTCCGCGACCGATTTGGCCTGCCGTTCCTCGATCTGCTGCCCGGTGACCACGGTGACCGACTGCGCTGTCTCGAATAAAGAGGCATCCGATCGCAACACGCTCGGGGCGGTGCGTGCCGTGTAGTCGTGTTCGTTGTCCTGTTTTTTCTCCCCCAGGACCTGGATGCGAGGGAGTACCGAGTCTGCCTGATCGTTGCTTTGCGCCCGTGCTGACATCGGCAAGGCGGCCGACATCAACGAGATGCCAAGAAGCACGTGCGTCCGGCGTTGGGATAATTTGTTAGTCATTGCGAGTTCCATCTGTTGTTACCGAGAATAGTGAATAAGAATGTGGTGGAGTTAGTGCGATCCCATCGCCCAATCAACGGCGGCGTCGAACAGCTTGAGTCCGGAAGGGGAAAGATTGGTGAAGGTTTCGTTATCGAGGAAAAACATGACCCGACGCGCGGGGGCCAGCGACTCGTAGTCCATGGTGGCGCCCTTTTCATAGCCGAAAATGACGGCTTTATCCGGCTGGCCATATACCGTAGCGATGGTGGCGGCACCTAGACCGGGTTTGCCCCAGTTCATTGCAGCAGGCTTTTCGTAGACATTGAGCACGCCGGCCGGCAGCCCCGCTGCCAATGGATGCGGCGCATTGACCAGCCATACGTAGCGTTCTTTTTCCACCTTGCCGAAATCGGTGTCGGCACGCTTGGCGGTCATGCCCAGGTCGTCGAGCAGGTCGCTTTCCCAGGTGAGCATGGGCGCGGTCACGTTACGATATGCGCCCAGCAGATCGCGCGATCGAACCGTGGAGGAGAGGATGACCAGGTCGGTGTCCAGCGCGGCATCGATCGGATCGTATTGGCTGTGCACGGTGACGGCATAGCCGCGTGATGCCAGGTGTTGCTGTATCTTTTGATCGATAGGCAGGCTCTTGCCTTCCATGCGCACGACCAGCAGCACTTTCTTGAGGCCGGCAGAAGGGACGGTTTGGCTCTCGCCGGCAAACGCATTGCTCAGCAGGATCAGGGGAATGAGTAGCAGGGAGGAGAGGAACTTGAGTGGTTTCATGTGTTTTTCGCAATCTGAATGACGCAAGGAAGAAAATCTTCCTCGATGGTCCCTTTGACACATCAGAATTAAAAAAGGGAACCTGTCAGACCGACAACGAGATTAGGCGATTCGTGCAATTTCCTATACACTGCCGCTTCCACTTCAGTACTTTGTCACCGTCCTGTTTCTTTCCTGTCCCGGCCGCCTGGCCGCTTCTGTCCGATCCTCGACCACTGGCTCTCTACTTGAGAACTGGGTTTGTTCGTCTACAAAAAAGGATTAGCACATGAATACACGCACTGGAACGCTCCAATTTTTACTGGCACGGGAGGCGTAAGCGATGGCTAAAGAAGATCTGATTGAAATGTCTGGCGTGGTTCAGGAAGTACTGCCGGACAGCCGCTACCGCGTCGAACTGGAAAATGGCCATCTGCTGATCGCGTACGCGGCCGGCCGGATGAAAAAGAATTTCATCCGCATCCTGGCCGGCGATCGCGTCACGCTGGAATTGTCGGCGTATGACCTGAGCAAGGGCCGCATCACCTTCCGCCACCTCGATACGCCCAAACAGGCGAAGCCACGCCGGACCTTCCGGCCCAGCCGCTGATAGCCAGCGCGGCACGGCTCGCGCCGCGCCTCGTTATGGCAGCAAGTTGCCGTCGCTGTCGATCTTGCGCACCTCGCCCAGATTGAGCTCGCGCACGCCGGCTTCGATCTTGCTCAGGTCGCCCACCACCAGCCACGTCAGCTGGCCGGGGGCGATCACCTTGGCGGCCAGTGCGTTGGCCTGTTCAGGCGTCAGCGCCATCACGCTGTCGGTGAAGGTGTTGTAGTAGTTTTCCGGCAGCTTGTATTGCAGGATGTTGCTGTAGGCGCCAGACAACTGGCCGGCCGTTTCAAACGAGCCCGGCAGTGCAAGCGTTTCGTTGGTTTGCGCATTCTTCAGTTCCGCCGCAGAGATCGGCTTGGCGCCGGCGATGGCGGCATATTCCTTGACCAGTTCCTGCAGCGATTCGCGCGTCTTGTCGGTCTGCACCGGCGAGCTGCTCAGATACAAACGCTGACCAATCGCCGGCAGCAGCCGCGCGTTGACACCATACGACCAGTGCTTGTCTTCCCGCAGATTCATATTGATGCGCGAGCTGAAGGTGCCACCAAAGATGTTGTTCACCACTTGCAGCGGCAAGGACTCCGGCGAGTTGCGCGGCGGCGCCAGTTGCGCGCCGTAGATCACGCTTTGCAGCGCGCCCGGCTTGTCCATCAGGTAGACCACTGGCTTTTCCGGTGGCCGCACGACGGCGATGGTTTTCTTCGGCACCTCGCCGGCCTTCCAGCCGCCCAGCGCTTTTTCCAGCAGCGGCGTGATTTCCGCCAGCGTGGTGTCGCCCACCACCAGCAGGGTGGCGTTGTTGGGCTTGAACCAGGTTTGGTGATATTTGACCAGGTCGTCGCGCGTCAGGCCGGCGACGGCCGTTTCGGTGCCCGCGTTGGGTAGCGCATAGGCGTGGTCCTTGCCATACACCAGGGAAGGGATGACGCGGTAGCCCATGGTGCTCGGATTGGTCTTTTCGCGCTGGATCAGCGCCAGCTGATCTTGCTTCATCCGGTCCAGCTCATGTTGCGCGAACGCCGGGTGCAGCAGCACGTCGGCGTAGACGTCCAGCGCTTTCGGCAAGGTCGCCTTGAGCGCGTTGACCTGGATGAACGCGCCATCGATGTTGCTGCTGGCGGCGTAGTCGGCGCCCAGTGATTCAAACTCCTCGGCAATCCGGGGCGCGGTGCGGGTGGTGGTGCCCTCTTCCAGCATGCGCAGCACCACGCCGGCCAGGCCGGCCTTGTCCGGCGTATCGGACGAATAACCGGCATCGACCAGCATCGACACATTGACCACCGGCGCGGCGTGACGCTCGGCCAGCACGACTTTCAAGCCGTTCGACAAGGTGGCTTGCTGCATCGCCGGCAGCTTCAGCGATTCCGGATGGCCCAGCGCCGGTTCCTTGCTGCGGTCCAGCTTGGCCGTGGCGGACAGATCGGTCGGGTACGGCTGTACTTCCAGCACGTAGTCGCCGTCGGACAGCCACTGCTGCATGATTTGTTTGATCTGCGCCGGCGTCGCCGCTTTGACCGTTTTCAGATAATCCTTGTAGCAATCGGGATTGCCGGTAAAGGTCTGGCACGCGGCCAGCACATCGCTCTTGCCGCCAAAGCCGCCCACGCGTTCGACGATGCGGGTATAGCTGGCCAGGATGGCGGTCTTGGCGTTCTCCAGTTCGGCGGTGGTCGGGCCCGATTTCATCAGCGCGCGCATTTCCTCATCGGCGCCCTGCTCCAGCTTGCGCATGTCGACGCCGGGACGCGCGGTCAGCTCGACATAGAACTGGCTGCCGATTTCCGCCGTGGCCTGCGCGGCCTCGGCGCCTGTGGCCAGCTGATCCTTGTAGACCAGGCGTTTATAGAAGCGCGAGGTCTTGCCGCCGCCGAGAATCTTGGCGGTCAGGTCCAGCAAGGCGTCGGCTTGCGTTTGTCCGCGCGGCGTATTCCACACCCGGTACAGGCGCGCTTGCGGCACGCGGTCCTGCACGGTCTGGCGATGGGTGCCAGTGCGCTTGGCGATCCATTCCGCTTGCTTGGCCAGCGGCGGGCCGGCCGGGATCTCGCCATAATATTGTTCGACCTTTTGCCGCGCCTGCTCCGGCGTGATGTCGCCGGCCAGCACCAGCGTGACGTTGTTAGGGCCGTAATTGGTCTTGAACCATTCCTGCACGTCGCTCATCGAAGCGGCATCCAGATCTTTCATCGAACCGATCACCGTCCACGAATAGGGATGGCCGGCCGGATAGGTGTTCTCGGTGATCAGCTGATACGCCACGCCGTACGGCCGATTCTCACCCTGACGCTTTTCGTTCTGCACCACGCCGCGCTGCAGATCGAGTTTTTTCTGGTCCAGCACGCCAAGCAGATGGCCCATGCGGTCGCTCTCGGCAAACAGCAGATAGTCCAGCATCGAGGTCGGCACGTTTTGGAAATAGTTGGTGCGGTCGGTGTTGGTGGTGCCGTTCAGACCGGTCGCACCGATGCGCTCCATCGCTTGCAGATAGGTGTGATTGAAATTGTCGCTGCCGCTGAACATCAGGTGTTCGAACAGATGGGCGAAGCCGGTCTTGCCGGGCTTTTCATTTTTCGAGCCGACGTGATACCAGGTGTTGACCGCCACCACCGGTGTCTTGTGGTCTTCGTGCACCAGCACCGTCAAGCCGTTCTTCAGCACGAACTTGGTGTATGGAATGTCCGGAATGGCGATTTCCGATTTTGCGGCGGCGTGCACCGAAACGTTGAAGGACAACAGGGCAATCGAAGCCGCGAGCGCGGTGCGGCGGAAGAACATGGTCATGCGGTATCTCCTCTGTGTGCGATGGCGATCATGCATTCTATTGTTTATTAAGCAAAGTTGGGGATTTTCGTTGCTTATTATTTTTCGGACGTCAGATTCATCAAGGTGACAGAGTTGATTTCTTTTAAATCATGTACTTAGCATCGATTGGAATTTTATATTGTATAAAATATGCAGTCGAAGTATGATGCTCGCATCTCCCCACCACACAAGGAAACACCATGAGCGACAACATTTTCACCGGCACTATTCCGGCCCTGATGACGCCTTGCAAGGCAGACCGCACCCCTGACTTCGACGCGCTGGTCAAAAAAGGCCGTGAGCTGATCGACGCCGGTATGAGCGCCGTGGTGTACTGCGGTTCGATGGGCGACTGGCCGCTGCTGACCGAAGCGCAACGCCAGGAAGGCGTGGCCCGTCTGGTCGCCGCAGGCATCCCGACCATCGTCGGCACCGGCGCCGTCAATTCGAAGGAAGCGGTGTCGCACGCCGCCCACGCCGCCAAGGTTGGCGCGCATGGCCTGATGGTGATTCCACGCGTGCTGTCGCGCGGTTCGTCGGCCACGGCGCAGAAGGCGCACTTCTCGGCCATCCTGGAAGCCGCGCCGAAGCTGCCGGCGGTGATTTACAACAGCCCGTACTACGGCTTCGCCACCCGCGCCGACCTGTTCTTCGCGCTGCGCGCCAAGCACCCTAACCTGATCGGCTTCAAGGAATTCGGCGGCGGCGCCGACTTGCGCTACGCGGCGGAAAACATCACCAGCCAGGACAGCGACGTCACGCTGATGGTGGGCGTGGATACCCAGGTGTTCCACGGCTTCGTCAACTGCGGCGCCACCGGCGCCATCACCGGCATCGGCAATGCGCTGCCGCGTGAAGTGCTGCAACTGGTGGCGCTGTGCCGCAAGGCCGCCGCTGGCGATGTCACCGCGCGCCGTCAGGCCCGCGAACTGGAAGCCGCGCTGGCTGTGCTGTCGTCGTTCGACGAAGGCACCGACCTGGTGCTGTTCTACAAACACTTGATGGTGCTGAACGGCGACCTGGAATACACGCTGCACTTCAATGAAACCGATGCGCTGAGCGACGCCCAGCGCAACTACGCGGAAACCCAGTACTCGCTGTTCCGCAACTGGTACGCCCAGTGGTCGAAGGAAGTGGCGGCCTAAGCGTCAACCCAGCCGCCCCCAGGCGGGGCGGTATAATCTGCGCTCTTCATTTTTATCGCTCGCAATGAATTCTCCGAAAGCGCCTGGTTTTGCAGTAAGGACGGTGGCCGAGCAGGCTGCGGATGCCTTGCGTCACAAGATCATGTCCGGCGAGCTGGCGGAAGGTTCATCGCTGCGTCAGGATGCGCTGGCGGCCGAGTTCGGCATTAGCCGGATTCCGCTGCGCGAGGCGCTGGTGCAGCTGGAGGGCGAGGGACTGGTGAGGATCATCCCGCACAAGGGTGCGGTGGTGTCCGAGCTGTCGATCGATGAAATCAGCGAGCTGTTCATGTTGCGCGGCTTGCTGGAGCCGCTGTTGTTGAAGAAGTCGGCGCCGCGCCTGACGGCCGCCGATTTCGCCGAACTGGATACCATTCTGGCCGAGTACAAGCAGGAGCTGCATGCCCAGCACAGCACGCGCTGGGGCGAGCTCAACACGCGCCTGCACGATGTGCTGCTGTCGCGCGCCGATCAGCCGCGCACCATGGCCATCGTGGCCACGTTGCTGCAGCAGACTGATCGCTACACGCGTTTGCAATTATCCCTGAGTGCTGAAAGCTGCCGTCAGGCCGAGGAAGAGCACGAGGAGCTGGTGCGCCTGTGCCGCAGCGGCGAAGTGAAGGCCGCCGCCGCCCTGCTCAAGCGTCATATCGAGCACGCTTGCACCGACCTGGAACGATTCATTCTGGCGCGTCGCCGCGCCAAATCCTGATCCTTTAACCCGGCGTACCGAAGTTAAACGCGACCGATACCCGTGGCCGTGGGCCGTGGAAGGGATCGACCGCGTGCAACAGCCACGACGGAAACACCACCAGCATGCCCGGCGAGGGCCGGATCGATTCGATATAACCAGCCGTCAAACAGCCTTCGATGCGGAAGCGCAGCAGCGGGTCGTGCATGGCCGGCAGCACGCCGCGCGGGTCCTGGAAGAACAGTTCGCCGCCATCGTCCGGGCCGGCATCGCCATCGTCCACGTAGTACACCGCCGACCAGTACGCACCCGGATGGCCGTGCAGCGCATTGCTGGTGCCGGGCGGATTGACGTTGACCCAGGAATTGACCCGCCAGTTGAGATTGGCTTCGGCCAGGCCGTTCGGGGTTTGCAGCGCGGTGGCGGAATTGACCACCTGCGTCACCTCGCGCAGCAGCGTCTGCACGGCCGGCAGCTCCAGGGTGTGGAAATTGTCGGCCGATTGCCAACCGCCCAGATTGCTGTGGCGGCGTCCCTGCTCTTCCTGCGCGAGCGGCAGGAAATGCGCCAGCAGCTCGGCGTTGATGGCGTCGGCGTCTTCCAGCCGGGTGAGCAGCACCGGGGTGCTGAACAGTTTGCGGACCTGTATTTCCGTGGTTGCCATCGCGCTGCCTTATTCTGTGGTTCAGATCTGTGAAGATTGTTTGCTTGGTGTCAACTAAGTGTCAAGCGAGTTGACACATTGTACGCGGTAAAAAATTGTAAAGGCGGCCGCGATGGGGGCGTAAAATCGGCAGGGTATTCGGTGCTCGACTGGGAGGCTGCTTGAAAACGGCGGTGCGCGTCTTGATGCTGGTGGTGTCGCTGTGGCTGTCCGGTGGGATGCCGGCCTGGTCGCAGACGGTGCAACTGGCCAGCTATGATTATCCACCTTACATGCTGGGCGGCACTTTGCCCGGCAGTCCGGGGCCGGTGGTGCAGGTGGTGCGCGAGGCGTTTCGCCGTGCCGGCATTCCGATTGAGATCACGTTTTATCCGTTTCAGCGCGCCAAGCGGCTGGTCGAGGTCGGTGAAGTGGGCGGCATCTTCACGCTCAAGGTCACGCCGGAGCGCGAGCGGCAATTCATGTTTTCGCATGAACCCTTGCTGCAGCAGGAATACGTGTTCTATGCGCAGGCCGACAGCCCGCTGGTGTTCAGCGGCGATCTGCACAAATTGCCGAATGTGGTGATGGGGCTGGTCACCGCCACTTCCTACGGCAACCGCTTCGACGAGTTCAGCAAGACTTTGCCGGCGACGCAAAAGGATTATTCCAACAGCCACGAAGCCAATTTCCGCAAGCTGATCGCCGGCCGCATTCCCTTGATTATCTGCAGCCGCCAGGTGGGTGATGCCATTCTGCGGCGGCTGGAGGCGACGCACAAGATCAAGGTGATCGGCCCGCCGGTCGAGGTCGCCAACAGCTACCTGATGTTCAATCCCTCGGTGGTGGCGCCGGCCACCATCATCGAGTTCGACAATCAGCTGCATGCGATGCGCAAGGATGGTACGTTCCAGCGTATATTTGACAACTATTTCTACTCCATGAGGAAGCCGCCTTGAAAATTCCGCCATCGCTGCCGGTCTGGTCCATTGTCGCCCCCGTGATTGCCTGGCTGCTGATTGCCGGCGATGCCTACGGGCCGATTGCCCACCTGGCGGCCGGCTGGCGCGCCGCATTGCTGGCCGCAGGATTGATGGGCGGTGTGCTGGCGGCGGTGTTTCATGCGGAAGTGGTGGCGCATCGCATCGGCGAGCCCTATGGCACGCTGGTGCTGGCGCTGGCCGTCACGGCGATCGAGGTGGCGCTGATCGTGTCGTTGATGATTGCCGGCGGCGAGGCCACCAGTGGTCTGGCGCGCGATACCGTGTTTGCGGCGGTGATGATCATCCTCAACGGCATGCTGGGCATCTGCCTGCTGGCCGGCGCCGGACGGCATGGCGAGCAGAGTTTTCAATTGCAGGGCGTGTCCACCGCGCTGGCGACGCTGGCGGCGATTTCGGTGCTGACCATGGTGCTGCCGAATTACACCACCACTGCGGCGGGCGCGGCTTACAGTCCGAGCCAGCTGTCCTTCATCGCGCTGGTGTCGCTGGTGCTGTACGGGACGTTTGTGCTGGTGCAGACGGTGCGGCATCGCGATTACTTCCTGCCCGAGCAGGGGGGCGACGATGAGCACGCACCGCCACCGCCGTTGCGCATGACGCTGTTCAGCGGCGGGCTGCTTCTGGTGTGCCTGGGTGGCGTGGTGCTGCTGGCCAAGCTGTTGTCGCCACCGCTGGAGGCGGCGGTGCTGGCGCTGGGTTTGCCGCATGCGCTGGTCGGCATCATCATCGCGGCGGTGGTGCTGTTGCCGGAAGGACTGGCGGCGTTTCACGCGGCGCGCGCGAATCGCTTGCAGACCAGCCTCAACCTGGCGCTCGGTTCGGCGCTGGCCAGCATCGGTCTGACGATACCGGCGGTGGCCTGCGTCACGCTGTTCAGCGGCGGCACGCTGGCGCTGGGGATCGACATCAAATCGACGGTGCTGTTGTTGCTGTCGCTGCTGGTGGCCACGCTGTCGCTGGGCACTGGACGCACCACCATCATGCAGGGTATGGTGCACCTGGTGATTTTCGCCGTCTACCTGTTCACCGCCATCGTGCCGTGAGAATCAGATGGTTGGATGCTGGAGGATTTCTCGGATTTTTTCGTTCAAAATTTTCTCGCGTTCTTCGCGCGTGGCCTGCCGGTTGAGCAGGATTTTTACCAGGTTGCCCTGGCTGTCCGATAGCGTAAAAACGTCGGTGTCGTCAGGTGCTTTGGTGCGGCGATCAATCAGCCAATGGAAAGCCGCCATCACGGCACCCATGCCGAGCAAAATAAAAAGCTGATCCAGATCTTTCATATCCGCTCCTTCCATTCGTTCAGCAAAAACACGGTGACGTACAGTGTAACGCTGATCCAAAATTTCTGATCCACGTTACCGCCTATCCACCCAACTGGCCACTGGCCGCCGATGCTGAGATACACCGTCGCGAGCCACAAAAAAGTGCCGAGAAACAGCATGACCACACCTATCTGCCTTATCGTTTCGTCCGAATGCAGCGCGGCGCCATTAAACATGGGCCTGCGCTTTGGCGAGATCACAGGAAGAAGCATGCCCAAGGCAGTTCCCGCCAAGCTGGACGGGAAGAAGTCATTCGCCTCGGGATTGTGCATAACAGTTCGCATGAAGTATTCAGCCACCCACATGGGGGCTGGTAATAGGTAAATGCACATGCGGTACCAAGTTTTCATACTGAGCATTGTGCGCGGGCGGAAGGAACACGGCCGGACGATTTGCAGTTCGTTTGGTCTAGCTCAAATCATTGATCTGTGTTGGGTTGAGACGCTGGAGCAAGAGAATGCTCCTTTGGGGGATGTTGTCGCTGCGCGTGGCGCTGGAGAATGGCTCATCCTTCTTTTATGGGCTGGGCATCATGGAAACCAACAACACCACGCTTTCTTATCTGCCGGTGGGTATCTTCGGCGCTGTCATGGGGCTGACCGGGCTGGCGGTGGCCTGGCGGCTGGCGCATCTGCATTTCGGCGTGCCGCTGTGGATCAGTCAGGCGATCGGCGTGGCTGCCATCGCCGTGTTTGTGGCGCTGATGCTGGCCTATGGCGTCAAGGCATACGCCGGCTGGGACGCGGTGCGCGCGGAGTTCCAGCATCCGATCGCCTCCAATCTGTTCGGCACGCCGATGATCAGCCTGCTGTTGCTGCCGCTGGTGCTGGCCGATTACAGCCTGGCGCTGGCACGCCTGTCGTGGCTGCTCGGCGCGGTCGGCATGACCACGCTGGCCTGGGTGATCGTGCTGCGCTGGTTGACGCTGCGTCAGACCGCCACCCACATCGCGCCGGCGTGGATCGTGCCGGTGGTCGGCATGCTGGATGTGCCGCTGGCCGTGCCCGCGCTGCAATGGCAGGGCTTGCACGAGGTGATGGTGTTCGGGCTCGCGGTCGGCCTGTTCTTTGCCGTGCCGCTGTTCACGCTGATCTTCCAGCGGCTGGCGCTGGAAGAAGCGCTGCCGGCACCGCTGCAACCATCGCTGCTGATCCTGGTGGCGCCATTCGCGGTCGGCTTCAGCGCTTACGTCACCACCACCGGCCACATCGACCTGTTCGCGCAAGCGCTATACATGCTGATGCTGTTCGTGCTGGCTGTGCTGCTGGGCCGGCTGCGTCATCTGCCGCAGTGCTCGCCATTCCGGGTGTCGTGGTGGGCTGCCAGCTTCCCGCTGGCAGCCTCGGCCGGCGCCGCGATCCGTTATGCCGGCCAAGCCGCCAATCCGGTCGCGGACGCCATCGCGCTGCTGCTCTTGGCCATCGCCAGCGTGACAATCGTTGCATTTTTGGCACAAACTTTGGGCGGCGTGGCGCGTGGCCGGTTGAAGGCGCTGGCTTAGTGTAAAGCAGGGTTAAGGCCGCGTCGGTGGCGCTATCTGCCGTGCTAGCATGGCCCGGTCATTTTTCAGGGCTATCTCCTATCTCATGCGAACTATCAAGCAACTATTGGCTCTGCTGAGCCTGGTATTCATGCTGGACGCCAGTGCCGCCAGCACCGACGTGGTCAAGGCCGTCGCCAGCTGCGGCGACCTGGCTAGCGTCGACATCAGCGATGTCGGCGGCCAGGGCAGCAAGATCACCAAGGCCGACACCATCACCCGCAACGGCAGGCAAGTGTGCAGCGTGGAAGGCACGATGGCGCCAACCATCGGCTTCAAGATCACGCTGCCGCTCGACAGCTGGACCCAGCGCTACCTGCAAGTCGGCTGCGGCGGCCTGTGCGGCCGGGTCTCCACCGAGGCCGGCGCGGCCGAGGGCTGCAAGCCGCTCAAGGATGAGGGCTTCGTGGTGGCCGGCACCGATATGGGTCACTCCGGCATGTCCAGCGAGTTCGGCAACGATCCGCAGAAACGCGAGGACTTCGCCTACCGCGCCGAGCACCTGACCGCCGTGCTGAGCAAGAAGCTGATCAAGGTGTTTTACGGTCGTCCGCAATCGTACGCCTACTTCACCGGCTGCTCCGACGGCGGCCGCGAGGCGCTGATGGAAGCGCAGCGCTATCCGGACGATTTCGACGGCATCATCGCCGGCGCCGCCGCGCTCAACTTCCTGACCCAGAACGCGGTCTACCACGCCTGGCAGGCGGTATCGAACACCGGCGCCGACGGCAAGCCGGTGCTGATCGCCTCGCGCCTGTCTATCCTGCACAACGCGGTGCTGAAGCAGTGCGGCGCGGTGGATGGCGTGATTGCCGATCCGCGCAGCTGCAAGGTCGATGTCGCCGCGCTGCAATGCAAAGCCGACGACACCAGCAATTGCCTGACCGCCGCCGAAGTCAGCACCGTGCGCCGCCTGTACGACGGCCCGCGCGATCCGGTCAGCGGCAAGCGCCTGACCATCGGCGGTCCGCTGCCGGGTTCGGAACTGGCGTGGCAAGGCGTGTTTGTCCCCAACAGCAAGGAGGCCGGCATTTTCAGCTCGATGGTGTCGCTGCAGGTGCTGCAGAACCTGGCTTATCCGACCAATCCGCCGGCCGGCTTCAAACTGTCGCAGGTGGAATTCACCGAAGCCAGCTTCAATAAACTGCGCGCCATGCATCCGCTGTATGACGCCACCAATCCTGACCTGAGCGCGTTTGCCAAGGCCGGCCGCAAGCTGATCCTGTGGCATGGCCTGAGCGATCAGCACATCTCGCCGCTGAACACGATTGCCTACCATCACGCGCTGGAGCAGTTCATGGGCCAGCAGCAGACCGCCGCGTTTGAGCGCATGTTCCTGTTCCCCGGTATGGAGCACTGCGGTGGTGGCGTGGGCGTGACCGCGATCGATCTGCTGACGCCGATGCTGGAGTGGGTTGAGCACGGCAAAGCGCCGGAAGAAATCATCGCCCACACCGCCGCGCCGCGCAAAGGACCAGGCTCGTTTGGCGCGCCGACCGACCGGCCGCAAGCCGGCGCGGGTAGCCCACCAGGTGGCCCGCAAGGTGGTCCGCCACCGGGGGGCATGCCGCCAGGCGGAATGCCATCGGGCGGTATGCCACCAGGCGGGCCGATGGGCGAGGCGCCGGGCGCGCCAGCCGTGGCCAAGGTGCAGCAATCGCGTCCGGTGTACGCTTACCCTTATCTGGCGGTGTACAACGGTAGCGGCGACAAGAACGCCGCCGCCAGCTACAGCCGCAGCCAGCAGCCGGCGCGCTACGAGATTCCGGACTGGATCGGCGCCGACTTCTTCAAGCCCTGAGTGGCGTCAGACCTCACTCCACTGCCGCAGCAGGTTGTGGTAGTGGCCGGTGAGGCCGACCAGTTCCGGGCAGTCGCCCAGCCGCGCGCGCAGGCTCTGGATGTTCTGGTCCAGTTCCAGCAGCAGGCTGCGGCGCATGTCGTCGCGCACCATGCTCTGGCTCCAGAAGAATGAGCAGACACGGGCGCCGCGCGTCACCGGCTCCACGCGGTGGATGCTGGTCGATGGATACAAAATCAAATCCCCTGCCGGCAGTTTGACTTCATGCTCGCCATACTGGTCGGTGACGATCAGCTCGCCGCCGTCATACTCGTCCGGCTCGCTCAGGAACAGCGTGCTGGAAACGTCGGTGCGGACCCAGTCGCTGCCGCCGGGCTGACGCCGCAGCGCGCCGTCGACGTGTGCGCCGTAGTGCTCGCCGCCGGCATAGCTGTTGAACAGCGGCGGCACGATGCGCAGCGGCAGCGCGGCCGAGAAGAACAGCGGGTTGTTACCCAGCGCGCGCAGCACGATCTGGCCCAGCTCCACCGCCAGCGGCGAGCCTTCCGGCAGCTGACGGTTTTGCTTGACCTTGGCGCCCTGGTCGCCCACGGTGGCGCGGCCGTCAATCCATTGCGATTCGTCCAGCCGGCGTCGCATCTCGGCCACTTGTTCCTGGCTCAGTACGCCAGGTATGTGCAACATCATGGTGTAACTCCTTACAACGAAAAAACCCCGCCGTTACAGGAACGGCGGGGTCAGCAACACGGAATCGGGTACCGGTGCTAAGAACTTAGAACTTGAAGTTGGCGGTCACGCTACCCCAACGCGGCGCGCCTGGCGTGTAACGATAACCCGATTTGTTGATCGCTTGCACGTATTCTTTGTCGAACAGATTGTAAACGTTGATGCGCAGGTCGACGTGCTTGTTGATCGGGTACGACGCCATGCCGTCGAATACCCAGTACGAATCGGCGTAGGCCGGGGTGCCGATAGCGCCGTCGGTGCCGCGTGCCAGCTTGTCGCTGAAGCGGGCGCCGCCGCCCACTTGCAGGCCGAACGGCAGGGTGTACGACGACCACAGCGTGAACGCTTGCTTAGGCGTGTAGGTCAGTTGGTTGTCGCCGCCGGCGGTCACCACTTTGCCCGATTCGACGCTGGTCGACTGATGGGTGTAGCCGGCGCTGACCAGCCACTTCGGCAGGATCTCGCCGGTTACGCCCAGCTCGATACCTTGCACGCGTTTTTTGCCGGTCTGGTAGTACAGCAGGTCCACTGGATCTTGCTCGACTTCGTTCTTGACTTCGGTGCGGAACAGGGCGCCGGTGACCGACAGTTTCTGGTCCAGCAGATCCCACTTGGTGCCCACTTCGTAGTTGGTGGTCACTTGTGGATCAAACTTCGGATTGGCGGCGCTGCTGGCGGTGGTGCTCAGGGTGAAGTTGGTGCCGCCAGGAGGCGCTTTCGAGTTGGCCACCAGCGCGTACACGCTGCTGTTGGTGGTTGGCTTGTACAGCGCCGACAGTTTGCCGGTCCACAGATTGTCGCTGTTGGTCAGGTTGGTGGCGACGGCCGTGGTGGCGGCGATCGAGGTCCAATCCAGGTTGTAGTGATCCAGGCGCACGCCGCCGTTGAAGATCCACTTGTCGCCCACCTTGACGGTGTCGAACACGTAGGCGCTGATGGTGTCCAGCTGGCCCTGGGTGCGGGCGCCGCTGCGGGCATAGGTGAAGCTGGTGGCGTCGTTGACGTTCGGGTAGTACAGGCTGGCGGTTGGCAGCGTGGTGCTGTTGGTCAGCGCCACGGTGTAGTTGGTCTGCTTCTCGCTGGTCAGCTCAACGCCGCCCACCACGGTTTGCTTGACGGCGCCGGTGACGAAGTCCTTGGTCAGCGTGGTCTGGTTGGTCAGGATCTGGTTTTCCTGGTCCTTGAAGTTCGGGTTGCTGCGCTTGGTGGTCCAGGTGGTGACGTCGGCGTTGCTGGTGTTACCCAGGTTGGCGGCCGTGATCATGAACGAGGTCAGCAGGTAGTTTTCCTTGGTCTTGCCGTAGCGGCTGATGTTGCTCAGCTTGGCGCCGCCGGCGAAGTCGTGCTCGACCTTGACGGTGGCCATGTCGGCGGTCACGCTGTCATGGTCTTGCGAGGTGCCGTAGAAGTTGCTGGAGCTGACGCGTGGCGCGCTGCCCAGTGCCGACACGTTGACGGTGGCGGTGCTGGCTGGCGCGGTGTAGCCCGGCAGGCCGATGGTCGGCACGCCGCCATCCGGAATATTGTCTTGCTTGACGTGCAGGTAGCTCAGTACCACGCGGGTCGGGCTGTTCAGGCCGAAGGCCAGCGATGGCGCCACGCCCCAGCGTTTGTTCTTGACCACGTCACGGCCAGGCACGCCGCTGTCCTGATCCAGCAGGTTCAGGCGGAAGGCGGTGCCGCTGTCGGCGTCGATCACTTGGTTCAGGTCGGCGGTGGCGCGCTTCTGGTCGCTGCTGCCGTAGGTGATCGAGCCCAGGTAGGCGTTTTCCAGCGACGGCTGTTTCGACACCAGGTTGATCGAGCCGGTCGGCGACGAACGGCCGTTGTCGGAACCGGCCGGGCCTTTCAGCACTTCCACCTGTTCGATGTTGAACACGTCACGCGAGATCGAGCCGACATCGCGCACGCCGTCGACGAAGATGCTGCCGGAGGCATCGAAGCCGCGCATGTAGATGGCGTCGCCGGTGCTGGTCGAGCCGTTCTCGCCCAGGAAGAAGGCGCCCACGCCCGGGGTGTTGCGCAGCGCTTCGGCCAGGGTGGTGGCGCCTTGCTGTTCGATCAGCTCTTTCTTGACCACGGTCAGGGTCTGGGCGGTGTCCACCAGTTTTTCGGTGTACTTGGCCGACGATGCGCGTTCAGCCTTGAAATCATTTTCGCGCGAGCCGTTGACTTGTACTTCCTGCAGGGTTTGCGGCTTGGCCTGGTCGGCGGCGTCCGGCGCGGCGGCGTCGACGGCATGCGCGGCTACCGGCAGCAGCATCGCGGCCAGCGCGGCACTCATGTGTTGGTTAAAGCGCGTCTGCGCATGTTTGCGACTCTTGATCATAGTGCGTCTTTCCGTGGGTGAGAGCCGGCTGGCTGCGCTGAAACATGCTCATGTCGCGTCTGGCTTGCCGTGATGAGGTGTAAAAATGAGTGAGATTGTAGCAACAGAACGTGAGAACGTAAATGCGAATCGTTATCAATATTGTTTCGATGTTGATACAATAATGAAATTGTTGCGAAAATGCCGAAGGGGGAGAAAGGCTCAGGCGGTGCTGCGGTCGAGCCAGGCGCGGGCGTGTTGCAGGGTTTGTTCCAGCTCGGCGCTGACGCGCTGGTAGTGGCTCTCCAGCTCATCCTCGCGCTGGTCATGGATGGCTTCCTCGGCCTCCAGCGTGGCCTGGATCAGGCGCCGCGCGCCCAGCACGCCGACCGCGCCGCGCAGGCTGTGGAAGTTGCGCGCGGCGTCGCGCCAGCGGCCTTCGCGCAGCGCGGCGCCGGCCTGCTCCAGCGGCTCGCGGCCGCTGTCGATGGCGCTGCGCACCATCTTGGCCATGGCGGCGCGGCCCTTGGCATCCTTGCCCATTACCCGCGTCAGGCCGTCCATATTGAAAATGGCGGCCTCGCCGGTGGGCATCGGTGACGGCACCAGCTTGGGCGTCGGCGCCGGCGCCGGCGGCGCTTCGGCCAGCGCCACCGCCAGCAGTGGCGCGATTACCGGAGCTGATGCAGGCGCCGACACCGGAGCCGATGCGGCGGCGGCCATCGCGGCCAACAAATCGTCCTCGGCCGAGGGCGGCGGCGGCGGCGCAAGCGGGATGTGGCGCGGCAGATGGCGCCGCAGCACCGCCAGCATCTCGTCGACCTCGATCGGCTTGGGGATGAAATCGGTGATGCCGGCTTCGACGCTGCGGTCGCGTTCGGACTCCAGCACGCCGGCCGTCATGGCGATGATCGGCAGCGTCAACTTCAGATCCTGGCGCAGCAGGCGGGTGGCGGTAAAGCCATCCATCACCGGCATTTGCATGTCCATCAGCACCATGTCGTAGTCGCCGCCATGCTGGCGCAGCTGCTCCACCGCCTGGCGGCCATCGGCGACGATGTCCAGCGTGGCGCCGGCGTGTTCCAGGATGCCACGCGCCACCGCCTGGTTCAGCAGATTGTCTTCCACCAGCAGGAAATGGATGTCGGTCAGGCTGCCGACGATGCCCTGCTCGGCCGCCGCCTGCGGATCGCCCTCGCCCTGGCTGACCAGCGCCTGGTGCAGCGCGTCGAACAGGCTGGAGCTGGTGATCGGCTTGACCAGCACCACATCGGCCTCCGGCGCATGCGAGATTTCCTCGATGCGGTCGCGCGCGAACGCGTTCAGCATCACCACGATCGGCTGTGGCTGGCCCTGGGCCGCGCTGCGGATTTCCTTGGCCGTGGCCAGCCCGTCCATGCCCGGCATGTGCCAGTCGGCCAGCACCACATCGTATGGCTGCTGGTGGTCGATGCTCTGGCGGTAGCGCCGCAGCGCGGCCTCGCCCGAATCGACCTCGTCCGCCTGCCAGCCCCAGGCGCGGATCAGCCGCGCCACCAGTTCGCGGCTGGTGCGGTTATCGTCCGCCACCAGCAGCCGCAGCTGGCCCAGCGCCGGCTTGCGCCGCTCGTCGCTCTGGTCGGCCTGAATTTCAAACGGCAGGCTGAACCAGAAGGTGGCGCCCTGCCCCGGCCGGCTGTTGACGGCGATTTGCCCGCCCATCAGCTCGATCAGGCGCTTGGTGATGGCCAACCCCAGGCCGGTGCCGCCAAAGCGCCGTGTGATGCTCTGGTCGCCCTGCGAGAAGGCATGGAACAGCTGGTTCATCTGGCTTTCGGTCATGCCGATGCCGGTGTCGCGCACCTCGAAGCGCAGCAGCGCGCCGCCGGCGTCGCGCGCGCTCAGCTGTACGCTGACCACCACCTCGCCCTGCTCGGTAAATTTGATGGCGTTGCCGGCCAGGTTGACCAGGATTTGCTGCAGCCGCATCGAGTCGCCGCGCAGCCGGTTCGGAATGGCGGCGTCGACGCTGATGGCCAGCTCCAGTTCCTTGTCGCCGGCGTTCATGGTCATCATCGTGGCCAGCGCGTCCATCACATCGTTCAGTGCGAAGTCGACCGGCGCCAGGTCCAGCTTGCGCGCCTCGATCTTGGAAAAATCCAGCACATCGTTGAGGATGCCCAGCAGCGACTGGCCGGACACCCGCACCATGTTCAGATACTTGCGTTGCTGCGCGCTCAGCTGCGTGTTGCCGAGCAGGTAGACCATGCCCAGCACCGCGTTCATCGGGGTGCGGATTTCGTGGCTCATATTGGCGACGAAATCGCTTTTCGCGCGGTTGGCGGCCTCGGCGCGGTCGCGCTCGCGTTCCAGCTCCAGCGCGCGCGCTTCCAGCTCCTGGCGCAGCCGGTTGCGCTCGGTGATGTCGGAAATCACCGCCAGCACCTTGGTGCCCTGGTCGGTGCGCACCGCGCTCAGGTTGATCTCGACCGGGAATTCGCTGCCGTCGCGGCGCCGGCCATAGGTCGGGCTGCCATTGCCCATGCGCACCGGCTCGGCGCTGAGGCGATCGGCAAAGAAGCGGTTGCGGTGTGCCGCGTGCGGCGTCCGCAAGCGTTCCGGCATCAGGGTTTCCAGCGGCGCGCCCAACACCTCGTCGCGCTCGTAGCCGAAGCAGCGCTCGGCCTCGCGGTTAAAGGTTTCGATGCGGCCATCCACGCTCACCACCACGATGGCGTTGGGGGCGAATTCGATCAGGCTTTGCAGGCGGGCGTCGGCCGCCAGACGGTCATGCATCAGTTCGTTGAAGGCGGCGGTCAGCTGGCCAACCTCGTCGCGCGCGTGCACCGGCAGCGGCGTGAAGCGGCCGGGATCGGCGCGCAGCGCGACGATTGCCTTGCGCAGCTTGTTCAGCGGCGACATTAGCCGCACTGTGAGCATGCTGGTCAACAAGGCCGTCAGCAGTGCCGCCACGCCGCTCCAGATCAGCAGGCGCCGCACCACGCCATTGAACGGTTCGAACGCTTCGTCAAACGGCAGCGAGGTGGCCAGCAGCCAGTCGACCGATTTCAGCTGCTTGTAGCTGTTCAGCGTGGGCCGGCCGTCACCCATGCCCAGCAGCGAGCCCTCAAAGCCTTCTTCCAGCGCGCGCGTGGTGGCCGGGTTGGCGTTGGACTGGCGTGGCTGCAGCAGCCGGCTGATGTCCGGGTGCAGCACGTAGACCGGGTTGTCGTTGCGCGTCAGCGCGAAGTAATAGCCGCTCTGGCCGACCTTGGCGGTGCGCAGATGGCCCAGCAGATTGTCCTTGTAAAGCCGCAGCACGCCGATCAGCACGCATGCCACTTCGCCTTTGTCGTCCAGCACCGGCGCCACCATCTGCACCACCGGCTGCTTGTTGCCGCGACCAATGATGGGTTCGCTGATCAGCGGTTTGCGGGTCCGCATCACGTTCTTGAAATAGGCGCGGTCGGCGGCCTGAATGCCGACCCGGCCCGGCACCACCGGCAAATCGGCAATCACCTGGCCCTGCGGGTTGAGCACCAGCAGATCGTCGAACAGCGACAGCACGGCGCGGTTCTGGTAATAGTCGCGCAGCTGGTCGGTGGAGGAAGCCAGCCCGGGTGGCTGGTTGCGCGCGGATAGCGCGATGATATCCAGCAGCATGGTCAGCTTGTCGTCCAGCTCCTGCGCGGTGCGGTTGATCAGCGCGGTCTGCTGGGTGAACAGCACGCGCGTGTAATCGTCCTGCATGCGGCGGGTTTGCACCAGCGTCACCAGCCCTATCATCAGGACCGAGGTGATGCTGGTGGCGAGCGCGACTTTAGCCTTGATGCTCAGTGGCTTCATATCATCCTTGGACGTAGCACTTTGACAGGATTCTCCTATCAAAGTGCTACGTTGGCAAGAAACATGAAGCCGCCTGTGTGCGGCGTGTCGCTCAGTTGCGCGCCGCCGCCAGAATCACCGCCGCCACTTTGGCCGGTTGCGACACCATCGGCACGTGGCTGGTTGGCAGCGTGGTGGTGGTGGCGTTGATTTTCTTGGCGAAGGCCTGTTCCAGTTCCGGCGCGATCATGCGGTCTTTGCTGGAGACGATGTAGTAGTTGGCCTTGGTTTTCCAGGCCGCCACCGTGGTTGCTTCGCCGAAGGCCTTGGCGGCGATCGGTCCCTGGGTGGCGGCGATCAGTGCGCTGGTGGCGGGATCGACGTCCTGGGCGAAGTTTTTCGCCACCGAGTCGGCTGGCAGCCACAGGTAGCCGCTGGCGTCGGCCTGCAGCGTGGCGATGCCTGGCGGCACCGCGTAATCCTTGCCGAGGTTGGCGGTGACCTCGCCTTCCGACGGCGCGAACGCCGCCACATAGACCAGCGCCTTGACCTTGTCGCCGGCGCCGGCCTGGGTGATCACGGTGCCGCCCCAGGAGTGGCCGACCAGCACCACCTTGCCGCTTTGCGCGTCGATCACGCGCTGGGTGGCGGCGACGTCGTCGGCCAGCGAGGTCAGCGGGTTTTGCACCGCCACCACTTTGTAGCCCTGCTTTTGCAGGATGGGGATCACTTTGTCCCAGCTGGAACCGTCGGCGAAGGCGCCGTGCACCAGCACGATGGTGGTGTCCTTGGCCGGGGTGGCGGCGTGGGCGAAGCCGGTGACGGTAGAGGCCAGCAGGGCGGCGGCGATGAGTGTGCGTTTCATGGTGATTCTCCTTTGATAGTTGGCGATTTGATCGCATTCGATGTGTCGATGGAGTGATAGTAGTACGCAATTCAATCGTATGCAACAGATTTTTGAAAAAATTTTCGCGGGCTCGAATACTTGATCGGCTGACTGCGATATAGCAGCGCGCTGGCGTGCGATGGGCTACACTAGCCGCATGATACGAGAACTTCCCGCGCTGGTGATTCCCGGCGCCACGATCGACATCCTCAAGGCCAGCTGTGCTTCGTGCAGCATGCACCAGCTGTGTTTGCCTATGGGGCTGGATAACAACGACATGGAGCGGCTGGATCAGATCATTGGCCGTCGCCGCAAGGTGGCGCGTGGCGCCACCTTGTTTCGCATCGGCGATACCTTCCAGAATCTGTACGCGATCCGGCTCGGCCATTTCAAGACTTACCAGGTCAACCGCGAAGGCGCGGAGCAGATCACCGGTTTCCAGATGGCCGGCGAGTTGCTGGGCATGGATGCCATCAGCGCCGACCAGCACCATTGCACCGCGGTCGCGCTGGAAGACAGCGAGGTTTGCGAGATTCCATTTGCCACGCTGCAGACGCTGCTGGCGGAAATGCCGACGCTGTTGCGCCATTTCCATCGCATGATGAGTCAGGAAATCACGCGCGAGCAAAGCGTGATGCTGTTGCTGGGGAATATGCAGGCGACCCAGCGTTTTGCTGCCTTCCTGGTCAACCTGTCGTCGCGCTACGAGGCGCGCGGCTATTCGCCCAACACCTTCCAGCTGCGCATGTCGCGCGAAGAGATCGGCAATTACCTGGGCTTGACCATCGAGAGCATCTCGCGGTTGCTGTCCAAGTTCAAGAAAGAAGGTCTGCTGCGCGTCAGCAACCGCGAGATCGAATTGCTTGATCCGCGTTTGCTGAAAGCGATTACCGCCGGTACCGAAACCTGCGGTTAATCCGGTAGCAGCGCCACCTCGCGCTGCTTCGGCCAGACCCAGGCGCCGGCCAGGCGCCAATCGCGTTTCTGCCCCTCCACCAGCACCACCCAGCGGCTACGCTCCAGCATCGGCAGGCGCGCGCTGAAGCTGCCATCGGCGGCCGGCACCACGATCAGCTTGAGATCTTTTTCCGGCAGCGTCGCGTGCGACAGGCTCAGCATCAGCGGCCCGATGTCGGCGCGGTTGATGCGGCCGGTCAGCAGGCCGCTGGCGGCGTCATAGCCCAGCGTTACCGACAAGCCCATCTGCGCCGCCACGCGGTCGCGCCGCAAATCCTGGTTGATGGCTTTGCCCTGCTTGTAGTAATCGCCCACCACCACCGCGTCCGGGGTTTGCACCGCCAGCCAGGCGGCGTAGCCGGTGGCGACCATGATGGTGGCCGGGCCGGCCATCAGCAGCCATGGCCAGCGGTGTTTCCACCAGGGGGCGACAGGCATCGTCAGTGTGTTCATGTTTGCTCCTTTAGCGCGGCACGATGAATACCGCGGATTCCTTCACATGCAGCGACGCGTCGTCGACTGCGGTCAGCGTCACGGCGATCTTGTTGGATCCGGCATGGCCGGCGCCGTGCGCCACGCGCAGGCGGATCGGATGGGCGCGGGTTTCGGTGGCATCCATCTGCACCTCAGCCGGGCCGACCACGGCCAGCGTGTCGATGCCGCTGACCTCGATGCGGTAGCGGTGCGCTTGCTCGGAGGTGTTCATGATTTGCAGCCGGTAGACGTTTTCGATCATGCCATCTTCCACTTCGCGGCCCATAGAGCCACGGTCGCGGATCACGTCCAGCTTGAGCGGCGTGCGCAGGTATAGCGCGGTACAGGCCGCCACCACGATCAAGCCCAGCACGGCGCTGTAGATCTTCACCCGTGGCCGCATGGCGCGGCGGCGGATTTCGGTTGGCGTCAGATGATCTTCCATCGCGCGCTCGGTGCTGTAGCGGATCAGGCCGCGTGGTTGCGCGGTCTTGTCCATCACCGTGTTGCAGGCGTCGACGCAGGCGGCGCAGCCGATGCATTCGTATTGCAGACCGTTGCGGATGTCGATCCCGGTCGGACACACCTGCACGCACAGCGAGCAGTCGATGCACGAGCCGCCATTGCCGTTTTTGTTTTTCGACAGCGGACCGCGTGGCTCGCCGCGCGCGGCGTCGTAGGTGATGATCAGGGTGTCGCGATCAAACATCGAACTCTGGAAGCGGGCGTAGGGGCACATGTACTTGCACACCTGCTCGCGCATCCAGCCGGCGTTGCCGTAAGTGGCGAAGCCGTAGAACAGCACCCAGAACCATTCCCACGGACCAAAGCTGAGATGCACCACCTCGCCCATCAGCTGGGTGATCGGGGTGAAGTAGCCGACAAAGGTAAAGCCGGTCCACAGTGCCAGCAAGCCCCAGGTCAGATGCTTGCCGCCCTTGCGGGCGAATTTGCGCAGCGACATTGGCTGACGGTCGAGCGCGATGCGGGCGCTGCGCCGGCCCTCAAACTGGCGTTCTATCCACAGGAAAATTTCGGTGTACACCGTTTGCGGACAGGCGAAGCCGCACCACACCCGTCCCGCGATCGCCGTCGCCAGGAATAGCAAATAAGCGGAGATGATCAGCAGCACCGCCAGGTAAATGAAGTCTTGCGGCCACAGGACCAGGCCAAAGATGTAGAACTTGCGCGTGCCCAGATCGAACAGCAGCGCCTGGCGGCCGTTCCACTGCAGCCACGGCGTGCAGTAGAACGCCAGCTGGGTCAGCCAGACAAAGATCCAGCGCAGGCGCGCGTATTTGCCTTCGATCTCGCGCGGATAAATTTCCTCGCGCGCCGCATACATCTTGATGACTTGTTCCTGTGGGGCGTTCATTTTTCAGCTACCGGTGGGTCGGCTGCGGGCGCGGGTTGATTGACATCGTTCGACAAGCTCCACACATAGGCCGCCAGCACATGCACCTTGGCGTCGCCGAGGAAGTCGGCAAACGCCGGCATGGTCGCGGTACGGCCCTTGTTGATGGTTTCCTTGATGGTGTCGACGCTGCCGCCGAACAGCCAGATCTTGTCGGTCAGATTGGGCGCGCCCAGCACCTGGTTGCCCTTGGCGTCGGCGCCGTGACAGGCCATGCAGGCGGCGAACTTCTCTTTGCCGAACACGGCCTTGATCGGGTCGTGGGTCGAGTCGGACAGGCTCAGCACGTAGTGGGCGACGTTTTCCACATCCTTGTCGCCACCGACTGCCGCACCCATCGGCGGCATGGCGCCGGTGCGGCCGTGCAGGATGGTTTCCTTGATGGTTTCCGGCGCGCCGCCGAACAGCCAGTCCTTGTCGGTCAGATTGGGGAAACCCTTGTTGCCGCGCGCGTCGGAGCCATGGCACTGCGCGCAATAGGTCAGGAACAGCCGTTCACCGATTGCGTGTGCTTTCGGATCGGCCGCCACCGCGCGCAGATCCTGTTTCTGGAACTGGGCGAACAGCGGGCCATACTCGGCCTCGGCCTGCTTCAGCTCTTGCTGATACTGGCCGCTGGATTTCCAGCCGAATTTGCCGGCGTAGCTGCCCAGGCCGGGATACAGGAACAGATAGGCCAGGCCGAACACGATGGTCAGGTAGAACAGCCACATCCACCAGCGCGGCATCGGCGTGTTCAGCTCGGTTAAATCTTCATCCCAGACGTGGCCGGTGGTGTCGGTCTTGCCGTCGGCGGTCTTGGCCAGCTTGACTCTCGATTGCGAGTACAGCAGCACGCCGCAGCCGACGATGCCCAGCAGCGTCAGGACCACGATGTACCAGTCCCAGAAGCCATTGGTGAAATCAGCCATGGTGGGTCTCCTCGTCATCGGCAAACGGCAAAGCGGCCGCGCTGGCGAAATCGGCGTCCTTGTGGTGCACATAAGCCCACCACAGGATGCCGCCGAAGGTGATGAACGAAACCACCGTCATCACACTGCTGGCGTTGTTCAACAGGATATCCATGCTAGTTCCTCGTCTTGATCAGGGTGCCCAAGCCTTGCAGATAGGCGATCAGGGCGTCTTCTTCGGTCTTGTCCTTGAGCTCTTCCGGCGCGGCGGCGATTTCGGCGTCGCTGTACGGCACGCCGATGCGGCGTAGCGCGCGCATCTTCGGCTGCACTTCGGCCGGCACCAGCGCGGTCTTCGCCAGCCATGGGTAGTTCGGCATATTCGATTCCGGCACCACGTCGCGCGGATTGTTCAAGTGGGTGCGGTGCCATTCGTCGGAATAGCGGCCGCCCACGCGCGCCAGGTCGGGACCAGTGCGCTTGGAACCCCACTGGAACGGGTGGTCGTAGACGAACTCGCCGGCCACCGAGTAGTGGCCATAGCGCTCGGTCTCGGCGCGCAGCGGACGGATCATCTGCGAGTGGCAGTTGTAGCAGCCTTCGCGCACATAGATGTCGCGGCCGGTCAGGCGCAGCGGCGAATACGGTTTCAGGCCCGCCACCGGCTCGGTGGTGGATTTCTGGAAGAACAGCGGCACGATCTCGACGGCGCCGCCGACGCTGACCACCAGCGTCACCAGCGCAATCAGCAGCCAGGGATTTTTCTCTATCCATTCATGTGTAAATTTCATCTGCAGCTCCGTATCAGGCGTGCGCGGCGTTGACGGCCGGGATCACGGCCACCGCGGTCTTGGTGTTACGCAGGGTCATCCAGGTGTTGTAAGCCATCACGCACATGCCGCTCAGGTAGAGCAGGCCGCCCATCACCCGCACCACGTAGTACGGATAGGTGGCTTTGACGCTCTCGGCAAAGGTGAAGGTCAGCGTGCCGTCCGGATTGACCGCGCGCCACATCAGACCCTGCATCACACCGGCGATCCACATGGCGGCGATGTACAGCACCACGCCGATGGTGGCGACCCAGAAGTGCAGGTCGATCAGCTTGGTCGAATACATTTTCTGTTCACCGGCCAGGCGCGGGATGATGTAGTAGATCGAACCCATGGTGATGAAGCCAACCCAGCCCAGGGCGCCGCCGTGCACGTGGGCGATGGTCCAGTCGGTGTAGTGCGACAGCGAGTTGATGGTCTTGATCGACATCATCGGACCTTCGAAGGTGGCGATGCCGTAGAACGACAGCGAAACGATCATGAATTTCAGGATCGGGTCGGTGCGCAGCTTGTGCCAGGCGCCCGACAGCGTCATCATGCCGTTGATCATGCCGCCCCAGCTAGGCGCCAGCAGCACCAGCGAGAACACCATGCCGACCGACTGAGTCCAGTCCGGCAGCGCGGTGTAGTGCAGGTGGTGCGGACCGGCCCACATATAGGTGAAGATCAGCGCCCAGAAGTGCACGATCGACAGGCGATACGAATACACCGGGCGCTCGGCCTGTTTCGGAATGAAGTAGTACACCATGCCCAGGTAGCCGGCGGTCAGGATGAAGCCCACCGCGTTGTGGCCGTACCACCACTGGATCATGGCGTCCTGCACGCCGGCGTACACCGAGTAGGACTTGAACAGCGAGGCCGGCATCGACATGCCGTTCACCACGTGCAGAATCGTCACGGCGATGATGTAGGCGGCGAAGAACCAGTTGGCGACGTAGATGTGTTTGACGCGGCGCTTGATGATGGTGCCGAAGAACACCACCGCGTACGACACCCATACCAGCGCGATCAGGATGGTGATCGGCCATTCGAGTTCGGCGTATTCCTTGCCACGGGTGAAGCCCATCGGCAGCGTCACCACCGCGCTCAGAATCACCGCTTGCCAGCCCCAGAAGGTGAAAGCGGCCAGCTTGTCCGAGAATAAGCGTACCTGGCAGGTACGTTGCACCACGTAGTACGAAGTGGCAAACAGTCCGCAGATGCCGAACGCAAAAATAACCGCGTTAGTGTGCAGCGGACGCAAGCGGCCGTAAGTCAGCCATGGTATGTCCAGATTCAGCGCCGGCCAGGCCAGCTGGGCGGCGATGATGACGCCGACCAGCATGCCGATGACGCCCCAGACTACAGTAGCGATCGCAAATTGCTTCACGACCTTGTAGTTGTATTGTTCCAATTGAGTTCTCCCCAGAACACTTTGATGATGTAGGTCAAAGGTTACTTAGGAGAAGCTTAAAAAACCTTGATGTGGATCAAAATTCGCCGGATGACTTCTGATCCGTAGGCGGCTTGTCATCGTCCTGCAAAATACGCAGCGCCGGGCCGACCAGGTCGTCGAACTGGCCGTCGTCGGAGGCGCGGAAGAAAATCCACAGCGCGATGAACACCAGCGCCACGCTGAGCGGTATCAGCAGATACAAGGCTTCCATTACGCGCACCTGCGCAGCCGCAGCGCGTTCAGCACCACCACCGCCGACGACACCGCCATGCCGACCCCGGACAACCACGGATTAAGCAGACCGAAAGCGGCGGCTGGAATCGCCACCAGGTTGTACAGCGTGGCCCAGCCCAGGTTTTGGCGGATGATGCGCATGGTGCGGTCGGCCGCGCGCGCGCTGTCCGCCACCGCCCCCAGGCGGCCATTGAGCAGCACCGCGTCGGCATGCGCCTGCGCCAGCGCGGCGCCGCCGCCCATCGCAAACGAGACATCGGCCGCGCCCAGGACGGCGGCGTCATTGATACCGTCACCGATCATCGCCACCACGCAGCCACGTCGTTGCAGCTGCTGCACGAAGTTCAGCTTGTCGGCTGGCAGATAACCGCCGACCGTGGTTTCGATGCCCAACTGGTCACCCACGCGGCGCGCCAGCGTGGCATCGTCGCCGCTGAGCAGCACCACCGTCTTGCCGGCATGGCGGAAGTAGTTGACGGTTTCCTGCGCATCGGGACGCAGGCCGTCGTACAACAGGAAGCAAGCCAGCCACTGGCCGTCGGCACCGAGGTAGACCGGCGTGACGCCATCGGCCGGCGCGCGCTCGGGCGGCAGGCCGCTGATGCCGGCCACGAACTGCGCGCTGCCCAGACGGTAGCGACGGTTGTGCACCATGCCTTCCAGACCGCAGCCGGCGGTTTCGGCCAGCGCGGTGGCGTGCCAGTTCTCGCGTCCCGCCTCGGCGGCGGCGTTGAGGATGGCGCGCGCCAGCGGGTGAGCGCTGCCGGCTTCCAGCGCGGCCGCCACTTGCAGGCAGAAGTCCGGCTGCATCGCGCCCAGTTGCTGGATCTGTTGTAGCACCGGGCGGCCCCAGGTCAGCGTGCCAGTCTTGTCCAGCACGATGTGGGTGGCGCGGTGCAAGGTCTCCAGTGTTTGCGGACCGGTCACCAGCACGCCCTGGCGCAGCAGCGCGTCGGTGGCGGCGGCCAGCGCGGTTGGCGTGGCCAGCGACAGTGCGCATGGACAGGACACCACCAGTACCGCGATCGCGATCGGCCAGGCGCGCAGCGCGCTACCGTCCAGCCAGTACCAGCAGCCGAAGGCCGTCAGCGCGAACAGCAGCAGCCCGGCCACGAACCATGCGGCCACGCGGTCGGCCCACTGCGCGATGTGCGGCTTGTCGCCACCAGCGCGGTGGATCAGTTTGATGAGATCGGATAGCGTGCTGTCTTGCGCCCGTTTGGTCACGCGTGCCAGGATCATGCTGCCGGCGTTGATGGCGCCGCCGGGAATCGCGTCGCCGGCGATTTTCGGCACCGGCGCGCTTTCGCCGCTCAGCAGCGACAGATCGAGCGAAGTGCGACCTTCGATGATGACGCAGTCGGCCGCCGCCGCCTCGCCCGGCTTGATAACAATGATGTTATCCACAACCAGCGCCGCCGCGCGCACGATGGTGGCGGCGCGGTTGGCCGGATAATGCTCCAGCAGTGACGCCGAGGCCGGCAGTGCATGTTGCAAGCGCTCCAGCGCGGCACCAGCCTTGCGGCGCGCGCGCAATTCCAGGAAGCGGCTGCACAGCAACAGGAAGATGAACATGGTGACCGAATCGAACCACACCTCACCGCTGCCGCGTATCGTGGCCAACACGCTGGCGCCGAAAGCGGCGGCGATGCCCAGCGCCACCGGCACGTCCATGCCCAGCGAGCGCGCGCGCAGACTGGCGAACGCGCCGCGCCAGAACGGCTGCGCCGAGTAGACGATGGCTGGCAGTGTCAGCAGCAGACTGGCCCAGCGCATCAGCGTCGCCATGCTGTCGTCCAGCGTACCGTCACCGGCGGCCAGATAGGAAGGGGCGACGTACATCATCACCTGCATCATCGACAAACCGGCGACGAATAGCTGGCGGCCCAAGGTCTTGGCGGCACGGCGCTGCTGATCGGCATGGCGCTCGACATCGTAAGGATAGGCGGCGTAGCCGATGCCGTGCAGCGCGGCCAGAATATCGCCGGGATTGCACTCGACACTGCGCCAGCGCACGTACAGCTTTTCAGTGGCGACATTGAGCTGTGCACTATCGACGCCGGGCAGACGCGCCAGTCGCTGCTCGATCAACCACACGCAGGCGGCGCAGCGGATGCCCTCCACCGTAAAAGTGGATTCGCGACTGTCCTCATCGAGCGCGAAGCGCGGGTCGGCGTTGTCGTACAGCTGCAATTCCGGCGGCAGCTGCTGCGCGCCCTCGGCGCTGGCGGCGTAGGCGGTGCGGTCGCGGTAATAGCTTTCCTGTCCGAGATCGACGATGGTCTGCGCCACGGCGGCGCAGCCCGGGCAGCACATGGTGTGCGCCGCACCGGCGATCTGCACCGTCCACGCGGCGTGATCGAGCACGGCCGGCAGCGGCTGACCGCAGTGATAGCACAGCGCCGGTTCATCTTTCAATTGAGTGGTGTGAGACATAGCATTTCCATCCATTCGGGCGTGATACCGCCGGCGGCGCGGGCCAGACCGATCACGCCAAACGCCAGCACCAGCAAACCGCAGGTGATGCGCACCGGGCGCCGTTGCATGGTCTGCGTCAAACGCGCGCCCAGCAGGCCCAGGCCAGTCAGCATCGGCAGCGTGCCCAGGCCGAAGGCCAACATCATGGCGGCACCGTTGGCGGCCGAACCGCTCAGCAGCGCCGTGGTCAGAGCGCTATAGACCATGCCACAAGGCAGCCAGCCCCACAACGCGCCGAGCGCGAACGACTTGGGCGCGGTATCGGCCGGCATCAGATTTTTCATCGCGGGGCCAATGACAGGTTGAGCGCGCTGCCACAGCACACGGCCACCCTGCTCCAGCACCGCCAAGCCGCGCCACGCGTTCATCAAATACAGGCCGAGCGCGACCAGCATCGCATTGGCCAGCCAATAAAAGCCCAACTGCACGCCAGCCAGCGCCGCCATACCGCGCGCCCCCTGCGCCAAGCCGCCAGCCAGCGCCCCGGCCGTCATATAGCTGGCGATACGGCCCGCATTATAAGCAAGCACATGTCCCCAATTCGGGGTCAGTTCCCAAAATCGGACATTGGATCGTGCGCGATGCAATGTCCGATTTTGGGAACTGACCCCGAAGGTGGACATTGCGGTGACGATGCCGCCGCACATGCCCGCGCAGTGGATGCTGCCGGCCAGGCCGACCACAAACACGGGCAGTAGCTGGGCGCCGTTCATGTCATCCTCAGATGGTCTTCGAGTAGCGCAGCGGCTGCGGGGCGATGTCGTTTGCGATGCCCAGATAACGGTCGAATACCATGCAGATGTTGCGGATCAGCAGACGGCCTTTCGGCGTCACTGAAATCCATTCGGCGTCGATGGTCAGCAGGCCGTCGTCGGCGAATGCTTGCAGTTTCTCCAGCTCTTTCTCGAAGTACTGGCGGAATTTGATTGGGAAGCCTTGCTCGATCGACGATAGCGATAGTTCGAAATTGCACATCAGTTTCTGGATCACGATCCGCCGTAACAAATCGTCGTTATCCAGCTTGATGCCGCGCGTGACTGGCAGCACGCCGCTTTCGAGTTTTTCGTAATACGCTTCCAGCGTTTTTTCGTTCTGGCTGTAGGTGGCGCCGACCGCGCTGATGGCGGACACACCACACGAAATCAGCTCGGCTTCGGCGCGCGTCGAATAGCCCTGGAAGTTGCGCTGCAATCGGCCCTGGCGTTGTGCCACCGCCAGCTCGTCTTCCGGCTTGGCGAAATGGTCCATGCCGATGTAGATGTAGCCGGCGTCGCACAGGCGCTGGATGCACATCGCCAGCAGTTCCAGCTTGACGGCTGGTGCAGGCAGGTCGGCGTCAGCAATCCGTCGCTGCGGTTTGAAGATGTGCGGCAGGTGCGCGTAGTTGTACAGCGCGATGCGGTCCGGATTGGCGGCGATGACCTTGTCCAGCGTTTGTGCCATGCTGACCATGGTCTGTTTGGGCAGGCCGTAAATCAGGTCGATGCTGATCGAGCGGAAACCGGCGGCGCGCGCGGCGTCCATCACGGCGCGGGTTTCGGCTTCCGGTTGGATGCGGTTGACCGCTTTCTGCACTTCCGGATCGAAGTCTTGCACGCCCAGGCTGATGCGGTTGAAGCCTTGCTTGCGCAAGCTGTGCACGCGCTCCACGCTGACCGTGCGCGGGTCGATTTCGATCGAGTATTCGCCGTGCGCATCGTCGGCGAAGTCGAAGTTGGCGCGCAGGTGGGTCATCAGATCGCCCATCTGTTTGTCGCTCAGATAGGTCGGCGTGCCGCCGCCGAAGTGCAGCTGTTCGATCTGGCCCATGCCGTCGAACAAACGGCCCTGCATGTCCAGCTCCTGTTTCAGGTAGCCGAGGTAGGTGGCGGCTTTGCTGTGATCCTTGGTGACGATCTTGTTGCAGCCGCAGTAGTAGCAGATCGTGTCGCAGAACGGGATATGGATGTACAGCGACAGCGGCCGGCGACTGCGCCGCATGCGCAGGCCGGCCACCGCTTCCAGGAACTGGCCGTAGCCAAAGTCGTTCTGGAAGCGATCCGCAGTCGGGTAAGAGGTGTAGCGCGGTCCCGACTGACTCAGTTTGCCGATGATGGCGGCATCGAATTCAACGGGAGGGAAAGGCGTAATCATGATTATGCTGCCAGTCGTTTCACGGAGGTTGGGCGCGGATGGGTGGCGCGGGTGGCACGCGCGCCGCGTACCGGGCCGAATTTGAACAGGCTGACGGCCTGTGTCAGGCCGCCCGCTTCCAGCGCCAGGCTGGCGGTGGCGGCGGCCGCTTCTTCGACCAACTGGGCGTTCTGCTGCGTGACCTGGTCCATGTGGGCGATGGCCGAGTTGACCTGGTCGACGCCGATGCTTTGCTCGTGCGAGGCGACCGAGATTTCTTTCATGATGGCGGTGACCTGCTGCACCGAGGCCACCACTTCCTTCATGGTGGCGCCGGCGCGGTCGACCTGCGCCATGCCTGCGCTGACTTTGCCGACCGAGACGTCGATCAGGTTCTTGATGTCCTTGGCGGCGGTGGCGCTGCGTTGCGCCAGGTTGCGTACTTCGCCGGCCACCACGGCGAAGCCGCGGCCCTGTTCACCGGCGCGCGCCGCTTCGACGGCGGCGTTCAGCGCCAGGATGTTGGTCTGGAAGGCGATGCCTTCGATCAGGCCGATGATGTCGACGATTTTGCGCGAGGAGTTGTTGATCTCGTCCATGGTGGCGATGACGTCGGCCACGATTTCGCCGCCTTGCAGCGCGACGTTGGAAGCGTTCTGCGCCAGCTTGTTGGCCTGCGCCGAGTTGTCGGCGTTTTGTTTGACGGTGGATGAGAACTGTTCGACGCTGGACGCGGTTTCCTCCAGGCTGGCGGCCTGCGCTTCGGTGCGGCCGGACAGGTCGGCATTGCCGGCGGCGATCTGGCGCGTGGCGACGGCCATGGTCTCGACGTTGACGCGGACGTCGCGGATGGTGGCGATCAGGTTGCTGTTCATCTGCTGCAGCGCGCGCAGCAGCTGGCCTACTTCATCGGTGGCTTCGGTGTCGAAGGAGCTGGACAGGTCGCCGGCGGCGATGGCGCGCGCGCCATGCAGTGCGCGCTCCAGCGGCTGCAGCACCGACACCCGCAGCGTGTACCACAGGAAGACGTTGATCAGCAGGCCGAGGAAGGTGGCGGCAAAGATGCCGTAGTTGTGGGCGTTGGTGCCGTTCAGCAGTGCGGCGCCGCAGACGATCACCTGCAGCACGTTGACCAGGCTGGTGGCGGCCCAGATGCGGAAGCCGAGCGAGGTATGGCTCAGGCGCGACAGCAGCGTGCCGACGCCAGGCTGGATCACCTGGCCGTTCTTGATGCGGATGCCGTGGTTGGCCTCGGTACGGATGGTGCGGTAGGCTTGTTCGGCGCGGGTGATCTGTTGACGGTCGGCCTTGACCCGTACCGACATATAGCCGATGGTGCGGCCGTTTTCGCGGATCGGGGTGATGTTGGCGCGCACCCAGTAGTGGTCGCCGTTTTTGCAGCGGTTTTTGACGATGCCGGTCCACGGCGTGCCGGCTTTGATCGAGGCCCACAGGTCGGCAAAGGCTTCGGATGGCATGTCGGGATGGCGCACGAGGTTTTGCGGAGCGCCAATCAGCTCATCTTCGCTGAAACCGCTGACCTGGGTGAAATACGGATTCACGTAGGTGATGTTGCCATCCAAATCAGTTTTCGACACGATGGCCTGATCTTCCAGGACTTCCACTTCGCGGTTGGTGACAGGTTGATTGTTGCGCATAGTTGGCTCTCCAGCATGTTTTTATTGCTTTGTCGCAATAGATATGGTGAGTTTACGTAGTCCCCCTGTCGAATTTATTGATTTAGATCAAATTTCCCCGGATTGGTGGATGTAGGCGGGACGCCAGCGGGAACTTCAACTGGCTGATAAATGATAGCAAAATGACTGCAACGGGAGACTGCCGGCGCACGCGAAGGCGCGTCGCCGGCATGGGAGGGAAACAGATTCAGGCGGGCTTTTTGACCAGGCGCAGCAGCTTGCCGCCGAGGGTGACGACGGCCAGTGTCAGCGCGCCGGCGATCACGCCGGCGACCGCGTCCAGCAGCGATGGCACCACCGCGTGCAGCAGCGGGCCGATGGCCGGCACGGTGGCGACCGCCTCGGCGGCGTGTTCAATCAGGTGGTGCGCGAACGGCAGGCCGTGGGTCAGGATGCCGCCGCCGACCATGAACATGGCCACCGTGCCGACCACGCCCAGCAGCTTCATCAGCTTGGGCGCGGCGCTCAGCAGCACCCGGCCCAGCGCGCGCACGGCGGCGTTGCTGTCCGGGCGCTGGCTCAGGTACAGACCGGCATCGTCCATCTTGACGATGGCAGCCACCAGGCCGTACACGCCCACCGTCATCACCACCGCGATGCCGACCACCACCGTCACCTGCTGGATGAACGGCGCTGCCGCCACCGTGCCCAGTGCAATCACGATGATTTCGGCCGACAGAATGAAGTCGGTGCGCACCGCGCCCTTGATTTTGTCCTTTTCCAGCGCCACCAGGTCAACCGCCGGATCGGCCAGCGCCGCGTGCAATTCCTGCTTGTGCTCGTCATCGCCGCCATGGGCGATTTTCTCGAAACCCTCGAAGCACAGGTACAGGCCGCCGATCATCAGCAGCGGCGTGATGGCCCACGGCGCAAACGCGCTGATCGCCAACGCCGCCGGCACCAGAATCGCCTTGTTCTTCAGCGAGCCGACGCCCACCGCCCACACCACCGGCAGCTCGCGCTCGGCGCGCACGCCGGCCACCTGTTGCGCGTTCAGCGCCAGGTCGTCGCCCAGCACGCCGGCGGTTTTCTTGGCCGCCATCTTGCTCATCAACGCAACGTCGTCGAGGATGGTGGCGATGTCGTCGATCAGTGCCAACAGGCTGGAACCGGCCATTTGTGCTACTCCTGGTGTGGTGAGATAAGCAATATTAACCCAAGCGGAGTGGCCCACGATACCGCTACAATGGAGATTGCCTGAAATCAAATGGAATTGTCATGACCTTCGCCACCTGGCTCGCCTTCTTCGTTGCTGCTTGGATTATCGCGATCTCGCCCGGCTCCGGCGCCGTGTTGTCGATGTCGCATGGATTGTCGTACGGCGTGAAGCGCGCCAGCGCCACCATTTTCGGCCTGCAGAGCGGCTTGCTGCTGGTGTTTTTCATCGCCGGCGCCGGCGTCGGCTCGCTGCTGATGGCGTCCGAAGTGGCATTCAGCATCGTCAAGACGGTGGGCGCGCTGTACCTGATTTACCTCGGCCTGAGCCAGTGGCGCGCCAAGGTCAACATCAGCGAACAGCAACAGGCGGCCGTAGTGGTGCCGACCGCGCGCAAGCGCTTTGTCACCGGCTTCCTGACCAACGCCACCAACCCCAAGGGCATCATCTTCATGGTGGCGGTGCTGCCGCAGTTCATTACCCATGACAAGCCGCTGCTGCCGCAGCTGCTGATCCTGGCCGTGACCATGTGCTGCATCGACCTGATCGTCATGCACAGCTATGCGTTTTTGGCCTCGTCGATGCAGCGCTTCTTCCGCGACGCGCGCGCGGTCAAGAAGCAGAACCGGGTGTTTGGCGGCCTGCTGATGGCGGTCGGCGCGGCGCTGTTTTTCGTCAAGCGCGGCGGCGCCACTGCCTAATTTGCAATTATTTGTAACCCGTGTAGTCGAACTCGAAGGTGCGGCGTTAAATCGGGAATAAACCACAGGGGAGACGCAGCCATGGGCCGCAAACTGATCCAAACCGTCGTGCTGGCCGCTCTGGCCGGCTGGAGTGCGTTGGCGCTGGCCGACGACCCGCCGTCCATGGTCGGCCGCATGTCCAGCGTGCAGGGTCAGGTGACCCTGGTGGGCGACGGCGACCCAGTTAACGTTGGCCTCAACTGGCCGGTGACCACCGCCAACCATGTCAACACCGCCAGCGGCGCGCGCGCCGAATTCCGCATCGGCTCGACCGCAGTGCGGCTGGATGGCGATTCCGACCTCGAAATCACCGCCATGGATGACGATTTGCTGCGGCTGCGCCTGAACTACGGCAGCGTCAGCATCCGCGTGCGCAGCCCCGAGCTGCTGCGCGATTTCGAGCTGACGACGCCACAGGCACGCATCACGCTGCTGGAGCCGGGCGTGCTGCGGGTTGACGTTGATCGCACGCCGGACACCAGCCAGGTCAGCGTGCTGGCCGGCAGCGCGCGGGTTGAGGGCGCCGGCTCGTCGGTGGTGGTCAACAACGGCCGCCACATCGACATCACGCCGGAAGACGTGCGCACCAGCGTGGCGCGGCGCGACGGCTTCGACGTCTGGGCCGAAGACCGCGACCGGCTGGACTCCACCACTACCACCACCCGTTACGTCTCCAGCGGCATCACCGGCTACGAAGAACTGGACCGCAACGGCACCTGGATCGACAACCCCGAATACGGCCCGCTGTGGACGCCGCGCAACGTCGCGCTGGACTGGGCGCCGTACCGCGACGGCCAGTGGATCTGGCTGGCGCCGTGGGGCTGGACCTGGGTCGACAATGCGCCCTGGGGTTATGCGCCGTCGCACTACGGGCGCTGGGTGATGGTCAACCGCCGCTGGTGCTGGGCGCCAGGGCGGCCGGTGGGACGGCCGGTGTGGGCGCCGGCGCTGGTTGGCTGGGTGGGCGGCAATGGCGGCCCGCAGCATCCGGGGCCGGGACTGGGCTGGTATCCGCTGTCGCCGCGCGATCGCTACGTGCCGAACTACCGCGTCTCGTCCGACTACGAACGGCGCGTCACCTGGACCCACAACGGCAAGCCGTTCCCGGTGCGCAACGACTGGAACGGCCCGCGTGACGGCCTGACCGTGCTGCCGCGCGAGCAATTCGAAGGCCGGCGCAACATCAACGTTGGACGTGGACCGCAGGTAATCCCGTCGACCAATTTCGCCCGCAGCGTGGCGCCGGCGGCGCCGCCGCAACCAGCGGTCCGCACGCTGACGCCAGCCAATGGCATGGGCGACCGTGACCATGACGGCGTTCCCGACCGCTACGACCGCAACGATGGCCGTTACGACCGCAATACCCGTTCCGGACCGGGCCGCTTGATTACCACCGCGCCATCGCAACCGGTGCAGGTGCCGGCGCAGCAGCCACCGGGTCGCATCAGCACCTTGGCGCCCAACCAGTACGGCCATCCCGACACGCCGGCGCAGACCATCAATCCAAACGACGTGCGGATCGAACTGCGGCCGCGCGGCAATGGCAATAACAGCACGCCGGCGCAACAGGGCCAATCGCGCCCGACCACGGCCATGCCGTTACCGTCGCCAGTGGTGACGGTCGCGCCGCAACAGCTGACGCGCGAGCGCGACGACAACGAGCGCCGCAACCGTCCGGACCAGCGCGATCAGCGCGAGCAGCGTGAACAGATCCGTCCGCAGAGCGCGATGCCGTTGCCATCGCCGGCCCCGGCGCAGGCCGCGCGCCAGTTCACCCCGGCGCCAGCACCGACGCCCGCGCCAGTTCAGGCGACGCCACGCGAGCAGCGCGACAACGGCCGTGGCGAACAGCGTCGCGACGACAAAGCGCGCGACGACGGCCGCAGCGAAAAACGCCGCACCAACCAGCAGTAAAACTCCGGGGTCAATCCTCCCAAAGCTACACGAGCTCTGCTGTAGGCGTCACCTACAGCAGAGCTCGTGTAGCTTTGGGAGGATTGACCCCGGGTTTATTGTTGGGCTTTGAGGCGCAGGCGGGCGCGCCATTCACCCAGGGCGGATAAGGCGCCCTGGAATTCTCGTTCGATCAGGTCGGCTTCGGCCGGCGTCACTTTGCCGTCCAGCAGCGCGCTGGAGACGGCTTCCGCTACCGCTCCCACCTGGCTCATCACTTTGCAGACTGTCTGCGATAAATCGTCGTCGCCGATGTTGTCCGGCGTCGGTACCACGAACGCGGCCATGCCGTGCCGTACCAACAGCGCGTGCAGCGGCAGGTGGGCGTCGGCCACGCCGGCTCGGTGGCACAGGTCGACCACGGTCGACACTTCTTCAAATGACGGGTAGTGCGAGGCGATGGTCGGCGCCAGTTTGTTGCGCAGGACGTTGACCGAGATGCCCATCGTCTGCGCCAGCGCGTCGATGCCGCCGGGATAGGCGCGCGCCACTTTGTAGAGCGCGTCGTGCTGATTCATGTCTTGGTATTTGCGTGTCATGGTGATGCGGGCCTTTTATTACCGATGCAGCCGCCGATGCGCGGCGTTATGCTGTTTTTCATTCAATTCTTTGTGAAAAAACATCATGAAGTCATTTCAATCTGCGCTGGTGTTGATACTGAGTCTTGCCCTCGTGGGCAATGTGCCGGCGGCAACCCGGCCGGCCTCCTATTCTGGCACATCGAAGTCGATGAAAAGTGGATTTTCTTCACAAAAGAACAACTCCAATGTGCACAGCAAGCCGGCGCCGCCGGCAGCTAACCGTCAGAGCGGCCCCGGCGCGTTCGGTCAGGCCGCCGGTTCGCCAGCCCAGCCGCAGCGTGGTACGTCGGCGCTGTCGCGCGATGCCGATCGCAGCGCCGCCGAGGCCAATGCGCTGAAGACGCTGGACCAGCGCCGTGCCGCCGCCAACGCACCGACCCCGTTGCCGCCGCTGAACGACACGTTGCGCTCGCCGCAGGCGCCGCCACAGCAGCGGCCCGCTTATCAACCGCCTTATCCGGTGCCGGCGCCGGTTTATCAGCAACCGGCGTCGTCCGGTAACGGTCTGATGGCGGGTGTGATCGGTTTCATGCTGGGCCATGCGATGAGCCAGAGCCATCAGCCGGTGGCTTATCCGACCGGTAGTCAGCCGCAGCAACAGCAGCAACCGGCCGCCGACGGCGGCACGGTGAGCGGCATGCCGGGCCTGGGTGCGCCGGCGCCGCATCAACCGCCGCAGCCCTCTTTCTTCGGCAGCGTGCTGCGCTGGTTTGCCTGGCTGTCGGTGCTGAGCCTGTTTGTGTGGTTGGGGGTGTATTTCGTGCGCAAGCTGCGTCGCCTGCGCGCTGGTCCGAATTATTCGTTTGAAAGGAATTGAGATGGCCTGGTCGGATGCTTACAACTATCTGCGCAGCGGCGCCGCCCGCGTGATGGGCAATCAGGCGCCGCGCACCGATACCGGTTTGCCGCTGGGCGCCCGCATCGGCAGCGTGGTTGGCATACAGCAGTCGCCGCTGCTGCGGGCGGTGGGTGCCGGTTCGCTGATCGCGCTGCCGGATGCGGATGACACCCGCATTGTGGCGGTGTCGCAGATCCAGCTCAAGCAGTCGGGCGGCTTGTACCGCTATTACCTGGAAACTGGCGACCAGGACGACAAGGAAAAGTTCTTGCAGGTGTATCAGAGCGCCAGCGGCGAGGTCAGCGAGATCATGTATTGCAGCCAGCTGGCGCGCGTGATTCCGCAAACCGCCGAGGATCAGGATGCTTACACCGGCCAGTCCGGCTTCGGGCTCGGTGACCGCAGCTACACGCTGTGGCGCCAGCAGCTGGACGATGCCGGCCTCGATCTGGAACTGGTGTTCGGCGCCAGCGAGGGGCTCGATTACTGGCGCGACGCCGGTGACCCGGAGGCCGGCTTTATGCCGCCGTTCACCGGCACCGAGGTTCGGCTGGACGATAGCAGCGGCCAAACCGGTCTGCGCCAGGACATGTTTTTCATGCCGTACGTGCGCGAACTGCGCGGCGGCGGCCACGAATATTTGCTGATCACGACGGAAATCATCCACAGCGTGAACGGCGATCGCAGCAAACGCGGGATCCATGTCGACTTTGTGATTGGCATCCCGGTGGAGCAGCAACGCATCGTTATCCAATGATGCGCAACTTTGATTGAGGAAGACTGACATGAGCAACTTGAATGGCTGGGGTTTGACCGCGCGACTGATTTCCAAGCATTTCGGCGCACTGGGCAATCGGGTGTCGGAGGCGATCGCCAACTTCGATCCGGAAACCGCCACCGAGGCCGACCGCGACCGCCTGGCCGACAATCTGCGCAGCGCGGCCCAGAAGCTGGCCGCCGCCCGCGCCGCCTTCGACAAGGAGGCGTCCGACGTGAGCCAGCTGCGCCAGCTGATCGCCACCGACGAGCAGGCCGCCGGCACGCTGGCCGAGCGTCTGGCCAGCGGCAAGATTTCGGAATCCACCATCACGCTGTTCTGCGACGAGCTGGAAGCCAACAAGGCGCGTCTGCCGCAGGAATTGCAGGAGGAGGCCGACGCCCGCCAGTACATGGACGAGCTGCAGACCATCGTCAACGCGCTGTCGCAGCAGTTGTCCGAGTTCGACGCGCAGGCCAAGAAGGCGATGCAGGCGCTGGCCTCGGCGCGCGCCCAGCAGGATCTGCAGCAGTTGCGCGCCGATCGTCAGGCGCAGCTGGCCGGTCTGCAGGGCATGCGTGGGCAGTCGAGCGCGCTGGCGGCGCTGACCCGCCGCGCCGACACCATCCGCAACGATGCCGAGGGCTTGCGCATTGTTACCGACATCGGCCAGAAGCCGCTGGATCAGGCGGCCGAGCTGGAGGCGATCCGCAAATCGGTGAGCCAGCCGGCGCTGGGTGGCGAGTCGGCGCTGGCGCGCTTGCAGCGTCTGTCGGGACAGCCGGCGGCTGAGCCGCTGGCGCTTGCAAAGTCCTGATCCGGCTACAATATAGGCTAGCGGCGTCACCGTGACGTCACTAGTCTTTATTGAAATGGAACAGCATATGAAACCGATCCCACCGTCCGAGTCCCTCATCGAGTACCCGAGCGACTTCCCGATCAAGGTCATGGGGCCGACTCATACCGAATTCGCTCCGACCATCGTGCTGGTGGTGCAGAAGCACGACCAGGATTTCCACGAGGGCAAAATGGAAGTCCGCCCATCGGCCAAGGGCAATTACACCGGCCTGACCTGCGTGGTGCGCGCGATTAGCCGCGAGCAGCTGGATGCGCTGTACAGCGAACTGTCCGCACACCCAATGGTTAAGATTGTCATGTAATTAAGCCAGCTGGCGCTGGAAGGTTTCTATCTCTTCCAGCAGCCAGCTGCGGAACGCCAGCACCTGCGGCTTGCTTGCCGCGCCGGGCGGCGAGACGAAGTAGTACTCATCCGGGCTGGGCGTTTCGATATTGAACAGCCGCAGCAGCTGCCCGGAACGGATCTCCTGCATCGCGATCACATGGCGCACCAGCGCCACGCCGTTGCCGTCGGCAGCGGAGCGGATCAGCATCGATAAATCCTCGAACAACAGCCCGCCGGACGGTTCCGGCAGGTCGACGCCGGCCGCGTGCAGCCATGGCGTCCAGCGCTCCACCGAGCGCAGCAATGTGTGCCGTGTCAGATCTTGCGGTACCACCGGCAGTTGCCCATCGCGATAGTGGGGACTCACTACCGGATAATACACATCCCCCATCAGCCGCAACACCACCATGCCCGGATAATGGCCGCGGCCGAAGCGGATGCCGACGTCAATGCCGTCGCGCGCCAGATCCTGCAATTGCCCGCTCGATTGCAGCACCACCTCGATATCCGGATGCAGTTCGATGAAACGCCCCAGCCGTGGCGCCAGCCAGCGCGCGGCAAACGAGGGAATCGAACTGATCGTCAGCCGCTGGTTGATGCTGGCGGCGCGCATGGCGTCAGTGGCGGCGGCGATGTCGGCAAAGGCTTTGCCGAGGAACTGGGCGAACTTCAGCCCGTCGTTAGTTATTTTCACCTGTCGGCCGTGGCGTACGAACAGCGGCCGTCCCAACTCTTCTTCCAGCGCCCGCACCTGATGGCTGATGGCGCCATGCGTTAGATGCAATTCCTCCGCCGCGCGCGAGAAATTCTCGTGGCGGGCCGCCGCCTCGAAGGCGCGCAAGGCGGAAAAATTGGGCAGGCGACGCGCCATCCTGTGGATAACTATGTGAGTAAAACTAACAAGAATTGCGAAAATATACCGTTATACAGGCACTTAGACAAGGTTTACCATGTGAATAAATTTACCTAAGCCGGAGCCACCATGTCGTTAGAACTGTATGTCGATAGCCTGTACACCAGTCCCTATGCGCTTTCCGCCTTCGTGGCGCTGACCGAGAAGGGCTTGGCGTTCACCGTCAAGACGGTGGACCTCGGCAGCGGCGAAAACAAGCTGCCGGCCTATGCCGACCGCGCCTTGACCGCCCGCGTGCCGGCGCTGGTCGATGGCGATTTTGTGCTGACCGAGTCCAGCGCCATCACCGAGTACCTGGAAGAGTCGTTCCCGGCGCCGGAATATGTGGCGCTGTATCCAGCCGAGCGCCGCCAGCGCGCGCAGGCGCGGCAGATTCAGGCGTGGGTGCGCAGCGATCTGCTGCCGGTGCGCGCCGAGCGCGACACCGAGACCGTGTTCTTCGGCAAAGCCTGCGCGCCGCTGAGCGAGACTGCGCAGCAAGCCGCCGCCAAGCTGGTGCACGTGGCCGAGCGCCTGGTGCAGGGACCGCAGCATCTGTTCGGTGCCTGGTCGCTGGCCGATACCGATCTGGCCATCCTGCTGAGCCGGCTGGTGCGGAATGGCGATGCGGTGCCGGCCAAGCTGCGCGATTACGTCGAATTCCAGTGGCAGCGGCCGTCGCTGCAGGCATGGCTGGCCCGCCACCAGCCGGGCTGAAAGCGGCGCTCGGGGGTATAATGGCGGGATGACGTCCCCAACCTTCCCTGAGATCAAGCATCTCGGCAAAGCCGACTACGACAGCACTTTCGCCGCCATGCGGGCCTTTACCGACGCCCGCACGCCGGACACGCGCGACCAACTGTGGATCGTCGAGCATCCGCCGGTCTACACGCTGGGCCTGGGCGCCGATCGTGGCCATTTGCTGGCCGGGGCGTCGGAGATTCCGGTGGTGCAGACCGACCGCGGCGGCGAAGTCACTTATCACGGCCCCGGCCAGGTGGTGATTTATCTGCTGATGGACCTGCGTCGCAACAAGCCGGGCGGCAAGCTGTATGCGCGTCAGTTCGTGCATAAAATCGAGCAGGCGATCATCAACGTGTTGCAGGCGTATAATCTTGTTGGTGAGCGCGTCGAAGGCGCGCCGGGCATTTACATGGCCGGCGGCGACCATCAAGGCGCCAAGATCGCCGCGCTGGGCTTGAAAGTGCGCGGCAACGGTTGCACCTACCACGGCCTGTCGCTGAATGTGGCGATGGATCTGGCCCCGTTTTCCTGGATTAATCCTTGCGGCTATGCCGGACTGGAAACAGTCGACATGCGTACTGTTGGCGCGCAGGCAATGCTGTCCGATGTACAACAGCAACTGGCCGAGGAGCTGATCCGCGTCCTGGCGACAAACGAGTAAAACTGATTATGACCACTGAAACCCCTATCGCGTACAACCCCAGCGAAAAGCAAAAAGGCGCCAGCAAGACTTCGCGCATTCCGATCAAGATCGTGCCGGTCGAGCAGGTCGAGCGCCTGAAGAAGCCGGACTGGATCCGCGTCAAAGCCGGTTCGCCGAATACCCGTTTCTACGAAATCAAGGAAACGCTGCGCGAGAACAAGCTGGTGACGGTGTGCGAAGAAGCCAGCTGCCCGAACATCGGCGAATGCTTCGGCAAGGGCACGGCCACCTTCATGATCATGGGCGACAAGTGCACCCGCCGCTGCCCGTTCTGCGACGTCGGCCACGGCCGTCCGGATCCGCTGGACAAGGATGAGCCGACCAATCTGTCGCACACCATCGCCAAGCTGCGTCTGAGCTATGTGGTGATCACCTCGGTGGACCGCGATGACTTGCGCGATGGTGGCGCGCAGCACTTCGTCGAGTGCATTTCGAATACCCGTGCGCTGTCGCCGAAAACCCAGATCGAAGTGCTGGTGCCGGACTTCCGCGGTCGTCTGGAAAAAGCGCTGGCGATCTTTGCCGATGGTCTGCCGGACGTGATGAACCACAATCTGGAAACCGTGCCGCGCCTGTACAAGGAAGCGCGTCCGGGTTCGGACTATATGCACTCGCTGAAGCTGCTGAAGGACTTCAAGGCCATGTACCCGAACGTCAAGACCAAGTCGGGCATCATGGTCGGCCTGGGCGAGACTGACGAAGAGATTCTGCAAGTGATGCGCGACATGCGCGAGCACGACATCGACATGCTGACCATCGGCCAATACCTGGCGCCGTCGAACAGCCACCTGCCGGTGCGCCGCTACGTGCATCCGGACGTGTTCAAGATGTTTGAAGAAGAAGCCTACAAAATGGGCTTCAAACACGCCGCCGTCGGCGCCATGGTGCGCAGCTCGTACCACGCGGACGAGCAAGCACACAACGTGCTAGCCGCAGGCTGATCGACTAAGGGCTCCTTCGGGAGCCCTTTTCATTTGATCCGCATCAGCCGGCCTTGCTTGCGCCGGCGACGACGAGGGCTAGACTGTCTGTATGCCTACCGTTGACATCACCCTCGCCCAAACCCAACTCGCCAGCCTGCTGGAAGCAGCCAGCCGTGGTGAAGAGGTCGTCATCACCCTAGATGGCCGCACGGCCGTCAAGCTAGTGCCGGTGCAAGTTCGCCGCGTGCTCAAATTTGGCACCATGAAAGGCAAAATCCGAATTCCCGAAGATTTCGACGCGCCACTGCAGGAAGACATACAAGCTGCATTTGAGGGGAAATAGTGCAGTTGCTACTGGACACCCATGTCATGCTTTGGTGTCTGCAGGGCAGTCGCAGATTGTCAAAGCCAACGCGCGCAAGAATTCTGACGGCGCGGGAGGTGTACGTGAGCAGCGTTTCGATCTGGGAATTATCTATTAAGGTCAGCGCAGGTAAACTTGATCTTGATGTAGATGAGCTCGTCGCTGAATTACCCAATGTTGGCCTTCATGAGTTGCATGTCTCGCATCGTCATGCCCTCAGCGTAGGGCATCTGCCATTAATCCACCGCGACCCGTTCGATCGTATGCTGATTGCGCAGGCAAACTGTGAATCAATGACATTGCTGACTGCCGACCGGATACTAGCCAGCTATTCCAGTCTGGTAGAGCTGATTTGACGGCAGTTAATTTTGACTGTATCCAGCATGGCTAAAAATTAGTATTATTTTCACTTTGCTGGTCTTTCCATCCACGTTATAGGATTACTACCATGTCGCTACGCATCAATGACATCGCCCCCGACTTCACCGCCAACACCACCCACGGCAAGATCGATTTCCACAGCTGGATCGGCGACCAGTGGGCGATCCTGTTCTCGCATCCGAAAGACTTCACCCCAGTCTGCACCACCGAGCTGGGCTACATGGCCAAGATCGAGCCGGAATTCACCAAGCGCAATGCCAAGCTGATCGGCCTGTCGGTCGACGCCGTCGAGAACCACGAGAAATGGGCCGCCGACATCGAAGAAACCCAGGGCGCCGCCGTCAAATACCCAATGATCGGTGACACCGACCTGGCCGTGGCCAAGCTGTACAACATGCTGCCAGCCGACGAAGCCGGCACCGCGGAAGGCCGCACCGCCGCCACCAACGCCACCGTGCGTTCGGTGTTCATCATCGGCCCGGACAAGAAGATCAAGCTGATGCTGACCTACCCGATGACCACCGGCCGCAACTTCGACGAAATCCTGCGCGTGCTGGATTCGATGCAGCTGACCGCCAAGCACAAGGTCGCCACGCCGGTGAACTGGAAGCAAGGCGATGACGTCATCATCACCGCCGCCGTCAGCAACGAAGAAGCCGCCACCAGCTTCCCAGGCTTCCGCACCATCAAGCCTTACCTGCGCGTGACCAAGCAGCCAAGCTAAGAAACTATTGACCGCCGATGGCGTTTTGTCGGACTATTCCCAGCTGTTGAATAGTCCGGGAAAAGCAAATGAGTGTACGCATCGAGGAGTCGTGGAAGCAGCGGCTGCATGGGGAGTTTGAGCAGCCTTACTGGGAATCCCTGACTTCCTTTGTGCGTGCCGAGTATGCCGCTACGCAGTGCTGCCCGGCCGGCAAGAATATCTTCCGCGCGTTCGATCTGACGCCGTTTGAGGACGTTAAAGTCGTCATCCTCGGCCAGGATCCGTACCACACGCCCGGCGCCGCCATGGGCTTCTGCTTCTCGGTCCCGGATGGCAATCGTCCGCAGCCCAGCCTGCAAAACATCTTCCAGGAATTGCACGACGATCTCGGCATCGACCGCCATCAGACTGATCTCAGCGATTGGGCGCAGCAAGGCGTGTTCCTGCTGAACAGCGTGCTGACGGTGCGTGCACGCGAAGCTGGTTCGCACGCCAACAAGGGCTGGGAGACTTTCACCGACAGCGCCATCAAGCTGCTGTCTCAGCAGCGTGAAAACATCGTGTTCATTTTGTGGGGCAGCTATGCGATCGCCAAGCGAGCATTGATCGACAGCCGCAAGCATATGGTGATTACCTCGCCTCACCCTTCTCCGTTCTCCGCACACAAGGGCTTCTTTGGCAGCAAGCCGTTCTCGCGCGCGAACGCTTACTTAACCTCGAACGGCCACGCGCCGATACAGTGGGCTTAACACATGGACGCCAGCAAATTCAATCCCGATTATTTCAACAGCTTCGGCAAGGGCACGCTGCCGGACCATCTGGGCATCGTCATCACTTCCGTCAAGGAAGGCGAGATCGTGGCCGAGTTCGATGTCACCGGCAATCACCTGGCACCCAACGGTTTTCTGCACGCCGGTAGCGTGGTCACGCTGGCCGACACCGCCTGTGGCTACGCTTGCTTCTCGCATCTGCCCGATGGCGCGCAGAACTTCACCACCATCGAATTGAAATCCAATCACCTCGGCACCGCGCGCGAAGGCACGGTGCAGGCCACCGCATCGCTGGTGCACGCCGGCCGCACCACGCAGGTGTGGGACGCCACCGTCATCAACAAAGCCACTGGCAAAACAATAGCGTTGTTCAGATGCACGCAGATGATCCTTTACCCCAAGTAATCTGATAAATTCGCAGTAACGCCGAGCCCCCGCTGAATTCTCTTTATCGTTTTTCACAAGGACGTATATGAAAAAATTCATCAAGCTGGTTGGCTGTGGCCTGCTGCTGGTTTCCTCGCTGGCGCTGGCCCAAACTCCGTACACCGAGGACTCCACTTATCGCGGCCTGGGCGGTAAGGAAGGTATCAAGAAGATCGTCGATACCTTCATCGTGCTGATCACCACCGATCCGCGCATCAAGGATAGCTTCACCGATTTCGACATGGAGCAGCTCAATGCGCGACTGCAGGAGCAGTTCTGCGAGTTCGCTGGCGGCCCCTGCAAGTACACCGGCAAATATCACGACAAGGCGATGGAAGGCGTTGGCCCGGTGCGCGACATGAAGACCGTGCACCAGGATCTGAAGATCACCAACGCCATGTTCAACGCGCTGACCGAAGACTTGCAGATCGCGCTGGAACGGCATGATGTGCCGAGCAGCATATCCAACAAGCTGGTCGCCAAGCTGGCGCCCATGCAGCGCGACATCGTCACCAAATAAATCCGCCAGGAGCACAGCATGAAGAAGATCATCCCGGCCGTGATGGCCGTATTGGCGTGCGCCGGCGTGTGCGCACAGGACATGGGCAAGCTGCTGGCCACCGGCGGTGTGTCGCAGGTGGAAGGCGCGGGTGGCGGCGGCATCACGCCGTGGGCGCTGATTACCAGCTATGGCTCGCGCGACAGTTGGGGCGCGAATGCGCACTACACCTATGTCGGCACTCAGGATTACAAGCTCAATGCCTACGGCGTCGCGGTCGGCATCCAGGACCGGCTGGAGTTGTCGCTGGCGCGGCAGCAGTTCGAAGGCAGCCTGGCGCCGCTGGACAAGCTGGACATCAAGCAGGACATCCTCGGCCTCAAATACAAAGTGCTGGGCGATGCGGTGTATGAACAGGATTCGTGGGTACCGCAGGTGGCGGTCGGCATTCTGTACAAGCGCAACAAGGGCATTCGCGGGCTGGAGGCGCTGGGCGTCACCAACGTCAAGCAACTGGGTGCCAAGGATGATCATGGCTATGACTACTACGTGTCGGCCACCAAGATTTATCTCGAATACAGCCTGCTGCTGAACGCGACGCTGCGCGCCACCCGCGCCAACCAGATGGGTATTCTCGGCTTTGGCGGCGACAAGAACGACAGTACGCGGCTGATGCCGGAAGTGTCGGCGGCCTACCTGATCAACCGCAAGCTGGCGATCGGGGCCGAGTACCGCCGCAAGCCGCACAACCTCAGCGTGGATGAGGAGAAGGCGTATTACGACGCCTTCCTCGCCTGGTTCCCGACCCGTAATTTCTCGGTGACTGCGGCCTATGCCAACCTGGGCGACATCACCATCTTCAATCCGAAGAAGCAGAAGGGCTTGTACCTGTCGCTGCAGGCTGGCTTCTAGTAGGTTTTGTAGGGCAGGAATTTGCCGCTGAGGACCACCTGTACGCGGTCGCCCTTGGGATCGGCTTCACGCTGGATATCCATCGAGAAGTCGATCGCGCTCATGATGCCGTCGCCGAATTCCTCGTGGATCAGTTCCTTGATGGTGCTGCCGTAGACGCTGACGATTTCGTACCAGCGATAGATCAGCGGATCGGTCGGCACGGCGGTTGGCAGCGAGCCTTTGTAGGGCACGATCTGCAGCCAGGCGGTTTCTTCATCGGTGAGACCGAACAGTTCGCGTGCCTTGTCGGCCTGTTCGCGGTTGAAGGTCATCTGGCCGAGCAGCGCGGCGGTCGTCCATTCCTTGCTCTGGCCGAATTCCGTGGCCAGATCGGTCCAGCGCAGACCCTTGGCGACTTTGACCGAGATGATTTTTTGCGTGACTTGATTGCGATCCATGGTGGCTTCCCTGTGAGTTGAAGGAAGCCAGAGTCATGCAAGTGGCGTGCCAATCGGCTTTGATCAGCCTTTCAGCGAATCGGCCAGCAGCTGGTGCAGCGCCGGGAAGTCGGGCTCGCCCAGGTAGCGTTTGAGGATTTTGCCGTCCTTGCCGATGACAAAGGTGGTCGGCGTCATCGCCACGTTGCCGTAGGCTTTGGCGGCCGAGCCGTCGACGTCCAGCGCCACCTTGAATGGCAGCTGGCGGGTTTCGGCGTAGTTGACCACGTAGTTGGGCGGATCGTAATTCATCGCCACGGCGACGAATTCCAGGCCCTGGTCCTTGAACTTGTTGTAGGTCTCGACCATCTTCGGCATCTCGCCTACGCAAGTGGTGCACGAGGTGGCCCAGAAGTTGACCATCACCACCTTGCCCTTCAGGCTCTCGGGCGTGATCTTGTCGCCCTTGATGCTGAGGAAGGTCAGCTGCGGCGCCACCTCGCGCTTGGCGACGGCGGCGTAGGCGCCAAAGCCGACGGCGGCAATCACCACAGCGGCGATCACCGGTTTGATCCAGGCGCGAGATGAGGTGCTCATGAGTTGCTCGGTGCAGGGGCGTGGGCGGGTTTCGGCTGGTAGCTCTTCCACTCTTCTTCAGAGATGTACTCGAACACCTTGACCACTTTCATCACGCCGCTGACGCCACGGGCGATGTCGGCACCGATCTGGCCTTCGCGCTGGGTCACGCGACCCTGCAGGTAGACCACGCCACGCTCGGTGGTGACCTGGTAGGAGTTGGCCGAGATATCCTTGGCGTCGACCAGGCTGGCCTTGACCTTGGTGGTGATGATGGTGTCGCTGGAGCGCGAGGTGTAGCTCGACGGGCCGGCGATTTCCAGTTCGTTGATGACGTCCACCACGCCTTCGATGCTGCGCAGCTCGCGCTCGACGGCGGCCTTCATGGCCTCGTCGCGCACTTCGCCGGTGACCAGCGCGCGGCGGTTGAAGCTGTTGATGTTGGTGTGGCCGGCATCGCCAGTCACGTTGTTGGCCTTGATCTGGCCCTTGACCTCGATCGCACGGTCTTCGGTCTGGGCGCCGAAGGTGCGACGGTCGGTGGCCGCCAGCGTTCCGGAAACCGCACCGCCCGCAACGAATGCGACGCAGCCGGACAGCGACGCCAGCATGGCACCGCACAGCACGCTCATCGCCAGCGGACGTTGTACCTTGTTCCAGATTACGCTGGATTTACTCATTCACATCTCCTCCGAACAGGGCGACGTCGATACCGTCGCAAATGCAATGGATGGTGACCAGGTGAACTTCCTGGATACGCGCGGTGCGGTCGTGCGGCACGCAAATATGGACATCGGCGTCGGTCAGCATCTTGCCGATGGCGCCGCCGCCCTTGCCGGTCAGTGCCACCACACGCATCTCGCGCTCCAGCGCCGCTTCAATCGCCGCCATCACGTTGCCGGAATTGCCCGAGGTCGAGAACGCCAGCAGGATGTCGCCGGCCTGGCCGAACGCTTGCACCTGCTTGGAGAAGATCTCGCGGTAGCTGTAATCGTTGGCCACCGCAGTCAGGATCGAGGTGTCGGTGGTCAGCGCGATCGCCGGCAGCGGGAAACGCTCGCGCTCGAAGCGGCCGACCAGCTCGGCAGCGAAGTGCTGGGCGTCGGCAGCCGAACCGCCATTCCCGCACACCAGGATTTTATTGCCGTTGGACAACGCCGAGAACATCATCTCGATCGCCTGCGCAATGTGCGGGGCGAGGACGGTGGCGGATTGAATTTTGAGTTCGGCACTTTCGTGGAAGTGCGAGAGGATGCGTTGATTAGTCATAGTGTGCTGATTATAGTGCAGTCGTCCGGTAGACTGGACAAGCGCTGTTAAAAATGCTTACATCTCCAGTACATTTTGTATCCACGACAACTTTTCTTCGTCGATGGCAACCAGATCAAAACGGCACGGTGGCGGCAGCGGATGGCGTAGCAGGTAATATTGCGCGGCCCGCAACAGCCGTTGTTGCTTGGCCGGCGTCACGCTGTAGACCGCGCCGCCGAACCTGCGGCTGGCGCGCCGCCGCACTTCCACAAACACCAGCGTCGGCCCTTCCAGCATGATGAGATCGATCTCGCCGGCCTTGCACAGAAAGTTGCGCGTCACCAGCGTCAGGCCGTAGGCTTCGAGATGGGCTAGCGCCCGGTCCTCGCCCAGTCTGCCCTGCCGCTGCTGTGGCGTGCGCGGCATGGCTGCCTCATGGGTTCAGCGGCTGCGGCGCGCCGTTCTGATAGACCGCCGATTGTTCGACGCGTTCAAAGCGCGCCGGACCCTGGCCGAAATCGACGCTCAGCTTGCCGGTCACGCCGTCCAGCTGGAAGCGGCCGACCGGATGACGGCCGATTTCGCGCGCCACGCGGAAGGCGTCGATGCCCAGCGCGTACAGGCGCGCCATGTCGGCGCTGCCGGGGCCGTTGACGGTGGAACGCGGATAAACCATCACCGCCGGATGATCGCGCTGCACCTGCCATGGCAGATCCAGCAGCCGCACGCCGCTCAGATCCTGGGTTGGGAAACCGCTGTCGCGGCCGGGATTCAGTGCCGAGGTGCCGTAGATCGGCAGATTACTGAATTGCTCGGTCGGTGCTGGCGCTTGTTGTGGCAGCGCGTCGGCGGTGCTGAAGATAGGATTGGTCGGCTCGCTGGTCAGCACGCTGCCGAGCGCGATGCGCAGCTGGCGGGTCTGGTCGGCGCCCATGGCCGAGAACAGCAGCGCCGGCAACTGCTGGCGCAGCTGGGCGCGCAGCTGCACCAGTTCCGGATCGCTCAGATAGCCGTCCGGCGCGCTCAGCTCGATGGTGCGCACGGCGCGGCCGGTGCGCTGCCACTGGCCGGCGAACGCGGCCGCGACGCGGCGCTGCCAGGCCGAGCTGGTGGTCAGCACCAGCGCCCCGCCCTCGGGCTGCTCACTGGCGGCCCAGTTGGCGGCCTGGCGTGCTTCCTCCTCGATCGACAGGCCGATCGCCAGCAGTTGCGGCGGCAGCGGCGCGGCGCCCGGCTGGCCGTAGCCCTCCGGATAATTCAGCGCAATGGTGGGCTTGCTGACCAGCGCGCTGGCGGCGATGGTCGCCACCGCCGGGCGCGACAGCGGGCCGACCACGATATCCTCGCTTTGCAGCGCGCGCGCGTAGGCCGCCAGGATATCCTGCGGCACATCGCCGGTTTCCAGCACGGTGACGGTGATATTGTCGCGGTCGCGCTCCCAGCCTGCCATGAAACCGGCGCGCACCGCGTCGGCGGCGCTGCCCAGCGTGGTCGAGCGCAGCGGCAGCAGCAGGCCGATGCGGATCGGGCTGGTGGATGGCTGTGCGGCTTCGTCGACGGCGCGGGTGACTGGCGGCGGTTCGGCGCGCGGCGGCAGCTGGCTGCGGTCCTCGTCGGTGGTGGCGCCGGACAAGGTAACGGCAAAAGTCTCGGCCGGTGGCAGCGCCGGTTCGGGTGGCGGCTTCGGCAGCGGCTTGGGCTGAACCACCGGGACGGGCGGCGGGCTTGTTTTTGCGGGCTGGGGCGAGCACAATCCACCCGGCGCGTCGCAAAACGGCGTGCTGCATGCACTCAGCACTGCGGCAGCCATGCACAGCAGCGTCAACCTCACACTTTTCATCCTACCCCCAATGAGCGACCTCGTATCCAGTTCCATCGCCAGCCTGCCCGTCCTGGGCGAAACGGCGCACCAGACCTATCCTAGCGCAACCTTGTACGTCGTGGCGACCCCCATAGGCAATGTGACGGATATTAGCCTGCGGGCGTTGCACGTTTTGAGCTTGGTCAATGCTGTGGCATGCGAGGACACGCGCAACACCGCCACCTTGATGAATCGTTTCGGCCTGCACAAGCCGTTGATTGCCGCGCATCAGCACAATGAGCGTGAGGCGGCGGAAACCTTGATTGCCCGTTTGCAGGCCGGCGAGCGCATCGCGCTGGTGTCGGATGCCGGCACGCCGGCGGTGTCCGATCCGGGCGCGCGGATCGTCGACGCGGTGCGGGCGGCGGGCTTGCGGGTGCTGCCGCTGCCGGGCGCGTCGGCGGTGGTGACGGCGCTGTCGGCCAGCGGGCTGGTCAACGATCAGTTCTACTTTGTCGGCTTCCTGCCGGCCAAGGCCAAGCAGCGCGAGAATTTCCTCGCCACGCTGGGCGCGGTCACCGCCACCATGGTGTTTTACGAAGCGCCGCACCGCATTCTGGACTGCGCCAGCGCGCTGGCCGCCGCTTTCGAGCCGACCCGGCAAGTGGTGTTTGCGCGCGAGCTGACCAAGATGTTCGAGGAAATCCACCGTTGCCCGCTGTCCGAGGCGGCGGAGTGGATCAAGGCCGATGGCCACCGTGAGAAAGGCGAATTCGTGGTGCTGCTGGAAGGCGCCGCCCCGGCCGATGACGATAACGACGCCGAGACCGACCGCATTCTGCGCGTGTTGCTGGCCGAGTTGCCAGTCAAGCAAGCCGCCGGACTGGCGGCGCAGATCACCGGCCGCAAGAAAAACGCGCTGTACGACCGCGCCTTGCAGCTCAAGGATTAAAACTTGCAGTGCTTGTCGAGCGCCCAGATCAGCGGCGCCAGCAGGCCGGCGCCCGCCCCGGCTTGCAGACAATCGTATTTCTTGGCGCTGGCCACGCCCTTCTGCAACTGGGTCTGATGATCTTCCGGATACAGTGGATGCGCATCCAGCTGCGCCGCCAGCGTGCCCGGCGCCGCCTTGTCCTTGGCCACTGAGCGCGCGATTTTCAGCGCCTCATCCATATTGAATTTTTTCGGCTGCTGGTCGGGATACAGCGGATCTGGCGCCGGCGTGGCCGCCAGCGTTTCCGCCGGCTGGGCCGGTTGCGGCTGCACTGCGGCCGTGACTGCGGCCGGCGCTGGCTTGCTACGCGTTGGCGTGGCGGTTTTGGCGGGCGGCGGCGGCTCGGCCTTGGCCAGCTGTGGTGGCAGTTTGACCGGCTTGGGTGGCTGCAGCCACACCGTCATGCTGCGCTGTGCGGGCACCTGCGCGGGCGGACTGGACAGTCGATAGCCAAACAACAATACCGCGTGCAACAGCAGCGACACGCCGATGCCTGCCACGATGCCTGGACGACGCGTCCGGGACGGCGGATTGAATGTAATTAAGGCACTCATAGGTTTTAGATAATACACCGAAACGATATCGGCACTTGACGACCTGCCGGGCAGGCTGTATTATCTTGCTTCTTCGGAGTGTAGCGCAGCCCGGTAGCGCATCTGGTTTGGGACCAGAGGGTCCAAGGTTCGAATCCTTGTACTCCGACCAAAATCTAAAACCCTGTTTGACGGCAACGTCAAACAGGGTTTTTTCATTTCTAAAACTCCCCGTATTAGGCGCGTTTGGCGGCGATGGCGTTGCCGGCGCGGCTGGCGCTCTTGCGGCCGAGGAATTGCGAGATGTATTGGCCGGCGTCGACGACGATGTCGAGGTCGATGCCGGTCTCGATGCCGAGCCCTTGCATCAGGTACAGCACGTCTTCGGTGGCGATGTTGCCGGTGGCGCCTTTGGCGTACGGGCAGCCGCCCAGCCCCGCCACCGACGAGTGGTAAATCGAAATCCCCAACTCCAGGCTGGCGTAGATGTTGGCCAGCGCCTGGCCGTAGGTGTCGTGGAAGTGGCCGGACAGGCCATCGACGCGGAACTGGCCGATGGCGCGTTCCATCACCGCCTGCGTCTTGCGCGGCGTGGCGACGCCGATGGTGTCGGCGATGTCGATTTCGTCGCAGCCCAGGTCGCGCATGCGCGCCACCACGTCGGCCACGGCGTCCAGCGGCACCTCGCCCTGATACGGGCAGCCGAAGGCGCAGCTGATGCTGCCGCGCAGGCGGATGCCCTTCTCTTTCGCCGCCCGCGCCACGCCTTCAAAGCGCGCGATCGATTCGGCGATCGAGCAGTTGATGTTCTTTTGCGAGAAGGCTTCCGAGGCGGAGCCGAAGATCACCACTTCATCGGCGCGCGCGGCCAGCGCCGCTTCGAAGCCTTGCATATTCGGCGTCAGCGCGGAATAGATCACGCCCGGCTTGCGCGTGATGGCGGCCATGACGTCGGCGCTGGTGGCCATCTGCGGCACCCATTTCGGCGACACGAAGGCGGCCGCTTCGATGTTCTGGAAGCCGGCGCTGGTGAGGCGATTCACCAGTTCAGTCTTCACTTCAGCCGGGACGTTTTCCTTTTCATTCTGCAGGCCGTCGCGCGGGCCGACTTCAACGATTTTGACTTGTTTCGGTAAGCTGTTCATTTCAATATCCCAGTGTGCGGTCGACCGTGCCGGCAACCTGTTCGCCGGCTTCGGTCTTGCGGATGTTGGCGGCGATCTGCTGCACGCTTTCGCGGCGCAGCGTCAGCGCGGAGATGTGCGGTGTGATGGTGATACGCGGCTCTTGCCAGAACGGGTGCTGCGCCGGCAGCGGTTCGTTGCGGAACACGTCCAGCGTGGCGGCGGCGATGTGGCCGGACTTAATTAGCGTGAGCAGGTCCGGCTCCGCGATGTGCGAACCGCGCGCGACGTTGATGATGTAGGAGCCTTGCGGCAGCTTGCACATATTGGTGCGGTCCATGATGTTGCTGGTCTCCGGCGTCAGCGGCAGCAGGCAAACCAGCACGCGCGAGCCGCGCAGGAAGGTGTCCAGGCCATCGGCACCGGTGAAGGTCTGCACGCCGGGCAGGCTTTTTTCAGTGCGGCTCCAGCCACGCAGCGGGAAGCCGAATGGCGCCAGCGTCTCCAGCACGCGCGTGCCCAGCACACCCAGGCCCAACACGCCGATCGAGAAGTCTTCCTTGTGATGCTGCGGCAGCGGCGTCCACTGGCCGGCGCGCGCCTGCGCTTCGTATTCGTCGAAACGGCGGAAGTAGCGCAGCACGGAATGGGCGACATATTCGGCCATCTGCACCGCCATGCCGGCATCTTCGAGGCGAATGATGGGGATGTGGTGCGGTAGCGCGTCACCGAACTTGAGCAGCGCGTCGACGCCGGCGCCGGTGACGAAGATGGCTTTAACGGTGCCCAGCTCCGGCAGCATGGCTTCGGGCGGCGACCACACCACGGCGTAGTCGCAGGCCTGGCATTGTTCGCCGGCGTGCCAGATTTCGATTTCGGCCTCGGGCAGGTATTTGGCGAAGTCCTTGATCCACGGTTCGGTTTTGCCGTCGGCCCGGTGTAGCAGTATGCGCATGGGGTTCTCCTTACGCTGCCTTGAAGGCCAGCAGTGGTGCGCCGTCGCTAACCTGGTCGCCTACGCTGTACAGGATGTCGTCGACGATGCCGTCGTGCGGGGCGGCGATGGTGTGCTCCATTTTCATCGCTTCCATGATGACCAGGGCGGCGCCTTTTTTCACTTCCTGTCCTTTGGCGGCGAGGACGGCGACCACTTTGCCTGGCATCGGCGCGGTGAGGCGGCCACCTTCGGCTTCGGTTTCGCCGGCGTGTGCCATCGGGTCGTTCCAGGTCAGCTGGTAGTGGGCGCCGTTGCTGAAGATGTGGAAGGTGTCGCCGTCGCGCAGTACGGTGCCGTGGGCGCTCTGGTCGCCGAGCTGGATGTGGTAGCTGTCGCCGTCGTGCGCGCGCAGCGTCAGGGTTTGCGGCGCGGCGCTGCTGGCGCTGAACAGCCAGTCTTCAGGGCGATACGTTACGTGCGTGTCGTAGGCGGTGTGTTCGTCGCTGAAGGCGAGCTTGCGGGCGTAGGACTGGTTCAGACGCCAGCCGCGTGTTTGATGCCACGGGTCGGAGACGGGTGATGATTCGGCGCTCAGCAGCGCGGCGGCGGCCAGGGCGAGCGCGCCGGTGGGCGCTGGCTGCGCGGGTGGGAACAGGCTGTCGTGGTTACGTTCGATCAGACCAGTATCCAGATCGGCGCTGGCGAAAGCCTGGCCTTCGATCAGCCGTTTCAGGAAGGCGACGTTGGTGCTCAGGCCGACGATCTGATACTGCGCCAGCGCTTGCGCCATGCGGGCCAATGCCTGCTTGCGATCCGCGCCCCAGACGATCAGTTTGGCGATCATCGGATCGTAGAACGGCGAGATGGCATCGCCGGCGCGTACGCCGGAGTCGATGCGAACCGGCGCCGGCGCGGCTGCGGCGTGTCCGGCCTCGCGGTGGCCGGTATCGGCCGCAGTGCGTGCGCCGACGAGGGCTGCGGCCATGCCGCCCAACTCAAACGCCACCGCATCCGGCGTGCCGAGATGGCGCAGCGTGCCGATCGACGGCAGGAAGCCCTTTTCCGGATTCTCGGCGTAGATACGCGCCTCGATAGCGTGGCCGTGGGTGGCCAGTTCATGCTGCTGCTTCGGCAGCGGCTCGCCAGCCGCCACGCGTAGCTGCCATTCCACCAGATCGGTCCCGGTAATCATTTCGGTGACCGGATGTTCAACTTGTAGGCGGGTGTTCATCTCCATGAAATAGAACGTGCCGTCCTGATTGGCGATGAACTCCACCGTGCCGGCGCCGACATAACCAACGGCGCGCGCGGCGGCCACCGCCGCCTCGCCCATCGCCGCGCGGCGTTCGGCCGGCATGCCCGGTGCCGGTGCTTCTTCCAGCACTTTCTGGTGACGTCGCTGCACCGAGCAATCGCGCTCGAACAGATAGATGCAATTGCCGAGCGTATCGGCAAACACCTGAATTTCAATGTGACGCGGACGCTGGAGGTATTTCTCCGCCAGCACCTTGTCGTCCCCAAAAGAACTGATCGCCTCGCGCTTGCAGGACGCCAGCGCGTCCTTGAACTGCGTCGAGTTCTCCACCACACGCATGCCCTTGCCGCCGCCACCGGCCGATGCTTTCAGCAACACCGGATAGCCGATGCGGTCGGCCTGCGTGTGCAGAAAGTCCGCGTCCTGCTGGTCGCCGTGATAGCCCGGTACCAGTGGTACATTGGCCTTTTCCATCAATTGCTTGGCGGCCGACTTGGAACCCATGGCGCGCATGGCCGATGCCGGCGGCCCAATGAATACAAGCCCCGCTTCCGCGCAGGCGTCCGCAAACTCCGCGTTCTCCGACAGGAAGCCGTAGCCGGGATGGATCGCTTGCGCGCCAGTGGCCTTGGCGGCGGCAATGATCTTGTCGCCGCACAGGTAGCTCTCCTTGGCGGCGGCGGGGCCGATCAGCACCGCTTCATCGCATACCGCGACATGCTTTGCGCCCGCGTCGGCCTCGGAGTAAACGGCCACGGTTTTGATGCCCATGCGGCGCGCGGTAGCGGCCACACGGCAGGCGATTTCACCACGATTGGCGATCAGAATTTTGGTAAACATCTGTCTCTCTCTTTGCAGCTTATGGCTGGAAGTTTTTTTATGGTGATGCTTGAAGCGAGGCTGTCAGATTAGCAGCCGCACTTTTCCTTCTGTACCGATTCCAGCACGGCGCCGCGCGTGCGCAGGCCCAGCTTTTCCAGCAGCGCGCGGTCGTCGTTGGCTTCCGGATTATCGGTGGTCAGCAGTTTGTCGCCGTAGAAGATCGAATTGGCGCCGGCCATGAAGCACATCGCCTGAATCGCTTCACCCAGCTCGCGGCGGCCAGCCGACAGACGCACGCGCGCCTTCGGCATGGTGATGCGCGCCACCGCGATGGTACGCACGAATTCAAACGGGTCCAGTGGATCGAGGCCATGCAGCGGCGTGCCTTCCACCTGCACCAGGTGGTTGATCGGCACCGATTCCGGATACGGATTCAGATTCGCCAGCTGCGCGATCAGGCCAGCGCGCTGGTCACGCGTCTCGCCCATGCCGACGATGCCGCCGCAGCAGATTTTCAAACCGGCTTCGCGCACGTGGCCCAGCGTATCCAGACGATCCTGATACTGACGGGTCGAAATCACGTTGTCGTAGAACTCGGGCGCGGTATCCAGATTGTGGTTGTAATAGTCCAGGCCCGCATCCTTCAGGCGCTGCGCCTGGTGCTCTTCCAGCATGCCCAGCGTGGCGCAGGTTTCCAGGCCCAGTGCTTTCACCGAGCGCACCATCTCTTCGACCTTGTCCATGTCGCGGTCTTTCGGGCTACGCCAGGCGGCGCCCATGCAGAAGCGGGTGGCGCCGTTGTCCTTGGCCTGCTTGGCCGCGTCCAGCACGGTGTCGATGTCGAGGATCTTCTTGGCTTCGACGCCGGTGTCGTAGCGCGCGGCCTGCGGGCAGTAGCCGCAATCCTCTTCGCAGCCGCCGGTTTTAATCGACAGCAGCGTGGCCAGTTCGACGTCGCCATCCGGGAAGTTGGCGCGATTGATTTGCTGGGCCTTGAACATCAGGTCATTGAACGGCAGCTCAAACAGCGCCAGCACTTCTTCGCGCGGCCAGGTGGCGGCGGCAGGCTGGATCGGCGCCGTTGGGCGGTGCAGGGAAACGACTTTCGGTTCCTGGAGGGTAGTTTCAGACATCGGTTTTCCTTCTTCGTTCAAATAGTGTTTTGCAGCGGCCAGTTGGGCAGCTGCGTAAAATCGATATAGTCGGCGGCCGCTTCGGCGGTCGGCTGTTCCAAGCGCGGCACGCGGCCCAGATACGGCGCGGGAATGCGCTGCTCCAGCGCGATCACGTTTTCATCGGCGAACGCCATGTCGTCCTGCGTCTCATTGGCGACCCAGCCGGCCAGCGTGAGGCCGCGCGCGAGGATAGCTTCCACCGTCAGCAGCGCGTGGCTGATGCAGCCGAGCCGCAGGCCGACCACCAGCACCACCGGCAACGCCAGTTGTTCGGCCAGGTCGGCGGTATCGAAGTCGTCGTTCAGCGGCACGCGGAAACCGCCCACGCCTTCCACCACCACCGCGTCCGAGGCGGCGTTGATTTCAACATAGGCCGCGAGGATAGGCACCGGCGAAATGGTGATGCCTTCCAGCTCGGCGGCGATGTGCGGCGCGGCCGGTTCCTTCAGCAGGAACGGCGTGGTGATCGACTGCAGCAGGTTCACATTGCCGGCGGCGGCCAGACGGTCGCAGTCGTCATTGTGCCACTGACCGTCGGCACCCAGTTCGGTGCCGGCCGCCACCGGCTTCATGCCGCAGGCGCGCACGCCGCTTTGCACCAGCGCGTACAGTATGGCGGAGGAAATCAGCGTTTTGCCGATTTCGGTATCGGTGCCGGTGACGAAGCAGTTGAAGCGCGGCGGCATGCCCGCGCCTTCCGTTGCCGTCGCCGGCTCGATTTGTGGAGCGACTGCCATCACAGGATCGTCCAAACTCATCTCAATTCCTTTCCAATGCATTGAGCGCCGCTATCAAGCTGGCGACTTCCTGGCTGGTGTGGCCGGCCGACAGCGTGACGCGCAAGCGCGCAGTCCCCGCCGCAACCGTCGGCGGGCGGATCGCGCCCACCCACAGTCCCTGCTCGTACAGGGCGGCGCCGGCGCGCATGGTTTCAGCATTATCGCCGATCACGATCGGCTGGATCGCGGTTCTGGAGGGCAGGCGCTGCCAGCGCTCCAGGCGCAGGCCATCGTCTAATTGTGCCACCAAAGCCTGCAAGTGGGCGCGCCGGCTGGCGCCTTCCTCGCCTTCCAGCAGATCCAGGCTGGCCAGCAGGGCGTGCGCCAGCGCCGGCGGCGTGGCGGTGGTGAAAATGTACGGGCGTGCTTTCTGGATCAGGGTTTCGATCACGGCTTCGTGCGCGGCGACGAATGCACCGCCGACGCCGGCCGCTTTGCCCAGGGTGCCCATGTAGACCAGATACGGTGAACGCAGCTGGAAGTGTTCCAGCGCGCCGTGACCACGCTCGCCCAGCGCGCCGAAGCCGTGGGCGTCGTCCACCACCAGCCAGGCGTTGTGCTGTTCGCACAGTGCCAGCAGCTGCGGCAGCGGCGCCAGGTTGCCGTCCATGCTGAATACGCTGTCGGTGACAACCACTTTGGTAGCGGCCTTGCTGGCCTTGAGCAGGGTTTCCAGCGCCGCCAGGTCGGCATGCGGGTAGACGTGGGCCTTGACCCGCGCCAGTCGCACGCCGTCGATCAGCGAGGCGTGGTTGAGTTCTTCCGAGAAGATCTCGGCTTCTTTGTCGCCGGCGGTGAGGCCGGTGATGACGGCCAGGTTGGCCATGTAGCCGGTGCAGAAGCTGATCGCGCGCGGCGCTTCCAGATGGTCACCGACGAATTGCACCAGCCGTTCTTCCAGCATGGCGTGGGCGCGGCCATGGCCGCTGATCAGATGCGAGGCGCCGCTGCCGACGCCGTACATTGCCGCGCCTTCCTGCAGCGCGAGCTTGATCTTGCGGTGGTTGGCCAGGCCGAGGTAGTCGTTGCTGCAGAAGGCCAGCAGTTCGCGGCCGTCGACGCTGACGCGCGGGCCGCACGGCGAGTCGACGGTGCGGCGCTTGCGAATCAGCTGCTGGTCTTCCAGCGCATGCAGCTGCTGTTGCAGTCGGTTGAGCAGTTCCATCGTCAGCCCGCCATGACTTTGTTGAACACGGCCAGCGTGTTGGCGGCCAGGCCGTCGATTTCCTCGTCGCTGAGGATATACGGCGGCATCATGTAGACGGTGGAGCCGATGGGGCGCATCAGCAGTTCGTGTTCGGTGGCGGTGGCGAAGAAGCGGCGCGAGAAGTCCTTGGGCGCGTCGATGGCGTCGAAGGCCCAGATCATGCCGCGCTGGCGGAAGTTGCGCACTTGCTGGTGCTGCGCCAGCGGTTGCAGCGCCTGCGTCAGGCGCGCGGCTTTGACGCGGTTGGCGTTGAGGATGTCGTCCTCTTCGAAGATCTGCAGCGTGGCCAGCGCGGCGCGGCAGGCCAGCGGGTTGCCGGTGTACGAATGCGAGTGCAGGAAGCCGCGCGTGACATCGTTGCTGTAGAACGCCTGATAGATTTCGTCGCGCGTCATCACCAGCGACAGTGGCAGGTAGCCGCCGCTGATGCCTTTCGACAGGCACAGGAAGTCCGGCCATACGCCGGCCTGTTCGCAGGCGAAGAAGGTACCGGTGCGGCCGCAGCCGACCGCGATTTCGTCCAGGATCAGGTGGACGTTATGCTGGTCGCACAGCGCGCGTACCAGTTGCAGGTAAAGCGGATCGTGCATCGCCATGCCGGTGGCGCATTGCACCAGCGGTTCGATGATGATGGCGGCGATCTTGTCGCCACGTTCGATGAACAGGCGCTCGACATCGGCGGCGGCGCGGCGGGCCACGTCTTGCGCGGTTTCGCCTTCAGCGGCGGCGCGCGCGTCCGGCGACATCACGGTTTGCGAGGCGCGCAGCAGCGGGCCGTAGGCGTCCTTGAACAGCGCGACGTCGGTGACGGCCAGCGCGCCGATGGTCTCGCCGTGGTAGCTGCCTTTGAGGCAGACGAATTCCTGCTTGTCGGCGTGGCCGTTGTTGCGCCACGAGTGGAAGCTCATCTTGAGCGCGATTTCTACGGCGGAGGCGCCGTCACTGGCGTAGAAGCTGTGACCCAGCACATGGCCGGTCAGCGCCGACAGTTTTTCCGACAGCTCGATCACCGGTTCGTGCGTGAAGCCGGCCAGCATCGCGTGTTCCAGCGTATCCAGCTGGTCTTTCAACGCGGCGTTGATGCGCGGGTTGGCGTGGCCGAACAGATTCACCCACCAGGAGCTGATCGCGTCCAGGTAGCGGCGGCCTTCATGGTCGTACAGCCATGCGCCCTTGCCCCGGCTGACCGGGATCAGCGGGATGGTTTCGTGATGCTGCATCTGGGTGCACGGATGCCATACGCTGCGCAGACTACGCGCGACCCAGTCGCTTTGTTTATTCAGTTCCAAAACTGCTCCATTAATTCAACCAGGCGGGCTTCCTCTTTTCAAGGAAGGAAGCCACGCCTTCGCGCCCCTGGTCGGAGGCGCGGATTTGCGCGATGCGTTCGGCCGTATCGGCCAGCAGCGCATCGCTCACTGCTTGCCCGCTCACTTCGCGCACCAGCGTTTTGGCTTGCTGCACGGCGTGCGGGCTGTTGTTGACCAGTGTTTTCACTATCTCCGCCACCTTCGCATCCAGCGCGTCGGCGGCAACCACTTCGTGGGCGAAGCCGATGCGCAGCGCTTCCCGCGCGCCGAAACGTTCGGCGGTGAGGAAGTAGCGGCGCGCGGCATTTTCGCCCATGGCCTTGATGACGTACGGCGAGATCGTCGCCGGGATCAGGCCGAGCTTCACTTCGCTCAGGCAGAACTGCGCCTCGTCCACCGCGACGATGATGTCGCACGCGGCCACCAGGCCCATGCCGCCGGCATAGCAATCGCCCTGCACCTTGGCCACCACCGGCTTGGGACACAGGTAGATCGCGCGCAGCATCTCCGCCAGTTGCAGCGCGTCGGCATGGTTTTCGGCGTGCGTGTAGCCCGCCATTTTTTTCATCCAGTTTAAATCGGCGCCGGCGCAAAAGGCCGGACCGTTCGCCGCCAGCACAATCGCGCGCAGCGCGGCATCTTCGCCCAGTTCACTGAAGGCTTGCTTAATCTCGCTGATGCTGGTTTCGTTGAAGGCGTTGCGCACGTCCGGGCGGTTCAGCGTGACGGTGGCGACATGATCTTCGTGCGTGATGGTCAAAGTCGTATAGCTCATCATCGCCCCTTACATGCGGAACACGCCGAAGCGTGTGTCTTCGATTTCCGCATTCAGCGCGGCGGACAGGCCGAGGCCCAGCACCATGCGCGTATCGGCCGGATCGATAATGCCATCGTCCCACAGTCGCGCACTGGCGTAGTAGGGGTGGCCCTGATGTTCGTACTGCTCCTTGATCGGCTGCTTGAACGCCGCCTCCTCTTCCGCAGACCATGCGCCACCCTTGGCTTCGATGCCATCGCGCTTGACGGTGGCCAGCACGCTCGCGGCCTGGTCGCCGCCCATCACCGAGATGCGCGCGTTAGGCCACATCCACAGGAAGCGTGGCGAGAAGGCGCGGCCGCACATGCCGTAGTTACCGGCGCCGAAGCTGCCGCCGATGATAACGGTGAACTTGGGCACCGCCGCCGTGGCAACCGCCGTCACCATCTTGGCGCCGTTGCGGGCGATGCCTTCATTTTCGTATTTGCGGCCGACCATGAAGCCGGTGATATTTTGCAGGAACACCAGCGGGATCTTGCGCTGCGCGCACAGCTCGATGAAGTGCGTGCCCTTCAGCGCCGATTCGGAGAACAGGATGCCGTTGTTGGCGATGATACCGACCTTCATACCGAAGATATGCGCAAAGCCGCACACCAGCGTGGTGCCGTAACGCGCCTTGAATTCATCGAACTCGCTGCCGTCGACGATGCGGGCGATCACTTCGCGCACGTCGAAAGGCTTGCGGGTATCGACCGGGATCACGCCATACAGTTCCGAGGCATCGTACTTGGGCGCGGTGGCCTCGCGCAACGCGCCCTGCTGCGGCTTGGTGCGGTTCAAATTGGAGACGATGGTGCGCGCCAGCGACAGCGCGTGCAGATCGTTCTGCGCCAGATGATCGGCCACGCCGGACAGGCGTGTGTGGACATCGCCGCCGCCCAGGTCTTCCGCCGTCACCACCTCGCCGGTGGCGGCCTTCACCAGCGGCGGGCCGCCGAGAAAAATCGTGCCCTGTTCCTTGACGATGATGGATTCGTCGCTCATCGCCGGTACATAGGCGCCGCCGGCGGTGCAAGACCCCATCACCACCGCGATCTGCGGGATGCCCTTGGCCGACAGGTTGGCCTGGTTGAAGAAGATGCGGCCGAAGTGATCGCGATCAGGGAATACATCGTCCTGATTCGGCAGATTGGCGCCGCCGGAATCCACCAGGTAGATGCAGGGCAGATTATTCTGATCGGCGATTTCCTGCGCGCGCAGGTGCTTCTTCACGGTGATCGGATAGTAGGTGCCGCCCTTGACGGTGGCGTCGTTACAGACGATCACACACTCCTGCCCGGCCACGCGGCCGATGCCGGTGATGATGCCGGCGGCCGGCGCCGCATCGTCGTACATGCCATAGGCGGCCAACTGCGACAGTTCGAGGAAAGGCGTGCCGGGATCGAGCAGCATCTGCACGCGGTCGCGCGGCAGCAGTTTGCCGCGCGCCACGTGCTTGGCCGAGGCCGCTTCGCCGCCACCCTGGGCGAGCTGCGCCACCGTGGCGCGCAGGTCGTCGACAATGGTTTGCATGGCGGCGGCGTTGGCCTTGAAATCCTCGCTACGAGGGTTGAGCTTGCTTTCGATCTGCGGCATGGTGTTTCCTTTTTTAGGCTCTATTCTGGAAAACTACCGTCAACGTAAAACCAGCGCAGGTCTCCTCCTTCTGCCGGTTCGCGTACAAAGTTGCTAATCTCGTGCAGGCGCTGCGCCCGGCCATTGATCTTGAACCGGGCGACAAACTCCACCGTGTCCTGGGTCAGGTCGGCTTCATCTGCTTTACGTTGACGTAAACGTAAAGCAGATTTTACCTCAAGTCCCAGCCATTGCACCTTTTCCTCGTCGCTCATGATGGGCTCGGTTGGACGGGTGCTGGCGTGCCAGGTGGCCAGCAGATAGGGCTCGTTGCGCTGGCCGTAGGCCGTATAGCGCGAGCGCATCAGTGCCTCGGCGCTCTGCGGGATGGCGTCGCCGGCGATGTAGGGGCCGCAGCAAGTGGCAAGCGCGGGGCCGCCGCAAGGGCAGCCAGTGGGCGCGGTGGACTTCTTGGACATGGTTGAAAACAGTCTGATCTGTTGGTGCGAACCCCGCATTATCCGCCAAATATGCGCGCTCCGCCGGGTGTGGAGTTATGCTACATGTATAAATATTGTTAGTCCGCATCGCGTACAGCGCACACGTTTACCTCAGCGCTATTACACTACGGGGTGTGAGGAGAAATGAATGAGCCAGACCAGTGTTGAATTCAAAGCGGATGACAACGACAGTTCGCCGCTGTACATGCAAATTGCCCGCAAATTGAGCGATGATGTGCTCAATGGCCGCTATCAAGTGGATCAGGCGCTGCCGTCCGAACGGACCTTGTCGGAACTGTTAAACGTTTCGCGGGTTACCGCACGCAAGGCGATCGACCAGCTGGTGGACCAGGGATTGGTGGTGCGGCGTCGCGGTTCGGGCAATTACATCGCGCCGCGCATCGAACAGCCGCTGTCCAACCTCACCAGTTTTTCCGAGCAATTGCAGCAGCGCGGCCACATTCCGGGCTCGCGCTGGCTCAAGCGGGCGATTGTGACGCCAACCCCCGAGGAACAGCTGAGCCTGGGCCTGTCGCCGTATTCCAAGGTGGCGCGGCTGGAGCGGCTGCGGCTGGCCGATGACGTGGTGATGGCGTATGAAGTATCGGTGCTGCCGCAGACGGTGCTGAACGATCCGAACGCGGTGGGCAACTCGCTGTACCAGTATCTGGAAGGCATCAACAAAGCGCCGGCGCGCGCGCTGCAACACATTCGCGCCATGAACGCCTCGGCCGAGCTGGCCAAGCAGCTGGGCGTGCCGGAGGGGCAGGCGCTGCTGTACATCACCCGCGTCGCCTATCTGGAATCGGGCGAAGCGATGGAACTGACCCATTCGTATTGCCATAGCGACCATTACGACTTCGTTGCGGAGATGCGCCGCGCCACCTAACGCCTATGCTCAAGACCGAGACGCCGAGTACGCAGCATACCCAGCTGGACCTCTACCCGGTGGAGGACTTGGTCCGGGCTTTGGTCGACGACCAGGCATTGGCGGCGCAGGCAGTGAAAGCGGCCTCGGCCGAGATCACTGCGGCGGTGGTGGCGATGGCGCCGCGCATCGCGGCTGGCGGACGGCTGATCTACGTCGGCGCCGGCACCTCCGGGCGGCTAGGCATCCTCGACAGCGTCGAACTCTATCCCACCTTTTCCTGGCCCGCCGAGCGGGCGCTGGCCTTGCTGGCAGGCGGACTGGGCGCGATGTTCCAGGCGGTGGAAGGCGCCGAAGACAAGCGCGAGCAAGGCGCGGCCGAGCTGACGGCACTGGCGCCGACGGCCAACGACGTGGCGCTGCTGGTAGCCGCGTCCGGCACCACACCCTACGTGCTGGGCGCTCTAGAGGCGGCACGCGTGGCAGGCGCCCTGACGGTCGGCATCGCCAACAACCCGCGCACGCCGCTGGTGAACGAAGCCGAGATCGGCATCTGCCTGGACACCGGGCCGGAAGTCATCTCCGGCAGCACGCGGCTAAAAGCCGGCACCGCCCAAAAAATCGTCCTGAACACCTTGTCGAGCGCGTTAATGGTGCGGCTACACAAAGTCTACGGCAACCTGATGGTCGACCTGCACGCCACCAACGCCAAGCTGACCGAACGGGCCTTACGCCTGACCATGCACGCCACCGGTGTTGAAGCCGACACCGCGCGCCAGGCGCTGGAGCAATGCCAGTACCAAGTCAAAACCGCCATCGTCATGCTGCTGAAACAACAAACCGCCCCCCAAGCCCAAGCCCTGCTGGACCGCCACACCGGCAACGTCCGCGCCGCCCTCCAATAAAACTCCGGGGTCAGGTCCATCATTTCTACACGACCTGAGCCGTTTGACGCTGTTACAGTTGAGCTTGTGTAGAAATGACGGACCTGACCCCGGAGTTGGTATGCGAGAAGGTAGTGCCTGGGCCTGGGTGCCTAGTGTGTCGTTTAGTGCCGGTGTGCCGTATGTGGCGGTGATGATGTTGTCGACGGTGATGTATAAGAACCTCGGCATCTCGAATGCCGATCTGGCGTTTTATACGGCCTGGCTGTATCTGCCTTGGGTGGTGAAGCCGTTGTGGTCGCCTATCGTGGAGCTGGTCGGTACCAAGCGGCGCTGGATTGTGTTGTTGCAGCTGGTCTGCGGCGCCGGCCTGGCGGCGGTGGCGCTGACGCTGCACGCGTCGGATTTCTTCCGCTGGACCTTGCTTATTTTCTGGCTGATGGCGTTTGCTTCGGCCACTCAGGATATCGCTACCGATGGCTTTTATATGCTCGGTCTGCCCACCCAGCATCAGCAGGCGGCGTTTGTCGGTGTGCGCAGTACGTTTTATAAGCTGGCGATGATTGCCGGTCAGGGCGGGCTGGTGTATCTCGCCGGTGAGCTGATCAAGTCGACCGGCGATCCGGTTCACGCCTGGTCGATGGTGTTTGCGTTGATGGCTGTGGTGTTTTTGCTGCTGTGTGGCTGGCATCAGTTCATTTTGCCGCGGCCGGACTCGGACCGTACCCACAACGCGGGCGGTGCGCTGTGGCGCGATTTTGTCTATACCTTCGTCAGCTTTTTCCAGAAGAAGGATATCGTGGTCACGCTCGGCTTTTTGCTGCTGTACCGGCTCGGCGAGGCGCAGCTGCTGAAGATGGCGGCGCCGTTTCTGCTCGATCCGCGCGACAAGGGTGGCCTTGGTCTCACGACTTCGGATTTCGGCCTGGTCTACGGCACCATCGGTGTCTGTGCGTTGCTGGCCGGCGGATTAGTGGGTGGTGTGGTGGTGTCGCGCTTCGGCCTGAAGCGGGCGCTGATGCCGATGGTGTTCATCATGCACGTGCCGGATCTGGTGTTTGTCTATCTGGCCACGGCGCTGCCGGAGCATTTGACGACCATCGCGCTGTGCTTGGCGGTGGAACAGTTCGGTTATGGTTTCGGCTTTGCCGCTTTCCTGCTGTACATGGTGCTGGTGGCCGATGGTCCGCACAAGACCGCGCACTATGCGATGTGTACTGGTTTCATGGCCCTCGGCATGATGTTGCCGGGCATGGTCAGCGGCTGGATTCAGCAGCAGCTCGGCTATCAACACTTTTTCGTCTGGGCCTGCATCTCGACGCTGCCGGCGTTTGCGATGGCGGCGCGGGTGCGGATTCCGGCGGATTTCGGCCGCTGAGCCATTACAATACGTGCTCTACTGATTCGGAGAGTGGTTGTGGTGTTTAATGCGAAGAAGCGGCTGACCCTGTCGGCCGGTTTGGCGGCTGGTGTGGCGGCGCTGCTGGAAGGTTGTTCGAGTACGCCGATCCCGACCACGCCGGAATCTGGCACGTCGCCCGCGCGACCGCCGGAGCCATCGGCGCGGCCGCAGCCTGGCGCGCCCGTGGTGGCGGCCGATCCGCAGACACCGCCGCCGGCACCGCGTGAGTTCCGCGCCGCCTGGGTGTCCACCGTGGCCAATATCGATTGGCCCAGCCGCAGCAATCTGAGTACGGCCAAGCAGCAGGCCGAAGCCCTCGCCATTCTCGACCGCGCCCGCGCGCTGAATCTGAATGCCATCGTGCTGCAGGTCCGCCCCAGCGCCGATGCGATTTATCCGTCCGAGCTGGAGCCGTGGTCGGAATTCCTCACTGGCCAGCAGGGACGCGCGCCGGCGCAGCCGTGGGACCCGCTGCAGTTCTGGATCGAGCAGGCGCACGCGCGCGGACTGGAGCTGCATGCCTGGTTCAATCCCTATCGCGCGCGTCATGCCACCGCCAAGACGCCGCTGGCCGTCAGCCATATCGGCCGCAAGTTGCCGGAGGTGGTCAAGCCTTACGGCCGCTATCTGTGGATGGACCCTGGCGAAGCCGCCGCCTCGCAGCACACGCTGGACGTGGTGCTGGATGTGGTACGCCGCTATGACATCGATGGCGTGCATATCGACGATTACTTCTATCCCTATCCGATCGATACGCCGAATGCGGCCGGGCCGGAAGGCGTGGCGCTGGATGCCAGCAGCAGCGGCGGTCCACGCCAGGAGCTGGAGTTCCCGGACCAGCCATCGTGGCAGCGCTATCTGCTGGAAGGCGGCACGCTGGATCGCGCCCACTGGCGGCGTCAGAACGTCAATTCGCTGATCGAGGCGATGTATCTCGGCATCCGCAAGGAGAAGTCGTGGGTGCGCTTCGGTATCAGCCCGTTCGGCATCGGCCGTCCGGACCGCCGCCCGGCCGGCATCGTCGGCTTCAGCCAGTACGATAAGCTGTATGCGGACGCGGAGCTGTGGCTGGCCAATGGCTGGCTGGATTATCTGGCTCCGCAGTTGTATTGGCCGGTGGCGCAGGCGCCGCAAGCTTTCGATGTGCTGCTCGATTACTGGCTGGCGCAGAACACGCGCGCGCGCCATGTGTGGCCTGGCTTGTACACCAGCCGCATCGACAACAGCATCAAGGCGTTCGCGCCGGAGGAAATCGTCAAGCAGATCGGTGTCACGCGCAGCCGCAATGGCGTGCGTGGCCACCTGCACTTCTCCATCGCGGCACTGATGGAGAACCGCAAGGGCATTACCGATCAGCTGAAGACGCAGGCTTACCAGACCGCCGCGCTGACGCCGTCCACGCCCTGGCTGGGTGCCGAAGCACCGGCCGCTCCGCAAGCGTCGGCACGACGCGAGAGCAATGGCGTGGCGCTGAAGCTGTCGGCCAGCGCCGGCAAGCCGGTGGCGCATTATGCGATCTGGTCGCGCTACGGCGCCGAGTGGCGCTTCGCGGTGGCGCCGGCTTCGCGTCCGGTGCTGCTGCTGGCCGACGACGCGGCGGGCGGCGCGGCGCAGCTGGTGGTGGTCAGCGCGGTGGACCGTTTGGGCAATGAGAGTGAGCGTATCAACGTTTATACACGGAGCTGATGATGAGCGGTCTCGGTCTGGGCATCGATGCAGGTGGCACGCAAACCCGTTGGGCGCTGGCCGATGCGGTGGGGGTGATTGTGGCCGAGGGCAGTGTGGCTGGCATGTCGGCCACGCAGCTGCTGAGCACCGCCGGACGCGATGCGGTGCGCGGCATTTTCGCCATGTTGGCGACGCAGGTGTGGGCGGCCGGTCAGCCGCAGCGCGTGTGCGCGGGCCTGACCGGTTCCGATGGTGCCGGGCCACAGGCCGCGCAGCTATTGGCGGAGGTGCTGAAGCTGCCGTCAACGGCGGTCGATCTGCGCAATGACGTGGCGATCGCTTATCTGGACAGCTTCAAGCCGGGCGAGGGCTATCTGGTGTACGCCGGTACCGGCTCGATCGCGGCGTGGATCGACGCCGATGGTCAGTTCCATCGCGCTGGCGGCCGTGGCGTGACGCTGGATGATGGCGGCGGCGGCTTCTGGATCGCGCGCGAAGCGATGCGCCACATCTGGCGCGCCGAGGATGAGCAACCGGGCGTGTGGCAGCAGTCGGCCATGGCGCGCGCGGTGTTTGCGCAGATCGGCGGCAGCGACTGGCCGTTGTCGCGCCAGTTCATTTATGGACAGGACCGTGGCGCCATCGGCCAGCTGGCCCTGGCGGTCGCCGCCAGTGCTGATACCGATCCGGTGGCGCGCTCCATTCTGGAGCAGGCTGGCCAAGAGCTGGCGCGTATCGGCATGGCGCTGGTGCGGCGCTATGGCGCGCGGCCGCTGGCGCTGGGCGGACGGGCGGCGCAGCTGCATCCCTTGATCGCGCAGAGCATGCGGACGGCGCTGCCGGCGGAATTGTCGCTGACGCAGCGTCACACGCTGGCGCACCACGCGGCGGCGCGGATTGCTCTACACTCTCATCATTGATCTTTACCGAGGCTGCTTATGAAGATTGTTCCCCTGCTCGCCGTGGCTGCCCTGATGGCAGGTTGTGCGTCGGTGTCGCCCGAAGGGCCGCGTCTTGATCATACGCTGACGGCGACGGCGCAGAGTGAGCGTATCAAGTACGTGATCGTGCATTACACGGTGAGTGATCTGCCGCGCTCCATCAAAACGCTGGCGCATGGCACGGAGGTCAGTTCGCACTATCTGCTGACCGATACCAATCCGCCGTTCTTCTACACGCTGGTGGATGAGAATCGTCAGTCGAATCACGCCGGCTACAGCAGCTGGAAGATTTACAACCAGCTCAATTCCGCGTCGATCGGCATCGAGATCGTCAATCCCGGCTTTACCGAGACACCTGCTGGCCGGGTGTATGCGCCGTTTCAGCAGGCGCAGATCGATCAGCTGATTGTGCTGTTGAAGGATATCGTCAAACGCCGCAATATCCCGTTCGGGAATATCCTCGGCCACAATGACATCGCGCCGCAGCGCAAGCAGGATCCGGGGCCGATGTTCCCTTGGAAGCAGCTGGCCGATGCGGGACTGATTCCGTGGCCGGAAGCGAGCCGCGTGGCGGCGCGTCTGCCGGGCTTCCAGCAGCAACTGCCGGAGGTGGCTTGGTTCCAGCGCAAGCTGGCGGAGGTGGGCTACGCGGTGCCACAGAACGGTGAGTTGGATCAGGCCACGCGCAATGTGATTTCGGTGTTCCAGACTAAGTATCGGCCGTCGCTGTACGATGGCACGCCGGACGCGGAAACGGCGGCGCAGCTGGATGTGCTGACCAGCCCCGTGCCGGTGCTGCCGGCCGCACCCGCTGCCCCCGCCACTCCGCCGCCAGCCGAGCCAGTAGACTCCAACTGACACCATGCGCGCGCCGGCCATCCATTGTGAAGCGATCCCCGGCCATCCCGACTTCCGCCGGCTGGGCAGCATTGCCGGCATCGCGGTCGACCTGCGCTACGCCACGGCGGACAATTTCGTCGGCCGCGACCTGTACTCGCCGCTGGACTGCGGCTGGCTGCACCAGGACGCCGCCGCCGCACTGGAACGCGCCGTCGCCTGGCTGGCCGCACGCAAACCGGAATACCGCTTGCTGGTGCTGGACGCGCTGCGTCCCCAACGCGTGCAGGAACAGCTGTGGGACGCGCTGCAAGGCACCGATCTGCTGGACTACATCGCCGAACCCACGCGCGGCTCGATCCACTCCTTCGGCATGGCGCTGGACCTGACGCTGCTGGACGCCCACGGCCGTGAACTCGACATGGGCACCGGCTTCGACGATCTGAGCGAACTATCCCATCCCGCGCTGGAAGCGACGCTGCTGGCCAGCGGCGAACTGACACCGCAACACATCGAAAACCGCCGCTGGCTGCGCGAGGCCATGCTGCACAACGGCTGGCAAGGCATCCGCACCGAGTGGTGGCACTTCGACTGCGGCGACCGTATCGACGTGCGCCAACGCTATGCGCGCGTGCTTTAGTTTTCCAGCGCTTGCATGATCGCGTAGGCGGCCTTGAGGCGCTCCGGAATCGGGTAGTTGTGATTGGCCAGAATGACGATGCCGATTTTCTTCTCCGGCACAAACGCCACATATGAACTGAAGCCCCTGGTGGCACCGGTCTTGTTGTACCAGGTGTTGGCCGACGCCGGCAAGGCTGGCGACAGGCGCACGGTGGGATTGAGGCCTCGGCTCATGTTGTTGGAGTTCCCTTGCTGTAGCGTCTCCAGCGCGACCGGATAGGCGTATCGCTCCCAACCCAGACCCTGCGTATTCGCGCCGGTCTTGAAGTAACCGACATGCGTGGCCTCGACCGCGCGGCGCAGCGTATCGTCCAGATGACTCGGATCGATCTGCGTCTGCAGGTAGCGGATCAGGTCTGCGCTGCTGGAGCGCACGCCGTAGGTCTCGGTCGAAAACAGGTCATCGCTCATGCGCACCGGTTGAAGCTTGTCGTTGTAGCCCCAGGCGTAATCCGTCATCGCGTTGGCCGGCACGCGGACGTAGGTATGGCGCAGGCCCAGCTTGGGCAGGATCTGCTGTTCCATCACGTCGGCCGCATTGGCTTGCAGCGACAGCGCGGCCAGATGGCCGAACATGCCCAGGCTGGGATTGGAATACAAGCGCACCTTGCCCGGCGCCGCCACCGGTTTGAAGTGACGGAAGTAGGCCAGCATGTCTTGCTCGGTGTTTTTCACTTCGTCCGGGATCTGCTGCGGCAGACCGCCGGCGGTGTAGGTGCCGAAGTTGAGCACCGTCGCCTTGTCGATGGCGCTGCCCTTCAACTGCGGCAGGAAGCTGCTGGGATGATCGTCCAGCGACAGCTTGCCCTGCACCAGCGCATACGCTGCCATGGTGGCGGTGAAGGTCTTGCTGACCGAGCCCAGTTCGAACAGCGTGTTTTCATTGACCGGCGCGCCGCTCTCCTTCGACGCCACGCCGTAGCTGAAGTAGGAAGGCTTGCCGTTGACCGTGACGGCGACCGCGATGCCCGGCACGTCGTACTCTTTCATGATCGGTTTGATGGCCTGGTCGACCACCGTTTGCAGGTCGGCGGCGTAGACGATAGATGTGCAGCAGCATGCTGCGATGGCGTATGCCATGCGGCTCAGAGTAGACAAGTTGACTCCTTGGGGTTGGGGGATTAAAGCTTATCCAGCTGGGAAGCGACGTCGCGCAGGAAGCTTTGCTTGGCGCGTGGCCCGGCGTAGGTCTGCTGTCGATGGTCCAGCGTCATGCGGGCGAAGACGATGGTGCGTGTGCCTTTGGTGGCCCAGCCGACGTACCAGCCGTACTGGCGGTTTTCGTCGTCGCGGCCATTCACCTGCGCCGGCGCGGCGGTGCCGGTTTTGCCGTAGATGGTCCAGCCGTTGGCCAGCGTTTGCGGATGCAGGATGCGAGTGGTCATGGCGTAGGCTTGGTCCGAGATCGGCAGCTGGCGGGTGACGATCTTGCGCAGGAAGGCCAGTTGTTCGGCCGGCGAGATTTGCAGCGAAGAGCCGATCCACGACTGGGTCAGGCCATTGTGTTCGCCGGCGTCGCCGGAGACGTCGCGGTTGCCGTAGCCGAAGCTGTCGATGTAGCGCTGGAAGCGTTGCTGGCCCAGCTGCGTGGTGACCTGCTGCGCGTACCACACGGTGGAGTTGATGATCCAGCTGGATGGATCGGTATCGGTCTGCCATTCCTTGTTCCAGCTGGCGTAGCTGGCTTTGTAGGGCAGCAGCGGCGTGTGTTCGTCGACCAGGATGCCGCTGTCGTAGCCCATCAGCGCGACCACGATGTTGAAGGTGGACGCCGGCGTGGCGCGTTCCTCGCATTGGCCGTCGTAACGCAGGCGCTGGCCGGTGGCGGCATCCATCAGCGCGGTGCAGGACAGCTGCATATTGTCTTGCGATGCCAGCGACGGTTGCAGCGTCAGGCTGGCGGCCAGCACTGCGGCCAGGCCGGCCACGGTGGCGATGCGGGTCCAGCGGCTGGTACGCGATGGCGCGCGGATCAGCGCGATGCGGCCAGCCACGCTGTCTGGCGTGACGTTGCCGAAGGCGAGTGCGGTCGGCATGCAGGTCTGCTGCAGCTTGAGTTGGGCGATCAGCGCGGCGGCGTAGGCTTTGCGTTGTGCCGGCGGACGGCCGTGCAGCACGTCGCGGTCGCAGCCCAGTTCCTGCGCCCACGACAGCTGCCGGCGCAGCAGGCGCATAAAGGGATTGAACCAGAACAGCGTTTGCAGCACGATGCCGGCGTTGGCCCAGTGCAGGTCGCGGCGGCGCCAGTGAGTCAGCTCGTGTTCGACGATCAGCTGGCGCTGGTCGTCGGCAAAGTTGTGCAGATGGCGCGGCAGCAGCAGACGTGGACGCAGCAGGCCGAATAGCATCGGTGAGATGGGCGCGTCGATTTCGATGGTGTCGACCGGCTGAGTGGCGGTGCGGTCGCCGGCGCTGGCCAGCGCTTGCAGTGCGCGGCGGCTGTGCAGCAGTTGCAGCAGCGCGTGGCCCAGTCCCGCAGCGTAGATCAGCAGCCAGGCTTGAGCGGCCCAGGTCAGGTAGTTGCGCGGTGCGCGATCTTCGTCCGCTGCGCCAGCGGTCTGGCTGGTGCCGGCCGTGCTGACCTGCGCGGCGTGATCGATGGCGGCTGATTCAGCGCTGAAGGTTTCGATATCGATCGGCGGCAGCAGATGCAGGCGCTCACCCTGCGGCATCAGCACCAGCACAAAGGCGGCAACGATGGTGCACTGAGCCAGCAGCCACACCGAGCGCTGCGCGGCGATGCCGGGCAGCCAGCGGCGGCACAGCGCGGTCACGGCCCACACGCTCAGCCCGGCGGCCACGCAGCCGAGGCTGGCCAGCAGAAACTGGAATGCCAGCAAATCGATGCCGGTGAAGGTGGTGGAAATAGCCATGAAACGCTCCGCTTGCGACTGTTGCCACTATTGTGCGACAACTGTCGCAAGCAAGTCAAGCGTTCCAGCTTAGCGGTCGACCGACGCCATGCGTTCCTTGCTGTAGCGCGGGCCGGCGACTTGTTGCAGCGCGCGCTCCAGCGTCGCCATCTCGGTGGCGCTGAGCACGATGTCGGCGGCGGCGGCGTTCTGTTCCAGATTGGCGCGGCGGCGGGTGCCGGGGATGGGGACGATGTCCTCGCCCTGCTGCATCACCCAGGCCAGCGCCACTTGCCCCGGCGCCAGTCCGCGCAAGGCGGCCAGATCGCGTACCGTCTGCGCGGCCTGCATGTTGGCATCGAAATTCGCGCCCTGCATGCGTGGGTCTTGATGGCGGAAGTCATCTGGTGGGTATTCTTCGGCGCGCTTGGCGGTGCCGGCCAGGAAGCCGCGTCCCAGCGGGCTGAATGGCACCAGCCCGATGCCCAGCTCGCGCAGCACGGGAATGATGTCGGCCTCCAGATTGCGTTCCCACAGCGAGTACTCGCTTTGCAGCGCGCTGATCGGATGCACCGCATGCGCGCGGCGGATATTCGCTACGCCAGCCTCGGACAGGCCCAAGTAGCGCACCTTGCCTTCGCGCACCAGGTCGCTCATGACGCCCACCACGTCCTCGATCGGCACCTTGGGATCGATCCGATGCTGGTATAGCAGATCGATGTAGTCAGTCCCCAGTCGGCGCAGCGAGCCTTCGACATGCACGCGTATCTGCGCCGGGTCACTGGTGACGCCGACGGTGGCGCCGTCGCGGATATCGAAACCGAATTTGGTGGCGATGATCGCCTCGCTGCGGCGGCCGGCAAAAGCGTTGCCCAGCAGTTCCTCATTGTTGTAGGGACCGTAGACCTCGGCCGTGTCGAAGAAATTGACGCCCAGCTCCAGTGCGCGATGCAGGGTGGCGATGGCTTCCTTCTGATCGGACGGTCCGTAGGCATGCGTCATGCCCATGCAACCCAAACCCTGTGCGGAAACGACCAAGCCCTGGCTGCCCAATGTGCGTTGCTTCATGATGCCTCCTTGCGATGTGATGGATTGAGTATGGAGCATGCCTAAAAAATTCACAATTACCTTAAAATGCAAAGCATTGTTGAGGCTAGTGCAATGGTGAAATCATGGAAATGCTGAAGGAAATGGCAGTGTTTGCCCAAGTGGTCGATAGCGGTGGCTTTTCGGCGGCGGCACGGATGCTGGGGTTGACCACGTCCGCCGTCAGTCGCCATGTATCGCGTCTGGAAGCGCATATGGGCGGTCGCCTGTTGCACCGGACCACCCGTTCGCTGTCGTTGACGGAATTGGGCCAGCAAGTCCATGCCGGCTGCGTGCGGATGCTGAGCACCGCGCGCGAGATCCACGCGTTGGCCGGCAGTTATAGTGCCCGTCCGAACGGCGTGATCGCGGTGACGGCGCCGGTCGCGCTGGGGCAGATCTGGCTGGCGCCGCGCCTTCCCGCTTTTCTGGAGCGTTATCCCGAGGTGCAGGTGCGGTTGATTCTGGTGGACCGCAATGTGGATCTGGTCGAGGAAGGCGTGGATCTGGCGATCCGGATCGCTAACGAGTCGGCGCCGGGCTTGGCCACCCGTCCGCTGGGGAGGGTGCGCTACGTGCTGGTGGCGTCGCCCAGGTATCTGGCTGCGCATGGGGCGCCGGCCACGCCGCACGATCTGCCTCAGCATGCTTGCAGCTATCTGGGTTATGCCCGCTTTGGCGAGGAATGGACTTTTCGCCGCAACGGCACGGCAAGCAGTTTGCGCGTGCCGTCGCGGCTGACGATCAATAACAGCGTGGCCTTGCTGGCGGCGGTAGAAGCTGGCAGCGGGATCGGCTTGCTGCCCAACTTTACGGCGCGCGCGGCGCTGGAACAGGGGCGTGTCCAGCAGGTGCTGGCGGACTGGGAACTGGATGAGCCTTATGCCGGCAACGTGTATGCGGTGTATCCGCCCGGACCGCATTTGGCGCTGAAGGTGCGCGCCTTTATCGATTATCTGGTGGCGGAAGCGGCGCCTGCGCTGTAGCCCCACCTTGCCGTGCCACCCAGTCGACCAGCGCATCCAGCACGGCGCGGCCGGCACCGTTGGCGACGTGTTCGTCGTTGAGGATGGCGACCACGATGCAGGGTTGGTTGTTGGCGTCCGGGACGTAGCCGGCGATGGCGATCACGCCTTTCAGGCTACCCGTTTTCAGTCGCGCGCGCTGTGCGGCCGGGCTGTCTTTCAGGCGGCGGCGCATGGTGCCATCGGTGGCGGCGATCGGCAGGCTGGACAGGAATTCGGGCATCCACAGGCTTTTCAGGCCGGCTTGCAGCACGCCGGCCAGTTGGGCTGGTGTGGCGCGTTCGGTGCGCGACAGGCCGGAGCCGTTGTCGAGGATCAGGCCGTTGCCGTCGATGCCGTGTTGTTGCAGCCAGCCGCGAATGGCGGTTTCGGCGCGCATCGGGGTGCTGGCGCCGCTGGCGTCGGGCGGCAGCGGTTTGCTGCCCAGCATGGGATCGGCTTCCAGGCTGCCCAGGCTGAGGAAGATGGTGCGCGCCAGCGTGTTGTCGGATTGCTTGTTGGTGTCGCGCATAATTTCCGGCAGGCTGCGTGAGACGTGTTCGGCCAGCAGGCGCGTGGCGGGCTGCGGTGCCACGGGACTGGCCAGCCGCGCAGTCGCGGACGCCAAGGCTGGCGCGGCGCCGTCATCGGCAGCGGGTTGCGGTGCCTGGGCTTCGCGCACTTCGCCACTCAGGCTGCCGCCGAGCTGGCGCCATTCGCTGAGCAGCAGGCGCGCCAGATAGTCCTGGCTGTCCAGCACGTTGATGCTGGTGGATTTGGTGCAGTCTTTCGGGAAAGTGCCGTGCAGGACCACTTCGATCCGTTCGCCCTTGCGCGTGTAGTCCGGCGTGCGCCAGCCGTTTTCCCATGATGCGCAGGCGGTGTTGGTCAGCTTCATGTCCGAGCGGATGCTGACGTTGTCCAGCGCCGGCAGCATCGTCAGCGACAGCTTGTCGCCATCGGAGCGCATCTCCACTTTCAGCAGGTTGGTGTTGACCAGCGCCGCATTCGGAATCACGTTGTAGTAGGCCCACGGATATTCATCAAACGGCGGCTGTCCCGCATCCGGCCGAGTCGGCTGGAACAGCTGACGGTCGATCACGATGTCGCCCTTGATCTTGCGGATGCCCTGGCTGCGCAGCGCTTGCAGCATATGGGTCAGCGCATCTTCGTTGAAGTCGGCGTCGGCGCCGCCGCGCAGGATCAGATCGCCCTGCAGCACGCCGTTGACCACCTCGGCACCGCTGCGCAATTCGGTGCGCCCGCGGAACACCGGCCCCAGCTGTTCCAGCGCGGTCATGGTGGTGAACAGCTTCATGGTGGACGCCGGCTGCATGCTTTGCGCGGCGTTGTGCGATACCAGCACGCTATCGCCGCGCAGCACCAGCACGCCGGCCGCCTCGGGTGGAATCTGCGACGACTGCATCAATGCCGCCACCGGCTCCGGCAGTGTGGCGTGGGCGGAACCGGCTGTCAGCAGCGCGGCGAGAATGAAAGATTTAATGGAAGAAGACATAGGCAACCGCAATCGCAGCAAGCACGCCGGCAAAGTCGGCGATGAGGCCGCACGAGATCGCGTAGCGCGTCTTGCGGATGCCCACCGAGCCGAAGTACAGCGCGACGATGTAGAAGGTGGTATCGGCCGAGCCCTGGAATACGCAGGCGAGGCGGCCGACAAAGGAATCGACGCCGTAGGTACGCATGGTGTCGATCATCATGGCCTTGGCGGCGCTGCCGCTGAGCGGCTTCATCAGCGCGGTCGGCAGGGCCGGTACGAAATCGGTGTTGATGCCGAGCTGGCTGAACAGCCAGCTGAAGCCCTGCACCACAAAGCCCAGCAAGCCGGCGTTGCGGATCACGCTGATCGCCACCAGCATGCCGACCAGATAGGGAATCACGGTGATCGAGGTCTGGATGCCGCCCTTGGCGCCTTCGATAAACGCCTCGTAGACGTTGACCTTCTTGCGCAGCGCGCCGATGATGAAGCCGCCGATCACCAGCATCAGCACCAGGTTGCTGAACACGGTGGAGACGGTGGCGATCTGGTCCTTGGTGAGGAAGTTGGTGAAGTACCAGATCACGCCGATGATGAAGGCGGTGATGCCACCCAGCCAGCCGACCACCACGCGGTTGAACAGGTTGATGCGCTGGCGGATCGCCACGGCGATGATGCCGGTCATGGTGGCGACATAAGTCGCCACCATGCAGGGAATGAAGATGTCGGACGGATCGGCCGCGCCGAGGATGGAGCGCTGTGCCATGATGGCCAGCGGGATCAAGGTCAGGCCCGAGGTGTGCAGCACCAGGAACATGATCTGGGCGTCGGTCGGCTCGTCCTTGTTGGGGTTGAGGGTTTGCAGGCTTTCCATGGCCTTCAGGCCGAATGGCGTGGCGGCGTTGTCCAGGCCCAGCAGGTTGGCCGAGAAGTTCATCACCATGTGGCCGGTGGCCGGGTGGTTGGACGGCACGCCGGGGAAGATGCGCGAGAAGAAGGGCGCGATCAGCTTGGCCAGCAGGTCGATGGCGCCGGCTTTTTCGCCGACGTTCATGATGCCCAGCCACAGCGTCATCACGCCGGCCAGCGGCAGGGCGATGTCCATCACGCCGCTGCGGGCCGAGTCGAAGGTGCCGTCGATGATGCGCTTGAATATTTCCGTATCGCCCAGGAACAGGAATTGCGCCAGCGCGGCCGCGAATCCCACCAGGAAGAAGCCAGACCAGATGTAATTGAGCGACATTTTTCTTGTTTGCAGTGAGCGATCTGCAAAGTATAGCGGGTAAGCAAGGCAAAAAAGTTATAAGCTGCCGCTTTAGCGTGCGAGGTGCGATGAGGTGGATGCTTAAAACTTGTGCTGCAATATTGATCGCTGCCGTTACGGCCGTCGCCGTTTTCTCCGCGCACGCGGCGGCCCATGCCGAGCCGGCGCCATCGCCAGCGTCGTCAGCCGCACCGAAAGTACTGCACGCCTTCCTCAGCACCGGCGAAACCGGCCTCGACCCGGCGGTGGCTTCCGACGTCGCTAGTCTCAGTCTGCTGGAAAACCTGTTCGACCCGCTGCTGCGCTACGACTACCTTGCGCGCCCGGTCAAGCTGATTCCCAACACCGTGTCCGCCATGCCAGCCATCACGGACGACGGCAAAACTTACACCTTCCAGCTGCGCCAGGACGTCTACTTCACCCCGGACCCCGCCTTCCAGAGCGCGAAAAGGCAGGTGACGGCCGACGATTACGTCTACAGCTTCCAGCGCCTGCGCGATCCGGCACTGAAGTCGCCGTGGCTCTATCTGTTCGACGTCGTGGCCGCCACCGAGGCGGTGGACAAGTTCACCCTGCGCATCCGCCTGAAAGCGCCCGATCCCAACTTCCTGTTCTACCTCGCCATGCCGGCCACTGCCGTGGTGGCGCGCGAAGTGGTGCAGGCGTATGGCGCACAAGTCGGCAACCACCCAATCGGCACCGGCCCCTTCAAGATTGGCAGCTGGAAGCACAGCGACCAGATCGTACTGCTGGCCAACCGCGAGTTCCGTCCCACCGAATTCCAGGGCAAGCGCCTGCCGATACTGGACCGCATCGACATCAAAATCGTCGAGGAATACCAATCCCGCGTGCTGGGCTTTCTGAACGGCGAATTCGACTTTCTCGAACAACTGCCGGAATCGATGAAGGAAATGGTGCTTACCGCAGACGGACAACTGCGGCCCGAACTGGCAAGCAAGGGCATCGTGCTGGCGCCCTTCCCCGTGCTGCAGACCTACTACATGTGGATGAATATGGATGATCCGCTGATCGGTGGCTACAGCAAGGCAAAGGTCGCGTTGCGGCGCGCCATCGCGCTCAGCTACAACAGCGCCGAAGACATCGCCACCATGAAAAAGGGCTTGGCGGTGCCGGCCGTAACGCCGCTGCCACCGAACGTGCTGGGCTACGACGCGCGCTACCGCAGCCCGGTCGGCTACGACCCCGCGCTGGCCAACGCCCTGCTGGACCGCTACGGCTATCGCAAAGGCAAGGACGGTTTCCGCACCCAACCGGACGGCACGCCGCTGCGGCTGGTGATGCACAGCGAAGCGTCCACCGTCGGCCGCCTGCGCGACGAGCTGTGGCGCAAGAACCTCAACGCCATCGGCCTGCAGGTCAGCTTCAAGAGCGACAAGAAAACCGAAATCATCAAAGCCTCGCGCCTGGGCGCGGTGATGATGTTCGAAACCAACTGGGTGGCCGATTTTCCCGATGGTGACAACTTCTACCAACTGCTGTACGGCCCCAACGCCGGCCGCGCCAATTACGCGCGCTTCAACCTGCCTGCCTACAATCAGCGCTACGAGCAAGCCCGCTTGATGGGAGAATCGCCGCAGCGCACGCTGCTGTATGATGAGCTGGCAAATATCATCCACGCCTACACGCCGTGGGTCCTGCTGACGCATCCGATTTCCGCCGATTTGCAACAACCTTGGCTGAAAAATTACCGGCGCCATCCGGTGGAATTCACCAACTGGCGCTATCTGGACGTAGACGCACATACCGCACACTGAGCTGTGCATAGAATGCCGTTATGAATCTACTCAACCGCAGGGCGCTGGCCTATGTGGCCGGCCATCCCATGGATTTCACGGTGCAATGCCTGAAGGGCTTTCGCGCCAACCAAGGTCTGCTGCTGGCGGGCGCGGTGGCGTATTACTCGCTGCTGTCGATCCTGCCGCTGCTGATGCTGGTGGTGGTGGCGTTGTCGCACGTGATCGACCCGCAGGAATTGCTGCGGACGGTGGGTCGTTACCTGAACTGGCTGGTGCCGGGACAGTCGCGCCCCATCGTGGATGAGGTCGCCCATTTTCTCGAACACCGCGATCTGGTCGGCGGCGTGCTGGTGGTCAGCATGCTGTTCTTCAGTTCGCTCGCGTTCACGGTGCTGGAGAACGCGATGAGCGTGATCTTCAAGCACCGCGTGGCGATACGGCGGCGGCATTTCCTGATTTCCGCCATCATGCCCTACTGCTACATCCTGTCGCTGGGCGCCGGCATGCTGATCGTCACGCTGGTGGCCGGCAGCCTGCAGGTGCTGGGGGATGAAAGCGTGTGGCTGTTCGGTTATCACTGGTCGCTGAATGGTGTGTCCGGGGTGCTGCTGTACCTGCTGGGGCTGGCGGGCGAGGTGCTGGTGCTGTCGTCGATTTATCTGGTGATGCCGGTCGGACGGCTGTCGCTGTCGCACGCGCTGATCGGCGGCGTGACGGCGGCGTTGCTGTGGGAAGTGGCGCGGCGCATTCTGGTGTGGTACTTCTCCACGCTGTCGCAGGTGAGCGTGGTGTATGGCTCGATGACCACCGCCATCATCGTCATGTTCAGCCTGGAAATCGGCGCCACCTTGGTGCTGTTTGGCGCCCAGGTGATTTCCGAGTTCGAGCGAGTGGGCCGCGAGCGGCCGCAGCGCGCGCCGAAGCCGATGACCACCCAAACTACATCAATAAAATAATTTGTGCGTCGCACAAAAACTGTGATACACTACGTTCGTGGTTGAGGTTTGCCCTGCAAACAGTCCCACGTCCGGCCGATGCGCCGCGCCCAGAGTTGTGTAAGTTCGATGGCGCAGTTGACGCAGAATCCGGAGTTGTAGCCCCGAAGACATTAGTCGATTTACACGTTGGGGGCACCACGCAGATAGCATGGGCGCCCGAGACGCCGCCTCACCTGGCAGATAGCCTTGGAGACCGGTACGATTGAAGCATAGGTAATACATTGGAACGAAGCCTGCAGAGATGTGGGCTTTTTTTTCGTCCGTACTTTGCGTTGGCCCAAATGGCGCGAACTCTTCCGGCCTATTCTGGAAAGCTCACCGGGGATCAACCATGGACTTCGCTTTTGTGCTCCGATACCGTCTGGACAAGCGGGACAGCAATTACGATGAGCTGGCCGAACGCTTGCTGGCATCCGGCTGCACCGATGCGCTGGTCAGCATCAACCGGGCGGGCAATATGGTGCTGGAGTTCCTGCGCGAAGACGCCAGCGCTTCCGCCGCCCTCACCAGCGCCATCGCCGACGTGCAGCGCGCCATCCCCTCCGCCGAGCTGATCGATATTCGTTCGGACTTCATGTCGAGCTGATTTTACGCTTCATTTCAATATTATTTGAAATATCGAATTGGTTGCGGTAGCATGGTCGGCATGGATACCAAACAAACCTTGGCCGCGCTGGCGGCATTGGCGCAAGAGAGCCGGCTGGCCGTGTTCCGGCTGCTGGTTCAGAATGGGACTGGCGGTCTTGCCGCCAGCAAGATCGGCGAGCAACTCGATATTGCGCCGTCCTCGCTGTCCTTCCATTTGAAAGAATTGGCGCATGCGGGCCTGGTCACGTCGCGTCAGGAAGGGCGCTACGTCATCTATTCGGCCGATATCGCCGCGATGAATGGCCTGATAAGCTTTTTAACTGAAAACTGTTGCGGTGGCGTCTCGTGCAAACCATGAATATTCTTTTTCTGTGTACCGGTAACTCCTGTCGTTCGCTGTTGAGCGAGGCGATTTTCAATCATCTGGCGCCGCCCGGCTGGCGGGCGATCAGCGCCGGCAGTCAGCCGACCGGCCGGCTCAATCCGCGCGCGCTGGCGCTGTTGCAGCACAAGGGCATTTCAACCGAGGGCTATTACAGCAAATCGTGGGATGCGCTGCCGGTCACGCCGGAGTTGGTGATTACCGTTTGCGGCAGCGCCGCCGGCGAGACTTGCCCGGCTTATCTGGGCCCGGTGCTGCGCGCGCATTGGGGCGTGGAAGATCCCAGCCATGTGGTGGGCAGCGAGGAGGAAATCGAGGCCGCGTTCGAGCAGGCTTACCGCATCCTGCGCACCCGTATCGAAGCTTTCGTGGCCAAGCCCACGTTGGACCAGGCGGAACTGGACCGCATCGGCACGCTGGGTGAAGGATGCTGAGCGCGCTGCTGATCTTCGTCGCCACGTTGGTGCTGGTGATCTGGCAGCCGCGCGGCTTGGGCATCGGCTGGAGCGCGTCGCTGGGCGCGGTGGCCGCGCTGCTGGCGGGCGTGATTCATGTCAGCGATATTCCGGTGGTGTGGCACATCATCTGGAATGCGACGGCGACTTTTGTGGCCATCATCATCACCAGCCTGTTGCTGGACAAGGCGGGCTTTTTCGAATGGGCGGCGCTGCATATGGCGCGCTGGGGCGGGGGCAGCGGCAAGCGGCTGTTCGTCATGCTGGTGCTGCTGGGCGCCGCTGTCTCGGCGCTGTTTGCCAATGATGGCGCGGCGCTGATTCTGACGCCGATCGTGATCGCCATGCTGCGCGAGCTGCGCTTCTCGGCGCGCGCCACGCTGGCGTTTGTGATGGCGGCCGGCTTCATCGCCGATACGGCCAGCCTGCCGCTGGTGGTGTCGAATCTGGTGAACATCGTCTCGGCCGATTACTTCGGTGTCAGCTTCGCGCGCTATGCGGCGGTGATGGTGCCGGTGAATCTGGTGGCGGTGGCGGCTACGCTGGCGGTGCTGATGTGGTTCTTCCGCGCCGATATCCCGGCCGATTACGACGTCCATCAAATCAAGGACCCTGCCACGGCGATCCATGATCGCGCCACCTTCGTGGCCGGCTGGTGGGTGCTGGGCGTGCTGTTGATTGGCTTCTTCGTGATCGAGCCAATGGGTGTGCCGATCAGCGTGGTGGCCGCTGTCGGCTCGTTGGTGCTGCTGGTGGTGGCGGCGCGCGGACACCGCATTTCCACGCGCGAGGTGCTGCTGCATGCGCCGTGGCAGATTGTGGTCTTCTCGCTGGGGATGTATCTGGTGGTGTACGGCTTGCGTAATGCCGGCCTGACGGCTTATCTGACCGAGGCGCTGGCGTGGTGCGCGCAGCATGGCGTATGGGCGGCGGCGATGGGCACTGGCTTCATCACGGCGCTGCTGTCGTCCATCATGAACAATCTGCCGACGGTGCTGATCGGCGCGCTGTCGATCGACGCTACGCCGACCCAGGGCGTGGTGCGCGAGGCGATGGTGTACGCGAACGTGATCGGCAGCGATCTTGGTCCGAAGATCACGCCGATCGGCAGTCTGGCTACGCTGCTTTGGCTGCACGTGTTGGCCAACAAGGGCATGCGCATCTCGTGGGGCTACTACTTCCGGGTCGGCATCTGCTTGACGCTGCCGGTTTTGTTTGTCACATTGGCAGCATTAGCAGCTCGCCTGGGGATAGAGTGAAACCGAAGAAGTGGATTGCCGTTGTACTGAGTATCTTTGCCGCGCCGCTGGCGTTTTTGTATGTGGGGGCGCCGCGTTGGGCGGCGATCAGCTTTGCCGTGCCGCTGGCGATCGGAATCGCCGCCTTCATGCTGCCGGGCGGGTTGGTGGAGAGTATGGCCGGTTTGGCCTCGCTGGCGTTGATGGTGTTGTGGGTCTGGCGTGCTTACCGACTGGCCGCCGCCGCGCCGGATGAGGCGGTTCGGCCGTGGTATTCGCGCTGGTACGGCATGCTCGGGCTGGTGGCGGGCGTCGGTGCGTTCGTTGTGCTGCTGCGCGTGTTTGCGTATGAGCCGTTCAAGGTGCCGTCGTCGTCGATGGTACCCACCTTGCCTGTGCGATCGCATGTGATGGTACAGAAGTGGGGCTACGGACATTACAGTACCATGGGCTACACCTTCGGCCATGGTGCCGCCTCGCAGACGGTGCTGCGCGGGGACATTATCGTCTTCGACTGGCCACGCGATCCGCGCCAGAGCTACTTGATGCGCGTGGTTGGTCTGCCGGGTGACAGGATCGAGTACCGCGACGACAAGCGCCTGTTGATCAATGGCGTGGACGTGCGCGGCAAAGAGCTGCCCGAGTACCTGGATTCCGAGCGGCTGATTTATATGAAGCGCTATCGCCAGCGCCTGGATCAGACCGAGCATGACTTCGTGATCAAGGACGCGGCATCGTGGTGGTTGCCGCAAGGGGCCGATCTGCCGCCGCAATGCACGGCCAGCGCCACAGCCCTCAGCTGCACGGTGCCGGCGGCCAGCTACTTCGTCATGGGCGACAATCGCGACAACAGTCTGGATAGCCGCTATTGGGGCTTTGTGCCGGCGCAGGCGGTGATCGGCAAGGTGGTGTATATTATTCCGCCTCGTACTTGAGGAGTCAGGATTGGATCAGCATATCAAACCAGTAGCGCTGGAAAAGGCATATCGCCTGTTGAATCATGGGCCGACCGTGTTGGTATCGGCCAGCCATGATGGCGTGGATAACGTGATGTCGGCGGCGTGGTCATGCGCGCTGGATTTCTCGCCGCCCAAGGTGACGCTGGTGCTGGACAAGGCCACCGCCACCCGTCCGCTGGTGGAGCGCAGCGGCTACTTCGCGCTGCAAGTGCCGAACCTGTCGCAGCTGCAGCTGACCTATGACGTCGGCCACACCAGCGCCAATGACACGCCGGACAAGCTGGGCAAGGCCGGTGTGCAGCTGTTCCGTGTCGAAGGCCACGACGTGCCGCTGGTGGCCGGCTCCTCCGCGTGGCTGATCTGCAAAGTGCTGCCGGAGCCGCGCAATGAACAGGTCTACGATTTGTTCATCGGCGAAGTGGTGGCCGCGTATGCCGACGACCGCGTATTCAGCGACGGCCACTGGCACTTCGAAACCGCCGACCCAAGCTTGCGCAGCCTGCACTACATCGCCGGCGGCACCTTCTACGCCATCGGCGATGCGGTGGTCGCGAAAACCTAAAGCGCCTAAAGGGCGCGGGCGATCAGGATTTTCTGGATGTCGCTGGTGCCTTCGTAGATCTGGCACACGCGGGCGTCGCGGTAGATGCGTTCTACCGGGAAGTCGCTGACGTAGCCGTAGCCGCCGTGGATCTGGATCGCGTCCGAACACACCTTTTCCGCCATCTCGGAGGCGAACAGCTTGGCCATCGCTGCCTCCTTCAGACAGGGCAGGCCGGCGTCCTTCATGGATGCCGCGTGCAGGATCAGTTGGCGCGCGGCTTCGATCTGCATCGCCATTTCGGCCAGTTTGAATTGCACCGACTGATGTTCGAAAATCGGCTTGCCAAAGCTTTCGCGCTCGCGGGCGTAGTGCAGCGCCGCTTCGTACGCGGAGCGCGCCATGCCCACCGATTGCGAGGCGATGCCGATGCGGCCACCCTCCAGTCCTGACAGGGCGATTTTGTAACCTTGCCCTTCCTCGCCGATCAGATTCGCCGCCGGGATACGACAGTTTTCAAACACGATCTGCGCGGTGTCGGACGAATGCTGTCCCATCTTCTGTTCAATGCCGGCGACGATGTAGCCCGGCGTGGACGTCGGCACCCAGAACGCGCTAATGCCTTTCTTGCCGGCCGCCTTGTCAGTAACCGCCATGACGATCGCCACGTCAGCGTGCTTGCCGCTGGTGATGAACTGCTTCACGCCGTTCAGCACATAGTGATCGCCATCGCGCGTGGCGGTGGTGCGCAGCGCGGCGGCATCACTGCCGGTGTGCGGTTCGGTGAGGCAGAACGCGCCCAGCATCGCGCCTTGCGCCAGTGGCCGCAGCCACTGTTCCTTCTGCTGCGGATTCGCATACATCATGCCGATGCTGCACACCGGGCAGTTGTTGACCGAGATGATGGTGGAAGTGCCGCCATCACCCGCCGCAATCTCTTCCAATACCAAAGCCAGGGACACGTAATCCATGCCCGCGCCGCCCAGTTCCTCGGGCACGGCGACACCGAAAGCACCCAGCGCGGCAAGCTCCTTCAACTCCTCACGCGGGAAGTGATGCTCCTTGTCCCAGCGGGCCGCGTTGGGGGCTAGACGTTCCTGCGCAAAGCTGCGCAGGGCGTCGCGTATCATTTCGTGTTCCTGGCTCAGTATCATGGTGAGATTCCGTTTTGTTTACCAACCGATGGTTGTGCCATCGTAGTTGCGGTACACCGCTTGTTCCGACGCGGGTAGCGTCGCAAGCGTTGCGCGGATGCCGCTCGCGCTTTGTTCCACCGAGATGTCGGCGCCGGAGCCGCCCATGTCGGTTTTCACCCAACCCGGGTGGAAGGCCACGCAAGTGGCGCCCTGCTTGCCGTGCACCAGCGCGGTATCGATCAGCACCGAATTCAGCGCCGCCTTGCTGGCGCGGTACAGCGAGCCGCCGGACACAGTGCGCTCGCTCAGCGATCCCATTCGCGACGACAGCACCGCCAGCTTGCCCTTCGCCGCAGATACCAGTGGCGCCAGAATCGGCAGCAGCCGCATCGCCGCCAGCACGTTGGTGTGCATGACGGTGTCGAAGTCGGTCTGCATCGGGAAACCGTCGTGACGCGGACCGTAGACGCCGGCGTTGAGGATGGCGACGTCCAGCTCTTCGCCATCCAGCTTCCAGCCCATGCCGGCCACCGCTTCGACGTTGTTCACATCCAGCTTGTGCGGTTCGGCGCCCAGCGCCGCCAGCGCGTCGCAGTCTTCCTGCTTGCGCGCGGTGGCGATCACGCGCCAGCCGTCAGCGCGGTATTGTTTGACCAGTTCCAGGCCGATGCCGCGCGATGCGCCGATAATCAATGCAGTCGCCATTTACACCATCTCCACTGCGAGTGCGGTGGCTTCGCCGCCGCCGATGCACAGCGCCGCCACACCTTTCTTGCCGCCGGTGCGCTTCAAGGCACCCAGCAGGGTGACGATGATGCGCGCGCCCGAGGCGCCGATCGGATGGCCCAGCGCGCAGGCGCCGCCGTGAATATTGACCTTGTCGTGCGGGATATCGAGGTCGCGCATGGCGGCCATCGGCACGGCGGCGAAGGCTTCGTTAATTTCGAACAGGTCGACGTCCTTGGTGCCCCAGCCGATTTTCTTGTACAGCTTTTCGATGGCGCCGATCGGTGCGGTGGTGAACCAGTTCGGCTCCTGCGCGAAGGTGGCGTGGCCGTGAATGCGGGCGATCACCGTCAGACCGAGTTCCTTGGCTTTCGATTCGCGCATCATCACCAGCGCGGCGGCGCCGTCGTTGATCGACGAGGAGGAGGCGGCGGTGATGGTGCCGTCTTTCTTGAAGGCGGCGCGCAGCGTCGGGATTTTTTCTACCTTGGCTTTCAGCGGACCTTCGTCCTTGTCGATCACAGTATCACCGGCGCGCGAAGTCACGGTGACGGGCGCGATTTCCCATTTGAAGTAGCCTTCATTGGTGGCGGTCTGCGCGCGCTTCACCGATGTGATGGCGAAGTTGTCCTGCGCCTCGCGGGTGAATTCGTACTTGGCAGAGCACTCTTCGGCAAAGGTGCCCATCGAACGGCCCTCGCCGGTTTTCTCGTTGCGCGAGTAGGCGTCTTCCAGACCGTCGTACATCATGTGGTCGAACATCATGCCGTGGCCGATGCGGTAACCGCCGCGCGCTTTCGGGATCAGGTAGGGCGCGTTGGTCATGGACTCCATGCCGCCGGCGATCACCACCTCGGCGCTGCCGGCTACCAGTTGGTCGTGTGCGAAGATCGCGGCCTGCATGGCCGAGCCGCACATTTTGGACAGCGTGACCGCGCCGGTGGACGTGGGCAGGCCGGCCTTCAGCAGCGCCTGACGCGCCGGCGCCTGGCCCTGGCCCGCCATCAGGCAATTGCCGAAGTAAACGTGTTCGACCAGCTTGGCGTCGATGCCGGCGCGTTCCACTGCGGCTTGAATCGCCACCGCGCCCAGGTCGTGCGCAGACTTGGTCGAGAAGTCGCCCTGGAAGGCGCCCATGGGCGTGCGTGCGGCGCCGACGATTACGATAGGATCATTCATTTTCAAAGGTCTCCATGAAAGGCGGTGGTGTCACCGCCGGGGTGTTCGATGTTTGCTTGTGCGAGAAGCGCATGTGTTGTGGATAAGGGTAGACGTCTTCCACCTCGCCGGCCTGAATGCGCTGTTTGCGCGCTTGCCAGTACTCGGGCGTCAGCAGATCGGCGTGGTGTTTGAGGAAGTACTGGCGGATCTTCGGATTCCCCAGCAGGAAGCTGCCGAACTGCTCGGGGAAGACATCGTGTTTGCCGATTGGGTACCACGGCTCCGACGCCATCTCTTCTTCCTCGGTGCGTGCTTCGGGGATGGCGCGGAACTGGCAGTCGGTGATGTATTCGATTTCGTCGTAATCGTAGAACACCACGCGCTGGTGACGCGTGACGCCGAAATTCTTGTACAGCATATCGCCGGGGAAGATGTTGGCCGCCACCAGTTCCTTGATGGCGTTGCCGTATTCGAGTACGCCATGTTCCAGCTGGGCGTCGTCGTTTTCTTTTTCGCTCAGCCAGAGATTCAGCGGCACCATGCGGCGTTCGATGTACAGGTGCTTGATGATGATCTGGTCGCCCTCTTCCTCGATCAGCGAGGGTGCGAACTGCTTCAGCTCCGCCAGCAGTTCGTCCTTGAAGCGGCTGCGCGGGAAGGCGACGTTGGAGTATTCCAGCGTGTCGGCCATGCGGCCGACGCGGTCGTGGTGCTTGACCAGCAGGTACTTCTCTTTGACCAGCGCGCGCGTGGTTTCCTTCGGCGGCGGGTAGAAGTCCTTGATCACCTTGAACACGTAGGGGAAGGACGGCAGCGCGAACACCAGCATCACCAGGCCGCGTATGCCGGGCGCGATGTCGAACAAATCCGACGAGTGTTTCAGGTGCTGCAGGAAGTCGCGGTAGAACAGCGCCTTGCCCTGCTTCTGCAGGCCGAGGATGGTGTAGATCTCGCTGCGTGGTTTGCGCGGCATCAGCGTGCGCAGGAACTGCACGTAGGCCGATGGCACTTCCATGTCGACCAAAAAGTAGGCGCGGGTGAAGGAGAACAGCACCGCGATCTGCTCGGGATCGAACAGCACCGTGTCGAGTATCAGCTGGCCGCTGCGGTTATGCAGAATCGGCACCACGAATGGATAGACGCGGTTGCCGTTGATGATCTTGCCGACGATGTAGGCGCCCTTGTTGCGGAAGAACAGGCTGGATAGCACGTGGATCTGGTGATTCGGTTCGATGCGGGCATCGCCATACAGCGCTTGCAGGCGCGCTTCCACTTGTTCGACATCGCGCGTCAGGTTGGCGAAGCTGGCCTCCAGCTGGAAGTTGGTGATGATGCGCTTGAGCGTGAAATGCAGGCCGTCCGCCGCCGGGTAGTAGACGCGGTAGGTGGGCCTGGGTTCGGCGGTTTCGATGTATTCGGTGGAGACTACCGGCCGCACGAAAATGAATTCGTTGTGGAAGTAGCGGCGGTGCAGGATGTTGCAGCACACGGAGTTGAAGAAGGTCTCGGCCAATTCCGGTTGCTTGTGGTCGGACAGCATGCCGATGTAGTGCAGTTTGAGTTCGCGCCAGACTTCGTCGGTGAGGTCGGCGGGTTCGTATTCGTCTTCCAGCTGCTGCACGCATTCCTGCACGCGCTGGTCGTAGAAGTCGATGCGGGCGCGCGCCGCCGCCTGCGCCTCGGCCCAGGCGCCGCGCTCGAAGAACTGCCTGGCCTGCTGGCTGGTGGCGCGGAACAGGCGGTAGTGCTTGTCGAAGCCGTCGCGGATGGTGCGCGCGATGTCGAACGCGATCTGCGAGCGTAGCAGCTTGGGGAAGGCGGCTTGGGTCATGAGTGTCATCGTTTCCGTCGTACCGGCGAAAGCCGGTACCCATGCTGAGCTGGCTATGCCGGCGTTCTATGGGCACCGGCCTCCGCCGGTGCGACGTTCATTTTACGTGGTCTCCGCGAACAGCTCGCGGCCGATCAGCATGCGGCGGATTTCGCTGGTGCCGGCGCCAATCTCATACAGCTTGGCGTCGCGCCACAGGCGACCGACCGGATACTCGTTGATGTAGCCGTTACCGCCCAGCGTCTGGATCGCCTCGCCGGCCATCCAGGTCGCCTTCTCGGCGCTGTACAGGATGGCGCCGGCGGCATCCTTGCGCAGCTGGCGCACCTGGTCCGGCGAGACCGCGCGATCGCACGCCTGGCCCACCGCGTAGACATAGGCTTTGCACGCCATCATGGTCGAGTACATATCGGCCAGCTTGCCCTGCATCAGCTGGAATTCGCCGATGGCCTGGCCGAACTGCTTGCGGTCGTGGATGTAGGGCACCACCGCGTCCATGCACGCTTGCATGATGCCGAGCGGGCCGCCGGACAGCACGGTGCGCTCGAAGTCCAGGCCGGACATCAGCACATTGACGCCCTTGCCGACGCCGCCCAGCACATTCTCGGCCGGCACTTCGCAATCCTCGAACACCAGCTCGCCGGTGTGGGAGCCACGCATGCCCAGCTTGTCCAGCTTTTGCGCGATCGAGAAGCCTTTGTAGCCCTTTTCGATCAGGAAGGCGGTCATGCCGCGCGGACCGGCTTCAAGGTCGGTCTTGGCATAGACCACCAGGGTATCGGCGTCCGGTCCGTTGGTGATCCACATCTTGGTGCCGTTGAGGACGTAGCGGTCGCCCTTGAGATCGGCGCGCAGCTTCATGCTGACCACGTCGGAACCGGCGTTCGGCTCGGACATCGCCAGCGCGCCGATGTGCTCGCCCGAGATCAGCTTGGGCAGGTATTTCTGCTTTTGTTCGGCGTTGCCGTTGCGCTTGATCTGGTTGACGCACAGATTCGAGTGCGCGCCATAGGACAGGCCGACCGAGGCCGAGGCGCGCGAGATTTCTTCCATCGCCACGATGTGGGCCAGGTAGCCCATGTTGGCGCCGCCATATTCCTCCGGCGCGGTGATGCCGAGCACGCCCAGCTCGCCCAGCTTGCGCCACAAGTCCATCGGGAACTCGTCGCTGCGGTCGATCTCGGCCGCGCGCGGGGCGATCTCGGCGGCGGCGAACTGCTGCACGGCTTCGCGCAGCGCGGCGATGTCCTCGCCATGGTCAAAGGTCAGGCCTGGGAGATGGAGCATGTCATCCTCGATTCTTCTGGTGTTTTGAAGCGGCTATGATACGCGTGAGTGACGTTAACGTAAACGTCAAGTCGCCTCGGCGCCCTGTTCCGCCAGCAGCCGCTTGCAGTCGTCCTCGTGGGCCTGGATTTCGGCCAGCGACATTTCGATGTCTTCGCGCTGCTGTTCCAGCGTTTCGCGGTGCTGCGCCAGCACCGTCAGGAAGCGGTGCATCTGCGCCACCGAGTCCTTCGGCGTTTCGTACATGTCGACCAGGCTTTTGATTTCGGCCAGCGACAGCCCCAGCCGCTTGCCGCGCAGGGTCAGCTTGAGGCGGGTGCGGTCGCGCCCGGTGTACACGCGGTTGCGGCCGCCGGCGCCTTCGCGCGACGGGCTCAGCAGCCCCTGGTCTTCATAAAAGCGGATCGCGCGCGCGGTCACATCGAATTCGCGCGCCAGTTCGGTAATGGTGTAGGTAGACATCGGGACAGGGGATGATTCCGTTTACGTTAACGTCAATTGTAGCGCGAAAAACACCTTCCAACGTAGAGTTGGTGGCTTTTCGTGACCAGGGGGCATGCACAGTGGTATCGTGCGACGTGAAACGTGACGCGGCAGCATGATATCCATCCCCACGCGCTCCGGCCGAATAAAATTTGCTGCAGGATTCTGCTCTCAGGCGTCTCGGTAGAGGATAGAATGTCAACTATGAAATCCTGCGATATCACATTTGCAGCTCCCTACGCATAGACTGACTTTCATGACGCAACGTGAAATAGTGCAAATATGAATTCCTCTAATGAACGCGAAAGCTTTAGCCAGCGACTCCAACAGGCTCTCAAGAACGCCCATTATTCGCCCGACAGCCCGACCCGGCTGGCGCGTGAATTCAACATCCGTTTCGATGGTCGGCCGATCACCGTGCACGCAGCCCGCAAATGGCTGGTAGGCGAGGCGATCCCGACTCAGGAGAAGTTGCGCATGATTGCCCAATGGTTGGGTGTGCCGGCGGAATGGCTGCGCTTCGGTGGTCCGGAAGAAGGCGCGCCGAACAGTGAAAATGGTAGCGCGCTGTCGCGCTTCGAGTCGGCCGACGTCAAGCTGATCGCGGATTTGCAGCGTCTGGACGAGCACCACCGCCAGATTGCCCGGGAATTTATCCGCATGCTGGTGCGCGTGAACTACCAAAAGTAGATATTTTTAAGTAGTACTACCGAGAGATGGCGGCTATGGATAGCGTCGCGGTGGGATTAATTATATGAAACTGGTTTCACATTCAGCCGGTTTTTGTTCGGACTTGAGCGCTGCCAGGACAGCGCTCTTTTTATTTTCGCTATCTTTGCGAAATGTCATAGTTGAGCCATGTTTTTGAGGCACAATAGGGCTTGATTTACTTTTCGGGAGTCACGCTTTGAGCCGTCTTATGAAAAGCAATTACAGCAATGTCGCGCAGCTGAAAGATCTGATGACCGCCCCGCCGATGACCGCCGAACAACATGCTGAAGTGATGCGCAAACGCATCGCCCACCGCCGCATGGTGGAGGAAGCGCGTGAACTGAAACGCGCCAGCACTTCCTGGTACGACAAGCGCTAAGCGTTTAAACGTCTTTTGCCGTTTTCAGGCCCGCCCAGCGCGGCGCCAATGCATGTTCAATCCCAAACAAGTCGATGACACGGGCCACCGTGTGGTCGACCATTTCCTCTATGCTTTGCGGATTGTGATAGAAGCTGGGCAAGGGTGGGAAAATGATGCCGCCCATTTCCGTTACCGCCGTCATATTGCGCAGGTGCGCCAGATTGAACGGTGTTTCCCTTACCATCAACACCAGCCGGCGGCGCTCCTTGAGCACCACGTCGGCCGCGCGCGCGATCAGATTATCCGATAAGCCGTGCGCCACCGAGGCCAGGGTTTTCATCGAGCACGGTGCGATCACCATGCCGTCGCTCTGGAACGATCCGCTGGCGATCGAGGCGCCGACGTCGCGCACCTTGTGCACCACGTGGGCCAGGGCGTCGACTTCGCGCCGCTGCAGTCCGGTTTCCTGGTGCAGCGTGAGGACCGCGGCGTCGGAGACGATCAGATGCGTCTCGATGCCGGGAAGATGTTGCAAATGTTGCAGCAGACGCACGCCATACACCGCGCCGGTGGCGCCGGTGATGGCGATGACAATCCGCCGCAAGCGATCAGACATTCTGCAGCAGGGTTTTCAGCTCGCCGGACTCAAACATTTCGCCCATGATGTCCGAGCCGCCGATGAACTCGCCCTTCACGTACAGCTGAGGAATGGTCGGCCAGTTCGAGTAGTCCTTGATGCCTTGACGCACTTCCGGATCTTCCAGCACGTTGACGGTGGCAATGTTTTCAACGCCGCAGGCTTTCAGGATCTGGATGGCACGGCCGGAGAAGCCGCATTGTGGGAACTGGGCGGTGCCCTTCATGAACAGCACCACCGGGGCGTTGGTCACGGTTTCTTTGATCCAGGTTTGTACGTCGCTCATAGCTGCCTCTAGGGTGTAAAGATGTGGAATACCGGCATTTTATAAGAAATGCGCCCGCCCCGGTTGACAGCCCCGAAAATGCGCGTATGCTGACTATATCGATACTCGATATAGCGAATTCCGATACATGTCCGCCGTTACTCCCGATCCCATCCGCTTTCTGCCCCTGTCCGAAGCCACGTTTTACGTGATGCTGGCGCTCAGCCAGCAGCCGCTGCACGGCTACGCCATCATGCAGCAGACCGAGGCGCTGAGTGCCGGCAGCGTCACACTGGGGCCGGGCACGCTGTACGGCATTTTCGGCACGCTGGAAAAGCAGGCGCTGATCGTCAAGGTGGCGGAGGAGGAGCGGCGCAAGATCTACGCGCTGACCGAACTGGGCAAGGCCGTGCTGGCCGAGCAGGTGCGGCGGCTGGAAATCATGGTGAACAGTGCGGCACGTCTCAAGGAGGCAGGATGAAGAAATTCAGACCGTGGTGGGCTTGGCAGGACGAACAACATGGCGCCTGGCTGCAGCGCATGGCGGCGCAGGGCTGGTATCTGCGCGCGGCGAATTGGCTGGAAATCTACACCTTCGAGCGCGGCGCGCCGGCCGAGGTGGCGTATCGCTGGGATTTGCACCTCAATAATTTCGAGCCCGACTATCGCCAATTGCTGGAGGACGCCGGCTGGGAATATGTCGCCGCGCACGGCGGCTGGCATTGCTGGCGCAAGCCGATCGTGGCCGGACAGGTGCCGGAAATCTTCAGCGATCCGGCCGACCGGCTGCGCCGCTACCGCCGTCTGCTGGCGCCCTGCGTGGCGATGGTGGTGGCGCAGCTGCTGCTGGTCAGCCAGTGGGCCGACTGGGGCCGCGCGCCGCTGGCGTTGAACGCGCTGAACTGGCTTTCGCTGGGCATAGGTGCCATCGCCGCCTACAGCGCGGTGCAGCTGGGGCGGCGCATGGCCGCCCTCAAGGCCGCTTAGGACCGCTTAGGGCCGCTTAGCCGCGCAGCTTGGCGAAGGCGGCGGCCATGCTGCCGGCCACCGCCGGTTCGCGGGTCTGCTGCTTTTGCTGCTGGCCCATGGCGCGGCGGTCGTTGCGGTCGCCACGCTGTTGCGGCTGCGAACCGGCCTGCGGCGCGCTGTCGGTCAGGCGCATGGTCAGGGCGATGCGCTTGCGCTTCTCGTCCACTTCCAGCACTTTCACCTTGACCACCTGGCCGGCTTTCACCACCGTGTGCGGATCTTTGACGAAGGTGTTGGACAGCGCCGAGATGTGCACCAGGCCATCCTGATGCACGCCGATATCGACAAAAGCGCCAAACGCGGCCACGTTGGTCACCACGCCTTCCAGAATCATGTCCGGACGCAAGTCTTTGATTTCCTCCACGCCTTCCTTGAAGGTGGCGGTGGTGAATTCCGGACGCGGGTCGCGGCCCGGCTTCTCCAGCTCTTTCAGAATGTCGGTCACGGTCGGCACACCGAACTTGTCGTCGGCGTACTTGGCAGGCTGCAAACGCTTGATCAGCGCGCCGTCACCAATTACGCCTTTGATGTCCTTCTGGATATCGGCCAGGATTTTTTCCACCACCGGATAGGATTCCGGGTGCACCGCCGAGGCGTCCAGCGGATTGTCGCCGCCCATCACGCGCAGGAAGCCGGCCGCCTGTTCAAAGGTCTTGTCGCCCAGACGCGGCACAGATTTCAGGGCTGCGCGCGAAGTGAACGCTCCCTTCAGGTCGCGGTAAGTGACAATCGCCTGCGCCACCGAGGACGACAGGCCGGACACCCGCGCCAGCAGCGGCGCCGAGGCGGTGTTGACGTCGACGCCCACCGCGTTCACGCAATCCTCCACCACCGCATCCAGCGTGCGCGCCAGCTGGGTCTGCGACACGTCGTGCTGGTACTGGCCGACGCCGATCGATTTCGGATCGATCTTCACTAGCTCGGCCAGCGGATCTTGCAGGCGGCGCGCGATCGACACCGCGCCGCGCAGCGACACGTCCATGTCCGGCAACTCCTTGGAGGCGAACTCGGACGCCGAATACACCGATGCGCCCGCCTCGGACACCACGATCTTGCTCATTTTTTGCTCAGGGAAACGCTTGAGCAGATCCTGCGCCAGCTTGTCGGTTTCGCGCGAGGCGGTGCCGTTGCCGATCGAAATCAGCGACACATTGTGCTTCATCGCCAGTTTGCCCAGCGTGTGCAGCGAACCTTCCCAGTCGTTCTTCGGCTGGTGTGGATAAATCACCGCGGTATCCATCACCTTGCCGGTGGCATCCACCACCGCCACTTTGACGCCGGTGCGCAGACCAGGGTCCAGACCCATGGTGGCGCGCTGGCCGGCCGGCGCCGCCAGCAACAAGGCTTTCAAATTGGTAGCGAATACATTGATGGCTTCGAGCTCGGATTTCTCGCGCAGTGCGCCCATCAGTTCGGTATCCAGATGCATGAAGCTCTTCACGCGCCAGGTCCAGCGCGCGGTGTCGGACAGCCATTTGTCGGCCGCGCGGCCAGCGCTCTTGATGCCGAAACGGGCGGCGATGCGGCTTTCGCACGGATTGTGCGGCGCGTCCCATTTTGGCTTTTCCGGCTCGCTATCGAGACGCAGCGCCACGTCCAGCACGCCTTCGCGGCGGCCGCGCATCAACGCCAGCGCGCGGTGCGACGGCACGTTGGCCAGCGGCTCGGAATAATCGAAATAGTCGGCGAATTTTTCGCCTTCTTCTTGCTTACCTTCAATAACTTTCGATTCGACAATGCCATGCTCTTGCACATATTCGCGCAGCGATTGCAGCAGCGTGGCGTCTTCGGCAAAACGTTCCATCAGAATCTGGCGCGCGCCGTCCAGTGCCGCCTTGGTGTCGGCCACGCCCGGATTGTTGCCGTCGGCGCTGGTGAACGCTTCCTTCAGGTACTTGGCGGCTTCGGTTTCCGGGTTCAGGTCCGGATTGCCCAGCAGATCATCGGCCAGCGGCGCCAAGCCGGCTTCAATGGCGATCTGGGCCTTGGTACGGCGTTTTTGCTTGTACGGAAGATATAAGTCTTCCAGACGGGTCTTGTCTTCTGCGTGCATGACAGCATCTAACAGTACTGGTGTCATCTTGTTTTGCTCGGTGATCGAGGCGATGATGCTGGCGCGGCGGTCTTCCAGCTCGCGCAGGTAGCGCAGGCGCTCTTCGAGCAGACGCAGCTGGACGTCATCCAGGCCGCCGGTGACTTCCTTGCGGTAACGGGCGATGAAGGGAACGGTGGCGCCTTCGTCCAACAGGGCGATGGCGGCGGCGACCTGGACCGGTTTGGCGGATAGTTCCAGGGCAAGACGTTGTTCGATGGAAGGCAACATGGTGGTAATTCCTCAGCAGTCAAGCCCGGAATCATACGACATCGCGGCAAAGTTGCCAGTCTTGACAGCCCAAAAGGACTGTGAACGTTGGCAACCCCACTTTTGTAGTCGGGTTTTATACAGATTTACATGAACACGAACGCCGCTATGGCGGATAATATTGCCTGTTGCCGTTTTTGAACCATCTTTGAACAACAATGCGACCCATGGATTTTACCCGCGACGACGCCCCTGCCGCCCCAGCAGCACCAGCACCGGCACCAACACGCCTTACGCCGCCCGCGAATCAATTGTCGTACGCTGTCGCCACCTGGCTGCAGCGTGTGGATGCCGCAGCGCACCCTAAAGCAAAGCTGACCCCGCCGCCGGTCGAAAACGACCCCAAGCAAACGCAATACAAACTGATTTACGTGCTGGCGCCGACCAGCGGCGGCCGCCACGTGGCGCTGTGCCTGTACAAGGCGCGCCTGCGGCCGAACGGCGATGTGGCCGCCGCCAGCCCGGTCAGCGAAGTGTTTTCGCTGCTGTCGACGCCACCAACTTTCATGACGCAAGTCGATGAAGACCTGATCCGCTTCTTCGTCGCCATGCGCAGCGGCCAGAATTCGCAGACCGGTTCGGCCACCGAGCCGCGCGGCAAGATCGGCGCGGCACTGCTGAACATGCTGGCCGAGCAAGACAAATTGTTGTGGGCAAATTCCTGGTCCGATGTCGGCAACGGCCTGGTGTATCCGCTCAAAGGCGGCGTGCTGCGCGAAGCCAACCTGGCCTGGCGCGAGGAAGGCAAGGGATTGCGGCTGGGCTGGCAGGTGGCGCCGCCGCCGGGCGCCAAGCATGTCGGCGCCGACCAGGTCGATTACATGCTGCCGACCGATCCGCCGTGGTACATCGATAACCTGTCGTGCGGCGTGCTGCAGTTGAACCAGGGCGGCACCAGCATTCCGCTGGCGGATTTGCAGGCGCTGGTGGCCCAGGCGCCGCTGTTGACCAATAACGACAAGCTGCGGGTGTCGCAGCTGTTGCTGGCGCACGGCTTGCAGGGCTTGATGCCGCTGCCGCAGGCCTTGCCGCAGCGCATGCGCGACGACGTCAAGCCGCGTCCGGTGCTGACGCTGGACGCCGCCATGCTGGCCGATGGCTCGCTGCAGCGCTGGCACGACTTTGCCGTGCTGTCCTACGATTACGATGGCGAACGGGTGTCGTTCGATCCATCGCAGCGCGTGGTGCGCCAGAAGGGCGACGTCACTGAGATCATCCAGCGTGACAGCGCCGCCGAGGAAGAGGCGCTGGCGCTGCTGAGCGAGCGTCATTTCGCGGCCCCGAGCACGCAGCCGCTGAGCAGCGTCAAGGGCGGCCTGTTGCTGCCATCGCAGGCCGAGTGGCTGCGTTTCGCCCGCGACGGCATTGCCGCGCTGAAGCAAGCCGGCTGGAAAATCGAAAAAACCGTCAAATACCGCTACGACACGGTGGATGTCGGCGACTGGTACGCCGACGTGGTGGAAGACGAGGCGGATGGCGGCCGCGCCTGGTTCGATCTGGAACTGGGCATCATGGTCAATCAGGAGCGGGTGCCGCTGCTGCCAGTGCTGGTACAGCTGATCCGCAATGCACCCAACGATTTCAATCCGAAAGTCATCGCCCAGCACGGCGACGAAGACCAGATGCTGGCCACGCTGGCCGACGGCAGCAAGGTCGCGCTGCCGTGGGGCCGGGTGCGTCCGATCCTGAATACGCTGGGAGAGTTGTATTTCAGCGACAAAATCAAGAACTCGCTGCACATGGCGACGCTGGACGCCGCCCGCCTCGACGAACTGGCCCGCAATGTCGAGATGGAATGGACCGGTGGCGCCGAATTGCGCGACATGGGCGCCCGCCTGAACCAGTTTGGCGCCGTGAAACGGATTGCCACCCCGGCCGGCCTGCAAGCCACGCTGCGTGACTATCAAACCGATGGTCTGTCGTGGATGCAATTCCTGCGCGAATACGGCTTCGCCGGCATCCTGGCCGACGATATGGGCCTGGGCAAGACGGTGCAGACGCTGGCCCACATCCTGGTCGAAAAAGAAGCCGGCCGCCTGACCGCGCCGGCGCTGGTCATCGCCCCCACCAGCCTGATGGGCAACTGGCAGGAAGAGGCGGCGCGTTTCGCCCCCGGCCTGAAAGTGCTGCTGCTGCAAGGCAAGGACCGCATGGCCCAGTTCGACCAGATCGCGGAAGCCGATTTGGTGCTGACCACTTATGCGCTGCTGCCGCGCGATGAGGAAAAACTGCGTGAGCACGATTTCCACCTGGTCATCCTGGACGAATCGCACTACATCAAGAACACCCGCTCCAAGGCCGCGCAGAGCGCCGGCCTGCTGCGCGCGCGCCATCGGCTGTGCCTGTCCGGCACGCCGCTGGAAAACCATCTGGGCGAGCTGTGGTCGCAATTCCACTTCCTGCTGCCTGGCCTGCTGGGCGACGAGAAGGGCTTCAACAGCGTGTTCCGCCATCCGATCGAGCGTCAGGACGATCCGCTGCGGCGCGCGCTGCTGAATCGCCGCATCAAGCCCTTCCTGCTGCGCCGGACCAAGGACAGCGTGGCCAAGGAACTACCGCCGAAGACCGAGATGGTGCGCAAGGTCGAACTGACCGGCGCCCAGCGCGATCTGTACGAAACCGTGCGGCTGGCGATGGATCAGAAAGTGCGCGAGGAAATCGACCGCAAGGGCGTGGCGCGCAGCCAGATCGTGATTCTGGAAGCGCTGCTGAAGCTGCGCCAGGTGTGTTGCGATCCGCGGCTGGTGAAATCCACCACCAAAAAACAACAAGCCGCCGGTTCCGCCAAGCTGATCGACCTGATGCAGATGATCGAGGACTTGCTGGAGGAAAAGCGCAAAATCCTGGTGTTCTCGCAATTCACCAGCATGCTGGAGCTGATCGAGGAAGAGCTGGAAGCGCGCGACATCCCGTACGCCCTGCTGACCGGCGACACCAAGGACCGCAGCGCCCAGGTGGCAGCCTTCCAGCAGGGGGCGGTGCCGATCTTCCTGATTTCGCTGAAAGCCGGTGGTGTGGGCCTCAACCTGACCGCCGCCGACACCGTGATCCACTACGATCCATGGTGGAATCCGGCCGCCGAAAACCAGGCCACCGACCGCGCCTGGCGTATCGGACAGGACAAACCGGTGTTTGTGTATAAACTGATCGCCAAGGGCACGCTGGAAGAGAAGATTCAAGTCTTGCAGCAGAAGAAGTCCGATCTGGCGCAGTCCATCCTGGCCGAAGGCGAGTCGCAGAAAATGGCGCTCACTCAGGAAGATCTGCAACAAATCTTCGCACCTTTGGTGGAGTAGGCAATGGGTCAGACGATAGCGGAACTCCAGGCAGCCTTACAACAATCGCAAGCCAACGAAGCCCGCTACCGGCTGCTACTGGAGCACAGCAGCGAGGTCAGCTGGATGGCCGATTGCGCCAGCCTGCAGCTGACCTGGCTCAGCCCGGCCGCCGAACGCCAGTTCGGCTACACGCTGGAAACCGCGCAAACGCTGGCCGCCGGCCTGCTGAAGGACTTGCCGACGCGGCTGGCGCGCCATGCCGAGGGCGACCTCAGCCGTCGCCGGCTGCTGCGCGAAACCGAGCTGGCGCATGCCGATGGCCAGGTGGTGCCGGTGGAAATCGAGTCGACGCTGATCGTCGACGCCGCCGGCCGGGCGCTGAGCGTGATCGGCGTGGTGCGCGACCTCAGCGCGCAGCGCGAGCTGGCGGCGCAGCAGAAAAAGTTCGCTTCCATGCTGTCGCATGAATTCCGCACCCCGCTGTCGACCATCGATGGCGCCGTGCAGCGGCTGGAAATGACCGGCAGCCACCATGACGAAGCCACACGCAAGCGCTACCGCAAGATCCAGACTGCGGTCGACCGCATGCTGGCGATGATCGAGGAATACCTGTCGCCGGAGCGCATGGCCAGCGTTGGCCGCGAGCGCCAGGCCAATGAGGCCAACCCGGCTCAGTTGTTGCAAGCCGCCGCAGAGCAGGCCCGGCAGCGCCGCCCGCAGGTCAGCGTGCGCAGCGTAGGCTTGCCCTCCGCCATGCGTTGCGATCCGGCCGGCATGCGTCTGTGTCTGGACATTTTGCTGGATAATGCAATAAAGTACACACAGGATAATATTCCGATAGAATTGATCGGAAGAATTGCATCGGAAGGTGGCATCGAATTGCTGGTGCGCGATCACGGCGCCGGCATCGCGGCGGCGGAGTTGCCGCAAGTGTTCGACAAAGCCTTCCGGGGGAGTAATGCGGCTGGCGTGCCCGGTTCGGGCCTGGGCTTGTATATGGCGCGCTCCATCGTGGATGTTCACGGCGGAACGGTTACTGCTCGAAATGTTTCTGAAAGCGGCACGGAATTTCGGATTTGGCTGCCGGTAGCAGCCAATCCCGGGAAAAGCCTTGCGCGAGAGGAAAGCAGCAGTGATAATTCCTCGGACGCAAGCTCATAGCAGGGCGGGCCTGAGCACGCTTGCGTACTAACCGATCGAATGGCGCATCAATGACGCAAATACTCATCGTGGAAGACAATCTGGACTACGCCGAGGAGATGGCGGAGTTCCTGACTGAGCTCGAACACGAAGTGCACATCACCAACAACGCCAGCGATATGTGGTCGGCCCTGAGCCAGGGCAACGTCGGCGTGGTGGTCCTGGACCTCGGCCTGCCGGACGAAGATGGCTTCAATGTCATCCCGCGCATGCGCCAGTTGTATCCGCAAATTGGACTACTGGTACTCACCGGCCGCGTGGCGTTCGACAACCGCATCCTCGGCTTGCGCCTGGGCGCGGACCACTATTTGACCAAGCCTATCAAATTCCCGGAATTGGCGGCGCACATTGAGGCGCTGGACCGCCGCGTCGGCCCGCAGGAAACGGTACCTGTGCCCAGCAAGTGGACGCTGAAGGTCAGCGCCCGCCAGCTGGAGTTGCAGGGCATGGCGATCACGCTGACCGAGAAAGAGTGCAATTTCCTGCACCTGCTGACCATCAACACCCGGCCAGTGCCGCGCCAGGTGATCGTGGCCGGCATCGGCGGCGACGATCCGGATGCCGGCCGCCGGGTCGACATGCTGGTCTACCGCCTGCGCAAAAAGGCGCGCACCGGCCTGGGCCAGGATCTGCCGCTGCGCAGCGCCTACGGCGAGGGCTACAGCCTGTCGGCCAGCTTCAATCTTTCCTAAATAGGGACAGAGTCGGGCGGCAAGGGGTAGAATCGGGTTTCCGATCTACCCTTTTATTATTTGTATGGCCCGCCTGCCCCGCTTAATCGTTCCCAACCAGCCGCACCACGTCATTCAGACCGGCGCCAATAATCAGGACGTGTTCCTGCACGCCGACGACTACAAGGCTTTCCTCGACTGGCTGCGCACCGCCGCCAGAACCTACAAGGTGGCGATCCATGCCTATTGCCTGATGCCCAACCACCTGCACCTGCTGGTCACGCCGTCCGACGACGTCGGCCTGGGCCAGATGATGCAATGGGTAGGCCGCTATTACGTGCCCTATTTCAATCAAAAGTATTCCCGCACGGGAACTTTGTGGAACGGACGCTACAAAACCTCGCTGATCGATGCGGACGAATATTTCATGCTATGCAGCCGATATATCGAATTTAATCCGGTTCGCAACGGTCTGGTGGCACGGGCGGAAGATTATCCATGGTCCAGCTATTGCCACCATGCCGGCATCCGCCCGGACGGCCTGGTGACCGACCACGCCAAAGTCTGGGAGCTGGGTAACACGCCATTCCAGCGCGAGGCGGCCTATACGGCGATCTCCGAGCCAGCCCTGAGTGCAGAGCAGCTGGACGTGGTCAGCAAGGCGCTGCTCAAGGGCTGGCCGTTGGGTTCGGACAAGTTCAAAACCGCGCTGCAAAACAAGGTCAAGCGCCAGGTATTGCCGGCCAAGCGCGGCCGGCCATTCAAAACCAAGCCCGAAACAACTTAGTTTTAACTCTGTCCCCAATTAAAAAAATAAGCTTCTGAGGAAATTTTAATTCGACTCCGACCCTAATTGTTATGCTTGAGGTTTACGCTGCGTTGCACTAACCTTAGCCTTCGAGCCAATAAGTCTGGAGTTTAGCCATGAAAGCGCAAGGTCTTTACGATCCGTCCAATGAACACGATGCCTGCGGCGTCGGTTTCGTCGCCCACATCAAGGGCAACAAGAGCCATTCGATTGTGGAACAGGGTCTGCTGATCTTGAAGAATCTGGACCACCGGGGTGCGGTGGGTGCCGATCCGCTGATGGGCGACGGCGCCGGTATCCTGATCCAGATCCCGGACCAGTACTACCGCGATGAAATGGCTAAACAAGGCGTGGAACTGCCGCCGCCAGGCGAATACGGCGTCGGCATGGTGTTCTTGCCGAAAGAAAACGCGTCGCGCATCGCTTGCGAACAGGAAATCGAGCGCGCCGTGCGCGCCGAAGGCCAGATCGTGCTGGGCTGGCGCAATGTGCCGGTCGACCTCGACATGCCGATGTCGCCGACCGTGCGCGCCAAAGAGCCGGTGATCCGCCAGATCTTCATCGGCCGTGGCGCCGACATCATGGTGACCGACGCGCTGGAACGCAAACTGTACGTGATCCGCAAATCGTCCGGCCACGCCATCCAGGCGCTGAAACTGATCCACGGCAAAGAATTCTTCGTGGCCTCGCTGTCGGCCCGTACCATCGTCTACAAGGGTCTGCTGCTGGCCGACCAGGTCGGTGTGTACTATAAAGACCTGCAAGACGCGCGCTGCATCTCGGCGCTGGCGCTGGTGCACCAACGTTTCTCGACCAACACCTTCCCGGAATGGCCGCTGGCTCACCCGTACCGCCTGCTGGCGCACAACGGCGAGATCAACACCGTGCGCGGCAACTTCAACTGGATGCGCGCCCGTGAAGGCGTGATGAAATCGGCTGTGCTGGGTGAAGACCTGCAAAAGCTGTTCCCGCTGATCTATGAAGGCCAGTCGGACACCGCCTGCTTCGACAACGCGCTGGAACTGCTGCTGATGGCAGGCTATCCGATCGCCCAGGCGATGATGATGATGGTGCCGGAAGCGTGGGAAAACCATGGCACCATGGACGACAACCGCCGCGCCTTCTACGAATACCACGCCGCCATGATGGAGCCATGGGATGGCCCGGCCGCGCTGGCCTTCACCGACGGCCGCTACATCGGCGGCACGCTGGACCGTAACGGCCTGCGTCCAGCCCGTTACATCGTGACCGACGACGACCTGGTGGTGATGGCCTCGGAATCCGGCGTGCTGCCGATTCCCGAGTCGAAAATCATCCAGAAATGGCGTCTGCAGCCAGGCAAGATGTTCCTGATCGACCTCGAAGCCGGCCGCATCATCGACGACAAAGAGCTGAAAGACACCTACGCCAACGCCAAGCCGTACAAGGCATGGATTAACGCCGTCCGTATCAAGCTGAATGAAATCAAGCTGAGCGAAAGCCAGCTGGCGCACAACCGCGCCAAGGACAAGGCCGCCCCTGGCGAGAAAGCCGTACCTTCGCTGCTGGACCGCCAGCAAGCCTTCGGCTACACCCAGGAAGACCTGAAATTCCTGATGGCGCCGATGGCCGCCGCCGGCGAAGAAGCCACCGGCTCGATGGGCAATGACTCGCCGCTGGCCGTCATGTCCAACAAGCTGAAGCCGCTGTACTCGTACTTCAAACAGCTGTTCGCCCAGGTGACCAACCCACCGATCGACCCGATCCGCGAAGCGATGGTGATGTCGCTGGTGTCGTTCATCGGTCCTAAGCCTAACCTGCTGGACACCAACAACGTCAACCCGCCGATGCGCCTTGAAGTGTCGCAGCCTATCCTGGGCTTCGACGACATGGAGCGTCTGCGCAACATCGGCCAGCACACCGGCGGCAAGTTCAAGTCGTACGAACTGAACATCTGCTACCCGCTGGCCTGGGGCAAGGAAGGCGTCGAAGCCTGCCTGGCGTCGCTGTGCGCGGAAGCGGTGGACGCGGTCAAATCCGGCCACAACATCCTGATCGTGTCGGACCGCTCGGTTGGTCCTGAGCGCGTTGCGATCCCGGCTCTGCTGGCGACCTCGACCATCCACCAGCACCTGGTCAGCAAAGGCCTGCGCGCCTCGACCGGTCTGGTGGTCGAAACCGGCTCGGCCCGCGAAACCCACCACTTCGCGCTGCTGGCTGGCTACGGCGCGGAAGCGATCCACCCCTACCTGGCGATGGAAACCCTGGCCGAAATGGCGCAAGGCATGCCGGGCGACCTGTCGGCTGAAAAAGCGATCTACAACTTCACCAAGGCCATCGGCAAGGGCCTGATGAAGGTGATGTCGAAGATGGGCATCTCGACCTATATGTCGTACTGCGGCGCGCAGATCTTTGAAGCGGTCGGCCTGAACAAGTCGCTGGTCAACAAATACTTCCGTGGCACCGCGTCCAATGTAGAAGGCATCGGTGTGTTTGAAGTGGCGGAAGAAGCGCTGCGCCTGCACAACCTGGCTTTCGGCAACGATCCGGTCCTGGCCAACCACCTGGACGCCGGCGGCGAATACGCCTTCCGTGTCCGTGGCGAAGACCACCTGTGGACCCCGGACGCGATCGCCAAGCTGCAACACTCGACCCGCGCCAACAATTTCTCCAGCTATAAAGAGTACGCGCAGATCATCAACGACCAGAGCAAGCGTCACCTGACGCTGCGCGGCCTGTTCGAGTTCAAGATCGATCCGACCAAGGCGATTCCGCTGGAAGAAGTGGAACCGGCGAAAGAGATCGTCAAGCGTTTCGCGACCGGCGCGATGTCCATGGGTTCGATCTCGACCGAAGCCCACGCCACGCTGGCGGTGGCCATGAACCGTATCGGCGGCAAGTCGAACACCGGTGAAGGTGGCGAAGATCCATCGCGCTACACCATGGAGCTGAAAGGCATCAAGATCAAGCAGGGCCAGACCATGGCTTCGGTCATGGGCAAAGAGCAAATGGTGGTCGACATTCCGCTGCAGGAAGGCGACTCGCTGCGCTCGCGCATCAAGCAGGTGGCGTCCGGCCGTTTCGGCGTGACCGCTGCTTACCTGAACTCGGCTGACCAGATCCAGATCAAGATGGCCCAGGGTGCAAAACCTGGCGAAGGCGGTCAGCTGCCTGGCCACAAAGTGTCGGAATACATCGCCACGCTGCGCTTCTCGGTGCCGGGCGTGGGCCTGATTTCGCCGCCGCCGCACCACGATATCTACTCGATTGAAGATCTGGCGCAGCTGATCCACGATCTGAAAAACGCTAACCCGCGCGCTTCGATCTCGGTCAAGCTGGTGTCGGAAGTCGGTATCGGCACCGTGGCCGCTGGCGTCACCAAGGCCAAGGCCGACCACGTGGTGGTCGCAGGCCATGACGGCGGCACCGGCGCTTCGCCGCTGTCCTCGGTCAAGCACGCCGGCACCCCTTGGGAGCTGGGCCTGGCTGAAACCCAGCAAACGCTGGTGCTGAACGGTCTGCGTAGCCGTATCCGCGTCCAGGCCGACGGCCAGATGCGTACCGGCCGCGACGTGGTGATCGCCGCCATGCTGGGCGCCGACGAAATCGGCTTCGCCACCGCACCGCTGGTGGTCGAGGGCTGCATCATGATGCGCAAATGCCACCTGAACACCTGCCCGGTTGGCGTTGCCACCCAGGATCCGGTGCTGCGTGCCAAGTTCTCGGGCAAGCCTGAGTATGTCGTGAACTACTTCTTCTTCGTTGCCGAAGAAGCGCGTCAACTGATGGCGCAGCTGGGCATCCGCACCTATGACGAACTGATCGGCCGGGTCGACCTGCTGGACAAATCCAAGGCGATCTCGCACTGGAAAGCGCAAGGTCTGGACTTCAGCAACATCTTCTACCAGCCGGAAGTGCCGAATGGCGATGACATCTATCACACCATGGAGCAGGACCACGGCCTGGACAAGGCGCTCGATCACAAGCTGATCGCGCAAGCCAAAGCCGCGCTGGAAAAAGGCGAGCGCGTCTCGTTCATCTCGCCGGTGAAGAACTTGAACCGTACCGTCGGCACCATGCTGTCGGGCGAAGTGGCCAAGCGTTACGGTCACGCCGGTCTGCCGGACGACACCATTCACATCCAGCTGCAAGGCACGGCTGGCCAGTCGGCCTGCGCCTTCCTGGCGCACGGCATCACCATCGACCTGGTCGGTGAGGGTAACGACTATGTCGGCAAGGGCTTGTCGGGCGGCCGCATCATCGTGCGTCCGAACACCGAGTTCCGTGGCTGGGCGGTGAACAACATCATCATCGGTAACACCGTGCTGTACGGCGCGATTTCTGGTGAAGCCTTCTTCAACGGCGTGGCCGGCGAGCGTTTCGCGGTGCGTAACTCGGGCGCCACCACCATCGTTGAAGGCACCGGCGACCACGGTTGCGAATACATGACCGGCGGCACCGTGGTGGTGCTGGGCCACACCGGCCGTAACTTCGCGGCCGGTATGTCGGGTGGTATCGCTTACGTCTACGATCCGGACGGCGATTTCGAATCGCGCTGCAACACCGCCATGGTGGCGCTGGAGCCGGTGCTGACCGCCAAGGAACAGGCCGCACAAAGCGAAACCTGGCACATCCAGCACAAAGATATCGGCCGCGAGGCCGACGAAGTGATCCTGAAGCGTCTGATTGAGCGTCACTTCAAGCACACCGGCAGCACGCGCGCGCGCCTGTTGCTGGACAACTGGGCCGACAGCCGCGCCAAGTTCGTCAAAGTATTCCCAAGCGAATACAAACGCGCCCTGGCCGAAATGGCCGAAGACGTGGCGAACGAAGCCGCATCCGCTCAACCAGTTGCTGCTTAAGTCAGCGTTACAAGATTACGAAGGAAAAATATCGTGGGTAAAATCACCGGTTTCATGGAATTCCAGCGTCAGGAAGAAGGCTATCTGCCGCCAGCGACGCGCCTGAAAAACTACGCCGAATTCGTCATTCCACTGACCAACGAGCAAGCCAAAATCCAGGGCGCGCGCTGCATGGATTGCGGCATCCCGTTCTGCAACAACGGCTGCCCGGTCAACAACATCATCCCGGACTGGAACGACCTGGTGTTCCGTGGTAACTACCGCGAAGCGCTGGACACCCTGCACTCGACCAACAACTTCCCGGAATTCACCGGCCGCATCTGCCCGGCGCCGTGCGAAGCCGCCTGTACCCTGGGCATCAGCGAAGATCCGGTCGGCATCAAGTCGATCGAACACAAGATCATCGACGAAGGCTGGGAACACGGCTGGGTGGTGCCGCAACCGGCGGCCAAACAGACCGGCAAGAAAGTCGCCGTGGTCGGTTCCGGTCCTGCCGGCCTGGCAGCGGCCCAGCAGCTGGCGCGCGCCGGCCACGCCGTGACCGTGTTTGAAAAATCCGACCGCGTCGGCGGCCTGCTGCGCTACGGCATTCCAGACTTCAAGATGGAAAAGTCGCACATCGACCGTCGCGTCAAGCAGATGGAAGCCGAAGGCGTGACCTTCCGCACCTCGGTGCTGATCGGCAAGGACTTCCCGGCCAACGTCAACAACTGGGCCAAGGAAACCATCTTCCCTGAAGATCTGCAGAAAGACTTCGATGCAGTCGTTCTGGCCGGCGGCGCGGAAGCTCCGCGCGACCTGCCGGTGCCAGGCCGCGAGCTGAAAGGCGTGCACTTCGCCATGGACTTCCTGCCACAGCAAAACAAGATCAACGCCGGCGACAAGGTGAAAGATCAGATCAAAGCCAGCGGCAAGCACGTGGTGGTGATCGGCGGCGGCGACACCGGTTCCGACTGCGTCGGTACCTCGAACCGTCAGGGCGCGGCTTCGGTGACCCAGTTCGAACTGATGCCTATGCCACCGGAGCAAGAGAACAAGCCGCTGGTGTGGCCATACTGGCCGACCAAGCTGCGTACCTCGTCGTCGCACGAAGAAGGTTGCGAGCGCGACTGGGCGGTCGCCACCAAGCGTCTGGAAGGCAAGGGCGGCAAGGTTGAGAAACTGATCGCCTGCCGCGTCGAGTGGAAAGACGGCAAGATGGCCGAAGTGCCGAACTCGGAATTCGAAATGAAGGCCGACCTGGTGTTCCTGGCCATGGGCTTCGTGTCGCCGGTCGCCAACATCCTGGACGCGTTCTCGGTTGACAAAGATGCACGCGGCAACGCCAAGGCCACGACCGATGGCGAAGGCTGCTACAAAACTTCCATCCCTAAAGTATTTGCCGCCGGCGACATGCGCCGCGGCCAGTCGCTGGTGGTATGGGCGATCCGCGAAGGCCGCCAGTGCGCCCGCGCGGTCGATGAGTTCCTGATGGGTAGTTCCGAGCTGCCACGCTAAGCGGCGCGCCGGTTCACCTTACCTCCCGCCGGGAGCAGATGGGCGATCCCCAACTGCCCCGGTTTTTTTGCTTTTGGCGCCGCGCAGCAGCAGGCTGCCGGCGGCGCAGCCCAGCATCGCCACGCCGGCCACCAGGAAGGCATCGCTGTAGGACAGCAGCAGCGCTTCGCGCTGGATCACCTGATTCATCAATGCCAGCGCCTGCTGGCGTAACGGCGCCAGGCTGACGTCGTACAGCGCGGCCGTGCGCTCGACCGGGAACCGCGCCAGCAGCCGCACCAGTTCCACCATGCGTTCGCGGGTGGCTTCGGCCAGCGGCGTGACCGCTTCGCCGATGTGGAAGGCGTGCAGCTTTTCACGCTCCACAATGAACTGGCTGGCAACCGCGATGCCGATCGCGCCGCCGACATTGCGCACCATCGAAAACACGCCGGACGCCGAGCCGAGCTCGCTCTTCTCCAGGCCCTGCACCGCCATCACGCCCAGCGCCACCACGATCAGCGACTGGCCGATGCCGCGCACCACCAGCGACGGCACGATCACGTTGCTGGCCGCGTTCGCATCCAGATGGATGTTCATCAGGCAGCCGGCCGCCATGATGATGAAGCCGAGGACGATCACGGTGCGCACGCTGGTGCGCTTCATCAGCGGCGGCGTCGCGAACGACATTACGAACTGCACCAGACCGTAGGGAATCATGGTCAGGCCGATCTGGCGCGCGTTGTAGCTGTGCACGTCGGCAAAATAATTCGGCACCAGGAACACCACGCCAAACACCACCGCGCCAAAAGTGAACTGCATCAAGCTGGCGAGGCCGAAGTTGTAGCGCCCCAGCAGGCGCAGGTTGAGGAAGGGCTGCTTGCGGGTCAGCTCGATGGCGATGAAGGCAGTCAGGCCGATCGCCGCCACCACGGCGCTGGCCAGGATCTCGGGCGAGGCGAACCAGTCCTTGCGGCCGCCCTCTTCCAGCATGATCTGCAGCGCCGACAGGCCGCACGCCATGGCGACGATGCCGCCCCAGTCGCCCTGGCGCAGCTTTTCCAGCGCCATCGGCTGCGGCTTGATCGACCAGCCGATGGCGGCCAGCAGCAGCAGGCCGGGTGGCACTTGCAGGTAGAAAATCCAGCGCCACGAGTAGACATCGGTCAGCCAGCCGCCCAGCGACGGCCCGGCCGCCTGCGCCACGTTGTTGGCGATCGCGAACAGCGCCATGCCGAATGGATGTTTGGACGGCGGCAGCTCGGTGACGATCAGCTGGAACGACAGCGGGATCAGCACGCCGCCAAACGCACCCTGCAAGGTGCGCGCCGCGATCATGGTGCCGATGTTGGGCGCCACCGAGCAAGCCATCGAGAACAGGATGAAGCCGCCGGTGCCGACCATCAGCACGCGGCGGATCGAGAACACGCTGGCCAGCCAGGCGGTGAGCGGGATCACGATGATCTCGGCCACCAGATAGGCGGTGGTGATCCACGAGCCTTCTTCAAAGCTGGCGCCCAGCGAGCCGCGCACGTCCGGCAGCGAGGCGTTGGTGACGTGCACGTTCATGCCGGCCATGAAGCAGCCGATCACGCCGCCGATGACGGCGACCCAGGCGCGCAGCGAGACCGCGTCGTCGGCGCGGGCGGGGACGGTGGCGGCGCTCATGGCTTGCTGGCGCGGCGCAGATCGACCGCGGTCACCACCGACATGCCGGGCCGCAGCTCGGCCAGCAGCGGCTGGCCGGCGTCGAGGCTGATGCGCACCGGTATCCGCTGCACGATCTTGGTGAAGTTGCCGCTGGCGTTATCCGGCGGCAGCACGGCGAATTGCGCACCGGAGGCCGGCGCCAGGCTGTCGACGTGTCCCTTCAGCGCGCGCCCGCCCAAGGCGTCGACTTCGATCTCGACCTGCTGGCCGGCGGCCACGCCGTCCAGTTGCACTTCCTTGTAATTGGCCACCACATAGATTTGCTGCGGCACCAGCGCCATCAGCGGCGTGCCGGCCGCGACGTAGGCGCCGACCCGCAGGCTGCGCTGGCCGACCAGCCCGGCCACCGGGGCGCGGATCACGGTGTGGTCGAGATCGAGCTGGGCCAGCGCGCGCGTGGCCTCGGCCTGCTGTTGCGCGCCTTCGGCCTCGTGCAGCGCGGCCTCGGCCTGCTGGCCTTGGGTGGCCAGCACCGCCAGCCGGGCCTTGCTGGCGGCGCCGTTGGCGCGTGCCGCCTCCAGGGCCGCCGCGCCACGGCTGGCGCTGGCCTCGGCCGCTTCCAGATGCTGGGCGTCGGTGACCTGCTGGCGGGTCAGCAGTTGCTGGCGCTGGTATGCCAGTTCGGCCTGACGCAGATCGGCCTGGCGCGCCTGCGTTTCCGCCGTGGCCGCCGCGATCAGGCTGTGCTGCTGGCCGGCTTGCGCGCGCAGATTGGCGATCGCCGCTTGTTGCGCCAACACCCTGGCCTTGGCCGCCGTCAGCGCGCCGTCGGCCTGCGCCAGCCGGGCGCGGTAGATGGCGTCATCGATCTGCGCCAGCACCTCGCCGGCCGCCACCGCTTGGTTGTCGCGCACCGCGACCCGGCTGATATAGCCGGCCACGCGCGGGCTGATGGTGGCGATGTCGGCGCGCACATAGGCATCGTCGGTGCTGATCAGGAAGCGGCCGAGCTGCCACCAGTGGAGACCGGCTGCGCCAGCGGCGAGCAGCGCCAGGGCGCCGACGCCCAACAACGCGGTTTTGCGGGAGATTTTTTGATTAGTCATCGTATTGGTCCGAAGTGAAGGAAGCGGTTTGCAGGGCAGGCGGCGCTTGCCAGCCGCCGCCAAGCGCCTTGAACAGCAGCACCTGGCCGCTGGCGACGTCGGCATTGGCGGCGGCCAGCCGGGCGGCGGCCTCGACGGCGCTGCGTTCGGCGTCCACCAGTTCCAGCGCGCTGACGGCGCCGGCGTCGCGGCTGAGCTGGGCCAGGCGCAGCGCCTCGCTGCTCTGGCGGGCGGCGGCCTGCAAGTCCTGACGCTGTTGCAGCGTGGCCTGGTAGCTGGCCAGCGCCTGTTTGACCTCTTTCAGCGCGGCCAGGATGGTGGCGTCGAAGCGCGCCAGCGCGGCCGCTTCACCGGCTTGCGCCGCCGTGATCCGGGCGCGCGCCGCGCTGCTGTTGGGAAAACGCCACGACAGCACCGGGCCGATGCTCCAGGCGATGGCGTTTTTCTGGTTCATATTGCCAATGCCCGGCGCCGAGCTGGCGACCGAGCCCATGATCGAGACCTCCGGATACAGCTCGGCGCTGGCGACGCCGATACGGGCGCTGCTGGCGCGCAGCCGCCGTTCGGCTTCGCGGATGTCGGGCCGGCGCTGCAGCAGTGCGGTTACGTCGCCGAGCGGGATGGCGGCGTCCAGTTGCGGCAAATTGTCGCAAGCGCTGGCGGCGGTCGGCAGCGTGTCCGGCGGACGGCCGGTCAGCACCGCCAGTTCATACAGCGCGTTCTGGCGGCCGGCGTCCAGCGGCGCGATGGCGGCGCTGGCCTGCTGCGCCAGCGCGGCGGCTCGCGCCACATCGAGCGGCGTCGCGCTGCCGGCTTCGTGCAGCCGGGTCTGTAATTGGTGGCTACGGCTCAGCAAGGCCAGCGATTGCCGCGCCACGGCGGCGCGGGCGGCGTAGGCGCAGCTGTCGACATAGGCGCGGGTGGTTTCGGCCGCGACCGCCACCCGCACGCCGTCGCGCGCGGCCTGATTGGCTTCGGCGTCGGCCTCGGCGGCCTGGATGGCGTGGCCGATGCGGCCGGACAGGTCGAGTTCCCAGCTGGTGTCGAAGCCGGCGTCGTAGCGCTGGCCGGTGCGGATCTCGGTCTGATCCAGCGCCGCCGCCAGCTGGTCGTTGACGGTGCTGCCGTAGCCGGCGCCGGCCGTCAGCGCGGTCTGCGGCAGGCGCGCGCTGCGGCGCTGGCCCAGCGCGGCGTTTGCCTGCGCCAGATTGGCGGCCGCCACCCGCAGCTCGCGGTTGTTGGCCAGCGCTTCGGCCACCAGCGTGTCCAGCGTGGCGTCGTTATACAGGCGCCACCATTGATCGAGCGCCGGGGCGGTGGCCACGGCCGCGCTGGCCGGCGCCAGTACGTCCGGCGGGCTAATGGTGGAGGGCGGCGAGCTGACCGGGCTGACGGCGCAACCGCTGACGGCAAGCAGTAATACAACAGCGTGGGGTGTCTTCATGGCGGGCTAGTGATAGGTTGGGTTGCTATTAAGCCACGTCGCGATCTTTCTTTCTCCCGCTAATTGGACTACTATCGTCGAGATATGGACATCCGCACCTTTGATGATTGCGACGCCAGCCGCCGCCCGGTGGCGGCGCTGGTCAGCCGCCATCCGCACGCCGAGCACATCCCCGCCCACAGTCACGCCCGGGCCCAGCTGATTCATACCCTGACCGGGGTGATGACGGTGCTGAGCGTCAGCGGCAGCTGGGTGGTGCCGCCCGGCCGCGCGCTGTGGATGCCGGCCGAAACCGAGCACCAGATCCGCATCGCCGGCGATGTCGACATGCGCACCCTGTTTATCGCGCCGCATGCGCGCGACACGCTGCCGCGCGGCTGCGAGGTGATCGAGGTATCGCCGCTGCTGCGCGAAGCCATCGTGGCCGCCACCGCGATCGCGCTGGATTACCGCGACGGCGGCCGCGACCAACGGGTAATGGAGCTGATCCTGGACGAGATCGAACTGGCGCCGCGTTTGCAGCTGCATGTGCCGCTGCCGCGCCATCCGGCGCTGCTGCGCCAGTGCGAATACATGATCGCCCATCCGGCCGAGCCGGTGACGCTGGACAGTCTGGCGCTGGCGCTGCGGGTCAGCGGCCGCACCGTGGCGCGGCTGTTCGAGCGCGAGGTCGGCATGGGGTTCGGCGACTGGCGCCGCCGCCTGTGCCTGCTGCTGAGCATGCCCAGGCTGGCGGCCGGCGCGTCGATACTGGAGGTTGCTTTAGAGCATGGCTATGACAGCCCGAGCGCGTTTTCCGCCATGTTCCGGCGCGCGCTGGGCGTGTCGCCAACGGAATATCTTGCTAGTAAGTACTAACTTTCGAGGCTTTCACGCTGCGCAAATGTAACAATTCGTTCCCGGTGTAAATTGCTGACTTTGAGTTCAGTAGTGTTGTATTATCTGCTAAATTATTCTGGCTCCGCCCTAGGCGGGAGCCGGGCTCCTGCAGAGATTGCCCTTTCTGCACTACAATACGGCATCCCAAAAAATGAGTTCAGTCGTGGCTAATTTAGTCGAAATCCGTGATTTACACTTTACCTATGGCAAGCGCGCGATCCTGACCGGCTTGAACATGGACTTCCCACGCGGGAAGGTGGTTGCGGTCATGGGCGGCTCTGGCAGCGGCAAAACCACGGTGTTGCGCCTGATCGGCGGCCAGCTGCGGCCGCAAAAAGGCCAGGTCAAAGTGCAGGGCCAGGTGGTGCACAAGCTGAACACCGCCGGCCTGTATTTGTTACGCCGCAAGATGGGCATGCTGTTCCAGCACGGCGCCCTGTTCACCGATTTGACGGTGTTTGAAAACGTCGCCTTCCCGCTGCGCGAGCATACCGACTTGCCGGAAGAGCTGATCCGCAATCTGGTATTGATGAAACTGCAAGCCGTGGGCTTGCGCAACGCCGCCAAGCTGAAGCCCGGAGAAATCTCCGGCGGCATGGCGCGCCGGGTGGCGCTGGCGCGTTCGATCGCGCTGGACCCGGAACTGATTATGTATGACGAGCCGTTCGCCGGCCTGGATCCGATCTCGATGGGCGTCACCGCCAACCTGATCCGCAACCTGAACACGGCGCTGGGCTCGACCACGATTCTGGTGTCGCACGACGTGAAGGAAAGCTTCGCCATCGCCGACTATGTTTATTTCCTGTCGCAAGGCAAGATCGTTGCGCACGGCACGCCGGCCGACATGCTGGTGTCGACCGACCCGTATGTGAAGCAGTTTGTGCACGCGGAAGCGGATGGCCCGGTGCCGTTCCACTATCCAGGCAAGTCCCTGGCCGACGATCTGGGCCTGGGAGTGCAAGTATGAGTGTTAAAAACTGGTTGTCCCGCCTGGGCGCGCCGCTGCGCGACTACGTTGAAAGCATCGGCTATGGCGCCCGCACCTTCGGCAGCCTGCTGAAAGTGTCGCCCGGCCTGCTGCGCCGTCCAAGCCTGGTGATCGAGCAGCTGCATTTCATCGGCAATTATTCGATGCTGATCATCACCCTGTCCGGCCTGTTCGTCGGCATGGTGCTGGGCCTGCAGGGCTATACCACGCTGAACAAATACGGCGCCGAGCAATCGCTGGGCGTGCTGGTGGCACTGGGCCTGACCCGCGAACTGGGGCCGGTCATCACCGCGCTGCTGTTCGCCGGCCGCGCCGGTACCTCGCTGACCGCCGAAATCGGCCTGATGAAGGCTGGCGAGCAGTTGTCGGCGATGGAGATGATGGCGGTGAATCCGCTGCAACGCGTGCTGGCGCCGCGCTTCTGGGCCGGCGCGCTGTCGGTGCCGCTGCTGGCGTCGGTGTTCAGCGCGGTTGGCGTGCTGGGCGGCTGGCTGGTCGGCGTGCAGCTGATCGGCGTTGACGATGGCGCCTTCTGGTCGCAAATGCAGGCCAGCGTCGACATCTGGAAAGACATTGCCAACGGCTTCATCAAGAGCGTGGTGTTCGGCATCGCCATCACCTTCATCGCCTTGTACCAGGGTTACGAGGCGCAGCCGACACCGGAAGACGTGGCGCGCGCCACCACCCGTACCGTCGTGATTTCATCGCTGACGATCTGGTGGCTGGATTTCATGATGACGGCGCTGATGTTCAGCAAGTAACGTTTAGCAAGCAATAAAAGCAAACAAGGAAGAATACAAATGCAACGCAAATCTCTGGATGTCTGGGTCGGCCTGTTTATCGTCATCGGCGTCGCTGCGCTGATGTTCCTGGCGCTGAAAGTGGGCAGCATGAATACGCTGTCCTTCGGCAAGACCTATTCAATCACCGCCAAGTTCGACAATATCGGCAGCCTGCGCCCACAAGCGCCGGTCAAGGCGTCCGGCGTGGTGGTAGGCCGTGTGGGAGAGATCAAGTTTGATGACAAGAGCTACCAGGCACTGGTAACCTTGAATATGGAAGAAAGTTATAAATTCCCTAAAGACAGCTCGGCCAAGATTCTGACCGCCGGCCTGCTGGGTGAACAATACGTCGGCATTGAAGCCGGCGGCGATACCAACAACCTGGCTGCCGGCGACAAGATCGCCCGTACCCAGTCGGCCGCAGTGCTGGAAGACCTGATCAATCAGTTCATCTATAGCAAAGCGGCAGAAGGAAAGGACGATAAATGATCGCTAAACCACTGAGTCGCGCCGCGCTGGCGCTGGGCGTTACCGCTGTGCTGGCCGGCTGCGCCGGCCCCAACCCGCGTGACCCGTACGAGGGCTACAACCGGGCCATGTTCAACTTCAACGACACGGTCGATACCTATGCGTTGAAACCGGTGGCCACCGGCTATAAAAACGTCACGCCTGGCTTTGTGCAGACCGGCGTCAGCAATTTCTTCGGCAATCTGGGCGACGCCTGGACCGCCGTCAACCAATTCCTGCAGGGCAAGGGTTCGGACGGTATGTCCGATCTGAGCCGTTTTGCCTTGAACTCGACCCTGGGTATCCTCGGCCTGTTCGACATCGCCTCGGAAGCCGGCCTGCAGAAGCACAACGAAGACTTCGGTCAGACGCTGGGCGTGTGGGGCGTGCAGTCCGGTCCTTACCTGGTGCTGCCGCTGCTGGGACCGTCGACCGTGCGTGACACCGCCGGCCTGCCGCTGGACATCTACGGTAACATCTGGAGCTACAAGGATCCGACCAACGTGCGCAACATGGGCACCGCGCTGCGCATCGTCGATACCCGCGCCAGCCTGCTGGACGCCTCCTCGCTGCTGGAAGACGCCGCGCTGGACCGCTATGAATTCCTGCGCGACGGTTATCTGCAGCGCCGCGAGAGCCAGGTTCATCCGGACGGCGACGAGCCGGCACCTAAGGGTAAAAAGGATGATACCGGCGAAACTTCTGCAACCGTGTCATCCGAATCGGCCCCAAAAGAGTTAAACTCCGGCACACCGGCTGCGAAACCCGACAGCCAGTGACCCGAAGAACTACTGAGAAGGCATAGCTACGATGAACTTTATTAAACAATTTATTGCTCTGGCAACTGTTTCCCTGGCCTTCACCGGCGTGGCGTCGGCGCAGGAAGCGCCGGACGTGCTGGTCAAGCGCATCAGCCAGGACGTGCTCAACACCGCCAAGAACGACAAATCGATCCAGGCCGGCGACACCAAGAAGGTGATCGATCTGGTGGAAGAGAAGATTCTGCCGTATGTGGATTTCCAGCGCATGACCGCGCTGGCCGCCGGCCGCTTCTGGCGCGACGCCACTCCGGATCAGCAGAAACAGCTGACCGAGCAGTTCCGCCAGCTGCTGGTGTTCACCTATTCCGGCGCGCTGTCGCAGGTGAAGGACCAGACCGTCGAGTTCAAGCCGCTGCGTGCTGATCCGTCCGACACCGAAGTCGAAGTGCGCTCGATGGTCAACCAGGCCCGTGGCGAACCGATTCCGCTGAACTACCGCGTCGCCAAGGGTCCGCAAGGCTGGAAGATCTACGACATCAACGTGCTGGGCGCGTGGCTGGTCGAGACCTACAAAGGTACTTTCGCCTCGGAAATTTCGAAAGGCGGCATGGATGGCCTGATCAAGGCGCTGACCGAGAAAAACAAAAAACTCGCCAGCAAACCGTTGAACACCACCGCACCGAAGAAGTAAACTGACGCCATGAACGCCGTTACCGAAGCCACCGACAATCTGCAGTCGCTCACGTCCCTGACCGTGCTCAACGCCACTGCGGCGCTGGAGCGCGGCTATGCCGCCCTCAAGGCCGGCCAGAGCGTGTTCGACCTGCGCCATGTGTTGACGGTGGATTCGGTGGCGGTGTCGGTCATGCTGTCGTGGCAGCGCGCAGCGCAGGAAGCCGGCATCCAGCTGGAACTGAAAAATCTGCCGCCGGCGCTGCAAAGCCTGACCAAGTTGTATGGCGTGTGCTCGCTGCTGTTCCCGACCGACGTCAAGCTGGAACAGGATGGCGCCGCGCCGCGCAACCCCTCGCACGACGAATTCTCACCGGTGAAAGCACCGGAATCGGTCTTCAGCAAGAAGACTGCCGTGGAAGGCGCAGCCGCCTCCCACCACCATCATTGATCCCCGCCCCACCCCGCCGCCCGCAGTAAATCAGGGTCCGGCTCAGCCGGATCATAAAATTCCAATATAATTGAACGTTGCCGCAGCCGCAGTGCCGTGGCGCCCGCAGCATCTTCCCATGCGTCGGCCCGGCCGTCGCGACCTTATAGATAAGTCAATAATGACAGCAATCCAAATTAGCAATGTCGAGAAGCGCTACAAGTCGCTCCAGGCGCTGGGCGGTGTGTCGCTCTCGATCGAAGAAGGCGAGTTTTTCGGCCTGCTGGGCCCGAATGGCGCCGGCAAGACCACGCTGATTTCCATCATCGCCGGCTTGAACCGGCCGGACGCGGGCACGGTCAAGATCCACGGCCATGACGTGGTCAGCGATTTCCGCGCCGCGCGCCGCAACCTCGGCGTGGTGCCGCAGGAGCTGGTGTTCGATCCGTTCTTCACCGTGCGCGAAACCCTGCGCTTGCAATCCGGTTACTTTGGCCTGAAAAACAACGATGCCTGGATCGACGAGGTGATGCATAACCTCGACCTGACCAACAAGGCCGATACCAATATGCGCGCGCTGTCGGGCGGCATGAAGCGCCGCGTGCTGGTGGCGCAGGCGCTGGTGCACAAGCCGCCGGTGATCGTGCTGGACGAGCCAACCGCCGGCGTCGACGTCGAGCTGCGCCAGACGCTGTGGAAGTTCATCTCGCGCCTCAACCGCGAAGGCCACACCGTGGTGCTGACCACCCACTATCTGGAAGAAGCCCAGGCCATGTGCAAGCGCGTGGCCATGCTCAAGCTGGGCAAGGTGGTCGCGCTGGATACGATGGCATCGCTGATCCGCCGCATCTCCGGTTCGCAGTTGATCGTCAACATGAGCCACGGCGACCTGCCGGACGATCTGCGTACGCTGATCACGCATCCGGAAAGCTCGGAGCACGGCAAGAAGTACAGCCTGCGCATCAACGAGTACGCCGAAGTCGAACAGATTCTGAAGCGCCTGCGCGAGTCAGGTGTCATCATCGACGAAATGCAATTGCAACAAGCCGATCTGGAAGATATCTTCTTGCAGATCATGGATAAGGGCACCGTATGAATTTCCTCTCCGCTGGATTCCGCACCCTGGTCTACAAGGAGACCCTGCGCTTCTGGAAAGTAGCGACGCAGACCATCGGCGCGCCTATCCTGACCGCCATGCTGTACCTGCTGATCTTCGGCCATGTGCTGGAAGGCCGCGTCAACGTCTACGAGGGCGTCAACTACACCTCGTTCCTGATTCCAGGCCTGGTGATGATGAGCGTGCTGCAGAACTCCTTCGCCAACTCGTCGTCGTCGCTGATTCAATCGAAGATCACCGGTAACCTGGTGTTCGTGCTGCTGACGCCTTTGTCGCACTGGGAGATTTTCTCCGCCTACGTGATCGCCGCCATGGTGCGCGGCATCGTGGTTGGTCTGGGCGTGTTCATGGTGACCGCGTGGTTCGCGCACCTGTCGTTTGCGGCGCCGCTGTGGATCCTGGTGTTCGCGCTGCTGGGCGCCGCCATCCTCGGCACCATGGGCCTGATCGCCGGCATCTGGGCCGAGAAGTTCGACCAGCTGGCCGCGTTCCAGAACTTCCTGATCGTGCCGCTGACCTTCCTGGCCGGCGTGTTCTACTCGATTCATTCGCTGCCGCCGGTATGGCAGGCGGTATCGCATCTGAATCCGTTTTTCTACATGATCGACGGCTTCCGTTACGGCTTCTTCGGCCAGTCCGACGTCAATCCGCTGGTGAGCGTGGCCATAGTTGCGGCCTTCCTGGTGGTGCTGGCGTTCCTGGCGATTCGTTTGCTGCGCAGCGGTTATCGCCTGCGCCACTAATTGGGAATTTAAAAATGGCTACTACTCCAGAACTGATCTACGGCTACATCAAGGCCGGTCTCGAATGCACGCACCTCGAAGTGGACGGCGACGGCCAGCATTTCCAGGCCGTGATCGTGTCGCCGGCGTTTGCCGGCAAGCGTCCGATCCAGCGCCACCAGCTGGTGTACGCCGCGCTGGGCGACCGCATGCGTGAAGAGATTCACGCGCTGTCGATGAAAACCCTCACCCCTGAAGAATATCAAGGATAAGCATGGACAAGCTTCTGATCCAAGGCGGCAACCGCCTGCAAGGCGACATCACCATCTCCGGCGCCAAGAACGCGGCGTTGCCTATCCTGTGCGCCGGCCTGCTGACCTCCGGTGACGTCGAACTGTCCAACGTGCCGCATCTGCACGATGTGTCGACCATCCTGAAGCTGCTGGGCGAGACCGGCCTCAAAGTCACTCAGGACAACGACAAGGTCACGCTGAACGGCAGCGCCATCACCAAGCTGGAAGCGCCGTACGATCTGGTGAAAACCATGCGCGCCTCGATCCTGGTACTGGGCCCGCTGTTGGCGCGCTTTGGTGAAGCCAAGGTGTCGCTGCCGGGCGGCTGCGCGATCGGTTCGCGTCCGGTCGATCAGCACATCAAGGGTCTGCAGGCGCTGGGCGCCGACATCACCGTCGAAGGCGGCTATATCTACGCCAAGTGCGCCAAGCTGAAAGGCGCGCGCATCGTCACCGACATGATCACCGTGACCGGCACCGAGAATCTGCTGATGGCGGCGACGCTGGCCGAGGGCGAGACCGTGCTGGAAAACGCCGCCTGCGAACCGGAAGTGACCGACCTGGCGCACCTGCTGGTGGCGATGGGCGCCAAGATCGAGGGCATCGGCACCAACCGCCTGGTGATTCAGGGCGTCAGCGAACTGCATGGCGCCAAGCACGCCGTGATTTCGGACCGCATCGAAGCGGCGACTTTCCTGTGCGCGGTGGCCGCCACCGGTGGCGACATCACCATCCGCAACACCCGAGTCGACATCATGGACGCCGCGCTGGACAAGCTGCGCGAGATCGGCCTGCAGCTGACCATCGGCGACAATTGGATCCGCGCGCAGATGGACAAGCGTCCGACCGCCGTGACCTTCCGCACCACCGAATACCCCGGCTTCCCGACCGACATGCAGGCGCAGTTCATGGCGGTGAACACCATCGCCGAAGGCGCCAGCCGCGTGACGGAAACCATTTTTGAAAACCGCTTCATGCACGTCCAGGAGATGAACCGCCTGGGCGCGCAAATTGAAACCGATGGCAACACCGCCTTTATCAAAGGCGTGGAACAGCTGGTTGGCGCGCCTGTGATGGCGACCGACTTGCGTGCATCCGCTTCGCTGGTGATCGCCGGCCTGGCTGCGCGCGGTGAAACCCTGATCGACCGCATCTATCACCTGGACCGTGGCTACGATCAGATGGAAGTCAAACTCTCCGCCGTAGGCGCCAACATTAAACGCATCAAGTAAAGCCATGAGCACCTTTCAAGCCGACTCTCAACAGCTGATTCTTGCGCTGTCCAAGGGCCGCATTTTCGAAGACACGCTGCCGCTGCTGGAAGCAGCCGGCATCACCGTCACCGAAAATCCGGAAACCTCGCGCAAGCTGATCCTGCCAACCAACGACCCTGATGTGCGCGTGCTGATCGTGCGCGCCACCGACGTGCCGACCTATGTGCAGCATGGCGCGGCGGACTTCGGCGTGGCCGGCAAGGATGTGCTGCTGGAGCATGGCGGCGAAGGCCTGTATCAACCGATCGACCTGCACATCGCCGAGTGCCGCATGTCGGTCGCGGTGCGCAACGGTTTCGATTACGAGACCGCAGTGCGCCAGGGCGCGCGTCTGCGCGTGGCCACCAAGTTCGTGGAGACCGCGCGCGCCCACTTCGCCAAGAAGGGTGTGCACGTCGATCTGATCAAGCTGTATGGTTCGATGGAGCTGGCGCCGCTGGTCGGCCTGTCGGATGCCATCGTCGACGTGGTCAGCACCGGCGGCACGCTGCGTGCCAACGACCTGAAAGAGGTCGAGGCCATCATGGATATTTCGTCGCGCCTGATCGTCAATCAGGCCGCGCTGAAGATGAAGCGCGAGCGTCTGCAGCCGATTATCGAAGCCTTTGAACGCGCCTCCAAAAAGTGAACGCCATGATTACCAAGCTCGATTCCAGCCAGGCCGATTTCAAACAGCGTCTGGATACCCTGCTGGCGTTTGAAGCCAGCACCGATGACGCCATCGAATCCGCTGTCGGCAACATCCTCGCCGACGTCAAAGCGCGCGGCGATGCCGCCGTACTCGAATACACCAACCGCTTCGACCGCATTCCAAACGGCGGCGCCACCAGCATGGCGGCGCTGGAAGTCTCGCAACAGGAATTACAGGCCGCGCTGGCCGCGATTCCGGAAGCCCAACGCAAGGCGCTGGAAGTCGCCGCACAGCGCGTGCGCGCTTTCCACGAACGCCAGAAGCAGGAACTGAACGGCTTTACCTACACCGAGCTGGATGGCACGGTGCTGGGCCAGCGCGTAACGCCGCTGGACCGGGTCGGCATTTACGTCCCGGGCGGCAAGGCAGCCTATCCATCATCGGTGCTGATGAACGCGATTCCGGCGCACGTCGCCGGCGTTGAAGAAATCATCATGGTGGTACCAACCCCGGACGGCGTGAAGAACCAGATGGTGCTGGCCGCCGCCGCGATTGCCGGCGTCACCCGCGTCATCACCATCGGCGGCGCGCAGGCGGTGGGCGCGCTGGCCTATGGCACTGAAACGATACAGCCGGTCGACAAGATCGTCGGCCCTGGCAATGCTTATGTCGCTTCGGCCAAGCGCCGCGTGTTCGGCGTGGTCGGCATCGACATGATCGCCGGCCCGTCGGAAATCCTGATCGTTGCCGACGGCACCACCGATCCGGACTGGATCGCCATGGACCTGTTCTCGCAAGCGGAGCACGACGAGCTGGCGCAAGCCATCCTGCTGTGCCCTGACGCCGACTACATCGCGCAAGTGGAAGCCAGTATCGCCAAGCTGCTGCCGACCATGCCGCGCCAGGAAGTGATCAAGACCTCGCTGGGCGACCGTGGCGCGCTGGTCAAAGTGCGCGACATGGATGAAGCCTGCGCCATCGCCAACAGCATCGCCGCCGAGCACCTGGAAATCTCCGCCGTCGAGCCGCAGCAGTGGGCTGACAAGATCCGTCACGCCGGCGCCATGTTCCTCGGTCGCTTCTCGTCCGAGTCGCTGGGGGACTACTGCTGCGGTCCGAACCACGTGCTGCCGACTTCGCGCACCGCGCGCTTCTCGTCGCCGCTGGGCGTGTACGATTTCCAGAAACGTTCGTCGGTCATCATGGTCAGCGAAGCCGGCGCGCAAACGCTGGGCAAGGTCGCGGCCGAACTGGCGTATGGCGAAGGTCTGCAGGCACACGCCCGCAGCGCGGAGCTGCGTCTGAAATGACGGCATGGATCAATCAGGTCTTTTGTGAGGATGCGCTGACCGGCCTGGCGCGCATCCCGGATGCTTCCATCGATCTGATTCTGACCGACCCGCCGTACAACCTGGGCAAGGACTACGGCAATGCCTCGGACCAGCAAACGGTGGACGAATACCTGCGCTGGACCGAGCAATGGATCGAGGCAGCGCTGCCCAAGCTGAAGCCGAACGGCAGCCTGTATATTTTCCTGACCTGGCGCTTTTCGCCGGAGATTTTCGTCATGCTGAAAAAGCGCATGACGATGATGAACGAGATTATCTGGGACCGCCGCGTGCCGTCAATGGGCGGCAGCGTGCGCAGCTTCTCGTCGGTGCACGACACCATCGGCTTCTTCGTGCGCCGCAAGGATTATTATTTCGATCTCGACGCGGTGCGCATTCCGTACGATGCCGAGACCAAGAAAGCCCGCTCGCGCTCCATCTTCATCGGCGCGAAATGGCTGGAAGTGGGTTACAACCCGAAGGATTTGTGGAGCGTGTCGCGCCTGCACCGCGAACATCCGGAGCGCGCCGACCACCCGACCCAAAAGCCGCTGGAAATCATCGAGCGCATGGTCAAGGCATCGTGCCCGCCGGACGGCGTGGTGCTGGATCTGTTCATGGGCAGCGGCACCACGGCGATTGCCGCCAAGCGCAATGGCCGCAACTACGTCGGTTTCGAATTGAATCCGGAGTATTGCGCCATCATCGCCGAACGGCTGGCGACGGCGGATGCGCCGCAGCCGCCACCCAAGAAAAAGCCCACGCCACGGGCCAAGCGCAGTTCAACCGTCAACTCATAGGAGCTTAGTAAGATGTCCCCCATCGACACGCTGGTTAACAGCGCCATCCGTCCCGACGTGAGAGCCGTAGCCAGCTATCACGTCGCCGACGCGAGCGGTTACCTTAAATTGGATGCGATGGAGAACCCTTACCACCTGCCGCAGCATCTGCGCACCGATCTGGCGCAGCGCCTGGCCGACGTGGCGCTGAACCGTTATCCGGCCGCGTCCTATGCCAGCATCAAGCAGCGCATCCAGCAGACGCTGGGTGTGCCAGCCGGCTATGACGTCATCCTAGGCAACGGCTCGGATGAACTGATTTCCATGCTGTGCATGGCCTGCGCCCAGCAGGACCGCCGCGCCGTGGTGGTGGCGCCAACGCCGTCGTTCGTGATGTACCAGCGCTCGGCGCAATTCGCCGGCATGGATTACGTCGGCGTGCCGCTGAAGGCCGACCTGACGCTGGACCTGCCGGCCATGCTGGCCGCGATCGAACAGCACAAGCCGGCGCTGGTGTTCCTGTCCTACCCGAACAACCCGACCGGCAACCTGTTTGCCGAGGACGATATCGTCGCCATCATCCGCGCGCTGGACGGCTTCGGCCTGGCGGTGGTGGATGAGGCCTACGAGCCGTTCGCCCAGCAGAGCTTCATGCATCGTTTGCCTGAATTCAATAATCTGGTGCTGATGCGTACCGTGTCCAAGCTGGGCCTGGCCGGAATCCGCCTCGGCTATTTGTCGGCGGCGCCGCAATTGCTGGTCGAACTGGACAAAGTGCGGCCTCCATACAACATCAACGTGTTGACCCAGGTAGCGGCCGAGTTCGCGCTGGACCATGTGGACGTGCTGAACCGTCAGGCCGCCAATTTGCGCGCCGCACGCGCCGATCTGATGGCTGCGTTGGCCGCTTTACCGGGTGTCGAGGTGTTTCCGTCGGCGGCGAATTTTATCTTGATTCGTGTGCCTGATTCCGACGATGCCCACTTGAAACTGCTGTCTCACAAGGTATTAATTAAAAATGTGAGTAAAATGCACGATGTGCTGACCAATTGTTTACGTATCACGGTCAGTACCCCGGAAGAAAATTCCGCCTTCCTCGATGCTTTCGCCGCATCGCTGGCAGCCTGAGAACCTCGCGAGCCCTTCATGAACCGCACCGCAGAAATCATCCGTAACACCAACGAGACGCAAGTCCGCGTATCCATCAACCTGGACGGCACCGGCAAGCAAAAGCTGAACACCGGCGTGCCCTTCCTCGACCATATGCTGGACCAGATCGCCCGCCACGGCCTGTTCGACCTGGAAGTCGAGGCCACCGGCGATATCCATATCGACAACCACCACACGGTGGAAGACGTCGGCATCACGCTGGGCATGGCGGTAGCCAAGGCCATCGGCGACCGCAAGGGCATCGTCCGCTACGGCCATTCGTATGTGCCGCTGGACGAGGCGCTGTCGCGCGTCGTGCTGGATTATTCCGGCCGGCCAGGCATCGAATATCACATCCCGTTCACCCGGGCCATGATCGGCACCTTCGACGTTGATCTGACGCTGGAATTCTTCCGCGGCTTCGTCAACCACGCGCTGGTGACGCTGCACATCGATAATCTGCGTGGCACCAACGCCCACCACCAGTGCGAAACCGTGTTCAAGGCATTTGGCCGCGCGCTGCGCATGGCTTCCGAGCTGGACCCGCGCGCCGCCGGCACTATTCCGTCGACCAAAGGCACTCTGTAAACCACCATGAAAAAAATCGTAGTTGTTGATTACGGCATGGGTAATCTGCGCTCGGTCGCGCAGGCGCTGCGCGCCGTGGCGCCGGAAGCCAATGTGCTGATCTCGGGTGAAGTGGCCGATATCGAATCCGCCGACCGCATCGTGCTGCCCGGCCAGGGCGCGATGCCGGACTGCATGCGCAGCCTGCGCGAGTCCGGCGTGCAGGACGCGCTGTTGGCGGCGTCGAAAAACAAACCGCTGATGGGCGTGTGCATCGGCGAGCAAATGTTGTTTGATGTCAGCGAGGAAGGCAATGCCGCCGGCCTGGGCCTGTTGCCCGGCAAAGTAGTGCGCTTCCAGCTGGACGGTCAGCTGCAAGATGACGGCTCGCGCTTCAAGGTGCCGCAAATGGGCTGGAACCAAGTGCAGCAAACGGCGTCTCATCCGATGTGGCAGGATATTCCGGACAACGCCTACTTCTACTTCGTGCACAGCTATTTCGCGCAGCCGGAGCAGGCCGCACACACTGTCGGGCAAACCGTTTACGGTGCGCCGTTCAGTTGTGCCGTCGCCCGTGATAATATTTTTGCGACTCAGTTCCACCCGGAGAAAAGCGCCGCGGCCGGACTGCAGCTGTACAAAAACTTCGTCCACTGGAACCCTTGATTCTTTTTTCTAATTTAACTTAAACCATCATGCTGCTCATTCCTGCTATCGACCTCAAAGACGGTCACTGCGTTCGCCTGAAACAGGGCGATATGGAACTCGCCACCGTTTTCTCCGAAGATCCGGCCGAGATGGCCCTGCATTGGCTGAAACAGGGCGCGCGTCGCCTGCACCTGGTCGACTTGAACGGCGCGTTCGCCGGCAAGCCGAAGAACGAGGCGGCCATCAAATCGATTCTGAAAGCGGTGCAGGACTACGCTGAAGAAAACGACCTGGACGAGATCCCGGTGCAGCTGGGCGGCGGTATCCGCGACCTGGACACCATCGAGCGCTATCTGGACGCCGGCATCAGCTACGTCATCATCGGCACCGCCGCGGTGAAAGAGCCGGGCTTCCTGCACGATGCGTGCGGCGCCTTCCCCGGCCACATCATCGTCGGCCTGGATGCCAAGGACGGCAAGGTGGCGACCGATGGCTGGAGCAAAATGTCCGGCCACGAAGTGATCGACCTGGCCAAGAAATTCGAAGCCTATGGCGTGGAATCGATCATCTACACCGACATCGGCCGTGATGGCATGATGGGCGGCGTCAATATCGAAGCCACCGTCAAGCTGGCGCAAGCGGTCAAGATCCCGGTGATCGCTTCCGGCGGCCTGCACAATCTGGCCGACGTCGAAGCGCTGTGCGCGGTACAGGACGAAGGCATCGAAGGCGTGATCTGCGGCCGTTCGATTTACGAAGGCACCATCGATCTGGCGTCGGCGCAGGAACGCGCTGACGAGCTCAGCGGCGACCTGATCGAAGAAGAAGACGAATAACACTATGCTGGCTAAACGCATCATCCCCTGCCTGGACGTGACCGATGGCCGCGTCGTCAAAGGCGTCAATTTCACCGAGCTGCGCGATGCCGGCGACCCGGTCGAAATCGCCCGCCGCTACGACGAGCAGGGCGCCGACGAGCTGACCTTCCTCGATATCACCGCCACCAGCGACAACCGTGGCCTGATCCTGGACATCATCGAAGCCGTGGCCTCGCAGGTGTTCATTCCGCTGACCGTCGGTGGCGGCGTGCGCGAGGTGGCCGACGTGCGCCGCTTGCTGAACGCCGGTGCGGACAAGGTCAGCATGAACTCGTCGGCGGTGTCGAATCCGCAACTGGTGTACGAAGCCTCGCAGAAGCACGGTTCGCAGTGCATCGTGGTGGCGATCGACGCCAAGCAGACCTCGCCCGGCAAGTGGGAAGTGTTTACCCACGGCGGCCGCAAGGCCACCGGCATCGACGCCATCGAATGGGCCAAAAAAATGGAACAGCTGGGCGCGGGCGAAATCCTGCTGACCAGCATGGACAAGGACGGCACCAAGTCCGGCTTCGATCTCGGCCTGACCCGTGGCGTGTCGGATGCGATCAGCATTCCGGTGATCGCCTCCGGTGGCGTCGGCGGCCTGCAGGATCTGGCCGATGGCGTCAAGCTGGGCAAGGCGGACGCGGTGCTGGCGGCCAGCATCTTCCACTTCGGCCAGTATTCGGTACAGGAAGCCAAGCGCTTCATGGCGCAGCAGGGCATTCCGATGCGCCTGGTTTAAGAGAACAGAATCATGAGTACTCCTAGCATCCAGCCGAAAGCGGCCTGGCTGAAGAAAATCAAATGGGACGAGCACGGCCTGGTGCCGGTGATCGCCCAGGAAGCGGGCAGCAACGATGTGCTGATGTTCGCCTGGATGAACCGCGAGGCGCTGGCCAAGACGGTGGAACTGGGCGAGGCGGTGTACTGGAGCCGTTCGCGCAAGAAGCTGTGGCACAAGGGCGAAGAGTCCGGCCACACCCAGAAAGTGCTGGAAATCCGCCTCGACTGCGATGAAGACGTGGTGCTGCTGAAAATCGAGCAGGCCGGCGGCATCGCCTGCCATACCGGCCGCCATTCGTGCTTCTTCCAGAAGTTTGAGGGCGACCAGCACGAAGGCGACTGGCAGAACACCGAGCCGGTGCTGAAAGACCCCAACGACATTTACAAGGCAGGCAAATGAGCACCATTCTCGACCGTCTGGCGGACGTGATCGAATCGCGCAAGCCGGCTAACGGCGGCGATCCCGCCAGTTCCTACACCTCCAAGCTGTTTTCCAAGGGCGACGACGCCATTCTGAAAAAGATCGGCGAGGAAGCCACCGAAACCGTGATGGCCGCCAAGGATGCGCGCGCCGGCGGCGACAGCGGCAAGGTGCTGTACGAAGTGGCCGACTTGTGGTTCCATACGCTGGTGCTGCTGGCCCAGTTCGACCTGAAGCCGCAGCAGGTACTCGATGAACTGGCGCGCCGCGAGGGCGTGTCCGGCATCGAGGAAAAAGCATCCCGCAAAGAATAATCGGAGCCCGTGTGGAAAACTGCATCTTTTGCAAAATAGCCGAAAAGAAAATTCCATCGACCGCCGTCTACGAAGACGATGAGCTGCTGGCCTTCAAGGACATCAACCCGGCCGCGCCGGTGCACCTGCTGGTGATCCCGAAACAGCACTTCGCCACGCTGCAGGATGCCGCCGGCGAGCCTGAATTGCTGGGCAAGATGCTGGCGCTGGCACCCCGTCTGGCAGAGGAAGCCGGCTGCGCGGTCGGCTATGATGCGGACGGTAAACCGGTGCGCGGCTACAAGACGCTGATTAACAGTGGGCCGGATGGCGGGCAAGAGGTGTACCATCTACACCTGCACGTGATCGGCGGCGCCCATCCATGGCGCGGCCAGCGGTAAACGGCCGCATTTACCTCAGAGCCCTGCGCTTCGCGTATACTGTAGCCGCAGTTCTGGGAATCAACAGATAAATCTGGAGCGCATGCGCTCCGCAAGGGGAATATGATGGGTTCGTTTAGTATTTGGCACTGGCTGATCGTTCTGGTAATCGTCATGCTGGTGTTCGGCACCAAGAAACTGGGCAATATGGGTTCCGATATCGGCAAGGCCGTCAAAGGCTTCAAGGATGGCGTCAAGGGCACGGACGAAGACAAGCCAGCCGCCCCGGCTCCTGGCACCATCGACGTCGATACGAAAGAGAAGAAGTAAGCAATCGCTTACGTAAATACTTCTTATGATCGATCTCGGTCTTACCAAACTTGCTGTCATCGGCGTGGTCGCGCTGATCGTCATCGGTCCTGAAAAGCTGCCCAAGGTGGCGCGCATGGCCGGGACGCTGTACGGCCGCGCCCAGCGTTATCTGAACGACGTCAAGTCCGAGGTCACGCGCGAAATCGAGCTGGAAGAATTGCGCAACCTGCAAAAGGAAGTGCAGGATGCGGCCCAGAGCATCAAGTCCGATGTGGAAAACTCGATCTCGCAAAACATGGCCGAGGTGGAAAACGCCTTCAGCGACAGCTCGGCCAGCGACACGCCGTCGTACGACAGCGCGCCGTTCAGCAGCGTGACCAGCGAGGATGTGGCGCGCAAGGCGCGCGAGTTCCGCCGCAAGAAGCTGGTGCGCAACTCGGCCATCCCCAACTGGTACAAGCAGCGTACCGGCGGCAAACTGCATGTGACTTCCGGCGCGGCGCGGGTGGCCCGCTTCCGTCCGCGCGGTCCTACCAATAGCTCCTTCTTTTAGATGACCACTCCTAACCAGGGCGAAGAGACCTTTATCTCTCACCTGATCGAGCTGCGCGACCGCCTGGTCAAGGCTTCGATCGGCATCGCGATCATGTGCATCGGCCTGATGATCTGGCCGGGGCCGGCGCATATCTACGACATCATCGCCGAGCCGATGATCAAGGCGCTGCCGGTTGGCTCCAAGATGATCGCCACCGGGGTGGTGGCGCCGTTCCTGGTGCCGATGAAGGTGACGCTGGTGATCGCCATCATCCTGGCCTTGCCGTGGGTGCTGTATCAGCTGTGGGCGTTTGTGGCGCCTGGCCTGTACGCGCACGAGAAGCGGCTGATTGCGCCGCTGGTGATTTCGTCGTCGGTGCTGTTTATGTCGGGCGTGGCGTTCTGCTATTTCCTGGTGTTTGGCCGGGTGTTCCAGTTCATTGCCGAGTTCTCGCCGACCTCGATCGCGGTGACGCCGGATATCGAAAACTATCTGGATTTCGTGATGTCGATGTGCCTGGCGTTTGGCGCGACGTTTGAGGTGCCGGTGGTGGTGGTGATTCTGGTGCGCATGGGCCTGGTAAGTGTGGCCAAGCTGAAGGAGATTCGTCCGTATGCGGTGGTCGGCGCGTTTGTGATCGCGGCGATTGTGACGCCGCCGGATGCGGTCAGCATGTTCTCGCTGGCGATTCCGATGTGCTTGCTGTTCGAGCTGGGTTTGTTGGTGGCGCCGATGTTCGTGCGCATCTCCACCGCGCCGGAAGAAAAAGCCTGATGCGTAGGCCGGCTATGGCAGCCGGCTGACCACATACACCAGCAAGCCGATCTGCACGGCGCTCAGCACAAACAAAATCGTGAATTTCGCGTTGGTGCGCGCCTTGAACACTTCCAAATCGAATCTCAGCGCATCTATCTTAGCGTTGAGTCCAGTTTCCACAGCATCTATCTTGCCAATGAGCTCGGTTCTTACCGATTCAATGCGTTCAATGAACTCTGTCCGTACGGATTCAATTCGGCCGATGAACTCTGTCCGTACCGATTCAATGCGGCCGATGAGCTCAGTTCTGAGCTCATCCATTCGGGCCAGCAGGTCGGCTTTGAGTATCGCTATTGCGCCAGGGGTGACTGTTCCCTCGGCAAGAATTTCAAACAAGGCTTGCGCCTGAGCCTCCGCTTGCTCGCGCGGCATGCCGGCGCCGGTTAATTTGTTGACGTAGCTGAGAGTGTCAAAGATAGGCATGGTCATGATACCTCCCCGATTTGATCGTAGCAGAAAACGGCTGCGTGACAGCCGTTCTCCATCGTATCGAATCAAGTGCCTATCTGTTTGAGCGAGCGCAGGACTACTGCGTCATCAAGCCTTTGATCACGCGCACCGGCGCGCTGCCGTAGCTGAGGAATTGCTCGTGGAATTCTTTCAGGTTGAACTTGGCGCCCAACTGCTGCTTGCGCTGCTCGCGCAATTCCATGATCTCGCTGTAGCCGCTGAAATAGCTGGTCAGCTGCACCGACGACACCTGCACGCGATGCCACTTCTCCACCGCCTCGCTGCGCGTCTGGAACGCCTGGCGCGTCAGCAGATCGATGGCCTGCTCTTCCGTCATGCCCAGCACGTGCACGCTGTAATCGAGGATGGTGTTGGTGACGCTGCGCAGATTCCACTTCGAATACATCAGCCACATCTCCGGCGCATTGTCGCCGTAGCCGGACTCCAGCATCATGCGCTCGCCATACACCGCCCAGCCTTCGACCATCGCGCCATTGCCGAAGATCGACTTGACGATCGATGGCGAACGGTTGGCATACACCAGCTGCGCATAGTGACCCGGAATCGCCTCGTGGATATTCAGAATCTGCAAGATCCAGTAGTTGTACTCGCGCAGGCTGCTCTCGGCCGCTTCCGGCGTCGCCTTATCCAGCGGCGTCACGTTGTAGTAGGTGCGGTCCTGCGGACGATACGGTCCCGGCGCATCGATGCTGGCGCCAGCCACGCCCGCCGCATAGGCCGGCGTCGCGCGCACTTCCAGCGGCTTGTTCGGATCCAGCGTCAGCAGATTGTGGCTGATCACCCAATCCTGCAGCACCGGAATCTGGCGCTTGATGTCGTTGACGAAATCCTCGCGCGCCACATGGCGCTCCGACAGCTTGTCGATCACCATGCCGATCTTGGCAAAGCGGTCGGCCGGCTTGGCGGTGCTGCCCATGGTTTTGTCCCACAGCTCGTCGGACAGCTTGTCCATATTTGTCAGCAGCTCTTCGCGCGCCGCCAGCGCTTTCTGATAAGTCTGCTCGGCGGTGCTGGCCGACTGGATATCGTAGGCAAACTTCTGCTCATACAGCTCCTTGCCGAGGCGGAACGAGCGACGGCCCTTGGTGTCCATCTGCTTGTCCATCTCGGTCAGGAAGGCCACATAGCCATCCACCGCCGTCAGCGCCGCGTTGATGCGCTGCGTGAACAGCTGCTTTTCCACCGGCGTCAGAATCGAGGCTTGCGCCACCTTGTCTACTTCGGTCAGCAGCGTCTGCACGCCGGGTGCCTGCGCGATCGCCAGGCGGGTGTGCTCGCGGGTCGGATTGACGATGTTGTGACGCGCCGCGTCGTAATAGGCCGGAATGCTGGCGATGCGCTTCAGCAGCGTGCGCAGGCGCTGCGGCTGGGCCGCGTATTCGGTGTTCAGGATCAGATCGATCGGACCGGCGACGTTGTAGCTGGCCGGATTCCATTCCCATTCGCGCAGCGTGGTCAGGCGCCAGCGGTCGCCATCCAGCTTGTTCATCAGCAGGCCCAGATCGGTGCGCTGCTTGGACGACAGCCTGTCGGCGTTGATCGCGCCCAGGCGCTGCTTCCAGTCATCGATGAAGGCCAGCTCCTTGTCCTGCTCGGCCTTGTCGAACACGGTCAGGGTGGCGGCGGTGTCGTACTTGCCGGCGTAGATCGCGCTTTCCGAATCGATGCGCCACAGCGCGTTCAGGAACTGATTGGCGGTGTTGTCAAACTGGCGATCTTGCCAGCGTTCGGTGGCGACCTTCAGCGCCGGCACGGCGGCCGCAGCAGCGACTTTCTTTCCGCTGGCCTTGGCGGCTTTGCCCTTGCTCTTGACCGACGATTTGGTGGATTTGGTACTTTTGGCGCTGCCTTTTTTGGTCGGCGTTGCCTTGTGGTGGTGGGTAGCGGCACCGGCTGGTGCTGCGGCCAAGGCCGCCATCAGTGCAGCCAATGCAAATTTAGTCTTGATCATCATGTGCAGCCTTAACTCTGAAGCGGAGGAGATTATCACTAATCTGCCCACTTGAGAGCGCCCGATACAAGACAAAATAATTATTCTGAGGGAACTTTGATTTCTTGATAAAGCCCTCTTACTTCTTCAAGCCCTCGTGCAGCATGGACAGCATTTCCGAGGCCGACATGCGGCCGCTGACATCGCTGCCCTCCAGCAGACTGTCGGCCAGGTCGCGCTTGTGCTGGTGCAGATCGACGATGCCTTCCTCGATGGTGTGGCGCGCCACCAGCCGGTAAATGGTCACCGGCCGCAGCTGGCCCATGCGGTGGGCGCGGTCCGACGCCTGATCTTCCACCGCCGGATTCCACCACGGGTCCATGTGGATCACGTAGTCGGCTGCAGTCAGATTGATGCCGACGCCGCCCGCCTTCAGCGAGATCAGGAACACATCGCCATCGCCGGCCTGGAAGGCGTCGACGCGCTTCTTGCGGTCGGCCATCGAAGTCGAGCCGTCCAGGTACTGATAGCTGACGCCCTGCGTGTCCAGGTGCGCGCGGATCAGCGCCAGGTGATCGACGAACTGGCTGAACACCAGTACTTTGTGCTTGTTGTCCAGCAGGTTCTCCAGCAGATGCGCGAACGCGGCCAGTTTGCTGCTGGTTAGCTGCAGGTCTGGTGCGATCAGGTTCGGATTGCAGCAGGCGCGGCGCAGCTTCATGATCTCGGCCAGGATCTGGATCGATTTCTTCTCGGCCGGCCCTTCGACCTTTTCCAGGTTTTCCAGCGCGGCGCGGCGCAGCGATTCGTACAGCGCCGTTTCGTCCGGCGACAGATCGACTTCCAGCGTGATCTCGGTACGCGACGGCAGTTCGGTCAGCACCTGCGACTTGGTGCGGCGCAGAATGAAGGGCTGGATCAGACGCCGCAAACGCTGGCGCGCGCCCAGTTCGGCGCGGTGGTTCTGCGCTTTCTCGATCGGCCCGGCGAAGCGCAGGTTGAACTGCTCGATGCTGCCCAACAGGCCCGGATTGATGAAGCGGAACAGGTTCCACAATTCGCCGAGGTGGTTTTCCAGCGGCGTGCCGGTGACGGCGATGCGGAAATCGCCCTTCAGCGCCATCACCGCCGCCGAGCGCTTGGTGGCGGCGTTCTTGATCGCCTGCGCCTCATCCAGCACGATGGTGTTCCAGTGGACTTTGGCGAACAGCGCGGACTCCAGCTGCAGCAGACCATACGACGTCACCACCACATCGTAAGCATGCAGATTGCCCAGCATCTCGGCGCGGTCGCCGGGGCCGAACAGCTGCATGTTCAAGGTCGGCGCAAAGCGCGCCGCCTCGCTCATCCAGTTCATGCAGACCGAGGTCGGCGCGATCACCAGCGTCGGGCCTTGCGGCGCACGTGACAGCATCAACGCCAGTGCCTGCAGCGTTTTACCCAGGCCCATGTCATCGGCCAAACAGGCGCCCACGCCCCAGTGCGCGAGGCGCGCCAGCCAGTTGTAGCCTTCCACCTGATAGTCGCGCAGCTCCGCTTGCAGCGTGGATGGCAGCTGCGGCTCGAATTCCTCGCGCGCCTGCATGCGCGACAGATGCTCTTTCCACAGCTTGTCGGATTTGAGGCCGCCGACATCGTCCGCCAGTTCTTCCAGCGCGAACGAAGCCAGTGGATGCACGCGCACGCCATCGGCGGTCAGCTCGCCGTAGGCCTGCACTTCCTGCAGACGGCGGTACAGTTCCTCGGTCAGCGCCATGTAGCGGTTCTCGCCCAGTTCGACGAAGCGGCCGTGGCTCTTCTCCATCATCTCCAGCAGCGTGCGCAGGTCGATCACTTTGCCCTCGTCGACCTGCAGTTCGCCGCTGGCGGCAAACCAGTCCTTATTGCTCTTGATGGCCACGCGCAGTTGCTTGGTCTCGACCTTGTTGATGACGCGGAAGCTCTCGCCCTCCGGCCAGGCGATGACGATGCTGGCCGGGTCCAGCGCCTGCAGTTCGACCAGCAGTTGCAGGCACAGCGCCGGTTGGCCCAGCAGCCATTCGCCGTGATCCTGCTCGGCCGATTCCAGTATCGGGCATTTTTCGACCAGAGCGCGCTCGGCGTCGCGTTCGTCGATGAGCTTGCGCCGTGTCTGCACCGGCTTGCCGCCGATATCGGCAATCACGCTGTCGGCGCCGTCGCCCGGCTTGTAGTAGGCGCCGTTCACCAGCGGCCGCACCAGGATCTGCATCTTCAGGCCGTGCTGGTAGGGCAGCAGGTGCAGATGCAAACGCATGTCGGCTTCCATCTGCTCCATGTCCGGCGCGGCGCCGCCGAGGTCCGACTGCACCGTCACCAGCGACGAGATGGCGCTGATGGCCGACAGCACCTGCTCTTCGGCGTGGGCCGGCACGTTGAGCGCATCGCCGACGATGGCGGCGATCTTGCGGTGTTCTTCCAGGATGTTCACCACGCGCAGGCGGGTCGGGGTCTCCTTGGTGATGACCACCGAGGAGCTATCGTCAGGAATCGGCGGCTGCAAACGCAGCTCCAGATTGCCGGGGCTGCGTTTGACCAGCAGTTCCGGCTCGCCGGCCAGCATCTCGACCCGCATGTCCGGCAGATCGGACCAGAACAGCAGCGGATGGCCGACCAGCGATGGCGCGGCGCGCTGCGGATCGATCTCGTAGGTCAGACCGGTGGACTGATAGCCGCGATGCGCCACCGTAATGGCTTCGGCCGCGCGGATATCCTGCGGCGTCAGGAAGTTGAACTGTTCCGATTCAAAGCGCAGCCGCTTCAGGCCCACCGCGCGGCCCTTGCTCCACAGGCCGCGCGCGTCACGCTTCTGCTCCACCGGCGAGATGTCGGTCAGGCCGTGACGGTTATCGTAGGTCAGCAGCCATACCAGGCGCGCACTACCCGCCGTGTCGGCGCTCGCCGGCTGCTGCAGGTTTATCAGCGCGGTGAGCTGGCGCTGCCAGCCTTCCTGGCGCTCGAACCAGGTGGTGAGGTCGGGGAAGCCGAGGCGCGAACGCAGCGCCTGGGCGTGGGTTTGCATCTCGCTGTCGCCCATTTGGCCTAGCAGCCCTGCGGCCTGGGCGGCGATGAACAGATAACCGGCGCGTTCGGCGTTCTTCACCAGCTCCTGCAACTGTTCCTTGCGCTCCTGCAGCTGCGGCATCGACAGCCAGAAGTACAGCAGGAACTGGAACACCTGCGTTTGCATCGCCGGTTCCCACGCGAGGGCCGCCACGGCGTCGACCTGCATCACGCCGGCGCGGATCTGGCGCAGCAGGTCGATCTGCTGGTGCACCGCGCTGTCATGGTTCTTCGGCAGCTTGACCGCGATTTCCAGGTAAGCCTCGGCCGCCTTCAGATGGCGCGCATCGCCGCTGCGCAGCGCCGACAGCAGATACAGATAGCTGCCCATGCCGTTGAACAGCTGCTTGCGCTTGCCGGTGTCTCGGCGCAGGGTTTTCAGCGCGGCGTCAAAGCCGATGATGGCGGCGCTGGCGGCGCCGCGCAGTAGCACCACAATGCTGGCCAAGTACTGGCTCTGTGCGCCGGTGGTGCGTTCCAGATAGCGCTTGGCGTCGTCCAGGCGGCCGCACAGCAGCGCGTCTTCCGCCAGCGCCAGGCGCAGTTCGGTGCCGACGTCGCCGTGGCGGCGCTGCAGGTGCATGTCGCAGTATTCGCGGATCACCGGCGCGGTCAGCGGCTCGTGCTGCGCGTTCTGCATCAGCACCGCCAGCACATCGTCCTGCAGCAGCGGGTGGACCAGCGCGATCATGCCGGCCTCGAACGGCCGGCCGAAGATATCGACGATAGGATGCAGCTGCGCCGCTTCATAGCTGCCCAGGCAGAACGCCAGCACCTGCTGGATCTGCTGCGGATTATGGCCGCGCAAAAGGCCCATGCGCAGGCGCGCCATGCCGGCGCGGTAGCTGCGCGGCTCCATGCTGTTCCAGGTCTGGCGCATCGGCACCAGCTCGGCGTAGGCGGCGCACAGGTCTTCCATCGCATGGGTGCCGATGGCGGAACGGATCGCCGGCCAGCGCAGCTTGGGATTGCAGACGAAGCCACGCCCCGTCACCACGCTGATGAAGGCCAGCCGCTCCAGCCGCAGCATGGAGTCGTCCAGCGTGGCCACCTTGTACAGGGTGCCGTCGTCATCGACCTCGATGCGCGCGTGTTTCAGGTGATCGAGAATGGCGGTGCGGCCGATCGGCTCGCCCACCAGCGCGAGCAGGGCGAGAATGGCTTTTTCGTTAAACGGCAGCGCGTCGAACTCGGCGAGCAGCTTGGGATCGGTCATGCGTGGTTCAGCTTAAAGATGTTTTGGTAGAAGTTCAGTTCCGCTTCCAGCGTGCGGATGATGTTCTCGGCCTTGCGGAAGCCGTGGCCCTCGCCTTCCAGTTCGACGTATTCGACCGGGATGCCGCGCTTTTTCAGCGCGTCGACCATCATTTGCGATTGCTGCGGCGGCACCACCTTGTCGTCCAGACCCTGGAAGAAGATCATGGGGCGCGACAGCTTGTCGGTGTGGTTGATCGGCGAGCGTTGGGCGTAGACCGCGTCGGCCTGCGCTTTCGGCGCGATCAGGTATTCGTTGTAGTGCGATTCGAATTTGTGGGAATCCTGGTCCAGCCCTTTGAGGTCGGACACGCCGTAGTAGCTGGCGCCGGCTTTGAACACGTTGTGGAAGGTCAGTGCGCACAGCGTGGTGAGGCCGCCCGCGCTGCTGCCACGGATGATCAGGCGTTCGCCGTCGGCCAGGCCGCGCTCCACCAGCGCCTGCGCGCCGTACACGCAGTCTTCGACGTCGACGATGCCCCACTGGCCCTTGAGCAGGTCGCGGTAGGCGCGGCCGAAGCCGGTGCTGCCGCCGTAGTTCACATCCAGCACGCCGAAGCCGCGACTGGTCCAGTATTGGGTTTTCAGGTTCAGCGTGTTGACCGTCATGCCGGTCGGGCCGCCGTGGCCGATGACGATCACCGGTGGCTTGCTGCCTTCCGGCGCCGCATAGTCGCGGTTGCGCGGCGGGTAGTAGAAGGCGTGGGCGGTGCGGCCATTGGCGCTGGCGTAGCTGATGCTGGTCGGGATCGACAGATTGGCTTCGTCCGGCAGGTCTTCAATCGACTGCGCCAGGATTTCGACGCCTTCTTCGGTGAAGTCGATGCGGGCCAGTTCCAGCGGGATGGTCGGGCCGCCGGCCAGCATGGCGATGTAGCCGGGACCGACGCGCAGTTCGCGGATTTCCTCGTATGGGTTGGCGATGGCTTCCAGCTTGCCGCTGCCCGGCAGCAGCCGCGCCAGGCGGCTGAGGCCCTTGTCGATGTAGGTGCAGATGATTTCGCTGGCGGAGCGGAAGCCGTACATGCTGTTACCGAAGGTCCAGTGCGGGGCGCCGAATTCGGCTTCCATCGGGCACAGGCCCTCGGTGCGCTGGCGGTCGCGGCATAGGCGGTACAGATTCCACCAGCCGCTGCGGTCGGAGACGAAGTGCAGCAGGTTATCGGGCGACCATTCGGGCTGGCAGATGGATTCTTCGGCGCCGCCGGCGATGCGAACCGGGGCCGACAGCGTGCCGTCTTCCAGAACGTCCGCCAGCCAGAGCGTAGTGCCTTGCCACGGCATGCGCGGGTGGTCCCAGCTCAGCCAGGCCAGCGAGCGGCCATCCGGCGACAGGCGCGGCGACGAATAGAAATCCGCCCCCTGCGCCAGCACCGTCTCGGTGCCGCCAGCAGTGAGGCTGATGGCGCAGATGGTATTGGTTGGTTGCGCATGCTCGTCATCGCCATGCAGCTCGCGCACCGCGATCAGACGGTTGCGGGCGTGGTCGATGGCGAAATCGGCAAAGCGCTGTTTGCCGGCTTGGGAGATCGGCACCGGCTCGGCGCCAGGCACCAGGCTGTAGACGACGTTGTCCTTGAAATTCGTGAAATACACCGTCTCGCCATCCACCGCATAGGCGCCGCCGCCGTATTCATGCACGCGCGAGCGCAGATTGAACGGCGCCGGCGTCAGCTCGCCGGTGGTCACGCCATGGTGGCGCAGCAGCGTGTTGCGGCCCGCCTCCGCCGCGCGTCCGGCCAGCCAGAAGATATCGCTGCCATCCGCTCCGCCCAGCATCAGCGACGACATGGGCACCGCCCCCGCCGCCACGCGCTCGGCGCTGATGGTCGACGGCCAGGCGCCAAACGGCGCAATGCGAGGGGAAGAAGTCATACGGCGGCTCCAGTAAGGGGTATGCGCAATATTGTAACGGCGCGCCGCCCGGCCGACAGCGCTTAACAGCGGAAAAATGGCATGGGATGCGATAATAGCTTCTTTGAATGTCTTTGATTGCCTTCCATGCCACAATTTGCTCCGCTCAAGAACGATACCTTCCTGCGCGCGTTGCTGCGCCAGCCCACCGACTACACTCCCGTGTGGCTGATGCGCCAGGCTGGAAGGTATCTGCCTGAATACCGCGCCACCCGCGCCAAGGCCGGTTCGTTCATGGGCCTGGCCACCAATCCGGATTACGCCACCGAGGTGACGATCCAGCCGCTGGACCGCTTCCCGCTGGACGCCGCCATCCTGTTCTCCGACATCCTGACGGTGCCGGACGCGATGGGCCTGGGGCTGCACTTTGTCGAAGGCGAAGGCCCGAAATTCGAGCGTCCACTGAGGACCGAGGCCGATGTGCAGGCGCTGCGCCTGCCGCCGGCCGGCTCGCTGGACTATGTGTTTAAGGCCGTGACCCAGATCCGCACCGAGCTGAATGGCCGCGTGCCGCTGATCGGTTTCTCCGGCAGCCCGTGGACGCTGGCCTGCTATATGGTGGAAGGCGAAGGCTCGCGCGAGTTCCACACCATCAAAAAGATGCTGTACAACCGTCCGGACCTGATGCACCACATCCTCGACATCAACGCGCAAGCGGTGGCCGAGTACCTGAACGCGCAGATCGACGCTGGCGCCCAGGCGGTGATGATTTTCGACTCGTGGGGCGGCGCGCTGGCCGATGGCGCCTATCAGCAGTTCTCGCTGAAGTACATGCAGCAGGTGGTGTCGCTGCTGAAGCGCGAGAAGGATGGCGTGAAGATCCCGGCCATCGTGTTCACCAAGGGAGGCGGTCACTGGATCGAGCAGATCGCCGATATCGGCGCCGACGCGCTGGGCCTGGACTGGACCGCCAATCTGTCGCTGGCGCGCAAGCTGGTCGGCCACAAGGTGGCGCTGCAGGGCAATCTGGACCCGGCCATCCTGTTCGCCAGCCCGGAGCAGATCACGGCTGAAGTGCATAAGGTGCTGGACGCCTTCGGCAAGCCGGACGCCAACGGCAGCGGCCACGTGTTCAATCTGGGCCACGGCATTTCCCAGTTCACGCCGCCGGAGAGCGTGGCGGCCATGGTGGAAGCGGTCCACAGCTACAGCAAGGCGATCCGCGCCAAGTAAGCCGATTCAGTGAGCTCAGGGGCACGTTTCGGAACCGGACGTGCCCTTTTTCATTGGTGCTAACGGACTATTCATTAGCGACTTATGCACAATTTTTTTTGCTGCGGAAATAATAGGCAGCACATTTTTCGTCTCTAGGGAGAGTGCCGTAAGTCCATGATTTTTATAGTTAAATTTTGTGGTTCGTCAGGCAATGTTTAGCAAGCCGTAAACTCTGGGGTAAACGCTTGCTGAGTTAATCTGACCATTTTCCACAAAGTTATCCACAAAAACTGTGGATAAAAAATAAAATGCTTAGTAAACCGCGACTTAGCCATAATATTGCTGTTTTGCCTTAGATCTATGTTGCGTTGCACGATTTTTAGGCAAAAATAGCAGCTTGATCAGGATCATTATCAAGTCGCAAAGCTTGGTATGGGCATAAGTATAAAATTTGGTACGCTTGTGCTGTGCAATACGGTGGATAAGCTTCAAAAAACTGCTTGATTTCGCCTAAAAAAGCATCCTAAATACTTCACTTATGCACAGCTGAGAGCGAGCGATGGCATTTTTGAGCTCCCTAGGAAGCGTTTTCCAAGTATCTGATTTTAAAGAGAAAAAATTTTGATTTTTTACCCGGTTTTGGATGATACCAACTTGGATGTCAGTGCTTTCCGGGGATTAAGATTCCATTGTCCACAAAGTTATCCACAGAAACTGTGGATACATACAGCATCGGATTTTTCGCAAGCTGCTCCATGAATAATCCACGCCCTTGCTACCTGCAAATCGCGATTGATACGCCGCTGAATGCGGTTTTCGATTACCGCTGGCAACATGAACCACCGCAAATTGGCCAGCTGGCGCTGGTTTCTTTTGCGCACCGCGAGGTAGTCGGTTTGATCGTCGGCATTACCGAGACCACCGAGGTGCCGGTGGATAAGTTGAAAGATGCGCTGGCGGTGCGCAGCCAGCTGTCGCCGCTGTCCGATAAATGGCTGGCGCTGGCCGGCTTTGCCGCCGACTACTATCAGCGCCCGCTGGGTGAGGTGGCGCTGCCCGGTCTGCCCAAGAACCTGCGCGTGTCGACCACGGTGGCGCTGGACCGCGCGATCAAGAAGCTGGCCAAGCTGGATGCGCCGCACGATCCGGCGCCGGCCAATATGCCGCAGCTGAACGCGTCGCAGCAGGTGGCGGCGGATGCCATCGGCGGTGCCCAGGGCTTCAAGCCGACACTGTTGTACGGCGTGACCGGCAGCGGCAAGACCGAGGTCTATCTGCAAGCCTGCGCCCAGGTACTGGCGCGTGAGCCGGAGGGGCAGATCCTGATCCTGGTGCCGGAGATTAACCTGACGCCCCAGCTGGAGGGTAATATCCGCGCGCGCTTCCCCGGCGTGATGCTGGCGACCTTGCACAGCAGCCTGTCCGAGGGCGAGCGCATGCTGCACTGGCTGGCGGCGCACCAGGGCCAGGCGCGCATCGTACTTGGCACGCGGCTGGCGATTCTGTCGTCGCTGCCGCATCTGAAGCTGATCGTCATCGACGAGGAACACGATCCGTCGTACAAGCAGCAGGAAGGCTTGCGCTATTCGGCGCGCGATCTGGCGGTATGGCGCGCCTGGCAGCTGCAGATTCCGATCGTGCTGGGTTCGGCCACGCCGTCGCTGGAAAGCTGGCACCACGCGCAGACCGGCCGCTATCGCCGGCTGGAGTTGCGCGAGCGCGCGGTGCAGAACGCCGTGCTGCCGACCGTGAAGCTGATCGACATGGAGCGCGACAAGCCGAGCGATGGCCTGACCTCGCAGCTGATTACCGCGATTCGCCAGCGCATGGAGCGCGGCGAGCAGTCGCTATTGTTCCTGAACCGGCGCGGCTATGCGCCGGTGATCTGCTGCGAGTCCTGCGGCTGGATCAGCGAATGCACGCGCTGCACTTCGTTCATGGTGCTGCATCGTCCGGAGCATCGGCTGCGCTGTCACCACTGCAGCCTGGAGATGCGGATTCCGCGTCATTGTCCGACCTGCGGCAATGTCGACCTGCAGCCGCTGGGACGCGGCACGCAGCGCGTGGAGGAAGGCTTGCAGGCGCTGTTCCCGGAGGCGCGGGTGCTGCGCATCGACGCCGACTCGACCCGCAAGAAGGGTAGCGCGCAGGAGGCGTTCGATACCGTGCATCGCGGCGAGGTGGATATCCTGATCGGTACGCAGATGGTGGCCAAGGGTCACGATTTCAAAAACCTGACGCTGGTTGGCATTCTGAATCCGGATACGGCGCTGTTCTCGCAGGATTACCGCGCTAGCGAGCGGCTGTTCGCGCAGCTGATGCAGGTGGCGGGCCGCGCCGGCCGCGCCGGCATTCCGAGCGAGGTGCTGATTCAGACGCGTTATCCGCAGCATCCGCTGTACGGCGCGGTGGTGCATCACGATTACGATCACTTTGCGTCGGCGCTGCTGGAAGAGCGCGAGCAGGCGGCGCTGCCGCCGTATCTGTTCCAGGCGCTGCTGCGCGCCGAGGCGCGCGAGCTGGCCACGGCGCTGGAGTTCCTGGCCATGGCGCGAGATTGCATGCAGCATCCGGGCATCACCATCAATGATCCGATTCCGATGACGATGACGCGCGTGCATAACGTCGATCGCGCGCAGCTGTTGGTGGAGTCGCCGTCACGTCCGGCGTTGCAAGCCTTCCTGCGCGAGTGGCTGCAGGCGCTGCGCGACATGAAGAGCCGTGTGAAGTGGTCGCTGGAAGTCGACCCGCTGGATATCTAAGCCGGCAGCAGGTAGCGCTTGGCGGTGGCGATGATCTGCTCCGACAGCGCGCGCGTGAACGGTGTGTCCAGATTCCACGCGTGCCAGTGCAGCTCCACGTCGACGTAATGGCCAGGCGCCAGGTCGATCAGGCGTTCATCCGATAGCGCCGCCGACACCTGCTGCCACGGCAGCAACCCATATGCCAGGCCGCCGAACACGCATTCGCCGCTGGCCGCCGACAGTGGCAGTGAGTGATGCGGATAAGCGCCGTGCATCGCCAGCGATTGCTGCAGGAAGCCGCTCATCATGTCGCGGTCGCACACCACGGCCGGCGCCAGCCGTGCCGCTTCCTCGGAAAAACCATCGCCAAACCAGTGACCGGCAAACGCCTTGGTCGCCACGCACACGTAGCGCATGCGGCCCAGCGCCGTCACTTGCGGACCGTTGGCCTGCGGCTCGGCGGCACCGGCCGCGACGCAGCCAAACACGCTGCCTTCGCGCACCAGATGCAGCGCCAGCTGGGCGTCGGCCTGCTGCACGTTCAATTGGCAGCGTGGCGGCGACAGCAGCGGTTGCAGGCTGAACGGGAACCAGGTGGCCAGGCTGGCCGCGTCCACCGCCAGTGCCACTTCCGGCATGCTGACCTGGTTGCCCAGGTCGATGTCCAGCGACGCTTCCATCAGCTTGACGTTGCGGTAGTGGGACACCAGCCGCTGGCCCAGCCCGGTCGGCACGGCAGGCTGGCCGCGCACGATCAGCAGCCGGCCGGCCGCGTCCTCCAGCGCCTTGATGCGCTGGGACACGGCGGACTGGCTGATGCCGAGCGCCATGGCTGCCTTCTCGAAGCTGCCCTGGCTGACCACGGCATCCAGCACGGCCAACGCGCGGTAGTCCAAGTTGTCCATAAGTCAAACTTATAAAATTTAAAAATAATAAGTCATACTAATACGCTTTTGCTGCGAAGTAAAACACGATAGACAATCAGGAGTAGACTAGTTCCCCATGAAAACGCTACGTACCGAAGTCGCCGTCATCGGCGCAGGCACGGCCGGCATGACCGGCTATCGCGCCGCCAAGGCCGGCGGCAAGCAAACCTTGCTGATAGAGGGCAATGTCTACGGCACCACCTGCGCGCGGGTCGGCTGCATGCCCAGCAAGCTGCTGATTTCGGCGGCGGACGCGGCGCACATGCTGCATGCGGCGTCCGCTTTCGGCGTGCACGCGGGCGAGGTGCGCATCGACGGCAAGGCGGTGATGGCGCGCGTGCGCAGTGAACGCGACCGCTTTGTCGGCTTCGTGGTCGAGAGCGTGGATGGCTATCCGGCCGAAGACAAGCTGCACGGCCACGCCCGCTTCCTCAGCCCGACCCAGTTGCAGGTCGACGAGCACACGCTGGTGGAGGCCGAGCGCTTTGTGATCGCCACCGGCTCCACCCCCATCGTCCCGGACGAGTGGCGCGCCGCCGGGCCGCGCGTCATCACCAGCGACGCGGTGTTTGACTGGGATGATCTGCCGGAATCGGTGGCGGTGGCCGGCACCGGTGTGATCGGGCTGGAGCTGGGGCAGGCGCTGCACCGGTTGGGCGTGCGTGTGACCATCTTCGGCCGTGGCGGCAGCGTGGCGCAGCTGAGCGATCCGGAAGTGCTGGAAGTGGCGCGCCACACGCTGGCCGGCGAGCTGGACGTGCGCTTCAAGACCAAGGTGATCAAGGTCGAGCAGGATGGCGACGGCCTGGCCGTCACCAGCGAGAATGCCAACGGCGAGCAGCGCACCGAGCGCTTCGCCTACCTGCTGTCGGCGATTGGCCGGCGGCCCAATGTGCACAAGCTGGGGTTGGAAAACACCGGCCTGCAGCGCGACCATCACGGCATTCCTGTCTATGACAAGCAGACGATGCAATGCGGCGACAGCGCCATCTTCATCGCCGGCGATGCCAACGACGAGCGCCCGCAATTGCCGGAGGCGGCCGACCATGGCCGCATCGCCGGCGACAACGCGGCGCGCTATCCGGACGTGCGGCCAGGCCTGCGCCGCACGCCGCTGGCCATCACCTTCACCGAACCGCAGATCGCCACGCTGGGCCTCAGTTATAACGAGCTGTGCGCGGCGCACGCCGGCCGCTTCGCGGTCGGCAAGGTGTCGTTCCATAATCAGGGCCGCAGCCGCGTGATGCTGCAGAACCAGGGCATGCTGCGCGTGTACGCCGAATATGCCACCGGCCGTTTTCTCGGCGCCGAGATGCTCGGCCCGCGCGCGGAAAACATTGGCCATTTGTTGTCCTGGGCAGTGCAGGCCGGGCTGACGGTGGAAGCCATGCTGGACATGCCGTTCTACCATCCGGTGGTGGAGGAAGGTGTGCGCACCGCGCTGCGCGATCTGGCGCATCACCTGCAGCATGAGCCGGCACATGATTGTCCTTGCGTCGATTGCACGCCCGCGCCCTGATTCTTATTGTTAAATCAAAGATAGAAAAAAGTCACACAGACGGGTGCGAAACCCCGTATGCTGCTGGATCGACAGATACTTTGTAGCGCAATGAACATACGCAAAGTGACGCCAGCCGACTTGAAGCTAGGCATGTTGCTCCCATGGGATGTGTACGGGGAGAATGGCGCTTTGCTGGTGCGCAAAGGGCATATGATCGCCAGCGCCAACCAGATCGCCTATCTGGTCGAGCGTGGCGTGTTTGAGGATGGCGAGCCACCGCAACCAACGCAAGAACCGCCGTCGGTGCTGCGCAAGCTGAACGCCGCTTATCTGGAGTTGGACACGCTGCTGCAGGCGGTGGCGCAAGGCGCCGCGCCGCCGGACTTCTGCCGCCGTCTGGATGACATCGCGCAGCTGGTGCACACGGCGGTCGACCTCAACGTCGACATTGCCACCGCCAGCATTCTGCACAATCAGCGGCAGGCCCATTATGTGGCGCGCCACAGCGTCAACACGGCGCTGGTGGCGGTGCTGCTGGCGCGCGCGCGCCAGCGTTCGCGCAACGACGTCATGACCATCACGCTGGCGGCGCTGACCATGAACACCGGCATGCTGGAACACCACCGCCGCTGGCACGACAGCAGCACGCCGCTGGACCCGGCCGATGAAGCGCACAAGCGGGCGCACCCGCAACGCAGCGTGCAGCTGCTGCGCGCCGCCGGCGTCAACGACGAGGCGTGGCTCGACTGCGTGCTGCATCATCACGAAAACGAGGATGGCACCGGCTACCCGTTGGGCAAGGTGGGGGCGCAGATTCCGCTGCCGGCCAAGCTGGTGGCGCTGGCCGACCGCTATTGCGCGCGCGTGTCCGAGCGCGGCTACCGGCCGACGCTGACCGCCAACGCGGCGCTGCGCGACATGCTGCTGGAAGCGCGCACCACGCTGGACACCAATCTGGTATCGCTGGTGATCCGCGAACTGGGCATCTATCCGATCGGCAGCTGGGTGCGCATGATTAACGGCGAGGTGGGCGTGGTGGCGCGGCGCGGTCTGCAATCGACCACGCCGCATGTGGAATCGGTGATCGGCCCGCGCGGCGCGCCGCTGGAAGTATTCCTGCAGCGCGATACCCGCCACGAACTGCACGCCATCCGCGACGTGCTGAGCAACGCCCAGGTGGCGGCGTTGCAGGCGTCGCCGCTGCGCATGGCGCAGGTGTGGGGCCGCGCCGCCGTGGCGTAGTTGTGGCTTAGTTGCGGCTTAGTTCAGCAGCGCGTCCAGCCGGCCTTCGCGCGCCAGCTCGCGCAGCATGCCGATGGTGTCGATGTCCGACTCGACGTAGGCCGAGCGGCGGAATTCATCGTACATGGCGTTGGCTTCGTCGGTGGCGGCGTCGTGGCTGTCCTCGTACTGGAAGCGCACGAACAGCGTGTCCTCGGTCGGCTGCTCGATGGTCATGGTCAGGCTGGATTCGGCGATGTCCTGCTGCGCCGCCACCTTGTAGCGCACGCTGCGCATCGGTTCCAGCTCGACCCGGTCTTCCACCACCAGCTCGCCGTAGCGCAGACGGCGGCGGAAGCCGCTGGCGCTGCGTTCATCGATCTGGCTTTCGTCCAGGTGCGGCACGAACAGCTTGGGCGATTCGGCGCGCAGCACCAGGCCGCGCCATACTTGCTCGACGCTGAGGGCGTCGATCAGCGGGTTGAGTGGGTCGTTGACTTCGATTAAATGTTCAAATTTCATGATTGCAACCAAGATAGGGTTAGGCGTGGCGCCTGTGTCCCCGCATGGTAACGCAAATGTCACCAACGCTTCATGCGGCAGGTCAGTCGCGGCCACGGCGACTGATACAATGTGGGGCTATGTCCACCAAAGTTCCAGTCTTCGGCCTTAACTTGCCTCAGAGCCAGGCAGTTACCTATCTCGATGGTCCATGCCTCGTGCTGGCCGGCGCCGGCTCGGGCAAAACGCGCGTGATTACGCAGAAAATCGCCCACCTGATCGAGGACCGCGGCTACGAGCCGCGCACCATCGCCGCGCTGACCTTCACCAACAAAGCGGCGCTGGAGATGCAGGAGCGGATCGCCAAGCTGCTGAAACAGCCGAAACAGGCCAAACAACTGACGGTGTCGACCTTCCACTCGCTGGGAGTGAAGATTTTGCGCCAGGAGTGCAAGGAGCTGGGCCTGAAAGACCGCTTTTCCATCATGGACAGCGACGATTGCGGCTCGCTGATCCAGGACATGGCGATCACCACCGACAAGCAGGTGGTGCGCCGCATCCAGACCGACATCTCGCTGTGGAAGAATGGCCTGGTGGACCCGGTCAAGGCGCTGAATCTGGCCAAGGACGAGGACGAGGCACAATCGGCGCGCGTTTACGCCAGCTATGTGGCCACGCTGTCGGCCTACCAGGCAGTGGATTTCGACGACCTGATCCGCTTGCCGGTGGAACTGTTCCGCAACCACGAGCACGTGCGCGACAAGTGGCAGCGCCGGCTGCGCTATCTGCTGATGGACGAGTACCAGGACACCAACACTTGCCAGTACGAGCTGGTCAAGCTGATGGTGACCGGCGTCGGCAAAAAGCCGATGTTCACCGCCGTGGGCGACGACGACCAGGCGATCTACGCCTGGCGCGGCGCCTCGGTGGAAAACCTGAAGACGCTGCAGACCGACTTCCCCGATCTGGAAGTGATCAAGCTGGAGCAGAACTACCGCTCTACCACCCGCATCCTGCAGGCGGCCAACGCGGTGATCGGCAACAATCCCAAGCTGTTCGAGAAATCGCTGTGGTCGGAGCACGGGCTGGGCGAGCCGATTCAGGTGCTGTCGATGCCGACCGACGATGCCGAGGCCGACCAGATAGCGATCATGATTTCGTCCGAGCACTTCCAGCGCAAGAACAAGTGGTCGGACTTTGCGATTCTGTATCGCGGCAACCACCAGGCACGGGTGATCGAGCAGGCGCTGCGCAAGGAGCGCATCCCGTACACGATTTCCGGCGGCCAGTCGTTCTTCGACAAGGCGGAGATCAAGGACATCATCAGCTATCTGCGGCTGCTGGCGAATACCGACGACGATCCGGCCTTCATCCGTGCCGTGACCACGCCGCGGCGTGGTGTCGGCCAGTCGACGCTGGAAACGCTGGGCACTTTCTCGGCGCAGTGGAATTGCTCGCTGTTCGAGGCGGTGTTCAAGGGTGGCATCGAAGCGCTGCTGCCGGACCGTCAGCTGAATCCGCTGCGCGACTTCTGCAACTTCATCAACAACCTGGAATCGCGCGCCAGCCGTCCTGGCCCGTCGGGCAGCGGCGACAACGCGGCGCAGGTGCTGGATGACATGCTGGAAGCGATCAATTATGAAAACTTTTTATACGATATGTTCGACGAGCGCGCGGCCCAGAGCAAGTGGCAGAACGTGCTGGAATTCGTCAACTGGCTGAAGGATCGCGGCCGTGGCGGCAAGGACCGCGATGGCGAAGAGAAGAACGTGCTGGAGCTGACCCAGATGGTGGCGCTGATGTCGATGCTGGAAGGCCAGGACGAAGACCCGGACGCGGTGCGCATGTCGACCCTGCACGCGTCGAAAGGGCTGGAATATCCGCACGTCTACCTGGTGGGCTGCGAGGAAGGCATCCTGCCGCACAAGGGCGATGCCGACGCGCCGGCCGAATCGATCGCGGCGCGGGTGCAGGAAGAACGGCGCCTGATGTATGTCGGCATCACACGTGCGCAGCGCACGCTGCACATCACCTGGTGCAAGAAACGCAAGCGCGCGGGCGAGCAGGTGCACTGCGATCCGTCGCGCTTTATCAAGGAAATGAAGCTGGACGAGGGCACGGCGGTGCCGATGGAATCCGAAAAGCTGACGCCCAAGGAACGCCTGGCGCGCATGAAGGAATTGCTGACCACGCCCAAGCCCGACAAGGAACAACCATGAACACCGAAGACCGTTTTATCAACATTGAAATCAAGCTGGCGTATGCCGAAGACATGGTCGATTCGTTGAACCAGCGCATCCACGAGCAGCAGCAACAGATCGACAAGCTGGAGCAACTGTGCGCGTCACTGGCCCAGCACGTGCGCAATCTGGCGCAAAACAACGGCGGCGGCCAGCTCCCCCACGAACGGCCGCCGCATTATTGATCTCCTGATTCAGCGCAAGCGAGTGGTGATTGCGATCCGGTAGGTTGAGGTTTAACCTACCGAGACTGTGTTGTGATTACCTCATTCAAGCACAAAGGGCTATACCGGTTTTACGCATTGGGCGATCAGAGCGGCATACCCGCTGCGTTCGCCGCACGAATCACGCGCATGCTGGATCGGTTGAATAGTTGCGTTCAGCCAGATGATATGGACCTGCCGGGCTATAAGTTCCATCAGTTAAAGGGGAATCGCCAGGGAGTTTACAGTGTTCAGGTCTCAGGAAATTGGCGTCTCACCTTTAGCTTTTCCAACGGCGATGCGCATAATGTCAGGTTGGAGGATTATCATTGATGAACGCATTGCGTAACCCTGAAAGTCGCCCAACACATCCTGGCGCCATTCTGCGTGAGGATGTGTTGCCTGCCCTGAAAATATCGCTTGCGGAGTTCGCTCAGCGGCTCGGTATCAGCCAGCGGAGCCTGCACGAGCTGCTGCAGGAGCAGCGTCCGCTTTCAGCCGAGATGGCGACCCATCTCGCCTCTTTTCTCAAGACTTCTCCTGAAAGTTGGCTGCGGATGCAGCGGGATTTCGACAACTGGATCGCTTAAACCAGCACGGCGCGCAGGGCTTCGACGGCCAGCGCGTGGTCCTCTGCCTGGCGCAGGCCGGAGACGGTGACGGTGCCGACGATGCCGGTGCCCTTCAGCGTGATCGGAAAGGCGCCGCCGTGGGCCGCATGGTCTTTCGGCTCCAGATACTTGATGTCCTCGAACACCACGCCACGGTGCTTGTGGTCGATGCCGACGTAGAACGAGCTGCGGCCAAAGCGCGCCACCACATTGTTCTTGCGCCGTATCCAGTCGGCCTGGTCGGCCGAGGTGCCCTGCATCGCGTGGTGGAACAATACCTTGCCGTTGATGGTGATGTTGACGGTGATGCTTTTGTCCCTGCCCTTGGCCAGCTCGATAATCTTCAAACCCAGCGCCAGCGCGGTGTCGCTGCTGAAGGCGGTGAATTGTAATTCGTGTTCCTGTTGCGTCAGCGTGTCCAGCAATTCCGCGTAATTTTCCATGCTCTTTCCTGTGGTTGGTCGGGATATATCCAGAGTGTAGCCTAGCGCGGCTTGTTATACTGCTCCTCTTGTCCGCCAGGAATTCCACCTCATGCATCTCGATGTTGCCTCTTTGCTCATAGCCGTCACGCTGACCCTGCTGACCGCAGCCGCCACGCTGCTGGCCGTGATGGGCAAGGTGGACCTGCCGGCGCGGCGGGCCCAGACCGGCATCGTGCTGCAGGCGCTGGGCTGGGTACTGCTGATGACGTCGGGACTGGTGGTGCCCGGCGCGCTGGCCGACCGCGTGCTGTCGACGCTGTCGATGGCCAGCATCGCCGCCGGTCTGGGCTGCAGCGCGGTCGCCTTCGACCTGTGGTGCGGGCGGCCGCCGGCGGCGCGCATGCCAGCGTTGCTGGCGGTGGTGATGACGCTGGGCTACAGCATCGGCTTTGGCGATTATGCGTTCCGCGTCGGCTGGGCCAACGGCCTGCTGAGCGTGCAGCTGGCGCTGGTGGTCATCGCGCTGTGCCGGCCGATGCCGCACCCGGTCGGCCGCTGGCGCTGGCTGCTGGTGACCTCGCTGCTGGTGCAGACGGCTGTGACCGCGTCGCGCGGCGTGCTGGGCGCCTTCTTTACCGAGCTGTTCCCCAATTTCTTCGCGCCGCATCCGGCCAATGAACTGTTTGCGCTGGCCACCATCGTGACGGTGGTGATGGGGCTGGTCGGCATCCTGCTGGCGCACCGCGAGGAAGTGGCGCGCGAGCTGGAGCGGCTGGCCCACACCGACGGCATCACCGGCGTGCTGAACCGCCGCGCCTGGATGACCCATGCCGAGCTGCTGGCCGCCGACGCCCATCGCCAGGACAAGCCGCTGTGCCTGCTGTTGCTGGATCTGGACCACTTCAAGCAAATCAACGACACCTACGGCCACGAGACCGGCGACCGCGCACTCAAGCTGTTTGCCGACGGCATGCAGGCGGTGGGGCTGGAACACAATCTGGTGTGCCGCTACGGCGGCGAGGAATTCTGCGTGCTCAAACACGATGTCGGGCTGGCGGCGATGCGCGCCTACGATCAGCGCCTGCGCGCCTGGCTGGCCGAGGCCGGGCCGCGCCAGCTCGGCGTCTCGCTGGGCTACAGCGGCGGCATCGCGCTGCTGCTGGACGGCGCCGACACCGTGGACGCCATGCTGCGCCGCGCCGACGCGTTGCTGTACAGCGCCAAGATGCTGGGGCGGAATCGCACGCTGGATGAGGAAACGCTGGCTGTGGGTGTCGAAATCAAGTAAGGTCATTCGTCGTGGGAATGAGGGCTGTCCTCTACTATCTGGAGAATCGATCATGACGACCAATACCGTACAGTTGCACCGTGTGTTGAAATCCAAGGCGGAGCGGGTGTACCGTGCCTTCCTCGATCCGGACGCGATGGCCAAATGGTTGCCGCCGTTCGGCTTTACCGCCAAGGTGTACGAGCTGGATGCGCGGGTGGGCGGCAAGTACCGCATGTCCTTCACCAACTTTACTACCGGCGGTTCGCACTCGTTTGGCGGCGAATACCTGGAGCTGGTGCCGGGTGAGAAACTGCGCTACACCGCCCAGTTCGACGATCCCAATCTGCCGGGCCAGATGCAAACCACTGTCACCCTGCGCGACGTGTTCTGCGGCGTCGAGCTGCAGGTGGTACAGGAAGGCATCCCCGCCGTGATTCCGGCCGAAGCCTGCTATCTGGGCTGGCAGGAATCGCTGGTCCTGCTGGCCCAACTGGTCGAGCCGGAGATCCGCGAGGAGTGACGTAAGTCATAGCAAATCCACCTTTCGGCGTTATAGTCGCAAGACCGACCGGAAGGAATGGAGGGCACCATGAAAACCGTTACCCTGGCAGAAGCCCAGGCCCAACTGAGCAGTTTGATCGAACAAGTGGAGGCGGGGGAAGAGATTGTCATTATTAAAGACGGTCTGCCAATCGCGCGCATCGTCTTGAACCCGGCTTCGTCTCAACAACTCCCCAGTCTTGTCGAGTTCCGGGCAAAGCAGCCGTGGCAGAGCGAGTCTGCGGGCGATTTTATACGTCGTTTGCGCGATATGGATCGCTAGTGATGCGATACCTCGACACGAGCGTCTTGGTTGCGTATCTGACGCACGAAGCAAATAGTCTGGCGGCTGAGGCGTTCATGTTGAGCGCCGGAGCGCCGTTGGCGATTAGCACGTGGACAGAAGTTGAATTTTTTTCCGCCTTAGGTCGTAAATTGCGGTCCGGGCAATTGACCAAATTCGTGGCTAACGGCATTGTTGATAAATACAGAAATTCAATCTGTGCCAACTTGCGCCTGATCGCAGTTACTGATGCCGACCATGTCTATGCCAAGACGTTGTTAGATGGTTGGAAATCAGGCTTGTGTGCGGGAGATTCCCTGCATTTGGCTATTTCTAGCGCCTATGGCGCTACTACCTATACGTTTGATCGCGGCATGGCGATAGCCGGAGCAATTCTAGGCATCTCAGTCATTCTGTTGTGAGCGTGCGGTTTAAGGATGCTGCCGAAATTGCGTCGGAGTACAGATTAGATGCATGGGTAAAGTAACATAGCGGCAGTATCTTCATAACGGACAGGTGAACAATGGGCAAGGGCAGGTTGGAAGCATTCAGCGATGGCGTCATCGCGATCATTATTACGATTATGGTGCTGGAGTTGAAGGTGCCGCATGGCGAGGGTCTGGAGGCGCTGCGGCCGCTGATACCGGTGTTCCTCAGCTATGTGCTCAGCTTTATCTACGTCGGGATTTATTGGAATAACCATCATCACCTGGTCCACGTCGTCACCAAAATCAGTGGCGGTGTGTTGTGGGGCAATCTGCATCTGCTGTTCTGGCTGTCGCTGATTCCGTTCGTCACCGGCTGGATGGGTGAGAACAATTACTCGTCGATCCCGGTCGCCTGCTACGGCTTCGTGCTGTTCATGTGCAGCTTCGCGTTCCTGATTCTGGCGCGTTGCCTGGAGGCCGACAACGAGGTGCTCCGGACCGCCATCGGTTCCGACCGCAAGGGCAAGCTGTCGATGCTGCTGTATGCGATCGGCATCGCCGTCTCGTGCGCGCACCCGGGGCTGGGCTTCGCGGTCTACGCGCTGGTGGCCGCCGTATGGTTCATCCCCGACCGCCGCATCGAGCGCCGTTAAGACTGACTCTATTGTTGCAAGTCAGCCTCATAGGAATAATCAGTTAGACGCGTCTCGCTCCTGCTTCCACAATGGAATGACAATAATTCCAATACAGGGGATCGAGATCATGGAGCAGACCTTACGTCGGCCGCTACGCGCGGCCGCGCTGGCTTTGTGCGCGCTGGCGCCGGCCGCGAACGCAGTCAACTTTGTGTTGCACGATGTTTCCAACGGCGGCATGAGCGTGCAGCAGATGGCGGCCTTCCAGAGCGCCGCCAATTTCTGGTCCGGCCACCTGACCGACAACGTCACGGTATATCTGGATATCGGCTTCAACAACCTCGGCCAGAATATTCTGGGCAGCACCAGTTCCAGCTATGTCTCCACCAGTTACAGCAGCGTGCACAGCGCGCTGATCGGTGATGCCACCTCGGCACTGGACAACACCGCGCTGGCGCACATGCAGTCCGGCCCGGCGCTGAGCTTTATGGCGACCCAGGGCGACGGCAGTTCGCGCTTCGATAATGACGGCTCGGCCAATAACCTGTATCTGGGCCTGACCAGCGCCAACGCCAAGGCGATGGGCTTCATTGTTCCCACCAGCACCGCGCAGCCCGATGCCAGCATTGTGTTCGCCAATGCCTATGCCGGCAATTTCTCATACAGTCGCACTGGCGGCACACCACCCAACAAGATCGATTTCATCACCGTGGCCGAGCATGAAATTGGTCATGCGTTGGGCTTTACCTCGGGTGTGGACGATATCGATTTCTGCATGGCGCCGCGCAATGGATCGGTCTGCGGCATCAGCAACAGCGCCAGCCGGTTTGAAAACGATTGGTGGTATCAGCCGCTGGATCTGTTCCGTTACTCGGCACCCGGCGTGGCCGATGTGCGGGTCGGCGGCGCGCCGTATTTTTCGGTCGATGGCGGCGTTACCAACATCGCCGATTTCTCCACTGGCACCGAGCATGGCGACGGCTGGCAGGCCAGCCACTTCACGCCGGACCAGCTGAACCTGATGCGCCCCTATGTCGACTTTGGCGAGAACTACGATGCCAGCAACCGCGATCTGGCGGCGATGGATGCGATCGGCTGGGATCTGGCCGCGCCGGTGCCGGAGCCGCGGACCTGGGGCATGTTATTTGCCGGTATGGTGCTGTTGGGCTGGCAGTCACGCCGCCTGCACCGGGCTTAGTAGCTTGATCGCCAGCGTGTCGGACAGCGTCAGCAATTCGTCGTGGTAGGCGCTGCGTACCAGCACCGCGTGCCAAGCGTCGTCCTGCAGGTCGATCATGACCAGGCGGTAGCCACGCGCTGCGCTCCATTGAGCGAAGGATTGCAGCAGCGCGCTGCAACGTGCCGGGCCTTGCGGTGGTGGCGGCGGTCCTTCAAATGTTCCGATACCACGTGCTTCACTCAGGCTGCTGGCCTGGCTTTCCAGCGCTGCGTCGTCCTTGATGTCGGCGTGGATGGCGATGTCGTTGTCGAACAGGGCGTTCAGCAGCGCGTCGCCGTCCTTCACCTTGCGTGGCTTGCCGGTGATTGCCAGCACGCTGTCGGTGGTGTCGATATCTCCGTCGACCGCCAGTTCGATCCAGCGCGCCAGTCCATTGCGCTTGCTCTTGGCCAGGTCGGCCTTGGCCGGCAATGGCGGGGGAGTAACGTCGATGTCGGCGCCGACGTATTCGGCGCGCCAGCCGTCGCGTTTGCTGCGGATTTGCGCGCGGTGGTAGTCGACCAGGTCGCGCGGATAATAAGGATGGCTGCAGAAGCTGCTGTCGTCTATGTCATAAGCAGCTACGGCGAGCGCCACTTCAAAGGCGAACTGTGTGAATAAAGCGTCTTTTCCGGGCGCCGTGTCGAGGTCGGGTTTCCAGCCCTTGGGTTTCATCAGCCGTGGTCAGTTCTGCATGTGTCTGGCCATGGCGACGGCGCGTTGCGGCGGCGGCAGTGCCAGCACGCGCACCACCGGTTCCAGCGAGACTTTCTGGAACTTGTCGACCACGTATTTCTTTGCAATCGGGTGCTGCGCAACGAAGGCGTGCACCAGCAGGTCAAACAGATAGCTTTGCGCTTTGGTTACGGGCGAAACCAGTTCTTTTACCCTGGCCCAGGATCTCTATCTCCGGGATCAACAACAGCGCCAAGGCCAGGTAGCTGATGCTGTTCCTGCGGATGCCGGACAAGGGATACGCCTGCCGGTAGTACTCTTCGCCGCCATGGGTTCGCACGTAGGCGGCATCCGTCAGCATGCGCTGCGTGCGTTGGCGCAACGTCGCCGCGATCTCGTCCAGGCTGACGCCAGCGCAATACTGGTGCAGCAGGTAATCCTGGTCGTGGTCGCAGCGGCGGTACAGCACATTGACCTGGCCTTCCGGCTTCAGGCCGGCAAAGCGTTCAGGCAAGGCCCCCTCCTTGCTGGCTGCCGATTGAAAGTATTCGTCGTAGCGCTCGACATTGCCGACAGGATCGCGCATGGTATCTCTCAGTTCTTGCTGGTGTCGCGCAGGGCGCGGCTGATTTCGTTGTTCAGGTCGCGGATGTTTTGTTCGTGGGCGTGAGTGATGTCGCGCACGCGTTGCAGCTGTTCTTCGCTCAGGCTGGCCTGCAAGCTGGGACTGTGCAGGATTTTGTTCTTGGCCTGGTAGTTCTCTATTTCCGTCTGCAGTTCCTGACGCAGGATGACCAGGCGGTCGCGGTCGCGTTCGTTCTGTTCCCTGGACGAGATCTGGAAGCGGGCGTCGTGGACGGCGGCCGGGCGTTCGGCTGTCGCACGCGGCGCGGCGGCTTCGGTAATGGCGGGCTTGCTGGCGCTGGCAGGAGGCGTTTCCGTCACGCGGTTCTGGATGATTTCCACGCCCTGGCGGTTGACGTAGCGCGCCGCTTCGCTGGATTGGGCCTGGGCCAGCAACGGCATCAGCATGGCGGCGACATAGATCAGATGTGCTTTCATCGTGCTTCCATTCATAGATACTTGAGCTTGCCCCAGCTGCGCCGGCGGTTTTCAGTCAGCGTTCCTGATTTGCCGCGTAGCGTGTAGACCGTCAGCGCCACTGGGAAGCGTCCCGGCGCCTGGCCGATAAACACGGTCACGTCCATCGGCGTGCCTTCGACCATGCCGTCGAAAGTGGCTTCGTAGCCGCGCAGCACGCCATATTCGGCGCCCAGCGGATTGATGCCGCGCGCCTGTCCCTGATTGAGACCGAAATTCAGGCTGGCGGTGCGGATCGCGGTGACGGCCATATTGTGCAGATTGTTGTCCGGACTCTTGCGGTCGGGCCAGCTGGCGTAGGTCATCACCGTCGGCGGGTGGTAGCTGTCCGGGCTTTGCGCGACAAAGGTCGGGTGGCCGGTCAGCATCGACAGCTCGGTGGTCCACGGCGGCTGGTTCTCGACCCAGACTTCCAGCTTCAGGTCGTTCAGTTTGTAGACCTGCATTTCGCGCAGGGCCGGCGCAGCGCGGACGCCGCCGGCCATCATCGCCAGCGCGCCCAGCATGCCCAGATGCTGACGGCGCTTCATTGCACCGCTCCGGTATGCAGCATGGCCGAACCCATGCCCAGCACGGTCAGGCCGGCCACCGCGAGCAGGCTGTACCAGCGGCCGCTGCGGCTGAGCGCCTGGCGCCAGTTGAGGCGGCTGGCCAGCAGACAGACGATCCACACCAGCACGAAGCTGACGATGGCGCGGCCGATCAGATTGCCCAGGATGTAGCTGAGTGGCATGGCGGCTCCTTATTGCGCGTCGTACAGCACCCAGCCGCCGTCGCGGCGCACCATCAACTGCGTGGACAGACGGTGCGGGTCGTCGATTTCGTTGAAGAAGCCCTGGCTTTGCACGCGCAGGGCGGCCACGGCGCTGACGTCGGCGCTGTCGCACATCAGGATGCGGTCGCGGCGTGGCGCGGTGGCGATGATGTCGCCACGGAAGTTGGGTTGCATTTCGTCCCAGACTTTATCGACCAGCAGCAGTGTGGCTTCCATGCCTTCACCGGTGTAGGCCAGGCCGCAACCGTCCTTGGCGAAGAACTGCGGTTGAGGCAGCAGGCGTTGCAGATTGGTGCGCGCCAGCGGCGGCAGGTCGTTGAAGCTGACTCCAGTCTGTTTCAGCAAGCCGGTGGTGGCCATGATCAGGCTGTCCGGCAGGTCGAAGGCGTAGGTGACCAGCAGTTCGCCGCACAGCGGCGTGTGATACGGCACTTCGTCTTCCGGCACGCCGGCCTCGCGCACGGCGCGCAGGAAGTTCAGGTGCTTGATGCGCGGCACCAGCTGGCTGGCGTTCAGGGCTGGCGCGTCGGGCTTCTTCTTGAGGAATCCAAACATGGTGATCTCCGGTGGGTCAGGGCAGCAGCGGAATGGCGAGTTCGGTGGACAGTTGTTGCAGTTCTTGCTGGTAGTCGTGGCGCACCAGGATGGCGTGCCAGGCATCGTCCTGCAGGTCGATGCCGTACACGGCGTAGCCGCGTGCGGCGGCCCATGGCTTCCAGGCGTCAAGCAGCGCGCTGCAGCGGGCTGGGCCTTGCGGTGGTTGGGGCGGCGCGTCGAATGGACCGAGGCCACGCGCTTCGCCCAGGCTGCTGATTTGTGCTTCCAGCGTGCTGTCGTCCTTGATGTCGGCGTGGACGGCGATGTCTTGTTCCGACAATGCGGCCAGCAGCGCGTCCAGATCTTTGATTTTCTTTGGTTTGCCGATCACGTCCAGCGCGGCGTCGGTGGCCTCGTCGTCACCATCGGCGGCCAGTTCGATCCAGCGCGCCAGACCTTTGCGCTTGCTCTTGGCCAGGTCGGCTTTTGGTGGCGCGGCCGGCGCGAGCACTGCAATGCTAGCACCGACACCTTCGCCGCGCCAGCTGTCACGGCTACCGCGGATGTGGGCGCGGTAGTAGTCGACCAGGTCACGTGGGTAGTAGGGATGATCGCGGAAGCTGCTGTCGTCGATGTCGTAGGCGGCCACCGCCAGCGCCACCTCAAACGCAAAATCAGCGAACAGATTGTCCTTGCCCGGCGCGGTGTCGAGGTTCGGCTTCCAGCCCTTGGGTTTCATCAGGCGAGTCCAGTTCCGCATATGCTTGGCCATGGCCGCCGCACGCTGTTGTGGCGCCAGCGCCAGCGTCCGCACTACTGGATCGAGCCAGTCCTTCTGGAATTTGTCGACCTGGTATTTTTTCGCCACCGGATGCGCAGGGCTGAACGCTCGCAGCAGCAAGTCGAATAAATAGCTTTGCTCGCTGTTGACGATGGCCGCCATGTCGTTGGCGTGGATCACGATTTCCGGCTCCGGTATCAACAGCATGGCCAGCGCCAGATAGGCAAAGCTTCTGCGGTCGGTGCCGGATAGTGGTCGCGCGTCGCCGATACCGTTGGCGCGCAGGAAGGCAGCGTCTTCCTGCATGCGTGCGGTGCGCTGCCGTAGCGTGGCGGCGATCTCGTCAAAGCCGACGCCGCAGCAGTACTGATAACGCACGAATTCCTGATCGTCGCGGTAGCGATGCCCCAGGCGGTGCAGCTTGCCAGATAGCTCCAGACCGGGAAAGTTTTCCTTGAATTTTCCTTCCAGGATGGTCTCGATCAAAAAATATTCGTCATAGCTTGCCGCGTTGCCAGCCGGATCGCGCATATGGGGATAAGCCGTCATGGTGTCCACGAACCTCCTATAGTCACTTCTTTCGAATTGTTGGCGACGTTATCGATGACATGGTAACTGGTGCCGGCACCATCGGTTTGTGCATAAACCTTGGTCACTTTTCCGTTCTTCAAATCATCTAGAATCTGCGCCCGCTCGACCGGGTCCGGCACAATCTTTTGCAGTCGTGCCTTGATCCAGTCGTCACTCATTTGTCGCCCATCGTCGGTCTGGCACAGCTTGGCGACACAGCCTGCCGGATCGGCATTCTTGGTGCCGCCTGTGGCTTTGGATTCGACAATCACGTATTTCCCGTCTTTTTTGTAGATTCCATCGATACCGGTCTGACCATCCCATGCCGCATAGGCTTCGGACGGCGTCTTGCCCTCGATGTCAAACGAGTTGCCAACCGGCTTATAGTTTTCCTTCTTCAATTGGTCGAGGACTTCGTACTCGCCGCGGAAGCCGCGCTGCTTGGCATCCGTGATGCTCTCGAATTTCTTCGAGTAGATATCGATGCTGCAAGTGCCGGCGTTGTGGACCCACAAGCCGCTGTCGCCGACAAAATAATTGGGTGTTCTGGCAACACTGAAATTATATACACGCAGCGGCTGCGCCACCGCCTGATTGGACAGCACCTGGCTGTCGCCCTCTTCGCCGGCGATGACGTCGCCGGCCACCACCTCGGATACCTCGGTCCAGCCCTTGCCCTGGACCCAGACCGGATGCTCGTCAGTCAGGCGGAAGCTGCCATGGTCGGTGGTCAGAACACGGTGCGTGGGCGCGATCCGCCCCACCAGCCGCGTTACTTCCTGCTCATGGTCGGCATAGTTGTTCTCGTTGCGCGACAACACCTCCTGGCCGACCGCGATCTGCTCGATCGGCAGCAGGCCGCGCGGCGTCATCACCAGCGTGCCGGCGCCGAAGCTGGCGCAGCCGAAGTCGTGCTTCAGCGCCTTGACCGCATCGGCCAGCTTGCCGGAATACTTGGTCAGCTTGCTGGCCAGCTTGAGCGCGAACGCCGGACTGACATAGGTGCCGATCACCTTGCCCAGGTCATAGGCGCCGCACTGGGTGGCTTTGGTGATGGTGTCCACCGCCTCCTGCCCCAACAGCTCGGCCAGTTGCAGCAGCGTGCCTTTCGGATCGTTGAAGAACGCCTTGCCCAGATCGATCAAACCACTGACCACGTCACCGGCATTAGTGATCAGGTGCACCACATCCATGACCTGGCTTTTCAGGCCGGCATACAAGCCTTTGACGAACTCGTAGCCATAGGTCAGCCCACCCTTGACGCTATCCCACAGGCTGCCCCAGAAACTCTGGTCTTCCGGCTTGGCGCCGGCGCTGTCCTTATCTGGCGTGGTGCCTTCGCACACCTCCTCGATAAAGCGGCAATGGTTTTGCGCGGCCCAGGCATCCTTGTCGGCCTGGGACTTGAAGCACATCGGTGGTGGATCGCAGATCTTCCACACCACCCCGCCGCCGCCCGGCGCCGGGGTGCTGGGCGTGGTGCTGTCCGCCGCCCAGGCGGCAACCGTGGAGCCATAGCCGATCGACAGCATTAACCAGATTAGCAGCAGGCGTACCCAGCCCGCGCGAGGCGATAAAGCCGCTAAATGCATACAGGATCTCCAGGATTGGGATTGGTGGGATCGCCGGGGTCGCTGGGGTCGACGGGACCGCCCGGACTGTCATCGTCACCCGGCGTCGATGGTCCCGGCGTGCCGGGCGCGTTGGCGCCGGCCAGGTTGGCTTCAAAGAAGGACGACTGCATGCGCACGATGGCCTCGCTTTGTATGTAGATGCGGCGCCCGCCCAGCGCCGGGTTGTTGCACACCAGCCCGGCCGGCGCGACGCCGAGGCCGAACGGATCGCTCATACCTTTGCCCTCGCTGGACGGCGCGCCGCTGTTGAAGGCGGTCTGGATGATGCGGTCGATCACCGGCACGATCAGGCGGAAGCAATAGGTCACGCGCACATGCAGCAGGTTGGCGTCCTGCACCGATTGTTTGGAGTTGGTGCCGGCGCTGCTGGTGCGGTAGGCCAGCGTGTCGTTCGGCAGCTCCTTGCCGCTGGTGGCGTCCAGCCGGTCGCGGCCGAAGTCCTTGAAGGCGGCGCTGGTGGGATTGAGGATTTCGATGCTGGTCAGCGCAGCCGGGCCGGCGGTTTCGGCGGTGGCCTTGGCCATCGCGTCGGCAAAGCCGGTGGCCGAGGCTTCGCTGGCAAACAGCGGCGCCAGTCCTCGGCTCAGCGCCCGGCGCATTTCGCCAACGTCGCCGTTGTGCATGGCGCCGGCGCGCGCCGCCAGCAACGCGGCGTAGTTCAGCGTGGCGCGGCCCTGGTACATAAAGGCCATCTGGATGATGCCGAACACCAGCATCACCAGCGCCGGGAAAATCACCAGGAATTCGGTGGCGGACTGGCCGCGCTGACGCTGCGCGCGGCTCATGCCAGCGCTCCGATCGGCAGCGTGATGCCGGGTACGATGGCGCAGCGTGCCGCTTCGCCGGCCGCCAGTTCCAGCACGCAGTGGGCGCGCCAGTGGCCTCTGAAGCGCAGCGGCGGCACGGCGGACGCCACTTTCAGCACCAGGCCGTCGCGACGCAGGAACACCACGTCGATGGCGTACGCCATGCCGATGGTGTGGATCAGGTTGCAGGGGCGGATCAGCATGCCCTGCCCGGCTTGTAGTGGCGGCCGCGCCAGCAGGCCGCGCATGCGCGCCGGCGCGCTGGCGGCCACCATGACGTCGATGGCGTGGGTATCGAAACGGAGTGCGTGCATGGCGGCGGCCTAGAATTTGACGCCCGACTGCATGAACTTCATCGCAATCGGGAACATCAGTACCAGAAAGGTGACCGGGAAGATGAAGGCCACCAACGGGAAGATCAGCTTGACCGGCGCTTCCATCGCCAGCTTTTCGGCGGTCTGGAAGCGTTCGACGCGGCGCTGTTCGGCCTGGGCGCGGAAGGTCGGGCCCAGGCTGGCGCCCATGCGCTCGGCCTGGATCACCGCGCTGACAAAGCTGGACACTTGCGGGATGCGCAGCCGTTCCTCCATGCGACGCAGCGCCTCGGCGCGGGTCAGGCCGGCGCGCAGGTCGCGCAGCACAAAGGCGAATTCATTCTTCAGCGGTCCGGCCGGCCCCTTGGCCACGGCCTGGGTGATCGCGCCCGCCATGTTCAGCCCGGCCTCGACCGACATGGTGAGGAAGTCCAGATAGGTTGGCAGCGCTTTGACGATCAGCTTCTGTCGCTTCTTCAGCGCTTCTTTCAGCCACATGCGCGGATACAGATAGCCCAGCGCCGCCACGCCGAACAGCACGCTCCAGCTGAACAGCTTGGCGGCCGACAGCACCACCGCCGTCATCAGCGCGAAGCCGAGCAGGCTGACCACGCACAGCGCGATGAACTGGGTCGCGCTCATCAGATACAGCAGGCCGGACAGGCGTAGCGCCTCGGCCGGACCGGACAGCAGCGCGCGCGGGATGTAGCGGCACAGGTGGTAGTCGAGCAGCCGGATCAGCGGCCAGATCAGCCGCAGCACGCGCGGCAGCGGGTCGAGGTATTCGCGGTCCTCGTCCGGTACCTCGTTTTTCAGGCGCACCGCGCCGTAGACCACGGCGGCGGCAAACAGCACGAAGGCCAGGCCAACCAACAGGGCGATCAGGATCAGTTCCATGGCGTCACACGTCGATTGAAGTGATTTTGCGGATGAAGTGGTAGCCGACCCCCACCGTACAGACGATCACGCCCATGGTGGCCCAGCCGTACCAGGCATGGAACAGCGGCGCCATCGCCTCCGGTTCCATCATGTTGAGAACGACGATCAGCAGCAGCGGCAGCGCGCTCATCACCAGGCCCTGCATCTTGCCCTGCGCGGTCAGGCTGCGGATCTTGCCTTCCATTTGCAGCTTGGCGCGGATGGTTTTGGCTAGCGATTCCAACGTTTCGGCCAGGTTGGCGCCGACTTCGCGCGACAGCGCCATGCCGGCTGTCACCAGGCATAAGTCCTGCAGCGGCACGCGCTGTTCCAGCGCTTCCAGCGCCACCTGGAAATCGACGCCGAGGCGCAGCTCGCGCTGCAGCAGTTCAAATTCCTGCGAGATCGGCGGTTTGGCCTCGGTGGCGACCGCGTCCAGCGCCATGGTCAGGCTGGCGCCGGCGCGCAGCGAACCGCCCATCATCATCAGTGCGTCCGGCAGCTGTTGCTCGAACTGGCGCAGGCGGCGCTGGGCGATGTGGCGCACCACGTAGCGCGGCGCCACGAAGGCCGCCACCACGCACAGCGCCACCAGCACCAGATTGCCGGTGGCGAGCCAGGCCAGCACCGGCAGCGCGATCAGCACCGCGACATTGATCGCCAGCAGGCGGTTGGCGTCGGTGAAGATGAACATGCCTTCGAGGTCGCTCATGGCGGCGGCGGCGGTTTGCTGCTGGCGACGCGAGAACCAGCGGCTGCCGACGTACAGCACCAGCCACAGCACCAACAGCACGGCGGCGAACACCGCCCCAACCAGAATCAGCGGATTATTCATCACTGCACCCGTTTGATTTGCGCCGTGCGCGAGAAGATCGACACATCGACCGGCATGCCGCGCTGAATCAGTTGCTGGTAGAAGTCCGGAATATGGCCGGTCGGCAGGAAGTGGCCACGCACCTTGCCGTTGTTGTCGAAGCCGTCCTGCTCGAAGCGGAAAATGTCCTGCAGCTGGATCAGGCTGCCTTCGATGCCGGTCAGCTCGCTGATGTAGGTGACTTTGCGGGTGCCGCAGGAAAAGCGGGTCTGCTGCACGATCAGGTTGACCGCCGAAGCCACTTGTTCGCGAATCGCCTGCATTGGAATTTCCAGTCCGCTCATCAGCGTCATCACCTCCAGCCGCGACAGGCAGTCGCGCGGGCTGTTGGCGTGGGCGGTGGTCAGCGAACCATCGTGGCCGGTATTCATGGCTTGTAGCATGTCCAGCGCCTCGCCGCCACGGCACTCGCCGACGATGATGCGGTCTGGCCGCATCCGCAAGCAGTTCTTGACCAGGTCGCGGATGGTGACGGCGCCACGGCCCTCGATATTCGGCGGCCGCGCTTCCAACGACACCAGGTTGGGCTGGTTCAGCTGCAGCTCGGCCGCATCCTCGACGGTGACGATGCGCTCGTTGTCGGGGATGAAGTTGGACAGCACGTTGAGCAAGGTGGTCTTGCCCGAGCCGGTGCCGCCGGACACCACGATGTTGGCGCGCAACCGCACCGCCACCCGCAGGAATTCCACCATCTCCTTGTTGATGGCACCAAAGCCCATCAAGTCGACCTCGGTCAGCTTTTTGCGCGAGAATTTACGGATGGTGATGCTCGGCCCCTTGATCGCCAGCGGCGGGATGATGGCGTTGACGCGCGAACCATCCTTGAGGCGGGCGTCGACCATCGGCGAGCTTTCATCGATGCGGCGACCCAGCGGCGAGACGATGCGCTCGATCGCCGCCAGCACCGCCGCGTCATTGGAAAACGAAATGTCCGAGCGCGCCAGCATGCCCTGGCGTTCGATGAAGATGTCGTTGTGGCGGTTGACCATGATTTCGCTGACCTGCTCGTCCGCCAGCAGCGATTCCAGCGGGCCGAGGCCGACCACCTCGTTCAGCACCACGTCGCGCAGCTGCTCGCGCATGGGCCGCATGGCGGCGAAGCTGCCGTCGGTGTCGATCAGCTCGTCGATCAGCTTGTGCACCGACGAGCGCAGTTCGGCGTCGGCCATGCGCGAGACGTTGACGCGGCGCAGGTCCATGGCGGCGATCAGCTTGCGGTGCAGCGCGGCGCGGATCGCCATGCCCTCCTCGCCTTCAAGCGGATTGTTGCTGCCGCGCGGCGCCTCGGCGGCCGCTTGGGCCGCCACCGGCATCGCTGCCGTGGCCGCGCCGGCGGCCGATTTACGTTCGCGCTCCAGCAGGTCCCAGGCTTCCTGAGTCGGATGGGCGCGCACCCAGTAGTCGCCTAGCTCGATGCTGTCGTTGCTGGCCAGCGGGCCGTATTCGTTGACGTCCTTGCCATTGACGCGCACCGGCGCCATGCCGCCGCCGTCCTTGATGAACAGCCCCTCTTCGCGGAACGAGAATTCCAGCTGGCGGCGGCCGATGCGCCAGCCGGTCAGCTGCACCAGACTGCCCTCGTCCTTGCCGACGTAGCAGTGCGGCTCGGTGCTGGTGGCTTCGCCAAACAGCTGGTGTCGGCGGAATACCTGGATTCGTATCATGGCTGCTCCCGTTCATGGACCGGCGGCGCTGGCTGGTCCGGGGTCGGGAACGGCAGCGTGTTACGTTGCCGTTCCTCGACCTTGTCTTCGAAGATGCGCTTGTTTTCCACGCCGCGCTGGCGCAGCTGCTCGGCCAGACCGTCGCCGGGTTTGATGATTTCCGGTTCCAGCAGCACGATCAGCTCGGTGCGGTTGTTGCGGAAATCATCGGAGCGGAACAAGCGGCCGAGAATCGGAATCCGGCTCAGCGCCGGCACGCGGTCGATCGCGGTCGACATCTCGCTGTTGACCAAGCCGGACAGCGCGATCATCTCGCCCTGCTTGAGGCTGATTTCGGTGGCGGTGCTACGGGTCAGGAAGCCGGGGATGCCGGACACGGTGACGGCCGGGTCGATCTGCGACATTTCGGTGGAGATCTTGGCGGTCACCACGTTGTTGGCGTCGATTACCGGTTCGATCGACAGAATCACGCCATACGGCTTGAACTCCACGGTGGTGGTGCCGAAGCCGTTGGCGAGCGGAATCGGCACCTCGCCGCCCACTTGCAGCCGCGCCTTGCCGCCGCTCTTGGCGGTCAGCTCGGGCGAGGACAGCAGCCGCACGTCGCCATCGGAAATGCCGAGGTTGAGGCGCGAGGTGATGGTGGTGGCCAGGCCGAAGAACAGGCCGCTGCGGGTGGTGCCGCGCTGCACGAAGATCGGGTTGGTGGCATCAAGCAGGTTGTCGCCGCTCTGGATCTGGCGTGTGCCGTCATATATGCCCTTGGCGCTGGCGACGCCGGTATAGCCGAAGGTGGGGCCGTTGGCGGTCTTGTCCCAGTTGATGCCGATCTGCTCCAGCAGCGAGCGTTTGACCTCGACAAAATGCAGGCGGAACAGCACCGACTGGGTGTAGGCGCTGCCGGGGTCTTCGCGCACGTTGAGGATCAGGTTGGGCGTGCCCTGCAGCGCCGCCGCCAGCCGCTTCAGCGCATCCTTGTGGGCGACGCCGCCCAACACCAGCTCCGGCCCCAGTTGCTCGACGGTGACGCCGTCCATGCCCTGGGTCAGCTTGGCCACCTTGGCTTTCAGTTCTTCCATGCCTTTCGGCACCACCTGCACGCGGTAGGAATACACGGTGGTCGGCGTCCACACCAGCAAGCTGGTGGCGCCGACCTGCTCCGCGATCAGCAGCAGGTTCTGGTCGACCGTGGTGGTGCTGAGCAGGTTGCCGGCACCCAGTGCCAGACGCACGATCTTGCCTTCGATCGGCAGCATCTGGATTTCACCGACGGTGATGGTCAGTGGCTGGGTCGGCAGGTATTGCAGGCCGGGTTTGGATTTGAGCGCGGCTGGCACCAGCGCCGGCCGCGCGGCGGTGCCGGCCACCGAGGCCAGCGCGCGCTGGCGGGTGTCTTCCGGAATGCCGTCGGCGTGGGCGGCGGCGTGCAGGGCGGCCAGCAGGATCAGCAAAATAGTGCGATGAGCAAGCAACGTGTACTCCGTGCGGTCAGGTTAAGGGGAGCCCTTGGCGCTGGCACGCAGCGCCGGGATGGGCAGGTTGGCCGGGCTTGCTGCGGCCGGATCGGTTGGCGCGGCGGACGGCGCCGGTGCGCCGGGCATGGCCGGCAGCGGCGACAGTGCTTGTTGCGCCGCCGCCATCAGCGCCTGCTGCGATGGCGGCACCGTCAGTTGCGTCACCATGTTGCCGCGACTGCCGCCGACGATGAATTCAATGCTGCCGTCGCGGCCGCGCTCGGCGGCCGGCATCAGGTCGCCGGCGCGCAACGGCCGCAGCGCCAGTGGCGTGTGGTCCTGTTTGCCGCGCAGGACCACGCGGAAGCTGCCCATGCGCTGGCCCACCATCAGCTTGGCCGCCTCGGCCGGTTTGACCAGCAGCGTGATCGAATCGAAGTTCTTTTCGCTGGCGCCCTCCACCTCACCCGGCCGCACCATCTTGTTTGCCTGGTCTTCCGGCGTGTGCGCCACGTCCTGGAATTCCTTGCCGGTGGCCAGCACCACCATGTCCTGCATGAACAGCGTGGCTTGTTCCAGCGCCTTGTCGTCGGTGGGCGCGCCGTTCAGGCGCTGCGGTTTGGGCGCGCGCGAAATCAGGAAGATGTCGACGTGGTGATTTGGCCGCAGCGTTTGCGCGATCGAGTTCAGGTTGTCTATGTCGATGGTCATGGCGCGGCTGCCGGGCGGCACCACGGTGGCGACGTCGGCCACGTCCGGCTGTTGCAGGTCGGTCAGCCGTACCGGGCGGCCGCGCAGTACCGGCCGCGCCAGCTTCATGCCTTCCATCGAGGGAAAGTCGTCGGCCAGGATGCTGTCTGGATACACCAGGTCGGCTTCCACCGGGCGAGCGACGAAGTTGTTGGTGTTGAAGATGGTGTTGACCTTGGCGTCGGTCTTGGGCACCACCACCCGCACCATCGGGGTTTCCTTGCGCTGCGAGCGCGCGGCCAGTTCATCCTTGATGCTGGCTTCGCGCTTTTGCAGGTAGATGTAGGCCAGCGCGGCCACACCGGCTGCCAGCGCGGTGGCGATCAGCAGCAAGGTCAGCGGGTTGGTGATGCGGGACAGGATTTTTGAAGGGTTAGCCATGGCTCAGACACTGTAAGAAATCACGTAGGAAAAAGCGGTCCAGGCGCTTTTCAGCGCGTCGACCAGCGCCTGTACCGGCGACGGGTCCATGCTGCTCAGGATCAGGCCGACCACCACGAACAGCAGCACCACGGTGTACTCGGTCATGGCCTGGCCGCGAGGGAGGCGACTGCGTTTCATAACGCCTCCGCCACAGTCATGACGATCTGCGTGCCGCGCTCCGGCCAGGCGACGATTTCGACTTGCTGGCGGTCGCGCTGGGCGGTGACGAACAGCGTGCTGATGCCGTTTCTGCGGTCGGTGACCTGATGCGAGCGGGTGGCGCTCCAGTTGGCCTGGGCCAGCTGTTCCATGAAGTACTGCGACAGCTGCGCCAGCGACAGGCTGGAGTGCGCCGCCACCACCACGCCCTGGCGGCCATCATCGTTGCTGGCCACGCTGGAATCGACCTTGGTGCCGGGCGGCAGCGCCACGCCCATCGACGCGGCGGTCGGTGCCGATGGCGCCGGCTTGCTGCGCGCCAGATAGCCGAAGCTGCCATCGCGCTTGGTCAGCTGCAGCGTCAGCAGACAGTTGTTGCCCTGCACCGCCAGCACTTGCCAGCCGACCGTGCTGCTGCGGCGCGGCTCCAGGCCGGCGGCTTTCCATGCCTGTTCGGTGCGGCCGAGGATGGTTTCAACGTCTTCCTTGCCGCTGACCTGGCTGATGTCCATCGCCAGTCCGCTGGTGACCACGCCGTTGCTGACCGGCGTGGCGGCCAGACCGGCCGGGACGCTGGTGGGACAGGCCGACGCGGCCAGCGCCGCTTGCATGGCGCAGCCGCAGCACAGGGCGGCCAGCAGGCGTAACGGGCGTAGCAAGGTGGCGATGGGCATGGCGGTCTCCATTCAGCGTGGTTTGCTGGCGGCGCTGCCGCAGCTGTTGCCGATGCGGGTCCAGCGCGAAACGCCGACGTCCTTGAACTGCGGCGGCAGGCTGGCCTGGTTTTCCATCATCTGCGCGGTCTTGCGCATGGCGGCCGCCTCTTCCGGCGTCTTGGCATTGCGTTCCGCCTGGCGTGCGGCGGCGACGGCGGCGGCGATTTTCTGGTCCGCCTCGGCCTGTTGTTGCGGTAGCTTGGCCAACGCTTCGCGGGCCTTCTTGCGGTCGGCTTCGTTGGGCGCGCTGCGCGCCATCTGTTCCAGCATCGGCCGCAGCGACGTCAGATTGTTTTTGGCGCTGCCACCAGCGCCCCATTCCCCTTCATGGCGGTATTCCCATTGCTGATCGTCCAGCCGCGTGATGGTCAGCGTCATGCGGCCGGTCTGGCATTGCGCGGTATGGATCAGCTGGTTGCCGTTGACGCTGGTCGACAGCGTCTTGCAGGTGGCTGAGCCGAACGCCGGCGGCATCACCGGCGCGTTCAGATTGCGCACCGGCACGCAGGCGGTTTCCTGCCGGTCGGCGTATTGCTGGCGCACACTGGTGCCGTCGCCCGCGTTGCTGGTGACAGTGCGGATGTCGTTGCGATGCTCCTCGTGCGCGCCCATGCCGGAGGCGATATGGGTGGTGCTGCCATCCTTGTCGATGCGATACAGGCCGGGCGGCGGCAGGATGCGCAGCAGGTCGGCCTGCGACACCGATTCGGCGGCGCCGGCGCTGGCGCCCAGGCCCAGCGTGAAGATAAGGTAAAAATGACGCACTTGATTTCCTTTTCTGAGTCTATTTGAGACGGTCATCCGGCAGCACATCGACCGCGATCTTGCCGACCTCGATGCGCGAAGGCTGGGTCGGGTCCCACGGCGCCAGCCCGGCGCGGGCGGTTTGCACCACCGCGCCCAGTCCCTGCGCGGTCGGCACCATGCGCTTGACCATGTCGTTGGTGCCGCCGCGCGCGTTGGCGCCCCAGGTGTTGGACAGGATGGCGCCGGTGGCGTTGAAGCTCATGCCTTGCCAGCCGTTATCGCCTGGCCACAGGCGGCGGTAGGCGTCGCTGTTCTTGCCGACGTCGTTGAGCGTGTATTGCGCCACCGCCAGCGTGTCGGTCGGCAGCGGTGGCACAAAGCCGACCAGGCCTTTGACGCTGACGTTTTTCAGCGTGTTGATGACGGCGCCGGCAACATCGGTGGCCGGCGCTTCGTTGCCGAGATTGCTGGCCAACTGGTTGTAGTTGTCGAGATATGCCTTGCCTTCGTTGTCGCGCCACAGTGGGTCGGTGCCGTTTTCCAGCGTGGTGGCGTTTTTGTCGGTGTCCTTGATTTGCAGGCCGCTGCGGTCGTTCAGCAGCCGTACCGCGATCTCCTTGCCGATGGCGTCGGCAGATTTCTGATTGGGTGCGTTGATGCTGTCGAAGTCGCCGCCGCCTGGATACCACACGGTGCGTTCCCATGCCGCGTAGCGCGCCGCCATGGTGGCGGTGCTTTGCACGTCGCTCAGCTTGCCCAGCGCGACGATGGCCAGGAACAGAGGGATCAGCACGAACATCGCGCCGACCAGGAATTCGACCATGGCTTGGCCGCGCGGCGGGTGCCCGCGTTGTATGAGCCGCGCCTTCATTGCGCCGCCCATGATGCCGCGCGGTCGGCGTTGCTGCGGTCGCTGAGGCGCGCCTGCCAGTACGGGCTGAACAGGTTCATCATCTCGGTCTTGCCATCGCTGCGATGCCAGCCGCTGCGGGTGAACATGCTGCCGTCGTCCTTGGCGCGGTAGAAATACGATTGGGCGCCGGCCAGCGCGCGCAGGGTGTCGCCCTGCATGCCGTCGGTCAGATGGATGCGGGTGGCGTCCGGCAGGATCTTGGCGGCGGTGCGGATCTTGTCGCCGGTGTGCTCGGCTTCCAGCGTGACCGACCAGGCGGCGCCGTTCAGTTCCGGGGTCTGGTCCTTGGGTTTGTTGCCGCTGGCGTTGGACACATCGCGGTAGTAGTCTTGCAGGCCGCCGGCGCTGTCCAGCGTCGTGCCAGGCCCCTCGATATAGCGTATCCAGCCAGACGGCAGCGCGATGGCGCCGCCGTAAAGTTTGCTGATGGTCGGATTATTCTTGTAGCCGGTGGAGGTGTTGTAGCCGCCATCTTCGCCGGCCACCGCGCCACCCGAGCCGCCGATAAAGTTATTGTCGAACAGCGGTGAAGTCTCGGTGGTATAGCAGATGCCGGTCCAGCATGGATACCAGAAGGTACAGCTCTGCGAGCCTGCGCCGACGGTGGCGTCCATCGACAGCCAGCGTTTCTTGTTGGTGCTGAGCAGGCTGCTGCCGGCGTGGGTGAACATAAACCAAGTGTTGGAGCTCACATAGTTGGGCAGCAGCCGGCATAGGGTGACTTCGGTATTGCGCCATTGCGGCGTGGGCACCGAGCCGCGGAAGCGGGTGAACAGGTCGGTCGACTTATCGCTGACCACGGCGTCGCCAAAGCGGTCGGACTCGGCCGACGTGCCATTGGCGCGCAGGCGCTGGGTCGAGTCGTTCCAGGCTTTGACTTGCACCGTGGTACGGCCGACGAAGAACGCCGCTTTGGTCAGCTGCGCGTCCGGATCATTGCGCTTGATGGTTTCATCGGCCACCTGCGCCATGTTGAGCGCGGTGGCGACGTGATGTGCCTCCTGCGCCGTTTCATAGCCTTTGATCAGCAGATCCAGCCCCTTGACAGCGGGGCCGGCAACGGCGGAAAAGGCCGCATTCACCGATTCGATCGGCAGCGATTTGCCGGTGTCCCATAGCGGCTTGTCGACCGGGAGCAGGGCCTCCACCGTCAGCAGCGCTCCGCCCATGCGGTCATGGGTATCGGCGGCGTCTTCGAGGTAGGACTTGAGGCTGGCGAGTTGAACGACAGCAACCTGATTCGCGATCATGGCGCGGTTGGTGTAGGCCGAGAAATTGTGATCGCGCGCCTGCAGCACGCCGGCGCTGTAGGCGCCGGCGTCTGCCGCGTTTTGCAAGCGGGTCTTGGTGTTGGCCAGCATGCCGCTATTGAATAGCAGCAATGCCACCAGGCCGGTGGCCACACCGAATGCCAGCGTGAATACCATGGCCTGGCCGCGCTGTCTGGATAAGGTCGCTCGCATGACGTGTTTTAGACGCAGAGAATGACGGTGGATTATTCACACCAGTCAGAATTAATAAACGGATTAATTAATTAAAGCCGGGAAAAATATATTCCCGGCAATAAGAGATAGGGCGCATTTATTTAGCGTCGTTGTCCTTGTTATATTCGGACATACCCTTCTGGGTGTTGGCACGGCTGGCGGCGGTGGTGGCGGTGTCGCCAGCCGCGCTGATCTGTGCGGCGGATTGCTTACCTGCTACCTCATTGGCCAGGCCCGAGGTCTGGTTACGGATGGTTTGGCCAAAGACCGAGTACACGCCGATGGCGGCGACGGCAATCATGGCCACGATGATGACGTATTCCATCATCCCTTGGCCGCGTTTTAATTTACGCATGGATAATCCCCCTTATGTGGTGGTGAATAAACGAAAAGATATTAATAAAGCATGCAAATAATATAATTTCGATTTTGGGGGTGTCAACCGTGCGTTCGCTCACCGCTATCGTGCGCCGAAGGCGAGAATATTTATGGTATTGGGAAATTTTCTAATAGGATAATGTTTTATATTATAAGAAATGGTATTTGGAAATTATTGCAGGTGATAATTGGTGACTTTTTAACAATCTTCCTAGTGTGAACTTGGATTCAGATTGCAAGTAGGAAATTTGATCGAGGGTGCGTCAGCGCGCTTTTCGCCAGCGTTTTCAAGCTTTGGAAACGCCATGAAATCACTGCTTTTTATTGGTTGTTTTTGTACGTCACATGTTGCGCATTTACGTCATTTTTGATGGAAATTTCCAATAGGACAGATCTTTGTTCGGAAAACATCGGTATTTTCCAAGCAAATGCAGTGCAGCATTTTTTGCCAGTGACGCTCCCCGGACCCGCTGCTATGATTTGCCGCTTATCTGCTGCAATTTTGTCTTGTCAGCATTTTTCCCCGCTCTTCTTTTGAAAGATGACTATGTCCCGTCCACAAATGCTTCTTGTCGCGGCCGCGCTTGGCCTGGCGTTCTCGCAAACCGTGCTGGCCGCAGCTCCGGCTGCGTCGCTGGCCGGCAATCCGCTGGCCACCGCCAGCACGCTGCCGTTCCACTATCCGGCGTTCGACAAGATCAAGGACGAGCATTTCATCCCGGCCTTCAACGCAGGCATGCGCATCCAGCTGAAGGAAGTCAGCGCGATCGCCAACAACAAAGCGGCGCCGAGCTTCGACAACACCATCGTGGCGATGGAAAAATCCGGTGAGCTGCTGACCCGCGTGCAAACCATCTTCGGCAATCTGCAAGGCGCCAACACCAACGACAAGCTGGACGCCATCGACAGCGAAATGTCGCCCAAGCTGGCCGCGCACGCCGATGCCATCTACCTGAATCCAAAGCTGTGGGCGCGCGTCAAAGCGCTGTACGAAAAGCGCGATGCGTTGAAACTCGACGCCGAATCCAAGCACCTGCTGGAGCGCTACCACACCGACTTCGTGCGCGCCGGCGCCAATCTGTCGGCGGCCGACAAGGACAAGCTGAAAGCCATCAACGCCAACATCGCCAAGCTGCAAACCCTGTTTACCCAGAACGTGCTGAAGGAAACCAACGCCTCCGGCCTGGTGGTGGATACGCGTGAAGAACTGGCCGGCATGAGCGCCGCCGCCATCGACGCCGCTGCCACCGCAGCCAAGGCCAAGGGCCTGGACGGCAAATTCTTCGTCGCCGTGGTCAACACCTCGGGCCAGCCGCCGCTGGCCGAACTGACCAACCGCACCACCCGCGAAAAGCTGATGGCGCTGTCGCTGGCGCGCGGCAGCCATGGCGGTGAATTCGACAACCGCGAGGTGGTGCTGAAGATCGCCAAGGCGCGCGCCGAGAAAGCCACGCTGCTGGGCTACGCCAACTTCGCCGCCTACTCGCTGGAAGACCAGACCGCGCACGACACCGCGTCGGTCAACAAGCTGCTGGGCGAACTGGCCAAGCCGGCCGTCAACAACGCCAAGAAGGAAGCGGCCGACCTGCAAGCGGTGGTCGATGCTGAAAAAGGCGGCTTCAAGATCGACGCGTCGGACTGGGCCTATTACACCGACAAGGTGCGCGCGCAGCGCTTCGCCTTCGACGAGAACCAGTTGAAGCCATACTTTGAGCTGGACAATGTGCTGATCAACGGCGTGTTCTTCGCCGCTAACAAGGAATACGGCCTGACCTTCAAGGAGCGCAAGGATCTGCCGGTGTACAACCCGGACGTGCGCGTGTTCGATGTGTTCGACGCCGACGGCTCGCAGCTGGCGATCTTCATCGCCGACATGTATGCCCGCCCGAACAAGCAAGGCGGCGCGTGGATGAACGAGTACATCTCGCAATCGTCGCTGCTGGGCACCCACTCGGTGGTGGCGAATCACCTCAACATTCCGAAGCCGCCGGCCGGCGAGCCGACGCTGCTGACCTACGATGAAGTGAAGACCGCCTTCCACGAATTCGGTCACGCGCTGCATGGCATGTTCTCCAACGTGAAGTATCCGCGCTTCTCCGGCACCAGCGTGCCGCGCGACTTCGTCGAGTATCCATCGCAGGTCAACGAGATGTGGGCGGTGTGGCCGGAAGTGCTGGCCAACTACGCCAAGCATTACAAGACCGGCGCGCCGATGCCGAAGGAATTGCTGGACAAGGTGATCGCATCGAAAAAATTCAACCAGGGCTTCCTGACCACCGAGTATCTGTCGGCATCGCTGCTGGATCAGCGCTGGCACCAACTGACCCCGGCGCAGATTCCAACCGACGTGCTGGCGTTTGAGGCGCAGTCGCTGAAAGACATGGGCGTGGACTTCGCGCCGGTGCCGCCGCGCTACCGCACCACCTACTTCTCGCACAGCTTCTCGGGCGGTTATTCGGCCGGCTACTACGCCTATCTGTGGTCGGAGAAGCTGGATGCCGACACTGTCGAATGGTTCAAGGAAAACGGCGGTCTGCTGCGCAAGAACGGCGACTGGTTCCGCGCCAAGCTGCTGTCGCGCGGCGGCACCGACGATGCAATGAATTTGTTCCGCAACTTCCGTGGCCGCGATCCGGTGATCGAGCCGCTGCTGGAGCGTCGTGGTCTGACTGGTAAATAATCGAAAAGGGATATTGAATGAATCGCACCAACGTCATCATCGCCGCCAGCGTGGCGGCTGTTTTCAGCATCGCCCATGCGGAACCGGCATCGCTGCTGCCGGCCTCGAATCCGTTCGCCAAGCCGAGCACCCTGCCGTTCAACTATCCGGCCTTCGACAAGATCAAGAACGAAGACTATGCGCCGGCGTTCGATGAAGGCATGCGCCAGCAGGCCGTCGAGATCGAGGCCATCGCCAACAATAAGGCCGCGCCGACCTTCGACAACACCATCGTCGCGATGGAGAAGTCGGGCCAGCTGCTGTCGCGCGTGTCCAGCGTGTTCGGCAATCTGTCGGGCGCCAACACCAACGACACCTTCAAGGCGCTGGAGCGCGAGCTGTCGCCGAAACAGGCGGCGCACAACGATGCGATTCGCCTGAACAGCAAGCTGTATGCGCGCATCAAGGCGCTGTACGACAAGCGTGACAAGCTGCATCTGGATACGGAGTCCAAATACCTGCTGGAGCGCTATCACACCGACTTCGTGCGCGCTGGCGCGCAGCTGTCGGACGCCGACAAGCAAAAGCTGAAAGCCATGAACGCCGAACTGGCCAAGCTGCAAACCACCTTCGCGCAGAACGTGCTGGAAGAAGCCAACGCTTCGGCGCTGGTGGTGGACACGCGTGAAGAACTGGCCGGCCTGTCGGACAAGGCGATCGCCGTTGCGGCAGCCGCCGCTAAGGCCAAGGGCATGGATGGCAAATTCCTGATCCCGGTGGTGAACACCACCGGCCAGGCCAGCCTGTCCGATCTGACCAACCGCGCGGTGCGCGAGAAGCTGATGGCGCTGTCGCTGGCGCGCGGCAGCCATGGCGGCAAGTTCGATAACACGCAAGTGGTGCTGCAGCTGGCCAAGCTGCGCGCCGAGAAGGCCGCGCTGCTGGGCTATCCTAATTTCGCCGCCTATTCGCTGGAAGACCAGACCGCGCATGATCCGGAAGCCGTCAACAAGATGCTGTCCGAATTCGCCCGTCCTGCCGTCGCCAACGCGAAGAAGGAAGGCGCTGAAATCCAGGCCGTGATCGACAAGGAAAACGGCGGCTTCCAGCTGGCCGCGCAGGACTGGTCGTTCTACAGCGACAAGGTGCGCGCCGAGCGCTTCAACTTCGACCAGAACCAGCTGCGTCCTTACTTCGAGCTGAATAACGTGCTGACCAACGGCGTGTTCTACGCGGCGAACAAGGTGTACGGCCTGTCGTTCAAGGAGCGCAAGGATCTGCCGGTGTACAACCCGGACGTGCGCGTGTTCGACGTGTTCGATGAAAACGGCAAGCAACTGGCCATCTTCATCGCCGACTTCTACGCCCGCTCCAACAAGCGTGGCGGCGCGTGGATGAATGCCTATGTGTCGCAATCGTCGCTGATGGGCACCCATCCGGTGGTGGCGAATCACCTCAACATTCCGAAGCCGAACGATGGCGAGCCGACGCTGCTGACCTACGACGAACTGCGCACCATGTTCCACGAATTCGGTCACGCGCTGCACGGCATGTTCTCCAACGTGAAGTACCCACGCTTCTCCGGCACCCGCGTGCCGCGCGATTTCGTCGAATTCCCGTCGCAGGTCAACGAAATGTGGTCGGTGTGGCCTGAGGTGTTGTCGAACTACGCCAAGCACTATCAGACCGGCGCGCCGATGCCGAAGGAACTGCTGGACAAGGTGATCGCGTCGAAGAAATTCAACGAAGGCTTCCGTACCACCGAGTATCTGGCGGCGTCGATCCTGGACCAGAAATGGCACCAGTTGGGCGTATCGCAGATGCCATCGGATGTGCTGAGCTTTGAAGCGGCGTCGCTGAAGGCGGCCGGTGTTGACTATGCGCCGGTGCCACCGCGCTACCGCACCACCTACTTCTCGCACGTGTTCGCGGGCGGCTACTCGGCCGGCTACTACGGCTACCTGTGGTCGGAGAAGCTGGATGCCGACACCGTGGAATGGTTCACCGAAAACGGCGGCATGCTGCGCAAGAACGGCGACTACTTCCGCAAGATGCTGCTGTCCAAAGGCGGCACCATGGACGCGATGCAAATGTACCGCAACTTCCGTGGCCGCGACGCCAAGATCGAACCGCTGCTGGAACGCCGTGGTTTGACCGAGAAGTAATCAAGCAAGCGGGGCCAGCTGGCCCCGCATTTGCGTTTAGTCATCGTTATGCCGGTTCCTTACGTGGGCGAGTTCACGCTGGTGTTGATCTGGCGCAGATGGCTGAATCGCGTTTCAAGCGCTTTGCGAGTAAGATAAGTCTGCACCCGCAAACATTGAGGACGATCATGGACAGTAACCTGAAAGCATCACTCAAAACGCTGCACGAACGTCTGGCTCAGGCCGGGCCGGTGGATGAGGAGTTGCTGGAGCTGCTGCAACAGTTGAACGGCGATATCACCACGCTGCTGGAACGTGGCGCGGCGCCGGAGCCGGGCGACACCAGCACCTACGGCCTGGCCGAGCGTACCCAGGAATTGTCGGCCAAGTTCGCCGTCAAGCATCCGCAACTGGAGCCGGCGCTGCGCGAACTGGGTACGATATTGTCGAATATCGGGGTCTGAAAATAAGAAACCCGGGGAAGCCAGGTCCCCGGGCGGCCAGCGTTACTCAAACACCGGCATTTGCAGCGCAATGTGCCGCCGCTCCTACGTTATAGCAAAGTCCTGGCCCATTTCAATGTGAGACTGACATCATTTCTCACAAGTGATTGAAAAGTAAAAGAATTTTCCGCACACGATGAGCGGAGCGCCAGCATTTCCGGTACAATACCGCCCCATGAATCCCCCTACCAATTTATTTGCGGCCGTCCCGAAGCGGTCTGCCCGCGCTCCTACTGCGCCCTTCTTGCCGATGTCCCGCGCAGAGATGGATGCGCTCGGCTGGAGCGAGTGCGACGTCATCCTGGTGACCGGCGACGCCTATATCGACCATCCGAGCTTCGGCATGGCGCTGGTCGGCCGTCTGCTGGAGGCGCAAGGCTACCGCGTCGGCATCATCGCCCAGCCGGACTGGCAGTCGGCCGACGCCTTCCGTGCGCTCGGCAAGCCACGTCTGTATTACGGCGTCACCGCCGGCAATATGGATTCGATGGTGAACCGCTACACCGCCGACCGCAAGCCGCGCTCGGACGATGCTTACACCCCCAACGGTGAACCCAACAAGCGCCCGGATCGCGCGGTATCGGTCTACGCCCAGCGCTGCCGCGAAGCCTTCCCCGGCACGCCGGTGGTGATCGGTTCGATCGAAGCGTCGCTGCGCCGCATTGCCCACTACGATTACTGGTCGGACAAGGTGCGCCGCTCGGTGCTGTTCGAGTCCAAGGCCGACATGCTGATCTTCGGTAACGCCGAGCGCGCGCTGGTCGACCTCACCAAGCGCATGGCCGATGGCGAGAACATCAAGACCATCCGCGACCTGCGCGGCACCTCCTTCCTGGTGCCGGCCGGCTGGATGCCGGGCGAGGAATGGGGCGTGCACAACAGCACCCGCGTCGATATGCCGGGCAAGATCGACAAGCACGTCGATCCTTACCTGATGGTGACGCCGAATTCGCCGACCTGCGCGACCGATAACAAACCGGCCGAGGAAGTGAATCCGGCCATGGTGGAGCCGACCAAGGCCGCCATCAACGCCGAGCCGCCAGCGCCGCCGGCGCCGACGGAGGTGGTCAAGCCGATCCGCATCATGAGCCGCGAAGAGCGCCGCGCGATGGAACTGGAAAAGCACCACAAGACCGTGGTGCGGCTGCCGTCCTACGAAACCGTGGTGGAAGATCCGGTGATGTACGCGCACGCCTCGCGCGTGTTCCACCTGGAATCCAACCCGGGCAACGCGCGCGCGATGGTGCAGGCGCACGGCGACCGCGATGTGTGGATGAATCCGCCGCCACTGCCGCTGCAGATGGATGAGATGGACAACGTCTACGACATGGCCTACGCGCGCGCCCCGCACCCGAGCTATGGCGATGCCAATATTCCGGCGTGGGAAATGATCCGCTTCTCGGTCAACATCATGCGCGGCTGCTTCGGCGGTTGCACCTTCTGCTCGATCACCGAGCACGAGGGCCGCATCATTCAGAGCCGCTCGGAACCGTCGATTCTGCGCGAGATCGAGCACATCCGCGACAAGACCAAGGGCTTCACCGGCATCATTTCCGACCTCGGCGGCCCGACCGCCAATATGTACCGTCTGAACTGCAAGGACAAGGAAATCGAATCGACCTGCCGCCGCCTGTCGTGCGTGTATCCGTCGATTTGCGTTAACCTCGGCACCAACCACAACCCGCTGATCAAGCTGTACCGCAAGGCGCGCGCGATCCCGGGCGTGAAGAAGATTCTGATCCAGTCCGGCCTGCGCTACGACCTGGCGGTGCGTTCGCCCGAGTACGTCAAGGAACTGGTGACCCACCACGTCGGCGGCCTGCTGAAGATCGCGCCCGAGCACACCGAAAGCAATGTGCTGAGCAAGATGATGAAGCCGGGCATCGGCGCCTACGACGAGTTCAAGGCGCTGTTCGAGAAGTATTCGCTGGAAGCCGGCAAGAAGCAGTACCTGATTCCGTACTTCATCGCCGCCCACCCGGGCGCCACCGATGAGGACATGCTGAATCTGGCGCTGTGGCTGAAGAAGAACAACTTCCGCCTCGACCAGGTGCAGACGTTCATGCCAACGCCGATGGCGATGGCCAGCGCCATGTACCACTCGCGCCGCAATCCGCTGCACAAGGTGACCGACGATTCGGAGGAAGTGTTCACGCCGCGCACGCTGAAGCAGCGCCGCGCGCACAAGGCCTTCCTGCGTTACTACGATCCGAAGAACTGGCAGATCCTGCGCGAGGCACTGCGAGGCATGGGCCGGGGCGATCTGATCGGCACCGGCGAGCGCCACCTGATCCCGCCGTACGTGGTGGGCGAGGAAAACTTCAAAGCCTCGCAGGGCAAGCGGGCGATGCCGATGCTGGCGCCGGGCGCGGACAAGCGCGGCGGCAAGGCGATTCCGGGCGCCGGCGCGCGCGGCCGGCCGAACGCGCTGACCGGTTCGCTGACCGCACGCCAGACGGTGGAAACCAAGGCCAAGCCGTCGATCCTGGACACCATCAAGGTCCGCAAGCCGGCTGCTGCGGCGCCGGTGGCCAAGGGCGCCAAACCGGCGCGCGGCGGCCGCAAATAAGCACCAAGTAAGCATCACACATGCAACACAACAAGGCAGATACCACGGTATCTGCCTTTTTTTTATCTGTGCCATGGAGAAATGTTGTTAAATTGGAGTATCCGCTTAATAACGTGGATAATGCAGTCCTGCTCGTCCCATCTAGGACTGTCACGGCGGGCTACACTGCCGGACACCGCAGAACCACTCTGTGAACTGGAAGATCATGAAAAACTTTAAATTCTCCTCGCTATTGCTGGTCCCTCTGTTTGCCATTCTGGCCGCCTGTGGTGGTGGCGGCGGTGGCGGCAGCAGTAGCAGCAGTTCGTCCGGCACCGTCACGCTGACCAGCATCGCCATCACCTCGGCGGCGTCGACCTCGATGGTGGTCGGCACCACCGCCCAGCTGACCGCCACCGGCACTTATTCCGACGGCTCGACCAAGCAGATCAGTGGCGCCACCTGGGCCACCAAGTCTGGCGCCACCACCGTGGTGTCGGCGGCCACCAGCGGCGTGGTCACGGCCAAGGCGGTCGGCAGCGAAACCGTCACCGCCACCTCCGGCACCGTGGTTGGCTCGATCAACCTGACCGTGATCGCGCCGTGGACCCAGTTCTCGGCCGGCGGCAACCAGACCATCGCGCTCAAGGCCGATGGCCGCCTGTACAGCTGGGGCTCGAACATCCGCGGCCAGCTGGGCGACGGCACCAGCACCGACCGCAACGCGCCGGTGCAAGTGTCCGGCAACTCCACGCTGTGGAAACAGGTGGCGGTGGGCGACCGCTTCGCGGTGGCGATCCGCACCGACGGCACGCTGTGGGCCTGGGGCTACAACCTGAACGGTCAGCTGGGAGACGGCACCCAGACCGACCGCCTGACCCCGGTGCAGATCGGCAGCGCCAAGACCTGGACCTATGTGTCGGCCGGCCGCGCCCACGTGGCGGCACTGCAGACCACCACCTCCAGCAGCACCACCACTTCCTCGCTGTACACCTGGGGCAGCAATGTCAACGGCCAGCTGGGCGACGGCACCACGGTCGACAAGCTGGTGCCAACCAAGATCGGCACCGCCAGCTGGTTGTCGGTGGCGGCCGGCGATTCGCATACGGTCGGCATCCAGAGCACCGGCACGCTGTGGGGCTGGGGCAGCGCCACCTACGGTCAGGTCGGCACTGGCACCAGCAGCGGCAACGTGACGGCGCCAACGCAGATCGGCACCGCGACCTGGCTGTCGGTGGCGGTCGGCAGCTTCCACTCGCTGGCGATCAAGGCCGACAGTTCGCTGTACGCCTGGGGCAAGGGCGATTCCGGCCAGCTGGGCAACAACGGCAGCAGTCTGCAATCGGCACCGGTGCAAGTTGGCACCGCCACCAACTGGGCGCGCATTGCCGGTGGCGCTGCGCACAGCATGGGCGTGCAGAATGACGGCACGTTGTGGGGCTGGGGTTTGAACGATCAGGGCCAGTTGGGCGACGGCGGCACGGACAGCCTGTACCCGGTACAGATCGGCACGCTGAAAACCTGGAAAGCGGTCTCGGCCGGCGCCAATCACACGGCGGCGATGCAGGCTGACAGCACGCTGTGGACCTGGGGCCGCAACACCGAGGGCCAGCTGGGCAACGCCAGCAACACCACTTCGTCGACGCCGGTGAATATCGCTTACTAACTCAGTTACTAAGCTAATAAGCGCCGGCTTGGCGGCGCAACAACGGACGGCGGGCGGCAGCCCGGCCGTCCGTTGCTTTTTGTACGGCCGGCACGGGGAAGCGGCTACACTAGAGCCAGTACCGTTTGCTTCCGGGGTGCCCGTGCCAGTCCGTTTCCATGCCCTAGCCCTAGCTCAGCTGTGTGTCGCCGCCCTGTTGCTGGTGGCCGCCCCGGTCTTGGCGGTGGAAAAAGTCACGCTGCAGCTCAAGCATGTGCACCAGTTTCAGTTCGCCGGCTATTACGCCGCCCAGGAGCTCGGTTATTACCGGGATGCCGGGCTGGAGGTGCGCATCCTCGAGGGCACGGATGGCAACGCGCCCGAGCGCGCAGTGATTACCGGCCGCGCCGAGTACGGCACCGGCAGCAGTGGTCTGCTGCTGGCGCGCATGGCCGGCAAGCCGGTGGTGGTGCTGGGCGTGATCTTCCAGCATTCGCCGTACGCGCTGGCGATGCGCCAGACCAGCAGCGAGCCCGACATCCGCCGCCTGATCGGCAAGCGGGTCATGATCGACGCCCTCACCGACGACCTCGGCAACGCCGACGAGCTGCTGGCCTATCTGGCCAAGGAGGGCGTGCCACCGGCCAGCTTCCAGCGGGTGGCGCACAGCTTCAATCCGGACGATCTGATCAGCGGCCGCGTCGATGGCATGGCGGTTTACACCACCAACGAGCCGGACACTTTCGACCGCCTCGGATTCGCCTATGATATTTACAGCCCGCGCTCGGTCGGCATCGATTTTTACGGCGACAACCTGTTTACCAGCGAGGCCGAGCTGGCCAACCATCCGGCCCGGGTCAAGGCATTCCGCGCCGCCAGCATGCGCGGCTGGCAGTGGGCCATGAGCCACCAGGAGGAGATGGCCGACCTCATCCTCAACAAGTATTCGCGTCGCAGCGACCGCCAGCACCTGCTGTACGAAGCGCGTCAGATGGTGCCGCTGGTGCAGCCGGTGCTGGTGGAAATCGGTTACATGAATCCGGACCGCTGGCAGCATATTGCCGAGGTCTACGCCGGCCTCGGCATGATGCAGAAGAACGCCGGCTTTGAGGGCTTTCTATACCGCATCGACACCAGCCGCACCAGCCTGACCTGGCTGTATCGTGCGCTGGCGGTGGCGGCGCTGGTACTGGTGTTGGGCGCGGCCATCCACTTCAGTTTGCTGGCGCGCGAGCGCAAGAAGGCGCTGGAAGCGATCCGCAAGGGCGAGCTGCGCTTCCGCACCATGTTTGAGGCGTCGCCGCTGGGCATCGCGCTGATCGATTCGATCAGTTATGAATACCGCGACATCAATCTGCGTTACCAGGAAATTCTCGGCCGCTCGCAGCAGGAGTTGCGCGCCATGCATTGGCTGGATGTGGCCCATCCGGATGACATCGTGCAGGTCAAGGCGCAGATGGCGCTGCTGACCGCGCAGCAGATCGGCAGCTTCAAGGCGGTCAGCCGGCTGTTCAAGCCGGACGGCAGCGTGGCCTGGATCGAGGTGTCGGTGAACGCCATCGACACCGAGGCCGGCAGCCATCCGCATCACCTGTGCATGATCGAGGATGTGACCGCCAAGAAGCAGAGCGAACAGCTGATCTGGCAGCAGGCCAACTTCGATACCCTGACCCAGCTGCCCAACCGCCGCATGTTCCTCGACCGGCTGGGCCACGACTTGCTGAAGGCGCAGCGCGACAAGTCGCGGCTGGCGATTCTGTTCATCGATCTCGACCACTTCAAGGAAGTCAACGACACGCTTGGCCACCAGCAGGGCGATGTGTTGCTGGTCGACGCCGCGCGCCGCATCAGCGCCTGCGTGCGCAAGTCGGACACGGTGGCGCGGCTGGGCGGCGACGAATTCACCGTCATCCTGTGCGAGCTGGAGGCGCCGGACCATGTGGAACGCATCGCTCAGGCCATTTTGAATCGCTTGCTGCTGCCGTTCGAGCTGGACGCGGAGCAGGCGTTTGTGTCGGCCAGCATCGGCATCACGCTGTATCCCGACGACGCACTGGAGATCGACGATCTGCTCAAGCACGCCGACCAGGCGATGTATGCGGCCAAGGGAGCCGGCCGCAATCGCTATAGCTATTTCACGCCGGCGCTGCAGGTGGCGGCGCTGAGCCGCATGCGTCTGACCAATGATTTGCGCGGCGCGCTCAAGAGCAATCAGTTCGAACTGTATTTCCAGCCGATCGTGCATCTGGACAGCGGCACCATCCACAAGGCCGAGGCGCTGATACGCTGGAATCATCCGCAGCGCGGGCTGGTGAGTCCGCTGGAATTCATTCCGCTGGCCGAGTCGAGCGGGCTGATTATCGAGATCGGCGAGTGGGTGTTCCGCGAATCGGCCAACTGGGCGCTGCGCTGGCGCCAGCAGGTGGACCCGGCATTCCAGGTCAGCCTGAACCAGTCGCCGCTGGAATTCCAGCGCGAGGGCAGTTCTTATCAGAGCTGGCTGCAGCATCTGCAAACGCTGGCGCTGCCCGGCCAGGCGCTGGTGGTGGAAATCACCGAAGGCTTGCTGCTGGACGCCAGCCACGCCGTCAGCCGCCGTCTGCTGCAGCTGCGCGACGCCGGCATCCAGGTCGCGCTGGACGACTTCGGCACCGGCTACTCGTCGCTGTCCTATCTGAAGAAGTTCGACATCGATTACCTGAAGATCGACCGCTCCTTCACCCGCAACCTGGCGCCCGAGTCGAGCGACATGGCGCTGTCGGAAGCGATCATCGTCATGGCCCACAAGCTGGGCCTGAAAGTGATCGCGGAAGGGGTGGAAACGCCGGAGCAGCGCGCCCTGCTGGCGGCCGCCGGCTGCGACTACGGCCAGGGCTATCTGTTCGCCAAACCGATGCCGGCCGACCAGTTCGACGCTTTTTTGCACAAAGCTATCTCGACAGCTGCTTCCATAGTTAAATCCAATTGAAACTATTGGAACAATCAATTTTGCAAATAGGGTAAAAACCCTTAAACTGGCGTCTCATTGATTCACAACCCAACGAGGAAACCACAATGTCCCTGATCAATACCCAAATCAAACCATTCAAGGCTACCGCATACCACGCCGGCAAATTCATCGACGTGAGCGACGAGTCCCTGAAAGGCAAGTGGTCCGTTCTGATGTTCTACCCAGCCGACTTCACCTTCGTGTGCCCAACCGAACTGGAAGACCTGGCCGAGCAACAGCCTGAATTCGCCAAACTGGGCGTGGAAGTCTACGGCGTGTCGACCGACACCCACTTCGCGCACAAAGCATGGCACGACACCTCGGACGCGATCAAGAAAGTGAACTACCCACTGATCGGCGACCCAACCGGCACCCTGTCGCGTAACTTCGAAGTGATGATCGAAGAAGAAGGCCTGGCGCTGCGCGGCACCTTCGTGATCAATCCAGAAGGCCAGATCAAAGTGCTGGAAGTGCACGACAACGGCATCGGCCGCGACGCTTCGGAACTGCTGCGCAAAGTCAAAGCAGCGAAATACGTTGCCGAGCACCCAGGCCAAGTGTGCCCAGCTAAATGGACCGAGGGTGCAGCTACCCTGACCCCATCGCTGGACCTGGTCGGCAAGATCTAAATCTTGACTGACAAAGCAGCAAACAAGTAGTTACCGCGATGCCGGACCGGGCGTCCGGCCCGGCATACGCCTAAATATTTGTAAAGGAAGAAAATCATGTTGGATGCTACCCTCAAAACCCAGTTGAAAGCCTACCTGGAAAAAGTGGTTTATCCACTGGAGCTGGTCGCCTCTCTCGATGACAGCGCCAAAGCCCGTGAGATGAAAGAACTGCTCCTCGAAATCAGCGAGTTGAGCGACAAGATCTCGCTGGTCGAGCGCACCGAAGCTGGCGTACGCGCACCGTCGTTCAGCATCAACCGTACCGGCACCGATATCAGCGTGCGTTTCGCCGCGATTCCGATGGGCCACGAATTCACCTCGCTGGTGCTGGCGCTGCTGCAAGTCGGCGGCCACACCATCAAATTTGACGAAGCCGTGATCGAGCAAATCCGCAACCTGGATGGCGATTACGAATTCGAAACCTTCATGTCGCTGACCTGCCATAACTGCCCGGACGTGGTGCAGGCGCTGAACGCCATGTCGGTGATTAACCCACGCATCAAAGTCACCACCATCGACGGCGGCCTGTTCGCCAAGGAAGTCGAGGAGCGCCAAATCATGGCGGTGCCGATGATGTTCCTGAACGGCCAGCATTTCGGCCAGGGCCGTACCTCGGTCGAGGAAATCCTCGCCAAGCTGGATACCAATGCCAGCGTGCGCCAGGCGGCTGAGCTGAGCAAGAAAGACGTGTTCGACGTGCTGATCGTCGGCGGTGGCCCCGCCGGCGCCGCGGCGGCCATCTACGCCGCCCGCAAAGGCATCCGTACCGGTGTGCTGGCCGAGCGTTTCGGCGGCCAGGTGCTGGACACCTTGGCGATCGAGAACTTCATTTCGGTGAAAGAGACCGAAGGGCCGAAGTTTGCCGTCGCGCTGGAACAGCACGTCAAGGAATACGAAGTCGACATCATGAACACCCAGCGCGCCAGCAAGCTGGTGTCGGTGGGCAAGCGCATCGAAGTGCAGACCGCTTCCGGCGCGGTGCTGAAAGCCAAGTCGGTGATTCTGGCGACTGGCGCTCGCTGGCGTGAAATCAACGTGCCGGGCGAGAAGGAATACCGTAACCACGGCGTGGCTTACTGCCCGCACTGCGACGGTCCGCTGTTCAAGGGCAAGCGGGTGGCGGTGATTGGCGGCGGCAACTCCGGCGTGGAAGCGGCGATCGACCTGGCCGGCATCGTCAAGCATGTGACGCTGATCGAGTTCGGCGCTGAACTGCGCGCCGACGCGGTGCTGCAACGCAAGCTGCGCAGCCTGCCTAACGTGGACGTGATCGTTTCGGCGCAAACCACCGAGATCCACGGCGACGGCAAGATCGTCAACGCGCTGAGCTACAAGGATCGGGTGTCGGGCGAAGCCAAGAAGGTTGAGCTGGAAGGTGTGTTTGTGCAGATCGGCCTGGTGCCGAACACCGAGTGGCTGAAGGACACGGTGGCGTTGTCGCGTCACGGCGAGATCGAAGTCGATGCGCGTGGTCAGACCTCGCTGCCGGGCGTGTTTGCCGCCGGCGACGTTACCACCGTGCCGTACAAGCAGATCATCATCGCCACCGGCGAGGGTGCGAAAGCGGCACTGTCGGCCTTCGACCACCTGATCCGCTCGGACGACGACGAAGCCGTCACCGAATCGGCAGAAAAGCACGCGCTGACCGCCTAAGTTTCGCCAACATTGCATTGCAACGGGAGCCTTGGCTCCCGTTTTTATTTACGCAGCACCCCAGAGTCACGACCGAATTCGCTGAGCATGGTATCCAATCCCCGGAAACCAAATAAACGGTGTAGGCAAAGATAGCGAGGACTTCGCTGCTGCATTCCTGCGCCAGCAATTGATACATGGCGGGCATGATGATGGCTCATTTAATTTTGAACGTCTCTTTCCACGCTGCGTCTAATGCGGCCCGAATCTCTTCGCTAGTGAACTGTGCGCTGGGCCAGTCGTCGAAGAACCTCTTTGGTCTAGGCTTACCGGCACGTTCGTTGCGCATGTCTTCATCCACGGCACGGCAAATTTCGCGGATTTCTGCCGAGGTAAGATTGTCGAATCTCATAATGTGGCCTCCGGTAGGGGTCTTTGGCCAGTGTACGCCGCATGAAGCGGCGCACGGTTGATGCGAGTTTGACGCAGGTCTAGACGCTCAGGTCGTAGCTGGCCTGTTTGGCGCGCAGGTCCATGGCGTTGCGGTGGCGGGCGCGCAGGCGTGGGTCGGTGATCAGGCGGCCCAGGGTTTCTCCAACTACCATCACCACGCCCAGCAAAGGCAGCACCAGCATCAGCCCGGCCACGCCGGCCACCGAGCCGCCGATGAAGATCATCAGCACGGTGATCAGTGGATGGATGTGCAGGCTGCGCCCCAAGGTCAGCGGCATGAACACGAAGTCGTCCAGCAGGCGCACCAGGATGAAGACGCAGATCGCCAGGTAGGCCACCGATGGGTTGGATGGCGCATCGGTCGAGGCCACCATCACCACCAGCATGCAGCCGACGATGGAGCCGACGTACGGCACCCAGGCCAGCACCGCCGCGATCAGGCCCAGCACCAGCGGCGAGGAAACGCCAATCACCCACAGGCCCAGCGCCAGCACCACCGTGTCCAGCATGGTCAGGCGCAGCAAGCCCTGGAAGTAGCGGTGCGCGGTCTGGTCGACTTCGTGCAGCAGGCACAGCGTGCGTTCGAAGAAGGCGTTCGGCACCGCGCGCGCGAGGAATTTTTTGAAGCGCAGGCCATCGCGCAAAAAGAAGAAGGTCAGGAACGGCGCCAGCAGCATCGACGGCAGCCAGCCCACCACCGTCACCAGGATGTCGGTCAGGTGCGACTGGATGAAGGCGCCGGTGAATTCGCTCATGCGCTGGTTGACGGTGTCGGCCAGTTGCGCCTGGCGCAGGATGGGGAACTGTTCTTCCAGCGCCACCATGGTATGACGCACGAACTCCAGCCCACCGGCCAGGTAGATGCCGAGTATCTCTTGCGACGATGGTCCCGGCGCGGATTTCCAGTACACCGCTGCCAGCACCGCCAGCGTCACCAGCAGCACGAACACGGCGCCGACCAGCAGGGTGGCGGCGCTCTGGCTGAAGCCGGTGCGGATCAGGCGCTGCACCGGCGGTTGCAGGATGTAGTACAGCACGATGCCAAGCAGGAAGGGGATGGCCAGGAACAGCATCTGCTGCAGCAGGAACAGCAGCACGCAGGTGGCGGCGATGATGCCGCTCCACACCACCGGTCCGCCGCGCTGTTGAGACGGCAGCAGATTCATAGCGCTTCCAGTTGCGGCTTGCCGGTCATCCAGTCGCGCAGGCGCTGGCCGATGTGGCGCGCCAGGGCCAGCGAGATTTTATAGCCGATCACGGGATCGGTATCCATCAGGCCCATGAAGTCGGCACGGAAGAACACCGCCAGTTCGCAATTGTCGAGCGCGCGCGTTTGTGCGTTGCGTGGCGAGTTGTCCAGCAGCGCCAGGTCGCCAAAGAAGGAGCCGGGCAACAGTTCGGCCACCACCTCGCGCGTCTCCGCCAACTGGCGGCTGATGATGACGCGGCCCGACATCACCAGATACAGCGCCTGGCCTTCCTCGCCCTCGTCGAAGATGATTTCATCGGCCAGATAGCGGCGCTCGTGCATCAGGCCGTCGACGATTTTCAGTTCGAGCGGCGTCAGTGTCGAGAACAGGGCCGAATCTCTCAGTCGCAGCAGGCGCGGCGACAGCTCGGGCGATTTGAGGAAACCGAAAATCAAGGGAACTCCAGGCAGGGGAAGGGGGGGCAACACCATTGTCGCCGGTTTTGCTTGTTTACTGGGCACTTGTTGCTGAAAAATCACAGTTGCAGAGTTCCTACCAAGGGCAGAATCGGTTCCAGATGGCTGGTCAGCAGGATGACTTGGCGCGCCAGTCGCTCCGGCGTTGAAAGTTGCTGGCGCAGGTAGGCCATGGCGTCGGCGTCGAGACCGTTGAAGGGCTCGTCGATCAGCAGCAGGCGCACCGGCAGCGACAGGGCCAGCGCCAGTTGCATCTTCTTGTGCTGGCCTAGCGACAGCGTGGTGACCGGCTGATCCAGTGTCGGCAGCAGGTGGAAGGCGGCCAGTTCGGTGTTGAGATGCTCGGCATCGGCGCTGTATAGCGCGACGTGCATGTCCAGTACCTCGCGAACGGTCAGCCACGGCAGTTGCGGCGTGTCGCCGCCGCAGTAGTAGCAATGGCGGCGGTACACCAGCGGCTGGGCGTGGATTTCGATGTCGGCCAGCCAGATGGCGCCGGCGTGCGGCGTCAGCGCGCCGCCGGCCAGTTTCAGCAGCGTGGTCTTGCCGGCGCCGTTCTCGCCGCGCAGCCAGGTGATGCCGGGAGTTAGCGTCAGATTGAATTCGCGGAACAGCGGGTGGCTGGCATATTCAAAGTTGAGCTGTTCGATTCTTAATTCCATAGTTCGCTTCCAATGGCGGTCAGGAGGAGGATGGCGCCCAGCACCAGGCCGACGCGGCCGCGCGTGCTGAGGCGGCGCAGCGCGACGATGGCCAGTTGCGCCAGCGCGGCGGCGCACAGCCAGACCACGGCCACGGTGCGGCTGTAACCGCTGCTGGGGCGGCCCAGCGTCAGCAACGCAAAGCCGGCCAGCACAGTGGCGGCCGGCAGCAGCGTGAACAGCGTGGCGGCGCGGTACAGGCGCTCGGGGTTGAGCGGCCACGCCGCCGCGACCGGGCGCAGCAGGGTGATTTGTTCGGCTACGGCTTTATCGCCACGATCGGTCAGCAGCATGGTCAGCAGCGCGGTGCAGGCACCCCACAGCGCTGGCGGCACCAGCGGCGGATGCCAGATCCAGGCGCCGACGCTGAGCAGCGCGCCGGCCAGCAGCAGTGTCTGCTGGAAGCCGACCACGTTTTCGGCGCGCCAGAACGGCAGCCAGAACAGTTGGCGCCAGTAGTAGGGCAAGGCGTGCGCGTGGCGCGTGGGCAGATAGACGGTGGCGGGCGGATTGCTGCGGGGTGGTTTGCGGGCGGCTGGCATGCGCGCGCGGCGCGCCAGCGTCAGTGTCGACAGCAGCCAGGCCAGCAGCAAGGAGGCCAGCGTCAGCAGCAGTGCCGGTGTCACCACTGGTCGCAGCCAGTCCGGCCATTGATACAGCCAGATCGCGGTGGACGCCGCATAGGCCAGGCTGAGTGGCCCAACCAGCATGCCGGCCACCAGCGCATCGGCGCTCCATTTGCTGCGCGGCGCGATGGGCAGCGGCAGGCTCCACGTCAGCACGGCGGCCGGATGCAGGCGTTTGCGCAGCAAATACACCGGTGCGCTGGCCAGCAGCGTCTGCGCGGCGAACAGGCCCAGCGCCTGCGGCCACGGCAGCGTCGCCGCAAACAGGCCGGGTAAGGCGATGCAGGCGAACAAGCCCAGCATCACCGGCGCAAACGCCAGCAAGATGTATTCAAGCGAACTCTGGAGACTGGCCACGAACTGCAGCAGCGCATGCCGCGCCAGGTGGAGGCGGAAGCGGAGGTAAGAATCTAACATTCTGCAAGAATATCATCTGCTGTCGAGGCTGGATTAATTGGGTGTTAATGGGTGTATTATTGGTCGCATGCTGCACACAGAGACTCTGCACATCACGCCAGAGATCCTGACGCTTATCGCCCGGATCGATGAATTCAAAGGTGCTTGGCGCGCCTTGGGAAGACTCGCACCAGACCGTTTGTCGGCGCTGCGGCATGTCGCAACCATCGAAAGTATCGGATCTTCGACGCGAATTGAAGGTAGCAAGCTTTCTGATCGTCAGATTGAGCGCTTGCTCTCTAGTCTTGAGATACGATCTTTCTCCACGCGCGACGAGCAGGAGGTGGTTGGTTATGCCAACGTCATGGAACTCGTTTTTCATTCGTGGCAGAACATTCCTGTCACTGAGAACCATATCAAACAGCTGCATCAGGTTCTGCTGCGCCATAGCGAAAAAGATGAGCGCCATCGCGGAGCATACAAAACCAGTGCCAATAGTGTCGCTGCATTTAATGCGGAAGGTAAGCAGTTAGGAGTGATATTCGAAACCGCCTCACCTTTTGATACCCCACGTTTGATGAGCGAACTGGTCGACTGGACCGTTCAGGAATTACGCCACGCGCATTTACACCCCTTGTTGGTTATTGCGATTTTTGACGTTGTGTTCCTTGAAATACATCCTTTCCAGGATGGGAACGGTCGATTGAGCCGAGTGCTCACCACCTTGCTTCTTCTGCGTTCCGGTTATACGTACGTGCCGTACAGTTCTCTTGAGAGCGTGATTGAAGCGAGTAAGGAAGCTTATTACCTGGCATTGCGGCAGACGCAAGCGTCTATCCGGAGTGACAGTCCCAATTGGCAGCCTTGGCTGCTCTTTTTCCTGCGGTCGTTGACGGAGCAAGTACGGCGACTGGAGCAGAAGATCGAGCGCGAGAATATTGTGTTGGCTGCTTTGCCTGAGCTGTCACTCCACATCGTGGAGTTTGTTCGAGAACATGGGCGCATCACCATGGCGGAGGCGATCCGACTCACTGCGAGTAGCCGCAACACCTTGAAACAGCATTTCCGCAATCTCGTCGAGCAGGGGCATCTGAATCAGCGGGGTAGCGGTCGCGGAGTCTGGTACGAGTTACGTTAATGCTGAAAAAGAAAAAGGCCAGATGCAAGCATCTGGCCTTTAGAATATTGGCGGAGCGGACGGGGCTCGAACCCGCGACCCCCGGCGTGACAGGCCGGTATTCTAACCAACTGAACTACCGCTCCAATTCGTCTTCAAAAGTTTTACTGGTGGGTGCTGAGAGGGTCGAACTCCCGACCTACGCCTTGTAAGGGCGCCGCTCTACCAACTGAGCTAAGCACCCAGTAAAACTTCCTGCAGTTACTTCATTTGTTTGTCACAACTGCTGAACGAGGCCGTATTCTACAGGGGGCGAATTCAGTTTCGCAAGGGTTTTTGAAAATTATTTAGAAAATTGTTTTTACCTATCGATGAATGACAATCTTGATACGTTGTACAGTCGCGTCAGCTGGCGGTTGATCTGCGGATGACGCGCACCGGCGCGCGCATCTGGATCGCCCGCATCATGATCAGCTGGGGTGTGATCTCGTCGGCGCTGATGTTCACCAACAGCGTGGTCACGTTCTTCCCCGGCATCATCCTGTACCTGACCTACTGGTATCCGGCGCGCCGCCGCGCGCGCATGGTGGCGCTGTTCATGAGCGGGGGGGCGGTGGCCGGCGTGGTTGGCGGTCCGCTATCGGGCTGGATCATGAAAAGCTTCGACGGCGTGCATGGCTGGAGCGGCTGGCAGTGGCTGTTCCTGCTGGAGGGCTTGCCGTCGGTGCTGCTCGGCGTCTGGACTTTGTTTTACCTGGACGATGGCATTCACGCCGCACGCTGGCTCAGCACCGGGGACAAGCAAACGCTGGCGCGCGAGCTGGCCGGCGCGGTTGGGCTGATCATCGCCACGGTCTACAGCGACAGCACGCCGGTCGCGCTGGCGGCGCTAAGCGTGGCCACGGCCGGCATTCTCAGCACCTTCCCGATTTTCTGGAGTTTGCCGACCGCGCTGCTGGGCGGGACGGCGGCGGCGGCCGGGATCGCGTTGATTAATTCGGTCGGCAACCTGGCCGGCTTTGTGGCGCCGTATCTGGTGGGCGCGATCCGCGACGCCACCAGCAGTACCGCCAGCGGCATGGTGTTGATTGCCGTTAGTCTGCTGTTCGGCGCGTTGCTGGTGGTGACGGCGGTGCGGCGCGGTTAGTGATCGGACGGCGGCAGGGCGTCGAGCAACGCCTGGGTGCCATCGTCAAACAGGCGATGGATGGTGTCCGCGTCCAGATAGCGCGCGTAGATTTTCTGCATGGTGCCATCGGCCACGATCGAGCGCAGCGCGTCCGCATAGCGTTGCCGCACCTGCGGCGGCACCTTGAGCGAAACGTACAAGCCGACCATGGTGCGCGGCGATTCGCTGATGGTGCCGGCGCTCATCTTGCCCAGCAGGCCGAACTGCTTCTGGTTCAGCAGGTGGATGGTGGCCGGCGCCAGCGTGCCCTCGGCGCGGCCGGCGCGGATCTTGTGGAACACCACGTTGTAATCGTTGACGTATTCCAGCCGCCCTTGCTGTTGCAAGCGGTCCAGCTGCGCCTGGGCTTGCGGACTGTAGAACACGCCGCGCGCCACATTCAGGCGCGCCGTGCTGTGGTCGACAAACTCGGCCAGACTGCGAAAATGCCCCACTTTCTTGGTCAGCACCAGTTCGAAATGGGTGTAGGTGTAAGGCAGCCAGACGCCATGACGATCGCGTTCGACCGAGCGCAGCGCGGCGCCGGTCAGCTCCAGGTCGTTGTTGGAAAACATCGCGTACAGCCGGCCGCGCGGATACCACTGCAGGGTCAGCACGCAGCCGCTGCGCTTTTGCACCTCGGCCAGCACGTCGACATTGCTGCCCCGGACCGCCTTGCCATCCCAGTAGGACGAGTAGCCGAGATCGCTGACGCCGACCCGCGCCGGGGCACAGGCGAGCGGCGCCGCCTGAGCGCCGGCAAGCGGCAACCAGCATGCCAGCAGAACGGTGAACAAGCGGGAGGTCATGCAAGCAGTTTAACGCGCTCTCTTGCATCTTGGATAGTTTCCGGGGATACTGTGTTTATTTACAGTGATTCTCCCCGCATCATGGCTGAAGCCGAGCGCCGCATTGCCCATCTCGACATGGATGCGTTTTTCGCATCGGTCGAGCTGTTGCGCTATCCGCAGCTGCGCGGCCAGCCGGTGGTGATCGGCGGCCGTGGCCATGCGCCCGAGCAGCGCGCCGATGGTTCGTACGCGTTCGCCCGGCTGCGCGACTACGTCGGCCGGGGCGTGATCACCACTGCCACCTACGAGGCGCGCGCGTTTGGCGTCGGTTCGGCGATGGGCATGATGAAGGCGGCCAAGCTGGCGCCGGACGCGATCCTGCTGCCGGCCACCTTCGACGCCTATCGCCATTACTCGCGGCTGTTCAAGGAAGCGGTGGCCGCCATCGCGCCCGACATCGAGGATCGCGGCATCGATGAAATTTTCATCGACCTGACCGAGGTCGAAGGCGAAACCCGCGAGCTGGCGACGCGCATCAAGCAGGCGGTGTTCGACGCCACCGGCCTGACGTGCTCGATCGGCGTCACGCCCAACAAGCTGCTGTCGAAAATCTGCTCCGACCTGGAAAAGCCGAACGGCCTGACCCTGCTGGGCTTTGACGACATCCCGGCCCGCATCTGGCCGCTCAGCGTGCGCAAGGTCAACGGCATCGGCCCCAAGGCCACCGCCAAGCTGGCCGGGCTCGGCATCGAAACCGTGGGCCAGCTGGCGCAGGCCGACCAGGGACTGCTGCAGGATTATTTCGGCGCGCATTACGCGGCCTGGCTGGCGCGGGTGGCGCAGGGCATCGACGAGCGCGCCATCTCCACCAGCCGCGAGAGCAAGTCGATGTCGCGCGAAACCACCTTCGAGCGTGACTTGCACGCGCGCCAGGACCGCGAGGCGCTGTCGGCCATCCTGGTCAAGCTGTGCGAGCGGCTGGAGGAGGATTTGAAGCGCAAGGGCTATGTCAGCCGCACCATCAGCATCAAGCTGCGCTATGACGATTTCCAGATCGTCAGCCGCAATGTGACGCTGCCGCAACCGGTGGCCGATGCCGGCGCCATCCTGCAGGCCGCGCGCGAATGCCTGAAGCGGGTGCCGCTGCAGCGCAAGCTGCGCCTGCTCGGGGTGCGCGCCAGCACGCTGGAACCACCCGGCGCCATGGCGCGCGCGCCACAACCGGTGCAGGGCGACTTGTTCGCCTGAGCCCGCGCCCGGCGGCAGCGTGTAAAATGTCGCTCTTTTTTGCTCACTTTCTGAAACAAGGCCAGTCAACTTTATGTGGTTCAAGAATCTACAGATTTACCGTCTGCCGGCCCCTTGGGCCTACACCCCCGAACAACTGGAAGAGGCGCTGTCGTCGCAATCCTTCTCGCCCGCCAGCAGCAATGAGTTGCTGCGCCAGGGCTGGGACAAGCCGCGTCCGAACGGCGGCCTGGTGCACGTGGTCAACAAGCAAATGCTGATGGTGCTGGGCACCGAGAAAAAGCTGCTGCCGAACTCGGTCATCAACCAGGTGGCCAAGGCCCGCGCCGCCGAGATGGAAGAAGCGCAAGGTTTCGCTCCCGGCAAGAAAGCCATGAAGGAATTGAAGGAACGCGTGGCCGACGAGCTGCTGCCGCGCGCCTTCTCGATCCGCAGCAACGTCTGGACCTGGATCGACCCGGTCAACGGCTGGCTGGTGGTGGACGCGGCCTCGCCGGCCAAGGCCGATGAAGTCATCAAGCTGCTGCTGAAGGCGGTTGACCGCATGCCGCTGGAAAGCCTGCGCGTGCAGCGCTCGCCGGTGGGCGTGATGACCGAATGGCTGCAAACCGACGAAGCGCCGGCCGGCTTCACGGTTGATATGGATACCGAACTGCGCGCCACCGGCGAGAGCAAGGCGGCGGTACGTTACGTCAAGCACTCGCTGGACCCGGAAGAAGTGCGTCGCCACATCGCCAACGGCAAGCAGTGCACCCGCCTGGCCATGACCTGGGACAGCAAGATTTCCTTCGTGCTGACCGAATCGCTGGCGATCAAGGGCGTCAAGCCGCTGGACGTGCTGAACGAGAAGGACGCCGGCGTGCGCAACGACGACGAACGCTTCGACGGCGACTTCATGCTGATGACCGGCGAACTGGCCAAGCTGATGGCCGACGTGGTGGAAGCGCTGGGCGGCGAAGCCAAGGCCTGATCCGCTTCTTGCCGTACCGCTAAAAATGCCGCGAAGTCATTGATTTCGCGGCATTTTTCATTGTGGCGCCGATGCAAAAATTTGCTATTGCCCTGTGGAAATTTAAGCAATTTCTGCTATAGTGAATGTCTTAGCAAATAAGGAACTTCCTATGAGCGGGCCGATCGGTTTAAGCACTCAGCAAATCGCGAATCTGACTGTGGCGCAGATCACCGCCTGGACCACGGATGACATCGTGGACCTGACTTCGACGCAGGTGCCGGCGCTGCGCACCGACCAGGTCGCCGCGCTCAGCAGCAAGCAGTTGGCTGCGCTGAGCCCGCTCAACATGTCGGTGATGAGCACCCAGGACGTGGCCGCGCTGAAGGCCACCGTGCTGAACGCCGCCGGCGCCGCCGCCGACGCGCTGCTGAGCTTGATGACCGACAACCAGATTGCCGCCTTCAACACCGCCCAGGCGGCCGCGCTGGGCACGCTGGCCTTCAGCAAATTGCCGGTCGGCGCGATTGCCGCGTTTGAAGCGGCCGACCTGGCGGTGTTGAACACCGCCATCATCGCCCAGCTGGACCCCAGCGATGTGGCGCAGATGTCCAGCAAGCAGTTTGCCGCGCTGACCAGCCGCCAGTCGATGGCGCTGACCACCGATGAAATCCAGGCCATCAGCGACGCCGGCATTGCCGCGCTCAGCGCCTCGGCGATCGCGGTGCTCAGCACCAAACAGATCGCGGCGCTGACCGCCAGCCAGACGGTGGCGCTGACCACGCGCCAGACAGTGGCGCTGAGCTCGGCCCAGGTGGGTGCCTTGTCCAGCGACGATATCCAGGTGCTGGAATCGCAGGATCTGGGCGCGCTGCGGCTGACCGCCATCCCCGGCCTCAGCACCGCCCAGCTGGCGCTACTGAGCTCGGCTCAGGTGGGCGGCTTCACCAGCGCCCAGTTTGCCACGCTGAGCACCAAGCAAGTGGCCGCGCTCAGCACCGACGCACTGACCGGCATCCCGACCGCCGACGTGGCCGCTTTAAGCCTGGCCAATATCGCCGGCCTTGGCACCACGCTGTTGGCGGCGCTCAGCACCGACCAGACGCGCGCTTTCACCACCGCGCAGCTGGTGGCGATGAGCAGCGCCCAGTTCGCCGGCCTCACGGTCGACCAGGTCGCCAATCTGCGCGCCACTCAGCTGGGCGTGCTGGGCACGCGCCAGACCGCCGGCCTGTCCAGCGACGATATCCTGGCGCTGGACAGCACGGATCTGCCCTATCTGAGCACCACCGCACTGAATGCGCTCAGCACGCTGCAACTGAGCGCGCTGGGCGGCGCCGATTACAGCGCGCTGGCCTCGCTGACCACGCTGCAGATCGCCGCGCTGAGCACCAGGCAGGTCGCGGCGCTCAACACCGATCAGATCGCGCTGTTGAGCACGCGTCAGGCCGGTGCGCTGGGCAGCAGCCAGATTGTGGCGCTGTCGACCGACGCGGTGCAGGCGCTGGAAACGGCCGACATCGCCGCGCTGAAGACCTATGCCATCGCCGCGCTCACCACCAAACAGATCGCGGTGTTGAGCAGCGACCAGTTGGCCGCCTTCAGCACCACCCAATTCTCCGCGTTGAGCAGCCGCCAGGTGGCCGCCATCAACAGCGACACCATCGCCGGCCTGTCCAGCGCCGATTTGGCCGCGCTGACCACCAGCGCGGTGCCGCTGCTGAATCCATCGCTGCTGTTCTCGCTCAGCACGGCGCAACTGGCCGGCCTGCGCTCCAGCCATTTCGCCGTCATGAGCACGAACCAGATCGCGGCGTTGACCACCACCCAGATCGCCTCGCTGAGCTCGAAGCAGATTTTCGGTCTCGGCACCTTGCAGGTCGGTGCGTTGGGCAGTGACGATATCGCCGTGCTGGGCAGTGCCGCCATGCGCGCGCTCAGCACCACCGCCATCGCCGCGCTGAATTCGCGCCAGTTGCCGGAACTGGGCGACGCCGTCAGCGGCAGCCTGTTCGGCGTGCTGACCACGGCGCAGATCGTCGCGCTGGCGACGCGCGCGTTGACCGCCATCAGCAGCGACCAGATCGTCGCGCTGACCACCACCCAGGCTGCCGTGCTGAGCAGCGCCCAGGCCAGCGCCATCGGCACCAATCTGGTGTCGGTGCTGCAAACCGCCGACCTGGCCGCGCTCAACACCAGCGTTATCGCCAGCCTGAACAGCGCCCAGCTGGCGCTGTTGAGCGCCGACCAGGTCAGCGCTTTCAGTACCTTGCAGGCTAGCGTGCTGAGCAGCCGGCAGTTTGCCGCCATCGACTATGTCGGCTTGCTGGGTCTGGAAAGCGCCGATTTTGGCGCGCTGGCCACCGCCACCATTGCCGGCATCGCCACCGATACGCTGATCGTGCTGACCACCGACCAACTGAGCGGCTTGTCGTCGCGCCAGATTAGCGCGCTCAGCACCGGTCAACTGAATTCGCTGACCACCGACCAGATCGCCAGCCTGCGGTCGGCCACCATCGGCGCGCTGAGTTCGCGTCAGATCACTGGCCTCAGCAGTGATACCGTGGCCGCCATTAACAGCGCCGGCGTCGCCGCGCTGAGCACGATGGCGATCGCCGCCCTGAGTTCCGCGCAGCTGAGCGCGCTGGACAGCGATGTGCAAGTGCTGAGCACGCAGCAAATCGTCGCGTTGCGCACCGCCACGCTGCAGGGCTTGACCACCGATGAAGTGGTGGCGCTGTCGACCCGCCAGGCCGCCGCCCTCAGCAGCGACCAGGTGCGCAGCCTGGTCCCGGACGATATCGCCGCCTTGGAAACCGCCGACCTGGTGGCCTTGAAAACCGCCGCCATCGCGGCCCTGACCACGCAGCAAATCGTGGCGCTGACCAGCGACCAGCTGGCAGCGATGACGGTGGCGCAATTCCAGGCGCTGAGCACGCGCCAGCTCAGCGTGCTGCCGAGCGGTGTGGTCGATGGTTATTCCAGCGCAAGCCTGGCCGGGCTGGGCCTGACCTTTATCGCCGCGCTGTCGCCGGACATGATCGCCGGGCTGAGCTCGGACCAGCTGGACAGCCTGAGCTCGCAGCAGTTTGCCGTCCTCACCAGCCAGCAGTTGGCGGCGCTGAGTCCGGAGCAGGTGAGTACGCTGGAAACCACTCAGATTCTTGGCCTCAATACCCGCAACCTGCCCGGCCTGAGCGCCGACGATGTGTCGGTGCTCGGCAGCGACGCCATGCGCGCGCTGAGTACTTCCAATCTGCTGGCGCTGAGCAGCGCGCAGCTGGCGGCGCTGGGTGCCGATCCATCCGGCAGCAATCTGTTCGGCACACTGACCACGGCGCAGTTCAGCGCGCTGGGCACGCGCGCCATCGCCGGCCTGACGGTCGACCAGATCGTCGCGTTGAGCACCGCACAGGCCGCTGTGCTGAGCACGCTGCAGCTGAGCGCGTTGAGCACCGCCGATATCGTCGCGCTGGGCACTGACGATCTGGCCGCAATCCGCGTCGCCACACTGGCGGCGCTGGCCACGCGCCAGGCCGCCGTGCTGGGCAGCGATCAGGTGGCGGCGTTGACCAGCGCCCAGATCGCCGGCCTGAGCTCGGCACAATTCTCGGCGCTCAGCTCGGACGGCTTGCAGGGACTGGAATTGAACGATATCCCGGTGCTGAACACCGCCGTGATCGCCGGACTGACCACGCGCGCGCTGGCCTCGTTGAGCACCGACCAGGTGGCGGCGCTGAGCACACGTCAGATCGCAGCACTGACCACCGTGCAGCTGAACGGGCTGACCTCGGATCAGATGGTGAATCTTGCATCGGCCCAGGTTGCCGCGCTGAGTTCGGCGCAAGTGGCCGGCCTGTCGCTGAAGGAAATCGCCGCTATCAGCAGCGACAACCTGGCGGCGCTGAAGCCGGCCGCGATTGCCGCGCTCAGCTCATCGCAGTTGAGCGTGCTGGGCAACGATCCCTATGGCAGTGGCGATACCGCCATCGCTGCCCTGACCACGGCGCAGATCGCCGCGCTGCGTACCGCCACGCTGGTCGGCCTGCGCACCCAGCAAGCACAGGCGTTGAGCTCGGATCAGGTGGCGGCGCTGAGCAGCGTCCAGCTGGCCGCGCTGACCAATGCCGATCTGCGCGTGCTGGATCTGGAAGACATCGCCGCACTGAAAACCAGCACCATCCGCGGCCTGACTTCGACCCAGATGGCGAGCCTGACCTCCGACCAGTTTGCCGAACTGAGCACCAGCCAGTTCGCATCGCTGAGCACGGCCGCGCTGAGCGGGCTGACCGCCGCCCAAGCGGTGGCCATCAGCACCGACGATGCGGCGGTGATCAGTAGCAGCCAGTTGGCGGCGCTGTCGCTGAGCGCGGTGGCCAGCCTGGAAGACGAAGACCTGGCGGCGTTGCGCACCAGTGCCATCGTCGGCCTCGGCACCGCGCAGATGGCGACGCTGAGCATCAGCCAGCTGGCCGCGTTCGGCACCGACCAGATCGCCGTGCTGAGCAGCGCCCAGGTCGGCGCGCTGTCGGATACCAAAGTGGCCAGCCTGTCGGACGACGACGTGGCGGCGCTGAACACCCAGGCGGTGGCTGGCCTGACCACCAGCGCGCTGGTGAAACTGAGCGCCGACCAGCTGCAAAGCCTGACCTCACGCCAGATCGTCAGCCTGACCTCGACCCAGGTGATGGCGCTGCGCACGGTCCAGATCAACGCGCTCGGCACCGACCAGGTGGGCGCGTTGACCACGCGTCAGGTGGCGGTGTTGTCGCTGGCCAGCCTGCGCGCGCTGGACGCTGACGTCGGCGCCCTCAGCACGCAAGCGGTTTCGGTACTGAACGGCACCCAAATCGTGGCACTGGGCGTCAACAACGCCGGCCAGGCCGCCAATGTCGACGAATTGAGCACGGCGCAGATCGCCGCCATCAACACCAGCGCGCTGCAATTCCTCACCAGCGCCCAGATTCTCGCGCTGAGCAGCGACCAGGTTGGCGCGCTCAGCGTCAAACAGGTCAACGCGCTGTCGCCGACCTTCCTGCACACGCTGAGCACGGCGCAGCTTATCGGCCTCGGTACCGCCCAGGTGGCGGCGCTGAGCACGCTGCAGTTGACCGGCCTGACCTCGACCCAGTTCAGCGTGCTGAGCTCGGACCAGGTGCACGCGCTGTCGGCCACCCAGTTCACCAGCCTGACACCGTCCGAAATCGCCACCCTCAGTACCGCTACGCTGGCGGCGATCAGCGTCACCGCGATTGCCGGGCTGACCTCGCAACAACTGGCGGCGCTGGGCGGCAAGGGACTCGGCATTGCCGCCCTCAGCACGGCCCAGGTGGCCGCAATCAGCACCCAGGCGTTTGCCGGTGTCAGCAGCGCGCAAGTGGTGGCGCTGACCAGCGACCAGGCGGCCGCGCTGAGCGCCGCGCAAGTCGCGGTGCTGCCGCTGAGCGTGGTGGCGGCGATGGAGTCGCAAGACATCGCCGCGCTCAAGCAATCGGCGGTGGTGGCGCTCAAGACCCAGCAATTGCTGGCGCTGAAGAGCAGCCAGATCGCCGCGCTCAGCGCCGAACAGGTGTCGGTGCTGACCAGCGCCCAGCTGGCCACGCTGGGCGCCTCGCAAGTGGTGTATCTGGACCCGGCCGACGTCGCCGCCATCACGCCGACCTTGCTGAACGCCGCCGCCAAGGATGGCAACCTGCTGGCCGCGATGACCACCGCGCAACTGCAGGCGCTGACCGAAGCCCAGTATGCGGCGCTGAACTCGTCCGCCATTGCGCGTTTGAAGCCGGCCTCGCTGGCGGCGCTGGAAGTGGTCGACGTGGCCGCGCTCAGCACCAGCGTGATCCGCTCGCTGAGCAACGAACAATTGCTGGCGCTGACCACGCAGCAAATCGCCGCGCTGACGCTGTCGCAAGTGGCCGCCATCACCGCGCACGACAATAACGACCAGTTCACCTCGGCGCAAATGGTGGCCCTGTCCGGCGCCCAGTTGGCGGCCATGAGCACCGGCCTGATTGCCGACCTCAGCCCGTCGAACCTGAAAGCGATCGAAGTGGCCGACATCGCCAGCCTCGGCACGCAGCAGATCAAGGCGCTGACACCGTTCCAGCTGTCCGCGCTCAGCACCGCCCAACTGGCGCAGCTGACCACCACCCAGGCCCATGTGATGAGCTCGGCGCAATTCCATGCGCTCAGCACGACGCAGCAAGCCGCCTTCAGCGCCGACCAGAAAGCCGCGATGACCTTCGTCACACCGCTGGTGCTGGATCTGGATGGCAACGGCATCAGCACGCTGGGGCTGGAGGCAGGCGTCCAATTCGACCTGGCCGCGACCGGCGCACAGCGCAACACCGGCTGGGTAGGCCAAGGCGACGGCTTGCTGGCCCTGGACCGCAATGGTGACGGCATCATCAACGACGGCAGCGAACTGTTCGGCTCCGCCACCAAGCTGGCCGACGGCAGCACCGCCAGCAATGGCTACGAAGCGCTGGCCGCGCTGGACAGCAATGGCGATGGGGTAGTGGATGCGCAGGACGCCCAGTTCAGCGCGTTGCGGGTATGGATCGACGCGGATGCCGACGGTATCAGCCAGGCGAGCGAATTGAAAACCCTGGCCGAACTGCACATCAGCAGCCTCAGCCTGGCGGCCAAGCTCAGCGACGCCATCGACAATGGCAACCTGATCGGCCTGACCTCCAGCTACACCACCGATGATGGCACCAGCCACACCGCAGCCGACGTCTGGTTCGCACAAGGGACAACGAGCAGCGACTCGTTAAGCGCCAACACCGCACGCCTGAGCTCGGCGCTACAGCAATACAGCGCCGCCGGCCTCAGCAGCGGCAACAGCGCCCACAGCGACGACGAAAGCCTGCGCCTGAAAGCGCTGCAGACCAGCCAAGGGCTGCTGGCCGCGCCGCGCTAAAGCATAAACCCGGGGTCAATCCTCCCAAAGCTACACGGGCTCTACCGTAGCGTTCCGCTACGGTAGAGCCCGTGTAGCTTTGGGAGGATAGCCCCCGGTTACAATGGCTGGAATACGCCGGCGGCTTTGTTTTTTTGGACGTTGTCCCAGGCGAAGATTTTGCCGTTCATGGCGACGTAGACGCCGGCCGGCAGCGTCTGCGCTACGCCGGCCGCGAAGCCCAAATTGAACAGGGCGTCGGAATTGGCGATTTCATACGGAATCATGGCGCCGGTCAGGACGATGGTCTTGCCCAGCGCCGCCGGGCCCAGCACCGCCGCCGTCTGCGGCATGGTGTCGGTGCCGTGGATGATGACGATGGCCTGCTCCGGCGCCGCCTGGCACGAGGCCAGGATGCGGGCGCGGTCGGCGTCCACCATGTCCAGCGAGTCCATCAGCGGCAGCTGTTCCAGCGCCACGTCGATGGTCAGGCGGCAGCGCTTCAGCAGGTCCGGCACGTGGCTGTCGGCAAAGCCGAGCGTGCCGTTCAGTTCGTTGTAGTGTTTGTCGAAGGTGCCGCCGGTGGCGAGGATGCGCAGGGTCATGGTAAAAGCTCAAGCGAAGTCAAAATGATGTGCATCATAACCTAAACCCGGACTGCAAATTGCGCTGGAAAAGCCGGCGCCTAGCGTCTATATTGGTTTCTTTGTGTGTTTCGATCCCCTATGAAAGCGCTCGCACCCGGCACCGTTATCTTCCACCGCCACCGTGGCTATGGCGTCATCACGACGGTCAATCTGTTGACCGGCTGGATTTCCGCCCGCTTCGGCAATGAGTCGCGTACGCTTGATCTCAACCTGTCCACCGACGAGGTGCAGTTTGCCGATGGCGAGGCGATCCTGTTCCGCCGCGCCCCGCCCGACCGCATGCCGCACGCGCGCCTGATGGCGATGGTGCGCGCACTGCATCAGGCCGGCTATCAAAAACTCTACCTGTATTCCTGGCCCAAGCCGTCCGGCCTGCACTGGCGCTGGCATTTGTTCACCGGTCCGCGCGACTGGATGCAGCGTTCGTGGCGCGAGGGCTGGTATGGCTCCGGCGCCGACTACAACTCGAATCCGGTGATGGGCTGGGGCGATAGTCCGGGCGCCACTACCGACGAGCTGATCCACGCGCTGGCGAAGTTCGATCCGCAGGGGCTGGCGCAGGCGCTGGGGCGCGACGAGGATCACACCGCCTGGTTCGCCAGCGTGTGCGACGCGCTGCTGCCCGGCTATATGTACAGTCTGGACATGCAACGCCCCGATGGCGGCCCGTTGACCGAGATGCCGCCGGTGCCGGTGATTCCGGTGCGCGCCACGTTGCCGCCTTACGCCGGCCCGGACATCACTTGGCCGCCCGGCTGGGCCGGCCTATGGAGCAAGGTGCATGTGATGCCGGCGCCGCGCATCAATCTGACCGGCTTGCCGGAAGTACCGGAGCAGACCGACTAGCGCGCCCGCGCCGCGTAATCCGGATTGTGGATATTGGCCGGCGCGCCGTTGGCGAAGTCGACCACGTTCTGGAATGCATGCCGGAAATACAACTCATAGCTGTCACGCTCGACGTAGCCCAGGTGTGGCGTCGCCAGCACGGTGGGCATGCGCAGCAGCGGGCTGTCGGCCGCCAGCGGTTCGGATGGATACACATCCAGCGCCGCATAGCCGGGATGGCCTTTCGACAGTGCCTGTTCCAGCGCGTCCGGCTGCACCAGCTCGGCCCGGCTGGTGTTGACGAATAGCGCGTCCGAGCGCATGCGCGCCAGATCGGCGGCGGTGACGATGCCGCGAGTGGCGTCGTTTAGCCGCAGATGCAGGCTCAGCACGTCAGCCTGCTCAAAAAACGCCTCGCGCGACGGCGCCGCCGTGTGGCCATCGGCCACCGCTTTATCGCGGCTGGCCTGGCTGCCCCACACCATCACCCGCATGCCGAACGCGCGCGCATAGCCGGCCACCAGCTGGCCGATCTTGCCATAGCCCCAGATGCCCAGCGTGCGTCCCTTGAGCACAAAGCCCAGCCCGTTCAACTGCGGGTTGATCGAGGCGGTCTGCCAGAGACCATCCCTGAAATTGTTGGCATACGGCACGATCTTGCGCGCCGCCGCCATGATCAGCGCCCAGGTCAGTTCGGCCGGCGCAGTCGGCGAACCGACGCCCTCGGCAATCGCGATGCCCAGCTCGGTGGCGGCGGCCACGTCGACATGGCCGGCCAGCTTGCCGGTCTGCGAAATCAGTTTCAGATTCGGCAATTTTGCCAGCAGCGCGCGGTTGAAGGCGGTGCGTTCACGGATCAGCACCAGCGCGTCGTACGGCGCTAGCCGGATCGCCAGCTGACCCAGTCCGCGCGTGGTGCTGTTGAACACTTTTACTTCGTGGTTTGCCAACAACTCAAAGCAATTCAAGCTTGGGGTTGCATTCTGGTAATCATCAAGAATTGCGATTTTCATGGAAGATGAACGATCTTTTAAGAAATTTCGTAGGGAAATAACAGGCTGGAAGATAAGCCGAATAGCCTACTACGTTGGTCAACTAATTCTCCTACATTTTTGTATGTAACCCGGTTTGAGGGGTGTACAATCGGCCGAAAACCAAGGCCCGACGACCAGATCCGGGCCGCGCCACGACCGCCGTAACGACCGCCGACCCATTGCGAATGGAGCTCTGAGCGCTCAGCCAAAAGCTGACGACGATCTGCCGCCACCGAATTCTTAATTAGCATTGGAGGTACCATGAATCAGCCCTTGATGGGTGGCGTCGCACCATTGAACGCCCCAGCTTACATCAAACAGCAAAAGCTCATCAATTGGGTGGCAGAGATCGCCGCCTTGACCAAGCCGGACCGGATTTACTGGTGCGATGGCTCGCAAGAAGAGTATGACCGTCTGTGCGCCGAAATGGTTGCAGCCGGCACCATGAAAAAGCTGAACCAGGAAAAGCGTCCGAATTCCTACCTGGCATGCTCGGACCCGACCGACGTTGCCCGTGTGGAAGACCGCACCTTCATCTGCTCCAAGACCAAGGAAGAAGCCGGCCCGACCAACAACTGGATGGACCCGGCCGAAATGCGCGCCACCCTGCATCCGCTGTTCGACGGCTGCATGGCTGGCCGCACCATGTACGTGGTGCCATTCTCGATGGGCCCGTTGGGTTCGCCAATCGCCCACATCGGCGTGGAACTGTCGGACTCGCCATACGTGGCGGTCAATATGCGCACCATGACCCGCATGGGCAAGGCCGTGTATGACGTGCTGGGCACCGACGGCGAGTTCGTGCCATGCGTGCACACCGTGGGCGCGCCGCTGGCGGCCGGTCAGCAAGACGTGGCCTGGCCATGCAACGCCACCAAATACATCGTGCACTATCCGGAAACCCGCGAAATCTGGTCGTTCGGTTCCGGCTACGGCGGCAACGCGCTGCTGGGCAAGAAATGCTTCGCGCTGCGCATCGCCTCCAACATGGGCCATCAGGACGCCCAGGCCGGCGGCGCTGGCTGGCTGGCCGAACACATGCTGATCCTCGGCGTCGAATCGCCGGAAGGCAAAAAGCACTACGTGGCGGCCGCCTTCCCATCGGCTTGCGGCAAAACCAACTTCGCGATGCTGATCCCGCCTGAGAGCTTCAAGGGCTGGAAAATCACCACCATCGGCGACGACATCGCCTGGATCAAACCGGGCGCCGACGGCCGCCTGTACGCGATCAACCCGGAAGCCGGCTACTTCGGCGTGGCACCGGGCACCAACGAAAAAACCAACTACAACTGCATGGCCTCGCTGCGCGAGAACACCATCTTCACCAACGTCGCGCTGACCGACGATGGCGACGTCTGGTGGGAAGGCCTGAGCAAACCGGCCCCAAGCCACCTGATCGACTGGCAAGGCAAGGACTGGACGCCTGAGTCGACCGGCAAAGCCGCGCACCCGAACGCCCGCTTCACCGTGCCCGCCACGCAGAATCCAGTGATCGATCCAGCCTGGGACGACCCGGCCGGCGTGCCGATCTCGGCCTTCATCTTCGGCGGCCGCCGTTCGACCACCGTGCCGCTGGTGACCGAAGCCCGCAACTGGGTGGAAGGCGTGTACATGGCCGCCACCATGGGTTCGGAAACCACCGCCGCCGCCGCTGGCCAGATGGGCATCGTCCGTCGCGACCCGTTCGCCATGCTGCCGTTCATCGGCTACAACATGAGCGACTACTTCCAGCACTGGCTGAACCTGGGCGAGAAAGTCGGCCAGATCGACGGCGCCGTGCTGCCGAAAATCTACTGCGTCAACTGGTTCCGCACCGACGAGCAGGGCCACTTCGTCTGGCCTGGCTTCGGCGACAATATGCGCGTGCTGAAGTGGATGCTGGAACGCATCGAAGGCACCGCTGGTGGCGTCGAAAACATCTTCGGCACCACCCCGCGCTTTGGCGACTTGAAGTGGGACGGCATCCCGTTCTCGCCGGAAGAATTCGAGACCATCACCTCGGTCGACAAAGACGCATGGCGCGAAGAACTGAAGCTGCACGAAGAACTGTTCACCAAGCTGGCCTACCACCTGCCGCAAGAACTGACGGCGGTAAAAGCCGAGCTGGAGAAGCGCCTGGCCAAGTAAGCCCGGCGTAGAGGAGACAAAAACGGCGCGTAGCGATACGCGCCGTTTTTTTTTGCCCCAAGTCGGGGGCAGTTAGATTACACTCGCAGGCATGGAAAACCATAACGAGCCCCCTAGCTTGTTGGCGCGTATCGCCGCCACCACTCGACCGGATTTGGTCGTCACCATCGGCTATGGTGATGAGTTGCCAGTGTTTCGGCACGCTCGCGCGCTGTGGCAGTTTTATTTGTGCCATTTCCCGCATATCGAGGTGATTTTCGTGCGCTGGTCGGATAAGCTGAAACGCGGCGAGGTGATGTCCGATGGCCGCGATTTGCTGGTCGGCATGGCCGGCGCCTTCGAGGGCGAAACTGGCTACAACAGCAGCGGTGTGTGGTCGCAGTCGGAAAACGCGCGCTGGATTTATCGCCAGGTGCTGGTGCAGGATTATCTGCTGCGCACGCGTGACGGTCCGTTCTTCCTGTACCAGACCACCATCACCTCGGTGGTCGATTTTCGCGGCCTGTGCACGGTGCTGGATCGCCTCACGCCCGAGAACTGCTTCGCCGGTCCGCTTGGCCGTCTGAGCGCGCCGGAGACTTTCGCCGGCCTGACCTTCGTCAGCGGCGCCAGCGCGCTGATGTCGCGTGATCTGCTGCTGCGCATGCGCGAGCGCTACGATCCGGCTCACGCTTACACCTCGGTGCCCAACGATATTTGGCAGGCCGCCGTGCTGGATGATGTGCCGCGCCAGGCGCTGCCGACGTTTAACTTCATCAAGCCGCGCGCGTCTCGTGCCGACGCGCCCTATATCTATGCGTTGACGCGGCGCTTGCTGCAGCAGGGCTATTACCATTTCCGCATCAAGACGGTGGCGCCGGAAAACGCCGCCGGCCGGCGCGAGGATATCGATCCATGGATCATGTTGCGCATCATGGAGGCGATCTTCGATAGTGAGCATGATCCGGAGGCGACGCTCAATCTGACCGACAGGGTGCAGCGTCTGGCCGACGGCGGCGCCGGACTGCCGGTAGCGCCGCGCCGCGCCGAACCGCTGCATAGCGGCATGCGCGACTTCGCCACCAATGACGAGGAAATCAGTTAGCGATACTGCGCGCGTTCGCACGGCCATCAGTTGGTCCGCCACCCGGTTGGCGCGGGACCTGACCCCGGAGTTTTGCTTGTTGTTTCGCATGGGTGTGCTAAAGTGTGGGAATGGATACTTTGACTGCGAAAAGCGAGGCGACTTACGCCGCCATCATCGAGGCCGCGCTGGAGATGGCGGCGGCGGAGGGCATCGGTAAGCTGTCGCTCGGTGAGCTGGCCAAGCGTACCGGTATCAGCAAGAGCGGGGTGTTTTCACGTGTTGGTTCGCTGGAGGCGCTGCAGGCGGCGGTGCTGGATGAGTATGACCGCCGCTTTGGCGAGGAGATTTTCCGCCCTTCGCTGCAACAGCCCAAGGGTTTGCCGCGCTTGATCGCGCAGGTGAATGCCTGGGCGCACCGTGCTTCGGATGAGGGCTTGCGCAATTCCTGTCTGTACAGCGCCGGCGCCTTCGAGTTCGACGATCAGCAAGGCCCGCTGCGCGATCGTCTGCAGCAGGGTGCCGAAGCCTGGCGCGCGTCGCTGCGCAAGACGATTCTGCAGGCGATGGAGCTGGGCCAGCTGCGGCCGGATACCGATCCCGGCCAGCTGGTCTACGAGATCTACAGTCTGATCGTCGGCCTGATTCACGATACCCGCTTCCTGCACGACCAGCAGGCACTGCGCCACATGCAACGCGCCTTCAGCCGCTTGATTTCGACCTACAAGAGTTTTAACGATCTGGAGTAAGGCCGCATTTTTTTAACTTAATTTCGCACATGTGTGCGAAAACGGAGCCTGCCATGAAAACCGCCCTGCTGCTATTGCCTCTGCTGTTGTACCTGGTGTGCCGCCCTTTCAGCCGCACACTCAGGTCGCTGCCTGACAAGAATGACGATTTCGTGCTGTTTTAGCGATATTGCGCGTGTTCGCCCAGGATCGCCTTCGGCTCCAGATACGCTTCCAGTCCATACGGCCCGAACTCGCGCCCGATGCCGGATTGTTTGAAGCCGCCAAACGGTGCGATCAAGTCGTCGTGGATGCCGTTGATGTGCACCCGCCCCGCCACCAGCCGGTCGGCCACGCGGTTGGCGCGCGCCAGGTCGGTGGAGCTGACGTAGGCTTGCAGCCCATACGGCGTGTCGTTGGCGATGGCGATCGCTTCCTCTTCGGTTTCATAGGTGATGATCGACAGCACCGGGCCGAAGATTTCTTCCTTGGCGATGGTCATGGCAGGCGTCACGCCGGCAAACACGGTCGGCCGCACGAAGTAGCCGGCTTCCAGTCCTTGCGGCTTGCCGAGGCCACCGGTCACCAGTTCCGCGCCTTCGTCGATGCCGATGCCGATGTAGCGCTGCACCCGCTCATACTGCTTCTGCGTGACGATCGGCCCCAGCGCGACCGCCGCACTATCCGGATCGCCCACCACCACCGCTTCCGCCGCCGCTTTGGCCAGCGCCTTCACTTCTTCCAGGCGATGCGCTGGCACCAGCAGCCGTGAGCCGGCGATGCATGCCTGGCCGTTGTTCATGTAGCAGGCCGCCACCGCGTTTGGAATAGCCTTGGCGAAATCGGCGTCGTCGAGGATCACGTTGGCGCTCTTGCCGCCCAGTTCCAGCGTCACCCGCTTCATGCTGTCGACGCCCAGGCGGGCGATTTGTTTGCCGACCGGCGTCGAGCCGGTGAACGAGATTTTGTTCACTTCCGGATGCGTGCTCAGTTCCGCCCCCACCACGTCGCCGCGGCCGTTGACGATGTTGACCACGCCCGGCGGCAGTTCGGCGGCGTGGAAGCATTCGGTCAGAATCTGGTTCTGACGCGCGCTCAATTCGCTGGGCTTGACCACCACCGTGCAGCCGGCCGCGATCGCGGTCGCTACTTTATTGGCGATGAACCAGGCGCTGGAATTCCACGGCGTGATGATGCCAACCACGCCCACCGGCTCCAGCACCACCTTGGATTTGTTGACGGTCTTGACGAATTCGTGGTCGTCCATGACCCGCTTCACGTCCAAAAACATCTGCGCGGTGTAGCGCGCGCGGCCAACGCTGGTGTTGCGCGGGCCGCCGTATTCTTCGATCTGGGCGGCGGCGGCATCTTCGGCGCGCGCCAATACGGCAGCGTGCAGACGTTCCAACATGGCGCCGCGTTCGGCCTTGGTCGTGCGCGAGAAGGCCGGGAAGGCGGCGCGGGCGGCGGCGATGGCGTCGCGCGCATCCTCGGCGTCACCCAGCCGCACCTGGCCGGCCAGCTGGCCGGTGCTGGGGTTAATCAGGTCGAACATTTCGCTGCCGTGCGGTGTGACGAACTGGCCGTTGATGTAGATTTTGTCGATGGTGTACATGGTGGACTCCTGGTTGGTGGATCGATGGAGCCATTCTAGAAATCCGGCCGCCCGCGCATCAGTGGGATTCCTGCCGCATGGTTGCCTGATTCTGCAATCCAGCCGGGATTTTTGGCATTTCGTCACAATTGCCGTGCTTGTTGTCGCCGCGACGGCTACAGTTTAGGCTCGACACTTTTTTTGATAGGCCAACATGACAACGACCACCCGCATCGGCGCCGCCAGCGCCCTGTTGTTCTCCCTGATCCTGGGCGTGGCCCATGCCGACACCGCCGCTCCCGACCTGGAGGCACGCCGTGCGACCTTGAACAATCTGATTAAAGAGCAGTGGGAATACACGCTGCGTTCCAGCCCGGAATGGGCTTCGCTGCTGGGCGACAAGCGCTATAACGACAAATGGTCGGATGCCTCGCAGGCCGGCATCGACGCCGATCTCAAGGTGAACGCCGACTTCCTCAAGCGCTTCGAGGCGGTGGACATCAGCGGCTTCCCGCTGCAGGAACAGCTGAATCACGATCTGATGGTGCGTCAACTGCGCCAGAATCTGGAAGGCGCCCGCTTCAAGGAATGGGAGATGCCATTGGCGCAGAACTCCGGCGTGCATATCGATCTGCCGATGATCGTCTCGGCGCTGAATTTTGAAACCGTCAAGGATTACGAGGATTACATCCAGCGCCTGCACGCGCTGCCCAAGCTGTTCGATCAGACCCGCGCGCAGATGGCAAACGGCGTCAAGGATCACCTGATGCCGCCGAAGTTCCTGATACCGCAAATCGTCAAGCAGTGCGAGGACGTGGCGGCCATGAAGCCGGCCGATTCGCCGTATGCCGAGCCGTTGAAGAAAATGCCGAAGGACTTTTCGGCCGCCGACAAGGTGCGCCTGAGCAAGGAGATTCTGGCGGCGGTGAAGAACGATGTGGCGCCGGCCTATAAAAAACTGGCGGTGTACACCAAGACCCAGTATCTGCCGTATGGCCGCAAGGACGTGGGTCTGTGGTCGCTGCCGGATGGCGTGGCGCGTTACAGCTTCAAGGCCAAATCCTCCACCACCACCGACATGACGCCGGAGCAGATCCACCAACTGGGCCTGTCCGAAGTAGCGCGCATCGAAGGCCAGATGCTGGTCACCGCACAAAAGCTCGGCTACAGCGATCTGAAATCCTTCAACAAGGCGGTGGCCGCGAACCCGGCGCTGCATCCGAAATCGCGCCAGGAGATCATCGACCTGTATCAGAAATATACGGACCAGATGTACACCCAGCTGTCCAACCAGTTCGGCGTGCTGCCGAAGGGGAAAGTGGAGATCAAGCCGGTGGAGGAATTCCGCGAGAAGGGTGCGGCCGGCGCGTCCTATATGTCCGGTTCACCGGATGGCAAGCGTCCTGGCCGCGTGATGGTTAACACCGGCGACTTCGAACACCGTTCCACCATCTCGATCGAAACCACGGCGCTGCACGAAGGCGTGCCGGGTCACCACATGCAGCTGACTATCGCGCAGGAGATCCAGGGACTGCCGGACTTCCGTCAGCAAGCCGGCTACACCGCCTATACCGAAGGCTGGGCCTTGTACTCGGAGCGTCTGGGCGAGGAGCTGGGCTTCTATAAAGATCCATACAGCTACTACGGCCATTTGCAGGACGAGATGCTGCGCGCGATTCGTCTGGTGGTGGACACCGGCCTGCATTACAAGAAGTGGAACCGCCAGCAAGTGGTGGACTTCTTCCATGACCATTCCGGCATCGAGGAAGTGGAAGTGCAGAGCGAGACCGATCGTTACATCGTCTGGCCGGGCCAGGCGCTGGGCTACAAGATCGGCCAGCTGAAGATCCTCGAACTGCGCGACTACGCTCGCAAGGAGCTGGGTGACCGCTTCGACATCCGCGCCTTCCACGATCAGGTGCTGGGCGCAGGCGCGCTGCCGATGGATGTGCTGGAGACCCACATCAAGCAGTGGGTGGCCAGCGAGAAGAAGGCTTGATGCCATGTTGTCGTCGCTACGTGCTCCCATTGCCGCTGTGTTGATGCTCAGCGCCGGACCGGCGGCGGCAACGTTTTCCATCGTGGCCTGCGATCGGAATGGCAACTGCGGTGTCGCGGTTGCCACCAACAACCTGGCGGTCGGCGCCAGCGTGCCTTATGCGCAGGCGCGCGTAGGAGCGCTGGTGTCGCAGTTCGAAACCAATCCATCGTACGGGCCAACCGGGCTGGCGCTGCTGGCTTCAGGGACAACTCCCGAGGCCACGCTTAACACCTTGCTGGACCGTGACGGGGATTTTGACGGCCAGACCATCGCCGCGCGGCAGGTTGGCATCGTTGCCGCCAACGGCCGCACCGCCTCGTTTACCGGGGCGGAAGCGCAGGCCTCGGCATGGGCCGGGGCGCTTGGTGGCGACGGTTATTCGGTTCAGGGCAACGGTCTGGCAGGTGCGCAAGTGCTGGCTGCGATGCAGCGCGTGTTCGCCTCAACCAGCGGCACGCTGGCCGAGCGCTTGATGGCCGCATTGGAGGCCGGCGAGCGCGCCGGTGGACAAAGCACGGGCAAACTGTCGGCCGCGTTGCTGGTGCGTACTGTGGACGGTGACTGGCAGGACATCGATCTGCGCGTCGATGCCGCTGCGGAACCGGTCAAGGATTTGCGTCGCTTGATGGAGCGGCACTATGCGCTGCAAGCCATGCTGGGCGCAGAGCGACAGATGCGCAAAGGACTTAAGGCGGAAGCGCGCATGTCGGTTTCCGAGGCGTTGCGCAGAAGCCAGGGGTGGGACCGGATCTGGCGCCGTGCCGCCCGGTTGGCAATGGCGATGGACGATCACGCGGCCGCGCTGGACTATCTCGGTGTGCTGCTGTCGCTGAACCCTGTATGGGGACGCATCGAAATAGAGGAAGGCCTGTACGCGCCACTCCACGACAACCCTTTATTCATGTCGTGGCGCTAGCATCTGCGGCAAGCGGCGCAGGTCGATCTTGGTCACCCACCAGGCGCGGTTCTGGAACGTGAAGTCGAGGCCACCGATGGCAACCACCTTGCCGTCGGTGGCCTCGACGTCGCCGCTCTTCGGCAGCAAGGGCAAATTCGGACTGCTGTCGCCCAGCGCGTCCAGCGCCTGCATCAGGCGCGGATCGTCGCGCTTCATGGCGGCGCAAGCGCCGTAAGGGTCGCATACCTGCACCGGGAAGGCGATGAAGCGCGCCGCGCGGTCCATCATATCCTCGCTGCCCAGATAGTTGAACACCCAGCCGGCGGTGTCGCCCAGGTCGCGCGCGCGTGCCAGGATGGCGTCGTTCTCCTGCTGGATCTCGGCGCGCATCGAGCGGCCTTGCGGGAGCAGCATGTCGTCGACGCGCCAGCCGTCGTCCTCGCGCACCAGTACGTAGCGGATCTGGCGGTCGTATGCGGTGCCCATGTCGGGGTAGACGTTGAAGCTGGCTTCCACCACGTTGTCGCCAACCCGGCTGACGCGGAAGCTGGAACGGTCGAAGTCCAGCGTGGGCGAGGCTTCCTGGGTTTGCAGGAACACGTCCTGGTCGGCGCCGTAGCCGCAGATGTCGTCACCGCGCGAAAGGCTGAAGCACAACTGGCTGTTGGCATCGACCAGCGCTTCCAGTTCCTTCGAGTAGAAGGAGCCGGACGGCAGTTGGCTGGCCTGGCGCGCTTCCGGCCGCGCCAGATGGTCTTTGTAGAAATCGGTGATCAGGTCCAGCTGCTGCTGTTTCTCCGACCATGCCTTGTCCGCCAGCAGCGCGGCAATGGCAAACACGAACAGGCCCAGGCCCAACGGCAGCAGGCGTTTCTTCTCGATCTTCATGGCGTGGTCCGGAGTTTTTTGATGTCCTGCATCGGCGGCGCGCCGAACAGGCGGCGGTATTCGCGGCTGAACTGCGAGGCGCTTTCATAGCCCACTTTGTAAGCGGCGGTGGTGGCGTCGACTTCACCGCCGATCAGCAGCGCGCGCGCGGCCTGCAGGCGCAGCTGCTTCTGGTACTGCATCGGTCCCATCGTGGTCACCGCCTTGAAGCGGTGGTGCAGGCTGGAGACGCTCATGTTGATGGCTTGCGCCAGGTCTTCCACTCGCACCGTTTGATCGAAGCGCTCCTTGAGCCAGGCGATGGCTTTGCTGATGCCGCGATCCTGCTGGTCCAGCACGATGTTTTGATAAAGCTTGCGGCCATCCGCACCGTTCAGCAGGCGGTAGAGGATTTCTCGTTTCAGTCCCACCGCCAGGAAGGCCGCTTCAGCAGCTGGCGCGTCCAGCAGGCGCACCAGCTGGTACAGGCTGTCCAGCAGGGTGTCGTCGGTCTTGCCGATGAAGGCGCCGCGCACCGGCTGCTGCGAGTCGATGGCGATCTGCGCTTCCAGCACGATGGCCGCCAGCTCTTGCGGATCGAGTTCGAGGTTCAGCAGCAGGTAGGGCTTGTCCGGCGTGGCGTTGACGATGTGGCCGGAGGCCGGCATGTCGACTGACACCGCCAGGTATTCGCCGGGGCCGTAGTCCAGCACCTCATCGCTCAGGTGCACCCGCTTGTGACCCTGCAGGATCACGCAGCACGAGGGTTTCAGCACGCCCTTGGTGATGGGCGTGGGATGGGCGGAACGCAGCAGCGACAGGAACGGGATCGCCGTCGCCGCCCGCTGCCCGTCCAGCACATGGCGCTGGACGATGTCGATCATGTGATCGATGCGGGTGAGGGCGAAATCCCGTTTCATGGCTTACTTCTTCAGCAGCGGCACCAGGTATTTGCCGGTGACGCTGGCCGGGTTGGCTGCCACATCCTCCGGCGAGCCGCTGGCGATGATCTTGCCGCCGCCAGCGCCGCCTTCCGGACCCAGGTCGACGATCCAGTCGGCGGTCTTGATCACATCCAGATTGTGCTCGATGATGACCAGCGTGTTGCCCTGGTCGCGCAGGCGGTGGATCACTTTCAGCAGCAGGTCGATATCGTGGAAGTGCAGGCCGGTGGTCGGCTCGTCCAGGATGTACAGTGTGCGGCCGGTATCGCGCTTGGACAGTTCCAGCGACAGCTTGACGCGCTGCGCCTCGCCGCCCGACAGCGTGGTGGCGCTCTGACCGAGCTTGATGTAGCCCAGGCCGACGTCCAGCAGTGTGTGCAGCTTGCGCGCGATCAGCGGCACCGGCTTGAAGAACTCGTGCGCGTCTTCGACCGTCATGTCGAGGATCTCGGTGATGTTCTTGCCCTTGTACTGCACTTCCAGCGTTTCGCGGTTATAGCGCTTGCCGTGGCAGACGTCGCACGGCACGTAGACGTCCGGCAGGAAGTGCATTTCGACCTTGATCACGCCATCGCCCTGGCAGGCTTCGCAGCGGCCGCCCTTGACGTTGAACGAGAATCGGCCGGCGCTGTAGCCGCGCTCTTTCGCGGTCGGCACGGTGGCGAACAAATCGCGGATCGGCGTGAACAAGCCGGTGTAGGTGGCCGGATTCGAACGCGGCGTGCGGCCGATCGGCGCCTGGTCGACCGAGATCACTTTGTCGAAGTGTTCCAGGCCGCTGATGGTGTCGTGCGGCGCCGGCTCGGTTTGCGATCCGTACAGGTGGCGCGACAGCGCCGGGAACAGGGTGTCGTTGATCAGCGTCGATTTGCCGGAACCGGAGACGCCGGTCACGCAGGTCATCAAACCAACCGGCAGCTTGAGGTTGACCTTTTTCAGGTTGTTGCCGGTGGCGCCGGTGATCACCAACTGCTTGTCCGGATCGGCCACGTGGCGCTTGGCCGGCACTTCGATCTTGCGGGTGCCGTTCAGGTATTGCGCGGTCAGCGACTGTTTGTTTTTCAGGATGTCCTTCAGCGAACCGGCGGCGATCACGTCGCCGCCATGCACGCCGGCGCCCTGGCCCATGTCGACGATGTAGTCGGCGGTGCGGATCGCGTCTTCGTCGTGCTCCACCACCAGCACGCTGTTGCCGATGTCGCGCAGGTGTTTCAGCGTGTCGATCAGGCGGTCATTGTCGCGCTGGTGCAGGCCGATCGACGGTTCATCCAGCACGTACATCACGCCAGTCAGGCCGGAGCCGATTTGCGAAGCCAGGCGGATACGCTGCGCTTCGCCGCCCGACAGCGTGTCGGCGCTGCGGTCCAGCGACAGGTAGTCCAGGCCGACGTTGTTCAGGAACTGCAGGCGCGAGATGATTTCCTTGACCACGCGGTCGGCGATTTCCTTCTTCGCGCCTTTCAGTTTGAGCTGCTCGAAGAACGACAGCGTTTCGCGCAGCGGCTTCTCGGCGATCTCGTAGATTGCGCGTTCCTGTTTGCCGCTACCGACTTTGACGTAACGCGCTTCAACACGCAGACGCGCGCCATCGCACGACGGGCATTGCTTCTCGTTGATGAATTTGGCCAGTTCCTCTTTCACCGCCATCGAATCGGTTTCGCGATAGCGGCGCGCCAGATTATTCACCACGCCTTCAAAAGTGTGTTCCTTGACCACTGTGCGGCCGCGCTCATTGATGTAGGTGAACGGGATGGTGGTTTTGCCGGAACCGTTCAGCACCACTTCCTGCGCCGTCTTCGGCAGTTTTTCAAATGGTAGATCCAGATCGAATTCGTAGAACGCCGCCAGGTTGGACAGCATCGAGAAGTAGAACTGGTTGCGGCGATCCCACCCTTTGACCGCGCCGGAAGCCAGCGACAGATTCGGGAAAGCGACAATGCGCTTCGGATCGAAGAATTCGATGTGACCCAGGCCATCGCACTCCGGACAGGCGCCCATCGGATTATTGAAGGAGAACAGGCGCGGCTCCAGCTCCTGCAGCGAATAGCCGCAGGTGTTGCAGGCGAACTTGTTGGAATAGACGTGTTCCGTGCCGCTGTCCATTTCCAGCGCGACGGCGCGGCCATCGGCCAGACGCAGCGCGGTCTCGAAGCTTTCGGCCAGGCGCTGTTTGATTTCGGCGTTGACCTTGACGCGGTCGATCACCACGTCGATGGTGTGCTTCTCGGTTTTCTTCAGCTTCGGCAGATCGTCCACTTCGTAGATCTTGGCGTCGTGGGTGCCGCTCTGGATGCGGAAGCGCACAAAGCCCTGCGCCTGCATCTGTTCGAACAGATCCGAATGCTCGCCCTTGCGGTTGGCCACCACCGGCGCCAGGATCATCAGCTTGGTCTCTTGCGGCAGCGCCAGCACCGCGTCCACCATTTGCGATACGGTTTGCGCGGCCAGCGCCTGGTCCGGGTGATTGATGCAGTAGGGCGTGCCGACGCGCGCGTACAGCAGACGCAGATAGTCGTGAATCTCGGTCACGGTGCCGACCGTCGAACGCGGATTGTGCGAGGTGGCTTTCTGCTCGATCGAGATGGCCGGCGACAGACCTTCGATCAGGTCGACGTCCGGTTTTTCCATCAGTTGCAGGAACTGGCGGGCATAGGCCGACAGCGATTCCACATAGCGGCGCTGGCCTTCGGCATACAGCGTGTCAAACGCCAGCGAGGATTTGCCGGAGCCGGACAAGCCGGTAATCACGATCAGCTTATTGCGTGGCAGGTCGAGATTGATGTTCTTGAGGTTGTGCGTGCGTGCGCCGCGAATGCGGATCTGTTCCATGGGTTTTTGGCCTTTAGAGTCAACCCGTAACTATAGCCGGGTTTGATAACTTGCGCCGACCGTGCGGTGGATTGTGCTGACGGCGCGATACACTGTATATAATACCAGTATTTTCTTGCGCTGTTTCAACTCGTGTCTGGCGGGGCGGAGAACGTTGAGGTAAGATCTAGCCTTGGGTGCAATCTTTCCATTTTTGGATGATTGTTAAACGGGAAACCGGTGAAGCGACCTTGCGTTGCCATTCCGGTGCAGCCCCCGCTGCTGTAAGCCAGACGACTCCGTCATCACGTCACTGCGATAAATCGCGGGAAGACACGGAGAAGGATGAAGGCCAGCCAGAATACCGGCCCAAAAAGTCAGCACCATCCCCGGGGTGACGGGAAGCCGCTGTCGATCTTGGCCGGCCCACGTCTCAGCTTCCACGTCCCGCGTCCCCGTTCGACCCGTCTCTCTTCTCCCGCTGGTGTCCGTATAGACCATTCGACGGGAGGATTCGAATGCATATCATGGAAGGCTTTTTGCCGCCGATGCACGCGCTCGGCTGGACGGCCGCTTCATTACCTTTTCTGGCCTGGGGCTTGCGCGCCATTGGCCGTGACCTGCGGGCGCATCCCGAGCGGCGCATGCTGCTCGGTGTGGCGGCGGCGTTTGCGTTTTTGCTGTCGGCCTTGAAGCTGCCGTCGGTGACGGGCAGTTGTTCGCATCCGACTGGCGTGGGCCTCGGCGCGGCGCTGTTCGGGCCTGCGGCCATGGTGCCGGTGGGCTTTGTGGTGCTGCTGTTCCAGGCGCTGTTGATGGCGCACGGCGGCTTGACCACGTTGGGCGCGAATGTGTTTTCGATGGCGATCGTCGGGCCGCTGGTGTCGTACGGCGTGCTGCGCGCGGTCGCGGCGCTGGGCTTTTCGCGTTCGGTGGCGGTGTTCCTGGCCGCGTGTCTGGGCGATCTGGCGACTTATGTCACCACCTCGGCGCAACTGGCGCTGGCGTTTCCGGCGGCGGTGGGCGGCTTTGAGGTGTCGTTCCTCAAGTTCGCCGGCATCTTCGCGTTGACGCAGGTGCCGATCGCCATCAGCGAAGGGCTGCTGACGGTGCTGGTGGTGAACGCCATGGTGCGCTTCAACGCGCACGAACTGCGCGCGCTGCCGGTGATGGCGCTGAAGGAGCGCGCATGAAGAAGCTTACGACCCTGATGCTGTGGGCCGCGATTGTGCTGCTGACGGTGCTGCCATTGTGGCTGGTGCATGCGCCGGCCGAGCAGGCAGTTTTCGGTGGCGCCGACACGCGCGCGCAGGAAGCGATCGGCGTCATCGCACCGTCGTACAAGCCGTGGTTTTCGCCAGTGTTCGAGCCGGCCAGCGACGAAATCGCCTCGCTGCTGTTCGCGCTGCAAGCCGCCATCGGCGCTGGCGTAATCGGCTACTGGCTCGGCCTCTCCGTCGCCCGCGACCGCGCGCGCCGCGCCGCCGCTGAGTCGCCATCTTCCCCACAGGCCAACCGTGCTGATTGAGTCCTCGGCCTACGCCAGCCGTTGGCGCGATGTGGCGCCATCGGCCAAGGCGCTGTTTGCGCTGGCTGGCATCATCGCATCCTGGATCGCCCAAGGCCCGGCCGCACTGGCCGCGCTGACCGCCATCCTGATGCTGACCGCCTTCCTCGCCGCCCGTGTGCCGCTGCATGCCTACATTGCCGCCGCGCTGCCGCCGCTCGGCTTCCTGCTGCTCTCCTACCTGACCATGCTGGTCGGCCCGGACCACAATGGCCACTGGCACATCACCACCGCCATGCTGCCCACGATTGAACATACCGCCCTGCGTTCGACCGCCATGCTGGCTGCATTGCTGGGCCTCGTGCTCACCACGCCGATGCCCGATCTGCTGGCATTGCTGCGCAAACTGCGCACGCCGGAACTGCTGCTTGACCTGATGGTTCTCTGCTACCGTATGCTGTTCGTCATGCGCCAGGCCTGGGACGAAAGCATCACCGCGCAAACCGCGCGTCTCGGCTACCGCAACTGGCGCCAGGCATGGCGCTCCACCGGGCTGCTGGCCGGCCAGATGGCAGTCCAGGTGTGGCAACGCGCCGCAGCATTGCAAACCGCCGCCGACGCCCGCGTCTACCAAGGCACGCTGCGCTTCCTGCCCACCGCCTACCCGCAAGCCAAACGCCAGATCACAGCAGCCGCTGTCGCTGGCGCGGTGATGCTGGCCATCGCTCTGGGAGACCGTTTATGAGCACGCCGCTACTCGAACTGCAAGCCGTCAGTCACGTCTACCCGGACGGCAGCAAAGGCCTGAACGACTGCACGCTGACGTTGCAGCGCGGCCGCCGCTACGCCCTGCTGGGTGCCAACGGCGCCGGCAAGACCACTGTGCTGCAACACTTGAATGGCTTGCTGCGCCCTACCAGCGGCACGCTGCGTTACGACGGCCTGCAGTTCGACTACAGCCGCCAAGGGCTCACCAACCTGCGCACCCGTGTCGGCCTGGTGTTCCAGAACCCGGATCGTCAGCTTTTCTCCGCGCTGGTGGAAGAAGACGTCTCCTTCGGTCCCCTCAACCTCGGCCTGCACGATGACGAGGTACGCCATCGCGTCGCCACCGCGCTGGATGCGGTCGGCTTGGGCGGCCACGCGCGCCGTGCCGTGCACCAGCTGAGTTTTGGCCAGAAGAAGCGCGTCTGCATCGCCGGCGTGCTCGCCATGGAACCGGATGTGCTGCTGCTGGATGAACCCATGGCCGGCCTGGACGCCCCCATGCAGACCGAATTGACAGCCCTGCTGGACCGCCTCGCCGAGCGTGGCGTCACCATACTGCTGTCCACCCACGACATCGACTTCGCATTGCGCTGGGCCGACGACATCCATGTCATGGCGGCCGGCCGTTGCATCGCCTCTGGTCCCGCGCAGCAGTTGGCCGCGCAAACCGAGGTGCTGCATGCGGCCGGCCAGCGTCCACCCGCCGCCTTGGCGCTGCACGGGGAATTGGTCGCCCTCGGCGTGCTGCCGCAAGGCCCGGCCCCACGTAGCGTCGACGCCCTGCTCGACACGCTGCGCGCACTCAAACAATCAGGAGTAATCACTGCATGACCACCTTCGGAAAAATCTGGTTCGTTGGCGCCGGACCTGGCGACCCGGAACTCATCACCGTCAAAGGCCAGAAGCTGCTGTCGCAGGCCGGCGCGGTGCTGTTTGCCGGTTCGCTAGTCGACCGCGCCGTCACCCTGTACGCGCCAGCCGATTGCGCCATCCGCGACTCCAAGGACATGACGCTGGAAGACATGACCGCATGGCTGATCGACCAGGCCAGCCGCCACGCCACCGTGGTGCGCTTGCAAACCGGCGACCCCGCCCTGTATGGGGCGCTGATTGAACTGGCGCGTCCGCTGAGCGACGCTGGCATCGAATGGTCGGTGGTGCCGGGTGTGTCGTCGGCGATGGCGTCGATGGCCGCCGCCGGCGAGTCCATGACGCTGCCGGAAGTGACGCAAACCGTCATCCTCACGCGCGTGGAAGGCCGCACGCCGATGCCGGACGGTGAAGACCTGGCCAGCCTGGCCGCGCACCGCACCACCATCTGCATCTTCCTGTCGATCACCTTGATGCACAAGGTGGAAACCGCATTGCGCGCCGCCGGCTGGGCTGAAGACTCGCCGATGCTGGTGGTGCACAAGGCCAGTTGGCCGGGCGAACAGAAAATCGTTCGTGGCACGCTGGCCGATATCAAGCAGAAGTGCCGGGAGGCCGGCATTGCAAGCCAGGCGATGATCGTCGCCAGCCCCACGCTGGGCGCGCTGCACTGGGAAACCCTGGCGCGCTCCAAGTTGTATGACCCTACATTTACCCACCGCTTCAGAAAGGCCACCGCATGAACCCAGCTAACCTCGACACTATCCTGATTGTCGGCCACGGTTCCCGCGAGGACTCCGGCAACCAGGAGATCCGCGAATTTACGGAGCAATGGCGCGCGCGTCAGCCAGGCTGGCGCATTGAGTTGTGCTTCATCGAATTCGCGCCGCCGGAATTGAATGCCGCGCTGCTGTCGGCAGGCCGCAGCTCGCGCCGCGTGCTGGTGGTGCCGCTGATCCTCAACGCTGCCGGTCACGTTAAGATGGAGATTCCGGAGGCGATTGAGCATGCTCGCATCGCCTGCCCGCAGACGGAGTATCTGCTGGCGCCACACCTGACGGCCTGCGATCCGGTGCTGGCCATCCTCAAGCGCCGCTTGCGCAAGGCGATGAATGTGCTGGATATGCCCGATCCCACCACCACCGGCGTGGTGCTGCTGGGCCGTGGCTCGTCCGACCGTGGCGCCAATGGCGAGATGGCCAAGATGGCGCGCTGGCTGCTGGAGGAGGGCGACCATGAGCTGGTCGATCTGGCGTTTACCGGCATTACCTGGCCGCGTCTGGAGAAGGTCGTGCAGCGCCATGTGCTGCTGGGCATGCGTCAGATCGTGGTGCTGCCGTATTATCTGTACACCGGCACGCTGATGCAGCGCATACACCGGCAGGTTGAGCACCTGCGCGTGCAGTATCCGCAGATTCGCTTTGCATGCAGCGAGCATTTCGGCTTCGAGAACGAAATCTTCGAGCTGATGGACCAGCGCGTGCAAGACCTGCGCGCCGGCGTGCCAGACAGCCGCCTGCCATGCGACGGTTGCAGCTATCGCGAAATCGCCCACGACCTGGGGCACGGCCATTCGCACGCTCACACGCATGACCATGCGCCACACGATCACGCGCACGACGACGGCCACGCCCATGCGCATGACGGTCATGACCACGCGCATCCGCACGCCCACTCTGAAAGCCATCCAGCATGAGCACCGTGAACACCGTCACCGAGCAGCTAACGCGCGCCGGCCAGGTCATTGAGCACGACAGCTTCGCCATCATCGACGCCGAAGTCGGTGCGCATGACTATACGCCAGGCCAATGGCCGATCGTGCGCCGCATGATCCACGCCAACGCCGACTTCGACTTCAACGGCCTGACAGACTTCCATGCAGACGCCGTGGAAGCCGGCATCACCGCCATGCTCAAAGGCGGCACGCCAGTCGTAGCCGACGTCGAAATGATCTGCTCCGGCCTGTCGCAACCGCGCCTGGGCCACTTCGGCATGAAGACCCACCAATTCATCAGCGACGCCGACGTCATCGAAACCGCCAAGGCCGAAGACACCACCCGCGCCGTGCAAGCGATGCGCAAGGCCCATCGCAAAGGCCTGCTGGATGGCGCCATCGTCGGCATCGGCAACGCTCCCACCGCATTGATCGAACTGGTACGCCTGATTCGCGAAGAAGGCGTCAAGCCCGCGCTGGTGGTCGGCATGCCAGTGGGCTTCGTCTCCGCCGCCGAATCCAAAGACCTGATGGCCGAAGTGAACGACGTGCCATGGATCGTGATCCGTGGCCGCAAAGGTGGCTCCACACTGGTGGTAGCGACGCTGCACGCGTTGCTGTCACTGGCCGAAGCCCGTCAAAAGGCTCTGCCATGAAAGAAAAAACGGCTGCCGAAAAAGGCACCCGTACCGGTTTCACCACCGGCGCCTGCACCGCCGCCGCCGCGCGCGCGGCCGTGCTGGGCCTCGTCCATGGACGCGTACCGGAAGAAATCGAAAGCCTGCTGCCCAACGGCAGCCGGATCACGTTTGCCATCCACGACGGCAGCTGCGATAACGGCCGCGCGCACGCCATGGTCATCAAGTTCGCTGGCGACGACCCCGATTGCACCGACGGCGCCCACATGACCGTCGACCTGCGGCTGCTGTCTGGCCAGGCCGGTGTGGTCTCGTATGTGGCAGGCGACGGCGTCGGCACCGTCACCATGAAAGGCCTCGGCCTGGAGGTGGGTGGCCCAGCTATCAACCCGGTCCCACGCAAGAACATCGCCGACAACCTGCACGAAGCCGCTCCCGAACTGATGGCGCGACACGGTATCGAAGTCACCGTCAGCGTGCCCGATGGCCAAGTGATGGCCAAGAAAACCACCAATGCCCGTCTCGGTATTTTGGGTGGTATCAGCATCCTCGGCACCACTGGCATCGTCAAACCGTATTCCACCGCCGCGTGGCGCGCCAGCGTGGTGCAGGGCGTGCAGGTTGCCGCCACCGCAGGCCACAACCTGGTGGCGCTGACCACTGGCGGCCGCACCGAAACCTTCGCCATGAGCGCGCTGCGCGCGGAACGTCCCGAACTGCCGGCCGCCTGCTTCGTGCAGATGGGCGACTTCCTGCGTTACGCGCTGGATGAAGTGGTGGCGCAGGGCATAGAACTGGTGGTGATGGCCGTCATGGTCGGCAAACTGACCAAGATCGCGCAGGGCGAAACCATTACCCACGCCAACCGCAGCGAAGTCGATACCGACCTGGTGGCGGAAATCGGCCGCCGCATTGGCGCCACTGAAGAAGATTGCGCCGCCATGGCCGCCGCCGAAACCGCGCGCTTCGGCGCTGAACTGATGGTGGAGCGCGGTCTCGGCGACGCCTTCCACCACGCGCTGGCACAAGCCGCCATCGACACGTTGAGGGCACCGGACCGCTACGGCCACAAGTTCCAGTTGCGCGTGCTGGTGTGCGATTTCAGCGGCGTGCAAGTCGCCGACGTGTGGTCTGGTCCAGCCGACCTGCAACAACGCCCCGCCAGCGCCGGCCGCATCGGCATCGATCATTTACCGGAAGCTTAATCATGGAAATCAAAGATCCCAATCCCTGCCGCGTTATTGGCGTGCTGGATGACGGCGTCTCCAGCCTGAACGCCACCGCGCTGGCGTTGCTGCGCAGCGCGGACGTCATCATTGGCGGCGCGCGCACGCTGGCGTTGCTGGAACGCGAATTCAAATCCGGCGCCGTGCGCCATGACCTCACCGGCAAGCTGAAACAAGTGCCGGAATGGGTACGCGCCGCGCGCGCCGACAATCTGGCCTGCGTGGTGCTGGCCACCGGCGACCCGCTGTGTCACGGCATCGCCCCCTATCTGGCGCAGCATCTGTGCGTGGAAGCGCTGGACATCCTGCCCAACCTGTCGACGTTGCAGCTGGCCTGCGCCCGCATCGGCCTCGCATGGCAGGATGCGCGCATCGTCTCTGTGCATGCGAAAGATGCCGGTGAGTGGCAGCGCGGCGCCACGCCAGGCCACGGCCTGTACGCGCTGGCACAAGCCACGCGCCAGCATGCGCGCCTGCTGATCCTGACCAGCCCTGACAACTCGCCCGATCGCATCGCGCGCCTGTTGCTGGCAGAAGGCCTGGGCGACGATTTCCTGATGGCGGTGGCGGAGAATCTGCTGCAGCCGGAAGAACGTGTGCTGGCCGAACTCACGCCGCAGCAAGCGGCTGAGATGAAGTTTGCCGCGCTGAACGTGGTGCTGCTCTGGCGCGTCACGCCGGCCACACGTCCGGTGCGTTTCGGCCTTGCCGACACTGAATTCGTGCAACGCCAGCCGGAGAAAGGCCTGATCACCAAACAGGAAGTGCGCGCCGTCAGCCTGGCGCGCATGCAGCTACGCGCGGACAGCGTGGTGTGGGACATTGGTGCCGGTTCTGGCTCGGTGGGGCTGGAGGCGGCGCGTCTTTGCCCGCAAGGCCATGTCTACGCGACCGAAAAGAACGATGGCGACTTCGCCATCGCCGGTCAGAATCACGCCGCCTTCGGCGTCAGCAACTACAGTCTGTACCTCGGCAAAGCGCCGGAGGGATTGGACGCCTGGCCAGATCCGGACGCGGTCTTCATCGGCGGCTCCGGCGGCGAACTGGCGGGCCTGATCCAAACCATCATCACGCGCCTGCGTCCTGACGGCACGCTGGTGATGAACTTCGTCACGCTGGAAAACCTGGCCACCGCTACCGCGACACTGCAGGCAATCGAAGGCATCAGCTGGGACGTGCTGCAACTGCAGGCCGCGCGCAGCAAACCTATCCTGCACATGCACCGCATGGCTGCCGAGAATCCGGTGTGGATCGTCTGCGCGCGCCGGGAGGTAGGTGATGTCTAAGCCCGGCACCCTGTGGGGCATCTCGCTCGGCCCCGGCGACCCTGGCCTGATCACGCGCGCGGCGTGGGAAGCGCTGCAACGCCGCGATACCATCTGGGTCTATCCCGCGCGCAGCGGCAAGACGCCAAGCTACGCTTTCGATATCGTGCAGCGCGCCGGCCTTACGCCGTCGGAGCATCACACGCAACTGCTGTTCCCGATGACGCACGATGGCGAGAAACTCGGCCGCGCATGGCTCAAGGCCGCGGAAACTGTGCTGCCATGGCTGAACCAAGGCCTTGACGTACTGTTTCTCGTTGAAGGCGATGCCAGCACCTACGCTACCTTTGGCCATCTCGCCCGCACCGTCAACGCCATCGATGCACAAGTGCCGGTGCAGATCATCGCCGGCGTCAACTCGTTCACTGCCGCCTGCGCGCAAGTGCCGGTGCCGTTCTCCGAGCAGGATGACACGGTTGCCATCGTGCCCGCCGCCTATGGCGTCAGCGCGGTCGACCGCCTGCTGCCGGACTTCGACACGCTGGTGCTGATGAAGGTGAAACCCATCCTGGATGACCTGATCAACTGGATGGAGCGCCGCGACCTGCTGGCCGGCGCCCACTTCATCGAGCGTGTCGGCGCGCCGGACGAACGCCGCTACAGCGGTAATGACATCCTCGAACTGCGCGGCACCAAGGTGAGCTATCTGTCACTGCTGATTATTAAACACGCGCACCGCATTCGCGGTGAACGCATCAAGGGCTGCCTGCGCAAGGACGGCCCACAACCTCTATCCCTGGAGACCGCATGAGCACCATCACCAATCAGCCGGCACCGCGCGTGTGCCTGGTCGCCATCACCAAGCATGGCGCCGCGCAGGCCGCGCGCCTGGCGGTTGATCTGCCGGAAGCGGATATCTGCACCTCCGCCAAATTCGCCGCCACCTTTGCGGACGTCAGCAACACCGTGCGGGCCTACGATGGCGCGCTGCGTGACGAAATCGGCCCGCTGTTTGAAGGCTACGACCAGATCATCTTCTTTGTCTCGCTGGGCGCCGTGGTGCGGCTGATCGCGCCGCACCTGCGCAGCAAGGACGAAGACCCGGGCATCATCGTGGTGGACGATGCTGGCCAATATGTGATTCCGGTGTTGTCCGGCCACGTTGGCGGCGCCAACGAGTGGAGCGAGCGCGTGGCCGATCTGCTAGGTGCCGCGCCGGTGCTGACCACCGCTTCCGATGTCGGCCGCACGATACCGGTCGATATTCTGGGACGTCACCTCGGTTGGCGGGTAGAGGCGCCGAAGATCAACATCACGCGGGTGTCGGCGCACGTGGTCAACGGCGAAGCGATCGCCTTCGTGCAGGAAGCCGGCAGCGCCGATTGGTGGACCCGTCCGACGCCACTGCCCGACAACATCCACCGCTACGCGCGCTTCGACGAGGTGCCGCTGGACCGCTACGCGGCGCTGCTGTGGGTCACGCACGCCGAAGTACCGGCCGAGCGCTGGGACGCGCTGCACGAACGGTTGGTGGTCTATCGTCCGCCGCAGGAGCAGCCGGCGTGACGCAGTACACCGTGGGCCTGGGCTGCGATCGCGGCGTCGCGCTGGCGACGGTGCGCGAAGCGGTGCAGGCTGCGCTGGCCACCGCCGGCGCCATGCCGGAACAGGTGACTGCTGCCGCCACCATCATCATCAAACAGGATGAGGAAGCGCTGCTGGCACTGGCGCTGGAATACGGTTGGCCGTTGCACTTCTACGAAGCGCATCAGCTGGCGGCGGTGCCGGTGCCGCATCCGTCAGAGACCGTGCGGCGCTACACCGGCACGCCGTCGGTGAGCGAAGCGGCGGCATTGCTGGCCGCCGGACCGAATACGCCGATGACCTCGCTGGTCGTCGAAAAACATAAACACAGGGGTGCGGATGGGCGTAATGCCACCGTCTCCATCGCAAGGAAAACACCATGAGCGAAGCAGGAAAAATCATGCTGGTCGGGATCGGTCCCGGCGCGGTTGAACACATGACGCAGCGCGCGCGCGACGCCATCGCCGAATCGGATGTCGTCATTGGCTACGTCACCTACATCAAGCTGGTGGCCGATCTGATCGAGGGCAAGGAGATCATCCGCAAATCGATGACCGAGGAGTTGGACCGCGCGGTCAGTGCGCTGGAAGCGGCGCGCGCCGGCAAGAAGGTGGCGCTGATCTCGTCGGGCGACGCCGGCGTGTACGGCATGGCCGGGCCGACCTACGAGGTGCTGTTCCAGGCCGGCTGGACGCCGGACGATGCGGTGCAGGTCGAAATCATCCCCGGCGCCTCGGCGCTGAACAGCTGCGCCGCGCTGGTCGGCGCGCCGCTGACGCATGACTTCTGCGCGATCTCGCTGTCCGACCTGCTGACGCCATGGCCGACCATCGCGCGCCGGCTGGACGCGGTGGCGATGGCCGATTTCGTGGTCGCTCTGTACAATCCGAAAAGCGGACGGCGCACGCGCCAGATCGTCGAGGCGCAACGGCTGTTCCTGCGTCACCGCCGGCCGGATACACCGGTGGCGATTGTGAAGAGTGGCTATCGGCGGCGCCAGAACATCGTCTTCACCACGCTGGACAGCATGGCCGATGCCGACATCGGCATGCTCAGCACGGTCCTGATCGGCAACAGCAATACCTTCGTGCGCCACGGCCTGATGGTGACGCCGCGCGGCTACGCCAACAAGTACGACATGGAGGAGGGCGGCGCCACCCGCGACGGCGAGAAGGCCGGCCGTTCGCTGTCGACCGGCTTGCTGGGATGGCTGGAGACGCTGCAGGCCGAACATGCGGCCGGCGACAGCATCGAAGTACTGGCGGCACGTCACCGTCTGCCGGCCGACTACATCCACGCCACGCTGAATGAACCCTGGGAGGCCGAAGCCCCCGCCACTGAAGAAAGCGAAGCATGAGCGACGACATCGTCAAGCCGAAGATCGGCAATTATCACCGCCACCTGCTGGTGTGCACCGGCCCGCGCTGCAGCGCCGATGGCGAATCGCAGGCGCTGTTCGACAGCCTGGGCGCCAAGTTCAAGGCGGCCGGGCTGGACGCGGGCGAATTGCGCGTCAAGCGCAGCCGGGTCAGCTGCTTTGCCGCCTGCAAGGGCGGGCCGATTGTCTGCGTGCAGCCGGACGGCACCTGGTACTACAACGTCACCTCCGAGAATATGGACCGCATCGTCGAACAGCACCTGTGCAAGGGCGAGCGGGTGGAGGAACTGGTGTTCCATCAGTCCGACAACGGCGTATTTTGAGACGCCGCAAGACGGCGTGTCGAGAATCTGGAGTGTCAGGCCAAAAGTGAGCTAAACTTCTACTTTCGCCGAACACATGGAGTTTTATTAAAATGGCATCAGTCAACAAAGTCATCATCGTCGGCAATCTGGGTCGCGATCCGGAAATTCGCTACATGCCTAGCGGTGATGCGATCGCCAACATCGCCGTGGCGACCTCGTACAAGTCGAAAGACCGCAACACCGGTGAGCAGAAAGAGCTGACCGAGTGGCACCGTATTTCCTTCTTCGGCCGTCTGGCCGAGATCGTTGGTCAATACCTGAAAAAAGGTTCGTCAGTTTACGTCGAAGGCCGTCTGCAGACCCGCAAGTACACCGATAAGGATGGCGTAGAGAAATACGCTACCGACATCATCGCTGAAAACATGCAAATGCTGGGCGGCCGTCAAGGCATGGGCGGCGACGCCGGCATGGACGAAGGCGGCTACGGTGGTGGCAACAGCGGCGGCGGTTATGGCGGCGGCGGTGGCGGCTACGATGCCCCACCACAGCGTCAGGCCCCGGCCCCGCGCCCACAAATGGCTGCGCCAGCCCCGGCCCCACGCCCGGCACCGCGCCCAGCGCCGAACTTCTCGGATATGGATGACGATATTCCGTTCTAAGTTATATATTGCAACAGTCGGTCAGGAAAAGCCCCGTAACTCATTGAAGTTACGGGGCTTTTTTGTCATATAACGCCCCAAAATCTCCGATCCGCTGGTGCAGCTGTCGGTGGTCGCCAAATCGGAGGGGGGCCGGCGTCCACCAGTCTGGGATTGGGCTTGTTCATTGCGCGCGAGATCACGCTGGCGCATGGCGGCGCCATCACGGTGGCGTCCGATACCCGCAGCGGCACGGTGTTCACCGTATGGCTGCCGGAGGCGATCAGCGCGCCAGCGCCGCTAGCCGGCTGTCCCGTTTGACGGATAGCGCAAGGCCAAGGCCTCCAGCAAGGCATCGGTATCGACCGGCTTGGCGATATGCAGATCGAAGCCGGCATTGCGCGCTCGCAGCTTGGTGGCATCATCGCACCAGGCGGTGAAGGCGATCAGCAACGGTTGCGGTATCCCTGCCATGGTGCGGATCTGCTCCGCCACCTGAAATCCGTCCAGCTCCGGCATGCTGATATCGAGCAGCACGATGTCCGGCACAAATTCCCGCACCGCCAGCAGTGCCTGCCACCCGCTGTAGACGACCTGGGTGGCATAGCCGCTGAATAACAGGATGTGGGACAGGATATCCGCCGCATCGCGATTATCGTCGACGATCAACACCCGCAGCAGTGACGGTGGCGCGTTCATGTCACGGCTCCGCTGCGGACAATATGCCGCGACCTCTGGCTATGCGAAAACATCATCTTTCCCCGGTGCGATCGATACACGGAGCGTATCCAATCACTACCAGCTTGCGCGTCTATGCGTGCGACACGCGTAGGACGCGAACGGCCACCCGCGTAGGACCGCATCGCCGCGCGATGACCTTGCTGGGGCGTCAATGATGTCTGTCATGAAAGGGGGGCTGCGGAGTGTGAGAATGTGTGAGAAAGCGACGGAACATTTTCTTTGAGGTAACGTTTAAGGTGAATTTACACAGATTTACCGTACCGGTTTGAGCAACTTGCATATTTCCGTGTGGGAATTTGTTAGTATTTATCCGTCCCCTACCACCAATTCTTTCGTTGCGAGATTGCTATGCAATATTTCTCACGTTCCACGCGCCTGTTGGCGCTACCGCTGACCTGCATCGTCGCGCTGTTGAGCGCCTGTGGCGGCAGCAGCACCGATACTTCCACTACTGATACCACCCAGGCCAGCGCCACCGCGCTGGTTGCCACCGGCGCCACCGTGCTGACGCTGGATCCGGATACCGTCGCCGAACAGGATGCGACCCAGTACGCGTTGCCGTCCTATCATATGGCGCCGGTGCTGCTGGAGACCCCGGCCGACGCCGCCGCCGGCGATGCCGCGCCCGCCACCGTGCACAAGCAAACCGTGCCGTCGGCGTTCCGCAACCTGAGCTCGCGCTTGCTGACGGTGGAGTCGCTGCGCGCCGCCCAGGCTAACCGCACCGTCAGCACCGTCAGCGCCGACGCCAGCGACAGCGGCGCCACCGCCATGGCCACCACCAGCACCGTGGTGACCTACACCCCGGCCCAGATCCGCGCCGCCTACGGCCTGCCGACCTTGCCGAGCAGCTACACCAGCCTGACCACCGCCCAGGCGGCCCAGCTGGGCGCCGGCCAGACGATTTACATCGTCGACGCCATGCACAACCCGAACATCGCGGCCGAACTGTCGGCCTTCAACACCAAGTTCGGCCTGCCGACCTGCACCACCAAGACCGTCGCCACCAGCGCCAGCCTGCCGCTGGCCACCGCTTCCAGCAGCGCCTGCGAACTGTCGATCGTGTACAGCACCTCGGCGGGTGCCATGACCAGCTCGGCACCGACCTATGACTCCGGCTGGGCCACTGAAATTGCGCTGGACGTGCAATGGGCCCACGCCACCGCGCCGCTGGCGCGCATCGTCGTGATCGAGGCGGCCAGCTCCAGCTACAGCGATCTGCTGGGCGCGGTCAAACTGGCCAACAACATGGGCACCGGCATCGTCTCGATGAGCTTTGGCGGTTCCGAAACCAGCACCACCGCCAACTACGACAGCTACTTCTCCGGCACCAACATGAGCTACGTGGCGGCCACCGGCGACTCCGGCGCGGCGGTCAACTGGCCGTCGGTCTCGCCTAAAGTACTGGGCGTCGGCGGCACCACGCTGACCTGGAGCGGTTCCGGTAGCCGTAGCGAAACCGTCTGGTCCAGCACCGGCGGCGGCGTGTCCAGCTATGTGGCCACCCCGAGCTACCAGAGCACCTCGGTGCCGGGCATGGGCACCGCGACCCGCCGTACCGTGGCCGACGTCGCCTTCAACGCCGACCCGAACAGCGGCCAATACGTGGCGGTGATCGCCTCCGGCAGCAGCACCGTCAAATGGACCAGCGTCGGCGGCACCAGCCTGGCGACGCCGCAATGGGCCGGCCTGATCGCCGTCGCCAATGCGCTGCGCGTGCAGAACAGCAAAACCGTGCTGGGCCAGCCGCACGTCGCGCTGTACACCAATATCTCGACCGTGGCCGGCACTTACGCCAGCAGCTTCCTGGACATCACCTCCGGCAGCCATGGCACCTGCTCGGCCTGCTCCGCTGAAACCGGCTACGACCAGGCGACCGGCCTGGGCACCCCGAACGCCTCGTCGCTGCTGTCGACGCTGTCTGGCCTGACCGTGCAGACCGCACCAGTGGTAACCGCCGCCACCATCAGCGGCAAGGCCGGCACCGCGCTGACCTTCACCGCCTCGGTGAGCGCCGCCAACGCCGTCACCTACTCGCTGAGCGGCGCGCCGTCCGCGATGACCATCAGCAGCGCCGGCGTGGTCAGCTGGGCGTCGCCGGTGGCCGGTACTTATAGTGTCACCATCACCGCCAAGGACAGCGTCAACGGTCTGAGCGGCAGCGCGGTGTACAGCATTGTGATCGCCTCGGCCAGCACCACCACCACCACCACCACCAGCAGCACCGGTCCGGTGATCACCGCCAGCGCCATGACCGGCGTGGTTGGCAAAGCGCTGAGCGGCACCATCAGCATTACCGACAGCAGCAGCAAGTCGATCTCGGTCAGCATTTCCGGCGCGCCGCTGGGCATGACCTTCGGCGTCAGCGGCAGCAAGATCACGGTCAGCTGGGCGTCACCGAAAACCGGCAGCTACACCCTGAAAGTGGTGGCGACCAACGGTAACAACGCCAGCAGCTCGGTCAGCATTCCGGTGACCATCACCGCCCGCTAAGCCACAGTTTCCGGCTTTAGCCTGAGGCCCGGCCTGCCCCGCAAGGGGGAGGCCGGGCCTTTTTGCATTCTGGTATCATACGCAAATTGGTCAGACCAATTGTAAAAATGGTCGACCATAAATACACAAATGAATAGTTTGACTGTGTATAAAAACTGCATTAAACTCTCTTAAGTTTTTGCTCAAAATCAAGTTTTACCGCCCCGGCCGACGGGGTTTCTTCCCCCTCACACACACGCTACCTATGTCCAAAGACAAATTCAGTCCGTCGCGACGGACTATTCTCATGGCGACTGCTGCCGCAGTGCCGCTGGCGTCCGTTCCGGTCTACCGTGCTGCCCGCGCGGACGGACTTGAAGGCGTCGAGCTGCAGCAGTACCAGCCAGTCTTCTTCTCGGCAGCCGAATGGACCTTTATCCTGGCCGCCTGCGATCGCTTGATCCCGGCCGAAGGCAAGGGCCCGGGCGCGCTGGAAACCAATGTCCCGGTGTTTATCGACCAGCAATTGCACAACGGCCTGGGCGATGACATCTACATGGCCGGCCCGCACCAGCCGGACGCGCCGAAGACGCTGGGCTTCCAGGGCACGCAGTCGCCGCAACAAGCCTACCGCGCCGGCATCAAGCTGACTCAGCAATACGTGCAGCAGAAATACGGCAAGACCTTCGAACAGTTGGGCATGGTCGACAAGGACGCGGTGCTGACCGCGCTGCAAAAGAACGACATCAGCTTTGCCGACCTGGGCGAAGCGGCGCTGCACGCCTCGGCCTTCTTCGGCCAGTTGCTGGGCGATGCCAAGAACGGTTACCTGGCCGACCCTATGTATGGCGGCAACAAGGACATGAAGGCATGGGTGGCGATCGGCTTCCCGGGCGCCCGCGCGGCGTACACGGAATGGGTTGACGTGCACAACGTGAAGTATCCGTTGGGGCCGGTCAGCGTCAGCGGCAAACGCGCATAACAGGAATAAGAACATGCCAAACATCACTAACGACGACGTCGATGTCGTCATCGTCGGCCTTGGTTGGGCCGGCTCCATCATGGCCATCGAACTGGCCCAGGCCGGTCTGAAAGTGCGCGCGCTGGAGCGCGGCCCGGACCGTCCGCCGGAAGATTTCGCCTACCCGAAACCAGCCGACCAGTACGCCTACGCGATTCGCAACAAAGTGTTCGCCACCCCGCGCGACGCCGCGCTGACGGTGCGCTACAACGATAGCGAAACCGCGCTGCCGACCCGCAAATGGGGCGCGTTCGCGCCCGGCACCGGCGTCGGCGGCTCCGGCCTGCACTGGACCGGCGTGCTGATCCGCCCGACTACCACCGACATCAAGCTCAAGACCTACGCCGACCAGGCCTACAAGCGCGGCTCGCTGGACCCGGACATGCGCGTCAAGGACTTCCCGTTCACCTGGGATGAGATCGAACCGTTCTACGACAAGTTCGACCAGATTTGCGGCCTGTCCGGCAACACCGGCAACCTGAAAGGTGTGATCCAGCCGGGCGGCGATCCGTTTGAAGGCCCGCGCTCGAATCCGTATCCGCTGCCGGCGCTGCACGACACCTACAACAGCTCGCTGTTCGCGGCGACCGCCAAAAAAATGGGCTACCACCCGTTCCCGAATCCATCGGCCAACGTGTCGCAGGCGTGGACCAATCCGTATGGCGCGCAGCTGGCGCCGTGCAACTACTGCGGCTATTGCTCCAAGTACCCGTGCCTGAACTATTCCAAGGCATCGCCGCAGACCACGATTCTGGACGTGGTCAAGCGCATGCCGAATTTCAGCATGCGCGTCAACGCCAACGTCATCCGCGTCGACCTGCACGCCGACAAGAAGACCGCCAAGGGCGTCACCTACATCGACGAGAACAACAAGGAAGTGTTCCAGCCGGCCAAGATCGTCATCCTGTCCAGCTTCCAGTTCGCCAACGTGCGCCTGATGATGTTGTCGGGCATCGGCCAGATCTACAACCCGCTGACCGAGACCGGCACCATCGGCCGCAACTACGCCTTCCTCAGCAATGGCGACGCCACGCTGTTCTTCAAGGACAAGCACTTCAACCCGTTCGCCACCGCCGGCGCGACGGGTGAAATGTTCAACGACATCTCGCCGGGCAACTTCGAAGACGGCATCAAAATGGGCTTCATCGGCGGCGCCAAGATTCACAGCTCGCAAGCGACCGGCGCGCCGATCGGCACCGCGCTGCCGAAAGGCACGCCGGGCTGGGGCAAGGGCTGGAAGGAAGGCATGGTCGACTGGTATGGCCGCTCGATGAAAATCGGCATCACCACCACCTGCATGTCCTATCGCGGCCACCATCTGGACCTGGACCCGAACTACAAAGATCCATGGGGCCAGCCGCTGCTGCGCATGACCTTCGACTGGCGCCAGAACGAGCTCAAGCTGCAGCGCTACCTGCGCGACATCGTGCTCGGCATCGCCAAGGAACTGGGACCGGATTCGATCAGCGAAAACTTCCTGGCGCTGGATTCGCACTGGGACATCACCAAGTACGTGTCGACCCACAACGTGGGCGGCGCCATCATGGGCGACTCGCCGCGCGACTCGGCGCTGAACCGCTACCTGCAATCGTGGGACGTGCACAACGTGTTCGTACCGGGCGGCAACGCGTTCCCGCAGAACTTCCAGGCCAATCCGACCGCCACCATCGGCGCCATCACACTGATGGCCGCCGAAGCGATCAAAAACCAATACCTGAAAAACCCTGGCCCGCTGGTGCACGTATGATGAACAAACTGACGCAATTCCTCACCACCGCAGTGCTGGCGCTGGCTGGCGCGGCCGTCCACGCCGCCCCGGATCAGGCACAGATCCAGCGCGGCGAATACCTGGCGCGCGCCGGCGACTGCATCGCCTGCCACAGCGCGCCGGGCAAGCCGGCGTTTGCCGGCGGCCTGGCGATCGACAGCGGCCACGGCATCATCTACTCGACCAACATCACGCCGGACAAAAAGAACGGCATCGGCGGCTACAGCGAGCAGCAGTTCGCCGACGCCGTGCGCAAGGGCGTGCGCGCCGATGGCACCCACCTGTATCCGGCCATGCCGTACACCAGCTACGCCAAGGTATCGGATGCCGACATCAAGGCGCTGTACGCCTTCTTCCAGTCGGGCGTGAAGCCATCGACCTACGTGCCGCCGGCCACCAGCATGAGCTTCCCGTTCAATATGCGCTGGGGTATGGGCGTCTGGAACTACTTCTTTGCCGACAGCAAGCCATTCGTGGCGCAAGCCGGCTGGAGCGACCAGATCAAACAGGGCGCCTATCTGGTGGAAGGTCTGGGCCACTGCTCCAGCTGCCACACACCGCGTGGTTTCGCCATGAACGAAAAAGCCAGCAACAGCGGGCAATCGAACTTCCTGGCCGGTGGCGAGCTGAACGACTGGCCAGTGCCATCGCTGCGCGGCTTGCCGCGCTGGAGTGAAACGCAGATCGTCGACTACCTGCAGACCGGCCGCAACAACGGCGCCGCCGTCGCCGGCGAGATGACCTCGGTGGTCGAGCACAGCACCGCGCATCTGCAGGATGCCGACCTGCACGCGATCGCCGCCTACCTGAAAGCGCTGCCGCCGGTACCGGCGCGCGGACCGGCGGTCAAGCCGCAGGGCAAGGAAGAGACCGTGCGCAAGCTGAGCGCGGCTGTCAACCTGACCTTGGGTGAACGTCTCTACCTCGACAACTGCGCCGCCTGCCACTTCGTCACCGGCAAAGGCGCCAGCCGCGTCTTCCCCGAACTGGATGGCGCCACCGTCATCAACGCCGACAATCCGACGGCATTGGTCAACGTCATCCTGCACGGCGCCCGCACGCCATCGACCGACAAAGCACCGTCGATCCTGGTAATGCCAGGCTTCTCGCGCCGCCTGAGCGACAGCGAAGCCGCCGCCCTGGCGACCTTCCTGCGTCAAGGCTGGAGCAACAGCGCCGCCGCCGTGACCGAGCGCGACGTCGCCAAAGTCCGCGCCAAGTAATGTAACCGGGGTCAATCCTCCCAAAGCTACACGGGCTCTACCGTAAGCGACGCTTACGGTAGAGCCCGTGTAGCTTTGGGAGGATTGACCCCGTCTTTATGCGTTTTCCGCCTTTGTGAAGTTGTTTTTATTCGTTTTGTTTAAGTTTGACGAAACGTATGCTGGCGTCTATCGCCATCAACTCTCAAAGGTTCTTCATGTCGGACGCAGTTCTCGATCTGCCACAGCAGTTGGCAGAGGTTCAAGCCCACGCTGAGGCGGCGGGTCTGTCGTATGCGGGTGGCGTGCCGCCTGCTCTTGCCTGGGAGCTGGTCTCCAGCGGTCAGGCGCTGCTGGTGGATGTGCGCACCGCCGAGGAGCGCAAGTTCGTCGGCCATGTGCCGGAGTCGCTGCATGTGCCTTGGGCCACCGGTACCGCGCTGACCCGTAATCCGCGTTTCGCCCGCGAGCTGGAGGCGAAGATCGGCGGCAAGGAGGCGGTGGCGCTGTTGCTGTGCCGTAGCGGCAAGCGCTCGGTGCTGGCGGCGGAGGCGGCGGCCAAGGCTGGCCTGTTGCATGTCTTCAATGTGCTGGAAGGTTTCGAGGGCGAACTCGACGCCCATCAGCAGCGCGGCCACGCCGATGGCTGGCGCTTCCATGGTCTGCCCTGGCTTCAGGACTGACACCATGACGGCTACCTTCGATATCGGCGGTATCACCGCCGCGCTGCATGACGCCCGTCACCAGTGGCGCCAGGCGCAAAGCCGCAACAGCGAGGCCGGCAACCGTGAGTTTCCTTCGCGCGATGCGCTCTCTTCCATTATCGATTGCCTGAAGGGCGTGCTGTTCCCGATGCGCTTGGGGCCGCCCGATCTGCGCCAGGAAAGCGAGGATTTCCACGTCGCCCATGCGCTCGACGCGGCGCTGCACGCGTTGCTGCATCAGGTGCGTCGCGAGCTGCGCTACAACGCCAATCTGCGCAGCGAAAGCCTGCCGGTTGATGAGGCGGCGCTGAGCGCAGTGCGCGCGTTCGCCGCCGCGCTGCCGCAGATCCGCACCCTGCTCGACAGCGATGTGCTGGCGGCCTATCAGGGCGATCCGGCCGCGCGCAGTGTCGATGAGGTGCTGCTGTGCTATCCGGGCGTGCTGGCGATGATTCATTACCGCCTGGCACACCAGTTGTACACGCTGGATCTGCCGCTGTTGGCGCGCATTGTGTCCGAGCTGGCGCACAGTGCCACCGGCATCGACATTCATCCTGGCGCGCGTATCGGCGCCGGTTTCTTCATCGACCATGGCACCGGCGTGGTGATCGGCGAGACCGCCGTCATCGGCGCCCGCGTGCGCGTCTATCAGGCGGTCACGCTGGGCGCCAAGCGCTTCCCGACCGATGCCGAGGGCAATCTGCAGAAGGGTTTGCCGCGCCATCCGGTGGTGGAGGACGATGTGGTGATCTACGCCGGTGCCACTATTCTCGGTCGCATTACTCTTGGAAAAGGTGCCGTGATTGGCGGCAATGTCTGGCTGACTCACGACGTGCCCGCCGGCGGTCGCGTGGCGCAAGCCGAGTCGCGCGAGGGCGCGTTCGCTAACGGTATAGGTGGCTCATGAATGCACCAGCAAGTCTCAGCAGCGCACTGGTGCAGGGCTTCGGTCTGGGCGTGCGCCAACTGCGCGAGGCGCAGGGCTGGTCGCAGGAACGACTGGCGGAAAACTCCAATCTGAACCGCTCCTACATCGGTGAGATTGAGCGTGGTGTGGTAATTGCTTCGCTGGTGACGGTGGAGAAGTTGGCGTCGGCGCTGAAGCTGACGCCATCTGCTCTGCTCACTTACGGCGAGCGTTTGCGCGCGCCAGATGAGTCCGCCTGATGGCTATAGCCTGTTGAGTAAACGTTATGCATTCTTCAAACTAGCTTATGCATTTTTCTTCTTAACCAATCTTGATCGGAGTCACAATGTCGGCAACTGTAGGTGGGACCACCGCGCTGGGCGATAACGCCGCACGGCAATTAGCAAACGCAACCAAGACAGCGCCGCAGCTGTCGACCATCAGCCCGCGCTGGCTGACGCACTTGCTGCAGTGGGTGCCGGTGGAAGCCGGTATCTATCGCCTCAACCAGGTGAAAAATCCGGAAGCGATCAAGGTCACCTGCACCGCGCGCGAAGAAGAGAACCAGCTGCCGCGCACCTATGTCGATTACGAAGAAAATCCACGCGAGTATTTCCTTAACGCGGTGTCGACCATTCTGGACGTGCACACCCGCGTGTCCGATCTGTACAGCAGCCCGCATGACCAGATCAAAGAACAGCTGCGCCTGACCATCGAAACGATCAAGGAAAACCAGGAATCCGAACTGATCAACAACCCGGATTACGGCCTGCTGGCGCAAGTAACCGATGAGCAACGCATCTTCCCGCTGACCGGCGCGCCGACCCCGGACGATCTGGACGAGCTGCTGACCAAGGTGTGGAAAGAGCCGGCCTTCTTCCTGACCCACCCGCTGGCGATTGCCGCCTTCGGCCGCGAAGCCACCCGTCGCGGCACGCCGCCGCCGACCATCAGCCTGTTCGGCTCGCAGTTCATCACCTGGCGCGGCATTCCGCTGATTCCGTCGGACAAAGTGCCTGTGGCCGATGGCAAGTCGAAAATCATCCTGCTGCGCGTGGGCGACAAGCGTCAGGGCGTGGTTGGTTTGTTCCAGCCGGGCCTGCCTGGCGAACAAAGCCCGGGTCTGTCGGTGCGCTTCATGGGCATCAACAACCATGCGATTTCGTCGTATCTGATTTCGCTGTACTGCTCGCTGGCGGTGTTGACCCCGGACGCGCTGGCGGTGTTGGACGATGTCGAGATCGGCAAATACCACGACTATCCTGACACCTACAAATAAGGTCCGCCGTGAGCCATCCATCTCCTACTCTGCCGGTGGCGGAGCCGGCCGGCGCGCCATTTGATCCGGCGGCGTTGGCGCGGTTGGCCAACGAGCTGTTCCAGGCATCGCCTGGCGCGGCCGGCGTGCCGCAAGCGCCGTTCAACACGCCGGTTGGCGTGCACGGCGTGCAGGCGCCGGGCAATATCGCGCCGCCGGGTTCGCCGCTGGTCAGCCCGGCCGGCTTCGGCCCCGGCGTGCCGGGCACGCCGATCCCGCAAGGGCAACTGCCAGGCACCAATCTGATTCCAGCGTCGCCGACCCAAGTGCTGTCGCTGGGCAACCGCGCACCGGCATTGGCGCCGGCCGCGCAGGCTGGCAACGGCGTGCCGGACAAGGTCTACAGCAGCCTGCCGGCGTACGAACCGCGCAGCGGCAGCAGCGTGCTGGGCGTGCCGGAGGCTGTGGGCGCGGATGCGCCGTCGGCTGGCGCGTCGCCGTTCTACTTCCTCAACGAGCGCTACGGCCAGCCTGGCACCGGTGCCAGTCAGGGTAGCGCCGCGTCGTCCACCGCGCTGCCGCCGGGCGCCGCCTATCCGGAAGCCAGCCTGTATCCAGCGCCGCCGTTGGGTCTGCGCGAACTGAGTTCGCCACCGGCCACCGGCCTGCCGGGCACGCAAGCGTTGGCGCCAGCCTCCGCCGCAGCCAGCGCGCCTGGCGGCTCGGGCATCCCCGGCGCCAGCGCCGCCACCTCGCACGCCACGCCATCGGCCACCGACCGTCCACAATACTACTTTGTAGACGCCGTGGTGCTGCCGAGCGGCTACGTGACGCCACCCAAGCCGCAACCGCACGCCACCGTGCCGCTGGCTGGCGGCGATCGTCATCCGCCGTTCGACGTGCACGCCGTGCGGCGCGATTTCCCGGTGCTGCAGGAGCGCGTCAACGGCCGTCAGCTGGTTTGGTTCGACAACGCCGCCACCACCCACAAGCCGCAGTCGGTGATCGACCGCATCGCCTACTTCTACCAGCACGAGAACTCCAACATCCACCGTGCCGCGCATGAACTGGCGGCGCGCGCCACCGATGCCTACGAAGGCGCGCGCGAACGCGTCAAGCGCTTCATCAACGCACCGGATGTCAACGAAGTCATCTTCGTGCGCGGTACCACCGAGGCGATCAACCTGGTGGCCAAGAGCTGGGGCGCGCAGCACATCGGCGAGGGCGACGAAATCATCGTCTCCAATCTGGAGCACCATGCCAACATCGTACCGTGGCAACAGCTGGCCGCCGCCAAGGGCGCCAAGCTGCGCGTGATACCAGTCGACGACAGCGGCCAGATTCTGCTGGACGAATACCGCAAGCTGCTCAACGACCGCACCAAGCTGGTGTCGATCACCCAGGTGTCGAACGCGCTGGGCACGGTCACGCCGGTCAAGGAGATCGTCGAACTGGCGCACCGCGCCGGCGCCAAGGCGCTGGTCGATGGCGCGCAATCGGTATCGCACATGCGGGTCGACGTGCAGGATCTGGGGGCCGACTTCTTCGTCTTCTCCGGCCACAAAGTGTTCGGTCCGACCGGCATCGGCGTGGTGTGGGGCAAGCGAGAAGTGCTGGAAGACATGCCGCCATGGCAGGGCGGCGGCAACATGATCGCCGACGTCACGTTTGAAAGAACCGTGTTCCAGCCGATCCCCAACAAGTTCGAAGCCGGCACCGGCAACATCGCCGATGCGGTGGGCTTGGGCGCGGCGATCGACTACGTCAACCGTGTCGGCATCGAAAACATCGCCCGTTACGAGCATGACCTGCTGGTGTACGGCACCGCGCAACTGCAGGACATCAAAGGCGTGCGCCTGGTTGGTACCGCAGCCAACAAAGCCAGCGTGCTGTCGTTCGTGTTGGCCGGCTACAGCACCGAAGAAGTCGGCAAAGCGCTGAACGAAGAAGGCATCGCCGTGCGCACGGGTCACCACTGCGCACAGCCGATCCTGCGTCGCTTCGGGCTCGAAACCACGGTACGGCCGTCGCTGGCGTTCTACAACACCTTCGACGAAATCGACCGCCTGGCGACCGTAGTCCGCCGCCTGGCCGGCCAGCGTTAAACCCCGGGGTCAATCCTCCCAAAGCTACACGGGCTCTACCGTAGCGGAACGCTACGGTAGAGCCCGTGTAGCTTTGGGAGGATTGCCCCCCTTATTTTTTGCGGGTGCGGATGGCGTTGATTTGTTTGAGCTCTTTGTCGTTGGCGTTGGCCAGTAGTGCTTCGTGGGCTTTGCCCAGCTCGATGTAGTGGGCTTGTTCGGGTGTCAGCGCTTGGCCGCGTAGTGCCCAGCTGGTCAACCATCCGGTCAGCAGGCAGCACAGTAGTACCAGCACGGTGTAGACGGCGATCCAGGCGCCGGTTTTGAATTGCAGCAGGTTGAGGGCGGCGCCGGTCTTGCGCGCGGCCTCGGTGGCGCTGCTCAGTTGTGTCACCATGTCGGCCACTGCGGCTTGGGTGGCGATGGTGGCGGCCTGGCTGGCTTGCTGCGCGGCGGTGTTGGCGATTTGCTGCGCTTCGGCGTTTAGCGCGACGGCGTCGGCGATTTTGCTGTCGATCTGGCTCAGGCCGGCATTGGCCAGCCGGACCAGCTTGTCGCAGTTGGCGATCTGCCGCGTGACGTTGGCCACTTCGCCATGAAACCGTTCCACTTCTTTGGCGTGGGCGTCGAGCTTGTCTTGGAAGAGGTCGGCTTGGTTCATGGCGCGGGCGGCAAGTGGCGATGCCGCCATGATACCGCTTACGCGGCCTGAACGATATGCGCCAGCGCCTGTGCCGCCCGGCTCTGGTGGCGCTGGCGATGATGCAGCAGCGAAAATGGTCTTGGCGGCAAATCAAGGTTGGCCCGGCACAGCAGTCCGGCCTGCAGATGCGGCGCCACCACCAGTTCGGACGCCACCGCCGCATACGGCCCGGCCAGCACCGCGCTGCGTACCGCTTCGTTGGACGGCAGCGCCAGCGCTACCTTCAGCTGCGATGGCGTGATGTCCAGCGCCGCCAGCCGCGCTTCAAACGCCGAGCGCGTGCCCGAGCCTTGTTCGCGCATGATCCATTCGGCGTCCAGCAGCGCGGCGCGGTCCAGCGCGCGGCCATCGGCCCACGCGTGGTCGGGCGCCACCACGATCGTGATGTGGTCGTCGCCCAGTGGCGTCACTACCAGTTCCGGCTCGTCGACACCGTCTTCCACCAGTCCCAGATCGGCGGTGCCGTCGCGCACCGCTTGCGCCACGCTGCTGGTGTTGCCGATGGTGAGGCTGAGCGCGATCAGCGGATATTGCCGGTGAAACGCCAGCAGCAGCGGCGGCAGCCAGTAGCTGGCGATGGTCTGACTGGCGTGTACCGCCAGCGTGCCGCGCTGCAGCCCGGCCAGTTCGGCCAGCGCCATTTCGGCGTTGCGGGCGGCGGCCAACGTGGCGCGCGCCTTGGTCAGAAACTGACGGCCGGCGTCGTTGAGCTGGATGCCGCGACCCATGCGGTGAAACAGCGGGGTGTCGTAGCGCTCTTCCAGCGCGCGGATCGAGGCGCTGACCGCCGACGGCGTCAACGCCAGCGCGTCGGCCGCCTGCGTCAGGTGTTCGCGCTCGGCGACGGCGATGAAAATGCGCAGTTGTTCCAGCGTCATGCGAATTCCTTAAGCGATAGACAGAAAATGGATCAGGCCGAGGCTGATCGCACACAGCACCAGTAGCGACAGCACCACCACCATGGTAACCCGGCCACCGGCGCGCAGCACGCTGCGGGCGTCGACGCCCAGACCGAGCGCGGCCATCGACATCACGGTCAGCGCATCGGCCGCGTGCTGGGTGGGTGCCAGCACGGCGTGCGGGATCAGGTCGAAAGTGCGCAGCGCCATCAGCGCCAGGAAGCCGAGAATGAACCACGGCACCAGCTGCGACAACTGCGGCCGCTGGCGTTCGGCGCGCGGGCCGAACAGTGACAGCAGCAACACCACCGGTCCCAGCATCATCACCCGTACCAGCTTGACCAGCGTGCCGACGTGGGCGCTGCTCAGCGACACCGCGCTGGTGGCGGCCAGCACCTGCGGCACGGCGTACACTGTGAGGCCGGCAAACACGCCGTACTGCATGGCCGACAGCGACAGCAGCGGCATCGCCAGCGGCAGAGCCAGCACCACCAGCACGCCCAGCACGGCGGTGAAGGAAATTGAGGCGGCCACGTCTTGGCCATCGGCGTCAATGACGGGCGCGACGGCGGCGATGGCCGAGTTGCCGCAGATGGAGTTACCGCAGGCGATCAGAATCGCCAGCTTGGCCGGCAGACCGCTGAGGCGGCCGATGGCGTAGCTGCTGACTATCGCCAGCACCACCACACCGGCGATGCCGGCTAGCAGCATCCAGCCCTTGGCCAGTAGCGATCCCGCGCTGACCGATGCGCCCAGCAGCAGCACCGCCAGTTCCAGCAACGTCTTGGCGCTGAACTGGATGCCGGCCGCGCCGCGCGTCCAAAGCGCCGAGGCCGGCGTCAGCGTGCGCAGGCTGGTGCCAAGCACGATCGCCAGCACCAGGCTTTCCAGCCAGGCGCGGCCAAACAATGCGCTTTCCAGGTGTTCAAGGCCGACGGCGGCGGCGGTGACCGCCGCGCACAGCAGCAGTCCGGGCAGGATGTTGGCACGCATTTCGCGCTCTCTTATTCAAATTCCGAATAAGCAAAGTATGAAAGCGTATGGCTATGCAGTCCATTGATATGTTCTGCACAAATTGTTCGATTTAATAAAACAATCGCCCGGCGCGACCAAGTGGCCGGCGCCGGGCGAGAGCTGAGACGCGGAGGATTAGCCCAGCGTCAAGGTCAGCGTGGTGGCGCCGTAGGTCGCGGTCACGCTGCTGAAGCCGTCCACCGAGACGGTGGTGAAGCGGCCTTTCAGGCTACCTGCGGTCAGCACGGTCAGCACAGTGCCGGCTTTCGGCGCATAGCCGCTGGCGAACTTGATGCGCAGCGTGCCGCCGGCGATGGTGGCGGTGCCGGCCACGGTCAGCGTGCCCTGGCTACCGGCGGCGGCGCCACCGACATCCAGTTCCAGCACGGTGCTGCCGCTCAGCTGGGTGTACTTGCCGGCCAGCTTGACCGCGCTGCTGGCGTTGGAGACCAGCGTGCCGCCGCTGTTGTAGACGTCGCCGGCGCCGAAGGCGGCCGTCGACTCACCGGTCAAGGTGCCGGCGGTCAGCTCGGTGCCGCCGGTCCAGGTGTTGGCGCCGGCCAGTTTCAGCGTGCCCGTACCTTGCTTGATCAGCTTGCCGCTACCGCTGATGTTGTTGCGCCAGCGGTCGGCCGCGTTGAAGCCGCCCTTGCTGGCGTCCATGGCGATGGTGACGTTGCCGCTGAACGCGCCGTAGCCGTCGGCCGCCGCGAACAGGTTCAGACGGCCCCAGCCTTCGGAATCATCCGACACCGGATAGCCGGATGCCAGCGCGGTGGTTTTCAGCACCACGCGGCGCTGGGCGTCGCTCAGGTAAGGTTGACGGGTTTCCAGCAGCACCTCGGCGCCTTTCGGTACCACGGCAGTCGCGGTGGTGCTGGCGATCTGCGCGAAGCCGAAGGTCAGGCGGCGGCTGTAGTTGGTCTTGTTGGTGGCGTAGTCGGCGAAGCGGTCGGTGGCGGTGGTGCCCGATTGCGCGTAAGCCGCGAAGGTGTCGGCGGTGGTGCCGGTGGCGGCGATCAGCGCGGTGTGTGCCTGGGTCACGGCGGCCGCTTTCTTGGCGGCGTTGGTGCTGTCGTACAGGTTGGCGGCGGCGGTGGCGGTGCCGAGGATACGGCCGCCGATCACGTCGGTTGGCGAGTGCATGCCGGCGATGATGCGCATCTCGCCCAGCTCCAGGCCGCGGCTCAGAATTTCCTGATAGCGTTCCGGCAGCGCGTAGGCCATGGCGATGGTGTCGCGCACCGCTTCGGCGGTGTGGCCGCTCGGGAAGCCGCCGTCGGTGGCCGGGGTGGTGCTCTTGGCCGGCACCAGCGTCGGCAGCAGTACCACGCTGCTGCTCCAGCGGTACGGACGTGCATATTTGTAGAAGCGCTTGGCCGGTTCGGTCGAAGCGTTGTTGCCGACCAGGTTGACCAGGTCGACCACATTGCCGAAGGTGGTGTTGGTGGTGCTGCCGACGCCGGTGTTGTTGCCGCTGTCGTTGTACAGCACGGTGGTGGCGTCCGAGGCCACCGAGGTGATGCTGGTGGTCTGCTGGGCGGCGGTGCGCCAGGCGTTGGTCAGCGGGCCCAGGCCGTCGGTCACGCTGTAGCCCTTGCCACGGCGGTCATCCAGATAGGCTTGCACGGCCTGGTCGGCGGTGCGGTTGGTGGTGGCGTTGATCACATAGTTGATGTTGGCCTGGTGCACGGTGCTGTTGGCAATGGTGCCGTCCGGCGTGCCATCGCCCGGCACGCCGGTCCAGGTCGATGCGACCACGGCCGGGAAGCTGTCAACCGCTGGCGCGGTGACGCCGGCGTCGACGATTTGGGTCAGCGGTTTCCAGATGTCGAGGAAGCCGCCCAGCACGCGCACGCCGGCGTTGGTGGCCAGGGTCGCATAGCGGGCGTCGCCGCGCTGGTTGGTGGCGACGGTGTCGACAAACGCGGTGGCGCTTGGCACGGCGACGGTTTCCGCCGCGCCCTGGTCGGCGGGCGCGGCCGGGATGACCAGTGGCTCGTCTTCAATATTGGAGCCGCAGGCGGTCAACGCCAGGGCGATGCTCAGGGCCAGCAGGTGAGGGCGGGTAGGCAGTTGCATGTCAAATCCGTTGTCAGATGTAAAAAGGCAACAGACTAATGAGCGGATATGACATGCCGATTACGCACCACGAGTGGTATCGCTTCCAGCGCAAAAAATTATTGCTGGCGCTGGAAACGTTATAGCTCGCGGTTCAGCGTAGCGGTGTGAGGCGGATTGCCTGGCCGCCGCCGGGTGCCAATTTCAGTGTCAACACGCTGGCGGCGGTCACCGTTTTTTTCTCGATGACGAGGTCGTAGCGGTGCTTGTTGCGGTAATCGGCCTGTGGGCCGTCGCGGTAGATTTCGGCCGTGTAGCGCTTGCCTGCATCGAGGAAGCTCAGCGGCAGCGACAGCGTGCGCGCCTTGCCGTCGGTAATCGAGCCGACATACCAGTCGTCCGAGCGGCGGTCCTTGCGGGCGATGGTCGCGTACTCGCCCAGTTGGCCGTGCAGCACGCGGGTATCGGACCAATCGGTCGGCACGTCCTTGATGAACTGGAAGGGACCGGGATATTTCTCGTAGTTTTCGATCAGATCGGCCGCCATCACCACCGGCGAATAAATCACCACAAAGCTGGCCAGCTGCTTGGCCTGAGTCGAATTGATCGGGCGGCCTTTGACGCCCTCCAGGCTGAGGATGCCCGGCGTGTAATCCATCGGCCCGCTCAGCATGCGCGTGAACACCAGATTGACCTCATGGTCGACGCTGTTGATCGGGTTGCCCCAGGCGTTGTACTCCATGCCGCGCGCGCCCTCGCGCGAAATCCAGTTCGGGTAGGTGCGGCGCAGGCCGGTGTCCTTGATCGGCTCGTGGGTATCGATCGCCAGTTTGTAGCGCGCGGCTTCGGTCACCGCCTTCAGGTAATGGCGCGCGCCTTCCTGCGAATCGGTGTAGCCGAAGTGGGTGCTGCCGTTGGGGCCGGGGAACAGCGCGGTGCCGGCATCGGTCACATAGCCGGACTTGATGCTATCCACGCCCAGCTTCGCGTATAGCTGATAGCCGGCGTCCATCTGCTGCTCGTAGCGGGCGATGTTGCCGCCGGTTTCATGATGGCCGATCAGGCGCACACCCTTGGCGCGCGCGTAGTCGGTGACGGCCGGCAGATCGAAATCCGGATACGGCTGGGTGAAGCTGAAAGATGAACCGCTACCGGACCAGTTGCCATCCCATCCCAGATTCCAGCCCTCGACCAGCACGCCACGGAAACCGTTGCGGGCGGCGAAGTCGATATAGCGTTTGGTGTTGGCGGTGGTGGCGCCGTGTTTCGGCCCCGCGCCCCAGGTGCTCTGCTCCAGATGCATCTCCCACCACACGCCGACAAACTTGCCTGGCTGAACCCAGGACACATCGCCCAGCTTGTTGGGCTCGTTCAGATTCAGCACCAGATCGGACATGTAGAGGCCGGCGGCATCATCGGCAATCTGCATGGTGCGCCAAGGCGTGGTGAAGGCGCCGTGGCGCTCGACCGGCGGGCCGAAGGCGGACGGCGTCAGCTGCGCGCGCAGTGTCTGACCGGCCACCTTGCGCAGCCACATCGACGCGTAATCGACCAGCGCCGCCTCGTGGAAGGCGATATGGGTGCCATCGGCGGTGCGGATCGTTATTGGCGTATTGGCGGTGCCGACTTCGGCCAGCGGAGTGCGGCGTATTGGATACTCCAGCGCCGCCTTTTCGCCGGCCTCCTGCCACCAGGCGGTGGCGACGGGCGCGACCACGAACTCGGTCAACTCATCGCTGATCTGCGTCAGCGGCAACTGCGGCTGCTCGGGGAATTCGTAACGGAAGCCGACGCCATCGTCGAACACACGGAACACCACAGCCATTTTGCGGCCGTCCTGATCCTTCTGCACCAAGTCGAGACGCAGTTCCTGATAATGATTGCGGACGAAGCGACGTTCGCCCCAAGGCTGTTCCCAGGTATCGTCATGCGCACTGACGGCGCTTGCGGCCAACGCAAAGCCCTGATCCATCTGCGGCGCGTTCGCCAGCAAAAAGCCCAGCCGCGACGGCGCGATCAGCAGCTTACCCTTGCGCAACACCTGATACGTCAAGCGGCCGCCATCCTCCAGCTGCACCTTAACGCTCAGCGCATGCGAAGGCGAATCAACGCTACCCAGCACCTCCGCATGAAGCGGCGCCCAAGCCGTCAACAACAGGCCACAAAAAAGCGCCCTCAAGGCGCGCAAAGAAAGATAGCTCATAGGTCTCCAAGAAATTGTTTTCCCAGATTCTATGGCAAAAACTCCGGGGTCAGGTCCATCATTTCTACACGAGCCCAGCTGTAGCCGTACGGCTACAGCTGGGCTCGTGTAGAAATGATGGACCTGACCCCGGAGTGGGGGTTACTCCTGTGGCGTCAGGGCGAGGGCGCCGCTGAAGTCGCCCATCGGTTTGGCGCCGCTGGCGGCCAGCGCTTTGTCGCGGGTCGTCAGGCCGGCCAGCACCGGCAGGTTGAAGCGGTGGGTGATGGCGCGCAGGATCGAGGCGGAGTCATACTGGGTGTGGTCGACCGTGCCTTTTTTGACGAACGGCGAGACGATGATCGCCGGTACGCGCGTGCCCGGACCCCAACGGTCACCCTTCGGTGGCGCGGCGTGGTCGTAGAAGCCGCCGTTTTCGTCGTAGGTGACGATCACCAGCATGTTCTTCCACTGCGGGCTGGCTTTCAGCTTGGCGATGACGTCGGCGATGTGGGCGTCGCCATCCGATACCGAGGCGTAGCCGGCGTGCTGGTTCAGGTTGCCCTGTGGTTTGTAGAACGCCACCGCCGGCAGCGTGCCGTTGGCCACGTCGGACACGAACTGGCTGTCGTAATCCTTCAGGTGGGCGGCGCGGTAGGCCGGGTACTTCACCGGGTCCATATTGGCGAAGTAGTTGAACGGCTGATGGTGGAACTGGAAGTTAGGCGGATTGGCAAACGTGGTGCGCGAGGCCGAGGAGGCGTTGGCCAGCGAGCTGCTCCAGGCGCCGGCGTACCAGGCCCAGTCGATGCTCTTGGCCGTCAGCAGGTCGCCGATGTTGGTCTGGGTCTGCGGTGGCAGCGTGGTCGATTTGCTGGTGTCGGCGTACAGGCGGGTGCTGTCGGCCGATGCCGGCGCGTTCGAGCTCGGCTGGTACGGCGGCTGCATGGTGTTGACCGCGTAGAACATGCCGGTCGAGTCGGCCGGGGTGATGGCGCCGTCATTGGCGTACGATGGCGCGCCGTTCAGGGCGCTGCTCGGCGCGGTGGTCGATGGCGTCAGGCGCACGAAGTTGCCGTTGGCGTCGGTGTCGATCTTGGCGATCGAGCCGGAGGCCACCGAGGTGTCGGCGTTCGGGTATTGCGGCGCGCAGGCGCAGATCAGGTACTGGTGGGTCAGGAACGAGCCGCCGAAGGCGCCGATGAACAGGTTGTCGGCCAGCGCGTATTGCTTGGCGATGTCCCACATCTTCATCTTGCTGCCGTCGTAGTAGCCCATGGTCAGGCCGCCAGCGTCGGAGTAGGCCGCGAACTTGTCGTTCAGGCCGCCGTTGATTTGCATCTGGTTGTTGTAGAAGCGGTGCACCAGGTCGCGCGTGATCACCGATTGCGGAATCGCGATGGCGCTGTTGGCGTCGTCGATCTGGAATGGCTTGTTGGCCAGGCCGGTCGATTGCGCCTGGGTGATCACCAGGCTTTGGCCGGCGGCGGTCATGCCGCCCCAGGTCGGTGGCAGTACCGACAGCGTGCTGCCGTCGACGTCTTTCTGCGCCACGTAGCTGCTGGACGAGGTCGGGTTCACGCCGGGTACGCCGTTGGCGCCGGGGAACAGGCCGTACAGGTTGTCGAAGCCGCGGTTTTCAGCGTAGATGACGACGATGTTTTTGATGTTGCCGAGCGCGGCGCCGGCGCTGACGGCGGCGGTGGTGTCGGCGGTGGTGCTGAGGCCGGCCGCAGTGGCGATCACGGCGGTGAAGATGTCGTTTTCGGCTTTCAGCTTGGTCTGGTCGTCGCCGCTGACTTTGTTGATGTCGGCCAGCAGATTGGATTCGGACACGCCGATGCGGGCCGCCAGCTGGGTGCGCGCGGTGGCGAAGTTGCCGCCGTTGGCGTCCATGATGGCAGTCAGCTCGGTGCTGATGGCGTCGATGAAGCCGGTGTGGCCGTTCGGGGCGCGGAACACCAGTTTCTGCGTGACCTTGGTGCCGGCGTCGCCCAGCGCGTCGTGGCGGATGGCGTCGGTGCCGACCGTGACCAGCAGCGCGCCGCTGTTGGTGCCGGTGACCTTGAAGCTGCCGTCGGCGCCGGTGCGCACGGTGCCGGTGCTGGAATCGCAGGTGAATTTGGTGCTGCTGCTTTCCAGGCAGACCACGGCGTTTTCATAATAGCTGCCGACCACCTGGCCGGTCAGGGTGGGGACGCTGTCGTCGTGCGAGCTGCCGCAGGCGATCAGGCCGGCGCCGATGCCGGCTGCCGCCAATACCAGCGGCAGCGGACGCAATACCGTTTTCAGAGTATTTTTCATTGTTCTGCCTAGAAGTGGGTGGGGTGAAAGCGGCTCATGCTAGGTAGTAAATATTTCAAGATGATGAAATGGAATGATTGCGAAAGTATCGTTTTGTATCAGCCTATGGCTGTCATGTAGCTGTCATGTCGGTTTGCTAGGCTGCGCGCATGAAAATTATTTATACAGTTGTCGCCGCAACGCTGCTGGCCGCTTGCCAGCCATCCACGCCGCCCGCCGCCAGTGCTAGCGCCAAGGCCGCCGACCCGGTCCGCGCCGCCTACGCGCCACGTGCCGGCCGCCAGCCCACTGTGCCTGAGCTGACCGCGCTGGGCCGCGCCATGTTCAACGAGGTGTCGCTGTCGGCATCCGGCAAGCTGGCCTGCGCCAGTTGCCACAGCCCGGACAATGCCTACAGCCCCAACAACAAGCTGGCGGTGCAGCTGGGCGGCGCCGATGGCAAGACCGAGGGCACGCGCGCTGCGCCGTCGCTGCGCTATATCCAGAACGTGCCGGCCTTCACCGAGCACTATCACGATGACGATGGCGACGACAGTGTCGATGCCGGCCCGACCGGCGGCCACAACTGGGACGGCCGCACCCAGTCGGCGCATGAGCAGGCGCTGGGGCCGCTGTTGTCGGCGCGCGAGATGGGTAATCAGGACGAGGCGGCGGTGTTGGCGCGGCTGCAGGCCGGTCCGCTGGCGCCGCAGTTCCGCCAGGTGTTTGGCGCCGATATCTTCAGCCAGCCCAAGGCCGCGCTACAGGGCGCGCTGATGGCGCTGGAAGTATTCCAGGAAAGCCCGTCCGACTTCTATCCGTACAGCAGCAAGTATGACGCCTTCCTGCGCAAGCAGACCACGCTGTCGGCGCAGGAGCTGCGCGGCATGAACCTGTTCAATGACGAAACCAAGGGCAATTGCGCGTCCTGCCACATCAGCCGCATTTCGCCGGGCGGGGTGTTCCCGCAGTTCACCGACTACGGCCTGATTAATATCGGCGTACCGCGCAACCGCAAGCTGGCGGTCAACGCCGATCCGGCGTATTACGATCTCGGCCTGTGCGGCCCGGACCGCACCGATCTCAAGGATCACAAGGAATATTGCGGCGCCTTCAAGACGCCATCGCTGCGCAACGTGGCGCTGCGCAAGGCCTATTTCCACAATGGCAGTTTCAGCAGCCTGGAGGAAGTGGTGCGCTTTTACGCCACCCGCGACACCGCGCCCAAGCAGTGGTATCAGGGCCGCAAGTTCGACGACCAGCCGGCCGGGCTGGATGGCAACGTCAATATGGAAGCGCCCTTCGGCGGCAAACCGGGCAGCAAGCCGCTGCTGAATGCGCGCGAAATCGCCGACATCGTGGTCTTCCTGCACACGCTGACTGACGGCTATCAAGTGAAAAATTAGCAAAAATGTCATAGAATGCGGATTCCGTTGCTTTGAAGAATTGCCAATGAAATCCAAGTTGATGATCGCCGCCGCAGTGGCGGCGCTGGCCGGCGCGGCGCTGACCTTGTACCGTCACCAGCCACCCACCGCGCCGCTTGCCACGACGGCCGCCGCCGTGCCTGCCGTGCAACCCGAGTTGCAGGCGTTGCTGGCCAACTACCGCAAGATCATCGTGCTGCTGGCCGATGAGAAAACGCTGAGCGATAGCGAGCGCAAGGCCGCCAATCAGGTTGGCCAGTCACTGTTCCATGAAAATCTGGAACGCCTGGCGCGCCTGCAGCCGCTGCTGGCGCAGACCCAGGCGCTGCCGCCGGCCCAGCGCGACGCCGCCGATGATGCGCTGCTGTCATATATCGAGTCCGCGCCCGGCCTGTACGACGCCGACCGGCTGGCCTTCCGCGAAGTGCTGCTGGCGCTGCAAAAGCTGGCAGCCGCCGACCAGACGCTGCCGGCCATCAAGCTGCACAAGCGCGTCAGCGAAGACCTGGCGGCGCTGGAGGATATCGAGAAGCAGTACGACAAGGAGATCAGCGACATCTTCGCGCGCTTCGAGGCGCGCGCCATCACGCCCAAGCGCGAAAAATGGGATGACTACATCGCCCATCTGCGCAAGCTGTACAGCCTCGAGCAGATTATGAAGGACTACGGCGTGATCATGCCGTATCCGCAGCCGCAGGCCGCCGCCGCGCCGGCCAACAAGGAAATCTTCGGCAACGCGCTGCCGCCGAAAACCGTGGTGCTGACCTTTGACGACGGTCCGCATGGCACTTATACCGAAGAAATCGCCGCCATCCTCAAGCAATACAATGTGCCGGGCGTGTTCTTTGAAGTCGGCCAGAACGTCGGCCGCTACAAGGACGAGAGCAAGCGCCTGATTGACGCCGGCCATGCGGTGGGCAATCACAGCTACAGCCACGCGTTGCTGTCGAAACAGAGCGGCGACAAGCTGTACGGCGAAATCGCCAATGCCGATAGCGCGCTGAAGGCGGCCGATGCGCGCCGTTCGCCGCTGTTCCGCTTCCCGTATGGCGCACACAACGCCGAAGGGCTGGCCATCCTGAGCCAGCTGGGGCTGCGCTCGGTGATGTGGAATGTTGATTCGATGGACTGGGCCGATCCGGTGCCGAGTTCGATCGCCAACCGCGTGCTGAGCACGCTGGACAAGGAAAAGCGCGGCATCATCCTGTTCCATGACATCCACGACCGCAGCGTCAAGGCGCTGCCGATGGTGCTGGACAAGCTGATCGCCGACGGCTACAGCTTCGCCGGCTGGGATGGCCAGGACTTCAAGGTGATGCGCGGCGCACAGCCCGAGCCGGAAAAAATCGCCGTCAGCACCGGCTATGCCAACAGCTACGCGGTGGTGATCGGCATCAACGATTATCAGAAGTGGCCCAAACTGCAGTACGCGGTGCAGGACGCCAAGGCGATCCGCGAAACGTTGGTCAACCGCTTCGGCTTCGACAGCGAGCGCGTGTTCACGCTGAGCAATGGCGAAGCGACCCGCAACAACATCCTGGCGGTGTTCCACGATAAGCTGGCCGATGCCAGGCTGAAGAAGGATGACCGCATCTTCGTGTTCTTCGCCGGTCATGGCGCGACGCGGCAACTGTCATCCGGCCGCAACCTCGGCTACATCATCCCGGCCGACTCCGATCCGCAGCAAGTCAGCGTCGACGCGATCCCGATGACCGATTTACAGAACATTGCCGAAAGTCTGAACGCCAAGCACGTGCTGTTCGTCATGGACGCCTGCTACAGCGGCCTGGGCCTGACGCGCGGCGGCGGCAGCAACGCCTTCCTGCGCGACAACGCCCGTCGCATCGGCCGCCAGATGCTGACCGCCGGCGGCGCCGACCAGATGGTGGCTGATGGCGGACCGGGCGGGCATTCCGTGTTCACCTGGACCCTGCTGCAGGCGCTGAACGGCAAGGCCGACCTCAATGGCGACGGCCTGATCACCGCCACCGAACTGGCGGCGTATGTGGCGCCGGCGGTGTCCAGCGTGTCGCAGCAGACGCCGGCGTTTGGCAGCCTGCCGGGCTCCGAGGGCGGCGAATTCGTGTTCCAGCTGCCGGCCGAGGCCGAGTTCCTCAACGCCCAGTCAACGCAGCTGGGCGCCGACGCGATCGCCCTCAACAGCAAGCTCGACAGCGGCCGCAGCCAGCAAACCGACGGCAACACCGTCGTCATCAAAAACCTGCAGGGTGGCGAGCAGAAGATCGCCGCGCCGCAGCCGGTGGACGCCTCGGCGCGCCAGTTGGCGCAGCGCGCCAACGACAAGGGGCTACAGCTGTACAAGGAGAAGCAATACGCGGCGGCCGAAGCGGCGTTCACCGAAGCGCTGAAATACCGGCCCGATTTCGGGCTGGCGGCCAACAACCTCGGCTTCGTGTACTACAAACAAGAAAAATATGCCGAAGCGGCGCGGTGGTTCGAAAACACCATCCAGATCGACGCCTCGCGCGCGATCGCCTACCTGAACCTGGCCGACGCGCGGCAAAAGCTGAACGACAGCGACAAAGCCAAAAAAGCCTACGCCAGCTTCCTCGAACTGGCGCCCAACCACCCCAGCGCCGGCTACGCCCGCGAACAGCTGAAAAAATAACTCCGGGGTCAGGTCCATCATTTCTACACGAGCACAGCCGTTGCGGCAACGCCGCAACGGCTGTGCTCGTGTAGAAATGATGGACCTGACCCCGTCTTAGGGGTATTCCATTTGGCGGGCGGTGGCGCTGGCCAGGGCGGGGCTGGCCAGACGGGATACCAGGTGCAGGCTCATGTCGATGCCGGCGGCGATGCCGCCGCTGGTGACGATGCGGCCGTTGTCGATCCAGCGGCGGTCGCCGCGTACCCGTACTTGCGGCCAGCCGGCTTGCAGCTCGGCCTGGTCTTCCCAGTGGGTGGTGGCTTCCTGCCCGTCCAGCAGGCCGGCTTCGGCCAGCAGCAGGGCGCCGGTGCAGACCGAGGCCACCAGTTCGCAGTCGCGCGCCATGCCGGCGATCCAGCTGATGACCTCGGGCCGCGCCAGCTCGGCGCCGACCACGCCGCCGGGGATGATCAGGACGTCGATCGGGCCGGCGTCGGCAAACACGGCTTCCGGACGCAATTCCAGCCCGGCACGGGCGCGCAGCGGGCCGCGCGCCGGGCCGGCGCCGATGGTGCGCACGCGGAATGGCGCGGCGGCGTCCGGCGTCAGTTTGGCCGCCACCCGGGTGGCGCAGGTGAAGACCTCGTACGGTCCGGCGAAGTCCAGTACTTCGACGTTGTCAAATACGTAAATGCCTACGGTGCGCGTCATGCCGGCCTCCTGATGTGGTGATGCTTGCATGCTGCCAGCGCTGTCGTTGACATAAATGACATTGATGGTGGAATATCTGCCATCATGACGCCCATTTCTATCTGGCTGCTGGTCTATCCCGGCTTTCTGCTGCTGGACGCCACCGGTCCCGCCCAGGTGTTTTCCACCGCCAACGACGAGGCGCGCGACGCCGGCTTGCCCGAGCCCTATCAAATCCGCATGACTTCGGCCGATGGCGGCCTGGTGATGTCGACCGCCGGCGTGGCGCTGCAGACCGAGTCGCTGCCGCCGCCCTCCGCGCTGGACGGCGCGACGCTGATCGTGGCCGGCGGCCGCGGCCTGGAGCGCGACGCCAGCCCGGCGCTGGCGGCGCCGTTGCTGGAGTGGGTGGTCACTAGCGCCGCATGCGTTGCGCGCTGCTGCTCGGTATGTACCGGTGCCTTCGTGCTGGCGCGCGCCGGTCTGCTGGATGGCCGCCGCGCCGTCACCCACTGGCAGGATGTGGCGGCGCTGCGGGCCCAGCATCCGGCGGTGACGGTGCAGGAGGATGCGATCTATATCAAGGACGGTCATATATATAGTTCGGCCGGGATCGCGGCCGGCATGGATCTGGCGCTCAGCCTGGTCGAGGAGGATGGCGGCCGCGCCGCCGCGCTGGCGGTGGCCAAGCGGCTGGTGGTGTTTTTCAAGCGTCCCGGTGGTCAGCGCCAGTTCAGCTCGGAGCTGCTGGCGCAGGCCGATCCGCAGGGCTTGCACGGCCAGCTGACGGCCTGGCTGCGCGCCCGCCTGACCCGGCAACTGGATGTGGAGCAGATGGCGGCCGCGTTCGCGCTGTCGGTGCGCACCCTGCACCGTCGCCTGCGCCAGGAGGCCGGGGTGACGCCGGCGCAGCTGTTGCTGCGGCTGCGCATGGAGGCGGCTTGCGCGCTGCTGGAGCGGCCCGGCATGACGGTCAAGCGCGCCGCCCAGCAGAGCGGCTTCGGCAGCGAGTACAATCTGCGGCGCGCGCTGGTCGCGCAGCTGGGTGTGGCGCCCAGCGACTATCAATCGCGTTTTGGATGAGCACAGCTATGCAGGCAGTCGAAAAATGGTGGGCCCAAGTGTTGTTGCTGAACAGCGGGTTGGCGCTGGCCGTCAGCCTGGGCCTGCTGGGCGCGCCGTTGGCCGAGGGCGACGCCGGGCTGGTGTTTGGCGCCGCCATGCTGGGTTTTCTGGCGGCGGTGCTGGCGCTGGCGCTGCGCCGCCATCCGGCCGGGCTGTGGGGCGGCCTGGCGTATTACGCGGTGCAGGTGATCGCCTATACCCCGATCGGCGGTGGCGCCGGCTGGAGCGTCAGCGCCGGTCTCAGCATCGGATTGGTATTGCATTTCTCGCAAGCGATCGTGGTCGTCAACCTGCTGGCGCTGGTTTTCCTGGTTGGCACGATTGCCTTATTGATCAGACGCCGGCGCCACACCTGATCCCTTCAAGTTTCCTTCCGTCATCATCCTGTCACACCGCCGGCGCACAGTAGCGTTGGAATCGTTTACGCCGCCCACCAAAATTTCCACAAATAAAGCTGAATCAAGATTCATGTTTGATGCTTCACAACCATGCTCAAAAAGCAGGTTGCAAGCATGAGACAGCGCTTGAAATAAGTTCTTATCGGAAATTACCTGAGCTATACTGGAAAGCCGTACTGCGGTTATTCGTTGCTTACGGGCATGTTAAATTAAGTAAAAATTAAAGAAAATCAGCCACTTAGAGCTAATCAGGGTATCTCAAAAAAAGGTTTATCCACGGGAACAAGTTTACTTAGTGGAAGATTCGGTTTGGTCGCCTTGTACTAAAACAGGTCCCGCCCACGCGCAGTTGTGACGTGGAAAATGCTTGGTGAATTGCAACTTTATTGCGTTGATGCGAGGCAATATTTATAGGCGCGGTTTACTAAAGTCAGCGTGTTTGTTGACGATAAGCATTGTATGCAGGGGGCCGTGGTACGGGTTTCAGGCAGCACTCAGGTTAATTACGGCAATTCAGCCACAGCGTGAAAATGCGGAGACGACGGATACAGGGCCGTCGTCCCCGCGTTTTTTGTACAGCAATCGATAGCAGAGCCCCTTTCAGGAGAAATACAAATGACCGTCCCAGCAGATTACACAACGGACCAGATCGCCAGTCTGACGACGCAACAAATTAGTGTGCTGACGACGGCAGACATGGCCTCGCTTAGTTCCGACCAGATTGGGGCGCTCACCACGATCCAGGCTCCTGTGCTCAGCTCGACCCAACTGGGCGCGATTACCACCGCGTCGCTGCAGGGCTTGACCACCGCCGACGTGGCGGTGCTGTCGACCGCCGCCGTCAATGGCTTCAGCACCAACCAGATCAAGACCCTGAGCACCGACCAGATCGTTGCGCTGACCAGCAATCAGGCAGGCGCGCTAGCGACCCAGCAAGTGGCCGCGCTGACCACCGATGGCCTGGTGGCGCTGGAAACCGCTGACCTTGCAGCCCTGAAAACCGCCGCTATCGCCGTCCTCAGCTCGAACCAGATCAAAGCCCTGACCACCGCGCAAGTGGTGGCCCTGACCACGGCCGAAGCCAACGCGCTGACCACCTCTCAGGTCAGCAACCTGGGCACCGACCAGGTGGTGGCGCTGGAAACCGTCGACCTGAACGCCCTGAAAACCGCCGCCATCGCCAGCCTCAGCACGAGCCAGGTGGCGGCCCTGACCACCGCCCAGATCAACGCCCTGGCCACCGCCCAACTGGTGGCACTGAGCACCGCCAACGTCGCCAGCGGCCTGACCACCGAACAGATCGTCGCGCTGACCTCGTCGCAACTGGCGTCGCTGGGCACCGCCCAGGTGGCCGCGCTGTCGACCAACAACGTGGCCGCGATCGAGACCGCCGACATCGTGGGCCTGACCACCGCCGGCATCGCCGCACTGAAATCGGCCCAGGTGGCCGCGCTGACCACCGACCAGGTCGCCACGCTGTCGACCAACCAGATCATTTCCCTGAGCACCGCCAGCCTGAGCGGCCTGAGCACCGACCAGATCGTTGCCCTGACCACCAACCAGGCGGGCGCGCTGACCACCCAGCAAGTGGCCGCGCTGTCGACCAACAACATCGCCGCGCTGGAAACCGTCGACTTCGCCGCGCTGAAGACGGCCTCGATCGCCGCGCTGTCGACCAACCAGATCAAGGCTCTGACCACCGACCTGATCGTCGCGCTGACCACCGCCGAAGCCGCCACCCTGAGCAGCACCCAGATCGCCGCCTTCAGCACCGACAACATTGTGGCGCTGGAAACCATCGACCTGGCCGCGCTGAAAACCTCGGCCATCGCCGCCCTCAGCAGCGCCCAGGTGTTGGTGCTGACCACCAACCAGATCAAATCGCTGTCGACCAGCGCACTGGTGGCACTGACCACCGCCAACATCGCCAGCGGCCTGACCACCGACCAGATCGTCGCGCTGGGCTCGTCGCAAGTGGCGGCCCTGACCACCGCGCAAGTGAGCGCGCTGTCGACCAACAACGTGGCCGCGATTGAAACCGCCGATCTCGTCGGTCTGACCACCGCCGGCGTCGCCGCGCTGAAATCGGCCCAGGTCGCCGCGCTGACCACCGACCAGATCGCCACGCTGTCGACCAACCAGATCATTGCCCTGACCACCGCCGGTTTGAGCGGCTTGAGCACCGACCAGATCGTTGCGCTGACCACCAACCAGGCTGCCGCGCTGACCACGCAACAAGTGGCGTCGCTGTCGACCAACAACATCGCCGCGCTGGAAACCGCCGACCTGGCCGCACTGAAGACCGCTTCGATCGCCGCGCTGTCGACCGGCCAGATCAAAGCGCTGACCACCAACCAGATCGTTGGCCTGAACACCGCAGAAGCCGCCACGCTGAGCAGCGCCCAAGTGGCCGCGCTGGGCACCGACAGCGTCGCCGCACTGGAAACCGTCGACATCGCCGCCATCAAGACCGCCTCGTTCGCGGCCTTGAGCTCGGCCCAAGTCGCCGCCCTGACCACCGCGCAGGTGAACACCCTGCCGACCGCCCAATTGGCCGCGCTGAGCACCAACGCCATCGCCAACGGCCTGACCACCGACCAGGTGGTGGCGCTGACCTCGGGCCAACTGGCCGCGCTGACCACCGCCCAAGTGGGCGCGCTGTCGACCAACAGCGTCGGCGCGATCGAAACCGCCGACATCGTGGGCCTGACCACCGCCGGCATCACCGCGCTGAAATCGGCGCAAATCGCCGCGCTCGGCACCGGCCAGGTGGCCGCGCTGTCGACCAACCAGGTGATCGCACTGACCACCGCCTCGGTGTCCGGTCTGAGCACCGACCAGGTGGTGGCGCTGACCACCGCCCAGGCTGCCGCGCTGACCACCCAGCAAGTGGCCGCGCTGTCGACCAACGCGATTGCCGCGCTGGAAACCGCCGACTTCGCCGCGCTGAAAACTGCCGGTATCGCCGCGCTGTCGACCAATCAGATCAAAGCCCTGACCACCGACCTGACCGTCGCCCTGAGCACCGCCGAAGCGGCCGCCCTGAGCAGCGCCCAGATCGCGGCGCTGAGCACCGACAATGTCGCCGCGCTGGAAACCGTCGACCTGGCCGCCATCAAGACCGCCTCGTTCGCGGCCCTGAACAGCGCGCAAGTCGCCGCCCTGACCACCGCCCAAGTGAATGGCCTGGCCACCGCCCAGCTGGTATCGCTGAGCACCAACGCCATCGCCAACGGCCTGACCACCGACCAGGTAGTGGCACTGACCTCGACCCAATTGTCGGTCATGACCACCGCGCAAATCGGCGCGTTGTCGACCAATAGTGTCGGCGCGATTGAAACCGCCGACATCGCGGGCATCACCACCGCCGGCATCGCCGCGTTGAAATCGGCGCAGATCGCCGCGCTCGGCACCGGCCAGGTGGCCGCGCTGTCGACCAATCAAGTGATCGCACTGACCACCGCCTCGGTGTCCGGTCTGAGCACCGACCAGGTGGTGGCGCTGACCACCGCCCAAGCTGCCGCGCTGACCACGCAGCAAGTGGCCGCGCTGTCGACCAACGCGATCGCCGCGCTGGAAACCGCTGACTTCGCCGCGCTGAAAACCGCCGCCATCGCCGGCCTGTCGACCAACCAGATCAAAGCCCTGACCACCGACCTGACCGTCGCCCTGAGCACCGCCGAAGCGGCCGCCCTGAGCAGCGCCCAGATCGCCGCGCTGGGTACCGACAACGTGGCCGCGCTGGAAACCGTCGACATCGCCGCCATCAAGACCGCGTCGTTCGCGGCCCTGAACTCGGCCCAAGTCGCCGCGCTGACCACCGCCCAAGTCAATGGCCTGGCCACCGCCCAGCTGGTATCGCTGAGCACCAACGCCATCGCCAACGGCCTGACCACCGACCAGGTGGTGGCGCTGACCTCGAACCAACTGGCCGCCATGACCACCGCGCAAATCGGCGCGCTGTCGACCAACAGTGTCGGTGCGATTGAAACCGCCGACATCGTGGGCATCACCACCGCCGGCATCGCCGCGCTGAAATCGGCGCAAATCGCCGCGCTGGGCACCGGCCAGGTGGCCGCGCTGTCGACCAACCAGGTGATCGCACTGACCACCGCCGCCGTGTCTGGCTTGAGCACCGACCAGGTGGTGGCGCTGACCACCGCCCAGGCCTCGGTGCTGACCACGCAGCAAGTGGTGGCGCTGGCGACCAACGCCATCGCCGCGCTGGAAACCGCTGACTTCGCCGCGCTGAAAACCGCCGGTATCGCCGCGCTGTCGACCAATCAGATCAAAGCCCTGACCACCGACCTGACCGTCGCCCTGAGCACCGCCGAAGCGGCCGCCCTGAGCAGCGCCCAGATCGCCGCGCTGGGTACCGACAACGTCGCCGCGCTGGAAACCGTCGACCTGGCCGCCATCAAGACCGCCTCGTTCGCGGCCCTGAGCAGCGCGCAAGTCGCCGCGCTGACCACCGCCCAAGTCAATGGCCTGGCCACCGCTCAGCTGGTATCGCTGAGCACCAACGCCATCGCCAACGGCCTGACCACTGACCAGGTGGTGGCACTGACCTCGAACCAACTGTCGGCCATGACCACCGCGCAGATCAGCGCGCTGTCGACTGACAACGTGGGCGCGATTGAAACCGCCGACATCGTGGGCATCACCACCGCCGGCATCGCCGCGCTGAAATCGGCCCAGGTGGCCGCGCTCGGCACCGGCCAGGTGGCCGCGCTGTCGACCAACCAGGTGATCGCGCTGACCACGACCGCCGTGTCGGGCCTGACCACCGACCAGGTGGTGGCCCTGACCACCACCCAGGCTTCGGTACTGACCACGCAGCAAGTGGCCGCGCTGTCGACCAACGCGATTGCCGCGCTGGAAACCGCTGACTTTGCCGCGCTGAAAACCGCCGCCGTGGCCGCGCTGTCGACCAACCAGATCAAAGCGCTGACCACCGACCTGACCGTCGCTCTGAGCACCGCCGAAGCGGCCGCCCTGAGCAGCGCCCAGATCGCCGCGCTGGGTACCGACAACGTCGCCGCGCTGGAAACCGTCGACATCGCCGCCATCAAGACCGCCTCGTTCGCGGCCCTGAGCAGCGCGCAAGTCGCCGCCCTGACCACCGCGCAAGTCAATGGCCTGGCCACCGCCCAGCTGGTATCGCTGAGCACCAACGCCATCGCCAACGGCCTGACCACCGACCAGGTGGTGGCGCTGACCTCGAACCAACTGGCCGCCATGACCACCGGTCAGATCGGCGCGCTGTCGACCAACAGCGTCGGCGCGATTGAAACCGCCGACATCGTGGGTATCACCACGGCTGGCATCGCCGCGCTGAAATCGTCGCAAATCGCCGCGCTGGGCACCGGCCAGGTGGCCGCGCTGTCGACCAATCAAGTGATCGCACTGACCACCGCCTCGGTGTCCGGTCTGAGCACCGACCAGGTGGTGGCGCTGACCACCGCCCAAGCTGCCGCGCTGACCACCCAGCAAGTGGCCGCGCTGTCGACCAACGCGATCGCCGCGCTGGAAACCGCTGACTTCGCCGCGCTGAAAACCGCCGCCATCGCCGGCCTGTCGACCAACCAGATCAAAGCGCTGACCACCGACCTGACCGTTGCCCTGAGCACCGCCGAAGCGGCCGCCCTGAGCAGCGCCCAGATCGCCGCGCTGGGCACCGACAACGTGGCCGCGCTGGAAACCGTTGATCTGGCCGCCATCAAGACCGCCTCGTTCGCGGCCCTGAGCAGCGCCCAAGTCGCCGCCCTGACCACCGCCCAAGTGAATGGCCTGGCCACCGCCCAGCTGGTATCGCTGAGCACCAACGCCATCGCCAATGGCCTGACCACCGACCAGGTAGTGGCGCTGACCTCGACCCAACTGTCGGCCATGACCACCGGTCAGATCGGCGCGCTGTCGACCAACAGCGTCGGCGCGATTGAAACCGCCGACATCGTGGGCATCACCACCGCCGGCATCGCCGCGCTGAAATCGTCGCAGATCGCCGCGCTCGGCACCGGCCAGGTGGCCGCGCTGTCGACCAACCAGATCGTCGCCTTCACCACGGCTGGCATCTCCGGTCTGAGCACCGACCAGGTAGTGGCGCTGACCACCAGCCAGGCCGCCGCGCTGACCACGCAGCAAGTGGCCGCACTGTCGACCAACGCCATCGCCGCGCTGGAGACTGCTGACTTCGCCGCGCTGAAAACCGCCGCCGTGGCCGCGCTGTCGACCAACCAGATCAAAGCCCTGACCACCGACCTGACCGTCGCCCTGAGCACCGCCGAAGCGGCCGCCCTGAGCAGCGCCCAGATCGCCGCGCTGAGCACCGACAATGTCGCCGCGCTGGAAACCGCCGACATCGCCGCCATCAAGACCGCCTCGTTCGCGGCCCTGAACTCGGCTCAAGTCGCCGCGCTGACCACCGCCCAAGTGAATGGCCTGGCCACCGCCCAGCTGGTATCGCTGAGCACCAACGCCATCGCCAACGGCCTGACCACCGACCAGGTGGTGGCGCTGACCTCGACTCAACTGTCGGCCATGACCACCGCGCAAATCAGCGCGCTGTCGACCGACGGCGTGGGCGCGATCGAGACCGCCGACATCGTGGGCATCACCACCGCCGGCATCGCCGCGCTGAAATCGGCGCAGATCGCCGCGCTCGGCACCGGCCAGGTGGCCGCGCTGTCGACCAACCAGGTCATTGCGCTGACCACCGCCGCCGTGTCTGGCCTGAGCACCGACCAGGTGGTGGCGCTGACCACCGCACAGGCTTCGGTACTGAGCACCCAGCAAGTGGCCGCGCTGTCGACCAATGCGATCGCCGCGCTGGAAACCGTGGACTTCGCCGCGCTGAAAACCGCCGCCGTGGCCGCGCTGTCGACCAACCAGATCAAAGCGCTGACCACCGACCTGACCGTCGCTCTGAGCACCGCTGAAGCGGCCGCCCTGAGCAGCGCCCAGATCGCCGCGCTGGGTACCGACAACGTCGCCGCGCTGGAAACCGTCGACATCGCCGCCATCAAGACCGCTTCGTTCGCGGCCCTGAGCAGCGCGCAAGTCGCCGCCCTGACCACCGCCCAAGTCAATGGCCTGGCCACCGCCCAGCTGGTATCGCTGAGCACCAACGCCATCGCCAACGGCCTGACCACCGACCAGGTGGTGGCGCTGACCTCGAACCAACTGGCCGCCATGACCACCGGTCAGATTGGCGCGCTGTCGACCAACAGCGTGGGTGCGATCGAGACCGCCGACATCGCGGGCATCACCACCGCCGGCATCGCCGCGCTGAAATCGTCGCAGATCGCCGCGCTCGGCACCGGCCAGGTGGCCGCGCTGTCGACCAACCAGATCGTCGCCTTCACCACGGCTGGCATCTCCGGTCTGAGCACCGACCAGGTAGTGGCGCTGACCACCAGCCAGGCCGCCGCGCTGACCACGCAGCAAGTGGCCGCGCTGTCGACCAACGCCATCGCCGCGCTGGAAACCGCTGACTTCGCCGCGCTGAAAACCGCCGCCGTGGCCGCGCTGTCGACCAACCAGATCAAAGCGCTGACCACCGACCTGACCGTCGCCCTGAGCACCGCCGAAGCGGCCGCCCTGAGCAGCGCCCAGATCGCCGCGCTGGGTACCGACAACGTCGCCGCGCTGGAAACCGTCGACATCGCCGCCATCAAGACCGCGTCGTTCGCGGCCCTGAACTCGGCCCAAGTCGCCGCGCTGACCACCGCGCAAGTCAATGGCCTGGCCACCGCCCAGCTGGTATCGCTGAGCACCAACGCCATCGCCAACGGCCTGACCACCGACCAGGTGGTGGCGCTGACCTCGAACCAACTGGCCGCCATGACCACCGCGCAAATCGGTGCATTGTCGACCAACAGCGTGGGCGCGATTGAAACCGCCGACATCGTGGGCATCACCACCGCCGGCATCGCCGCGCTGAAATCGGCACAGATCGCCGCGCTGGGCACCGGCCAGGTGGCCGCGCTGTCGACCAATCAAGTGATCGCGCTGACCACGACCGCCGTGTCGGGCCTGACCACCGACCAGGTGGTGGCGCTGACCACTACCCAGGCGTCGGTACTGACCACGCAGCAAGTGGTGGCGCTGTCGACCAACGCCATCGCCGCGCTGGAAACCGCTGACTTCGCCGCGCTGAAAACCGCCGCCGTGGCCGCGCTGTCGACCAACCAGATCAAAGCGCTGACCACCGACCTGACTGTCGCTCTGAGCACCGCCGAAGCGGCCGCCCTGAGCAGCGCTCAGATCGCCGCGCTGGGTACCGACAATGTCGCCGCGCTGGAAACCGTCGACATCGCCGCCATCAAGACCGCCTCGTTCGCGGCCCTGAACTCGGCCCAAGTCGCCGCGCTGACCACCGCCCAAGTCAATGGCCTGGCCACCGCCCAGCTGGTATCGCTGAGCACCAACGCCATCGCCAACGGCCTGACCACCGACCAGGTGGTGGCGCTGACTTCGACCCAACTGTCGGCCATGACCACCGCGCAGATCAGCGCGCTGTCGACCAACAGCGTGGGCGCGATTGAAACCGCCGACATCGTGGGCATCACCACCGCCGGTATCGCCGCGCTGAAATCGTCGCAAATCGCCGCGCTCGGCACCGGCCAGGTGGCCGCGCTGTCGACCAACCAGGTGATCGCGCTGACCACCGCCGCGGTGTCCGGCCTGACCACCGACCAGGTGGTGGCGCTGACCACCGCCCAGGCCTCGGTGCTGACCACGCAGCAAGTGGTGGCGCTGTCGACCAACGCCATCGCCGCGCTGGAAACCGCCGACTTCGCCGCGCTGAAAACCGCCGCCGTGGCCGCGCTGTCGACCAACCAGATCAAAGCGCTGACCACCGACCTGGTCGTGGCCCTCAGCACCGCCGAAGCGAATGCCCTGAGCAGCGCGCAAGTGGTTGCTCTGAGCACCGACAACATCGCCGCGCTGGAAACCGTCGACCTGGCCGCGCTGAAAACCGCGTCGTTCGCCGCGCTGACCTCGGCGCAAGTGGCCGCCATGACCACCGCCCAGATCAACAACCTGGCAACCGCCCAGTTTGCTGTGATGAGCACCGCCGACGTCGCCAACGGCCTGACCACCGACCAGGTGGTCGCGATGACCTCGCAGCAGTTCGCCGCGCTGACCACCGCACAGATCGGTGCGCTGTCGACCAACAGCGTGGGTGCGATCGAGACCGCCGACATCGTGGGCATCACCACCGCCGGTATCGCCGCGCTGAAATCGGCCCAGGTGGCCGCGCTCGGCACCGGCCAGGTGGCCGCGCTGTCGACCAACCAGGTGATCGCGCTGACCACCGCCGCCGTGTCCGGCCTGACCACCGACCAGGTGGTGGCGCTGACCACCGCCCAGGCGTCGGTGCTGACCACGCAGCAAGTGGCCGCGCTGTCGACCAACGCCATCGCCGCACTGGAAACCGCCGACTTCGCCGCACTGAAAACCGCTGCGGTGGCCGGTCTGTCGACCAACCAGATCAAAGCGCTGACCACCGATCTGATCGTGGCCCTGAGCACCGCCGAAGCGAATGCCCTGAGCAGCGCGCAAGTGGTTGCCCTGAGCACCGACAACATCGCCGCGCTGGAAACCATCGACCTGGCCGCGCTGAAAACCGCGTCGTTCGCCGCGCTGACCTCGGCGCAAGTGGCCGCCATGACCACCGCTCAGATCAACAACCTGGCAACCGCCCAGTTTGCTGTGATGAGCACCGCCGACGTCGCCAACGGTCTGACCACCGACCAGGTGGTCGCGATGACCTCGCAGCAGTTCGCCGCGCTGACCACCGCCCAAGTTGGCGCGCTGTCCAGCAACAACATCGCTGCGATCGAAACCGCTGACATCGTGGGTATCAGCACCGCCGGCGTCGCCGCGCTGAAATCGACCCAGGTGACCGGCCTGACCACCGCCCAGGTGGCCGCGCTGACGGTGACCCAGATCGCGGCGGTGAGCACCGCTGCCTTCCGTGCCCTGACCACCGACCAGGTGGTGGCGCTGACCACCGCCCAGGCGGCAACGCTGAGCACCGCCCAAGTGGCAGCGCTGAGTACCGACGCCGTGGCCGCGCTGGAAACCGCTGACTTCGCCGCACTGAAAACCGCGGCTGTGGCCGGCCTGTCGACCGCCCAGATCAAGGCGCTGACCACCGACCAGGTAGTGGCGCTGACCACCGCCGAAGCGAATGCGCTGAGCAGCGCGCAGGTGGCGGCCCTCCGCACCGACGAAGTCGCCGCGCTGGAAACCGTCGACCTGGCCGCGCTGAAAACCGCGTCGTTCGCCGCGCTGACCTCGGCGCAAGTGGCCGCCATGACCACCGCTCAGATCAACAACCTGGCAACCGCCCAGTTTGCTGTGATGAGCACCGCCGATGTCGCCAACGGTCTGACCACCGACCAGGTGGTCGCGATGACCTCGCAGCAGTTCGCCGCGCTGACCACCGCCCAAATTGGCGCGCTGTCCAGCAACAACATCGCTGCGATCGAAACCGCTGACATCGTGGGCATCAGCAGCGCCGGCATCGCCGCGCTGAAATCGACCCAGGTGACCGGCCTGACCACCGACCAGGTGGCCGCGCTGACGGTGACCCAGATCGCGGCGGTGACCACCGCCGCCTTCCGCGCGCTGAGCACCGATCAGGTGGTGGCGCTGACCACCGCCCAGGCGGCAGCGCTGAGCACCGCCCAAGTGGTGGCGCTGAGCACCGACGCCGTGGCCGCGCTGGAAACCGCTGACTTCGCCGCACTGAAAACCGCTGCCGTGGCCGGCCTGTCGACCAACCAGATCAAGGCGCTGACCACCAACCAGGTGGTGGCGCTGACCACCGCCGAGGCCAATGCGCTGAGCAGCGCGCAAGTGGCTGCCCTGAGCACCGACGCCGTGGCGGCGCTGGAAACCGTCGACATCGCCGCGCTGAAAACCTCGTCGTTCGTGGCGCTGAGCACCGCGCAAGTGGCGGCGCTGACCACCGCCCAGGTGCAAAACCTGGCGACCGCGCAGTTCGCTGTGATGAGCACCAACGATGTGGCCAACGGCCTGACCACCGACCAGATCGTGGCGATGACCTCGCAGCAGTTCGCTGCGCTGACCACCGCCCAGGCTGGCGCGCTGTCGACCAACAACGTGGCCGCGATTGAAACCGCGGACATCGCCGGTCTGACCACCGCTGGTGTCGCCGCGCTGAAATCGAGCCAGGTGGCTGCCCTGACCACCGGTCAGATCGCCGCGCTGTCGACCAACCAGGCACTGGCCATCACCACCAGCGCGATCAAGGCGCTGAGCACCGACCAGGCGGTGGCACTGACCACCGCCCAGGCTTCGGTCCTGAACACCCAGCAAGTGGTGGCGCTGAGCACCGACGCCATCGCCGCGCTGGAAACCGCTGACCTGGCCGCGCTGAAAACCGCTGCCATCGCCGCGCTGACCACGGCCCAGGTCAAGGCCCTGACCACCGACCAGGTCAAAGCCCTGACCACCGGCCAGGCCAACGCCCTGAGCAGCGCGCAAGTGACCGCGCTGACCACCGACAACGTGGCCGCGCTGGAAACCGTCGATCTGGTGGCGCTGAAAACCGGTTCGTTCGCTGCGCTGAGCACTGCGCAAGTGGCGGCGCTGACCACCGCGCAAATCAACAGCCTGGCGACCGCGCAACTGGCGGTGATGAGCACCAACGATGTGGCCAACGGTCTGACCACTGCGCAGATCGTCGCGCTGACCTCGCAGCAAGTGGCGGCGCTGACCACCGCCCAGGTGGGCGCGCTGTCGACCGACAACGTCGCCGCGATTGAAACCGCCGACATCGTTGGCCTGACCACCGCCGGCGTGGCCGCGCTGAAATCGGCGCAGATCACCGCGCTCAGCACGGCCCAGGTGTCGACCCTGTCGGCTACCCAGACTGTGGCGCTGACCACGGCGGCCTTCTCGGCGCTGAACAGCGACCAGATCGCGTCCATCACCACCGCCCAGGCTGCCGCGCTGAGCTCGCAGCAAGTGGTGTCGCTGTCGACCACCGCCATCGCCGCGATTGAAACGGCCGACTTGAACGTGCTGAAAACCGCCGCCGTGGCTGCGCTGACCAGCAACCAGTTCAAGGCGCTGACCACCGACCAGATCAACAATCTGTCGACCAGCAGCGTGGCGGTCCTGACCACCTCGCAGCTGAGCAACGCCCTGACCACCGACCAGGTGGTGGCGCTGACCTCGAACCAGGTGAGCGTGCTGAGCACGGCCCAGGTGCTGGCCTTCTCGACCAACAATATCGCGGCCATCGAGACCGCCGATATCGTGGCGCTGAAGACCACCGCCCTGGCCAGCCTGCGCACCGCCCAGGTTCAGGCGCTGAGCACCGACCAGGTGAGCGCGCTGACCACCGCCCAGGTGGCCGCGCTGAGCACCGCCGCGGTGTCGGCCGGTCTGACCACCGCCCAGGTGGCGGCGCTGTCGAGCAACCAGTTGAACGCACTGAGCACCAACCAGCTGCGCGCACTGTCGACCGCCAACATCCAGGCGCTGGAAACCAACGACCTGCAAGCGCTGGCCACGGCCTCGTTCAAGGCGCTGAGCACCACGCAGCTGGTCAAGCTGACCACCGACCAGATCGTGGCGCTGACCACCGGCCAGATCAAAAACCTGAGCTCGTCGCAAGCCAATGCGCTGACCTCGACCCAGGTGGCGGCGATGAGCACGGCGCAAGCGTCGGCCCTGTTCAACGCCACCCACGGCATCTCGCCGATCGTGCTGGATCTGAAGGGTGACGGCATCACCACCCTGGCGGCCAGCAACGGCGTCAGCTTCGACCTGAATGCCGATGGCACCAAGGAACAAGCCGGCTGGGTTGGCGGTGGCGACGGTCTGCTGGTTCTGGACCGCAACGGTGACGGCATCATCAACGATGGTAGCGAGCTGTTCGGTACTGGCACCACGCTGGCCGACGGCAGCAAAGCCGCCAACGGTTACGATGCCCTGGCCGAGCTGGACAGCAACGGCGACGGCGTGATCGACAGCAAAGACAGCGCCTACAGCAGCCTGCAGGTCTGGGTTGACAGCAACGCCGACGGCATCAGCAGCGCCGACGAGCTGAAATCGCTGAAAGACCTGGGCATCACGCAGCTGAGCCTGACGGCAACGGTGGATGGCAGCAGCAGCAACGGCAACACGGTGGGTCTGAGCTCGACCTACACCACCGCCGATGGCGCCACCCATGCCGCCGCCGACGTCTGGTTCGCGGTCAGCAGCACCAGCGACCTGAGTGGTTCGGTCAGCAGCGTGTCGGCAGCACTGTCGAGCTTCAACGCCACCAGCAGCACGGCCGAGAACGCGACCAAGCTGGAGATGCCAACCGCGAACACCACGGCTGTCGCAGCCCTGGCCGCCGCGATCGGCAGCTACGACAACAAGCTGACCGCCGCGTCGAACCAAGCCTCGACGGAAGAAACCCAGCGTCTGAAATCGCTGCTGGGCGGCAACCATACGCAAGGCTACCTGGCTGCCAAGTAAGCCACACGCTTAGCGTCAAGAACGGCAAGGCCTGCGGGCCTTGCCGTTTTTTTTTTACGCGTCGAACAGCGCGGGAAACGGGCTTGTTTTTCTACAACAGAAAAGGCGCCGAGAAACGTTGCACTGGGTTAGAATCCAGAGCTGGCACATAGTGCGCCAGTGCAAGCTTTTATCCTTACGGGCCTATGCAAGATAAATTTCCCCATACCGCGATTCAGTGTCTGACTGCCATCGCGCAGCATCATGGTCTGCAAATCAATCCTGAACGCCTGATTGACGAGAATGCCTTGCGTGCCGAGGAGCCCAATACCGGCGCGCTGCTGCGCATCGCCGCCGATATCGGCTTGAAAGCCAAGGCCGACAAGCTGACCTGGTCGCGCCTGATGGCGCAGGGCGGCGTGTTCCCGCTGATGGCGCGCCTGGTCGACGGCAATATGATCATCGTGGTGGGCGTCAAGCCGGGCGACAATGGCGAAGACCAGGTCGCGGTGCTGAACCCGGCCGCCGCCAACGCGCAAGTGGTGCTGGTGGCGCGCAGCGACTTCGAGCAGCGTTGGCTGGGCGACGTCATCTTCATCAAACGCCAGCACAAGCTGACCGATCCCAACCAGCCGTTCGGCCTGCGCTGGTTCATCCCCGAAATCCTGAAACAGAAGTCGGCCTTCCGCGACATCTTCATCGCCGCGATCGCGATGCAGCTGCTGGCGCTGGCCTCGCCGATCTTCTTCCAACTGGTGATCGACAAGGTGCTGACCCACCAGAGCGTGACCACGCTGCAGGTGCTGGGTGTCGGCATCGTGGCGGCGCTGGTGTTCGACTCCACCTTCGGCTTCCTGCGCCAGACCCTGACCCTGGCCGCTTCCAACAAGATCGACATGCGGCTGACGCGACGCGTGTTCGCCCACCTGCTGTCGCTGCCGATCGACTTCTTTGAAACCACCAGCGCCGGCGTCATCACGCGCCACATGCAGCAGCTGGAAAAAATCCGCAGCTTCCTGACCGGCCGCCTGTTCGTCACCGCGCTGGATTTGATCGCGCTGGTGGTGTTCGTGCCGATTCTGTTCAGCTACTCGCTGAAGCTGACCCTGATCGTGTTGCTGTTTGCCGGCATGATCGGCGGCATCGTGCTGGCCATGGTGCCGACCTTCCAGCGCCGCCTCAACGCGCTGTACGCGGCCGAGGGCCAGCGTCAGGGCATGCTGGTGGAAACCATCCACGGCATGCGCACCGTCAAGGCGCTGGCGATCGAACCGTCGCAGCGCAAGGTGTGGGATCAACGTTCGGCCGAAGCGATCACCATGCACTTCCGGGTCGGCCAGATTTCGATCGCCGGCAATTCGCTGACCGACTTCCTCGGCAAGCTGATGCCGGTGACCCTGATCATCGTCGGCGCCGCCGACGTGTTCGACAGCACGCTGACGGTGGGCGCACTGATCGCGTTCCAGATGTTGTCCGGCCGCGTCACCCAGCCGCTGATTTCGATCGTCGGCCTGGTCAACGAATACCAGGAAACCGCGCTGTCGGTGAAGATGCTGGGCGAGGTGATGAACCGCTCGCCGGAAGGCCGCGCCGGCGCGGTCGGCCTGCGCCCGATCCTGAAGGGCGAGATCAAGTTCGACAACGTGGTGTTCCGTTATCCGGGTTCGCAAAACCTGGCGCTGAACAAGGCCTCGTTCACGATTGAAGAAGGCACGGTGGTGGGGATCGTCGGCCGCTCCGGTTCCGGCAAGACCACCGTGACCAAGCTGATTCAGGGGCTGTATCCACTGCAGGAAGGCATCATCCGCTTTGACGGCATCGATGCGCGCGAGATCGAGCTGTCGCATCTGCGGCGCCAGATCGGCGTGGTGTTGCAGGAGAATTTCCTGTTCCGCGGCACGGTGCGCGACAACCTGTCGGTCACCAAGCCGGACGCGACGTTTGAAGAGCTGGTGGCCGCCGCGCAGGCGGCCGGCGCCGACGAATTCATTGAACGCTTGCCGCAGGGTTACGACACTGTACTGGAAGAAAACGCGACCAATCTGTCCGGTGGCCAGAAGCAGCGGCTGTCTATCGCGCGCACGCTGGTGGCGCGGCCGCGTATCCTGATTCTGGATGAGGCGGCGTCGGCGCTGGACCCGGAATCGGAAGCGATCTTCATCAACAACCTGTCCAAGATCGCGGTCGGCCGCACGGTGGTGATGATTTCGCACCGCCTGTCGACCCTGGTCAACGCCGACCGCATCATGGTCATGCAACAAGGCTCGCTGATGGACGCCGGCCGTCACGAAGAACTGCTTACCCGTAGCGAAACTTACCAGCATTTATGGAACCAGCAAACAAGCCACCTGTAAACGTCAAGCGCGGCAAGAAGGACGAAACTGAAATCGACTTTCTGCCGGATGCCGACGCCATCGAGCGCAATCCGCTGCCGAGGTTCGTGCGGCTGACGCTGCACGTGCTGTTGGGCGCGTTTGCCTTCTTCATCATCTGGGCTTGCGTGTCGCCGGTGGAGAAGATCGTCATCGCCCACGGCAAGCTGGTCAATCCACTACCCAATATTGTGGTGCAGCCGCTGGACACCTCGATCATTCAAAGCCTGAATGTGCGGGTCGGCCAGGTGGTCAAGAAGGGCCAGGTGCTGGCGACGCTGGACCCGACCTTCACCGCCGCCGATGAAAGCCAACTGCGCACCCGCTTTGAGTCGCTGCAGAACCAGACCAGCAGCCTGCGCGCCGAACTGGCCGGCAAGCCGGGCGCGACGGTGACGACCAAGAGCAGCGACGATGCCCAGCTACAGGCGCAGCTGTCGGTCGAGCGCAAGGCCAATTACGAGGCGCAAAAGTCCAAGATGGACGAGAACATCGCGCGCCTCAAAGCCGGCCTGGATACCAATCTGCACGACCAAGGCATTCTGGCGCAACGCGTCAAGTCGCTGCGCGAAGTGGAAGCCATGCAGGAGCAGCTGATGGCCGAGCAGTTCGGCGCCAAGATGCACTTGCTGGAAGCGCGCGACCGCCGCCTCGAAGTCGAGCGCGACATGGACCTGCAGCGCAACAAGGCCACCGAGATGAAGCGTGAGCTGGCATCGGCGCAGGCCGAGCGTGCCGCGTTTGAAAAGAACTGGCGCCAGAAATCGATGGAAGACTTGCTGAGCGCCAGCCGCGAGCGCGACAGCATCGCCGAGCAGCTGGCCAAGGCAGACAAGCGCAACAAGATGATCCAGATGGTGGCGCCGGCGGACGCGGTGGTGCTGGAAATCGCCAAGCTGTCGGTCGGCTCCATCGTGCGCGAGGCCGAGCCGCTGTTCACGCTGGTGCCGCTGGGGAATGACCTGGAAGCGGAAGTGCAGATCGATTCGCAGGACGTCGGCTTCATCAAGGTGGGCGCGCTGGCGCACTTGAAGGTGGATGCGTTCTCGTTCCAGGAGCACGGCATGCTGGATGGTAAAGTGCGCTTCATCAGCCAGGATTCGTTCAAGCGCGAGACGCCGGAAAAGAATGGCTCGGAAGCTTATTTCCTGAGCCGCATCCCGTTCAGCGGCCAGCTGCGCAAGCTGCCGGGCGACGGCCGGCTGTTGCCGGGCATGACGGTGACGGCGGAAATCGTGGTCGGTCACCGCACGGTGATGTCCTACCTGATGTTCCCGCTGACGCGCGCGCTGGATGAATCGATACGCGAACCATAACTTGCCGGAGTATTCCTTGTTCACCATCATCATCCCCACCCACGAGCGTCCAATACTGCTGATGCGCACGCTGGAATCGCTGATCGCGCAGACCTGCCAGGACTTCAAGGTGGTCATCGTGTCGGACTCGGCTGGCTATCTGCCGCCGTACCAGCATCTGAACCAGCTGGCCGGGCGTTTCGACTATGTGCTGCGCTGCTCGGGCACGCCAGGGCCGGCGGCCAGCCGCAACCTGGGGTTGGCGATCGCCGATGGCGAGTACATCCTGTTCCTCGACGATGACGACACCTATCGCCCGGATCACCTGGCCAAGCTGAAGGCGCGGCTGTCGCAGGACCAGCCGGAGCTGCTGTTCCACGATTTCCAGGTGCAGAACGAGGACCGCACCGTCAATCCGCCCAAGCTGCTGCCGGGCGGGCAGAAGATTTCGATTGCCGATGTGACGTTTGACAGCGTGTATGTGCGCAACCGCATCCCGAACAGCTGCGTGGCCTATCGCCGCGATGTGCTGCAAGGGGTGCGCAACGAGACCGATCTGATCATCTACGAAGACTGGGATTTTCTGCTGGCCGCGATGCACGGCCGCCAGCTGGTGCACTTCGACACCGATGGCGTGGTGATCCACAAGAGCGCGGCCACCGCGCCGGAGAATATGCGGCGCGGCAATTCACGCGATGACAAGATCGTTGAGGTGATGCTACAGCTGTACCGCAAGCATCCGGGGCCGAATATGGAGACGCGCCTGACCCGTCAGGCGCTGATGGCCAGCGCCGGCGTGGCGCTCGACTTGTCGCACTTCTAAACAGCCGAGCTCGTGTCCGATTTTTAGAACTGACCCCGAAGGGGGGACATCAAGGGGGACATCAGGCGTGGTGGAACAGGGCCAGGCCTTGCGCCAGGCCGACTTTCGGCCGCCAGCCCGGCACGCTGCGGTAGCTGTGCCAAGGCACCATCACTTCGCGCTCGCGGTAGGGGCGGCCGCCCCATTCGATGTTCAACGGTTTGCCGCTGACCTCGGCATACAGCGCGGCGAGCGCTTTCAGCGGCAGCGGCTGGCCGCTGGAGACGCCGTATTCTTCCATCGCCCCCGCTTGCGTGCTCAGCTGTTCGGCGGCCAGCAGGAAGGCGTCCAGCACGTCGTCGATGTAGACCAGGTCCATCAGCTGTTCGCCGGGTGACATGCCGAGCGTGCTGCCGTCGTTGGCGAGGCGCTTGAGCAGGTTCAGTATCTTGGGCCGGGTGTCGCCGGCGCCGTAGGTGTCGAACAGCTTGAGCGTGACTACGCGCAAGCCGTGCACTTCGATGTAGTAGCGCAGCAGGGCGTTAAAGGCTTGCTTGGTGGCCGCGTACAGGCAGACCGGGTTGTAGGCTTGGTCCTGGTAGTGCTCCCACGAGGTGCCGGTGTTGACCAGCTGCCGCGCGCCGCAGGCGGCCATGGCTTCCACCAACTGGGTGGAGAACAGCAGGTTGGCGTTGATCAGGCGGTCGATGTCTTCCGCTTTGTGGGTGGCCAAGAACAGCGAGGCCAGGTGGAACACGATGTCCGGCGCGGCGCTGCGCAGGATGGTGATCAGTTGCAGCGTGCTGCCGTCGTGGCGGTGCAGGTGCAGCCGGCCGCCGGCGTCCGGCAGGCCGGCGGTGGACGAGCTGGCGCGCAGCACCAGGTGGACTTCCCAGCCATCGGCCAGCAGCCGACGCGTCAGCGCGGCGCCGATGAAGCCGGAGGCGCCGGTCACCAGCGCCCGGCGCGGGGCGGCGGCGCTCATGGCGCGCTCCCGGCGGCGTGGTAGACGAACGGGCTGTCGAATTCGGCCAGCGCGGGGAAGCTGTGGTCGCGCGGCGACATGATGGGGGCTGGCGCCGGCCAGGCGATGCCGGCCGAATTCCACAGCACGCCGCCGTCGTTGTTGGGCGCGTAGGTGGTGGTGACTTTGTAGACCATCAGCGATTGCTCGCTCAGCGAGCAGAAGCCATGCGCCAGCCCGGCCGGCAGGTACAGCATGTGGCCGTTCTCGGCGCTCAGTTCCAGCGTGATGTGCTGGCCGTAGGCCGGCGAGCCGCGGCGCAGATCGAGCGCCACGTCCAGCACCGCGCCTTGGGTGCAGTAGACCAGCTTGGCGTGGTCGTGAGGCGGGGTCTGGAAGTGCAGGCCGCGGATCACGCCGCGCTGCGAGGTCGAATAGTATTCCTCGGCGAAATCGGTGGCCAGGCCGTGGTCGCGGAAGATGTCTTCATGGAAGACTTTGACGAAGCTGCCGCGCTCGTCACGACGGATGTCGGTGATGATCTGGAAGCAGCCGGGAATGGCGGTGGCGACAATCTTCATGATGGCTTATGTGCGGGGATAGTTTTCGTCCAGGCGCACCAGCGCGCGCGCGATGACCTTGTCCGGCCCCCATTCGGCGATGCGCTTGGACAGCAGGAAGGCTTGCAGCCGCTCGCAGCAGAAGGCCATGCTGCGGTCGGTGTAGCCGGGACGGTGGATGTAGTGATGGCGGAAGTAGCGCGACATCACCAGTTCGAGGTCATGCACGATGTCGACAAACCACTGCACCGGGATGTAGGCCACCGTCGGCGCCGTGATGAACGAGGGATTGCTGAGGAAGTTGGCGGCTTCCAGGTTGGTGATGACGCCGCAATCGACGGCGTCGCCGAAGAACATCAGCATGTCGCGGGTGGTGCCGTTGGCGTCGTACTGTTGCAGGATGCTGCCGGCGAAGGTGACCGAGATCGGCACGATCGGCGTCTGCATGTCGCCGTAGAAGTGCTCCGGCCTGACTTGCGCCAGCAGGTCGGGATGGGCGTGGTAGTTGAAGCCGGTCAGCACGCCGATCGGCTCGGTCAGGGCGAAACGGCGGTAGTGGCAAAAGCCGACGAAGCCTGTCGATTTGTTGGCGATCAGCTGGCGGCGCACTTCGAACAGCGCCAGGTATTCGCCCAGGTAGCGGTTGCGCCGCGCCTCTTCCGGCGACAGCAGCTTGCTCATGGCCAGGCCGTTTTCCGGCACGTAATCGCCCGAGCCCAGCATGGTCATGAAGTCCGGCATCTGCCAGCTGAAGGGCGCGTGGGCGATGCAGTAAAAAAGTGGCCTGTCGTTTATTTTATCGTTCATCACGCGGGCACGGCTTTAATCAGGTAGTGGGACGGCTGGGCCGCATCCAGCAGCGTCTGCGCTTCCAGCCCCTGTTCGGCGGCGCGCTGGCGCAGCGCCGCTTCGATTTCGGGCGGCAGCGGGGCCGGATTCAGCAGCACCCCGCTGACGACGCGGAAGCCGCTCTGCTGGAACAGGTTGAGAATGTCGGTGATGGTCCAGGCATGGCGCGGCGGCGTCGCCGGCGCATCCCAGTAGACGCCGTTGGTAATGCGGGCGACGACGCAGGCGTCCACCGGCAGTACCTTGCGTACCCGTTGCAGCACCCGCGCCGGGTTGGCCAGCTGCTCCAGCGAGGCGTCGAAATACCAGCCGTCGGCCCATTCCAGCTGCTTGTAGAGGGCGTCGCTGGCGCTGTGGAGGTCGGCCTGGTAGACGCGCTCGGCGTAGTCACGCGCATGTTGTGCGCGCGCCGGTTCGGCCTCCACCACCAGCAGCGACGAGGCCGGATACAAGGCGCGGTAGTCGCGCGCCAGTTCGCCGTCGTTGGCGCCGGCCTGCACCAGCAGGCGGGCGTTCGGCGGCAGCATGGAGCGGAACGGTTCTACATACGAATGCATCGCGTTAGAAGTTGACGCCGAAGAAGGCTTCCAGCTTGTCGACCACGAAGTCCAGCATTTCGCGGCTCAGGCCGGGGTAGACGCCGACCCAGAAGGTGTCGTTCATCACGCGGTCGGTGTTGGTCAGCTCGCCGGAGATGCGGTAGGTGCGGCCCTGCATGTAGGGCTGGCGCACCAGGTTGCCGGCGAACAGCAAACGGGTGCCGATCTTGTGCTGGTCCAGATAGGTCAGCAGGTCGACCCGGGCCACATTGGCTTCCGGCTTCAAGGTCATCGGGAAGCCGAACCACGACGGGTCGGAATTCTCGGTGGCTTCCGGCAGGATCAGGAATTCCTCGCAGGATTTCAGGCGATCCTTCAGATACGCGAAGTTGTCCTTGCGGGCCTGGATGAAGCCGTGCGCGCGGTCGATCTGCGCCAGGCCGCAGGCGGCTTGCATGTCGGTGATCTTGAGGTTGTAGCCGAGGTGGCTGTAGGTGTACTTGTGGTCGTAACCGGCCGGCAGCGTGCCGAAGCACTGGCAGAAGCGCTTGCCGCAGGTGTTGTCCTTGCCCGGCGGGCAGTAGCAGTCGCGGCCCCAGTCGCGGAACGATTCGGCGATCATCTTCAGTTCCGGATTGTTGGTGAACACGGCGCCGCCTTCGCCCATGGTGATGTGGTGCGCCGGGTAGAACGACATGGTGCCGATGTCGCCGAAGGTGCCGACCATCTTGCCGTTGTAGGTCGAGCCGAGGGCGTCGCAGCAATCCTCGATCAGCCACAGATTGTATTTCTTGCAGATCGCGGTGATGACGTCCAGGTTGTACGGGTTGCCCAGCGTGTGGGCCAGCATGATGGCCTTGGTCTTGGGCGAGATCGCCGCTTCCAGCTTGGTGACGTCGATGTTGTAGGTGCCGAGCTCGACGTCGACAAACACCGGCACTGCGCCGAATTGAATGATGGGGTTGACGGTGGTCGGGAAGCCGGCCGCCACGCCGATCACCTCGTCGCCCTGCTGGATCGCGCGCGCGCCCAGCTTGGGCGAGGTCAGCGCGCTGAAGGCGACCAGGTTGGCGGACGAGCCGGAGTTCACGGTGATCAGGAAGTCCACGCCGATCAGCTTGGCCAGCTTGGCTTCGAACTGGTCGTTGAAGCGGCCGGTGGTCAGCCAGGCGTCCAGCGAGGCGTGCACCATCAGTTCCATTTCCGGCGCGCCGACCACTTTGCCGGCCGGCGGGATGACGGTCACGCCCGGCTCGAAGGCCTTGGGCTGGCTGGCCAGCGCGCCGTATTCGGCCACCAGCTGGATGATCTGTGCGCGGAGTTGTTCCTTGTTTTGTGCTTCACTCATGATTGCTGCCTTAAAGAGGTGCGAGGGGTGCGGTATTTTGATAGGTGTCGATTTGAGTCAGCGTCAGCGCGCGCATGTCGGCGCCCGTCACGTGGGCCTGATGCCACTCAACGATCTTGTCGATAGTGTGGGCCAGATGCCAGCGCGGCTGCCATTGCAGGCGGGCGCGGGCCTTGGAGCAGTCCAGCTTGAGATAGTGTGCCTCATGTGGCTGCGGCGCGGCGTCCAGTTCCCAGGCGGCGCCGTCGCCCCAGCTTTGGCACAGGTGTTCGATGATCCACTCGACCGGGCGGGCGTCGGTGTCGTGCGGGCCGAAGTTGAAGCCCTCGGCGTACGCCGCGCCATGCTCATACAGGTGTTCGGCCAGCGTCAGATAGCCGGACAGCGGCTCCAGCACGTGCTGCCACGGGCGGATCGCGTGCGGGCTGCGGATGCGCACCGGCTGGCCGGCGGCGATGGCGCGTACCATGTCGGGGATCAGGCGGTCCTCGGCCCAGTCGCCGCCGCCGATGACGTTGCCGGCGCGGCCGGACGCCAGCGCCACGCCGTGCTCGGCATATTTTTCTGGATTGAAGAAGGACGAGCGGTAGCCGGCCGTGACCAGCTCGGCGCAGGCCTTGCTGTTGCTGTACGGGTCGTAGCCGCCGAAGGCTTCGTTCTCGCGATAGCCCCAGGCCCATTCCTTGTTCTCGTAGCACTTGTCGCTGGTGACGTTGACCACCGCCTTGATGCCGGGCGTGTTGCGCACCGCTTCAAAGAAGTTGACCAGGCCCATGACGTTGGTGGCGTAGGTCTCGACCGGGTTGGCGTAGGAGTAGCGCACCAGCGCCTGCGCCGCCATGTGGATGACGATTTCCGGCTGCGCCTGTTGCATGGCGGCCTGCAGGGCGGCGGCATCGCGGATGTCGCCGATAATGGAGGTCATGCCGCCGCCGACCTGGGCCACGTCGAACAGATTTGGATTGCTGGGCGCCGGCAGCGCGTAGCCGGTGACGTGCGCGCCGAGCTGTTGCAGCCACAGGCTGAGCCAGCTGCCCTTGAAGCCGGTGTGGCCGGTCAGGAACACCCGCTTGCCTTGCCAGAACGACGGCTTCATGGCCACTTCTTCCACGGCGCCGTGCCGCTTTGCCACAGGTCTTCCAGGTGGAATTTGTCGCGCAGCGTGTCCATCGGCTGCCAGAAGCCGTGGTGGAAGTAGGCGTCCATCTGGTTGTCCAGGGCCAGCGTTTCCATCGGCTCTTTTTCCCAGATGGTGGCGTCATTTTCGATGTAGTCGATGACTTTGGGCGACAGCACGAAGTAGCCGCCGTTGATCCAGGCGCCGTCGCCGCGCGGTTTTTCCTTGAAGCTGACGATGCGCTGGCCGTCGATGTCAATGGCGCCGAAGCGGCCCGGCGGCAGCACGGCCGACATGGTGGCCAGCTTGCCGTGCGCCTTATGGAAGGCGATCGAGGCGGTGATGTCGATGTCGGCCACGCCGTCGCCGTAGGTGAAGCAGAAGGCTTCCTCGTTTTTCAGGTGTTCGCGCACGCGCTTCAGGCGGCCGCCGGTCATGCTGTCGGCGCCGGTGTCGATCAGCGTCACGCGCCATGGTTCGGCGTGGCGCTCGTGCACTTCCATGCTATTGGCTTGCAGGTCGAACGTGACGTCCGAGGTGTGCAGGAAGTAGTTGGCGAAGAATTCCTTGATGATGTAGCCGCGGTAGCCGCAACAGATGACGAAGTCGTTGATGCCGTGAGCGGAATAGCTCTTCATGATGTGCCACAGGATGGGCTTGCCGCCGATCTCGACCATCGGTTTCGGCTTGACGGTGGTTTCTTCGCTGAGACGTGTGCCCAGACCGCCTGCCAAAATCACTGCTTTCATGCTGTCTCCGGTTGATGATGAGTGTTCGCAGACTGCATTGTCAGCCATTGCGGTCGTATTTTAAACGAAAAGCAACAGGGCGTTTGCCCCCTCAGCACTGCCCCAGCAGCAAATGGTAGCCCTGGCGCAGCGCCTGTTGCACGGTTTCATTTTGCTGCGGATCGCCGTCCGCCAATTGGCTGTAGTGCTGTAGCACCAGCGCGTTCAGCGCGCCCAGGCGGGCCGACAGCAGCGCCTTGAACTGGCGGCCATCGGTCAGGAAATGCTGGCGGGTGTGGGCCTCATACAACAGATACAGACGTTCCAGCGCCGCGCTCAGCAGGTCGCTCAGTTGTGCCGCCGGGGTGGCTGGCGGCGGCGCCGCTTCAAACGCCGACAGCGGCGCCGCCAGGTAGGCGCACTCGCGCCCGGCCAGCGCCGCCAGCGTGGTGGCCACGCCGGCCAGCGCGCGGTAGCGCCGGCCCTGGTAATGGCCGAAGCTGGCGCCCAACTGGTCGCGCCGCAGCAGCAGGGCCGGTGGGCACAGCAGGTCGCCGGCGCCGCCGTCATGGGTCAGCAGCATGCGCGCCAGCGATTCGCCGCTGACCGCGGTGTCGCTTGCCAGCAGCGGCGCGCCCGGCAGCGGCTGGCCGGCGGCGTCGACCGGCTGGCGCCAGCAGGCCACCAGGCCGATGCCGGGATACGCCTGGTAGTACTGCATCATGCGGCTGATTTTGTCGGGCCGCATCAGCTCGCCCGGCGGGGCGACCGCGATATAGCTGCCCAGGGCCAGCGTCAGGCTATGGTCGAGATTGGCTTCGTCGGCCAGCGCCGGCGCGCGGTTGTAGCGCAGTTGCGGATGGGCGGCCAGCAGTTTGCCGAGCCGGCGGCGGCGGGTTTCGCCGCTGCCGCTGTCGCTGACGATGATTTCGCAGCGGCCATATTGCTGCGCCAGCGCGGCGCGCACGGTGCGCTCCAGCTGCTCCGGACTGTGCTGGTCGCCGCAGGGAATCAGGATGCTGACCAGCGCCAGGCTGAGTTCCGGCGGCGCGCTGGCCTGGCCGTCGTCCGGCCGCAGGCTGCCGCGCGCCACTTGCAGGTACAGCTGTTCCAGCTGACGCACCAGGCGCGGGGTGTCGAACAGCGGTGCGCGGTCGCGGTTTTTGGCCAGGCGGCGGCGCAGCCGCGCCAGTTCCGGCGCCCGCCCGGCCAGGCGCACCGCCTTGTCTTCGTAGCTTTTGGCGCTGTGCGTCACCAGCTCCGGCAGGCCGATGGCGTGCAGCAGGCTGCCGCCGAGGCGGGCGGCGTAGCTGGCGCCGGCCCGGCTCAGCATCGGCACCCCGGCCCACAGCGCGTCGGCGGCCGC
>NZ_WKJK01000050.1 GCF_009674535.1 Duganella guangzhouensis
TTTGCCGGTTCATCTTGTCGTAGTCGTAATTGACCGTGACGACTTTTTTCTGACCGTTGTCACTGGTGTAGGCAGTGCTCTCGCTGGTGCGATTGCCATTCAGGTCGTACTTGTAGTGAACGTTGTAACAGCAGTGTGGTTGATCGGGATGGCAGAGCTAAACAGGTGATGCGATCGCTGGATGAATTGCTATCAACGTCCACACCTCATCATCATGATTTTTAATCTCGTGTGTATGGCCGCGCTATTTTTCTTAGGGCTTTACTGCAGCGTTTGTACAGCAAAGCGCAAGCCTCGGAGCCGGCGGCGTAAGCCAGGGTCAGCTTCGGCCACGGCGCTACGGCCAAGGAAGGCTGCATGGGTGCGGCATCGCGTACTCGCATTGAAGGAACAACACGGCCTGTCGCATCGCAAACTGGCAGATCTGTTCAACCAACTGTATTTTGCGAAAACGGGTGTGTCAGTAGGCCGCACCTGGGGACGCGAACTACTCATCCGCGAAGCACATATCGCCTTGCATCGCCAGCGTGAACTGAAGCACAGCGTGCCGGCAAGACAGCCTAACAATCGTATGTGGGGAATCGATACCACATGCGTCACGGACGGCGAGGGTATACAGCACATTGTGCTGGGCGCGATCGATCATGGCAGCCGCCTCAACCTGATGCTGCTGCACCTAAAACGGTTCAACCAGTGGACACTGCTTGGCAGCCTGTTTCTGGCCATCGGCCAGCATGGCCGCCCGAGTATGATCAAGACCGACAACCATCCGGTATTTCGTGGCAGACTGGTCAAGCGTGTCTTGCGCTGGAGTGGTGTCGGGCTGCGGCACTCGCGGCCGGCACGGCCGTGGGAAAACGGCTATACCGAAAGACTGTTCGGGACGTTCAAGCACAGCCTCTGCGGCTACCTGATCGCGGATGCCGCTCAGCTGCGGGTCGCGCTGCCGGCATTCCAGTTCTGGTACAACGTCACTAGGCCGCACCAGCACCTGGGCGGCCAGACACCGCAACAGGCGTGGCTGGGTATTGATCCGTGGACGACAGCGCCGCGCGCATCACATAAGTTCAGCGCGTGGGGAGCCCGCTTGCGCGGCATGGTGTTGCGCCACTAGCCGCACGCTCGAATTGTTAAAGAACGAGGCTGATGTGCTGGCCGGGGTCAGCTCGTCCATTCACGTCAGTACTGCCTGTTTTTGTGGCAGATAGGTGCCGGAGCACGCTAGTTATGCGCGCCGACGCAACCAATAGCCCAAGATTCTATTAAAAAAATGGGCCTTTGGACGTGCTCGCGGCGACTGTCCGTGGTGCGGACGGGACAGCGGACGGAACAACTTTTACTGTATCGTATAATGGACTCCGCGAACACCTTTTAAGATACCAGGGGGTACAGTATGGGCACCGTCATCTTTTTGCTATCTCCCATGTTCGCCTCCCGTCTGATCCAGTTTCGCAAAGCACAGAATTTCACGCAGCAAGGTCTGGCCGATGCGGCGCAGATTCACGTGAACCAGATCAAGCGCTACGAGGCGGGAACGGCGCAACCGACGCTGGAAGCCTTGGTCCGGTTGGCCAAGGTGCTGCATCTAAGTTTGGATATGCTGGTGTTTGATGATGTCGAGCGTGGGCCGTCAGATGACTTGGCCTTGCAGTTTGAAGCGGTCAGCCACATGCCGGAGGAGGGAGGCGCATCATCAAGGCGCTGCTGGACGGCATGATCATCAAGTACCAGACCAAGCAAATGATGGGCAACCTGAGCAGCTAAGGGAATTCCTGGCCGCTAAAAAGAAGTCGTCTCCATCACCCGCGCGATCAGCAGCGGGCTGGGGACGGCTTTTTTAAATTAAAGAGAGAGCAAAATATGAATAAGCAACACACTGAGATTAGCAAGTTTTTGAGCTTTGTCCTGCGCCATAAGCCTGAAGTGATAGGCATTACCCTTGATCGTGAAGGGTGGGTGGATATCTCCATATTGATCGCAGCCGCTGCGAATGATGGCAAGCAACTTGACCCTGACTTAATCCTGACAGTCGTTGCCGACAGCGACAAGAAGCGGTTCGCAATTTCCGCCGATGGGCTGCGTATTCGCGCAGTCCAAGGACACTCCGCCGAAAGCGTAGACATTGAATTTGTCGCGAAGCGACCGCCAAAGCTTCTTTACCATGGTACTGCTACACGTTTTCTTGAGTCTATTCAGGTAAAAGGGCTGCTATCTGGCTCACGCCAGTATGTGCATCTGTCGCAAGATGAGCAGACTGCCATTGCGGTCGGCCAGCGGCATGGCAAGCCCGTTGTACTAAAAATTGAAGCCTTGCTCATGCACGAGCAAGGCTTCAAATTCTTTCAGTCAGAGAACGGCGTATGGCTAACTGAAGCGGTCCCAGTCACCTTTATTCAATAACGATAGGGCTTCGGTATAAGTCAATCATCGTAATCTTTGGCATCCTCTTGTGCCGCCCGAAGCCATGCTGGAAACGATGAAAATTCCGCCCGCTCCTCCCAGCCAGGAGCGGAGAAATCGTGCACGATAAACACATGTGTCGGTTCTCTTGAGTCCCAACACGCTACATCATCGTCATCGAGTCGGCGAGCAAATGGTACTAGACCACGGTCAGGAAACCGTTTCTTTAATCCCTCATGGCGGACTTGGAGCCATTGCCCTTTCAAGATTTGCCATGGACCAATGTCACCAAGACCAGCTTGAACTTGCTCCAGAAATTCACTTGGGTATGTGAACCACGTTGGTAATTCATCTGAGTTGAGTAAATCCATTTTCATTAGTGAGCCGATCCTATGTACAGTGAGCCGTTGGGGTAGAGATTGCGGTAGCCAGCGCTTTGATTACTAATTCGATTTTGCACAGCCTCACCGAAAGTGGTCGGGACTTCACCTTTCCTTCCAATGAACCTAGAAACATAATCCATATCGTCAGGAAGCAGGTCAGTGTGTTCAAATACACGAGCTTGAATAGTCACGCCCGCACGTTGTGCTGCAAGGATCCGAGTGTTATCAAGCGACGTAAGTCCTCCATCCGACATGCGAACGACGTCAATCAAACGATCAGGCTCGACCACAAAACCATTCTTTTGCATACTTTCAACCAGCTTCGGAATGGTCGCACCTTGTTGCTTAACCGTTGTTTGAGTAGTACGGATTGAAGTAGGGTTTAATTCAACTAAGCCTAAATCGTTGCTTGGCGTCCGGATCGAGCTTCCTCGGGATAGCTGTGGAATAAACGGCGAGATACTAACATCCGGCGCCAGTGCACTCAACCGACTGCGCACTCCAGTAATGATATTTGAGATGCCGCTAAGGCGTGTCAACGTGCTACCAATACCTGTGGCGGCCAAAGTCCCGAGAGTCAATCCGCCGATTGCTCCGCTCATTGCATCATCGGCGCTGTAGCCTGCGTTTGCAAAGCGCCCAGCAAAATTGCCAAGAATCCTTTCCTGGCCTTGCTGTATGAATGCGCCTACCGGTGTAAGTTCGGTCATTGCATTGCGGGCTAGCCAAAGACCGGGACCGGCAGCAATTTCTATACCCTGCAAGGCGTAGCCCGCCAACGGATGGCTCGCCAGTTCATCCCCAAATGTTTGGACTACGCGACCAGCGCTCTTCATCGTATCGTCAACTATGAGCATACCGAAGGCGGCCGTGCGTGCAGGCAACTGCGTACCTATCAGCGTTCGGACATTTTCGCCGCCCATATCTGATAGCGATTCAGCGGTAACACGACCGGTGCGAGCGAAAGATGAGTCTAGTCTGCCAATAACGTCGTCAACGTCACTTGAATCTAAGCCGTACATTTGCAATTGATTCCCGAAACCAGCAATCCTGTCTGCGGCAGTTCTGCCGCTCCGCGATGCCAAAATACCACGAATTGTCGCCATGGCATTATCGTCGCTGCTGTCGATTGGGTCTAAGCCTCGGCTGGTGCGCTCGGCGTCAATCGTCGAGCGCAAGGCTCTTGTCTGCATGTACTCGGTGTTGTTGATTGCATCAGCCAAGCTGCTGCCTAGTGCATTGCCGAAGGCATCTGTAGCAATTTGCGCGACGTTGATCTTGCCACCACGCAGTATCGAGGCGGTTGCGCCGGCGGCGAAGCCGTTGGCCGTGCGTATGGCCAGCTGCTGGTTGGAGCCGACTATGTTGGCCAGGATGCTGTTACTGTCCTGCAGGGCGCGTTGCATCGCCTCGCCGGCGAGACCGCCGGCATAGCCACTGGCGTAGGAGCCGGCGACATTCGCCCATGAGAAACTGCTTTGCATACCGGTCAGCATGCCGACGCCTTGCGTCAGCGTACTGCTGATCGCTGCGCGCGCGGCCATTTGGGACGGCGTCAGTGTTGTCGCGGCATTGTTGCTTACACCCAGCAGGGAGGTGTCGGATAGGCTGTTGGCAAATTCGCTGACGCCAGCCGAGATGGCGCCGCCAATGGCGGACTGGGCAACGGCTTTCCAACTGAAGCCGTCTTGAGCGCCGATCGCCTGGCCCA
>NZ_WKJK01000051.1 GCF_009674535.1 Duganella guangzhouensis
GGCAGCGGCAGGGGCGGCCGCGGCAGCCGGAGCGGCGGCGCCGGTGGCGGCATGACTGCCGCCAATGGTGCCCGAGACGCTGCGCTGGGCCATCGCAGGCGCGGCGGCCAGGGCCGCCGCGCAGAGCAGAGTAAAGATCAGTCCGTGCTTCATTTATTCAATTTTCGGATACGTTCGGACGGCGTGATGATGTCGGTCAGGCGGATACCGAATTTGTCGTTGACCACCACCACCTCGCCCTGGGCGATCAGGCAGCCGTTGACCAACACATCCATCGGTTCCCCGGCCAGGCCATCCAGTTCCACCACCGAGCCCTGCGCCAATTGCAGCAGGTTCTTGATGGCGATCTTGGTCCGGCCCAGTTCGACCGTCAGCTGCACCGGGATATCGAGGATGAAATCGATATCGTTATGCGTCTCTGTCTTGTTGGGGGTGTTGGAAAAGTCCTTGAACACGGCGGCGCTGGCCGCTTGCGCGGCCTGTTGCTTTTCCAGCGCGGCGGCTTCCGCCTGCGCTTGTTCGGCGATCGCCGCACCCCATGGATCGTCTTCGTCCAGCGGTTGATCGTCTTGGTTGTCCGACATGATTCTCTCCGTTTTTACTTATTTAAGGTTATCGGTGTTGGCCAGCAGTTTCTCGACCTTGAGCGCGTACTGGCCGTTCATCACACCATAGCTGCAATCCATCACCGGCACCCCATCCACCGTGGCGGAGATGAATTCCGGGATCGACAGCGGGATGATGTCGCCCACCCGCATGTTCAGGATCTCGTCGAAATTGACCTTGGCCGTGCCCAGCGAGGCCACCACTTCCACTTCGGCGATCTGGATCTGCTGCGTCATCAGGCGGATCCAGCGCTTGTCGACTTCCAGCGCCTCGCCCTGCAGGCTGGAGGTCAGCGAATCGCGGATCGGCTCGATCATCGAATACGGCATGCAGAAGTGGATCTGGCCCGACACCGAGCCCAGCTCGACGGTGAAGGTGGACGCCACCACCACCTCGTTCGGGGTGGCGATGTTGGCGAACTGGGTATTCATTTCGGAGCGGATGTATTCGAACTCGACCGGATACACCGGTTCCCACGACTTGGTGTAGGCCTCGAACACGATGTCCAGGATGCGCAGGATGATGCGCTGCTCGGTCTGGGTAAAGTCGCGGCCCTCGACGCGGGTGTGGAAACGGCCGTCGCCGCCGAACAGATTGTCCACCAGCAGGAACACCAGGCCCGGATCGAACACCATCAGCGCGGTGCCGCGCAGCGGCTTCATGTGCACCAGATTCAGGTTGGTCGGCACCACCAGGTTGCGGATGAATTCGGAATATTTCGATACCCGCACCGAACCCACCGACACCTCGGCGCTGCGGCGCAGGAAGTTGAACAGGCCGACCCGCAGCAGGCGGGCGAAACGTTCGTTGATAATTTCCAGCGTCGGCATACGCCCACGCACGATCCGTTCCTGGGTCGCCAGGTTATAGGTTCGTACTCCCGCAACGTCTTCCGCCGCCGCAACGTCGTCCTGATCGCCGTTGACGCCCTTCAGAAGGGCATCGACTTCTTCCTGGGAGAGAAAATTATCAGCCATGATTCCGCTTATTTTCTACGTGATTACTGAATGATGAAGGATGTGAACAACACGTCTTCGATTTCCTGCGGCGAACCGCGGTCCTCGAACGGTTCACGCAACTGGGTAACGATTTCCTTGGCCAGCGCCACCTTGCCTTCCGGCGTGTTGATGTCGGCCGCGTGCTTGCTCGACAGCAGCAACAGCATGCGGCTGCGCACCTTGGCCATATTGGCCTTGACGTTTTCCTTTTCCTCCAGGCCGCCCACTTCCAGCGTGAACGCCACCTGCAGATACTGATCGGCGCCACTCTCGCCCGGCTGCAGATTGACGGTGAACGGCTCGACCGGCAGATATTCCGGCGGACCGACCGGCTTCTTGGCCTTTTTCCCCTTCTTGGCCGGCGCTTCGTCATGGTCCTCGGCATCGGCCTTGCCGTGCAAGAAGAACCAGGCTGCCCCGCCACCGCCGGCCCCCAAGACCAGAACCAGTGCCAGGATGATGATGATCAGTTTTTTGCTGCCACCGCCCGCAGGCGCTTCAACTTTCTGATCGGCTTTCATTTTTGGGTTCGCTTTCAAAATAGCCCTTCATGCAGCGGAAGTGGTTCACGCCGCCATTATGTCATTATCAGTTGTACATGGGCAGCGAGATACGCCGAATAGAGAGGCGATCACAGCGCTGCTTGACGTTTCCGTAGTGTAACAGACAACAAAACCGGGAGGGGCGCTGACGCCGGTCCCGGTTGATGGCGGCATGTGGCTAATCAGGCGAAAGTATCGACCGCGCCGGCCGGCAAGCGGCGTACCGGCGGCGCGCTGCGCGTGACTTCGGCATCGCTGCCGCTGTCGCTGCCATAGCTGGCGCCCGAACCGGAGCGGCCGCCACCGCCACCACCGCCGCTCTGCGCGGTGCTGGCCTGCTGGCTATAGGCGTTGTTGCTTTGATCCGACGTTCCGGCCGACACGGTCGCGCTGCCGAGCTGGATGCCGGCGTCGCTCATCATCTCTTTCAGCTTGGGCAGGGCGTTTTCCAGCGCCTGGCGCACTTCCGGCGTGGCCGAGGTGAAGGCGGCGGTGGCCTGGTCCTTGTTCACGCTCAGCACCACTTGCAGCGGGCCGAGATCGGGCGGATTCAGTTCCATGGTGGCGCTTTGTTCGCCGCCAGCCGCCATGAAGACGATTTTCTGGCCCAGTTGCTGGTCCCACGCCTGGCTGCCGACCCGGCTGCTGAGCTTGTCGGTGGCGACGCTGGTCGCGGCCTTGGCCAGTTCCTGCGTCGCATGGCTGGCGGTCGGCGCGATGGTGATCGCGGCCTGCTCCTTCAGCGCGGCGGTGGCTTCGGCATTGACTGTGGTGGTAGCTTTCTGGCTGGCGGCCAGCTGGGCCGGATCGGCGCTGGTCTGCTGGGTCTGTTGGCTCTGCTGGGTTTGCGATACCTGCGGCTGTGTCTCGCCGGCCGTGGTGGCCTTGGTTTCAATGCGATTGATGACGTCGGCGCCGGTTTTCGGTGCGGCGTCGGCCACGGTGGCGTCGGCAGGTTGGTCCGGCTTGGTGTCGGCCGTGGTGGCCGGCGCGACCGGAACGGTGGTGGCCGCGACGGCTTGGGTATCGGTGCTGGCGCTGGTGTTGGCGCTGGCGCTGGCGCCGGCGGCGGCCTTGGCGGCGGCTGCGGCGGCC
>NZ_WKJK01000052.1 GCF_009674535.1 Duganella guangzhouensis
CGGCGCTGTGATGCGACACATCGAGGAGATCGGTGTGCAAGATCTGCAGACCTTCGGGCGCCGGAATGCGTGCGGCGACCGAGGACTGCGTCAGCAGCAGGCGCATGCCGCTGTCTTCGACCATCGCTGCCAGGCGCTCGGCCGGATAATCCGGGTCCAGCGGCACATAGGCGCCGCCAGCCTTCAGAATCGCCAGCAGGCCGACGATCATGCCGGTCGACCGTTCCAGCGCCACGCCCACCGGCATCTCCGGCCGCACACCACGGGCGATCAGAAGATGAGCCAACCGATTGACGCGGCGATTCAGTTCCGCGTAACTCAATTCCTCGTCGGCGTGTACCAGTGCGGTCGCTTCAGGGTGCGCATCGGCTTCACGTTCAAACATCTGGAGCACAGTTTCCCGGTCCGGATGGCGCTGACCGTTGACACCCAACTGCCGCAGCAACCGCAGTTCCGGCTCGGGAGCCAGCGCCAGTGCGTCCAGCATCAGCGCTGGCGTATGTTCAAGTGCTGCGGCCAGTTCCGTCAGCGCCGCCACCATGTAGTCGCCCATCCGGCGTGCGCCTACACGTTCGGTCACTTGCAGGACCAAGCTATAGCCGCGCCCCAGATCATCGACCGACAAAGTATAGGGATAGCTGGTGCGTTCACCGCCGCCCAGCACCTGCATGTCCTGTAATACCGGCTGCGCGCCCTCTTCGGCACGCGGGCTGTAACGATAGTTGAAGAGCGCGGAAAACAGCGGCGTTCCCGCCGCCAGGCCACTACAACGCTGCGCCAGCGTCAGGCTTGCATGTTCGTGATGCAGCAGTTCAGTCAACAAATCGTGCATCTCACGCAGCCCCTCGATCACGCTGCGTCCATGCAAACGTGCTCGCACCGGCAGTGTGTTGATGAACATGCCCAGAGCACGCTCAATGCCCTCGCCGCCCTGCATGCGCCCGAACATCACCGTGCCGAATACCACATCGTCCTTGCCGCTGGTCCGCGCCAGCACCGCTGCCCAGGCCAGATGAAAGATCGCTGCAGGGCTGACACCCAATTGCTGCGCCAACCGCCGTATGCTGGTGGACAGGCGGGTGGCCAGCGGCACGCGCAGTTCCTCGACACCGATGCCGTCACCCTGCACATCCAGTATGCCGAATGGCGCGGTAGGTTCTTCCACATCGCCCAGCATCCTGCTCAGAAAACGCTCATGTTCTTCGACACTGACACCCAATCGCGCGCGCGCCACGAAGTTGCGGAACGCGACTGGCACCGGCAGTTCCGCCGCGCGGCCCTGCTGTATCAGCGCGATCTCTTCGATCAGCAGCTCCTGCGTGGTGTGGTCCAGCACCAGATTGTGGCTAGGCAGTTGCAGCAGCCAGCGCTGATTGACCACATCGCGCACCGCTATTGCGCGCAACAGCGGTGCCTTCGTCACATCGATACGATAATGTGCCGGATCGACGTGCGCTTGTAACCGTTCGGCCGCATCCGGTCCATCCGACAGCCATTCCAGCGCTAACGGCGCATGGCGGCATACCAGTTGTACCGGTGCCGGCAATCCTTCCCATACGATGGTGGTGCGTAGAATATCGTGACGGTCGATGACCTGATTCAGGGCGGCGATGAAGCGCAGCAGCGCGACTTCGTTGTCGAAGCTGAGCAGGCAGCGTGTGACATATGCGTCACCGGCGGTTTGCAGCAGATGGTGGAACAAGATGCCTTCTTGCAGAGGCACCAGCGGATAGATGTCCTGGATGTTTCCCGCGCCGCCCGACACCACATGTTCCAGACGCCGGATGTGCTCCGGCTCCAATGAGAGCAATGTCAGCATCGCAGGTTCGATCGCACCGCAGCCATCCGAAATGCCGTTGGGCGGCACCGCGAAATGGGACTGCGCGGTGCCACTGCTTCGGCTGGCAACCGCGCTGGCGAAGGCCGCAAGTTGCGGCTGCTGGAACAGCAAGCGCACGTCGGCATGCCAGCCGGCCTGGCGCATGCGTTCCAGCAGGCGTATCGCCAGCAGCGAGTGGCCGCCAAGTTCGAAGAAGTTGGCGTGCCGGCTGACGCGTTCCAGGTCCAGCACGTCCGACCAGATCGCGGCCAATGCCTGTTCCGCCGTACCTTGCGGCGCTTCGTAACGGCTGCCGGCATCCCAGTCAGGTGCCGGCAGCGCTTTGCGGTCGATCTTGCCATTGGCGTTCAGTGGCAGCGCATCCAATACGCTCAGTGAAGATGGCACCATGTAGTCCGGCAGTTGCGCGGCCAGTACGGCGCGCAGTTCCTGCGCGTCCGGCACTGCACCAGGTGCGCCAGCGACGTAGGCGGCCAGCATCTGACTACCTCCCGGCGCGGCCAGCGCGACCACCACTGCGGCCGATACGTCCGGCAGTGCCAGCAAGCGCGCTTCGATCTCGCCAAGCTCAATGCGGAAGCCGCGTATTTTCACCTGATGGTCGGTGCGACCCAGATATTCCAGTTGGCCCGCACTGTTCCAGCGGGCCAGGTCGCCAGTGCGGTACAGCCGTCCACCGGCGTCGTCAAACGGGTCCGCCACAAAGCGCTCCGACGACAGGCCGGCGCGGCCCATATAGCCACGCGCCAGCAGCGGGCCACCGATATACAGCTCGCCCGGCACGCCCGGTGGCGTCAGCGACAGATTCGCATCCAGCACATGGCAATGGCGGCCAGCCAGTGGCCGGCCTATCGGCATCTGTGCCGGCAGCGGCAAGTCGCCTTGCAGGTACGCCGCGCAGTCCTGAACCACCGACGTGATGACGGTTTCGGTCGGGCCGTAGCTGTTAATCAGCT
>NZ_WKJK01000053.1 GCF_009674535.1 Duganella guangzhouensis
GGCGCGCTGCTGCTGGCGCGCGGCCGCGCGCGCCGCTTGCTGTGGCTGGGCGCGCTGGGGACAGCGCTGCAACTGGCCGGCCTGGCCCTGGCGGTGCGCTGGGGATTGCGCGGCATGGCGGCGGCATACTGCCTCAGCAGCCTGCTGACGCTGCTGCCGCTGAGCTGGTGCGCGCTGCGCGAACTGCCGCTCGGCGCGGCCGCGCTCGGCATGGAACTGTTCAAGCCGCTGGCGGCGGCGCTGGCGATGCTGCTGGCGGTGATGGCGCTGCACGCGTGGCTGCGCGCGGCCGGGGCCGGGCTGGCGGCGGCGTTCTGGCCGTGCCTGCCGGCCGGCGCGCTGGTGTACGGGCTGATGCTGCTGCTGTTGCGCGCGCGTCAGCTGCGCGGCTGGCGGCTGTTGCCGGGAGTGCGGCCATGAGCGCGCGGGTGTCGGTCATCATCCCGGTCTACAACGGCGCGCGGCTGGTGGCGCAGGCGCTGGACAGCGCGCTGGCGCAAACGCTGGCGCCGCTGGAAATCATCGTGGTCGACGACGGCTCGACCGACGACACGGCGGCGGTGCTGGCACGCTACCGCGCGCGCATCCGCTGTCTGCGCATCGCCCACGGCGGCGTGTCGCGGGCGCGCAACGCCGGCATGGCGGCGGCGCGCGGCGAGCTGCTGGCGTTTCTGGACGCCGACGACATCTGGCATCCGCACAAGCTGGCGCGCCAAGCGGCGGCGCTGCGCGTCTGGCCGGCGGCCGGCCTGTGCTGCTGCGATTATCTGGTGTTGCATCGCCAGCACGGCCGCCAGGTCAGCCACTTTGCCGGCGCGCTGCCGCTGGCGCAGTTGTCGGCGGCGCGGCCGTTGCTGGCGGCGCCGCAGGCGGCGCTGGTACGTTGCAATTTTGTCGGCACCGCGTCAAATGTGATGCTGCGGCGCGAACTGGCGCGCCGCGCCGGCGGTTTCGATCCGCGCCTGCGCCAGGCCGAGGACTATGATTACTGGCTGCGCTGCGCGCTGCGGGCGCCGTTTGTGCTGCTGCCGGAACCGCTACTGGAAAAGCGCAGCCATGGCGCCAATCTGACCGCGCAGGCACTGGAGACCGAGCAGTGTCACGAGCAGGTGCTGCAGAAATGGCAGGCCAGCGGCGCGCTGTCAGCGGAGGCCTTGCCGCTGCTGCCGGGCGCGCTGAGCCGGGTGCGCTACCGCATCGCGCGCCAGCTGGCCTTGCGCGGACGGGCGCGCGCCGCGCTGGCATATTGCCTGCGCGGCTGGCGCAGCGAGCGCACGCCGGACAATCTGCGCCGCGCCGCGCGCACGCTGGCGCGCTGTGCGCTGCATCTGCTGACGCCGCGCAGTACTGGCGGCGACAGCGGCACCGGGAGCCGGCCATGGCAAGGATAGATATTCTGCTGCCGGTGCACAACGGCCTGCCCTACCTGGGCGCGGCGATCGCCAGCATCCGCCGCCAGAGCGTGCGTGACTGGCGTTTGCTGATCCTCGATCATGGTTCCAGCGATGGCAGCGTCGAGCTGGCCGAACGCCACGCGCTGGCCGATGCGCGCATCGAGCTGCTGGATTTTTCCTACGCCAACGGGCTGGCCGAGTTGCTGAATCTGGGTCTGGAGCGCTGCGACGGCCGCTATGTGATGCGGCACGATGCCGACGATATCTGCCTGCCCGACCGCATCGCGCAAACCATGGCCGGGTTCGCCCAGCATCCGGGCAAGGCGGTGATCAGCGGCCAGGCCGAGCTGATCGACGCCGATGATGTGGTGATCGGCGCCCTGCGGCTGCCGCTGGGCAGCGACAGGCTGAGCGCGGCCAGCCTGTTCCGCAATCCGATTTCGCATCCGGCGCTGACCATGGACCGCGCGCTGATCGGGCGGCTGGGGGCGCAGTACGGCTGCGATTTTCTGGGCCTGTTGCCGGCCGAGCAGCGGCCGCGCATCGACGGCCTGGCGGAGGATTATCTGATGTTCGGCCAGTTGGCCTTGCTGGGCCTGTGCGTGAATCTGGGGCGGCCGTTAATCCAGTATCGCTGGCACGCCGCCAATGTCAGCAGCCGGCGTTTGCGTGAGCAGATCCGGCTGTCGCTGACGATTTCACGCTTTCTGGCGCGCACCTTCTGTCGCATGCACGCGCTGCCGGAATTCGATCCGGCACCGTTCTGCAATCATGGCGGGCAGTTGCTGGCGACGGAGGACAGTGATTTCGACGCCGCGTTCGCGGTGATGGCGCAGTCGCTGCGGCGCGGGCTGGGGGCGTCGGCGCAGCTGGAGCGCGAACTGCGCTATCGGCACACGCTGGCGCATCGGCGGCTGCCGCACATGTTGCTGCGCTACGCCCGCTTCCGCCAGCAATATCCGGCCGAGACCGGCGAATGGCTGACGCTGCGCTCCTGGCTGCTGCGCCACCTGCCCGGCCGCGCCCTGATGGAAGCCGCGTAAATGCGCACCGGCAGCCAGACAACAGACCGTGCCACGCCCCCGGCGCCAGGCAGCGGATCGGCGCCGGCGCGTACGGCGTCACCGCATGGGAGCGGCGGCGGGCCGGGCGCGGTGCGCTGGCCGGCGTG
>NZ_WKJK01000054.1 GCF_009674535.1 Duganella guangzhouensis
CTGGGCGCCGGCAATGCCGCCCCGGCCGACGGCGTCAAGCCGCAAAGCCTGGCCGCCAGCCTGCTCGGCAAGGCGCCGCTGACGCCGGCGCACGAACTGCCGGAGCTGGGTCCCAACGCGCCGCAAGCCACCTTGAGCAGCGCCGCCCGCGTGCTGACCAGCGTGCTCAGCGCGGCCCAGGGCAGCCAGGCGGCGCAAGTGGCGCTGATCGGCAAGAGCGCGCTGTTCGGCAACAGCGAACCGGACACCGCCGCGCTGGCGCAAAAGCTGCACGACACCATCTCCCAGAGCGGCCTGTTCTACGAATCGCATGTGGCCGAATGGGCCAAGGGCGAGCGCCCGCTGAGCGAGCTGGCGCGCGAACCGCAGATGCAGCGCCTGCTGCAGCAACAGGGCAATGAAAGCGCCGCCCGCGCCGCCACCGGCAATGGTCCCGACCTTGGCGCCGCGCAAATGATCAACCAGCAACTGCACACCCAGGAACAGCAACGCGTGCTGTGGAACGGCCAGGCCTGGCCGGGCCAGCAAATGGAATGGGAAGTGCGGCGCGACCAGCGCGAGGGCCGCGACGGTGGCTGCGGCGACAGCGATGGCGAGCCCGAGCAGATCTGGCGCAGCGGCGTGCGTTTCCGCCTGCCGACCCTGGGCGCGGTCTCGGCGGCGGTGACGCTGATCGGCGACCAGGTCCACATCCAGGTCCAGACCGACAGCGACGCCAGCGCCAGCACGCTGCGCGCCTGGTCCGGCAAGCTGGAAAGCGCCATGGAAGCGGCCGGCGCGCAGCTGACCTCGCTGAACATCAGTCAGGAGACCGGCCCATGACGGATGACGCGCAACGCAAGCCGCCGCTGCAGCAGGCGGTGGCGCTGGCCTACGACAGCGGCCTGCCGGCGCCCAAGGTGGTGGCCAAAGGGCGCGGCCTGGTGGCGGAACAGATCATCCACGTCGCCCAGGAGGCTGGCGTGGCCATCCACGAGTCCAAGGAACTTGTATCGTTGCTCATGGATGTTGACTTGGATCAACAAATCCCCCCCATCCTGTACCGCACGATTGCGGAACTATTGGCGTGGCTATATCATATTGAAGCAGCGCAAAAGTCTGGCCTGCCGCTGCCGCCGGCACCGGCTCCCAGCATCCCCTTGACCGAAACTTGACCCACGAACTGGCACCGATGTACTCACACTTTCAGGATGCGGAATTGGAAAACTGGCACGATTTTGAAGTCGCATCCAAACGGGAAATCTTTGCCCTGCTGCGCGGCATCGGCGAAAAAAACCAGCTGATCCGCATGCTGATCCAGGGTGAGGCCGACGTCTGCGTGACCTCGATCCTGGACGTGGACGACACCACCAACAGCGTCTACCTGGATTGCTCGATCGACCAGGACCAGAACAAGCGGGTACTGGCGTCGCGCCGGCTCTCGTTTGAAACCTCGCTGGACAAGGTACGCATCCTGTTCGCGGCCGAGCAGGTGGAGGCGACCACGTTTGAAGGCAATCCGGCGTTCAAGATCGCGATTCCGACCTCGCTGATCCGGCTGCAGCGGCGCGAGTACTACCGGATCGCCACCCCGGTGACCAATCCGGTGCGGATCCTGATCCCGCTGCCGGCCGACCTGGGCGGGCCGACCACCTTCCCGCTGGCCGACATCAGCTGCGGCGGCATCGCCATCCTCGACAACAAAATGATGCTCGGCAACGCGATCGGCAAGGATTACGAAGGCTGCCGCATCGACCTGCCCGAGATTGGCCAAGTCAGCACCTCGCTCCAGGTGCGCAACTCGCTCGACCTGACGCTGCTGAACAACAAAACCAACCGCCGGCTGGGCTGCGAATTCGTCAACATCCCACGCGGCATGCTGGCCTACGTGCAGCGCTACATCACCCGCCTCGAACGCGAACGCAACGCCCGCATCGCCGGCCTGAATTAAACCCGGGGTCAATCCTCCCAAAGCTACACGGGCTCTGCCGTAGCGTTCCGCTACGGCAGAGCCCGTGTAGCTTTGGG
>NZ_WKJK01000055.1 GCF_009674535.1 Duganella guangzhouensis
TCCAGCTGACTTCGGTCCCATTCAGGCCTCTGAAATTTGCAAGGAATTGCTACCATTTTAGCGAAAGTTTGCAAATCCCAGCTACTGTTTTTCGGTCTTTCGCTAGCAGAATCAAACGGTTAGGAATAATTCAGGCCGGACTATTTAGCCATCAACCCGCTCAAGGAAATAAAGCAAGAAGACTTTCGGTTGAAGCCGGTTTTGTTAATCGTGCGTTGCACCCAACTTCAGTCATTTTCGCGATCGATATAGGATCGTCATATGCTGATAGAGCGATGATATGGAATTTCCAACTGTCCGCGCGTGCCCGTATTGCTGACGCCGTGTCATACCCATTTAGGATGGGCATGTTCATGTCCAACAAGATCACCCTCGGCTGAAAAAAATCCAATTGATCCAAGGCTGCTCGGCCATGATATGCGACAGCTGTTGTGTAGCCGAGACTTTGCAACAGAAGATCAAGCATATCGGCTGCATCTTTGTTGTCGTCCACTATTAGAACGCGGCAACTCATGTGTCATCCCCATATCAAGCAAATCCAAATGGGCCAAAGATGGCAGTGTTGAGTTGTGGGTTCAACGAGCGTTTCAATAGCGTCTTTCTTGACCATACCATAAACAAGAATATTGCGTAAGCGCAACGGCAAGGTGTTCGCCCTTGCCGACGTCAACGCCAATAAAGACATCTACGGCATCGTAATGTTCAATCGCGTCCATGCGACCTCCCGCTACAAGAGGTTCTAATGGCCAACGGTTTGCGGTAGCAGGTCTTGGCATCCACGTTACGGATGGCCTCAGAATGTCCTCTGGACCAAGTCCCTATCAGCGACCACCAGCCACCCACCAAGTTCTGTGACAACACCCTCCGGATCATGGGGGACTGGGGGCAACAATCATGCCGAACTTGGCTGGTCAAAACCTTGAGGATCAAGGTCTATATATAGTAACGGGGCTGGCGATTGTGGCCGCGTGCATTGGTAGAAATGATCGGTTGAAAATTTGTATCCATGATCGAATTGGATCAGGTAGTCCAGACGGTACTAGGAAGACGCTTACCCAAAAACGTAAGTCGTCCCGAGCGGTCGATAGTGACCCCAATTCACTGTCGAGCTGGCAGCGCATCGTGGTCTTGCCATGAGTCCTGCTGCCTGCAGTGAGTCTATGTACAAGCGGAGAATGTGATATTTGCAACAGGTGTTGAATTCCCATTATTTTGGAATTATGATCGGCTGTTATGCAACAATGCCAAATTTTGTTTGACTGCCAATCTGAGTGCATGGGAGAATCAACTAATATCAAATACGCGTGACTGGCGATGAACATGGTTGATATCGAGGTGCCACTGGAGGTGTTGCTAACGCAGCAGTTGATGCTGCGTTACGGCCCAATTATCGGCAACGAGGATCTTTGCCAGGCACTTGGCTATTCATCAAGAGAAGCATTTCGACAGGCGCTCGCCCGCAGGGATATACCGATACCCGTCTTCGACATCGAAAAGCGACGAGGAAAGTACGCACTAATTGGTGATGTCGCTAAGTGGCTTGTAGAACAGCGTAGCCGGTCGTTCAATACAACAACCGTTGAGTCAAAATCAGTTATATCCACACCCAATACTACAATCAAGGAGGTCCCATGATCTAGAAAATATGGGGCGCAAACGAAAAAGCCCGTGGGGTTAGAGGCCCACGAGCTTTTAAAAGCATTTGGAACTGAGATGCCTTTTTGTTAAGTTGCACTGAAATCTGACCCACCTTTCCCACGAATTTGCAACGGAATCTGACCCACGTTAGTAGCACAATTCCCCCTGTCTTTTCGGCAGGAGATCGGAGTGATCGACGTGGCATTGCTA
>NZ_WKJK01000056.1 GCF_009674535.1 Duganella guangzhouensis
CTGGTCATGGTTCGCTCTTCTCAAAATACTGACAGTATTTCTACTGAATATTTCTTTGTTGAGCATTTAATGCTTTTTGTTGCAGCATCAAACGCCCACATTTATCGACTGTAAATTTTTAAAGATCTCTTACTGCTTGCTGCGAATCGTTGTGTCCGTCAGCGAAGAGATGAGATTATGCTGCACGGCATAAGTTCCGTCAACCCCTGTTTTCGAATTACTGCAACCGCCAGCCACTTCGCCGCTGCTATACTGGTCCGACAGTCATTCATCAGGACGCGCGATGAACCAGAGTGAGGCTCCCGTTGTGCCGATGCCGACGATACTCATCGTCGATGATTCGCCGTCCTATCTGGCGGCACTGCTGGATCGACTGGAGCGGCACGGCTTCCTGATCGTGCTGGCACAAACTGCGGCCGAAGGCTTGATGCGCGCCGAGTTCGCTGATCCCGATCTGATCCTGCTCGACGTGGTGATGCCCGACATCGATGGCTTTGAAGCCTGCCGCCGCCTCAAGGCCGGCAAGAAGACCAAGGACATACCGGTGATCTTCATGACCGGCCTCACCGACCCAAAGCAAAAAGTCACCGGCTTCGATGCCGGCGGCGTCGACTACATCACCAAGCCGTTCCAGATTGAGGAAGTGCTAGCTCGCATCAACACCCACCTGGCACTGCGCCGCGCCAACCGTGAGCTGCAGGACATGATCGCCACCCTGGCGCAAGCACGCGAAGACCTGGTGCGCAATGAAAAGCTGGCCGGCCTGGGCGCCCTGGTGGCCGGCATCGCGCACGAACTGAATACGCCGATCGGCAATAGCCTGATGGCTTCCACCACCTTCGAGATGCAAACCGATGAAATCACGCAGCACCTGAAAGGCGAAGGCGGCATTACGCGCAAGGAGTTTGAGCATTACATCGAGAACGCGCGCATGTCGGTGGACATCCTCAGCCGCAACCTGCACCGCGCGGCCGACATCGTCACCAACTTCAAGCAAGTGGCGGTGGACCAGACCAGTTCGCAACGGCGCAGCTTCCTGCTGGACGAAGTCATCGCCGGCAATCTGCTGACGCTGCAGCCGACCATCAAGCGCACGCCGTTCGTCATCGAACAGCATGTGCCGGTGGATCTGATGATGGAGAGTTATCCCGGCCCGCTTGGCCAGGTGGTGACCAACCTGATTAACAACGCCATCCTGCATGGCTACGAAGGGCGTGGCGAAGGAATGATTGCGGTGAGGGCCAGCTTGTCTTCCCTGGGCTGGGTGACTTTGAGCGTGGAGGATCATGGCGTCGGCATCGCGCGCGAAAATCTGTCGCGCATTTTCGATCCGTTCTTTACCACCAAGCTGGGCGTCGGCGGTTCCGGGTTGGGGCTGAATATCGTGCACAACATCGTCACCGAAATTCTCGGTGGTCGTATCGATGTGGTGAGTGAGGTCGGCGGCGGCACGCGCTTTACATTGACCTTGCCGATGTGTGCGCCGCTGAAATGACAAAAGGCCCGCTCACTGAGCGGGCCTTTCGAGGATAACTAGCTTGACGATAACCTACTTTCACACTGGTTGCAGCACTATCATCGGCGCAGAGTCATTTCACGGTCCTGTTCGGGATGGGAAGGGGTGGGACTGACTTGCTATGGTCATCAAGCTTTAAC
>NZ_WKJK01000057.1 GCF_009674535.1 Duganella guangzhouensis
GTTATAGGGACAAGTGAATAAGTGCACATGGCGGATGCCTTGGCGATTACAGGCGATGAAGGACGTAGTAGCTTGCGATAAGCTGCGGGGAGCTAGCAAACAAGCTTTGATCCGCAGATTTCCGAATGGGGAAACCCACCCTTTTAGGGTATCACTCACTGAATACATAGGTGTGTGAGGCGAACGCGGCGAACTGAAACATCTAAGTAGCTGCAGGAAAAGAAATCAACCGAGATTCCCAAAGTAGTGGCGAGCGAAATGGGAAGAGCCTGTACGTGATAGTCGTTTTGATAGTGGAATGCTCTGGAAATGGCAGCCATAGCGGGTGATAGCCCCGTACACGAAATCAAAGCGGTGGTACTAAGCGTACGACAAGTAGGGCGGGACACGAGAAATCCTGTCTGAATATGGGGGGACCATCCTCCAAGGCTAAATACTCGTAATCGACCGATAGTGAACCAGTACCGTGAGGGAAAGGCGAAAAGAACCCCGGGAGGGGAGTGAAATAGATCCTGAAACCGTGTGCATACAAACAGTAGGAGCCTCGTAAGGGGTGACTGCGTACCTTTTGTATAATGGGTCAGCGACTTACATTCAGTGGCAAGGTTAACCGAATAGGGAAGCCGTAGAGAAATCGAGTCCGAACAGGGCGCTAGTCGCTGGGTGTAGACCCGAAACCAAGTGATCTACTCATGGCCAGGATGAAGGTGCGGTAACACGCACTGGAGGTCCGAACCCACTAATGTTGAAAAATTAGGGGATGAGCTGTGGGTAGGGGTGAAAGGCTAAACAAACTTGGAAATAGCTGGTTCTCTCCGAAAACTATTTAGGTAGTGCCTCAAGTATCACCATCGGGGGTAGAGCACTGTTATGGCTAGGGGGTCATCGCGACTTACCAAACCATTGCAAACTCCGAATACCGATGAGTGCGAGCTTGGGAGACAGACGTCGGGTGCTAACGTCCGGCGTCAAGAGGGAAACAACCCAGACCGCCAGCTAAGGTCCCAAAGATTGGCTAAGTGGAAAACGAAGTGGGAAGGCTAAAACAGTCAGGATGTTGGCTTAGAAGCAGCCATCATTTAAAGAAAGCGTAATAGCTCACTGATCGAGTCGTCCTGCGCGGAAGATGTAACGGGGCTAAGCCAGTCACCGAAGCTGCGGATATCCGTAAGGATATGGTAGGAGAGCGTTCTGTAAGCCTGCGAAGGTGTCTTGTAAAGGATGCTGGAGGTATCAGAAGTGCGAATGCTGACATGAGTAGCGATAATGGGGGTGAAAAGCCCCCACGCCGTAAGCCCAAGGTTTCCTGTTCAACGTTCATCGGAGCAGGGTGAGTCGGCCCCTAAGGCGAGGCAGAGATGCGTAGCTGATGGGAAGCAGGTTAATATTCCTGCACCGTCGTATGATGCGATGGGGGGACGGATCGCGGAAGGTTGTCTGACTGTTGGAATAGTCAGTTTCTGGTTCATAGAAGG
>NZ_WKJK01000058.1 GCF_009674535.1 Duganella guangzhouensis
CGGTTAAGCTACCTACTTCTGGTAAAACCCGCTCCCATGGTGTGACGGGCGGTGTGTACAAGACCCGGGAACGTATTCACCGCGACATGCTGATCCGCGATTACTAGCGATTCCAACTTCATGCAGTCGAGTTGCAGACTACAATCCGGACTACGATACACTTTCTGGGATTAGCTCCCCCTCGCGGGTTGGCGGCCCTCTGTATGTACCATTGTATGACGTGTGAAGCCCTACCCATAAGGGCCATGAGGACTTGACGTCATCCCCACCTTCCTCCGGTTTGTCACCGGCAGTCTCATTAGAGTGCTCTTTCGTAGCAACTAATGACAAGGGTTGCGCTCGTTGCGGGACTTAACCCAACATCTCACGACACGAGCTGACGACAGCCATGCAGCACCTGTGTAATGGTTCCCTTTCGGGCACTCCTCAATCTCTCAAGGATTCCATCCATGTCAAGGGTAGGTAAGGTTTTTCGCGTTGCATCGAATTAATCCACATCATCCACCGCTTGTGCGGGTCCCCGTCAATTCCTTTGAGTTTTAATCTTGCGACCGTACTCCCCAGGCGGTCTACTTCACGCGTTAGCTGCGTTACCAAGTCAATTAAGACCCGACAACTAGTAGACATCGTTTAGGGCGTGGACTACCAGGGTATCTAATCCTGTTTGCTCCCCACGCTTTCGTGCATGAGCGTCAGTTTTGACCCAGGGGGCTGCCTTCGCCATCGGTGTTCCTCCACATATCTACGCATTTCACTGCTACACGTGGAATTCTACCCCCCTCTGCCAAACTCTAGCCTTGCAGTCACCATCGCCATTCCCAGGTTAAGCCCGGGGATTTCACGACAGTCTTACAAAACCGCCTGCGCACGCTTTACGCCCAGTAATTCCGATTAACGCTTGCACCCTACGTATTACCGCGGCTGCTGGCACGTAGTTAGCCGGTGCTTATTCTTCAGGTACCGTCATGAGCCCAGGATATTAGCCCGAACCTTTTCTTCCCTGACAAAAGAGCTTTACAACCCGAAGGCCTTCTTCACTCACGCGGCATTGCTGGATCAGGGTTGCCCCCATTGTCCAAAATTCCCCACTGCTGCCTCCCGTAGGAGTCTGGACCGTGTCTCAGTTCCAGTGTGGCTGGTCGTCCTCTCAGACCAGCTACTGATCGTTGCCTTGGTGGGCCTTTACCCCACCAACTAGCTAATCAGATATCGGCCGCTCCACGAGCATGAGGTCTTGCGATCCCCCACTTTCTCCCTTAGGACGTATGCGGTATTAGCGTAACTTTCGCTACGTTATCCCCCACTCCTGGGTACGTTCCGATATATTACTCACCCGTTCGCCACTCGCCGCCAGGTTGCCCCGCGCTGCCGTTCGACTTGCATGTGTAAGGCATGCCGCCAGCGTTCAATCTGAGCCAGGATCAAACTCTTTAGTTTAATCTCTGTTT
>NZ_WKJK01000059.1 GCF_009674535.1 Duganella guangzhouensis
ACAGATTGTCGCGGACGGCAAGATCATGGCTGAACACGAACGGGATATTACTCGCGATCATGGCCCTGGGCACACGATTTATAACTGGCGCCATTACCTTGCTGTTGTTCAACGTAAGCCTGGCGCCTTGAGAAACGGAGCGCCCTTCGTTGAAATGCCAGCACCATTCCGCAAGCTTCAAAGCATCCTACTGAAACGCAGCGGCGGTGATCGAGAAATGGTCGATATCCTTGCACTCGTTCTGCTACACGATGAGAAGCATGTCCTTGCCGCCGTGGAGCACGCTATCGAGGCCGGCACACCATCCAAGCAAATCATCCTTAACACTTTGAGCCGCCTACTTGATGGCTCGCCAGCTCCGCTTATAGACGCTCCACAAGCCCTTGCTCTCGATGTAGAGCCGATTGCGGACTTCGGGCGATACGACCAACTGCGACAAAGGAGGAACAACGATGCAACGTAATGACCTGACAGCAATGCTCAAAGGGCTTCGGCTGCGAGGAATGATGCAAGCAATGGAGGAATTAGCAGTTCAAAACTCCCCGGCATTCCAAGCCGCAACGCCGATTATCGAGGGATTGCTTAAAGCGGAGGCGGCAGAACGCGACGTGCGCTCACTTGCATACCAGATGAAGGCTGCAAGATTCCCGGTATATAAGGATCTTGGCGGATTTGACTTCAAATGCAGCCCTGTCAGCGAACCATTAATTCGGCAGTTGCATACCTGCGAATTTCTGGACTCCGGCCACAATGTCGTTTTAGTCGGTGGCCCAGGTACAGGCAAGACACATATTGCAACGGCCATCGGCACACGAGCAATCGAAGAACATAACTGCCGAGTGAGATTCTTCTCTACCGTTGAGTTGGCCAACCTGCTTGAAGCAGAAAAGCAGCAAGGTAGATCAGGCCATCTGGCAATGCGACTAATGCACACCGATCTTGTTGTCCTAGACGAAGTTGGCTACTTGCCTTTCAGTCAAACCGGAGGAGCACTTCTTTTTCACCTCATAAGCAGACTCTACGAACACACTAGCCTGATTATTACCACCAACCTTGGATTTGCTGAGTGGGGATCGGTGTTCGGCGATGCAAAGATGACGACCGCACTTCTTGATAGGCTTACCCATCATTGCCACATCATCGAGACAGGCAACGACAGCTATCGATTTAAAAACAGCTCAACTGAGCCCATGAAACGGAGGAGATCACGACAGTATACTGGCTGAAAAATCACATCAAAAGAGCGGGTCGGAATTCAATGCAAATTCCGGGTCAGAGTTCAATGCAATTCAACA
>NZ_WKJK01000005.1 GCF_009674535.1 Duganella guangzhouensis
CCGGGGATCGCCGCCTGCGCCTGGATCAGCCCCAGCGCCGCCAGCCACGGCACCAGCGCCACCACCGCGCTCCAGGCCGGCCCCAGCGCCAGCAGCACGAACGGCTCGCGCAGCGCGTACAGCCCGGCCATCAGCGGTGCCGTCAGCAGCGCCATCATGCCGCTGGCGCGCAAATACAAGCCGGCCAGCCGCTGTGGCTGATCCTGACAGCGGCTCATGGCCGGCACCAGCGCGCGCGCGGCGGCGGCGCTGATGTGCTGTAACGGAAACAGGATCACCTTGAACGCCATCGCGTACCAGCCCAGTAGCACCGGCCCCAGCAGCCGGCCGATCAGCACGCTGTCGGCATTGCGCTGCACATAGTTCAGCCCCTGGAACAGCAGGAAATGGCCGCTGAAATCCAGCACCTGGCGCAGCGCCCGCCAGCTGAAGCGGCGGCGCGGCCGCCAGCGCACCGCGCGCAGCAGTTGCAGTGCGCTCAGCGCGGTGGCGGCCAGCATTTGCAGCACCAGGCTCCACAGCCCGGCGCCCAGCGCCGCCGCCGTCAGCGCGATCGTCACCCCGCCCAGCGCGCTCAGCGCCTCGATCCGCGCCAGCAGCCGGAAGCGCGAGCGCCGCTCCAGCAGCGCCTGCTGCACCGCCGCCAGTCCGGACAGTGGAAACACCAGCGTCAGCGCCAGCAGCACCGGCGCCAGCAGCGGCGCCTGGTAGGCCGCCGCCAGCGGTCCGGCCAGCGCCGCCAGCAGCAACGCCAGCAGCCATGCCAGCGCCAGGTTCAGCCAGTACAGCGAACTGATCAAGAGTGCCGGCAGCCGCCGTCGCTGGATGATGGCCACCATGGTGCCGAGGTCGCGGAACAGAAAGGCCAGATTGGTGACCGTCATCGCCATCGCCATCAGGCCGTAGGCGGCGGCCGGCAGCAGGCGCGCCAGCACGACCAGGCTCAACATCTGGGACAGCAGCCGGACCGCCTGGGCCACGGCAATCCAGCTAACGCTGGCGGAAACATTCATGGCGCGCTCCGGTGATCGACGATGCGGCCATGGTAGACCGGCCGCCACGCGCGCCGTTTGATGCAGCGCAGAGCGGCGCGACGGAACTTTTTTCGATCGGAGAAAACGGTATAAACAGTTTGAATTGGTTCCGTGCGCCGCATTGGCGTGGCTCAAACGGTTGGCGTGCCGCTGACCTAACGTGAGCATATCACCCGACCGACAGGAGGCGCCATGGAACCCGACATCGTTGAATTGTTCCGCATGCCGCTGGCGCGCGTCGACGAGCGCGCCTGCATCGAGCGCGTGATGCAGGCGCTGGCGGCGCGCCGCGGCGGCTGGATCGTCACCGCCAACCTGGACATCCTGCGCCGTTACGTGTTCGACGCCGCGTTCCGCGCACTGGTGCGGCCGGCCAGCATGTTCGTGGCCGACGGCATGCCGCTGGTGTGGGCCAGCGCGCTGCAAGGCGTGCCGCTGCCACAGCGCGTCACCGGCGCCGACCTGATCCACAATCTGAGCGCGCGCGCCGCCCATCACGGCTATTCGGTGTTCCTGCTCGGCGGCGACGACGGCACCGCCGAGCAGGCGGCATCCCGGTTGCGCGCGCAGTGCCCGCAACTGAAGGTGGCCGGCACCTGGTATCCGCCACCCGGCTTCGAGCGCGACCCGGCCCACCTGACGGCGCTGCGCCAGGTACTGCAGGGTGCCCAGCCCGACATCGTCTACGTCGCGCTGGGCTGCCCGCGCCAGGACCGCCTGATCGCCGGCTTGCGCACCGACTTCCCGCGCACCTGGTGGATCGGCGTTGGCATCAGCTTCAGCCTGCTGGCCGGACGGTTGCGTCGGGCGCCACGCTGGGCCCAGCGCGCCGGGCTGGAGTGGGCCTGCCGGCTGTGGCAGGAACCGCGCCGGCTGGCCGTGCGCTACCTGGTGCACGGCCTGCCGTTCGCGCTGCTGCTATTGCTGGCCGCGATGCTGGCGCGGCTGTTGCCGCGCAAGCCTCAGGGCTTGCCGTAGTCCTTGGGCAGGAACTGCAGCTTATCCCACGGGAAGCCGTTCAGCAGCGCGTAGTTGGGCGTGCCGTTGAACAGCGCCGTGTACGGATCGGCCTGGCCCAGCGCGGTGTACGACTTGGGATTCTGCACCCGCAGCGAAATCGCCCCGGCCTTGTCCCACACCACGAAGCCATACTTCTGCGCCGCCCTGGCGATGATGCGCGCCACCGGATGCATCGCGATCGCCTCCACGTTCAGGTTCGGATCGAGGCGGAAGCGGCTGCCCTCCGGAATGCGGTTGGCGGCGTTGCCGGGGTTGTAGCCATCCGAACGGTTGGCCGGCCATGAATAAATCCCGGCCTTTTCCAGGTCCACCAGCGCGATCCCGATCACATGGCGGATTTCGCCGCGCTTCAGCTCCTCGGCCGTGATCTGACCGCCGATGAAGGGCAGACCGGTGGCGGTGGTGCCATAGCCGGGCGGCCAGATGCCGCTGCTGGCCGCGACATTCGTCATCCGTCCGCCCCAGCACGCCTGCCACTGGCCCGACACCTTGCGCGCCTGCCAGAACTCCCACAGCGTATTGCTGGACGGCTGATAGATTGTCATCTCGCCATCGCTGCCGTCGGACGGCGTGGCGGCGGACGGCACCGGCACGCTGGCCCACTGCTGCGCCAGACTGCTGTCCAGATAGCCCTTGTGCTGGCAATCCCACTGCGTGACCTTGACGCTGGCGATGCCGGCCGGCGGCTGGAACACCGGGCTGGCATAGGCCGTGGTGTTGATGGTGACGTTGCCATAATAAGTGCGGATCTGGCGCAGGAAGTCCGCCACATAGCCGGCCGAGTTGGCGTGCAGCGTCACGTTGGCGGGAATCGGCTGATACCAGAAGCTGCCGGGCGCGAAGATCGCATCGGTGGGCAGCGGATTGCTGCCGCCGCCGGCGTCGTTGTACACCTTGAGCTCATACAGCGAATAGCCCCACGGGGTGGCGCGCTGGTAGCCCAGCATGCGCACCCAGCGCGCGCTGGTGGCGCTGAAGCGCGCCTCCTCGGTGCCGCCGCCGCCGTTGCCGTTGCTGTACACGGTGCGCCAGTTGACGTTGTCGGTCGAGGTCTGCAGCGCATATGACTTGCCGTACGCTGTTTCCCATTGCAGCGTGACGTGATTGATGGCGGTGGCGGCGCCGAGGTCGACCGCGATCCACTGGCTGTCGCTGAACTGCGAACTCCAGCGCGTGCTGCCCTGACCGTCGACCGCGTAGCCGCCGCCGGTGGCGCTGCTTTCGGCCGACGAGACGCTGACCGGCTGGTACAAGGCCAGATTCGGCGTGGCCACCGCGCTGGCCAGCGTGGTGACGGGGGTGGTGGCGAGCTCCATGGCCTGGTTGTCCTGAGCGCTGATGGTGGAAGCCGCCAATTGATCCGTTGCTCCAGCCTGTGGCGACGACGAATTGCCGCCGCCACAAGCCGCCAACGCGGAACTCAGCAGCACTGCCTGGAATTGAAACCGTTTAAACATGAAAAGTTCCTTCCTGTTCGGGATGAATGGACAAGTTTTGACTTGGATCAATTGTGTTTGTTCCGGCTGGCAAGGAATTATTTATACGTAGGAAAGATGTCACTACCTGTGTCCGCTAGGCACCAGGAGTTCCCGCCGCGCGCTTGACGCAGCGCAGGCGCGTCGCCGGCGGCCGGACTAGCCTAGGGTTGGGCATCAACGGGAGGGGAAATGAGGCTCTGGATATTCAGCGGACTGGTGTTGGCCGGCTGTGCGGGCAGCCAGGGCTATATGGCGGAAGAAAATGCCGGGCTCGGCCCCGGCGTGCCGGCGGTCGCGGTACAGCCCATCGACCCGCCCTGGCTGCAGGCCGAGCAGCAACGCCGCGCCGCGCGCGGCCGCCAGGACGTCAGCGCCTTGCTGGTGGATCAGCCTGCGCCTTACCAGATCGGCCAGGGCGACATCCTCACCATCGTGGTGTGGGACCATCCGGAACTGGGCGCCGGCGCGCCGGCCGCGCAGGCACAATCGGCGCCGCCCTCGGCCGCCGGCGCTGGCGTGCCGTCCGCCGGCTTCGTGGTCGACCACGACGGCCTGGTGCAGTTTCCCTACGCCGGCACACTGCGGCTGGCCGGCCTGACCGAGGAACAGGCGCGTGCGCTGCTGGCCGAGCGGCTGGCGCGCTATCTCAGTCAGCCGGTGCTCACGCTGCGGGTGCAGGCCTACCGCAGCCAGCGCATCTACATCGACGGCGAAGTCAAGGAGCCCGGCCTGCAAGCCATCAACGACTTGCCGATGACGCTGGTGGAAGCGCTGAACCGCGCCGGCGGCGCGCTACCCTCGGCCGACCAGAGCCGGCTGCTGCTGGAGCGCGGCGCGCAGCGCTATCCACTCAATTTGCCGCTGTTGATGCAGCAGGGCGTCAACCCGGCCCGCATCCTGCTGCGCCATGGCGACGTGCTGCATGTGCCGTCGCGCGACGAGAGCAAGGTGTTCATCTCCGGCGAAGTGGTGGCGCCGCGCGCGCTGACCATGCACAACGGCCGCCTGACCCTGAACGAAGCGATGGGCGAGGCCGGCGGCCTGACGCCGCAGGGCGACGGCCGCCAGGTGTTCGTGGTGCGCCGCGTCGGTGGCGAACCGCGGGTGTTCCAGCTGGACGCGCGCGCCCCCGGTGCGCTGGCCATGGCCGAAGCGTTCGAGCTGGAGCCGCGCGACGTGGTGTACGTGGCCGCCACCCGGCTGGCCAACTGGCACCGCAACATCAGCCAGATCTTCCCCGGCGCATTGTCGTCGGCGGTCGGCGCGGCGCGCTGAGCGGAGGACGCCGCCATGCCGCTACCCGCCATGTTCCGCCCGCCGCGCGCCACACTGCGCATCGGCGGCACCGCCATCCCCGAACGCGGCGCGCGCGACGAAGCGCTCGATCTGCGTCACCATCTGGACGCGCTGCGCGCCCACCGCTGGCTGGCGCTGCTGGTGGCGCTGGCCTGCCTGCTGGGCGCCGGCGCCTACGCGCTGCTGGCGCGCCCGGTGTACGAGGCGAATATGCTGTTCCACGTCGAAGAAGGCAATCCGAACGCCGCCCGCAACATCCTCAACGACGTCTCCTCGCTGTTCGACACCAAGAAGGAGGCGGTGGCCGAGATGGAGCTGCTGCGCTCGCGCGCGGTGATCGAGCCGGCGGTGCTGCGGCTGCGGCTGGACCTGGACGCCGCGCCGCGCTACCTGCCGTTGCTGGACCGTTGGCTCGCCGACTGGCCCGGTCCGGCGCTGCTGCCGCCCGGCGTGTTCGGCTACGGCGGCTACGGCTGGGGCGGCGAACGGATCGACATCGCCGCCTTCCATCCGCCGCCGGCGTTGCTGGGCCATGGTTTCGTGCTGACCGCGCGCGCCGGCGACGGCTACCAGCTGGCCGCCGAGGAAGAGGGCATCGCCGCCACCGGCCGGGTCGGCGCGCCGCTGACGCTGGCCACCGCCTGGGGGCCGCTGACGCTGACCGTGCGCCGTTTGCAGGCGCTGCCCGGCACCCGCTTCCGGCTGATGCGCATCACGCCGCAGGCGGCGGTGGAACGGGTGCAGCAAGCCATGACGGTCAGCGAGCAGGGCCGCCAGTCCGGCGTGATTTCGGTGCGGCTGCGCTCCGCCCAGCCGGCGCTGGCGCGCGACACGCTGAGCGAAATCGGCCAGGAGTACCTGCGCCAGAACCGCGCCCGCAAGCTGGAGCAGGCCGAGCGCTCGCTGGCCTTCCTCAACGCCCAGCTGCCCGAGCTGAAGCGGCAACTGGAGCGCTCCGAGGACGACTATAGCCGCTTCCGCCAGCAGCACGGCACGGTCGACCTGGCGGAGGAAGCCCGCATCAGCCTGCAGCGTGTGGCCAGCGCGCGCCAGCGCCACGCCGAGCTGGAACAGAAGCGCATCGAACTGCTGGCGCGCTACACCCCCGAACATCCGATCATGCAGGGGGTGGCGGCGCAGATCCGTGGCGTCGAACGCGAAATCGGCGCGGCGCTGCAGCGCATCGAAGGCATGCCGGCGCTGGAACAGAGCGCCACCCGGCTGGCGCGCGACATCAAGGTCAACACCGAGCTGTACACCGCGCTGGCCAACACCGCCCAGCAATTGCGGCTGGTGTCGGCCGGGCAGGTCAGCAATGTGCGGCTGGTCGACGCGCCGGTGGCGCCGGACCGGCCGCTGCGGCCCAACCGCGCGCTGATCGTCGCCCTCGGCGCCCTCGGCGGTCTGCTGCTGGGCGGCCTGGCGGCGCTGGCACGTGACTACTGGCAGGGTGGCATCCGCGATCCGCAGCGGCTGGAACAACTGCTGGGCGCCGGCGTGGTGCACGCGGTGGTGCCGCACAGCAGCGCGCAGGCGCAGCTGAACCGCCAGCACCGCAAGCCGTCGGCGCCACGCTTGCCGCTGCTGACGCAGGATCAGCCGGAGGACGTGGCGGTGGAGGCGCTGCGGGTCTTCCGCACCGCCTTGCTGCACGCGCTGCCCGGCTATAAGAACAAGGCGGTGATGCTGGGCAGTCCGCTGCCGGGGCAGGGCAAGTCCTTCCTGAGCGCCAATCTGGCGGCGGTGATCGCGGCCGGCGGCCAGCGCGTGCTGCTGATCGACGCCGACTGGCGCAACGGCTGCCTGCACCGTTACTTCGGCTTGCCGCACGCGCCCGGCCTGAGCGAGGCGATGCTGGCGCCGGCGCCGCTGGATCAGATCGTGCACCGCAACGTGCTGCCGCGCTTGGACTTCATCGCCACCGGCAGCCTGCCGTCCAGCCGCGCCGAATTCCTGATGCAAGCCGGCTTTGGCGCGCTGCTGGCGCGCGCCGAGGCCGAGTACGACATCATCCTGCTCGATCCGCCGCCGGTGCTGGCGCTGGCCGACGCGCTGGTGATCGGCGCCCAGGCCGGCGCCGTGTTCCTGGTGGTGCGCGCCGGCGTCAATGGCCAGACCGACATTCTGGAAGCGGTGCGGCGCCTGAACCAGGCCGACGCCGCGCTGCAGGGCGTGATCTTCAATGACTTGCAACTGCGGCTCGGCAGCTATGGTTACCGCTATCGTGATAGCGATGTGCAACGTCTCGTAGGACCAGGCTGACAAACACCTATGTTCCCAGCCTACATAAGGCTGAACCGTGCTCCTATAATCCAGCGCACATAGCGCGGCTATAGTGTTATTCATCGAACATTGAAAAACACAGCGAGGTCCACCATGTACGCAGCTCAGCAAACTTCCGTTTCCGCCAACATCCCACGCGCCATGCAGAACAGCGCCGCGCCGGTCATCAGCCTGACCGGTGCCCAGCAAAACGAATTGCTGCGCGCCCTGTCGCGGGAAGAACTGGTCGACCTGTTCGTCCATCTCGATCTGGTGCCGCTGGAAGCCGGCAAACGCCTGTTCGACGCCGGCGCCACCATGGAATACGCCTGGTTCCCGACCAACGCCATCGTCTCGCTGCAGTATATGACCGAGGACGGCGGCGCGGCCGAAGTGGCGGTGGTCGGCCGCGAGGGCGTGGTCGGCGTCGCCATGTATGAAAACGAGCGCGCCAACTGCAGCGCCGTGGTGCAAAGCGCCGGCTACGGCTACCGCATCAAAACATCGGTGCTGCGCCAGGCATTCTTCAGCGGCGGCGCGCTGGCGCAGCAGCTGATGCGCCACACTTCGGCCTTGTTCGCGCAACTGGCGCAGACCGTGGCCGGCGTCCGTCACGGCAGCATCGAGCAGCGGCTGTGCCGCTGGCTGCTGGAACGGCTGGACCGTTCGCTGTCCAACGAATTGAAAGTCACCCAGGAGATGATCGCCAACATGCTGGGCGTGCGGCGCGAATCCATCACCTGCTGCGCCGGCAAGCTGCAGGAAGAGGGCTTGATCGAATACCGCCGCGGCACCGTCATCGTGCTTGACCGCCATGCGATGGAACGTCGCGCCGGCGGCTGCTACTCCCCCGCCTAATGCAAGTAGCGCGGCGCTTGCTGGAGCTGGTCCAGCTTGCGCTGCACCAGCTGATACCACGCCTGCGCCCAGCGCGCCGCCCTTTGCGACTCCTCCACAGTGGCCGCCGACATGGCGCGCCGCACCGCCACCATCTGCCGATGCATCGCGTAGGCGGCGGGCGGGTATTTGCGCGGTTTGATGATGTTGGTTTGCGTATCCATGGAAGCGATTGTGCGCGCCGCACGCCGCCACGGCTGTACGCTGCTTCACCTAGGAACCACGCAAATTCCGCATAAACTAGCGCGCTTTCATTCGTTTCCAGATGAGTTGACCCTGCCTATACTCGGCCATTGGATCATGGTCGGAGTAGCGCAGGATGCAAGCATGGATAGACGCCGCACAGCAGGCCGAGGTAACGGCCGAACGTCAGCGCCCGGCGTGGCGCGGTGAATGGCCGACCTGGCTGCTGATCGTGGTGATTCATGGCGGCTGGCTGGCCACGCTGGCCGGCTGGCGGCTGCTGGGCAGCGGTATTGCCACTTTGTTGATGATCTGGTGGTGCGCCTGGTACATGTCGCTGCAGCACGAGCTGATACACGGCCATCCGACCCGTTGGCCCTGGTTCAACCGGCTGTTCGGCTACCTGCCGCTGGCAGTGTGGTATCCATACGAGATCTACCGCGAAAGCCATCTGCGCCACCACAACGATTTCGATTTGACCATGCCGGCGCTGGACGCCGAAAGCACCTATGTGTCGCCGGCCGAATGGGCCGCCATGAAGGCGCCGCTGCGCGCACTGCACTGGCTGAATAAAACCTTCTGGGGCCGCATGCTGGTCGGCCCGGCGCTGGCGATCGCCGTCACCTGGAGCGGGGCGGCACGCCGTCTGGCGCGCGGCGACCTGTGCGACGCCGGCGTGTGGCTGCGCCATCTGGCGCTGTTGGCCGGGTTGCTGTGGTGGGTGCAGGCGGAATTTGGCGTGGCCGCATGGTGGTATGTGCTGGCGATCTCGTATCCGGCGCAGTCGCTGGCGATGGTGCGTTCCTACTATGAACACCGTCCGGCTGAGGATCACAAGCAGCGTATTGTGCTGAACGATGCCGGCCTGCTGTTCCGCGTACTATTCCTGAATAATAATCTGCACCTGGTGCACCACGACCTGCCATCGCTGCCGTGGTATCTGCTGCCGCGCGTGTATGCGGCGCGGCGCGAGGCTTATAATGCCCGCAGCGGCGGCTTTCAGATCGATGGTTATGGCGAACTGGCGCGCCGCTACGGCTTCCGGCCGATCGATGCCCCCGTCCACCCGCATATGCCTGAATGAACTGGAAAGTAGCCCTGCCGATGTACAACGTCTCGCCGCGCCTGCAGCGCGGGTACGAGACATTGCTGGAGCGCCTGCTGGCCGATGCCGGCGTGCGCGCCGAGCTGGTGGCGCCATCCGACTTGCCGGCGTTCTGGCGTCGCGACGACGTGCTGCTGACGCAGACCTGCGGCTATCCCTACGTGACCATGCTGGCCGACACGGTGCGGCTGGTCGCCACGCCCTGTTTCGATTTCCCCGGCTGCGATGGCAGCGATTATTCGAGCCTGATCCTGGCCCGCACCGCCAGCGGCGTGCGTGAACTGGAACAGGCGCGCGGCCGTGTGGTGGCGGTCAACGAAGCGCATTCAAACAGCGGCATGAACGTGCTGCGTCACGCGGTGGCGCCGCTGGCGCGCGACGGTCGATTTTTCGGTGAAGTGAAATGGTCCGGCAGCCATGTCGGCAGCATGCGCATGCTGCGTGCCGGCGAAGCCGACCTGGCCGCCATCGATTGCGTCACCTATGGCTATCTGCGTGCCGAAACGCCGGGCTTTCTGTGCGGGACCAAGGTGGTGGGGCGGTCGGCGTCCTCGCCGGGCTTGCCGTTGGTGGCATCGCGCGCCGTGCCTGATGAATTGGTGGCGGCCTTGCGCGCAGCCTTGTTATCGCCCAGCGAGGCGCTGCTCACGCTGATGCAGGAAGTGCGCATCAACGCCTTTGAATATCGCACGGATGCGGACTATGAGCGCATCCGGCGCCTGGAAGCCGAGGCGGTGGCCGCCGGCTATCCGCAGATCGCCTAGCGCAGGCGCCATAGCGGCACGGCGGTGGCATCCAGCTTGCGTGGCAGCAGACCCTCGCCGTAGAAGGCATCGGCAATGCGCTGCTGCTCGGACAGCGCATCCTTCACTACCAGCCGCACCTCGTAGCTGCGGCGGCTGTTGGCCAGTTCCACCGTTTTCGCATCCAGCCCCCAGGCCGGCGCCAGCAGCTCGGCCGCTTCGCGCGGCGACTGCTTGACCCATTTTCCGGCCTTGCGCAGCGATTCGAACACCACCGCCAGCACCTCCGGATGCACTTCCGCATATTTGGTCGAGGCCAGATAGTAGCGTTGATAGTCCGCGACATTGCGGCCGTCGGCCAGAATCCGTACCTGCGACTGATTCTGCACGCCGGCCAGATACGGGTCCCAGGTCACCCAGGCAGCCACCGCGCCACGCTCAAAGGCCGCGCGGCCATCGGCTGGGGTCAGGTAGGCCGGTTCGATGTCCTTGAAGCGCAGGCCCGCCTTGTCCAGCGACGCAATCAGCAGATAGTGTGAGCCGGCGGCCTTGGTCACCGCCACCTTCTTGCCCTTCAAATCGGCCACGCTGTTGATGCCCGAATCGGCGCGCACCACAATCGCCTGGGCCGAAGGCGAGGGCGCCTCCTGCGCAAAATAGGTCAGCTGCGCGCCGGCCGCCTGCGCGAACACTGGCACCGTGTCCGCCACGTCCGCGCTCAGATCGACGCCGCCGACGTTGAGCGCTTCCAGCAGCGGCAGGCCGCTGGAGAATTCGTGCCAGCTCACCTTCACGCCCAACGGCGCCAGATCCTGCTCCAATTGTCCGCGCACCTTCAGCACCGTCAGCAGCGTGGACGACTTCTGATAACCGATGCGCAAATTGGACGGCGTCTTCTGCGCCAGCGCGGCAAACGGCAACAGCGAAAGCAGGGACAGCAAAGTACGGCGGCGCATGATGGCACTCCTGAAGATAGTTATCTCCTCATGCTACGCCCGCCGCCACCCGTGTTGGAACGAATGCTTTCGTCTATTCTTATAACGGCTTTGAGAACACGTTGACCAGACTACCTTCCGGATCGCGCACCAGCAGCGACAGGTTCCCCCAAGGCATACGGGTAATCGGCTGCACCACTGCCACATCGGCTGGCAGACGTTCGAGAACCGCCGCCACATCCGCCACCTCAAACTCCAGAATGGCCGAGCGGTTGGCCGCAGCGACCGCCGCCCCGCCGTTAAAACGCGCCACCAACTGCTGCGACGAGATAGCCAGTGTCGCACCGTCCTGCCGCAACTCCGCAAAACCATCCGCCAGCCGAACCGGCGCGACCCCGGACAGGTTTTGATAAAACGCCAGCACAGCCTCAAACTGCTCGGTCACCAGACGAACGGACGAAAATTTCATACAGACTCCATCAAAAAAGAAGAAGCCCGAGTCTATCCGCGCCCACTGTCAGTTTTTGTCAGTAGTCTGGCTATGTAAAGACATTATTCTTATTTTTCATATTTGATTATGCTAAATAATTAGTTTATACATAATGTTGGCCCGACATAAGATCGTTTCAAATTCATCACTTGGAGCGATTTATGAGTGTCACACGCAGGAATTTCCTGATGCAGCTGGCCGCCACCAGCGGCTACACGGCGGCTGCCGCAGCCATGACCACGCTGGGCCTGGGCGCCCCCACCATCGCGGCGGCGGCAGGCGCGGCGCCGGCATTGAGCCTGGCGCCCGGCTCGGGCAAGGGCATCAAAGTGCTGGTGCTGGGTGCCGGCATCGCCGGCCTGGTGTCGGCCTACGAACTGCGCAAGGCCGGCTATCAGGTGCAACTGATCGAAGCGCGCGACCGCGTCGGTGGCCGCAACTGGACCATCCGCAACGGCACCCGCATAGAACTCAACGACGGCACCACCCAGGTCGCGGACTTCGAACCTGGTCACTACTTCAACGCCGGCCCGGCGCGCCTGCCGAGTCACCACCAGACCATCCTCGGCTACTGCCGCGAATTCGGCGTTGAGCTGGAGGCGGAAGTCAACACCAGCCGCAGCGCCTACTTCCTGCCCGACGCCGCCAAGGGCACCAAGCCGATCCAACTGCGCCGCGCCATCAACGACGCGCGCGGCCACGTGTCCGAGCTGCTGGCCAAGGCCACCAACAAGGGCGCGCTGGATCAGGAACTGAGCGCCGACGACCGCGCCAAGCTGGTCGACTTCCTCAAAGTCTACGGCGATCTGACGCCGCAGGCGGAATTCAAGGGCAGCGAGCGTTCCGGTTACAAGGTCTATCCCGGCTCCGCCGAGCAAGTGGGCGAGCGCAACGAACCCCTGCCGCTGGAAGCGCTGCTCGATCCCGATCTGTGGACCGCGCTGATCTTCGACGAACTGCTGATCTTCCAGCCCACCATGCTGCAACCGGTGGGCGGCATGGACCGCATTCCGTACGCGTTCTACCAGCGCCTGAAAGAAGTCGCGCGCCTGAACACCGAAGTCAAATCCATCCGCAACAAGGAGCAGGGCGTGGATGTGGTGGTGCGCGATCGCAGCAGCGGCAAGCAACAGACGCTGTCGGCGGACTACGCCATCGTCACCTTCCCGCTGCCGGTGCTGGCGCAGGTGGAAACCAATTTCGCGCCGGACGTGAAGGAGGCGATCAACAACATCCACTACGACACCGCCAGCAAAATCGCCTGGAACGCGCGCCGCTTCTGGGAGACGGATTACCAGATCTACGGCGGCATCTCGGTGGTGAAGGCCGATACGGCGCTGATCTGGTATCCAAGCGGCGGCTTCCACAAGAAGACCGGCGTGGTGGTCGGCTGCTACAACATCGGCCAGGCCGCGCGCGACTTCACCGCGCAGCCACTGAGCGCGCAATTCGCCTACTCGCGCAACGTGATCGATCGCGTGCATCCGGGCCATGGCGCGGAATTGCAGAAACCCGTCAGCGTGACCTGGCACAAAGTGCCATACAGCCTGGGCTCGTGGGTGCACTGGGCCACGCCGGCCGAGAAGGAATACACGCGACTCAACCAGCACGAAGGCCGGGTGCACTTCGCCGGCGAGTATTTGAGCCAGATCGGCGCCTGGCAGGAGGGCGCCGCCTTGTCCGGCCACCACGCCGTCGCCGCCATTGCCCGCCGCGTGGCCGAAGCCGTACCGAAACGCGCCGCCGCCTAAATCAACCTGAAAGGACTCACCATGAAAATCTCTCTCCTGCTGGCCGCCTTGATGCTGACCTGCACCGCCCACGCCCAACAGATCAAGCGCACGCCGATCCCGAACTCCAACTTCCCGATCTCGGTCGCGGTCAGCGTGCCGGCCGGCGCCGACACCGTCTACTTCAGCGGCGTGCTGCCGGAATCGGTCGACGGCGACACCCAGACCCAAACCCTGTCGGTGCTGAACCGCCTGAAAGCCGCGCTGGCCAACGAAGGTCTCAGCTTTGCCGACGTGGTCTCGCTGCGGGTATTCCTGGTTGGCGATCCCAAACTGGATAACAAGCTTGATTTCAAAGGATTGAACGCGTCCTTCGGCCAATTCTTCGGCACCGCCGAACAACCCAACAAACCCGCCCGCACCGCCGTGCAAGTCGCCGCACTGCCATTGCCTGGCGCCCTGGTCGAAATCGACCTGATCGCCGCCCGCGTCAAAAAATAAAACCGCCATCACACTGGAGTAAGTCCGCATGAAGCAATCGCAATCGAACACCCCGCGCCGCCTGCCGCTGGCGCTAACCATCTCCCTGCTGTACCTCGCCGCTCCCGCCTGGTCCGCCGACAACGTGGACGGCGCCGACGCCGCCAGCGCCAACACGCCCGCCGCCGCCGGCGCGATCCAGGACGTGGTGGTCACCGGCACCCGCTCGATCCAGCGCTCGGCCGGCGAAAGCCTGAGCCCTATTGACGTCATCAGCGCCAAAGACCTGCAACGCACCGGCCAGACCGACCTGCGCGACGCGCTGGTCAAGCTGCTGCCGTCGATCAGCCGGCTCGCGCAAACCGGCGACGCCGCCAACCTCACCAGCGCGCTGACGCTGCGTGGCCTCAGCCCTAACCACGTGCTGCTGCTGGTGAACGGCAAACGCCGCCACACCTCGGCCAACATCACCGTCGATGCCGGCTCGCAGCAGGGCGCGACCCCGGTCGACATCGACCTGATTCCGGTCAGCGCGGTCGACCACATTGAAGTGCTGCGCGACGGCGCCGCCGCCCAATACGGCTCCGATGCCATCGCCGGCGTAATCAACATCATCCTGAAAAACCAGAGCAACGGCGGCAATGTCACTGCCACCAGCGGCCAATACTACAAAGGCGACGGTTTCACGCTGGGTGGCGCCGCCGATACCGGCATCCAGCTGGGCGAGGATGGTTTCCTGCACCTCAGCACCGAATACCGCCGCCATGAGCATAGCCTGCGCAGCGGCATCGATAACCGCACCAACACCTACGCCAACCAGACGCTGGGCGACCCGTACATCCGCCGTGAATCGTTCGGCGCCAACGCCGGCATCAATATCAGCAAGGACGTCGAAGTCTACGCCTTCGCCACCGCCGCCCACCGCGCCGGCGCCAGCATCCAGAACTACCGCTTGCCATCCAAGCTGCCGCAGGTTTATCCGAACGGTTTCAGCCCGGTCGAAACCAGCAACGAGACCGACGCCAGCCTCACCGCCGGCATCAAGGGCAGCGACCTGGCCGGCTGGCGCTGGGACCTGAGCGGCACCTGGGGCACCGACAGCGTCAAGATCAATATGACCGACTCGGTCAACACCGACTTGTACGCTGCCACCGGTTCGACGCCGACCGAGTTCCATCTGTCGCAATTCAAGAACACGCAGCAGGCGGTCAACGGCGACATCGCCCGCGCCTTCAATACCGGCGCGCTGCCGGCGGACCTCAACGTCGCGCTGGGCACGGAATTCCGCCGCGAGACTTATGACATCGGCGCCGGCGACGCCGCCTCCTACTACGGCAGCGGCGCGCAAGCCTTGCCCGGCCTGTCGCCATCCAGCGCCGGCAAGCACTCGCGCAATATCGGCGCTGCCTATGCCGACTTCTCCACCAACTTCACCAAGCAGTGGGAAGGCGAACTGGCGGCCCGCTATGAGCACTACAGCGACGCCGGCAGCACCACCAACGCCAAGCTGTCCAGCCGCTACGAGTTCACGCCACGCGTGGCCTTGCGCGCCACCGCCAGCACCGGCTTCCGCGCGCCGTCGCTGGCGCAGGAATACTTCAGCACCCTGGCGGTATCCCCGACCAGCGCCGGCGGCCAACTGGCGGTCAATTCCGACGCCGCGCGCAAACTGGGCGCGCTGCCGCTGAAGCCGGAGAAATCGCGCAGCTACAATCTGGGCCTGGTGGTGGAGCCGCTCGACAACCTGCACGTGACGCTGGACGCCTACCGCATCGAAATCCGCGACCGCATCATCCAGGGCGGCACCTACACCGGCCAGGTCGCGATCGACGCCCTGAGCGCGGCCGGTATCACGCTGCCGAGCGGCCTGTCCTCGGTCAGCGCCAGCTACTTCGCCAACGGCGCCGACACTCGCACCCAGGGCCTGGACCTGGTGGCCAACTATCCGACCAACCTGGGGAGCGCAGGCCGCATCGACTGGGACGCCAGCGCCAACATCAACACCAGCAAAGTCACCCGCGTCGGCGTCGATGGCAACGGCAAGACGCTGCTGAACGCCCAGCAGGTCGGCTACCTGACCACCGCCACGCCGAAGAACAAGCTGATACTGGGCGGCGTGTGGACGCTGGATCCGTGGGGCGTGAGCCTGCACGCCACCCGCTACGGCAAAACCTCGACCGAAGCGACCTTCTATACCGGCCCGAATATCTATTCGACCTCGGTGTTCAACCACGTTGAAAACGCGCCGAAAACGCTGGTCGATCTGGAGGTGCGCTATGCTGTGTCGAAGCAGTGGCAAGTCGCCGCTGGCGCCAACAATCTGTTCAACGTCTATCCAAGCAAGCTGCCGGAAACCAACCGTTACCTCGGCGTCTACCAGTACGATACCTCGTCGGCGCAGATACCCTTCAACGGCGGGTATTACTACCTGCGCGCCAGCTACAAGTTCTGATGCTGTTAAGATGACGTCTGAATTCGTATGGCTTACTTTGAAAACGATATGAAAATAGATGACATCAGCGCCTTCGTGGCCGTGGTGCGCAGCCAATCGGTGAGCGCCGCGGCCGAGGCTCTGGGGCTGACACAATCGGCCATTACCCGGCGGGTGCAGAATCTTGAACAGGCGCTGGGCGTCGAGCTGCTGGACCGCACCGTCAAGCCGCCCAAGCCCAGCGCCATGGGACGCCAGGTATTCGAACAATGCGGCAAAGTGCTGCAGGAAGTCGAGCGCCTGCGCTCTCTGGTACAGGCCGACCACGCCCCCACCGGCGTATTCCGCATCGGCGTGATCCAGACTATCGGCGACGTGGTGCTGCTGGATACACTGCAAAAGCTGAACCGCACCTTCAAGGAGCTGCACACCGAGGTGTCGTCCGGCTGGGGCTCGCAGTTGGTGGAGCGGGTGGCCAAGGGCGAGATCGACGCGGCGGTGGCGCTATTCCCGGCCACCAAAGTGCTGCCGGAGGGTTTGTCCGGCCGTGCGCTGGGCCGCATCGAACTGGTGGTGGTGGCCAAGAAGGACGCTATGCCGAAGCGCAGTTACAAGCTGCGCGACATCTTCAGCACCGGCTGGGTGCTCAATCCGGACGGCTGCGGTTTCCGCGCCGGCCTGGCGCGCGCATTGGCGGAGCAGGGGCTGTCGTTCAAGATCAACCTGGAGACCTTCGGCACCGATCTGCAACTGGGGCTGGCGGCCAGCGGCATTGGCCTGGGGCTGATGCCGCGCCCCATACTGGAGCGCAGCCGGCATCGCTCGCAGCTGGATATCGTCAACGTCACCGACTTCAAGCCGGTGCTGGATATCTGGCTGGTGCAACCGGTGCAACCAGGCCCGGTGCAGCACGCGATCGACTTCTTCGCGCAGGCGGTGGAGCACGCGTTTGCCGAATCACCACTCAAAATTGTCGCAAGATAACGCGACAAAATTATTCCTGAAAATCATATATCATTAGTTGAAACGATTAGTTTTATCATAATCATTTGCTCCCTATACTAGCTTTTAACAGCTTGAATAGGGATGCAAACATGTCGGTTTCAACGCTTCATCTACAAGTCTTCCGCCGCGCCATCGGCCCTCTGGTGCTGTTGGCTCTGTGGGAGACCGCCTCCCGCACCGGCATCCTGCCGGAACGTATCCTGGCGGCGCCTTCGCAGATTTTCATCACCCTCGGCGAGTTGATCGCTTCCGGCGAAATCGGCAGCAATGTGCTGGTGTCGCTGCAGCGCGTGCTGACCGGCCTGGGAGTGTCGCTGGTGCTGGGCACCGCGCTGGCACTGGTGGCCGGCCTGTCGCGCCAGGGCGAAGTGGCGATCGACTCGTCGATGCAGATGGCGCGCACCGTGCCTTTCCTCGGCCTGGTGCCGCTGTTTATCCTGTGGTTCGGCATCGGTGAATTCACCAAGATCGCGCTGATCGCCTACGCCACCACCTTCCCGATGTATCTGACGCTGTACAGCGGCATACGTGGCATCGACGCCAAGCTGGTGGAAGCGGCGCGTTTGTTTGGCCTCAGCTATCCACAGCAGATCGTGCACGTGATCCTGCCCGGCGCCTTGCCCTCGTTCCTGATTGGCCTGCGCTACTCGCTGGGTGTCAGCTGGCTGTCGCTGGTGGTGGTGGAGCAGATCAACGCCACCGCCGGTCTGGGCTACCTGATCAACAACGCCCGCGACTTCATGCGCACCGACGTCATCGTGGTCTGCCTGATCGTCTACAGCCTGCTGGGACTCGCCACCGACCTGCTGGTGCGCGGCATCGAACACTATGCGCTGGCATGGCGCCCGACCTTCATCAAGGAATAAAGCATGACGACGTTCTCCCTTAACCTCGGCAGCGTCAAGGCACGCCACGAAGACGCGGTCGACGCGCCGGCACTGCCACGCAGCCCGGTACAGGCGCGCCAGCTGAGCAAGCGCTTCGGCGCCAACACCATCCTCGACAACCTGGACCTGGAAATCCGCGCCGGCGAATTCGTCGCGCTGCTGGGCCGCAGCGGCTCCGGCAAGACCACGTTGCTGCGCGCACTGGCTGGGCTGGACCGCATCAGCTCCGGCACGCTGGAAGTGCCACAGGCCCGCGCCGCCGTGTTCCAGGAGCCGCGCCTGATGCCGTGGAAGCGCGCCTGGCGCAACGTCACGCTCGGCCTGAAGATTGACCATCCGCGTCAGCGCGCACTGGCCGCGCTGGAAGAGGTGGGACTGGCGCACCGCGAAAACGCCTGGCCAGCCACGCTGTCCGGCGGCGAGGCACAACGCGTGGCGCTGGCCCGCGCCCTGGTGCGCGAGCCGCAACTGCTGCTGTTGGACGAACCATTTGCCGCGCTGGATGCGCTGACCCGCATCCGCATGCACCAGCTGATTTTGTCGCTGTGGCGCCAGCATCGTCCGTCGGTGCTGCTGGTGACGCACGACGTCGACGAAGCCGTGCTGCTGGCCGACCGCGTGCTGGTGCTGGAACAAGGCCGCATCGCCGCCGACATCGCCATTACCCAGCAGCGCCCGCGCAGCGCCGACGCGCCACGCTTCCAGCAAGTGCGCGCACAACTGCTGCAGCTGCTGGGCGTGGAGCTCGATACGCCGGCCTCCGCGCAACCGGAAACGCCCGCCGCACCCGCGCCGATCATCACGCCGTTCAACTTCAGTAACTTCTCGATCTGACCATGACTTCTGTCCTCCGACTGCCTACCGCAGAACACAGCCACCAGCTGGACAGCGCGGAATTCGCCGCCTTGCTGGAGCAACTGAGCGCCGAATTCGCCGCCACCGCCGAACAGTACGACCGCGACGGCAGCTTCCCGCACCGGAACTTCGAACGCCTGCATGAACTGGGCCTGCTCGGCCTGACCGTGCCGCGTGCGCTGGGCGGCCTGGGTGCCAATCTGGCGCAGACCACCCGCGTGATCGCCGCCGTCGCCCGTGGCGAGCCATCGACCGCGCTGGTGCTGGTGATGCAGTATCTGCACCACGCCTCGGGTCGCGGCAACAAATGGCCGCAGCATCTGCTGCAGCGCGTGAACGAAGAAACGCTGCGTGACGGTGCCCTGATTAACGCGCTGCGCGTCGAGCCGGAACTGGGCACGCCGGCACGCGGCGGCCTGCCGGGCACCATCGCCCGCCGCACGCCCGAGGGCTGGCGCATCAGCGGCACCAAGATTTACTCGACCGGCATCCCGCGCCTGACCTGGCTGGCGGTGTGGGCGCGCAGCGACGATGCCGAGCCGCTGGTCGGCAGCTGGCTGGTACACCGCGATACACCTGGCATCACCATCAACGAAAGCTGGGACCATCTCGGCATGCGCGCCACCGGCAGCCACGAAGTGGTGTTTGACGACGTGCTGGTGCCGCTGGATCACGCGGTGGACGTCAACCCGGCCGGCAGCTCACCCGAATTGGACGCCTCGCTGCTGCTGTGGATGTCCGTACTGTTATCCGCCATCTACGACGGCGTGGCGCGCAATGCGCGCGACTGGCTGGCGACCTGGCTTGAAGAACGCGTGCCGGCCAATCTGGGCGCACCCCTGGCCAGCCTGCCGCGCTTTCAGGAGGCGCTGGGCCAATTGGACGCCTGGTTGTTCTCCAACCGCGTGCTGCTGGACGCCGCCGCCAATGGCGCTGTGCCGCCGCAAGACGCGTTCCGCATCAAATACCTGGTCACCAACACCGCGATCCAGGTTGTGGAAAAGGCGATTGAACTGAGCGGCAATCCCGGCCTGTCGCGCGCCAATCCGCTGGAACGCTATTACCGCGACGTGCTGTGCAGCCGCATCCACACGCCGCAAAACGACACGATTTTGACCAACAGCGGATGCGCCGCCTTCGCCGCGCGTGCCGCAGCCCGTAAAGCTTCCACCTCCGGCGTCGCCGGCATTTCCAACATCACTGCAAAGGACGCATCATGAGTATCGAATTTATCGGCTTTAGCGCCACCCAGGAAACCAGCGAAACCGTTCTGCCGCAAGGACCGGTCGTCAACAAAGCCTTCCTCGGCGCGGTGGCCCGCGCCCACGAATACGCCGGCTTCGACCGCGTGCTGGTGGCGCACAGCAGCGCCTCGGTGGACGGCTTCCAGGTGGCATCCTACATCGCCTCGCAGACCGACAAGCTGGGCATCCTGCTGGCGCACCGTCCGGGCTTTGTGGCGCCAACGCTGGCGGCGCGCCAGTTCGCCACGCTGGACCACTTCAGCGACGGCCGCCTGGCGGTCCACATCATCAGCGGCGGCGACGACACCGAACAGCAGCGCGACGGCGACTTCCTCGATCACGATCAACGCTACCAGCGCACCGACGAATACCTGGACGTGGTGAAGAAGACCTGGACTTCGGAAGGTCCGTTCGACCACGATGGTCCGCTGTACCACTTCAAAGGCCAGAACGCCGGCGTGCGCCCGGTGCGCGACCAGCATATCCCGACTTACTTCGGCGGCTCGTCCGACGCCGCGATTGAAGTCGCCGGCAAGCACGCCGACGTCTACGCGCTGTGGGGCGAATCGCTGGCGCAGGTGGCCGACACCATCGCCCGCGTGCGCACCGCCGCCGCCAAGCATGGCCGCGCCGACAAGATTCGTTTCAGCCTGTCGCTGCGTCCCGTGCTGGCCGAGACCGAGGAAAAGGCATGGGCCAAGGCCGACGCCATCCTGGCCACCGCCACCGAGCGCGTGAAGCAGAACGTCCACTTCAGCAAGCGTCCGACCGAACCGCAAAACGTCGGCGCCAAGCGCCTGCTGGAAACCGCCGCCCAAGGCAAGGTGGTGGATGAACGGCTGTGGACCGGCATCGCCGCGCTGACCAAGGCGTCCGGCAATTCGACCGGCCTGGTAGGCACGCCGGAGCAGGTGCGCGATGCGCTGGTCAAGTACTGGGAAATCGGCGTGACCACCTTCCTGATTCGCGGCTTCGATCCGATTCAGGACGCGCTGCAGTACGGCCGCGAACTGATTCCGCTGGTGCGCGCGGCTATCGCCGAACGCGAAGCGCAGGACAAACGACTGGCGGCATAACGGAGCAGAGGCGATGAGCGCAGTGAAGAATGATTTGATCGTAGCCAGTCAGTTCGACCCCAAGGTCAATGCCTTGCTGGCACAGCGCACCGGCCTGGCGGTGCGCGACGTGGCGCCGGGGCCATTGACCGAACTGCCGGTTGGCGCGGACGTGCTGTTCGCGTTGCCGGCGCCGAAAGGGCAGACGCTGAAGGAAACGCCGGCGCCACGCGGCTGGAGCGATGTCCGTTGGGTGCAACTGGCTTCGGTCGGTATCGACTACTACCCGGACTGGCTGTTCGACGGCCCGGTGGTGACGTCGGCGCGCGGGACGGCATCGATCGCCATCGCCGAATACGTGCTGGCGGCGATCTTCACCGCCGCCAAGCGTGTCCCTGAGATCTGGCTGGGACAGGCCAGCGACTGGCGCCGCATCCAGCTTGGGCTGGTGGACGGCACCACGCTGGGCCTGTACGGCTTTGGCTCCATTGGCCAGGCGCTGGCGCAGCGCGCGCTGGCGCTGGGCATCAAGGTGGTGGCGCTGCGCCGCTCGGATGCGCCGTTCGAGGTGCCCGGAGTGGAGCGTGTGGATACGCTGGAGCAGTTGGTGGCGCGTTCGGACCATCTGGTACTGGCTGCGCCATCGACGCCGGATACGCGCCATGCGATCAACCGCGCCACGCTGGCCCACGCCAAGCCGAATCTGCACCTGATTAACATCGCGCGCGGCAACCTGATCGACCATCAGGCATTGCTGGACGCGGTGGACGAGGGCCGCATCGCGCTGGCCACGCTGGACGTGACCGATCCCGAGCCGCTGCCGGCGGGGCATGCGCTCTACGGCCATCCGCGTGTGCGCCTGTCACCGCATATTTCACCCAGCACCGACCAGATCGTGCCCGCGCTGATCGACAAGTTTGTGCTGAACCTGGACCGCTTCCGCAGCGGACAACCATTGACCGACGTGGTGGATACCGCGCGCGGCTACTGATAGAGGATTCCATATGAGCAGCTCTGCACCACTGTATTCCGCGCCGCTGTCGCGCCCCCATTTGCGCGCGGTCGGCAAGCAGTACCCGCGTCCCGCCATCTACAGCGCGCCGCGCGATGAGAATGGCAATATCATTTTCGCGCGTCCGCCGGAGCCGGAAGGCTTTGAAGCGCAGCGTCAGCACCGCAAGGAGCGGCTGGCGGTGTCGTTCCGGCTGTTCGCCCGCTACGGCTTCGACATGGGCGGCGCCGGCCATATCACCGCGCGCGATCCGGAATTCCCGGATCACTTCTGGGTCAATCCGGCCGGTGTCTACTTCGGCCATATCCGTGCCTCGGACCTGCTGCTGGTCAGCCATGAGGGCAAGATCGTTGAAGGCGACGGCCTGCTGAACCGCGCGGCGTTTGCGATTCACTCCGAGCTGCACAAGGCGCGTCCGGACGTGATCGCGGCGGCGCACTCGCATGGCTTGTACGGCAAAGCGTTTGCCGCGCAGGGCCGTTTGCTCGACCCGCTGACGCAGGATTCCTGCGCTTTCTATGAAGATCACGCGATCTTCCAGGATTTCAGCGGTGTGGTGCTGGATGCCAGCGAAGGTCAGCGCATCGCCGAGACGCTCGGCCATCGCAAGGCGGTGATCCTGCAGAACCACGGCCTGCTGACGGTGGGCGAGTCGGTGGAGTCGGCGGTGTGGCGTTACATCGCGTTCGAGAACGCGGCGCATGCGCAGCTGCTGTCCGAGGCGGCCGGCCCGACCAAGCCGATTCCGCATGACGTGGCGCTGCATACCTCCAAGCAGATGGGTTCCGAGGCCGGCGGCTGGTTCAGCTTCCAGCCGCTGTGGGATGTCATCACGCGCGAAGAGCCGGATTCTTTAGACTGACAGGGAGAGCGACCATGTCCACCGCCACCATCACCGCCTCCAGCCGCGCCGCCAGTGCCGGCGCCTCGACCGTCCCCGCCGGGCGCGATACCGGCGTCAATGCGCTGGCCGCCTACGGCGCTGGCTTCGCCACGTCCTACCTCGGCGCCGGCAGCGGTCCGCAATGGTGGCGTCGTCCTGGCGCCACCGGCACGCTGCTGATCCATGGCGCGGCATTGCTGGCGGTGTTGGGCTGGTCCACCGGCGTCGTCAAGCCGCCGCTGACGCCACCGGTGGTGGAACTGATCCGCATCCTGCCCGAACCCAAGCAGATCACGCCGCCGAAGCCGGAACCGGTGAAGGACAAGGTTACGCTGAGCGCCCCCAAACCCGTCGCCCAGCCGCTGCCGCAACCGAAAACCGTGGACGCGCCGGCCGCCAAGGCAGAAACCTATACGCCTCCGGCGCCACCAGTGCAAGCCGCGCCACCCGGCCCGGTCACGCCGGCAGCACCGGCCCCGGCACCGGCCGCACCGTCAGCGCCGCCGGCCGCCGTCGCACCCAAGCAAATCAGCACCGAAGGCATCCCCACCGACTACGTCAACCAGGTGTATGCCCGCATCAACCGCAACGCCGACTACCCGCGCGAAGCCAAGATGCGCCGCCAGCAGGGCAAGGTCGGCTACCGCCTGACCCTCAACCCCGATGGCTCGCTGGTCTCGTTCGATATCCAGTCCTCCGGCGTGGAAGCGCTGGACGAAGCGGCGCGCGACGCCATCCGCCGCGCCGCACCTTTCCCGCGCCTGCCCGATCTGGGCGGCAGCAGCTATCTGCTGGCCGGGAACATCGTCTTCAAAATTAACTGAAAAGGAAACGCCATGAGTGCCACCGCCCATCTGACGCCGCTGGAATTGTTTGAACAGGCCGACGTCATCGTCAAATCCATTCTGGTCCTGTTAACCATCGCCTCGCTGGTTAGCTGGGGCGTCATCATCGACAAACTGGTGCGCTTCGCCCGCCTGCGCCGCAACGCCGTGCACTGGACCGCCGCACTGGCGGGACAGCGCTCGCTGGCCAAACTGACGCAGCAGCTGAAACAGCATGCGCAAGATCCGTTTGCCCGCATCTACCACGCCATCGTCGACGAATGGCACGTCACGCACCGACTGCACCTGCACACCAGCGACTCAGGCCGCGACAGTCTCAAAGAACGCATCAACCGCGTTGGCCAGATCGCCAGCAATGTCGAAGTAGAGCAGTTGCAGCGCGGCCTGTCGATACTGGCCACGGTTGGTTCGGTGGCGCCGTTCGTCGGCCTGTTCGGCACCGTGTGGGGCATCATGAACGCCTTCCAGGGCATCGCGGCCAGTAACAACACCAGCCTGGCCGTGGTTGCGCCGGGCATCGCCGAAGCGTTGTTCGCCACCGCGCTTGGCCTGGTGGCCGCGATCCCCGCCGTAGTGGCCTACAACCGCGCCTCCGGTGATTTGAACAACTACGCCGGCCGCCTGTCTACGCTGGTCGGCCTGGTGGAAGTGCAGTTGTCGCGTCAACTGGAAGCAGGGGAGTCGCAACTGGAAGACGTGGTCACGACCAACGCAGCGCCGGCCCATGCCGAGCGCGCAGGCCACAACGTAACCTCGCTGTCGACACAGGGAGCCTGACATGGGCGTGCGCTTATCCTCCGGCCCTGTGAGCCGTCCAACCCCGGTCAGCGACATCAACGTCACGCCGCTGGTTGACGTCATGCTGGTGCTGCTGATCGTCTTCATGGTGGCGGCGCCGATGATGACCGCCGGCGTCAAGGTCGATCTGCCGACCTCCAACGCCAAGCCGCTGCAGGAGCCCAAGCCACCGATCGTGGTCAGCATCGACGCCGAAGGCACGGTCTACGTCAACCAGACCGCGTCCACGCCGGACACGCTGCTGGCGCTGATGGCGAAGGAAGCGGACGGTGACAAGGAGCGCCGCATCCACCTGCGCGGCGACCAGGCGCTGGCCTACGGCCGCATCGTCAAGACCATGGGCGCGCTGAACGATGCCGGCTACGCCCGCATCGCGCTGGTCTCGGAAGCCCCCACGAACTAAATCACTTTAAAACAGGCTGCAAAATGAATTCGATCACTTCGAAGGGCGGCGCTCGCCGCCAATTTCTGAAAACCGCCGCCGGCGCTGCCGCACTGGTGGCCGGCTGGAGCAACGCCACCCGCGCCCATGCGGCGCAACTGCGCGACACCACGCTGCGCGTCGGCACCTACAAGGGCGGCGACAGCTACTACTTCAACGAAGCCGGCGTGGCCGACATTCCGTACAAAACGGCGCTGGCCGAATTCGCCGGCGGGAACCTGATCGTGGAAGCCATGTCCTCCGGCACGCTGGATTTTGGTGGCATGAGCGAGATTCCGCCGATCTTCGCGGCGGCCGGTAACGCGCCGCTGAAGGTGATCGCGGTGCTGCGCGGCGACGTCAATAACCAGGTGGTGCTGGTGCCGAAGAATTCCACCATCACCAATCCGGCGCAGTTCAAGGGCAAGCGTATCGGCTACGTGCGCTCCACCACCTCGCACTACTTCCTGATCCAGCTGCTGAAGGAGAACGGCCTGACCTTCAAGGATATTGAACCGGTGGCGCTGCTGCCGCAGGATGGCCTGGCCGCGTTCAAGAGCGGCCAGCTGGATGCCTGGGTGATCTACGGCCTGGTGGTGGAATTCGCCAAGAGCCAGGGCGCGCGCGTGCTGCGCACCGCCAAGGGCTATTTGTCGGGTAACTACGTCATCAGCGCCTCGACTACCGCGATTGCCGATCCGGTCAAGCACCAGGCGGTGGGCGACTACCTGCAGCGGGTGGCCAAGGTCTATGACTGGATCAACCGCAATCCTGAAAAGTGGGCCACCCGCAGCGGCCAGATCGCAGGTGTGCCGCCGGAGTATTTCCTGAATCAAGTGAAGAACCGCAGCGAGCCATACAAGCTGATACCGGTGGACGACGCAGCGATTCAATCGCAACAAAAAGTGGCGGACGTATTTGCCGATGCGGGCCTGCTGGCGCGCCGCGTTGACGTACGTCCGCTGTGGGACAAGAGCTTTGCCAAATATTTAGCCTGAAAATCCAGGTAAATTCACACGAGGGAGAAGATCAATAATGCAGCATTATTCGAAAAAGATCGCATTGACGCCAATAAGTCTGGCACTGCTGGCCATTCCGGCATGGGCACAGACCAACGTGGGACAGGTGCAGGATGTGGTGGTAACGACCGCAGTGCGCGGCGAAGCGCGTACCGTAGCGGACAGCCCGGCACCGGTGGACGTCATCAGCGGCGAGCAGCTGATTCATACCGGCCGCGCTGAGCTGGCCGAGGCGCTGGCGCGCCTGCTGCCGTCGTTTAACTTCGGCACCAACCAGGCCGGCGTGAACTCGGTGGTGCGGCCGGTGAGCAATCGCGGTCTTGGCCCGGCCTACACGCTGGTGCTGGTGAACGGCAAGCGCCGCCACAACGCTGCGCTGCTGACCAACGGCGGCGGCGACACCAGTGGCGTCAATGCCATCGATCTGGACACGATTCCGCTCAGCGCCATCGACCACATCGAGGTGTTGAAGGATAGCGCCGCCGCGCAATACGGCTCGGACGCGGTGGCTGGCGTGGTCAACGTGATTCTCAAAACCGGCAACCATGGCGGTGAAATCTCTGCCGGTTACGGCAAGCTGAAAGAGGGCAGCGGCGATCTGTCGAACAAGAAGATCGAAGGCGATGTCGGCTTCACGCTGGGTGAAGATGGCTTCGTCCACGTCGGCCTGGCGGCTCGCAAGCGCGGCCAGGACTGGTACAACTTCCCATCGACCAATCTGGTGGCGTATTCGCCAGCCTCGAATCCGAAGAACGCGACCTGGAACCGCGATGGCGCGCATAACGGCGACCCAGGCATTGAAGCCTACGATGTCGCCTTCAACGCCGAGAAGCCCTACAACGCCGATATCACGCTGTACGCGTTCGGCACCGCCGGCACTCGCAACACGGTCGCCGGGAATAACTTCCGTCGTCCCAACGGCCTGGCGACCATCTCGCAGATTTTCCCGGACGGGTACTTCGCGATCAATAACATGAGCGCCTACGACTATCAACTGAACGTGGGCGCGCGCGGCAAAACCGCCGGTTGGAACTGGGATCTGAGCACAGGCTATGGCCGCAACCGCGCCCGCCAGTACAGCAACCTGACCATCAATCCGTCACTGGGGCCATCGTCGCCGACCAGTTTCGATAATCTCGCCACCTATCAGTTCGAGCAGTGGACCACCAACGAGGACTTCACCCGCGCGGTCGATATCGGCTGGAAGAAGCCGCTGCAATGGTCGTGGGGTCTGGAGCAGCGCGTCGAACGCTTCTCGACCTTTGCCGGCGATCCGCTGGGGTACATCAACGGTGGCTACATCTTCAAGGCCGGCGACCAGGCGGGCGATCCCAACGTCGGCAAACCGGCGGCGGTGGGCGCGCAGGCCGGCGTGGCGCTGTCGCCGTCCGATGCCACCAGCATCCGCCGCACGGTGCTGGCGGTGTACAACGATCTGGGCTTCTATCCAACCGAGGACTGGTTCGTGGATGGCGCGGTGCGCTTTGAGCATTACGATGACAGCGCTGGCAACACGGCCAGTGGCAAGATCAACAGCCGTTATGACTTCACGCCGAAAGTCGCCATTCGCGGCACGGTGGGCAGCGGGTTCCGCGCGCCGTCGCTGACGCAGATCGGTTATTCGCAGACCGACAACCGTACCAACATCAATCCGGTGACGGGCGAGGTTGGGCCTAGCCTGTCCAAGCTGCTGCGCAATAACTCGGCGCTGGCGCGCCAGTTCGGCGCCAAGGATCTGGAGCCTGAGAAGTCGGTCAACTTCGGTCTGGGCATTGTGCTGAAGCCGGCGGATAACGTGAACATCACACTGGACGGCTATCAGGTGGCGGTGAAGGACCGCATCGTCCGCACCGGCTATATGTTCGGCCCGGCGTTTGCGCCGGCGCTGATCGCGGCTGGTCTGACCGGCACCGAGTGGATTCAATACTTCGCCAACGCGGTCGATACCCGCACCCGTGGCGCCGACCTGGTAAGCGACATCACCAGCGACTACGGCCGCTTTGGCCTGGTGCGCTGGGGCGCGGCGCTGAACTACAACAAGACTACGATTACCCGCATCGCAGCCACGCCATCGCAGATTACGTCGCTGGGCACCAATACCGGCGGCAGTTCGGTGTGGTTCGGCTACACGGCCGGTGGCGGCATCGGCGATCTGACGGCGACGCCGAAGACCAAGCTGATATTGTCGGCGCGCTGGTTCTTCGGTGATCTGGAAGCGAATCTGCAGACCACGCGCTATGACAAGTACACCTGGCAGACCACCGCCAATCGCGCGCAGGATTATCACTTCGGCGCCAAGTGGCTGACCGATCTGGATCTCAGCTATGCGGTGACCAAGAAGGTCAAACTGGTGGTCGGCGCGGCCAACGTGTTCAATACGAAGCCGGACAAGAATGGCCCCGGCGACGCCAATACTGGCGTGAGCGCGTATTACTACGGTCCGGCGCCGTTTGCGCCTAGCGGTGCTTACTACTACGGCAAGGTGACGTATGTATTCTGATCCGGATCGCATCCGCCGCCGTCTGCTGGCGATGCTGCCGGCGGCCGCGCTGCTCGGCGCTTGCGGCAAGTCCGCAGCGCCGGGGGCCGGCAGCGCATCGGCCATCGCGAGCGCCGGCAACGGCGCCGGCCTGGCCGGCACACCCGACCTGTCGAAAGTCACACTGGTGCTGGGCGACCAGGTGCGCCTGCTGCAGACCAAGGCGGAAGCGGCCGGCGTGCTGAAAGACCTGCCATACAAAATCCAGTGGGCCAGCTTCCAGGGCGCGGCACCGCTGTTTGAAGCCGTGGTCTCCGGCGACGTCGACACCGCGATGGCGGCCGACACGCCGGCGCTGGCAGCGGCGGCAGGCGGCGCGCGCGTGAAAGTGGTGGCAGCCAGCGTCTCCTCGCCGGTCGGCGTGGCGATCCTGGTGCCGCCCAACTCGCCGATCAAGACCGTGGCCGATCTGCGCGGCCGCAACGTCATCGTCTCGTCCGCGCGCGGCAGCGTCTCGCACTTCCTGCTGTTTGGCGCCCTGCGCGAAGCCGGCCTGAAACCGGATGACGTCAACACCGGCTTCATGCTGCCCAGCGATGCCGCCGTCGCCTTCTCCAGCGGGAAGGTCGAAGCCTGGGCCACCTTCGGCACCTACCAGGCCGCCGCCGAACTGCGTGGCGCCCGCGTGCTGCGCGACGGCGTCGGCATCAACTCCGGCATCGGCGTGATTGCCGCCTCGGACGCCGCGCTAGCCGATGCCGGCAAGCGCGCCGCCCTGGCCGACGTGCTGCAACGGCTGGCGCAATCCAACGTCTGGGCCAACGCCCATCCCAAGGAATACACCGACGTATTCCAGCGCCTGACCGGCCTGCCGCCCGAAGTGGCGTCGCTGGTGGTCAGCCGCGACAAGCCGCAACTGCGCGCGGTCGACGGTGACATCGTCCGCCAATTGCAACTGGTGGCCGACACCTTCTACGAAGCCAAATTATTCCCGCGCCGGGTAGACGCGAGCAAGCTGGTGGACCCCAGCCTGTTCCGCCCAGCCTGACCTCATACCTAAAGGAGCATCATCATGAGCACTCGACAACTGAAACTCGGCTTCATCCTGCACGGCGTAGGCCCAGGCTGGGGCGACTGGCGCCATCCCGAGGCCGACCCCACCGCCAGCACCAATATCGACTTCTACCTGCGTCAGGCCAAACTGGCGGAGCAGGCCAAGTTCGACTTCCTGTTCGTCGCCGACAGTGTGCACATTACCGAGAAATCCAGCCCGCATTATCTGAACCGCTTCGAGCCGCTCACCATCCTTTCCGCCGTGGCCACGCACACCAAGAACATTGGCCTGGTCGGCACGCTGACCGTCAGCTACAGCGAACCATATACCGTGGCGCGCCAGTTCGCGTCGCTGGACCACATCAGCAAGGGCCGCGCCGGCTGGAACGTGGTGACTTCGTGGCTGTCCGGCAGCGCCGAGAACTACGGCAAGCCATCGCATCCGCCGCACGAAGTGCGCTACCGCATCGCCGCCGAGCACCTGGAAACCGTGCAGGGTTTGTGGGATTCGTGGGAAGACGACGCGCTGGTGCGCGACAAGCAAAGCGGCCAGTTCTTCGATCCGGCCAAGCTGCATACGCTGAACCACAAGGGCGAGTTCTTCTCGGTGCGAGGCCCGCTGAACATCAGCCGCTCGTCGCAGGGACAGCCGGTGATCTTCCAGGCCGGCGCATCGGAAGATGGCCGCAACTTCTCGGCGCGCTACGCCGACGCCTTCTTCACCGAGAACTCGTCGCTCGAAGCGTCGCAAACCTACTATGCCGACATCAAGCGCCGTGCCGCTGCCTTTGGCCGCGCGCCGGAACGCCTGAACGTGCTGCCGGCGCTGCGCGCCATCGTCGGCCGCGACGAGCAGGAAGTGGAGCGCCTGTTCCAGGAAGCGGTAGGCCTGATCCGCATTGAAGACGCGCTGGTGGCACTGGCCCGCTCCTTCAACGAGCATGACCTGACCCAGTATCCGCTGGACGGCCCGTTCCCGGACATCGCCCAATACGGCGCCGACAGCAACCGCAGCTCGTCCGAACGCATTGCCCGCACCGCGCGCGAAGAGAACCTGACGCTGCGCCAGACCGCGCTGCGCTACGCCAGTCCGCGCCGTGAATTCGTCGGCACCGGCGTGCAGGTCGCGGACGCGATTCAGCGCTGGTTCGAGAACGGCGCCGCCGATGGCTTCATCCTGTTTGAATCGCTGCCGCGCCAGCTGGACGCCTTCGTGGCCGAGGTGGTGCCGGTGCTGCAGCAGCGCGGCCTGTTCCGGACCGAGTATGAACACAGCACGCTGCGTGGTAATCTTGGTTTGGACGTACCTGAAAATCGTAACACCGCAGCACGCCGCCAGGCTGCGTAAGGAGGAGACACATGAGCGAGGTACAACAATCCGATCTGCCGCCGCGTCTGCGGCATTTCGTCAACCAGCTGGAAAGCGTGATTGGCGCCGACGAGGCGGCGGTGATCGAGCAGGGCGCAAGTTTCCTGCGCGAGCTGCTGTCGCACGACGACTGGCTGCCGGCGGAGGCGGCCGCGCCGCATCCGCAGTTTTATCGTCAGTATTTGCTGTACCGCGATCCGGCGGCACGCTTTTCGGTGGTGAGCTTTGTTTGGGGACCGGGCCAGTTCACGCCTATCCATGACCACACGGTCTGGGGTTTGGTCGGCTTGCTGCGCGGCGCCGAAATCTCGCACGATTTCCGCCGCAAGCCGGATGGCACGCTGGAACGTCACGGCGAACCGCAGCGGCTGGAGACCGGCACCGTGGTCGCGGTATCGCCCACGCTGGGCGACATCCACCAGGTCTACAACGCTTACAGCGACCGTGTCTCGATCGGCATCCACGTGTATGGCGCCGATATTGGCGCGGTGGACCGTCATGTGTTCACGCTGGATGGGCAGGTCAAGCCGTTCCGCTCAGGCTACGCGCCACAGATCCCGTACCGCAGCTACGAGCAGGTGAGGGCGGAACTGCTGGCCGGCCGCGAGATCGCGCTGCTGGACGTGCGCGAAGAAGATCCGCATGCGCAGGCGCATCCGCTGTTCGCCGCCAACTTCCCATATAACCGCATCGAGATCGATGCCTACACCAAGCTGCCGCGCCGCGATGTGCCGATCGTGGTGCTGGACGATGGCGAAGGCTTGGCGCTGCCGTCGGCGCTGCGCTTGCACCAACTGGGCTACACCGACGTCGCGCTGCTGGAAGGCGGCGTGTCCGGCTGGCGTGCTGCCGGTGGCGAATTGTTCCGCGATGTGAATGTGCCCAGCAAAGCGTTTGGCGAATTGGTGGAGCATGAACGCCATACGCCATCGCTGTCGGCGCCGGAAGTGAAGGCGCTGATCGACCAGGGCGAGAACATCGTCATCCTTGACGCGCGCCGTTACGACGAATACCAGACCATGAGCATCCCCGGCAGCATCAGCGTGCCGGGCGCGGAGCTGGCCCTGCGCGCGCGCGAGCTGGCGCCGGACCCCGCCACCCGCATCATCGTCAACTGTGCGGGACGCACGCGCAGCATCATCGGCACCCAGTCGCTGATTAACGCCGGCGTGCCGAATCCGGTATCGGCGCTGCGCAACGGCACCATTGGCTGGACGCTGGCCGAGCAGCAGCTGGAGCATGGCCAGTCGCGCAGCTATCCACCTGCTTCGGAAGCCAACCGCGCCACGGCGGCACGCGATGCGCGCGCGCTGGCCGACCGCGCCGGTGTACTGCGGTTGGATCGCGCGCAACTGGTGGCGTTGCGGGCGGACCGCACGCGTTCCAACTATCTGTTCGACATCCGCAGTCCCGGCGAGTATGGCGATGGCCATCTGCCGGGATTCCGCTCCGCGCCCGGCGGGCAGTTGGTGCAGGAGACCGAGCAGTTTGCGCCGGTACGCGGCGCCCGCATCGTGCTGGCCGACAGCGACGGCGTGCGCGCCAATCTCAGCGCACACTGGCTGCGGCAAATGAATCACGAGGTGTATGTGGTGGATGGCCTGCAAGCGTCTGACTTTAGCGAGACCGCGCCATGGAAGGACGAACTGGCGCCGGCGCCGGAAGCGGACGAGATCAGCGTCGACACGCTGGCCGAGTGGCTGGCTGACGCACCGCAGCAGGTGGCGCTGCTGGACTTCACCTCCGGTGTGAATTATCAGAAGCGGCATATTCCCGGCGCGTGGTTTGCGCTGCGTTCGCAGCTGGCGGCGGCGCTGGCGCAGTTGCCGGAAGGTGTGCAGCGTTATGTGCTTACCTGTGGCAGCAGTCTGCTGGCGCGCTATGTCGCGGCCGACCTGCGCACGCTGACCAAGCTGCCGATCCATGTGCTGACGGGCGGCACGGCGGCCTGGCTGGCCGCCAACAAGCCGGTGGAGACCGGGCCGACCCGATTGGCCTCGCCGCTGATCGACCGCTATCGCCGTCCCTACGAGGGCACCGACAATCGCGCCGAAGCGATGCAGGCGTATCTCGATTGGGAATTCGGTCTGGTGGCGCAGCTGGGCCGGGACGGCACCCACGGTTTCCGCGTGGCGTGATTGACAACGTTGCTTTTTAGTTGCATTGCAGCATATATTTGTTGCTGATTGCTCAAATGTAACAATGTTACGCATATACTGGAACGCCGTACTCTGAGAGTGCGGCGTTTTTTTTCGACCACTTCACTGAGAAAAGTAACAATGACGATTACAAAACGACTGATTCTGACCTTGTCGTTAGCTCTGCTGGCGCTGATTTTTGTCGGCGCCGTCGGCCTGGCCCAACTGTCGCGCGCGCAGCAGCGGCTGGACATGGTGCAGACCCGTTTGATCCCCAGCATCGCGGGCCTGAACCTGGCCAAGGGTTCTCTGGCCGATAGCCGGCTGGCCGCTTACCGGCTGTCGGTGTTTTCCAATCTGGCCGACAAGAGCGCGCTGGATAAAGCCTACAACGATGCCCAGGCCAAGTTCGACGAGGCCATCGCCAGCTACGAAAAAGAGCGCATCTTCGACGACACCGACCGTAAGCTGCTGGAGGCGGACAAGGCGGCCATGGCGACTTATCGTCAGGCGCTGGTGCCGTTCCTGGCCGGCGCGCATGCCGGCGACATGGACGCGGTGCGCGCGACGCTGCAGGCGGGTACGCCGCTGGCGATCGGCGCGGCCGCTGTCAAGAAGTCGATCGACGATCATATCGCCTACAACAACAAGCTGAGTGAGGATGTGCGTGCGGAGAGCGTGGCGGCTTACGATTTCGCCTTCCGCCTGTTGATGACGGTGATTGTGCTGGCGGTACTGGTGACCGGTGCGCTGGCGTGGCAGCTGTATGTGATTATCAAGGGTAGCCTGGCGTCGATTCGCGGCACGCTGGAGGATGTGAGCCAGTCGCTGGATTTGACGCATCAGATCAAGGTGGAGCGCATGGACGAAATCGGCCATACGGCGGTGGCGTTCAACAAGCTGCTGGAGCGGATTGCGGGCGTGATCGATACGGTAAGTGCCTCCACCAGTTCGGTCGGCGCGGCGTCGCAGCAGATTGCAGCGGGTACGGGCGATCTGTCGCAGCGCACGTCGTCGCAGGCGGCGGCGCTGGAGCAGACCTCGGCCAGCATGGAGCAGTTGACGTCGACCGTGGGCCAGAATGCGGACAATGCGCGCCAGGCCAATCAGCTGGCGCGTTCGGCGTCCACGGTGGCGACGCAGGGTGGTGCTGTTGTGGAGCAGGTGGTGGTGACCATGGGTTCGATCAATGAATCGTCGCGCAAGATCGTGGACATCATTTCGGTGATTGACGGGATCGCGTTCCAGACCAATATCCTGGCGCTGAACGCGGCGGTGGAAGCGGCGCGCGCGGGTGAGCAGGGACGTGGCTTTGCGGTGGTGGCGACCGAGGTGCGCAATCTGGCGCAGCGCTCGGCGGCTGCGGCCAAGGAGATCAAGGCGCTGATTGATGATTCGGTCGAGAAGGTGGAGTCGGGAACCCAGTTGGTGGAGCAGGCTGGCAGCACCATGCAGGACGTGGTCTCCAGCATCAAGCAGGTGACCGATATCGTTGCTGAGATCAGTGCCGCCACGCAGGAGCAGAATGACGGCATCGCGCAGGTGCATCGCGCGGTGACGCAGATGGACGAAACCACGCAGCAGAACGCGGCGCTGGTGGAGGAAACCGCCGCTGCGGCAGCCACGCTGCGCGATCAGGCGGACAAGCTGGAAGAAGTTGTAAGCGCGTTCAAGACCGGCGCCCGCGCCGCTTTCGCTGCGCCAGTGGCGCGTCCGGCGGCGGTGAGCAAGCTACCGAAACCGAAGCGGGTTATCGCCCAGCCGGCCGCCAAGCCAGTGCCGCAAAAACGCAAAGCCGCCGCAGCGGCCAGCGATGAGTGGGAAGAGTTTTAATCCGTCGCCGGGCAAAAAAATGGCCGCGACTATGCGCGGCCCAAAGAAATACTACTTCAGGGTTTACAACTATTTCAGGGTAGCATGATTGCAGATGAGAAAAATTACAGTTAGGTAATTCACGCTGGTAGTGGCTTGTTGAACCGTCGCTCGGCTTGGAATAGGTTAAGATATTTCCAGTTGAAACTGTAAGGAGTGAACATGATTGCAAGACGCTTACATCAGAACGCACTCGCGGGGATTTTGCTGGTTACCGCCTTGATCAGCACATCGGCGTTCGCTGCCGATGAAGATAATAAGAGCAGCGCCGCCAATAGTTCCAGCGGCGTGCATCCGGTTGATGACGCGAAGAAGGCTGCCAAGGCAGTTGGCCACGGTGTCAAGAAAACCACCACCGCCATCGGACACGGCTTCCGCGATGGCGCGCGCGCGATCGGCCATGGAACCAGGAAAGTGACTCGCGAAATCGGCCACGCATTCCGCGATGGTGCGCACAAGCTGGAAGGTAAAGAAGAATAGGCTTCAACCAGGAGGCAGGGGTGTCAGCCGGCGAGGCGGATGGCGTTTTGCGTCTTCGGGAAGCGGCTCAGCAGACGTGAGGTGCTGACAGTGTGGCCGCCGCGTGCCGCGCGCGTGGCAACGCGGGCGATCGACAGTGGCGCGTTGCTTAGACCGACGAACACCAGCAGCACAAAATATCCCGCCGCTTGCATCTCTTCGATCAGGTCTATCTTGGATTCGAACTGGCCGCCACCAAGATCACGCCAGTGCGAAAAGACGGTTTCCACGCCAAAGGATGCGTGCCGGACCAGAGCTTGCCCCACGAAGGATTGCACACCTTTTTGCGCGACGCGCATCCAGTCTTCGTCGGTGTCCCTCAATTTCTTAGCCCAATGAGGGATGCTGCCATCCAGGTCCGGCTCGGGTAGCGTCGACATCATCATTCGATCAGCGTTGATAAGCGGAATCTTGAATTGCGGCGAGATGTAAGTATTCCACATAGTTGATTTGCCCGAGCCATTGTGGCCAGCCATAATGACGGCCAGTGGCCCACCTGTAGTGCGCTGCGCGCCGCGCACCATACCCAGAGCTGTTTTCAGCGTCATCATTTTGCAGCGCGAAATTTGCCGTTGACTATGGTGCCGGACTCGATGACGCCGTTTAGTTTCCTGATGATGCGGCCGGGAATGTCGGGATCGGCGTGAAAGAATGGAATGTCTGGCGGCTGGGGCAGGTCTATGCCGGGTCGCAGCATGCGACGAAGCGCGCGTGCAAGTGACTTTTGCGCTTCGACGACGTTGCGCTGTACTTCCTCTGCGCTTGGCGCGGGGCCGGTAACCGTGACTGAGCCGAACTTAACGGTCTTCAGTTGCGGGCCATCTTCCTCGATGACGAGTCCGGCTGTAGATTTCTTACGCTTGGTGCCCATAATAGATCCTCCAACTGCGGAAATCGTAGCACAGCGGTCGTCAGCGCGAATTTCGTTACGGCGCTACAATCAAGATCCCCTGCGCGCGTGGTCGCGCACTACTCTGGAGGATTGCGATGAATTTCAAGCGTCTCGGAAAATCCGGCCTGCGTGTGCCGGAACTGAGTTTTGGCACAGCTACTTTTGGCGGCGGTAACGACTTCTTCAAAGCCTGGGGCAGCACCGATGCCGGCGGCGCCTCGCGCCTGATCGATGTCTGCCTCGAACACGGCGTCTCCATGTTCGACACCGCCGACGTCTATTCCGACGGTCTGGCCGAACAAATTCTCGGTGAGGCCATCAAGGGCAAGCGCAATCGCTTGCTGATCTCCACCAAGGTCACTTTCCCCACCGGCCAGGGACCGAACGATTACGGCTCCTCGCGCCAGCACATCATCGAAGCGGTGAACGCGTCGCTGAAGCGGCTGCAGGTGGAGCACATCGACCTGCTGCAACTGCACGGCCAGGACTACAACACGCCGGTGGAAGAGACCTTGTCCACGCTGGATCAACTGGTCCGCGAAGGCAAGGTGCGCTACGTCGGCGCTTCCAACTTCTCCGGCTGGCATCTGATGAAATCATTGGCGACCTCGGAGCGCTATGGTTATCCGCGCCATGTCGCGCATCAGATCTACTACTCGCTGCTGAACCGCGACTACGAATGGGAACTGGCGCCGCTGGCCGAAGATCAGGGCGTGGGCGCGGTGGTCTGGAGTCCGCTGGGTTGGGGCAAGCTAACCGGCAAAATCCGTCGCGACCAGCCGGCCAAGCCAGGCACGCGCGCGCACGACATCGCCGGCACCGGCCCGCATTTTGAAGAAGAGCGCCTGTTCCGCATCGTCGATGCGCTGGGCGTGGTGGCCGAGCAGACCGGCAAGTCGATCCCGCAGATTGCGCTCAACTGGCTGCTGGGGAAGAAGACCGTCTCCAACGTCATCATCGGCGCGCGCGATGAGAAGCAACTGATCGAAAACATCGGCGCCACCGGCTGGTCGCTGACGCCGGAGCAGAACGCGCTGCTGGAGCAGGCCAGTGATGTGCCGCCGGCGTACCCGGTGTGGCACCAGCGCGGCTTCGCTATCCTGAACGAGCGCGGCGCCTGATTTAACGGTGATGCATACGCGCGGCGATCGGATGGTCCGCGCGTAGTTGCAGCAAGTCCCATCGATTGCCGTACAAGTCCTCAAACACGGCCACCGTGCCGTAATCCTCTTCCTTCGGCTCACGCACGAAGGTGACGTTGTGGTCGCGCAGGCGTTGGTAGTCGCGCCAGAAGTCGTCCGTGTTCAGGAACAGGAACACGCGGCCGCCGGCCTGATTGCCGACGAACGGCTCCTGCTCTGGCTTGGATGCTTTCGCCAGCAACAGCGTGGTGCCGGCGCCTCCTGGCGGCGCCACCACCACCCAGCGTTTATCCTGCACCGGCTGATAGGTATCCTCAAGTAGATCGAAGCCCAGCTTGCGGACATAGAAATCGATCGCCTCGTCGTAGTCACGAACCACTAGCGCTATATGCACGATGGATTGCTGCATGAAGACTCCACATCAGATTGAATAAGTGGCGCAGCTTAGCACAGCGATGCCCATTCAAAAATGCGATTGCTTAAATGATAATTTGATGGCAGCATGCCCGGATGACCAACGGTTGATCTGGGGGAGACATGCTATTACATCAGAAGTGGTTGCGCGCTGCGGGCTTTGCAGTCGCCTTGTTATTCGCTGTGCCGGGCCAGGCGCAGGATGTGAAACGGCTGGAGGCGGTGGTGGATGCATTTGTCGCCTCCAATCAGTTCTCGGGCAGCGTGCTGGTTGCCAAGGGCGATCAGGTTTTGCTGGACAAGGGCTACGGCGCCGCGAACGTGGAGTGGAACATCGCCAACGCGCCGGACACCAAGTTCCGCCTCGGCTCCGTCACCAAGCAGTTCACCGCCGTCAGCGTGCTGCTGTTGCAGGAGCGCGGCAAACTGAAGGTGTCCGACCCTGTCAGCAAATACGTGCCTGACCTGCCGCCGGCATGGAGCGCGATCACCATCGCGCAACTGCTGCATCACACCTCTGGCATTCCCAACTTCACCGCGCAGAAGGAGTATCTCGGCATTGAGCCGTTCTCCAAAAAGCCGGCCGAGATTTTGGTGATGGTGCGCGATATGCCGCTTAGGTTCACGTCTGGCTCGCGCTTTGACTACAGCAATTCCGGCTACGTCCTGCTGGGCCAACTGATTGAACAGGTGAGTGGCGAAAGCTACGGTGAATTCGTTCGCAAGAATATCTTCGAGCCGCTGGCCATGCGCGATTCTGGCTACGACTGGAATGCCACCATCCTGCCGCATCGCGCGGCCGGCTATGAGCGCAACGCGAAGGGATTGGCGAACGCGGGCTTCATCAACATGAGTATTCCGCATGCGGCGGGCGCGCTGTATTCAACCACCGGCGATCTGCTGCGTTGGAATCGTGGCCTGTACGAGGGCAAGCTGCTCAAGCCGGAATCGCTGGCAGAGATGCTGACGCCGGGACTGCAGAACTATGGCTATGGTGTCAGCGTCCTTGAGACCAGCGCCGGCACGATGGTGCAGCATGCCGGCGCGGTTAGAGGCTTCTCCACCACGCTGAGTTATCGTCTCAAGGACAAAGTCAGCGTCATCGCGTTGAGTAATGTCGAGGGCACTCAGCTGGAGCCGCTGTCCCTTGGTCTGGCTGCGGTAGCCGGCGGTGCCAATGTGGTCCTGCCGCTTGAGCGCAAGGCGATTACGCTCACAGCCGCGCAGAAGACAGCGCTGATGGGCACTTACAGCATGCCGACAGGTCCGAAATTCTATCTGCGCGAGCAGGAGGGACAACTCAGAGGAAGGCTGGACGGCCAGCGTGCGGTGCCGCTGTATGCTGAATCGTCAGACCAGTTGTTCGCGCTGGTGGTCGACGTCCAGTTCGTCGCCGAGCGCGACGCAAAAGGTACGGTGCAGGCGCTGACGCTGGTGCAGAACGGCCAGCGCATCCGCATGGCCCGCGTGGCCGATATGAAGCTGGACTACGACGCGGCGGCCATCTTCCTGCGCGGTGATATGAACGAATGGAGCGTGCGCGATCGCATGCGGAAGGAAGGCGGCAACTACGTCGCCAAAGTCGCGCTGGCACCTGGCCGCTACGAATTAAAGCTTGGCTCGGAAGACTGGAAAACCATCGACCTGGGCGGGCTGGCGGACGATCAGGTGCTGAAACTCGGCGAGCCGCACCGCGTCGATAGTGTCGGCCCGAATCTGAGTGTCGACATTCCAGCCTCGGGGACTTATCTGTTTACGCTGAACGTCAGCGACAAGCAGTCCCCGAAGCTGAATGTTAGCAAAGCCCCTTAAAAGGTCTTGATCAGCGTCGCCCGCAGCGAGCGCGATTCGATGGGGTGGAAGTGGATGTCGTCCACCGGCGCCGCTTCCCCCTTCAGCTGCGAAGCATAGTAGTAGTCGATGGCCGAGTCACGGCGGTTGGTGATGTTGAAGGCTTCCAGCTCCAGCGACAGATCCTTGCGCATCTTCCAGCCGATACGGCCATTCAGCGTCATCGAAGCATTCGAGCGCACACTGTTATCCTCAATCAGCGGACGCGGGCCGAAATAGCGCAGCTTCAGCGAGCCTGACCACGGCCCGCCATCGTCCACCGTTACCGCCAGTTGGCCGGTGCCTTCGATGGCGCCGGGGATGTAGCTGCCTTCTTCCACATAACCACGCGAACGCGCCCGCGCATAGGCCAGATCCAGATCCACCGACAGCCATTTCAGCGGCTTGTAGTAGTTGGAGAACTCGACGCCATAGCGCCGGCTTGGCGGCCCGGCTTCGGTGGTGCCGGCGTCGCCGGCATAAGTCAGCTCCGAATCGAAGTCCAACCGATACAGCGACAGCGAAGTTTGCAGGCCAGGCAGCCACGCGGTGCGCGCGCCGAATTCGATGCCGCGCGAGCGCACCAACGGCTGTACCTTGTCCGCCGCCAGTCCGGTTTTCGGATCGATGGTCAGCGTGGTGCCGCGCGCGTCGTTGCTGTGGAAACCGGTGCCGAAGTTGGCGTACAGTTCCGCCGTCTGCCACGGTCCGTAAACCACGCTGGCGCTGGGGCTCACCAGATGATCGTTGACCGTGCCGGAATTGGCGGCCAGGTCGCTCTGCACGTTGAAGCGGTAAGCATCCACGCGTGCGCCCACCGTGGTGCGCCACGCCGCGTTCCAGCGCGTGCTGTTCTCGATATACAGGCCGGCACTGGATTCAACGATATGGTCCTGCCGCGTCACCGACAGCGTGCGTCGCGCCTCGGTGTTCAGCAGCGCGTTGTAGATATTGTCGTTCTGAAGCTGCACGCCGATGGTGGTGTTGCTGCTGCCGTTCTCGGTGTGCTGGTGCCAGCTATGGCTGGCGTTCACGCCGCTGGTGACGCGCTTGTCCGGCTGCGCGAACTGGTCGCCATGCACCGGATCATCCATGAAGTAGGTGAAGTTGGACCACAAGTCCAACTGGTTGGCGATGATGTAGGCATTGACTTTGGACGCGCTGTCGTCATCGGTGCGGCGCCAGCCACCGGAAAGACTGTAGCGATGCGACTTGCCGCCATCCGTGCTGTCGATGGCGTCGTTGCGGCCGATCTGGCCGCCCTGCACCGCGCGCAGTGGAATCTGGTCGGTCGAATTCCAGTCGGCCTTGTAGGCCATCAGGCTGACGTTAAAGCCGTTGTTGGCGTAACCCTGGCTGTAGCGCAGCACCGCGTTCAGCTTCTGATAATCGTCCGGATGAGTGAACGGGCCGTCGTTATGCATCGCTTCAATCGCGTACAGCAGGCTGCCGTTGGCGGCGTCCACCGAATCCGCCAGCAGCGCGCGGCCATAGCCGTGCTGGCCGCCGGAGACGCTGGCGATGCCCTGCAACAGGCGGTTCGCATACGCCACGGACGCGGTGCCGGCCGAGGCGAAATCGCCTTCCTCGGCGGAATACGGGCCTTTCTTGTAATCGAGCCGCACCGCCAGTTCCGGAATCAGGAAATTCAAATCGGTCCAACCCTGGCCATGGGCGTGGCTGCGCTGGTTGACCGGCATGTCGTCGACGGTGGTGCGCAGGTCCGTGCCGTGATCGAGGTTGAAGCCGCGCAGATAGAACTGATTGGCCTTGCCTTCGCCACTATGCTGGCTGACAACCAGTCCCGGCACGGCTTCCAGCATTTCGCCGGGACGGTAGACAGTGCGCTTGGCCAGTTCTTCCTGGGTGACGGTGCCGGCGCTGGCGGCATCGGCCACGCCCAACTGATTGGTGCGCGAGCCATCGACCAGGATGCGGGTCATGTACTGGTCGTCAGCATGAGCCGAGCCTAACGCCAGCAGCAGCGCGTATTTAAGGGGAGATTTGATCGATCGCGTCTTGATCGAAGACGAGGGTTTGAATCGTGCCATCGGTTTGTACATTTACAGTATTGCGTTGCGACGGCAGGAAGTCTATCAGCAAAGCGTTGTGGATACGGCTACCTTTGTGCAGGCGTGTGGCCGGTATCTCCTGGAAGATGACGACAGTGTCGGCATCAGCCTTGTAGCCCACCCATTGCAGCGGCAGGCGCTTGCCCTCCGCATCGGCGATGGTGAACTGTTTTTCCACGTAGCGGCGCAGCGGTGCTTCGCTGTCCGCGCGGCCCAGATCGAACTGGCGGCCGTAAAGATTGGTCAGCAGCGTGGCGAGATCGTGCCCGGTGTAGGTGTGCACGATCTCGGTGCTGCCGGTACGCTCGTTGTAGCTGATGTCCGCCATCCCCATGTGGAAGTTATGGGCGTGGACCGCCATGCCGGCCGAGGCCAGCATGGCTGCTACAACGAAGCGCAGTCGGCGCAATATCACTTCTTCTCGTCCTTCTTCAGCGGCGTATTAAAGTCGCGCATCAGATTGACCTTGTCACGTTCGGTTTTGAACAGCTCCAGGCGGGACTGCTCGACCTTGCGTGGCCACGAGTTGTTGGACGTGTCGATGTCGGCGGTTTCCCAGAACGGATCCTGAGTCAGGCCCACCATCGGCTCATCGGTGACAATCAGCTTGGTGATCTTCTTCGGCGAGTAGCGCCATACTTCGGCCGGAATGCGCTCGATGTACTTTTTGCCGCTCTTCAGTTCAATCTGCAGAATCAGCGGCATCACCATGCCACCCAGGTTGGAGAAGTCCACCAGGTACAGGTGCTTGCCCTGTTCCAGCAGCTTCTTCTCCCACGGTTCCAGCTTTTCCACCGCCTCGGCGTAGGTGTTGCGGTCCTTGTTGGTGACGGTGAACTCGTCATGCTCGTTGTAGAAGTCCTTCAGCTCCGGATGGGCGTCCAGGCGCTTCGGCAGTGCCTTGTTACGCTGTTCCGACACCGAGATCGGCTGCGCATCCTTCTGCGCCTTCTTCCATGCCTTTTCGGTTTCCGGATTCTTCGTGTTCACACCATACTCGGTGATACCATCGATGCTGATGTCGACCGGATCGGTGGTGTAGAACCAGCCGCGCCAGAACCAATCCAGGTCCGTGCCGGAAGCGTCTTCCATGGTGCGGAAGAAGTCCGCCGGGGTAGGGCGCTTGAACTTCCAGCGCGTGGCGTATTCGCGGAACGCGTAGTCGAACAGGTCGCGGCCCAGAATGGTCTCACGCAGGATGTTCAGGCCAGTGGCCGGTTTGGCGTAGGCGTTGTTACCCAACTGGAGAATCGATTCCGAGTTGGTCATGATCGGCATCTGGTTACGGCTCTTCATGTAGTCCACGATGTTGCGTGGCTCGCCGCGGCGCGATGGGTAGTTGTCTTCCCATTCCTGCTCGGCCAGATACTGCACGAAGGTGTTCAGGCCTTCATCCATCCAGGTCCATTGGCGTTCATCCGAGTTGATGATCATCGGGTAGTAGTTGTGGCCTACCTCGTGGATGATGACGCCGATCAGGCCATACTTGGTCTGCTGCGACCAGGTCAGCTGGCCGGTCTTCTTGTCCTTGGTCGGACGCGGACCGTTGAAGGAGATCATCGGGTACTCCATGCCGCCCACCGGACCGTTGACCGAAATCGCGGTCGGATACGGGTAGTCGAAGGCGTACTTGTTGTACTTGTCGATGGTGTGGATGATGGCCTGGGTGCTGTACTTGCCCCACAGTGGATTGCCTTCCTTCGGATAGTAGGACATCGCCAGCACGTTGGTGCTGTCCTTCTTGTAGCCCTGCGCATCCCAGATGAACTTGCGGCTGGAAGCCCAGGCGAAGTCGCGCACGTTGGCTGCCTTGAAGTGCCAGGTCTTGCTCGCGCTGCTGTGCGACTTCTCGGCCTGGGTGGCTTCTTCCTGGGTGACGATGACCACCGGTGCGGTGGCGGTGCGGGCTTTTTCCAGGCGCTCGCGCTGGGTGGCGCTCAGCACGTCGGCCGGATTTTGCAGTTCGCCGGTGGAGGCTACCACGTGGTCGGCCGGCACGGTCAGCTGCACGTCGTAGTCGCCGAATTCCAGCGTGAACTCGCCGGTGCCCAGGAACTGCTTGTGCTGCCAGCCGTAGACATCGTAGTAGGCCGCCATGCGCGGGAACCACTGGGCGATTTCGAACAGGTCGTTCTTGTCTTCTTCGAAGTGCTCATAGCCGGAACGGCCGCCCAGCACTTGCTGTTCATTGATGTTGTAGGACCAGTCGATGTTGAACACGAACTGCTCGCCCGGTTTCAGTGGCTTCGGCAGGTCGATGCGCATCATGGTGCGGTTGATGACGTGCTTCAGCGGCTGGCCGCCCGCGCTGACGGTCTTGATATTGAAACCGCCTTCGAAATCGCGGCCGGCCAGAATGCCGCGCATGCCTTCGAACTTGTAGCCATCATCCTGACCGGCCGGCTTGGACCACGACTCGCGCGAGGGCTGGGTCAACATCATGCGGGCGTCGGAATCCTTTTTGTAGATATTCTGATCCAGCTGCACCCACAGATAACTCAGCGTGTCCGGCGAGTTATTGTGATAGGTGATTTGCTCGCTGCCGGTGAGGGCACGCTTGGCTTCATCCAGCGACGCGCTGATGGTGTAATCAGCGCGCTGCTGCCAGTAGGCGTGTCCGGGGGCGCCGGACGCGGTACGGTAAGCGTTAGCAGTCGGCAGGATCTCGTCGAGTTGACGGAACTTGTCGTCGAATGGTTCCGCCGCGTAGGCGGATACAGACAGGCAGATGGCCAGTAAGCCAAGCTTCTTGTGCATAGGGCTGTTTCCTCATGTTAAGAGGATAAATTGTATAGCAGGTTTTCAATCGATTACGGGCCGATACAATAAAATACAAACCTGTTGCATTAACGTCTGCAACTACTTTCAGCGGCGCGGTTGGCTTTCCAGGAACTGCTGGCGGGCGTCGTCGGCCGCCGTTGCCGCTTTTGATGGCAGGTCCAGCACCATCAGGCGGGAACCCGCGCCGGCGCTGGCTTGCGGCCATTCCGGCAGGCCGGCGCCGTTTGGATTGCCGGTCTTGATGAAATTGGCGAAGTAGTCCTGCAACTGCGCGGACAGCTTGTAGTCATCCTCGGTCCACGCATAGACTTTATTTGTCCCGAGGTTACCCAGCGCGTACTCGATCTCCACCGAGTGGCCAGCGCCGTCCTTGCCGGGACGCGGATGCGCATAGTAATAGCGGTAGACCGGCTTGCCGCCGGTGCGGGCGTGCGCGTCGATCCACTTCCAGGTGCCGTGGCCGATGAACAGATCGCTGGACAGATCTGTGGCGGCCTGTTTGACGTCGCCGCTGTAGGCCGCGCGCGCGGCGTCGGCCCGGTCGCCGAATACGTTTTGCAGGCGCGCCATGAACGCGGTTTCGCTGGGCTCTTCATCCTGGAACATCTGCTTGTAGTGGCCTTCCTGCGAGTTCCAGCCGGCCAGCAGCGGTACCTTGGCCTGCTCACCGGCGGCGTACAGCTCCACCGGTGCGCGTGGAATCACGTCGCCGTCCTGGATGGCGAAGAAGCGGGCGTCGGGGCGTTTCAATGCTTCCAGCAGCTGCGGCGCCTTCAGTGCGCGCAGCTTGGCCAGCGTGGGCGCGTCGATCGCCTTGGCAAAGTCGGCGCCAAACTGCTCGGCTTTCGCCAACGGCGTCGGCGCGTTCAGGCCAAGCAGCGAACCGCTTTCGCCGATGGCGCCGGCGATCAGTCCCTTGGCGTGCGGGTTGATCATCTGCGCGCTGACCGAGAACGAGCCGGCCGATTCGCCGGCGATGGTCACGCGAGCCGGATCGCCGCCGAAGGCCGCGATATTCTGCTTCACCCATTGCAGTGCAGCCGCCTGGTCCATCAGGCCGTAATTGCCGGAAGCGTGTGCCGGCGACTCTTTGGTCAGCTCGGGATGGGCCAGGAAGCCGAAGATGTTGAGGCGGTAGTTGACGGTCAGCGTGACGATGCCCTTGGCCGCCAGGCTTTCGCCGTCGTAGCGGTATTCCGAGCCGTCGCCGGCCTGGAAGCCGCCGCCGTAGAAGTAGACCAGCACCGGCAGCTTGTCGCCTGCGGCTTTGGCCGGCGTCCAGACGTTAAGGAACAGACAATCCTCGCTCATGCCGTCGGCACGGAACTGCATATCGCTGAACAGCGGCAGCTGCATGCAGCGCGCGCCGAAATGATCGGCCTTGCGCAAACCTTTCCACTTGGCCGCAGGCTGCGGCGCTTTCCAGCGCAACTTGCCGACTGGTGCCGCCGCAAACGGCAGGCCTTTGTATGACGTCACGCCGGAGGCTTCCCGTACGCCTTCCACCACGCCGGAAGCGGTGGTGGCGCGCGGCGCGCTGTCGGCTGCATAAGTGGCGGAGGAGATAACGCTTGCGGCAATCAACAGCACGGGAAGTTTGGTCATGGTTTGTCTCGGTAGGTTTTTTTAGATACGTCCCTTGCCTGCGATCTTGGTGCTGGGCCGCAGGCGCGGGGCGGCGTCGGACTGGCGGCGCACCAGGGTGTGCTCCATCAGCGCGTGTTGTGGTGGTTCCGGCTCGCCGTTGCGCTGAGCGCGGATCTGGCGCACCAGGAACTGCACGGCGGCTTCCGCCATGTCGGTAATCGGCTGGCGCACGGTGGTCAGCTCGGGCCAGATGGTGGTGGCCAGCGCGGTATCGTCGAAACCGGCCACGGTCAGGTCACCCGGCACGTCGAGGCCGAGGCGGTGGGCGATCGCGACCACCGCAGCGGCCATGTCGTCGTTGCTGGCGAAGATGGCGGTGGGGCGGTGTTCAAGATTCAGCAGCACTTCCGCCGCGTCCAGGCCGGAGCGGTAGGTGAACAGACCTTGCACCATCAGCTCTGGCGCCAGCGGCATGTGCTTGTCCGTCAGCGCCGCCTTGAAGCCGGCCAGGCGGCGCGCGCTGGCGCTCTGGTTCGGATGGCCGATGACGAAGCCGATGCGCTGGTGACCCAGTGCGATCAGATGGCAGGTCATCGCATAGGCGGCCTGGTAGTCGTCGATGCTGACGCCACTGACGCGCGGGTCCGGCTGGCCGCAGGCTACCGCCATCGCTGGCGTGCCGGAAGCGGCGATCAGGTCGATCAGATTGCGCACGTCGCACAGCGGCGGCGGCAGGATGATGCCGTCGACGCCATTCGCGATCAGGCGGCGTGCCTGATCGACGCCATGTTCATCGGCCTCGCATTTTTCCACCACCAGCTGCACGTTGTTCGGGCTGGCCTGGTTCAGCAGGCCGACCAGGAACTCGCTCAGATAGCCGGCGGATGGATTCGAGTACAGGAAGCCGACCCGGATCGGGCGTGAGCCGGCCAGGCGGCGTGCCGCCTGATTGGGGACATAGTTAAGGGCAGCGACGGCCGCGTCGACGCGCAGGCGGGTCTTTTCGCGGACGGCGGTATCACCGTTCATCACGCGCGACACGGTCATCGGGGATACGCCTGCCAGTTCGGCCACATCGGCCATGGTAGGCGCCTGCGAGCGGCTCTGCGCGGCCGGTACAGGCGCCGGTTTCACCTTATTCTTTGTCATCTGTCCTCTGTTAATAATGAAGCTGTGTTCAGCCCCGGACTTTACCACAAGCGGGCACTATCCACGGCCCGGAGCATAGGGGTAGCTTAACGATTTATAGTAATCCAGCGGGTGCGCCGGCGGCTGCACGCCGGCTGGCAGCGGCAGTCCGGAGACCGACTGGAAGTAAGCCACGCAGGCATCGCGCCACAGCGTGGCGTTGGCGACCTGACGGTTCAGGCGCTGTTCTTCCTCGCTGTAGCGGCGCGGATCGATCAGCGGTTTCAGTGCCACCCAGCGCGCGCGCAGCGATTTGGCGTCGGCCAGACCCTGATCGTAATGGGCCAGCAGCTCGGCCCACAGCGTGCGGCCGGACGGCATCGCGTAGTTCCATGGCAGGTGGTGGAACCACAACAGGAACTGCGGCGGCGTGGTTTTGGGATCGCTGAACTGGCGGGCGATCTCCGGCGCGTACTGTTCCAGCGCGTTGCTGCCCTTGGCGGTGCGGTCGAAGCCAATGCCGTCGCGGCTGGCGCGATGATAGTAGACCGGGTTCCAGTCCGGGCGCTCCAGATTGTCCACCCACGGTGCCGGGCCGTGATGGTGGCCGGTGCCCATGATGTGGTGCAGGCCGAGAGGCGTCATGTAATTCACCACGGTCTCGCGCGACATCATCATCATGTCGACCACCGGCGTAACGGTGCGCGGGCCGAAGGTGAGGGCGGCCCATTCGACGGCGACGTCGCGCGCCTTGGCCTGCGGGTTCCAGGCCATGCGGCCGTAGGCGTACCAGTTGGCCTGATCGAAGTGCGAGCCGGCCCAGTTACGGTCACTGCCGATGTTGGCTACGCCGGCGATGCCGCTCAGCGTCTGCGCCACGGTGCGGCCTTGCGGCGCGGTTTTGGTGTCGGTTTCCAGCGTTTCTTCGAACAGCGTGCCCAGATACGCCATATCGGTCGAGAAGCCCAGATACTCCTTGGTGATCTGGAACTCCATCATCAGCGGCGTTTTCTGCATGGCGCCGAACAGCGGGTGGAACGGCTCGCGCGGCTGGAAGTCGATGGCGCCATTCTTCACCTGCACCAGCACATTGGCGGCGAACTGGCCGTCCAGCGGCTTGAATTCATCATAGGCTTGCTTGGCGCGGTCGTCGTTGAGATGCGTGCCTTTCGGCGCGTAGACGAACGCGCGCCACATCACAATGCCCTTGTGCGGCGCCAGTGCGGCGGCCAGCATATTGGCGCCATCGGCGTGGGTGCGGTGGTAGTCCTGCGGACCGGGCTGGCCTTCCGAATTGGCCTTGACCAGGAAGCCGCCAAAGTCGGGGATGGACTTGTAGATTTCATCGGCCTTGCGCTGCCACCAGGCGCGGACTTCCGGCGACAGCGGGTCGGCGGTGCTGGTTTCTTTCAGCTCCAATGGCGTCGAAAAGCGCGCCGACAGGTACACCTTGATGCCGTAAGGGCGCAGCACATCGGCCACTGCAGCGGCCTTGGCGATGAAGGGCGCGGTCAGCACTTCCGGTTTGGAGTTGACGTTGTTAAGCACCGTGCCGTTGATGCCCAGCGACGCGTTGGCGCGGGCGTAGTCGGTGTAGCGTTGGTCCTTAATGTCGGGCAGCGCCCACCAGTCCCAGATCGACTGGCCGGCGTAGCCGCGTTCCACGGTGCGGTCCAGATTATCCCAATGATTCAGCAAGCGCAGTTGCAGCGTGGGTGCGGACGACGCTTCCAGCTTGGCGCCGGTATTGGCGTCGCGCAGCCAGGCGTAGGCGCCGTACAGCAGGCCGATGTCGGTATTGGCGGCGATCAGCGTCACGTTGTGGTTCTGGATGCGGGTCTGGCGCAGCAGATAGCCGTCGTTGCCCAGCGCCGACAGCTCGGCGCGCAGCGGCGATGCGGCGGCACCCAGCTCCTGCAGGCGGGCCGGCGTGGCAAGCAGCAGCGCGCCATCGCTGATGCGAGCCGATGGCGCAGGCGCGCGGCCCAGCATACCGGTCAGCGCCTTGTGCAGCTCATCCAGCGCGGCTTGCGACGTAGGCGAGGGCGCGCCGGGCAGCACCACGCTGCGGGCTTGCGATTGCACACGGGCCTGGGCTGCCTGCTCCAATGGGCGGTAGCGCAGCCATAGGTCGTAGCCATCTTCGTCGGCGGCCGACGCGGTGGCCGCCAGCGTCAATAGCAGCGCGGCCAGCGCGGCGGAAAAGGAAAATCGCATCATGTCTCCGTTTTTATGGTAGCGTAATCATTTCATTATGCCACGATGTTAGCAAACATTTCCAACGAGGAGTGAGACAAAAATGAAGATATCCCGCCGCGCCATGTTGGCGTTGATAGCGGCTGGCGGCGCACTGCCGCTGCATGCCGTCGAGATGCCGGAACCATTGAAGGTACTGGGCAAACGCAAAGGTCTGAATGTCGGCAATGCCATCGGCGGACGATGGTTCCGCGATCCGGCCTACAAAGCGTTGATGGCCCGCGAATGCAATATGCTGGTGGCCGAGAATGAAGGCAAGTGGCAGGCGCTGGAGCCGCGTCCGGGCGAGTACCAGTTTGAAGCGGCGGACGCCATGTACGCGTGGGCGCGGCAGCAGGGCATGCTGGTGCGCGGCCATAATCTGATCTGGCAGGACGCAAAATGGCTACCCAAGTGGGTCAACGAATACGACTTCGGCGCGCAACCGGCGCAGGCGGCGGAAGCACTGCTGCGCAAGCACATCGTGACGGTATGCGACCATTTTGGCGGCATCATCCACAGTTACGACGTGGTGAACGAAGCGGTGGACCCGGCCAGCGGCGCACTGCGTGCCAACGTCTTCACCCAGCATCTGGGCGCGGTGGAGCAGATCGATCTCGCGTTCCGCGTGGCGCGCGAGCACGCGCCGGGCGCGCAACTGGTCTACAACGACTACATGCGGGCCGACGAAGGCAGCACCAAACATCGCGAAGGCGTCTTGAAACTGCTGCACGCGCTGAAATCGCGCGGCACGCCGGTGCACGCGCTGGGTCTACAGAGCCACATCGGCTCCTGGGATGAAGTGAGCAGCGGCTCACAGCACCAGCGCGTGTGGCGCCAATTCCTCGACGAAGTCACCGGCATGGGCCTGGACCTGCTGGTAACAGAGTTCGACGTCAACGACCGCAAACTACCGGCCGACGTGACAGCGCGCGACGCAGGCGTCGCCGCCTTGGCGAAGGACTACCTGGACGTCACCTTCAGCTACCCGCAATGCCGCGACTTCCTGATGTGGGGCATGGCCGACCACGCCAGCTGGCTGCAAGAATGGAAAGAAGCCCCACGCACCGACGGCCTGCCGATGCGTCCCACCCCATTCGACGACCACCTCCGCGCCAAACCCTTGCGCGACGCTATCGCCGCCGCCATCAACGCCAAGCCCTAACACTCCGGGGTCAGGTCCATCATTTCTACACGGCCTCAACCGTACCGCAAGGTACGGTTGAGGCCGTGTAGAAATGATGGACCTGACCCCGGGTTTATTTATTGGCGGGGGCTTTCGGGTGGGCCTAGGTAGCTGGGGCGCTGGCCGCCGGTGTTAATGACCAGTTTTTGTAGTACCAGGCCGGGGTCGACGATCCAGTATTTCAGGGTGTGCTTGCCGGGTTTGTCGATCTGGTGGCGCGAGATTAGTACGGTGGCGCCGTCGCTGACGCTGCGTTCCCAGGCTTTTTCGCTGCTGTCGGCGTGGATGTTGATGATTTGCGGCGCTTCGTCGTCAATCGATATCGCGTAGCGCAGGCCGGCGCCGGGTTGGAATTTCTGTGTCGGTGCCAGTGTTGTTTGGACTTCGACTTTGCCGGCGCTGAATAGCTGGATGTCGTATTCGAGATGCATGCGCGGGTGTTCGTCCGCAGCTGCGTCTACCGGCAGGGCGGTCATGCCGGACAGGGTGCGGCCGTGGTCGGGGATGCGCAACCAAGTGCGCTTGCCATCGGCCACCGCGCGGCTGTAATGTTCGGCCTCCATGGAGACTACGCCACCGGTTTCGATGTAGCCTTTCAGCGATGCGGCGCTGGCTGGTTTGTTCAGCGGCACTCGCACGGTGGTCTTGCCGCCCGCGCCGGCGATGGTCAGCGTTGCGGTGCGCACGCCTTCGGGTACTTCGGCCCAGCGGACGTTGATGTTTATGCGCTGTTCGCGCGCTACTTTGCCCTTGGGTTTGTCCAGCACGATCCACGGTTCGTTGGCGCTGACGGTGTAGTCGAACGGCTGTTGGCCGCGGTTGAAGATGTCGATGAAGCGCGCGCGCTGTTCGAATACGTCCAGCGTCGGCAAGGCGAGTGCGTCGCCGCCGGGGCCGGGCCAGACTTGTGCGCTGCCTTCCACCGCGACGCCCATGTCGGCCGCTTTAGGGATCTGCATCTCGGTCACTGGCGGCATGACGTTGCGTGGCGGCTGGTTCCAGTAGGTGTAGCCCAGGTGCGTCTGCGACATCATGTGGTTCCATTTGCCGCCGCTGATGTCTTCGTGATACCGGCGCACCAGCTCCGCATCTTCGGCAAACAGCGCGCGTGCCCGCGTCGCCAGGTCGTTGGTGGAGGCGCGGCCCTGCAGGCCGTACAAGCGATTCAGGCCGGCCGTGACGTACAGCTCATTCACCACCGCGCCGGCTTTCACCGGGTATAACACCAGCTGGAAGAAGGCATCTCGCTTGGCCGCAGGCAGCGCGGCGGAGATGCGCTCGGCGCGTGCCGCTATCGCTTTGTATTCGTCAACGATGCGGGCAGCTTCGTTGTAGTTCACCAGGCTGTAGGTGTCCGGTTCCAGCATCTCTGGCTTGCGGCGGCTGTTGTACTTGGTGTACTCAGCGACGATGTCGGCGATGTCGTCCGCATGCTCAGGCCCGAACTCGCGCGTGGCCCACAATTTCAGGTAATCCGGCAGGCGCTCGGCCGGCCAGGCCGCTGGATTCCAGGCGTAGGTGAGGAAGAATTCAATCGGCACTTCCATCGGTTTCAGGTCGCCGACGTTGACGATCCACATGCGATTGGCCTGGTACTGCCACGCCAGATGCATCTGCTCCCACACCTTGGGCAGCGGGGTGACGTTGATCCATTTGTACGAACGAGGCCCACCGACGTAATCGAAGTGGTAGTAGATGCCGGCGCCGCCGCTGCGCTTGCGCTCTTCGGCGGTCGGCAGGCGGCGGATATTGCCCCAGTTGTCGTCGCACCACAGCAGCATGACGTCGTCCGGCACGCGCATGCCTTTTTCGTAGTATTCCTGCACCTCCTTGTACAAAGCCCACAGTTGCGGGACTTTGGTCACATCCGGATTGATTTCTTTGGCGATGATGCTGCGCTGGTCGCTGACGATGCGCTCCAGCAGCGATACATTGGCGCCTTCGGACATCGGCTCGTCGCCATCGCCGCGCATGCCCAGCGTGATCACTTTGTCCTGGCCTTGCGAGGCGCGCAGTCCCTGCGTCCAGAATTCGCGCAACGTTGGAGCGCTGCGGTTGTAGTCCCATGGCTGGCCGCCGCCGTAACGGCGCCACTCGTCGTGCGCGCGCATCATCGGTTCGTGGTGCGAGGTGCCGATGACGATGCCGTAGTCGTCGGCGGTTTTGCCGTTCAATTTGTCGTCGTCGTAGAAGGCTTCGCCCCACATGGCGGGCCACAGGTAGTTGCCGCGCAGGCGCAGGATCAGTTCAAACACCTTGGCGTAGAACTGGCGATTGAAGTCGCCGTAGTGCTGCTTGACCCAGCCGGTCAGCGCCGGGGCTTCGTCGTTCAGGAAGATGCCGCGATACTGCACCACCGGCGCGTCGCTGACCGCAGCTGTGGCGGAGGCATAGACATTGGCGTGCTTCGCGGCCGGCACGTCAGCCCACCAGTTCCATGGCGAGACGCCGATTTGTTCGGACATCTCGTAGATGCCGTAGATGGTGCCGCGCTTGTCGCTGCCTGCGATGACCAGCGCACGCTCGATGCCGGGCAACGGCTTGCGTAGTGTCTGCACTTGCCAGCCTTCCCATTTGCCCTGGATGGCCGAGACGTCCAGCGCGCCGGCCTTCACCAACTGGTCGATCAATGCGCTCTTGCCGATGGTGCCGATGATGACCACGTCGGCACCGGCCGGCTTGGCGCCGTCATGGGTCAATACCGGTTTGGCGGCGCTGACGCGGCCGATATCGGCCTGCAGATCGGCGGCGGCGCGCAGCACGCCGGGATAATCGGCTGGATCGACGTACAGTTTCGCGGCCTGGCCATTGCGCGCCAGTGCGACAGCATCGGTGGGCGGCTGGTCAAACCAGGCCAGTTTTTTCTGGCCCAGCGCCTGCGCGGGCAGGGCGTGGCAGAGCAGGGCCAGCGCCATGGCGCCGGCGGCAAGAAGGTGTTGTCTCATATAGTTGTATTTATTTGGTTTTAAATTCAGTTGCAGCGCTTGCGCAGTGCCGTCAGCGGCACGGTATCCGCCAAAGCACGGTAGCCGCCCAGTGATGGATGCAGATGGTCGCCCGAATCGTAGACTGGCTTGATGCGATCCGGATGCGCGGGATCGCGCAGCGTGGCGTCAAAATCGGCCACCGCATCGAACGCACCGGAAGTGCGTATCCACTGGTTCAGCGCCTGGCGGTCCGCCTCGTTTTCGGCTTCGGGGTGATAGTAATCGCTGCCGACATACGGCGTGACGGTGGCGCCGATCACGCAAATGCCCTTGGCGTGCGCGCGCGCGATCAACTGGCGGTGCGCCAGCTTCAGGTCGGCCAGCAACTGTTGACGGTCGGCTGGCGCATCCGGGCCATTGCGGTGCTGGACGCCCAGATCGTTCACGCCGATCAGCACCAGCGCATGGGTGACGCCGGCGCGTCCCAGTACATCGCGCTCGAAGCGCGAGGCCAGATTGGGGCCGAGGCCATCGCGCAGCATGCGGCCACCGCCTATGCCGGTGTTCACCACGCCCATCGCCTGTTTGTCGTTGCGCAGGCGCGCGGCCAGTACGTCCGGCCAGCGGGTGTTGGTATCGTTAGGCACGCCGTAGCCATCGGTGATGGAGTCGCCTACCGCGACCAGCGCACCGACGCCGCGTGGCGCCAGCACGTCTACGGCGCTGAGCGCGAACCAGCGCGGAATGGTGCCGGCATCGCTCCATGCCGCGTCCATCACGCGGTTGCCCTTGGCGAGGTAGCTGTTGGCGCGCGCGCCGGAATGGCTGGTCTGGCGCGCCGGTTCTTCCTTGAAGTAGAGTGACACCGCCAGGTCGGCCGCCGCCGGCACTTCCATGGCGACGGCATCGCTATCGTATTCGGCGCCGGCCGGAATCAGCACCGAGGCGCGGCCGTCGAAGGTCAGCGGGCGCAGGGTAGGGGCTTTGACATCGGCCACGCCGGCCGCCTGCGCCAGCGCCACGCTGGCGCCATCGACCACCAATGGTGCAGTGCCATATACATTGCTGATGCGGACTCGGAACTGCTTGCCGCCCACTGACAAATGCACGATCTGGCGCAGGCTGGCATCGCGCCAGTGTTCGGCCGCCAGCTGGTTCTGCGGGTCGGGAATTTGCTGCGCCGCACCCCAACTCGCCACCCAGTGGGTGGCCGGTTCGGCCGCCGCGCCACCTATCAGACAGGCCGCCAGAACGACCCCAAAACAGCTGCGTATTGCGTGTTGACTTGATCGCATAATTCCTTCACACTCACAAAATGTTAGCGCTATTCATTTTAGGTTAAGCCAATGGTACGCGCAACAAAAATGCCGGATGCAAGCTCGGCGCATATAGAGACAAGGATAAATCGTGAAGAACACTCTGAAGCACGCGCCGGCTCTGGCGCATCTCCCCGCTGACCTTTCCGATGCCCTGCTGGTGGGCCGCGTGTGGCGCAAGGACGTCAATGGTCCGAGCGTGGTGGTGGTGCGCAACGGCGAAGTATTCGATATTACCGCGCAGGCGCCAACCATGGCCGACCTGCTGGAGCGCGACGACGTGGTGCCGTTCGCCCACGCCGCGCAAGGCGAATCGCTGGGTCGCGTGGAAGCGCTGATCGAGGCAGCACTGAGCGGCGCTGACGACGTGCCGGTGCGCCTGCTGTCGCCCAACGACGTGCAAGCCATCAAAGCCTGCGGCGTGACGTTTGCCGTCAGCCTGCTGGAACGTGTGATCGAAGAGCAGGCCGGCGGCAATCCGGCCAAGGCCGATGAGCTGCGCACGTCGCTGCTGCAGGATATCGGCGCCGATCTGTCGGCCATCAAGCCAGGTTCGCCGGAGGCGGAAAAGCTGAAGCAGCAGTTCATTGCGCGCGGCGCCTGGTCGCAGTATATGGAAGTGGGCATCGGCCCTTACGCCGAAGTGTTCTCCAAGTCGCAGCCCATGTCGGCGGTGGGCCTGGGCGCGGACGTCGGCCTGCATCCTGAATCGAAGTGGAACAACCCGGAACCGGAAGTGGTGCTGGCGGTGAACAGCCGCGCGCAAGTCGTGGGCGCCACGCTGGGCAACGACGTCAATTTGCGCGATATCGAAGGCCGCAGCGCGCTGTTGCTGGGTAAAGCCAAGGACAACAACGCTTCCTGCTCGATCGGTCCCTTCATCCGCCTGTTCGACGAGCGCTTCACCATCGACAGCGTGCGCAATGCCGAACTGCGGCTGGTGATCGAGGGCGCGGACGATGACTTCCGCCTGGACGGCGAAAGCCGCATGCGCGAAATCAGCCGTGATCCGCTGGATCTGGTAGCGCAAACCTGCGGCAAGCATCACCAATATCCGGACGGCTTCATGCTCTTCCTCGGCACCATGTTCTCGCCGATTAAAGACCGTGGCGCGCCGGGCGCCGGTTTCACCCACAAGCTGGGTGACCGCGTCAGCATCAGCACCGCGCAGCTGGGCATGCTGGTCAACCATGTGTATCTGAGTGACGCCGTCACTCCATGGACTTTCGGCGTACGCGCCTTGTACAGCAATCTGGCCCAACGCGGCCTGCTTAACTAAAAACTATAATCCCAGGAGGAGAATAAGATGGCGCAACCCATGGTCCACGCGACCTATCCGGACCTCGCCGGCAAGCGAGTACTGATCACCGGTGGAGGCACCGGCATTGGTGCTGGCATCGTCGATGCTTTCGTCAAGCAGGGCGCGCAGGTGTTCTACATCGATATCGCGGCCGACGCGTCGAAAGAACTGGCCGAGAGCCTGAAAGGCGCGCAGCATCCGCCGGTGTACTTCCACTGCGACCTGACCGATCTCGATGCGCTGTCCAAAGTGATTTCGCAGATCGAGCAGGATCACGGCGCGATTGAAATCCTGATTAACAACGCGGCAAACGACAACCGTCACCAGGTGCAGGAAGTCACCGCCAAGTACTGGGACGACAGCCTGGCGGTCAATCTGCGTCACCAGTTCTTCTGCGCCAAAGCGGTAGCGCCGGGCATGAAGGCGGCCGGCGGTGGCGTGATCCTGAACTTCGGTTCGATCTCCTGGCACCTGGCGCTGCCTGACCTGACGCTGTACATGACCGCCAAGGCGGCCATTGAAGGCCTGACTCGCGGCCTGGCGCGCGATCTGGGCAAGGATGGCATCCGCGTCAACTGCATCATCCCCGGCTCGGTGCAGACGCCGCGCCAGATGGCGCTGTGGCACACGCCGGAAGGCGAGCAGGATATCCTCAACGCGCAATGTCTGCACGAGCGCGTACTGCCGGAGGACATCGCCGCGATGGCGCTGTTCCTGTCCTCGGACAATGCGCGCCGCTGCTCCGGCCGCGATTACTTCGTCGACGCCGGATGGTATGGAGCATGAACCTGTATCAGCCTGAGTGCATCTGGCCGCTGGGGGCAACCCTGGCCGAAGGGCCGGTCTGGCACCCGGAGGACAAGGCGCTGTACTTTGTCGACATCAAACAGCGCGCCATCCACCGCTGCGCCGAAGATGGCGGCCGCCGTCAGAGCTGGACGGTGCCGGACGAAGTGGGCTTCGCACTGCCCATGCACGGAGGCGATTTCGTGGTCGGCCTGCCTGGCCGCCTCGAACGCTTCTCGTTCGAGACCGGCGCGCTGACGCCGCTGCACACGCTGGAAGCGCAACTGCCCGGCAATCGCCTCAACGACGGCTACATCGACCGCCATGGCGCGCTGTGGTTTGGCTCCATGGACAACGCCGAAGTGTCACCCAGCGGCGCTCTGTATCGTCAGACCGGTGAAGAGGCGCCGCTGCACAAGGACGGCGGCTACATCATCACCAACGGCCCGTGCGTCAGCCCTGACGGCCGCACCTTCTATCACACCGACACACTGGAAAAGACCATCTACGCCTTCGATCTCGATGAGCAGGGCGGCCTGTCCAACAAACGCGTGTTCGTCAAGATCGAAGGCAGTGGCTACCCGGACGGCACGGCGGTCGACGCCGACGGCGCGCTGTGGGTTGGCCTGTTTGCCGGCGGCCGCATCGAGCGCTACGCCGCCTCGGGCCAACTGCTGGACACCGTCAACATGCCATGCTCAAACATCACCAAGGTGACGTTTGGCGGCGAAGACCTGCGCACCGTGTTCGTGACCACCGCCCGCAAGGGCTTGTCCGAAGAGGAATTGAGCCGGGAGCCGCTGGCGGGAGGCATCTTCAGCTTCCGCGTCGCCTCGCCGGGACAACTGCAACACCTGTACTTACCAGAATAGGCATCTCTATGAGCACCCAATCGCGTCGCTACCGTTCGCAGGACTGGTTCGATAATCCAGACCACATCGATATGACCGCGCTCTATCTTGAGCGCTTTATGAACTACGGCATTACGCCGGAAGAGCTGCGTTCCGGCCGCCCGATCATCGGCATCGCGCAGTCGGGCAGCGATATCAGCCCGTGCAACCGCATACACCTGGAGCTGGCCAAGCGCGTGCGCGACGGCATCCGCGACGCGGGCGGCATTGCGATGGAATTCCCGCTGCATCCGATTTTTGAAAACTGCCGCCGTCCCACCGCCGCCATCGACCGTAATCTGGCGTATATGGGCCTGGTCGAAATCCTGCACGGCTATCCTATCGACGCGGTGGTGCTGACCACCGGCTGCGACAAGACCACGCCGTCGCAGCTGATGGCTGCGGCCACGGTCGACATCCCGGCCATCGTGCTGTCCGGCGGTCCGATGCTGGACGGTTGGCTGGATGGTGAGCTGGTCGGCTCCGGATCGGCGATCTGGAAAGGCCGCAAGCAACTGGCCGCCGGCAAAATCGACAACGAAAAGTTCCTGGAAATCGCCGCCGCCTCGGCGCCATCTGCGGGCCACTGCAACACCATGGGTACCGCGTCGACCATGAACGCGATTGCCGAAGCGCTGGGCATGTCGCTGACCGGCTGCTCGGCGATTCCGGCGCCATATCGCGAGCGTGGCCAGATGGCTTACGAAACCGGCAAGCGCATCGTCGAAATGGCGAAGCAGGACATCCGTCCATCGCAGATCCTGAACCGCGAAGCCTTCCTGGACGCGATTGTGGTCAACGCCGCGATAGGCGGCTCCACCAACGCCCAGCAGCACATCGTCGCCATGGCGCGTCACGCCGGCGTCGATCTGCGCTCGTCCGACTGGATGGAGTATGGCCACAAGGTGCCGCTGCTGCTGAACATGCAGCCGTCCGGTAAATTCCTCGGTGAGCGCTTCCACCGCGCCGGCGGCGTGCCGGCCGTGATGTGGGAGCTGGAGCAGAAGGGCAAGCTGCGCTCCAACCGTCTCACCGTCACCGGCAAGACCATGGCCGACAATCTGCAGGGCCGCGAGACCAACGACCGCGAAGTGATCTACCCGTTCGACGCGCCGTTGAAAGAGGATGCGGGCTTCTTCGTCTTGAAGGGCAATCTGTTTGACTTCGCGATCATGAAGACCAGCGTGATCTCGCCGGAATTCCGCCAGCGTTATCTGAGCACGCCGGGCAAGGAAAACACCTTCGAATCGCGTGCCATCGTGTTTGATGGCTCAGGCGATTACCACGATCGCATCAACGATCCGGCATTGAACATCGACGAGAACTGCATGCTGGTGATTCGTGGCGCCGGTCCTATCGGCTGGCCAGGATCGGCGGAAGTCGTCAACATGCAACCGCCGGATGCGCTGATCAAACGTGGCGTCAACTGGCTGCCGACGCTGGGTGATGGTCGCCAGTCCGGCACCTCGGACAGCCCATCGATCCTGAACGCCTCGCCGGAAAGCGCGGTGGGTGGCGGCCTGGCCTACATCCGCACCGGCGACACCGTGCGTGTGGACCTGAACGAAGGCAGCTGCAATATGCTGATCAGCGACGAAGAACTGGCCAAGCGCAAAGCCGAAGGCATCCCGCCGGTACCGGCCAGCCAGACGCCGTGGCAGCAGATCTACCGCTCCACCACCGGCCAGATGGAAACCGGCGCCTGCATGGAACTCGCGCTTGAATACAAAGGAGTAGGCCACACCCTGGCGCGCCACAACCACTAGACCCGTCATTCCGGCGAAGGCCGGAATCCATAGAACGTGCGGTACGACGCACACTCAGCATGGATTCCGGCGTGCGCCGGAATGACGGCGGAGAAGAATCTAACATACGGAGACAAAATCATGAAGAAGACTGTAGTCAGCGCTATTATCGGCACCATGTTGGCACTCAGCGGCGGCGCGGCGATGGCCGATGCGAAGAATCCCAAGATCGGCTTTTCGATCGATGACTTGCGCCTGGAACGCTGGGCGCGCGATCGCGATTACTTCACCGCCGAGGCGGAGAAGCTGGGCGCCAAGGTCTACGTGCAATCGGCCGACGCCAGCGAGCAGCGCCAGATTTCGCAGATCGAGAATCTGATTTCGCGCGGCGTGGATGTACTGGTCATCGTTCCCTACAACGCCACGGTGCTGAATAACGCGGTGCGCGAGGCGAAGAAGGCCAAGATCAAGGTAGTGTCCTATGACCGCTTGATCCTCAACGCCGATATCGATGCCTACATCTCCTTCGATAACGCCAAGGTCGGTGAGCTGCAAGCCAGTACGCTGGTGGGCCTGAAACCGAAGGGTAATTACTACCTGCTCGGCGGCGCGCCGACCGACAACAACGCCAAGATCCTGCGCGAAGGTCAGTTGAAAGTGCTGCAACCGCTGATCGACAAGGGTGATATCAAGGTCGTCGGCAAGCAGTGGACCAAGGACTGGAGCGCGTCGGAAGCTCTGTCCATCGTCGAAAACGCGCTAACCGCCAATGGCAACAAGATCGATGCGGTGGTCGCTTCCAACGATGCCACCGCCGGCGGTGCGATTCAGGCGCTGGCTGCGCAAAAGCTGGCTGGCAAAGTGCCGGTGTCGGGGCAGGACGCCGACCTGGCCGCCGTCAAGCGCGTGATCGCTGGCACCCAGGCGATGACGGTTTACAAGCCGCTGAAGGTGATCGCCACCGAAGCGGCACGGCTGTCGGTCAAGCTGGTGCGCAATGAGGCGCCGCAGTATAACGCCAGCTACAACAACGGCATGAAGAATGTCAGCACGCTGCTGCTGGCGCCGATCGCGCTGACCAAGTCGAATGTCGATATTCTGGCCACCGACGGCTTCTACACCAAGGCCCAGCTGACGGCCAATTAAGGAAAGCGCATGTCCGAATATCTTCTGGAAATGCGCAACATCGTCAAGGATTTTGGCGGTGTGCGTGCCCTGAACGGCATCGACATCAAGCTCAAGGCCGGCGAGTGCGCCGGTCTGTGTGGCGAGAACGGCGCCGGCAAATCGACCTTGATGAAAGTGCTGTCCGCCGTCTACCCGCATGGCACCTGGGACGGTGAGATTGTGTGGGATGGCAAGCCGCTGCAGGCGCAGTCGATCCGCGAAACCGAGGCGGCCGGCATCGTCATCATTCACCAGGAGTTGATGCTGGTGCCTGAGTTGTCGGTGGCGGAGAATATCTTCCTCGGCAACGAGATCACGCTGCCGGGCGGCCGCATGGATTACGCGGCCATGAATCGTCGCGCCGAGCAGCTGCTGCGCGAGCTGAATATCAATGACGTCAACGTGGTGCTGCCGGTGAAGCAGTACGGTGGCGGCCACCAGCAGTTGATCGAGATCGCCAAGGCGCTGAACAAGAACGCGCGCCTGCTGATTCTGGACGAGCCTTCGTCGTCACTGACGGCGAACGAGATCAAGGTGCTGCTGGATATTATCCATTCACTGAAAGCCAAGGGCGTCACCTGCGTCTACATCTCGCACAAGCTGGACGAGGTGGCGGCGATTTGCGACACCATCGTCACCATTCGCGACGGCCAGCATATCGCCACCACGCCGATGTCGGAGATGAATATCGACCGCATCATCGCGCAGATGGTGGGCCGCGAGATGACGCAGCTGTATCCGCAGCGCGAGCACACGCCGGGCCAGGTGGTGTTCGAAGCCCGTAACGTCACCTGCTACGACGCCGATAATCCGGAGCGCAAGCGCGTCGACAATATCTCTTTCCAGCTGCGCCAGGGCGAGATCCTCGGCATCGCGGGGTTGGTGGGAGCGGGGCGCACCGAGCTGGTATCGGCCATCTTTGGCGCTTATCCGGGCGCCAGCGAGGCCGAGGTCTATCTCAACGGCCAGAAGCTGGATACCAGCACGCCGCTGAAGGCCATCCGCAATGGTCTGGCGATGGTGCCGGAAGACCGTAAGCATCACGGCATCGTGCCGGATCTCGGCGTTGGTCACAACATGACGTTGTCGGTGCTGAACGATTTTGTGCGCGCTACCCGCGTCGACCAGGACGCCGAGCTGGCGACCATTCGTCAGGAGATCAAGGCGGTCAAGCTGAAAACGTCCAGCCCCTTCCTGCCGATTACCGGTCTGTCGGGCGGCAACCAGCAGAAGGCGGTGCTGTCCAAGATGCTGCTGACGAAACCGAAGATCCTGATCCTCGACGAACCGACGCGCGGCGTTGACGTTGGCGCCAAATTCGAAATCTATCAGCTGATGTTCGATCTGGCCAAGCAGGGCATGTCCATCATCATGGTGTCGTCCGAGCTGGCGGAAGTACTGGGCATTTCGGACCGTGTGCTGGTGATCGGCGAGGGCAAGCTGCGCGGCGATTTCGTCAACCATAACCTCAGCCAGGAAACCGTGCTGGCGGCGGCGCTGGATCAGGCGCATTGAATTTAGGATGACTTATGAAGAGTAACAACATCAAACAACTGTTCACGCAGTACAAGATGCTGGCGCTGCTGATCGCGGTGGCCATCATCTGGGGCTTCTTCAGCTATCACACCGAGGGCGGCTTCGTCACGCCGCGTAACTTGTCCAATCTGATGCGCCAGATGGCGATCACCGGCATCGTCGCCTGCGGCATGTCGCTGGTGATTATCGCCGGCGAGATCGATCTGTCGGTTGGCTCGCTGCTTGGCCTGTTGGGCGGTATCGCGGCGGTGCTGGATGTGACGCATCACCTGCCGCTGTCGGCCACGCTGGCCATTGTGCTGGTGGTCGGCCTGGTGATTGGCCTGTTCAACGGCTTCCTGACCGCCTATCTGGGCATCCCGTCGTTCATCGTTGGCCTGGGCGGCATGCTGGCCTATCGCGGCATCGTGCTGGGCGTGACCGGCGGTACCACCATCGCGCCGGTGTCGGACGATATGGTCTACATCGGCCAGGCGTATCTGTCACCGACGCTGGGCATCGCACTGGGTGTGGTGCTGTTTGTGGTGGCGGTCTACCTGATCTTCCAGCAGCGCCGCAGCCGTGCCACCCACGCGCTGGACGTGGCGCCGGTGTGGCGCGACGCGCTGAAGCTGGCGATCCTCGGCGCTGTGCTGGCGGGCTTTGTGGTGACCTTCAATTCGTATGAGGGCATTCCGCTGCCGGTGCTGCTGCTTCTGGCGCTGCTGGGCATCTTCAGCTACGTCACCACGCAGACCGTGTTTGGCCGCCGCGTGTACTCGGTGGGCTCGAACATGGAGGCGACCCGGCTGTCCGGCATCAACGTCAAGTCGATCAAGCTGTGGATTTTCGGGATCATGGGTTTGATGTGCGCGCTGGCGGGGCTGGTGAACACGGCGCGTCTGGCGGCGGGTTCACCATCGGCCGGCACCTCGGGCGAGCTGGATGCGATTGCGGCCTGCTTCATCGGCGGCACCTCGATGCGCGGCGGCTCCGGCACCGTGCACGGCGCGTTGATCGGCGCGCTGGTAATGGCGTCGCTGGACAACGGCATGTCGATGCTGGACGTGGATACGTATTGGCAGATGATCGTCAAAGGCGCGATTCTGACGCTGGCGGTCTGGGTGGATGTCAGCACCCGCGCAGGTAAGCGGTAAGTAACACTCTCATAAAAATACAGGAGACAACGCATGACTAACAACCGTAGGCAGTTCCTCACTTCCATGACCGGCCTGGCCGGGCTCTCGGCCTTGCCGTCGGTGGCGCTGGCCGCCGCGTCGGCGCCGTACAAGGATGCCGCGCTGCCGGTGGAAAAGCGGGTGGACGATCTGCTCGGCCGCATGACGCTGGAAGAGAAGATCGCACAGATGCAGTGCACCTGGCAGGCCAAGACCGAAATCCAGGACGCCAAGGGCGAGTTCTCGGCGGCCAAGGCGCAGAAGGCGTATCCGCATGGTTTGGGCATGATCGCCCGTCCTTCGGACCGCCAACTGGGCCAGGCCGCCGGCGCCGGCGATACCGGCGGCGTCTCCAACCGCAATGCGCTGGAGACCGCTGTCTATACCAACGCGGTGCAGAAGTGGGCGGTGGAGCAAACCCGTTTGGGCATTCCGCTGTTTATGCACGAAGAGGCGCTGCACGGTTACGTGGCGCGCGATGCGACCAGCTTCCCGCAGGCGATCGGCATCGCTTCGTCCTTCGATACCGATCTGACCACGAAGATTTTCAGCGTGGCGGCGCGCGAGATGCGTGTGCGTGGTGCCAATCTGGCGTTGGCGCCGGTGGTGGACGTGGCGCGTGAGCCGCGCTGGGGCCGCATCGAGGAAACCTATGGTGAAGATCCATACGTCTGCGGCGAGATCGGCAAGGCGGCGATTCTCGGCTTTGCAGGTTCGGATCCCAAGCTGGCCAAGGACAAGGTGTTCGTCACGCTGAAGCACATGACCGGTCACGGCCAGCCGGAGAGCGGCACCAATATCGGCCCGGCGGAAGTCAGCGAGCGCACCTTGCGTGAAGAGTTCTTCCCGCCGTTCGAAAAGGCGATCAAGGAAGCCAACGTCGGCTGCGTCATGCCGTCGTATAACGAGATCGGCGGCGTGCCGTCGCACGCCAATCACTGGCTGCTGCATAAGGTGCTGCGCGAGGAGTGGGGCTTCAAGGGCATCACCGTGTCCGACTACTTCGGCATCAATGAGCTGATTACGCGCCACAAGCTGGTGGCCACACCTAAAGAGGCCGCACTGCGCGCCATCAAGGCCGGCGTGGATGTCGAAACGCCGGACGGCCTGGCCTACAAGGAGTTGGGCGCGCTGGTGAACGAAAAGCGCGTTTCGGAGGAAGAAATCAACGTCGTGGTGCGTCGCATCCTGACCATGAAATTTCAATCCGGCCTGTTCGAGCAGCCTTACGTCGACGCCAAGGTGGCCGACAGCCTGACCGCTACGCAGGACGCGGTGGCGCTGGCCCGCCTGGCCGCGACCCGCACGCCGGTGCTGCTGAAGAATGACAAGGGTGTGCTGCCGCTGGATGGCAAGAAGGTCGGCAAGCTGCTGCTGATCGGCACCCACGCCAAGGACACGCCGATCGGTGGTTACTCGGACATTCCGCGTCATGTGGTGTCCATTTACGATGGCTTGCAGGCGGAGGCCAAGGCACAGGGCTTCTCGCTGGCGTATTCGGAAGGCGTGCGTATCACCGAGCAGCGCATCTGGGGCGCGGACGAGATCAAGTTCACGTCGCCGGAAGTGAATGCGAAGTTGATCGCGGCGGCGGTGGAAGCCGCCAAGTCGGCCGATACCATCGTCCTGGTGCTGGGCGATAACGAGCAAACCAGCCGCGAGGCGTGGGCTGACAATCACCTGGGCGATCGCGAGTCGCTGGACCTGATGGGCCAGCAGAACGATCTGGCGCGCGCCATTTTCGCGCTGGGCAAACCGACTGTGGTGTTCCTGCTGAACGGCCGTCCGCTGTCGATCAACCTGCTGGCCGAGAAGGCCGACGCGATCATCGAGGGCTGGTACATGGGGCAGGAGACCGGCTATGCGGCGGCGGATCTGCTGTTCGGCCGCGCCAATCCAGGCGGCAAACTGCCGGTGTCGGTTGCGCGCAGCGTTGGCCAACTGCCGATCTTCTACAACCACAAGCCATCGGCCCGCCGTGGTTATATCGATGGTTCGACCAAGCCGTTGTATCCGTTCGGCTTTGGCTTGAGCTACACCACGTTTGCGATTTCCGAACCGCGCCTGGCCAAGGCGAATATCGCGGTGGGCGAGTCGACGCGAGTGGAGGTGGACGTGACCAACACCGGCAAGCGCGCTGGCGATGAGGTGGTGCAGATTTACATTCGCGACGATGTCAGCTCGGTCACGCGGCCGGTACTGGAACTGAAAGCGTTCAAGCGCGTCACGCTGCAGCCGGGCGAGAAGCGTACGCTGAGCTTTGACATCAAGCCGTCCGACCTGTGGTTCTACAACACCGAGATGCAGCGGGTGGTGGAACCGGGCAGCTTCACCATACACGCTGGGCCGAACAGCGTGGATCTGAAGTCGGTCAAGCTGATGGTCGGCTAAAGGCTTACATGGCTCGGATTACCGAGCCATTCCGGCCATTGTCCTTGGCCTGATAGAGTGCCGCATCGGCCAGTTGGAGGACGTTCTCGAACTTCTGGCCCTGATGCGGCATCAGCGTGACCATGCCCACGCTCAGGCTCACGATGCCGGCCGCTTCCGATTGCGCATGCGGTATCGCCAGCGCCTGGATGCCGGCATGGATCTCTTCTATGATCCGGGCTGCCGCTTCCGGCGCCAGGTCATGCCAGACGCCGATGAATTCCTCGCCGCCGTAGCGCGCCGCCAGGTCCATCGGGCGGCGCGTGTGCTGGCGGATCACGCTGGCGACGCTTTTCAGTACTTCATCGCCAGCGACATGGCCGTAGCTGTCGTTATAGCGCTTGAAGAAATCCACATCGATCATCGCGATGGCCAGCATTTGCTGGCTGCGGCAGGACTGTCGCCACAGGATCTCGACCTTGTCGCTGAAGGCACGGCGGTTCAACAGATTGGTCAGGAAGTCGCGGCTGGCCATTTCATGCAACTGATGGCTTAGCGCGTAGCTTTGGCGCGCCGCATATTCCATGAAGTAGGCGCCGGCGGTGCCAATGACGTTGGCGGTGGCCAGGAAAATCGTCCGCATCAACAGCACCTTGGGAGGCATGCCGGCCACCATCTCCGCCAGCGGATAGCAGATGCAGACGAACCAGCCACATGCCGCCGCCATATACATTCTCAAGGCGCCGGTGCAGTAGAAATAGAACACGGTCAGGATGATGCCCTCGTAGGAAAGCGGCGTGTTGTTGATACTGCCGACGAACAGTATGCCGATCACGCACAGGCCGTTGAGTGCCGCGACGAGGGTGGCTATCGTTTGCATGTACGGGCGCGCGGCACGGATGAAGGACACCGCAAGGCCGAGTGCCAGCGCGAGGATGATGGCCAGGCGCAGCAGCAGCACTTCGCGGCGAATCAGGTCCGGGATCATGAAATGATCCAGCACGGCGTAGGCCAGCATGACCATGATCGCCACGCCGAATGCCCAGCGGATGCGCGGCAGCAGGATGACCTCATAGTACTTCTTGAACTGGCTCTCCAATTGCGGCGCAAAACGTAGCGTCAGCCTTCGTATTCTATAGACGGCGCGCTCTTCATCGCTGAGGAGTTGTTTTTTTAGAAAACTCAATTGAATTCCTTGCCACTGCGTCGTGTTAGTGTGTGCGCTAATATACCTGTTCCTGAAATGGAGGAGACGAGTGATGGCCAACAAAAATACGATTTGTCTTTGGTACGACAAAGACGCGGAAGAGGCGGCGAATTTTTATGCCGGCGTGTTCCCGGATAGCGCGGTCACCGCGGTGCACAAAGCGCCCGGCGATTTCCCCGGCGGGACGGCGGGGCAGGTGCTGACCGTCGAGTTCACGGTGTGCGGCGTGCCGTGTCTGGGGCTGAACGGTGGTCCCACCTTCAAGCAAAGCGAGGCGTTTTCGTTCCAGATCGCCACCGACGACCAGGCCGAGACGGACCGCTACTGGAACGCCATCGTCGGCAACGGCGGCGCCGAAAGCGCCTGCGGCTGGTGCAAGGACAAGTGGGGATTGTCGTGGCAGATCACGCCACGGGTGCTGACCGACGCCATGGCGCAAGGCGGCGCCGTCGCCCAGCGCGCCTTCCAGGCCATGATGACGATGCGGAAGATCGACGTCGCTCAGATTGAAGCCGCCGCGCGGGGCTAGCGCCGCAAGAGTAACCATGCGGCTGAGAGATACCACACCGCCTGAATGGTGAAGATCGCCATCAGGCTGTGAGGTGTCAGCCGCAGGTCGCTGAACAATAGCGCTGCTGCTGGCAGGGATGACGCCAGCATGCCGACGCAGGCGAACCACGCCGCGCTGCGGCGGGACGCGTAGGCCCAGCCAAGCATCGCCGCACAATGCGCCAGCAAGCCGGCTTTGCTGAATACCTGTATCGCCAACCCCATTGCTTGCAGCATGGGCAGGCTGTCCGGAATGCCCGCCACATTTGGCACGATAAAACCATCGAATAGCATGGCGACGCCTAGCAGCACTGATCCGAGTGCGTGTGCGGCGAGGCCTGTGGCGCTTGCCGGCTGCAATGATCGCAACGCGCGGGTGAGCATGGCCAGCATGACGATCAGAACACCGTGTACCAGGCGATCCTTGTGCGCCAGTTGCGCGATCTGTGCCGGCAGCAGCGCAGCATCGCCCTGCGTGCCGGCGACCGGGTGGTGAAACAGTGCCACCAGCACGATCAGCGCCGTGGCGGCGATCGTGTATGCGGCGATGTGTTGATGGTTGGGGACTTGCATATCACTCCTTTACATGGTCTTGGGAGTGACATTAATATCAGTAGCTGGGTGGCGGTTGGCGGCCGTATGCGGCGGTCTGGCCGTTAGCAGACAATGGCTGAAAAATGTCCGGAAAGGTCGACGAATGGCGGTGGTGGAAGACAGAAGGCAAAAGCGAACCAAAGCTGCGCTGCAAGGCGCTTTTCGCGAACTGCTACTCGATCAGGGCTATGAGGCGCTGACCGTAGGCGCGGTGGCGGAACAGGCGAATATCGGCCGCTCGACGTTTTATGAGCATTATCGGACCAAGGAAGAGCTGCTGCGCGCCAGTATCAGCAGGCCATTCGGCGTGCTGGCCGGCCTGGTGGATGGTGCGAGCGGCGCCGACGTTCTGCTTTCGCTACTCCAGCATTTTCGTGAAAACCAGCAGGTAGCGCGACTGCTGCTGGGATGGCAGACCAGGACCGGCTTTGTCCGCCGGCAGTGCCGCGCTGGCGCAAATGCTCGCCGTCAGCCCGCGTTGAACGGGTTTATTGCGGTGGCGGCTCCCACAGCTCGACCTTGTTGCCTTCCGGGTCGATGACCCAGCCGAATTTACCGTACTCGGAATCGTCGGCGTTATCGAGCACGTTGCAGCCCTCGTCGCGCAGCGCTTGCAGCAGCGCCGCCAGGTCGTCCACGCGATAGTTGACCATGAAGGAAGCGCCCCCAGGCGCAAAGTGGCCACTGTCCGCCGCGCTGATGCACCACGCGGTAGTGCCGCCGACCGGTTTACCCTCGTCGTCAGCCCAATCGAAAGCCGCGCCACCCCAGGGCTGCACATCGATGCCCAGATGCCGCCGATACCATTCCCGCAGTGCCGCAGGATCTTTCGCATAAAAGAAAATACCGCCAACCCCGGTCACGCGTTTCATGTCGCCCTCCAGTCTGAGTGCGGATAACTCTATCACAACACCGTTCGATAGCGAACATACGATGCGCATGGCGCTTGTTACGATGACTCATCCGTTGATAACAACAAGAGGCTCATCATGGCAAGCGCTAAACAGGTTCTGGTGGTGGATGATAATGTGGAGATGGTGGAGTCGCTGTCGGCGCTGCTGCAGTGTCACGGCTACGAGACGGCGGCGGCGCATAATGGTTATGAAGCCTGCGACTGGGTGCGCGACGCGCTGCCGAAGGCGATCATCATGGACCTCGGCATGCCGTGGATGGATGGCTATGGCGCGGTGCGCGCGATCCGCCGCATGCCCGGCGCGCAGGAAGTGCCGATCATCGCGCTGACCGGCTCCGCCGACGGCGATTCGGCCAAAAAGGCCGTTGCCGCCGGCTTCAATCAGCACTTCTCCAAGCCGCTCAACTTCGAGTATCTGAATCAGTACCTGAGCAGCTTGTCCTGACGATTAACGCAGCGTTTCGGTCAGCACGCGGCCTTCGGCACCGGCTGGCGGACGCACGTGCAGCAGGTTGGCCAGCGTCGGCGCGATGTCGACCACTTCGGCGTACTGGCCGTAGTAGCCTGGCTTGACCCAGCGTTTGCCCATGATCAGCAGCGGCACGTTGGTGTCGTAGGCGTACGGCGAACCGTGCGAGGTGCCGCTGGTGCCGCTGCCGAAGTACCAGAACGGTTTGGTGATGGCCACCAGATCGCCCGAGTTGTCGCGATTCCAGGCGCGGCGCATCAGCGTGGCGATGTGCGTGCCTTGCACCGCGCCGCTTTCAAACTGGCTGCGGGTGAACACATCGGCAATGCCGTTCTGCGCCAGCAGGAAGCGCGCGGCGGCGGTTTCCACTTCTTCGCGTTTCAGCTTGTTCTGCTCGACCAGGCCGTAGTTCAGATGGATATTAGGCAGCGACCAGGTTTGTACCAGTTTGCCGATGCCGAACTTCTGCTCCAGATGCTGGTTCAGCGCGTCCATCAGTTTGTCGCCATCCAGGCGGGCGGCGTCCAGCTTCTGGGTCTTGGCGAATTCCGGCGTGTTGGGGAAGCCGTGATCGGCGGTCAGCACCACCAGCACGTTGTCCATGCCGACGCGCTTGTCCAGATAGTTGAAGAAGTCGGCGAACATGCGGTCCAGGCGTTGCAGGTGGTCGTGCGACAGTTTGCTTTCCGGGCCAAACGCATGGTTGATGTAGTCATGCGCCGACAGGCTGACACCCAGGATGTCCGGCACGCCGGCTGGATTGCGGCCCAGGTTTTCGCCTTCCACGGCGGCGCGCGCGAAGTCCAGCGTCAGCTGATCCAGATACGGGCCGACGCGCAGGCTGGCGTAGTAGCCGGCGTCGATCTCGCCGCTTTCGCTGTAGTAGGTGTAGGGCAGGCGGTTATGGCTGCCGGCTTTGGCCGGGCTCAGATCTTCGTCGGCATCGCCGTCGTAGGCGGCTGGCGGCAGCAGCGGAGCCCAGGTTTTGCCGTAGTAGCGGTCCTGAGGTTTGTTGGCCAGATATTTGGTGACCCATTCCGGGTGCTGCTTCATGTAGTAAGTGCTGCTGGCGAAGTCGCCGGTTTTGTCCATATACATATAGGCGGTGCCGGTTTTACCCGCCAACATGATCGCGCCGCGATCCTTGCCGGAGACGGTAATCACCTTGCTCTTGCTGCCGGTGGCGTAACGCAGTTCATCGCCCAGCGTGTCGACTTTCAGCTTGGCCGGCGAGGTGCCGTCACTAGGCTTGGTCTCTTCGCCGATGTAGGTGTAGTTGGTGTCTTCGCTGCAGTAGACCGATTTCTTGGTGATCGGATCGATCCAGTTATTGCCGATGATGCCGTGCACATAAGGATAGGCGCCGGTCAGGATGGCGGCGTGGCCAACCGCGGTCACGGTCACGCCATGCGCCTGGTGCGCATTGCTGAAGTACGCGCCCTGGTCCAGCATGCGGCGCAAGCCGCCCTGGCCGAACTGGTCGCGGTAGCGCTGCACCTGCTCGTTCGGCAGGCCATCCACCACCAGCACGACGACGAGCTTGGGCAGGGTGGAGGCGAGGGTAGGCGTGGCAGGCGCCGCAGCGTTAACGGTTTGCAGGGCCAGGCAGGAAGCCGTGGCCACGAGGGTGCGCAAGAACTGTCTTTTCTTCATAGGTCGTCGTTGGTTGAATGGGGTGGCATAGCGTACCACGGGCGTGCGGCATGCTACCCCATTCGTATGACCGGAGGATGACAGTCCGGCGACCCTTTACGGCTGTGGATTCCAGCCGGCGCCACCGCCATATGCGGCAAACACGGTGGCGCGGTCGGCAAAGCCGGCCTGCACGTCGCTGGCGCTCAACTGGAAGCCGCCGACGCGCGCCGCCAGGTTGATGGCGTCGCCGCTCAGCGTGGTGCTGCCGTATTCGCGCCAGCCGCTGGCCGCCGTGGCCAGCGCCGGATTCGGCGCCGGCTGGCTGTTGACGCCCGCGCTGGCCCAGCCCACGGTGGCGACATGGCTATCCATTTTGGTATTGATGAAGGCGATGTTATCCCAGTACGAGGTGCTGCCTGCGCTGCGCGCCAGATAGGTGGCGCCAGTCGGCACGTCGCCGTGCAGCGGGCCAGGACCGGCGCCGTGCGTCAGGCTGGAGTTCAGGAACACGTAGCCCTTGTCGGTGGCGTTGGCCACGCGCGCCTGCAGGATGTAGCCGCCGCTGGAGGCGTTGCTGGTATCGCCCACCGAACGGATCTCGCTTTCTTCAAACAGCGCGGCCTTGCTGCTGCCCCAGATGAAGTCCACATTGCCCGCCACCAGCGTGTGCCAGAACCACGAATAGCCCTTGAGGTTGAGCGTATCCTGTTCGCTGTAGAAGTTGGCGTTCTTGGCGATCAGGCGGCCGTTGTCGTTGTTGTAGTAGATGGTTTCAGCCTGCGCCGAGATGGCCGAAGAGCGCAGCGTGGTGTTCTTCAGCGTCAGCGTATCCAGCACCAGCAGGTCGGACGATTCCACCAGCATCACCGCGCGGCCGCCGGCGGCTGCGGCGTCGGTGCTGGTCTGGCTGGCGCCGGAGCCGGTGTTCAGCGTGTCGTAGTTGGTGTACTGGATGATGGCGCCATCGCGGCTTTCACCCACCAGCGTGACGTTGTCCTTGCCGCGCAGGTAGAGCAGCTCGTTGTAGACACCATTGCGTACCTGGATGGTGACCGGATCGGACGCGCCCAGCGTGTGCATGACGAAGTTCAGCGCGCCCTGCACGGTGGCGAAGTCGGTGTCGCTGGCGTCGCCCACGGTCAGACTGGTGCCGGCCACCGGTGCCGATGCGCGCGTGGTGAACGACCAGTCGCCGGCTTGGCCGATGCCGACGAACGGCACGCCGCCCAGCGAAGCGCCGGTGAACACGCCGTTGGCGATCGCCACGTAGTACTCGGTGCCGTAATCCAGCTTGTTGGCATGCGGCTTGATGGTGATGGTATTGCCGTTGATGGTGATCGGCGTGGTGTTCACCTTGCGTACATAGCTCTGGCCGGCGTAGCCGAGAATATCGGTCTCGCCGGTCAGGCGGATCACGTCCACCTGCGTGTTGTCGACTTTGCGGAAGATGCGGATGGTGCCGCCGCTGCCCAGCGTCGGCGCGCTGTCAAAGGTCAGCTTGAGCGAAGCGTCGATATTGACCAAGTCCGCGTGCGCGGCCGGCAGCGCGGAACCGGTTAGCGCGTAGGTCTGCGTCGGCTGCACGAATTGCGGGCTGATGGTGACGGCAATGGTGCGCGACAGCGTCGGATCGGAAGCGCTGGTGACGGTGATGGTGGCGGTACCCGCGCCAACCGGCGTTACGCTCAGGACCGTGCCATTGATGGACACCGCCGCCACCGCCGGGCTGCTGGATGAAGCGCTGTAGCTGTCCTGGGAGCCGTCCGGTTTCACCGCCGTGACAGAGACCGCAAGCGGCGTATCGCCCACCTCCGCCGACCAGGTCGACGAGGAGGGACTCAGCGTCAGCTGCGAAGGCTTCAGCGACGGATCGCCAATGCGCACATCATCGATCTGGAACGACTTGTTGGCGGTGTACAGCCCCACCAGGCCGCGCTCCGCAAACGAAGCATCGGTGACGGAACCCAGCGCCTCGCCGTCGAGGTAGACGGTCAGCGTGCTGCCGATCATTTCAAAGCGCACGGTGTAGAAGTTGGCATCCATCTGGATCGCCTTCTTCACCTGCTTGGGCCGGGTCAGCGTACCGGCCAGCATGCGCGCGATTTCGACTTGCGTGCTGGTGGTGGCGCTTTGCACATTCAGGCCGCCGCCATACCAGTTGGACGCATCCTTGTAGCGCGTGAGCAGATACAGCAGCTTGTTGCTGGTGGTGCTGTTGGTCATCGGCTTGATGCGCGCCTCGACGTAGTAGTCGCCCGAAGGTACGTTGGCCATGGCGGCCGGCGTCAGCGTGGCCAGCACACCGCCAGTGGTGGCGGCGGTGTATTGCATGACGATGTTGGACGAGCCCACGCTTTCTGCTTTGGCGCTGAAGCTGCCGTTAGGGCCGGACACCGGCAGCAGGTTCCAGTTGGCCAGGCTGCTGTTCTGGAAATCGTCGCAGAAGTACAGGCCGGAGGCGGGGCAGGTGAGGGTGACGGTGGCGTCCGGGGTCACATTGCCGCTGCCGCTGATGGTGGAGGTCAGCTTGCCGACGCCGGCCTGCGCGATGGCGTTGGCCTTGACCAGCGCAATCGGCCGCGCGGTGTACGCATAGGGCACGGTATAGGCCACGCTGCTCGGGGTCGAACAGCCGGTTAGCGCGGCGCCATTCAGCACCGAGCCGCTGTCCTTGAAGGCGCCCGGCACGGTGCCGCCGATCGGCTCAACCACCTGGTCGCAACGCGACACGCCACTGATCTCGAACACGTTGTTGTTGGACAGGATCTGCGCCTGTTGGCCCACGCCCACGCTGTACTCATACGGATAGGCCGGATGGGTGGTGCTGCCAACGTAGTAGTTGTTGAACAGGTGGACCTGGCCGAAGCGCACACGCGGCGCGCGGCTGACCACATCGCGGAACACGTTGTTGCTGAAGGTGATGTGCAGTTTGCCGCTGTCGGCGGTGGCGGTGTCGCTGGAGCCGATCAGGTTATTCTTGCGGTGCTGGCCGAATACGTTGTACGACACCGTCACGTAGTCGGAAGCGTTGGTGATATCCAGCGCGCCGTCGTGACATTGCTTGATCTGGCCATTCTCGATCGGCAGCAGGTCGTCGGTCATGGCGCCGTCGGTGAAGGTCACATGGTCGACCCAGATATGGTCCGAGCCGGAGACGCCGATGCCGTCATACGCAGAGTTCCAGTTGCCGAGCGAGCCGTCGGTCGGGTCCCAGATCGGGCCGACGTCGCAGGGATTGACGATCTTCAGATTACGAACGATCACCTGTGTCACGCTGGACAACACGATATGGCCGTTGATGATGCCAGCGTTAGCATCGGCGCCGATCAGCGTGGTGTTGGACGGCAGCCGTATCAATCCGCGTATCGCCTGGTCGCCGGTATTCACGTAGGGCACGCCCTCGGTCATGTCGATGGTGCCAACCAGCTTGATGATCTTTGGCGTGGTGCCGCCGCGCTGGATTGCCGCCAGCAATTGCGGACGAGTGGCGACAGTGTAGATCTGCGAACTGATGGCGGTCGAACCGCCAACTGTGCCGGCGCCGAAACCATCGGCCGGCGCCACCTGCAAGGCCGGATCGGTGGTGGCGGCCTGCGTCAGCGCTGCCATCGCCGTCATCGCCAGCAAAAGGGACAGCCGTAGCGCTGCCCTGAAACGGAAGAGTTTCATCTTGTGCTCCTTGAATTGTGAGGTTGGCGTTAGCGGGATCGGCGGCGCGCGCGAACTCCGATGCCGAGCAGGCCGGCCATCAGCATCCAGACGGTTTCCGGTTCGGGCACCGACTGCACCACGATATTGGTTTCAAGTGTGCTGAATTCACCATTCCATTCGACGCCGCTCAAGTCGATGCTGATGGTGTGGTCGTTGACGACAGTGAGCACCGGCGTGCCGGTGGTGAGGCCGGCGTCGCTGACAGTGAAGGTCTTGATGGCCGCGCCCAGCGAACTGCCAAAGTCGAAGCTGGCGATGTAGCTGCCGGTGGAGACGGTGTTGTTATTGAAGATGGTCAGATGGCCATCGGCCGCGAAATCGAAACCGAACAGCGCGTCGGCGGTGAGGAATTCCACGTAGAGGTTGTACGGATCCAGGCCGCTGACCTGGGTGGTGCCGCTGTAGTTGTCGCTGAGCGCGAGCACGCTGTCGGCGTTGTAGCTGGCGCTGATGACGGCATTGGCGAGGGAGTCACTGGCCTGTGCCGATGTGGCGGCAAACAGTAAATAGGCAGTGGAGGCCGCGGCTGCGGCTTTGCGTAGGGTGAGGTGCATATTGTCTCCAGATAGTTTGAGTTCAACAACGCCGTTCTTTGCCGGCGCCGATCGGCACACCTCGCGTATGCCGTGCCACCGCCAGGAGGGCCAGGGGATGGCCGAGCTTGCGGTTGGTCAAAAATCTGTGATGCGGTGAGATGAAACTGGTTGACCAATTCTACGGTGGTCTGACCAGTTTTTCAACGCATTTGTTGTACGGCAGATATGCTTTTGCATGTAAAACTATTAAAGTTTTCGCGTCATTGCTTTTTTTAATCAGACTAGTGTTGTAAAGAAAGATTTTTTCGGGAAAAGCGTACTTTTTTGCAGTAGATGCGTGCATGAAATGGTGACTGTTGCCAAAACACTGATAGAATGCATGGGTGAGGAATCTTCTTGCAGGAGTCGATTATGATTATGGTTAACAACATTGGTGGTGCCAGTCTGTCCGCAGCTCTGGTCGCTGAAAAAGCGATCGATCCGGGCAAGTCCGTTCACGCCACCACGGACAGCAGCAACAACGCGGATCTGAGCGCCTCGCTCGCCGTCTATCTGTCGCTGCCCGGCTTCAACGCAACCAGCCCCCTGCAGGCTGATACCAGCAGCACTACCGACAGCGGTGACCAGGCCAATGCGCTGGTCAAGGCCGTGTCGGAAGACGATACGCTGAAAACCGCCCTGCAGCAGTTTGACGAAGGGCTGAAAAAACTGGTCGAGCGTCCTGAAACGCAGATCTATCAGGCCAAGTTTGGTAGCGATGCCAGTGCCAGCGCCGATGCGACCACCACCACCGACGCCAATCTGCCTACGCCCGAGCCGCTGCCTGGCGTAGGGGAAGATGGTTTGCTGGGTGTGCCGCCACCGGATAGCGGTCTGGCTGCCGATACCAACCACGACGGCAAGGTCAGCGAAGAGGAACGCATCCGTTACGAAGCTCCTCTGACCTATCGCAGCATGGCGCACGACAATGCGGCCGATGTCGCCGATGCTGCCACCAACGGTCCTAACGCCTTCTCGCTGACCGAAGTGAATAGCGCTTACGGTGCCGGCGCCACGCCGCAACCGGCCTGATCCGCGTTCTTCCGATTCTGAAAACGGGCTTTGCCAGAAATGGCAAAGCCCGTTTTTTTGTCGCCGCACGGCAATAAAACTACACCTGAGCGTCAAAAAATGCGAATATGTTATTTAATGTATATCCATTCAAGAAAACAGTCACTGGTGCGGGGGACGGGAGTGAAGAAACGGATCGTAGTGGCGGCGCTGGTCGCCGTGGGTCTGGGCGGCTGTGCGCTTGGGCCGGAGTTTAAAACGCCGGCCGCGCCGGCCACAGCGGGAGACAGTTACACGTCGTCGCCGTTGTCACAGCAAACCGCTTCCGCGCCCGGACCGGGCGGCGCATCCCAGCAGTTCGCGCTGGGGCAGGAGATACCGGCGCAATGGTGGACGCTATTCAGTTCACCGGCGCTGGATCAGTTGATCCGCAGCGCGCTGGAAAACAATCCCAGCATGGCCGCTGCTGAAGCCACGCTGCGCCAGGCGCAGGAAAACTATAACGCGCAGGCCGGCAGTCTGGTCTATCCATCGGTCAGCGGCCAGTTGGGCGGCGGCCGCCAGAAGACCAGCGTGACCACCGCCGGCTCGGCGGCCGGGGTCTATAACGTCTACAACGCCTCGGTCAACGTCGCTTACACGCCGGACGTATTCGGCGCGACGCGGCGCACGCTGGAAGGCGCGCAGGCCGCCATCGATTACCAGCGCTTCCAGGTCGAGGCGACCTATCTGACGCTGAGCGCCAACGTGGTCACCACCGCGATCCAGGAAGCCTCGCTGCGCGCGCAATTGCGCGCTACGCGCGAGGTGCTGGACGCGCTGACCAAACAGCAGAACGTCATCGAGAAGCAGTTTGAATACGGCGCCATTCCGCGCACCACGCTGCTCAGCCAGCGCAATCAGGTGGCGCAGATTAACGCCACCATCGCGCCGCTGGAAAAATCGCTGGCGGCAGCGCGCCATCAATTGTCGGTCCTGGCCGGCAAGCTGCCGGGCGAGGGTGGCATGCCTGAATTTTCGCTGGAATCGCTAACCTTGCCGCAGCAGTTGCCGGTGTCGCTGCCGTCGGCGCTGGTGCGCCAGCGGCCCGACATCCGCGCCAGCGAAGAGCAGCTGCACCAGGCCAGCGCCAATATCGGCGTGGCGACGGCGGCCCAATATCCGCAGTTCTCGCTGACCGCCAGCTACGGCGCCAGCGCCGCCACCTTCGGCAAGCTGTTCGAGCCGGAGACCACGGCCTGGAGCCTGCTGGCTGGCGTGACTCAGCCCATCTTCAACGGCGGCGCGCTGAGCGCCAAGCGGCGCGCGGCCGAAGCGGCGTACGACGCGGCCGCCGCGCAATACCGTTCCACCGTGCTGACCGCGTTCCAGAATGTGGCCGACACCTTGCGTGCGCTGGAGGCGGATGCGGCCGCGCTGAAGTCGCAGGCCGAGGCCGAGGCGCTGGCCAAGGAAACGCTGGATCTGGCGCAGGAACAGTACAAGTTGGGCGGCATCAGTTATCTGTCGTTGCTGGATGCGCAGCGCAGCTATCAGCAAACCCACGTCAGCCTGGTGCAGGCGCAGGCGGCGCGCTATGCCGACACCGCCGCGCTGTTCCAGGCTCTTGGCGGCGGCTGGTGGAATCGCGCCAATGGCGCCCCCGCGGCGGCGACGGTATCGACCGCGCCCCAATACGGCAAAAACCAATAATCCAAAGCAGGAGAACGTTACATGGCCAAGCGATCGACGACCAAACGCATGCTGATCATGGTGGGAGCTGTCATCCTGCTGATCGCCGTACTCGCCTTCGGGAAGTTTTTACAGATTAAAAAGCTGATCGCCAGCGCGCCCAAGCCGGCGGCCCAGGTGGTCACCGCGATCAAGGTGCAGAGCGCCGAATGGCAGCCGCAACTCACTTCGGTCGGCACGCTGTCGCCGGTGCGCGGCGTCGACGTCACCACCGAGATCGCCGGCCTGGTACGCACGGTGCGCTTCAAGTCGGGCGACGAGGTCAAGGCCGGCCAGGTGCTGTTCGAGCTGAATGCGGATTCCGACGTGGCCCAGCTGCGCGCGCTGCAAGCCAACGCCGACCTGGCCACCACCACCCTCAAGCGCGACAAGCTGCAGTTGTCGGCGCAAGCTATCTCGCAGGCGCAGGTTGACAGCGACGAAGCGGACCTGAAATCCAAGCAGGCACTGGCCGCGCAACAGAAAGCGGTGGTGGACAAGAAAACCATCCGCGCGCCGTTCGCCGGCAAGCTGGGGATCACCGCCGTCAATCCTGGCCAGTACCTGAACCCCGGCGACAAGCTGGTGACGCTGCAAACCATCGATACTGTTTATGTCGATTTCTTCGTGCCGCAAAAGCAGCTGTCCAGCCTCTCTATCGGCCAGAAGCTGAACCTGAGCGCCGACGCCTGGCCTGGCGTGGCCTTCCCGGCCAAGGTGACTTCGATCAGCCCCAAGGTGGATACCGCCACCCGCAACGTGCAGGTGCAGGCCACGCTGCCGAACGCGAAGCGCCAGCTGTTGCCCGGCATGTTCGCCAACGTCAGCCTGGATCAGGGCGAGCTGAAAAAATACCTGACCTTGCCGCAGACCGCCATCACCTACAACCCGTATGGCTCCACCGTGTTCGTGCTGGCGCCGCCGGCGGGTGAAGCGGCCAAAAATCCTCTCAAGGATGACAAGGGCCAGCCGTATCTGGTGGCGCAGCAGGTATTCGTCACCACCGGCCCGACCCGTGGCGACCAGGTGGCCATTCTCACTGGCGTGAAGGAAGGCCAGACCGTGGTCACCAGCGGCCAGTTGAAACTGAAGAACGGTACGCCGGCCATCATCGATAACAAGGTGCAGCCGGCTAACAGCCCGAATCCGACGCCGCAGGAACACTGAGGATAGCGCGCCATGAACTTTACCGATATCTTCATCAAACGGCCGGTGCTGGCCAGCGTGATCAGTTTGCTGATCGTGGTGCTGGGTCTGCGCTCGCTGTTCAGCCTTCCGATCAACCAGTATCCGAAGACGCAGAACGCGGTGGTGACCATCTCCACCACCTACTACGGCGCGGATGCGGCCACGGTGGCGGGCTTTATCACCCAGCCGCTGGAGTCGGCCATCGCGCAGGCGCAGGGTATTGATTACCTGTCGTCGTCGTCGAACAGCGGCGTGTCGACGATTACCGCCACGCTGCGCCTGAACTATGATTCCAACCGCGCGCTGACCGAAATCACCACCCAGGTCAACTCGGTGAAGAACCAGTTGCCGGCGCAGGCGCAGGAGCCGGTGCTGTCGGTGGCCACCGGCCAGACCACCGACGCCATGTACATGGGCTTCTACAGCGACACGCTGCCGACCAATAACGTGACCGACTTCCTGTCGCGCGTGGTCAAGCCCAAGCTGGATTCGATCCAGGGCGTGCAGACCGCCGAGCTGCTTGGCGCGCGCCTGTTCGCGCTGCGCGCCTGGCTGGACGCCGGCAAGATGGCGGCGCATGGCGTCACGGCGGCCGAAGTCAGTTCGGCGCTGGCGTCGAATAACTATCTGGCCGGCCTGGGTTCGACCAAGGGCCAGATGGTGACCGTGCCGCTGACCGCCGGCACCGATCTGCACTCGGTGGAGGAGTTCAAGGCGCTGTCGATCAAGCAGTCCGGCGGCGCCATCGTGCGGCTGGAGGATATCGCCACCGTCACGCTGGGATCGGAGAGCTATGACTTCAATGTCGCCTTCAGCGGCGTGCGCTCGGTGTTCATCGGTATCAAAGTGGCGCCGGACGCCAACATTCTGGATGTGGCCAAGCGCGTGCGCGAAGCCTTCCCCGGCATCAGATCGCAGCTGCCGACCGGCCTGACCGGCGAAATCGTCTACGACTCCACGGAGTTCATCAACACCTCGATCGAGGAGGTGGTGAAAACGCTGGTGGAAGCGCTGGTGATCGTGACGGTGGTGATCTATCTGTTCCTGGGCAGCTTCCGCGCGGTGATCGTGCCGGTGGTGGCGATGCCGCTGTCGCTGATCGGCACCTTCTTCGTGATGCTGATGCTGGGCTATTCGATCAACCTGCTGACGCTATTGGCGATCGTGCTGGCGATCGGGCTGGTGGTGGACGACGCCATCATCGTGGTGGAAAATGTCGACCGCCACATGAAGGCCGGCATGACGCCGTTCGACGCCGCCATCGTCGCGGCGCGCGAGCTGGGGAGTCCGATTCTGGCGATGACGGTGGTGCTGATCGCGGTGTACGTGCCGATCGGCTTCCAGGGTGGCCTGACCGGTGCGCTGTTCACCGAGTTCGCGTTCACGCTGGCCGGCGCGGTGGCGGTATCCGGCATCGTCGCGCTGACCTTGTCGCCGATGATGTGCGGGCATTTCTTCGACCACTCGCAGGATGAGGGCAAGTTCGTCAAAGCCATCGACCGCGTGTTCGAGAAGGTCCACAACGGCTATCTGCGGGTGCTGCATAGTTTGCTGGACACCTGGGTGGTGCTGATCGTGTTTGGCGTGATTGTGTTCCTGCTGCTGATCGTGCAGTTCAAAATGTCGCAGTCGGAGCTGGCGCCGGAAGAGGATCAGGGCATCGTGCTGTCGCAGGTGGTAGGCGCGCCCACCGCCACCTCGGACCAGATGCAGCTGTACGCCAAGCAGATTTTCGAGGTGTCCAAGGAACTGCCCGAGTACGCGCAGATGTTCCAGATCACCGGCGTGCCGACCACCAATGCCGGTATCGGCGGTGTGCTGTTCAAATCCTGGGACCAACGTAGCCGCTCGGCGCACGAAATCCAGCAGGAGCTGCAAGCCAAGTGGAACAAGATCGCGGGTGGCCGCGTGGCGGCGTTCCAGTTCCCGGCGCTGCCGGGCAGCTCGGGCTTGCCGGTGCAGTTTGTGATCACCACCACCGAGCCGTTCGAGAATCTGAATACGGTGGCGCAGGCGGTGCTGGCCAAGGCGCAGAAGGACAACAAGTTCTATTTCGTCGACGTCGACCTGAAGATCGATACGCCGCAAGCGAAGGTGGAGGTGGACCGCGACAAGCTGGCCACGCTGGGCCTGACGCAGCAGGACTTCGGCAACGCCATGGCGGCGGCGCTGGGCGGCGGCTACGTCAATTACTTCTCGATTTCCGGCCGTTCGTACAAGGTGATCCCGCAGGTGCAGCAGGTGGACCGTCTGAACCCGAACGATGTGCTGGACTTCTACATCAAGACCCCGGCCGGCGACATGATCCCGGCCAGCACAGTGGCCAGCATCAAGTACAGCGTGCAGCCGGAATCGATCACCCGCTTCCAGCAGCTGAACTCCGCCACCATCTCCGGCGTGACCGGCTCGTCCCAGGGCGAGATCCAGCAGTATCTGCGTGACGCGTTGAAGGAAGTGGCGCCGTCGGGCTATACCGCCGACTTCTCGGGCGAATCGCGCCAGTACGCGGCGGAATCGGGCGGCTTCCTGGTGACCATGCTGTTCGCGATCATCATCGTGTTCCTGGCGCTGGCGGCGCAGTTTGAGAGCTTCCGCGATCCGATCGTGATTCTGTTCTCGGTGCCGATGGCGCTGTTTGGTGCGATGAGTTTTATCTTCCTCGGCTTCGCCTCGGTGAATATCTACACCCAGGTCGGGCTGGTGACGCTGATGGGCCTCATTTCCAAGCACGGTATTCTGATCGTGGAGGTGGCCAATCATCTGCGCGAGGCCGGCAAATCCAAGCGTGAGGCTATCGAGGAAGCGGCGGCCACCCGCCTGCGTCCGATCCTGATGACCACCGCCGCCATGGTGTTCGGCGTGATCCCGCTGGTGATCGCGTCGGGCGCCGGTGCCGCCGGCCGTCATGCCATGGGGCTGGTGATTTTCACCGGGCTGTCGATCGGTACCTTGTTCACGCTGTTCGTGGTGCCGGCCATGTATATGCTGCTGGCCGGTGAGCACAAGGCTGAAACCCAGCCTGCCGATCAGCCGCCACATGAGCCGTCCGCTCAGGGCGCACACTGAGCGCGCGACCATGAGCGCGAGCGAACCGGCCAGCAAACGGCGCCGCTGGCGCTGGCTGGCTGGCGCTGGTGGTCGTCAGCGTCGTCAGGAAGAAGTGATCCTGATGATGCTGTGCGCGCTCAGCATCCCCAGCATTCTGCCGTTCGGGATCTACCGGCTGCTGCAGGGCAGCTGGATCTCGGCGGCGGTGGACATGGCGCTGGTGATCGCGATGTCGGCGGTGATCGTCGACGTCTGGCGCACCGGCCGTTACCAGACGGCCAGCCTGTGGGTGACCATTTTCTACTCGGCCGGCATGCTGGTCACCGTGTATCTGCGCGGGGTGTCGCTGGTGTATTGGGTGTATCCGACCATGATCGCGGCGTACTTCGTGCTGCGGCCGTCGGTGGCGCTGACCATCAACAGTGTCAGCCTGGCGGTGATGGTGGTGGTCCTGGTGGCCAAGCTGGAGGTGGTGAATCTGGCCACCATCGTGGTGACCATCGCGCTGATTAATTTGTTTGCTTATATTTTCGCCTACCGCACCGGCTTGCAGAACAAGGAGCTGCATACGGCGGTGGAGCTGGACTTCCTCACCGCAGTCGGCAACCGCCGTGCGCTGGACCGGCGTCTATCTGAATACGCGCAGGAGCGCCGCCCGCAGCTGGAATCCAGCTTGCTGCTGCTGGATCTGGATCACTTCAAGCTGATTAACGACCAGTATGGCCACGCGGCCGGCGACAAGGCGCTGGTGCGCTTGGCGGAGCTGATGCGGCGCCATACCCGTTCATCGGACCGCATCTTCCGCTACGGTGGCGAGGAATTCGCCATCATTGCCACCGGCGCTGGCTTGAACGCGGCGGCGAGCCTGGCCGAGGGCTTGCGCGCGGCGGTGGCGGCGGCCACGCTGATGGAAGGGCATCCTATCACGATTTCAATCGGTGTCGCCTACATGGACAAGGACCGTGAACCGGCTGATTGGCTGGCGCAGGCCGACAAGATGCTGTACGCGGCCAAGCAGGCTGGCCGAAACGCGGTAAGAGTGGCAGAATCATCGTATGGAGGTGCATGATGCAGACTATGATCGCTGCTTTACTGTTGGCCTATACGCTGGCGAATCCGGACGCCGGCGCCGCACCGCCAGCGCAGTCCTCGCCCGCGCTGCAAGTCCAGCCGACCGTCGACCTGTCGCAACCGGCGCCCGCTGCCACGCCCGGCGTGACCGATGAAGTCATCAAAAAGGCGGTGCGCGAAACTGTGGCCGAAAATCCATCCCCGACTTCGGTGGTCAACCCGAATGCCGGTGCGCTGCTCGCCAGCGATGCCATTAGCACCCGCATGAGCGCCGCCTTCAATGAAGCCAAGGTGCCGGACTGCCTGCACGACGATGCGCTCCGGCTGCAGCCTGCGCGCATCGGCCCGATCCCGGTGGTGGGGTTGTACTCGTTGCCCTGGCTGGTCACTGCCGCGCTACGCGGCAAATGCAATTAGAAAGGACGCACGCCGATCAATGGCGCATGCAGCCACAGGGCGAACATCGCGGCGCCGGCCACGCCGGCCGCCACGGTGAACGCGGTGGCGGCGCTGCTGCCCGGCGGGTAGGTGACGCCGTTGGCACGGTCGCGCTGGCGTGAAGCGCGGAACAGCAGCACGGACCAGATCAGGAAGCCACCGAACAGCAGAATGTCGTGCAGCGTGCCGTTGGCGATCAGGTGCGCCAGCGCCCAGGTCTTGATCCCCAGCGTCATCGGGTGATGCAGGCGGGCTTTGATGCTGTTGCGCGGGATGTAGGCGGCGGCGATGAACACGAAGGCGATTACCGCCAGCAGCGCCGCCAGATGGCGGGTGAACGGCGGCGGCACCCAAATCACCACCGGCGCCTGGCGCGCCAGGCTGTAGCCCCAGACGATCAGCACGAAGCCGGTGATCGAGATCACCGAATACAAGCCCTTCCAGGCGTTGGCGCCGATGCGCGCGCGGGTGGCATTGCGCCAGTCCTCGGCTACGATGCGGATCGAGTGCAGGCCGAGGAAGATGATCAAACCCAGTATCAGTATCGTCATTACGTGTCCCTATGTTGGTATGGTGATCAGCGCAGGCGGCCGGCCAAGTGTACGGTGTCGCCGCTACCGGCCAGGCGCAGCTGGCGCCAGCCATCGTCCTGCGTCGGCGCGATTTGTACCGACAGCGCGGAGCAGGGCAGTGGCACCGGCTTGACGAAGCGGACGTCGATTTCGCTGAAGCGCACGCCGTGCTGCACCAGCACTTCGTAGCTGCGCACGAAGCTGCCGAAGCCGTGCAGCACCAGGCCACGGAACACCGAACCGCGCGCCAGCGGGCCGCACCAGTGGATCGGATTGAAATCGCCGGTCAGCAGGGCGAAACGCAGGCCGTCGTTGCGGTCGGCGTGCCATAGACCGGCGGTGTTCCAGGACGGTTCCGCGGCGTGTTCTTTCGGCGCGCGCGGCGGGCGCGGGCCGGGTTGCAGGAAGCTCATATGCAACTGGGCTTGCACCAATTGCGGTTGCTGTTCGGTGCCGGTGTCCACCACCACCACCACCTTGATGCGGCCGGGCGTGTGCTCGATGCGGTCCAGCGTGGCCGCGATCCTCAGCGGCGTATCGCGCGGCAGCGGGCCGTTGATGCGCAGGCCGACGCCCTGGTTGATCACGCTGGTGAGCTTGTAGGGAAGGCGCAGCAGCAGTTCGCCGACCAGCGGCAGGCTCCATTGCGACACCATGTGCGGCGGCAGTTCGCCCTCATAGCAACGCGCCGCGCCGGCCCAGGCCAGATATTGCTCGATCAGCTCCCGCGTCGGCGCCGCGATGGTGCGCACTACCGGCGCAACGGTTGGCGCGACCGGACGCGGTGCCGGCTTGAGGGCGTGCAGCAGCGTGTGGCCAACCACGCGCGCGCCGGTCAGCAGCATCGGCCATTGGTGGCGCAGCAGGCCGTAGGGGACCGCGCCGCTCATGGTTGCACCGCCTTGACCACCGCCGCCAGCAGCGCCTGCGGCTGATACAGCAAGCGATGCGGCGTCAAACCAAGCCGCACCACCACCAGCTGCAGCGACGGCACAATCGCGATGCTCTGCCCATCATGCCCCTCCATCCAGTAGGTGTCGGCCGGCAGCTGGAAGCGCGTGTCCGGATTCTGCCCCTCCGGCGTATCGCCGGACGGCCCCCAGCGCCACACTTGTCCCTGACCATACTGCCCGCCCGACGCCGCCACCGGCTGCCGCATGCCGTCGACAAAACCCTCCGGTAAAATCCGCTTGCCCTGCCAGATCCCATCCTGCAGCAGGAACTGGCCGAAGCGCGCCCAATCCTGCGTCGTCGCGTACATATAGCTGGAGCCGACCATGCTGCCGCGCGCATCCGCCTCCATCACCGCGCTGCTCATGCCCAGCGGCGCAAACAGCCGGTCGTGCGGCAGCGACAGCGCGGCCGCCGCCGCACCCGCCGCCTCCGGGCCGCCGGCCGCGCGCTGCCAGATGCGCGACAACAGCACCGTGGTGCCGCTTGAATAATTCCACTTGGTGCCCGGCGCCGCCTCCAGCGGTTGCGTCGCCGTGAACGCCGCCATGTCCGGCTCCAGATACAGCATGCGCGTCACGTCCGACACATCGCCATAGCCCTCGTTCCAGCGCAAGCCGCTGCTCATCGCCATCAGCTGCGCCAGCGTCACCTTGCCGGCGTCGCCGGGCAGGAAGCCACTCTGCGTCAAGGCCAGCTTGCCGTCCGCGACCTGCATCCCCACCAACGCCGCGCTGACCGTCTTGGTCATCGACCAGCCCAGCAAGGGCGAGGCCGAAGTAAAGCCTGCGCCATAGCGTTGCGCCACCAGCCGTCCGCGATAGATCACCGCCATGCCGCGCATGCCGGGACCTGCCAGCGCATCCTGGTCCAGCAAGGCCTGCACAGCGGCATCGGTATCGGCCAGCGAGCCGGTAGGCCAGGGCACATTGGGCGAGGGCGCCCAGATTTTGATCGGATTGAATTGATATTGGGCCGCACGCTCCACATCGCCATCCGGCACCACCGCGCAGCCGGTGCCAGGCCGGTACACCGCCAGGCCATCACCGACAAAGCCGAGAAACTGCGTGCGCACGGTCTTGCGCTGCGCATCCACGCTCACCTTCAGGTACTTGAGAATTGGATGGCCCGGCGCCTGCACATCGTCCGCCAACACCGCCTGACCATCGCGTCCGGCGATGAACACATTTGAGCACACGATTTTGGCGCCGTAATTGGCGCCCACCCGCAGCAACGCCGGCGGCTTCACCGCCAGCGTCGCCACACCGCCCGCCGCCAACACCAGCACTGCCGCAGCAGTCAGTCCGATTTTTGATGCCATCTACATGCTAGCCCTGAATTCCACGCCGATTGCGCGCGGCGGGGTAATGTTCGCATACGGCGCGCCGTATTGTTCGGTTTGTCCCGCCAGCGATTGTACATAACGTTGATCGAATACGTTATTGATAATCAGCGCCACGCCGTAGCGCGCGCTCGGACTGTCCCAGCCCACGCGCAGATCGAACTTGCTTTGCGCGGTGCCGGTTTTCAGCGTGGCGGTGCGCAGGCAGCTCAGGGCCGCCGTATCGCTGTTGCAGCGCTGCGCCGTCGCATGCGTGCCCTGGAAGTTGACGCTGGCGCGGCCGGACGCGGTTTCCCAATTCAGGTTGATGCCCGCCATGGCGGTCAGGCGCGGCGTGCCAACCGGCTGGCCGCCCAGATCCAGCGTGACGTTGCCGTCGGCGTCCAGGCGCTGGTAGCGGGTGTAGGTCTGGTCGATGTACTCGAAGCCGCCGAACAGCGTGATACGCGGCGAAACGCGGATGCGGCCATCCACATCCAGTCCGTGCGCCTTCTGGTCGCTGGACACCACGTTATAGGTCGGTACCGTGCCCACGCTGTACAGCTGGATATCCTGCAGGTTTTTGAACTTGTAGGCGAACAGCGAGGCGTTGACGGTGGCGCGGATATCCGGCAAGGCCAGTTTCACGCCAGCCTCGAAGTTGGTCATCTTTTCCGGCTCAAAGCTGGGGTCCTGGCCGGTGCGGGTGGTCGATGACGGATTTGGCGGCGTGAAGATATTGAAGCCGCCGGCCTGGTAACCGCGCGACACCGACGCGAACAGCAGCGTGTCCTTGTTCAGCTTATGGTCCAGCACCAGGCGTGGGCTCCAGTCGCTCCACTCCTTTTCGCGCGTGACCGGTGACGACGCCAGTTGCGCGGCGGTGGCAAAGATCACGTTGGAGGGGAAGCTGGACGCATCAAGGCCGGCCAGCGCGCCGAAGCGGCTGAGGAAATCATCCAGCTGCGGCGACACGCGGCCCGGCACGTACCACGTCATGCGCTTTTTGTCGCGCGTGTAGCGCAGGCCGAAGGTGGCATTGGTTTGCGGCGTCAGGTGCCAGATGGTGTCGCCGTAGACCGAGGCCGACTTGGTGCGCACATCGCTGTAGTGCGTTTCATCCCACGAGAACACCGAGTCGGCGGCGATGCCCGGTATGCCGGCCGCCGCCAGGCCGCCGAACAGCGTGGCGAAGTTGGCGTCACCGCCGGCGAACACGCTCAGCGTATCCAGCGTGCCGGTGGTGACGTAGGCGCCGGCGTCCTGATGTTCGTTATTGTGATAGAAGCTCAGACCCGCGATCCAGTCCAGCTGATCGTTTTTGCCGGACAGTTTGAACTCCTGCTGGAAGCTGTGCGCGCGTTTGGCATCCAGCGTGCTCAGATACAGATCGTTGCGCGCACCGCCGTCGTTGTCGGTGAAGTTGTGGGTCTTGAAGCGGCGATAGGCGGTGGTCGAGCTGAAGGTCATGCCGGCCAGCGGCGTTTCGAAACGCAGCGTGGCACCGTCGAACAAACGGCCTTCGCTGCCTTGCTGGTCGTTGGCCAGAGGCGCATCCAGCGGATTGACGAAGTTGGCGGTGTAGGCGGCGTCGTAGACGCCCTGGTAGCCGCCCAGTGGCAGCGCCGGATTCTTGATCACGCCGAAGGCGGGGCGGCCGTACTGCTCCATGTTCTCGTGCTCCCACGCGAACACCAGCTTGGCGTCACCCAGGTCCTTGCGCAGCGAGACGCGGGTGGCCCAGTCCTTGTCGCCGCCGGACTTCTTGCCGGTGGCGGTATTGTCGGCCCAGCCCTCGCTGCCGGCGCGCACCGCCACGAAGCGCGCCGCAAAGGTATCGCTGATGGGGAAGTTCATCATCACGTCCGCATTGGCGCGATTGAAGCGCCCCAGCTTGACGTGAGCGGCGGCGTCCAGCTCCTTGCCTGGCTCATTGGTGGTGATGGCGATGGCGCCTGCCGCGCTGTTACGGCCGAACAGCGTGCCTTGCGGCCCCTTGATGACTTCAATGCGCTGCACGTCGATGAAGTTCATCAGCGCGCCGCCGGTCTTGCCGGTGTAGACGCCGTCGACGTAGATGCCGACCGGCGAATCGGTGGCGATGCCGAAGTCGCCGGCCTGCACGCCCCGGATGCCGAAGGCGGGCTGCGTCGGTTCGATCGCATCCACCGTCAGGCCGGGGATATAGCCATTGAGGTCCGCCAGATCCTTGGCACCCACGGCTTCGATGTCCTTGGTGGAGAGTACCTGCATCGTCATTGGTACATCCTGCACCAGCTGCTTGCGCGACTGGGCGGTCACCACCACCGACTGTAGCTCATCGGCCGCGTAGGCGCTGGGCGTGAGGAAGGCAGTGGCCAGACTTGCAGCGATTACAGTGCGATGCGCATTCATTGTCACCCTTCACACAATCGTTTTAAGTGCCAACGATTATGCCTTTAACAATGATAAATACTCAAGAAATACGCGGCCGGATGAGGCTAATCTAATACAGTCGGTTTAATAGCGGCGATGCAGCCTGCCATGGCGCCCAGCAGGTGCGCGGGCCAGGCGACGCGCACATCGGCCGGCAGATCGGACCAGCCGGCCGTGAGTCCACCGGCTTCGGCGCCGATCTTGGCCAACAGCGCGAGGGCCAGCAGCGCCAGCGGCGCGCGGCCATAGGTGCCGCTACGTCGCCACAGCGCGGCGATGGCCAGCACCGTCAGCATGACAGCGATGCCGGATGCGCCCCGGTAGTACAGGCATTCCGGTGCAAGCAGCAGCAAACCGATGGCGATTAGCGGCGCCGCCAGCAGAAGCGCAACCATCAGGCGTCGCCATCCCAGCAACTGGCCGGCGATGGCAGCCGCCGCCAGCGCGGTGGCGTAATCGATCAGCGCATGCTGCATCGAATAGTGCACCAGATGGCAGCTCCACAGTCGCCACAGTTCTCCCGTCAGGATGGCGTGACGGTTGAACTCCAGCAGCTCAGCGACGGCGGCCGACTGCATAGGCCACGCTGCCGAGTATCGCCACCATCGCAAGGCTGAACCAGCCCATGCCGCCACCGCCTTTGTAGCCGGCCTTGTTTTCGATCTGGTAGCCGGTGTTGTTCTTCACCCGTTCGCGGAAGCCGTCCAACTGCGCCTGCAACTGCGGCACCAACTGGTCGACCGCCTGCTCGTAGCCTTCGGTGCCGGCGGCGCGGGTTTTTTCGCCGATGCCGGACAGGCTGGCGCTGCCCTTGACGCGGCTGGTGCCCGGTGCGCGGAACAGCAGTTGGTGGCTGTTGATGTCGAACACCGAGGCATCCAGCATGGTCTGGACGTCGTATTGATCGCCATGCACGACGTAGGCGCCGACGATGGTCCAGTACAGCACCGACAGCGCATTGCTATCGTTGAACTGCACCTGGTCGTAGGAGAGCAGGGCGACCACTTCGACGTCGAACATGCGTCCCACCTGTTCCAGATTGGCGAAGCCGCCTTTCGGGCGCAGGTACTGGGTGGGGATGATTTCGATTTTGCCGATGTATTCGTGGCGCGAGAAGGAGTCGCGCACGCGCTCCAGCAGCTTCATTTTAGCCGCTTCCGGCAGACCGTTGTTCCAGTTGGAGCCGGGCACGAAGGCGATGCCGACTTTGACTGGCGGCCGCAGTTTCACCACGGTCGGCGTCAGCTCCGGCGCCGCTTTCGCGTCCGGATACAGATAATCGACGATGCTGCCGTTTTGCTTGATGCCGTTGGGTGCGCGCCACCAGGCGCAGCTGCTGAGCGCCATCGCGGCGATCAGGATCGCCAGTGCTTTTATCAGTTTCATGTTGTTCTCCCACCCTGTGTTTATAGTGCAGGCGAGTATAAGGACACAACAATCGGACAGAAAGCACCGGCGCGTGAAGTATCAGGCGGCGATACGCGCGGTATCGCCGGGAAGCTGATTAGAAGCTGGTTGAGATGCCGGCGTACAGCGAACGGCGCTCGCCATACTGTGGCGCGCCGACGCCGATGCCGGAACCGTCGCGCAGCAGGTAGACCTTGTCGAAGGCATTGATCAGCGCCAGGCGACCCTCGATGGTGCCAACCGGCGTCGCCTTCCACGTATGCGTCAGCGCGAAGTTGACGGTGGTGTAGTGCGGCAGATGGCCGGAGTTCGGCGCGCCGCCGTCCGGCGTCATGCGCAGGCCGCTGCCATACAGGACGTCGCTGCTGATCTGCGAATCGCCCCAGTGGTAGTGGGCACCACCGGACACCGATACGGTCTGGTCGTGGTCGACGTGTACGTAGTGGTTGGCGATGTATGCCAGTTCGTCGGCGCCGAACAGCGACTGACCGGAGACGATGTCGCTGGCTTCGGCCTTCTGCGTGGTCACGTTGAGGAAACCGCCCCAGTTCTTCTGGTTGTAGACCGCCGACAGCTCCAGACCTTTGGCAAAGCCATGGTCGTAGTTGAACGGCGACAGTATCAGCGCCTGGCCGAACTGTCCTTCATCCAGCATGTTGTGGATCTTTTTGTAGTAGGCGTCCGCCGTCACCGTCAGCTGTTCGCTGAACTGGTGGCTCAGGCCAATGTCGTAGTAGTTGGTGCGCTCGGACTTGACGTTGTCCGAGGTGGCCACTTCCGGCGCGTTGGTGGTGCCGGCGTATTTGTCGATGCTCGACTGCGCCGCCAGTTCTTGCGGTGGCGGCGTGAAGTAGCGCGAGTAACCGGCGTGCAGCGCCGTGCCCTTGGCCAGCTGGTAGGACACGTTGATGCGCGGGCTCCACTGCTGTTCGTCGACATAGGCTTGTACTTTATCGAAGCGCACGCCGTAGTTGATGGTCAGCGGCGCGCCGATATGCCATTCATCCTGCAGATAGACGCTGGACTGCTTGCCGACCATGCTGGTGTTATCGACGATGGTGCGTGGCACAGTGCTGGCCTGGGTGCCGTCGTCGTTCAGATCGAACACGCCCACGCTGTTGTCGCTGTGGGTGGTCTGGCGCGTGTAGGCCAGGCCGGTGCGGATGGTATGGGTGTCATTCAGCTTGTAGCTGGCGTCGAACTGCAGGCCGTTGGAGGTGTTCGAGCGCAGCGTGTTGGAGGCCACGCCGTTGTAGGCGAGGTCGCCGATCGGGTCAGGCGTGTAGTGCAGCTCGGAGTACTGGTGGAAGGTCGACACCTGGTAATTCAGGTCGCCCAGGCTTTTTTGCAGCGACAGCACCACGAAGCGATTCACCTCGCGCTGGTTTTCGTTCAGCTGCGACGAATCCGGCACGGTGGCGCCGCTGACCGCGAACGATGCGTCCTGACCCGGATTGTTCGGGATCTGGAAGCGGCCGTTATAGGTGCCGAACATCAGGCCCAGGCGGGTGTTATCGTCGACGAAGTAGGACAGCGTGCCGAAGGATTTGGTCTGCTTGGTGCGGTCGTGCAGCGCGCTGGTGGTCGGCAGCGGGTTCTCGATACCGAGACCGTTCGACAGATAGCTGCCGGACAGGTAGTAATTGAAGGCGCCCTGGGTGCCGAAGAACTCCGCGCTTGGCTGCACATAATCATGGCTGCCGACCAGAACGCCGACGCGGCCGCCGGAAGTCGGTTGGCCTTCCTTGGTCTGGATATCGATGATGCCGGCGGTGCGCAAGCCGAATTGGGCTGGCAGCGCGCCGGTGATGAAGTCGGTCGATTCAACGAAGCGGGTATCGATCGACTGGCCAAAGCCGCTGATCGATTCCGGCAGTTGCACGCCGTTGACGCGGTACTGCACGTTGCCGTGGTCATCGCGCACGTGGATCGATCCGGAGCCCTTGGAGTCCTGGCTCACGCCAGGAAGGCGCAGCAGCACTTCATTGAATGGCGTGTTGTCGCCCTGGCCCAGCTGATCGACCATGTGTTTGTCGATGCTGTAGATGGTGGTGCCGACGTTAGGCGACAGGTCGATGCGCGCGCTCTTCAGGTGCGCGGCGGTGACTTCCACCGATGGCATCACGGTGGCGCTATCGGTAGCGGTAGTGGTAGCCGCATCCTCCGCGTAAGCGTGGTGGGAATAGAAAGCGGCGGCGAGCAGCAGTGGCAGGGTGCGGAGTTGTGGCTTGTGTTGCATGTTAAATCCTTGAATGTACAGACGTGGCGAAGCGACAGCCCGCAATGGGTGCGCAACGATTTAAATTCAGATGGAGGTAACAGCAACGCCGGGCGGCGCGTGTGAAGGCGGAGTCAGATAGCCGGTTTGTGCGGCGCGCACCACGGTCGGCGGCGCCAGTACCGGCAGGCTGGTTTGCAGTGTGGTCGGCGCCACCGCGATGACGGTCGGCGGCGGTGCGCCGGTCGGCATGTCGGCCACAAAGCAGGCCGCGCAATCCGGTGCGTTTTCGGTGTAAGCGTGGTTGTGTGATACCGCGCCAAACAGCTGCAGCGCCAGGAACATCAGCGCGAACAGCATCAACACGCGCTGGTAGCGCGTCTTGCGTTGTGCTGTGCTGCTGATGATGTCCGGGGCGTACATCCCACGATTTTACATGGTTTAACGCGATCAGTGTTGCTGATTCAGATACGAGTCGCCCACCAGGCCGCGCCGTGTGGCCAGTACGACCGCATGGGTGCGTGCCGTGGCGCCAAGCTTGTCAAAAAGACCTTTGACATGGGTTTTGACGGTGCCGACGCCGATGCCCAGCTCGCGCGCGATCGACTTGTTGCACTGGCCTTGCGCCAGCAATTGCAGCACGTCGGTTTCGCGGCTGGTGAGGCCGATGCGGGTGAAGCTGTCAGCCACGCAGCGGCTCAGCTCAGGGCTCAGGTAGCGCATGCCGCGGCTCAGCGTGCGCACGGCGGTCAGCAGCTGTTCGGGGTCCGAATTCTGCAGCAGGTAGCCGTGCACGCCGGCCATCATGGCGGTGCGTACTTCCCATTCGCGTTCCAGTTGAGTGACGATCAGCACCCGTGGCTGGGCGTCGCCATGGTGAGCGGCAGCGGCGCGGCGCATGTGTTCCAGGCCGCCGCGATGGTCGACGATGATGACGTCGGCGCTGCTGTGGGCGACCGATTCGGCCTCGCCGATGGCGATCTGTATATCGCCGTGCGCGCCGAGCAGCGCTGCCAGGCCGGCGCTGATGATGGCGTCCGCATGCGCGATCCGCACATGTACCTTGTCGCCCTGCTCGGTGATGACGTGGGTATCCACTCGCATGACACTCTCCTCAAATAGAAAAATCCAATATCCAATGAGTAGAAGATTAAGCTTTCCAATGCGATTTGCCACGCCCCGATCCGGGAGGGGTGACATACCTATATGGAGGTATATGAAAACCATGACATTTATGTCATTCTTGTGTCAGACGTCAGAACTTTATCCGCGAGTAGCTCATGAAGCCCATCACCATTCTTAGTGTGGACGACCATCCCATGTTCCGCGAGGGCATAGCCAGCGTCATCGCCGACGAGGCGGACATGCGGCTGGTGGAAGAAGCCACCAACGGCGTGCAAGCGGTGGAAGCATGGCGCCGGCTGCGGCCCGACATCACGCTGATGGACATCCAGATGCCGGAGATGAACGGCATCGATGCCACCATCGCCATCCGCAAGGAATTCCCCCAGGCCCGCATTGTGGTGCTGACCACCTACGAAGGCGACGTGCTGGCGCAGCGCGCGATTTCCGCCGGCGCTGCCGGCTATCTGCTCAAGAGCATGCTGCGCCGGGAACTGCTGGCCACCATCCGCTGCGTGCACGAGGGCCGGCGCAGCATCCCGGCCGCCGTCGCCAGCGGCATCGCCGAGCACTGGCACGAGGGCGCTTTGAGCAAGCGCGAAGTCGAAGTGCTGCAGTTGGTGGCCGGAGGCCAGAGCAATAAGCGCATCGGCATGCACCTGGTGATTTCGGAGGAAACCGTCAAGGTCCACATGAAGAGCATCCTGGCCAAGCTGAATGCCAGCGACCGCACCCATGCCGTCACCCTTGCCATCGAACGTGGCATCCTCGATTTGCACGCCTGCGGCGTACAGTAATTAAGCCGCTTCGCGCAGCAGCCAGCGGCGCAGCGTGCCCGGTCTGCGCTGGTAGACCATGGTCGCCGGCGCATGCACCCGTACCACCGTGCCTTTGCCTTCAGGGCAGCTCAGATTCAGCGCGGCGCCGAGTTTCGCGGCGCGCTCGCGCATGCCGATCAGTCCCCAATGGCCGGGCCGCTCGCCGGCCGCCAGCACCTCCGCGTCGATGCCGCGGCCGTTGTCGCGTACTTCCAGCGAGATGTGGTCGAGCGCATAGTTCAGTTCCAGCTCGATGCGGCTGGCACCGGCGTGGCGGAAGGCGTTCAGCAGCGCTTCGCGGCCGATGTGGTGCAGGTGCTCGCGCGCGGTTTCGGTCAGCAGGTGCTGGTGGCCGGTGACGATCAGTGCGAAGTAGGTGGCATATTCGTCGCGCAGCTGCTCCACCAGTGCGCCGTAGAGATGGGGCAGCTCGTCCACATCCGATGACTGGTTGCGCAGGCCGCGTACCTGTTGCCGTCCTTCGGCCAGCACCTGGTCGGCCTGGTTCAAGATCCGTTCCACCAGCTGATAGGCTTCACCGTCCGGCGGCAGGCGCTTGAGCAGCGTTTGCACCCGCAGCATCAAGCCCTGCACGCTTTGCAGGAAGGTGTCGTGCAAGGTGCGGGCGATGCGTTCACGTTCATCCGCGCGGTCTTCGAGCCGGGTGCGCAGCCGGCTGGTGATCTGGCGCAGCCGCAGCTGGTAGGCCAGCGCAAGCAGGAACACCGCGCCAAATACGCACAGCACCTTGAACCATGCGCTTTCCACGAAGGTGGGCGGGATCGTGAAGGTCAGCTGCGCCTCTTGCGGATTCCACATGCCGTCCTCGTTGGCGGCCATGACGCGGAAGCGGTAGTTGCCGGGATCGAGATTGGTGTAGAACGCCTGCCGGCGCGCGCCGGGATCCTGCCAGTCGCTGTCGACGCCATCCAGCCGGTAGCGGAAGCGCACCCGCTCCGGCACGCTCAGACTCAGCGCCGTGTAGTCGATGCGCAGGTTGTTGGTCGATTCCGGCAGCACCAGGCCAGGCAGCGGCGTGTAGCGCTGCTCACCGATGCTGAGCCCCTGCACCAGCACCGGCGGCGGCACCGGATTGCGCGCGATGGTGGTCGGATTGATCCAGTTGATGCGGTTGGCGGTGGCCATCCACAACAGGCCGTCGTCGCCCAGTACCAGCGAGGGCATGGGCCGTAGCTGCGAGGCCGCGCCCAGCAGGCCGTCGTGGGCATCGAAGCGTTCGTACTCCACCTCGTGGCCGGGCGTGTCCAGCGCCAGTTTCAGTTGGGCGGCGCTGATGCGGCTCAGCCCTTCGGTGCCGAACAGCCACAGGTCGCCGCCGGCGGTGCGCGCGATGCCGGACACGCCGCGAAAGATCTCGCCCTTGCGGCCATGCAGCGACACGAAGCGCTGGCCGTCGAACCAGGCCACGCCACGTTCACCGCCGGCCCACAGCCGTGTGCCTTCACGGTACAGCGTCAGCACGTTGCCCAGTTCAACTCCCTGGTCCACGCCGTAGATAGTGGTCTGGCCGTCGGCCATCCGTGCGATGTGGTTGCGGATGTAGGCCGCCCACAATTCGCCACCGGCGCCTTCGGCCAGCGCGGTCGGGAACTGATCTGCCAGGTCGGGCGCGGCCAGCGGCAGCGCGGCCTGGCGCTTCCATTGGCCGTCCTTCAGCAGGAACAGGCCTTCGCGCACGATCGACACCCACAGCCCGCCGCCGGCCGTGCGGCTCATCGCCTGCACCTCGTAGCTGAGCGCTTGCGGCGGCAGCGGATAGCGCTCGACATGGCTGCCGCTCACGCTCCACACTTCTTCATCGTTGCCGGCCCAGAGCACGCCGTCCGGCGCGCGGTACAGCGCCGAGACGCGGGCCGACAGCAGATTGCGCCGCTCGCCCTCCGGTCCCAGCGCGTGCAGCGGGCCGCCACGGTCGCCGGCCCAGATGCCGCCGCCGACAGCCGGTGCGATCGCCGGATGGTTGAACAGCGTTTGCAGCGGCAGCGTTAATAGCCGATTGCGGCGGAAGCGGTGCAAGCCCGCCGAACTGCCGATCCACACATTGCCTTCGCGATCCTGGAACAAGCTTTGCGGCAGGGCGCCGCCCAGATCCTGCTGCTGCGGCAATTCGGTGCTGGCGGCGCCGCGCCGTTCCAGGCCGCCGGCATGGAACAGCCACTGATTGCCATCGCGGTCGAAATACAGATTGGATGCGGCCAGCAGCGGCCGCGCCGCCACGCCGGCGGCCGGCGCCTCCGGCTGCATGCGGTAATAGCTGCCGGCGTCGGATGCCCACAGCGTGCCGTCGGGCGCCAGCACCATGGCATTCAGGTCGCCGCGCGGCCAGGCCGGGCGGAATGGCTCGCGGCTGTTGGCGCGGCTGTAGATCCCGCCCTGCATCGCCACCCATTGCCGCCCATCGCGGTCGAACAGCACATGGCGCGCGCGCCGTTGCGGCAGTCCGTCGGTGACGGTGACGAAATGGTCGCGCTCCAGCCGCGCCAGGCCATCGCGCGCGGCCACCCACAGCATGCCGTCCGGTGCGCGGGTGATGCTGGTGATGGCGCCGGCCGGCAGACCCTCGCCGGCGACGTAGTGGCGCACCTGGCCGTTGCGGAAGTAGCTGATGCCACCGCCCATGCGGTAGCCGACCCACAGTCCGCCCTCCGGTGGCGCGTACAATGTGCGCACGTTGGAGGACAGCAGGGCGTGTCCCTCGACGCTGTCCATGCGTTCGTAACGCTTGCCGTCGAAGCGATACAGGCCGCTGCCGGCGGCGATCCACAGCCAGCCGTCGCTGGTCTGTGCCAGGTCGAGAATATCGACCGGCGCGCTATCGAGCGCGCCCCAGGCGGTGTGGGTGTATTGTTCCTGCAGGCGCGGCGAGGGTTGCTGCGCGCCGGCACCGCACCACAGCAGCGCGCAGAATGCAGCGGTGGCGGCATGCAGGAGCAGGGAAGCGCGCGCAGTCGTCATGGTCCGGGCGATAGGGGAAGACTGGTTATTTTAGCATCGATGCTGGCTTGAACCGATCCCCCTCAAAAGGGGTAGCGACAGGCGATCAATACCGGTGATGTCAGAGTGAGCGAGCTCTCTTACACTGAGGGTACGATTTAACTACTGGAGCCATGCTAAATCATGAAAATGTATATCGTATCGCTGGCGGTCGGCCTGTTGGTCGGCCTGATCTACGGCTTCCTCAACGTTCGCTCGCCGGCGCCGCCGGTGATCGCGCTGGTCGGCCTGCTGGGCATACTGGTGGGTGAGCAGCTGCCGCCGCTGCTGCGCCAGATCTGGCAGCCTTCTCCAGATCAGAAAGTGTCGTGGATCGAAGACCACGTCAAGCCACATTGTTTCGGCCAACTGCCATCCGCGCAGAAGACCGATGAAACCCGGAGCACCTGATGACCCAAACCCCCGATCTGATCCTGCATCGCGGTCTGTTCACCACGCTGGACCGCAGCAATCCCCATGCGGAAGCCGTCGCCATCAAGGATGGCCGCTTCCTGCGCGTGGGCCGTGCCGACGACATCATGCCGCTGGCCGGCCCGAACACCAAGATCATCGACCTTAAAGGCAAGCGCGTGCTGCCTGGCCTGATCGATAATCACTGCCACATCATCCGTGGCGGCCTGAATTTCAACCTGGAGCTGCGCTGGGACGGCGTGCGCTCGCTGGCCGACGCGATGGCCATGCTGAAGGCGCAGGTGGCGATCACCCCGGCGCCGCAGTGGGTGCGCGTGGTGGGCGGTTTCACCGAACACCAATTCGCGGAGAAGCGCCTGCCGACCATCGAGGAACTGAACGCGGTGGCGCCGGATACGCCGGTGTTCATTCTGCACTTGTACGACCGCGCGCTGCTGAACGGCGCTGCGCTGCGCGCCGTTGGCTACACCAAGGACACGCCGGAGCCGCCGGGCGGCGAAATCCTGCGCGATGCCAACGGCAATCCGAACGGCCTGCTGCTGGCCAAGCCGAATGCGTCAATCCTGTACGCCACGCTGGCTAAAGGCCCGAAACTGCCGCTGGAATACCAGGTCAACTCGACCCGTCACTTCATGCGTGAGCTGAACCGCCTGGGCGTGACCGGCGTGATCGACGCCGGCGGCGGCTTCCAGAACTATCCGGAAGACTATCAGGTGATCCAGCAGCTGTCCGACGCCAAGGAACTGACGGTACGCCTGGCCTACAATCTGTTCACGCAAAAGCCCAAGCAGGAAAAGGAAGACTTCCTGAACTGGACGCAGAGCGTCACCTACCAGCAGGGCGACGACTACTTCCGCCACAACGGCGCCGGCGAAATGCTGACCTTCTCGGCCGCCGACTTCGAAGACTTCCGCCAGCCGCGCCCCGACATGCCGGCCAATATGGAAGATGATCTGGAAGGCGTAGTGCGCGTATTGGCGCAGAACCGCTGGCCATGGCGTATGCACGCCACCTACGACGAAACCATCAGCCGCGCGCTGGACGTGTTCGAACGCGTCAACCAGGATATCCCGCTGACGGGCCTGAACTGGTTCTTCGATCACGCCGAAACCATTTCCGACCAGTCGATCGACCGTATCGCCGCGCTGGGCGGCGGCATCGCCGTGCAGCACCGCATGGCCTATCAGGGCGAATACTTCATCGAGCGTTATGGTCACGGCGCCGCCGAAGCCACGCCGCCGATCAAGAAGATCATCGATGCGGGCGTCAAAACCTCGGCCGGCACCGACGCCACCCGCGTCGCCTCGTACAACCCGTGGGTGTCGCTGGCCTGGATGATCACCGGTAAAACCGTCAGCGGCGCCCAACTCTACCCGCGCGCCAATTGCCTGGACCGCGAACAAGCGCTGCGCATGTGGACCGAGAACACCACCTGGTTCTCCAACGAGGAAGGCAAGAAGGGCCGCATCCAGCAAGGCCAGTTGGCCGACCTGATCGTGCCGGACAAGGACTTCTTCGCCTGCGCCGAAAGCGAAATCTGGGATCTGAGCTCGGACCTGACCGTGGTGGGCGGCAAAGTGGTGTACGCCGCCGGCCAGTTTGCCGACCACGATACGCCACCGCCACCGGCCATGCCGGATTGGTCCCCGGTGCGCCGTTACGGCGGTTACGCCGGCTGGGGCGAGAAGCAGGGTACCAGCCGCGCCGCGCTGAAAGAACTGGAAAAGCGCCAGCTGCAGCAGAAGCGTGAACGCGAACAGCAGGCCGCCGCCTGCGGCTGCGCCAACAACTGCAATGTGCACGGCCACCAGCACGCCAACTCGTGGGGCAGCAAGGCGCCAGTGTCGGACCTGAAGAGCTTCTGGGGCGCGCTGGGCTGCGCCTGCTGGGCAGTGTAATGCGCTCACCCGGCATAGCAACCACCGCGGCGCGGCACGCGCCGTGGATACGCTGGGTGTGTCTGCTGCTGTTGTGTGCCGCCTATCTGCAGGGCGGCATCAACAAGCTGACCGACTTCAGCTCGGCCATCGGCGAGATGCATCACTTCGGCCTGGCGCCGGCGGCGCCGCTGGCCGCGCTGGTGATTGCGCTCGAACTGGGGGCATCGGTCGCCATCCTGACCGGTTACTGGCGCTGGCTGGGCGCCGGTTTCCTCGGCGTGTTCACGCTGATGGCCACCTTCGTCGCCAATCGTTTCTGGGAGATGGGTGGCCAGGAACGCTTTATGGCGGCCAACAGCTTCTTTGAGCACCTCGGCCTCACCGGCGCTTTCCTGCTGGTGGCCTGGCTCGATCTTCAGAAAGGTAGTAATGGAACGCGGTGATGTAAAACAGGGCACGGCCTTGGGCTTTTTGGCCGGCTATGTGGACACGCTGGGCTTTGTCGGGCTATTCGGCCTGTTCACGGCCCACGTGACGGGGAACTTTGTGCTGATCGGCCGCGCGCTGATCGAGCCATCGCAAACCATCTTTATCAAGTTGCTGGTGTTCCCGGTGTTTATCCTGTTCGTTGCGTTGGCGCGGCTGGCGATACTGCACTGGGAACGTGGCGGCGCCAAGGTGCTGCGCAATAGCTTCCTGTTCCAGCTCTTCATGATGCTGGCGACGGTGATTTGTGCGTGGCAGGCGGCGCCGGTGGTGGAAGCTTCGGCGCCACTGACGCTGCTGACCGGCTCATTGTGCGCGGCCGCGATGGCGGTGCAGAACGCCTACGGCAAGCTGCTGCTCGGGAAAACCGCCGCCACCACGGTCATGACCGGTAACGTGACGGGGTTGGTGATCGAGATGGTGGACTCGCTGCGCGGCGACCCGGAAGCGATCGGCCGTTGCAAGAAGCTGACCTGGCCGGTGCTGGGCTTTGGCGCCGGCTGCATGAGCGGCGGCGTGGCGTTTGTGTACTTCGGCTTCCACGGCCTGCTGCTGCCGTGTGTGATGCTGGTGTGGCTGGCGGCGGTGGCGCGCGATTAAATTGTAATGATGCCGCGCTTGAGGGCGATCGTCACCGCGTGGGTGCGGTCGTTCGCGGCCAGCTTGGCCAGCACGTTCTTCATGTGAGCCTTGACGGTTTCTTCGGAAATCGCCAGGCGCTCCGCGATGCGGCGATTGGAATGTCCACTCGCCGCATGATTCAACACTTCCATTTCGCGCGAGCTTAACGGCCCCTGGCCCATGTGCTGCGCCAGTTCCATCGCGATCTCCGGCGGAATGCGGCGCTGGCCCATGTGCACGCCGCGCACCGTGTCCAGCAAGTCCTTGCGCAGGGTACTCTTCAACAAAAAGCCGGCGGCGCCGCCCTGGACCGCGCGCAGAATCTGCGCATCGCCCTTGTAGGTGGTCAGCATGATGACGCGCGCATGGTTATGCTCGCGCCGGATCTCGTGCAGCGCCGCCACGCCGTCCAACTCGGGCATGGCGATATCCATGATGGTGACATCCGGCCGCAGATGCTCGTAGGCGTCCACCGCCTCGCGGCCGTTGCAGGCTTCGCCCACCACGCACATGTCGGACTGGCTGGTGATCGCCTCGCCCAGACCCGCGCGCAGCAGGGGGTGGTCGTCGACGACCAGTACGGAGATGGGGCGTGCTGTGATGCTCATGGCGATAACCGTCTCAACGCAGCTGGCTGTAGGCGACCGGCACCCACTGGTAGCTCTTGCCGGCGGCGCGGATGTGGCCCAGGCCAGGGAAGGACAGGTGGCTGGCGCCGATCAGCGTGCCGTCTTTGGCCACCGCCTGGAATACCTTGGTGCGCGAGGCATAGGCGTTCTTGCTGTCGCTGTCGAAGCCGATGGTCACTTCCGGATGGTCGAACTGCACGGCGGCGACGTGGATCAGGTCACCGATCAGTACCAGCTTCTTGCCTTTGCTTTCCACCGTGTAGATGGTGTGGCCCGGCGTGTGGCCGTAGCTGGAAGTGGCGCGCACGCCCGGAGCCAGTTCGGTGTCGCCACTAAACGGTTTCAGATGCTGGACCGCCGCGTAGGGCGACAACGAGGCGATTGCGCCCTGGAAGAAGCCTTTGTTGTCGGCCGGCGCCTTATCGAGATTGGCCTGGCTGAGCCAGAAATCGGTATCGCGCTGGTCGGCGCGCACCACCGCGTTGGGGAATACGATGGCGCTGTTGGCCGCCAGGCCGCCCACGTGGTCCGGGTGCAAATGGGTCAGGTAGATTTCATCGACCTGCTCCGGCTGGTAGCCGGACGCCTTCAGATTGGCCACCAGCTTGCCGAGGGTAGGGCCGAACAGGCTGCCGGCGCCGGTGTCGACCAGAATCAGCTTGCCGCCTGTATTGATCAGGAAGCCGTTGACCGAAGCTTCGGTCGGCACCGATTGGAAGTTGCGCGCCAGCGCTTTTTTGGTGGTGTCGGCCGGCTCGTGCAGCAGCTTGTCGAATGGCAGATCAACGGTGCCGTCGCTCAGCGCCGTCACTTCGAAATCGCCCAGCATGATGCGCTGGAAGCCAGGGGCATTGGTGCCGGCCAGCGGCGCGGCGGCAAAGGCGGGCGCTGTGGATGCGGCAGCGGCAAATACCAGTGCGGTCAACAATGGCGTCAATTTCATTCTTTACATCCTTTAACAATTAGCACGTAGGACGCAGTATGCATCTTTGCAAAAAATGGCACAATACGGAATAAAGCAAATGATCTTTGCTGAAAGCGCAAAGAAGTAATCTGTGGAGAAAAGATGATTGATTCTTTGAAATGCTTCGTTACGGTAGTGGAACTAAGTAGCCTGTCGAAGGCGGCGGTACAGCTGGAAATGGCGGTGTCGTCGGTGTCGCGCAAGATCGACGCGCTGGAGCAGGAACTGGGCGCCCGGCTGTTGTTCCGCAGCTCGCGCCAGGTGGTGGTGACCGACGCCGGCGAGCGCTTCCTGCCGCGCGCGCGCAACATCCTGGCCGAGCTGGCGGATGGCAAGAACGCGGTGCAGGAGCTGGACAGCGAGCCGCGCGGCCTGCTGACGGTGACCGCGCCGGCCGCCTTCGGCCGCCTGCACGTGGCGCCGGCGATCGCCGCCTTCCTGCAGCGGCATCCGCTGATCGAAGTCGACCTGCATGTCAGCGACGAGGTGGTCGATCTGTCGGCGCGGCGGGTGGACGTGGCGGTGCGCGCCGGCGTGCTGCCGGCCAGCGAATTGGTGGCGACGCGGCTGGCGGGCTTGAACCGCGTGGTCAGCGCCAGTCCGGCCTATCTGGAGCGGCACGGCTGGCCGCAATCGCCGGAGGATCTGCTGCGTCATCAATGCCTGACGGTGAGCGGCCGGGTGGCGCCGCGCGGCTGGTGGCGTTTCGAGGGCGTCAACGGCAATCAGCCGCTGGCGGTGAAAGGGAAGCTGCGCTGCGACGATACCGACTCGCTGCTGCATGCCGCCATCAGCGGTGCCGGCATCGTCCACCTGGCCAACTGGCTGGTGAGCGACGCCATCGTCGCCGGGCAGCTGGTGCCGATATTTCCGATGGACCCGGTGGAGCGCAGCGAGATTCCGCCGCGCCGCGATCCGGGCGAAGCGGCGATCCATGCGGTGCACATGCCGGGCCGCTCCAACCAGGCCAAGGCACAGCTGCTGATACGTCATTTGCGGGAGTTTTTCGGCAGTCCGCCGTATTGGGATGTTGCGATGGAAGCTGCCGGGGCGGGCGAGCGCCGCGCCCCGTGAGGTGTTCAGTTAGCGGACTGGATCAATCCCAGTCGCCGCCACCGGAATCGCCGCCGCCTCCGCCGCCGTCATCCCAGCCGCCGCTAGTGCCGAAGTCATTGCCACCCATGTCATCACGGCGCAGCAGATCTTCGCGCGCCGATGGATCGTCGTAGACGATATCGTTGCGCTGCTGGTCGACATTGGCCGCATTGGCTTCATGGCCACCGGTGAACTGACGCGCCAGCGCCTCACCGGCCACGATACCCGCGCCGACCGCCGCGCCGGTCGCCAGGCCGCCCATGATGCGCGAGCCCATGCCCGGTTGCTGCGGTTGCGGGTACCCGCCTTGCGGACCCCAGCCAGCCTGGCCGTAGCCCGGACCTGGCTGCTGCGGATAACCGCCGCCGGGCGCATAGCCGGGCTGCTGGCCGCCAGGATTGTAATAGCCGTCATTGACCACTTGCTGTTGCTGACGGCGCTGCATGAAACGGACCGCCAGCCAGATAAAGCCGGCCAGGCCGAGACCAATAATCAGAATGCCAGTCATGGAAATACCTCCGGAACTTTGCGGCGCGTTGGCATAGCCACCGCTGCCATAGTTACTGCCACCGCTATTGTGGGCGGGGCGTTGCGCGTAAGTCTTCTGGCCATCGGCCAGCAGCGTGCGCAGCTTGGTCACGGCTTCCGGGCTGACGCCTTTCAGCTCAGGGGACAGCTGCTGCGCCTTCGCCAGCGACTGCTGGGCGGCGGCGAACTTGCCCTGTTTGGCCAGCAGCTCGGCTTCCACGAAGTGGGCCTTGGCGCTGTTGGGGTGCGCTTGCAGCACCTGATCCATCATGGCCTGGGCTTCGGTATATTTGCCCGCTTCGGCAGCCACATACACCTCGTGAATAGTGGGTTCGGCGGCAAATACAGGCGCCGCGAACGCCAAAGCGCCCGCCAGCAAAGTGATACGTGCGATAGATTTAGCCGTCATGTCATACCTCCTAGTGAAGACAGGCTTGAGATGAGGGCAGTTTACGCCAATTTCAAGTCGGCGAAGGTTAGTTTTTACACCATGCTGCGATGACTGATGACAGGGCGATAGGCCAGAATTAGCAAACCTGCCAAGAGTAGCCACAGCGTTTCCGGCTCCGGCACGCTGAGGACCGGGGGAATCAAGGACTTTGTATAGTCTGTGCCGCTGCCGGAAACCAGTTCGTAAGAGGTGATCTGATTGCCCTCCGCGTCAACAATATCCGATATTCCTCCCCAGTAACTGGAATGTCCGGCGTCCGCTGTGCATCCGCCATACAGCGAAGACGAATACCAGCCCACCACGCAGCTGGCCTGTAACATGCCGCCTATCCGGAGCTCTTCGCCCCACGTGAAGTCAACCACCAGTTCCAGCGTCGTGGCTTTGCCTGGAATGTTTTCAACGTAGCCTCGACTGTCGGTTCGGGAAAGGTAGCGATTCTGGGTAAAATCGGTCCCGTAATTAAATAGCGTATCGATATAGGTAGCGCTGTTAGCGCCGATAAATACATTGCTGGAAACGGAAGATTGAACTTGCCAGCCTCCGGGATAGGTGACTGTATCGAGCATATACGTCAGGGCAAACGTGAATGTCGCGGTCGCGCGTTGGCCTGTCAGCGCGGCGTTTTCCATGCGCAAAGTATCTTCCCAGCTTGAGGATGCCCATGATGTTCCGCCTCCCTGAGCATTGGCAGTCCCCAAGGTGGCGCTACTTTTCAGTACACCGAAACCGGCCAGCCCTCCGGAAGCGATCGCTGAATTGCCACTGGCCTCTCGTTGCAGCAGCACAGTTTCCCCAGTAAGAGCCTGTTTGTTCGTTTCCCGGTCATCGTAATAGTGGATGCCGTCCGACCCGCCTGCCGTCACCGTCAAGATTCCTGCCTGTGCTGTGAGCGCACTGCCAAGCAGCAGCGCCGCAACCATCAATCGTTTCATTTTCACTGGCTCCATTGTAGAAATGAATATTGAGACTGACATCTGTTGCGGTAGACGTCATCCTCAATCTTGATGATGTGTTCTTTTTATAAGCAAATTAGTCTTGCTGAATACCGGACATTTCCTTCGTGGAGGATTGGATGAAGAAGCTGCTACGCATTGGCCGAATGATGCTCGTCGCCTTCAGTTTTTTGTCTTGCTACTCTGCACAAGCAGCGCTCTATACAATGGCGGATGCCACCTCTGTTAAAGACTATAAAGATTGGCAAGACGGCGCCGCTACGCTGCACTCAAAAGCGACCAGTGCTGGCATCAACTCGATCACCGTGCAGGAATCGATCGCGAGTTATGGTGTGCTGAAAACCTACTCATCGGCCCAATCGGGCGAGCTGTATGGAATTGGCGGTTGGGCCTCGGCCGGCTGGTCTGATCGAATTACCATGAATAACGAGGCGTTGACGGGCAAGCACGGAGTATTGGTGCTCAATTTCAGCTATACCGATCAAGTGGCGGCCTACTCGGAGCCTAACGGAAAATATGTCTCTGGCTTCTACAATAACCAGGTCGATGTACTATCTTCCAACAAGTCATATCACGCCGAGATTCAGCACACCATTAGCAGCGCCAATGGCAACAGCAACTTTCCGTTCAGAGGCAGCGTGTCAGACTTTGCGGGCCAGCGCACGCTGCAACCCAACTTGATTTCGATGGTCATTGATTTCGTGTGGGGAGAATCATTCCTGCTGGCCCAAACCGCGTCCACCGATTGCAACGTTGGTTATACGCTGTCTGAGCCCTTCGCATCGTGTGCGGCTGATTCGTTTCATTCATCCTATTGGGCAGGAATCAGCGACGTCAGTACTGACGGACTGGCAGTTTCGAGTTTTACCATCAGCGCTGCCTCGGGCACAGATTATTCCCGCTCGTTTGTGCCTTTGCCGGTGCCGGAACCGGGTTCGTTGTACTTGATGCTGGCCGGCATGGCCTTCACTGTCTTAAGGCTGACGCTAAAGCGGGCCCGTCACACAAGCCAGTTTTATTTCATTCGATTGGGATCTTAGGCGAGCTTTAACGGCAGAGCCGCCTGCGTCCGGGACGAATCGCGGGCGGCGCTGATGGCGTTGGCGATGGTGTCGGCGGTGGTGGCGCTCAGGGTCCAGCCGAGGTGGCCGTGGCCGGTGTTGTAGAACACGCCCGGCGCCTTGCCGGGGCCGACGCGCGGCAGCAGGTCCGGCATCATCGGCCGCAGTCCGGCCCACGGCGTGATGGCGCGCGTGCTGACTTCGGGGAAGTTGTGCTGCACCCATTCGGTCAGCGGCGCGATGCGGTCGGCGCGGATGTCGCGGTTGTAGCCGTGGAATTCGGCGGTGCCGGCCACGCGCAGGCGGTCCTCGCCCAGCCGGCTGCACACCAGCTTGACGGTGTCGTCCACCAGGCTGACCTGCGGCGCGGCGGCGCGACTGGCCTCATCGTCGAGATGCACGGTGACAGAGTAGCCCTTCACCGGATAGACGTTGACGTCGTCGCCCAGCTGCGCCGCGAAGTCGCGGCTGCCGGCGCCGGCGCAGACCACCACCGCGTCATAGCGGCTGGTGTCGGCGCTGTCGTCCTGCAGCACGGTGACGTCGATACCGCCACCAACGGCATTCAGCTGCACTACCTGCTGATTGCAGCGCAGTTGCGCGCCCAGGCGCTGCGCGGCCTGCGCCAGTCCGGTGACGAATTTGTGGATGTCGCCGCTGCTGTCGCTGTCGGTGTAGTGGCCGCCGTAGTATTGGCCGCGCAGCGTTGGTTCGATGGCCAGCATCTCGTCCGGCGTCACGGCGCGGCGCGGCACGCCGGCCCGCGCCAGCAGCTTGGTGACCGCCGCCGCGTGTTCGAATTCGGCACGGTCGCGATGCAGGTGCAGTATGCCCTGGCGGCGCAGATCAAACGCGATACCTTCGTCCTCGGCCCAGCGGAACAGGTGCTCGCGCGCCGCCACCGCCATGCGCGCCAGCGCGATGGTGTTGTCGTGATATTGCGGCATGGCGCCGATGAATTCAGCGAACCAGGACAGCTTGTGCCAGGTAGGATGCAGATGCACCAGCAGCGGCGCGTCGCTGCGCAGCAGCCATTGCAGCGCCTTGGCGACGGTGGCGCGATGGTTCCATACTTCGGCATTGGAGGCCGACAGCTGGCCGCCGTTGGCATACGAGGTTTCCATCGCCGTGTAGCGATGGCGTTCCAGCAGGGTGACGGCGAAGCCGCGCTTCGCGAGGGCATAGGCGGTCGTCACCCCGGTGACGCCGCCGCCGATGATGGCGATGTTTTTCATGATAAGCCTAATAATGTTACAAGAAAACCATCGCCCTTCAAACCACTTTATGCTTTCTGTTGTTTTGCAATGTAGCGGTCGATCACGGTCGGCAGTACCGTTAGCGGCACGCCGCAGCTTTGCACCAGCGCGTCGTTGAAGCCGGCCAGGTCGAATTTGCCGCCCAGCGCCTTCTTGGCGCGTTCGCGCTGGCGCAGCATTTCGTTGTGGCCCATCTTGTAGCCGCAGGCCTGGCCCGGCGACACTGTGTAGCGGTCGATTTCGCTGGTCATGGCTTGCTGGCCGCGACCGGTGTTCTCGACCAGATAGCGGATCGCCTGTTCGCGCGTCCACTTCATGGCGTGCATGCCGGTATCCACCACCAGGCGGCAGGCGCGGAATTGCTGCGCTTGCAGGTAGCCGATCTGGCTGAACGGATCGTTGACGTACAGGCCGAATTCATCGACCAGCTGTTCCGAATACAGCGCCCAGCCCTCGACGAAAGCGTTAAAGCCGATCAGCGACGAAATCAGCGGCAGCTCGTCGTGGTGCTCGGCCAGATAAGCGCCTTGCCAGGCGTGCCCTGGAATGCCTTCGTGCGCGGTCAGGGTGGCGATTTCCGCCTTCGGCCACAGCGTTGTCGATTTGAGGTTGACGTAGTAGATGGCGGGACGCGAGCCATCCAGCGACGCAAAATTCATATAGCCCAGCGGCGCACCGGCTTCGATATCGACCGGCACGCGTTTGATCTGCAGCGGTACTTTCAGGTCCAGGTGCGAGATCTGCGGCATCAGCTTGCGCACCGCGTTCACGCGCTCGTTGCAGTAGGCGATCAGCTGTTCGCGTCCTTGGTCGTTGTCAGCGAAGAAGCGTTGCGGATCTTTGGACAGAGCCAGCAGACGCTCGCCCACGCTGCCATTGCTGATGCCCTGTTTTTTCAGGATGGCGTCAATGCGCGACTGCAGCTGCTTGTTCTGTTCCAGGCCGATGGCGTGGATCTCTTTGGCGCTGTAATTGGTCGAAGTACCGAGACGCAGCGCCCATTCATAATATGCCTCGCCGTTTGGCAGACGGTGCACACCGGCCACGCTGGTAGCTTTGGCGGCGGCCTGGCTGAAGGTATCGATCTGACGCGCCAGCGCCGGGTAGACCGAACCTTCCACCAGTTTCAGGGCGCGCTCATGCCAGTCACCGGCGATATTCTGTTTTTGCGTGCGCTCGCTGATCGAAGTGACCAGTTTTTGCGATGCGGCAGGGGTTTTCAGGAACGCCTGCAACTGGCCCAGCGCGGTGCGACAGATGAAGTCCGGCGGCATCACGCCCTGGCGTGCCTGGTCCGCGATGCGCGCGGTTTCCTGATCCAGCATGACGGCCATGCCGGCCAGGCGGCGCAGATAGGCTTCGGCATCGTCGGCGTTGGCGATGGTGTGCTGCACGTCGAGAAATTCGGGGATGCGGGTCAGCGCGCCATCCTGTTGGGTGACGGGGAACGGCGCGGTGCCACCGTAAAAGCCGCTGGCGGCGCCGCCGAACGGGAAGCGCAGGCCCAGCGCGCCGGATTCGGCGGCGTAGGCGATGGTGTCGTAGCGGATTTGGGCGGCGGCGCTGAGCGAGGCGCGGTCCAGCGCGCGCAGGCGGCGTTGAATCGATTGCACTTCGTCGGCCCAGGCGGCGTCGCCGGCCGGGGATGCGTCTTCCAGTCGCGATTTCAAGCCGGCGCGCTGGCCCTTGTCCATCCCCAACCCGGTGGCGCTGGTGGGCGACAAGTTCAAGACTTCGTCGGCGATATCGTCCAGCAGTTTGGCGAAGGCGGCATCGGCGGGCGTGGTGGCGGCAGCGGCCAGCGACAGGCCGGGCACCGCGCTGACCGCGGTAGCGGAGAGGGCGGCCAGCAACAGATCGCGGCGGGAAGGGTTTTGAAGGCTCATGGCATCCTTGCTTGGGGTGGGGTAAACAGTCGCCGCGACCTTAGCGTGTCCCTCGACGCCATGTCAATGGCATTTAGCTATCCTTGCCAAACCGTAGGGAAAAGCGGGTGACCAATTGCTGCAGCGCGTCGACCTCCTGACGCGGCAACGCCAGCGCCACGTGCATGTCGGGCCGCACCAGATAGGCCGCGTCCTGCAGCAGGCCGGCGTCGGCGGCGGCCTCGCTCCATGGATAAGCGTGTAGCGGCAGGCGCAGTGCCTGAGCGGCGGCCGCCAGCAGCGGGTCGGTGCGACCGTAGACGTGCAGCTGCCAGTCCAGCGTTTGCAGCGCGGCGTAGTTGTCGTGGCCATTGTCCAGCGGTAGCCAGGGCAGTCGGTCGCCGCCGATGATGTCGCCGGCGCGGCCGCCGCTCAGCGGGCTGTCCGGATAATGAATCATCACCTGCGACAGTGTCTTGAACAGCGTGCGGCGCGCGGCCGCGATGTGGCTCAGCGCCGGGAATACATGCGGCAGCAGCCAGCTGCGCAACAGCTGACCGCCGGCGCCCTGCGACACCATCAGCTGGAAGGCGCGGTCGGTGGTGATCACCAGCTTGCGGGCGAAGACGATGCGTTCGGCCTCGTAGCTGTCCAGCAGCGCGGCATCGGCGCGGCCCTGCAGCACGTGGCCCAGCTTCCAGGCCAGGTTGATGGCGTCGCCGATGCCGGTGTTCATGCCCTGGCCACCAGCAGGGCTGTGAATGTGACCGGCGTCGCCGGCCAGGAAGCAGCGGTCGACGCGGAAGTGCGCGGCTACGCGGTGGTGCACGCGGTAGGTGGAGAACCAGTTGACCTGATCGACCTGGATGCCCAGCAGCGGCTCCAGCATCGGCCGCACCGCTTCGAAGTCGGGCTGCGGTGGGGCGTCGTCGGGCAGGATGCCGATCAGGCGCTGCATGCCGCGCGAGCGCACCGGCAGCATCAGCGCCAGCGTGTTGGCGCCGAGGTGAACGCGCAGATCCTGATTGGCCGGGCCGGTGGTGTGGACGTCCGCCACGTAGTACCGATGGTTGTAGGTGCCGCCGACGAAGTCCAGCTTGAGCGATTCGCGCACGCGGCTGCGGGCGCCGTCGCAGCCGCACAGGTAGGCGCTGCTGCTGGTGATGCGTTCGCCGTCGCGCTGCAGCGTGGCGCGCACGCCCCATTCGTCCTGGGTGAAGGATTCCAGCTCCGTGTTCCATTCCACTTCCACGCCTTCGGCCTGGAGCTGGGCCACCAGCAGTCGTTCGTGGTCGTCCTGCGGGTAGGCCAGCACGAAGGGGTAGGGACTGAGGCCGGTGCCGATGTCGTTCAGATCGAGTTGGGCGATGTCGTCGCCATGTTCGCGCAAATGCAGGGTATCGATCTTGATGCCCTGGTTGACCACCACTTCGGCAAAGCCCAACTGGTGATAGAACTCCAGCGTGCGCGCATGGACCGCCATGGCGCGCGAGGCCTGTCCGGGCCCGCTGTTTTGGTCGATGATGCGGACAGTGACGCCCCGTCTCGCCAGCGCGATGGCGAGCACTAAACCGGTGGGGCCGGCGCCGACGATGAGCACTTGGGTGGACATGAAATCAGTCTACAACCAAGGCGGAATGGGGTGCGCGCAATTGGTGGCCCTTTTGGGCGACTTTTGGTCCGGTCGCTGTTAAAATATATTTATTTTTACTTAACTCTTATACTTGGGCCGATGAGCGATTTCACAACCCGCCGCACGCTGATGCTGGCGCTGGCATGCACGCCGTTCGCGCGGGCCGCGGATCTGCTGGACCAGGCGCCATCGACCGCGCCGATAACGCCGGTGGCACAACTGGCGCGGCTGGAACAGGAATCCGGCGGCCGGCTGGGCGTGGCCGCGCTGAACACCGCCGACGGCCGTCAGGTGCTGCATCGGGGCGATGATCGTTTCCCGTTCTGCAGCACATTCAAGATGATGCTGGCGGCGGCGGTGCTGGCGCGCGAGCCGTCACTGCTGAAGCGGCGCATCCAGTATGAGAAGAGCGATCTGGTGCCGCATTCGCCGGTGACCGGCAAGCATGTGGCGGATGGCATGACGGTGGCCGAATTGTGCGAGGCGACGCTGCAATACAGCGACAACGCCGCCGCCAATCTGTTGATGAAGCAGATCGGCGGTCCAGCGGCGGTGACGGCTTTTGCGCGTTCGATCGGTGACAACGAGTTTCGTCAGGAGCGCTGGGAGACCGAGCTCAATTCCGCGCTGCCGGGCGATACGCGCGACACCACCACGCCGCTGGCGATGGCACGTTCGCTGCAAAAGCTGGTACTGGGCGAGGCGCTGCCGCAGGCGTCGCGCCGTCAGTTGAAGGATTGGATGGTGGGGAACACCACCGGCAATGCGCGCATCCGCGCGGGCGTGCCGGCGGGATGTCTGGTGGCCGACAAAACCGGCGCTGGCGATTACGGCACCGTCAACGACATCGCCGTCATTTGGCCGCCGGGCCGGGCGCCGATTGTGCTGGCGGTGTATCTGACGCAGCCGGGCAAGGACGACAAGGGGCGTGGCGATATCCATGCCGAAGTGGCCAAAGTGGTGATCGAGGCATTCCGATGAAAGAACTGAAGTTCAAGATATTCGGCAAGCACATCGCCGTCACCGGCCAAGCCGGCGCGTGGCGCGCGTTTTACTATGGCGCCGAAGGCAAACGCCGCGCGGCGGACTTCATCATTCCCGCCGATGTGACGGAAGCGGAGCTGTGCGAATATCTGGCTGACCTGTTCCACGAAAACGCCACACCGCGCAACAACAGCGCGTTGCAGCTGTCATGATGTCCGAGTTTGCACCCGTGATGGCCGCGTGCGAGGCCGGCCGCCACGACGATGCGTTGCAGCTGCTGCTTGCATTGTTTGAGCGCGCCGACCACAGCCCGCACGACGACTCGCTGTTTTTCATCACCATGTTCCAGTGGGGGATGATGCTGAAAGAGTATCCACCGGCGCGCGTAGCCATGCGACGCGTGCGTGACGAACAAGCCGCGCGCTTGTTGGCGGGAGAAATCGTCTTCGGCGCGACCGAGAAACGTTGGCCGCGTTCGCGCTTTCAGGTCATCGCCGGCATGGACGGCAAGCTAGGCGCCAGTCGAGCCACCTATGAACTGTTTTTGCAACTGCGGGTGGCGTGGCCGCAGGCAGCGCAGCGCGACGCCTTTCTCGCCTTGGAAGCGATGGTGGAAGCTGGTGATTACGCGTTGGCGGAAACCTATCTCGGTGATCCGCTGGCGGGGCTGGACCGGTTGAACGAATGCGCTCTCACGCACGTGCTGATCCCGCCGTCGCGGCAGCCGCCACGGCTGGCGGCGGAGCTGACTAATTTCAGCAAGGATGTACGTCTGCTGTGCGTGGTGCATCGTGGCCTGGGCCGTGCCGATGCGGCCGACACGCTGCGCACGGCGGCGCTGGCTGGCATCGTCTCCGACGACTTGCGTGCCTGGGCGGTACGCGAACTGGATGAACCGGGCGCGTTGTTCCGCGAACTCTCCGCGCGGGATGAGGAGTCGCTATGATGATCCGCTACACGACCGAAGCGGATTGGCGTGAACTCAAGCGCGTGCGGCTCGCCGCCTTGCAGGACGCGCCCACCGCTTTCGGCATCACCCACGCCTCGGCCGCCGCCTACACCGACGCCGCTTGGCAAGACCGCGCCGCCGGCCGTGGCCCCGCGCGCTACCTGCTCGCCTTTGAAGGCGACACCGCCATCGGCATCGTCGCCCATGTACCGAGCGGCGAACATGACCTCGGCCTGATCGCCATGTGGGTCGCCCCATCGCATCGCGGCAGCACCGCCGCCACGCAGCTGGTCCAAGCGGTGCAGCGCCACGCAGCGGAAAACGGCCACCATCGCGTCGTGCTGGACGTCTCCCCCGACAACCACCGCGCCGCCGCCTTCTACCAGAAACTCGGCTTCACCTTCCTGCCAGAGTGGGAGCCACTGGAAAGCCATCCCCACATCCAGGTCCAGAAAATGGCTTGGCCGGTCTTGATATCATAAATTCCCGTATCTACTATGTAGAAACATTCAAGGAGATTACGATGGAGCTCTCGGTGCAAAAGTGGGGAAACAGTGCAGCGGTTCGATTGCCTACCGAGTTGTTGGCGCTGCTGAAGGTCAAACTTGGTGACAAGCTGAGCGTGAATGTGCAGCCAGATGGCGTGTTGCTGAAGCCTGCTCGTCCCAGTTATTCACTGGATGACTTGCTGTCACAATGCGATCCGGCAGCGCCGGAGCCGGCTGATTTAGCCGACTGGAACAACATGAAGCCGGTGGGGCGAGAAACATGGTAGGGCGCAGCAAGTTTGGCCGTGGCGATATCGTCCTGGTTAATCTTGATCCCACTCAGGGGCACGAGCAGAAGGGGATGCGGCCTGCGCTGGTTCTATCTACTTCCGCGTATAACGCATTTGGTGTGGCCTTGGTCGCCCCGATTACGCAAGGCGGTGACTTTGCTCGTCACGCAGGCTTTGCTACTTCACTAAGCGGTGCGGGGACCAAAACGCAGAGAGTTGTTTTGGTCAATCAGATTCGCATGCTTGACCTCCAGGCCAGGAAGGCCAAGCGTATCGAAACGGTGCCGGAGTACGTGATTGAAGACGCGCTGGCGCGTCTCCGCGCAATCACGGATTAAAAGCGTTAGTCATCCAGCCCTTTGCCTGCCAGGATGCGGTCGACGCATTTGTCGATGCGCGATTCGCGGGTTTTGGCTTGTTTGGCTGAGGAGAAGTGCAGCAGGTAGGCACGCTGGCGGCCGGGCGTCAGTTGCTCGAAGGCGGTGCGCAACGCTGGCAGGTCGTCCATTTTGCGTTCCAGCTCTTCGGGGAAGTCGAATTCGGCGGTCTTTTTCAGTTCGACTTTGGCGCCGGATTTTTCCAGGGCGATGGCATCTTTCAGGTAGGACTTCAGCACCTTTTCCTGCCGCGTGATGTCGGCTACGCCGGTGAAGCGGATCTGGCGCGCTGCCTGGACGTTTTCAGTTTGCTGGATCAGGATATTTTTCGGATCTTTCATCAGCGCGCCTTTGAAGAACAGCAGCGCGCAGTATTCTTTGAAGCCGTGCATCAGCACGACGTTGTGGCCGTCCAGCGTGTAGCAGGGCTGGCCCCATTTGAGGTTTTCGGTCAGCTCGCCGGCGCTGTTGATGATGGCGCGCAGGGCGATGAATTCTTCTTGCCAGTTCTTGGCGCGCTCCAGAAAGGCGTCTACTTTGTCGCTGCTCATGGTGCTGGCTCCCATTCCAGGTGGACTACTTTGTAGCCTTTGTCTTTCAGGACTTTGAGTAGCGTGGGCAGCGCTTTGGCGGTCGGGCCGTTCGCGTCGTGCATCAGGATGATGCCGCGGCCGGCCTTGTCCAGGCTTGCGTTCAGGCGTTGGGCGAGGATGTCGGTGGTGTCTTCGGGGATCCAGTCGTTGATGCCCAGGTCGATCGAAGCGACGGTGATGTTGGCTTGCTTGAGCGCGTCCAGCATGGTCGGTGTCTCTTCCAGGAAGGGGAAGCGGTAGGCTGGGGTTTCAACGCCGAACACGGTTTTGTAGGCGGCACGGGCACGCGCAAGGTCGTCCAGTTGCTGCTCTGGGCTGAGCTGCGTCAGGTGCGGGTGGGTGTCGCTGTGGATGCCTACGCTGTGGCCTTCGCTGATTTCGCGGCGGGCCAGGTCGGGTGAGGTCCGCAGGTGCTGACCTTCAAGGAAGAAGGTGGCTTTGGCGCATTGATCGGCCAAGGCTTTGAGGACCAGCGGCGTGTTTTCAGGCGATGGGCCGTCGTCGAAGGTGAGTACGACTTCGCCTGGTTGCAGCGGCAGCGCGGCGTGCTGGTTGGTGCCGTAGGCGGCGCCTTCGCGTTTGAGGGTGATGGTGCGTTCGGTGTTCAGTTGGTCCGGGCCGCAGGCGGCGGCGCTGGCGGTTCCCGCAAATGCGGCCAGCAGCAAGGCGATCAATCTCATGCGTTTTTGTCTCCTGTATGTAGGTGTCCTGCCAGGCCGGGGACTGGCAGCGCCAGGGCGATGGTCTGGCCTGGGATGTCGGCGCGCCATTCGCTTAATTGTTGGCCCATGCATTTTAGCGCGGCTTCGCGTTGTGTCCACATGCGCGTGAAGGCTGTTGGTCGTTCGGTGGCGGGTGTGGCCTGCAGTGCGGCGCTGGCGACTGGGCCCAGGTAATCGCGGGCGACGGCTTGCCAGTCGGGGATGTCCTGCACGTGCATGATGTCGGCGCCGATGGGGCCTTGCAGGTTGATGGCCACCAGCGAGTGGTCGCCATCGTGCGAGAAAGAGCAGCCGATGGCGCTGGGACGGTCGGCCAGCAGCACGCGCGGTGGCTCGCCGGGGCTGGAGACGATGCTGATGTCGTCCGGCCTCACGCCCAGCACTGCGGCCAATGCCTCGCGCGCCGCCTGCCGCACGGCGTGCCGCGCCGCTTCGCGCTGTCGGCCGGCCTCCAGCGCGCCCACGAGCGAAAAGGCAGCGGGAGGCGAGAGGGCGGCGGGATCGAGGAGAAGGGCGAACAGGCCGTCCTGCGGCGTCGGCGTGGGGCCGGGCCAGCGCTGGACGGCCAGGGTGTTCATTGGCGCGACGGGGCGGCCGGGCAGCCGGCCCAGTTGCTGTTGGCGGGAATGTGTTCGCCCTTCATCACCAGCGTCAGCGCGCCGAGGCGGGCGTTGTCGCCGATGGCGGCACTGTACAGCACCGCCGCGCGCGGTCCCATGTAGACCCGCTCTCCGATCACCACATGGTCGATCTTCATCACGCGGTCTTCGAACAAATGGGTCTGCGGACAGGTCAACGCATTCAGCTCGCTGTTATCGCCGATCTGCACGCAATCGAATTCGGTGATATCGGTGGTGTCCATGTAGACGCCCTTGCCAATCCGGCAGCCCAGCAGGTTGAACGCCAGCGGCAGCCACGGCGTGCCGCGCAGATAGCGCATGAAGTTCGGCACCGCGATGCCTTCATACAGATTGGTCACGCCCTCCGACAGCCACACAAACGGCGTCCACATCGGCTCCGATTGTTTGCGATAACGGCCAATCAGCAGCCATTTCAGCAGCACCACGAACACGTAATTGCCGATACCGTACACCAGCCCGGCCAGCGTCAGATCCCAGATCACCTCCCCCCAGCGCCCCGCACCGGCGGCCGGCATCACCGCCAGCACCAGCGTGTAGCCGACCGCGATCACCAGCGCATGCGGCGCGACGATGCGAAACGCTTCGATTAACCCGCGCCCCAAACGGCGCAGCGGCGACGGATGGAAGGTCAAATGCTCCGGATAACCGCTGGTCTGCTCGCGCGCCGGCAGGTTGATCGGCGGAGAGCCCAGCCAGGTATCGCCATGCTTCATATGCTGATTGTCCGGCGCGCGCGAGTGCACACCGATCAGCACATGCTCCGGCAGCACCGTGCCGTCCGGGATGTAAGCGCCGTTGCCGACAAAACTGCGATGCGAAATCACGGTCGGCCGCATTTCCATCCAGCCGCCGTCGATTTCCTCGTCACCCAGCATCACCGCATCAGCGATGAAGGTTTCGTCGCCCAGCGTCAGCATGTCCGGCACCACGCCCAGCGCGGTCGAGATTTCGGCATCCTTGCCAACCTTGGCGCCGAGCAGGCGATACCACCACGGCGCGAACACGGTCGCGTAAATCCCGTGCAGCACATTCAGGCTGGATTCCTGGATCTGGCTGACCAGCCACTTGGCGCAATAGGTGTTGCTGTGCACCGCGAAGCGGCCTGGCTTGAGGCGCGGCAGCGCGCTCCAGCGGATCGCCGCCGACAGCAGCGCGGTCAGGATGATCAGCACCGCGCTGGCCGGGAAGGCCAGCAGGAAGTAGCGCAGCAGCTGGATGCGCATGTCGTCGCCTTGAATCCACGGCAGCCAGCCGTTTTCGTCGAACCAGTCGATCAGCACAAAGCTCGGGAACACCGGCATGAAGAACAGCGTGACCACGCCGAGGATGCCGAGGATGAAGAACAGCGCTTCGGCGGAACGGCGGCCGGCGCTGACGGCGGGGCGCGGCGGTAGTCTGGTGGTGTCGAAGGCGCCCATGTCGCGCGCCGGCGAACCAGCCCACACGCGGCCTGCCGGCACCACGCCGCCATCGGCCAGTGCCGACTGGCCTTCGAGGTGGCCCAGCGCTTCGACGCGGGTATTCCCTTCCATGATGGCGTAGGAGCTGACGCAGGCGTCGCGCTCCAGCGTGATCTGGCCCAGATGCAGTTGGCCGCGTTCGACGCGGGCGTTTTCAAAGTTGACGGCGTTGCCGATGCTGACCTGGTCGTCGATCTGCAGCAGGTCGGGCGCGCGCAGCGTCATCGAGCCGATGGTGACTTCCTTGCCGATTTTGGCGCCGAGCGCGCGCAGCCACCAGGCGTTGAGCGAGGAACCGCTCAGCAGATAGGCGGGAGCGGCTTCCACCAGCCGGTCGGCCAGCCACCAGCGGTAGTAGGTCAGTCCCCACAGCGGATAGACGCCGGGCTTGAGGCGGCCGGCGATCAGCCATTTGCCGATGATGGCGATGCCGAATTCACCGATGGTCGCCAGCAGGAACACCAGCACCGATGCGGTGATGGCGCGCGCCACCGAGTCGCCCGGGTCGCCGGTGTAGAAGTGGTAGGTGAAGAAGGGCGCCAGCCATTGCGCCATGCGCAGCGTGACCAGCGGCGGCATGGCGAGCGCTTGCGCTACGCCGCAGGTCCAGCGTTTGAGGCGTGACGGTGGCGTCCAGTCCTGTTCTTGTGCGGCGTTGTCGGGGGCGTCGGCCAGGACCAGGGCGATTTTGCCGATCTGGCGCTGCTGGTAGATGTCGCGCACGGTGATATGGGCGTAGCGCGGATCGGCGCGTAGCGACGAGGCCAGGCGCGCTGCGAAGAAGGAGTGGCCGCCAAGGTCGGTGAAGAAGTCAGCGTTGCGCAGGATCGGCTGGCCGGGGAAAAGCGCGGCCAGGGCGGCGAACAGCGCTGCTTCGGCCGGCGTTTCGGGTAGGTCGGAGTCCTCGGCGTTGCCGGCTGCAGCTACGCTCAGTGGGCTGGCTTTCAGCGTTTTGCGGTCGATTTTGCCGGAGGTCAGGCGCGGCATGGCGTCCAGGAATTCGTAGCGGCTGGGGACCATGTAGGGCGGAAGTTTGGCGGCCAGCGCGGTGCGCAGTTCGCGTGGATCGAGCGTGGCGGCGCCTTCGGGGACGAGGTAGGCGACCAGTTGGTCGATGCCGTCATCCTTGCGCAACAGGACGGCGACGGTGCCGACGCCTGGCTGCTGCGCCAGCAGCGCTTCGATTTCGCCCAGTTCGACGCGGAAGCCGCGGATTTTTACCTGGTCGTCGGCGCGGCCCAGGCAGGTCACCTCGCCATCGTCGCCGATGCGTGCCAGGTCGCCGGTGCGGTACAGGCGGGCGTCATGTGGGCCGGTCGACCAGGGGTTCAGCAGGAACTTCTCGGCGGTCAGGTCGGGGCGGCCAAGATAGCCGGCGGCCAGGCCCGGACCAGTGATGCACAGCTCACCGACCTCGCCGCGCGCCAGCAGACGCAGCACCGGCGCGGTCGAGCCGTCGGCGGCGGCTTCGGTATTGGTGTCGATCACCAGCAGGCCATAGTTGGGCAGCGGGCGGCCGATGGTGACCGGATAGCCGGGCCGTAGCCGCGCCAGACTGGCGGAGACGGTGGCCTCGGTCGGGCCGTAGGTATTGAACATCTGCCGGCCATCGCGCGACCAGCGCTGCACCAGCGATTCCGGGCAGGCTTCACCGCCCAGATTAATCAGGCGCAGGCTGGGCACCTCCTGATTGAACAGCGCGAGCAGCGTTGGCACCGCGTGCAGCACGGTCACATGGTTCTGCTCCAGCATGCGCGGCAGCGTCTCCGGGTCGCCGCTGATTTCCTTGGGGCCGATCCACAGCGTGGCGCCGACCAGATACGCAATCCAGATCTCTTCGAACGACATGTCAAAGGCAACCGAGAAGCCCTGATACACCTTGTCCGACGCCTGCACGCCCAGCACCTCGTTCTCGCTGCGCAGGAAATGGCAGATGCTACGCTGGGTAATCAGGATGCCTTTCGGCTTGCCGGTCGAGCCGGAGGTGTAAATCACATAGGCCGGCACGTCAGGCGAAACGTTGCCACGCCGGGCCAAGGTTTCGCCAGCGGCGGGGGCGGCCAGCAACGCTTCGGCGGTCCACACCGGACGGCCGGACGCCGCAAACTCGGGCAGGGCGGCCAGGCGCGGCGCCAATGCGGCGCTGGTCAGCACCCCGGCGCCATCCGCATCATCCAGACACACTTGCAAACGCTCGACCGGCGTATCCTCATCGACCGGCAGCCAGGCTGCGCCAGCCTTGGCGATACCGGCCTGCAGCACCAGCAGCTCGATCCCGCGCGGTAGCCACAGTCCGACGATCTGGCCAGGCTGCACGCCGGCCGCGATTAGGCGCGCCGCCACCAGGTCGGCCTGCACGTTCAATTCCGCATACGTCAGCGACCGCTCGCCAAACATCAGCGCAGTCTGGTCCGGACTGCGCGCGGCGGTGGCTTCCAGCAGATCGGCCAGGATTTCCTCACGCAGCAAACTATCTTGCTGCGGGCCGAACAAAACATCTGGAATAAGCGGTGTTACAGGTTGATTCATGCGTTAGCTTTTATAGGTGTCAGGGCGCCATTGTACGGTACGCCAGATGGTTCCCCTAGAGGGAGAATGCAAGTTCTGCTTACAGCCTTTACAATAGGAAATACGAGCCGAAAACGAAGGAGTCGCATGTCTACGAATACCCGCCCATTCATCGCCCCCATGCAGTTTGACGACCCACAAGCGGCTTACGATCAGGTGCTGGCCATCTACGACGCCAACATCGCTTACCTGCGCGACGCCATGAAGCGCTTCGTCGCCGGCGAAGACATCGGTGAGCACGTGCGGGCTTGCTATCCGTTCGTGCGGGTTCATACCGATACTGTGGCGCGCGCCGATTCGCGGCTGGCGTTCGGTTTTGTCGCCGGCCCCGGCACCTATGAAACCACGCTGACCCGCCCCGATCTGTTCGCTCGCTACTATTCGCAGCAATTCAAGCTGCTGTTGAAAAACCATGGCAGCCATCACGTCAAGATCGAGGTGGGCGTCAGCGCGCAGCCGATTCCGATCCATTTCTCGTTTGCAGAGCATGAACACATCGAAGGCAGCATGACCGCCGAACGCCGCTTGCTGATGCGCGACGTGTTCGATCTGCCCAACCTGGCCGCCATGGACGACGGCATCGCCAACGGCACCCACGAACCGTCGCCTGGCGAGGCGCAGCCGCTGTCGTTGTTCACCGCGCCGCGCGTCGACTACTCGCTGCAACGGCTGCGCCACTACACCGGCACCTCGTGCGAACACTTCCAGAAGTTCGTTTTGTTCACCAACTACCAGTTCTACATCGACGAATTCATCAAGCTTGGGCATGAGCTGATGGCGTCGCCGGCCAGCTCGCCGGACGACGATTACATCGCCTTCGTCGAACCGGGCAACCTGGTGATGCGCCGCGTCGGCCAGGCGGTGGCGCCGGGCGACGCCCACGGTGCGCCGCTGCCACGGCTGCCGCAGATGCCGGGCTACCACCTGATGCGCAAGGACGGCACCGGTATTTCCATGGTCAACATCGGCGTCGGCCCGGCCAATGCCAAGACCATCACCGACCACATCGCCGTGCTGCGTCCTCATGCCTGGCTGATGCTGGGCCACTGCGCTGGCCTGCGCAATACCCAGGAGTTAGGGGACTACGTGCTGGCGCACGGTTATGTGCGCGAAGACCACGTGCTGGACGAAGATCTGCCGCTGTGGGTGCCGATTCCGCCGCTGGCCGAGGTGCAGGTGGCGATTGAGGCCGCCGTGGCCGAGGTCACGCAGCTGACCGGGCACGATCTCAAGCGCGTGATGCGCACCGGCACCGTGGCCAGCACCGACAACCGCAACTGGGAACTGATGCCGCAACGCACGCCGGAGCGCCGTTTCAGCCAGAGCAGGGCGATTGCTCTCGATATGGAGAGCGCAACCATTGCCGCCAACGGCTTCCGCTTCCGCGTCCCCTATGGCACTTTGTTGTGCGTGAGCGACAAACCCATGCACGGCGAGATCAAATTGCCGGGCATGGCCAACCAGTTTTACCGCGACCGGGTGGACCAGCATTTACGCATCGGCATCCGCGCCATGGAGCTGTTACGGGCGTTAGGTGTGGATAAACTACACTCTCGCAAGCTACGCAGCTTCACAGAAGTAGCATTCCAGTAGATTCATTCACCTCCCCGCCAGCCCGCATTTCTGCGGGCTTTTTACTGAGCGCTCGTTCGGTTTGATACTTTTTTCGGTATCGAAAACCCCAAAAAATTGATTGGTTAGTTTTTGGACCAGCACCTAAGATTTGTTCCAGACGGGCTGCTACCTATTCGGCAGCTATTAGAAAAACAGATAATTCTGGAGACTTATGAAGCACATAATATCCGGGACTTCCCAGTCCCAGGCCACCCATCGTCTCGTTCTGAAATCCGGTGTGGCCGTGCTGGCAGCTGCGGGGCTGCTGAGCGCTTTCCCAGTCATGGCGCAAGAAACCACGCCGGCCACCGGCTCCGAAGTCCAGCCTGAAGCCACCGTGACCGTGACCGGCGTGCGCCGCGCGGCACAAAGTGCACAAAAAATCAAAAAAGATGCCGAAAACGTTATCGATTCCATCGTCGCTGACGATATCGGTAAGTTCCCAGACACCAACGTCGCAGAAACCCTGGCCCGCGTCACCGGTATCCAGGTGCGTCGTGATGGCGGCGAAGCCAACACCGTGCTGATCCGTGGCTTGCCCGGCATCGCCACCCTGGTGAATGGCCGCGAAATGTTCACCACCACCGGCCGCTTCATTCAGTTGGCCGACATCCCATCGACCATGCTGCAGCGCGTGGACGTGTACAAATCGCAGAGCGCGGACCTGGTTGAAGGCGGTATCGCCGGCGTGATCGACGTCCGCACCAACCGTCCGTTCGACTTCAAGGGCTTTACCGCCGTGGTCAATGGCGGCGCCACCAACAACTCGCTGGCCGAGCGCACCGACCCTAACGTCAGCGGCATGATCTCGAACCGCTGGAAGACCGACTTCGGTGAAATCGGCGCGCTGTTCGGCGTGTCCTATGTGCGTAACCACTACGGCGAGGAGCGGGTATTCGTCACCAAGCCGATCGACAAGAGCTGGCTGCTGCCTAACCTGACCGGTCCCGATCTGGCTGGCCTGCAAAACATCGGCGGCGACCGCCGCCGCACCGCCTTCAACTACGCGCTGCAGTGGAAGCCGAACAAAGATCTGGAAGTGTATGCGGAAGGTCTGAGCAGCCACTATCTGAACAACTTCGAAACCGATTACCTGGTGGCGTTGCCATGGTGGGGTGACGGCGCGCTGATGAGCGGGACCAAGATCCCTGGTTCGGATCAGCTGCAAACCATTACCTCGCATAACGTCAACACGCTGATGTCGACACAAGCCAACCGCGCCAGCAACGTCACCCAGCAGCACGCGGTGGGCGCCAAGTGGAACGCCGCGCCTGGCCTGCGTCTGAGCACCGAATTGGCGCGCACGCTGTCGGACTACCAATGGCAGAATCCTATCCTGGATACGCTGACCAACGTCGCCAACGCCAGTGTGACCACCAACAACGGCGGCACCGCCAACGTGACCTACGGCGGCACCGACCTGACCAACGCCAGCAACTACTCGCTGTACCAGTTCTTCGACCGCTATGGTCACGACACCGGCTCGTCGACCGACTGGCGTGCCGACGGCACCTACACCCTGGACAGCGATGGTCTGCTGAAGGATGTCGGCTTCGGTGTGCGCGCCGTCAAGCGCCGCGCCGCATCGATCAAATCGTATGAGGGTTCGGTATCGGCCGCCAGCGGCGCCAGTGTGACCACGCTGCCAGGCATGACCTGCACGGCGACCATGCAGAACAACTGGGGTACCACCGCCTGGTACACCCCATGCGCCAGCTACCTGATCAGCGATACCGCCGCCGTCCGCGCCGCCGTTACCGGCACCGGCGCCGCCAAGGCACTGGACCCTGGATCGTACTTCGCTGACGAAGAGAAGAACTACGCGCTGTACGGCAAAGCGCACATCGGCTGGGATATGGGCAGTGTGCCGATCGACGGCGTTCTGGGCATGCGCGTGACCAAGACCGACGCTGACCTGCTGGGCAATTCGCTGAACGGCAGCGTGTATGTGCCGACTTCGAAAACGTCGAGCGACACCGCCTGGCTGCCGAGCGCCAACTTCAAGGCCACGCTGCGTGATGACGTGATCGCCCGTCTGTCGGTCACCAAGACCATGACCCGTCCGAACTTCGCGGATCTGAACCCAGGCACCGCCTACGTGTACTCGAACGGCACCACCGTGCAGGCGACTGCGTCGGGCGGCAATCCGGATCTGAAGCCGTTCACCGCGCGTAACTACGACGGCTCGCTGGAGTGGTACTTCTCGTCGACCGGCATGGCCAGCCTGGCGCTGTTCCGCCACGAGTTCAAAGGCTATATCATGACCAAGGTCGTGAAAGAGACTTTCAACGGCGTCACCTTTGATACCACCCGTCCGTACAACACTGACGACGGCTATCTGCAAGGTGCGGAAATTGCGTACCGCAGCTTCTTCGACAAACTGCCTGGCTGGCTGGGTGGTTTCGGCATCGAGACCAACGCCACCTATACCGAAGGCCAGACCACTTCGTCGTCGGTGTCTGGCAGCGCATCGAACGGAAAATCGTTCGCCGGCATGTCGAAATGGTCGTACAACGTGGTGGGCTTGTATGAGAAGTATGGCATCTCGGGCCGCCTGGCTTACAACTGGCGTTCGAAGTTCGTCCAGGTCTACAATGACACCGGCGACGGCAAGGACCTGATCGCATCGCCGATGTCTTCGCTGGATGGTTCGCTGGGCTACAAGATCAACGAGAGCACCACGGTCACGCTGACCGGCACCAATCTGTTGAACTTCAAGTACACCGACTACTGGAGCACCAAGGCACTGTATCCACGCGATACCCGTCGCTATGACCGTTCGGTTGGCCTGTTCGTGAACTGGAAGATCTAAATAAGTCGTAGCTATCTGGCCGCGTCCCCGCTTGAGCGAGGGCGCGGCCTCGCACTTTGAGGTAATCAAGATGTCGAATCAAAAAATGCCTGTAATCGAGAAGATTGGCTTTGGCGCCGGCGATATGGCGCTGAATGTGGTGATCTCGTCGATGATGTTGATGATCACCTTCTTCTATACCGACGTCTATGGCCTGGCCACCACCGACCTGGCCTTGCTGTTCGTGCTGGTGAAATTCATCGGTGCCTGCAGCGACCTGGTAATGGGCCAGATTACCGATGCCGTGATGACGCGCTGGGGCCGATATCGCCCATGGCTGCTGTTCCTCGCCGTTCCCTATGGTTTGAGCGTCTTCTTCGTATTCTCCACCCCCGACTGGGGCTATAGCGCCAAACTGGTATGGGCTTATTCGACCTATATCATCATGACGCTGATGACCTCCGGCGTGGGCGTCTCTTATATATCCCTGCCCAGCGTACTGTCGAATGACCCGCAGCAGGTGTTGTCCGCCAACGGCTACCGCCTGTTCCTGGCCAAGGTCGGCGCCTTCATGGTGACCGTGGTGGTGCCGGTGCTGTCCGAACGCTGGGGCGGTGGCAACGCGGCGGTCGGCTATCAGGCCGCGATGGCGCTGATGGCGGCCATGGGCGTGGTGCTGTTCCTGTTCTGCTTCTTCACCACCAAAGAGCGCGTGGTGCACAAGGTGGCGCGTCAGCCGCTGGGTGAGCAGGTCAAGGTGCTGATGAAAAATGACCAGTGGCTGATTCTGTGCGCTGTGTGCGTGGTCGGCACCATCGGCTACGTGGTGCGCGGCTCGGTCGCCATCTATTACGCAAAATACTACCTGGGCGCCAATACCGAAACCGTGTCGGCCTTCCTGTCGACCGGCGTGGTGGCCGCCATTCTGTCCATGGTCGCCTCGACCTGGATCACCAAGTTCTATTGCAAGGTCAAGCTGTTCCGCTGGACCCAGATCGCCGTTGGCGTCATCAGCGCCGTGATGTACTTCACCGTCAAGCCGGGCGACACCGCGCTGGCTTTCGTGCTGTACTTCCTGCTGTCGTTCGTGGTGGACCTGCATGCGCCGGTATTCTGGTCGGCCATCGCCGAGACCATCGACTACGGCACGCTGAAGACTGGCAAGCGCGTGTCCGGCTTCGCCTTCGGCGGCATCTCCGTGTGCCAGAAGGCCGGCATGGGCATCGCCGGCGCGCTGGTTGGCGTGCTGCTGACTTATTTCCAATATCAACCTAATCATGAGCAGACCGCCTTCGCGATGCATGGCATCGTGCTGATGTTGACGCTGATTCCGGGTTTTTTCCACACCGTCATGGGCCTGCTGATGTTTAAGTACCGTTTGAATAATGCGTACTACATCGAGGTCAAGGCGAAAATGGGAGCCCAAACTTATGTGGCAGTCTAATTTTTTGGAAATCGAAGCAATGGAAAACACTGTACTGAAACCGCTGATCGAGCAGCGCGCCGATCCACATATCTATCGTCACACCGACGGCTATTACTACTTCACCGCATCGGTGCCGCAGTACGACCGTATTGAGCTGCGTCGCGCCCAAACCATCGCCGGCCTGGTGGATGCCGAGAAGGTCGATGTCTGGCACAAGCCGGACACCGGCGCTTACAGCGAACTGATTTGGGCGCCGGAGCTGCACTTCAACGACGGCGCCTGGTACGTCTACTTCGCCGCCGCGCCGTCGCGCGAGATCAAGTACAAGCTGTTCCAGCACCGCATGTACGCGATCCGTAACACCAACGCCAATCCGCTGGAAGGCGAGTGGGAGTTCATGGGCCAGATCGACACCGGCATCGACACCTTCTGCCTGGACGCCACCACCTTCACCCACAAGGGCCAGCTGTACTATGTATGGGCGCAGAAGGACAACGCCATCGAAGGCAATTCCAACATCTACATCGCGCCGATGAAAACCCCGTGGCAGCTGGGCGGCGCGCCGGTGATGCTGACCAAGCCGGAATTCGACTGGGAGATTCGCGGTTTCTGGGTCAACGAAGGTCCATCGATCCTGAAAAAGAACGGCAAGATCTTCCTCAGCTATTCGGCCAGCGCCACCGACGAAAACTACGCCATGGGCCTGCTGTGGGCGGACGAAAACGCCGACGTGCTGGACCCGGCCGCGTGGACCAAATCGAAGGAGCCGGTGCTGCAAACCGACTTCGAACACAAAATCTATGGCCCCGGCCATAACAGTTTCACCATCGCGGATGATGGCGAAACTGTCATGTTGGTTTATCATGCACGCACCTACACCGAGATTATCGGCGACCCGCTGTGGAATCCGGACCGTCACACTTTCGTCAAACCGCTGAAGTGGGATGAGCAGGGTATGCCCGTATTCGGAAAGCCGTCGCTCGCGTAACCAGCGAACGCACCATCTTCCGGCGGCCGAGCAGGGTAACCTCTCGGCCGTCTTGTCATTAGAGAGTCAACATGCAAGCAACCATTACTGAATCCCCATTCGGCACGCTGCCGGACGGCCGCCAGGCCACCCTGTACACCCTGACCAACGCCAACGGCATGATCGCCAAGATCAGCAATCTGGGCGGCGTGATCGCCGAACTGCACGTGCCGGACCGCGACGGCGTGCTGGCCGATGTCTGCCACGGATTCGATAACGTCACGTCCTACATGGGCAAGTCCGAATACTTCGGCGCGCTGATCGGCCGCTATGGCAACCGCATCGCCAACGGCCGCTTTACGCTGGACGGCGTGGACTATCAGCTGGACGTCAATAACGGCGGCAACCACCTGCACGGTGGCAGCGACGGTTTTCACCGCCGCCTGTGGGCAGCCGAAACCTTCAACACGCCTAAATCGGTGGGCCTGATCCTGAGCTATGTGAGCCCGGACGGCGAGCAGGGTTATCCCGGCACCGCCGAAGTCACCGCTATCTACGAACTGCGCAACGATAATGAGCTGCGCATCGCCTTCCACGCCATCGCCGACAAAGCGACGCCGATTAACCTGACCAACCACGCTTACTTCAACCTGGCCGGCAAGGGTGATATCCTGGGCCACCAGCTGACCATCCCGGCCGACCGTTACACGCCGGTTAATGCAGGCCTGATTCCGGAAGGCGGCCCGGCGCCGGTAGAGGGCACGCCGTTCGATTTCCGCGCGCCGCAGGCCATCGGACATCGCATTGATCAGAAAGATGAGCAATTGGGCTATGGCGCCGGTTATGACCACAATTACGTGTTGAATAAAAAAGAGCAGGGCGGCTTCGAATTGTCGGCGCGGGTGGTGGAGCCGGTGTCCGGCCGGGTGCTGGAAGTGTGGTCGCAGGAGCCGGGTATCCAGTTCTACAGCGGTAATTTCCTCAATGACGAGACACAGGGAAAAGGGCGTATCTACGGCTATCGCAGCGGCTTCTGCCTCGAACCGCAGCACTTCCCGGATTCGCCTAATCGCCCCGATTTCCCGTCGACGGTGCTGCGTCCGAACCAGGAATACTCGACCGTGATGGCTTATCGTTTCCATACCGTGTAGCTATATCGATTTTGGTATCGAAGTCGTTAAACAATTTATTGGAAAGTTATCTCGGCAAGTCTTAGTATGCCTTATCGATGCGGGGGCATGATATTCAGGTCCCCGCACAGGAAAATACTGAGGAGAAATGCATGTCTGAGAATGACAAAAAGGTGAAGCTGCGCTCCGCCGAGTGGTTTGGTACCCAAGACAAGAACGGTTTCATGTATCGCAGCTGGATGAAGAACCAAGGCATCCCTGATCACGAATTCGAAGGTAAGCCGATTATCGGCATCTGCAACACCTGGTCCGAGCTGACCCCTTGCAACGCGCATTTCCGCAAGCTGGCGGAACACGTCAAGCGCGGTATTCTGGAAGCCGGCGGCTTCCCGGTTGAATTCCCGGTATTCTCCAACGGCGAATCCAATCTGCGTCCTACCGCCATGCTGACCCGTAACCTGGCCTCGATGGACGTGGAAGAATCGATCCGCGGCAATCCGATGGACGGTGTGGTGCTGCTGGTCGGCTGCGACAAAACCACCCCGGCGCTGCTGATGGGCGCCGCTTCGGTCGATATCCCGACCATCGTGGTGACCGGCGGCCCTATGCTGAACGGTAAACTGAACGGCAAGAACATCGGCTCCGGCACTGCCGTGTGGCAGCTGCACGAGGAAGTCAAGGCCGGCAAAATGTCGATGCACGACTTTATCGGCGCGGAAGCGGGTCACTCGCGTTCGGCCGGTACCTGCAACACCATGGGTACCGCGTCGACCATGGCCTGTATGGCTGAATCGCTGGGCACTTCACTGCCGCACAACGCCGCGATTCCTGCGGTGGACGCGCGCCGCTATGTGCTGGCTCACATGTCCGGCATCCGCATCGTCGATATGGTGCGTGAAGATCTGAAGCTGTCGAAGATCCTGACCAAAGAGAATTTCGAAAACGCGATCCGCGTCAACGCCGCCATCGGCGGTTCGACCAACGCCGTGATCCACCTGAAAGCCATCGCTGGCCGTATCGGTGTCGATCTGGAGCTGGAAGACTGGACCCGCGTTGGCCGTGGCACTCCGACCATCGTCGACTTGCTGCCATCGGGCCGCTTCCTGATGGAAGAGTTCTACTACGCTGGCGGCCTGCCAGGCGTGATCCGCCGCATGGGCGACGGTAACATCCTGCCGCATCCGAACGCGCTGACCGTCAACGGCAAGACCATCTGGGAAAACTGCAACGACGCGCCGATCTACGATGAAGAAGTGATCCGCACGCTGGATAACCCGATCCGCAAGGACGGCGGCATCTGCATCCTGCGCGGTAACCTGGCGCCACGCGGCGCAGTGCTGAAGCCATCGGCGGCGACGCCGGAACTGATGCAGCATCGCGGCAAGGCGGTGGTGTTTGAAGACTTCGAACACTACAAAGCCCGCATTATGGATCCGGATCTGGAAGTCGATAAAGACTCGGTGCTGGTGATGAAGAACTGCGGTCCTAAAGGCTATCCAGGCATGGCGGAAGTGGGCAATATGGGCCTGCCGCCTAAGCTGCTGGCGGCCGGCGTCAAGGACATGGTGCGTATTTCGGATGCGCGCATGTCGGGTACCGCTTACGGCACCGTGGTGCTGCACGTGGCGCCTGAAGCCATGGCCGGCGGCCCGCTGGGCATCGTCAAGGATGGCGACTGGATCACGCTGGATTGCGCTGGCGGCCGTCTGGATCTGGAGATCTCGGACGAAGAAATGGCGGCACGCCAGGCGGTTCGTGTGGCCGGTAGTGCGCCAGGTCCGAAGACTGGTTACCAGCAGCTGTATATCGAGCATGTGCTGCAAGCCGACGAAGGCTGCGACTTCGATTTCCTGGTTGGTAATCGCGGCTCCGCCGTACCACGCCACTCGCACTAATCATCATCTCGTTGCGCCCTCCACGGAGGGCGCGATACCAAGGGGACCCCCATGTTACTCGTACAATTCAAAAATGAACAAGGCGCGCGCCAGGTTGGCGTGCTGGAACAGAACACCATCCGCATCATCGACGGCTACAGCACCACCTACGCGCTGGGCCAGGATGCGATCCGCAAATCGGTCGGCCTGAAAGCGCTGGCTGAAAAATCGGTCGGCGCACAAACCGCGTCGTTCGACGCCGTTGCAGCAGCAGGCCGCCTGCTGTCGCCACTGGACCACAGCGACGACGCCCACACCTTCGTCACCGGCACCGGCCTGACCCACCTGGGTTCCGCCGACACCCGCGACGCCATGCACAAGAAAATCGGCGGCGACGTCGAATCGCTGAGCGACTCCATGAAGATGTTCCGCATGGGCGTTGAAGGCGGCAAGCCAGCCGCTGGCCAGGCCGGCGTGCAGCCGGAATGGTTCTACAAGGGCGACGGCTCGATCGTAGCCGCCAGCGGCCAGGATCTGGCCATGCCGGACTTCGCGCTGGACGGTGGCGAAGAGCCTGAAGTGGCCGGTCTGTACATCATCGGCGACGACGGCCAGCCATATCGTCTGGGCTACGCCATCGGCAACGAGTTCTCGGACCACGTGACCGAGCGTCAGAACTACCTGTACCTGGCCCACTCCAAGCTGCGCGTCTGCGGCCTGGGCCCGGCGCTGCTGGTGGGCGAAGCGCCGGCCAGCATCGAAGGCACCTCGCGTATTCTGGACAAGGAAGGCAAGGTACGTTGGGAGAAGCCATTCTTCAGCGGCGAGCAGAATATGTCGCACACCATCGCCAACCTGGAGCACCACCACTTCAAGTACCCGCTGTTCAAGCGCCCAGGCGACGTGCACGTGCACTTCTTCGGCACTGCCACTCTGAGCGTGGCCGACAACATCTCGGTGCAGCCTGGCGAAACCTTTGAAATCGACGCGCCGCAATTCGGCCCGGCGCTGCGCAACAAGCTGGCCGTGTTCAAAACCGAAGTCGCGAAAGTGAAAGCATTATGATCATTACCGGTGATGCACTGATCGGCGGCAAAGCCGTCACGGGCACCGGCGCGGGCGTCCGCGCCTGGAATCCAGCGGCCGGCCAGGCCATCGATCCAGAGTTCCGCACTGTGGACTCGGCGCAGATCGACCAGGCTTGCCGCCTGGCCGACGAAGCGTTCGATACCTTCCGCGCGCTGAGCGACGACAAGCGCGCCGCCTTCCTCGACACCATCGCCGACCAGATCATGGAACTGGGCGATGTGCTGGTGGAGCGCGTGATGGCCGAAACCGCACTGCCGCGCGCCCGCGTGGAAGGTGAGCGTGGCCGCACCGTCGGTCAGCTGAAACTGTTCGCCAATCTGCTGCGCGAAGGTTCGTGGAACGACGTCCGTCTCGACAAGGCGCTGCCTGAGCGTACGCCGCCGCGTCCCGATCTGCGCATGCGCATGATCGGCTTGGGTCCGGTGGCTGTTTTCGCCGCCAGTAACTTCCCGCTGGCGTTCTCGGTCGCCGGTGGCGACACCGCGTCGGCGCTGGCCGCCGGCTGCCCGGTGGTATTGAAGGGACACTTCGCACACCCAGGCACTTCGGAGCTGGTGGGGCGCGCCATCGTCAAGGCGGTTGAGATCTGCGGCCTGCCGGCCGGCGTGTTCTCGCTGCTGACCGGTGTGGGTAACGACATGGGCATTCAGCTGGTGTCGCATCCGGCTATCAAGGCAGTCGGCTTCACCGGCTCGCGTGGTGGTGGCCTGGCGCTGATGGCGGCGGCCGCCGCGCGTCCGGTGCCGATTCCGGTGTATGCCGAAATGAGCTCGATCAATCCAGTGTTCCTGCTGCCGGAGGCACTGAAGAACCGCGCCGAAGACATCGCCGCCGGTTTCGCCGGTTCGCTGACGCTGGGCGTGGGCCAGATGTGCACCAATCCTGGCCTGGTGCTGGCGATTGCCGGTCCGGATCTGGACCGCTTCACCGCCGCCGCCTCGTCGGCGCTGGTTGGTGGCGCTGCCTGCTCGATGCTGACGCCGGGTATCGCCGGTAACTTCGCGCGTGGCGTGAATCAGTTAGCCGAACATGCGGATGTGAAGACGCTGGCGTTGGCGCCACAGGCGGAAGGCAAGGGTGCTCCGGCGCTGTTCGTGGCTTCGGCATCGTCGTTCCTGTCGCAGCACGCGCTGCAGGAAGAGATCTTTGGCCCGGCATCGCTGGTGGTGGCCTGCAAGGACGTGGCGGAACTGCGCCAGGTCGCGGAGAAGCTGGAAGGTCAGCTGACCGCCACGCTGTTGATGGACGAAGGCGATCTGGAAGCCGCGCAAGCGCTGCTGCCGGTACTGGAACGCAAAGTCGGCCGCATCCTGGCCAATGGCTATCCAACCGGCGTGGAAGTGTGCAGCTCGATGGTGCACGGTGGTCCGTTCCCGTCGACTTCCGATGGCCGCACCACCTCGGTCGGCACCGGCGCGATCTCGCGTTTCCTGCGCCCGGTGTGCTACCAGAATCTGTCGCAGGCCTTGCTGCCTGAGGTTCTGCGCGATAACGGCTCGGCCACCTGGCTGCGCCGCGAAGGCGAACTGACTCGCAATTAAGCGTAGTACCGCGCCGCCACAGAGGCGGCGCGTTTCCCCCTCAGGGTGGGGGCATTAATAATAAACGGAGATTACATGACACAACTGGCCAAGTTTGGCAGCCTGCGCGGGAAGCGCGTATTTATCACCGGCGGCGGCACCGGCATCGGCGAAGCGATGGTGATCTCGTTCGCCGAGCAGGGCGCGCAAGTCGCCTTCGTCGACATCGCGCGTGACGCCAGCCTGGCCCTGATCCGTCGCGTCAAGGAAGCCGGTTATCCCGAGCCGCTGTTCCGCCAGTGCGACATCACCGACATTCCGGCACTGCGGGCCACCATCGCAGAACTGGCCGGCCTGGTGGGCGACTTCGACATCCTCGTCAACAACGCCGCCAACGACCAGCGTCACGAAACCGCCGAAGTCACGCCAGAATTCTGGGACAAATGCATCGCCGTCAACCAGCGTCCGATGTTCTTCACCTGCCAGGCCGTCCTGGAAGGCATGAAGAAAAAAGGCGCCGGCTCCATCATCAACGTCGGTTCGATCTCCTGGCACGTCAAGAACGCCGGCTACCCGGCCTACGCCACCACCAAAGCCGCCACGCATGGCCTGACCCGTGGCCTGGCGCGCGAATTCGGCGCCCATGGCATCCGCGTCAACACCGTCACGCCGGGTTGGGTAATGACCCAGCGCCAGATCGACCTGTGGCTGGACGACGCCGGCGAGGACGACATCAAGCGTAACCAGTGCCTGCAAAACAAACTGATGCCGCAGCACGTGGCATCCATGGTGCTGTTCCTGGCCGCCGATGACGGCGCCATGTGCACCGCCCAGGAATTCATCGTCGACGCGGGCTGGGTATAAGCCGTCCGCAGTAGCACCGTTTCGCCCCCGGAGACACCGCACCAGAAGCGGCGGGGTAGATCAACCATCGATAAATGGTAGGAACATGGTGAAGACACTCATCGTCACGGCGGCCGCCTGCGCCGCCGCATCTGCCGTTGCGGCCCCCGCAGCGGCGCTGTATAGCCCCGACAAGCATATCGCCGTCACCGTGCGCGAAGCCGACGGCAAACTGACCTACGCCATCGCGCGTGACGGCAAACCGGTGCTGCTGGCATCTGACCTCGGCTTGCAGTTGGCCGGCGCCGACCTGACTAACGAACTCTCGGTCGTGGCCACCACGCCATCGCACGCGGTCGAAGACCACTACCAGATGGCGGTCGGTAAACGCAAGGACATCACCTACCGCGCCAACGAGCAAAGCTGGACGCTGCAGAACACCAAACAGCAAAAGATGGACATCGTGTTCCGCGTGTCGAACGACGGCGTGGCGTTCCGCTATGTGGTCGCTGAACCGTCGCTGCCGCTGAAAAAGCTGGTACAGGAACACACCACCTTTGCCTTCGCTGCTAGCGCCAAGGCTTGGCTGCAGCCGATGTCGGTGGCGCAAACCGGCTGGAGCAACAGCAATCCATCGTACGAAGAGCACTACCAGAAAGAGATCGCGGTCGGCACCAAATCGCCGACCGAAGCCGGCTGGGTATTCCCTGCACTGTTCCGCAGCGGCGCCAACTGGGTCGCCATCTCGGAAGCCAATATGGACGGCAGCTGGCAGGCATCGCGCCTGGCGCAGGACAGCAGCGGCGGCAAATACAGCATCGGCAATCCGATGGCGGCCGAGGTGTTTACCAACCAGGGCTTAATGGCGGAAGTGGAGGGCACACTGACGTCGCCGTGGCGCGTGCTGGCACTGGGCTCGCTGGCCACCGTCACCAATTCCACGCTGGGCACCGACCTGGCCGCGCCGGCCATCGCCTTCGACCCGTCGCTGGTCAAGCCGGGCCACGCCTCATGGAGCTGGGCTATCCTGAAAGACGACTCCATCGTCTACGACGTGCAAAAGCGCTTCGTCGACTACGCGGCCGACATGCACTGGGATTACACGCTGATTGATGTGAACTGGGACCGCAACATCGGCTACGACAAGATCAAGCAGCTGGCCGACTATGCCGCAAGCAAGAACGTGGGCCTGATCCTGTGGTACAACTCGTCCGGCGCCTGGAACAAAACCGAGTACACGCCAAAAAGCCAGCTGCTGACGCATGAGCAGCGCGTGCAGGAATTCAAACGGCTGCGCGAAATCGGCATCAAGGGGCTGAAGATCGACTTCTTCGGCGGCGATGGCCAATCCATGATCGCCTACTACACCGACATCCTGCGTGACGCCGCCGATGCCGGCCTGCTGATCAACTTCCACGGCTCCACGCTGCCGCGCGGCTGGACACGCACCTGGCCCAACCTGATGACGATGGAAGCCATCAGGGGCTTCGAGTACACCACCTTCGAACAGAAGGACCAGGACGCGATGCCGTCGCACGCCGCCATGCTGCCGTTCACCCGCAACCTGTTCGACCCGATGGACTTCACGCCGATGGTGTTTGGCGACATCCCGAACATCAAACGCGCCAGCACCAACGGTTTTGAACTGGCCACTTCAGTACTGTACCTGTCCGGCATCCAGCACTTCGCTGAAACGCCGGATGGCATGGCCACGGTGCCGGACTACGTCAAAGGCTTCCTGCGTGAACTGCCGCGCAGCTGGGATGACAGCCGCTTCATCGATGGCTATCCCGGCAAGTATGCCGTGATCGCGCGTCGCGCCGGCAATACCTGGTACATCGCCGGCATCAACGGCACCGATGCAGAAAAAACGCTGACGCTGGACCTGTCCTTCGTCAACGGCAAGCAGGGCGTCATCTTCACCGATGGCGCGCAGGCCCGCAGTTTCAGCCAGCGCGCCATTGCCGCCGGCAAGAAAGTAGCAGTAACCGTCAAGCCGCATGGCGGCTTTGTCATCCAACTATAAAACAGGAGACTGAGAATGAACCCAATCAAACGCGGCGTATTGGCGCTGTGCCTGATGGCTTCCGGCGGCGTGTTCGCTGCCGAAGCGGTCAACCTCACCATTGACGCGGCCAAGCCTGGCCCGGTCATCAACAAGGACGTGTACGGCCAGTTTGCCGAACACCTGGGCACCGGTATCTATGAAGGTATCTGGGTCGGTCCGAAATCGAAGATCCCTAACACCAAGGGCTGGCGCAACGACGTGGTCGGCGCGCTGAAAGCCATCCACGTGCCGCTGGTACGCTGGCCGGGCGGCTGCTTCGCTGATGAATACCACTGGCGCGATGGTATCGGCCCGCGTGAGAAGCGTCCGGTCAAGGTCAACACCAACTGGGGCGGCGTGGATGAATCGAACGCTGTCGGTACGCACGAGTTCTTCGACCTGGTGGAAATTCTGGGTGCCGATGCTTACGTCAACGGTAATCTGGGCACCGGCAGCGCGCAAGAGATGTCGGAGTGGATCGAGTACATGACCTCCGACAGCAAATCGACGCTGGCCAATATGCGCCGCAAAAACGGTCACGAAAAGCCATTCAAGGTGGCTTACTTCGCGGTCGGTAATGAAGCCTGGGGCTGCGGCGGCAATATGAGCCCGCAGTACTACTCGGATCTGTACAAGCAGGTTGAGACCTTCCTGCGCGCGCCTAAGCAGTATCGTCCGAAGATGATCGCCAGCGGCGGCAACGACAACGACACCACCTGGTCCGACACCCTGAGCAAGCAGCTGAAGAAGCAGACTGACGGCATCAGCTTCCACTACTACACCATCCCGACCGGCAAGTGGGAAGGCAAGGGCGCGTCCACCGGCTTCCAGGAAAACGAATGGATCTCGACCCTGGCCAACACGCTGCACATGGAAGACCACATCAAGCGTAACAGCGAGATCCTGGACAAGAACGATCCAGAGAAGAAGCTGGGCTTCTACGTGGACGAATGGGGCACCTGGTACGACGTCGAGAAGGGCACCAATCCGGGCTTCCTGTTTCAGCAGAATACCCTGCGAGATGCGGTTGTTGCTGCGCTTAACTTCAACATCTTCCATGCCCACGCGGACCGCGTGCGCATGACGAATATCGCGCAGATGGTGAACGTGCTGCAGGCGATGATCATCACCGACAAGGACAAGATGATCGTCACGCCGACTTACTACGCTTACCAGATGTACGTGCCGTTCCAGAATGCGACCTCGCTGCCGGTAACGCTGCAGAACAATCCGGACTACAGCGTGGGTGCGGTCAAGGTACCTGAGATCAGCGCATCGGCCGCGCGCGGCACCGATGGCAAGCTGTATCTGGCGCTGGTGAACACCAATCCGAACAAGGAAGCGGATGTGGCGCTGAACGTGCCTGGCCAGACCATCAAGTCGGTGAAAGGCAATGTGCTGACCGCAGCCGCGACGGATGCGCATAACACCTTCCAGGCGCCTAACGCGATCAAGCCAGCGCCATTCAGTGCCGCTGCTGGCGCGGATGGCAAGTTGACTGTCAAGATCCCGGCCAAGGCCGTGATCGTGGTGGCGGTGGAGTAAAGCATGGATGAAATTCTGATCTCGCGCCGCAAGGCGATTGCCGGTGGTGTGGCGCTGCTGCTCGCAGGTTGCGGTGGTGGCGGCGGTGGTAGTACGTCGGCCACGCCGACGCCAACCCCGACTCCTACGCCAACGCCGACCCCAACGCCGACGCCGACGCCTACTCCAACTCCGACGCCGACCACGATTTCGTTCACCAACGCTTCGGTGCACGATCCATCGGTCATCAAGGTCAATGGCACGTACTACGTGTTCGGCTCGCACCTGGCCGCCGCCAAGTCGACGGACCTGATGAACTGGACCAAGATCGCGGACGGCGTTACCGCTACCAATCCGCTGTTCAACAACGTCGTCACCGCGCTGGCCGACACCTTCACCTGGGCGCAGGTCACCGACCTGTGGGCGCCGGATGTGGTCAAGCTGGCCGACGGTAAGTTCTACCACTACTACTGCGCCTGCAAGGGCGATTCCCCGCGCTCGGCGCTGGGCGTGGCGGTGGCGGACAGCGTGGAAGGCCCGTACGTCAACAAGCAAATCCTGCTGAAGTCCGGTAACTGGGGCGGCGTGGGCGAGGATGGCGTCACCATCTACGACGCACTGACCATGCCGAACGTAGTTGACCCGAATACCTTCTTCGACCAGGCCGGCAAGCTGTGGATGATTTACGGCTCGTACTCGGGCGGTATCTTCATTCTGGAGATGGACCCGGCCACCGGCCTGCAGAAGGCTGGCCAGGGCTACGGCAAGCATCTGATCGGCGGCAACCACGCGCGGATCGAAGGCTCGTATGTGATCTACAGCCCCGAGTCGAAGTACTACTACATGTTCGTCTCGTTCGGCGGGCTGGATTCGACCGGTGGCTACAACGTCCGCGTATCGCGCTCGCTGAATCCGGACGGTCCTTATCTGGACGCGAAGGGCAACGACATGGCCAACGTCAAGGCGAATCCGGCGCTGCCGCTGTTCGACGACGCCACGGTCACGCCGTATGCGCAAAAGCTGATGGGGAACTACCAGTGGCAACTGGCGACCGGCGAGACCGGCACCGCGGTGGGTTACGTTTCGCCGGGCCACAACTCGGCAATCTACGAGGCCGCCACCGGCAAGTACTTCATCATCTTCCATACTCGCTTCCCGAGCCAGGGCGAGTACCATGAGATTCGCGTGCACGAGTTCTTCATCAATGCCGATGGCTGGCCGGTGATCGCGCCGTTCCGTTACGCGCCATTGAGCCTGAATTCGACCACGTTGTCGGCGGATGTTACGGCTGCCGATGCGGTGGGTACCTACAAGATGATCAACCATGGCAAGGACATCTCTGCCACCATCAAGACGTCTTCGAATGTGGTGCTGGCGTCTGATGGTACGGTGACCGGTGCCGCAACCGGTACCTGGACCCATAATGGCAGCAACAAGATCACGCTGACGCTGGGAACCACCGGGACGTTCGTGGGTGTGCTGTCGCGCCAGTGGAATACCAACGCCAGCGCGTTCGTGGTGACCTGGACGGCGCAGTCGGTGGACGGCATTTCGATCTGGGGCGCCCGCACCGGCAGTTAATTGACGAGGTAAGTTATGAAGTATGTTTTATCGACGGTGGCGTTAGCGCTGGTGATGGCGGGTTGTGCGGCCAAGCAGGTGGATGTGCACGACCCGGTAATGGCCAAGGAAGGCGATACCTACTACGTGTACAGCACGGGGCCGGGTATCACTTTCTACAGCTCGAAGGATATGATCAACTGGACGCCGGAAGGCCGCGTGTTCAAGGGCCAGCCGGTGTGGGCGAAGCAGGCAGCGCCCACGTTCAACGATCATATCTGGGCGCCGGATGTGCAGTTCCATAACGGGAAATACTATCTGTATTACTCCGTTTCGGGATTCGGAAAAAATACGTCCGGCATCGGCGTCACCGTCAATAAAACCCTGAACCCGCGTTCTCCCGATTACAAATGGGAGGACCAGGGCATGGTGCTGCAGTCGGTGCCGGTGCGCGACGACTGGAATGCCATTGATCCGAATGTGATTGAAGACGGCAAAGGCAATGCCTGGATGTCGTTCGGTTCCTTCTGGAGCGGCTTGAAGCTGGTGAAGCTGAACCAGGACTGGACTGGTCTGGCCGAGCCGCAGGAGTGGCATGCGATCGCCAGCCGCACCAGCGGCGAGGCGGCTGCCACCACGAAGGCGGGGCCGGGCGAGATCGAGGCGCCGTTTATTTTCAAGAAGGGCGATTACTACTATCTGTTCGTGTCGTTCGGCTTGTGCTGCAAGAAGGCTGACAGCACCTACCATGTGATGGTCGGCCGCTCGAAAGAGGTGACCGGGCCGTATCTGGACAAGAACGGCGTCGACATGGTGAAGGGCGGCGGTTCGCTGCTGATCGCTGGCGACAAGGACTGGAAAGGCTTGGGCCATAACAGTGCCTACACTTTCGATGGTAAAGACTATCTGGTCCTGCACGCCTACGAAACCGCCGACAACTACCTGCAAAAGCTGAAGATCATGGAAATGAAGTTCGACGCCGCCGGCTGGCCGAGTGTCGATCAGGCGGACCTGAACAAATACCGCAGCAATCTGCTGCCAGCGAAATAATGGCCGTCCAGCGCAACCCCGGCGCGCGCTCGGGTACCGCTGCCGATAGCGACCTCGCCGCGCGGCCCCGCCACCCGGCGCGTCGCCGCGCAATGAAGCTGGCGACCGGCGCCGCAGCGAGCGTTGCCTCGGTCAGCAGCCTCGCGGCGATGGCCGCCGCCGCTGGCGGCCCGTCGACCGCTGCGGAAGATGCGCGGGTCGCGCTGTTCCCGCTCAGCACCGTGCGCCTTGGCCCCAGCCCCTTCCTGGCGGCCCAGCAGACCGATCTGCGTTACATCCTGTCGCTGGACGCAGACCGTCTGCTGGCGCCATTCCTGCGCGAAGCCGGCTTGCCGCTCAAGCAGCCCAGCTACGGCAACTGGGAATCCACCGGACTTGATGGCCACATGGGCGGCCACTATCTGTCCGCACTGGCACTGATGTACGCCGCCACCGGCGACAACGAAGTCCTCAAACGCCTGAACTACTACGTGGCGGAGCTGAAGCGCTGCCAGCAAGCCAACGGCAACGGTTACATCGGCGGCATCCCCGGCGGCGTCAGCGCGTGGCAGGACATCGCCCAAGGCAAGCTACAAGCCGATAACTTCTCCGTCAACGGCAAATGGGTGCCCTGGTATAACCTGCACAAAACCTACGCCGGCCTGCGCGACGCCTACTTCTACGCAGGCAGCGAAGACGCCCGCGCCATGCTGATCGCCCTGTGCGACTGGACGCTGGAACTGACCTCGCACCTCAGCGAAGAACAGATGCAATCCATGCTGCGCTCCGAACACGGCGGCATGAACGAAGTTCTGGCCGACGTCGCCCACATGACCGGCCAGCAGAAATACATGGACCTGGCGATCCGCTTCTCACACCAGGCCATCCTGCGCCCGCTGGAAGAAAACAAGGACCAGCTCACCGGCCTGCACGCCAACACGCAGATCCCAAAAGTCATCGGCTTCAAGCGCATCGGCGACATCACCAGCCGCAAGGATTGGCAAAGGGCGGCGGAATTCTTCTGGCAGACCGTGCACGATCACCGCACCGTCGCCATCGGCGGCAATAGCGTCAAGGAGCACTTCCACGACAGCGCCGACTTCTCGCCGATGATCGAGGAAGTCGAAGGCCCGGAAACCTGCAACACCTATAATATGCTCAAGCTCACCGAGCTGCTGTTCCTCGGTGACGCCAAAGCCAGCTACGCCGACTACTACGAGCGCGCGCTGTACAACCACATCCTGTCCTCGCAGCACCCGGACAGCGGTGGCTTCGTCTACTTCACGCCGATGCGGCCGAATCATTACCGCGTCTACTCGCAGCCGCAGAAAGCGATGTGGTGCTGCGTGGGTTCTGGCCTCGAAAGCCACGCCAAGTACGGAGAATTCATCTACGCCCACAAGGGCGATCAGCTGTACGTCAACCTGTTCATCCCGTCCACGCTGGACTGGCGCGAGCAGGGAGTGCAAATCCGCCAGTCTAACCGCTTCCCGGATGAAGACCGCAGCACCATCACCATCAAGGGCAACAAGACCTTCACGCTGAAGATCCGCTATCCGGAATGGGTGGAGCAAGGTGCGTTGCGCATCGCCGTCAACGGCAAACAGGTGGCCGCCGCCATCGGCGCCGACCGCTATGTCAACGTGCGCCGCGCATGGCGCGATGGCGACAAGGTCGAAATCCAGCTGCCGATGAAAACCCGGCTGGAGCAGATGCCCGACAAATCCAGCTACTACGCGGTACTGCACGGCCCTGTGGTGCTGGCGGCGAAAACCAATCCCTTCCCCGGCGAGCAGCTGAACTACCTGGCCGACGACAGCCGCATGGGTCACATCGCCAGCGGCCCGGTGGTGCCATTGGAGCAGGCACCGGTGCTGGTCAGCGACAGCACGGCCTTCGCCAACCGCTTCCGTCCAGTGCCCGGTCGCCCGCTGACCTTCACCGCCCCCGGGCTGGTGCAGGCGACGCAAAGCGGTCCGACCACCTTCGTGCCATTCTTCCGCGTCCACGACACGCGCTACATGATCTACTGGCCGTACTCGACACCTGCGGATCTGAACCAGCGCCGCGAGCAGGCCGCGCGCGACGAGAAGGAGCGCCTGGCGCTGGATGCGCAGACCATCGACCAGGTGGCGCCCGGCGAACAACAGCCCGAGTCCGACCACTTCTTCAAGGCCGAGGGCGCGGACGCCGGCATCAACAAGGGCAAGCACTGGCGCCATGCCACCAGCTGGTTCAGCTACGACCTGACCGATAAAAAAGGCGAAGCGCGCATCCTGCGTCTGACATATTCAAAACTGGATGCGGGCCGTCGTTTCGATATCCTGATCAATGACAAGCTGCTGGCAGAAGTGCGCCTGGACGCCAGCGCGCCCCAGGAGCTGTATACCCGCGATTACCCGATACCCGCTGGCGCCGCAGTGGCTGGCAAGTTGGTAGTCAAGTTCGTTGCGCGCGACGGTTCGGTGGCTGGAGGGCTGTACGGCCTGCGGCTGCTGCGCTGACATACTAAAAATGATATTGAAGACTGTAAAAATATCATTGGATAGATATTTGTTTTCCTCATAGTATGGACCCGGAAAACAATATAAAAAACCTTATCAGGAGACATGCCATGACATGCAATCGCCGTACCGTATTGTCCGCCGGCCTGGCCGCCGCCTTCGCCCTGAGCGTCCCATCCGCCTTCGCCGCCAAGCCGCTGGTGATCGGCTTCTCGCAAGTGGGTGCCGAATCCGAATGGCGCACCGCGAATACCGTATCGATCAAGGACGCCGCCAAGAAAGAGGGCATCACTCTCAAGTTCGCGGACGCCCAGCAAAAGCAGGAAAACCAGGTCAAGGCCATCCGCTCCTTCATCGCTCAACGCGTTGACGTGATCGCGTTCTCGCCGGTGGTGGAATCGGGCTGGGACACCGTGCTGCGCGAAGCAAAACGCGCCAACATTCCAGTGATTCTGACCGACCGCGCTGTCAACGTCAGCGATCCTTCACTGTACGTCAGCTTCCTCGGTTCGGACTTTGTGGAAGAAGGCCGCCGCGCCGGCCGCTGGCTGATAGAGCGTCAAAAGAAAACGCCTGATGCCGTTTTGAATATCGTTGAACTGCAAGGCACCGTCGGTTCCGCGCCAGCGCTGGACCGCAAGAAGGGCTTCGAAGAAGTCATCGCCGGCAATGCCAAGTTGAAGGTGATCCGCTCGCAGACCGGTGACTTCACCCGCGCCAAGGGCAAGGAAGTGATGGAAGCCTTCCTGAAAGCCGAAGGCAAGAAGATCAACGTGCTGTATGCGCACAATGACGATATGGCGATCGGCGCCATTCAGGCGATCGAAGAAGCCGGCCTCAAACCGGGCAAGGACATCATCGTGATTTCGATCGACGGCGTAAAGGGCGCGTTTGAAGCCATGATCGCCGGTAAGCTGAACGTGACGGTGGAATGCAATCCGCTGCTCGGTCCTCAGCTGATGCAGATCGCGAAGGATGTCGCCGCCGGCAAGCCTGTACCTAAGCGCGTTGTGACCCAGGAAGGCGTATTCCCGGCCGAAACCGCGGCCAAGGAATTCCCAAACCGTAAATACTGATACCGATGATGACTCTCTCTTCCGCACCCCAGAACCCGGTGCTGGAGCTGCGCGGCATCAGCAAAGCCTTCACCGGTGTGCAGGCTTTGAATGGCGTGTCGCTCAATCTCTATCCCGGTGAAGTGCATACGCTGATGGGCCAGAACGGCGCCGGCAAGTCCACGCTGATCAAGGTGCTCACCGGTGTGTATGCGCCGGACCATGGCCAGATTGTGCTGGCCGGCCAGGCGATTCAGCCGCAGTCCACGCTGGATGCGCAGAACCATGGCATCAGCACGGTGTATCAGGAGGTGAATCTTTGCCCGAATCTGTCGGTGGCGGAGAACATCTTCATAGGCCGCTATCCGCGCAAGTTTGGCCGCATCGATTGGGCCGACATGACGAAGCAGGCCACCGAGCTGCTGGAGCGGATGCAGATTCGTATCGACGTCACGCTGCCGCTGGCCAGCTATCCGCTGGCGATCCAGCAGATGGTGGCGATTTCGCGCTCGCTGCTGGTGTCGGCCAAGGTGCTGATTCTGGACGAGCCGACTTCCTCGCTGGATGAGAAGGAAGTCGATCTGCTGTTTAGCGTTCTGCGTGGCCTGCGCGAGCAGGGCATGGCGATCCTGTTCGTGACTCACTTCCTCGATCAGACCTATGCGATTTCGGATCGCATCACCGTCATGCGCAACGGCGAGCGGGAAGGGGAGTACCTTGCCGCAGACCTGTCGCGCGTTGATCTGGTCAACAAGATGGTCGGCGCGGTGGTCGCGACCGAGGCGGCCGGCACGGCGACGCGCGCGGATGCCGCCGCAGCGGCGGGCCAGGCGAAGGCGGACGGCTCGCGCTTCCAGTCCTTCCTGCGCGCGGTCGGTTTGAGCCGCAAGGGCGCGCTGCAGCCGATGGATCTGGAGATCCGCCAGGGCGAGCTGCTGGGTCTTGCCGGCCTGCTGGGTTCCGGCCGTACCGAAGCGGCGCGCCTGCTGTTCGGCGCCGACAAGGCGGATAGTGGCACCATCACCATCGAAGGCAAGGAACGCAGCCTGTCGACGCCGCGCGATGCGATCGCCGCCGGCATCGGCTTCTGCTCGGAAGACCGCAAGCATGAAGGCGCCATACTCGAACTGTCGGTGCGCGAAAACCTGATCCTGGCGCTGCAAGCCCGCATGGGCATCATGCGCGCCATTCCGCTGAAACGTCAGCAGCAGCTGGCGGAAGAATATGTGAAAGCGCTGGGCATCAAGACCGCCAGCATCGAAACGCCTATCGGCTCGCTCTCCGGCGGCAACCAGCAGAAGGTGCTGCTGGCGCGCTGGCTGGTGACCGATCCCAAACTGCTGATCCTGGACGAACCGACGCGTGGCATCGACGTGCGCGCCAAGCAGGAAATCATGGATTACGTCTCGGCGCTGTGCAAGAAGGGCATGTCGATTCTGTTCATCTCGTCCGAACTGCCGGAAGTGCTGCGCGTCAGCGACCGCATCGTCGTCATGCGCGACCGCAAAACCGGCGGCGAATACCCGCGCGGCGCGCTGGACGAAACCACCGTGCTGCACGTGATCGCGGCGGGAGACCAGCATGCATAGCCCAGTCGCGCGCGCCGCCGCCCCAACCAAAGCCAGTATGCCTATGTTCGTGCAACATCCATTATTCCGCCCCTTGGCCGCACTGGCGATCCTGCTGTTGATCGACCTGTTCATGGTACCGGGCTTCTTCCATCTGGAGATCAAGGACGGCCACCTGTACGGCGCCCTGATCGACATCGCCAACCGCGCCGCGCCGCTGATTCTTGCGGCGATCGGCATGACGCTGGTGATCGCCACGCGCGGCATCGACATCTCGGTCGGCGCCACCGTCGCCATCAGCGGCACCGTCGCCGCCATGCTGATCGGCGGCACCATGGTCATGAACAACGGCACCCCGGAATACGTGGCCAACACGCCGATGTGGCTCTCACTGGCCGCCGCCATGGGCGTGGCACTGCTGTGCGGCGCCTGGAATGGCGCGCTGGTCGCCGGCCTGGGCCTGCAACCCATCGTCGCCACGCTGATCCTGATGGTGGCCGGCCGTGGCCTGGCGCAGCTGCTGACCGATGGCCAGATCATCACCGTCTACTATCAGCCATTTTTCTTCCTCGGTAGCGGCTATCTGTTTGGCCTGCCATTCTCGCTCTACATGGTGGCGGCGGTGTTCATCGTCACCGCGCTGCTGCTGCGTAAGACGGCGCTCGGCCTGTTCATCCAGTCGGTCGGCATCAACCCGGTGGCCGCGCGCCTGGCCGGTTTGAAGACCGCAGTGCTGATCTTCTTCGTCTACGTGTTCTGCGCCGCCTGCGCCGGCGTGGCGGGGCTGATGATCACCTCCAACATCAAGAGCGCGGACGCCAACAACGCCGGCCTGTTGCTGGAGCTGGACGCCATCCTGGCCGTCACGCTGGGCGGCACCTCGCTGGCCGGCGGCAAATTCAGCCTGGCCGGCAGCGTGATCGGCGCGCTGATCATCCAGACCCTGACCTACACCATCTATTCGCTAGGCTTGCCGCCGGAAGTCAATATGGTGGTCAAATCGGTGGTCGTGTTCCTGGTCTGCGTATCGCAATCGCCTGAATTCAAAACCATGTGGCGCCGCGCCTTCCCGGCCCGCGCGAAGGGTTAAGCATCATGAGCACTATGATTACCGCCGCCGGCCTGCCGGCCCGTTCGATCACCTCGTCGCCGTACTTTACCTCGCTGATCACCGTGTTCCTGCTGGTGATTCTGCTGGCGGTGGGCGGCGCGGCCTATCCCGGCTTCCTGTCGCTGCAGGTGATGTTCAACCTGCTGATCGATAACGCCTTCCTGCTGGTGATCGCGATCGGCATGAGCTTCGTCATTCTGTCCGGCGGCATCGACCTGTCGGTCGGTTCGGTGCTGGCGCTGACCACCATGATCTGCGCCTACATGCTGCAAACCTGGCACTGGAATCCGCTGGTGGTGATCGCGATCGCACTCGCCATTGGCACGCTGTTCGGCGCCGCCATGGGGGCGCTGATCCACTACTTCAAGCTGCAGCCCTTCATCGTCACCCTGGCCGGCATGTTCCTGGCGCGCGGCCTGTGCTACCTGATCAGCATTAACTCGATCACCATCGAAGACCCGTTCTTCGTCGCGCTGTCGCAAACCCAGCTGCCGATCGGTGATTGCTTCATCTCGCCGGGCGCCGTGATCGCGCTGGTGACGCTGGCCGCCGCCATCTACGTCGCGCACTGCACGCCGTTCGGCCGCGCCATCTACGCGGTCGGTGGCAACGAGCAATCGGCGCTGATGATGGGCCTGCGCGTGGCGCGCACCAAGGTGTTGATCTATGCCTTCAGCGGCTTTTGCGCCGCGCTGGCGGGCATCCTGTTCTCGTTCTACATGCTGTCCGGTTACGGTCTGCATGCGCAGGGCACCGAGCTGGATGCGATTGCGGCCGTGGTCATCGGCGGCACGCTGCTGAGCGGCGGTTATGGTTATGTGGCCGGCGCGCTGACGGGCGTGCTGGTGCTGGGTTCCATCCAGACGCTGATCGCCTTCGACGGCACCCTCAGCTCGTGGTGGACCAAGATTGTGATCGGCGGCCTGCTGTTCATCTTCTGCGTGGTACAGCGCCTGATGTCGCTGCGTACGAATAAAAAATAAATCGATAAACATTGGAGAGCATTTTGAAAAAGAGTCTGATTTTCGCCGCTGCGGCGAGTTTGCTGGCCGGCGCCGTACAAGCGGCCAACCCGCTGTTCCCGAAACTGTTCACCGCCGATCCCGCCGCGCTGGTGGACAACGGCACCGTCTATCTGTACGTCGGTCACGACCAGGCCACGGCCACCGACAAAGACTACGTGATGAAGGAATGGCGCGTCTACAGCAGCTGCGACATGAAGAACTGGACCGACCGTGGTTCGCCGCTGGCGCCGTCAGCCTTCAAATGGGCGATCGGTAAAGTCGACGCCTGGGCCGCCGACATCACCAAGCGCGATGGCAAGTACTACTTCTACGCCACTGTCGATCACGCCAGCATTCCAGGCCGCGCCATCGGCGTCGCCGTGTCGGACAAGCCGGAAGGCCCGTTCGTCGACGCACGCGGCTCGGCGCTGATCACCAATGACATGACGCTGGAATCGAACATCGCCTGGGACGATATCGATCCCGCCATCTTCCAGGACGACGATGGTCAGGTTTATCTCTACTGGGGCAACTCGGTGCTGAAGTGGGCCAAGCTGAAACCGAACATGACCGAGCTGGATGGGCCTATCCACACCGTGGGCGTGGAGCGCTTCACCGAAGCCTCGTATCTGCACAAGCATAACGGCACCTACTACCTGTCGTACTCGCGCGAATTCCCCGAGGAGACCGCGTACATGACCGGTCCAACCGCCACCGGCCCATGGAAGTACCAGGGTGTGATCATGTCCAAGAACCAGAAGGTGAAGACCATCCACCAGGCCATCATCGCCTTCAACGGCAAGAACTACATCTTCTACCACAACGCCAAACTGCCGGGTGGCGGCGAGTATCGTCGTTCGGTGGCGGTGGAGGAGTTCAGCTACAACGCCGACGGCACCATTCCGTTCATCAAGCAGACCAAGGAAGGCCCGGCGGCCAATCCTAGTGCTGCGTGCAAGTGATATCGATTCCAACGATATTGTTCAGTCTTCAATATCGATCGTGATATCATAAAAATATGGACACTAATCCGAACTGGTTCCTGCGCGCGCGCCTGAAAACGCGCCAGCTGCTGCTGCTGATCGCGCTGGACGAACAACGCAACATCCACCGTGCTTCCGAAGAGCTGCACATGACGCAACCCGCCGCGTCCAAGCAGCTCAAGGATCTGGAGGAGATGTTGGGCGTGCAGCTGTTTGAGCGTCTGCCGCGCGGCATGGAGCCGACCATTTACGGCGAGACCATGATCCGCCACGCCCGCATGGCGCTCACCAGCCTGTCGCTGGCGCACGAGGACATCGTCGCCATCAAGGCTGGCCTGAGTGGCCAGGTCGACATCGGCACCATCATGACGCCGGGGATCGCGCTGCTGCCGCAAGCGATCACCCGCACCAAGCAGCAGGCGCCCAAGCTGCGCGTGGGCGTGGAGATGGAACAGTCCAACGTGCTGCTGGAGCAGTTGCAGCGCGGCCGGCTGGACTTCATGATCGGCCGGATTCCGGAGCGCGAAAGCGCGGCGGGGCTGAGCTACGAAGAGCTGGGCGACGAGCCGGCTTGCGCGGTGGTGCGGGTCGGCCATCCGCTGATGAAGTCGAAGAATCTGCAGTTGCGCGACATCTCCAACCAGCCGTGGATCCTGCCGCCGCAAGGCTCGATTCTGCGCGCACGCTGTGAACTGATGTTCCGCCGCGCCGGCCTGGAAGTGCCAGTCAACGTGGTCGACACCACGGCGGTGCTGCTTATTAAGCCGCTGCTGCAGCAGACCGACGCGCTGAATGTGATGCCGATCGCGGTGGCCAAGTATTACGAATCGCAGGGTGTGCTGAACATCCTGCCAATCGAGCTGCCGTGCCGGATGGACGCTTTCGGCATCATCACGGTGGATGGCCATATCCTGTCGCCCGGCGCCGAGCTGCTGCTCAAGTCCGTGCGCGAGGTGGCGCAGGCGATCTACTGACGCCTATCCCGGCGCGGGCTTGGCGCCGAACGCCTCAAACGCTTCCAGCAGCACCTTGGCGCGGAAGGGTTTGAGGATGACGCGGTTGATCTGACGCTCGCGCAGTTCCCGCATCAGGTCCGCCGTGGCCTGATCCACCATCACGGCAATCGGCATGTGAGCGTCGCTGGCGGACAAGCCGTTGCGTACCTTATCCAGCAAGGCCAGATTGTATTTGTGCTCAGGGTTGGCGCCGCAATCGATTGAGATCACCGCGCCATGGTAGGCGCGTTCGCGCAGCATGCGGTCGGCCTGCTGGAGGTTGGCCGCTTCGTGCACGATGCCCATGCCCAGCGAGCGCGCGGTCAACGCGACCGTCTTGCGCAGCAGGTTTTGTTCTTCCACCAGCAGCATGTTCAATGCTTTGTTCGCGCTTTCAGGCATGCGGGGCCTCCGTGGAAGCGGTCAGTTCCTCCACCAGCAGGTCGCGCAGCGACGAGATGATGGCGAGTTCGGTGGCATCCAGTGTGCGTGGACGTTGGCTAATCAAGCATAGCGTGCCGATTACGTACCCGTTGGGCATCGCCAGCGGCGCGCCGGCGTAAAACACCACATTGGGCGGGCCCGCCACCAGCGGGTTGTCGGCAAAACGCGGATCGATGCGCGCATCGGGCACCACGAAGATATCGCTCTGCAGAATGGCGTGGCCGCAGATGGAGACGTCGCGATCGGTCTGGCACACGTCGACGCCGACGCGGGCCTTGAACCACTGGCGGTTCTCGTCCACCAGTGAAATCAGCGCAACCGGCACGTCAAACTCGTGCGCGGCAAATTGCACGATTTTGTCGTAGCGTTCTTCAGGCGGTGTATCGAGGATCAGCATCTCGCGCAGGGCGGCGAGACGGTCGCTGTCGTTGTCGGGAATCGGCGCAGCTAACATGGCGAGGGACGGCGCGATGGCCGCATAGTCGACGTTGTGCTTACTTTAACATTCCTGGCCGCGAAAGGCGCATCGGTGTGCGCAGGTGCGACACTTTGTTGACTCAGTCAGCAATGTACCGCAAAATGCGCTGGTTGCCGTTCCATGGAGTCCGCATGCCCGCCCCAGTTATCAGTGACCGCGTTGCCGCGGTCCGTTCCTTCAATCGCTTCTTCACGCGCCAGATCGGCGTACTGCGCGAAGGGCTGCTGCACAGCGAATTCACGCTGACCGAAATGCGCGTGCTGTACGAGCTGGCCCACCATGGCGACCAGCCATCCGCCACGCTGTGCCGCGACCTGGGACTGGATCGCGGTTACCTGAGCCGCATCGTCGCCAAGTTCGAAAGCGCCGGGCTGGTGGCCAAGGTGCCATCGGCCACCGATGGCCGCGCCAAGCTGCTGCACATGACCGAGCAGGGACGTGCAGTCTATGAACCGCTGGACCGTCGCTCGCGCGAGGAAGTGGGCGATATGCTGTCGCGTTTCGATGAACCGGATCAGCTGCGCATGCTGGACGCGATGCACACCATCCGCGAACTGCTGGACCGCCAGAGCGGCATGAAGTACGCGCAGCCGTTCGTGCTGCGCGCGCATCGCGCCGGCGACATGGCCTGGATCACGCGCCGTCACGGCGAGCTGTATGAACAGCAGCAGGGCTGGGATCGCAGCTTCGAAACGCTGGTCGGCCAGATCTGCGCCGACTTCGAGCGCAACTTCAATCCGGCGCGCGAGCATTGCTGGATCGCCGAGATGGCGGGCCATCCGGTTGGCTGTGTCGCGCTGGCGGACAGCGGTGAAGAGGGCGTGGCCAAACTGCGGCTGCTGCTGGTGGAAGAGCAGGCGCGCGGCTATGGCCTGGGCTCGCGGCTGGTGGACGAGTGCCACAAGTTCGCCCGCGCCGCCGGCTACCGCAAAATGCGGCTGTGGACCACGGACCAGCAAAAGGAAGCGCGCCACATCTATCAGAGCAAGGGCTATCAACTGGTGGCCGAAGAGCCGGTGCATGCCTTCGGCCATGATATGGTCAACGAGACCTGGGAGTTGTTCCTCTAATCTGCCGATTGCCGCTGCCGCCTCTCTCTGGCACTATTGCCAGCTTGTCGCTAATAACAATGAGGATGGCAATGCAAAAAAACCGGCTGCTGGTGTGGTCCAGACGTGTGCTGTTGATCGTGGTTGGCCTGGTGTTGCTGGCGGTCGCCGGCGGCTGGCTGTATTTACGCGGTAGTCTGGCGCAGCTGGATGGCTTGCGGCACGCGGTCGGCATGCAAACCACGGCCAGCGTGGCGCGCGATGCGCATGGCATTCCGCTCATCAGCGGCGGCACCCGTGGCGACGTCGCCTATGCCACCGGTTACGTCCACGCGCAGGAGCGCTTCTTCCAGATGGATCTGCTGCGCCGCGTGGCCGCCGGTGAGTTGGCCGAGCTGTTTGGCGAACGCGCGCTGCCGGTCGATAAAGCGCATCGTTTCCACCGCTTCCGCGCCCGTGCCCAGCTGGCGGTGCAAGCCATGCCAGCCGCCGATCGCGCGCTGCTGGATCGCTACGTGGCCGGCGTCAACGATGGGCTGCATGGGCTCAGGTTCAGTCCATTTGAATACGCGCTGGTCGGCATGTCGCCGCGCGACTGGGAGCCGGCCGACACCATGCTGGTGATCTGGGCCATGTACTTCGACCTGCAAGGCAACCAGGAAGCGCGCGAACTGGCGCGCGGCTGGTTCCGTGACCACGCCAGCGAAGAGCAGCGCGCCTTCCTGGCGCCGACCTCCACGCCATGGGATGCGCCGCTCGACGCGCAGAACATCGCCGCCGCCGAGATGGCGATACCTGCCGCGCCGCCGGCATGGTGGGGCAAGCCGAAAGCCGCCGACGCGCCGGTTGTGGCCAAGGTGGCGCAGGCTGAATTCCTCAACACCATCGGCAGTAACAACTGGGCCGTGTCGGGCGCGCGCAGCGACACCGGCGCCGCCATCGTCGCGGACGATATGCACCTTGGTATCCAGCTGCCGGCGATCTGGTATCGCGCCGCGCTGCAGTTCCCGGACGGGCAGGGCGGCCAGCGCCGCATGGTCGGCGTAACGCTGCCTGGTGCACCGTTCATTGTGGTCGGCAGCAACGGCCATGTGGCATGGGGCTTCACCAACAGCTATGGCGATTACGTCGACCTGATTGCGCTGGACAGCGATCCATCCAAACCGGGCCAGGTGCGCACCCAGGCCGGCTGGGAGACGCCGGCTGTCAATGAAGAGACCATCCTGGTTAAAGGCGCGCCGGCGGTCAAGCTGGCGGTGCGCGAAACCTCGCTGGGACCGATCCGTGAATCGCAGGGCCACAGCTACGCGGTGCATTGGACCGCGCATCTGCCGGGCGCCGTCAATTTCAACCTTGGCAAGCTGGAGTCGGCCGACACGCTGGAGCAGGCGTTGGCGATCGCGCCCACCATGGGCGTCCCGGCACAGAACTTTGTCGGCGGCGATGATAAGGGCAACATCGGCTGGACCATCGCCGGCCCGCTGCCGCGCCGCGCTGTTACTGGCGGCGTGGCCGCCACCTATCCGCTCAGCGCCGATGATGCGGCCGGCGTGTGGCAAGGCTGGCTGGCGCCGGCCGACTATCCGAAAGTGGTCAATCCCGGCACCGGCCACGTTGCCACCGCTAACAGCCGCCAACTGGCCGGAGATGGGGCGCAGATAATCGGTGACGGCGGCTTTGACCTCGGCGCGCGCACGCATCAGGTGCGTGACGACCTGGCGGCGCTGGGCGCGAAAACCGATGTGAAAAAAGTCTACGCCATCGGCCTCGATAACCGCGCGCTGTTCTTGAGCGCCTGGCGCGAGCGCGCGCTGGCCGCGCTGGATGCCAAGGCCGTCGCCGGCAACGCGCAGCGCGCCGAAGCGCTGGCGCTACTGAAGGATAGCTGGGATGGCAAGGCCAGCGTCGACTCGGTCGGCTACCGCATCACGCGTGGCTTCATGTACGCGGTGTACGACATCGTCTACGAAAACGCCAATGCTGAACTGGCGAAGATCGATCCGAAATCGACCATGGCCTCGGTCAGCGCGCGCTGGCCGGTGGTGCTGGCGCAGCTGCTGGACCAGCAGCCGGCCGGCTGGCTGCCGCCGCAATACGCCGACTGGCAAGCCTTACAGCTGGCGGCGCTGGACCGCGTGGTCGCGGACCTGACCAAGGACGGCCAACCGCTCAAGGCCGCAACCTGGGGGCAGCGCAACACCGCCACCAGCGCGCATCCGATGGCGGCCTCGATTCCGCTGCTGGGCAAATACCTGCGCGTGCCGGCTGACCAGCTGCCGGGCGATCAGCACATGCCGCGTGTCGCCGGTCCGAACTTCGGCCAGTCCGAGCGCTTGAGCGTGTCGCCGGGCCATGAAGAGCAGGGCATCCTTAACCTGCCCGGTGGCCAGAGCGCCCATCCGCTGTCGCCGTGGTTCCTGGATGGCCGCATCGATTGGCTCACCGGGCGGGAGTCGCCGCTGCTGCCTGGGCCTGCGGCGTATACGCTGACTTTTGTGAAGTAAGACCGAATAGTGGGCGCAGCATGGCGATGCGGCGCACCACTTCGAACGTGCCGAAGCTGATGGCGAAGGTCAGCACGATCAATATCGCGCCCTCAACGCCGGGCGCCAGCTTGACCGGCTTGAGCGCATGCGCCATCACCACGATCAGCGTCTGGTGCAGGATGTAGACCGGGAACACGGCTTCGGTCAGATAGCGTCGCTTGGCACTGTCGAAGTTCAGGTGGCGGTGGCCGAAGCCGCACACGGTCAGGATTGGCGTCCACTGGCACAGTGCGTACACCACCCGCATCACTGGCCGCCATTGCTGGACTTCCGGCGTGTTGGCCAGTGCCTCCGGTATTGACCAGTAGCAGATCAGCAGCGCCCAGCTGGCGAGCCACAGGCCCAGCGCGGTCCAGCGCAGCGTTTCGACACGCGCCCAGAAGCCGGTCTGCGTCGCCAGCAGCACGCCCAGCGCAAACAGAAAGCCATACTGTGCGTGGTTGTACCAGTCACCTCCCAGCGCGTGGGTGCTGGGGTAGTGATCGGCCAGCGTCATGCGCGCCACGGCCATCACCGCCACCGGCAGTGCGACGATGGCCCAGCCGCCAAGCAGGCGGCCCACTGCATCACTGACGCGCCCCAGGCGTGCGCCCAGCAGCCAGGCGGCAAGGCCGGCGACCATGGTGTAGACCCACAGGTAGGCCACGAACCACAGGTGATTCCAGGTCGGCATGATGAGACAATCGTCGCTGCGGCAGAACCCGTGGTAGCGGGCGACATACAGGCGCATGAACTCCGCATAGCTGCCCTGGTAGGCGACTTTTTCCACCACTTCCAGGTAAGCCTGCGGCGGCACAATGACGAACATGCCGAACACCAGCGGCACCAGCAGCCGCCAGCTGCGCTGCCGCAGCAGCGCACCAATCCGCACCTTTTGCAGCATGAAGGCGGTGGCGACGCCGGAGATCATGAACAGCAATCCAAGCCGCCATGGCGAGGACAGTATCATCAGCGGTTCGATGGCATCGCTGGCGTAGGGGCTCTTGACGTGCCAGTCCCAGCTCACGTAGTACATGCCGGTGTGGTAGAAGATCAGCAGGCAGAAGGCGAAGATGCGGATCCAGTCGAGGAAGTACAGGCGTTGATGATTCATGGGCGGCTCCTTGTCGATATAGCCAGACTAAGGAGCGGCGCGGCGGCCGTCGAGCGCTGTGGGGCGAAACGGGCGCCGCGTGGGGCGAGTCGGATGTTTACTGCATGAACCAGCCGTGGCTGACAACAATTGACTGGCCGGTCAGCGCGTTGGTCGGGAAGGCGGCCAGGAACAGCGCGGTCTGCGCGACGTCGTCGACGGTGGTGAATTCGCCGTCCACGGTCTCCTTCAGCATGACGTTTTTGATGACCTGTTCCTCGCTGATGCCCAATTCCTTGGCCTGTTCCGGAATCTGCTTTTCGACCAGCGGCGTGCGCACGAAGCCGGGGCAGATCACGTTGGCGCGCACGCCGTGCTTGGCGCCTTCCTTGGCCACGGTTTTGCTCAGGCCAATCAGGCCGTGTTTGGCCGTCACATACGGCGCTTTCAGCACCGAGGCTTCCTTCGAGTGCACCGATCCCATGTAGATGATGCTGCCGCCGCGCTTTTGCTCATACATGCGCTTCAGGCAGGCGCGCGTGGTGAGGAAGGCGCCGTCCAGGTGAATGGCCAGCAGTTTCTTCCAGTCGGCGTAGGCAAACGATTCGATCGGGGCGACGATCTGGATGCCGGCATTGGAGATCAGCACGTCGATGCCGCCCAGTTTGTCGGCGGCGGCGGCGATGCCGGCTTCCACCTGTTCTTCATTGGTGACGTCCATCGCCACCGCAATCGCGCGTTCGCCGGAGGGATCGAGTTCGGAGGCGGTGGCCTGGGCCGATTGCAGATTCAAGTCGGCGATGACGACCTTGGCGCCGTTCTGGAAAAACACGGTGGCGATTTCCTTGCCGATGCCGCTGGCGGCGCCAGTGACTACAGCTACTTTGTCCTTGATGCTCATGATGTTCTCTTTCTAAAGGTGGAGTTATTCGCGTTCCGGCACTGGCACATTAAAGCCGTTCAGCGTGGTCGACACCAGCGCGTACAGGCCGACCAGGTAAATCAGCTCATTGGTGCCGTGCTGGCCGAAGGTGGCGATGGCCAGCCGGTACAGCGGTTCGGGCAGCGTGCCGCCGCGACTGAGCTTGTAGGCAAAGTCGAAGGCGACGTTTTCTTCCTTCGACAGGTCGACCGGCTTGAGGTTCGCCACCAGCGCCGCCAGCCGCTCGGCCGACATGCCGGCCCGCTCGGCCACGGCGACGTGGGCGTACAGTTCGTAGGCGGCATCGTAGCTGGCGCCGACCACCAGGATGGCGATCTGGCGCACGTTGTCGGGCAGGGTGGCGTTGGCGGTCATCGCTAACGTCAGATCCCAGATCGCTTTGCCGATCTGCGGTTCGTGCAACCACGGGTTCCATGGCCCCATCAGGGCGCCATCTTCGCGTTCGACCTTGAACGCGTTGAAGTTGCTGGCGATGCCTTTACGCATGTCGTCGTACAGCGGTTTTTGCTCGGGAGTGAGTTCGCTTGGGGGGATAAGTGGGAGTCGCAATCTGTCCTCGCATGAGAGTTGATCGGAATGGGCGAGGCAAGCGAGATCGCGCAGGGCTGACACCTTGCCTCAGCCGCGATTCTGGCAGTTTCAAGATGAGTCTGGCGTTCGATTGACACCAGTAAATAACGGCCGCTTGCCTGCTAAATATTGTGGCTTGGACGGCAGCGCGCCACAACCCCACTTTAGGCAGGGTTAACGTGGAACCGGGACCCAGGCTGCGCCGGCGCCGTCCTTGCCGATCATGCTGATGGCGGGCCAGCCGTGTTGTGTAACGATTTGTTTCAGGTGCTTCTGGTTCAATCCTCGGATTGTCACAGTGCGAGGCGGGTGGCGACGTCGGGGCGGTATTGGCGGCTCAAGGGGACGCGGGCGCCGCCGCGCAGCAGTAGTTCGCCGTCGCCTTTGTCGAGGTTGACGATGCTGGTCACCCAGTCCAGCTGCACGGCGGCGCGGCGGTGGCAGCGGATGAAGCGTGGACCGAGTTTGTCGAGCAGGCTGGCCAGGGTTTGGCGGATTAGCGGTTCACCGTCGGCGGTGTGCAGGATGACGTAGTTATCGGCGGTTTCTATCCACTGGATCTGGTCGACCTTGACGATGCGGGTGCCGTTGCGTTCCGGGACTAGCAACTGGGTGACCGCCGGCAGGACGGTGGCTGCATGCTGTTGGCCGAGGCGTTCGCGGGCGCGCTGCAGGGCGCGTTGCAGGCGAATCTGGTCGTAGGGCTTGAGCAGGTAGTCGATGGCGTTGGCGTCGAAGGCGCGGATGGCGTATTCGTCGTAGGCGGTGACGAACACCACCAGCGGCGCCGGCGAGGGCAGGGAGGCGGCGACGTCGAGCCCTGTCACTTCCGGCATCTGGATGTCGAGCAGCAGCAGGTCGGGCGCGAAAGAGGCCAGACGTTCCAGTGCTTCGACGCCATCACGCGCTTCTTCTATGTCGCTGATGCCTGGCTCCAGCGACAGCAGGTGCCGCAGCTTGTCACGCGCCGGACGCTCGTCGTCGACAATCAGGATGCGCATGGCAGCCTCAGTTCCGCCCGCACCCCGGCCGGCGACAATGAAGTCAGCGCGAACGATGCGCGCTCGCCGTACAGCGCTGCCAGACGCTCGCGCAAATTGCGCACGCCGATGCCGCCCGCGCCAGCCTCGCGAGTCGCGGCATCGGGCAGGTGGCCGCTGTCGTCATCGAGCCGTAGTACCAGCGTATCGCCGTCGCGCTGGACGGAGATGGTGATGGCGGTCGGCTGGCGGCGCTTTTCCACCGTATGCTTGAAGACATTCTCCAACAAAGGCTGCATGCTCATCACCGGCACCGCGCAGGCCAGCAGCGCATCGTCGATCTGCCAGGCGATGCTCACGCGATCCGAAAACCGCTCGCTCATCAAGGCCGCGTAGCCGCGCAGCAGGCGCAACTCGGTCTCCAGCGGCACCAGATGACGCTCGCCTACGTCCAGCGTGGCGCGCAGCACGTCCGACAGCTGGATCAGCATCGCATCGGCGCGCGCCACATCGCTATACATCAGCGACGATATCGTGTTCAGCGCGTTGAACAGGAAATGCGGCTGCATTTGCTGGCTAAGACGCAGCAACTGCGCCTCGCGCAAGGAGGCATTGGCGCGCTCCACCCGCAGCTGTTCTTCCTGCATGGCGCGGAACGACAGCAGGCCGAAGGCGATGGTGGCGAAGATGAAGAAGTACACCGTCATCTTGATGTCTTCATACAGGTAGACCTGCAGCCAGCCCTCGTGCGGGTACTCCTGCCCAGCCAGCGCATACACGGCGTGCCGGATGCCAAACGCGATTGGCACGAAAGCCGTCCAGAACACCAGCAACCATGGCAACTGGCGCAGGAACCAGCGGCCGGGCGTGGCGATCAGCGCGTCGTACTTGCGTGTAAAGCGCCGCTGCGCGAGCAGCAGCAGGGTGCCGGTCAGCGCCGACGAGGATTCCCACAGCACCGGCTTCCACAAATCGTGATGATGGTCGCGCAAATACTCCTGCACCGCAGTGGAAATCATCAGCAGCCAGAATAGAATCCAGGCGGTGGCGATAACGGTCTGGGTGCGTGGTCGCTGCATGGCTTAACGGTAGCGTGCTTCCATCAGATCGATTTCGCGCACCAGCTTGCGCGAAATCTCATCCGAGATGTGATCATGCCGCGCCAGATCGAACACCGTGCGGCGCTCGGCCGACAGCGCGGCCAGCCGCAATTCCCGCTCGGCGGAGTCGGTCTTGCGCCACGCCTGCTCGCTCTCCGGATCAACCTCCTTCAGCTTGTGCTCATAGAACGCGATCACCCGCGCCGCCGCCTGCGGATACACTTCCGGATCGATGCAGGCATCCGACTCCATCAACTCCACCTGGGTTTTCTCGATCGCGCTGATGGCCGCATTGGCGGCCGCGCGGCGTGCCAAGTCTTCTTCCTGCTGCTCCTCCGGCTCGGCCGGGAAAGTCATGCCGGCCAGTAGCCGGGGCAGGGCGATGCTGGCCACCAGCAGCGAAATCAGAATCACCGAGCAGGCCAGGAAAATGGTCAGCGCGCGCGCCGGGAATGGACGGCCGTCCGGCAGCATCATCGGCAGCGTCAGCACGCCGGCCAGCGTGATGGTGCCGCGTGCGCCGGCCAGCGTGGTGGCCAGCAGCAGGCGCGGATCGATCTTGTGACGCGGCTGATGGCGGAACTTCTGTTTGAAAATAGTCAGGCGCAGCGAAGCCCATACCCACGCCATGCGCAGCACCAGCAGGCCGAAGGTGATCGCAAACGCATACGCCACCAGCCACCAGCGGTTGACATGGCCGCTTTCCTCCAGCGAGGTGCCGGCCAGGCGGAAGATGTCCGGCAGCTGTTCGCCCAGCAGCACGAACATCACGCCGTTCAGCGAGAATTGCACCATGTCCCATACCGCCGAACGCTGGATGCGGGTGGCGGCGTGGGCGTGGCCGCTCAGCTCCACGTAGCTCATGGAGACGCCAGCCGCCACTGCGGCCAGAATGCCGGATGCGTGCAGGCGTTCGGCCACCAGATAGGCACCGAAAGGTATCAGCAGGTTGACCAGAATCGGTGAGCCGGGTGGCTCGCCAAAGTGGCGCGTCAGCCAGCGCTGCACCCAGGTGATGATCAAGGTGACGCCGACGCCGGCCGCGATGCCGGCCACCACCAGCCAGACGAAGGTGAGGGTGGCGGTTTGCAGCGAGAAGGCGCCAGTCATGGCCGCCGCCACCGCGAAACGGAAGCACACCAGGCCGGAGGCATCGTTCAGCAGCGACTCGCCTTCGAGGATGTGCATCAGCCGCTTCGGAATCGGCGTGGTCGAGGTGATGGCGCTGACCGCGATCGGGTCGGTCGGCGAAACGATGGCCGCCAGCGCGAACGCCACCGGCAGCGGCATGGCCGGAATCAGCCAGTGAATCAGCAGGCCGGCACCCACCACGGTGAATACCACCAGGCCAAACGCCAGTTCGAGGATGGTGCCCTTGTCGCGCAGCAGGCCGCTCTTGGGGATGCGCCAGCCGTCAAGAAATAGCAGCGGCGGCAGGAACACCAGGAAGAACAGCTCCGGCTCCAGGTCCACGCCATGCGATGATTTGGCGGCAATCAGCGCGCCCAGGCCGATCTGCACCAATGGCAGCGGGACGGCGCGCGGCAGCACCCGTCCGATGTAGGCGCTGGCCACCACGGCCAGCAACATGATCAGCACAATTTCAATTGAATCCATTCAGTCCCTTCTGGTTTACAGCAGTCAAATCAGGCTAAGCTTACACTATTGGAAGTTTGGTAAAAAGTGCACTAGCGTAAGCGCAATGTTTCTGGCATAATGTTGCCTTCTGCGGGAGTAGCTCAGTTGGTAGAGCGCAACCTTGCCAAGGTTGAGGTCGAGAGTTCGAGACTCTTCTCCCGCTCCAGAATTCAGTAGCAAAACAAAAGGAAGCCCACGGGCTTCCTTTTTTGTTGTTTATCGTTCTCTAAAACAACAATCCTGTATGTCAAATGTGACGCGGGTAATTGCAAACGTTATACTGGCCCGAGGACCACCGAGGGAGACGAAATCCATGAAATCTGTTCAACAGGAAGTTGATGAGCGCAGTAACTTAACCAACTCCAACAAATTCGAACTCCTCCTGTTCCGCCTCGGCGGCGATGCCAACGGCGAACACTCCGAGTTGTTCGGTATTAACGTCTTCAAAATCCGCGAGATTGTCGCGATGCCCGAAGTGACTGCTGTGGCCGGATCCCCGCCACATATGTTGGGTGTTGTGAACCTGCGCGGACAAATCATCACGGTGCTGGATTTGCCAGGCATTGTCGGTGTGACCCCAAAAACCGGTCTGAATATTATGTTGGTCACTGAATTCGCGCGCACCACGCAAGCGTTCGCGGTCGAGTCGGTGGATGAAATCGTGCGTCTGGACTGGAGCCAGGTGTTGACGGCTGAAGGCACTGCCGGTGGCAAGGTCACCAGTATTGCCCGCGTTGACGGCGACACCCAGAATACGCGCCTGGCGCAGGTGCTGGACGTGGAAACCATCCTGCGTGAACTGGTGCCGCCGGAGCGCGCGGACATCGATCCGGAAACCATCGGACCGAAAGTGCTGCTCAAGCCGGGCTCGGTGGTGTTGGCCGCCGACGATTCGGTGGTGGCGCGCAACCTGATCGAAAAAGGTCTGGAAGCGATGGGCGTGCACTTCATCATGACCAAGTCGGGCAAGGAAGCCTGGGACCGTCTGCAGGCGATTGCCGAAGGCGCCAAGGCCGAGGGCTTGCCGATCACCGATCGCGTGGCGATGGTGCTGACCGATCTGGAGATGCCGGAGATGGATGGCTTTACGCTGACTCGTCTGATCAAGCAGGATCCGCGCTTTGGCAAGATTCCGGTGGTGATTCACTCTTCGCTGTCGGGCAAGACCAATGAAGACCACGTCAAGGGCGTGGGCGCGGATGCGTATGTGGCCAAGTTCTCGGCTGAGGATCTGGCTGGCACCATCCGCAGTGTGTTGGGCAAGGCTGCTACCGCCGCTTGATTGATTGCTGGTGCTGATCGAAAACCGCAATGGTGACATTGCGGTTTTTTTTCGTCTATCGGAATACCTGCCTCAGCGATTGCGCTTCCAGCAGCGTCTCGCTCCATGCCGCCAGCTGATCCATGTCGGCTTTGGTCAGCTTGTTGCGGGTGGTCTTGGGCAGCGGGCCGAAGCGGTGTTCAAGCTGTCGTTCCAGCAGCGTCGCCGCACCTTCCCGACGGCCAAGTTCGGTGCCTTCCTCAAATCCTTCTTTACGTCCTTCCTCACGTCCTTTTTCAAGTCCTTTTTCAAGTCCTTCCTTCCGCCCCCAGTCCATGAACATCTCTTCCAAAGGCGTGACCCATTCGATGACCGGTTTCGATTTCATTTGCTGCTCCTTTCCAAACTGAATAACAGCTTGCCAGTAGCGCGTCTGGTACTGCTCGGGTAGCGCCATCATCCAGTTGATTACTTTGAACATCGTGAGTATGCGCTCTTTACTCCAGCGATGTTGATACAGTAGCTCGGTCAACCGCAGCTTGGCGGCGTACAGCAGATCGGCATCGTGATGGGCCTGTTGCGTATGCAAGTGAGCCAGGGTAAGCAAGGCAAACGGGTTGTCGGACGCCAGCAGTGCGTGTTCATTAGATGCGTGATCCAGCAGCTTGGCGATCGAGTACGAGATGCCCATTACAGTCTCATACAACTGGTGATGAAACGCCCGTGGTCGCCAGTTCGGATCGTCATCGGCCAGCAACACCAGGCTGGCAACAGGGCGCGCGTATGCCGTGGCGATGCGGTAGTTGTAATCGAGCACGCGTTTGGGCAGCGACGTGGCGCGCTGCGCCTGCACTTCGATGTGGATGAGCATCCAAGTAGCGCCCGCGTCACGCAAGCAGACTTCGAGCAACTGGTCGGCGACCATGCCGTGCGGATCGCTGCCGAAGCCGATGCTGGCGAGTTCCTTGTCGTGGAAGCGTGGCCGTTTGTGCCAGTCGATCTGATTCGCCAGCGCGGGGAAAAAGAAACGCAGGAAGGCGCGCGGCGCGTGCGCGATGGCGGCTTTCCATGGCAGATCGTAACGGGCGGAAGGGGCGACGTTTTGCATCAGCCGAGTCTACGGCCGCAAAAACGCGGTAGTATTGTGGCACGTTTAACTTTTTCGAAAGGACTGACCGTGGCAGCTAAAAAGATACTGTTTTTGACGGGTGACTTTGCGGAAGATTACGAGACCATGGTGCCGTTCCAGGCGCTGCTGGCGGTCGGTCACATTGTGCATGCCGTGTGTCCCGACAAGCAGGCCGGCGACACCATCAAGACCGCCATCCACGATTTCGAGGGCGATCAAACCTACACCGAAAAGCCCGGCCACCGCTTCACCCTCAACGCCAATTTTGCCGACGCCGATGTCGGCAACTACGACGCGCTGGCCATCGCTGGCGGCCGCGCGCCGGAATACCTGCGGCTCAACCCGCGCGTGATTGAACTTGTGCAGCAGTTCGCCGCCGCCAACAAGCCGATCGCCGCGATCTGCCACGGCGCGCAACTGCTGGCCGCAGCCGATGTCATACGCGGCAAGACCATCTCCGCCTACCCAGCCTGCTCACCGGAAGTCAAACTGGCCGGCGCGCAATACGCCGACATCCCGGTAGACCAGGCGGTCACCGACGGCATCTTCGTCACCGCGCCAGCGTGGCCAGCGCATCCGGCGTGGATCGCCCAGTTCCTGCAAAAACTGGGCACCGAAATCAAGCTGTGAGATTGCGCGCGTGGAAGCGCAGATGGTCTTCCACAAAGGTCTGGATGAAGTAGTAACCGTGATCGTAGCGCTCATGCCGCCGCAAGGTCAGCGGCTGCGCCGCGGTCGCGCACGCGGCCTCGAACGCCTCCGGATACAACTGCTCGGCCAGGAACTTGTCACCCAAGCCCTGGTCGATCAGGATGCCGGCCGGGAACGGTGTTTTCAGTTGCGCCATCAGCAGCGAGGCGTCATACTGCGCCCACGCGGCAGGCTCGCCGCCCAGATAGCCATGGAAGGCTTTCTGACCCCACGGGCATTGCGACGGTGCGGCAATCGGCGCAAATGCGGACACTGAACGAAACACATCCGGCCGCTTGAGCGCCATCGTCAACGCGCCATGGCCGCCCATCGAGTGGCCGAAAATGCCGATCCGCTGCGCATCGACCGGCAGCTGTTGCACCACCAGTTCACGCAGCTCATGCAGGTAGCTGTACATGCGGTAGTGCTTGCTCCATTCAGGTTCGGTCGCATCGAGATAGAAGCCGGCGCCGACGCCGAAATCCCAGCTCTCGCTTTCGCCTTCCACATTGGCACCGCGCGGACTGGTGTCGGGCGCGATCAGCATCAAGCCCAGTTCGGCCGCCACGCGCTGCGCGCCGGCCTTGATCATGAAGGTCTCTTCGGTGCAGGTCAGGCCGGCGAGATAGAACAACGCCGGCACCTTGCCGTGCGCCGCCTGCGGAGGGATGAAGACCGAGAAGCGCATCGGCAAACCGATCTCGCGCGCATCGTGACGATAAAAACGTTGAACGCCGCCGTAGCAAGCATGTTCGCTGATGATTTCAAGCATTTGTGTTTCCTTATGTCCCCCAGCGCACAGTGAGTGCGCCCGTAATACTGCAGAATTGTACAAGTATTGTTAAAAAGGAGAAGTACATGCCGGATATTCAGGTCATTTTGGCCGATCTGGGCTGGCCACTGGCGGTTGCGGTGGCGTGGCTGTCGGGGGAATTCGTGCATCGCTGGACGCGCCTGCCGCGCATCAGCGTGTATGGTTTGATCGGGTTTGTGCTGGCGCAGGTATTTCCGGACGCGCTCAGCAGCGGCGCCTCCAGCAACGTCACCGTGCTGGCCAATCTGGCCTTCGGCCTGATCCTGTTTGAATTCGGTTATCGCATCAATCTGCACTGGCTGCGCATCAATCCGTGGATCGCGGTCAGCGGCCTGGCCGAATCGGCCGCCACCTTTGGCGTGGTCTATCTGATCTCGCACCTGACCGGCATGCCGCCGCTGACCTCATTGCTGTTGGCCTCGCTGGCGATGTCGACCTCGCCGGCTGGCGTGCTGCGCGTGATTAACGAAGAAGACAGCTCCGGCCAGGTCACCGAACGCGTACTGCACCTGGTGGCCATCAACAGCGTGGTCGCGGTGTTCGTATTCAAGGTGGTGGTGGGCTTCTGGGTGTTCCAGACCTCCGGCAGCCTGACCCAGGCGATTTCGCACAGCGGCATCGAACTGCTGGTATCGGCCGCGATGGGCGCGCTGATGGGCTTTCTCGTGCCGGCCGTGCTGCGCCGCCTGGGCGCGCTGGCGCAGGACGGCACCATCGCTTTCGCGCTGGGCGTGATTCTGCTGGTGGCGATGGCGCGCGCGTTTGACGTGTCGCCGGTGCTGGCGACGCTGACCTTTGGTCTGGCGGCGCGTCACAAGCGGGTGGCGTTCAGCCGCACCGAGCGCAACTTCGGCGGCATCGGCGAACTGCTGACCGTGCTGCTGTTCGTGTTTGCCGTCACCACGCTGGAATGGGATCGCGTGGTCGATGGCGCCGGCCTTGGCCTGGCGCTGGTGCTGGCGCGCTTTGTGGTCAAGGCGTTGAGCGTGGGCGTGTTCGCGCACGTCAGCGGCATCTCGTGGCGCAAGGGGCTGTTGACCGGCATCGCGCTGTCGCCGATGTCGGTGTTTGTCACCTTGCTGCTGGAGCAAACCAAATACATGGGGATCGTGCTGGTGGATGAACTGGCCGCGCTGGCGGCGATGACGCTGCTGCTGGAAGTGATCGGTCCCGTCATCACCCAGCGTGCCCTGAAGTGGGCGAAGGAAACCCACGAGGAGGAGAAATAATGGCATTGGAAGAATTCAAATCATCGCAGCCGCTGACCATGGGCGTGGAGCTGGAGTTGCAACTGGTGAGTCTGTCCGACTTCGACCTGACCGCGTCCAGCCCCGACTTGCTGCACCTGTTGAGCCGCAAGCCTTTCCCCGGCAACGTGACGCCGGAAATCACCGAGAGCATGATCGAAATTAATAGCGATGTGCACACCAACTACGCTGAACTGGTGGCGCAGCTTCAGGTGATCCGCGATACGCTGGTACAGGCCGGCGAGAAGCTCAACGTCGGCATCTGCGGCGGTGGCACGCATCCGTTCCAGAAATGGTCGGACCGGCGGATTTTTTCCAAGCCGCGTTTCAAGGAAGTGTCGGAGCTGTATGGGTATCTGGCCAAGCAGTTCACCATCTTTGGTCAGCACGTGCACATCGGCTGCGAGTCGGGTGACGATGCACTGTTCCTGCTGCACTCGTTGAGCCGTTACGTGCCGCATTTCATCGCGCTGTCGTCGTCGTCACCGTATGTGCAGGGTAATGACACGCTGTTCAACTCGGCGCGCTTGAACTCGGTGTTTGCGTTCCCGATGAGTGGGCGAGCGCCGTTCACGCAAAGCTGGCACACCTTCGAGCACGAGTATTTCGCCAAGATGGAGCACACCGGCGTGATCAAGAGCATGAAGGACTTTTACTGGGACATCCGGCCCAAGCCGGAATTCGGCACCATCGAACTGCGCGTGTGCGACACGCCGCTGACGGTGGAGCGGGCGGCGGCGCTGGCGGTGTATCTGCAGGCGCTGTGTGCGTATCTGCTGGAGCGGCGCGAGGCCGCTCCAGAGGAGGATGACTACCTGGTCTACAACTACAACCGCTTCCAGGCCTGCCGCTTCGGGCTGGACGGCACGGTGGTGCATCCCAAGACTTACGAAAGCCTGTCGCTGCGCGAAGACATCCTGACCACGTTGCGCAAAATGGAGCCCTACGGCGCCAGGCTGGGTGGCACGGCCGGCCTGCAGCATCTGATGCAGGTCACGCACGAAGGCAGCGACGCCCACTATCTGCGCCAGCAGTTCGACAGCAGCGGCAGCGTCGAAGGCGTAGTCGACGCCGCCATCCGCCGCTTCCGTGGCGGCTGATTTTACCCATCCGGCACGGTAGCTGAGCCTCTGGCGCTTGCCAGAAATCAAAGTCGTTTTTACTGCGCGCCTCAAGCTTGCTAAAGGAGGTGCGCCATGCACGATTGCGAAAAAGAGTGGGCGGCGGCGCGGGTGCGCTGCCGTGTTTTAATATACGAACAAATGCGGCAGGACGCGCGCAGGCTTCGGAAAAGATCGGTGACTGGCGTGACTGGCGGCTTTAGGGACATAGATCAATGCGCTCGCGGGCTCGTGAGTGAACGGTGTGGTGGAAATAGAGTCGAACGAAAGAGGTCACTATGAATAACGAGATCAATTTCGAACGTCCTCAGTCCGAGGAAGCGCTGGCGGCGATTCTGCGGACTGCATACGAGCTTGCGCTGAAGGAGCAGGGCGTGCGCGCGCTTGCTTTGTGCGATTGGCTGATTGAAGAACAGACGACGACAATTGCAGGCTATCGTCAAAGAGCCGCTGTGCGCGAGTATCTTGGCGATATCGATGGGGCAATAAGCGATCTGGAGCTAATCATTGCTCAAGAAAGCAAGGAGCCGGCGGATTTTCACGCGGTGGGCATCCTGTACTTTAAAGTTGGTCAAATGAGTAAAGCGGAAGCTGCCTTCAGTGATGCACTTGAACAGGGATGCAAAGCACGCAATGCATATTACAGAAATTCGTCTCATCTCTTCCGGGCGGAACTGCGATTGATGCGAATGGACCGCGCAGGTGCCCATGACGATGCCTCACAACTGCCGGATAGATATTCGACCTATATTCCCGGCGCGGGGATGCGTTCCAAAGAACAAATTCTAGCGCGGGTGGCGGCTATTTGAAGGCGATGGCTTTGTTGAGGCGGTTGATGACCTCGTCCGGCACCGCCTTGCTGCACATGATGTACCGCTCTTCGCCGTGTGGCAGGTCTTTGAATTGCAGCAGGCGCAGGTTGTTGGCTTGGCCGTTGTGGTGCTGCATGATGTAAACACCTTCCTCCTCGGACACGAACATCAGATCCACCGCGCCCTTGCTGACCGATTGCACCATCTTCAGCGTGGTCGCGGTCGACACCGCCATCACCGGTTGCCATTGCTTGATGTAGGGATTCAGCCCGCCGTATGAGTAGTTATCCTTGAGCAGCACCCGCGCGTCGCGCACCTGCGTCAATTCTTCCAGCGAACCGATGCCGCGCGCGGCAAACGCGGCATTGGTGACGATGACCCAGTTGCGATCTCGGTAAATGGGCTTGGTGAATTTGGCATATTCCAGGCGCTCGGTGCTCGCAAACCAGCCGACCGCGCAAATCTGCCGGTGCGCATCCTTGACCATGAACAGCTGACGATTGGTCGGCACCTGCTGCCACTGCACCGCGATGCCGGCCGCCTTGAAGGCTGCGGCGGCCGGTGCTCCGGTCAGGCCGGCGGGGGAGCCATCCGGCAGCGCGGTGACGTAGGGCGGACGCTCGCCATAGACGACGTGAATCACCTCCTGCGCCGAACAAATCGGCGCGGCCAGCAGCAGGCTGGCGGCTATCACGGCGGCGCTAGGCAGGCATCTCATGGAGGCGGAATCCGGTTTAAGAAGTCAGCTAGTCTACCCCGGCGTTGGTTTTAAATCAAAACACATTTATTAACAGCATCATCTTTGATCAGAAACGGGTTTCGCGCGCCACGCGCAGGAAGTTGTCGAGGATGCCGGTGCAATCCAGCAGCTCGACGCCGCCGGCGCGGTGGAATTCGGGGTGCCATTGCAGCCCCATCACGAACGGCGCCTTGCGGTAGCGGATCGCTTCGATCATATTGTCCGGCACCGACAGCGCCTCCACCGACATGTCCCGCCCCAGCGACTTCACCGCCTGGTGGTGGATCGAGTTGACCAGCCCGGTGGTCTTGCCCTTGAACATGCGCGCCAGCGAGGAGCCGGCCGGGAAGCTGATTTCGTGCCGGTTGCGATCGTAGTCGTCGTTGACGTGGGCCAGCGAGTCCGGCACGTCGGTGGCGATGTCCTGGTACAGCGTGCCGCCGAAGGCGACGTTAATCAACTGGCAGCCGCGACAAATCCCCAGCACCGGCTTGCCGGCTTCGACAAATTCATGCAGCAGCTCCAGCTCGTACATATCGCGCGCGCGGTCGCCGCTCCATTCGGGCCGGGTCGGCACTTCGGAATAGCTTTGCGGCGAGACGTCGGCGCCGCCCTGCAGCACCAGTCCGTCCAGATGCTTGGCATAGTCGCGCAGGCGGATGTTGGACGGGTGCAGCAGGCCTTCGGTATTGACGGTCGGGATCATGAACACCAGCACATCACGCGACATCACCCACTGCGCGATCGACTCTTCCAGATACTGCAGGTTCTTGCTGCGCAGGCCGGTCGCGCCCGGCTCGGGGTGGAAGATGCGCGCCGACACGCCAATGTGCAGCGGCCGCTGGATGATGTGGCGCGTGGCCGCCGCCGCGATCCGCCGGTAGCGCGCCATGATGACCCGGCCCCACAAGCTGAAAATGGTGTCGCCGGGATCGAGGTAGCGCGGCGTGCCTTGATCTTGATAGCGACGCTGGTCTTGCTGGCGGCGCTCGCCGTGGTCGCCGGCGCGGCGTTGTGGCGTCGCTGGTTCGGAGGGCGGCGTATCGTGGTCGTCTGATCCTGCGCTCATGCTGGTTCCCATCTGTTTCGCATAGACATAGTTTGCCACACGTCAGCGTCTTTGGTCGCCCGCTACAGTGCGGCACCAGCCCCGGACTTAAGCGAGTTTAGCGGCCAGCGCCTCGGCAAACGCGGCCACCAGCGGATCGGCATCGCGCCGCGTGGCCAGGCCGACCGCGCTGAGCAGGCTGCCGCGCGCCAGCGGCACAAAGCGCACCCCGGCCGGCGCCGTCAGCTGCATGCATTCGGGGACGATGGCGATGCCCAGTCCCGCTTCGATCAGGTTCAGCTGCGAGGACTTGCGCGACAGCGCCCGCGCCGGCTTGGGGAAGTAGCCCTGTTCCAGGCACAGATTAGCCACCAGGTAGCTGAGGCCGCCACGGTCCTTGTGCGGGATCGAGATAAAGGCTTCCTCGCTCAGCTCGGCCAGTTCCAGATTGTCGCGCGCCGCCAGCGGCGAGTGCGGCGGCACCGCCACCATCAGGCGCTCGCTGCCGATTTCGCGCACCTGAATGTGCGGATGGCGGCGCAAGGTCGGCAGCCGCAGCAGGCCAAGGTCGGCGCGGCCTTCCTCGATTTCCAGCGTCTGGTTTTCCGATGGCAGCATGGAGACATCGAGCGTCACGCCCGGATGCTCATCCAGCGTCCGCGCCAGCGCGTTGCTGATGCGCGGCGTCAGGATCACCGAGCTGGAGTGCTGCAAGCGGATCACGCCCTGCGCACCCTTGCCGACCTGGCGCGCTTGCAGCAGCGTGTCGTCGATGTCTTCCAGGATGCGCTTGCCGCGCTCGAAGAATAGCTGGCCAGCCGGCGTCAGTTCGAACTGGCGCGCATCGCGCGTCAGCAGCGCGGTTTGCAGCTCGTCTTCCAGCTCCTTGATTTGCCGGCTCAGCGCCGACTGGGCGATGTACAGTTTTTCAGCGGCGCGCGAATAGCTGCCGGCTTCCACAATCTCTATGAAGTATTTGAACTGTTTAAGCGAAATCATTATGCCGTTTCGAGATAGATGGCCGCCGTTTTTGATATTGGAACAAAGCCGGCGGCACCGTTAAAGTGAAGTGTCTCTTCTTCATCTATGGAACCGGCCATGTGGGCATTAATAGGCGTTATCGGCGTGGTGCTGAGTATTGCAGTAAAACTGATCTGCGTCCAGATCGGCTGTGCCGGCGGCAGCGGCGACCGCGAGGATTAGTTATCGGCGCCACCGGCAGTGACTGACATTTGATGCGATCTCGGGTATAACTGTATCCACTCTCCGGGAGGATACATGCGGCATTGGATCGCGCTCTGGCTGGCCTGGTGGTGTTGCGCGGCGTCCGCGCTGGAGCTGGTGGTGGCCACGGACGAATATCCGCCTTATGTCAGCGCCGCGTCTGAGCAGAGTTTTATTACCGAGCTGTACGCCCACATCGGCAAGGAAATGGGGGTGACGTTCACCTTCCGCTTCATGCCATGGAAGCGCTGTGTGGCCGAGCTGGACGCCCACCAGGTATGGGCGGTGGTGCCATTTGTGCCGACCCCGGAGCGGCTGCAGCGCTATCTGCTGTCGACCACGTTGTATGCGCGCAAGGCCAAGTTTTTTTACCATGACAGCGGCCGCCGTAGTTGGCTATCGGGCTACAAGGATCTGGCCGAGCTGCGCCAGTTCCGCATCGGCGGCGTGGCCGGCTACTGGTACGAGGCCATGTTCCGCGACGCCGGCATTCCGCTCGACACCGCAGTCAATGACCTCAGCAATTTCCGCAAGCTGCAAGCCGCGCGCTTCGATCTGGCCATCGTCGACGAAAACGTCGGCAATTACCTGATCCGCACCCACTTTCTGCAACAGAGCGCGCGCTTCCATAGCCTGGACAGTCCGTCCTATCTGTCGGAAAACGTGATGATGGTGAACCGTAGCGCCGACAACGCCGAATTGCTAGCCCGCTTCAACCGCGCGCTGGACAGCGTGCGCCGCAGCGGTGTCTACGACGAGATCGTCAGTCGCCGCAAACTGGCGCTGCAGCGATCCGCCGCAGCTGGCTCTTGAGGATCTTGCCGCTGGGCGCGGCCGGCAGGGCGGCCATGGCGATGATCTGCGACGGGCATTTGTAGGGCGCCAGCTGCGCGGCCAGGTAAGCGTGCAGCGCTTCCATGCTGATGGTCTGCTGCGGGTCCAGTTCGACGAAGGCCACCACTTCCTCGTTGCCATCCGCCGCCGGGCGGCCGACCACGGCCGATTGCGTCACCGCCGGATGCGCATTCAACACCGTCTCCACCTCCAGCGGATAGACGTTGAAGCCGGAGCGGATAATCAGTTCCTTGCTGCGGCCGACGATGAACAGCGCGCCGTCCGCATCCTGGCGCACCATGTCGCCGGTGTTGAGCCAGCCATCGGCATCCAGCACGGCGGCGGTCAGCGCCAGCTCCTGGTAATAGCCGAGCATGACGTTGGGACCGCGCACCCACAATTCGCCGATATCGCCATCGCGCGCGGCCAAGCGCACTTCGACGCCCGGTATCGGCTGGCCGACCGAGGCATCGTTGCGTGGCTGGTCCAGCCGGGTCTGGCTGACGGTGGGTGCGGTTTCGGTCAGACCGTAGCCATTGTGCAGCGGCACGCCCAGCAGCGCTTCCACTTGTAATTTCAGCGATGGCGGCAGCGGCGAGCCGCCGGCATAGGCAAAGCGCAGCTGGTGGTCCAGCCGCGCCGGCGCGCTGCCCAGCTGTTCCAGCAGCCGCGCATACATGGCCGGCACGCCCTGCACGATGGTCAAGCGGTGCCCGCGCAGCGCATGCAGCAGCGCGTCCGGCGTGTAGCGCGGACACAGGTACAGGCAGGCACCCGCATACAGCGTGCCCAGCATCACCGAGGTCAGGCCGTAGACGTGGGTGATCGGCAGCACGCCCCAGGCGCGGTCGGCCGGCGTCAGCCCGCGTAGCGCGCTGGAGACGGCGGCGATGAACAGCAGATTACGATGACTCAGCATCACGCCCTTGGGCGCGCCGGTGGTGCCGGTGGTGTAGATCAGCGCCGCCACCTGCCGCTCGCTGGCGGCGTGCACCGGTTCCGGCGCGCAGTGCGGATTGAGCGCGCCGACCATCCATGGCCCAAGCGGCGTGGTGGCGGCTTCGGCCTCGTTGCGCGCCGCGTGCGCGGCGGTTTCCGGCGAGGCCGCCGTGGTCAGGTAAATCGCCAGCCGCGCGCCGCTGTGACGCAGCACCACGTCCACCTCGCGCGGCGACAGCCGGCCGTTGATGTGGACGATCCACGCATCCAGCTCGGCGGCGGCAAAGCTCAGCACCACCTGCGCCACGCAATTTTCGCCGATCACGGCCAACCGGTCGCCCGGCCGCAACTGCCAGCGGCGCAGGCGCTCGGCGGTATCGGCCACGGCGGCCATCAGCTCGGCGTAGGTCCACAGGCGTTCGCCGTCGTGCAGGGCAGGGGCGTGCGGCGTGGCGTGCGCCCAGCGGCGCGGGATGTCGGAAATGCGGGATGGCAGCGCGGCCAAAAGTTCAACAGTATTCATTAGCGCGCATTGTGGCCGATATGGCCGGGTGCGATCAAGCCTGAATGTCGATCAGCGTGCCGAGATTCTGGTCGGCCGCCTGCACCACCTTGGCGGACAGGTCGAATTGCGCCTTGTACACCAGCGAGTTGGTGGTTTCGGTGGCCAGGTTGGTGGCGCTGGGCGCGTCCACCTGCAGCAATTGCTGGCCGCGCATGGAAATCGAGACGCCGGTGCCGGCCGGCGCATTTTCGGTGAAGTTGGTTTGCGATGGCTGGAAACCCTGGGTGCCGATGTTGGCGATCGCGTGCGCGCTATTGCCCAACGCGCGCTCAGCGGCGTTGAGACCGGTAACTCCAGAACTAAGGACGGCGATGGCCATGATTGATATTTCCACTCGGCAATATCGCTAGTTTACACGTTTGCCGGCCAAAATGCACGCGCTGATGAAAAATAAGGCAGATCCGTGGTGCAATCGTTCTTAATGCCTTGATAACGAGCAACATTTAGCGTACGATGAAAGTAGATTCATAAAAAGAAGTTACTTGCCATGTTATTGCCACGTCTCCTGCTGATCGCCTGCTTGTGCTGGTGTGGCGCGGCCGCCGCCACGCCACAGGCGGTGCATTACCCGCGCGTTGACGGTGACGGCGAACATGGCGATTACGGCATCGCGCTGCTGCAACTGGCGCTGGAAAAGGCTGGCGGCCATTACCGCGCCGAGCTGTCGCCGACGCGCATGCAGCAGAACCGCGCGCTGCTGGAGCTGCAGACCGGTGGCGGCCGCATCGACGTGGTCGGCACCATGACCTCGGCCGAGCGTGAAAGCAAGCTGCTGCCGGTGCGGATTCCCATGACGCGCGGCCTGATCGGCTGGCGCATCGGCCTGCTGCGCGCCGACCGCGCCGAGCTGCTGCAAGGCGTGCGCAATCTGGAAGACCTGCGACATTACGCCGCCGTCCAGGGGCACGACTGGCCGGATCTGCAAATCCTGCGCCGCAGCGGTTTGGCGGTGCAGCCGGTGACGGTCTACAACACCATGTTCGGCCTGCTGAGCGCCGGCCGCGTCGACTGGGCGCCGCGCTCGGTCAACGAGATCTGGCGCGAGGCGGCGCGCCATCCCGAACTGATCGTCGATCCCTATGTGGTGGTGCGCTATCCCACCGCCGACTATTTTTTCGTCAACCGCAGCAACCCGGCGCTGGCGGAGGAGATCCGGCGCGGACTGGAGGTCGCGTTGGTCGATGGCAGCTTTGAAAAGCTGTTCAGCTATCATTACGGCCCCCTGATTCGCCAGGCCCGGCTCGATAAACGGGTGGTTATCACCCTGCCCAATCCCTTGCTAACCCCGGAAACGCCGCTGAACCGCAAGGAATTATGGTTCACGCTGGACGACCTGAAACGGATGCCATAAAAGTTGCCCCTGTGCTATTCTTGCGCCCGGATGTTATTCGTAAGAAATACAACATGGGGAAAAAGTGAATGGCTTTGTTTGACTTTCTGGAGAAGGAACGCACCGTTGCCGGTGCCGGTTTCAATCGTTGGCTGGTGCCCCCGGCGGCGCTGGCGATCCATCTGTGCATAGGCATGGCCTATGGTTTCTCGGTGTTCTGGCTGCCGCTGTCGAAGGCGCTGGGCATCAAGGAATCGATCGCCTGCGCGGCCGATATCGGCCTGCTGGAGCGCATCCTGTCGAGCAGCTGCGACTGGCAGATTTCGATGCTGGGCTGGATGTACACCATGTTCTTCGTCTTCCTCGGCCTGGCGGCCTGGCTGTTCGGCGGCTGGCTGGAACACGCCGGTCCGCGCAAGGCCGGTGTGGTGTCGGCGGTATGCTGGTGCGGCGGCCTGGTGATCTCGGCGCTGGGCGTGTACCAGCATCAGATCTGGCTGATGTGGCTGGGGTCCGGCGTGATCGGCGGTATCGGTCTGGGCCTGGGCTATATCTCGCCGGTGTCGACCTTGATTAAATGGTTCCCGGACCGTCGCGGCATGGCGACCGGCATGGCCATCATGGGCTTTGGCGGCGGCGCCATGATCGGCGCGCCACTGGCCGACAAGCTGATGAAATTCTTCGCCACCCCGGATTCGGTGGGCGTGTGGCAAACCTTCCTGGTGATGGCCGCGATCTACTTCGTGTTCATGATGGCCGGCGCGCTGGCTTACCGCGTGCCGCCGACCGGCTGGAAACCGGCCGGCTGGACGCCGCCGGCCACCAATGCCAACACCATGATCACCACCCGCCACGTCCACGCCAGCAAGGTGTGGGGTATTCCGCAGTTCTGGCTGGTGTGGCTGGTGCTGTGCCTGAACGTGACGGCCGGTATCGGCATTCTGGGCATGGCTTCGCCACTGCTGCAGGAAATCTTCGGCGGCCAGCTGCTGGGCGTGGCCGTGGCCTTCAATGAGCTGACCACCGCGCAGAAGGCGCAGATCGCGGCGATCGCGGCCGGCTTCACCGGTCTGCTGTCGCTGTTCAATATCGGCGGCCGCTTTGTCTGGGCCTCGTGCTCGGACTTCCTGGGCCGCAAAGTCACCTACGGCATCTTCTTCGTGCTGGGCTTTGCGCTGTACGCGTCGATTCCATCGATGGCGCACGGTGGCCAACTGGCGCTGTTCGTCGGCTTCTTCTGCATCATCCTGTCGATGTATGGCGGCGGCTTCGCCACCGTGCCAGCCTACCTGGCCGACTTGTTCGGCACGCAGATGGTGGGCGCCATCCACGGTCGCCTGCTGACCGCGTGGTCGGCGGCCGGCGTGTTCGGTCCGCTGGTGGTCAACTACGTGCGCGAATATCAGATCGAACACGGCGTGCCGAAGGCGCAGGCGTACGACATCACCATGTACGTGCTGGCCGGCTTGCTGGTGGCGGGCCTGATCTGCAACCTGCTGGTGCGTCCAGTGGCCGACAAGCACTTCATGAGCGACAAGGAACTGGCGGACGAGAAGCGCCTGGCGCATGAGCGCGACGCGGCTGCCGCCAATGGCAACGTGGTGGCGTCGAACGGCGTCACCAGCCCGCTGACGGTGGCGCTGGCCTGGCTGGCGGTCGGCATCCCGCTGGCGATCGGCATCGTGCTGACCATCCAAAAGGCAGCTGTGCTTTTTAAATAACAAAGCTTAGAATAAGTTTCCAGCTTACGGGGCCGGTAGCGGCCCCGTTTTTATTTAGGGATGCCATGCTCGAATTACGCCATGTTGTGAAGACCTATGGGAAGAACGTCCGCGCGGTGGACGATGTCAGTGTGCAGCTGCCGGCCGGCGTGGTCGGGCTGGTCGGCCATAACGGCGCCGGCAAAACCACGCTGATGCAGATGATCGCCACCATCAGCAAGCCGACCAGCGGCCAGATCCTGCTGGACGACGTCGACATCGTACGCCAGCCGGAGGCGATGCGCGCGCGGCTGGGCTTTCTGCCGCAGGACTTTGGCGTGTATCCCAATTTGAGCGCGCTGGAATTCATGCAGTACTTCGCGGCGCTGAAGGGTGTACGCGACCCGGCCCGCATCCGCCGCCTGCTGGAACTGGTCAATCTGCACGATCACGCGCACAAGCAGGCGGCCGGTTTTTCCGGCGGCATGCGGCGCCGGCTCGGCATCGCGCAGGCGCTGCTCAACGATCCGGATGTGCTGATCGTTGACGAGCCGACCGCCGGCCTCGATCCGGAAGAGCGGCTGCGCTTCCGCCACCTGCTATCGGAAATCGGCTTCCGCAAGCTGGTGATGGTGTCGACCCATATCGTGTCCGATATTGAAAACATGGCGAGCCGGCTGGCCATCATGAACAACGGCCGTCTGGTGGCCTGCGACACGCCGGACAGCTTCGTGCAGCGCGCCCGTGGCCAGGTATGGTCGGTGACGGTAGCGCCGCAGGATTACGAGACGTTGCGCGCGCAGGTGCAGGTGCTGCAGGCGCAACACCATGCGCAAGGCATCACGCTGCGCATCGCCCATCCCACGCCGCCGCTGGCCGAGGCGGTGCCGGCCGAACCGACGCTGGAAGAAGCGCTGATGACGCAACGCTATGCGCTGCGCGAGCGCATGGACGCGGCGGCATGAGGGCGGCGGTCATCGGAACACTGCTGCTGACCGAGGTGCGGCTGCGCATGCGGCGCGGCGGCACGCTGGCGGCGGTGCTGGCGTTGATCGTGCTGACCTGGTTGATGGTGGGCGATCCGTCGCGCGGCCAGGCGATGATCGTCAGCGACGATGCGCGCGTGGCCTACACCAGCAGCGCGCTGGCGATCGGCAGCGCCGCGCTGACGGGCTTGTTCTTCGGCCTGGCCGGCTTTTATCTGGCACGCGGCCGCATGGGCGAGGACGTGCGCAGCGGTCTGGGCGCCGTCATGGCCGCCACGCCGCTCGGTTCCGCGACTTTTCTGCTGGCGCGCTGGCTGGGCAATGTGGCGTATCTGTGCGGCCTGCTGCTGATCTTCCTGGCCACCATGCTGGTGCTGCACGGCTTGCGCGGCGAAGGACCGGTGCGGTTGGGCGTCTACCTGCAAACCTATGCGCTGGTGCTGCTGCCGCTGGTGCTGTTCACCGCCTCGATGGTGCTGCTGTTTGAAGCGTGGTCGCCGCTGATGGGCAAGGGCGGCGACGTGCTGTATTTTGTGCTGAGCATGGCGCAGCTCAGCGCCGGCGCCGTCGCCACGGCAGGACACAGCGGCTGGACGCCGTGGCTCTTGCTGGACTTTTCCGGTATCGGCGCCGTCATTGGGGCGGTGCAGCGGGTGCTGCCATCGCAAGGCCTGGTGATCGGTGGCGGCGAGTTCGATCCAGCGCGCGCGGCGCTGCTGTTGCCGGACGGCTTATGGAGCGTGCAGACGGTCGCCACCCGGATCGGTTGCGCACTGATCGCCGTGCTGCCGTTGCTGCTGGCGCTGCCGTTGTTCCATCGCTTTTCGCCGGATAGGGTGAAGGCGCGCGCGGCCGGCCAGGGCTGGTCGCCGCTGGCGCTGCTGAACCGCTGGTTGCGTCCCTGCGCGCGGCTGGCGCGGCCGCTGTTGCCGCTGGCGGCGCGCGTGCCCGGCGTCGGTGGCCAGGCGCTGGCCTTGCTGGCGCTGGTGCTGCTGTCGAATCCGGCGGCGTCTCTGACGGCACTGGTGCTGCTGGCGCTGGGCTGCGGTGTGGCCGACGCGGCGCTCGGGCCGTTGCTGATCGCGGCGATGCTGGTCTGGGGCGTGCTGGTCAGCGAAATCAGCGTGCGCGATGGGCAGCACGATGTCGATGCGCTTAATGCGGCGGCGCCCGGCGGCCGACTGCGCGCGTATGTGGCGCAGTGGCTGGCGTCCTGCCTGCTGGCGCTGCTGTTCACCGCGCCGGTGCTGCTGCGCTGGCTGTTGCACGCGCCGTTACGCGCGGCCGCGCTGGTCTGCGGCGTGTGGGCGCTGGCGGCCGCAGCTGGCGTGCTCGGCGGCCTGACTCGCACCTCACGTGCCTTCCTCGCGCTGTTTCTATTTGCTATGTACGTGGCCACGCAGGCGCGCGGCGTGGCGGCGCTGGATGTGACCGGTTTCAATGGTGCGGCCACGCTGCCTTCGGTCACCGGCTATTTGCTGACGGCGTGCGCATTGCTGGCGCTCGGTGGCTGGCTGGAGCGGTGGCGACAGGTCGGAAAGTAGGTCACGTTTGACAAAGATCAAACGTGACAAATCGAGCTAACGTAGCCTTGACGTTCGCGCTGCTTTCGGCGGCGTGGACCCATTTACTCCCAAGGCACTTAACTTTCGAGGCAATCTATGTATCCATTTTCCCAAACTGTCAGCCCAGCAGCAAAGACCCATCTGGAAGCGCAACTGTCGTTCTTCAACGACTTGTCCAAGTCGCTGTTTCACACCGTTCAGCAATACAGCGACCTGAACATCCAATTGGCGCAGACCCTGCTGGAAGAAACTACGCAGGCTGGCCAGCAGGTCATCACCGCCCATCGCCCCACCGAGGCGATCGCTGCGGCCGCCGCGCATGCTCAGCCAACGGCTGAAAAACTGCGCGCCTATCAGCAGCATCTGTCGCGGATTGCCGCCGATACCCATGTCGATCTGTCCAAGGTGGCGGAAGAGCACGTGCAGGAAACCAGCCGCACCGCCAAGGCGTTGGCCGATGAGGTGGCGCGTGTGACGTCGGAAGAAACGGAAAAGACCTTGCGCAGCCACCAGGACGCGGTGGAGAAATTCACCGATCCCTTCCGCACCGATGGCGCCCGCCAGTCGCGCGGCAACGAAGTGCGCGGTAGCCAATCGCTGCAAAGCGGTCAGAACGGTTCCGAAGGCCGCGAAAGCGGCAACCTCCAAGGCGGCCAGGCCACCCAGGCCCAAACCGCCGCGCAAGCCGCCACCCAAGCCAGCAAGCAGACTGGCGCTCGTAAAGAGACCTGATCTCGATCATCCGTAGCGCCCACTTTTGCCGCGCCCGCGAAGTTGTTTCGCAAGGCGCGGCATTTTTTTTGTCGGTGGATTATCATGTCGAGCTTGTTGCAGGAGATGATGATGACCAATTCGACCAACCCGCAGCCAGAGTCGCTGCATATTGTGTGTCCGCATTGCGATGCGGTGAACCGGGTGCCGACGGCCAAGCTGGCGGCGCAGCCGGTGTGCGGCAAATGTCAAAAGGCGTTGTTCACCGGTGCGCCGGTGGACTTGAGCAGCGCGCGCTTCCTCAAGCAGATTGAGCGTAGCGATATTCCTGTGCTGGTGGATTTCTGGGCGCCGTGGTGCGGGCCGTGCCGGACCATGGCGCCGTTTTACGCGCAGGCCACGCAGCGGCTGGAGCCGCAGTTCCGTGTGGTGAAGGTGGATACCGAGCAGGCGCAGGATCTGGCGGCGCGTTATGCGATCCGCAGCATTCCGACGCTGGCGCTGTTCAAGCACGGGCGCGAGGTGGCGCGTCAGCCGGGCGCGATGGATGCGCAGAATATCGTCGCCTGGGCGCTGCAGAACAATCGCTGATTATTCTTCGCAGGCGCGTTCCAGCCATTTGCGGATGCCGTCCAGCGTGCGGAAATCGGCCACGGAGCGGGTCTGAATGTGTGGATGGCGGTTTTGCAGCATCTTGGCGAGAGCGCTGCCGGGACCGAGTTCAAGCGCGACCGTGATGCCGGCTTCGGCGGCGGCATCCATGCAGGCCAGCCAGTGGATGGTTTGCGCCAGCTGGCGCGAGAGGGTGTCGATGGCGGCGTCGCGGCTGCTCACCGGCGTAGCGCTGATGCCGGCCAGGACCGGGATGTCGATGTGGCCGAACGCGGCTGCGCTCAGCGCCTGCGCGAACGGCTGCACGGCGCTTTGCATGTAGGGCGTGTGCGATGCCACTTCCACCGGCAGGCGTTTGCTGCGCGCGCCGGCTGCTTCGATGGTCAGCTGCAGTGCGTCTGCCTGTGCGGCGGGACCGCCGGCAATGCAGGTGTCTTCGCCGGTTTCGATGCCGATGTGGTAGTCGTAGCTGGCAGCCATTGTGCTGGCGCTGGCGAGCGGCAGGCCGGTGATAGTCAGCAGGGTCTGGCCGGGGTGGGTTTGCTGGCATTGATCCATCAGCGCGGCGCGTTGGGCCGCCAGGGCAAGGGCATCGTCTGCGGTGATTGCGCCTGCAACCCCGTAAGCGGATAGTTCGCCGATGCTGTAGCCGGCCACCAGCGCAGGAGCCGGCGCGAAATCGCGGATGGCTTCCCACATGGCCAGCGTGGCCGCAACGATCAGTGGTTGGGCGATGCGGTTGGCATAGATGTCACCGCTGGTGCTGGTCGGCAGGCGGTCGAGCAGGACGCTGGCGGCGGGGCTGGTGCGGGCCAGGTCGAACATGGCCGGATGCTGGTCGCCCTGACCGGGGCACAGTAACAGCAGGCGTGCACGGCTCATGGCTGATCCAGTGTGGCCAGCGATTGCACGAAGCAGCAGGCGGCAAGCAGATCGGCCGCACCGCCGGGTGACAGCCGGTGCCGCATGAAGGTGTGATGGCCGGCGAGGGCGGTCGCGTGCCAGTTGGCGTGGGCGGTGCCGCCTTGGGCGAGAAAATGCGTCGCGTGTTCGCGGACGATTTGTGCGCCTTGCGGGCCGGCGCGGTGATAGACGTTGCTGTCGCTGATGTGTGCCATCAGCGCGTACAGCGTATCGATGCGCTGCTCAACGATGCCGGCGCCGCGCCGACGTGAAGCCAGCAGCGCCGGCATGCCGATCTCAAATACCGACGGCAACCCCAGCGCCCCTTCCTCGCGCGCGCCACTCACCGCATACCGCGCCGCCACCCGCAAGCCATTGCTCAGCGATGCTGAGCGCGCGAGACCGCCGCCCGCAACGTTACCCTCCGCGCGAGCCGGCTGCGCGTCCACGCCCCGAGCGGCGATGCCCCAAGCGAAGGCGGTTGCGATACCTGCCTCCGTCGCCGCAGGCCCGACGCCAACGGCCGTCGTTTGCGCCAGTGGCACAGCGGACGCGGCTCGCGTCGCCTCGGCGCTCGTGGCTGGCGCAGCGTGGTGGGCGAGTTCTTCGCCCCAGCGGATCAGCAGCGCGGCGCGCAGGGCGGCGGGCGTCATCGGTGTGCCTTGGGCGCGGGCGCGGCCGGCGGTGGCGCACAGCAGGCCGAGGCTGAAGATCGCGCCGCGATGCGTGTTGATGCCGCGCGTCGCGCGCAGCATTGCCGTCTCTGCCGCGATGCCCAACTGCTTGAGCTGCGCAAACGGCGCATCGTTCAATCCTGCCAAACAGATTTTTTTAAAGTAGTGCCGCAACGCGAACATGCTGCGCATGAAAGTACCCGCGTCCATATCGTCATGGCTACCCGTGTCCACCGGTGACACCAGTCCCGGCTTCGGATACAGGCACAACTCCGCGTGCAAACTACGCACCGCCAGTCGCGCCACCTCGCCCGCAAACACCAGCTTCGCGGCCTGATTCAGACGCGGTGCCAGCGCGCGCGCCACGCTTTTGGCGCCGCTGGCGGACTCGCGTCCTGGTGCCTGCCAGGATTCGTCCTGCATCATCCGTCGCATCAGCGATCCTCCAGCAGCGCGAGCAGCGACGCCGTATCGGCCAGCCGCACCGCCTGCATATCCTTGACCAGCACTTTTGCTGGATGCCGCATCGCCATCCGCCACTCCTTCCACGACACCGCCTGCCCGCCGGGGAACACGATCTCGCCATCCAGCGGTAAAAGTTCCTCATACCGCGTCAGCAGCGCCAGCGCGTGATCCAATTGCTGCCGGCCGGACGGCTCGAACAGCACATCAATATCCGAAGTTGGCGACACATACTGCAAGCCAGTCAGCGACTGCATCGCCAGCGAACCGTAAACGCGCAGCGACGGCACAGCGTCGCACAACGCCGCAAGACCATCACGCCACACACCAGCAGTGGACAGCGTGTCGCGCAGTGCGATCGGCGGCGTGCGGCGCACAACGTCCGCTGTGCGCGCGCGCAAGGCGATGCGCAGCTTTGTGCCGCTGACAGCATCCGGCGGCAGCGGCAGGCCGAGGCAGACTTCGTCGACGTCGGCGTCGGCGTCGGCGTCGGCAGCATCGGCAGCGGCAGCGGGGCCGGTGCCGGCCCCGGCCCCGGCCCCGGCGTTCGCATCGGCGTGGGCGTCATGACGACGCACCACCACCGGCCAGTCGTGACGACGCCACAAAGCCAGGCCGGCGAGATGCGCTGCCGGCGCGGCGTCGATGGCCGCTTGCCAGCCAGCGTCGCTCAGCCACACCAGCATGTGCCGCGCGATGGGCGTCAGACTGTCAGCCACGAACGACATCGCCACCCGACAGCACCGCATCGATCACCGGTTGCGCCAACCGCCGCCCGCCGCGCTGCAAGCCCAGCGCACTACGCTTATCGCCACTACGCTGCTGCGCCAGCGAAGCTCGCAACTGCGCCGCCAGATCACCCTCCCAGATCGACTCCACACCACCCATGCGCAGATAATTCTCCGGCCCTGGCGCAAACACCGGATTACTCTCCGCCAGCTCGGTCAGCAATTCTTCCGGCACCTTGGTGATGCGCGCCATCGCCGGCAATCCCATCACGCGTATCGTCGCATCAGGCAGTGCGTGACAGGCATCCGCCATCAAACCACTGGTGATAAAGCCGCCCGACAGAGCCTGGTCATAAACCAGACCGATGATCTTGTGCCCCTTGCGCCGCGCCAGATCCACGCACTTGCCCAGGTGCGCCATGTAGCTGTTAATGCCCAACATCTCATCGCGATGGCGCAGACGCTGGCCCTGTGTATCAATCAGCATCAGAATAGGCCGGCCTGGGAAATCCCGCACCGTGCCCAGAATCGCCTTGGCCTGCGCCAGCGCGATCTCCACGCCGATCGGCGTGTGACCGGTAGTGCCGATCACCGCCACCGTTTGCCCATCCACCTGGGCCGCGCCACTTAGAAAATCATCCCGCTCGACGATGGTATGCCCCTCGGGGAACAGCGTCTCTGCCAGTTTTTTCCAATCCATCTCAGACTCCCTGGCGGCGCGTTGCCGCCGCCGCGATAAAGCTGTCCACGTCCAGCATGGGGATATTGGCCGCATCCGGCATCTGCATCGTCGTCCAGATGTCGACCGGATCGGGCAGGGCGCCGTAATTCTGCAGGCGCGCTTCCAGCATGCGCTGCTCGGCTTCCAATGCTTCCAGTGTCAAACCGGTCGGCTGGCCGGCCAGCGTGGCCACCGCCTCTTGCGCGGCGATGCGGAAGGCTGCCACATCGTCGGCCACGATGCGCTGGCAGTCACCCAGCAGATAACGATGCTTGCCGCCCGAGGTGCGCCACACCAGCGCACGGTCGCGCGAATCGAATTCCTCCACGCCGTTGGCGGTTTCGATTACCTCCGGACCGGACATCGCGAGACGACCTTCCTCCGACATCACCACCACATTCGCGCAACGCGTGACGATACCCATGCCACCAAACGCGCCATTGGCGCCGCCCACCAGCGCGATCACCGGAATGCCGGCATCGCGCGCGTCGAGCAGGGCGCGCATCACCTCGGAGACGGCGATCAGGCCAGCATTGGCTTCGTGCAGCCGCACGCCGCCGGATTCCACCAACAGCACCACTGCGGCCACCCGGTCGGCAATCGCTTTGCGCAGCAGGCCAACCAGCTTGGCGCCATGTACCTCGCCGACCGCACCACCCATGAAAGCACCTTCCTGCGCCGCCACGTACACCGGAACGCCGCCCAGCAGCGCGCGGCCGATCGCCACGCCGTCGTCAAACGCCACCGGCGCGTTCAACTGCGCCAGATGCGGGCTGGTGACGCGCTTCGCCGGTGGGATGAATTCCTCAAAACTGCCGGCGTCGAACAAAAGCTGCAGGCGTTCGCGCGCAGTCGCTTCCTGATAGCTGACGGGGCGGCTCATGCGGCGTCTCCCAGCATGGTTTGCACCGCCTGGTCGAGGCGCAGGCTGACCACGGCCGGCGTCGCGCCCATGTCGTTGATCGAGATGCGGGTGTCGGCCAGCAGCCAACGCTGGTGGAAGTCGCTCATCACCGCTTCCCAGATCGCGCCAAAGCCGACGGCGGCGGTACTGATCTCGATGGTGCAGGCGCCGTCCAGCGCGGCCGGCTCGATCAGCACTTCCAGATTACCCGAGCCGACCACACCCACCACCTCCGGTGCTGCGTTCAGGCGGCGGGTGCCGTCTTCAAATCGATAGTTCAGAGTTTCCATGTTCGTGCTCCTTACCAGTTGCGGAAACGCTTGGGCGGGTTGTACAAACCGCCCGATGCGCGCACCAGGTCTTTCATATTGCGGGCCGCCAGCAGGTCGCGCGTGGCGAGCCGCTTGTCGATGCCCAGATCCTCGGCACGGGTGATGATGCCGCGGTCACGCAGATTCTCCACCATGCGCTTGTCGCGCCCCAGACCCACCGGCGTGTATCCGGCCACGCCGCGTATCGCCTGCTCGCGCTCCTCGTCGGTGCGGCACAGCAGCAGATTGGCGATGCCTTCCTCGGTCAGGATGTGGGTGACATCGTCACCATAGATCATCACCGGCGGAATCGCCATCTTGGCCTGCTCCATCAGCGTCCACGCATCCAGCTTCTCGACGAAGGCCGGTTGCATATGCTCGCGGAAGGTCTCCACCATCTGCACCACCAGCTTCTGGCCGCGAGGGATGGTGTTACGGCCGGCGCGCGCCTGTTCGCCCGCCTTGAGCCACGCAGGACTGGCATGACGCCGTCCACGCGCATCCGCCCCCATATTGGAAGCGCCGCCAAAGCCGGAGATGCGGCCCGCCGTCGCGGTCGACGAATTGCCTTGCAAATCGATCTGCAAAGTCGAGCCGATGAACATGTCGCAGGCATAGTGGCCAGCGGCCTGGCACATGGCGCGGTTGCTGCGCATGGTGCCATCGGGGCCGATCGCAAACACGTCCGGCCGCGCGTGGATGTATTCCTCCATGCCCAGCTCCGAACCGAACGAGTGCACCGAACTGACGAAGCCCGCCTCAATCGCCGGGATCAGCGCCGGATGCGGATTCAGCGCCCAATGCTTGCCGATCTTGCCGCGCAAGCCCAACGACTCCGCATAGGTCGGCAGCAGCAGCTCGATGGCCGCCGTGTCGAAGCCAATGCCGTGATTCAGGCGCTGCACCTCGTATTCAGCGTAGATGCCTTTGATGGCCATCATCGCCATCAGCACCTGAATCTCCGAAATCTGCGCCGGGTCGCGCGTGAACAGCGGTTCGATATAGTAGGGGCGTGGCGACTGCACCACGAAGTCGACCCAATCGCCCGGCACGTCGACGCGCGGCACCGTGTCCACCACTTTGTTCACCTGGACGATGACGATGCCCTGCTTGAACGCGGTCGCCTCCACGATGGCCGGCGTGTCCTCGGTGTTCGGGCCGGTGTACAGATTACCGTGACGGTCCGCCGCCTCCGCCGCGATCAAACAAACACGCGGCGGCAGATCGATGAAGTAGCGGCTGAACAGCTCCAGGTAAGTGTGGATGGCGCCGATATTCAGCTTGCCGGCTGACGCCAGCCGCGCCACCCGCGCCGCCTGCGGGCCGGAGAACGAGAAGTCCAGCTTGGAGGCGACGCCACGCTCGAAGACATCCAGATGCTCCGGCAGCGCCAGCACTGACTGCAGCATGTGCAGGTTGTTGACGCGCGCCGCATCGAGATTGGCCAGCGCATGGCCGAGGAAATCGGCCTGCTTCTGGTTATTCCCTTCGAGGCAAACGCGGTCGCCGCATTCGACGACCGCATGCAGCAGATCGGCGATGCGCACCGCCGGCAGGCTTTTGCCGTCCAGCGAGTTGCCTAGTGCCGCGCGGGCGCGCTGCAGTCGCGCATCGCGATTTTGCTGCAAGGTGTTCCAGGACATTTATTTAGCTCCCATAATCATGTCAGGCAGGCCGGTGGCGATGGACGGGAAGAAGCATAGCAGCAGCACCGCCAGCACCATCAGCAGCAGGAAGGGGAACACGCCCCAGATCACATCCTTCAAAGGAATGTCCGGCGCGATGTTCTTGATGACGAATATATTCAGTCCCACTGGCGGGTGGATCAACCCCATCTCCATCACCACCGTCATCACGATGCCGAACCAGATCAGGTCAAAGCCGGCTTCGCGCAGCGGCGGCAGGATAATCGGCGCCGTCATCAGGATGATGGAGACCGGCGGCAGGAAGAAGCCGAACACCACCACCATCAACAGTATCACCGCCAGCAGCACCCATTTCGACAGGTGCATGCTGACCACCCAGGCGGCGGCCGATTGGCTGATGTGCAGGTAGCTCATCACGTACGAATACAGCAGCGACATGCCGATAATCAGCAGCAGCATGGTGGATTCGCGGATTGACGAGCCGAGAATCGGCGACAGGTCTTTCGGCTTCCACACGCCGTAGATCACGGCCAGCAGGACCAACGCCAACAGCGCGCCCAGGCCGGCGGTTTCGGATGGCGTGGCGAAGCCGCCGTACAGCGCCACCATCACGCCGATCAGCAGCACGATGAAGGGCAGCACGCGCGGCAGCATTTCCACTTTTTCCTTCAGCGTGAAATGCTCGTCTTCCAGATAGGCCGATTTCTCGCCGCCTTTCTGGTAGATGTCCAGCGCCAGATGGTATTCCTTGCGGGCGCGGTAGACGGCGTAGCCGGCAAACAGCACCACCAACAGGATGCCTGGACCTATCCCGGCCAGGAACAAGCGGCCCAGCGACTGCTCGGCCGCCACCGCATACAGAATCATGGTGATCGATGGCGGCAGCAGAATGCCCAGCGTGCCGCCGGCCGCGATGATGCCGGCGGCGAAGCCCGGCGAGTAGCCGCGCTTGCGCATCTCAGGGATGCCGGCCGAGCCGATGGCCGAGCAGGTGGCCGGCGACGAACCGGCCATGGCGGCGAACAGCGCGCAGGCAAACACGTTGGCGATGCCGAGACCACCGGGGATCTTGTGCATCCAGGTGTGGATCGCCGAGTACAAGTCCTTGCCCGCCGGTGATTTGCCGATGGCCGCGCCCTTCAGAATAAACAGCGGAATCGACAGTAGTGTGATCGACGCCATCTCTTCGTAGACGTTCTGCGTGATCGTGTCCAGCGAGGAGGGCGGCATGAAGAAGTACATAAAGCCGGTGGCGACCACGCCCAGCGCGAATGCGATCGGCATCCCGGAGAACATCACCACCAGCGTTACGGCGCCGTACAGCGCGCCCAAGGTCAGATCGCTCATGCCGCACGCTCCGCTTTGTTGGTGAGACGGGCCAGGGTTTGCAGCAGCAGTTGCATTGTCAGCAGCGTCATGCCGGCGGCCATCATCGAGTAGGGTATCCACAGCGGTGGCGCAAACGTCGAGGAGGTGGTCTGGCCGTCGACCCAGGCTTCATGGAACAGCAGCCACGATTTCCAGGTGAAGAAGGCGACAAACAGCAGCGACACCAGGTCCACGATGAACAGGCGCACCGCGTTGACGCGGCGCGGCAGCAAGCCGGCCAGCGCCTCGATGCCGATGTGGCCACGGTGGTACTGCACGTAGGCGGTGCAGAAGAAGGTGACGCCGACCAGCATGAACACCGACGCTTCATCCTGCCAGTCGGTGGGCGCCTGGAAGAAGTAGCGCGACACCACCGAGTAAGTCAGCACCAGAGCGGTCAGCACCAGCGCGATCATCGATAGCGTCATCAGCAGGCGATTCAGCTTGTCCAGCGCCGCTGTCAGTGCCGCGACGATGGCATTGTCCGGCGGCGCCGGGCCGCGCGGCGGCTGCAGTTCTACGCCGTGGCTCACAGCGTTTTCTCCGCCAGTTTAAGCAGGTTGGCGCAGCTGGCGTTTTTCTCGCCGTAGTCCTTCCAGGCGGTGGCGCGGGCGATGGCCTGCCACTTTTTCAGCGCGGCGGGATTCATGTCAGCCACCTTGGCGCCGGCTTTCTGGTAGACGGTGGCGACTTGCTGGTCGTCTTCCTTCGACGATTTGAGCGCGAAGGCTTCCAGCTCGGCGCCCACGGTCAGGATCAACTGCTGCTGGTCTTTCGGCAGACGGTCGAATATGGCCTTGGACATCATCAGCGGCTCCAGCATGAACCAGTAGGAGCCGGCACGGCCGGTGGTCAGCGCCTTCGATACTTCTTCGAGGCGGAACGAGATCAGCGAGGTGGAGGAGGTCAGCGCCGCTTCCATCGCGCCGGTCTGCATGGCGGCGTAGATTTCATTCGACGGCAGCGTCACCACGGCGGCGCCAGCGGCCTTCAGCATCAGGTCCATTTCGCGCGAGCCGCCACGGATCTTCATGCCTTTGGCGTCTCCCGGATCGATCACCGGCTTGGTGCGCGAGGCCATGCCGCCGGCCTGCCAGATCCAGCTGACCATGATGATGCCTTTTTCGTTCAGGATGCGATTCAGCTCCTTGCCCACTTCCGCGTTCTTCCAGCTGTAGGCTTGGTCGTAGGAGGTGACCAGGCCTGGCATCAGGCCGATGTTCACTTCCGGGACTTCGCCGCCGGCGTACGACAGCGGCACCAGCGACAGGTCCAGCGCACCTTTGCGCATGGCCGAGAACTGGGCATTGGTCTTCATCAGCGAAGAGCCGGGATAGATGGAAAACTTGAGCGCGCCCTTGGAGCGCTTTTCGACTTCGGCCGCAAACATGCGGGTCAGGCGGTCGCGGAAATCGCCTTCGGTCACGGTGCCGCCGGGGAACTGGTGCGAGATCTTAAGCCCGGTCTGGGCCCAGGCCGGTAGCGACAACAGGGGGCTGGCTGCCAGTGCTGCGAGGGATGCTAGTGCGGTCCTGCGGGTGGTAACAGTCATACGTCCTCCAAGGGGTTGATGTCGGGAAATATTATCGTTATCGCATTCGATATGCAATCAACTTGTTTGTGTATACAAGAATAGCGGTTGCGAATACATTGTCAAGCGTTATAATGAGCCTCATGACGACCCACTCCGCTACCCTCCGCGAACAGATCGAAGAATTGATCGCCGTCGGCGAGCTCAAGCCCGGCCAGCATCTGGACGAGACCGAACTGGCCACGCGCTTTGGGGTGTCGCGTACGCCGATACGGGAAACCTTGATACAGCTATCGTCAATGGGACTGGTGGTGATACGGCCGCGCCGTGGCGCCATCGTCGCCGAGCTGGGACCGCAGCAGTTGGTGGAGATGTTCGAGGTGATGTCGGAACTGGAAGCGACCTGCGGCCGTCTGGCAGCGCGCCGCATGACGCCGGAAGAGCAGAAGGCTTTATTGATGGCGCATCAGGCTTGCCAGGCCGCGCTGGAAGCGCAGGAGCCGGATGCCTATTACTACCAGAATGAGATTTTTCACGAGGCGATCTACGCCGGCAGCCACAATCAGTTTTTGATCGAGCAGACGCGCGCGCTGTATCGCCGGCTGCGTCCTTACCGCCGCCTGCAACTGCGGGTGCGTAATCGCCTGGCCAATTCGTATCACGAGCATGATGGCGTGGTTAAAGCCATCCTTGAAGGCGACGGTGAACTGGCCGCGCATCTGCTGCGCGAGCACGTGATGATCCAGGGCCAGCGCTTCTCCGACCTGATGGCGTCCCTGCCGCAGCTGCGGCAGGATGCGGCATAAGCGTTACGGCGACGGTGGTCTCGCCGGCGGACGCGGGACTTTTTCAGCCGGGTACCAGAACGTTTTGTGGCAAGCCTCGCACGCCTGATCCAGAGCGTCGCCCAATTCCAGCAGCGAAGCCACATCGCGCTTGTCACTGGCCGCGAGCAGCCGTTGCGACGCGGCGCGCAGGTTCAGGGCCAGCGCATTGAAGGCGGCGCGATTCGCATCAATCTGATGCTGCACCTCCGCCGAGCTGTAGACACCGGGACCGGCCGATTCAAACGGCGTTTGGCTCACTATCCGATCAGGTATCAGCAGCACATTACTGGCTTCCAGCAGACGCAATGCCGCGCGGCGTTGCGCCTCCCAGTCTTCATCGGTTTTAGGCGAGTACTCGACCACGCCCTTCGTGGTGGAGACGGTGCCGGTGGCATGCCAGATCACGTCCGCCTCCGGATCAATGATGTGGTTCATCGTATCCTGCAGCGTGATCTGTGCCGCGTACGGCGGCGCAGTCACCGGTGCGGGCTCCGCTTGCGGTTTGCAGGCCGCCAGCAGCGCGAACGCCGCCAGCCCTGTCATACGTCGAATGGTCATAAATCGTAAGCGTCCGGGCCAGGTGGGGTTTTAGGCAAGGGCGCGTTGTAGCCGAAACCACGGCCGCCGTCCGGCCCGATCACACCGGCGCCCGGTCCGATATGCTCGCGCTCCACATTGTTCTCATTGCAGGAGTATTCACCCACGCCGCGGCCATCGCCGCCGTAATTCCACTTGCGCGTGAACTTGAACGGCTCGCGGTAATACTTCAAGTCGATCACGGTTTCTTCCAGTTGCAGATGGTGATAATCCGGACGCGACCAGCGCTCGATCACTTTGGTCTGATCGCTGGTGGGGTTGCCGTTTTCATCCAGCCAGATTTTTTCGAACGAAGAATCGCGCAAGCCGGTGGTTTCAATCACCAGCGTATCGCCGTCCCAGTACGCCACATTGGTGCCGAAATAGGTCTTGGTAATCTGGTCCTTCGGCGGCAAGTCGCGCTTGGGGCCAACCGTCGCCGAACGGTGCGTGGTGTAGTGATAGAGCGTGCTGAAGCGATCGGTGGTCTGCAAGATCTCAAACGGCAGCCCGCTGCTATTGTGGCGCGGAATGCCGCCATTGATGCAGACCGCCTCCGGGTCCGGCGCATGGTTTTGCGAATAGATCATCGCGCGCTTGCCCTTTTCGCTCAGCGGCAAAATAAAGCCAGGCTGGTCCTTGCCATGATTCCCGCCAGGGACGCCTTTCTCACGCACCCCTTGCCAGAACCCGCTCAAGTCCGGCTTGCCATCCAACAGACGTGGCGTCGCCACCGGCGGGCCGTTGTAGATGAACGGCTTGAACATTTCGGTTTCCGCATCGCCGTTATCCGCTGCGGCCGGACGCGTGGCGGCGGGCCGGGTTTGCGCCAGCGCGTTGCCACCCAACGCGGCCAGCACGCTCAACAACAAGACACTCTTCGCCCACGTCATGCACTTGATCTCCGTATTCATACTGTTCACTTGGCCTCCGGCTTGGGTGGCAGATCCGATGGTTTCGGTTTGTTTTTGCGATACAGCCAGTAGCCGGTGCCGCGACCATCATCGTCCACCGCGCCCAACGGCCAATCCGGCACGATTTGTTTGTCCGGCCCGAAGTAACGATTGCCATCGACGCCGATCTTGCCTGGTCCGGGCTCAAGCTGCGTGGTGACCCAGTAGGTGTTCCATTCGCAGGAGAATTCCTTCAGCGTTTCGCCCTCGGGCGCCAGTACGAACTTGCGCGAATACTTGATTGGCTTGCTGTAGTACTTCGGATCGGTCAGGGTGAATTCCAGATTCAGGTGCTGATAATCCGGGCGCGTCCAACGCTCGACCAGCACCGCGTCGCTGCTGATGGGATTGGCATTGTCGTCCGCCCAAACCCTGCCATCGCTGCTGTCCTTGAACGCATGCGAACGAATCACCAGCGTATCGCCTTCCCAACTGCCGATGCCGTTGCCGGTATAACGCGGGTCGGGGTCCGCCGCCGGCTTGCGGCCGTCCAGCCATGCCAGGCGATGCCAGCCCAGTTGATGGAAGCTGGCGAAGCGCACGCCGTTGTGCTGAATTTCAAACGGCAGCACCGCAGTCAAAGTTCGCGGGATACCGGTGACGATGCAACGCGCTTCCGGATCGACGATTTTGGTATTGGCGGCCAATGCGGCCTTGCCAGCTGCTGTGTAGGGCAGCTGGAAATTCGGTAAATCCTTCGCCAGATTTCCGTCCGGCTTGTTGGCTTCATGCAGCAGCTTCCAATAACCGTTGAGAAGAGGTTTGCCTTTGGCATCACGCGGTGTGCTTGCTGGCTTGCCGGTGTATTCCGTGCCGAGCCAAATTTTTTCAGACTTGCTGGTGATGCTATCGGGCTTGGCTTCATCGCGGTATTGCGCATAGGCCGACAAGGCTGCCGCGGATAGAGCCAAGCCAACCGCCATATGCAGCGGATTGATTCGAAGAGGCATTGGGTTCTCTTGGGAAGGTGATTTATGGAAGGCGTAATTTGCCAGCAAGCTGAGTTGCCGTCCAATAAGCTTATTGCATATCCATATCATAAGTGCGCGTTTGGTCGGGGGCATATTTGCGGGTAAGCTGCACCCACTTAATTAGCGATTGGAGTTCACCTTGAAGAAAATTTTTCCCCGCGCGCTGCTGGTGCTGGCGGCTTTGTCCATTGGCCCGCTGGCATCCGCTCACCACTCATTTGCCGCGCTGTTCGATGCCAATAAGCCGATCCGCCTGAAAGGGACGCTCACCAAAATCGAGTGGACCAACCCGCACAGCTATTTCCATCTCGACGTGGTCGACAGCAAGGGTGTCACCAACAGTTGGGCGGTGGAGGGCGCGGGACCGGGCGCGCTGTCACGTCGCGGTTTCAAAAAAGGTGATGTGCAAATTGGCGACACGCTGATTGTGGACGGCTACCTGGTCAAGAAGGCCGGCGTGCGTTTGATTGATGGCCGTGTCGTGACCTTGCCGGATGGCCGCGTGATCAATGGCGGCACTGATGGCGATGGCGGCCCTGGTGACAGCAAGCCTGCCGATGCGCAGAAGCCCGCCGGTGCTTGAGTCAGTGTCTGATCACGATTGTAATTAGCTTACGCTGCCGGAGCGTATATCGGTGTGAGGTTTTATTCTTCGACAGTGATGTGTGCCGCATGGAAAATCGGGCTTTCGTTATTGACAATTGAAAGCACCGAGATGAGTTCAAAGCAAAGAGATCACCACAACGTACCTTTAACCGCGCTGGCTCTGGCGGTTTCCCTGGCTCTGGCCGCTCCCGCGCAAGCGGCGGAGCCGGGCGAGGAGGGGAATGTGGTGGTCGTCACCGGTTCGCGCGTCAGTGGACGTACCGTAGAGAATAGCGCTTCGCCCATCGATGTTCTGACGCAGGAAGATCTGGCCAACAGCGGCTCGGACAATCTGCTCGGCGCCCTGGTGGCGCTGGTGCCGTCCTTCAATCTGCCTGGGCAATCGCCACAGCCCGACCTGGGCAGCATTGTGCTCGGCGTGCAGCAGCGCAATCTGTCGCCAGCCTACACGCTGGTACTGATCAACGGCAAGCGCCGCAACACCACCGCCGTGGTCAGCGAGAACGGCTTTGCCGGCTCGGCCGCCGTGGACCTGGGATTGATACCCACCAGCGCGGTCGATCACGTCGAAGTCCTGCGTGATGGCGCATCGGCCCTGTACGGCTCGTCGGCGATTGCCGGCACCGTCAACGTGATTTTGAAACACAACGCGCAAAGTGGCGGCGTCAGCGTCAAAGGCGGCTCCACCTTCAAGGGCGGCGGCGAGAACGGCAGCATTGCCGTTGACAAGGGCGTGGCACTGGGCGACAGCGGCTTCGTCAGCCTGTTCGCGCAACTGAGCAAACAGAAGCCGGCGATCCGCAGCTCACCCTTGAATCCGAACTATTTGTATTACCCTGCGGTGAAGGCCGACGGCACGCTGTCCACCACGCTTGGCGCCAACAACTCGCTGCCTGCCGGGACCACGCCGAATCCCAAGGAAGCGTCGCGCGACAGTGCGCCGTGGAAGAACAGCGGGCAAAAACTGGACGTCAGAAACGCCAGCGCGGGTTTCAATGGTGAGTATGATCTGAGCCGCGAGCTGACTGTGTACAGCTTCGGCACCTATGCCGACCGGCGCACTTATTCGGCGCAGAATTTCCGTAGCCCGTATTCCATCTATAGCAGCACGCTGGCCCGCACCAACGGCTGGTACGCGTTCTATCCCGACGGCTTCACGCCCAAGGAATCCACCTCTGATCATGAAGCGCAATTGGTCGCCGGTCTGCGTGGCGTCCTGGGCGGCTGGAATTGGGACTTGAGCACCAACTACGGCAAGGACAAGGTCGATGTCTACACGGTGGACTCCGCCAACTACGCGCTGCCCGCATCGGCCGGGCAAACCGATTTCTACATCGGCCAGAACGCTTATTCGCTCTGGTCGAACACGCTGGATTTGACCCGCAGTGTGGACACTGGCTGGACCGCCAAACCGCTGAATTTGTCCGCCGGTGTTGAATATAGTCAGGAACATAGCCAACTCAAACCCGGCGAGCCCAACGCCTATCTCGGCGTGATCCCTGGCGACGGCGGCAGCGGCAGCGGCGGCGCGCAATCGCTGCCCGGCTATCTGCCGCGTGATGCGTCCGACACCAAGCGCCATAGCTATTCCGCCTATGTCGGCGCGGGCGCCAATATCACCAAAGAATGGTTCCTCGACGGCGGCCTGCGCGGCGAGCATTACTCGGACTTCGGCAGCAGCGGAGCGATCGGCAAGCTGTCGACGCGCTACGACTTCAGCCCGGCGTTCGCCATTCGCGGCACGGCCAGCAATGGCTTCCACGCGCCAGCGCTGCAGACCGTTTCGTTCAGCAATACCTCCGGACGTCCTAACGGCCTGATCTCGTCGCTGGTCAGGCCGGACTCGGCGGCAGGCATCGCTCTGGGCGCGGTGCCGCTGGCACCGGAAAAGGCAACTGGTTTCACACTGGGCATCACCGGCGACATCTCGCCCCAGTTCAACTACGCGGTCGACTTTTATCAGACTGAAGTGAAGCATACCCTCGGCACCTCGGCGTCGGTCGGCCTGGATCACACCAACGCCGATGGCCAAATCCGCGATGCCTCCGGCGCGGTGCTGACCCCGGCGCAGCTGGCGATTTTGCAAAGCTACTTTACTGCCGCCGGGCTGGCGATTCCGCAGCAAGGCAATGGCCTGACGGCGCATTACTTCACCGATGTCGGCGACGTCCGCAGTCGCGGCCTGGACCTGACCATCGACGGCAAGCACCGGCTGGGCGATGGCGTGTTGAAGTGGAACTTCGCCGCGAACTTCAACACCAGCGCCTTCACACGCATTTCCGGCATTCCAGCGAAGCTGCAGGGACTGCCGAACATCACCACCTTGTCGCTCACCAATCAACAGAGCACGCTGTATCTCGCGCCACGGGACAAGCAAATCTTCAACCTGAATTACAAAAGCGGTGCCTTCTTCGTCAATGTGGTTGAAACCCGCATAGGCAAACTGCGCCGCTTCTGGACCAACGCCGACAACGCCGCCTTGGGCCTGCCCACCACCGGAGAATGGAACGCCGGCAAGCTCTGGACCACTGACTTGACGCTGGGCTGGAACCTGGGACACGGCTTCGACGCCAAAGTCTCCGCCTTCAATCTGTTCAACGAACGCGCGCGACGCGTGCCGGACATCTCGCGCACCAACGCGTCCAAGGCCCAGTATCTGTATGCCTTCGACATCAGCGGACCGCTGGGCGCCGACCTTGGCACGCAGTATGCCGCAACCCTGAATTACAAGTTCTAAGGAGGGACGTAATGCCTGTTGGTGTGTTTTTTGAAGAACTGGCCGCGCTGCCGCTCAGCCAGATCATTGGTGAATCGCTCAATCTGTTTAACGCGCTGGATGTGATACACGTGGTTGGCGTGCTGCTGCTGGCGGGCAGCATCGCCGTGGTGGATTTGCGCTTGCTCGGCTTCGCGTTTCCCGAGGTCGGGCTTGATACGCTGCAAAAGCAAGTCTTGCCGATCACCGTAGTCGGTGCCTTGCTCACCATCCCCAGTGGTATTGGCCTGTTTTTGCCGCAGGCGGGCAGGATATGGGAAAACCCGGTGCTGCAAGCCAAGGCGGGGCTGCTGATCCTGGCCGCGCTGAACATCGGCTATTGGCACTACAACTTCTCGCGCCATGCGCAATGGAGCAGTGCGCCGGCGCTGCCCTGGCAAGCCAGATTCGCCGGGGCTTCCTCGCTGCTGTTATGGACAGGGACGCTGATCGCGGGCCGTCTGATCGCGTTTTATATCTGAGGAGCCCACGATGTCTGTTCATACTCATCCAGCGCTCATCGAATGGCTGGCGCACACCTCGGTCGCCCATGCTTTCAACGAAGCCGATCCCTGGATCTTCGCCGCCGTCATGAGCATCCACTTGCTCAGTCTCGCGCTGGCATTCGGCACCTCGCTGGTGCTGGATTTGCGCCTGGTCGGCATCGGTCTGCGCGCCAGTTCGGCGGCGAATATCGCAAAAAACCTGCAGCCGTATTTGCTGACCGGATTGAGCGTCGGCTTGCTCAGTGGCTTGTGGCTGTTCACTGCCGATGTATTGAAGTTTTGGGCGAACCCGGTATTCAAAACGAAACTGGTGCTGCTGATCTTCATTACGCTGGCTCAGACATGGCTGCTGTACGGCGCAAAGAATAACGCCGCGCCGGTACGGACGGTTGCCGCGCTCACGGTACTGACATGGTTCGCAACCATTATCGCGGGCCGCCTGATAGGCTTAATTTAAGGAGTTCACTGAATGAACAAAATACTGTACGGCCTGATAGCAGGCCTGCTGCTGGGCGCCGTAAATGCCGGCGCGGCGGATGGCACGCTGGAGGAGCAAGCCCGCCAAATCCACCAGCGTATCATCGCGATTGACAGCCATGTCGACCTGCCGTTCGATTACCCGGGCGCTGCGGCGGATGGCAACACACAGATCGACCTGCCCAAGGTGGCACGCGGCCAGTTGAAGGGCGCGGCGCTGGCGGTATTCGTGCCACAAGGTCCGAGGACTGCGGAGGGCTACGCCAAAGCGCAGCAGGACGCCGACAAGAAATACCAACTGATCAAGGCATTCGCCGAAGATAATCCGGACAAGGCGGCGCTGGCGTACACGCCGGCGGATGTGCAGCGGATTGCGGGACAAGGAAAGTTTGCGGTGTTGATCAGCGTCTTGAACGCCTATCCGCTCGGCGCCGACCTGGGCCAGCTCGACGTGTGGTACCAGCGTGGCGTGCGGGTGCTGGGCTACACCCATGCCGGCAACAATGCCTGGTCGGATTCATCCCGTCCGAGCAAGACCCTCAACGATAGGCCGGACGAAAACGGTGGTCTGTCGGATCTCGGCAAGCAAGGCGTGGCCCGCCTGAATCAGCTGGGCATCCTGATCGATGTCTCGCAGCTGACCACGCCGGCACTCAAGCAGGTGCTGAGTCTGACCAAGGCACCGGTGGTGGCGACCCACTCAGGTCTCAAAGCGATCGTCGATGCGCCCCGTAATCTCAGCGACGAGGAGCTGGATCTGATCAAGCAGAATGGTGGTGTGGTGCAGGTGGTCGCCTTCAGCAATTACCTGCGCAAGGCGCCGGAGGGCGTTAAAGCTGCGCCGGCGACCGTAGCGCAACTGGTGGATGCGATTGCTTATGCCACCAAGCGTATCGGCGTCGACCACGTCGGCATCGCGTCGGACTTCAATCACGGCGGCGGCGTGGAGGGCTGGCAAAACGAAGGTGAAGCGCAAAACGTCACCGTCGAACTGCTGCGGCGCGGATACTCCGAGCGCGACATCGCAAAACTATGGGGCGGAAATTTCCTGCGCGTGCTGGGCGAGGCGCAACAGCGGGCCGCAACCCGTTAGCTAGACAGCTTTGCGTACGATGCGAACCGGCTTGGTCGCCGGTTCGGCGGTTGGCAGCATATCTTCCAGCGTCTGCTGGTCCAGCACATTCAGGAAGGCTTGGGTGGCCGCGTTCAGCGTGTATTTCAGCTTGCAGTCGCCGGTCAGCGGGCAGGTATCGTGCTCGCGGTCGAAGCATTCGGCCATGAAGAAATCGGTCTCGGTGGTGCGCACCAGCGCGCCGATGTTGATGTCTTTCGGCTCCTTGGCCAGGCGCAGGCCACCATTACGGCCGCGCACCGTCTCCACCAGTCCGGACAGGCCTAGCTGATACACCACCTTCATCAGATGGTTTTTTGATATCACATGCAGATCGGCGATGTCCTGGATGGTAACCAGTCGATCCCGATTGGCCGCCAGGTAGAGCAGCGTGCGCAGCGAATAATCGGTAAAAGAGGTGAGGCGCATTCGGGTAATTCAAATAGTTGAATGCACCATTTTACATGTTCGGGGTGATCTTGCGCACGGACGCCACCGTCGCCAGGCCGCACACTGGCCTCACACAGAGGGAGGCCGTATGGATGACGAAGATGCACGCCGCCGCTTCATCGGCGAATTGTGGCAGCGTTTCGAGCAGTTGCAGGCGTGGGCGGTGGAAAACTGGCCGGACCGGGAAAACCCGCTAAGCAGCGCGGATTTTGTGGAGTCGCGCAAGGAGATCCTCGGCTTGCGCAACCCCTCGCAGGCGCCGTCGCGACCGGCCGGCGAACCGGAACCCGAGCAGGGCGGGGCGCAGTATGTCGACCTGAATCCCGCGCCCTGGCCCTGAATCAGTCGTGGATGACCGGCTTGCCGATCTGCGCCAGCACCCAGGCCGCCAGACTGACCAACAGGCTGGCCAGCACGCCCCAGGCCAGATTCAGCGCGCTGTCGAACAGCAGCGGCGCCACCAGGCCAGACACCAGCGCAAACAGCAGCATCTGGATAAATGACTGCATCGACGACGCCAGCCCGCTGTTATTCGGGAAGTACTCCAGCGCGATCAGCGTGGCAGGCGTCATCGCCAGCGCGAGGCCGAACGAGTAGATAAACAGCGGCATCACCGCCCACGGCACCGCCGCCACAAACACGCTGTTGTAGGCGACGTTGATAATGCCAGCGGTGATCATCACCACAAACCCAAGCCACACCTGCTGCTTGCGCGAGTAGCGGTGCGCGACTTTGCCCGACAGCGCGGAGCCGATCACCATACCGCTGATCAGCGGCACGAACATCCACGCAAACGCGGTTTCCGGCAGGTGCAGAATGTTCATCACGAAGTAGGCGGCGGAGCCGATGTACAGCGCCACGCCGGCGAAGCTCATGCCCACCGCCACCGCCAGCAGCAGGAAGTGGTGGTGGCACAGCACCTTCCAGTAATTTTTGGCGATCACGCCCAGATGGAAGGGATGGCGGTCCTTGACCGGCAGGCTTTCCGGCAGCGCGCGGTATACCGACAGCAGCATCAGAATGCCGAAGGCGCTGAGGAACCAGAAAATCGAACGCCAGCCGAAGCTGACTTGCAGCCAGCCACCCAACACCGGCGCGATCGCCGGCGCCAGACCGAATACCATCATGATATGCGACAGGATCTTCTGCGCCGCAGCGCCGGAAAAGCGGTCCTGCACAATCGCGCGACCCACCACCGAACCGGCGCCGGCGGCCAGACCCTGCACAATGCGGCAGCCCAGCAGCACGCCGATGGACGGCGCCAGCGCCGCCACTACCGAAGCCACGATATACGCCACCAGCGAGATAATAATGACCGGGCGGCGGCCGAAGGAATCCGACAGCGTCCCGTAGAACAGCATCATGAAAGCGAAGCAGAACAGGAACATGGACAGCGTCTGCTGCACCACCATCGGGCTGGCGTCGAAGGCGTGGGTGATGGCCGGGAAGGACGGCAGATAGGTATCGATGGCCAGCGGACCGACCATGGAAAGGCCGGCCAACAGCAGCGTCAGCAAAATATTCATGAATAGCGTATTGTTCGTTGGACCCGGCATTTTACGCGATATACGCTTGTCGCATAAGAAACGCTACAATTCTTCGTTGGGCCGTGCGGGCGCCAGGTTTATGCTTTACAGTGGGCTGTCACGCCCGCGTTTTTCGAATTCGAGACATTATGACTAGAGATACCTTTGACGCCACCACCGTCAAGCCATCGCACTGGAATCTGTCCAGCGTGATCGAACAGCTGCGCGTATCGCGCGAGGCCACCCACAATATCCGTCACCACGGGCGGGTGCGTGAACTGCCATCGCGCGAGGCGCTGACCACCATCGTCAACGGCTTGCAGGCGGTGTTGTTCCCGACCCATTACGGCCGGCCCAACCTGACCGACGAAAGCATCGACTTCTTCGTCGGCGACACCCTCAACACCACCTTGAATCGGCTGGCCGAACAGGTGCGGCGCGGCCTTCAGTTCTCGGCCGAGGAGGCGATTCCGGACGAGGAAGCGCTGACACGGCAAGCGCACGACATCACGCGCCAGTTCGCGGCTGGCCTGCCGCAGATTCGCGCGCTGCTGGTGTCCGACGTGCAGGCGGCGTTTTCCGGCGACCCGGCGGCGACCTCGGTGGCCGAGATCATGCTGTGCTATCCGGGCACTATCGCCATCCTGTACTACCGGCTGGCGCACAGCCTGCACTCGTTAGGCTCGCCGTTCCTGGCGCGTCTGATATCCGACATCGCCCATTCGCTGACCGGGATCGACATCCACCCGGCGGCGCAGATCGGCGCCAGCTTCTTCATCGATCACGGCACCGGCGTGGTAATCGGCGAGACCGCCATCATCGGCCAGCGCGTGCGGCTGTACCAGCACGTCACGCTGGGCGCCAAACGCTTCCCAGCCGACGAGCAGGGCGTCTTGATCAAAGGCGTACCGCGTCACCCCATCGTCGAAGACGACGTGGTGATCTATGCCGGCGCCACGATCCTGGGCCGCATCACCATCGGCGCCGGCTCCACCATCGGCGGTAACGTGTGGCTGACCCAGGGCGTCCCGCCGGGCAGCAACGTCGCCCAGGCGCAGATGCGCAACGACTGAAGCAACGCCCGTGGAGCGCGCGACTTTTCCAGAGCCGGACTATCGAGGATTGAAAGCGCTGGCCGTGGTGTCGACGCTCTACCTCGTCATCATGCTGGCATGGGGGCATCAGGCGCATTGGGGACTGCACGCTCCCGAGCGCGCGGCGGTGTTGCTGGCGGTGGTGCTGTCGTTCCTGACACCGCTGGTGTTCCCGCGCTGTTGGCGTAGCCATCGCGTGCGCAGCATGCTGTTCACCTACGTGATGCTGATCGTGTTCAGTAATTTTTCCGCCGCGCTGGGCTACTTCCTGGTGACCACCGATGCTCCGCTGGTGGACGCCACGCTGGCGCGCTGGGACCTGATGCTAGGCTTCGACTGGGTGGCCTTTTGCGGCTGGATCCAGCAGCATGCGTGGGCCGACCTGTGGCTGAAGTACGCCTACAAAAGCTTCATCATCCAGTTTCCGCTGATGGTGGTGTACCTGTCGCTGACGCGGCGCTTCACGCAGTTGTCCGATTTTTGCGGTGGCATGGTGGTCAGCATGATCATCACGCATGTCAGCAGTTGGTTCTATCCGGCGGCGGGTGCGGGCAAGTACAACGCCGCGCAGCTGGCGGTCGACATGTCCGCCCTCAGCGACTTCGAGCCTTTGCGCTCCGGCGCGCTGCGCCACATCGACCCGACCGCCTTGCAAGGCTTGATCTCGATCCCGTCCTACCACACCGTGCTGGCGGTGCTATTCACCTGCGCGTTCCGGCACACCCGCATCTTCTGGCCGATCCTGATCGCCAACATCAGCATGATCCTCGCCACGCCCAAATTCGGCGGCCACTACGTCATGGACGTGCTGACCGGCTTCCTGACCGTGGTGGTGTCGATCTACCTGTGGCAACGCATCACCCGCCCCAATCCGGGGTCAATCCTCCCAATCGCACACGAGCTCAAGTAGAAAGCGGTGTATCCTCTGGCAGGACGTTCGTTCAGGAGGACAGCTTATGTATTCTCGTGTTGATAAAAGAGCGGAGCACGCCCAACGCGCCATGCAGGCACCTGGGCAGGGCAAGTTTATCGTGGACAATCGCCAGCGCGCGCTGGTGCAGCGGCGACAAAATTCCCGCCGATCAGGAGTTGCCAACCTCCGGTGAGCCGCAAGTCAAGAACATGTGGCGTGTGGATGGCAAGTATCATGTGGACTTGCTTGGATCGGTATCTGTGCCGCGTCGGTCGATCCGCGACAAGCAGATTAGTCCAGCCTATAACTCAGAACGCCGCGATGGCAAACTATGGGATGGAGATAAGTTCGATACCGTTACGATGAGCACTGACGGAAAGGTGCTTGACCAATATCGGGTGGATGAGTCGCAACTGTCCGGCAAGAACATGCCCGATACGACGACCCGAAAAATCAGCCAGGCACCTGGTTATAACAAGGGAAACGGCGAGGTTCGAGAAACCGAGCTATTCGACTATCCCAAGGGCGGCAAACCCTGTATCGCCACTTTTCACACCACGGTCTACGCGGATGGGGATTCATGGCGAACAAACAGTCGTGGGGCTCTCCCGAGGCTATCGAGGAAACGGAAGGTCTACTGAGGTCCAATAAAAGCAGGCAAAAAGGCATTGCAAACCTGCAGAAGATAGCCAAAACGCTTCGCTGGGCGATCCGTTGCATCGATCATCAGGCCGAGGACAAAGAGGTGCGGCGCAAATTCCTTAGACCGCACCTGGAGACTCTGGAGACTGTCGTTGGACTGTTCCGCAAGTACGCTCTGACAAAAGATCCTTTGATGGAGGATCTGCTTGAAATTCAGCGCAAGGTGTTTGTGTAAGAGCTAGTTCGTGCTACGCCGTTTTCTCGCAAATAGCTTCTCGCGCAGCGTGCCGGCGGCGTATTCGCGCGGATAGCGGCCGCGCCGCTGCAGTTCGGGCACGATCAGGTCGACCACGTCGCGCATGGTTTCGTGGGCGAGGGCGTAGGCCAGATTGAAGCCATCGATGCCGGTTTGGTCTTGCCAGTGTTCCAGCTGGTCTGCCACCTGGCTCGGATCACCCACCAGCACTGGACCGCGTCCACCCAAGCCGATGAATTGCGCCGCCTCGCGCACGGTCCAGCGGCGCTCGGGATCTGCGGCGCTGAAGGAGGCGAGGGCGGTGCGGCCGGCGTCGGAGTCGATGTATTCGATGGTGGCGTCGAGCGGGAAGCGGCTGAAGTCAACGCCGGTCCAGCCGGACAACAGGGCCAGCGCGGCTTCGATATCGATGTACTGTTTGAAGTCCTCGTATTTGGCGCGCGCCTCGACTTCGGTCGGTGCTGTGATGATCAGCGCCTGGGCGTAGATTTTGAGATCGTCTCCATCGCGGCCGGCCTCGCGCACGGCGGCGCGCAACGTGTCGGCATATTTTTTCACGACCTTGATGCTTGGGCCGCTGACGAAGGTGCACTCGGCATGCTGCGCCGCGAACTTCACACCGCGCGGCGAGGTGCCGGCCTGATACAGCAGCGGCGTGCGCTGCGGCGACGGTTCGCACAGATGGAAGCCGGGCACCTTGTAGTATTTGCCTTCGTGCCGGATCGGATGAATGCGCGACGGCTCGGCATACACGCCGCGCTGTTTGTCGTTGACTATCGCGTCGTTATCCCAGCTTTGTTCCCACAGCTTGTACACCACGTCCATGTATTCGTCGGCCAGGTCGTAGCGTTCGTCGTGACTGAGCTGCTGGTCCAGCCCCAGATTGCGCGCGGCCGAATCCAGATAGCCGGTGACGATGTTCCAACCGATGCGTCCACGCGTCAGGTGGTCCAGCGTCGACATGCGGCGCGCGAAGGTGTAAGGATGTTCGTAGGTCAGCGCGCTGGTGACGCCGAAGCCGAGATGCTTGGTGGCCTGCGCCATCAGCGGCACCAGCGCCAGCGGATCGTTCAGTGGCGCTTGCACGGCGTGCCGCAGCGCGGCGTCGGCGCTACCCTGATAGACATCGTAGGCGCCCAGCACGTCGGCCAGGAAGATGGCGTCGAAGCGGCCGCGCTCCAGCAGTTGCGCCAGCTCTACCCAGTGGTCTGGATCGGTGTAGCGATGACTGCTGTCGCGCGGGTGAGTCCACAGTCCGGGCGACTGGTGACTCACTGTGTTCATGTAAAAGGCGTTGAAGCGGATTTGCCTGGTCATTGCTTTTCTAGCGCGAGCTGGTAGTCCGTCTTGGCGTAATCGGCGAAGTATTTGTTGGTCACAGCAAGGAATTCGCGCGAGCGGTAAGCGGCGGCGAGGTCTTTGGCGAACTGCTTGTCTTTGTCTGCGGTGCGTATCGCTACCAGGTTGATGTAGTTGGGCGAGATCTTCTCGGTGATCAGCGCTTCTTTCAGCTTCAGGCCCGAGGCCAGCGCGTAGTTACTGTTGACGAAGGCGTAGTCGGCGTCCTGCAGGGAGCGTGGCAACTGCGCGGCTTCCAGCGGCAACAGCTTGATCTTCTTCAGATTGACAGCGATGTCCTTTTCGGATGCCTTGATCGGGTCCGTGTTCGGCTTCAGCTTGATCCAAGCCAGTTGGTCCAGCAGCACCAGCGCGCGCGCCTGGTTGGTCGGATCGTTCGGCAGGGCGACGGTGGTGCCTTCCTTGACGTCGTTCAGCGTTTTGTGTTTTTTGCTGTAGATGGCGATTGGCGCGGTGGGGATCTTCACCAGCTCGGACAGCGCCAGCTTGTGGTCGGCCGAGAACTTGGTCAGGTAGACGATGTGCTGGAACACGTTAGCATCCAGCGAACCTTCGGCCAGCGCGAAGTTGGGCTGGATGTAATCGTTGAATTCCACCAGCTTGATTTTGTAGCCCTGTTTTTCGAGGATAGGTTTGATGCCCAGTTTGACTTGGTCGGCATATGGGCCGGAGCTGGTGCCGATCACCAGTTCTTTCGGATCTTTGGCCTGGGCGCTGAAGCTGATGACGGCGGCCAGCGTGGCTACCAGCAGGGTGCGGCGGGTGTTCATGTGTGTTCCTTGTTTAGCGTTTGTCGATGCGTTTGGCAATGCGGTTGCCGGTGAACTGGATGGCTTGCACCATCACGATCAGGACGGCCACGGTGGCGATCATGATGTCGGTCTCGAAGCGGTAGTAGCCATAGCGGATGGCGAGGTCGCCGATGCCGCCGCCGCCCACCACGCCGGCCACGGCGGAGTAAGACAGGAAGCTGATGGCCAGCACGGTCAGCGCCAGCACCAGGCCGGAGCGGGCTTCCACCAGCAGCACGTGCAGGATGATCTGCAGTTCGGAGGCGCCCATGGCGTGGGCGGCTTCGATCACGCCGCGTGGCACTTCGCGCAGGTTCTGTTCGACCAGTCGCGCGAAGTAGGGGATGGCGGCGAATGACAGCGGCACGGCGGCGGCCAGCGGCCCGATCGAGGTGCCGGCGATGACGCGCGTGAACGGCACCAGCGCCACCAGCAGGATGATGAAGGGGAACGAGCGCACCGTGTTCACCAGCCAGCCCAGTACCAGCGCGGCGGGGCGGTTCTGCAGCGATTGGCCGTCGGCCACCAGGAACAGCAGGATGCCGAGCGGGCCGCCGATGAAGATGGCGGCGGACAGGCCGATCCCCAGCATCAGCAAGGTCTGGCCAAGCGCGTCCCACATTTCGGGCAGCATGGCGATGATGGCGTTGGCCGAAACGCCCAGCGAGGATAAGAGTTCAGACATGGGCGGTTTCCGTGAGTGGGGCGATGGCGTTCAGCGTATTGGCCGCGACAGCGGCGGCGAGTTCGCGGCCAAGCGCGGTGTGGCGTGGCGCGGTCAGGCTGGTGGCGTCGTCGAGGGCGAATTGTTCGGCGATGGCGCCGTTTTCTATCACGGCCACGCGGTTGCAGATCTCGCCGATCACATCCAGTTCATGGCTGACGATGACGATGGTGACCTCCAGCCGCTGGTTGATGTCCTTCAGCGTCGCCAGCAGCGCGCGCGTGGTCTCGGAGTCGAGCGCGGATGTCGGCTCATCGCACAGCAGAACGGCCGGCTTGCTGGCCAAAGCGCGGGCGATGGCCACGCGCTGTTTTTGTCCACCAGACAGGCGCGATGGATAGCTGTCGGCCTTGTCGGCAATGCCCACCAGTTCAAGACAATCGGCCACCCGTTCAGTAATCTGCTGTTTGGTGTAGCCGCCATGGATGCGCAGCGGGAAGGCGACATTGTCGAACACAGAGGCATTCTGCAGCAGATTAAACTGCTGGAAGATCATGCCGATATTGGCGCGCGCGTCGCGCAGGTCACGTTTGGACAGCGAGGTCAGTTCACGGCCGTCGACGTTGATCGCGCCTTCGTCCGGGCGCTCCAGCAGATTAATCAGGCGCAGCAAGGTGGACTTGCCGGCGCCGCTCTTGCCGATCAGGCCAAAAATATCGCCCTGGGCCACGTCCAGCGATACGTCGCGCACCGCGTGGAAGTCACCAAAGGATTTGCTCGCATGCTCGATGCGAATCAAGGGAGTAGTCATCAGGAGTAATCAGGAATAAGCGGTAGGTTCAGGCAGCGTACCGTCGAGCGCATAGCGTCCGAGGTCGCGGATTTTGTAATCGACAGGATCGTGCAGTGTGTGCACGCGGGCGTTGCGCCAATAACGGTCGAAGCCATATTTGGACGACGTCGAACGGGCACCGGTCAGCTCGAAGATCTCGCTGCTGACTTCCACGCCGGCACGGTGAGCCAGCACCTTGGCCTCGGCCACGCTCACCGCCAGCTCGCCGCGCTGCTGCGCGGTGACGGCGGCGCCAAGGCGGAACACCCGCTCCAGCTCCTGCGCCGCCTGATCGGCCAACACCGACGCCGGCCGCAGCTTGAGCCACAACTGGCCGAAGCGGTGCTGCACCAGCGGATCGGCGCCGGCGGCATCCGCCCCGGACGCGAACCACGGCCGCGCCTCATGCGCCAGATAGCCGCGCGCCGCTTCGAACGCGCCTTCACCGATACCCAGATACAGATTCGCCATCACCAATTGCGCCACCTGCGAACGCAGGCTGGCCTGCGCGTTTGGCGTAACGCCCGGCGCTTGCAGCACCTGCGTAGATGGCAGCGACACCTGATTGAAATGCACATTGCCGCTGTCGGTCTGCTTCTGACCGAAGGCATCCCAGTCGGCCTGCACGCTGACGCCCAGCTGGCGCGTAGGCACCACGCCGATCAGCGCCGACTGCGTCGGCTCGTGCCAGGCCGAGATGGTCAGCCAGTCCGAGCCCACCGAGCCGGAGGAAAAGCTCTTCACGCCATCCAGCTGAAAGCCGTAGTCGGCGTCGGTGGCGAGGGTGCGCTTGTCGAGCGGATTAAGCGCGTTACCCCAGAACAGATTCTGTTCCACGGTCTGGGTCAGGAAGCGGCGCTGCTGCTGGGCCGAGCCATATAACTGTATGCCCGCCAGTTGCAAATGATGGAAGCCGAACAAATGCGCCAGCGCGCTGTCGGCGCGCGCCAGTATACGTATTACTTGGTAAACCGTGGTCCATTCAGCGCCCTGGCCGCCATATGCGGTGGGGATGGACAAAGTTAGCAGGCCGGAGTCGCGTATCCATTCGCGTTCCTGCGCCGCGTGGCCGCCAGCCTGGTCGCGCGCATTGGCGGTGGTGGCCAGCCGCTGCGCCAGTTCGGTGGCGATGGCCAACGGATCGTGCGCACGGTTGTGCGACGTTTTGCGTAGTGCTTGAGACATGGTATGTCCGTCGTCTTGGTATCGGTGTTTTTAGTATGTCATCCCGTCCTAAACGCAGTACACGAAGAATTCCGGCTTTTCATATGCGGAAAACGCATGCATCGGATTCTGCATATCAACGTGTAAAACTATTCGTTTTGATTTCATTAGTACGGATTTATGCTAAACGCCACCATTTAGATTAGGGGACAACCATGAGCATTCTTCTCGTCAGCGGCAGCCCGGCTGCACCTTCCAGCACCGGTCGTTTGCTGGAACACGTCGGCGACAAACTGGCCTCGCTCGGCCATCGCCACAGCAAGCTGCAGGTGCGCGAGCTGCCGGCGAAGGCGCTGTTGCACGCGGATTTTGCCGACCTGGCGATCAAGCGCGCGCTGCAGGCAGTGGAAGAAGCGGATGCGATCGTGGTGGCCACCCCTATTTATAAAGCCGCTTACACCGGCATTCTGAAAGCCTTTCTCGACCTGCTGCCGCAGGATGGCCTGAAGGGCAAGCTGGTACTGCCTTTGGCTACTGGCGGCAGTCAGTCGCACATGCTGGCGCTGGACTATGCGCTGCGCCCGGTGTTTCAGGCGCTGGATGCGCGCCAGGTGTTCACCAGCGTGTACGCCACCTCGCAGCAGCTGACCTGGAACGATGTCACCGGCCTGACCATCGATCCGTCCATTGCGTGGCGCGTGCAGGCCGGCGTGGATGATCTGTCGGCGGCGCTGAACGCGCTGCGCGGCCAGCAGGACGATGTATTCGTGACACAGCCGCAGCCAGTGCGTCTGGCCCGTTAAGGAGCTGACGATGGGATTCGATCAGAAGCGCGCTTCGCGCCGCCATACTCTGGGTCTGCTGTTCGCGGCGGGCGTGATGGCCGCTGCCGGCGGCAACGCTCAGGCGCAGGCGGCGGGCAAGCAGGAAATCCGTATCGGCTACCAGAAATACGGCACGCTGACGCTGCTGAAGGGACGCGGCACGCTGGAGCAGCGTCTGGCCGCGCGCAACGTCACGGTGAAGTGGACCGAATTCCCGGCCGGCCCGCAGCTGCTGGAAGGGCTGAACGTTGGCAGCGTCGATTTCGGCACGGTGGGCGAAGCGCCGCCGATTTTCGCGCAGGCGGCTGGCGCCAATCTGGTTTATGTCGGCAACGAGCCGCCATCGCCGGCCAGCGAAGCGATCGTGGTGCCGAAGACGTCAACGCTGCGCAGCGTGTTCGAACTTAAAGGTAAAAAGGTCGCGCTGAACAAAGGCTCCAACGTGCATTACCTGCTGGTGAAAGCGCTGGAGAAAGCCGGCCTGGCCTACAAGGATATCGAAGTGGTGTATCTGACGCCGGCCGACGCGCGTGCCGCGTTTGAGCGCGGCAGCATCGACGCCTGGGTGATCTGGGACCCGTTCCTGGCCGCCGCCGAAAAGCAGCTCAGCGCGCGCGTGCTGGCCGATGGCAAAGGGCTGGTGGCCAATCACCAGTTCTATCTGGCGGCGCGGCCATGGGCCGAGAAGAACGCGGATCTGGTGCGCATCGTGCTGGAGGAAATCGGCAAGGTGGATGACTGGGGCGCCAAGAGTCCGAAGGAAGTCGCGACCATCCTGTCGGCCCAGACCGGGCTGGATCTGGACGTGGTGGCGCTGGCCGCCAGCCGCTATAGCTACGGCGTGAAGCCGATCACCGTCGAGGTGCTGGAGCAGCAGCAAAAGCTGGCCGACGCTTTCGCCAATCTGAAATTGATCCCGAAACCGATTGCGGTCAAGGATGCACAACTGCCAGCCAAGCAGCTGGCGGCGCAATAAGGAAGTCAAGATGTCTTTGAATTTGTTCTGGTTTATCCCTACCCACGGCGACAGCCGCTATCTCGGCACCTCCAAGGGCGCGCGCGCCATCGACGCCAACTATCTGAAGCAGGTGGCGGTGGCCGCCGACACGCTGGGTTATGACGGCGTGCTGCTGCCCACCGGCCGCTCCTGCGAAGATGCGTGGGTGGTGGCGTCGTCGCTGATCCATGTGACGCAGAATCTGAAGTTCCTGGTCGCGATCCGGCCGGGCCTGACCACGCCGGGACTGGCGGTGCGCATGGCGTCGACCTTCGACCGCATGTCGAACGGCCGCCTGCTGATCAACGTCGTCACCGGCGGCGACCAGGGCGAGCTGGAAGCGGATGGTTTGTATGCGGACCACGCCAAGCGCTATGAGATCTCGGATGAATTCATCCGCGTGTGGCGCGCCTCGCTGGCCGGCGAGGGCGGCGACAAGGGCTACGATTTCGACGGCAAGCACATTAAAGTGAAGGGCGCGAAGACGCTGTACCCGCCGGTACAGAAGCCGCACCCACCGCTGTACTTTGGTGGCTCGTCGGAGCCTGCGCACGAACTGGCGGCCGAGCAGATGGACGTCTACCTGACCTGGGGCGAGCCGCCGGCCGCGGTGGCGGCCAAGCTGGCCGATATCCGCGCCCGCGCCGCCAAGCGTGGCCGCACCGTCAAATTCGGCATCCGGTTGCACGTCATCGTGCGTGAAACGAATGAGGAAGCCTGGCGCGCCGCCGATGAGCTGATCAGCCATCTGGATGATGAAACCATCACCAAGGCGCAGGCGTCGTTCGCCAAAATGGATTCGGTAGGACAGCAAAGAATGGCAGCTTTGCACGGTGGCCGCCGTGACAAGCTCGAAGTATCCCCCAACCTCTGGGCCGGCGTGGGACTGGTGCGTGGTGGCGCCGGAACCGCGCTGGTGGGGGACCCCGACACCGTGGCCGCGCGTATCCGTGAATACGCCGACCTGGGTATCGAGACCTTCATCTTCTCGGGTTATCCGCACCTGGAAGAGTCGTATCGTTTCGCGGAGCTGGTGTTCCCGCTGCTGGGCAAGGGCAAGGATCATGGCGAACAATCGCTGACCGGACCATTTGGTGAAATCATGGCCAGCGATATCCTGCCCAAGCAGAAGGCGGCATAAGATGAAGCACAAGCAAAGTGTATGGACGCCGTGGATACTGCCGGTACTGCTGATCGTAGTGTGGCAGCTGTCTTCTCAACTGGGTTGGCTGTCCAGCCGCATCCTGCCGGAGCCATGGGCGGTGGCCAAGGCTTTCTGGACGTTGGCTGTATCGGGCGAATTGTGGGTGCATCTGCGTACCAGTTTGTGGCGCGCCGCCAGCGGCTTCGCTATCGGCGCCGGCCTCGGTCTGGCGCTTGGCCTGCTGACCGGCAGCTTCCGCCGCGCCGAAACGCTGCTCGATACCACGCTGCAGATGATCCGCAATATTCCGGCGCTGGCGCTGATACCGCTGGTGATTCTGTGGTTCGGCATCGATGAAACGGCCAAGCTGTTCCTGCTGGCAGTGGGCGTGTTCTTCCCGGTGTATCTGAATACCTTCCACGGCATCCGCTCGGCGGATCAGGGACTGATTGAGATGGCGCGCAGCTATGGCCTGTCCGGCTGGCCGCTGTACCGTGACGTGATTCTGCCGGCGGCGCTGCCGTCGATTCTGGTGGGCGTGCGTTTTTCGCTTGGCCTGGTGTGGGTGCTGCTGATCGTGGCCGAAACCATCTCGGCGCAAGCCGGCATCGGCTACATGACCATGAACGCCCGCGAATTCCTGCAGACCGACGTGGTGCTGGTGGGGATATTGTTGTACGCCTTGCTGGGCAAGGCTGCCGATCTGGTGTCGCGCGGGATGGAGAAGCACTTCCTGCGCTGGAACCCGGCATACCGTTAAGGAGAACGCATGTTTATATCGACCGCTTTATTCGACACCGGCGCACTGCCGCGCGAAAGCGCCACCTGGACTTCGGCGCAACCACCGCGCCGCCAGGGCGTGTCGCTGGCACTGGATGGCGTCAGCAAATCGTACGGCACGCGCAAGGTGCTGAAGGATGTGCAACTGGATCTGCAGCCAGGTGAATTCGTCGCCATCGTCGGCCGCAGCGGCTGCGGCAAAAGCACGCTGCTGCGCGCGATCGCCGGGCTGGAGACGGCAGAAGAGGGCAGCATCAAGGTCGGCACCGGCAGTCTGGCCGCCAGCATTCGCATCATGTTCCAGGAGGCGCGTCTGCTGCCGTGGAAGACGGTGCTGGAGAATGTCGCGATTGGCCTGCCACGTTCGTTGAACGCGGCGGCGGCCACGCTGGCCACGGTGGGGCTGGCCGAGCGTGCCGATGACTGGCCTTCGGAACTGTCCGGCGGCCAGCGTCAGCGCGTGGCACTGGCGCGCGCGCTGCTGCACGAGCCGCAGTTGCTGCTGCTGGATGAGCCGTTGGGCGCACTGGACGCGCTGACCCGCATCGAGATGCAGCAGATGATCGAAACCCTGTGGCTGCAACGCGGCTTCACCGCAGTGCTGGTCACGCACGATGTGCAGGAAGCGCTGGCATTGGCCGACCGCGTGGTGCTGATTGAAGAAGGGCGCATTACGCTGGATCTGAAGGTTGACCTGCCGCGTCCGCGCGCGCGTGGCAATGCCGGCTTTGCCGCGCTGGAGCAGCGCCTGCTGAGCCGCATCCTGAATCAAACTCCCGCCGATCCGGCCATCGCGGCCGCCGCCTGACCCGTCGGCCGGCTCCCCGGGAGGGTTAGCCGGCCGCACGTCTAAAGCCAGATACCACTTTGACATCGCTCCGTTATCATGACGGCCAGCCGTATGATCGATTTTCTCGATAGTAAAGCGGTAAATTTTTCGTTTTACAACTTTAGATGTCGCGAGCATAATCGTCCTCACTCGAACAATCTTGTTCCCCACTTTAGGAGTTGCTAAATGAAAAAAATCGTTGCCTTGCTGATCGCCGCTGGTGTTTCCATGACCGCGTTTGCCGCGCCTGATACCTTTACCTCGGACGACAACCACACTTTCTCCAGCTTCAGCTACAGCCACTTCGGCTACTCGACTCAGCAAAGCCGCTTCAACAGCACCAAGGCCAAGATCACCCTGGACCGCGCCGCCAAGACCGGTTCGGTAGAAGCCACCATCGACGCTAAATCGGTCGACACCGGCTCCAAGCTGTTCGATCAGCACATCCAGGGCGAAAACTTCCTGGACACCGCCAAGTTCCCGACCATCAGCTACAAGTCGACCAAAGTGAACTTTAACGGTGACGTGCCAGCCAGCGTGGAAGGCAATCTGACCGTGAAAGGCGTGACCAAGCCAGTGACCCTGACCATCACCAACTTCCACTGCGCGGATCACCCAATGGCCAAGAAACTGGCTTGCGGCGCCAACGCCACCGCCAAAATCAAGCGCACCGAGTTCAACGCTGGCGCCTACGCACCTAACGTTGGCGACGAAGTGACCCTGAGCTTCGCCATCGAATCGCTGAAAGACTAATACAGTCTAAGTAGGTAAAAAAACGGCGCGGTATGCTTACCGCGCCGTTTTGCATTGGGCCGCCGTCCAGCGTGCGGCCACCAGGGCACACGCCAGTCCGATGGTGCTGCCCAGCGCCACATTGAGCAATCGCTCGCCACCTAGTAGCCACGGGCCGCCCGTCAACACCAGCGCCATCGCGGCGCAGGCGCAACGCAGGCCGAAGGCCAAACGGTAGGGGCGCACGCACACCAGTGTCAGCATGGTTGCCAGCGCAATCATCAGGCGTACCGGCAGCAGGTCGGGCAGTAGCACGCCGGCAAGTATGCCGAGGCAGACGCCACCGATGGCGCCCAGCACACGGTCGCTGAATTTCTGTCGGGCGCTGATCGCATTGCCCGTCACCACGCTGACGGCGGACCAGATCACCCATTGGCCATGATCGACATGACGCCACTCGACCAGCACGGCGGCGCAGGCAACCGCGCAGCCGACGGTCATGGTTTGTTCCAGCATGGCGCCGCGTTCGCTGGCGTCGGAGTGCTGGTGACGCAGTGCCAGCCGAGTGCCATTACCGGCTCGGATCTGTTCGGCCCAGGCCAGAAGTAGCACCGGCAGTGCCGCGATCAGCAGCATCGGCAGCATCGCCAGGCTGCGGCCAAGCAGCGCTTGTGGCGCTACGCCGGCCGCGCTTTCACATGCCAGATACAGCGTAGGAATAAATGTGAAGTTGCCGAGCGAGCGCAGCCCATTGCCACCGGCCGTCACCAGCACGGATGCCATTCCCAGCAGCACGATCGTCAGCACAAACAATAGCGGCTGCGCGCTGGCCAGCGTCAGCAGCACAAAGCCGGCGCAAATGGCCAGCGCATGCATCAGCACGCCGAGTGGCGCCAGATGCGAGCGGTCCAGCGCGATCAACATCGCCACCGGCACGATGGCGGCGCTCAGCCATTCGGTATTGCCGGAGCTTGCCGCCAGCGCCAGCGGCACGCTCAATGCCAGCAGGGCGCGACCCAGCGCGCGGCCGTCCAGCACGCGTTGCAGCAGGGTGCCGGCGGCGTTGGACATCAGTCCGCCAATGCCGCCAGCACGTCGGCCGATTGACGCACCAGACCCAGCCTCGGGAAAATGAAGTCCAGCGATGCCTGGTGGTGTTCGGCGGCCGAGCAGCTCATCGCATCCTCCGCCAGCACTAGCGAGTAGCCGTGTTCATATGCTGCGCGGGCGGTCGATTCGACGCCGATATTGGTCGAAATCCCGCCCAGCACGATGGTCTTGATGCCGCGCCGGCGCAGTTGCAGATCCAGCTCGGTGCCGTGGAAGGCGCTCCATTGGCGCTTGATGATTTTGATATCGCGTTCTTCGACGGCCAGTTCGGCGGGGAAATCCCACCAGTTGGCCGGAAGGCCGCCGGACAGCGACATTGGCGCATCCACCGGCTGGCTCAGCGCATCGGCAAAATCGGCGCTCCAGCCGACGCGCACCATTACCACCGGCGCGTTCACGGCGCGGAAGCGTTGCGCCACCTTGGCGGCGGTGGTGACAACCTGTGTAGCTGGTCGCGGCGCTTGGCCAAAGCCGAGAATGCCCTCCTGCAGATCGATCAGGACGAGGGCGGTGGTGTGGGGATCAAGTTTCAGTGTCATAGTGGTTTTCCTGTATTATGAGGGAATACTCACAAATATTATATGAGGATGGACTCACAAAAGTCAACGCCGAATGTTGGGGAGGTTAAGGCCCCCAGCCGCGCCCGTGGCCACGCGCGGGTTGCCGCGCTGCTGGAAGCCGCCAGCGCGGAATTTGCCGAAAAAGGTTATGACGCGACCACCATGACGGCCATCGCGGCCCGCGCCAAGTCATCAATCGGCTCGCTGTACCAGTTCTTCCCGACCAAGGACAAGGTCGCGGGCGCGCTGATGGAGCAGTACGTGACCGAGCTGGAAGCAGCATTCGAAGCACTGCGGCAGCAGGTGGGAACGCCGCAGTTGGCGGAGCGGCTGACGACCTTGTTCGTCACCTTCCGCGCCACACATCCAGCCTTCGTTGTGCTGGCCGAGACACCGGCCGTACTAGCGGTGGGCGGCAGCGGGGTGCGTGAACGGATGCGCAGCGGCGTGGCCTCGATTCTGACCGCGATTGCACCGCAGCTGCCGGAGCAAGAAGCCGTGCTGCGCGCGACCGTGGTGCAGCACCTGATGAAAGCGGCCGTCGCACTCAGCTACGACGCCAGCGTCAGCGAGCCGAAGGCGGCCATGCTGGAACTACAGCGCATAGTGCGGGCTTACCTTGAGGAGCTAGCCTAGCTATTGGTTCACCGATGACCATTTGATGACCTACCTGATTTCCCATGGCTTTAAATATAAAGGATGCACTTCTCATGAATCACGCACTCACGATTTCCGTGCCACACCTTCACACAGAACGGCTTACGCTTCGGGAATATCGGGTTGAAGATTTCGATTTATTTGCAGACCATTTGTCGAATCCTGAAAGTTCCGCTCACTTAGGTTCGGCAGACCGCCAGACCGCTTGGCGTATCTTTAGCTCGCATGCTGGATTATGGATGCTGCACGGTGCTGGCTGGTGGTCAATAGAGGATAGGCAGACCGGGCAGCTAGTTGGCTGCGTGGGCGCTTTCTTTCGCTCCGACGCAACAGTAATGGAGCTGGGATGGAATACCTACAGAGCATTCTGGGGGAAAGGAATTGCGAACGAAGCGGCGGCGGCAGTTTTGAATTATGCGTTTGAGGTTCGACGCGAGTCGATGGTTCGGGCACTCGTCGCTCCTGGGAATGACTCATCGCTGCGTGTTGCCATGCGCCTGGGAATGAGCTACGAAAGGGCGACTGAACTGAACGGCAAGGCAATCAATAGTTATATGCGGAAGCGTACGTGAAGCGGCGGTGCGGCGCCTATCCGGCCACGCCACGAGGTAGGACTATCGAGGTATTGAGCTAATCGTCTGCCTGCTTTAAGCTGTTGTCTTTTAGGTATCGCAGACTTTAAACATGGGTTCATCCTGGGATAGGTTGTCGGTTACTCCGCAGCCTGGGCGGCAAGGTCGCGCCTGGTGGATGGCGGCGTTGCTCGCCATCGCCTGTCCCGTATGGTCTGTCGCATCGGCCAGCGATCCGTTGCCGTTCTGGCGCTCCAGCCTGTCGCACCAGGCATGGACCAAGCGGGACGGCGCACCGTCCAATCCCCGCGCAGTGGTGCAGGACAGCACCGGCATGTTATGGTTTGGCGCTGCCGACGGCCTGTTCCGATTTGATGGCGTACAGTTCGAGCGCGTCGAGACTATTGGCGGCAACAAGCTGCTGTCGTCCAATGTCAGCGCGCTGGCCGTGTCCGGCGATACATTGTGGGTGGGCTATACCTTTGGCGGCATCAGCGTATTCCGGCATGGCGCGGTACAGCACTACGGCGAAGCGGAGGGCGTTCCGCCCAGCGGCATCACGCAATTTGGTTTGACCGCCGATGGCACGCGCTGGTTTTCCAGTGCATCCGGCATCCATTGGCTCGACGGTGCCCGGTGGCGGCGGGTAACGCCTGCCGATGGTTTGCCGGATGGCGATCAACCCAACTTCAATGTCTTGCACGATGGCAGCCTGCTGGTCACCCAACTCGCCGGCCTGTATCGCAGCGTGCCCGGCACGCATAGCTTCCGCAAAGTTGAAGGGACGGGCAGCATGCAGCCCAGTCAGGTGGGCCCCGATGGCACGGTGATCGTGATCAAATTCGGAGAAACGCTCAATCTCTTCGACCCAGTCTCCGAAACCTCGAAGCCGCTGCGCTTGCCTGAAACCGGCGTCATGCCCTATAGCGTCCATCGGGATCGCCGCAACGCGTGGTGGATCGGCCTTGGGGACGGCATGCGCGTTTACACCCCCGACTTCAAACTGAAGAAGCAACTGCTGGCGCCGTTCGGTTTCAGCGCCGTGCGCGTCTTCAGAGCACCATTTGATGATCGTGAAGGCAATCTCTGGTTCATGACCGAGAATGGCGTGGACCGGATACGCGAGAGCCGTTTGTCGGTGCAAGACATGCCGACTGGCAGCACCGATTTCAGCATCACGGCCGGCCCCGATGGCGAGGTCTGGATTAGCAGCCATTCGTCATTGGACCCGATCTCGCCCCCGACCTTCGCCATCGCCGCCGACGGCCATCGCATTCCGAGCAGTATGGAGTCCGCCACCGCCGGCACGCTCGCCGCCGACGGCAGCCTGTGGTTTGCCAACGTGCACGCGGTGTGGAACCGGCGCGGTGACAAGGTACAGCGCTGGCCGCTGCCACCCGAGCTGATACAACAGCCGGCACAGGCGGTGGCGATGGCGGACGACGGACGGCTGTGGGTTTCGATCGCGCGGCGCGGCGTCTATACCATCAAGGACGGTGCCTGGCAGGCCGGCGGTGGCCATGCCGCGTTGGCCACGCGCACCGCGAATGCGCTGCATGCCGACGCTGATGGGCGGATCTGGTTCGGCTACCCCGGCAATCTCATCGCCATGCTGCAGAATGGCAGTATCCAACAGTTTGGTCCCGACGACGGCCTGGCGGTCGGCAACGTGCTGACCATGTTCAGCCGCCGTGGCACACTGTGGGTCGGCGGCGACCAAGGGCTGGCGCGCTTGCACCAGGGACGCTTCGTCACACTGAGCGACAGTGCTGGCCGGCCCTTTGTCGGCGTCTCCGGCATCGTGCAGACGGCGGCCGGCGAGCTATGGCTGCAAGGCGTCGACGGCCTGTTCCGAATCGACGCCGCCAACCTGGCTGCCGTGCTGCGCGGCGGCCAGTCGCGGGTCGCCGCAGAGCGGTTCGACCACCTCGATGGCCATGCGGGCGCGGCCAGCCAGGTGCGTCCGCTTGATACGCTGATCGAGGCTGGCGATGGCCGTTTGTGGTACGCGACCTCCGCCAGTGTGGGCGTGATCGATCCGCGTCAGATCCCCCGCAACCCGGTACGGCCAACGCCGCTGATTACCTGGCTCAACACGGATAGCCAGCGCTACCGCGCCGTCAATGGCCTGGGCCTGCCCAAACATACCCACAATCTGCGGATCGACTTCACCGCCGCCGTGCTCTCAGTCCCGGAGCGGGCGCGTTTCCGCACCCGCTTGATCGGACAGGACCACGAATGGCGTGACGCAGGCGCGCTGCGCCAGGCGTTCTACACCAACCTCGGTCCCGGTGACTACCGCTTCGAAGTGATGGCCTCCAACGAGGATGGGCTGGCGAGCATTGCTCCCGCGAGCCTGTCCTTCAGTATCGAACCGGAATTTTATCAAACCACCTGGTTCAAACTGGCGTGCGCGGCAATGATAGCGGGCGGCTTGTATTGGCTGTATTTACGGCGCATGAGGCAAATGACCGCCAGCGTGATCGAGCGCATCAACGCACGCCTGGAAGAGCGCGAACGCATCGCGCGCACACTGCACGACACCTTCCTGCAAAGCGTGCAAGCGCTGATCTTTCGTTTTCAAGGCATCAAGGCGGCGTTGCCCCGAAATGATTTAGTCCAGCAGCAAATCGATGCCGCGCTCGACGCCGCCGATGCGGTGCTCGACGAGGGCCGTGACCAGTTGATGGACCTGCGCGTGAATCGCGCCTGCAGCGGCGATCTGGCGCCGACGCTGAGCGCGGTGTGCGGCGCAGCCGGCGCGCACCATGGCGTGCTGTTCTCGCTGCGGGAGCAGGGCACCCGACGCGCGCTGAAAGCCGAGGCCCAGGATGAGTTGTACGCCATCGCCAAGGAAGCGGTATTGAATGCGATGCGCCATTCCGGCAGCAACGCGGTAGTGGCCGAGCTATCGTATGACGCAGCCAGCTTCACCTTGCTGATCCGCGACCAAGGCAAGGGGCTCGATGATGCGGTGCGAAAGACCGGTCGGCGCGAGCGCCACTGGGGCTTGGTCGGAATGCGGGAGCGCGCCGCCCGCATTGGTGGCCAACTGCAGATTCATAGCGCACCTAGTGATGGGACCTCCGTCATGGTGACGCTACCCGCCAGCCTGGCCTACTGTTAAGCGGAGCAGGTTCGTTATTGACGATATTATTCCCCACTCCAGCTTGGTATTAAGAAGTACCTCTTCCATTAAAATCACGACTGCATTTAGATGGAAACTAAAGGGCCAAGTTCCATGCAATATAGAACTCAGCCCTTGGCTGGCTAGCAAACCAAACCGTCCAACTATTGGAAGCAGTTCAAATCCACAGGCCGTTATAAATTCAGTAGCGAGTTACTTTGGTTTGCAAGGTGCCCATGGTGCAGGGTTGTCAGCAGAGCAGTCGAATGCCATCACAGGCGTAGCAGAAACAACAAAGCCTACAGCCATGAAGGCGGCAATCAGTTTGATAATTTTAGCCATTGTTCGCTTTCCGGTTGAGATTAAAGAAGTCACCAATTTTTGAAATTAAAAAGGCAACATTTGAATGATATTCAAAATTCTACCGTCGCACAAATTGTTTTTAAAAAATTAATAAAGTGATTTCTTGGAAAAGATTGGTAGTGGTATTTACTGTAAAGTAGAGAGTAAATTGGAGCTTGCCATGTTCAGATGCATCACTTCCTTGTTAGCTTGGACCTGCCTGATTGGTCTGCTGGCTAGCGCGCGTGCCGCTGATTGGCAAGGGGATCCTAATGTCGAATACAAAAAAGGCCATTATGAGCTGGCATTACGTGGGTTTTCCTCGCGCGCATGGGAGGGCGATGAGGTGGCGCAAGATAACCTCGGCATGATGTACGCCAACGGAGAGGGAACGCCTCGTGATTTCCAACAGGCGGCGGTCTGGTATCGGAAATCAGCACAGCAGGGTTACGCGCCGGCGCAGCGTCATCTTGCTGGCCTTTATGAGAATGGTAATGGGGTTGCGTTCGATATTAGCGCTGCGCTGGAGTGTTATCGCAAGGCGGTTGCCCAGAATTTTGTGCCTGCGCAGCGTGATATGGGCATTCTGCTGTCTGCTGCGAAGGCCGGAGCATTTCAGGACCTTGATACCGCAAAAATATTGCTAACTCAAGCGAAACAACATGGTGATCCAATCGCTGAAGAGCGATTGGAGGCGATGCAGATGCAAGCAAATGAGCAAGCCCATGCACAGCGTCTGCAACAGGATCCATTAGCTGATTTGCGAGCACGCGCCGCTGCCAACGACGCCGAGTCCGCGTACCAAATGGCGGTAGCTTACGCAAGAGGGCAATTGATAAATGAAAATTGGCAAGAAGCTGAACGGTGGTATCAGAAGGCTGCAAACCACGGCCACGCTGCAGCCCAGTTTGAACTTGGCTTGGAATATAGCAGCGGCAAACACCGCGCTACCGATTATGTTGAGGCAGCCTACTGGTACCGAAAGGCGGCAAGTCAAGGTTTGCCGAAGGCTGCGAACAACCTTGGGGCACTGTATGACCAAGGATACGGTGTCGCGCTTGATCGTACTCAGGCCGCTGTCTGGTTTAGCAAAGGTGCCGAAGGCGGCGACGCCGATGCCCAGTTTAATTTGGGCAGTATGTACTGGTTGGGCCACGGAGTGCAAAAAGACATTGGACGTGCCGCGCACTGGTTCCTGCTTGCTGCTCAACAAGGGCACAGCGCGGCGCGGCAAAAGCTGGCCTATCTCTATAGCAATCGTATTCCGCTCCCGGCGGAAGTGACGCAGAGCCAGGTATGGGCCGAGCTCGCACGAGAATCAGCAGGGTGAATTCGCTCGTGTCAATCACGCAGCCTCGCGTTGATGTTTAAGCAAGAAGGCATGGGCAAGATAGCCTGAGCTTTGGACAGGGAATGATTGGACTCACTTACACTAGCTCGTACTTGGCCAGACACACAGCGTCCGATTACTGACCGGCGAAATCCGCCCCATTGCGGAAGTCTGGACTTCAATCACTATAATCAGAAGTCAAATTCATTTTCTTGAAAAACAGAATTCAGATGCTCTGTCAAATAGTATGCTTGCTCAAGCGTTGGCGGCTTACGAAGGGTTCGTGGAACACCATTCAGCAGTTCATTGTCCTGTAGATTCTTCGAGATATGCATGTCCCCATGTTCATCAAATCCAATTAATCCAGAATCGAACAGCGCATCCAAATTCGCAACGAGAGGCAGGCCGTTATTCGGATCCAGGCGCTCGTCATCATCGGATTCTCGCCATGGTTTTGCATGTGATGCTCTGAGAACGGGCAGCACAGCACATCCGGTCAGCGCGCATTGATTGTTCCACAGTTCTAAAAGTTCTTTACGATATTTCCCCTGACCGAGTCGAGCCATAATTAATGTTGCTCGCATGGTCGGGTTTTTACTATATTCTTCTTCTACCTTCTCAATGTCTGTGTCAATCGACGCAGACTCCCCAAGCTCTTTAAATTCCGTCACGATTACCCCTTTCGGCACGATACGAAATCCAAGATTCTGTAACATACCGTGCCATTTGCCATCTTTTGCCCCTGCAAAATCCGATGGAAGCATGCCACCCAATTTTGCGAATTCACGAGAAATTGAGACTATTGCTTTGGGAGGATATGGTTCACCGTTAATGATAACATCATATCGAGTGCTGTCTCGAAACCCGTTGTATCCTGGGTGTTGCTTCCAGAACTCTGCGGCTTTTTCGACATGAGATGCGCGAACTGTGTTTTTCTTTATTGGCACTTTTGAATTCCTTGTTCCGGACTAAATTATCTTCTCACCTTGCTCAAATCCTTAGCAATATCTTGCTGACGCCGCCCCAACGCAGGATAATCTGAATATCAGACGTCCGGGTCTTTGTTTTGGATAAGAGTTGTAAGCACCTTCCGGTGGATGATCTACATAAATCACGACAACGCGGAAAGTCTTTCCGCTTGTATCGGGTCTTTGTTTAACCAAAGCTCCCGAGCGAATCGCAGTGCCGTAGAAATCTAGTTTCTTTTTCAGTAGGATCGTTCATGTAGTTTGGCTATAAAAGGTAATTTTTTAAACCGCTAGTTTTAACGTTCTTTTGTCTGATGTTATTGGCCCTGACCACGGCTATCGCGGAGGTTGGCGATATGACCGTAATCGATGCGATTGGCACTAAGCCGAACTCTTCAGAAGCTGTGCTATTGCTACATCAGATGCGGCCTTGGGATACTGAATCAATGACCGGCCGGTATTGGCAGAACTCGCCGATGTGGAAGAGCATAGCATCCTGCTCATCTGAAATACGCCAAAATCTCATAAGCTTGGGGGGCAATATTCCTCCATTCGCAGTCCTCTAATATGAAAAGTATTTCTCAGTTAGCTAGTGGTGCTGGGGCCGCCCCCAGGCCTCCGTCAAGCTGGCCCCATCAGGCGCAATAATCTGCCGCTGGGCCGTCACGGGACTACTGCCCATAACGTTCTTTTAATAACTTCTCAATTTTCTCGGGAAGTTGCAAGAAGTTATCTGCAATTAGAGTTGAAAATGGCAATTTGCATTCTTCAAGCATTCCAGCTATAAAGCTATCTGCCCGAAAAACATCAACGTAAGGCAAATAAATTGCATGATAACAATCGGGGAAATCGCTTGCCATCGGACGCCTCGGCATTTTTGTTGCAACTGATCTACGTGCTATATGCATTGCCAACGTAACCGAGCAAGTTAGGCCTGGTGTGGCTTTCCAGGGATCATTCATCGGCTTGGGTGTTGAGCCGATTTGCAGAGCCATGCTATTTGCTAATTTGTTACTGCTTTCCGCTAGAACTTCTTGAAATGCCCGATGAGACATTTCAAGAAGGGTTTTATTATTTATTCCAATTTCATTCTGTTGTTTTTTAAATAAATCAAATTCCTGTCGCGCGCTAGAAAGTGCAGCTTCAAATTCCTTCCCTAAGAATCGAAGATTACTCGAAATAGCAAAAGCACTTTCCCAATCTTTTTCGTACCATTTGCCAAAAACTTCCAAATTATTTACCGAATTGTGCAGCGCTCTCACAGCGTCATTTCGGGATGATTCGCCCATGAAGTATTTCTTAACAATCCGAACAGCTTCTAACGTCAGGGGCAGATTGTTTGCCACAATGTTGCCACTCGCGCTATTTGCAGCACGCATCTCGCCATACCAAAGAGCTGTGGGCTTTCCATCTTTTAAATATTTTCGTTTTGCCTCCCGCCCCATTTTTTCAACATCCTTGCGTACCGAATCCTCAACATCCGGAACAATTTCAGATAGATCGAATAACGCCGGCAACCAACTGCCGTCGTTGCGGAAAATTCTCATATAATCTTTCTTAAGATCTAAAGTGTTTGATGAGGATACCTCGAATTCGATTAGATCTATGGGGTGAATTAAAGAATTATTTCCGCAAATAAGATTAATGGTTTTTAATCTATCAAGCGCAAAATTAATAGCATCTTGTGATTTTGGGGAGGCTTCAACAACATGTGCTTCGCTAAATCTAATTTGAATTAGTCCTAAATCTCGTTTTTCAATAAGATATCGAATTGTATTGGAATAATCTTTAGATTTTTTATTGACGTTCACAACGTCAGAAAAATCGCTACTGTCCAAATATATTTGAATTGGTCGCACATTAATCCTTTATTTCGATGAGAGAGATTCCCATGCCAGTATTATCATTGCTCCGCTTGAGATGCGTCTGCTATTGGCCGCATGCAGCCTAAGTGGTCAGGATAGCATCTTGCTTGCGTGCAAAATTCACGATTTGTCACACGGGGTAGATAGACCCCAAACCGGTTCTTCCCGACAGCGTTCATGTGGACCTCAAGAGCCTTGCCTACTTACTCCCCGGGCTCGTTCTATCAAGCATCGTAGTGGCTGCCCATGCAGCGTTACCCGTGGAACAACCATCGCCAATTTCTGGCGAAACCGAAGTCGTCAACGTTATCGGTACCAGAGACCCGGCAATGCGCACTTATCGCAGCGTGTTCCGAGGCCTCGACGCTTTTGAGGAACATCGGCAATTAGCACCCAACGCAGTGCTACGTTTTCGCTTCGCGCACAAGGCTACTGTGCTCAAACCGGGTACCGTCGCCAACAAACTGGAGGCCGGCCCAGCAGCCAGTTATGCCGATGGGCTGTTGCTCCGCTTGGCGAGCGATGATGTATCGATTCCGATAACCGTTGATGCTGACGGTCGGTTCGATATTCCACGCAGCCAGGCGGCTTATGACGCAGATGCAACCTTTGTTCTGAATAAGAGGAACGGACTGTTCACGTATTATCCCGACATTCGCACGCCGGGTCTCCCGGAGAACGTGCGTCGTCTAGGAGACCTGCGACTTGAGTGTTTCGTGTGGCAGGCTGTCGCGCAGGAAGAGATATCGATGGTGACAAAATTAATGCTCAAGGCACTGTTTCGGTCGAGCGACTTGTGCTCCAAAAGAAATTTCCGTCTGGGTATGCCTGCGTATGGCCAACTGGCTAGGGTGACGATACGAGATGGAGCAGGGCGGGGCGAGTTCTCCTTCGACAGCACGACCTATTCGGCCCCGATTGGTCCGGGCGATTTCAGCGACGATGCCTTGATCGAGCTGGAGTACGCTCCTAAGGAAACTTCATCGTCGAGTGCTCCATAAGGAACATGAAGGTCCGGCTTTGACTCCATTATTGCCTATGCTAGTTAGACACTCGCATCAAAACGTCGGCATGGTGATGTCCAGTAAAGGCTGAGAATATGTTCCCTTGCAGCGTAACTATACTCCCGAGCTTTGGTCGAAGTATCGCGTACTGTTTTTCGTTAAGTACCAGCTGAATTTCACGTACAGAGTCAAATGGCACTTGATCCGCACCGCCATCGCCCACCGTACAAATCGGTGACTCCAGTGATAAGTAGAAACCTGTTTCGGCTTCATCACCATTTGCCACACTTTCAAAGTTGGGAGGACCAGGAAACGTCTCCCTGTGTAACTTTCCAATGATCGTTACCGTCTCAGGCTCATACTTCAAGCAGCTTGAATCTCCGGCGAAAGCCGTGGATGCCTCTACTAGCAATAGTGCGACGAGGTAGAGTAGACGTGAGTTCATAAAATATTCTGGCACTTGATTCACGCTTCCGCCGGCCAGTCGATTTGGCCGCTGCATCGGAAGACCCAACATTCCTGGGTTTTGCCGAAAAGAGTGCCAGATGGAGTTGCCGCAGCTGGTGATGATTTGCAAAATAAACAATGCTAGTTTATTGTAATGCAGAATGCATTTACGAGGCTAGACGTTGAGATTTCATTGGAAAGAAAAGCTGCTTGAAGATATCAAGAAGTCGCCACACGAAAACCAGTTGGGTGGCTGGCTTATCGTGCTGTTTGGCTTCTTCCTCTTGGGGATGGCGGCATTCGATAGCGTTCCCAAACTACGAGCCTACCGCTGGATCAGCGGCATGGCGCAGGTAACGGCTACCGATATGTATGAGCGAACGGGTAGAAGCCATGACTGGTGCGGCCGGGTCAGCTATACCTACATCGTCAATGGCAACATCTACAAAAGTCGTAATCAAAGCACCTCGATTATTTCGGATGTGGGGTGTCGCCGAGACAAGGCCCAAGTTACCGTCAGACTCGCCAAGTTGCCTCCGGGCGCAAGCATCCGCATATTCTACGATCCGACAGCGCCCGAGAAGGTAGCCATCGTGCGCGAAAGCCTGAAATGGCATGACGGCTTCTTCGCGCTCTTCGCCGGACTGACTCTGGTTTTAGGAAGCTACTGCATCGTGCAAGCCAGACGTGTGCTTCGCCGCTGACCCCAAGATTTAAAGCTTGAGTTTTTCCCGCAACGAGGCATTCTCGCGCTCCAACTGCTCAATGCGCTCGCGTAGCGGTTGCGCCACGGTGGCTATCTGGGCTTCAGTGAAGCGTCGGGTAATGTGCTGCGGGCAGTTCCAATCGAATGCCTGTAGCCGCAACTTGAATATCCGCTCCGGTTTCCCCCCATAAGCCCGATCCAACACGCGGTTGGTGAGGTGCGGGTCAGCATCCAGCGCCAGGGTTTCCACGTGCGCGTAAATTTTCAGGCGAGCGCGGCGCGGATAGTCGACCAGAATCATGCACGCGCGATCACTGGCCTTGAAATTGCCGGTGCTGATGTACTGCCGGTTGCCGCGATAATCGGCAAAGGCCAGGGTTTGGTCGTCGAGCATTTTCAGAAAACCGGGCGGCCCGCCGCGATGCTGGACGTACGGCCAACCGGTTTCCGACACCGATGCCAGATACAAGGTATCTTGCTCCGCAATGAACGCTTCCTCCTGATCGCTGAAGCGATTGAATTCCCGATGCCCGCTGAAATCTGTCCACAGGTGATCGGCCCCCATCTCCGCCTGTGCGGCCTGCACACTGGGCGTGCGCGCAATATCCATGAATCCATATGCCATTACAAGCTCCTAAGTTGCGTCTCTGGCGGCCTGCTGCGCGCGCGCATAGCTTTCCATCACGGCCGCATAATTTGGCGCGACCAGCGCGTACAGCTGCGCCAGATCGGCGGCTTCCGGACGCGCCCAGGTACGGTGGAGTTCCGATAATAACGCGTTGGTGGTGGTGGGCTTGACGCCGCCCTGTACGAACCGCGCCAGCGAGACGCGGGACGCCATTTCGCTGGGATCGCCGGAGGCATCGATGACGGCATACACATCGTAGCCCGCCGCGATGGCGTCGAGCGCGGGGAACATCACGCACACACTGGTCCAGACCCCGGCCATCACCAACGTTTTGCGACCGGTCGAGCGGACTTGCGCGACAAAGTCCTCGTTGTCCCAGGCGTTCACTTCGCCTTTGCGTGGGGCGTACACAGCATGCGGCGCCAGCTCGTGAATTTCCGGCATCAGCGGACCATTGCTGCCAGCCGGTTCCGACGCAGTGGTGATCACGGGGATCTTCAGCAAAGTGCACAGCCTGGCGATCATCGCCACATTGCGCCGCAGGTCGGCGACTGCGATATCCTTGACGGTCTGGAACAGGCCGGACTGGTGATCGAGTAGCAGCACCAGCGTGTCGGCCGGGTCCAGCAGCCGCGCGCCGCCACCGGTTGCCAGCACGCTGGCTTTTGCGTTTGAAGTATTTTGCATGGTGATTCTCCTTTATTTGGTAAATGGTGTCAGAGGTCGTCCAGCTTGTCCTCCGGGGCGAAATGCCCGGAGCTGCTCATGTCATTCCGCCGGACTGGTTGCGGTCTCGATAAAGCTGGCTACCTCATCTGGCCGCGCCAGCATCACCGCATGACTGCTCGCGATTTCTATCGTCCGTGCGCCGGCCCGGCTGGCCATGCGGCGCTGCGCACTGGGAGGTATCATCAGATCGTCTAGCGCGACCAGATAATGGGTCGGCTTGTTGCGCCACGCGGCACGCGTCACCGTCCCGGTCACCGCCCCCAGTCCCCACGGCACTTGCGACGCCGCCATGAAGCGCGTCTGTTCCAGCCGGACATCCGCGCCAAACGCCGCTGGAAATTGCGCCGGATCGACCATCAGGAAGCCATCCTGTGGCGGTAGCACCGGCGCCTTGGCCTCGCCCGGTTCGGCCGGCTGCGCGTTGAGCGCCGCCACCGACTCGCCGACGTCGGGGACGAAAGCGGCGAGATACACTACCGCGATGACCTTGGGATGGTCGCCGGCTTCGGTGACGACGGCACCGCCGTAGCTATGGCCGACCAAAATGACCGGATGCCGGGCCAGGCCAATCACGCGCTCGGTAGCGGCGACGTCGCCTTCCAGTGTGATGGTCGGGTTCTGCACCACCAGGACCTCGTAACCTCGCGCTGACAGCATCCTATGCACCGCCTGCCAGCCGGAGCCATCGACAAAAGCGCCATGCACCAGCACGACCGACAGTTTTGATTCTTTAGACGTCAAGCTAACAGTGTTCATATCATCCTCTCATATGTGGGTGGGTGCGCAGCGACGCGGCCAGCAAGTCGATGAAGTGGCGCACCTTGGGGGATCCGAACTGACTTTCCCGGTGCAGTATGTGGACCGGCAACGGCGCTTCCTCATGCTCGGCCAGGATGATTTTCAGACGCCCGGCAGCCAGCGCGGCGTCGACCTGATAGCACATCAGCCGGCATATCCCCAGTCCGGCCAGCACCGCTTCCATCGCTTCATCATTGCTGGTGACGGTCAGGCGTGGTTTTATCCGCACCGCGGTCCGATTCCCGGCGGTGCCGAACTTCCACTCCACGCCGGCGGTCGCGACGATCGTATGCCGTTGCAAATCGCTGGGAGACTGCGGCACGCCGTGCCGGGCCAGATATTCCGGCGAGGCGCACAGCACCCGTCGCACTTGTCCGACGCGCAGCCCCTTGGCGCTGGAGTCCGGCAGATGCCCGATTCGTACCGCCACATCGATGCCTTCGTCCACCAGGTTGACGACCCGGTCCAGAAAGTGACCCGAGACTTCGACCTCGGGATAGCGCTTCAGGAACTCGACGATGCAGGGCATGATGAACAACCGTCCGTAGCCAGCCGGCGCGGTGACCGAAAGTTCGCCCTTGGGCGCGACATTGCCGCCGGCGGCGACCTCGTTGGCTTCGGCAATGCTGGCCAGGATCTCGCGGCTATCGCTGAGGTAGCGGCGCCCAACCTCGGTGAGCCGGACATTGCGCGTGGTACGGCGCAGCAGCCGGACGCCCAACAACGCCTCCAGCCCGCCAATGGCACGCGTCACCGACGCCGGTGACAAGTCCAGTCGCCGCGAGGCGCCGACAAAACTTTCTTGCTCGCCCACGGCAACAAAGACTTGCATGAGATGTATCTGATCCATAACTTAGCTTCTCCAGGAAGACCGTATCCATGGAAGCAAGTTTGCCCGATATTTATCTCGTCATCGCAGCCCGCTGCGAAGATGATGGCGCTCTCTCCCCCTGAACGGGGGGATGGATGATTGCGTGGTTTAAAGGTTATTGAGGGTATGATGTATTAAAATACCTTATATAACCCACTGAGGAGTGCAGCCATGAACGTCGTTGCAGACCATCCGAGTGTCTCGACCTTGGTCGGTACGCCGAAAGAGGTGCAGGCTCGGTTAGGAAAATCGCAAGCAGGCCAAGTGCTGGTGGTCGCGTTCGATCACATCCAGCCGAACGTTTTCCGAACGCTGGCGGAGAATCTCACCAACGTTGCAGCCAGCATGTTTGAGGTTTTGCAGTCGCACCAGGACCGGGAATCGTTGGAGCGCTTGGCCGAGGTGCTGGTGCCGCGGACGCCGCCGTCTCCCCGTTTGCTCAAGGAGGCCGCCATGTTGGTGCGAGCACGAAAGGACGTGCTGGAAAGCGGTGACTGGTTGACCTCGGCAGAGGTTGCACAATTGGCCGACTTGAGTCTGCGCAATCCCAGTGCTCAGCCGAATAAATGGAAGAAGCAGGGACAGATTTTTGCCATCAATCACGGCGGGGTGGATTACTTCCCAGGCTATGGTCTGGACCGCGAAGCCAGCTTCCGGCCGATGAAGGCTCTGGCCCAGATCATCGACGTCTTTGGCGAGCGCAAAGATGGCTGGGGCATGGCCTACTGGTTCCGCTCTGACAACAGCTTCTTAAGGGGAAAGCGGCCGCAGGACCTGTTGGCATCGGCACCCAAGTTGGTGATCCAAGCGGCCATGGATGAGGTTCAGGAGATCGGCCATGGCTAAACGAGGCGCCAAGTCGGGGGCGACAGCGCTGCCGCTGCCCGACGACGAGTCGTCTTCCTACACGCCGTCGCCACCGCATGCGCCGCATGTTACGCTCACCTCGCTCGCGAAGGGCGACTTGCTGCATCGTGTGCATCTGAGCAAATATCAGGCAGACCAGTTCAACCCGGGCATTGATGGTAACGCGCGTTTCAGTCCGATCCAGGACGAGCGTGGCAGACCGATACCCACGTTATATGGTGGCAACACGATGGACTGCGCGTTGATGGAGACGGTCTTTCACGACGTTCCGCATACCGCTGGTTTCAAGAGCTTCGACAAAGGTAGGCTGGTTGGACAAGTGCACTCCACCTTGCGGGTGGATCAGGAACTTCAACTCGTCGATCTCGCAAGTGTGCCGCTGCGCAAGTTGGGCGTGACGCGCAAGCAACTGATCGACACGGAGAAGGACCAGTATCCGGCTACGCGCAAGTGGGCCGCAGCCATTTACCGGCACTGTCCGCAGGCGCAAGGACTTGCCTGGATTTCCCGGCAGGACGACTCGGCGCGCGCTGTCGTTCTTTTTGGAGATCGCATCCCAGCGCGCTCACTGCAACCGCACGGTAGTTCGCGCAACCTGTTGGATGACGTTAATGCTTACGACGCGGTGCTCGATCTTGCAGACCGCATTGGCGTGAACATCGTGGCCGGGGCGAGCTGATTGCTTCCGCTCTGGCGGCGCTCACTGGCAACGCGCCGATGGTTGTGGAGTCAGAGACTGAGAATGCCGCGCTCCAACGCGATCATCACCGCGTGTGCCCGGTCGCGCGCTTGCAGCTTCAGCAGGATGCTGCTGACGTAGCCTTTGACGGTTTCGGGCGAGATGCTCAATGCCTCGGCGATCAAGGGATTTGAGTTGCCGCGCGCGACCAGCTTGAGCACATCGACCTCGCGCCCGGTGATCGCATTGCCGCTGCGTGTAGCCAACAAGGCATGCACCAACGATGGCGGAATGCAGCGCCCACCGGCGTGGACGTTGCGCATGGTCTCCACCAGCGTCTTGCGCACCGCGCTCTTGAACAGATAGCCCACCGCGCCGGCCTTGATGGCGCGCGCGGCGTTGACATCGCCCTCCAGCGTGGTCAGCACCACGATACGCGCGGCGGGGAATTCGGCGCGGATGGCAACGATGACGTCGATCCCGCTCATGTCGGGCATTTGCAGATCGATCAGGGTGATGGCAGGGCGCGTTTCGCGGTACATCGCGATCGCCTCCGCACCGTTGGCGGCCTGGCCGACCAGGTAAAGATCCGCTTCGTTGGCGATGACGCTGGCGATGCCCTGTTGAAACAGAGGATGGTCATCCACTGTCAGGATAGTGATCGGTAACGGCTGGTAAGCGCTCATGCGGGTGGAGGCAAATCTGATAGCCTGTCGTAACTAAATAACAACAGGCTACAGCAGCCACCACATAAGCTCAATACCTCGATATGGCTATCCCCGTCCGGCGCGGTTCAAAGGCCCAGTTCAGTCAGGCCGGGATGATCATCCGGACGACGGCCCAATGGCCAGTGGAATTTTCGATCCGCCTCGGCGATCGGCAAATCGTTGATGCAGGCAAAACGCCGCTGCATCAATCCCTGTTCATCGAACTCCCAGTTCTCGTTGCCATACGAGCGAAACCAGTTGCCCGAGTCATCGTGCCACTCGTAGGCATAGCGGACCGCGATGCGGTTACCGCCGAATGCCCACAACTCTTTGATCAGCCGATAATCGAGTTCCTTGGACCATTTACGCTTTAGCAGCTGTACGATCTCTGCACGGCCGGTCGCGAACTCGGTGCGGTTGCGCCAACGGCTGTCCGGTGTGTACGCGAGGCTGACTTTTTCGGCGTTGCGCGTATTCCAGCCATCCTCGGCGAGGCGTACTTTCTCGATCGCGGACTCGTGGTTAAACGGCGGCAGCGGTGGACGGGTTTCGGTGCTTGCTGTCATATTGGCTCCTTGATTATTCCGGCTTGAGGGTGCGGCCCAGGAAATTGCGCATCAGGCCGCCAATTGCGGCGCTGTCTTCTTCCAAGGCGAAATGGCCGGTATCGAGCAGGTGCAGTTCCGCCTTCGGCAGATCGCGCAGATAAGGATGGGCGCCGGCCGCCGGGAAGATCTTATCGTTCTTGCCCCAGGCGATCAACATCGGCGGCTGATATTTGCGGAAGTACGCCTGCCATTCCGGATAATGGCCGGGGTTGGTGCCATAGCTGTAGAACATTTCGATCTGGATGTCTTTGTTGCCGGGACGATCCAGGTAGGCCTGATCCACGGTCCAGGCGTCCGGGCTGATACGGCTCACGTCACGCACGCCTTCGGTGTACTGCCACTTGGTGCCGCCGATTTCCAGTAGCGGACGCAGCTTGGCCGCGTTGGCCACCGTCTTGTCGGCCCAGTAGGCTTTGACCGGCGCCCAGAACTCGTTGTCGAGGCCTTCGTTGTAGGCGTTGCCGTTCTGGACCACGATCGCGGTGACGCGCTCGGGATGGGCAGCGGCGAGACGGTAGCCGATTGGCGCGCCATAATCCTGAACATACAGCGCATAGCGCGACAGGCCGACGGTCTGGGTGAACTTATCGATCAGTCCGGCCAGATTGTCGAAGCTGTAGGTGAATTTATCTATCGGCGGCATATCGCTCTGACCGTAGCCTGGGTAGTCGGGCGCGATGACGTGATAGCGGTCCGCCAGCAGCGGAATCAGGTTGCGGAACATTTGCGACGAGGTCGGGAAGCCATGCAGCAGCAGTAGCGTCGGGGCCTTCTTCGGCCCGGCCTCGCGGTAGAAGATATTCACGCCATCGACTGCGACGGTGTGGTAGCTGACATTCGCTGTGCTGGCGACATTGCTGGTTGCGGGCGCGGCGTGCGCGACCTGTGCCAATATGACCAGGCTGAACGCGGCCACGGTATGGCCAAGGATGCGGGAAGGGTTCACTGTGACGTCCTCTCAAAGTAATACGCGGTTAAAGTTTTTAAATTGTAAAAACTTGACCGTCACGCGTGAATGAGTCACAGTGAAATTGTGAATTTTAGCCAGCGCAACGATGGTCCCCACAAAAACTGAGCTATTGGTCGTCCGCCACGGCCGCACGCACTTGAACATTGAAGAGCGCTATCTCGGCATGCTTGACCCGCCGCTTGATGCACATGGTTTCGAGCAGGCTGCGGTATTGGCCGACACCTTGTGCTGCCAGGCGAATGTTATCGTCTCCTCACCCAAACTCCGTGCAATGCAGACTGCCGAGGTGTTGGCTAATGCTTGGGGGCTGCAGGTACGAACGCTGGAGGCGTTTGCCGAGCGAAATGTGGGCGTATTTGAAGGGTTGACGCAGGAGGAGGCACGCGCCATGTATCCCGCGTTATGGGAACAGAACATCACACGTCAGTGGAACGCTGCGCCTCCGGGTGGTGAGACGATTGAGGCTGTGTTCGACCGCCTTTATTGGAAGCCGATGCGCTACTAAATTGGTCAGCGAAATGAATACAACGCAGGCATGTGACTTTAAGATCAGTTAGGCAGGAACCAGCCGATGACGGCGCCGGCGGCGAGGATCCACAGCAGGTGGAGGCGGGTGCGCCACAGCAGCAGGCAGGCGGCGATGGCGATCAGCCACAGCGGCCAGTCCTTGGCCGGATTGCCATCGGCCAGGGCGAGGATGACGCCGACCGAAATCATCAGCCCGACCACCACCGGCGCCATGCCTTGCTTGAAGGCGCGCACGCCGACCAGCTCGCGGTTGCGGAAGGCCCAGCGCGCGGCGGTGTAGGTCAGCGTGGTGCTGGGAATCAGGATGCCCAGCATGGTCACCGCGACACCGGCCAGCGCCAGGCCGTAGCTGCCGGCGTTTAATCCCACCTGCCAGCCCATCAGCGCCACGAACAGCACGTTCGGTCCCGGCGCCGCTTGTGCGATCGCCATCGCGTTGTTGAACTGAGATTGCGTCAGCCAGCCATGCTCGACCACCAGGTAGCGGTGCATCTCGGTCGAGGTTGAGATCGCGCCGCCAATCGACATCAGCGACAACAGCATGTAATGCCCGAACAGGCTGAGCCAATCGGCCAGGCTCAGGACGATGTGGATCGGCGCGTCATTCATGGTTAAGCTTGCGGTAGGTGAGGATAAAACCCAGGCCGCCCACGCCCAGCAGCGTATAAGCCAGCGGCACGCGCAGGATCAGCGCGCAGCCGATGCACAGCAGGACGATCAGCCCGGTCTGCCAGCGCGGCAGCGGATGCTTGCGCAGCGCGGTGGCAAGCTTGAGCCCGCTGGCGGTGATCAGTCCGGCCGTGACAGCGGCCATGCCGCGCAGCGCGCCGGCCACGCCCGGATGGCTGCCGTACTGCGCATACAGCACGGCCAGTCCCAGCACCAGCAGCAGCGGCACACAGATCAGCCCGGCCAGCGCGGCCAGCGCGCCCGGCAGGCCAAAGTAGCGGTCGCCGATCATCAGCGAGATGTTGACCACGTTGGGGCCGGGCATGATCTGCGCCACCGCCCAGTCTTCGACGAATTCTTCCGGCGTTAGCCATTTTTTGCGTTCGACCATCTCGCGCTGGACCACGGCCAGCACGCCGCCAAAGCCTTGCAAAGCCAGGATGGTAAAGGACAGAAACAGGTCAAACAGCGAGCTGGGATGGGGGCGTTCGGCGGTCATGCCACATTATAGAACGGCGGGAATTTAATTGCGGAATGATAGGAGGCTGCCATTGACTTATTCGCATCGTCGACCATACTCCCTGAGCGCATCACCGATCGGGCGGCAGCCCCAACTTTCACCAAGGATGATGATGAACGTTACCCTAGTCCAGAGTCTGGAATCGGCTCCGCCGGTTTCGATGTTCCACCCACGTCAGGATGACGCATGCAGCGCGGTGGTGGAGCGCGGCCTACTGGTGCAGACCAGTTTCAACACCGTCTGCGCGATTGAATACATGAAATCGCATAACGTCGACCCCAGAGTGATCGAACGGGTGCTGCTGCATCCGGAGCAACGCCGCAAGACTGCCCATTGATATGCGGCCACGTCGTTTAGTTATACACAAATCATGTTGGCAAGAATTATTTTGAAAAGTTTTCTTGTTACAATCAGTGAAAATTTAAGTATTTGATTTATAAGGCTTTTGTTTTTGCCTGTTGGATGGGCAGTTTGTAGAAAACCGCGCCGTTACAGGCTGTATTCGTTGTCAATGGGGGTATATCCACATAGATATCCACAGCAATTGTGGATATCCCGAAAAACGCTTATGGATCCGTTACTTAAGCGAGTCTTAAAGCGGTTTTTTCAACGCCTGCAGCACGCTGCCAATGATGATGGCGCCGCCGTCATCATTGGTGACGGTAACGCGCAGCCGGACTTCCTGGCCATCGCGTCGCCAAGTGCTGATGACGTCGGTCCAGGCTTCGCCATCTTTCAGCGCTTGTAGCGCGTCCGCCAGCTGATCCTGCGGGTAGGGCGGGGCATGCAGCAGACGCGGATCGGCCCCCAGTAATTCTTCCCGCCGATACTGGAATACCTTGCAGAACTTGTCGTTGACCGCGCTGAAACGGCCTTGCGGGTCCAGCGTGGCGATCACCGCGTGCTGGTCGACCGCCGACAGCAGCCGGCGCGCGTCGTCCAGCTCGGCCTGGATGGCTAAAGTGTGGCGATGCGCTTCGTCCAGCCCGGCATAGGCGCGCAGCGACGAGATCACGGTGGTGAACAGCTTGCGCGTGGTCAGGTCGGTCTTGCACCAGAAATCGTTGATGTCGTAATCGAGAATGATGCTGTGTTCCAGCGCCTGTCCCGGCTGGCCGGTGCGCAGCACGATGCGCACCAGCTGGTTGTGCAGCTGGTCGCGGATCTGGCGCGCCACCAGCAGGCCGGCGTCGCTGGTTTCCATGATGACGTCCAGCAGCACCAGCGCGATGTCGGGCGTGTTGCGCAGCACGTTCAATGCCTCCTCGCCGCTATAGGCGTGCAGGAAGCTGAGGCGGCGCCCCAGGAAGCATGCATTGCTGAGTGAGAATTTGGTCACCACGTGCACGTCGACATCATCATCGACGATCAGCACCCGCCACGGAGGAGGCGCCGGCGTCGCATTGGTGTTGCCCGGACGCGCCTGATTGCTGGGCGCCTCGTCTTCTATCATCCAATCGGTATCGTCGTCGTTCTGATTCATGCATCATCCCATGGTAAGTCGAACAGGGCGGACTCCAGAGTGACACTATTCCTCGCGAGCACTTTTGTCAAAGGATTCCAAGCGCAGCGACACAACGGTGTCTCGCTTCTCACTTATGCACAAAAAAATTATTTTCAAGTCGTGAAAAAAGCGCTGAGCGGCAACTTTTCCACATTCGTAAGTGCTTGATTTTATGAGGTAAAAAATCTGCCTGTGGATTAGGCATTTTGTTATACAGCCCGCCGTTAAAGGCGTTCTCGGCTGTCAAGAGGCGGTTATTAACACCCTTATCCACAGTTGGTGTGGATATCTGGGAAAAATACTTTAAATCCGGTGGCTTATGTCTTTTTGCTGAGAAAATGCCTGCGTTATGTCTTCCGACAGGTGGCGGCTCATCAAAATCAGGAACACCACCAGCGCATGCAGGGCCAGCGCGAAGGTCACGGCCACGTTGGCCTGGTCACCGGCCAGCGCCGGGTAGGCCAGCAGGGCCAGCGCCGGCGACAGGCCGTAGCGGTCGGCGCGCAGCAGCTGTTGGGCGTCCAGTTTCACCCAGGCCAGCACGCCAAAGCCAAACAGCGCCCAGCCGATGGATTGGTACTCAAGGTTGCCCAGTACGAAGGCGGCCAGCAGGGCGATGGTGCTGACTGGCAGCGGCAGGGAGTGGAGGCGGGCTTTGAGGTTCATGATCTTGCTCTCTTAATCTGTGGAACTGGTGATCAGATTAATGCCTGGCCGTTCATTGGTAAATTTTATTGTTTCTATTATTTCGATAGTTTTTATTGTGGCGTCATTTCGGCCAGCGTGCGCGCCAGCTCCTGGTTCAGTTTTTCCAGTTGCGTCAGCATGACGCTCAGGTCGCCGGCATCGGCCAATTTCTCGATCTGGGCGCAGCGCGCGTGCAGCGCATCGGCGCCCAGGTAGGCGGCGCCGCCCATCAGGCGGTGCGCGGCCAGCGCGACGGCCGGGGCGTCGCCTTGTTCCAGTCCTTGCCGCGCCACCGCCAGCAGCCGCGGTCCCTCGACCAGGAAGGTAGAGCGCATGGCGCGATACAGCTTGTCGCCGCCGTCCGGCTGCGGGGCGGGCGCCGGTGGCAGCTGGGCGACTTCGAACATGGCGTCCAGATCGGCCAGCGCTGGCGCGCCGGTCGCCATCGCGCGCTGTTCGCCCACCAGCTGTTTGCCGCGCGCCAGCAGGGCGTCCAGATGGTGCGCGATCTCGGTGTGCAGATCGAGTTCATCGATCGGTTTGGCCAGGAAGCCGCTGGCGCCGGCATCCAGGAAGCGCTGCCGGTCCTCGGCGGTGGCGTTGGCGGTCAGCGCGATCACCGGCAGCCCGGCGTCGCGCACGCCGTCCAGGCCGGCGCGCAGGCGCTGCAACGCGGTCACGCCATCCATGCGCGGCATGCGGCCGTCCATGATGACCAGGTCGTAGTCGCGCGCGGCCAGCTCTTCCAGCGCCGCCAGGCCATCCTCAACGATGGTGATATGGTGGCCCATCAGTTCCAGCAGTTCGCGCAGGATGATCTGGTTGGTGCTGCCATCTTCGGCGCACAGCACGGCCAGGCGGGCCGCATGCGGACGGCGCAATTCCTGCGTCTGCACCTGCACCGGCGATCCTTGCTGCAGCGGCAGGTAGACGCGGAACACGCTGCCCACACCGGGCTGGCTGCTGGCGTCGATGTGGCCGCCCATGGCGCCGACGATGTTCTTGCAGATCGCCAGGCCCAGCCCGGCGCCGCCGTATTTGCGCGCGGTGGCGGCGTCGGCCTGTTCGAATTTCTGGAACAGCCGCCCCAGCGCCTCGGCCTCGATGCCGATGCCGGTGTCGCGCACGGTCAGCACGATGCCTTGCTGCTCATGCGCCACCGCGCTGATGCGCACCTCGCCATGTTCGGTGAATTTGATGCCGTTGCCGACCAGATTGACCACCACCTGCCGCAGCCGGGTCGGATCGCCGCGCCACCAGGCCGGCAGCGCCGGATCGATGTCGGCGATCAGCGAAATGCCTTTGCCCTCGGCACGGTCGGCCAGCAGCCCCGTGACGTCGTGCAGCAGCGTGGAGAGGTCGAAGTCCAGCGTTTCCAGCGGCATCTTGCCGGCTTCCAGGCGCGAGAAATCGAGGATGTCGTTGATGATCTGCAGCAGCACTTCAGCGTTGCTGAGGCTGAGGCGCAGCTTGTCGCGGGTTTGCGCGGCCAGCGCGGCGTCTTTCAGCGCCGAGCGCAGCATGCCGATCACGCCGCCCAGCGGGGTGCGCACCTCGTGGCTGATCATGGCCAGGAAGTCGCTCTTCAACTGGTTGGAGACTTCGGCCGCGCGCTGCGCCGCCAGCGATTCGGCATAGCGCGCCTGCGAAGCGCGCAGGTCGGCTTCGCGCGCGTGCAGTGTGACGATCTGGGCTTCCAGCGTTTGCCGGTAGCGCGCCTCGTTTTCGGCGCTGCGCGCATGCATGGCGCGCTGGCGCGCCAGCACCCCGTCCAGGCCGTGCAGCAGATAGGTGCAGGACAGCGTCAGTATGCTGGACACCAGCAGGAAGTTCACGCTCAGAATGGTCCAGTGGGTCAGCGGGCTGACCGCCAGTGCGACCAGCCCGGTCTGAATGCCGCCGACGTAGCCGGCCAGGAACAGAGTGGCGGCGCACGCCACCAGCACCACGGTGGCGGCGCGATTGCCGATCAGCACCGTGCACAGCACCGGCACCGCCAGCAGATAGATTTGCGACACCGGCCCCAGCGAAAACAGCAGCATCAGCGCGATCAGATAGGCGATGCCGAGGATGACCAGGGCGCGCCAGTGATAGGCGATGTCGCGCCGGTAGTTGATCACGCCCACGCCGACCAGTCCGATGATATCGGTCACCACCATCGGCCATGAGCCCATGCGCGCGCTGCCCCACATGCTGGGCACGATGGCCAGCACGCCGAGCCAGAAGGCTACGGCGCACAGGCCGTCAATCAGGCGGTTGCGCCAGCCCTGCAGATCCTGATCGCCGTCGCCGAGCGGTTCCATCCGCCGGTACAGGGCGTCACGCAGGGCGCGGACCGGTAGGCTGTCTATCAAGGGAGGCGCTCACTATTAAGTTGTCATCAGCGCACGATTCTACTACATCATCCTATGCCCGCCAGCACTTTGCGCACCGCGCCATGCGCCATGACCAGCTCCGGGCCGTCATGCAACAACGCGTTGTATTTGGCGCGGAATTCCTGGTCGCCTTCTTCGCACGGACCGATCAACATTTCTAGTGCCTGACGGAAAGCTTTCGCCTCGTCGACGCTGATCGCTTGCTCGTCTTCCAGCCGTTCGTCCAGCTGCGCCATCAGGCCGGACAACTTTTGCAGCCAGGCGAATTGCGGGTGGTTGGTAATCAGCTGCAACTGTTCCAGCGGGCTGCCGACGGCGCCGAAATACTGGGTCTCCAGATGGATCAGTTGCTTGTGCAGATCGCGCAGCGCGCGATTCAGGGCGCTCAGCTGGGTGCGCAGGGTGGGGTCGTCTAAGGTAGTCATGGCCGCAGATTAGCAGAGGCAGGGTGAGTTCGCAGCCTATATTTAGATGAGTAGTTTTTACCCGGTGCGGCGCCTAACATGATGCTTCCTTTTACACCACATGGAAACCCATCATGAGCAACCCGAAATTAGAAGTCCTGACCCCGCAGAACAGCCAGCTGATCTTCATCGATCATCAGCCGCAGATGGCGTTTGGCGTGCAGTCGATCGACCGCCAGGTGTTGAAGAACAATACCGTGGCGCTGGCCAAGGCCGCCAAGGTGTTCAACATCCCGACCACCATCACCACCGTCGAAACCGAAGCCTTCTCCGGCCACACCTATCCGGAACTGCTGGACGTATTCCCTGAAAAAGAAATCCTGGAACGTTCGTCGATGAACTCCTGGGACGACCAGAAAGTACGCGACGCGCTGAAAGCCAACGGCAAGAAAAAAGTTATCGTGGCCGGCCTGTGGACCGAAGTCTGCAACACCACCTTCGCCCTGTGCGCGATGCTGGAAGGCGATTACGAAATCTATATGGTCGCCGACGCCTCCGGCGGCACCTCGAAAGAAGCGCACGACCAGGCCATGGCGCGCATGGTACAAGCCGGCGTGGTGCCAGTGACCTGGCAACAAGTGCTGCTGGAATGGCAGCGCGACTGGGCACGCCGCGAGACCTACGATGGTGTGATGGCTATCGTCAAGGAACACTCGGGCGCCTACGGCATGGGCGTCGACTACGCCTACACCATGGTGCACAAAGCGCCGGAACGCACCGCGAGTTCGCACAAGGTGCTGGCTGCCGTGCCAGCCAAGTAATCAGAACACGCTGAGCAGGCCGCGCCGTGCCGCCACTGTGGCGGCCTCGGTGCGGCTGGCCACGTTGAGCTTGGCCAGGATGTTATTGACGTGGAATTTAACGGTGCCGACCTCGATGTCGGCGCTGCGCGCAATCATCTTGTTGCTCTTGCCGCTGGCCAGGTGGGCGAGAATGTCTAGCTCGCGGCGCGACAACTGGCTGCTGGCCTGCCGCTCGGCCAGCTTGACGGCCACCGCCGCTGGCAGGTACAGCTGGCCGCTGGCCACGGTGCGCAGGCAATCGGCCAGTTGGGCCGGCTCGCCGTCCTTCAGCAGATAGGCTTTGGCGCCGGCGCGCAGGCCGCGATACACGTCCTCGTCACCCTGGTAGGTGGTGAGGATGACGATGCTGGCGCTGGCGTCCTCGGCGCGGATTTGTTCGATGGCGTCAACGCCGTTCAGGCCCGGCATGCTGAGGTCGAGTATCGCGACTTGCGGCCGGTGCTGGCGATACAGCGCCACCGCTTGCAAGCCGTCGCTGGCCTGAGCCACCACGCGGAATTCCGGCATGGTGGCCAGCAGCGCGGTCAGGCCGGCCAGGATCAGGGGGTGATCGTCCGCGATCAGGATCGTGATGGGGTCCATAAGGTGTACTCCTTGAAACTGAGATGAAAAACGGTGCCGTGCGGCTGGGCTGTGGTGGCCCAAAGCCGCCCGCCATGGGCCTGGACGATGTTGTGGCAGATCGTCAGGCCCATGCCGGTACCGCCCGGCTTGGTGGAGAACAGCGGGTCGAAGATGCGTTCGGCCAGTTCCGGCGCGATGCCGGCGCCGTTGTCGGTCACGCTGATGTGCAGCGCATCCTCCATCAGCATCGAACGCAGCGCCAGCGTGCGCTCGCGGCCGTGCACCGCGTGCAGCGCGTCGATGCCGTTTTGCAGCAGGTTCATGATGACCTGCATCAGCTGAACCTGGTCGGCATACAGTTGATGCCGCGCCAGGCCGAATTCCTCGCTGACACGGATCTCGTGCTGGCGCAGCTCGCCGCGCAGCAGTTGCAACACATCGCGCAGCATGTCATCCACAAAAAAGGTTGAGCGCTCCGGCTCGGCCTGGCACGTCATGCCGTGCAGGCTGCGTACCATGCCGGTGGCGGCGCGGCTGGCCTGCAGCACCACCCTTAAGGCGACGCGGGCCTGCTCCAGACGGGGTGGATCTTGCTCCAGCCAATGCAGGCCGGCCTGCGCGTTAAGCGTGATGGCCGCCAGCGGCTGCTTGACTTCATGAGCGATCGACGCGGCAAACTCGCCCAGCGCATTGATGCGCGCGGGCCGCAGGTCGGGGAGGGGCGGGGTGCGGGCCATACTGCATATCCTTCGATGGTGTGATACGCATCATGCAGCAAGGCCCGGCTGGGGAAAATACGGCAGATTTGCAATAAGCGGCTTACCCTATCGGGTTAGTCGCCGCTCACCGCCATTTACGACTGCAGGAAGGCCAGCAGATCGGCGTTCAGCTTATCCTTGTGGGTGGTAGGCAGGCCGTGCGGCGCGCCTTCGTAGATCAGCAGCGTGGCGTTTTTGACCAGCTTGGCGGCGGCCTTGCCGGCAGCGTCGATCGGCACGATCTGGTCGTCGTCGCCGTGCACGATCAGGGTCGGCACATCGATCTTTTTCAGGTCTTCGGTGAAGTCGGTTTCCGAGAATTGCTTGATGCAGTCGTAGGCGTTCTTGATGCCGCACTGCATGCCTTGTAGCCAGAAGGTATTGCGCACGCCTTCCGATTCCTTGGCGCCCGGACGGTTGTAGCCGTAGAACGGAATGGTCAGATCCTTGAAGAACTGGGAACGGTCCTTCAGCACGCCTTCGCGGATGCCATCGAACACCGACAGCGGCAGGCCGCCCGGATTGCTGTCCGACTGGACCATCTGCGGCGGCACCGCGCCCACCAGCACCGCTTTCTTGACGCGCGCGCTGCCGTGACGGCCGATGTAACGCGCCACCTCGCCACCGCCGGTGGAGTGGCCTACCAGCGTGGCTTCCTTGATGTCGAGCGCGTTGAGCAGGGTGGCCAGGTCGTCGGCGTAGGTATCCATGTCATTGCCATTCCATGGCTGGCTGGACAGGCCGTGACCGCGACGGTCATGGGCGATCACGCGGTAGCCTTTGCTGGCCAGGAAGATCATCTGATCTTCCCAGGCGTCGCCTTGCAGTGGCCAGCCGTGGCTGAACACCACCGCCGGGCCAGTGCCCCAATCTTTGAAGTGAATGCGGGTGCCATCTTCCACGATGACGCTGTCGACCGATAATTTGCTGTTGGACATGCGAGGCTCCTGTGAGTGAATGAATGCTGCGTCTCACAGTGTAAGCAGCGCACGCTTGCGTGGCGCCCTCCAAAAGGCCACCCACCTCTTAGGGGAGAGGTACGGCCGACTCGTCATAGTTAAGCGGCAGCCATTCATATTCGCCCTGGTGCCGGCGGATATGGCCGAGGCCGGGGAAGGCGATATGCGCGGCGGCCACGATCAGGTGTTCGCTGGCGGCACGCTGCAGCAGGGCGGCGCGGGTGGCTTGCGCGTTCAGTTCGCTGCTGTCGTACTTCAGGGTGGCGTCGGGATGCGTCAGCTGGATACCGGCGACGTGGACGATATCGCCCCAGATCAGCAATTGCTTGTCGCCGCTTTGCACCAGATAAGCGGCGTGGCCCGGCGTGTGACCGGGCGCCGGCATCGCCTCGATGCCGGCCTCCAGCGGCCCGTAGTCCTTGTAGGGCTGGAAGTGGCCGGCGGACTGGTACGGTGCGACGGCGGCCTGGGCGGCGTCAAAGAAGGACGACAGGAATTCCGGCGCTGTGGCCTTGTTGGCCGGCGTCAGCCAGTAATCGGCCTCGGCCTGCGACAGCCGCAGCACGGCGTTGGGGAAGGCCGGCTTGCCCTGCGCCAGCACGCCGCCGGCATGGTCCTTGTGCAAATGCGTGATGTAGATTTCATCGACCTGCTCGGGCCGATAGCCGGCCGCGCGCAGATGTGTGATCAGCTTGCCGCAGCAATCGCCGTACAACGCGCCGGCGCCGCTGTCGACCAGAATCAGCTTGCTGCCGGTGTTGATCAGAAAAGCGTTGATCGAGCCCTGCAGCGGCAGCTTGAGGTCGACCGCCGCCAGATCCTGCAGAGCTTGTTGTTGGCTGATGTTGGTCATCACCGTATCGACTGGGAACGGATGGGTGCCGTCAGACAGCGCGGTAATTTCAAACTGGCCCAGCATGACGCGGTAATAGCCGGGCGCCTGACTGTGCGCCATCGGCGCGGCGGCGTGGGCGAGCGTGGCGCAGCTCAGCGTCAGGGCAGCGATCAAATGGCGAAAAGAAGGGGACATGCGGAACTCCTGTGGTTAAACTCAAGCTGTGGATACTAGCCGCCGTCCCGTCAGCTCGCCTCTATCTTAAGCCTAGTCTGGTTTGATGCCCATTTCGCTGAAGTCCCGATCCACCAGCGGCGCCTTGGCGCGTGCTGCCCGTAAGTCGGCATCGCCGCCAGTGAGGTCACCCAGTTTGCGTTTGGCCAGGCCACGGCCGAACAGCGAAGCGGCGTAAGTCTGCTTGCGGATGGCCGCGTCATAGGCGTTGATGGCGTCACGATATCGCCCCATGCGCAGCAGCACCAGGCCGCGGCTGTCCAATGCCGCCGCGTAGACCGGGTCCGCTTGCAGCGCCGCGTCGCACAACGACAGCGCGGTGGAGAGCGACGTGTTGCGCGTGACCAACCGCCAACAGAGATTGTTCAAGTCCGTAGCCGTGACGGCCAGTTTGCGCGCATGCTCGTAGTCGCCCCGGGCCAGTGTGTCAGCGCCGCTACGGGTGTAGGCGATGCCGCGCATGACCAACACGGCGGCGCGCAGCTCGTCGTCCAGTTTGGCGTCATTGAGGGCTTTGCTGAGCAGACTGGCGGCGGCGCTAGCGTTGCCTTCGTCGAGTTCTAGGTCGGCCATCGCATTGATGGCTTGCACTGATTGCGGCGCCAACGCCAGCGCGCTGGTCAGGTCGGCACGCCGGTCCTGTCGGTCCTTAAGCTGCGCACGGAGCAGGTACAAATCGGCGTCCGGTGCGGCGACGACGCCGCGCGTGAGGACGGCGATCGCATCCTGACGCTGGCCGAAGTTGAGATAGGCACGCGCGGCGGAGGCGTAGGCGTCGCTGTTGTCCGGCAAGGCGGCCAGCATGGCTTCGGCGCGTTTATACGCTTCGTCACGGCGGTCACGCTGTACGGCCACCTGCAGTGGCAGCCGGTATGGCCCGATGCCGTAATTGGGATCTAGTTTCAACAGGTGGTCGGCCTCGGCCACGGCCTGGTCATAGTCGCCGTGGTTGGCGTACGCAACGGCGCGCTGCATCATCGTGAACGGATGCTCCGGTTCCAACTGCCGCGAGCGGGTGTAAGCGTCGATGGCATCGGCGTAGAGTCCGCGTTTGTTGGCCACCACGCCGCGCGCTCGGAACAGCAGGGCGTTGGCGCCATTCAGCTCGGCCGACAGGTCCAGCTCTGTCTGGGCGAGGTCCAGTTGGTTATTCCAGGCGTAGGCGATAGCGCGCCACGCATGGGGACTGGCATTTTGCGGATCGAGCTGTGAGGCGCGGCCGAAATGGTTGATGGCGTTGTTGTACTCGCCGTGGCCGAGAGCTTTGGTGCCGCGCTCGATATGCTCGGCGGCGGTTTCCAGCGGTGGCGGCGGGATGCTGGCTTTGGGGGCAACGGCGTCATGCCCACAGGACGCCAGCCGCATGATGAGCATAAAGCCGATGATCACCGTCCATAAAGCGCTGAATTTACTGCTGGCACGGGGATCGTCCGAGGCGCGACGGAGGCCGAGGCTGGCCATCTTGCGCCGCCAGAGTGGCAATGCTTCGACGGCTTCGCGCCAGCGGTTGATGTTGGTGGCGCTGGTGACGATCGCCAGCCAGTGTGGATAACGGGCCTCCACTATGTTGATGCGCGGGGCGTCAGCCACCAGTTGATGGGTGTCCGGCAGGCTGGCATCGCGCAGCCGGGCGATGACCCGCCCTTGTTCGTAGCGGACTTCGTCTGGTTGTCGATCGAAGATCTCGCGTTCGTCGATGGCGGTATCGAGCACGAAGCCGGGATAGCCGAATCGTTGCAGACGGCGGCGGTCAACGCTCCAGCCGAACATCTCGGTGGCGGCCGGCAGCAGCGCTTCGTGGCCGGGTTGCCAGCCGCCGGCCAGCAGGATGGCGATGCGCCGCTCGAAGCCTTCACGCGCGGCGATGCTGAACAGACGCGGGTCATTCAGCGCGTAATGGATGGCTTGCCGCCACGGGTGAGGAGAGCTGGTATCACCATCGGCCAGCGTCCGGCAGTGGTCATGGAACTGCGTGAATAATGCGTCTACCAGCTCATTCTCGTCGACGCCGCCGGATGGTTCGGCGATCGGGTCCTCTGCGGGCGGGGCAACAATGTCCAGCGCTGGGGCGCTGACTTGTACTGTATCGTCATCGCGCTGGCGAGCCCATTGCAGCGCGGTGTCATAGGCTTCGCGCAGGGTCTGGAAGCTCTCCGGATCGGCCTCTTGGTCGATCTGTTTGAGCTCGCGCGCATAGGCGCGGCGGATGGCGCGTTCGTCGGCATCGGTGCGCAGGCCGAGGCGGGTCAGGAAGGACAGGGATTCGGCGTGGTCCATATTGTGACTCAGAAGTTGATGCCGTAAGCGGCGTACTCACGGCGCAGGTCCGCATCGATGGCCAGTGCGGCCTTGATATCCTGCTCGGCGCCGGCCGTATCGCCCAGCCGCTTGCGGGCGATGCCACGGCCGATCAGCGAGCTGCCCTGGTTGCGCCGCACCGCCAGCGCCGCATCATAGGCGGCCAGTGCATCGCGGTTGCGGCCCAGACGCAGCAGCACGAAAGCCCGGCTGTCGAGCAGCCAGGCGCGGTGCGGTTCCTGCAGCAAGCCCTTGTCACAAATGTGCAGCGCGGTCTCCAGCGCCACATTGTGGGTCGCCATGTTCCAGCAGACCTCATTCTTTTGCCACGCGCTGCTGGCGCTGGCCAACGCACCGTCGAAGTTGAAACGGGCGGCTTGCGTGTCGCCGATGCCGGTATTCACAATGCCGCGCAAGGTCAGCAGGATCGGTATGCGCTGGTCGCTACCGCTGCTGTGCTGGATGGTTTGATCTAGCATCGCGCCGGCGGCGGCGAAGTCGCCAGCGTCGAGTTCCACCTGGACGCGGTCTTCCACCACAAGGTGGGATTTTGGCGCCAATTGCGCCGCCCGTTCAAGATCGGCGCGCCGGCCGTTCAAGTCGGTGCGTTCGCGCAGGCTGGCGTGCGCGCGCAGCAGCTCGGAGGTGGGGAGGGTCTTGATGCCGCGCTCCAGGACCGCACTGGCTTGCGCGCTACGTCCGTAGCGCCGATACAGCCGCATCACGTCCAGGTAAACTTGCGGCTGACGCGCAAAATGCGACAGCAGCACTTCCGCTTCGCTGGCGGCGGCATCCTGCCGTCCTTGTTCCAGCGCGCTGCGCATGGCTAACAGGTAGCCTTCGTCCGGCTCTTGCAGTTTGGGCAGTGCGGCGTGGATGTCGGCCGTGGCCAGGTCGTACTGGAGCAGCTGGGTGTAGGCGCTGGCGCGGTCCAGCCGCATCGGTGCGTCGGCGGCCGGCATCATGTCGATGGCGCGGGTGAGCTGCTGTATGGCGGTGGCCGGCTGGTCGCGGTACAGGGCCAGCTTGCCGCGCGCGGCGTACAGCATGTAGTTATCCTGTTCCAGCGTGGCCGATTTGTTGAAATCGCGCTCGGCTTGTTGATCGTCGCCCAGCTGCAGATAGGCCAGGCCGCGATTCAGGTAGGCCATGAAGTTATTCGGCGTCATGTCGATGACGGTGTCGAAATTGCGGATGGCGGCGCGTGGCTCGCCGCGTTGCAGGTGCAGATCGCCTTGCTTCAGATAGTCGCCGGAAAATAGTTCCCTGCCGGCCGGGACACCGTCGACTGGCGGCGGTTTGGGATGGTCGCTGCTGAAAATCATGCAAGCGCGGATCAATCCGAAGAATAGCAGCACCCACAACCACTTCCAGCTGAAGTTGGAGCGGCCCAGCGGGTCGTCCGCTTCGTGGAACCAGTGACGCGGATGCAGGTTGCGGCGCCATCCGGGCAGATCCTCGTGTGCTTGCTGCCAACTGGCGATGGCGTCGTGGTTGGTGATGACGGCTAGCCAGGTCGGGTAGTGCGCCTGCAGTTGTTCCAGCGCGTCGTTGGCGGCGATGAGCTCGCCGGCCGTTGGCTTGGCTGGGCTGCGCAGGCGGACGATCAGCTTGCTCTGCTGCCAGCGGGTCTTTTCGTTCTGCAGGCTGAACACGGCGTGTTCTTCCAGCACGCTGTCCATGATGGCGCCGGGACGGCCCAGATGTTGCAGCCGGCGGCGGTCGTCGGCCCAGCCGAAGAGCTGGGCGGCCACCACCAGCAAGGTTTCGTGGCCGGGCTGCCAGCCTTGTGTCAGCAGGTCGGCGACGTGGTATTCGAAGACGGTGCGGGCGTCGATGCTGATCAGCTGCGGGTCGTCCAGGCTGTGGTGCAGCTGGGCAGACCAGAAGGCGTAGTCGGTCAGCGATTCCGGCTTGGCTTGCGCGCCGACGCGGTTCAGGAAGGCGGCGAATGTCGCAGCGCCTTGCTGCATGTGCAGTGGTGGCTGGGCCGGAGCGTCATCGGCGTACGTTTCGGCCGCGTGGTCCGGCGGCGCGGCTGGCTCAGCGTGCGCCACCGCCTCGGCTGCGTTGGCGGCGTTTGCGTGCTCCGCATGCTCGGCCGGCGTTGCTCCGTTGCTCGCGGCGGGGGCGGCTGGCGCGCAGTCATCCTCATCCGCGCGCTGAGCGGCCCAGTGCAGCGCCGCTTCGTACGCCTCGCGCAAGGTCTGGAAGCCGGTTGGATCGGCCTCCTGGTCGATCAGCTTGAGTTCACGGGCATAGGCGCGCCGGATCGCGCGGGCGTCGGCGTCCGGCGCCAGGGCCAGACGCTGAAAGCAGGCAGTCATCATCATCAAGCTGGATCGTTGAATGGCACCGTAAAGCTATCATGCTCAATCTCATGCAACAGCGCCTCAAAGCGCTGCCGCAGCGGATTGATCTGACGACTATCCTGACTCTCCAGCACATGCTCGAACTCGCGGATATGCGCGCCCAGCCAATCGCGCTGTTGACCGCGCAACTGCTGATACAGCCGTTCGCCACGCGCCAGCAAAGTCCGATGCTCCAGCTTATCGCGCGGATGAATCTTGAGCGCCGACAGCGTCACAAAGCGCGCCGCAATCTCTTCCTCCGACAACAGGCCCGGATTGCCCTCGATGACCAGCGTGGTCGACTGCTGCGTTTGCACCACCGTGGCCTCCACCTGCAACAGACCATTGACGTCATAGGTGAAGCGAATATCGATGCCACTGTCATCCATGGAGCCGCCCGGCAGCTTGCATTGCAGCTTGCCGAGCTGGATATTCTCGTGCGCCATGCGCGCCTCGCCCTGATAGATATTCAGATCCAGCTGCTTTTGCCCATCGCGCACCGGGTAATAGCGCTTGACCCGGCTCACCGGCACCGGCGTATTGCGCTCGATGATGGCGTCGAAGTGGCCGGACGAAAAACTGCCATCAGCCAGCCGCATCGCCACGTCGATGCCGAGCGAGTAGGGCGCCACATCGGTCATCACCACTTCATCAAGGGCGGCATCGCGCATCTTCAAGCCGGCCTGCACGGCCGCGCCCAGCGCCACCACCTCGTCCGGATTGATATCGCAGGCCGGCAGCCGGCCGAACATGCGCGCCACCAGCTTGCGCACCAGCGGCATGCGGGTCGCGCCGCCAGCCAGCACCACGTTGTCCAACTCGGAGATGCGCAGATTGGCATCGCGCAGCGCGCGTTCGACCGGATCGCGCAGACGGCGCAGCAGCACCGTGCAGATGCGTTCCAGCGCCGGCTCGTCCAGCTCCAGCGTGTACTCAGTATCGTTGTGATGGATGCGCAGCGTGGCCGACGCCGCCTCGCTCAGCGCGCGCTTGGCCGCTTCCGCCTGCGCCACCATGCGCGGCATAAAGCGGGCATCGTTCTTCAGCGACGGCGGCAACTGGTGGTGGGTGAAGAAATGGTCGACCAGGCAGTGCATGAAATCCTCGCCGCCCAGCATATTGTCGCCGGCCGAGGCGCGCACTTCCATCACGCCCTCGAACAGATCCAGCACCGACACGTCAAACGTGCCGCCGCCGAGGTCGAACACCAGGAACTTGGTCTCGCCATCGCGTTGATGGATGCCGTAGGCCAGCGCGGCGGCGGTCGGCTCGTTCAGCAGCCGGTCGACTTTCAGCCCGGCCAGTTGGCCGGCGGCGCGCGTGGCTTTGCGCTGAGCGTCGGAGAAATAAGCCGGCACGGTGATGATGGCCTCGGTAATGGTCTGGCCCAGCGCCGCCTCGGCATCTTCCTTCAGCGCGCGCAGCACCAGCGCCGACAACTCTTCCGGCCGGAACTGGCGGTTACCCAGGCGAATACTCTTGTCGCTGCCCATGTAGCGCTTGAACACGGCGGCGGTGCGGTCGGGATGGGTTTGCAGACGCTCACGCGCGGCGCGGCCGATCAGAATGGTGCCATCTTCATCCAGACTGACGCAGGAGGGCGTCAGCACCTCGCCCAGGCTGTTGGGGATCAGGCGCGGCGCACCGTTCTCCCAGATGGCGATCAAACTGTTGGTCGTACCGAGGTCTATCCCGACAATCATGTTGGCTTCCGGAAAAATTAGCAAGTTTACCATGGAATGCCAACATGTCCAGCCCCTAGTTCAGGTGCACCAGCCCGCGCTTGGCGGCCACCATCGCGGCCTCGGTGCGGGTGCAGACGTTGAGCTTGCTCATGATGCTTTTGACGTGAAATTTGACCGTGCCGACGCCGATGCCGGCCGCGCGCGCAATCACCTTGTTGCTCATGCCACTGGCCAGGTGGACCAGGATATCGCGCTCGCGCGGGGTCAGCTGGTTGCCGTGGATGCGGCTGGCCAGCTTGAGCGCCAGTTCCGGCATCATGAACTTGCGGCCTTGCAGCACGGCGTGGATGCAGGTCATCAAGTCATCGAGCGGGGCGTTTTTCAGCATATAGGCGTGGGCGCCGGCGCGCATGCTGCGGTCGGCATCCTCCTCGCCGTCGTGGCCGCTGAGGATGATGACCTTGGCATCCGGCCGGCGCGCGCGGATCTGGCCGATGGCCGCGACGCCGTCGCAGCCGGGCATGTTCAGGTCCATCAGCAGCAGATCCGGTTGTAGGCGCTCGCACATGTCCAGCGCCTCCTGGCCGTTGCAGGCCTGGCCCACCAGCGTGAACTGGCCGTCGGACTCGATCAGCGCAGCCATGCCAGCGCGGATCAACGGGTGAACATCGGCAATGATGACGGATGCGGTATTCATGTCGGGCTCCAGTTGTAGAAGTGATGGAAGCATTCTCGCCAACCTTGCCCGCCACGTATAGCTATACAAAGGTATAAGCTAGCGCGCTCCGTAAGCCGCGATCAAGCCGGTGAAGGCGCGCACCCCGACTGCGATCACGCTGTCGTCCGCCACGAAGAAGGGCGAGTGGTTGGAGGCGGCGGTGGCCAGGTCGGTGCCGTCCGGGGTGGCGCCCAGGCCGAAGCCGACGGTGGGAATGCGCCGGCTGAACTCTGCCAGGTCGTCGGCCGCGTAGACGCCGGAGCTGATGCGGACCTCGCCAGTGCTGGAGGCGGCGCGCAGCACCGGCAGCAGGCGCTCGACCAGCGCGGTGTTGTTGGCGCCGGCCGGATAGCTGGCGCCCACCAGCTTGAACTCGGCGCTGGCGCCGGCGCTTTCGGCGCTGTCCTTGAAGGTGCGTTCCAGCCGCGCCACCACGTCGTCGCGCTGCGCCTGCGTCACGCTGCGGATGGTGCCTTCCAGCCTTACTTCGGTCGGGATGATGTTCTGGCGCACGCCGGCGTCGATCTTGCCGATCGAGATTACCGGCGGCGGCAGCGTCAGGTCGGACTGGCGGCTAGGGATGGTTTGCAGCGCCAGGATGGCCAATGCCGCCGGCGGCACCGGATCGATGCCGCGCCACGGTGCCGCCGCATGCGTGGACTTGCCGATGATGCGCGCCACAAACACATCCGCCGCCGCCGTGGTGCGGTCGCGGCTGACCGAGATGGCGCCGGCCTTGCCGACCCCAACGTGGGTGGAGAAGAACACTTCCGGTGTCGGCGCGTTCAGCACACCCTGTTTGATCATCAGCGCGGCGCCGCCTTCCTCACCATCCGGCGCGCCTTCCTCGGCCGGCTGGAAGATGAATTTGATGGTGCCGCGCAGATGCTGGCGGTCCTTGGACAACACCTCGGCCACGCCCAGCAGGATGGCGATGTGGATGTCATGCCCGCACACGTGGGCCACGCCGACTTGCTTGCCGCCGTATTCGGTCTTCACGGTGGAGGCGTAGGGCAGGCCGGTTTGCTCGGTGACGGGCAAGGCGTCCAGTTCTGAGCGCAGGCCGATGACGGGTCCGGGCAGCGCGCCTTTCAGCACCGCCACCACGCCGGTGCCGGCGATGCCGGTCTGCACTTCCAGCCCCAGTTTGCGCAAGTGTTCGGCCACCAGCGCCGAGGTGCGGGTTTCGCGGTTGCCCAGTTCGGGATGCTGGTGGATGTCGTGGCGAATCGCGATCAGGCCCGGCGTGGCAGCGGTGATCAGGCGTTCAATTTCGGGGCTGGCGGCCTGGGCCAGTAGTGGCGCGGCCAGCAGCGCCGCGACGAGAGGTTGCAGTTTCATCTTTGTCCTTTCAATTACCAACGGTAGGTGGCGCTAACGCCGAAGGTGCGCGGGTCGCTGTTGGAATAGCCGATCACGTTGTTACCGTAGGGGATGGCGTTGGTCTTGTAAAAGCGGTTGGTCAGGTTGTTGACATAGAAGGTCAGATTGACCTTTTTGCCCGGCGGCAGATACGACAGCTTCAGATTGCCGATGGTGTAAGCCGGCTGGATGTAGTTCGGATCGGTCTCGTTGGTGGTGACGAAGAAGTAGCGGCTGCGGTAATTCCAGTTGGTGGAGAACACCGCCTCGCCGCCGTTGTTCAGCGGCTGACGGTATTCGCCGCCAACCAGCACATTGGTGTGCGGCGCGCGGCCGAATTCGTTGCCGGTGTAGGCGCCGTAGTCGGTGTACTTGCTGCGCAGCAGGCCGATCGCGGCGTTGAGGCGCAGCGCTTGTGTCGCTTGTGCCGCCAGTTCGAATTCGGCGCCATGGGCCTTGGCCTTGGCGCCGTTGGTCAGGCGCGACACCGGCCCGGTCGAGGTGCTGACCACCTGGTTCAGCTGCACGTTCTTGTAGTCATAGTAGAACGCGGTAACGTCGGCGGTGACGCGGTGATCCAGCCAGGCGGTGCGCAGGCCGGCCTCGCCCGAGGTCAGATATTCCGGGCTGACCACGGCCACCGTGGACTGGGTGGTGACGCCGCCGTTGTAGCCGCCGCCACGGAAGCCCTTGGCCGCGCGCGCATAGGCGGACACGTCCTGGCTGAACTTGTACTGCGGTGTCAGATCCCAGGTGGCGGCTTTCCAGGTAGTGTCGGCGTTTTGCGTGGCGGTAGTCAGCAGCGTCGACGAGACCGACGAGCGCTTCCACCATTCGGCCGTGTTGTTGTAGCTGACGGTGCCGCTGTTGGCCACGCGGCTGAGTGCGATGTCCTTGCTTTCCGAGGTCCAGCGCAAGCCGCCGGTCAGGTTGAAGCGTTCGCTGAAGTTGTAGGTCAGGCTGCCGAACAGCGCGTAGCTCTTGGTATCCTGTTGCAGGCTCAGATTGTTGTAGGCGGTGGGGATAGTGCCGGTTGGCGTGGCGATGGTCTGCACGCCGGGCAGGTTGCCGGACGAGTTGTTATTGTCCAGCTTCTCGGTGAAGTAATGCGCGCCGACGATCCAGTTCAGCTGGTCGCTGCGCGGCGAGGCCAGGCGCAGTTCCTGCGCCGACTGGCGGGCCGAGATATCGGCATGGCTGCGGCTGATTTCCAGCGGCGTGGCATCGCCGTCGCCGTTGGTGGTACGTGCCACCCGCTCGTACGAAGTGATCGAGGTCAGCTCGTTGCGGCCCAGATTCCAGTGCAGCGTCAGCGAGGCGCCGCTGCCGCGCAGGTCGTCGCTGGTGGGGGCGTTGGTGGCGATATCGGCCGTGCCTAGCGGCGGCAGCACATAGCCGTAGGTATTGGTGCCGCCGGCGCCCAGGCCCAGCCCTTGCAGCGCGTCGCCGGTGCCGTGGTAATCGCGGCCGTGGACGTTGAACAGCGCTTGCAGATCCGGGCTCAGGTTGGCCAGCAGCTGTACGCGGACCTGGTGGTCTTCTTCCTTCTTGCCGGTTTTGCTGTGCTGGAAGGTGTTGCGCCCGTAGCCGTCGGTGCTGTCGCTGTAGAGCGAGATGCGGCCGGCCAGCACATCTTCCTGCAGGGCGCCGCCGGCCGCCGCTTCGACGATGTGCGAGTTATGGTTGCCGAGTTCCGCCTTGAAGTAGCCGTCGGGCTTGAAGGTCGGCTTGTTGGTGATGAAGCTGACCGCGCCGCCGGTGGTGTTCTTGCCCCACAGCGTGCCTTGCGGACCGCGCAGCACTTCGGCCTGACGCAGGTCGTAAGCCGGGGCGCCGCTCAACAGCGGCGAATTGAGATATACCTCGTCGACATAAAAACTGACTGGCGACACGACGTTGGCCGACTGGTCGCCAGTGCCGATGCCGCGTATCCACCAGCGGGTGCGGACGTGGCCGTCGTTGGTGGGGCCGGAGGCGTTGGGCACCAGGTCCATCACGCCGCCGGCGGACAGGTTGCCGCCGCCCTCGCGCAAGTCCTTGCCGCTGAAGGCGGAGATGGCGGCCGGCACGTCGCGCGCGAGCTCAGCGCGCTTTTGTGCGGTGACGGTGACGGTTTGCAGGCTATCGGCGGCTTCGCCATTGGCATTGGCGTCGGCCGGCTCGGCCGCGTGAGCCAGGCTGCTGGCGCCAAGCGCGCACAGCAGATGAAGGTAAAGGGTACGGCGGGGTAAATGCTTGGGCATCGTTTTTCCTGTGTTGTGGTCTGAAACATTCCTGTTTCAGCAACATGCGTGCCGGAGGAAAAACGACTTCTGGTTGTGTTTTCTGTTGCGTGCGCCGCAGCGCGGCACAGTGATTTGTGGGCCAGGCAACAGCGCTGTTGCTTAGCCCACAGTGATCACAGCAGGGTAACCGCTTGTTCAAAGCCCAGGCGTGGGCCGCGAGCGAACAGCGAGGTCGGGTCGCCGTAGCCGAGGTTGACGATGAAGTTGACGTTGTGTTCGCCGTCAGGGAAGAATTCCTGGTTGACGGCGGCGGCGTCGAAGCCGGACAAGGGGCCGGCATCCAGCCCCAGTGCGCGCGCGGCCAGGATCAGGTAGGCGCCTTGCAGCGAGCTGTTGCGGGTGGCGGTGGCGTCGACCAGTGCCGGGTTGGCTTCGAACAGCGGCTTGGCGTCGTAAGCGGGGAACTGTTGCGGCAGTTCGTCGAAGAAGCGCTTGTCCTGCGCGATGATGACGGTGGCCGGCGCGGCCACGGTCTTGGCGCGGTTTTTCTCGGACAGGGCGGGAGCCAGGCGCTGCTTGGCTTCTGGTGTGCGTAGCACGAGGTAGCGTGCCGGCTGGGCGTTGAAGGCGGTTGGGCCCCATTTCAGCAGGTCGTACAGGGCTTTGATGGTGTCGTCGTCGATGGTTTGCGGCAGGAAGTTGCTGAAGCTGCGGGCATTGCGGAACAGCTGATCCAGCGCCGCATCGTTGAGGATGGTGGACAAGGGTGACTCCTTACGGGGTGGGTAAATGGTTGCGCTCAGTCGATGGCGTCGGCCTTCTTGAGGTAGGTGCGCAGGATGTTGCGGCTGAGGTTGAGCCGCTTGGCGGCGCGCACCTGATTGCGCTGGCAGTGTTCCCATGCGGCCAGCACCAGATCCTGTTGCAAGGCTTCGAATTCGATGGTTTCGCCGGAGGCCAGCAGTGTTTGCCAGGCCTGGCGCAGGGCTTGGCCGGCAGTGCCGTGTGCGGGCTCATCGGGCGAGGCTGCTGGCAGCGCGCCGGCTGGGCCGATGCCGCCAGTGCCGCCATGGCCACCGGTCGCAGCGAGGGCGGCGTGTGCGTCGGGCACGGCTGAGGCGCCAGGTAGCGCGGTAGCGGGCCAGGCGGCTTGGTGGGCGGCGTGCGCAGCGGCGTAGGGCGCGGCGACGGAGGCGGCGAGGCTGGCGTGTTGCGGACCGCTGTGTGACGGCGCACCGGCCCACTGCTGCGGCTGCGCTGCGGCAGGGGATGCAGCGTTTGGCGGCGCGGCGACCGGGTAGGCGGGCGCGCTATGCCAGCCGGGCAGGTTCAGCTCGGCCGAGGTAATCATGCCGGCGCGGCTCAGCAGCACGGCGCGGTGAATCACATTTTCCAGCTCGCGAATATTGCCTGGCCACGGATACGACAACAACGCCCGCTCGGCCTCCGGCGACAGCCGCACATCATCCACCTGCAAGCGTCGTGCATACGTCCCCAGGAAGTGATGCGCCAACGGCAGCACGTCACCACTACGCTCGCGCAGCGGACGCACCGGCAGCGCGATCACCTGCAGACGATAATACAAATCCTCGCGGAAGCGTCCCGCGCGCACGGCTTCCGATAAATCGATATTGGTGGCCGCAATCAGCCGCACGTCAATCGGCACCGGCTTGCGCGCGCCCAGCCGCACCACCTCGCGCTCCTGCAGCACGCGCAGCAGCTTGACCTGCATGGCCAGCGGCAGATCGCCAATCTCGTCGAGGAACAGCGTGCCGCCATTGGCGGTCTCGAACCAGCCAGCCTTGCCCTGCACAGCGCCAGTGAAAGCACCGCGCTCATAACCAAATAGTTCGCTCTCGATCAGCGTTTCCGAAAACGCGCCGCAGTTGATGGCGACGAAGCCGGCATCGCGCCGATTGCTGAGAGCATGCACGTGACGCGCCACCAGCTCCTTGCCGGTGCCGGTTTCGCCGGTGACCAGCACCGTCGCATCGCTGGGCGCCACGCGTTCGATCACATCGTGCAGCGCGCGCGAATGCGGATCGGCAAACACGAACGCGGTGGCCCGTATCATCAGGCTCAGTTGCGCGGCATCGCGGAAGGCGATCAGGGGCTTGGCCGCATCATCGTCACCCTTGGCGAGGTTGGCGCTGCGTGCAAACTCGTTCAAGAAATTTTGTGCGAGGAGTTCCATGGCAACAAATATAGCCCGCGCGGCCTTGGCGCGGGAACGAATCATGCCAAGCTTGCTTATCCGAATTTGGCATAAAGACCACGCGCTGTGGACACGGCAACAGCAACTGCTGCGGAATCAACAGCGCGCTCCGGTGATGCTGGCCTGCCAGCATGAAATCAGCGTTTTTCGGCTGGCATGTTTCATGCGGATAGTGGCGGGAGGCCAACATCTACAGGAGGATATGCATGACCACTGAATTCATCTGGCAACTGCCAACCGCTGGCGACGGCCGCTACGCCGACGCCACCCGCCTGCGCCGTGGCGAACGCAGCCCGCAACAGCGGGCGCCGTTCACCGACGGTGTCAGCGATCCGCGTGGCGAGCGCTTTAATTACTTCGACTATCTGCATCAGGTGGCGCGCGCCGCCGACATCACCGGCTTTGATGGCGTGCGCATCCGCCACGACTTCGAAGGCGACGATAGCTGGATCATCGCCGGCTATCTGGCGCGCGGCACCCGCCATATCCGCCTGCTGACCGAATTCGAAGCCTCGTGGGGCTCGTCGGTGTATGCCGCCAAGAACGCGGTCAGCTTCCAGCGCGCCGCCAACGGCCGCTTTGCCTGGCAGATCGCGCAGGGTGACGATGCCGCCGCGCGACGCTGGCATGGCGATAATCTGCCGCAAGAAGAAGTGCTGGCGCGCATCGATGAATTCATTACCGTCGCGCGTGGCGTGCAGACCACGGCGCCGTTCAGCTTCAAGGGCAAGTATTTCGAAGTGCTGGATGGTGGCTTCCGTGGCCCGCTGGCCGGCAATCCGCTGCCGCCGGTGTATCTGTCCGGTGATGGCGAGGCCGCGCTGGCGCTGTCGGCCCGGCAGGCGGATGTGCATGTGTTCGACGCCGCGCCAGTGGCCACGCTGCGTGCCGCGCTGGAGAGTCTGCAACAACAGGCAACAGCCGCTGGCCGCCAGGTCCGTGCTGGCCTGCGCATCGACGTGCTGGCGCGCGAGACCCAAGAGGAAGCCGAACGCGATGCCGCGCGCTATCGCCAGCAGGCCGGCGCCCGCGCCGACGCCACGTTGGTCGGCAGTTACCAGCAAGTGATCGACACGTTGGCCGCGTATGCCGATGCCGGCGTCACCAGCTTCCTGCTGTCGGCCGAGCCGGCGCTGGAAGAAGCCTATCGCATCGGTGAACACGTGCTGCCGGCATTGCGCGAACGTCTCGCGCCGCCCGCCCAACAAGCCGCCTGAGCCTCCCACATTCACAGGATTAAGACATGACTATCGATATCTTCTGGCGTATTCCCACCCACGGCGAACCAAGCTCGCACCGTGCGCGCATTCCATTTCGTGGCGACTGGTTCCCCGGTAACGACAACCTGCGCAAGGCTGGTCTGGGTGGCGGTGGCGCCGATGGCTTTAACTATCTGGACTACATCGCTGAAATCGCCCACGCGGCCGAAGTCTCCGGCTTCCAGGGCGGCTTGATTCCATCCTTCCCGATGACCGACGAGCCGTGGGTGATTTCCTCGCTGCTGGCACGCGAGACCAGCACCTTCCGCTTCATGATCCCGTTCCAGCCGGGCTTTCTGAATCCGGTGGTGGCAGCGCGCATGACCGCTAGCCTGCAGCGCGCCACCGGCGGCCGCGCGCTGTACAACGTCATTACCGGTGGCGGCGGTCCGTCGCAGCTGTGGTGGGGCGATTCGGCCGGCCATGACGACCGTTATACCCGTACCACCGAATTCCTCGATGTGGTGCGCGGTGTCTGGCGCGGCGGGCCGTTCTCGTATCAGGGCAAGTTCTATCAGGTGGAAGACGCCGGCCTGGCGCATCCGCTGTCGGAGCAGGAGTTCCCCGAGATTTACTTCTCCGGTTCGTCCGACGCGGCGCTGGTGTCGGCCTCCAGGCACGCCGATTACTACCTGACCTGGCTGGAGCCGTTCGATCAGCTGCGCGAGAAATTCCGCCGCGTGAAGGAGAAGACCGACCAACTGGGTCGCAAGATCAAGTGCGCGGTGCGGGTCGACATCATCGCTCGTCCCACCGAGGAAGAGGCATGGGAAGAAGTGCGCAAGGGTTTCGACAACGTCGACCCGGCCACGCTGCGCCAGTTCCTCGGCCAGGACGGCGGCGATTCGGTGGGCGCGGCACGCCAGCGTGGCAACCGTCCAAGCACCATCAACAGCTACAAGGATTTGATCAGCGAGCCGAATATCTGGACCGGCTTCAATCTGTTCCGTGGCGGCCAAACACAGGGCATCGTCGGCAGCTACGAGCAGGTGGCGCAGCGGCTGGACGATCTGGTGCAACTGGGCGCGGACGCCTTCATCCTGGCCAGTACGCCGCATCTGGAGGAGGCCTACCGCGTCGGCGAGGAAGTGCTGCCGCTGCTGCGCGGCCATAGCAACTCGCAGTTGCTGCGCGCGGTCGGCTGAGCGGCATCACCACAATAACTAACGATAGGGATGTATATGCGCGGTTCGCAACAAAAACTTCAACTCAATCAGCTGCTGCGTGAGATGCACGCCGCGTTTGCCGTCGCCATGGGCAGCGGTCTGCTGCTCGCCGGCGGTCTGGCGCAGGCGACCGAAATGCCGACGGCCACGGTGGCCGCTGCCGCAGCTGGCGCAGTCACCGATGGCACAGGCGGCACCGACGGCGCCGATGGCAGCGCCGACACCACCGACAGCGCCGGCGCTGCCGCCTCGCTGCAAACCATCACCGTCACCGCGCAAAAGCGCGAGGGCAAGGCACAGGAAGTGCCCAGCGCGATCACGGTGCTGGGTGGTGCGCAGTTGCTGGAAAACGGCATCGGCCGCTCGGCCAGCGAAATCCTCAACTACGTGCCGAATGCATCGGCCGGCACGCAGCAGCACGGCCGGCCGCGCTGGTGGATACGCGGCGTTGGCGCCGGCCAGCAGCAGATCGACTTCCCGAATCCAGTCGGCTTCTATCTGGACGACGTCTACATCAGCAATTCGACCGCCACCGGCTTCCCGCTGTTCGACGTCGAGCGGGTCGAGGTGCTGCGCGGCCCGCAAGGCACGCTGTGGGGCAAGAACACCACCGGCGGCGCGATCAACATCATCTCGCGCAAGCCGAGCGATTATCTGGACGGCTATATCAAGGCCGACTACAGCAGCCATGAGACCAAACTGGTGGAAGGCGCCATCGGCGGCACGCTGAAAGAGGATGTGCTGACCGGCCGCCTGTCGTTCCACTCGGAGAACCAGGGCGAAGGCCCGTTCAACAATCTGTACACCGGCAAGAAGGACGGCGCGCTGCGCGACAACGCCATTCGCGGCCAATTGCAGGCCAAGATCAACCGCGACCTGACGGCCAATCTGAACCTGCATTACCGCGATTACAAATCCACCGGCGCCATCACCACCACCGGCAGCTATGCCGCCAATGGCGTGTACCGCAACGCCTACGTGCCGAGCACCGACAGCGAAGACGTCAGCACCAACGCGCCGACAGTGACCGCCATCAAGCAAAGCGGCGCCAATCTGACCATCCAGTATGATCTCGGCCGCGCCACACTGACCTCGATCACCGGTTACGAAGACTTCAAGACCAACACCCTGGGCGACAGCGACAACACGCCGCTGGAAATCAGTCGTGGATGGTCGCAGGCCAGCAGCCACCAGTTCTCCGAAGAGCTGCGACTGGCGTCGGCCAAGGACGATAAAATCAGCTGGGTCAGCGGTCTGCACTACTTCAACGAAGGCATCAACTCGGCGTCGGCCACGGCACGGCTGCCCAACGACATCGCCGGCGCGCTGGCCGGCAGCACCCAGCCAGTGGGCTACAACGCTACCAACTTCACCCACCAGACGCGCAGCTTCGCGCTGTTCGGCAGCACCACGGTCAACTTCACCGACCGCTGGCTGGCCACGGCCGGCCTGCGCTGGACCACCGAAACCAAGGATCTGGACCTGACCCGGATACAGGCCGCATCCGGCACGGTGACCTTCGGCAGCGCCGCCAACTGGTGGCAGACGGTGCAAGGCGGGAACTACACGGCAGCCTCGGTGGCCAACAACAACTTCCGCAGCACGCCTTCCACCACCTGGCGCGCCTGGACCTACGACTTCACGCCGGAATACAAAATCACCGACCAGGCGCGCGCTTACTTCAAGTACGCGCACGGCATCAAGTCGGGCGGCTACAACACCGGTGCCAGCGACGTGCGCGCGCTGAATACGGTGGCACCTGAGAAGCTGGATTCGGTGGAACTGGGCCTGAAGTCCGAGTGGCTGGATCGTCGCCTGAACTTCAATGCCAGCGTGTTCCACTACGATTACAAGAACGTCCAGGTCAACATCACCGGCGTGTACAACGGCGATCCGACCCAGAGCGTGGCTTATCTGCAGAACGTCGCCAAGGCCCACGTCAACGGTGCCGAGTTTGAGATCGAAGCGCTGCCGGTGGATCAACTGCACATCAACGCCAACGTCGGCATCCTGCGCACGCAGTTCGACCAGTTCGACATCCAGAACAACGGCGGCAACCGCAATGGCAATGAGTTCGTGCGCTCGCCGCACCTGACCGCGTTGCTGGCGGCGGACTACCGCATTCCGCTGGCGAATGGCGGCAAGGTTGTGCTGTCCGCCGACATTCGCTATACGTCCAAACAGTTCTACTACGTCGACCCGCAGAACGACACGCGCTATTTGCTGAACCAGCCGGGTTACTCGCTGCTCAACGCCCGCGCGTCATACACGCTGCCCGGCGGGAACCATGTGTTCACGCTGTACAGCAATAACCTGGGCGACAAGGTCTACAAGAACCACACGCTGACCACCTACGTGCCGGGCACCACCAACGGCGATACGATTTACTGGGGCCAGCGGCGTACTGTTGGCGGGTCTTATACCTACTACTTCTAAGCACTCCTCAAACCGTCGTTCCCGCGAAAGCGGGAACCCATAGAACGCCGAACCAGGATACTTAGCATGGATTCCCGCTTTCGCGGGAATGACGACGGTATTATGGTCGCAGGCGGGTTAGGCGGCGGCTGGCAGCGTGGCTTGCAGGCGCTGGCGGGCTTCTTCGATCGGGCCGTGGTCGACCCAGGCATTGAGGTCGAAGTCGCGGTCCAGCAGGCCGTGGATCAGCTGGAAGTTCTTCTGCTGGGCGAACAGTTCCAGCCGCTCTTGCGACAGATCCGGGGCCAGGTCGAGGTGGAAGCCGTCGCGGTAGGCTTCCACCACGCTGTCGGCCGAGCCGCGCGTTTCATCCTGCAGGATGCGGCGCAGTTCTGCCAGATTGTGCCTGGCCCAGTCGGCGGCGCGCAGGGTCTGGGTCAGGAAGCGCACCACCAGTTCGCGGTGGTTCTTCAGGAAATCCTCATGCACGGTGATCGGCCGTGGCGTACCGTTGTTGACGCGGAAGCGCTTGTGCGGCAGGTTGTCGATGTCGATGCCGACCACCAGCCCGGCCTCGCGCGCGGCGTGGGCGGCGGCCGCGCCCTTGACGTAGATGGCGTCCACTTCACCGCGATTCAGCGCGGCGATGCCTTGCCACAGGCCGCCGCCCAGATCGGCGCGGCCCCAGTCGCCCAGCTCCGGCGAGCGTCGGTTGCGCGCTTCTTCGGTGGCCAATTCGACCAGCACTGCGTCTTCCAGCGCCAGGCCGGCGGCGGCCAGCACGCCCTTGTAGCCGGCCAGGCTCATGCCGCGCGCGATGCTGTTGCCACGGCGGTTGTTGGCGATGTCGTCGGCGCGGAACGGCGGTAGCGCCAGGCGCTTGCCTTTGAGGTCGGCCGGCTGGTTGATGCCGGAGCCGGGACGAACCAGGATCGATTGCCACTCGTCGATCCAGGTCAGGCCGATCAGGCGGGTTGGCGCGCCTTGGGCGCGGGCTGGAATCGCCAGCAGGTTGCCGCCTTCGCGGATCAGCGTGTTCAACTGGTGGTCGTAGTGGTGTTTGGACAGCTCGCCACCGGCTTCCTGCAGGGTTTTGATGGCGATGCCATCGGCGGCAAATTCCTGATCCAGCCAGCCCAGCTTGTAGGCCAGCCCGGTCGCGGTGGGTACCGGACAGCGGGTGAACCAGATGGTGTCTACGGGGGATGTGCTCATGTTTTTCCTTGGTGGTTGATTGGGGACGGCCGCGCTGCGGCGCTGCCGTTGCGGCTTGTTGTGCAGGAAATATGCCCGGCCTCAGCCACGTCATGTGCTGCTGGTGCAGCAGCCGGGGGGGCAGCAACTGTTGCGTGCGCAACAGTTGCTGCTGTTTTGGACGGTTTTTTGTCGCTTTTTCGCTGGCATAGCGATTGCGTTATGACCTAGGTATCCCTCAACCTAAGGAGAATCACATGGCAGAATCCGCAACCCTGGACAAACCGGCAGCCGAGCACAAACTGAGCGAGGCGGTGCTGGCCTTCGCCGAGCAAACCCGCAAGCAGGCGCAGATCGCCTTCGACGCGCTGCGCAGCACCGGCAGCCTGACCGCGTATGGTACGGTGGGCTTTGTCGAACGCGTGCCGGGCGAGGAACTGGTGGTCATCGTCAACGACCCGGGGCCGTTCCGCAAGGGCGAGCCGCTGGTGGCGTCGATTCTCGGCCTGGACGGCACGGTCTACGCCGGCAATAACGGCGGTGGCGGCAACCGTTATCTGAAGCTGTTCCGCACCCACGCCGACATCACCACCATCTCGCACGTGCATTCGCCGGCGTTGGGTGCGTGGGCGCAGACCCATCGCACGCTGCCGATCCGCTATGTGCCGGTGCAGCGCTTCCAACTGATCCGCGAGATCCCGATCTACATCGATCGCCGTCAGCCGGAAGTCGATTACATCCTGGACCAGATCGCGCTGAATCCCTACAACACGGCGATCCTGGAAGCCAACGGCGGTTCCACGGTGTGGGGCAAACAGGGCTTGCTGAAAACTGCGGAATTCATTCTGCTGCTGGAAGAGGGCGCGAAGATTCAGATCGACGCGGAAGCCATCGGCGGCTCGCGCGATTTCGGTCCGGGCGTGCTGCGCCAGCAGTGGAAAATGAGCCCGTTGTACGAGAAAGCGCGCGAACTGAATCTGCTGCCTGCCACCGATCTGTAAGGGGATACCGACGATGTTCGATGCATTTGTTGTGCAACGTCGCCGTCTGCTGGCGGCAGCGGCTTTGCTGATCTCGGGGGCGGCGTTCGCGGCACCGGCGGCCGGTCTACCGGAAACTGTGCGCATCGCGGCGGTGGCGCGTAATGCCACTGGCGGCAAGACGGCGTTTGCCGGTTCGTCGGCGCTGGTGGCCAATCAGGGCTGGCTGGCGACGGAGCTGGGCAAGCTGGGCGTGCGGCTGGAGTGGGTGCCGGTGACCACCAATTCGGTGGCGGTGCAGGTCAACGAGGCGTTTGCCAACAAGTCGATCGACTTCGCGCAGTATGGGGATCTGCCGTCCATCATCGCCAACGCGTCGGGTTTGCAGACGCGGTTGGTGGTGCCGGGCGGGAGTCTGAGTAATACCTATCTGGTGGTGCCGTATAACTCGACGGCGCGTTCGATCCAGGATTTGAAGGGCAAGAAGATCGCGCTGCATCGCGGCCGGCCGTGGGAGTATCCGTTTGCACGGCTGCTGGAGGCGAGTGGCTTGAAGACCGGCGATGTCAAGCTGCTTAATCTGAATCCGCAGGCGGGAGCGGCGGCGCTGGCCAGTGGCAGTGCCGATGCGTTCTTCACGCTCAGTGATGCGTTTCTGCTGGAGGACAAGAAGATAGGTCGCATCATCTGGGCCAGCAAGACGCCGCCGCAGGATTGGAAGATGCGCGCGGAGCTGTGGGGTAGCGCGGATTTTCTGGCGAAGTATCCGCAACTGGCGCAGTTGGTGACGACGGCGTATGTGAGGGCGCACCAGATTGCCAGTGTGGATGGCGGGCGTGAGGAGTATATCCGCACCGAGGCCTTGTCCGGCCAGCCGGAAAGCGTGGTGCGGCGCGAGCTGGATGGCGATGCGCGGCCGTGGAAGCAGCGTTGGTCGCCGCGTCTGACGCCGGAGGTCAAGGCGCATTACGCGGCCGAGGCGCTGTACGCGAAGCAGGCTGGCTTGATCGGCAAGCCGCTGGATACCAGCACGCTGTACGCGCCGCAGTTTGTCGAGCAGGCGCTGGTTGACCTCAAGCTGCAGCAGTACTGGGCGCCATGAGTTCCATCATCACGACTGGGGCGCCACAATCGGCTGCGCCGGGAGCGCGATCGGCTGCTCGTGCGCGGAGCGGCATCGGCGTCGGCGTCGGCGGCCGACTGCTGGAGTGCTGGCTGGCCGCGCGTTGGTCGGCGTGGACTTCGCCGCTGTTGCTGCTGGCCGTGTGGTCGCTCGCCACCTGGCTTGATTGGGCACCGGAGCAGATCCTGGTCTCGCCCCTGCAAGTGCTGCACACCGCCTGGGAGCTGACCGTGAGCGGCGAGCTGCAAGAACATCTGGAAGTCAGCCTGCTGCGGCTGGGCGGCGGTTTCGTCATCGGCGGCATCGGCGGCATCGTGTTCGGCCTGCTGCTTGGCTTGTCGCCAGCACTGCGCGCCTACACCGCGCCCACCTTCCACGTGCTGCGCCAGCTGCCATCGGTGGCGCTGATCCCGCTGTTCATCCTGCTGTTCGGCATAGGCGAAAGCTTCAAGATCTTCATCGTGGTGAAAGCCACCTTCTTCATCGTCGCGCTGGCCGTGCATGACGCCGTGGCCGGTCTGTCGGAGCGCTACATCGAAGTGGCACGCATTTACGGTTTCACGCGCTGGCAGCAGGTGCGGCGCGTGGTGCTGCCGGCCATTGTCCCGGCCACGCTGACCGGCGTGCGCATCGCGTTGAGCCGCTCGTGGATGGTACTGGTCGGCGCCGAACTGCTGGCCGCCGACAGCGGCCTCGGACAAATGATGGAAATGGCGCGCCAGATGTTCCGCCTGGACGTGGTGATGGTCGGCGTGGTGCTGACCGGCGCCATCGGCTTTGCGCTGGATCGTGGCTTACGTTGGCTGGAAGCGCACTTGATGCGCTGGCAGCGCGGCGACAAGGAGTCTGCATGAAATTGAATTTCGCGGCCAACGCCGCAAAAGGGCTGCTGCTGCCACTGGCGCTGCTGGCCATCTGGGAATGGGCATCGCGCCAGGGCGCAGGTGCCGCCTATGTGTTTGTCCCGCTGGAGCAGCTGGCCAACGGATTGGCCGAGCTGCTGCGCAGCGGCGAATTGTGGCTGCACCTGCGCGCCAGCCTGACCCGCACGCTGCAAGGACTGCTGATCGGTGGCACGCTGGGCATCGCCACCGGCACGCTGATGGCACAATCGCGCGTGGCCGATCGCCTGATTGGTCCTCTGTTCCACAGCATCCGCCAGGTGCCGCTGCTTGGCCTGGTGCCGTTGCTCGGGTTGTGGGTCGGCAGCGGCGATGCCGCCAAGCTGCTGGTGATCGTCATCGCGGCGTTCTACCCGACGGTGCTGAATACCGCCGAGGGCATGCGCCAGGTCGACGCTTCGTATCGTGAAGTCGGCCGCATGCTGACGCTGACGCGCACCCAGACCTTCCGCCGCCTGCTGCTGCCGGCCGCGCTGCCGGCCATCGTCACCGGCATCACGCATGCGCAGGCGTTTGGTTGGCTGGCCTGTGTTGGCGGTGAATTGCTGTTTGCGGCGGGGCCGGGTATCGGCTCGCTGCTGATTAACGCCGAGCAGGGCGGCCGCATGGAAGTGGTGCTGCTCGCCGTGCTGGCGATCGCGCTGCTGGCGCAGGCCATGAACTTTGTGTTCCAGCGCGCCGCGCGCTTGCTGGTGCGGGGGCGCAGCAGCCTATGAACGCCCCTGTTATCGACGCCGTGCGCGCGGCGCCGGCCACCAATGAGGTGCGCCGTTTTCTGATCGGCTTTGTCGGCCTGACGCTGTTGTCCGGTATGACGATTGGCATGAACAAGGTACTCAGCACGCTGCTGGGGATACATCTGGGTGTCAGCAATTTGCAGTTGGCGGTGATTAGCAGCGCCGAGACGTTTGCCATGGCGCTGGGGACCATCCCGGCTGGCTACATTCTTTCGCGCGGCAATCCCAAGCACTTGTATGCGGCGGTCAGCCTGACGCTGTCGGCGGCGTTTTGCGCTTTACCCTGGCTGCCGGGATGGCAGTGGGTGGCGTTGCTGATGTTTTTGGTGGGACTGTGCATCTCGCTGCGCATTGTGGCCATGAGCACCGTGTTTCTGGTGCGGCTGCCGGAGATCGGCCAGTCACGCGCAGGCTGGTACAAGGGCACGCTGACGTTGGGCATGCAGTTCGCCGGACCGCTGACCGGCAACTACGCCATCGCCAATCTGGGACTGAAGGCGGGCTTTCTGGTGTCGGCAGGGATGTTCGCGCTGCTGGCGGTGCTCGGATGGCACGTGCTGCCGGAGCGCTCCGGCCGGACTGTGGGCGCGCAGCGTGGCACAGCGGCGGGGGCCGCCGACGTCGCCGAGCCGGCGTCCAGCTGGCGCGCGTTGTGGCGCTTGCCGGCGGTGCGCACCACTTATCTGTTCGAAGTGCTGGCCAGTTTCACTGCCTCCAGCGTGGGCGTGTTCTCGCTGCTGCTGGCGATGCGCGTGCTGCATTGGCCGCACCAGCACGCGGTGTGGCTGATGGCGGTGCAGGGACTGAGCTTTGTGGTGGTCTTGCTGGGCATGGGCAAGCCGGTGCTGGGTAGCCCGCATCGTGACCGCATCTACGGCGGCGCGCACCTGGCCATCATGCTGGCCTTGCTGTTGCTGGGCACCTTGCCATACACGCCGGCCTATTTGTTCGCCTCCGTGCTGCTGGGCCTTGGACTGGGCGTGAACGCGCTGGTGAACACCGACCGCATCGGCCGCGCGCCGGTGGACAAGGCGCGCGTGTCCTCGCATCTGACTTTGTTAGGCATGGTGGGCGGCACCGGCGGTGCATTGGCCGCCGGCCGTCTGGCCGACAGTATCGGTCTGCAGCACGTATTCCTGGCCTGGCTGCTGCCATGGCTGCTGGCCTGGTGCTTCTATCACCTGCGCCGTGTTTTACCCCAAGGAGAAATCTCAGCATGAACGCCCCGATCAACTTCACGGCCACCCAATTGCCAGTCGCCGAATTGCGCCGCGCGCGTAGCGGAAGCCTGCGGATCGAGCATGTCAGCAAATCGTTCCAGTTGAAATCCGGCCCGCTGCTGGTGCTGGACGATATCTCGCTAACGGTGGAACCGGGCGAATTTGTCGCCATCGTCGGTGGTTCCGGCTGCGGCAAGTCGACCTTGCTGCGCCTACTGGCCGGGCTGGATACCGATTATCAGGGCCAGTTGCTGCACGACGGCCAGCCGATCACCGGCACCGGCCTGCAACGCGGCCTGGTATTTCAGGATCACCGCCTGTTCCCGTGGCTGACGGTGGAGCAGAACGTGGCACTCAGCTTCACCAATACCGACGTGCCGGCCGCCGAACGCAAACAGCGGGTGGCGGCGGAGATCGCGCGCGTGGGTCTGGATGGTTTCGCGGACGCTTATCCGCACCAGCTGTCGGGCGGCATGTCGCAGCGCGCGGCGATTGCCCGCGCCCTGGTCGGCCGGCCCGACGTGCTGCTGCTGGACGAACCGCTGGGCGCACTTGATGCGCTGACCCGCGTGCGCTTGCAGCAGGAGCTGCGCCGATTATGGCAGGACGAAGGCATCACCATGGTGATGGTGACTCACGATATCGAAGAAGCGGTCTATCTGGCCGACCGCATCGTAGTGCTGGAAGCGCGGCCGGGCCGTGTGCGCCGCATCCAGCCGGTGCCGCTGGCGCATCCACGCCAACGCGGCCAGACCGAATTCGTCACCATCCGCGATGGCCTGCACGCCGACTTCGGCGACCTGCGCGACGCACCACCCGCCACCGAGGCACCCGGCCTCGCGCAATGGGGCGCCGAAGACTGGGCGCGCCGGCTGGCGCTATAACCTCTCATTTATCAAGGAGACACTCATGAGCAATCCACTCGATACACTTTGGTACACCCGCTGCCCGGTGCCGACCGGCTTGGGCATCGCGGTACAGCAAGGCTGGCTGGAACAGGCCTTTACCGCCCAGTCGACCACCATTCGATCGCTACGCGAATCCAGCGACCAGGCGGTGCGCGAATCGCACTTCGATCACACGCTGCAAAACTCGGTGCGCCACGGCGGCAACATCCCGGCGCTGTGGGCCAAGGCCGATGGCCGCGATACACGCGTGATTGGCCTGTCCTGGGCCGACGAAACCCAGCGCATTCTGGTACTGCCGGACAGTGATATCAAAACCGTGCGCGATCTGCGCGGCCGCCGTTTTGGCCTGCCGCTGTGGCGCCGTGCCCAAATCGACTTCTCGCGCGCCCAGGCGCTGCGTGGGCTGGAGAACGCGCTTAAACTGGACGGCCTGTACGTGCACGATGTAACGCTGTTCGATTACGAAATCGACGCCGGCCAGAGCGATCGTCCGGCTGAACAACTGGCCGGCACCCATGTGTTCAGCGGCGGCCGTGCGCAGAATCCCGAGCTGCTTGGCCTGCTGCGTCGTGAGGTGGACGCGATCTTCCTCAAGGGCGCGCACGCGGCGCAAGTGGCGCAGCAATTCGGCCTGCGCACCATCATCGACACCGGCATCCACCCGGACCCGCTGATCCGCGCCAACAACGGCACGCCGCGCACGCTGAGCGTGGACACCAATCTGCTCGACCATCACTTCGACGCCGCAGTCACCATCGTCGAACAAGTGCTGCGCGCCGAAGAATGGGCACACCAGCATCCGGACGAAACGCGCCGCTTCCTGGCGCGCGAGACCAACAGCAGCGAATACTTCGTCGCCGCCGCCTACGGCGAGGACGCGCACCTGAAACTACGCACCGACCTGTCGGACAGCTCAATCGCCGGCTTGCAGGACTTTGCCGACTTCCTGCACCGCTGGCACTTCCTGCCGGCGCCGGTGGATGTGCGCAGCTGGATCGATGCGCGCCCGCTGCAGGCAGTGCTGGCCCAGGCGCGGCAGGCCGCATAATGGGAGCGCACCGGCCGGTATCCGCGTCGCGGTGGGACGCCTGGCTGCGCCAATGTGGCTTGGCGCTGGCGCTGGCCATTTGCGCCAGCGGCGGCATCGGCCTGGCGCGGGCGGAGCCGGAGGCGGTACGCATCGCCACCACCGCGTTCACCGAGAACGGCAAGCCGGCCATCGGCGGCGTGGCGTATCGCGTGCAACAGGAGGGCTGGTTGGCGGCACAATTGCAGCAGCGCGGCGTGCGGCTGGAATGGCTGCCGGTGACCGGAGATACCGGCGCCACCATGAACGAAGCCTTTGCCGCCAAACGCATCGACTTTGCTGCTTATGGCGACCTGCCTTCGGTGATACTCAATGCCGGCGGCGTGCGCACCCACGTGGTGGTGCCGATGGGACGCGGCGCCGACGTGTTTCTGCTAGTGGCGCCGGGATCGAGTGCGCGTTCGATCCGTGACCTCAAGGGCAAGCGTATCAGCGTGCATCGCGGCCGACCATGGGAACTCGGGTTGCGTCATCTGATCGAGGACAGTGGCCTGTCGGTCAACGACTTCACGCTGGTGAACATGGACATCAAGCCCGGCGCCGCCGCGTTGGCCACCGGCCGCGTCGACGCGCTGTTCGTCCTGAGCGGCGATGCGCTGGAGGAGCGCGGCGCCGGCCGCATCATCTGGAGCAGCAAGGGCAAGCCGGAACGCAAGATGCGCGCCGAGTTGTGGGGGCGGCGCGATTTCACGCGCGAGAATCTGGCGCTGGCGCAACTGGTGGCAACCGCCTGGCTGCGCGCGCAATACTGGGCGTCGCAGGAAGACAACCGCGACGCCTTCATCCTCGATGGCACCCGCAACGGCACGCCGGAGCGCGTGGTGCGGCGTGCCTACGACGACCCGCAGGTGAAATGGAAAGACCGCTTCTCGCCGCTGTACGACGGTTTGGTGTATCGTCATTATCGCGAGGTGCTGGCCTTCGCGCGCCAGCAAAAGCTGGTGCGCCGGGAACTAACGGTCAACGAACTGCTTGAGCCGCGCTTTGTCGATGCAGGACTGCGCGAGCTGGGGCTGACAAATTTTTGGACACAGGAGAAGCAACCATGAGTCAAGAGCGCAAACCAGCTACCATCTGGTATTCGCGCGGATCGATCCCGACGCCGCTCGGTCTGAGCGCGCAGCTGGGACTGTACGACAAGGAGTTCGCCGCCGACGGCATCACCATCAAGTCGCTTCAGGATTCCGACAATCCGGCCGAACTGGCCTCGCATTTCGAACACAATCTGCCGGATTCGTTCCGGCTGGGCGGCGCCGTGCAGCCGATCTGGGCGCGCGCCAAAGGACGCGACACGCGCGTCATCGGCGTTTCGTGGATCGATGAGTATCAGGTGATTCTGGCACTGCCCGAATCCGGCATCCAGACCGCGCGCGATCTGAAGGGCCGCAAACTGGGCCTGCCGCTGCAACCGGCGAATGCCGATGGTGTCGACGTGATGCGCGCCGAAGCCTTGCGCGGTCTGCTGGTGGCGCTGGAAACCGCCGGCCTGTCGGCCAAAGATGCGGAATGGGTGGACGTGACATCGCGCGTTAACGCGGTGCCGGAGCCGGATACGCCGGTGCGGCGCGGCAGCCAGCATCGCTACACGGCGCTGGTGCACGCGCTGGTACGTGGCGAGGTCGATGCGATTTACGTCAAGGACGTGCGCGGTGCCGAAGTCGCGCATTTGCTGGATGCGCGCGTGGTCATCGACCTCGGCTTCCATCCGGAGCAGTGGGTGCGGGTGAATAACTGCACGCCACGGCCGCTGACGGTCAACACGCTGACTTTGCAGCAGCATCCGGACCTGGTGCGGCGCTTCCTGGGCAGCATCGCGTCAGTGGACAGCTGGGCGCGGCGCAATCCGGGCCAGGCGCTGACGCACATCGCGCGCGAAACCAATTGGAGCGAGGCGTGGGTGCGCTTTGCCTATGGCGACCAGCTACACGAAAAGCTGGGCGTCAATCTGGACGACGCCTCACTGACGGCGCTCGACCAGTTCAAACGCTATCTGCTGGAGTGGGATTTCATCAAACAGGACTTCGACCTGGCGGCATGGGTCGATCCCGCGCCGCTGCGCTCATTGGGTCTAGCCTAAGCACAGCGGCGTTTGAACAGTTCCAGCTCGGGCCGTAAGCACTCGGTGGCGCAGCGCGGGTGGTAGCACAAGACGGTCTGACGTTGGCTTAACTGCTGCAAGCAATCTAGACGGAGGCGATGCCGACGACATCGTTTCGGCTATCTGACATCTCGAGCAGGCGGGGAGTGATTTATCTTGATCAATTAGTGAGCTAAAGTCAGCTGCGCTGGCTTTAGCCCACTCAGATGTTTACTGCAAATCGTCCAACTCTGGAAACTCCTCAATAACGACTTCCAATATGCCCATTTGTATTTGGCCTATGGATCTCCCCACTCCATCTCGTAATTGTTCAAATCGATCAGCAGAACAATTACCTTGGCATTTGTTCAGAAGCATGGAGAGTTCACGTATCGCTGCCAAGGCATGACGTTGGAGTTCTATAGCGCAATCTTTTTCAATCATTTGACGGACCCTGAACATTGTCTATAACACTGCCGATATTCCGAAGACGGCAAGTCACCGGGTGCGACAAGAACAAATACTCTCGATGGCAGTCGCGTTTTGTTGAGCATACCCGATCATCGCTGGGCCTGGACTAGACGCAGCGGCTTTTGAGAAGTTCCAGTTCGGTCAAAAAGCGTTCGGCGGCGAGGGCGGGGGGCCAGGGTTCCCATGGCGTGCCGCCGTAGATGGGGTGTAGCGGGTCGTCGCTGAGCGGCGGCACGGTGATTTTTAGCGTTTGTTCGACTTCCTGCGCCGACCAGCCGGCGATGTGTACCGCTTCGCTGGCGGCGGCCAGGCGGTCGGCGAATTTGTGGGCGGCGTGTTCTTTCGGCGTCCAATGCTGCAGGCCGTAGCGGATAAACACCGCCGCTTCCAGTTTCTGTGACAGGGTCTTGAAGGCGTCGCCCAGGAAGGGCTTGAGCGGGGAGATGCAGTCGAAGCCGAGCAGACCCTCCTCGGCGTCGTGCAGCAGTTCGCGCAGCGCCGCTTCCGGCGCCAGCGTCAGCCCGGCGCTGCGGCAGGCGGCGGCGCGTACCTGCATCACGGTCAGCGAGTGCTGCGCTACCGATAGCGGCAGCGGCCACGCCGAATGTCCACCCCAGCGATAGGTGCGCGCCAAACCGAGGGCGAGGTCGCTGTCGTCCCAGTCGAAGGGCGTGGGGTCGAGCAGATCCAGTCGTCTGCCCGACGGCATGCGCACCCAGGCGCGTTGTTCATGATCTCTGGCCATGTGGAGATTTTACACGTGCCAAGTGAATTTATTCTTGGCAACGTGTAATGGTTTTGGCACACTTGAAGAATTGCTCACTCTCTCCTTAAAGTGCCATGGCGACCAGACCCCCCTATATCTATCAAGGCGGCTCGGTGATGATGCATTCACCGCTGCAGTTGAAGAATTCCGACATGTACGGCTTTTTCGTCAAGGGCGAACTGGCCAAGCTGCAGGCGACGCTGGACGATACGCTGAACACGGTGGCAGGCCAACGCATGACGTTCAAGGCGATTTCGCCGTATGTGCTGATCACCTTCACGCGCGTGAACCACGCCGATTCGGCGGTGCCGGTCGACCATGACAAGGGCTGGATTACGGAAATCGACATCGTCACCTGGATCATGGTCGGCGCCATGGATGCCGAGGGCAAGCTGGCGCACATTTACTATTATCCGGCCCATATCTTCGTTGACGATGCGATGGCGCTGATTAATGGCCGTGAGCTGTTCGGCTATCCGAAGTATCTGTGCGAATACGAGATCGACGCCAAGCGCTGCGCCTTGTCGGCCAAGGGCTTCCATCCGTTTTCGCCCGAGACCAAGATCGCCCTGCATCCGCTGCTGGAGGTGAACGCCACCGTGGCCAACGACGGCGAGCGTGAAGTCAGCAGCCTGCTGGAGTTGATCGAGCAGGCGATAGAGCTGTTCTTGTCGATACCCGATTTCTTCAACATGGACGTTGCTGGCTGGGAGGACATCATTTCGCTGCTGCGCAATCCGCGTATCGATCAGATCTTCCTCAAGCAGTTCCCGGACAGCGCCGGCCTGAAGGCGGTGTACCAGGCGATTCTGGCTGCGCCGGCCACCATCGAGAAAATCCACAGCGGTAAAGTGCTGGGCTATGAATACGAGGCGATTCTGCACGCCTTCGACAGCTTCCCGCTGAACGAAACGCTGGGCCTCAAGCTTGGACCGCAGCAGGCCATTCTGCCGTATTACCTGAATTTCGATTTCACCGCGCAGCCGGGCGAGGAGCTGGTAGACAATTCGTCGATCGCGCCGCAGAAGATCGCGATCCTCGGCGGCGGCGTCAGCGCCATGACCACCGCCTACTATCTGACCGAGCAGCCGGGATGGCAGAACAATTACGACATCACGGTCTACCAGCAGGGCTGGCGACTGGGTGGCAAGGGTGCCAGCGGACGCAATGCGAAGTATGGTCAGCGCATCGAGGAGCACGGCCTGCACATCTGGTTTGGCTTCTATTCGAATGCGTTCAAGATGATCAAGGCCGCTTATGCGAGCTTGAATCGCCCGGCTGGCGCGCCGCTGGCGACCTGGCAGGACGCTTTCAAGCAGCAGGATTATGTGGCGTTGTCGGAGCGGGTGGGCGATCAGTGGCATAACTGGTCGATCGTGTTCCCAACGCTGCCCGGCGAGCCGGGCGAGGGCGATCAGAAGATCACGCTGTGGCAGATGGCGGTGGCGATGGTGGGCTGGATCGAGCAATGGATACGCAGCCTGGATAATCTGACCAAGGAGATGGAGCTGCCGCCGCACGAGCATCACACCGGCGTGATTCCGGACTGGCTGTATCACTTGTCCGAAGGCGTGAGCTCGTCGGTGCATGAGCTGCTGGAGGATGTGTCGCTGCTGGCCGGCGCCTTGTCCGGACTGGTGTTCAATATGGCGGAGGACGCGGATGAAGGTCAGCATCTGGCGCTGGCCGGCGCCATGGCGGGTGTGCGCGGCAAGCTGCATGTGCGTTACGACAAGCTGCTCGCACGCGCCGAGGGCGATGTGATTGATGATGTGCGCCGTCTGTTCATCTGCCTGGACTTGGGCATAACGGTGATCAAGGGTGTGTTCGAGGATGGCGTCATCAAGCACGGTTTCGATGTCATCAACGATATTGATTTTCGCGACTGGCTGCGCAAGCATGGCGGCGATGAAGAGTTGTGCGTGAACTCGGCGCCGGTGCGCGGGTTCTATGATCTGATCTTCGCTTACGAGAACGGCGATTTCGACAAGCCGAACGCGGAAGCGGGCACCATGTTGCGCGCGATGGCGCGTATCGGCTTGTGCTACAAGGGCGGCATCATGTTCAAGATGCAGGCCGGGATGGGGGATACCATCTTTACGCCGATGTATCAGGCACTGAAAAAGCGCGGTGTGAAGTTCAAGTTCTTCCACAAGGTGGAGGAACTGGTGCCGGACGGGGGTCAGGTGGGCAGCATTCGCATGACGCAGCAGGTGCAGCTGGCTGGCGCGGAATATGACCCGCTGGTGTCGGTAAAGGATCTGGATTGCTGGCCGAGCGAGCCGCTGTATGGGCAGATCGATGCGGCGCAGGCGGCGCTGCTGCAAGAGAAGAACATCAATCTGGAGTCGCATTGGACCGATTGGCCGCAGGTGTATCGTGAATCGTTCGGCAAGGAGCTGCCGGCGCTGACCTTGAAGCGCGGCGTGGATTTTGATCAGGTGGTGTTTGGCATTTCGATCGGTTCGCTGCCGGTATTGTGCCCGCAACTGCTGGCGCGTTCGCCGGCGTTGCTGGTGACGTCGGAAAAGGTGCTGACGGTGGCGACGCAGGCGTATCAGGTGTGGCTGAACAAGGATCTGGCGCAGATGGGTTGGACCTATCAGCCGCAAGGCCAGCAGCCGGTGTTGAGTGGCTTCACCGAGCCATATGATACCTGGGCACCGATGGATCAACTGCTGGTGCGCGAGGATTGGCCGGCCGGGCTGGATCCGCGCAATGTGTCTTACTTCTGCAGCGCGCTGCCGGCGGACAGTTATCCGCCGGTTAGCGATCATGATTTCCCGGCGCGGATGGCGGCGGTGGCCAAGGATGGGGCGATTCATCAGTTGAGCAAGGAGATTGCGTCATTGTGGTCGGCCGCCGGTCCTTCCGGGGCGTTCCCCTGGCAATGGCTGGTGGATGGCAGCGAGGCCACTGGCGTGCAGCGCTTCGATGCGCAGTACTGGCGGGCCAATGTGGACCCGTCGGAGCGTTATGTGATGTCGGTGGTGGGCAGTACGCGCTATCGCTTGCAGGCCGACCAGTCGGGCTTCTCGAATCTGTTCCTGACCGGGGACTGGATCAAGACCGGCATCAACGCCGGCTGTGTGGAGGCTGCGGTGATGGCGGGCATGCAGACGTCGCGCGCCATCAGCGGTTATCCGACTGTGATCGAAGGGGAAACTGACTTTTGACGCGGGCCTTCTAAAGCTGTTTGTGGAAGAAGGTGGTGCCGCAGTAGGCGCCATCCGGCATTAGCGCGTAGTTGGGCACCACGCCGGCCACTTGCCAGCCGGCGCGCTGGTACAGGCGTTCGGCGTCGCCGCCGGTGACGGTGTCCAGCACGAGGACGGTTTTGCCTTCCTCGTGTGCTGCCTGGTCGACGGCGGCCATCAGCTGGGCGGCGACGCCACGGCGGCGGGCATCGCGGTGGACCAGCATCTTGGCGACGTCGGCGCGGTGTGGCTGGTTGTCGGGCAGGGCGGTGATTAGCTGCACGGTGCCGACGATGAGGCCTTGCGCGGTTTCCGCTACCAGCAGCACGCGTTCACGGCACGCGGTTGCGCCCAGCACGCCGCGCCAGAAGTTCAGCGCCTTCTCACGCGGTAGCGGCAGCATGAAGCTGACCGACGCGCCGCCTTCCACGCAGTCGATCAATACGTCGGCCAGCGCCGCCGCCAATTCCTCACCGCGCTGCGCGGCTTCCTCCGTCGTCACGCGGCGCACATTGATGGCGTTCATGCGCTTCTCCTGGTGGCGGGTTGGCTGGTCAGCGCCACCAGGTAGCGCGCTTGTTTGCGGGTCGGGTTGTGATAGACGATGTGACGATCCAGCCGCATCGCCAGCGTATCGCCGGTCTCCAGCCGCCAGTGCTGCTCGCCGACGTTGATCTCCATCGCGCCTTCGATCATCCACACTTGCTGGTGGATGTCCGCATTGTGCGGCACGCTGTCATAGGCCACGCGCTGCCCGGCCGGGAACACCACGTCCACCAGCTGCAGCGGCGACGGCGCCGCCGGCGACAGGCTGCGGCGCATGTAGCCGGAACCGGGGTCGGTCCATACCGGCTGCTCGCCCACGCGCGCCACCGGTGACGGTTCGTCGCCCGGCGTTCCTTTATCCTCAAACAGTGCCGCCAGCGCCACGCCGAGCGCGCTGGCCAGTTTATCCAGCACGGCGGCGGTGGGGCTGCTCTCGCCGCGTTCGATCAGCGAGATGTTGGAGCGGCTAACGCCGCTGCGGGTGGCCAGCGCGTCGAGCGACAGGCTATGCGCGTCGCGCAGTTCCCGCACGCGGCGGGCGATCAGTAGGTTGATGTCCATGAATTCCATTTTACAGGAAATTCATGTCCAGTAAACTGGAATCAGCGTTTGCCTTCGTGTTTGTTGCGATTGCTGTCAGAGTAATCGTCACCGCGTGCGCCAGCGTTTTTATCACGATGGGTGGCGGCCGTGGCGGCGGCAGCGGCGCTTTGCTGGTTGTGCAGATCGCCACGGTTCTGGTTATCCTGGCGCACCGCGTGCTCCGAGCGTGCCGGGCCACGGCCCTGCTGCTCCTGCTGTTTGAGATCGCGCGGATCGGATTTGTTCGATGGGCTCATGATGCTCTCCTTGTCTGAAGCCGCGGCACGGGTGTGGCGCGTGGAGCTATGCTAAGCCGCCCCGGCGGCGGTTGGCGTAGGTGCACATGCCGTGCCGCTGTAGGAGTGATTGAGTGTGCGTCCGCGTACGGTGCGGCGCGCGGCTGCGTGCCAAGCTGGCATCTGACAAGGAGACCGGCATGACGGATATTCGACGGGGTCAGGCGCCAGCACAGCTGGGCCGCGATGAGTTTCACCTGCGTTTCATGCGCTCGTTCGAGGATCCGGCGTTTGAGCCGGTGCGCGAGGCGCTGGCGCAAGTGGAGCAGGTAGCATGGCGCAATTATGACGCGGGCCGTAAAGCGCCCCGCACGCGGAAGGCGGGGCCGGGGTTTGCCGATCCTGAGTATGAGCTGTCGGTGGAGTGGACGGCGACGCGCGACCGGCTGCTGGCGGCAGAGAAGCGGCAGAAGGATGCGCAATCGCCATCGCGGGTGCTGCTGATTATCGGCGCGGCGCGCAATGATGGCACTTGTCCTGGCGAAGTCTCCAAGACCTGGCGCATGGCCGGCTGGGCGCGCGAGGTGCTGGAGGCGGCCGATATCGAGGTCGATGTGCTGGATCTGAGCCTGCTGACATCCAGCTACGATTTGCATATCCACCCCTGCAAGGGCTGCGTGTCGACCGCCATGCCGCTGTGCCACTGGCCTTGCAGCTGTTATCCCAATCATGCGGAGCGTCAGACCAGCGACTGGATGGCCGAGATTTACGAGCAGTGGGTGGCGGCGCATGGCGTCATCATCCTGACGCCGACCTACTGGTATCAGGCGCCGTCCGTCCTCAAGCTGATGATAGACCGGCTGGTGTGCGCCGACGGCGGCAATCCCGATCCCACCACCACGCATGGCAAGAAGGCGGCTGAGGCCAAAGCGCTGGAACTTAAGGGCTGGGACTATCCCAAGCATCTGGCAGGGCGTGCTTATGGATTGGTGGTACATGGCGATGTGGCGGGTACGGAGAGCTTGCGCCGCAATCTGGCGGATTGGCTGGACTGGATGGGCTTAATCGATGCCGGTCAGCAGTCGGCGCTGGATCGCTATGTCGGCTATTACGAATCGTACGCGGAGAGCCACGCGGTACTCGATCAGGATGAGAAGTTCCAGCAGGAGGTGAGGAATGTGGCGCAGGCGGTAGCGGTCGCGGTGGGGCAGTTGCGCAGCGGTTGGCTCAGCAAGCCGGACGCCGAAGTGGTGCCGGCGCGGCCGAAGTAACGGCTCAACGCTTGCGCGCCAGCGTCAGGCCATCGCTGAGCGGCAGCAGCGACAGGTCGACGCGCTCGTCGAAGTGCAGCTTGATATTCAGGGTCTGGATGGCGGCGGTATCGTCGTTGTCGGCGCGCTCGGTGACGCGGCCGCTGCGCAGCGTGTTATCCAGCAGGATCAGGCCACCGCGCCGCAGCAGCTGCAAACAGCATTCATAGTAGGCGTCGTAGCCAGTTTTGTCGGCGTCGATGAAAGCGAAATCGTACAGGCCAGCTTCGCCATCCTTCAGGCGTCCCTGCAGAGTGTCCAGCGCCGGGGCGATACGCAGGTCGATCTTGTCGGCCACGCCGGCCTGCTGCCAGTAGCGCCGCGCCACATCGGTGTATTCCTCACTGATATCGCAGGCCAGCAGACGGCCGGCCGGCGGCAACGCCAGCGCCACCGACAGCGCGCTATAGCCGGTGAACACGCCCACCTCGATGGCATTGTGCGCCCCCATCAGCTTGACCAGCAGCGCCATGAACTGCCCCTGTTCTGGCGAGATCTGCATGCTGGCGTGTTCGTGGCCGCGGGTAGCGTCGCGCAAGGCGCTCTGCGCCGGATGCTCACGCAGCGAATGCGAGAGCACGTAGTCGTACAGCGTATCGGTCAGGTTGAGCGTGCGGTTGGACATGCTGCTGTCTCCTCCGTGATGATACGAAGTAGTTTAGCAGCGTCCTCGAAAAAGCGCCTCACGCTTGGCGGCCGACCACCACCCGCGAGAAGCTGGCGACGCTGGCCACGCCGGCAAACACCGCCGCCAGCGCCAGCGCATAAGTAGTGCCGCGCGTCGCCGAGATAGTGAAGCAGTAGGCCACCAGCGCCGCGCCGGTGGCCTGGCCGATCAACCGCGACGTGGCGACGATGCCGCTGGCGCCACCCGCGCGCGAGGCCGGCGCGCTGCCCATGATGGCTTTCAGATTAGGTGCCTGGAAGAAGCCGAAGCCGACGCCACACCAGGCCATGCGCCAGCCGATGTCGAACACCGACGGCTGCGCCGGCAGCATCAGCATCGCCACCAGGCCGGACGACAGCAGCGCCAGACCGATGCCGCCCAGCGCGCCGGGCGAGTAGCGGTCGCTGAGACGGCCGGCGATCGGCGCCATCACGCCCACCAGCACCGCCCAAGGCGTCATCAGGAAGCCGGTTTCGATCGGCGAGCGGCCCAGCGTGGTTTCGAAATAAAACGGCAGCGAGACAAACGCCAGGCCTTGGGCGGCAAAAGTGCATACCGCTGTTAGCGAGGACAGCGCGAACAGCGGCCGCTTGAACAGATCCACCGGCAGCATCGGCGCGGCGTGGCCAGCCTGGCGGCGCAGCAGCAGCCCAAAGAACACCAGCGTGGCGATCAGCTCCGGCAGCAGCTTGTGCCAGCCTTCCTGGTGGGCGGCGTCACCGAAGGTCAGGATCAGCAGGCCGAAGGCGATAACGTTGAGGATGGCGGTGGGGCCGTCGATCTTGTGGCCGGCGCGTTCGGTGTGCGGCAGCGCGCGGCGCGCCAGCAGGATCGCGGCCGCGCCCAACGGCACGTTGATGGCAAACAGCCATGGCCAGGTGGCGACGGCCAGGATCAGCGAAGCGGCGGTGGGGCCGACCGCGAACGACACCGCCACCACCAGCGAATTGAGACCGAAGCCACGTCCCTGCAGCTTGGCGGGGAAGATGGCGCGCAGCAGCGCCGTGTTCACGCCCATCATGGCGGCGCCGCCGACGCCCTGGAACAGCCGCGCCACCACCAGCGAGGGCAGCGACCAGGCCAGCGCGCAGGCCAGCGAAGCGGCGGTGAACACGCACAGGCCGAAGATACACACGCGGCGATAGCCGATCACCTCGCCCAGCGCGGCAAACGGCAGCAGCGTGGCCACCATGGCCAATTGATAAACATTGATAATCCAGACCGAGGCGGCTGGCGTGGTGTGCAACTGGTCGGCGATGGCGGGAAGGGCGGTATTGGCGATGGCGGTATCGAGCGAAGCCATGCCGACGCCGATGGCGACCGACAGCATGGCAAGACGCCGCGCATCCGGCGGCAGACCGTCGCGCACGGGCGTGCCATTATCCTGAGTATTCATATGATGTCCGATGCAAGGTGAAGCGAGCCCTCCATTGTCGCGGAAAACCGCAATTCTTGCTGGCGACCAATGTCCACTAATGTCCACTTCGGGGTCAGACCCCGAAGTGGACATTATCTCGCGCACGACTCAATGTCTAGTTTCGGGGTCTGACCCCGAAGTAGACCTTGAAGTGGACACGGGCTCAGGCGGTGCTGCGCAGGTCGGCGCAGGCTTTGTCCAGCGCGGCTTCGACGTCGGGCAGCATGTCGATCACTTCGACCAGGTCGCCAGCGGCGGCGGCGCTTTCCATTTCGTGGCACAGCGTGTGCAAATGGGTGGAATTCAGGTAGCCGGCGCTGCCTTTCAGCGCGTGGATCGCGGCTGCCGCCGCGCTGCTGTTGCCGGCGATGACGGCGGCGCGCGCGCTCTCCAGCCGGCGCGGGGCTTCGTCCAGGAAGGCTTGGGTGATGCGCTGCATGTGTTTGTGCGATAGCCCGGCCAGCGGCGTGATTTGTACCGTGTCGTTGCCGGCGCAGGCAATCGGCGCGACGCCGAACTGTTCGTCCAGCGATTCGGTGCGCTCGGCCGCGAGACGGGCGGCGTCGGTCGGCCGCAACTGGCGGCCACGGCTCAGGTGCTGGGCGATCACTTTTTCGACCTGGTCGTACAGCAGCCGTTCGTCCACCGGCTTGCTGAGGAAGCCGTCCATGCCGACCGCCAGATAGCGTGCGCGGTCATGGTCGCTGGCGTTGGCGGTCAGCGCGATGATGGGGATGACCGGGTCCAGCACGCGGTAGTCTTCGTTGCCGCCGGCGCGGATCACGCGCGTGGCCTGTTCGCCGTCCATCATCGGCATGCGGCCGTCCATCAGCACCAGGTCGTAGGCGGCGGTGCTCAACGCGTGCAGTGCCTGCAGGCCGTTTTCAACGATGCGGATGTCGTGCCCCATGCCTTCCAGCAGGGTGCTGACGATGATCTGGTTGGTGCGCACGTCTTCCGCGCACAGCACGCGCAGGCGGTAGGCGTGATGTTCCTTGCGCGGCAGCTTGGACGCATCCTGCGCCGGCGCCGCGCCCTGTTCCAGCGGCAGCGTGAAGCTGAAGGTGGAGCCGGCGCCCACCCGGCTTTCGACCGCGATCGCGCCACCCATCAGTTCCACCAGTTCCTTGCAGATGGCCAGACCGAGGCCGGTGCCGCCGTAGCGGCGCGTGGTGGAGTGGTCGGCCTGTTCGAATTTCTGGAACAGCCGTGGCAGCACTTCGGGCGGGATGCCGGGACCGGTGTCGCTGATGTCGAAGCTGACGCTGGTGCGGCCTTCGGTGGTCATCAACGCCGAGGCGTCCAGCCGCACTTCGCCGCGGTCGGTGAATTTGATGGCGTTGCCCAGCAGGTTAAGCAGGATCTGGCGCATGCGCGTCGGGTCGCCGCGCACGTAGCGCGGCAGGTCCAGCGCCAGCTCGCTGCGCAGCAGCAGGCTCTTGGCGTCGGCCTGCTGCTGCAGGATGCCGATGGCGTCGTCGATCAGCGCGATCAGGTCGAAGTCTACGGTTTCTATCGACAGCCGGCCGGCGTCGATCTTGGAGAAGTCGAGGATGTCGTTGAGGATGGCCAGCAGCGACTCGCTGTTCTGCAGGCCGATGCGCAGATACTCTTCGGTCCTGCCGCGCACCGACTGGTCGCGCATGGCGAATTTGATCATACCGATCACGCCGGCCAGCGGGGTGCGGATGTCGTGGCTCATCGCTGAGAGGAAGTCGATGCGGTGGCGGCTGACGATTTCCGCGTGCTCCTTGGCCTCGGTCAGCTGGGCGGTGCGTTCCTTGACGCGTTGTTCCAGGTTGTTGCGCAACAGGCGGATCTGGTCGGCTAGCGCAAACGCCAGCAGCACGCCGTCCAGTGTACCGCCCAACAGTGTGAACAACTGGGCGTTGCTGACCACCGCTGGAATCAGGCCGACGTTGGCCGGCAGGATCAGCAGGCCCGGTATCATCAGCGCGACGAAGCCCAGCACGAAGAAGCGCGCCGGATAATAACCGCTGCGCCAGACGATGATGCCGCTGGCCAGCGCCATCGTCATCCAGATGGTGATGACGATGGTGGCGATGGTGTGCGCATAGCTGAGCGCCAGGAAGCAGCTTGGTAGCGTCAGCAGCGGCAGCACCAGGTTGATGCGGCTGAGCAGATACAGGCGCGGCGCGGTTTCCTTCAATCGCAGGAAGGTGGTGTAGAACAGCGTGCTCAGTACCGGCAGCAGGAAGAACGGTACGTAGTGCCAGTGCAGGTTGTGCCAGCCGAATAAATCGGCCGTCATGTGGAAGGTCATGCCCCAGGCGACGGCGTAGCACAACACGTACATCGAGTAGTACAGCGAGGAGCGGTCGCGCGTGATCGAGTAAATGAAGAAATTGAACACGGTGAGCGCCAGCAGCGCGCCCACCGAGCCGATAATCAGCACGTTTTCATTCGCCACCAGTTGCTGGTAGTCGGGACGTGGCAGCACCGAGAACACCGGCGTGCGCGCATAGTAGGGACTGGAGAAGCGGATCAGCACCTGGTAGCGTTGGCCCGGCGCCAGGTCGATGTCTTTGCCATAGTGGAGCATGTAGGCGTGCGGCTGGCGGTAGCCGGTCAGCATCTGGCGGATGCTGCCATCCTGGCCGTAGATCTGGATGTCGACGATGTCGATCAGCGTGTCGTTGGGATCGATGACCCAGTTGCCGTTGCGGCTGTCGTTGCGCAGCTCCGCGTACAGCCAGTAGCCGCCGCCCAGCAGATTGACTTTGCCGGCCGGCTGCAGGCGCGCCAGCATGGCTGGAATGGCGGCGGCATCGACCGGATAGGGTTCGCCATGGTCGACATACAGGCGGCCGCTCTTGGCCAGATCGATGCTGCTACTGGCCAGGGCGATGGGCGCGTCCGGTGCGGCCTGCGCGCGTGTGGACGTGAGGCTGGTAAACAGCGCGCAGATGAGCAATAGGAGTAGCAGGGCGTGGCGGCGCAGGCAGGCAGTGGGATGATGCATCATGCTTGCTTTACTCATTCGTGATCCGTGCGCCGGCTGTCCGTAAAAGATAGTGCTTCATTTTAAACGAGAACTTGGCGGCTTGGTATGATACTGGCTTTGCGTCATAGGAAAATATCTTGTTAATCTCACCAGAACAATTCTTGGGATTTCTCGGCGCCGCGCTGCTGATTACGATTTCGCCAGGGCCGGACAATTTGATGGTGCTGAGCGTGGGCATGTCGCGCGGCCGCCGTCAGGGCATGATGTTTGGCCTGGGTTGCGCGCTGGGCTGCCTGAGTCACACGATTCTGGCCACGCTGGGCGTGGGGGCGCTGATCAAGGCGTCGCCGCTGGCTTTCACCGCGCTGAAGGTGGCGGGCGGGCTGTATCTGATCTGGCTGGGCTGGGGCGCCTTGCGCAGCCATGGCGGTGCGCGCGTGGAGGGTGCTGGCTTGCCTGACGAAAGTCTGCGCAAGCTGTTTGCCAAGGGGCTGTTCGCGAATGCGATCAATCCCAAGGTGGTGTTGTTCTTCCTGTCGTTCCTGCCGCAGTTTGTGCTGGCCGAGCGCGGCGACGCCAGCTGGCAGACGGCGCAACTGGGATTGCTGTTCACCGCGCAGGCGGTGCTGGTGTTTGGCTTGCTGGGTTATTTCTCGGGCGCGGTGGGGGCGTGGATCAATCGCACGCCGGCGGCCGGCAAGTGGATGGATCGTGTGGCCGGCGCGATTTTCGTCGGCCTGGGTTTGCGGCTGATCGTGGCTCGCTAAAAAAAGTTTGTTCGGGGGACGCACGATGTCATCATGGCGTCATGCAGCGCTGAGATACTGTCTTTGCTCTTTCAAGTCTCTCCCGATTTGAAACTTTCGGCCCGCGCCTTTTGTGCTGCGGGCCTTTTTTTTATTTTGCGCTTATTTTGCGCTGAGGTCGAAGCGCAGTTCCATCTCGTCCTGCACCGCCATGGCACCGGCCATCACGGAAAACGGCGTCAGCCCGAAATCGCTTTGTTTCAGGTTGACTGTGCCCTTGACGTTGATGCTGCCATTTTCTTCGCGCAGCTCGACCGGTATCGCCAGCGTGCGGGTGACGCCGTGCAGTGTGATGGACACTTGCAGCGGCTGGCCGTCCGCCATGCGTTCGGCGTGGATCTGTACCAGCGGATAGTGTTCGGCATCCAGTACCTTGGTCAGCATGTTGTGGCGGGTGCCGGCGATGGCGTCGGCCGATGGCTGCTTGCCCAGCCCCGCGATCTGGCGCAGGTCCGCTTCGTCGACGCTCATCTCATCGAGGCGGAACTGGAAGTCGGCGCGGTTTTCAGATGGCGAGACGGTGCCGCTGATGGTGCGCGCGGCCACCACATGATCGTGCCCCAGTCGCGCCAGCACGCCACCGCGCCGCACGGTGACGGCGATCAGCGATTGCGCGCTGTCGATGCGTAGCAGCGGACCGGCGGTCGGCGCCTGCGGTGCCGGTGGCGCTGGCGAGGCAGCGGCTGGCGTGGCGATGATGGCTGGTGGCGCAACGTCCGCCGGCGGCGCCGAGCTGCACGCGGTGATCGCGGCCAGCGCCACGGTGGTCAATGTGAAAGTAAAGGTCTTGTGCGTCATTTGGCCGTAACAATGTCCTATTAATATCGCGCGGCTGATCCCAGCGTGCTCCCGTCGATCCCGCATCCAGGCTGATGCCGGACATCACAGAGTATTGCTCAGCAGGCTGGCCGGTGGCCTGAAGCACCGGCACCAATTCCCCGCTCCCTTCCTGACCCACTTCCTGACTCATTAAGTAACCTTAATGAAGTCCTAAGCCTAAGCTTGCGCATCGGTGGCAAAGTAGCACCCATAGCGCGAGGCCAAGCCCAGCGCCCGGTTGCCGGACCGACAAGCCCGGCACAAATTTCGTCCCGATGGCACGATAGCCAGCGGACCCGGAACATCCCCACGCTCTCGAGCGTTTTGCGACCAGCACCATCTCACGATGATGCTGGTTTTTTTTTAGCCGGCGTGCCGCGCCAGCCATTGGTCGATCTGCGGCAGGCGCTGCGCGCGCACCTTGATGCGATACTCGACCGATGCAATCGCCGTGTTGGTGTCGCTATGCGCGCCGGCCGGCAGATACTTGCTGGCGTAGGCGCGCAGCTTGCCTGTCATGGCCGGATCGGCCGAGCGGTTGCCCAGTGCCGGGAAGTAGCGGCTCAGCGAACCCGCTTCCACCTTGTTTTCCAGCTGGGCGTAGTGGGCCATGGCGAAGTCGAACGCCAGGTCCGGATGACGCACCGACACCGCGCGCACCATGGCCGCGCCCAGCGTTTCGCCCGGCTCGTCGCTCAGCGCCAGATCCAGCGCGCGCTGCGCCAGTGCGGGATCACGGCTGGAGCCCAGCAGCTGATACAGCTCAATGCGCACCATGTTCACCTGCTCGGCCTTGGCGGCGGCATGCAACTGATCCCAGGTGGCGGCATCGGCGCTGGCGGCAATCACGGCCAGCACTGGACGGCGCAACGCGGCCGACAGCACATCCTTGTCGCTCAGCGAGGCGGCGTAACGGCGGCGCGCTTCCGCGACCACACTGTCATCGCCCATTTTGCCCAGCGCCTTGATCAGCGTCTCGCGCAGATTGGCGACCGGCGGCGCCTCGTCAGCGGCGGCATCCCAGCCGATGCGGGCCAGCACCGGCGCCAGACGGCTGCGCGCAAAGCGTTCCAGTGCCGCGCGCTGTTGCGGCTTGCCTTCGTAATCGTCGCTCAGCGCCGACAGCTCCTGCGCTATTTTGTCCCATACCTGCGGCGCGGCGTCGAGCGGCGTGCGGGTGGCCAGTTCCAGGAAGTTGGAGGCTGGCTCGTGGCCTGCCATGCCGAGCGCCCAGGTGTCGGACAGCAGGCCCAGTTGGTCGATCGGCTGCAGCGCCGCAAAGCTGTTGGCCAATGCCGTGAAAGCGGATGGCGCATACAGCGCGCGGTAGTAGCCGCTCTGGCCAGCGTTGACCAGCACCGCGCCGCAACCCGGCAGCGTGAGGCTGGCCTTGCCGCCACTGACCACGGTGCGGGCGGTGGCGCCGCCCACGGTCTGCGCCAGCACCGGCACACGCCAGCGCAGTGGCTTCTTGTGTTCCTGATCGCGGCTGTATTCGCCCTGGGTCAGCTGGACCGTGGTGCTGCCGTTTTTGCAAACGGCGGCCGACACGCTAATCAGCGGCACGCCTGGCTGCAAGGTGAAGTCGTGGGCGATCGCGGTCACCGGCTTGTGCGCGGCCTTTTCCATTTCCCGCCACAGATCGTCGGAGACGGTGTTGGTATAAGCATGCTTGGCCATGTAGCTGCGTACGCCGGCGCGCCAGGTGTCGTCGCCGACATATTCTTCCAGCATGCGGATGACGGCTTCGCCCTTTTCATAGGTGATGTCATCGAATGCCTGGCTGGCCTGTTCGACGGTGCTGACATGCTGCACCACCGGGTGGGTGGTGGCCAGCGCGTCGCGTTCCATCGCGTTTGCACGCGTGCCCACCAGGCGCAGGTTCCAGTTCCATTCCGGATGCAGGCGGTGGGTGGTGCGCGATTCCATCCAGGTGGCGAAGCCTTCGTTCAGCCACAGGTCGTCCCACCACCCCATGGTGACCAGGTCACCAAACCATTGGTGGGCGATTTCGTGGGCGGCAAACGAGAAGCTGGTTTGCTTGTCCGACAGCGTGGAGGTACGCGGGTCGAGCAGCATGCCGTATTCGAAGGTGAAGATCGCACCCCAGTTTTCCATCGCGCCGAACGACTCGCTGCGGCCCGGCGCGGCGATGTTGTCCAGCTTGGGCAGCGGGTATTTGACGCCGAAGTAGTCGTTGTACTCTTTCAGCACCACGCGCGAGGTGTCGAGCGCGAACTGGGCCTGCGCCAGCGCGCCTTTTTGCGTGACCACGCCCAGCTCCACGCCATCTTCCATGGCGGTGGCGCGGTCGAATTCGCCCAGGCCGAAGAACAGCAGGTAGGTCGACATGCGCGGCGTGGTGGCGAAGCGCACCAGTTCGCGGCCGTCGGCCAGCTTGCTGCGCGAGGTGACCGGCATATTCGATACCGCCTCCTGGCCAGCCGGGATGGTGGCTTCCAGCGCGAAGGTAGCTTTGTACGAAGGCTCGTCCCACGACGGGATCATGCGGCGTGCGTCCGAGCTTTCGAACTGGGTGTACAGCGCGCGCTTTTTGGCGCCGCCGTTTTCATAATCAAGCGCGAACAGGCCAAACGGCTGGGTGCCGATCATGCCGGTGTAATCCAGCTTGAGTTGGTAGCTGCCCGGTTGCAGCGCCTCGGAAAATTGCACGGTGACGGTCTGCTGGTCGGCGTCGACGCCGATCTTGCTGGCCGCCTGGGTAGGCTTGCCCGGTCCGGCGCTGATGGCGGCGGCGCTGAATTTGAGGTCGGCCGCGTTCAGCGTCAGGCTTTTGGTGGCCTGTTTGACATCGAGTGCGATGGTGACGCTGGCGCTGAAACTGCTGTTGGCGGCGTCCGGCGTCAGCGACAGCGCGTAATGGGTCGGAACGGCGTTGCGGGGAAGCTGGGTGGTGACTTGCGCGGCTTTGGCGACTGGTGCGGTGGCGGCCAGGGTAGGGGCGCCAGCGGTCAGTCCCAGCAGCGCCATGACGGCGAGCGAAATCAAACTGCGTTGCATTGCTAATCCTTTGTGATTTTTCGGTAGCCTTGTGGGCAAGCGAGCAATCTACGGCGAAGCGTGAGCGCTGTCAAATCCCAAATGGGATTATGATAGAGCGACACAGAACGTTACAAATAAGGATACAAAGGCGGAGACATGATAGACCTGTACACGGCCGCGACCCCGAACGGCCACAAGATCTCGATCGCGCTGGAAGAACTGGAACTGGCTTACACGTTGCATGCGCTGGACCTGTCCACAGGCGTGCAGAAAGAGCCCTGGTTTTTGGCGATCAATCCGAACGGCCGCATTCCGGCCATTGTCGACCGCAGCGAAGATAACTTCGCGGTGTTCGAATCCGGCGCCATCCTGATTTATCTGGCGGAGAAGACCGGCGAGTTGATGCCCACCGACTTCAAGGGCCGCTCGCAGGTGCTGCAATGGCTGATGTTCCAGATGGGCGGCGTCGGCCCCATGATGGGACAGGCCAATGTATTCCACCGCTACTTCCCGGAGAAGATACAGCCGGCCATCGACCGCTATCAGGGCGAGAGCAAACGCCTGTTCCGGGTGTTGGACGCGCATCTGGCGCACCACGAGTATCTGGCTGGTGACTATTCGATCGCGGACATCGCCAACTGGGCCTGGGTGCGTACCCACAGCTGGTCCGGCGTGACGGTGGACGATCTGCCGCATCTGCAGCGCTGGCTGGACCTGATCGGCGCGCGGCCGGCGGTGCAGCGCGGTATACTGCTGCCGCCGCGCGCTGAGCGCACCGACCCCACCACCGTGCGCACCATGCTGGAGACAGGACAATCCCGATGAAATTTTATACTTCCTCGCGCGCACCGAACCCGCGCCGGGTCGCCATGTTCCTGGCAGAGAAGGGGCTGGCCGTCGAGCAGGTGCAGATCGACTTGGGTGCGGGACAGCATCGCAGCGCCGACTACCTGGCGCGCAATCCCTTCGGCCGTGTGCCGGCGCTGGAGCTGGACGACGGCCGTGTGCTGTGCGAAACCCGCGCCATCTGCAGCTGGCTGGAAGGCCATGTGCCGGAGCCTAATTTGATGGGTGAGGGCTTCGACGAACGCGCCTTCGTCGAGATGGCGGACCGGCGCGTTGAGCTGCATCTGTTCTTTGGCATTGCCAACTGCATCCGTCATACGCATCCCGGCCTGGCGGCGCTGGAGCAGCCGCAGTTTCCCGATTTTGGCACGGCGCAGGGCGAGAAGATGCGCGAGACCGCGCGCTGGCTGGATCAGACGCTGGCCACGCAACCGTTTGTGGCCGGGCAGCGCTTCACGATTGCCGACATCACGGCGTTTTGCGCGCTGGAGTTCGCGCGCGGCCTGATGAGGTTCCGACCGGGGCAGGAAGACATGCCGCACCTGCAGGCGTGGCGCGATCGCATCGCGGAGCGGCCCAGCGCATCGGCTTCATATTAGGCGATACGCTTGTACCAGGACTGGTGCGCTAGTAGCGGACGATAGTGGCGCAGCAGCGGGTCGTGTTCGTCCAGCTGCTGGTCCAGCGCCAGCGTGCCGAATGGCGCCAGACTGTCGTCGAACAGCTGCAGCACGCGCTTGCGCAACGATGGCCCGAAGTCGGGCAGGGCGCGCTGGCCTAATATCATCTGGAATTCGTTGAACGAGGCGTCGGTGACCAGGTTGTACTGGGCCCAGGTGATACGGCTGTTCAGATGCGGCTTGAGCACGGCCCGCATGCCGTCGGCGCTGACGTCGAAATAGTCGATCAACTTGCCGGTGCCGCCGCTGCGGATGTAGTTCCCTTGCAGTTCGCCCAGCCGCGCCATCGGCAGGCTGGCCTGCTGGACTTCGGCCAGCATGGCGTCGCTGGCGACGGTGGCGTAGATTTCGGTACGCTGGGCCAGATGTTCCTGTTCCAGCAGCACGGCCAGCGTCCACGCCTGCTGCACGCCGGCGCAGTCGGCCAGCCACACCCGTGGCAGTGCGACGCCGTGCAGGCAGACGCCCAGCGAAAATCGCAGCATGGAGACTTCCAGCGCGTCGTCGAACATCTGTGCCGGGGCCACATACAGCGCGCGCAGCAGGGCGTCGCAGACGACGGCATCGTGCAGCACGCGTGCCTGCAGGGCGGAGATCGTGGACAGGCCCAGTTCCGCGCGTATTCCCTGTACCTTGCGCAGTACCACCATGCGCTCGTACCCACGGTAGTCATAGCCGTGGCACTGGAACAATGCTTCCAGCAGCAGCTCCAGTTCCAGTTCCTCGACCGAGGCCGGAGAATGACGGCGCTCGCCGCCGACGCTGATGATGACCGGGCCGGTCCCACGGTTCGCGCCCGCCGCAGCGTGCGGCGGTGCGGCGTCCGCCAGCGCCTCGGGCGGCAGCGCTTCCGCGCGCAGCAGCTCTTCGGCGTCGCCGCGCAGCGCGGCCTTGATGGAGGCAAACAGGGTAGACATCAGTGCAACCACACGCGCATCAGCGACAGCAGCTGGGCCACGTCCACCGGCTTGGTGATGTAGTCGGAAGCGCCGGCCGCGATACACTTGTCGCGGTCACCCTTCATCGCCTTGGCGGTCAGCGTGATGATGGGCAGCGACCGGAATTTAGGGATGCGGCGAATTGCCCGCATCGTATCGTAGCCGTCCATCTCCGGCATCATGATGTCCATCAGGACGATTTCGATGGTCGGATCGCGCTCCAGTACCTCAATGCCATCGCGGCCGTTTTCGGCAAACAGCACATGCATCTGCTGCCGCTCCAGCAGAGACGACAGCGCGAAGATGTTGCGCAAGTCATCGTCAACGATCAGTACTTTGCGCCCGGCCAGACCGCCTTCCGCCGCATGGATCTCTTCCAGCATGCGGCGTTGCGCCTCCGGCAGGCTGGCCTGCGAGCGGTGCAGGAACAGCGCCGTCTCGTCCAGCAGCCGCTCCGGCGAGCGCGCATCCTTGATGACGATGGTCTTGGCGTAGCGTTTCAGCTTGGCGACCTCCTTGCGGTTCAAATCCTTGGCGGTGTTGATCACGATCGGCAGATCGCGCAGCGATTCGTCCTTGCCGATGATATCCAGCAGGTCGAAGCCGCTGATGTCGGGCAGCGTCAGGTCCAGCACCATGCAGTCGAAATGCTGCTCGCGCAACGCGTCCAGCGCCGCCTGGCCGGTTTCCACTGCCACGATGTGCAGGTCGGCATCGCCGATCAGCGCGATGATGGAGTCGCGTTGCGCCAGCTCGTCATCCACCACCAGCAGGCTGCGTTTGCCGCCCAACAGGAATTTCTGGATGCGGCTGAATTCCTCGGTCAGGGCTTCCTTGCTGACCGGTTTATTCAGATAAGAGATGGCGCCCAGCCGCAGCGCGCGTTCGCGCTCGCGCAGCGACGACATCACGTGTACCGGAATATGGCGCGTGCTCGGGTCGCGTTTCAGGCGGTCCAGCACCGTGAAGCCATCGATGTCCGGCAGATCCAGGTCCAGCAGAATGGCCGATGGCAGATAGTCGCGCGCCAGGCTCAGGGCCGAATCGCCCTGCATGGTGACGATGCCCTTGAAGTTCTTCTCGCGCGCGAAGCCCAGCACGATCTGCGAGAAGCGCTCGTCATCCTCGATGATGAGCACCGACGGATCGCCCGGCGCCACCAGTCCACGGTCATCGCTGCCGCTGTATTCATCCAGATCGGCATCCAGCTCGCTGAGTATCGTGTCGTGATCGGCCAGCACCAGCTCCGCCTGCTGCGGTGGTGTGTACAGCACTTGCGGCGCCGGTGTTGGCAGACGTACTTGCGGCGCGCGCACCGTGTCGTAGTTGATGAAGCCAGCACGGTTATACGGCAGGAACAGCGTGAAGGTGGAGCCATTGCCGACCACTGATTCAACGCGGATCTCGCCGCCCAGCAGTCGCGCCAGTTCGCGCGAAATCGACAGACCCAGGCCGGTGCCGCCGTATTTGCGGGCGGTGGAGCCATCGGCCTGCTGGAACGCTTCGAAGATCAGCTGCAGCTTGTCGGCGGCGATGCCGACGCCGGTGTCGTTGACCGCGAACGCCAGCACCGCGTCCGCGTGCAACAGGTTGGCGTGGTCGCTGGAGAAGCCGCTGCTTACCATGCTGATGACCAGCGAGACCTGGCCATGGGTGGTGAATTTGAAGGCGTTCGACAGCAGGTTTTTCAGCACCTGCTGCAAACGCGTGGTGTCGGTCATCATCGCGGTCGGCAGGCTGTCCTTCAGCTCCACCGAGAAGCCCAGGTGCTTGGCCTCCGCCATGTGACGGAAGGTGCGCTCCACGTAGTTGCGCAGATTCTGGAAGCGGTACTCCGACACGTCCAGTGTGACGGTTCCGGACTCGATCTTCGACAAGTCCAGAATGTCGTTAATCAGCGTTAGCAGGTCGGAGCCGGAGCCGTGGATGGTCTTGGCGAATTCCACCTGCTTGCCGGACAGGTTGCCGTCCGGGTTGTCGCCCAGCTGCTGCGCCAGGATCAGCAGCGAGTTCAGTGGCGTGCGCAGCTCGTGCGACATATTGGCCAGGAATTCGGATTTGTACTTGGACGACAGCGCCAGCTGGGTGGCTTTTTCTTCCAGTGCCAGTTTGGCTTGCTCCACCTCGCGGTTTTTGCGTTCCACCTCGATGTTTTGCTCGGACAGCAGACGGGCTTTTTCCGCCAGTTCCTGGTTGGTCTGCTGTAGTTCCTGCGCCAGCGACTGCGACTGCGTCAGCAGCGACTCGGTACGGCTATTCGCCTCAATGGTGTTCAGCACCACGCCGATCGATTCCATCAGTTGGTCGAGGAAGGACAAGTGGGTTTCGGTGAAGCGGTCCAGCGAGGCGATTTCGATCACTGCTTTCACCTGCTGCTCGAACAGAATCGGCAGCACCACGATATTGGTCGGCGGCGCCGCGCCCAGGCCGGACGACACCACGATGTAATCGCGCGGCACGTCGGTCAGCCAGATGCGCACCTTCTCCAGCGCGCACTGGCCGACCAGCCCTTCGCCCGGCAGGAAGGAGGTGGGCAGCTTGCGGCTGGAGCGGTAGCCGTAGCTGGCGATCATGCGCAGGCGGGCGTCGCTGTCGCCGGAGTCCATCATGTAGAACACGCCGTGGTGGGCCGACACCAGCGGTGCCAGCTCGGACAGAATCAGCTTGGTCACCGCCTGCAGGTCGCGCTGGCCCTGCAGCAGACGGGTGAAGCGCGCCAGATTGGTTTTCAGCCAGTCCTGCTGGGCGTTCTTCAGCGTGGTGTCCTTCAGATTTCGGATCATCTCGTTGATGTTGTCCTTCAGGTAGGACACCTCGCCGCGCGCTTCCACCTGAATGGAACGCGACAAGTCGCCGCGCGTCACGGCGGTTGCCACTTCCGCGATCGCGCGCACCTGGTTGGTCAGGTTGGCCGCCAGCTGGTTGACGTTTTCGGTCAAGTCCTTCCAGGTGCCGGCCACGCCGGACACGTTGGCCTGGCCGCCCAGCTTACCTTCGGTGCCCACCTCACGCGCCACCCGCGTCACCTCGGAGGCGAAGGAGGACAATTGGTCCACCATCACGTTGATGGTGTCCTTCAGTTCCAGGATCTCACCCTTGACGTCCACCGTGATCTTTTTCGACAGGTCGCCGCGTGCCACGGCGGTGGTCACCGCCGCGATATTACGCACCTGGCCAGTCAGATTGGACGCCATGAAGTTCACATTGTCGGTCAAGTCCTTCCAGGTGCCGCCGACGCCCGGCACGTAGGCCTGGCCACCCAGCTTACCTTCGGTACCCACCTCACGCGCCACCCGCGTCACCTCGGAGGCGAAGGAGGACAACTGGTCCACCATCACGTTAATGGTGTTTTTCAGTTCCAGAATCTCGCCCTTGACGTCCACCGTGATTTTCTTCGACAGGTCGCCGTTGGCCACGGCGGTGGTCACGTCGGCGATGTTACGCACCTGGCCAGTCAGGTTACCCGCCATCGAGTTCACACCGTCGGTCAAGTCTTTCCAGGTGCCGGCCACGCCCGGCACGTTGGCCTGGCCGCCCAGCTTACCTTCGGTACCCACTTCGCGCGCCACCCGCGTCACTTCGGAGGCGAAGGAGTTCAGCTGGTCCACCATCACGTTGATGGTGTTTTTCAGCTCCAGAATCTCGCCCTTGACGTCGACCGTGATTTTTTTCGACAGGTCGCCGTTGGCCACGGCGGTGGTCACGTCGGCGATGTTACGCACCTGGCCGGTCAGGTTACCCGCCATCGAGTTCACCGAGTCGGTCAAGTCCTTCCAGGTGCCGGCCACGCCTTTCACCTGCGCCTGGCCGCCCAGCTTACCTTCGGTACCCACCTCGCGCGCCACCCGAGTCACCTCGGAGGCGAACGAGGACAGCTGGTCCACCATCACGTTGATGGTGTTTTTCAGTTCCAGAATCTCGCCCTTGACGTCCACCGTGATTTTTTTCGACAAGTCGCCGTTGGCCACCGCCGTCGTCACGGCCGCGATGTTACGCACCTGGCCAGTCAGATTGGACGCCATGAAGTTCACATTGTCGGTCAAGTCCTTCCAGGTGCCGCCGACGCCCGGCACATATGCCTGGCCGCCCAGCTTACCTTCGGTACCCACCTCGCGCGCCACCCGCGTCACTTCGGAAGCGAAGGAGCGCAACTGGTCCACCATCACGTTGATGGTGTCCTTCAGTTGCAGGATCTCGCCGCGCACGTCCACCGTAATTTTCTTCGACAAGTCGCCATTGGCCACCGCCGTGGTCACCTCCGCGATGTTACGCACCTGCGAGGTCAGGTTACCGGCCATCGAGTTCACCGAGTCGGTCAAGTCTTTCCAGGTGCCGGCCACGCCTTTCACCTGCGCCTGGCCGCCCAGCTTACCTTCGGTACCCACCTCACGCGCCACCCGCGTTACCTCGGACGAGAACGACGATAACTGCTCCACCATGGTGTTGGCGGTCATCGCCGCGCGCAGGTACTGGCCTTTCAGCGGATGGCCGTCTACTTCCAGCGCCATGGTCTGCGACAGGTCGCCTTTCGCCACCGCGCCGATCACGCGCGCCATCTCGGTGGTGGGGCGCACCAGGTCATCGATCAGCGTATTGACGGAGCTGATGATGGTGGCCCAGCCGCCGGTGGTGTTGGTGGTTTCGGCGCGCTGCGTCAGCCGTCCCTCGCGGCCCACCACCCGGCTGACCTCCGTCACCTCGCGCACCATGCGCGCCTTGGTGTCGATAATGTCGTTCAGCGTATCCGCGATCTTGCCGGCCATGCCGATCCAGTCGGCTGGCATGCGCACTGAAAAGTCCCCTTTTTTCAGTGCCATCAACGTGGACAGCAAAATCTTTGCGTCCAGCTGTTCACCCATGTCGGTCATATTATTCATTGTTATTCCTCGTTGTTCAGGAGGGTAGGTAGGTTGATATGGGTCTCGCCGGCCTGCTCCAGCAGTCCGGCCGCCGGCAGCGGCGGATAAAACAGGTCACCCTGGCAGCTGTGGCAGCCCAGTTCCTGCAGCACTTCCAGCTGCTGACGGGTGTTGACGCCCAGTGCCACCACGCGCATGCGCAGTGCCTTGGCCAGATGCACCACGGCGGCCACGATATCGGTGCCACCTTCGTCGTTGCCGATGCCGTGCACGAAGCTGCGGTCTATCTTCAGCGCGTTGAGCTGCCAGCGTTTGCAAGCCGCCAGCGACGAGCGCGCGCTGCCAAAATCGTCCAGCGCCACGCGCACGCCGGCCGCTTGCAACTGCGTCAGTAATTTGGCCAGTGGCTCGGTGGCCTCCAGCAGTAGCTTTTCGTTGAGTTCCAGGCCGATGCTGCCCGGCGCCAGTCCATGCTTGCGCATCAGCGTGGGTAGCGTGTGCAGCAGGTCCGGATGCAGCTGCGGCGTGGTCAGGTTGATCCAGATGCACAGCGGCCCGTCTGTCGTGGTGCCGTTCAGCCTTTGCCACAGGGCGACGTGTGAACAGCTTTGCGCGATCAGCCAGTGGTCGATGCGGTCCAGCAGTGCGCGCTCCTGCACGTGCGGCAGGAACTGTGGCGCCGCTAGCAGCCCATGTACCGGATGGCGCCAGTGCAGCAGCGCTTCGGCGGCAATCACGTTGCCGGTGCTGATGTCGACCTGCGGCTGGTAGCGCAGCTCGAGCTGGCCGGCGGCCAACGCCTTGCGCAACTCCAGCGTCCATTGATCGCGTTCGCGCTCGCGCACATTCAGCGCCTCGTGGAAGAACTGCACCGGTGCGGCGGCATTTTGCTTGGCGTGGTACATCGCGGTGTCGGCGTTCTTCAACAGCGCTTGCGCGCTGGCGCCATCCTGCGGGTAAAGGGCGATGCCGATGCTGGCGCCGCTCTTGAGGCGGTGGTTGCCGATATCGAAGGGCAGGGCGCAGGCCATCTCGATTTTGCGGCCGACGCGCGCCGCGTTGGCCGAGGCGGATTTGCCTTCGATCAGGACCACGAATTCATCGCCACCGAGACGGGCGACGATGTCGGCCACGCGCACCGCCGCCGTCAGGCGCGCCGCCATCTGGCGCAGCAGCTCGTCGCCGACTTCGTGGCCATAGTGGTCGTTGATCTGCTTGAATTTATCCAGATCGAGGAACAGCAGCGCGAAGCCGATGCCGCTGCGGTCAGCGGTGGCGGTCGCATGTTCCAGCTGCTGGATCAGGGCACGGCGGTTAAACAGGTTGGTTAGCGCATCGCGCGTGGACAGTTCGTGGGCGCGTTGCTCCGCCTGTTTGCGTTCACGGATTTCCTGTTCCAGTTCGGCGTTGATGCGTTCCAGGTCTTGCAGCCGCTGGACGCGCAAGTCCTGGTTAAGACTGGTCAGCTCATCGCTCTTGATGCGCAGTTGCAGATTCTTCTTTGCCATCTCGACGAACACCGCCACCTTGGCCTGCAGGATCTGCGGAATCACCGGCGTGAACAGATAGTCGGCCGCGCCTTTCTGGTATGCCTTCAGCCGGTTCAGCTCATCCGCATAGTGGGCGGTGATGAAAATGATGGGGGTGCCGGCCGAGCGCGGGTGAGAATGGATCGCCTCGGCGGTTTCAAAACCATCCATGCCAGGCATGCTGACGTCCAGCAGGATAACGGCAAATTCGTGCAGTAGCACATGGCGCAGCGCCTCCTTGCCCGAACTGGCGGTCATCAGCTGATAAATCTGCTGATTAGCCGCGTCCAGCAGCAGACTTTCCAGGGCGTAAAGGCTGGCCTGGTCGTCGTTGACGAGGAGAACTTTTGGGATCTGCACGGCTACGGTAGACGGTGGCGTTTGGAAAATAAAAGATACTCTAGTGAGATTCTTAGTCAAGTTTTTTGTGCGCTGCCGCACAATGATTTATTGCTTTATTCTATCGTTTCAATAGCCAGGCACATAGCTTTTCCATCATGGAAAATATTATCGGAATTTAAATTCCCTGAGCGCACGATTGACATGGTTTTCGACCGGCAATTCTCACCAATTCTTTCTCTGGTTCCCGCGCAGCATTAATAGTATGCTGCTGTGATGCAAAACATTTCCAACTTTAAAGTGATAATGCATGCTGAGATCGGCTAACAGGAGGAAGGCAGTTCGTGGCTCGCGCCTGGTGTTCTGGGGCGTGGGCATTGCCTTGGCCGCTGGCGTTGGTGCGCTGTTGTACGGCGCCGCCTCCCGCACGGTCGATGATGATGCGGCGCAGCGCTTCCAGAATCTGGCGCGCAGCACGCAGTACGGCATCTCGGCCCGCATCAAATCCTATGCCGATTTGACGCGCGGGCTGGCCGCGCTGTTCCAGACCTCGGACCAGGTGAGCCGCCAGCAATTCCGCCAGTACGTGACCGGCCTGGATATCCCGCGCTACTTCCCCGCCATCGAAGTGCTGAACTGGGCGCCGCTGATCACCGACGCGCAGCGCGATGGCTATGTCGCCGCGGTACGCGCCGAAGGCTATGCCGATTTCGACATCACGCCGCCGGGCCGCCGTCCCGACTACGCGGTGCTGACCTATCTCGAACCGGCGCCCCTGCTGTCGGAGCGTCATGGCTTCGACATCGCCGCCAATCCCGCCGTCGCCAAAACCCTGGCCGGTGCGCGCGACAGCGGCCAGGTGGCGGCGTCCGGCCAGCCGGTCGTCGTCAAGCTGCCGACGCCGCACTATGGCCTGGGCGTACGGTTGCCGGTCTACCGCCGCAACATGCCGCTGAATACGGTGGAGGAGCGCCGCGCCGCCTATCTGGGGTCGGTGGGCGCGGGCTTCAGCATTCCCAAACTGGTGCAGGGTGCGATTGACGAGATGACGGTGCACACCGCCCATCTCACCTTGTACGCCGATGGCAGTGTCGACGTTGAGCGCCGCCGCCTGGTGATCGAAGCCACCGATCGTTTGCTGTACAGCGATACCGGCGCGATGACCGCGACGCCGATGCCGGCGGCACAGCGCGCGGACTACTTTGAGACCGTGCTGCCGATCGATTTCAATGGCAGCTTGTGGAAGGCGCAGTTCCAGGTCCGCAAGGATGCGCTGCTGACCGGCTTCGATTTGTACTTTCCGTGGATCGCCGCGTTGACCGGCTTTGCCGGCATGATGCTGTTGTACAGCTATGTGTTCGTGCTGTATGCCTCGCGCCGCCGCGCCATCAAGCAGGGCGTGCTGCTGGATACGGTGCTGAACAACGTCGACGCCTACGTCTACATGAAGGACCAGAACCGGCGCTACCTGTACGTCAACGCGCGCATGGCCGATTCGATGGGACTGCCGGTGCAGGACATCATCGGCAAGCTGGATCGCGAACTGCTGCCGGCCGCCGAGGCCGACGCCGCGTGGGCACTGGAGCGGCCGGTGTTTGCCGATAATATGAAGCGCTCGGGCGAGACCCAGTTCATCGGCCGCGACGGCGTGGTGCAGCATCTGTGGACGGTGAAGGTGCCGGTGGAACTGGGGCGTTCGTCGACGGCGGTGATCGGGCTGTCGACCGACGTCACGGCGCTGCATCAGTTGAAGGAGGAGGCGGATGCGGCCAACCAGGCCAAGAGCGACTTCCTGTCGAATATGAGCCATGAAATCCGCACGCCGATGAATTCCATCATCGGCATGGCGCACCTGGCGCTGAAGTCGGTCACGCATCCGAAGCAGCGCGATTATCTGCAGAAGATTTACCACTCCGGCCAGCATCTGCTGGGCATCATCAACGATATTCTGGACTTCTCGAAAATCGAGGCCGGCAAGATGGACCTGGAGGTGCTGGACTTTACGCTGGATGCGCTGCTGGCCAATATCTCCAGCCAGTTGGGCGAGAGCGCGCAGGCGCGCGGGCTGGAACTGGTGTATGAAATCTGGCCCGGCCTGTCGCATCAGCTGCGCGGCGATCCGCTGCGGCTGGAGCAGGTGCTGCTGAACTTTACCAGCAACGCCATCAAGTTCTCCGACAACGGCAAGGTGATTATCCGCGCACGGCCGGTGGAGGAACGCGATAGCCACATCATGGTGCGCTTCGAGGTGGCCGATCATGGCATCGGCATGACGCAGGAGCAGTTGGATCAGCTATTCCGCTCCTTCCATCAGGCCGACACGTCGACCACGCGGCGTTATGGCGGCACCGGCCTGGGGCTGGTCATCAGCAAGCAGCTGGCGGAGCTGATGGGCGGCGGCGTCGGGGTCGACAGCAAACCGGGCGAAGGCAGTACCTTCTGGTTCACGGCGCGGTTGGCCAAGGGCGTGCGCTTCCTGCAGCCCAGCGACGAGTCGGTGCAGCCGGATGTGCTGGATAGCATACGCGGCGCCTCGATCCTGCTGGTGGAGGACAATACCTTCAGCCAGCAGGTGGGGCAGGAGCTGCTGGAAGATGCCGGCGCCACGGTCTGCGTCGCCAACAACGGCAAGGAGGCGATCGACCTGCTGCTCAAGGAGCGCTTCGATTGCGTGCTGATGGACGTCCAGATGCCGGTGATGGATGGCTATGAGGCGACGCGCCTGATCCGCGCCCATCCCAAGCTGTCGGCCACGCTGATCATCGCGATGACGGCCAACGCCGGCCGCGACGACCAGCAGCGCTGCCTGGACGCGGGCATGGACGAATTTGTCACCAAGCCGATCGCACCTAAGCTGCTGTTCGAAATGCTGTCCAAGTGGATGAGCCAGCGCGCGCGCACCGCCAGCCTTCCGCCGCGCCGGCCGGCGCCACCGCCGCCGTCTTACTTCTCGATGCCGGATGGCGCGGCGGTGCTGCCGCTGCCGCCGGTGTTTGTGCCGCGCCAGATGGCGCCATCGGCGCCCGCCATGCCATCGCTGGCCAGCGTCGCTGTCGCGACTGCGGCCGTGGCGAATGACGACGTGCCGGCCGAGCTGTTCGACCTGGCGGTGCTGGCCGAAACCTTCGCCGGCAAATCGGACAAAATGCGCAAATACGCGCTGCTGTTCCTGACCTCCGCGCGCGACAGCCTGGCCGAAATGGACGAGGCGCTGGCGATGGAAGACCTGCACCACCTGTCCGAACTGGGCCACCGCACCAAATCCGCCGCGCGCGCGGTCGGCGCCATGCAGTTCGGGAACCTGTGCCTGGCGATGGAAAAAGTCCGCAACGACGCCGACCCCGCGAACGCCACGCGCCTGCTGCAGGAACTGCACGCCATGCTGCTGGTGCTGGAGGCGCGCATCGAACAGGAACTACTGGCATATGCCCCAAGCTAGAGCGATAATACGGGATCGATCAACCTGAAGAGCTCTATGCACCCTGGCATCACCCCCGGCCTGCTGATTTTGCACGGCAACCAGATGGAACAGTTGCGCGCCGCCGTGTTTCAATGGCTGCGTAACCATCCGCTAGGGGCGCTGGAATCGGAGATCTTCCTGGTTCAATCCAACGGCGTGGCCGAGTGGCTGAAAATCGCGCTGGCCGAGGAAATCGGCATCTGCGCCGCCTCGCGTGTGGCGCTGCCGGCGCGCTTCCTGTGGGATGCTTATCGCGGCATGCTGGGCCGCGAGCGCGTGCCGCCCATTTCCGCTTTCGACAAGGGACCGCTGACCTGGCGCTTGATGCGGTTGCTGCCCGCCTTGCTGGGCGATGCCGTGTTTATGCCGCTGCGCCACTTCCTGGCCGACGGTGAGGCCGAACGCCGGCTGCAGCTGGCCGAACGGCTGGCCGACTTGTTCGACCAGTACCAGGTCTATCGCGCCGACTGGCTGGACGACTGGGCCGCCGGCCGCGATCAGCTGCGCAGCGCGCGCGGCGAGGTCACGCCGCTGCCGGAGGATCAGCGCTGGCAGGCGCAGTTGTGGCGCGCCGTGATTGCGGACGTCGAACCTCACGAGCGAGGCCTCGGCCGTGCCACCGTCCACACCGAATTCGTGCGCGCCAGCGCCGCCGGCGAGCAACCGCTGGGCAAGCTGCCGCGCCGGGTGGTGATTTTCGGCGTGTCCGCGTTGCCGTTCCAGACTTTGCAGGCGCTGGCCGCCATCGCCCGCCATACGCAGGTGCTGCTGGCCGTGCCCAATCCGTGCCAGTACTACTGGGGCGACATCATCGAAGGCCGTGATCTGCTGCGCAGCGCGCACCGCCGCCAGCAACTGCGCAATGGCCAGGACCTGGGCCAGATCCCGCTGGAAGAGCTGCACGCCCACAGTCATCCATTGCTGGCCAGTTGGGGGCGGCAAGGCCGCGATTTCGTGCGCATGCTGGACGAATTCGACGAAGCCGCGCAAGCCGCCGCCGCTGACAACGACGACGTGGCGCCGCTGCGGGTGGACCTGTTCAGCGACGGCGAGGGCGATACACTGCTGGCGCAGGTGCAGGGCGCGGTGCGTGAATTGCTGCCGCTGTCCGAGCATGACCGGCTGCCACCGCTGGCGGACGGCGACCGCTCGATCGAATTCCACGTCACCCACAGCGTGCAGCGCGAAGTCGAAGTGCTGCATGACCAACTGCTGAAAATGTTTGCCGAGGCAGAGCACAGCGGCCGTCCATTGCGTCCGCGCGATGTGGTGGTGATGGTGCCGGACATTGACACCTTCTCGGCCGCCATCCACGCCGTGTTTGCCCAGTATCGCCGCACCGATGCGCGCTACATTCCGTTCGAGATCGGCGACGTCAACGACCGCAGCGTCAATCCACTGCTGGTGGCGCTGGAATGGTTGCTGCGGCTGCCGCAGCAGCGCTGCCGCCAGAGCGAGGTGCGCGATCTGCTGGACGTGCCGGCGCTGGCCGCGCGTTTCGGCCTGTATGAGGAAGACCTGCCGACGCTGGGCCGCTGGATCGAAGGCGCCGGCGTGCGCTGGGGATTGGATCAGCAGCATCGCAGCGGCCTCGGTCTGGGCCCGGCCGGCGAACAGAATGCCTGGATCTTTGGCGTGCGCCGCATGCTGCTTGGTTACGCCAGCGGCACTGGCGGCGAGAACGGTGGCAGCTATGCCGGCATCGAACCATACGCGGAAGTGGGTGGCCTGGATGCGGCGCTGGCCGGTTCGCTGGCGCAACTGGTGGAAGCGCTGCTGCACTGGCGCGCGGTGCTGGCCGAGGCGCGTTCGCCGGCCGAGTGGGGCGTGCAGGCGCGCGCGCTGCTGGCCACCTTCTTCAAGGCCAACGAAGAGGGCGACCGCCTGACGCTGGCGCAGCTGGACGATGCGCTCAACAAGTGGCTGGACACTTGCGAGGGCGCCGGCTACGACGAAGCGGTGCCGCTGGCGGTGCTGCGCGAAGCCTGGCTGGGATTGATGGAAGAGCCGACGCTGAATCACCAGTTCGTGTCCGGCGGCGTCACCTTCTGCACACTGATGCCGATGCGCGCCGTGCCGTTCCGCGTGGTCTGCCTGCTCGGCATGAACGACGGCGACTTCCCGCGCCGCGCACCCAAGGCCGACTTCGACCTGCTGGCATTGCCCGGCATGGCGCGTCCCGGCGACCGCTCGCGCCGCGACGATGATCGCTATCTGATGCTGGAAGCAGTGCTGGCCGCGCGCGACAAGCTGTATATTAGCTGGGTCGGACGCAATGTGCGCGACAACAGCGAGCAGCCGCCGTCGGTGCTGGTGTCGCAGCTGCGCGATTACCTGGTCAACGGCTGGCAGCTGGACCTGCATGCGCGCACCACCGAACACGCGCTGCAGCCGTTCAGCCGCCGCTACTTCGAAGATGGCGGCCTGTTGACCTACGCGCGCGAGTGGCGCGAAGCGCACGGCGAGGAGGGCGACACCGCCGCCGCCACCGCGCTGCCGCCGTTCGAGATCGACGACAAGTTCCGTCTCAAGCTCAGCATGTTGCACAACTTCCTGCGTCAGCCGGTGCGCTTCTTCTTCCGCCAGCGGCTGGGCGTGATGTTTGGCGACGCGGCGCTGGTGGGCGAAGACGAGGAGCCATTCTCGCTTGACGCGCTGGAACGCTATGTGCTGGAAGACGCCATGCTGGACGAGGGCAGCGAACAGGAACCGCTGGATCAGGTCTACGACCGCCTGTCGCAACGCGCCGAACGGCTGGCGCGCGAAGGCGTGCTGCCGATCGGCTTGATCGGCCAGCAGTACCAGCACCAGCTGGTGGAAGGGCTGGTGCCAGTGCGCTGCGCATGGTTGACGCTATGCGAGTATTACGACCTCGCCGCGTCCAAGGTGGCACTGAATCTGGTGCTGGACGGCGTGCCGCTGGACGACTGGATCGACCAGCTGCGCATGACCAAGGGCGGCGAAACCACGTGGCTGGCGCAGATGTCCTCGCGCGTGGCCGATAAACAGGGCAAGCCGCGCGGCGACAAATTGATCGGCATGTGGTTGCGTCAACTGGCGGTATCTGCTGCCGACATGCAGATCAGCGGCCATCTGGTGGCGCGCGACGCCATCGTCACCATGCGGCCACTGGACCCGGCGGCGGCGCGGGAAGCCTTGCGTCAGCTGGCCGGCCTGTGGCGCGACGGCATGAACCGTCCGCTGCCCACCGCCTGCAAGACCGCGTTGGCGCTGGTGCAGGAGGGCGATCCGCGCGCGGTTTACGACGGTGGCTTCGATGTCAACGGCGAAAACGCGGACCTGTGTCTGGCCCGCGTGTGGCCGGACTTTTCAGCGCTCAGCGCCGAAGCGGACTTTGACGACGTCTCGCGCCGCCTGTATGGCCCGCTGGCGGCATGGATGGAGCAGGACATTACGATAGAACCGATCGATCCGGAGGGCGCGGCATGAGCGACGTCGCCAATCAGCTTGTCCCGCTGACCTTCCCGCTGCATGGCTCGCGCCTGATCGAGGCCAGTGCCGGCACCGGCAAAACCTGGACCATCGCCGCGCTGTATGTGCGGCTGGTGCTGGGCCATGGCGGTGACGACGGCTACAAACGTCCGCTGCTGCCAGCGGATATTCTGGTGATGACCTTCACCCGCGCCGCTACACGCGAGCTGTCCAATCGCGTGCGCGAGCGGCTGGTGGAGGCGGCGGCCTATTTCCGCGAGCCGGCGCCGCATCACCAGCCGGACGAGTATCTGGATCAGATTCTGGAATCCTATCCCGACCACGCGGCGCAACAGCAGGCCGCGCATCGTCTGCAACTGGCGGCGGAAACGATGGACGAAGCGGCCATCTTCACCATCGACGCCTGGTGCCAGCGCATGCTGCGCGAGCATGCCTTCGACAGCGGCAGCCTGTTCGACGAAGAACTGGTCAGTGACGAGCAGGCGTTATTTGAAGACGCCGCGCACGACTACTGGCGTCAGCAGGTCTACCCGCTGAACGCCGATTCACTGGATTCGCTGCTGGGCGTGTGGGGCGATGTGAGCGCGATGAAACGCGCCATTCGCGAACTGGTCAAGCGCGCCGACATCATCGGCGAAGCGGTCGGGCGCGGCGAATCGCTGGGCATGTTGATCGCCAGGACGCAGCGCGAGCAGCAGGAGCAGTTGGCCGGCCTCAAGGCCGGCTGGTACGAGCGCGCCGACCGCATGGAGCAGTGGATCGCCCAGCATCGCGCGGCTGATCCCAAGTGCTTCAACGGGAACAAGATGCGCGCCGATTCGCTAGTCAGCTGGTTCAACGGTTTCCGCGAGTGGGCGCAAGATCCGGTGCTGTTCAAACCGGCGGTGTCGGACACCGCCTGGAACCGATTGACGCCGGAGGGACTGGAAGACGCTTTCGCCAAGAACTTCAGCGCCGTGGTGCCGGAGGATTTTGAAGCGACGCAGGAGCTGAAGCAGGCATTGGCCGCCATCGATCCGCTGGACCATGTGCTGTATCGTCACGCCGCCGCCGCTGTCGCCGATCGCATGGCCGAGCTGAAAAAGCGCAGCCGCCAGTTCGGCTTCGCCGACATGCTGGATCGCCTGAACGCCGCGCTGCAGGGAGAAAATGGCGCCGCGCTGCGCAAGCGCATCACCGACCAGTATCCGGTGGCGCTGGTCGATGAATTCCAGGATACGGCACCCAACCAGTATCAGATTTTCAACGCCTTGTACCGCGTGGCCGATAATGATCCGGAGACTGGCCTGTTCCTGATTGGCGATCCGAAGCAGTCGATTTACGGCTTCCGTGGCGCCGACATCCACAGCTACCTGGCGGCGCGGCGCGCCACCGCTGGCCGTCATTACCAGTTGGGCACCAACTACCGTTCGACCAAGCCGGTGGTGGACGCCGTCAACCATCTGTTCCTTCACGCGGAGAACCGTTCGCCGGGACGCGGTGCGTTCCGCTTCCGTAACCTGCGCACCAAGGAGAATCCGCTGCCATTCGAAGCGGTCGGCGCCAAGGGACGCAAGGAGCGCATGGTGGACGCGGACGGCGACGTGCCGGCGCTGGTCATCTCCTGCAGCGCCGAGCAGAATCTGAAGGCGGACAGCTACCGCGAATACTTCGCTCATCACTGTGCTGAGGACATTGTCGCCAAGCTGAATGACGCGCGGGTTGGATTTGACGGCGGCTCGGAGGGCTTCCAGCGCTTGCAACCGGCCGACATCGCAGTGCTGGTGCGCGACCGCAAGGAGGCATCCGCGATACGGCGCGCGCTGCAGCGGCGCGGTGTGCCCAGCGTCTACCTGTCGGACAAGGACTCGGTCACTGAAAGCGAAGAAGCTGCCGACGTGCTGCGCTGGCTGTCGGCGGTCGCCAATCCGCTGGACGGCGCGCTGGCCCGCGCCGCCTACGCTACCCGCACCGCCGGCTTGCCGCTGGCCGAACTGGCGCGCTTGTCGTCGGATGAACTGGTGTGGGAAGAGCGCGTCGAACAACTGAAGGCGCTGCACATCGTGTGGCAGCGGCAGGGCGTGCTGGCCATGCTGCGCCGCTTCATCCACGAACTGCAATTGCCGGCGGCGTTGCTGCAGCAGGTTGGCGGCGAGCGGCGTCTGACCAATCTGCTGCACCTGGCCGAGCTGCTGCAATCGGCCAGCCGCCAGCTGGATGGCGAACAGGCACTGATACGCTGGCTCGCCGAACAGATCGAAGGCGGCGAGGGCGCCGGCGACGAGCGTGTGCTGCGCCTGGAAAGCGACGCCGAGTTGGTGAAAGTGGTCACGGTCCACAAATCCAAGGGGCTGGAATATCCGCTGGTGTATTTGCCGTTTGCGGTCACCGCGCGCAAGGTCGAGCGGCGCAACCGCAGCTTCTTTGAATACAGCGACGACGAGGGCGTGCGCCACATCGACATGACCATGACCGACGCCGCGCTGGATCTGGTGGAACGCGCACGCCTGCAGGAAGACCTGCGTCTGATGTACGTGGCGCTGACGCGCGCGCGTCACTTCCTGTGGCTGGGCGTGACCGCGCTGTCGGCCCGCAAGGCCGGCGAGAATACGCTGCACGACTCGGCGCTGGGCTATCTGCTGACCGGCGGCGAAGTGCTGCCGTCCGAACTGATGATGGAACGCTGGCAGCACGCCTGCCAGGACTGCGCGGCGATCAGCCTGGCCACGCTGGAGATGCAACTGCAGCAGGTGACGCGGTTGAGCCGCGTCGAACAACGCCCGCCGTTGCTGGAGCCGCAGCATTACAGCGGCCACTTCGAGCGTGACTGGTCGGTCAGCAGTTTCAGCTCGCTGGCGCGGCGCACCGGGCCGACCGGCACCATCAGCGCGGACGGCGTGGTGCCGCGCGACGCGCAGCAGGAAAAACTGCTGGAGGGCGGCGAGCAGCCGGCCATGGTGCAGCCGACCCGGGTTGAAGACGCGCCGTGGCACCGCTTCCCGCGTGGTTCGGTGCCGGGCAACTTCCTGCATGAGCAGCTGGAGTGGATGGGGCAGGAGGGCTTCGGCATGGTCCACGACGAGAACTTTGAAGCGCGCCTGACGCGCCGCGTCGAGCGCGCCGGCTGGGGCAATCGTCTCGACGACACCTTGGCATGGCTGCGCGAAATCGCTGTTACGCCGCTGCCGCATCTGGATGCGCCCTTGAGCAGCATCGTCGCGCCGCTGCCGGAGATGGAGTTCTGGTTCCCCAGCGAGCGCCTCGCCACCGGCGCGCTGGATAAACTGTGCGCCACCCATTTGCTGGGCGGTGCCGCGCGGCCGGCGCTGCCGGAGCGCGCGCTGCACGGCATGCTGAAAGGCTTCTGCGACCTGGTGTTCGAGCATGAAGGCCGCTACTGGATCCTCGACTACAAATCAAATGCGCTGGGTGGCGGCGACGCGTCCTACCACGAGCCGGCGCTGATCGGCGCCATGGCCGAGCATCGCTACGACATCCAGGGCGCGATCTACATGCTGGCGCTGCACCGGCTGCTGCAAAGCCGGCTGGGCGACGCGTACGATCCGGCCGAACAGCTGGGCGGCGCCATCTTCATGTTCTTGCGCGGCATAGGCAATGCGCAAACGCGCGGTTGCTACTGGATCGCGCCGGATGCCGATCTGCTGGACGGGCTGGATCGCCTGTTGGGAACACCTCATGAGTAATGCATTTTTTGATCAAGTCGAAGCGCTGACCGAGGCCGGCCTGCTGCGGCGCCTCAGTGGCGCCTTCGCGCGCTTCATCGCCTCGGTGGGTGACGACGGACCGCAATTGATGGCCGCCTGCGTGCTGCTGTCCGAACTGGAAGGGCGCGGCCACAGCTGTCTGATGTTGAGCGAATTGAACGCCGATCCGGCCGCTCTGCTGGGCTGGAGCGGCGACGAATGGCGCGAGTTGCGTGCCTCGGTGGGCGACTGGCCGGCCGACACCGCCGCCTGGCGCGCGTTGCTGGCTGGCTGCGCGCAGATCTGGCCGGCCGGCAGTCCCGACTTGAATCAGCCGCTGGTGCTGGATGGCGAGCGGCTGTACCTGCGCCGCTACTGGCAGGACGAAACCCACGTCGCCGGAGCGGTGCGCGGGCGTGCCCTGGACCGGGTGATGGCGGCGGATGAGGAAGCGGCCACCGACGACATCCGGCGCTGGCTGGACATCCTGTTTCCGCACGCACCGCGCGGCGGTGGCGTTGACTGGCAGAAAGTCGCGTGCGCGGTGGCGGTGCGTGGCAAGCTGGGCATCATCACCGGCGGGCCGGGCACGGGCAAGACTTACACGGTGGCGCGGCTGCTGGCCCTGCTGTTTGCCACCGCCGGCGGGCGGCAGGACGGTTTGCGCGTGGCGCTGGCGGCACCGACCGGCAAGGCGGCGGCGCGGCTCAAGCAATCGATTGATACTGCGCTGGATGAGCTGGCCGTCAAGGTCGGATCGGCGCTGCCGCTGCGCGAGCTGGCAGCGCGAATGGGCGCGGCGCGCACCTTGCACAGCCTGCTGGGCGCGCGGCCGGATACGCGGGCGTTCCAACATCATGCCGGCAACCAGCTGGATGTTGATGTATTGATTGTTGACGAGGCGTCAATGATTCACCTGGAAATGATGTCCGCACTGTTGGCAGCGTTGCCGAACAAAGCCACGCTGATCTTGCTTGGAGATAAGGATCAGCTGGCGTCGGTGGAGGCGGGCGCGGTGCTGGGCGACCTGTGCCACAAGGCCGAGGCCGGCGAGTATCGGGCAGAAACCTTGTCATATGTGCATGCCAGCACCGGGCAGCAGATCCCGGAAGGCTTCGAAGGACGAGGCGGCCCGATTGCCCAGCAGACCGTGATGTTGCGCGAAAGCCGACGCTTCGGCGGCCCGATTGGCGCGCTGGCGCTGGCGGTTAATGCCGGCGATGGCGCCAGCGCCGTTGACGTGTTGCGCGAAGCACAAGATAACAAGGTGTCTTGGACCGATCTGGCGCAGTCTAGCGACCTGCTGCAACTCGCGTTGGCGGGGCGGCCGGGTGCTGAAGGCGGCTACCGTCAATATTTGCAATTGATAAAGAATACACCGGCGGAAGTCGATGAGATCGTACAACTTGCCTGGGTGAAATCCGTTCTGCAAGCGTTTGAAAGCTTCCGTATTCTGTGCGCGGTGCGTGAAGGCGAGTGGGGAGTGTCGGGCCTGAACGATGCAATTGAACAAAGATTGCAGGCGGCCGGCTTGCTCAAGCGCACCGGCGAATGGTATATCGGCCGGCCGGTGATGGTCACCCGCAACGACTACGCGACCGGCGTTTTCAACGGCGACATCGGCCTGACCTTGCCCGATCCGGCGCGTCCCGGCGCGTTGCGGGTGTACTTCTCGGAAGGCGACAACGTCCGCAGCGTACTTGCCACAAGACTAAGAAACGTCGAAACCGCGTTTGCCATGACAGTGCATAAATCACAAGGTTCCGAGTTCCGCCACACCGCCATGGTCTTACCCAAAGACAGCGGCGGCATGTTGGCGCGGGAGCTGATCTACACCGGCATCACCCGCGCCCGCGACTACTTTACGTTACTCACGCCCAACGGCCAAGTGCTGCTCGACGCCATCGCCCAGCGCACCCAGCGCGCCAGCGGCCTCCGCAATCTCCTCAACACTTAACTCCGGGGTCAGGTCCATCATTTCTACACGAACTGGGCTGTAGTGGTCGCTACAGCCCAGTTCGTGTAGAAATGATGGACCTGACCCCGGGTTTTAAGCCAGGAGTTGGCGCGATTTTGCTGGTTTCTGGCATGTATAGGCGAAAAAAAGCCGGACGCGGGGTCCGGCTGCTTTGCGTGGGGTGCGCGGAGTTACATGGCGCGGCGGATGCGCTTGCTCTGCTTGACGGCTTTTTTCTTGCCCTTGGCCGAGGCTTTCATGACTTTTGGTTTCTCGTCCGGTCCGGCAATGAAGCGGCGGATGTTTAACGCGTCCATCATGCGGGCGGAGTTGGCTTTGGCATTCAGCAGCACCAGGGTGTTGTTCTTGCCGCCGGATTTGAAGCGCATGATCAGGCAGCGGCCGGCTTCTTCGGTGTAGCCGGTTTTCGACAGACCAACGTCCCAACCTTTGGCGCCAACCAGACGGTTGGTGTTGTGGTATTCGACTTTGCGACCTTTGATGTTGATCACGTCCTTGGTGTCGGTGGTGATGCGGCGGATGTCCGGATAGGCCGAGGCGGCGGTGGCGATCTTGACCAGGTCGGTCGCGGTCGACATGTTTTGCGGCGACAGGCCGGTCGGCTCTTCGATCACGGTCTGGCTCAGCCCCAGCGCTTTGATCTTGGCGCGTACCGCCATGCGAAACGCCGGCAGGCCGCCCGGATAGGTCCGGCCCAGCGAGGCGGCGGCGCGGTTGTCTGATGACATCAGGGCCAGTTGCAATACGTCACCACGGGTCAGTTCGGCACCAACCGGCACGCGTGAGGCGCTGTGTTTCAGCATATCAACGTCGGCGCGGTCGATTTCGATCTTTTCGTCCATGTCTTGCTTGGCATCCAGGACTACCATCGCGGTCATCAGTTTGGTCAGCGAGGCGATCGGGACTTGCGTGGTGGCATTTTTTTCCAGCAGGACTTTGCCGGTGGCGTCTTCGACCACCAGCACCGACTCAGAGCTGAGCGGTACCGCGGCGAAGGCCGCCGCCGTAAACGTACTCAGCAATACAGCAGCAATTTTCTTGAGCATAGGGTTTTCAGATGGGAATAGGGTAACTTCGGACACGTCTGGGCGACGTGGCACGCACAAAAATCTCTTTAAGAAATCTAGCTATGCGGCAATATTCTCGAAGGATAGACAATAACATTAAAGCTGCTTCTCGTCTATTGTGTCTAAGTATCAGATTATTATATTTTTTTTCGCTGTTGCGGCCGGAATGCAAAAAAGCCCTGAGACGGGAGAGTGCTCAGGGCTTTTTTCCGGACGCCGGCCACGGCGGTGGCCGGGACGGGTTGCGTTGCTAGCTGCCGATCTTGGCGATCGAGACTTCGGTGGATTTCACGAGGGCAATCACTTCGCTGCCAACTTTGAGGTCCAGATCCTGGATCGAACGGGAGGTGATCACCGAGGTGACGATCCCGTGCTGGGTTTCTACATCGACTTCCGAAACGACTGGGCCAAAGATGATTTCCTTGATCTTGCCACGGAATTGGTTGCGTACATTAATTTCAGAAATGGCCATCGTGCTTCCTTTGTCTGGTTGATTACTACGCCTCCAGATTACGGCCACGATGGCCATTTGCAAACGAATCTCTGCGTATATTGTTATTTGCTCTGGTAGATCTTGTCGAACTCGGCGCCGTCGTCAAAGTGCTTTTTCTGTGCCGCTTTCCAGCCGCCAAACACGTCGTCGATGGTGAACAGCGTTACCTGGCGGAAGTTGGCGTTGTACTTTTTGAAGGCTTTTTCCGAGCGCGGACGCAGCGAGTGCTTGGCGATGATTTCCTGGCCTTCTTCGCTGTACAGGAAGTTGACATAGCCGGTGGCCTGCTTGCGGATGCCACGGCGGTCAACCACCTTGTCGACCACCGCTACCGGCGATTCGGCCAGGATCGAGATCGATGGGTAGACCACGTCGAACTTGTCGCCGAATTCCGCGCGCACCAGGTTGACTTCGTTTTCGAAGGTCACCAGCACGTCGCCGATTTCACGCTGGGTGAAGGTGGTGGTGGCGCCGCGACCGCCGGCGTCCAGCACTGGCACGTTGTGGAAGATTTTGCCGACCAGGTCGCGAGCCTGCGCTTCGTTGCCGCCTTTTTTGATGACCGAGCCCCACGCCGCCAGATAGGTGTAGCGGCCATTGCCCGAGGTTTTAGGGTGCGGAATGATGACTTGTACGCCTGGCTTGGCCAGGTCGCCCCAGTCCTTGATCTGCTTGGGGTTGCCCTTGCGCACCAGATACACCATGGTGGAGTAGAACGGCGAGGAGTTATTCGGGAATTTCTTGGCCCAATCGGCGTTGACCACGCCGCGTTCGACCAGGATGTCGATGTCGTTGGCCTGGTTCATGGTGACCACGGCCGCTTCCATGCCGTCCGCCACCGAGCGCGCCTGCTTGGAGGAGCCGCCGTGCGATTGGTTGACGTTGATGGTTTCACCGGTGCTTTTCTTCCACTCGGCCACGAAGGCCGGATTGATGTCCTTGAACAGTTCGCGCGTGACGTCGTAGGCGGCATTCAGCAGCACGGTTTCGGCCGCCTGGGCTTGCGGCACGCCAAACAGGGTGGCGGAAGCGGCCAGGAAAGACGAGATCACGAGGCGGCGCGCGTTATTTGTAGTGGTCATAAAAGCTTTCGTAGTAAAAATATTGTGCAGCAATTATGCGGCTTTTCCTGATGCCGCCTAATACTCGTTTCTTATTTCTATAATTCCTATTCGCATAACAAGCCGACCCTGCGGCGGGTCGGCTTGCGCCGGCGCCTACAATTCCCAGGTCTTAATCGAGTGAATTTTCAGGAACTGGCCGGTTGCGTGGGCGTTGGTCTGGGGGAAGAACAGCGCTGCGGCATAGCTGTTGCTGAGCGAACCGCAAGCCACGTTAATGCCCAACTGATGAGGGTAGCTGGTGTCGACCGCCCAGTTGGACTCGCACACCGGCACGCCGTCCAGATAATGGATAATCTTGTCGCGGGTCCAGATGACGCTGATGGTGCGCCTGGTGCCGGACGCGATCGGCGTGGGCATCAATAGTTGGGCGGCATTCGCGGTCTGCAATGAGCCGCTGGCGGTGGAGGTTTTCCAGGTGCCCCCATTGCGCGCGATCGTGGTGCTGCCTGATTGCATAGCAACCTGCCTGGTATAGGTCTGGGTGTGCAAATAGCCGGTCCAGGTGGACTGGCCACCCCACATATGGGTGAACAGTTCCAGCATGTCCACTTCGGAACCGGTCAGCGCGTAGCCGGTAACATCGCCGGCTGGCTTGAAGTTGTACATCCAGACTGCTGGCCAATATCCCCAGGTGGTGCCGGCGTAGGTGGCCATGGCGCCCTCGACCTGCGCCTTGTTGTAATAAGCGCCGCCGCCGAATTGCGGCAACGATGGCATGGTGATTTCTACTTGTACCGCCTGTGCCTGGTGTCCGCTCAGTTGAGGACCGTATCCGCGCTTGCTCCAGATCTCGCCCGAACTGAGTCCAGGAACGAACAGCACGCCGTCACCGGTGGTGGTGCCGGTGGAGCTCAGGACCTTTAACGTCGATGCGCCGTAGTGGACCGGTTTATCAAACGTCACGGACAGGCGGTCCGCCGAAATGCTGAGCACTTTGGCGCGGTCGTAGGCGTGGAAATCGTAGGCATAGGTGGTGCCGCAGTTGACGCCCAGCGAATACATGCCCGCGACCACCGAGGACGCTACCGGCGTCTTGAATTGGATGGTGGTGGTGGTGCCGTTGACCACGTCGGCCGCCACCCGTGAGAAGGCAAACTTGGTGAAGGTCAGGTGCCAGTTGGATTTGTATGCTGTTTTGGTGCCGCCGGTGACCGCTTCGAAGGTGATGGTGCCGGCGCTTGCATCTTTCGCGACCACCACGGCAATGCCGTAGGACGCGCTGGTGACGCAGGTGCCGATTTCGATACTTGCGAGGTCGGTCGCCGTCAGGCCGATGTCGGCCAGCAGCGTGGGCGTCGATACGCCTTCCGCTCCGGCGGTGAAGCCGTTGCCAGTGCTGTAGTTGATGGTGCCGCGCAGGTAGGAGTTGAATTCGCCTGCGCTGAGCACCGGTTGCAGGCGCAAGCCGTCTGTTTCAAAGACGTGGTTTTGGGCGTTGAATGTGGTGGCGTAGCGTTGCACTTCGTTATTGATGACGGTCGGGCCAGTGCCGCTGATATGGCCCCCGGTGGCGTTGAATACGCCTTGCAACGGGTAGAACAGGGTGGCCAGATCGGTGAGCGATGTAATCGCCACGCCGACCGCTGAGCCGCTCGCCACCGCGCTGCTGCCAAAGGTCATGTCCTCGACCAAGTTGAGGCCGGCGATTGCTGTATCAAAATTGGGATCGAGTCCGGGATATGTATAGGTGGCGCTGGTGGCGGTGGTGCTGGCCAGCGTAGAAGCCAGCCGCTGTGCCGTTGGCGACGCGGTGTCGTTGGAGCCGCCGCCGCAAGCGCTCAGCAGGGCGGCCGTGGCGCCGCCGCCGGCCAGTGGTAGCAGGGGCGCATTAGACAGAAGTTTCACCAAGGTGCGGCGCGAGTGATCGAGTTTTTCAGTCATGTGGAGGTCTCCTTCTGGGATGAGGGAAACTCCATAATATGATTAAAATGAAATTATTTGCTAATATTTTAACATTACTTGCACGTCAATTTAAGAGTGGCCGCAGCCACCGCTGGTCATGGTGTAGAATTCCGCCGCGTCAGTGCCGTGGGCAGGCTTGTCTGCTGAAAGCGCATATGGATGCTTGAAAACATTCGTGGCGGCGTCCGACGGCCTCAGTCGGCTTGGTGTATAGTCGTACCAGCATATTAGCTGTGCTGTCAGTAATGTTTTGTGAGCGTACATGAGTCTTGAAATACGTATCGCTGCTTCGTCGGACGCGGAGGCAGCATGCACGGTATTGCGCCGGTCGATCAGCGAGTGCTGCGAATTGGATCACAAGAATGATCCCGCCGTGCTCGATGCCTGGTTGGGCAATAAAACTCCGCAGATGGTGGCGAACTGGTTCAGCTCGCCGACCAATTTTTCGCTGGTGGCCATCAGCGAAGGCGTCGTCGTCGGCGTCGCGCTGCTGACCGGCGCTGGCAAGCTGGCCTTGTGTTATTTGCTGCCGGAAGTGCGTGGCCAGGGTATCGGCAAGGCGCTGCTGAGCAAGATGGAGGAGCAGGCCTGCAGCTGGGGCGTGAAGGCGCTGCAACTGCACAGCACGGCGACCGGGCAGGCGTTTTTTGCCGGCCGAGGCTATATCGATGCCGGCAAGGTGCGTTCGCCCTACGGTGTGGAGACGGTGTTCTTCTGGAAGCAATTGGATGAAGACGCCACCTGCCCGAATGCTCCCAAGCGCAAGCGTTTCTGCAATTGCAATACTGCCTGATTAGTAAGTCACCTCAGTAATCTACCTCAGTAAGCCACTTCCAAGCGCCATTCCTCGCGCCGCTCTGGCGCCGCTCCCACCTCTTCTCCGCCCGCGAACAGTTTCAGCTCGCCTGCCGCAAAGCGCGTCCATTGTTCGTTGGAGGTCAGCGGCTGGGTGGCGATCACGGCGATGCGGTCGTCCAGATGGTTGTGGCGGTTGAAGTCGATGCTGAGGTCGCAATCGACCAAGTGGGCCACCGAGAACGGGTACTCGCGCACCACCACGTGCAAATCGGTGCTGCAATGGGCGAACACCAGATCGCCGTTGGACAGGATGTAGTTGAAGCTGCCATGGGCGGCGATTTCGCCGGTCAGGATTTCCAGCGCCGCGTACAGCTGGTGGCGCTCGGGCTGCTGCTCGAAGCGCAGCGCCAGTCCGGACAGCAGATGGCAAAAGGCGCGCTCGCTGTCGGTGTCGCCCCATGGCGCGTACAGGCTGGGATTGGGATCGAACAGCGCCAGGTCGCCATTGTGGGCGAACGACCAGGTCTGGCCCCACAGCTCACGGGTAAACGGATGGCTGTTTTCCAGCGACACGCGGCCCTGGGTGGCCTTGCGGATGTGCGCCACCACGCTGCGCGCCTTGATCGGCTCCTGGCGGAATTGCGCCGCCAGCGGTGAGTGGATCGACGGCAGGTAATCGGTATATAAACGGCAGCCGCTGGCGGTGTGCAGGGCGATGCCCCATCCATCCTTGTGTTCGCCGGTACGTCCGCCGCGTTCGGCAAAGCCGGCGAAGGAAAAGTCCACTGCGGCGGGTTTGTTGCTGCTCATTGCGAGGAGTTGGCACATGGGATCACAGCCTGGTTAAACGATGACCTCACGATAATGGCCGGGCAGCCCCTGCGGAACGAATGTTTTGGCATATCCATAGCTGAAAGCATTCGTTCTGCTTTCGCCTTGCGGGGCATACGCTGTCGACATTGTTAGTGTCACAGAGGAGTTCCATGTCATTCCCTATCTTGCAGAAGTACCTGGCGCGTCTATCCGACGCCACCGGCGCCGCTTCCAGCATCTGGCTCGATCACGAGGGCAAGGCGCAAGGGCGGTTTTTCAATTGCACCATGACCAGCGCGTTCCAGCCTATCCGGCAACTGGACAGCAGCGCGGTGCTTGGCTACGAGGGACTGGCGCGCAGCGTGTCGGCGCAGGACCAGGGCTTGTCATTGTGGAAGCTGCTGGACCACGCGGCCAGCGACGACGAGTCGATCGAACTGGATCGGCTGTGCCGCATGCTGCATTCGATTAATTTCTTCCGCCAGGCCGGGAATGAGGCCGATCTGTACCTGAATGTGCATGATCGCCTGTTGAGCGCGGTCAGCAGCAATCACGGCCACGCCTTCCGCCGCATTCTGGATGCGCTGGAGCTGCCGCTGGCGCGGGTGGTGCTGCAACTGCCGGCGGCGACGCCACAGCAGGGCTGGCTGTTGAATTATGTGTCGGACAACTATCGGCGCAATGGCTTCCGCTTCGCGGTCAATGTGAACAGTGCGCGTGATGCGCTGGGCGTGCTGGATCGGTTGCGTCCGGACGTGTTCAAGCTGGATGCGCGCGATGTGCAGGACAGGGACGGGCTGGCGGTGTTGCTGCAGCGTTGCGCCGCGGCCGAAGTGGCGCTGGTGTTCAAGCGGGTGGAAACCGAGCAGCACCTGGCGGCCGTGCGCGAAATCAGCGCGGCCGCAGGTGTGTCAGTGCTGGTGCAGGGTTACTTGCTCGACGAGCCGCGCGCGGTGTTGCTTGAGGAGTCTGCGCGACAGGCGGCGTGAACGTCAGAGGTTGGTTCAAAATGAGCGCAGCGAGGCGCGGCGACGAAGGCAGTGCGATTGCACGGCGAGGAGCCGCAACGAAGCTGCGCTCGTTTTTAACCGACCTCAATTAGTTCAGAACCCATTTGTATTGAACTTGTGCCCATACTGGGGCGGCGCCGTTCGAGGCTGGCTGGAACTTGCAGCTGGTGCTGGCGCGCAGCGATGCTTTGTCCAGGGCTGGCGAGCCGCTCGACGAGATCACTTTGGTGTCTTGCACGTTGCCGTTGGCATCAACCAGTACCGACAGCTTGACGTTGCCTTGCAGTTCGTCGTCTTGCCAGGTGTTGCGGTAGGCCGGCACGTCGCACTCGGCGTTGGTCAGACGGTTGGTGGTGGTGGCAGCGCTGGCTGGGTTGATGGTCGACAGGGCGATGAGCGACAGGGCGGCGATAGAACGAATGATCATGATGGGCTCCAGAAGGTTAGTTCGACGGGAAAACTTAATTCGATGAGTGAACTATACCGCGACGCACCATATATGGATACTTTATTGTTCGAATGCCAGCCATTATTAAACCGTATAACTTAGGTCTTAAAAACGTTTCCGATACACAATTAATGTGTCATTCGGGCAGCTGTATCATTTCTTAAGCGTAAGTTAGGACTGGTTTTTCTTTCCCTCCGCATAGGCTATAGTACCAATATTGCTTTTTACGGATAGAACGATGGCATCGCGCAGAGATTTTTTACAGCAGGGGTTGGGGCTGACCGCTGCGAGTTTTTTGTCCGTGCCGCTGATCGGTTGCGCTTCGAGTTCCGTGCGGCATAGCAGCACGGCAAGCAGCAGCGGCAGCAGCAGCGTTGCCACCAAGCCGGCCGCGCCGGCCGTGGCTTCCAGCAGCATGGCCCGCGCCTCCGAACAGTCGGCGCCGTCCGGCAGCGGCGGCGCCATGGAGCCGCCACCCGACATCTTCGACGCCCAGGCGCTGGACCTGGAATTCTGGCTGCGGCCGCGTACTATAGACGTGATCCGCCCGGCGAGCAAGGAGCGCGCCAAGCTGTTGTACTGGAAAGACGGCGAGATCATCGAATCGGCCTACCAGGACTTGTGCCACATCATGCGCGACGTCAACGGCGGCAACGAAGCCCGCACCATCGATCCCAAGCTGTTTGAAACGCTGTGGGGCACGCAGGCCTTTGTGCAGCGCTACGGCATCGAGGCGCCGCTGGAAATCCTGTCCGGCTACCGCACGGCGGCCTCCAACCAGAAGCTGCGCGAAGCCGGCGTGCCGGCCGCGCGCCAGTCGCTGCACATGGTCGGCCGCGCCGCCGACATCCGCATCGCCAACCTGAATTCCGAGGTGCTGGGCGGACTGGTCAAGAGCTTCCGCCAGGGCGGCGTCGGCTTCTACTACCGCGCCGGCCCCAAGGGCGGCTGGATCCACGCCGACACCGGCCTGCAACGCACCTGGAAAGGCTGACCCCAAATCGGCTACACTGGCGGCTTCGCGCGTCAACAGGATTACCATGCAAGACCATCAAGAGCCGCCACGCTTCCGCCCAGTGCCCTGGAGCGGGCTGGAAACGCCCGCCGACGTGGAGCTGTGGATCGAGGAACATAACCAGGCGCTGCAACAGCACATCGGCCAGCACGAAACCGGCTACGGCGTCTGCTTCACGCTGGCCGAGGGCGGCGAAATCTATCTGCAAACCACGCAGGACGGCCACCTGGTGCTGGACGTCAGCGAGGAGGCGTCCTGGGTGGCGCCGCTGATCATGGCCGCCGCCCGCGTCGGCGAGGCGCCACCCGGCCGGCTATGGGTGCTGCCGGACGATAAGCTGGTACAGCTGATGATAGGCTTGAGCGGCCTGATCGCCAGTTCCATCCTGGTGGTGGGCCATAACTTCGGCCTGCGCCGCCGCATGGGCGCCTGGTAGCGCGCCACACAACGCTTGCCCCGGCCGCACGCCCGGTGCGCTCGACATCCCCGGCCTGAAATGTTAGTCTCAAGACATCAACGAAGGGGGTGTATGGACAAGACTATGCACGCTGAGCTGCCGGGGCTGTCGGTATTTGCCGAGCAGGCATCCGTTACGCCGTACGCGGCCGTCGACGCGGTCGACCAGACCTATTTCAATGATGTCTACCTGCTGGCGCCGGTCGGCTATTTCGTGCTGGCCTTCGACACCACCATCCTGCAAATGAACGTGGTCGGCGCCGACCTGCTGGGTCTGGCGCGCAACAACCCCGAGCGCGCCCAGCTGCGCCAGTTCGTGGCGCCGCGCTTCCACGACGATTTCGACGATTTCCTGCGGCGAGCCGTCAACACCAGTCAACCCGAACAGTGCGATCTGCAGATTCAGCGTCACCGCAGCCAGCAGGGCTTTCCGGTCACGCTGCGTGCCAGCGCCGACAGCAGCGGCCAGGGCATCCGCGTGGTGCTGGAGCTGGCCGAGGGCAAGCTGGCGGCGCTGGAGCGCAGCGAGGAGCGCTTCCGCCGCATCGTCCACAATGCCGAGGAGGGCATCTGGGAAATCGACGCCGCCGCCCGCACCAGCTTTGTCAATCCGAAGATGGCGCAGATGCTGGGCTACAGCATCGAGGACATGCTGGAGCAGCCGCTGGTGGCGTTCATGGACGACGAGGGCCGCACCATCCTCGAACGCAATATCGCGCGCCGCCAGCAGGGGCTGTCCGAACGCCACGAATTCAAATTCATCCGCAAGGATGGCAGCGAGCTGTGGGCCACGCTGGCCACCAATCCGATTTTCGACAGCGATGGCAGTTACCGTGGCGCGCTGGCGCTGGTCAGCGACATCACCGCCAGCCGCGCTTCCGCCGAGCTGATCTGGCAGCAGGCGAATTTCGACGCCCTGACCGCGCTGCCCAACCGTCATATGTTCCAGGACCGCCTCAGCCAGGAAATGAAAAAGGCGCGCCGCGAGGGCTTGCTGCTGGCGCTGCTATTCATCGATCTCGACGGCTTCAAGCAAGTCAACGACACGCTCGGCCACGAGCAGGGCGATCTGCTGCTGGTGGAGGCGGCGCGCCGCATCGGCGCCTGCGTGCGCAATTCGGACACGGTGGCGCGGCTGGGCGGCGATGAATTTACCGTCATCCTGTCCGGGCTGGAGCAGGCGCCCGGGGTGGAACGGATCGCGCAAAGCATGCTGGCGCTGCTGAACCGGCCGTTCGCGCTGGGCATGGCGCAGCCATCGATCTCGGCCAGCGTCGGCATCGCGCTGTTCCCGTCCGACGCCGCCAGCCCGGAGGATTTGCTGCGCTGCGCCGACCAGGCCATGTATGCCGCCAAGCAGAGCGGCCGCAACCGTTACAGCTATTTCACCCAGGATTTGCAACTGGCGGCCCAGGCGCGCCAGCAAGTGACGCTGGATTTGCGCGCGGCGCTGGCCGAATCCCAGTTCGAGCTGCATTACCAGCCCATCATCAACCTGCAAAGCGGCCGCATCGAGCGCGCCGAGGCGCTGCTGCGCTGGCGCCATCCGCAGCGCGGGCTGCTGGCGCCGGCGGATTTTCTGCCGTTCGCCGAATCCGGCGGCATGATGCTGGAGATCGGCGACTGGGTGTTCCGCCAGGCCGCCGCCCAGCTGCGCCTGTGGCAGGATGAGCTGGGGCGCGGCTTCCAGGTCAGCGTCAACCAGTCGGCGGCGCAGCTGCGCGGCGACACCGCGCTGTACGTCGAATGGCTGCGCCTGGCCACCCGGCTGGGGCTGCCGCCGCGCAGCATCGTGCTGGAGATTACCGAAGGCGTGCTGCTGGATGGCGCGGCGCGCGTCAGCGACCGCCTGCGCGAGCTGCGCGAAATGGGCTTGCAGGTGGCGCTGGACAATTTCGGCACCGGTTATTCGTCGCTGGCCCACCTCAAGCATTTCGGCATCGATTTGCTCAAGCTGGACCACAGCTTCATCCAGCACCTGGCCAATGACAGCGGCGACCTGGTGATGTGCGAGGCGCTGATCGTGATGGCGCACAAGCTCGGGCTGCGGGTGGTGGCGGAAGGGGTGGAAACGCCGGCGCAAAGTGGCTTGCTGGCGATGGCCGGCTGCGATTATGCGCAGGGTTTTGTGTATGCCGGCGCCTTGCCGGCGGAGGAGCTGACCGCGCTCGCCAAGCGGGGCCTGGGGCTGCTGAACTAGCCGATTAGCGCAGGCTCAGCAGCGAACGCACGCGCTCGCGGCTGATGCCGGCCAGCGCCGCCATGATCGACAGCAGCGACTGGTAGCCGGGCTGCTTGGTGTTGGTGACGAAATTCTGCGCCATCTGTTCCATGCCGCTGCTGCTGGCGGCGGCCGCCACCGCGCTCTGCACCCGCGCGCTGGCGCGCGCCAGCGCCTGGTGTACCGAGGCGATCGCCTGTTCCACCTTGGACAGTGATTGCACCACCTGGGCCAGCGTGGTGCGGATACCTTCGAAATCGGTGACCTGCCAGTGATCGGGATCGACCTCGGCCGGCAGCGCCTCGGCTTTGACGCGGTTCAGCTGGCCGGTCGGGAAGCGGATGCCGCCGCCCTGCACCGAGATGGTGTCGCGCACATTGGCCCACTGGCCTTCCGCAGTGCTGAATTCCAGCTGGCCGTCGTCGTTGAGGCGGACCCGGATGCCGGCCGGCGCCAGCGCCTCGTCGAAGCGGGCGGCGATCTGTTCATCGCTGAGGCCCGGCTCCAGCACCACCGAACGCACGTTCTGGCCGCCGCCGACCGACAGCGCCACCACTTCGCGGCCGCCGTTGCGCAGATTGGCCAGATTGAAGCCACGGATGGTGAAGCTGGTGTTGCTGCCCGAGGTGCTGAATTTCAGTTGCGCGTCCAGCGTGCCGCCGGAGGCGCTGCTGCGGTTGCGCCAGCTGTTGCTGAACTGGCGCACGCGCGCTTCCAGCGCCCCATCGGCGCGCTGGCGGTTGGCCAGCCGTGCGCTGAGGTCGGTCTTGAGGTTGCGCAACTGGGCCGCGCTTTGTTCGAGGAAATCCAGCGCCTGCTGGGCGCCGGAAATATCGTTCTGCAGCGGCTGGTCCCAGTTGCTGAGGCCGCGCCGTAGCGGCGCCGCCGAGGTCGGGGTGGGGGTGACCGGGGTGGCGGTGGCCGCGTTTTCGCCGTTCAGGCCAAGCGAGGTGCCGTCCACCGCCGTCGCGTTGCCGGCATTGGTGCCCGGAACCAGGACTTGTGGCGTAGTGGTGGACGTGATTTGCATACGCGGTGCAGCCGAAAAGATTACAGAACGTTAAACAGCGACAGGTTGGTGATTTTCGAGTAAGCCTTGTACGAGGCTTGCAGCGCGTTATTGTAACCGTTCAGTTCGGTGGCGGCCTCGGTCATGTCCAATGAACCCAGATTCAGGATCGCGGTCTGGTTCGACAGGCTGACGTTAGCATGGTTGCCGTCCAGCGTCTCCATGATGTTCTGGGAGCCGCCGATGTTGGCGATTTTGCTGGCCAGTTGGTCCATGGTGCTTTCGGCGCCGTCCATATTGGCGCTGATCACCGACTGCAGCGTGGTATCGGTGGCTTTGACGCCCGGCTGCGACAGCGCGTCGATGGTGGCGTCCATCTGGTTCAGCAAGGTTTCCAGGCCGGACACGTTTTCATTGATGGTCTGGGTGATGCCGTTGCCGATCACCGATTTCTGGTCGCCGGTATTGCCGGTGTAGGTGTAGCGCGAGCCGGCCGGCGCGGTGGCGTCATAGGTCAGGGCCGGGGTGCTGGTCAGCGTGCCGGAGAACACGTAATTGCCTTGCTGGTCTTTTTCGTTGGCGCTGTAGAAGATCGAGTCGCGCAGCGAGGTCATGGTGTTGACCATCGATTGCAGGTCTTCGGTGGTGTTGCTGCCGTCGGCCGCCCACACCAGCAGGTCGTGCGACTGGGTGATGTCGTTGACCATGCTCTGCAAATAGCTTTCGTTGCTGGACAGGCGGATCTTGATGTTGGAGATATTGTCGCGGTACTGGCCGATCAAGGCTTCCTCGCGGTTCAGGCGCGACAGCCGCACCGCCGTCACCGGGTCGTCGGACGGCACCTGGATCTTGTTGCCGCTGGCCATGCGCGCGGTCAGCGAGGCAAGCTTGCTCTGGTTGTCTTGCAGGCCGCGGGTCATGGTGGCCTGGAACTGGCTGGTGGCAATACGCATCAGGCTCTCCTTAGCCGAACATCGACAGCGTGGCGTCGAACAGGGTGTTGGCGACGGCGATCACTTTCATGTTCGCCTGGTACATATTCTGGAATTCCACCAGGTTGATGGCTTCCTCGTCGGTGTTGACGGCGCTGGTCGACTTCCAGTCGTCCTCGGCCTGGGTGCGCACCGTGGTGGCGGTGTCCAGCAGCGACTGGTTTTGCTGGCTTTGAATGCCCAGCTGACCGACCACCTGGCTGTCGGCATCGCTCAGCAGCACGCTGCCCAGCGAGGTCAGGGTGATGTTCTGGCTCTTGACGTCGACCAGCTTTTGCAGATTGCCGCTGTCGCCCGGGGTGCCGTCGCTGGAAAACGCCAGGTCGGCGCTGGTGAAGCCGCTGGCCACCTGCAGCAGGCCGGTGGCGCTGTCCGGGTTGAACACCAGCAAATCCTGGCCGGCCGTGCCATCGGTCTTGTAGCCGGCCTGCAGCTGGGTGTTGATCTTGTCCGACATCTGCTGGGCGATTTCCTTGATCGAGGTTTGCAGCGGCTTCAGCGTGTTGTCGCGGTAGTCGCCCAGGCCGCCCAGCTGGCCGCCGACCTTGGTGTCGTCCAGCTTGAAGGTGGTGCTGGCAAAGGTCGATTGCAGCGTGGTGGTGCCGCTGACGGTGGTGTAGGCCAGCGTGGCCGACATGTCTTGCACCACCAGCGGCTGACCGCTCTTCAGCGAGACGCTGGCGCTGCCATCCGGGTTGGTCACCACTTCCACCGCCACCTGCGAGGCGACGCTGTCGATCAGCTGATCGCGCTTGTCCTGCAGCGCCGAGGTGTTGGTGCCGGCGCCGCTCATGGCCAGGATCTGCTTGTTGAGCGCGGCGATGCCGGACAGCGACTCGTTGAGCGACGGCAGGATCGCGTTTTGCTGTTGCTGGATCGACACCAGCTGGTTGGCGGTGACGTTGTAGATCGAGTTGATCTGCTGCGACATCGAGTCGGCGCTGGTGACCACCTGCTGGCGCAACGGGCTGGAGGTGGGATCGGTGGCGGCCGCGTTCAGCGCGGTAAAGAAATTGTCGATGCCGTAGCTGATGCTGGAGGTGTTATCGCCCATCACCGTTTCCATCTGCGTCAGATAGGGCTGGACCTGCTGGTACTGGCCCTGGTCGGAATTGGTGCGCCACAGCTGTTGGGTCTTGTAGGTATCGCTGAAACGCAGCAGCGAGCCGACCTGCACGCCATTGCCGGCCGACTTGGTGCCGACATCGCCGGCGATCGCCTGCAACAGCACGCCTTGACGGGTATAGCCGGCGGTTTGCGAGTTGGCAATGTTCTGACTGACCGTGTTCAGGGCGGCCTGGGCGGCCAGGGCGCCCGACAGTGCGTTGTAAGAGATGGTCATTAGCGGGTCTTTCCTGGTGAAGTCCGATGGCCCGTGGGTGCGCTGTCCCACCGGTCGATATCAGTAAGGGGCGACCGATTATTGCTCTTGATTAAGCGTCGCGGTCAAATTTTGCGATTGAGAAACTTCCGCCTTGGCAATTTGCGGCGCGGCGGCGCTGGCTTGCTGCTGTGGCAACAGCTGGCGCAGGATCGCGTCGGCGACGCCAAACGCGCGCTTGCTGGCCATCTGATCGGCCACCAGGTTGTCGGCCATGTCCAGCATGTCATCGTTGACGCTTTTCTTGCTCGGGCTGTCCTCGGACGCCATGGCTTTCACGCTGTCGCGCATTTGATGCAGCATGTGGCCGATGAAGAAGCTTTCAAACTTAACCGCGGCCTCGGTGGCCTTGGCGCGGTAGGCCGGGTCGACCGTGTCGCCGTCGGCGGCCGCCTGCGGCGCCACATGGGTGCTGCTGAGCTGGCCGGCGATGCCGTTGGCCAGCAGGCGGTTGGGGTTGAACTGGCTGGTGTCGTAGTCGGTCATGGCGGTCCTCAGATTACTACCAGTTCGCCTTCGATGGCGCCGGCCTGGTCCAGTGCCTGCAGGATCGCCATGATGTCGTCCGGGGTCGCGCCCAGGCTGTTGACGACGTCGATGATCGATTGCAGCTTGGCGCCGGCCGGCCATTTGAACATTTCGGCGCGGCCCTGGTCGGCCGTCACCTGCGATTGCGGCGAGGCCACAGTGGTGCCGCCGGCCAGCGCGTTCGGCTGGCTGACCTTGGTCGATTCGGAAATCACCACCTTCAGCGAGCCGTGGGTGACGGCGGCGGCGCGCACCCGCAAGCCCTCGGCGATCACCACGGTGCCGGTGCGCGAGTTGAACACCACTTTGGGCGCGTCCTCGCCGACGTCGACATTCATCGACTCCAGCTTGGCCATGAAGGCCACGCGCTGGGTCGGATTGGTCGGCGCCACCACGTCGACGCTGGTGGCGTCGCTGGCGGTGGCGATGTCGCCAAAGCGCTTGTTGATCGAATCGACGATATTGATCGCGGTCTGGAAGTGCGGATGGCGCAGCGACAGCCGCACCGTCGGCTTGCTGGTGAAATCGGTCGGAATCTCGCGCTCGATGGTGGCGCCGCTCGGAATCCGGCCCGAGGTCGGGGTGTTGACCGTGATCGACGAGCCCGATTTACCCTGGGCGCTGAAGCCGCCCACCACCACGTTGCCCTGCGCCAGCGCATAGGTTTCGCCGTCGGCCGCGCGCAGCGGGGTCAGCAGCAGGGCGCCGCCGCGCAGGCTTTTGGCGTCGCCCATCGACGACACCACCACATCGATCGGCTGGCCCTTGCGGTAGCCGGGCGGGAACACCGCCGACACCATCACGGTGGCGACGTTTTTCGATTTGGCGTCCGTGCCGTCCGGCACTTTGACGCCAAACTGCTTGAGCATATTTAGCACCGACTGGCTGGAAAACTTGACCTGGGTCGAGTCGCCGCTGCCGTTCAGGCCGACCACCAGGCCGTAGCCGACCAGCGGATTGTCGCGCATGCCCTCGATGGCGACCAGGTTGCGCAACGCTTGCGCGGCCTGGGCCGTGACCGGGGCTAGCGCGCCCAGGCTGAGCAACACCGCCAGGGAAACGTAAAGTTTGCGGAAATTCATCGGCGTCACCTATGTAAAACTCAGAACGGCATCAAAGGGCCGTTGAAGAAGCGCGTCAGCCAACCCGGCTGCTGGGTTTCGGCCAGCGTGCCCTGCGCCGAATAGGCGATGCGGGCGTTGGCGATGCGTTGCGACGACACCTGGTTGTCGGAATCGATGTCGGCCGCGCGCAGATAGCCGCGCAGGCGGACGAATTCCTCGCCATTGTTCAGGGTCAGGGTTTTTTCACCGGACACCCGCAGCAGGCCGTTCGGCAGCACTTCCTGCACGATCACGGTGATGGCGCCGGTCAGCGCGTTCTGCTGGGTGCTGGTGGCGTCGCCGGCGAAGGTGTTGGAGGCGCCCAGGCCCACCGCGCCCTTGCCGAAGGTCTTGCCCAGCAGCGAAGGGGCGGTGATGTTGTCGGCGCTGTTCTTGGAATAGCTGGTGCCGGCTTTCTTGCTGGCCTGGGTGGTTTCCTGCAGGTTGACGGTGACCACGTCGCCGACCCGGAAGGCGCGGCTGTCCGAGGTCAGCGACATGCCGAGGTCGGAACTGAAGACGCCGCCCGATACCCCCTTGGGCACGGTGCTGCGCGATACCGCCGGCGTCTCGTCGATCGGACCGGGACGCACCGCCGGCGGCTGCAGCTGGGCGCAACCGGCCAAGGCCAGGGCGGCCAGCGCGGCCGCGACGTGCGGGGCGGTGTTCATTATCGTGCCGCCGCCGACAGGTACTGCAGCATGTTGTCGGCCGCGCTCAGCACCTTGGTGTTCATCTCGTAGGTGCGCTGGGCCGCGATCATGTCGACCATTTCCTCCACCACCTGGACGTTGGAGCTTTCCAGCGTGCCTTGCTTCAGCTTGCCCCACTGGGCGGTGCCCGGGGTGCCGTCGTTCGGCGTGCCGGACGACGGCGTTTCGGCGTACAGGTTCTCGCCCAGCGCCTGCAGGCCGGTCGGGTTGATGAAGGTGGTCAGCGTCAGCTGGCCCAGCTGCTGCGGCGTGACGTTGTTGGCGATGGTGGCCGAGACGATGCCGTTTTCCGCGATGGTGATGGCGGTGGCGGTGGTCGGCACCGTGATCTGCGGGATCAGCGGCAAGCCCTGGGCGTTGACCAGGATGCCGTTGGCGTCGATCTGCAGCTGGCCGGCGCGGGTGTAGGCGGTGGTGCCGTCCGGTTGCAGCACCGACAGGAAACCATTCCCCATCACCGACACGTCGAGGTCGCGGCTGGTGGTTTGCAGCGTGCCCTGGGTGAACACCTTCTGGGTGCCGACCAGATGCACGCCGTTGCCGAGCTGGACGCCGGACGGATTCAGCGTGTTGTTGTCGGCGCGCTGCGCGCCCGGGGTCGACTCGGTGGTGTAGAACAGGTCTTCGAACACCGCGCGGTCGCGCTTGAAGCCGACGGTATTGGCGTTGGCCAGGTTGTTGGCGATGGTTTGCAGTTTTTGATCTTGTGCCTGCACGCCGGTCTTGCTGATCCACATTGCTGGATTCATTGATTTCTCCCTGTTGTCCTGTGTTGCCGGCTTAGCTGCCGCTAATCAGGCGATTTCCAGCTTCGGCCATCGAATCGGTGGACGTGAGCAACTTCATCTGTACTTCAAAAGTGCGGTTCAAGCTCATGGTCGCCACCATTTCCTCCACCGCCGACACATTGCTGCCTTCCAGGTAGCCCGGATTCAGCTTGACGGTCGGATCGGTGGCCAGCGGCTGGCCGTCGCGCGCGACGATCAGGCCGGCCTCGTTCTTGGTCAGCTGGGTGGCGTCGGCCTTCACCAGGCGCAGCTTGTCGATGGTCTGCATGGTGGTGGTGCCGGGCGACTGGATCGAGACGGTGCCGTCGGTGCCGATGTCGAGTTTGGTGTACTCGGGCAGCGTGATCGGACCGCCTTCGCCCAGCACCACATTGCCGTTCAGGCGCAGCGTGCCGTCGGCGCTCAGCGTCATGGCGCCGGCGCGGGTATAGGCTTCGCCGTCGGCGGTCTGCACCGTCAGGAAACCGTCGCCGGCCACCGCGACGTCGAGGTCGCGGCCGGTGCTCTTCATCACGCCCGCCTTGGTCGAGACCGAATTGGCCTGCAGTTGGGACATGTGACGATCATCGTAGCCGTAGCCGTTGACGGCTTGCGCCGCCGACAGCTCCATATTGGCGCGGAAGCCGTTGGTGTCGATGTTGGCCAGATTGTTGGCGTGCACCTGTTGCGCCTTCAGCGCCCGTTCGGCGCCGCTCATGGCGGTGTAAATCAAAGCATCCATGGCTTAGCCTTAGATCGCCTGCATCAGCGACTGCAGCATGGTCGACTCGGTCTGGATCACTTTCGAGTTGGCCTGGTAGTTGCGCTGCGAGGTCATCAGGCCCACCAGTTCCGAGGTGATGTCGACGTTCGACTGTTCCAGCGAGCTCACCGTCAGCGAGCCGGCCATGCCGGTGCCCGGGGTGCCGACCAGCGCCTCGCCCGAGGTGGTCGAGGTGATCCAGCTGGTGTCGCTGATCGCGGTCAGCTGGCCTTCGTCCGGGAAGGTGGCGATCGCGATCTTGCCGACCGTTTGCTTCTGGCCGTTGGAGTAGCTGGCGATCACCGAGCCGTCGGTGTCCAGCGTCAGGCCGCTGTAGGTGCCGGCCGCGTAGCCGTCGGCGTTGTTGGTCGAGGTGGTGGCTTCGCCGGCAAAGCCGGTGGTGCCGGTGTAGTTGACGACGATGTCGTTCAGCACGCCGCCGTTCGAGGTGGTGGTGCCGGCCAGGCCGAGCGTGATGCTGCCGGCGTCGGTGGTCGGGTCGGGCGTCAGCATCTGGCCGGTGGTGCCGTCAAAGGTCATGGTGGTCGGGGTGCCGACTTCCAGCCCGTCCAGCACATAGTGGACGTCGACCGAGTTGGCGACCGAGCCGCCACCGCCGTCGTCGGTGCGCGAGAAGTATTGGGTCAGCGTGTGTTTGCCGCCCAGGCTGTCATAGATGACGCTGGCCTTGGACATATTGAAGGTCGAGGTGTCTGGCGCGTCGGTGGCCGAGGTCGGCGACACCCAGGCCGAGGTCGGCGCGGTCCAGTCGGCCGACAGGTTGCCGATGTAGGTGACGTCGGACGAGGCCACGGCCGGGATCGAGCCGGTCGGAATCGCCAGGTCGCCCAGCGCGCCCAGGGTGCCGGTCTTGGTGTCGACCGGATAGCCCTGGATCTTGCGGCCGGAGGCGTCCACCAGGTAGCCGTCGGTGGAGGCGTCAAAGATGCCGACCCGGGTGTACTGGGTTTCGTTGGTGGCGGCGTCGCGCGCGATGAAGAAGCCGGTGCCGTTGATCGAGGCGTCCAGCGAGCGGCCGGTGTTCAGGATGCTGCCCTGCAGGCTGATGTTCTGGGTGGTCGAGCCCACCATCACACCGGTCACCTGGGTGCCCGCCACCAGCGACGCGAAGTTGGAGCGCAGCGACTTGTAGCCGTAGGTGCCGGCGTTGGCGATGTTGTGGCTGGTGGTGTCCAGCGAATCGTTAATGGCCTGAATGCCAGACAATGCGATATCGAAACTCATGGCGGATACCTTCCTTTAGAGACTAGATTGAGTGGCAGAAGCGGACGCGGTGCTGGTGGCACCGTTGAAAGCGGTAATGGCGGTGGTGGCGACCTGGCCGATGTTGGCCACGTTCAGCGTGACGCTGCCGTCGGTCGCCAGCTTGACGCTGTTGAGGCGGCCCTGGATGTCGGTGGCCGGGGTTTCGCCCGAGCTGGTGCTGACCGCGATGGTGTAGCTGCCGGCCGGAATGCCGAGCGTGGCCGGATCGATGCTGAACGCCACCGTGCCCGGCGCCTGGCTACCCAGGTTGACCGTGTACTCGGTGCCGTCAGTGCCGGTCAGCACCACCTTGGTGGCGGTGCTGGACGAGGCCAGCGTGGTCTGGCCGCTGACCACGGTGCTGCCGTCCAGCGTCACCGAGGTGGTCTCGGCCATGACGTTGGAGCCGACCTGGGCGCCCAGCGCCAATACCTGCATGCTTTGCAGCACGCTAGCACTGTTGCTGGTGACCGTGGTCAGGTTTTGCAGCGACTCGGTTTGCGACAGCTGGGTCAACTGCTGGACGAAGTCCTGCGGGTCGGTCGGATTGGTCGGATCCTGGTTCTGGATCTGCGCCACCAGCAATTTGGTGAACATGTCCGACGCTTCACTGGCGGCATTGCCGGTGATGCTGGTGCCCGAGCTGGCGGACGACGAGGTGCTGCTGTTATTGAGGAGACTACTGACAGTCATGATTAGCCTTCACCGAGTTTAAGGAGGGACTGCTGCATCGTGCGGATGCGGCCGAGGACTTCAACATTGGTTTCAAACGCGCGCGAGGCCGACATCATGTCGGTCATCTCGGCCACCTGGTTCACATTCGGGTAGTACACCATGCCGTCGGCATTGGCCATCGGATTGCCGGGCTCGTAGACCTGGCGCAGCGGTTCGTCCGACTGCACCACGTCCAGCACCTGCACCTTGCCGCCGGCGCTGTTCATGCCCTGCGGGCTGTCGCTCATGACGGTGGCGAACACCGGCTTGCGGGCGCGGTAGGTGTCGGCTTCGGTGCCGGCCACCGAATCGGCGTTGGCCAGATTACTGGCGATGGTATTCAGCCGTACCGACTGGGCCGCCATGGCCGAACCGGCGATATCGGAAATATCCTTGAATGACATGGGCGCTCCTGCTCCTGCTGCGGTTACTGGCCGGCGATGGCTTTGGCCAGACCCTTGAACTTCATATTGGCGAAGGTCAGGCTGGTCTGGAAGTCGGTGGCGTTCTGCGAGAACGCGGCCTGCTCAACGCCGATTTCGACGGTGTTGCCGTCGCGCGTAGGGTGGTAGGGCACACGGTACATCAGCGCGCTGTCGCCGCCGTCGCCGACATCGCCGTTGCCCTCGGCCTGGACATTGGCCATGGTGGCCGCGAAGTCCATGTCCTGGGCCTGGTAGCCGGGCGTGTTCTCATTGGCGATATTGGCCGCCAGGATGCGCGTGCGTTCGGCGCGCAAGGCCAGCGCGTCGCCGTGGACGCCTGCCGCGTCTTTGAAGTTAATGCCCATATTCTTCCCCTAGTCAGACAGTGCGGTAAAACACGTTGTCATGAGTCATTTCTGCGACGCCGCATGTAGAATGACGGCCGGGCACCCATGGTGTCCTCCGTCTCCGGCATCATAGTTGAGGTATTGCTCATGTTCAACAAATCTATTGTAACTGTTTCGGGCGGAATGTTGCTGTTTTGCATTCCACTTTTTAACGTTTTTTCTGCGCCCATGCCGGTGGCGGCGGAACAAGTGCCGTTGCTGGTCGAGGCGGCGGCACAAAAACACCTGGCACGCTGGGCCGAAGCGGCCGGCTTGAGCGAGCCGCAATTCAGCGTCACGGTATTGCCGGGCAACCGTCCGCTGGCGGCCTGCGGCCAGCCTGTGACGGTGCAGGCGGCCGATACGCGGCAAGCGGCGCGCATGCGTTTCATTGCCGTCTGTGCCGGTAACGGCGGCTGGCGATATGAATTTAGTGTGCGTGCCCAAATCTCGGCGCGGGTGGCGGTGGCGGCCAGCGACGTGCCGTCCGGGCGGGCGTTGGTAGATGAAGAAGTGTTGCTTGAGCGCCACGATATCAGCGCGATCGGCGACAGCATTGCCGATCCGGCCGACGCGGTCGGGCTCAGCGGCAAGCGCACGCTGCGCGCCGGCGAGCTGTTGCGCAAGGCGATGTTGATGGCGCCGATCCTGATCAAGCGCGGCGAGCCGGTGCGCATCGTGGCGCGGCGCGAGCAAATTGAAGTCAGCATGGCCGGCGAGGCGTTGGACGCCGGTGCGCGCGGCGACAGCATCCGCGTGCGCAACGCGAATGGCGCCACGATCCGGGCCCGCGTCACAGGCGCGGGTACGGTGGAGCCTGCCTCGGTGCCGGTCACAGCTAGTCCTCCGTCGGAGTGACGCCATGCAAGCGCCGCTGCATTTGCGCGGCGACCTTGCTCAGCTTGTCTGCATACTGGGGGTCGGTGGCATAGCCGGCCTTGGCCAATCCCTGGGCGAAGGCGCGGGCATCGCTGCCGGTGTTGAGTGCGGCCGCGTAGCGCGGATTGCTGGTCAGCAGATCGGCATAGTCGCGGAAGGCGCTGGCGGTGTCGGGATAGCTGCGGAAGCGCTCGGTCTTCTTCAGCATGGCGCCATGTTCATATTCGGTGGTGCTGGCCACAGCCACCTCGCCCTGCCAGCCGCTGCCGGCCTTGACGCCGAACAGATTGTTGGCGTTGGCGGCGCCGTTTTTCAGCGGCTGCTTGCCCCAGCCCGATTCCAGGGCGGCGTGCGCGGCCACCAGCTCGGGCGCCACGCCCAGCTTGTCGGCGGTTTCGGTCGCCCACGGCGCGATTGCGCTCAAAAACTGTTGTTGGGTGTCGCTGTCGACCCCGCTGTCATCTTCTTCCAGCACGCCGCTGCCGCGCTGACGCAGCGCCATCGCCTGCAGGCTCATGGCCTGGGACGAGGGCAGGGCATCGTTGCGGAAGCCGCCGTCGCCTTTGGCGATGAAGGTGGCGACATCGGTTGCGATTTGCTGGAAAGTGGAGGAGAAGCCGCCGGCGGACACAGCCGAGCCCAAGGCCGCGGTGGGGCGGCTGGCGGTGACATTCGAAACGGTTGCGGCAGTGGGTGCGGTGGCCTGCATCCCGTTAAGCTGGCGCATAAATGTGCTCCTCGCCATGCAGCACGCGCTGCATGATGCTGTATTGCTCTACCAGCAAATCGCCGTTGCGTTTGCTGAGACGCTTGCATTCGACAACCGCTGTTTCCAGCGCTTGCCAGTCCGCTTCCATTTTCGCTCGCGCGGCATTTTTCAGTAAAGCAAAAGCTTGCGCCATATTGCCAGTTGCACCAACTAAGCGTTGCACCAGCGCCACGCGTTGGGCGCGGCGCTGCATCATCAGGTCCACCAGCGTGGAAATCGTCTCGGCCACCGCCGCTAGTTCCGGCCCCTTGTGGCGCAGCGCGGCCTCGAACTGTTCTTGCAACAATTGCTTCAGCTGTTGATAGGCCAGCAAATCGTCGGCGATGCCGGTCAACAGCGCGCGCATCGCATCCTGGCGCGTCAGGTTACTCGGAGTACTGCTCAGGCTCACGTCTCGCTCCCGTGGAAGCGCTGGATCAGGCCGGCCAGCTTGGCCGGATCGAACGGCAATTCGCCCTTGGACAGGGCGTCGCGCAGCATATCGACCTTTTCCTGGTCGATTTCCGGCAAGTCCTTCATCGCTTGCAGCGCCGGTTGCAGCACCGCCGATTGCAACGGTGCCGATGCCGGGGCCGCCACCGCTTCGGGAGCGTCGGCCGGTGGCGCCTCGGCCACGCGTTGGACGGCCATCCCGTCCGGGGTCGAAGTCGTGATTCTCATACGTGTGCCTCGTGTTGGCTTGGTTTCCATACGAACTCTTATTTGTTGCGGCGCGGATCACGCAGCGGACTGTCGCCGCCGAGTTTGCTACGCAGCTGCTGCAACATCGACGCGTCCGGCAGCGCGGTGTCGACGTCGTGGATCAGCGGATCGGTCGCGTCCGGCATGCCGAACATGGTGGCGATGGTCTTGGCCTGCGCCGTGGTGAGGATCAGCAACTCGATGCGGCGGTTGACGCCGGCGTCGGCGCGCTTGGTGTCAAGCGGCGCGCGGTCGGCCATGCCCACCACCTGCAGCACCGATTCGCGGTTCATGCCGCCGGCCAGCAGCTGGGCCCGGGCCGACATGGCGCGGTTGGCCGACAGCGTCCAGTTGGAGAATGCGGCGTAGCTGGTGTCGGCGTACTGCAGCGAATCGGTGTGGCCGACGATCAGCATCTGATTGTCCATTTGCGCGAACAGCGGCCCCATCTTGCGCAGCAGGGCGCGGAATTTATCGGTCGGCACCGCGCTGCCGCGCACAAACATGCCCTGGCGGTCGGTGTCGTGCATCATCACCCGCAGGCCATACGGCGTGACAATCGATTCCAGATTGCTGGTCAGGCCAGCCTCGGCGCTCATCTTGGCCAGCGCGCGCGACAGCGCGTTCAAGTCGTCCGGGGTGTCGTACTTGACCTTGGACGACGGTTCCTTGGTCGGTTCCTCGGTGGTTTCGGCCTCGGCCTTTTGCTTGCCCTCGGTTTCGGTGTTGCCGAAGTGCGGCATCGGGAAGCGGTCGATCAGGCTGCCGCGCGGGCCGCCCACTTGTTCCGGCATCACGCCCTTGCCCTGGTCGGTCTTGGCGCCATCGGCCTCGGTCAGGATTTGTTGCAGCGACTCGGTGTTACGCGCCGCCATCAGCCACAGCACCAGGAACAAGCACATCAGCGCCAGACAGAAGTCGGCGAACGCTACTTTCCAGGCGCCGCCGTGATCGTCGTGCTTGTGCTTGCCGCCACCGCGCTTGACGATGGTCTGGTCATGGCCCCCTTTGTCATGCGGCTTTAGCACCACGGCCTCCGCGTCCCGAATCCGAAGGTTCGCTGTCGCGGCCTTCCAGATCGTTAATCCAGCGTTCCAGCTGAGCGAAGCTCGGCTTGATGTTCAGCTGCACCAGGCGGCGCCCCGAGTCGATCGCCAGCAGCGGCGGCTTGCCGGCGACGTGGGTCACCAGCACCACCTTGACGGTTTCCTTGTTGGCCGCTTCCGAGTTGACCAGCTGTTTCAGCATATTGCACAGCGGGTCGATCAGGCCGTAGCACAGGAAAATACCGATGAAGGTACCGACCATCGCCGCGCCGACGTGCTCGGCGATCTCGCCCGAGGTGGCGCCCTCGGACACGGTGTTCATGGTGATCACGATGCCCAACACCGCCGCCAGAATCCCGAAGCCCGGCATCGCCTCGCCAATCTTGTTGAGCGACTTGGCCGGCTGTTCCTGCTCGGTGTGGATGGCTTCCAGTTCCTGGTCCAGCACGCCTTCGAGTTCGTGGGCGTTGATTTTGCCCATCGCCATCAGACGGAAGTTGTCGACGATGAAGGCCAGCAGTTTCGGCTCGTCCAGAATGCGCGGATAGCGCTGGAACAGCGGGCTGTCCTTGGGCGCCTCGACGTGGGCGTCAAGCGCCTTCAGGCCGCCGGCGGCCAGTTGCAGCAGCTCGTACATCAGCAGCAGCAACTGGCGCTGGAATTCCGAGTCGTACTTCTTCTTCATGATCTTCTTGATCTGCGTGACCAGCTCCTTCAGCACGTGGGTCGGGTTGCCGATCACCAGCGCGCCGATACCCGAGCCGGCAATCACGATCAACTCGATCGGTTGCCAGATCTGGTGGAACGCTCCGCCCATCAGGAAGAAGCCCCCGAACACGCTGCCTAAAACGATGAGTACGCCGACTATTTGCTGCATGATGATTCGCCTTTCCGCGTCATTTTGATTCCTGCTGCCAGCGCCATCAGGCGCTTTGCAGTACTGCCTTCATTTTGTTCAGCGCCGCCTTGTTCAGCTGACAGACGCGGGCGTCGGTCAGGTCCAGCACGGCGGCGATTTCCTTGTAGCTGAGCTCAAACTCGTAATACATCTGCACCACCCGCTGTTCGCGCTCGTCGAGGCCGCGCAGCGCCTGCTCCAGGCTGCGCCGCACCACCAGCTGGTCTTCCGGGCTGGGCGCGCTCTCGTTGCTGACGCTGTCCTGCAGGATTTCATCGAAGCTGGCGATCAGCTCGGCGTTTTCATCCAGCAGATAGGCCTGGTAAGCCTCGGGCGTCAGTTCCAGCCCGCTCATGATCTCGTGCTCGGTCGGTTCGCGCCCCAGCTTGCGGGTGAGGGCGCGCACCGCGTCGCGCAGCTTGTGGCTGTGCTGGCGCACCGCGCGCGGCCGCCAGTCCTGGCGCCGCAGCTCGTCCAGAATCGCGCCGCGGATGCGCAAGCTGGCGTAACTGCCGAAGGCGCCGTCCGGCTCGCCGTAGCGGCGTAGCGCTTCCAGCAAGCCCATCAGGCCGATCTGTTCCATGTCGTCGCGGTCGATGGCGCCGGCGATCTGCGAATTGAGTTGGCGCACGATGCGCTTGACCAGCGGCGCATACGCCAGCAGATGCTTTTGTTCGTCGGCCACGCTGAGCGCCGGCGCCAGGGCGCCGTGCTCGCTGTAGCTTTCGGCATAAGTGTCTGCGAATTCCTCTACGTATCCCATGCCCGCTCCACTCTTGTTCATGCTGCCGCGGCTTACTCTAAGATGAGCTTGCCGATCATGACTTCGTCAAACGGCTTTTCCCGGCCTTCCGCCTCAAACGCGGCGTCGAAGGCTTTGTTCAGTTCACCGGCGAACTGGTCGATGGTCATCACCTTGGCGGTGGCCATCGGCAGCCCGGACAGCGTGCGCACCGCCACGCTACGCAGCAGCGGCAGGTTTTCCTTGGCTTCCTTCTCGCGCTTGGCGGTGGTGGCCACCACCAGGTCGGCCGACAGGTAATGGGTCAGGTTGTCGCCGGGGGCCGGCTTCAGCATCACCACCACCTTGTCCACCGTCAGATACTTCGGTGGTTCTTCCGATTTCTTTTCTTCCTTCTTGGCCGGTTTCTTCTTGGCGTCCTTGTCGCCATGCTCCTCGGCCGCGTCTTCCTTACCCTTCGACATGTACCACACGGCGCCTCCGGCTACGCCGGCGCCGACCACGGCCACCAGCACAAAGGCGATGATGATTTTCATGTTCTTCATTGTGTGAATTACTCCCCGTTCATGGCAAAGGTGGCGGTGCTGTCATCGTCGGACAGGGCGCGGCCCGGCGTGCGGCCATCATCCTGGTCGCGCTGCTGCTGGCCGTTGCGGCCGCCCTGGTCGGCTTGCGCCTGGGCGCGCGACGACGACACGGTCACGGCAACGTCGGTGAACTGGCGGTTCGACAAGTCCTGGCGCACGCCGTCGCTGATGGTGTTCAGCTGGCGCACCACGTCGCTGTTGCTGGCCGACAGATTGACTTGCAGCGCGCCGGCGCTGTGGCGAATCGAAATCTCGATGCTGCCCATATTTGGTGGTTCCAGGCGGATCACGGCCTGGTCGCCATTGCGTTGCTGGATCACCTGCAGGCGGTCGCCCAGCGCCTCGCGCAGCGGCTGCTGCCATTGTTCCGGCGTGCCGGCCAGCTTGACGGTGGTGCTGTCCTGGCTGCCGGTGGTGGTGGCGCCCTGGTTCACGGTGATGCTGCTGATGGTGGTGGCGGTGCTGCTCAGGCTGCGGCTGCTGTCTTCCTTGCTGGCACTGGCGGTGCTGACGGCGGTGGCGACGCTGCTGCTGGCGGCGGTGCTGCCGGCGCTATCGTCGGCGCTGCGCAGCGCGACCCGCAGCGTATTGGCGGCCACGGCCGGGGTGGCGCTGTCGCTGCCGGCATCGGCTGTCACGGTGACGCTGTCGACCGCCGGCGGCTGCTCGCTGCTGGCGCCGGCCTTGGTGTCGCCCGGCAGCTGGCGCGCGACGGCGGCGGCCAGCGTGGCGTTGCCGGCCATGCTGTAAACGTTCTGCGGCGTGCTGGCCTGCACCGTGGTGACCTGGGCCGTGGCGGTGTCCTCGGTCTGCGTGCTGGCCGGGGTGACCGCGACGCTGGCGGCGGCCAGGTTGAGGCGGGTGGCGCTGCTGCTCAGGGTGGCGGTGGCGCTGATGCTGTCGATGCGGCCGCTGTCGGCGCCGCTGTCGCTGCTGGCGGTGGTGACCGGCGCCGGTGGCGGCGTCAGGTTCAGCATCGAGGTGATCATGGCCGGCAGCATGGTGCTGGCGGCGGCGCTGCCGGAACCGGTGCTGTCGCTATCGCTGGTGCTGCTGTCGCTGCCGGTGGTGGTGGTGGCGCTGTCGTCATTCTGGGCGGTGTTGGTCACGTCGGCCAGGTTCAGCAACTGCGAGAACAGCGGGGCGGCGGCGGGAGCGACATCGGCCGCGATTGCCGCTGCGGCGGCTGCCGCAGCGGCGGCTTGGGCGCTGCTATCGCTGCTGTCGGCCGGTTGGCTACTGGTTTTGCTGGCGCCGCTGCTGGCCTGGCGCGCGCTGGTTTGCGCCGTGGCCTGGCTGGCGCTGTTGTTGCTGCTATTGCTGCTATTGCTGCTCTTGTTGCTGTTGGCCTTGCTGGCACTGTTGGCACTATTAGCGCTGCTGCCGCTGTCGGTTTTGCTGGCCGTGGCGGCGCTGCGGCTGCTGTTGGCGGCGGCCGTGTCGGTGGCGGTGTTGGCGGCCACCGGGGCGGTGAAATCAGCCGCTGTGGTTTTGGCCGTGGCCGTGGCGCTGGTGAGTGTCATGGTCATGCTCGGAGTCCGTATTCTGCTTGTTCGAGGGCATAGGCGACATAACCCTCGCGGTTTGACTGGATTTGCTGCAAGCGGCCGGCCAGTACGCTGGCCGCCGCGTTGCAGCGCTTGACTGCTTCATTGTGCATTTGGCGCAGCGCCGCCAACGCGGCCCGCTCGCCATTATTCCAGTTGCCTTGCGCCGCCATCTTCGGCAGCGTGCTTGCCATTAACGTGTTAAGAGCCGCCAGCGTCTTCCAGTCTTCGGAGGCGATGGCGGCGCTCATTTTCTGCGTCATTTGCAGCAAGGTGCGTTGTCTATCCATTTTTCGTCTGGATCGCTTGCACGCCCAGCCAGCCTTTCTTGATGGTGGTCAGCAGTCGGCTTACTTCGTCAATAATCGCCGGGTCGAGACTGACACCGGCCGTGTACAGCCGGCCGGCGCAGTATTCATACAAACGACCCAGGTTTTCCACCACCTCGCCGCCATGCTCAAAGTCGAGCGAGCTGGACAGGCCGTTGATGATGTCGGTGCATTTGTTCAGGCTTTTCGCCTTGAGCTCGTAACGCTTGCCGATGATGTGGCCGCGCGCGCGCGCCAACTCCTCGAGCAAGCCGTCGGTGAGCACCAGCACCAGCTCAATCGGCGAGGCCCGTGCAACCTGGGCATCGAGATTGGTGGAGTGGTAATTGCTGTAGGCTTCCTGGTTCAACATGGTATTCACCGTACGGGTCAAAATTACTGGTTATTGCGGTCGCAAGCTTTAGCTGCTGCTGGTGTCGAACAGCGCCGTGAACATGTTCGAGGTGGTGGTCATCGACGATTGCAGCGACTGCAGCGCGGTGTACTGCGCCAGATACCGCTTGTAGGCGTTATCGAACTGGGTTTTCAGCGTCGCCTGACGGTCGGTCAGGTCGCTTTGCAGCTTGGTGTTGGCGTCGGTGCGGGTGGCGATGTAACCGGTGCTGCTGGTCCAGGCCGTCACCAGCTTGTTCATGGTGCCGAGCGCGCCGGCGTCGACCCCGGTGCCGGCGCGGCCGAACAGGCTGTCGATGGCGCCCGGATTGGCGGCGATGGTCTTGTTCAGGCGGGCGGTATCGAGCGTCAGCGTGCCGTCGCTGCTGGCCGAGATGCCATAGCTGATCAGCGACTGGCCGTTGGTGACGGCGCGCAGCGCCTGCGCCAGGCGGTCGCGCAGCGCCTGCACGCCGGAATCATTGTAGAAGGCGGCGTCTTCCGAGGTCGCGGTCGGCGTGGTGGTGGTGCTGGTCGAGGTCGAGGTCGACTCGACAATGGTGTGGTCGCCGGCCTTGGTCAGCGTGGTGAAGGTGCTCAGCAACGTGTTGTAGGCATCGATGAATGTCTGCACATTGGTCGCGGTGCCACTGGTGTCGGCGGCCACCGTCAGCGTTACCGCCGAGTCGGTGCTGGCCTGCGCTTCCTTGATGGTGAAGCTGACGTTGTCGATGACGTCGAAGGTGTTGGAGGCTTGCTCGACCGAGGTGCCGTTCTTGCCGCCCACCAGCACGATGGCGTTGGTGGCGGTGGTCAGCACGCTTTGCGACGACAGCGACGACTGCAGCGAGGAGTCGCCCAGGCCGGACACGTCGATCGAGGCCACGGCATTGTCGACGCCGGTGGCGGTCGAGGTCAGCACCAGCTTGCTGGTGCCGTTGACCGTCATGGTCGAGGCGGTGACGCGCGAATCGTTGGCGGCGGCGGTGTTGATCGCGGCCGCCACTTCCTTGGCGCTCAGCACGCCGTCGGAATTGCTGTCGGCGTTGGCCAGGTCGACCGTGAAGTTGGAGCCGTCGGCCAGCACCACATTCATCGAGCCGGCATTGGTGGCGGCGCTGTCGGCCACGTTGTACGAAACCTGGCCGGCGGTGGCCAGCTGCTGCACGTAGAACGAGTAGGTGCCGGCGGCGGCGCCCGACTTGGCGGTGGCGGTGGCCACCGAGGTGTCGCTGAAGGTGGCGCTGTTCGAGGTCACCGACGTGGTGCTGCTGGTCAGCGACTGCAGGGTCGACTGGAAGGTGCTCAGGGCCGAGTTCAGCGTGGTCAGCGCGGTGGCGGTGGCAGTGGCCTTGGTGGTCTGCTTGTCCAGAATCGCCTGGCTACCCGCGATATACGCATTGGCCAGGTTTTCGGCCGTGGTGGTCGGATCGTAAGTCGGGCTGGTAATGACGGTTGATGCCATGATCGTGCTCCTGGAAAGGATAAGTAAAGTGTACCCTGATATAAGGCGACCTTAATCGTTTCCGTATGAAAATATTTTTGGCGAAAAATTGTAACTGCGTTTATTTCTGTCCGCGCAGCCATAATTGCGTTGCCAATTCATCATGCTGCTTGCGCTCTTTGGCATTTTGCAGCTTCAGAAAAGCTTGTTGTTCCTTGGTCAGCACTTTGTCCATCACTTCGCGCTTGGCCCAGGCTTTGTTGAGCGCCTGTTGCGATACCGCCATGTCGGCCTCGTGCAGGTGCAAGTCGACGCGGTGGCTGTCCGCCATCGCCATCACCGCCTGCTTGTAGTCGCCGCAGTTGCCGGCCAGGGCAGGGTGCAGATTGCCGCTGGCGCCACTATTGGTGTACAAGCTGGTCAGGCGTTCCAGGTTCTTCTGGTAGCGCTCGCGGACATTGGCTTTCTCCGCCATTTCCGTTTGCAGCCGCTCCACTTCCGTGTTGCGCAGCGCCACCAGGGTGGTCAGATTGCGGATTTTTTGTTGGCTCATGTCATCAGCTTTTCAAGTTGAGCAATGCAGTTGGCCATCGGTGCTTCTTCCTTGGTGCCCTGGCACACAAATTCCTCGACCTTGGGATGCAGTTGCACCGCCTTGTCGGTGACCGGATCGGCGCCCGGCACATAGGCGCCCAGCGGGATCAGGTCGCGCACCCGCTCGTGACGCGCCATGCTGGCCTTGAGCGCGCGCGCCGCCAGCATGTGTTTGGGTTCGATGACTTGCGCCATGCAACGGCTGATCGAGGCCGCGATGTCGATCGCTGGATAGTGACCGCGCTCGGCCAGCTCGCGGGTCAGCACAATGTGGCCGTCCAGAATCGCGCGCGCGGTGTCGACCACCGGGTCCTGATGATCGTCGCCCTCGGCCAGCACGGTGTAGATGGCGCTCATGCTGCCGGCCTGGTTTTCGCCATTGCCGGCCGATTCGACCAGCTGCGGCAGATTGGAGAACACCGACGGCGGATAACCCTTGGTGGCCGGCGGCTCGCCCAGCGCCAGCGCCACTTCGCGCAGCGCCATCGCGTAGCGGGTCAGCGAGTCGACCAGCAGCAGCACATTCTTGCCCTGGTCGCGGTAATGGGCCGCGATCGAATGACAGAGTTCGGTGGCCATGACCCGCATCAGCGGGCTTTCGTCGGCCGGCGCGATCACCAGCACGGCTTTTTGCAAACCTTCCTTGCCCAGCGACATGTCGACAAATTCGCGCACCTCGCGCGAGCGTTCGCCAATCAGGCCAACCACCACCACATCGGCCACGGTCTGCCGCGTCATCAGGCCCAGCAGCACGGACTTGCCGACGCCGGAACCGGCCATCAGGCCGACCCGCTGGCCCTTGCCCAGGGTCAGCATGGCGTTGATCGCGCGCACGCCGACGTCGAGCGGTTCGGTGACCGGTTTTTTCTTCAGCGGATGGATGCGCGGCGGTTGCGATTCCAGCGGGAAATCGCCGCTCAGCTTGCCGAGACCGTCGATCGGCTCGCCCAGCCCGTTGACCATGCGGCCCAGCCAGCCGGAACCGATTTGCAGGCTGACTTTTTCCGGCGAGGGCAGCACGCGGGCGCCGGTGGTCAGGCCGATCGCTTTTTTGAACGGCATCAGATAGGACAGTTTCTCGCGGAAACCGACCACCTGGGCATCCAGCCATTCGCCGCTCACTGTCTCAATCTGACAACGTTGGCCTGTGTGCAAAGGGCAACCTACGGCCTCAAGCAACAAACCGGATGCACCCACCAGGCGGCCGGTCGGCGTCGCCATGGGAACGGAACCCAGTTCGAGATTGCGTAAGGCATCTGCGATCACTCTTCGACCTCCGGTTCATCGCCGCTGTCGGCGATCTGTAATTGATTATCGACCTGTTCCATGACCGCCGCAAGACGTTGATGGCAACCGGCGTCGACCTCGTTGTCGCCGGCCTTGATGCGGCACTCGCCGGCGTCGAGGCGGGCGTCCGGGATCAGGTTCCAGCGCTTGGAACGTTTCGGGTCCAGTTCGGCGATGCGTTTCAGCTCTTCCGGGTTCAGGTAGACGTCGATTTCATCGCGGGTCGGCGGCATCGAGGCCAGGGTTTCTTCGACCAGCGCCATCAGCTGCACCGGTTGCAGCGCCAGTTCGGCGCGGATCACCTGACGCGCCACCTTGGCCACCAGATCCACCACTTCCTTGCGCTGCGCGGCGCGATAATCGGAGCGCAGTTTTTTCAAGCTTTTCAGCATGGCGTCGACCGGGCGCGCCATCTGATCGTAGGCCACCAGGGTTTCGTGGCGGCCTTCCTCGCGGCCTTGCTCCTGGCCGGACACGCGGCCGGATTCAAAACCATCTTCCTGGCCGCGCGCCAGACCGATTTCGTAACCGTCGCGCTGCCCCTGTTCAAAGCCCTCGGACACCGAGGCGGCCCACTGCGCGCCGCCATCGCCGCCATGGCCGTGACCATGGCCGTGCGCCGCCGCGGCGGCGGCGCGCTGGGTGGTGAACTGCGCCAGTGGCGGGAAGCGGTAGGGACGGAATTGCTTCATTCAATCACCTGTTCGGCAAACAGCTGGATCTCGACTTCGCCGGCATCGGCCAGCGCCTTGACGGTAGCCATGATTTCCTGCCGCGTCTGTTCGATCCGTGACATAGGCACCGGACCGGCGCGCCGCATCATGTCCTCGAAGGCCTGGGCCTGGCGTTTCGGCATGGTTTTCAGCACCGCATCGCGCACCGCGATGTCGGCGCCCTTGAGCGCGATCGCCCATTGTTCCAGCGGCACGTCTTCCAGGATGCGGGTGATCGCCTGTTCGGTCTGGTTGCCGAGGATGAAGAAGTCGTACATCGACAACTCGATCTTGGACACCACTTCCGGATCGTGGGCGCGCAGCAGCTCCACCATCTGGGCGCGGTTGCTCGGCAGCCGGTTCAGAATTTCGGCGGTCTGGCGGATGCCCTCGACGCTGGTGCCCTGCGAATCGAAGGAGCTCAGGCAGCGATCCACCAGCTCGTCCAGTTCCTGCAGCAGGTCGGCGTCGACTTCCTCCATCCGCGCCAGGTTCAGCAGCACCAGGTCGCGCGTGTCCTGCGGCAGGCCGTCGACGATCTGGCCGGCCAGCGCGGCCGGCAGGAAGGCCACGAACACCGCCTGCATCTGCACGTGTTCGTTGGAGATGTATTCGGCCAGCCATTTCGGCGAAGCCCACTGCAAACGCGCCATTTTCGGCCGCAGCTCGTCGCCGTAGATGTTGTTCAGCACGGTGTTGGCGAGATCGCCGCCCAGCGCCAGGTCCAGCGAGCGCTTCAGGTAGCTGCGCGACGCGCCATGCACGCCCGACTGTTCGCGGTAATCGTCAAAGAACTTTTGCATCGCGTGCTTGACCGATTCCACCTTGATGCCGCTCATGCGCGACATCACTTGCGTCACCTCCAGCAACTCCTCGCGCGACAGGCAGCGCAACACCGCCGCCGCCGGCTCTTCGCCTATGCTCAGCAGCACGATGGCAGCCTGTTCCACTGGGGTCAGCTTGGTTGGCGTGCTGTACTCGCCATCATCATCCATGTTATTGAGTTCGGCCATTTTTCTGCATCCATTGTTTGACGACTTCGGCTACGCGTTCCGGTTCTTTCGCGGCCAGCACTTTCAGGTGGTCGACCATGACATCGACTGCCGAACCCGGTGGCGGCAGATCGTAGTTTTCCAGCAGCGGCACCACCGGCATGCCAGGCTGGGCGGCAGTACCGCCCAGCGCCGGGGCGGCGCCCGCCGTGCCGGCCGCGCCACCTTCCAGCGTGGCCTGGTCTTTGGCGGCGGCTTCCTTGGCTTCCTTGGCGGCGGCCACGGCGGCTTGTTCGGCGGCGCGGCGCTCGCTGGCGATGCGTTGAGCTTCCTTCGGATCCGGCGTCAGGCGCACCGTGATCAGGCGCAGCAGCGGACGCGCGATCAGCAGATAGCCGAGCAGGGCGCCCAGCGCGTAGCCGGCGTATTTGGTGATGTCGACGATGTTGTCGCGCTCTTCCCACCACTGCACCGGCGCGACTTTGGGCGGGAAGTTCATGGCCGATACCACCAGCTGGTCGCCGCGCTCGGCGTTGATGCCGAGGCCGTTGCGCAGGATTTTGTCGATGTTGGCGATGTCGGCGGCGCTCCAGCCGGTTTTCGGGGTGGGCGCGGCGGCTTGCGCCAGCACCACCGCCACGCTCAGTTTCTCCAGGCTGCCGCGGCTGCGCTTGGTCTGGATGATGCTGCGATCGTAGGCGTACTGGCGGGTGGTGGCGTTCTTGCGCGCGGAGCCATCCGGCTGGGCCGCGTTGGGGTCGGCGGCGCCGCCGGCGGTTTGCTGGGTGGCGGCGGCCGGATTGGCGTTGGCGGCCGGCGGCCGGTTCGACAGCGAACCCGGGATGCCCATCGCGGTGCGGTTGCGGTCCTGCTCTTCGCGCATGGCTTCGCTGGTGACTTTCGGATCGGCGCCGTATTTCTCGACGGTTTCCTCGACCCGGTCGTTGTTGACGGCGGCCGCCACCGACATGCGGAAGTTGTCGTCGCCGATCACTGGACCGAGCAGGCCCTTGATGTTGGTCTTGACCTCGTCCTGGTAGTGGCGCGCGGCGTCGTTGCCGCTGGTGCCGGCGTCAAAGCCGTCGGCCAGGTCGATGTGGGCCGACAGCAGGTTGCCGGCCTGGTCGACCAGGCTGACCCGTTGCGGCGCCAGGCTGGCGACGCTGCCCGACACCATGTTGACGATGGCGGCGATGGCTTCCGGCTGCAGCGTGGCGCCCGGTTTCAGCTGCACCACCACCGAGGCCGACGATTTATCGCCGTCCGACGACACGAACGAGGTCGACTTGGCGATCGACAGGTGCACGCGCGCGTGCGAGATCGCATCCAGCGTCATGATCGATTGCGCCAGCTCGCCTTCCAGGCCGCGGCGGAAGCGCACGTCCTGCACGAATTGCGACACGCCCAGCGGGTCGTTCTTGTCCATCAGCTCCAGTCCGGCCGGCAGCTGCGCGGTCACGCCCTTGGCGGCCAGCAGCATGCGCACCTTGCCCAGCATCGAATCGGGCACCAGCACCTGGCCGCTTTCAGGATGAATGCGGTAGGGGATGTGGTCGCCGTCCAGCACCGTCATCATGTCGGGCGCTGAGACCCGTTCACGGGCGCCAAACACCGGCTTGTAGCTGGCCTGGTTGTTCCACATGTACATCAGCACCAGCGCGGTCAGGCCGATGGCCAGCATCATCAGGGGATACAGCGATTTCAACAGGGCGGGAGGCAGCGATTGCGCAGCCGGATTCGCTCGCCAGCGTTCGAAGGCGGACTTGAGGGTGTTAATCACGTTGATTGCTTTCGCGGAGGCTTACAGCGGTAATTTGATCAGTTCGTCGAGGCCGCCCATCACCTTGTTGCGCACTTGCATCAACATCGAGAAGGACAGGCTGGCATCCTGGCTGGACAGCATGGCGCCGACCAGGTCGTCGCTCTTGCCCGAGTCGACATCGGCCATCAGCTGGCCGGCGTTGGCATCCTGGGTGTTGACCTTGTCGATGGCGCTCTGCATCGACTGGGCGAAGGAGAAGGCAGGCTGGGCATCCTGCGCGCCGTACTGGCTGGCGGCAGCGATGGTGGTGCTGCTGTTGGACAGGTTTTGCGCCGCGTTGGTCAGCGACGCCAGGTCGGCCTGTATCAGGCTGGAGAATCCGTTACTCATCTTGCTACCCCCCGTTTTGCAACGTTTTTTTACCGCGTTTTACCGCGTTTAAATCCAGATGACTACCATAGCGAGATTGCCGGAAAGCAGCAAGCCCATGTGACAGATATTGTGCTGCCCTATACCAAACCTGCTACACATCCGTTGTGCATGTCACAGTCTTGTAAAAAAGATAGTGTAGTCCTGTCAGACTAAGTCGGACGTATTAACGAGCAATCGCTCGGCGCAACGGTTTTATGGCCTGGATAGTCACCATGCCGCTTCACTGGTCGTGCGGCCCGGCAGCGCAACACGCGAAACAATTGATTTGAGGAAAATCTCGTTACAAATCATTCACTAAGCGCGGCTTGTTGCAGGGCAGCGTAAAGCTGACAAGGCGAATGAAGCTTACTGGCTAGCAACATTCTTGTAAAGCGTTATTTGCCTCTAGATAATTTTCCGGCGCAAATATTGTTGGTTAGCAATAATGTGAATTTTCAGGTATGCTGCTACCGAGATCGTCCTACTTTACGTTACGATTAGTTAGCGCATTCGTCCGCGCGCCAAAAAAATGCGCTGGGAGCAACCAGTTTTTAGCTGGATAGTGCGATGATGGTGAAGTGGGCAAGAATTACCGACATGGCCAATACATGACAACGACAAAACCGACGCAACATCAAGTGCTGGATCCCTGCCTGCTGGGCCGTCCAGTGCATTTGCTGCATATTTTTGCGGCCCAGTTGCGCGACGATCTGACGCAATCGATGCGGCTGAACATGAACCGCCGCTACTGGGGCGGCTTCCAGGTGCAGGACGTGACGTTCAGCCGGCTGGACGGCAACGACATCCGCAGCCGCTGGCTGAGCTTTGCGGCGCCGGCCGGCCAGATCGCTTTTTCACTGGAACGCAAGGTGCTGCTGAGCGTGCTCAACTACCGCTACGGCAGCGGCGCCAAGACCGACAGCAGCGCCACCATCGACGAGAACGCGGTGCGCGTGACCGCCACCGAGGAGCGGCTCGCTGTGGTGCTGGGGCAACAGTTGGCCGGCGTGCTGGCCGGCCGCATCGAACTCAACCTGCCAGCTTCCGACAAGCCGGCGCCGGCCGAAGGCGAGGCCGACGCCGCCGACAATGAATTCAAACCGGCCCCCGGCCAACATCCGCCCAAGGGCACCTGGGTGGTCACCGTGACGCTGGCCGACATGGCCGGCGTGGTGGGCGGCCAGTTCTGGTTTGCGCTCGACAAGCATTTGATGACCAGCGTGCTGCGCGGCCTGCTGCGCGACCGCGACAATGGCAAGAAGGCCAAGACCGCGGCGCCGCTGGCGCAGCGGCTGCAGGTCGGCCTGATCGGCCGCCTGGCCAGCAAGGAAGTGTCGCTGGGCGCGCTGTATGATTTGCAGGTTGGCGATGTGATCCCGATCAGCCTGTCCAGAGCGGACGTCCTGCTCGAAGATTCCCGCCTGTTTACGGCCGCGGTCACCGAGCACAAAGGCAAACTCTGTTTAACCTCTTTTGAAGATGCAGAATAATGATGAACATGAACGTAGCCAACCCTAGCGACGCCCTGCTGGAAGATCTGTCGGAAGAGATGATCATCGACCAGACCGGCACCGAGCTGACCGACCTGCCGGCCGCGCCGCCGCGGCGCGATCTGCCGGCCATGATGCGCAAGATCCCGGTCACGCTGACGCTGGAAGTGGGCTCGGCCCGCATCTCGCTGGAAGAGCTGATGAACATCGGCCCCGACAGCGTGGTCGAGCTGGATGTGCTGGCCGGCGAGCCGCTGGTCATCAAGGTGAACGGCACCGCCATCGGCCGCGCCGAAGTGGTGGTGGCGGGCGAAAACTACGGCCTCAAAGTGATCGATCTGGATGGCCTGAATCTGGACATGATGACTCCATGATCCGGAGTCTGACTACGCGGTGGCGCCAACGCCTGCGGGCGATCGCGCCGGCCGCTGCGGTATTGCTGGGCCTGGCCTGCCTGCCGGGCATGGCCCATGCGGTCGACCTGCTGGCCAATGTGGTGCCGGGCGCGAAGACCGAATTGACGGTCAAGATGCAAATCCTGATCATCATGACCTTGCTGGGCTTGCTCCCGGTGATGGTGATGATGATGACCAGCTTCACCCGCTTCGTGATCGTGCTGTCGCTGCTGCGGCAGGCGCTGGGTTTGCAGCAGGGCTTGCCGAACCGGGTCATCACCGGGGTGGCGCTGATCCTGACGCTGCTGGTGATGCGGCCGATCGGCGACCAGATCTGGAGCGAAGCCTTCGTGCCGTACGACCAGGATAAAATCGGCCTGGAAACCGCGCTGCAGATCGCCGAGAAACCGGTGTCGCGCTTCATGCTGGCGCAGACCAGCAAGGCGGCGCTGCAGCAGATCGCCCACCTGGCCGGCGAGGACAAGATCACCGAGCCGGCGCAGCACGCCTTCACCGTCAAGCTGGCGGCGTTCGTGCTGTCCGAGCTGAAGACCGCGTTCCAGATCGGCTGCATGCTGTTCATTCCCTTCCTGGTGATTGACCTGGTGGTGTCGTCGGTGCTGATGGCGATGGGCATGATGATGCTGTCGCCGCTGGTGATTTCGCTGCCGTTCAAGCTGCTGCTGTTCGTGCTGGTGGATGGCTGGACCCTGACCGTCAACACGCTCGTCACGAGCATACAGGCATACTGAGAGGCGCCCATGCTGACTCCCGACATCGCGGTCGATCTGGTGGTCGAGTCGCTGCACATCGTGATGCTGATGGTGGTGGTGCTGGTGGTGCCGGGCCTGATCACCGGCCTGCTGGTGGCGCTGTTCCAGGCCGCCACCCAGATCAATGAACAAACGCTGAGCTTCCTGCCCAGGCTGCTGGTGACGCTGCTGGCGGTGATCCTGGCCGGACGCTGGATGGCGACCTATCTGATGGACTTCTGCGTGTCCATCTTCACCCGCGCCGCCACCCTGGTCGGCTAGCTCGCGCCGCACGCCACCCATGGAAGCCGTCTTCGCCCAGTTGCTGCCGATGCTGACCGCCCTGTGGTGGCCGTTCTGCCGCATCCTGGCGATGTTCATTGGCGCCCCGGTGCTGGGCGAGGCGGTGACGCCGGTGACGGCGCGCATCCTGATCGCGCTGGTGCTGGCCATCATCATGATGCCGCTGACCGGCGGGGTGGCGCCGATCAATCCGTTTTCACTGCACGGCGTGGTGGCGTCGATCGAGCAGGGCCTGATCGGCTTCGTGCTGGGGCTGGCGTTCCACTTCGCGATGTCGGTGATTGGCGTGCTGGGCTTTGTGGTGTCGTCGCAGATGGGCTTGTCGATGGCGGTGATGAATGACCCGATGAACGGTCAATCGTCGGACGTCACCTCGGCGCTGCTGTCGACGCTGTCGATCATCATCTTCTTCTCGATCGACGGCCACCTGGTGATCGCCAACGTGATCGGCCAGAGCTTCAAGGCATGGCCGCTGGGTTCCGGCTTCGGCCCGATGCTGCTGGAGGCGGTGGCCTACAACGTGGCCTGGATTTTCTCGGCGGCGATGCTGCTGGCGATCCCGGTGGTGTTTTCCACCATGGTGGTGCAGATCGGTTTCGGTTTCCTCAACCGGGTGGCGCCCAGCCTGAATCTGTTCGCGCTGGGCTTTTCGATGATTACCATCTTCGGCCTGCTGATGCTGGTCCAGGTGGTGCGGTTCATTCCCGAACACTATGTGCGCATGACCAACATGGTGCTGGAGCTGATCCGTCAGCAGATGCAGGTGGCGCTCCATGGCTGACGACAGCACTGGCGATAAAACCGAGAAGGCGTCACAGCAGAAGCTGAAGAAATCGCGCCAGGAAGGGCAGGTGGTGCGCTCGCGCGACCTGTCGACCGCGATCGGCATCCTGGTCAGCCTGAAACTGTTTGTCTACCTGCTGCCGAACTATCTGGTGCAGTTCAACGAAATCTTCCATCAGAGCTTTGCGCCGCTGGATAGCGAGGGCGCGATCGACAACGCCATGTCGATCGTGTTCAGCAGCTCGATGTGGTTGCTGATCCAGATGTTGCTGCCGCTGTTCGTGGTGCCGCTGTTTATCATTCTGGGCGCGATGGTGCCGGGCGGCTGGGTGGTGTCGATGAAGCACTGGGAGCCCAAGCTCAACCGCATGAGCCCGGCGGCCAATATCGGCCGCCTGTTCAGCGGCAAGCACGCGTTCGAGATGCTGATCTCGATCGGCAAGGCCAGCGTGCTGATCGCGGTGCTGATACATGTCGCTCGCTCGACCGTGCCGGCCTACACCCAGTTGCAGCTGCTGCCGATGGGGCAGGCCATGATGATCGGCTCGAATCTGATGCTGGACGGCCTGATGGCGATGGTGGCGGTGTTCGTCATCTTCGCGCTGATCGACGTGCCGGCGCAGGCCTGGTTCTTCGCCAAGAACCAGCGCATGTCGAAGCAGGACCTGAAGGAAGAACACAAGTCGACCGAGGGCCGGCCCGAAGTCAAAAGCCGCATCCGACAGCTGCAGCGGGCGATGGCGCGGCGCAGCGCGCGCAAGAGCGTGCCCAGCGCCGACGTGGTGATCGTCAACCCGGAGCACTACGCGGTGGCGCTGAAGTACGACCTCAAAAAGGCCGAGGCGCCGTATGTGATCGCCAAGGGCGTCGACGAGATGGCGCTGTACATCAAGCAGCTGGCGGCCGAATTCAAGATTGAAGTGATGGAGCTGCCGCCGCTGGCGCGCGCCATCTACAACACCAGCCAGGTCAACCAGCAGATCCCGGTGCAGTTGTACCAGGCGGTGTCGCAGGTGCTGAACTATGTGCTGCAACTGCAGGCATTCCGTACCGGCCGGCGCAACGCCGAACCGGTGCCACCAAGAGAAAGTGAAATTGTTGTGCCCACATCCATGAGCGAGGTTAAGCAGTGAATTTTTTGAAGACCCTGATTACGGAGGCACGCCGGCACAAGTTTGCCACCCCGGCATTCCTGTTGATGATCCTGGCCATGATCATCCTGCCGCTGCCGCCGATATTGCTGGACGTGATGTTCACGTTCAACATCGTGCTGGCGCTGATTGTGATCCTGGTGTCGGTGTCGGCGCGGCGGCCGCTGGACTTCTCGGTGTTCCCGACCGTGATCCTGGCCACCACCATGCTGCGGCTGACGCTGAACGTGGCGTCGACCCGGGTGGTGCTGCTGCACGGCCACGAGGGCACGGCCGCCGCCGGTCACGTGATCGAAGCCTTCGGTATGGTGGTGATCGGCGGTAACTACGTGGTCGGTATCGTGGTGTTCGTGATCCTGATGATCATCAACTTCATGGTGGTGACCAAGGGTGCGGAACGGATTTCCGAAGTGTCGGCGCGCTTCACACTGGACGCGCTGCCCGGCAAGCAGATGGCGATTGACGCCGACCTCAACGCCGGCCTGATCAACCAGGAAAAAGCCCAGTTGCGCCGGCTGGAAGTGGCGGCCGAGGCCGACTTCTACGGCGCCATGGACGGTGCCTCCAAGTTTGTGCGCGGCGATGCCGTGGCCTCGATCCTGATCCTGATCATCAACATGGTCGGCGGCGTCGCGATTGGCGCGCTGATGCAGGACATGTCGTTTGGCGCCGCCTTCAAACAGTACGCGCTGCTGACCATCGGTGACGGCCTGGTGGCGCAGATCCCGGCGCTGCTGCTGTCGGCCGCCGCCGCGATCCTGGTGACCCGGATCTCCGACTCCGGCGACTTCGAACAGCAGGTTGGCAGCCAGGTCCTGACCTCGCCGCAAGTGATGTTCAGCGCGGCCGGCATGATGCTGATCCTGGCCGTGGTGCCGGGCATGCCATGGCAGATGTTTGTGCCGTTCGCGCTGGTGCTGGCCTATGTCGGCTGGAAGCTGCTGAACCGGGTCAAGGTACCCGAGACCAATAATCTGGACGCCATCGAGGCCGCGCTCAAGGACGATCGCCTGCCCGACCTCGACTGGCACAGCCTGCCGGCGGTGATGCCGCTGCAGGTGGCGGTTGGCTACAAGCTGGTGACGCTGATCGACAAAGCGCATGGCGAACCGCTGACCAAGCGCGTCAAGGGCGTGCGCCAGAGTATTTCCGAAGCCATGGGGCTGCTGCTGCCGCCGATCTCGGTGCGCGACGACCTTGGCCTGAAGCCGACCCAGTACTCGGTGATTTTATCCGGCAGCGTGGTGGCCCAGGCCGAAGTGTTTGCCGACCGCCTGATGGCGATTCCGTCGCCGAACGTATATGGCCAGATCGACGGCATTCCCGGCATCGAACCAGCCTACGGCATGCCGGTGACCTGGGTTGAAACCAGCGAAAAAGCCAACGCGCTGGGGCTGGGCTACCAGGTGGTGGAAGCGCCGAGCGCGATCGCCACCCACTTGTCCAAGCTGATCCGCGAATACCTGCCGGAACTGTTCCGCCACGAAGACGTGCCGGCGCTGATGGAGCGTCTGACGGCGGTGTCGCCCAAGCTGGCCTCGGCGCTGGACAAGGCGCTGACGCATACCCAGATGCTGCGCGTATTCCGCGTGCTGCTGGCCGAGAACGTCTCACTGAAAGATATCGTGCCGATCGCCACCACGCTGGTGGACAGCTCGGAGACCACCAAGGACCCGATCCTGCTGGCGGCCGAAGTGCGCTGCGCGCTGCGGCGCCAGATCGTCACCAGCCTGTTCGGCCAGAAGACCGAGATGCAAGCGTTCAACCTGGGCGGCGACCTCGAAAACATGTTGCTTGGCTCATTGAACCAGGCGCGCCAGAGCGGCAAAGTGGTGCTGGACAACTACCCGATCGACCCGCACCTGCTGGCGCAGCTGCAAGTCAACATGCCGGTGGCGCGCGAGCAGATGAAACAGCAGGCCACGCCGCCGCTGCTGCTGGTGCTGCCGCAGATCCGGCCGCTGCTGGCGCGCTACGCCCGCCTGTTCGCGCCCGGCCTGCACGTACTGTCCTACAACGAAATCCCCGAAAACCGCGAAGTCAGCATCATCGGCACCGTCGGCTAAAGCCCACTTCGTGTCCACTTCGGGGTCAGTTCTCAAAATCGGACATTGGGTCGTGCACGACCCAATGTCCGATTTTGAGAACTGACCCCGAAGTTAGGACATGAGGTTGCTGGTTAAGCGCTTTGTGAGAATAGGTCGTCGGCGATGACGGGCTGCGATAGCAGCACCGCGACTTCGGCCATGGCTTTGAAGAGCGCCTGGGTCAGGGCGGCGGTGTGCAGGCGGGTGGGGTGGGCGTGTTCGCCGCCAGAGGCCGGCAGTTCGCGCCGCAGCCGGCAGCGCAGGATGGTCAGGCCGGCGCGGCTGACCACCGCCGCTACTTGCGGCAGGATGTCGCGCATGTGCTGCATGGAGGCGGTCTGGGCCGCGCCCACTTCCATCACCACGCCGTTGCCGCTGGCCGGCTCCATCTGGATCACCACCCGGCCGACGCCGGGCAGCATCAGTTCCAGCCGCAACGCGACGCGACTGCGTTTGCGGCGGTTGCGGTCGTATTCTTCATCGTCCTTGACCACGACTTTCAGCACCAGCCGCTCGGCGCCCCAGGCGTAGACGGCAAAGCGCCACGGTTCCATTTCGGTCACCAGCGGCGCGCCGGGCCGGCCTTCGCGGCCGCCGGGCGTCGGATCGGCCATGAACAGGCTGGCCGGCAGGTGCTGGCCGCTGGCCTGTTCCAGCCAGGCGGCGCGCTGTTCGCCGTAGGTGCGCACCATGACTTGCCACGAGGCCGCCATGGCCGAGACGTCCGGCGGTTGCCACACCATCTGGCGCGACAGGAAAACTTGATTGGGCCGCATCGCGGCGGCATCGGCGTCGACAATTTCGGCCAGGGCGGCGGCCAGCGCTTCGGCGCCGCCGGGCGGCAGGCCATGCGCGTCGGGACCGTCGGCCAGGCCACCGATCGAGTTGGGACCGGCGGTGCCGGCCGGGCCGCTGGGGCCGCCGGGAGCGATCGGGCCGAGCGGGAAATCGATATCGAGCGGGCCTTCGCTGCCGGGTACGCGCGTGACCTGGCCTGCCTGGGGCAATGGCCGGTCTGGTACCCCAAGGGGGCGCATGGCAGGTCCGATACGATCTACAGCCATCAGGCTCGCTTTCTCACGTTACGGGTATAAAAAAAGCCAACCGAAATGCTCCGGTTGGCCCTTTGACTAATCCGGATATGTTGACATATCCGGATATTACTACGATTACTGCAGCAGGGACATAACCAGCGACGAGGTGCTGTTCGATTGCTTCAGCATCGCGGTGCCAGCTTGCAGCAGCATCTGAGCCGAGGTCATGTTCGACGATTCGGTCGCGAAGTCGGTGTCCATGATACGGCCGGTTGCAGCTTCGGTGTTGGTCGACACGTTCGACAGATTGTTGTACACGTGGTCCAGACGGTTGGCGGCGGCACCCAGCGACGAACGCACCGAACCGACGTAGTCGATCGCGTTAGCGATGGTGTCGATGGTGGTGTTGGCAGCGGTCTGGCCGGCGGTGTTGGTGGCGCCGGTGGCGGTACCGTCGGTGCCGTCCGAAATTTCAGCGCCAACGGCCGAGCCGCCAGCGGCGTAACGCGCGGTCACGGTGCCCAGCTGGGTGGTCAGCGTGGTCATCGCGGTCGACAGGTCGATCGACATGGTTTCGGTGCTGGTGGCGCCGATCTGGAACTGCATGGCGCTGCCGATGGTGCCGCCGTCCAGCAGCTTGGAGCCGCCGAAGGTGGTGTTTTTCATGACGTTGTTCAGCTCGCTACCCAGCGCGTCGTATTCCGACTGCAGAGCGGCCTGGTCTTTTGCGGTCGACGAGGCGTCAGCTGCCTGGGTGGCCAGATCTTTCATGCGGGTCAGCATGGTGGTCACTTCGTCAAACGCGCCTTCGGCGGTTTGCAGCATCGAAATCGAGTTCTGGGTGTTGCGCATGGCCATGGCCATACCGCTGGTTTGTGCTTTCAGACGGGTTGCAATTTGCAGACCAGCAGCGTCGTCCATTGCCGAGTTGACGCGGTAGCCGGTGCTCAGACGGGTCTGCGAGGTCGACAGGTTCGATTGGGTTTTGGAGATCGAGTTCTGTGCGGACAGGGCAGCAGAATTAGTGTGAAGGCTCAGCATGAAATAACTCCTGGTAGGTGGATTCAGTTCGGAGCAAGGTACTCTTTGTGCTCTCCCAAGTACAAGACGACCGTATCTGGAGGGACATTAAATGCTTCGTGGAAATTTCTTCAAAAAAATTTGTAACCGGCCCGAAATACTGCTGCGTACTCCTGTTTCCACCCGCCGATTATCTGCTGATTGCGCGCCTGGATCAAATGAAAACAGCGCGGCTGGCGGGCCGCGCTGTTTTCAAAGTGTTGCTTTTTTACATATTCGGATAGTTCGGTCCGCCACCACCTTCCGGCGTGATCCAGACGATGTTCTGGGTCGGGTCCTTGATATCGCAGGTTTTGCAGTGCACGCAGTTCTGGGCGTTGATCTGCAGGCGGTCGGTGTTGTCGTCATTTTTGACGAATTCATACACCCCGGCCGGGCAGTAACGCGCTTCCGGACCGGCGTACTGGGCCAGGTTGACGTCGACCGGCACGCTTGGGTTCTTCAGCGTCAGGTGGATCGGCTGGTCTTCGGCGTGGTTGGTATTCGAAATGAATACCGACGACAGGCGGTCGAAGGTCAGCTTGCCATCCGGTTTAGGGTAGACGATGGGCTGGAACTGCGCGGCCGGTTTCAGGCACTCGTGGTCGGCGTGCGAGTGACGCAGCGTCCATGGTGCCTTGCCACGGAACACGATCTGGTCGATGCCGGCCATCAGCGAACCCAGGTACAGACCCTTGTTCAGCCATGGCTTGACGTTGCGCGCCACGTGCAGTTCCTCGTGCAGCCAGGATTGCTCAAACGCGACCGGGTAGGCGGCCAGCTCGTCGCTCTGGCGGCCGGCGCCCAGCGCCTCGAATACCGATGCGGCGGCCAGCATGCCGGATTTGATCGCGGCGTGCGAACCCTTGATGCGGCTCATGTTGAGGAAACCGGCGTCGCAGCCGATCAGCGCGCCGCCCGGGAACACCAGTTTCGGCAGCGATTGCAGGCCGCCGGCGGTGATCGCGCGGGCGCCGTACGAGATGCGTTTGCCGCCTTCGAGGAAGGGGCGGATTTCCGGGTGGGTCTTGTAGCGCTGGAATTCCTCGTATGGCGACAGATACGGGTTTTCGTAATTCAGACCGACCACGTAGCCCACCACCACCTGGTTGTTTTCCAGGTGATACAGGAACGAGCCGCCATAGGTCTTGCTGTCCAGCGGCCAGCCGGTGGTGTGGATCACCAGGCCAGGCTGGTGTTTGGCCGGATCGATTTCCCACAGCTCTTTAATGCCGATGCCGTAGGATTGCGGATCTTTGCCCTTGTTCAGGTCGTACTTGGCGATCAGCTGCTTGCCCAGGTGGCCGCGCGCGCCTTCGGCGAACAGCGTGTATTTGCCGTGCAGCTCCATGCCGAGCTGGAATTCCGGGCCGGCTTCGCCATCGCGCTTGACGCCCATATTGCCGGTGGCGATGCCCTTGACCGAGCCATCCTCGTTGTACAGCACCTCTGCGGCGGCGAAGCCAGGGAAGATTTCCACCCCCAGCGCTTCGGCCTGCTGGCCCAGCCAGCGCACCACGTTGCCCAGCGAAATCACATAGTTGCCGTGGTTTTCAAAGCACTTCGGCAGTAACGCGTTGGGGGTCTTAAAGGAACCGGTTTCGGTGAGGAACAGCACGCGGTCTTCGGTGACGGCGGTGTTCAGCGGCGCGCCTTTTTCCTTCCAGTCCGGGATCAGTTCGGTCAGCGCCTTCGGGTCCATCACGGCGCCGGACAGGGTGTGGGCGCCCAGTTCGCCGCCTTTTTCCAGCACGACGACCGACACTTCCTGGCCTTTTTCAGCGGCCAGCTGTTTGATCTTGATCGCTGCCGACAAGCCTGCTGGGCCGCCGCCGACGATCACGACGTCATACTCCATCGCATCGCGTGGGCCATACTGTTCTACGAGATTTTGAGGCTGTGTCATGGTCTGTTGTTATAGTGTTTGTGGTGAATGAGAAAATTTTAGCACGAACGTGCTTCTTTTTTGTTTGGATTGCTGCCATTTTCCGCGACATTATTAGACACCGCAATCTAATCCTGGGGATTTATGTAATGATGACGGCTAGAGGTCGTGATCACCAACACTAGGAGCAATACGTGGGCATAGAAGTCAACTTTGAGGGAAAAATTGCGCTGATCACCGGCGCCTCCAGCGGTCTGGGAGCCCGGTTTGCCAAAGTGCTGGCCCAGGCGGGCGCCCAGGTGGTGCTGGCCTCGCGCCGCACCGAGCGGCTGAAGGAATTGCGTGCCGAGATCGAGGCCGACGGCGGCGCCGCCCATGTGGTCAGCCTGGACGTGACCGAGTACGCCAGCATCAAGTCGGCCATCGCGCACGCCGAGACCGAGGCCGGGCCGATCGATATCCTGGTCAATAACTCGGGCGTGTCCACCACCCAGCGGCTGGCGGACGTGACGCCGGAAGACTATAACTTCGTCATGGACACCAATCTGCGCGGCGCTTTTTTCGTGGCGCAGGAAACCGCCAAGCGCATGATCGCGCGCGCCAAGGGCGATCCGAGCAAGAAACACCGTATCATCAACATCGCCTCGGTGGCCGGACTGCGGGTGATGCCGCAGATCGGCGTGTATTGCATGAGCAAGGCCGGGGTGGTGCAGATGACCAAGGCGATGGCGGTGGAGTGGGGCAAGTACGGCATCAATACCAATGCGATTTGCCCCGGCTATATTTCGACCGAGATCAATGAGGATTACTTTGCCAGCGAGCAGGGCCAGAAGCTGATCGAGATGTTGCCGCGCAAGCGTCCCGGCAAGCCGGAGGATCTGGATGGCCTGTTGTTGCTGCTGGCCGGCGAGGACTCCAACTTCATCAACGGCGCCATCATCAGCGCCGACGATGGCATGACGGCGACCTAAAGCTGCACGCCCACCAGCTTGTGGACCAGCTCGGACGAAGTCGAGGCCGAGAACTTGCGCATCAGCCTGGCGCGGTGCATTTCCACCGTGCGCGGGCTGAGGTCGACCTGGCGCGCGATGGTCTTGCTGGTCTTGCCTTCGACCAGCAGGGCGGCGATTTCGCGCTCGCGCGGCGTCAGTTCGGCGGTGACCGGGCGTTTTTCGCTGACATCCTCGAAGGTCCAGATACCCGGACCCAGCGGCTCGCCCGGCAGCATGGCGTGGCCGGTGACGTGGCACCAGAACAGCTCGCCGTCGGCGCGGCGCATGATGCGTTCGTCCGAATAGCGGCCCTTGGCGTTCATGATGGGGATGATACGGTCGCCGGTGCGCAGGAACTCGTCCATGGTTGGATACAGCGCCAGGAACGACAGCCCGTCCAGCTGGGCGCGGGTGTAGCCGAACATGCCGGCCAGCGCCTCGTTGCAGGTCTGGATGGTGCGGTTTTCCGAAATGCACATGCCGACTGGCGCATGCAGGAAAATCGACTCGTAATCAATAATGGTCTGTGCACGCATTGGAGCAGGTATTTCTACGGTATTGAACTTTCGATGTGCGTATTCTATGCTGGATCGCCGCGTCGCTAACGAACACACAACGTTGACGACGCATTATGCAACACAATCATAAGGGACATCCATGAACAAACTCTATCCGGACGCCGCCGCCGCCCTGGCCGGCGTGGTACAGAACGGGCAAACCATCGCGGTCGGCGGCTTCGGCCTGTGCGGCATCCCGGAGGCGCTGATCGGCGCGCTGCGCGATTCCGGCGTCACCGGCCTGACCGCCATTTCCAACAATGCCGGCGTCGATGGTTTCGGCCTCGGCCAGCTGCTGGAAACCCGCCAGATCAAAAAAATGATCGCGTCTTACGTCGGTGAAAACAAGGAATTCGCGCGCCAATACCTGGCCGGCGAGCTGGAACTGGAGTTCACGCCGCAGGGCACGCTGGCCGAGAAATTGCGCGCCGGCGGCGCCGGCATCCCGGCCTTCTTCACCAAAACTGGCGTCGGCACCATCGTTGCCGATGGCAAGGAAATCCGCGAGTTTGACGGCGAACAATACGTGATGGAGCGCAGCCTGGTGGCCGACGTGGCGCTGGTCAAAGCCTGGAAGGCCGACAAGGCCGGCAATCTGGTGTTCCGCAAGACCGCGCGCAACTTCAACCCGAACGCCGCCATGGCCGGCAAGATCTGCATCGTCGAAGTCGAACAACTGGTCGAGACCGGCGAGATCGATCCGGATCAGGTGCACCTGCCGAGCATCTTTGTCCATCGCATCGTGGTCAACGCCACGCCGGAAAAACGCATCGAGCAGCGCACCATCCGCGCCGCCAATTAAGAATATCGGAGATTACTATGGCTTGGACTCGTGATGAAATGGCCGCGCGCGCGGCAAAAGAACTGCAGGACGGTTACTACGTGAACCTGGGCATCGGCCTGCCTACGCTGGTGGCCAACTACGTGCCGTCCGGCATAGAAGTGTTTCTGCAATCGGAAAATGGCCTGCTCGGCATCGGCCCGTTCCCGACCGAGGAGGACATTGACGCCGACCTGATCAACGCCGGCAAGCAGACCGTGACGGCGCTGCCGGGCGCCGCCTACTTCAGCTCGGCCGACTCGTTCGGCATGATCCGTGGCGGCAAGATCAATCTGGCGATCCTGGGCGCGATGCAGGTGTCGGAACAGGGTGATCTGGCCAACTGGATGATCCCGGGCAAAATGGTCAAGGGCATGGGCGGCGCCATGGATCTGGTAGCCGGCGTCAAGAAAGTGGTGGTGCTGATGGAACATGTGGCCACCGCCAAGGATGGCTCGACCTCGCACAAGTTGCTGCCGAAATGCGATCTGCCGCTGACCGGCGTCGGCGTGGTGGACCTGGTCATCACCGACCTGGGCGTGCTGGCGGTGACTGAAAGTGGCCTCAAGGTGACCGAACTGGCGCCAGGCGTCAGCAAGGACCAGATCCAGGCCGCCACCGGCGTCAAGCTGGATTTCTCGGCGCTGTAAGCACCGTTACACCAGTTGAACGGCACGCTGCGGCGTGCCGTTTTCGCTTGCTCGTCGGAAATTTAGCGCCTACACTGTTGAGATATTTGCTACTGAATTTCTCAACGGATTTTGCTCATGCGCGTCGTATTTGCCGTACTTGCCTGGATGTTGTTGTGTGGAGCCGCCCAAGCCGAGGCGTACAAGACCGGCGCGCCGCCAGCCTGGGTGTTGCCGCTGGCGGTGGAGGCGGAGCCGGGTGGCAAGCCGCCGGCCGCGCGTGGCGGCGTCGCTTTCCTGTTGCGCGACATGCAGAGCCGGGTCGATCAGCGCGGCAAAATCACGTACTTTCACACCGCCAGCAAGGCGCTGGATGGCGGCGGCGTCGAGAAGGCGGCCAATCTCAGCATCAATTTCGATCCCTCGTACCAGACGCTGACACTGCACGCGATTAACGTCATCCGCGACGGCAAGGTGATTCCCAAGCTGGCCGGCGCGCGGGTGCAGGTGCTGCAGCGCGAGACCGAACTCGATTATCTGATCTACGACGGCAGCAAGACCGCCAGCGTGTTGCTGGACGATGTGCGCATCGGTGACATCGTCGAATACGCGTTCAGCCTGGATGGCGTCAATCCTGTATTCCAAGGCAAGGTATCGAACCGCGCCGAGATGGGCTGGTCGGTGCCGGTGGCGCGCTCTTTCGTGCGGCTGCTGATGCCGTCCAACCGGCCGGTGCGCATCGCCAGCCAGAACAGCAAGCTGGCGCCGGTGTTGAGCGAGGCCGACGGCTATCGCGACTACCGTTGGGACCAGCGCGACGTTGCGGCAATCCGTGTCGATAATGGCGCGCCGGAGTGGTACAACCCCTACGCGGCGGTGCAATGGACCGAGTATCAGGACTGGGCGGCGGTGGTGCAATGGGCGCTGCCGCTGTACCAGACCCCGCGTGAAGTCGGCCCGGCGCTGCGCGAGGAAATCGCCCGCATCGGCCGCAACTACACCGAGCCGGAGGCGCGCGCGGCGGCGGTGTTGCGCGCGGTGCAGCGCGATATCCGCTATCTGGGCATCGAGGTTGGCGCCGGTTCGCACGCGCCGACCGCGCCGGACAAGGTCTACCAGCGCCGCTTTGGCGACTGCAAGGACAAGACGCTGCTGACCATCACCATGCTGCGCGCGCTGGGCATCGACGCGGTGCCGGCGCTGGTCAACACCGAGATGACGCGCGACATCGCCAACTGGGCGCCGACGCCGCTGGCCTTCAATCACGTGCTGGTGCGCGCCAACGTGCATGGCGCCGTCTACTGGCTGGACCCGACCCGCAGCGAGCAGCAGGGCGAGCTGGGGTATCTGTACCAGCCCGACTATGGTTATGCGCTGGTGTTGGAAAAGGGCAGCAATGCGCTCAGCCTGATGGGGCCGCAGTTTGGCGGCGTCAAGCGCATCAAGGCGGTGTTCGATTCCAGCGATGGTGTCGAGCAGCCGGTCAACTACACCGTCAGCACCACCGTGCTGAGCCAGCGCGCCGACACGCTGCGCACCCAGTTGCGCCACAATCGCAGCGAGCTGGAAACCCAGTACCAGAATTTTTACGCGCGCAGTTACGACAGCCTGCGCAGCAACGGCGCCATGGATGTGCAGGACGACGAGGCGCACAACGAGCTGACCACGGTCGAGCATTACAACATCCCCGGTTTCTGGTCGCGCAACGACAAGCGCAAGCGCAGCGAGGCGTCGGTGGAGGCGTCGGAAATCGATCATCCGCTGAAGGCGCCGGACGCGGTCAGCCGCAACGCGCCGCTGCGGCTGGACTATCCCTATGAAGTTATCGAAGACACCGAGGTGCGATTGCCGGAACGCTGGAATCTGAAGACCAGCGTCACCGAAGTGCGCGATCCGGCGTTCGAGTTTTCGTACAAGGTCAGCAAGGGCAACGATGGCCGCAGCTTGCAGATCACCGCGCGCTACAAGGCGCTGCGCGACCACGTGGCGCCGGAAGACATGGCCAATTACGCCGCCCATTTGAAACAGGCGCGTGACGCGGTGGGCTACCAGCTGTATAGCCAGTGGGATGCCGCCGGCGCCGCTGCCGAGGAGCCCGCCAGCAAGCGTGGCGCCGGTTACTTCGTGCTGGGTATGTTGGTCTTGCTGCCAGCCTGGATCTGGCTGGGCGTGCGCATGCAGCGCGCGGCGCCGGCCCACGCCGAAGTGAACCGTCGCTTGTTGCTGGTGGTGGTCATGGTCAGCGGCTTGCTGGCGATATGCCTGCTGTTGCCGGTTCGGCCGTCCAAGGTGCTGCCGTCGGCGCTGGTGCTGCTGGCCATCATGACCGGCTACCTGCTGCGTACCGTGCCGCAGGTGCCGTCCACCCACATCGCTTATCCGTGGGCGTTGCGCATCTACCGCGCCCGTAACCACACCACGCCGTTGGTGGCGCGCGCGTTGTTGCGCAAGGCGTTGCCGCTGATCGGCTGGTTCGCGATCGGCAGCGCGCTGGCCAGCCTGCTCAGTTGATCGCGGTTGGCAGGCTGATGCCGCGGTAGCGGCGGCGGTACCACACCACGCCGCAACTGGTCACCAGCACCAGCGCGATCGCGGTCAGCAGATCCTGTCCGCCATGGGTGACCGCCGCCGGGTGGCTGGAGATCATAGTCGAGGCGGTGAATTTCTTGCCGCTGTAGCGCGCGCCGATCACCCATTCCTGATTGTTGATGGCGTTGACCAGGTACAGGCCGTGGCCGCCGGGGTGGATGGTCATCTTGCCGTCGCGGTAGACGAAGGAGCGGCGTTCGTCGCCGATGCGGATGCTGCCGACCACATGGCCGGCGTCGTTGACGGCGGTGGCGAAGCTGTCGCCGTAGCCGATCAGCGCGCCGAGGTCGGTCATGCGGCCATCCTGCCAGACGAAGGCGTGCCAGCGCCGGCCCACGGTTTCCGAAGCGCCGACCACCACGTCGCGATCGTTGATGGCGGTGGCGCTGCTGATGCGGCCGCCCAAGGTGCCCAGATCCCGCATGGTGCCGTCGCGGTACAGAAAGGCGTGCCGGTAGCCATTGTCGAGCGCGGCGGTGCCGACGATGGCGCCGTGGTTGTTGACGCCGGCCGCGTAACTGATCTTGCCGCCCAGCGTGCCGAGGTCGACCGGCGCATGCTCGCCGTCGCTGCTGAAGGCGCGGTAATAGCCGTCGCTGGTGTCGGCAAAGCCGACCAACTGGCCTTTGTCATTGAGGGCGGCGCCGTAGCTGCTGTTGCCGCCCAGCGTGCCGATGTCTTGCATGCCGCCGCCGTGGCGGACCACGAAGGCGCGCCAATAGCCATCGGCGTTTTGCGCGGTGCCGATGACATCGCCGCCGGTATTGATGGCGGCGGTATAGCTATCGCTGCCGCCCAGCGTGCCCAGTTCGATCGGGCGGCGGTCGTACAGGATGGCGCGCTGGTGGCCATCCTCGTCGGCGATGATGCCGGCCAGTTGGCCGCGCGCATTGAGATCAACGGCGATGCTGGCTTCGGTGCCGCGTGCGCCCAGTGTCATTTCCGGCATGATGTCTCCTGGTGGTGTGATGCGGGGACAACTGCAAACCTCGTGCCACGCGCTTGCCGGGGCAAGCGGATGCGTCAGTGTACGAAAATGAACGCTCGGCTGTCCACTATCGGACAATCGGCGTGGCGCGCCGGCGGCGACGGGCGACCGCGCCCACCAAGGCCAGACCGCCCAGCATCATCGCGGCAGTGGCCGGTTCCGGTACCGCCGTCACGTGCCAGCGCGCGGCGGAATAGTCGCCGTCGCCTTCACTGGTGTTGACGCCGGGGGTGCGGTAGCCGACGGAGTCGGTGCTGCCACCATTCAGTGGGGCGATGTACAGTAGCTCAGTGGTTCCGAGCAGAAGAAAATTGGTGGCCGTGCCATCAAACGAGACTACCGGATCGTAACCGACTACGGGAAAGATCAGCATGCTGCCGTTCCCGGCAAAAGCCGAGCCGTCGATGAAGACCGAAAAGTCGCTCAAACCGCTAATCAGATTGTCGTGGGCGGTTCCGTCGAAATCACCAGTGATCTTGGTGCCGCTGGCCATGGTGTAGGAGAATTCGTAGTGCGTAGCCTGGGCGGCGGCGCTGGCGGCCAGCAGGGCGGCGCAGGCGAGGGTGCGGAGTAACTTGTTCATATGATCATTCCATTAAGAAAATGGCATTGTCACATTGATTGTCAAATTTGTATGTAGCATCTTTAGACTACAAAAAAGCCCCGGGCATCGCTGCGCGGGGCTGGTGTGGGGCAATCGAGGCTTAGTGGCCGGCGACTGGCTCCATCAGTTCAGGCTCCTTGATGGTCGAACCTGGATTGGCCAGTTCGGCCTTCATGATATCCATGTCCAGTTCTTTCTCCCATTTGGACACCACCATCGCCGCCACGCCGTTGCCGACGAAGTTGGTCAGCGCGCGGCATTCGGACATGAAGCGGTCGATGCCCAGGATCAGCGCCATGCCGGCCACCGGAATATCCGGCACCACGTGCAGGGTCGCCGCCAGCGTGATGAAGCCGGCGCCGGTGATGCCCGATGCGCCTTTCGAGGTCAGCATCGCCACGCCCAGGATGGTCAGTTCCTGCATCAGCGTCAGGTCGGTGTTGGTGGCTTGCGCCACGAACAGCGCGGCCATGGTCATGTAGATGTTGGTACCGTCCAGGTTGAACGAGTAGCCGGTTGGCACCACCAGGCCCACCACCGATTTCGGGCAGCCCAGGCGTTCCAGTTTGTTCATCAGCGAAGGCAGCGCCGATTCCGACGAGCTGGTGCCCAGCACGATCAGCAGTTCTTCCTTGATGTACAGGATGAAGCGGCCGATCGAGAAACCGGTCAGGCGCGCCACCGTGCCCAGTACCACCACCACGAAGATGGCGCAGGTGGCGTAGAAGCAGCCCATCAGGGTAGCCAGCGGCAGCAGCGATTTGATGCCGTATTTGCCGATGGTGAAGGCCATGGCGCCAAACGCGCCGATCGGAGCGACTTTCATCACGATGTTCACGACGCCGAAGATGGCGTGCGAGGCGTCGTCAATCAGTTTGACCAGCGGCTTGCCGCGCTCGCCCAGCAGCGAAATCGAGAAACCGAACAGGATGGCGATCAGCAGCACTTGCAGAATATCGCCCTTGGCAAACGCATCCACCACGGTGTTGGGGATGATGTTCAGCAGGAAGTCGGTGGTGGTCAGCGGGTGCGCCTTGGTGGTGTACTGCTCGATCGACTTGGCGTCCAGCGTAGCGGCGGTGGCGTTGAAGCCGGCGCCCGGTTTGACGATGTTAGCGACGAACAGGCCGATCACCAGCGCGAAGGTGGAAATCACTTCGAAGTACAGCAGCGCCTTGCCGCCGACGCGACCGATTTTTTTCACGTCCTGCATGCCGGCGATGCCGGACACCACGGTGCAGAAGATCACCGGCGCGATGATCATTTTAATCAGCTTGATGAAGCCGTCGCCCAGCGGTTTCATGGCGACGCCGTTATCCGGGAAGAACGCGCCCAGCAGAATACCGCAGGCGATGGCGAACAGCACCTGAACGTACAGAACTTTATAGAATGGTTTTTTCACGGGGTCTCCTCGTGTATATCGTGTGAGGAGTGCATCATCGCTCAGTCGGGCAGATATCACTATTGTGGAAAGCCGCAAATCACGGCCCGTGATATCTGCCTTTGGTAAGGGATAGTACTTACTGGGCTACCCAGCCGCCGTCCATATTCCAGGCGACTCCGCGGACTTGCTTGGCGGCGTCCGAACACAGGAACACGGCCAGCGCGCCCAGTTCTTCCGGCGTGACGAACTCGCCGGACGGTTGTTTGTCGGCCAGCAGCGCCTTCTTGGCCTGCTCATTGGGGATGCCTTCCTTGGCGGCGCGGTCATCCACCTGCTTCTGCACCAGCGGGGTCAGCACGAAGCCTGGGCAGATGGCGTTGACGGTGACGCCGGTGGTGGCGGTCTCCAGCGCATTGGCCTTGGTCAGCCCCAGTAGGCCGTGCTTGGCGGCCACATAGGCCGACTTGCCGGCCGAGGCCACCAGCCCGTGGGTCGAGGCCAGGTTGATGATACGGCCCCAATTCTGCTCGCGCATGCGCGGCAGCACCAGTCGCGACGTATGGAAAGCCGAGGTCAGGTTGATGGCAATGATGGCGTCCCATTTCTCGACCGGGAAATGCTCGACATTGGCCACGTACTGAATGCCGGCGTTATTCACCAGCACATCGACACCGCCGAACCTGTCGCCGGCGAACTGGATCATGGCTTCGATCTGGTCCGGCTTGGTCATGTCGGCGTTGTGATAGGCGACCTGCACGCCGAACTCCTGGCCCAGCTCGGCCTGCAGCTGTTCGATCTCCTTGGCGTCGCCAAAGCCGTTCAGCACCACGTTGGCGCCTTCGGCCGCCAGCGCGCGGGCGATGCCCAGTCCGATGCCGGAAGTCGATCCGGTGACCAACGCGGTTTTACCGCTCAAAGTCTTGTTTGCCATACTGTCCTCTTGCAGGGTTGGTGATTGAGAGTGCGCTGCGCTACACTTCGGTAGGATTTTGTCACAACGCGGTAAAATGCTGTCTCAACATCATTACACAAAAAATCATTGAGGAAGCCGCATGCTCCAAGCAAAAATAAAGTCTGTTCAATGCATTTCATTGGCCGGCCTGCATCGCATGTCCTACAAAGAATGGGGAGATGAGAGCAACCCGAACGTACTGGTCTGCGTGCATGGCGTGACCCGCGTCGGCGACGACTTCGACCACATGGCGCGCGCGCTGGCCGACGACTACCGTGTGATCTGCCCCGACATCGTGGGCCGCGGCCGCTCCGGCTGGCTCAAGAACCCGCAGCTGTACCGCATTCCGCAGTATGTCAGCGACATCGTCACGCTGCTGGCACGCGTGCTGCCGGACGATGAAAATCAGCAGGTTGACTGGTTCGGCACCTCGATGGGTGGCCTGATCGGCATGGGCCTGGCCTCGCTGCCGGACAACCCGATCCGCAAGCTGGTGCTGAACGATATCGGTCCGGTGCTGGCGCCGATGGCGATGCAACGCATCGGCGACTACATCGGCCAAGACTTGCGATTTGAAAGTTTCGAGGCCGGCGCGCGTTTCATCCGCGACGTTTCGACTTCCTTTGGCGAGCACACCGAAGCCGAGTGGCACAAACTGGCCAGCGATGTGTTGCGCCAGGATAAGGACGGCAAGTGGGTACGCCACTACGATATGGGGCTGGCTCTGCCGTTCCGCTCGGCAACGCCGGAATCGGCCGAGGCCGACCAGGCCATGCTGTGGGCGGCCTATGACGCCATCCGCTGCCCGACCTTGCTGGTGCGCGGCGCCGACTCGGACCTGTTGTCGCCGGAGACGGCCTACGAGATGACGCAGCGCGGCCCCAAGGCGGCGCTGGTGGAAATTCCGCACGTCGGCCACGCGCCGACCTTTATTCATGACGATCAGATTGCGATAGCAAAGAAATTCTTGTTGGGTTAATTAAGTATGGAAATCAAACGACTGTACGTGGGCAAGCGCCTGTCCGAAGTGGCGATCCACAATCACACCGTCTACCTGGCCGGCCAGATCGCCGAGCAGACCGACGCCGACATTCAGGGCCAGACCCGTGAGGTGCTGGGCCACATCGACCGCCTGCTGGCCGAATCCGGCAGCGACAAGACCTGCATCCTCAACTGTCAGATCTACATCAAGGACATGGCCGACTTTCCGGGCATGAACGAGGAGTGGGACGCGTGGGTGCCGCAAGGCCACACGCCGCCGCGCGCCACCGTCGAAGCCCGTTTGGCCGATCCGAAAGTGCTGGTCGAAATCGTCATCATCGCCGCGCAGCGCTAGGAGTCGTATGGTTTCCACCACCGCGCTTAACAGCGCAACGTCGGAACAACTGGTGATCGGGCTGTCGCCGGACGACAGCGCGCGCATGCTGGCGGCGCTGGACTTCGCCGGCAGCGCCTACGCCGACAAAACCTGTGTCAGCGGCCAGGTCGCGCTGGAGTTCGCGGTCGGCGTGGCCGGCACGCTGGCCTCGCTTAACACCGACGTCGAAACCCGCATCGCCGGCCTGATGTTCGAACTGACCTTGCTCGACACCGAGCAGGCGCCGGTGATCGAACCGCGTTTCGGCCAGGGCGTCAACGACCTGGTGGCCGGCGTGCGCCAGCTGATTCGCCTGCGCGAACTGACCCAGGCGCAGAACGCGCCGGCCGCCGGGCGCGGCCGCAATGCCGCGCAACTGGCGGTGGCCCAGGTCGAAACGCTGCGCAAGATGCTGCTGGCCATGGCCTCCGACATGCGGGTGGTGCTGGTGCGGCTGGCGTCGTGCGTGACCACGCTGCGCTACTTTGCCGACATCAAACTGTTCAATGAGATGACCCAGGCCTACGGCCGCGACACGCTGGACCTGTACGCGCCGCTGGCCAACCGGCTCGGGATCTGGCAGCTGAAGTGGGAGCTGGAAGACCTGTCGTTCCGTTTCATCGAGCCGGAAACCTACAAGCGCATCGCCAAGATGCTGGAAGAAAAGCGCTTGATGCGCGAAGGCTTCGTCACCAGCGCGATCGCGCGGCTGCAGTCGGAAATGGCGGCCGCCGGCATTCAGGCCGAAGTGTTCGGCCGACCCAAGCACATCTACTCGATCTGGAGCAAGATGAAGGGCAAGGAGCTGGACTTCACCGACCTGTACGACGTGCGCGCCTTCCGCGTTATCGTGGCGGATGTGAAAACCTGCTACACCGTGCTGGGCGTGGTGCACAACATCTGGACCCCGATTCCAAAAGAATTCGACGACTACATCTCGCGTCCCAAACCGAACGGCTACCAGTCGCTGCACACGGTGGTGACGGCGGAGGACGGCCGGCCGCTGGAAGTGCAGATCCGTACCCAAGAGATGCACAGCTTTGCCGAGTACGGCGTGGCCGCGCACTGGCGCTACAAGGAAACCGGCGGCTCCACCTTCACCGCCCAGCAGTACGATGAAAAAATCGCCTGGCTACGTCAGCTGCTGGCGTGGAAAACCGACGTCGCCGATGCGGTGGTCGGGCAGGAAGAGCAGCAGCGCGAATGGGTCGAGAAACTGAAGGCCGCCGCGCTGGACGACCGCATCTTCGTGCTGACGCCGCAGGCGCGCGTGATTGAACTGCCGGTCGGCGCCACACCGGTGGACTTCGCCTATCACCTGCACAGCGACGTCGGCCACCGCTGCCGTGGCGCGCGCGTCGATGGCGTGATGGTGCCGCTGAACACGCCGCTGAAAAATGGTCAGACCTGCGAAATCATCACCGCCAAGGGCGCGCCCGGCACCGCCGGTCCATCGCGCGACTGGCTTGGCGATGAATACACGGTGGCGACCCGCACCCGTTCCAAGATCCGCGCCTGGTTCCACGCCATCGACATGCAGGAAACGCTGTCGCACGGCCGCGCGGTGGTCGAGAAAACCCTGCAGCGCGAGGGCAAGACCGCCGTCAACCTGGAAGCGCTGGCCAACAAGCTGGGCTTCGCCAAGGTCGACGATTTGTTCCTGTCGGTCGGCAAGGATGAATTCAGCCTGCGCGCGATTGAAAACGCGCTGCACGACAGCGGCGAACCAGCCGAACCGGCGGACGAAGTCTTCCTCGGCAAGAGCCGGGCGTCCAGCGTGGAGCAGGGCGCCAAGTCGGGTGTGCTGGTGGTCGGCACCGATGGTTTGATGACGCAGTTGGCCAAGTGCTGCAAGCCGGCACCGCCGGATGGCATCGTCGGCTTCGTCACGCGCGGCAAGGGTGTCTCGATCCACCGTGCCACGTGCAAGAACTTTGCCGAAATGCGCGCCAAGGCGCCGGAGCGGGTGATTGTCACCGAGTGGGGCCGCGCCGGCTCGGACACCGTCTACCCGGTCGACATCTTCATTCTGGCCAATGACCGCCAGGGACTGCTGCGCGATATTTCCGAGATTTTCTCGCGCGAGAAAATCAACGTTATCGGCGTCAACACGCAATCGGCCAAAGGCTTTGCGCGCATGACCTTCACCGCCGAAATCGGCGCCACGGCCCAGCTGCACAAAGCCCTGTTAGCCATCTCGGAAGTAGGCGGCGTGCAGGAAGCCCGCCGCGCTTAAACGTGCGCTTGCATCGCCGCCTGCACCGACGGGCGGGCGGCGATGCGTTTCTCCCAGGCCGCCACTGCCGGCCACTGCGCCAGATCGATGGCGAAGAATGCAAACCATCCCACCACCGTGTACAGGTAGGCGTCCGCCACCGTGAATTGTGCGCCCATCAGGTATGCGTGCTTGCCGAGCGCGGCCTCCAGCGTCGCCATGCGGCGTTGCAGGCGTTGCTGGAAATAGGTCGGCGGCAGCTCCTTGTTGAATAACGGCGCCATGCCGGCGTGGATCTCGCTGGTGATGAAGTTCAGCATTTCCTGCAGGCGCACGCGCGACCAACTGGCCGGCGCTGGCGCCAGGCCGGCCTCCGGCTTCAGGTCGGCCAGATATTGCAGGATGGCCGGGCCTTCGGTCAGTACTTCGCCGTTGTTCAGTTCGAGCGCGGCGACGTAGCCTTTGGGGTTGATGTCACGGAAGTCGCGGTCGTCGGCGGTGCGCTTGGTTTGGTTGTCAACCTTGATCAGTTGGTGGGGCAGGCCGAGTTCCTTCAAAACGATCAGCGGCGACAGTGAACAGGTGTGCGGGGCGTAATACAGCTTCATTGCAAACTCCAGATGGTGAGGAACGCTTACTGTATGAGCTGGGCTGACACGCTGTAAAATTAATGCTTCAAAAATTAGCTATCAGTTTTTCTAATGATGAATCTGACCCATTGGCGTCTGCTGCTCGCGGTGGCGGAGGCGCGCAATATTTCGCGGGCGGCCGCGCAAGTCGGCATTTCGCAATCCGGCGCCAGTCAGGCGATCGCGCAGCTGGAGGCGGCGCTTGGCAGTCAACTGTTCGTGCGTGAGCGGCGCGATGTCAGCGTCACCGCGTTTGGCGAGCAGGTGATGACGCATGCGCGCGCGATGCTGGCGCAGTTCGATGGCATCCGTGCACTGGCCGACGGCGCGCGGGGCTTGGCGACGGGACGCATCCGGCTGGCGTCTTTTCCTTCGGTGCTGGGGGCCATGTTGCCGGACATGCTGCGCGCGTTTCGGCGGCGATACCCGGGCATCGACGTGGTGGCGCTGGAAGGCACCGATGTCGAGGTCGAAGAATGGCTGGCGGCTGGAACGGTGGAACTGGGCGTGGTGCTCAATCCCGCGCCGGAGCGGCAGGCTGTGCTGCTAGGGCGCGATGCCTGGATGGCGGTGCTGCCGGGCGCGCATCCGCTGGGGCGGCGTTCCAGCGAGCAGGGCGTGGCATTGAGCGAGCTGGCCGATGAGCCGTTTGTGCTGGCCACTGGCGGCTGTCACGTGCATGCGCAAAGTCTGGCCACTCAGGCGGGGCTGATGCTGTCGGATATCCGGGTGACGGTGCGGGATCTGGCCAGCGCGGCGGTGCTGGTGCGCGAGGGGCTGGGCGTGTCGGTGATCCCGGAGTCGGCGCTGCCGGAAGACCGGCGAGGTTTGCGGGTGATGCAATTGCAGCCGCCGGCGTATCGGGAATTCGGCCTGGTATGTTCGGAAGCTGGCCGCGCGTCGGCGGCCGTGCAGGCGTTGCTGCGGGAGTTATGAGGCCATGGTTTGCGCGATGCGCTGCGCGATGGCCTGCGCCAGCAAGTGGATGTGGTAGCCATCGACGAAGCCATGGTGGGCTTGGACTGACATGGTCATGCTCAGCTTGTCGTCCGCGCGCGGATCGCTGAAGCGGCCCCAGGCCAGCGATGGGATATCGTAATCCTTGTGCGCATAAATCGGATGCTCGATCGAGGTCAGCTTCAGCCATGGCATGCAGGTGATGTGGATGTTGCGGCGCTTATCGTAGTCGCTCAAGTCTTCCGACCTGTTGATGATCTTGGTGCTGGTTTCCGCCACCTGCTTCGCTGCCACGCTGCGGGCGACAAACGCCTGCAAATCCGGCGTCATCTCAAAGCGCGCAAAATTCAGATTCTGATCCTGGTTGATGACGGTGTACGAGGCCCAGAAGTCCTCGATCTTGATCACCTCGCCCTGGTGGACGCGGTACATGAAGTTATCGATGCCTTCCAGCGCGTGCAGCACGTGATACAGGAAGAAGTGGAACGGCGGCAGTCCGCGCTGTTTGCAGAAAGGCCGGAACTCTGGCACCTCCAGCTCGAAGCTCAGATTGACGAGTGGTTTTTCGAACGACGCAAAAGCCTCGTACCGATCGCGACGTTTTTCAAAATTTTGCATGGACTTGGGGATGTACTTAAAAGCGCCGTTATTATAGCCGCCTAGCGGATGGCGGCGATGCAGGCGCGCTGTTCCGGCGTTGCACGCTCGCTCAACGCTGTCAACTTCGCGCCCGGCGGTGCTGGCGTTTTTGGCACACGGCGTGGTTTTGCATAGGGAACGAAATCACCCTCGTATGTTCGCTCGCTGGGCAGTTTGCAGACAAGATCGAGCGCGCGCACTGTGTCGCCCGCAGCCAGTGCCTCGCGCAACATGCCCATGCCGTGACACGCCTTGCCAGCTGCTGTGCGTAAGTTGACGACCATGGAGCTGGTTGTCTGCAAGGTGTCTTCGACTTCAAGAAAGCCCACGCGTCCGCGAATTCGCATCGTGCTCGGGGCTGCGCAGTCCACCTGGACCAGGTCGCGTTCGTCGCCGTAGGCGGTGCTGCCGTATGCCGGCACGGCGCAGACGAGCGGCGAGAACCGTCGCGGGCTGTAGGCTCCTTTTGTGCTCATCTCGGAAGCATAAATGACCGCCTCGCGATATGGTTGTAGAGCTGCGGGTAATTGGTAACGGAAGTCTTGCGCGATGACGGGTTGATTGCTGAAGCAGCTCCCACGCCCATCGCCCATCGTTAAAAGACGGCGTTGCGGCGGGCCTTCCAATGCAATTCCATAGCTCAGCGCTCCAATGGCGGTGCGGTCAATCACGAAATCGATGGCGCTGGGGTATATCCAGTATTTTGTGTCGCCGGTGTATCGGAGCATGTAATGCGCGCCCGGCCTGAAGCCGTTTTTGGGCTCAATGCGGATCAGATCTGTGCCGTCCAAAGGTGTTATTTGGACGTCAAGCGGGAGGTTGTTGGACGTGAGGATAAAATCGCTCTCGCGTACTTCCAGAAGGCCGCGCGGCGCCAGTAGGAGGGCGCCGCGAGCGTTGGCAGGCAGGCGCTTGAGACTGGCATGGACGAAGCCGGCCGGTTCCATTGGCGGGCAAGAGCAGGCGGTGCTGGCCCTTGCGAGCAGTAGCGCCGCGGTGGCGACGATGGCCTTAAGCATGGGGTAATTGGGTGCCAAGCAGGCTGTAGGCGAACTCGTCCAGCGTCTTTTGCGACAGGTCGCTGTTGTTGAGGATGATGACGGTTTGTTCGCCGTCGAGGCGATGGCCCAGCACGGAGCGGTAGCCGGCGGTGCGGCCGGTTTCCCATGCGTAGCGATGCGGCTGGCCGTCGAGGTTGAGCGTTTTGACGCGGCCGCCCAGCGTGTAGTCTTCGCTGGGCACTTCGATGTGGAGCATGGCCGCGCGTGAGCTGGCGCTGATGAAGTCCTGGTTGAAAATCGCGTAGGCGGCGCGCAGCAGGTCGTCGGCGTTGCTGTAATAGCCACCGGAAGCCACCATGTAAGGCTGGAACGGACTGACTTTGCGTGCCGGCGGCTTGAGCGTGGCGTAGGCGATGGCGGCACCAGTCGGATCGGCGCTGGTGGCGTTCAAGCGCAGCGGGTCCAGCGTGATGTCACGCATCGCTTGCTGGTAGGGCTGGCCGGTCACGGCTTCAATGATGCCGATGACGATGTACCAGTTGGTCGGCACATAATCAAAACGGCTGCCGGGCGTAAAGGTCAAGTCGCCCATGGCGTAGCGCTCGATCGCTTGCCGTGTGCTCAGCGCTTGCGTGATGATGCCGGGATCGGCCTTCGCGGCGGGCGCAAACTGGTTAGGGATGCCACTGGTGTTGGACAGCAGATGCCGCAAGCTGACCTTGTCGGCGCCATTGCCGCGATACCATGGCAGCCAGCGGCCGAGCGGGCTGTCCAGGTCGAGTTTGCTGGCTTCGATCAGGCGCAGCACGGTGGTCGAGGTCAGCCACTTGGAGATGGAGGCGACGCCAAAGCGGGTATCGGTGCGCAGTGCGGTGCCGGCTTCGATATCGGCCATGCCATATGCTTGCGCATACACTGGCTGTCCACGCCGCGCCAGCATCACCACACCTTGGAACGGTTGCGCCGCCGCAAACGCGTCCGCCACCGGATTGTTGGCCCATGCGCTGGTGCCGAGCAATGCAGCGGCGCTGCCGCCAAGGAAGTGACGTCGCGTGGTCATATGGCTCCTTGTGGTGCGACTTCGGCTTGCAATGTGATGTGGTCGATGCCGTGCTTTTCCAGCAGCATGGCTTTGATGGCGTGCAGGATCTCGGGCCAGCGCTCCAGTTCGGTGATTTCGACGTGGCCGATCAGCGCCGGCTCGCCGGGCGCCATGTCCCACACGTGCAAATCGTGCACCGAGCAGACGCCGTCGATTTGGCCCAGATCTTCGCCCACCTTGAGGTAGTCGATCTGCTGCGGCACGCCGCCCATCAGGAAGTGGTAGGACTCGTACAGCACGCCGAGGGTGGATTTCAGGATCAGCAGCGCCACGAACAGCGACAGCAGCGGGTCGATCCGCACCCAGCCGGTGTAATAGATGACGGCGCCCGCCACCAGCGCCGCCACCGAGCCGAGCAAATCCCCCAGCACGTTGACCAGCGCGGCGCGGGTATTCATATTGCTGTCGCCGCGCGACAGCATCCACGCCAGCACAAGGTTGATGACCAGGCCGATCCCGGCCACGATGAAGACGGTGCCGCCTTGCACCGCTTCCGGCTGACGGAAGCGGCTGATCGCTTCATAGGCGATCCACGCCACCAGGAACAGCAGCACCAGGCTGTTCACAAACGCCGCCAGCGCCTCGGCGCGGCCAAAGCCGAACGAGTGATGGCGCGACGGCGGCCGTTTGGCGATCAGCTGCGCCAGCAAGGCCAGGCCCAGCGCGGCGGCGTCGGTGACCATGTGGCCGGCGTCTGAAATCAGCGCCAGCGAATTGGACATGAAGCCAGTCACCACCTCCACCACGGCAAACCCCAGTGTCAGCACCAGCGACCAGGCCAGTACCGATTGGCTGCGCTGCACCGTGTAGTGCGCGTAACGGGCATCGCCGTCGCGGTGTTCATGCAGGTGGGCGGAAGGCGAGGGCGGAAGCGAGGTTTCTGCTTGCATAGAGGCGGCTGTGGGTGTCGGCAATGGCTTTAGTGTAATGCAAGCCGGAAACGCGTGCTGCTGCGCTTCATAGGGAGAAATTGAAATGTTTCCTATGATGACCCTTGTTTTTCTTCGGATCGCTCTCTATAATGCTGGTCTTCGGGCGGTTAGTTCAGCTGGTTAGAATACTTGGTCGACATCCAAGGGGTCGGGGATTCGAATTCCTCACCGCCCACCAGAATTCGCAGTAAAGCGGTACAATTTAAAGCAGTGCAACGGGCGGTTAGTTCAGCTGGTTAGAATACTTGGTCGACATCCAAGGGGTCGGGGATTCGAATTCCTCACCGCCCACCAGAACATAGTAAGAGCGAGAAAGGCAATCACGGTTATGACACCGCGAACTACTACCAAGCTTTGGGAGTGACGCTAGTCAACGGGATTCTTTTGCTTGAAAAAAGAGAAAACGCGGCTAGCCCGCGTTTTTTTTCGTCCGCATTTTTTAAACACCGGCCCGCGCGCCGACATTGGAGATCACAATGATTTCAGTTCGCCTTCCTGATGGTTCCGCCCGTGAATTCGACGGTCCAGTCACCGTTGCTCAAGTGGCGTCCAGCATCGCTACCAGCCTCGGCAAGGCCGCGCTGGCTGGCAAGGTCGACGGTAAAGTCGTCGATACCTCCTACCTGATCGACAAGAATGTCGATCTGGCCATCGTGACCGATAAAGATCCGGAAGGTCTGGACGTGATTCGTCACTCGACCGCCCACTTGCTGGCCTACGCCGTCAAAGAGCTGTTCCCGGATGCGCAAGTGACCATCGGCCCGGTCATCGAAAACGGCTTCTACTACGACTTCTCGTACAAGCGTCCGTTCACGCCTGACGATCTGGTGGCGATTGAAAAGAAAATGGCCGAGCTGGCCAAGAAGGATGAGCAAGTCACCCGCAAGGTATTGCCGCGTGACGAGGCCGTCGCCTACTTCAAATCGATCGGCGAAGCCTATAAGGCCGAAATCATCGAATCGATTCCTGCTGACCAGGATGTGTCGCTGTACAGCGAAGGCAACTTCACCGACCTGTGCCGTGGCCCGCACGTGCCGTCGACCGGCAAGCTGAAAGTATTCAAGCTGATGAAGCTGGCCGGCGCCTACTGGCGCGGCGATAGCAAGAATGAAATGCTGCAGCGTGTCTACGGCACCGCGTGGGCCAAAAAAGAAGACCAGGAACAGTACCTGTTCCAACTGGAAGAGGCGGAAAAGCGCGACCACCGCAAGCTGGGCAAGCAACTCGACTTCTTCCACTTCCAGGATGAGGCGCCGGGCCTGGTGTTTTGGCATCCGAAAGGCTGGACCATCTGGCAGCAGGTGGAGCAGTACATGCGCAACAAGTACCAGGTCAATGGCTATCAGGAAGTGAAGGCGCCGCAGATTCTGGACGCCAGCCTGTGGGGCAAAACCGGTCACTGGGATAACTACCGCGAAAACATGTTCGTCACCGAGTCGGAAAACCGCTCGTATGCGCTGAAGCCAATGAACTGCCCGGGTCACGTGCAGATCTTCAACAGCAATATGCGTTCCTACCGCGACCTGCCGCTGCGCTACGGCGAGTTTGGTCAATGCCACCGTAACGAGCCGTCGGGCGCGCTGCACGGCATCATGCGCGTGCGCGGCTTCACCCAGGATGACGGTCACATCTTCTGTACCCACGAGCAGATTCAGCCGGAGGTGGTGGCTTTCCACACGCAAGCGATGGAAGTGTATGCGGACTTCCACTTCCACAATATCGAAGTCAAGCTGGCGCTGCGTCCGGATAACCGCATTGGCTCCGACGCCATCTGGGATGAGGCCGAGGAAGCGCTGCGCGCCGGCCTGCGCGCCTGCGGCGTGACCTGGACCGAGCTGCCGGGCGAGGGCGCGTTCTATGGTCCGAAGATCGAGTACCACCTGAAGGATTCGCTGGGCCGCCCATGGCAGGTCGGCACCATGCAGGTCGACTTCTTCATGCCGGAGCGTCTGGGTGCCGAGTATGTGGCGGCCGACAACACCCGCCAGGTGCCGGTGATGTTGCACCGTGCGATCGTCGGTTCGATGGAACGCTTCATCGGCATTCTGATCGAAAACTATGCGGGCGCGCTGCCGGCATGGCTGGCGCCGGTGCAGGTGTCGGTGCTGAACATCTCGGATGCGCAGGCTGAATATGTGCAACAAGTGGCTGAAAAGCTGCGCCGTAGCGGCTTCCGCGTGCAGACCGATTTGCGCAACGAGAAAATAAACTATAAAATACGCGAACATTCCGTCCAAAAACTGCCGTACATCCTCGTGGTGGGCGACAAAGAACGGGATGCCAACACCGTCGCCGTGCGGGCACGGGGCAATGTCGATTTGGGCGTCATGTCCGTCGATGCCCTGATAGAGCGACTTCAGCAAGACGTCGCCACCAAAGCCTAACAGCACTGGCATTTCATTAGATTTTAAAAGGAATCACCATAGCTACTGACAAGTCGTCGCATCGCATCAATGGCGAAATCACTGCCCCTGAAATGCGTTTAAGTGGGGTCGATAACGAGCCGCTCGGTATCGTGAGTTTGGCCGAAGCCTTCCGCCTGGCGGAAGCGGCGGACGTCGACCTGGTCGAGATCGCGCCTAACGCGACCCCGCCGGTCTGCCGTCTGATGGACTACGGCAAATTCAAGTATTCGGAGCAGAAAAAGGCTCACGAAGCGAAATTGAAGCAGAAAGTCATCTCCGTGAAGGAAGTCAAATTCCGTCCGGGCACCGATGATGGCGACTACAATATCAAGCTGCGTAACCTGATCAAATTCCTGGAAGAGGGTGATAAAACCAAAATCACCCTGCGCTTCCGTGGTCGCGAGATGGCGCACCAGGATATTGGCTTCCGTATGCTGGAACGTCTGAAGGCCGACCTGGAGCCGCATGGCCAGGTCGAGCAATTCCCGAAAATGGAAGGCCGTCAGATGATCATGGTGCTGGCACCGAAGAAGAAGAAGTAAGTCCCCCGAAGGCGGATCATCATCAGGTGGTCCGCCTTTTCTGTTTCTCAGCAACAAATCCTTTCCCCCTGCTGTAAGTTTTGAGCGCATAATCAAAGCGTCGTGGTCTAAGCCATGGGGAGGGCGCTTGAATTTGTCTGGGCTGCTGTTGCGGATGGCGTTAAGCGCCGGTCTGCTATTTGGTCAGTCCGCGCTTGCGGCAGATGCGCCCGCGCTGCGCTTTGCCACCGAGGAGTGGCCGCCGTTTTTCAGCCACACGCTGCCCGATAACGGCCTGACCGGCGCCTTGCTGGATTCGGTGCTGGAGCGCATGGGTTACAGCGTGCAGATCCAATATTATCCCTGGAAGCGGGCCATGAAAGTCGGCCTGGAAGATCCGCGTTATGCCGGCGCGGTGGCCATGTTCCGCACGCCCGAACGCGAAAAACTCTGCTATTTTTCCGACCCTGTCGGCAGCCGGCAAACCGTGCTGGCGTTTTTAAGCGACAAGCCGGTCAGCGCTGCGGCACTGAAGGATTTGCGCGGCATGCGGCTGGGCGTGGTTGACGGCTATTCTTACGGCGCGCAGTTTGATGAGCTGGTGCGCTCCGGCGTGCTGACGGTGGAGAATGCCGCGAATGACGAGATGAATCTGCGCAAGCTGTTGCATTCCCGCTTTCAAGCGATCGTGATTGAAAGGCGGGTGCTGGGCTACTTGCTGGCCAGCACGCGCTTCCAGCCGGGCGATCACGAGCGGATTGTGGTGACCGATCAGCTGTTCATTGAGCGCAGCGTGCATGTTTGTTTCCAGCGCACCGAGCAGGGCTTGCATTTGCAGCAAGCTTTCCATGCCGCCCAGCGCGGCCTCGACCTGGCCAAAGTGGAGCGCGAATACTGGCGCCGGCTAGGTGTCGGCATGCTGGCCGTGGCGCGTCCATAGGCTGATTTCGCGTCAGCGGTGCTTTTTTTCTTTTTTTGATCTATAATGCTCGGCTGTAGTAAATGTAGTGGACTCGCATCCGCTGCACAAACAAGTGAGAGCAGGCATCTAAGAGCGACGTAGTGTTGCCACCTGTAATCCTGTTTAATAGGAGCTGTCCGAGAGGGCAGAATATCTATGCCAAAAATGAAAACCAAGAGCTCGGCGAAAAAACGTTTTCGCGTGCGTCCAGGTGGTACCGTTAAATCGGGTATGGCTTTCAAACGCCACATCCTGACCAAGAAGACGACGAAGAACAAACGTCAACTGCGCGGCACCCGTAACATCGATGCGACCGACGTCCAGCGCGTCTACGCAATGATGCCATCCGCTTAATCTCACACTCATTTAAGGAGCTAATATGCCTCGAGTAAAACGTGGGGTTACTGCGCGTGCCCGTCATAAAAAAGTACTGAATCTTGCCAAAGGCTACCGCGGTCGTCGTAGCAAGGTATACCGTATTGCCAAGCAAGCAGTTATGCGCGCTGGCCAGTACGCATACCGTGACCGTCGTAACAAGAAGCGCGTCTTCCGCCGCCTGTGGATCGCTCGTATTAACGCCGCTTCGCGTGAGCATGGCGTTACCTACAGCGTCTTCATGAACGGCCTGAAGAAAGCTGCAATCGAACTGGACCGTAAGGTTCTGGCCGATATGGCAGTGATGGACAAGCCAGCCTTCGCTGCGATTGTTAACATCGTTAAAGCTAAAATCGCTGCTTAATTAAGCGCTGATTTACGCAAGAGAACGGGGCAAGGGTCATACCTGTGCCCCGTTTTTGATTCAAGGATAAGAAAAACGCATGGACTCCCTGGAACAACTCGTCGCCTCAGCAGTGCAGGATTTCGACGCGGCCAAAGATGACGCCGCCGCACTGGAAAATGCCAAAGCCAAATATCTGGGCAAGACCGGCCAGATTACCGAATTGATGAAGGGCCTGGGCAAGCTCGATCCTGACGCCAAAAAGGCGCAGGGCGCGCTGATCAACGCCGCCAAGCAGCAGATCGAAGCCGCGCTGACCGCGCGCCGTGACGCGCTGGCCGAAGCCCAGTTGCAAGCCCGTTTGAACGCAGAAGCGATCGACGTGACGCTGCCAGGCCGCGGTCGCGCCGGCGGCGGTCTGCACCCGGTGATGCGTACCTGGGAACGTGTGGAAGAGATCTTCCGCTCCATCGGTTTCGACGTGGCCGACGGCCCGGAAATCGAAACCGACTGGACCAACTTTACCGCGCTGAACAGCCCGGAAAACCATCCTGCGCGTTCGATGCAGGATACCTTCTATATCGAAGGCAACGACAGCCAGGGCAAGCCGCTGCTGCTGCGTACCCACACCTCGCCGATGCAGGTGCGTTATGCGCGCAGCCACACGCCGCCGATCAAGGTGATCGCGCCCGGCCGCACCTACCGCGTCGACAGCGACGCCACCCACTCGCCGATGTTCCACCAGGTTGAGGGGCTGTGGATTGCCGAGAACATCAGCTTTGCCGACCTGAAGGGCGTGTACCTGAACTTCGTCAAAGCCTTCTTTGAGACCGACGACCTGCAAGTGCGCTTCCGTCCGTCGTACTTCCCGTTCACCGAACCGTCGGCCGAGATCGACATCGCGTTCGGCAGCGGTCCGCTCAAGGGCCGCTGGCTGGAAGTGTCCGGCTCGGGCCAGGTGCATCCTAACGTGGTGCGCAACTTCGGCCTGGATCCGGAAAAATACATCGGTTTCGCGTTCGGCTCTGGCCTGGAGCGCCTGACCATGCTGCGCTACGGGATTAACGATCTGCGCCTGTTCTACGAAGGCGACCTGCGTTTCCTGAAGCAGTTCAACTAATTCGGTCCCGATTAAAAGAAAGCTCGAACGAATATGCAATTCTCCGAAAACTGGCTCCGTACCATGGTCGATCCGAAGATGACTTCGGATGAACTGGCGCATCTGTTGACGATGTCCGGCCTGGAAGTGGAAGAAGTGGAACCTGTCGCGCCGCCGTTCTCGAACGTGGTGGTGGGCCATGTGCGCGAAATGATGAAACACCCGAACGCCGATCGCCTGAACGTCTGCCAGGTTGACGTCGGCACCGGCACTTTGCTGAACATCGTCTGCGGCGCGCCCAACGTGCGCCCGGGCCTGAAAGTGGTGTGCGCCATGGCCGGCGCGGTACTGCCGCCGGGCGCCGATGGCAAGCCGTTTGAAATCAAGGTAGGCCAGCTGCGCGGCGTCGAGTCGCAAGGCATGCTGTGCTCGGCCAAGGAACTGAAATTGTCGGAAGAGGGCAGCGGCCTGTTGGAACTGCCGGACGACGCGCCGATCGGCAAGAACTTCCGCGACTACTACGCGCTGAACGACCTCAAGTTCACCATCAAGCTGACCCCGAACAAGGCGGACTGCCTGTCGGTGCTGGGCGTGGCGCGTGAAGTGTCGGCCCTGACCGGCGTGGCGCTGACCGTGCCGGCCTTCCGCCCGGTCGCCGTCAACCTGGACGAGAAACTGCCGGTGAAAATCTCGGCGCCGGACCTGTGCGGCCGCTTCTCGGGCCGTGTGATCCGTGGCCTGAACGCCAAAGCCGCCACCCCGGACTGGATGAAGCAGCGCCTGGAGCGCAGCGGCCAGCGCTCGGTGTCGGCGCTGGTGGACATCTCCAACTACGTGATGCTGGAGCTGGGCCGTCCTACCCACGTGTTCGATCTGGACAAGATCCACGGTGGCCTGGACGTGCGCTGGGGCCGCAAGGGCGAAGCGCTGAAGCTGCTGAACGGTAACACCGTGGCGGTGGACGAGTGGGTTGGCGTGATCGCCGACGAGCAGGAAATCGAATCGTTGGCCGGCATCATGGGTGGCGACGCCACCGCCGTCTCGCTGGAAACCCAGAACATTTATCTGGAAGCCGCATTCTGGTGGCCAAACGCCATCCAGGGCCGCGCCCGCAAGTACAACTTCTCGACCGACGCGGCACACCGCTTCGAGCGCGGCGTGGACTACAACAACACCGTCGAGCACATCGAGCGCATCAGCTCGCTGCTGATCGAAATCTGCGGCACGGCCACCACGCAAGTGGGCCCGGTCGACGACCAGATCGTCAACGTGCCGCAGCGTCAGACAGTGCGGATGCGCACCGCGCGCGCCCAGCAAGTGATTGGCGTGCCGCTGGACGACCAGGTGATTGCCGACATCTTCACCCGCCTGGCGCTGCCGTTCACGCTCGACAACGGCGTGTTCGCGGTGACCTCGCCATCGTACCGCTTCGACATCGAAATCGAGGAAGACCTGATCGAGGAAGTGGCGCGCGTCTACGGCTTCGAAAACATCCCGACCGTGGCGCCGGTGGCTGCCAACACCATGATCATCGCGCCGGAAGACACCCGCTCGCTGTTCGCGGTGCGTCACCAGCTGGCCGACCTGGGTTACCAGGAAGTGGTCAACATGAGCTTTGTGGAAGCGGCCTGGGAGCAGGACTTCGCCGGCAATGACAGCCCGATCAAGCTGCAGAACCCGATCGCCAGCCAGCTGAGCGTGATGCGTTCGAATCTGGTCGGCAGCCTGGTGGCCAACGTCCGCTACAACCTGAACCGCAAAACCAATCGCGTGCGCGCGTTTGAAATTGGCGCCACCTACCACCGCGACAGCAGCGTGGCCGACGGTCCGCTGACCGTGGCCGGCTATCACCAGCCGAAGCGCGTGGCCGGCATCGCCTACGGCAGCGTGGCGGATGAGCAATGGGGCCAGGATACCCGCAACGTCGACTTCTTCGACGCCAAGGCCGACCTGGAGCATCTGTTCGCGCCGCTGCAACTGCGTTTCGTTAAAGCCGAGCACCCGGCGCTGCACCCAGGCCGCTCGGCCAATGTGCTGCTGGACGGCAAGGTGATCGGCTTCATCGGCGAGCTGCACCCGCGCTGGTTGCAGAAATACGAGCTGCCAAACGCGCCGGTGGTGTTCGAGGTGGATGCGCTTGCCTTGCAGCAACGACCTGTGCCAAAGTATGATGAGATTTCGAAGTTCCCGGGCGCCACCCGCGACCTCGCCGTCGTCGTCAAGCAGGGCGTGCCGGCGCAGGACTTGTTGGATGCATTTAATGCTGCTGTGCAAGCAATTCCGCAAGGCAAGATTGTCCAAGCCATTGTTTTGTTTGATGAATATCGTGGCAAAGGTTTGGAGGCAGATGAAAAATCGCTTGCTTTCCGCTTTAGCTTGCAAGATACTCAAAACACGCTGCAAGACGATGTGGTGGAGGCCGTGATGGCCGCCGCCGGCGAGGCAGCCAAGCAAACACACGGTGCGCGTCTGCGTGCATAAAGCGTTGGTATTTTGACCAATCGGGAGTCCGGCTTGCGCCGGACTTGTTCATTTTTGATATAAGGCAGGGCTGGAAAATTAATAACAACGACGTTGATTCCGCCGTACTCCAATCCGCATTGGCTGCCGATTTGCACCGGGCGATGCAGGTTGCCAAAGTGCGCCAGGATGCGGAAAAAGATTTGCCCACGCTGACCAAGGCGGAGCTGGCCGAACTGTTGTTCGAGCAGGTTGGTCTGAACAAGCGCGAGGCCAAGGACATGGTCGAGACCTTCTTTGACGAGATTCGCAATGCGCTGGAGCGCGGCGAAGCGGTCAAGCTGTCCGGTTTCGGCAACTTCCAGCTGCGCGACAAGCCGCAGCGGCCGGGCCGCAACCCCAAGACCGGCGAGGAAATCCCCATCACGGCGCGCCGCGTCGTGACCTTCCACGCCAGCCAAAAACTCAAGGGCATGGTGGAAGAGAGCAGCCCATCGATGGCGCGCGCCGCCTGAACGGGAGTTGAGCTGTGAACGATCGTCTCGCCAAGTCCGAACTGGTCGTCCTGCCGCCGATACCGGCTAAGCGCTATTTCACGATCGGTGAAGTCAGCGAGCTGTGCGGCGTGAAGCCGCACGTGCTGCGTTACTGGGAGCAGGAATTCACTCAGCTCAAGCCGGTCAAGCGCCGCGGCAACCGCCGTTATTATCAGCACCACGAAGTGCTGCTGATACGCCGCATCCGCGAGCTGTTGTATGAACAGGGTTTCACCATCAGCGGCGCGCGCAATAAACTCGACAGCCGTGCATACGATAGCGCCGCCACGGAGTATGATGGTGGATCGGCTGTCAACGGGGCGGAACCGTCGGCCGTTGTTCCACCGCTGGACCGCGACATGGTGCGCAGCGAGCTGCTGGCCATCCTGGATCTGCTGAAACAGGATTAAGGCCCCGCACACTGCTGGCGCAAAGCGCGGCTGGCGATTTGATTGCTGCTATACTTTCAACATTAATCGATTATCAGCGACGCTGATGCACGGTGGCGGATAGCCCGACTTCGAGCGGGCACGACGAGAGGAAACAATGATACGCGTTGCCATTTGTGACGACCATCAAATTGTAAGAGCAGGCTTTAAACAGATTTTTTCATCGTCGGATGATTTCGACGTGGTGGCGGAAGCCGGTACCGGGCGCGAAGCGCTGGACATCGCCCGCCGTGAAATTTGCGATGTGCTATTGCTCGATATCGCCATGCCGGACCAAAGCGGTATCGATACCTTGCGCACCATCCGCCAGGGCCAGCCGGACTTGCCGGTGCTGATCCTGTCCGGTTACCCGGCGCAGCAATATGCGCTCAATCTGTTCAAGATGGGCGCCAACGGCTATCTGAACAAGGAGTGCGAGGCGGACGAGCTGATCACCGCCGTGCGCACCGTGTTCCAGGGCCGTCGCTACGTCAGCTCGCAGGTGGGTGAATTGCTGGCGCAAAGCTTTGACCGCGACCCCAACACCGCGCCGCACACCGAGTTGTCGGACCGCGAGTTCCAGGTGTTTCTGCGCCTGGCGCGTGGCGCCACCGTGTCGGACATCGGTGTCGCGCTGTCGCTCAGCATCAAGACGGTCTCCACCTACCGCACCCGCATCATGGAAAAAATGGGCATGCAGTCCAATTCGGATCTGACCTATTACGCCATGAAAAACAATCTTTTAGATTAGAAACCATCGCGCACTGTTGCGGTGCGCGCTAACGCGTCTATTTTCCTTCCAGTCTATAATTGGGTAGTCTGGGCCATTACGTCGCCCGGCAACCATCAGTGAAGGAAACGGATGTATTTCACCGTCGAAACAGCGCCGCATCACCGCTTGCCGCTGTACAAGACCGTCTTGTGCGTGACTTGCGCGCTGCTGCTGATCGTCAACGGTTTCAGTCTGTTCCATAATCTGCAAGCCCTGCGCGGCGCGCAAGTCCTGCTCAGCCAGACCGCGCGCGTGGCCGACCGCCTGCAATATCTGAACGTGCTGGTGCTGGATGCCGAAAGCAGCATGCGCAGCTATTTCCTGTCCGGCCGCGATTCCTATCTGGGGCCCACCCGCACCGCGCTGGCTGAAAGCGAGGCCGAGTTCAAGGAACTGGAAAAGCTGCTGGCCGATAATCCTTCGCAACTGAAAAACCTGAGCCAGCTGCAAACGCTGGTGCGCCGCCGCCTCAGCATCATGAGCCAGGCGCTGGATGTGTATCGTGATGGCGGCCTGGCCGAAATCGTCAACATCGCCAAGCTCAGCGACGACCGCGCCAGCATGGACGAGATCCGTCTGCTGGTGGTCATCATGGAGCAGGAGCAGAACGAAACGCTGAATGCGCGCAGCGCCATGTTCTACCAGGAGTACCAGAAGGCGGTGTGGCTGGGCGTCAGCATCAACGCGGTGGCGATCATCGTGCTGATCATGTTCTACCAACTGGTGGGGCGCAGCTTTGCGCACCGCGCGGCGGTCGAGCACGCGCTGCAAAGCGCCAACGAGAACCTGGAATCGACCGTGCAGCAGCGTACCGAGCAGTTGTCGGTGCTGTCGCGTCACCTGATCAGCATCAGCGAGGAAGAGAAGGTGCGGCTGTCGCGCGAGCTGCATGATGAGCTGGGCGCCAATCTGACCTCGATCAGCATGGACATCGCGGCCGTCACGCAGCAGCTGCGCAAGACCCATCCGGAACTGGCGGATCAGCTCAAGCGCGCCCGCGCGACCTTGGTGGAAACTGTGGAAATGAAGCGCCGCATCGTTGAGAATCTGCGGCCTAGTCTGCTGGATAATCTGGGCCTGTGTGCGGCGATCGAAAGCTATTGCGAAGAATTCAGCCGCCTGTCGACGGTGCGCTGCGATTGCACCGTGGCGGCCGAGATCGAGGCGACCGCGCGCCATTCCGGCGATTTGTCGATCGCCTTGTTCCGCATCGTGCAGGAGTCGCTGACCAATATCCGCAAATACGCCAAGGCCAGCCGCGTGATCGTTACGCTGAACCGCAGCGGCGAGGGACTGATGCTGCGGATTATCGACGATGGCATCGGCATTGCGGCCGACACCATCATCAAGCCGATGTCGCATGGTTTGCTGGGCATGCGCGAGCGCGCCTTGCTGCTGGGCGGCACGCTCAATATTCGGCGCGGCCGCAACGATACCGGCACCTGCATCGAAGTGGCGATCCCGCTGCCCAAACCGAGCGAGCGTAGCGAGGACAGCAAGCCGGTGCCCGTGTTGTCGACCACGCTGCCGTCCGCCATCAGCGACGTCATCAGCAACGCGCTACATCCAGTCGCAGACGATCAAACTCCGTCTTCGCCACCTTATAGCACTCGCCCGCATACGCCTCCAAGCCTGAGCGATCAAGCACAGTGATGTTGCCACGACGGTAGGTGATCAAGCCTTCGTCCTGCAGCTTGCCGGCGGCGGCGGTGATGCTTTCGCGGCGCACGCCCAGCATGATGGAAATCATTTCCTGGGTCACCTTCAGCGCGTTCGATGGCGAGCGGTCCAGGCGGTCCAGCAGCCAGCGGCACAGCTTTTGTTCGATCGAGCTGTGGCGGCCGCCGACGGCGTTCTGCGCCATCTGCGCGAACAGCGCCGTGTTGTAGCGCATCAGCAGTGCCGGCAGCGCGCCGCCCTTGGCAAACGCATCGCGCAGATGCTGGGCCTTCATGCGGTAGCCGTAGCCAGCGGCTTGCACCACCGCGCTGCACATGGCGCGCTCGCCTTCGAACAGCGAGACGCCGACCACGCCTTCATGGCCGACCACGGCGATCTCGGTGGTGGCGCCGTCTTCCATCACATACAGCAGCGACACGATGGCGGTGGTGGGGAAGTGCACATATTCCATCGCGGTGCCGAATTCAAACAGCTCTTTGCCAAACGGCAGTTGCACCAGTTCCAGGTGCTCAAACAGGGATTCCAGTATGTCGCGCGGCAGCGCGCCCAGCAGCTCATTCTGCTGCGCGCCGCTGAAGGTGACCGCAGGCCGGGAGGCAACCTTGATGCCCTTGGCGCCACGCGGCAGAGCGCGGCTGGTGGTTGGGGTTGCGGCGACTTGGGTATTGTTCATGGGGATCCTCACAAGCTAGTTACGTGTTGTTGTAACTTTAAGAGCTTTGTGAAGTGGCGAACATAAGAGCAGGGGACGCGCAAATGTAGTCCTGAGACATGCGCATTTGTAGTCCTTGTCCTACAAGGCCCGCTGTCTTTCTGAGAGAGGCAGCGGCATAATGGCACACATTCAGATGATGTGGCGCACGATTATGCACGTACTGGTGGTGGAAGATGACGCGGTGCTGGCGGACGGCTTGAGCCGTGCGCTGGGCGGACACGGCATGGCGGTCGAGGTGGTCGGCAACGGCACCCAGGCCGATCAGCTGCTGCAGCGCGATGGCGCGGCCGAGGTGGTGGTGCTGGATATCGGCCTGCCCGGCCTGGACGGCTTTGAGGTGGTGCGGCGGCTGCGCGCGCGTGGCAGCACGGTGCCGGTGTTGCTGCTGACGGCGCGCGACGCCGTCGAAGACCGCGTGCGCGGGCTGGAGCAGGGCGCTGACGATTATCTGGTCAAGCCGTTTGCCACCGCCGAGCTGGTAGCGCGGGTGAAGGCGCTGGCGCGCCGCAATACGCCCCGGCCGGCGGCGCTGTCGCTGGGCCAGTTGTCGCTGGACGTCGACGCCAAACGCGCGCGCGTCGGCGACAAGCTGGTCGAACTGTCGGTGCGCGAATGGGCGGTGCTGGAATACCTGTTGCAGCATGCGGCGCGGGTGGTGTCCAAGCAGCAGATCATCGACGCCATTTTGCCGTGGGGCGATGACATCACGCCCAACGCGGTGGAAGTCTATATCTCGCGCCTGCGGTTGAAGATCGCCGATGCCGGCGTCAGCATTCGCACCATCCGCGGCTTTGGCTATGTGCTGGAGGCGGCCTCGTGAGCAGCATCCGGCTGCGCCTGCTGAAATGGCTGATCCCGCCTATCCTGCTGATGAACATCGGCGCCGGCGCGCTGACCTACATGCTGGCGTGGCCGCCGAGCGCGCCCGCCATCAGCGCTGCCCAGGCCGAAGCGCGCCACAAGCGCGAGCAGGTGCGCGAAGCCGTGCTGCGCATCCTGGTGCTGCTGGAGATTGCCGTGGCGCTGGGTTGCGTAGGATTGATCTGGTTCTCCGTCAGCAATGGCCTCAGCCCGCTGAACCGCTTGCGCGCCGATCTCAATGCCCGCGACGGCGACGACCTGGCGCCGATCGCCGGCGCCGACGTGCCGTATGAACTGGAACCGGTGGTGTCCGCCTTCAACGGCCTGCTGGCCAAGGTGGGCGAGGGCGCGCAGGCGCGCCAGGACTTCCTGGCCAACGTCGCGCACCAGTTGCGCACGCCACTGGCCGGCCTCAAGACCCAGCTGGAATGGTTGGGCGCGCGCCATCAGGCCGAGCCGGAAAGCGCGCAATCGCTGAAGCTGATGCTGTCCGCCACCGAGCGCATGATACGGCAGACCAACCAGCTGCTGGCGCTGGCCCGCGCCGAGCCGCAGCACTTTGAAAAAGCCCGGCTGGAGCCATTGGCGCTGGACGCGCTGGTGGCCGAGGCGGTGCAAGCCTTCGTCGATCAGGCCACGCTGAAAGCGATCGATATCGGCTTCGACCTGCAGCCAGTCACCATCCAGGGCGACCGCTTCCTGCTGCGCGACCTGATCGACAACCTGATCGACAACGCCATCCGCTACACGCCGGCGCAGGGCACGGTGACGGTCAGTTGCCGCGCCGATGGCGAGGCCGGCCTGCTGACAGTGGAAGACAACGGCCCCGGCATTCCGCCGGCGCGCCGCGAGCAAGTGTTCAACCGCTACGTGCGGCTGGATGACAAGACCCACGGCACAGGACTCGGTCTGGCGATCGTGCGCGACATCGCCGTTGTGCACGGTGCCCGCCTGTCGGTGGGCGAGGGCGCCGATGGCCGTGGCGCCTTGTTTACGGTGCGATTTACGTAAATTTGCGTCAAATTGTGCGCTTGTCAGCAGTTTGTCAGGATTTCCTCAGGGAAATGAAAGCCAGAAGCGTTACACTGCAATCCAGCAAGATTATCTATGGGGAGCAGGCTCATGAAACGCATTCAGCAGGGTTTTACACTGATCGAAGTGATGATCACGGTGGCCATCGTCGGCATCCTGTTGGCGGTGGCGGTGCCGGCTTATAGCGATTACGTGACCCGTGGCCGCCTCAGCGAAGCCTTCACCGCACTCGGCGGGGCGCAGCCGTCAGCCGAGCAGTTCTGGGCTAATGCCGGTAGCCGCAGCTATGTCGGGTTCAACAACTCGACCAGTTTCCCGAGCGCTACCGCCAACTTCACCTACGCGCTGAGCAACGCCACCGCGTCGACCTATACCATCACCGCCACCGGCATCGGCAAGATGAACGGCTTCGTCTACACCATCAACGAAAGCGGTGTCCACGCCACCACCGGCAGCCCGACCGGCTGGGGCACCAGCACCAGCTGCTGGGTAGACCATAAAGGTGGAGCATGTTCGAATTAAGAAGGCAGGCCGGCTTCACGCTGCTCGAACTGCTGGTGACCATCACCATCTTCGGCATCATGCTGGCGATCGGCATTCCCAATGCCAGCAACTGGCTGCTGGCCAACCGTGCGCGCGGCGCCAGCGAGTTTTACGCCGAGGGCTTCAACGCGGCGCGGCGCGAGGCGGTGTCGCACAACACCGCCAGCCGCATCGTGCTGTCGGCCAATGCCAATACCGGCCAGATGGACTGGCAGGTCGATATCTGCTACATCAGCACCACCACCCAATGTCTGCCGGATCAGGATGGCTGGTCGACCACCAGCGCCGCCGCCACCAACGATCCGCTCGGCGCCAGCGGTTTCCGCTCCATCTTCCGCTCGGCCGACAGCCTGCCGACCTCGGAAGTACTGGTGCCGAGCACGCTGCCGTCCGGCAGCTCGGCGATCTATTACACCGCGCTGGGCTGGGTCAACACCACCTATGACGAACGGCTGACCCAGCTGCGGCTGGACCCGGCCGCCAAATATGCCGCCGAAGTGCCGGTGGTGGCGCTCAACATCACGTTGGCCGGCCTGGTCGCCAAGTGCAATCCAACGCTGCCCAGCACCGACAACCGAGCCTGCCCACCATGAAACCCATGCTTAACCGTCGCCGCCGCCAGGGCGGTATCGCGCTGCTGGAGGCGATGCTGGCCATCGTCATCCTCGGTATTGGCCTGCTGGGCACGGTCGGCCTGCAGGCGCGCGCCTACTCGGCGCTGTCGGACGCCGGCATGCGCGCCGAGGCTACGCTGGCCGCCGACAAGCTGATCGGTGTGATCAGCACCGACTTGCCTAACATTTTGCTGTATCAACTCGCCTCAAACGGCACGCCCAACGACCAGCTCAAAGCCTGGGTCAAGGAAACCCAGACCAATATTCCCGGCGCGATCCTGACCGTGACGGTGACCGACCAGCAGGCGCAAAACCGCTATCAGGTGGTGATTTTGATACGCTGGCAGCGCAAGGCCAACACCGATATGAACACCCACCGTCTCACTTCCTACATCGCGCGCTGACATGAACACCTTATTCAAGCGCCGCATGGGCGGCTTCTCGCTGGTGGAATTGATGGTCAGTGTGGTGATCGGCCTGCTGGCGCTGCTGTTCGCGACCCGGCTGGTGGTGCGCGGCGAGACCAACAAGGAATCCGCCATCGGCGGCTCCGACTCGATGCAGAACGGCATGCTGGCGATGTTCCAGCTGAGCGGCGACGCCAGCATCGCCGGCTGGGGGCTGAACGACCGCACCGTGGCCGGCTGCGCCACCACCTTCAGCGACCAGCGCGGCTATCAGCTGCTGACCGCCAAGCGCGATGGCGTCAACATCACGCCGCTGGCGGCGGTGGTGATCCAGTCGAATGGCGCCAATCCGGATGTGATCTCGTTCAACAGCGGTAGCTCCAACGCCGGCGTCGGCTCGGTGCTGATGAACGGTGACTATAACGGCGAATCCTACATCGTCGGCGCTGTCGGTTCGCCGTACGGCTACAACAGCGGCGATGTGCTGGTGGTGGCGCCGCAGTCACCGGACCGGCCGTGCACCGTGGTGCAGATGGCGGGCTTCAATCCGGCCAGCATGCATGATGCCGAGATACTGCTGCAATCCGGCAGCGACTACCGCTACAACCCGGCCGCCAGCATGACGCAGGCCTATGCCAAGAGCGTCACCTTCATGTACAACCTGGGCCAGCCAGACCAACTGCATTTCCACACCTGGTCGGTCAGCAACGGCGTGCTGCTGCTGCGCGCCACCGACCTTACCGGAGCGGAACAGGCCGGCGTGTCGGTGGCCGACAACATCGTCTCGATCAAGGCGCAATACGGTTTCGATACGCGCGTGCTGACCGACTACGATCCCAACCCGTCCGGCAACGGCACGTCGCTGGTCGCCACCGCCAACGGCGGCATGCAGCTCGGTGCCTGGAGCGCCAGCATGATCGATGCCGACAGTGACGGCAGCAGTGGCGGCCTGGGCGACTACCAGCGCATCGCCGCCGTGCGGATCGCCGTGGTGGCGCGCAGCAAGACCGTACAAAAGCCGGCGCCCGGCGCCAGCTGCACCGCCACCACCGTGATGCCGACCGTGTTCAGCACCAACGTGCCGTCCGGCGTGACGGCGGTGCCGCAGCAGGTCAACGTGGCCGTCAGCGGTGATACCGTCGACTGGAAGTGCTACACCTACCGGGTGTTCGAGACCATCGTGCCCATTCTTAATTCCCAGTACCGGCCATGAGTAAGCTAAATGAGTAAGCTATCCCACCGCCGCCAGCGCGGCATCGCCTTGCCCATCATGCTGATCATGCTGACAGTGATGATGGTCAGCAGCATTTACCTGCTGCGTTCCAGCACCTCGACCACGCTGACCGCCACCAATCTGGCCTACGACGCCGCCATGACCAAGGCCGCCGACGCTGGCCTGCATGCCGGCTTCACCTATCTGCGCACGGTCAGCAACAATAACGACCTGCTGGTCAACCAGGCGGCCGCCGGCTATGTCGCCACGCTGCCGCAGACCTGGACCGTCGCCAACGCCAATTTCTGGACCGGTTCGATCACGCTGCCGGTCGACAGCGACGGCAACCGCGTCGAATACGTGATCCACCGCATGTGCAACTTCACCGGCGCCTACGACGTTTTGCCCAACAAATGCCAGACCACGGCGCCGCGTCCCGGCACCACCGGTCCGCGCGCGCTGGGCGAAACCCTGAAAGTGGATGCCTCCAATCTGGCCAGCGCGGCGCAGATTCATTACGTGGTAACCGCGCGCGTGTTCGGCCCGCGCGGCGGCAATGTGGTGACGCAGGCCGTCATCATGAAGGGGCCGTGAGGCCAGACAGGAACGACATCATGAAAAAGCTACTTTCCATTCTGGCCCTGCTGGCAATCTTGCAGGCGCACGCCGCCACCACGCAGATCGCCCAGGTGCCGCTGCTGAACATCACCGGCACCGGCACCGTCAAGCCGAATTTGATGCTGCTGTTCGATAACTCCGGCTCGATGGACCAGACTTACACGCCGGACTATGTCAATGACAGCCTGTGCCGCAGCAACGTCTCGCTGGCGGCCGGCGTGATGGCGTGTAACGTCGGCCATCCGCCGTTCATGAGCCCGGACTTCAACAAGCAGTACTACAACCCGGCCATTCACTACCAGGTGCCGATCAAGGCCGACGGCAGCTATTATCCGGAGCAGACCGCCGCCAACACCACCAACTGGACCGTGGTCAGCAACGATGGCTTCGGCGCCCGCCTGGCCGACCTGTACAGCAATACCGGCACCTCCAATATCAATCTGGTGTCCGGCTTTCCGGATTTGAAATGGTGCACCAGTAGCAGCAGTGGAGTGTGCCAGTTCAACAGCGCGACTTACTCGTATCCGGACGCGACCTATAAAACGGCGGTGGCCATCACCACCGCGCCTTACTATTACACCATCGGCGTCGGCCAATACTGCACCGACGACACCATGAAGACCTGCAAGTCCACCACCATCGGCGCATCGGCGCCGACCGGCTATCCGGTGGCGGTCAAGGTGCGCTGGTGCAGCGACAAGCTGCTGACCCAGTGCCAGGGCAAGCGGGTGGGCAGCTACATCTATCCAAGCTATTCGCAGCCGGCCGGCGCGGTGGCCTCGTATGGCACGATTGCGATCGGCGCTTCGGCCGGCGCCAATTCGCTGGCCATTTCCACCATCGTGGTGGCCGAGTCCAGCAGCAACGTCACCATCAGCAACGGCACCATGACGGCCAGCACTGGCACCAACACCGCGCTCAAGCAGCAGACCATGGCCAGCACGGTGGCCGCCAGCATCATCGCCCGCAGCACCACCAACCAGTACTACGCCTGCGTCAAGACGCCGACCGGCCAGAGCACGGTGCCGGCCTGCAGCGTGTTCGGCATTACGCTGACGGCGGAGAACGTGGTGGCGGTGGTGCCGGTCACCTGTACCGGCACCAAGAGCCTGACCAACTGCAATATCGTCACCGACAGCTCGCGTTCGGGCTGGGGTTTTACCGTGACCACCACCCAGTCGCGCATCGCGCCGGCTTATGTGACCTTCAGCGGCACCACGTCGAGCTCGACCTCGGCCACGATGGGCGCCAGCAAGTACAACTCCACCAATCTGTTCAGCAGCAACCTGTCGCTGGGTAAAAGCCAGAGCGCGACGGCGGTGGCCACCACGTTTAGCAACCAGATCGGCACCAGCGGCACCTACAAGGCCTATCTGGGCACCAATACCACGTGCGGCATCACCGGCCTGACCGCCGCCAGCGTGTGCGTGGTCGACAGTGGCGCGCTGACCAATACCGGCGCGCTGACCATCGGCACCATCAGCAACGCCGGCTCGCTGACCTACACCACCACCGCCGCCGTGATGGACTCGATCCCGATCACCACCGCCGCCATCGCGGCCGGCTCGGCCGCGCCGAATCCGTTCGTGCGGGTGAATATCGTCAGCGGCCAGACCTATACCAAAGGCACCGACCGCACCGATTGCGCCGGCACCACCTGCACCTATGCCGAAGAGATGACCAACTTCGCCAACTGGTACGTCTACTACAAGAGCCGGCTGCAAATGATGAAGACTTCGGTCGGCATCGCGTTCTCGCCGCTGACCGCGAACTACAAAGTTGGTTACGTCAAACTGTCCAACGCCGGCGCCAGCAGCCCGATGGACCTGAAACCAGCTGATTTCACCGGTAGCGCGCGCACCAGCTGGTACAGCACGTTGTACGCCACCACCACCTCCGGTTCGACCCCGATCCGCACCGCGATGGACAACGTCGGCCGCATGTTTGCCAACCTGTCGCCATACAACTATGCCGCCGGCCAGGAAGTGGTGCAGTACCCGTGCCAGCCCAACTTCATGATCCTGACCACCGACGGTTACTGGAACGGCAGCAGCACCTCCAACGTGGTCAACAATGACAACGTCGAAAACGCGGCCCGCTTCTGTACCTATGCTTCCGGCTGCGTCGACACCCGCTCGCAGAGCCAGCCATCGATTTCGGACGTGGCGCTGCACTGGTATAACGGCGGTTCCAGCACCACCACCATATCGCTGCGGCCAACGCTGGAGCCGGATATGACCAAGCCCGGCTCAGTGCCGGCCGCCAGCGGCGAAAACACCCACCTGCACATGAATACCTACACGCTGGGGCTGGGCGTGGACGGGGTGATGACCTATGAAGCCAATTACGATACCGCGCCCAAGTCGGGCGGCGACTTCTACAATCTGATTACCCAGGCCACCACCGGCTGCTCGTGGAACGGCGGCGGCGCCTATGTGTGGCCGGACCCGGACGTGACCAACACCGCCAGCACGGTGCAGGAACGGGTGGACGATCTGTGGCACGCCGCCATCAACGGCCACGGCAAATATTTCAGCGCACAGAACCCGAAAGAGGTGGTGAACGGCCTCAGCGAAGCGCTGTCGAATATGCAGGTGCGCACCGGCTCGGCGGCTGCGGCGGCGACCTCGACGCCGAACATCACGCTGACCGACAACGACATCTTCTCGGCCACCTTTACCACCGTACGCTGGTACGGCGAGCTGACCGACCGCAAGATCGACACCACCACCGGTGACGTCATCAACACGGCGCTGTGGAGCACCAGCACCACGGTCGGCAAGAAAGCCGGCTCCAGCACCGTCACCGACCAGCGCAAGATCCTGATGATGAAGCCGGACCAGTTGCCGAACAGCGATCCGATCAACTTCCTGTACGACGCCATGGATACCACGGCGCAGAACTGGTTCAAGAACAAGTGCAGCGTACTGTCGCAATGCACGCTGCTGTCGGCCGCCGACAAGGTCACCGTCAACACCGGCGCCAACATGGTGAACTGGCTGCGCGGCAACCAGACCTATGCCGACGACAACCTGTTCCGCGCCTTCACCACCACCACCGACAGTTCCGGCAACGTGGTGCCGATTGTGGTGGGGGACATCGCCTCGTCCAAGCCGGCCTATGTGCGCGAGCCGCGCAACAGCTACCCGGACACCGACTACGCCACCTTCAAGGCCACGTACGCCACCCGTTCCGGCACCGTCTACGTGGCGGCCAATGACGGCATGCTGCACGCCTTCAACGTTGCCGACGGCACCGAGCGTTGGGCGTATGTGCCGCGCATCGTCATGAGCAAGCTGCCGGCGCTGGCCAGCACCACTTACGGCACCAACCACATCTTCACCGCCGATGGTTCGCCGGAAACCGCCGACGTCAAGTTGAGCAGCGGCTGGCGCACCGTGCTGGTGGGCGGCCTCAACGCCGGCGGCCGCGGCTATTACGCGCTGGACGTGACCGATCCGGCCGCGCCCAAAATCCTGTGGGAGATCTGCGCCGACGCCACCGTCTGCACCCAGCACAACGAGCCCAACATGGGGCTCAGCTTCGGCAATCCGCAGTTCGGCAAATGGCAGGGCAAGTGGGTGGTGTTCCTGACCTCGGGCTATAACAACGTGTCGGGTACCGACGGTGTGGCGGCCGGTACCGGTGTCGGCACGCTGTACGTGGTCGAGGTGGCGACCGGCAATGTGCTGGCGCGCGTCACCACTGCCGGCGACACCACCACGCCATCCGGCCTGGCCAAGATTACCGCCATCAGCGACGATCCGCTGACCGACCCGACCGTGACCTATATCTACGGCGGCGACAACCAGGGTCAGATGTGGCGCTTCGACCTGACCAGCAGCAGCGGCAGTATCACCTCCTTGCTGATGGCCAACGCCGGCAGCACCAAGCCGATCACCACCCGGCCGGACGTGACCAATTGCGGCGTGACCGTGACCAGCACCGATAGCTCGACCGGCCTCACGACCACCTCGGTCAAGGCGCAGCGGGTGGTGTTGTTTGGCACCGGCCGGCTGCTGGACGTGCCGGACACCACCAACACCGACGTGCAGAGCCTGTATGCCATCAAGGACAGTGGCACTGCGGTTGGCACCGTCCCGAACTCGACGTTGGTGCAGCAGGTGCTGAGCGTGCAGGGGTCGTCCAGCAACACTGTGACCTATGCCGTGACCAGCAACAACGTCGACCTGACGCAGAAAAACGGCTGGTACTTCAACTGGAACCTGAACGCTGGGGAGCGCATGAACCTGGATCCGCAGATTGTCAGCGGCGTGGTCAACGTGGTCACCAATATTCCGAGCTCGTCGTCGGCCTGCTCGGTGGGCGGCACCAGTAATCTGTATCAGGTGGACGTGTGTACCGGGCAGGGCGTCAATGGCGACCCGGCTGGCACCACGCTGTCCAGCACCTCGGCGGCGGTCGGCTTCATCATCGTAAGGCTGCCGAGCGGCCAGCTGAAGCTGATTACCACCTTTGCCGACGGTACCAATACCACCAGCAAAACCAAGGAACTCGACACGGCCGAGGCACACCGGGTCGGTTGGCGTCGAATCAAAGGGCAATAAAGGCGACGGGGCGGCTAACTGCCGGTATAATCGAGGGTTTTGCAGAACCGCCTCAGATCGCTCACACATGGTCAACGATAACGAAAACGTAACTCCCGACAGTAACGACGCCAACCTGGACGACAGCACGTCGGTCGGCAGCAATAAAACGCCGGCGCTGATCGAGCGCGAAGTGCAGCGTCGCCGCACCTTCGGCATCATCTCCCACCCGGATGCGGGTAAAACCACGCTGACCGAAAAGCTGCTGCTGTTCTCGGGCGCGATCCAGATGGCGGGCACCGTGAAGGCCCGTAAATCGGGCCGTCACGCCACCTCCGACTGGATGGAGATTGAGAAGCAGCGCGGCATCTCGGTGGCCTCGTCGGTGATGCAGTTCGAATTCCGCGACCACGTGGTCAACCTGCTGGACACCCCGGGCCACCAGGACTTTTCCGAAGACACTTACCGCGTGCTGACCGCCGTCGACTCGGCGCTGATGGTGATTGACGCCGCCAAGGGCGTGGAAGCGCAGACCATCAAACTGCTGGACGTGTGCCGCATGCGGAATACGCCGATCGTCACCTTCATGAACAAAATGGACCGCGAAACCCGCGATCCGCTGGAACTGCTGGACGAGCTGGAATCGGTGCTGAAAATCCAATGCGCGCCGGTGACCTGGCCGATCGGCATGGGCAAGAACTTCCGCGGCGTGTACCACCTGTTGAACGACACCATCATGCTGTTCAAGGCTGGTGAAGAGAAGGCTGACGGCGCGTTCGAACTGATCGAAGGCATCGACAATCCACGCCTGCAGGAAATGTTCCCGCTGGAGATGGATCAGTTGCGGATGGAAGTGGAGCTGGTCAACGGCGCCTCCAACCCGTTCGACCTGGAGCAATTCCTGGCCGGCGTGCAAACCCCGGTCTTCTTCGGCTCCGCCATCAACAACTTCGGCGTGCGCGAGATTCTGTCGGCGTTGGTCGACTGGGCGCCGGCGCCGCGCGAGCGCGACGCCACCGTGCGCGCGGTCGATCCGAAAGAACTGCCATTCTCCGGCTTCGTGTTCAAAATCCAGGCCAATATGGACCCGGCGCACCGTGACCGCATCGCCTTCCTGCGCGTTTGCTCGGGCAAATTCGAGCGTGGCATGAAAGTGAAGCACCTGCGTCTGGGGCGCGAAATCAAAGTGTCGTCGGTCGTGACCTTCATGGCCTCGACCCGCGAACAGGTGGAAGAAGCGTACGCCGGCGACATTATCGGCCTGCCGAACCACGGCAACATGCAGATTGGTGACTCCTTCTCCGAGGGCGAAATGCTGACTTTCACCGGCATCCCATTCTTCGCGCCGGACTTCTTCCGCCAGGTACGCATCCGTAACCCGCTGAAAATCAAGCAGCTGCACAAAGGTCTGCAGCAGCTGGGCGAAGAGGGCGCGGTGCAGGTCTTTAAACCGGTACAAGGCGGCGAACTGGTCTTGGGCGCGGTCGGCGTGCTGCAGTTTGAAGTGGTAGCGAGCCGACTGATGAACGAATACGGTGTCGACGCCGTGTTTGAAAGCACCAGCATCAGCAGCGCGCGTTGGGTATCGAGCGACGACAAGAAAGCGCTGTCCGACTTCGAAGACGCGCTGGGCCACAACGTCGCCTACGACGCTGCCGGCAACATGGCCTATCTGGCAACAAGCGGCGTCAACCTGCGCCTGACGCAGGAACGCTGGCCGAAACTGCAATTCCACGCCACCCGCGAACACTCCGCCAAGCTGTAACAACTCCGGGGTCAGGTCCATCATTTCTACACGAGCTGGGCCGTTGCGTCCGCAACGGACCAGCCCGTGTAGAAATGATGGACCTGACCCCGGGTTTTTATAAGTTCAGTTCGATCCAGACTGGTGCGTGGTCGCTGGGTTTTTCGCGGCCGCGTACGGCACGGTCGACTTCGGCCGCTTTCAGTGCCGGCGTCAGGCTGGGGCTGATTAGCAAGTGGTCGATCCGCAGCCCGGCATCACGTCCGTAAGCATTACGGAAATAATCCCAGAAGGTATAGATGGTTTCGTCCGGATGCTTGCTGCGCAGGGCGTCGCACCAGCCCTGATTCAACAAGGTTTGATAGGCGACGCGTACTTCGGGACGGAATAGGGCGTCATCCACCCAGCGTTCAGGCTTATATACGTCTTTTTCGGTGGGAATAATGTTGTAGTCGCCGGCCAGTACCGCTGCCGCGCCGCTGTCGATTAATTTCTCCGCATGCAGAATAAATCGTTCCAGCCATTTCAGCTTGTAATCGAATTTTGGGCCTGGGGCTGGATTGCCGTTTGGTAGATATAAGCCACCAATTAATATGCCATTGACCATCGCTTCGATATAACGGCTTTGATTATCTTCGGGATCGCCAGGTAAGCCGCGTCCGGTTTCGATCGGTGTCTGCCCGCGCGCTAATATCGCTACGCCATTCCAGCTTTTTTGCCCATGCCAGATGGCGCCATAACCGGCGTCTTTAATCGCGGCTTCGGGAAATTTCTCTTGTAGGGCTTTTAATTCCTGCAGGCAGACGACATCCGGCTGGGTCTCATCCAACCACTGGAGTAGGGCGGGCAGCCGGCTGCCGATGCCATTGACGTTGTAAGTTGCGATACGCATTCCAATAGTTTAAACCGATCTGGACGGTGTCGGCGTACGCCAGGCCACCGAAAATGCCCTTTTTTATGCCAACTCTTGGCGCGTTGTCGCCAGTTTCTGGCGTCACTCGTCATTTCGCTTGACAGCGCCGCTAGTTTTGTCTACTGTATTAATCAACTAATACACATATACGGTTGCCATGGCTGCCCACACCGCATCACTGTTTTCCATCACGACCGGCTCGTCCGATCCGATTTATCGGCAATTGATCGAGCAGGTCCGCCGTTTGATTGCCGCCGCTGTGTTAAATCCCGGCGATATATTGCCGTCGGTGCGCGATGTGGCGACCACATTGGCAGTGAATCCTATGACGGTTTCCAAAGCTTATAACATGATGGAAACCGAGGGTTTATTAACCCGCGCCCGTGGCGTTGGCATGCTGGTCGCGCAGACGCAATCAACGCAGGAAAAAGAACATTTAATTATTCCAACGCTGGAAAGGGCCGCGACCGAGGCCCGCCAGCTGGGATTGGACCCCGAAACGGTTGTGCTTCTGTTTAAAAAAATTCTTGGAGAAAGCAAATGAAGCCTTTAGTCGTTGAAGTTGCGAATCTGCATAAATCCTTTGGTAATCAGCAGGTATTACAGGGGGTGAATTGGAATATAGAGTCCGGCAAGGTGATTGGTTTGCTCGGTCGTAATGGCGCCGGTAAATCGACATTAATCGAATCCCTGCTCGGCTTGCGCGAAACCGATAGCGGCCACAGCCGCTTGTTCGGCCAGCCGGTGACGGCATTGGATGACGACACCCGCGCCCGCATCGGCTATGTGCCGCAAAAATCAGAGCTGTTTGAGTGGATGACACCTTTGCAAGTTCTGGATTATTTCAAGGCGCTGTATCCGCGCTGGAACCAAGCCAAGGTTGACGGCCTGATGCAGCGCTGGGGACTGGCCGGTGTGTCGGCGAGTAAGCAAATCAGCAAGCTTTCCGGCGGCGAACAGCAGCGCCTGTCCATCATTCGCGCGTTGGCGCATGACCCGCAGCTGCTGGTGCTGGATGAGCCGGTCGCCAGCCTGGACCCGGCCGGCCGCCGCGATTTCCTTAAAGAGTTGATCGATGATGTGATCGAGCGTGGCACCACGGTGGTGTTTTCCACCCACATTCTGTCCGATCTGGAGCGGGTGGCGCTGGACGTGGCCTTCTTGCAAGGAGGCAAGATCGTGCTGCATGGCGAGTTGGACGAATTGCTGGAAGGCCGAAATCTCAGCCTGGAAGATCTGTTCCTTGAGGTGACCAAATGAATCTGATCGACACGAGGTTGCTATTTCAGGTGCTGCAAAACCATACCAGCGCCCGTTCGATGAAGTTGATGAGCGGCTTCATGGTGCTGGCTGCGGCGGGGATCCTGTTCGCTACTTACCACAGCAGCAAACCGGAGATCGGCAAGTTGATGTTCTTGCTACTGATCTGCGCGCTCGGCTATCTGTGGTGTGGTGCCTTCCTGAAAAGTGCGATCCAGCAAAACTTGCCATCGAATGCGGTGCTGGTGCCTGGCCTGCGCGTCGCATTGATGCGTCTCACTGCCGTGCTGTTTGCTGGCTGCACGCTGGCGTCGGCGGCGTTGGGATGGCTGCTGATTGGCTTGCCCGGCTACGTTCTGGTTGCTGGCGCCGGGCTTGCCGTCTTTATCCTGTTTGCCAATCGTTATGTGGGGCTCAATTTGCTGCCGTCAGTGCTGGTCCTTGCCAATATGGGGCTCGGCAGCCAGCCGTGGGAGCTGCTGGAGTCGGCGGCCACCTTCGTGGGCGAACCATTGCTGGTATCTCTGGGGGGCATTGTCCTATTGTTGCTGGGCGCCAAAGGGGTGCAGGTGTGCTTCCCCAAGGGAGGCGATGCGCATTGGGCGTGGCAACGCTGCATAGGGCGCCGGCGGGCTGCGAAGCAGGGGCAGTTGAACAATGTCGAACCTGCGGCCGGCATCCGCTGGCTGGCCTGGATGCGCGAACCGTATTACGCCACTTTGCGCGCCGACAGCCGCAAGGGTGCGAATCAAGGTCGTCAGCTGGTACACACGCTGGGTCCGGCGGCGCACGATGGCAACGCGATGCTGTCTTTGCTGCTCACCTGCGCGGCGATGGTCGCGCTGGCGCAATGGCTAAGCTGGAGCAAGGCCCCCATAGTGCAGCATATATGGGGAATTACCATGCAATGCGTACTCATGGTGAGCACGCTGTCCTACGCCAACGCGGTCGCGCTCTCCGCCCAGCGCTACGTCAAGGAGCAGGCTTTGTACCGGTTGACGCCTGGCGCGCCGCCGACTGGCCAGTTCAATCGCGTATTGATGCGCACGCTGCTGACTCGCTGCCTACGCCTGTGGCTGTTCGGTTCATTGGGCGTAGTGACTATCGACTTTGTGATATCGGGTAAGTTCCAGTTGCAGGGTTCGGCTTATCTGCTGTCGATGCTGATGTTGCCGTTCACAGCGCTGGTGCTGCGCGATTACGCCAGCATGAAAACGCAAAGCGGCAGCTGGTACACGGTGTTTTTGCCCGGGTTGGTCATGTTTGTGTATGTGATGTTGATAGCAATTACCCGTCATTTACCGGAAGGGCTGCTGTTTTCGCTGGGCAGCGTGATCGGCCTGGCGTCGCTGATCAGCCTGCGCTGGCGCTGGCAGCGGATAATGACGCGGCCGCCGGTGCTGCCGGCCGGGCGCTTAGTTCTGTAGCACCAGTCCCAGCGTGAGCACCGGCTCCTTGCCGGCGCGCGCCAGACGTTGCCCCCAGGTGGCGTCGATCTGCAGATGATCGGGGATCAGCGCGTGGGCATAGCCGAACTGGTAACGCGCGCCATAGCGCTGCTGGCCGTAGGCTTCCGCCGTCAGCGAATGGCGCTCGTTGAGTTTGAATTCCGCGCCGATGCCCCAGCTGGCGTCGATGCGGCGCATGGCGCGGGTGCGCTGCAAGCCAGCGTTCAGATGCAGCAGCACACTGTCGTCGCGCAGCGAGAAGCTGAGCGGCACATTGGCCGATAGATCGCCATTCAGCCCGCGGCCGGCGCGGAACTGATCGGCCAGTACCAGGCCGATGCCCCAGCCGCCGGCCAATAAGGGCTTGAACACGGTCTTGGCCTGCAGTCTGCCGTAGTGGGTGGTGCGAATTTGATCTTCCATCCAGGCCGCGCCGGCCGCCAGCTCCCAGTTGCCGCCGACATTACAGGCGGGCGTGGCCCAATATTCGTTGAGGTTGGAGTCTGGCGCGTGTTGAGCGTAGGTCTCCAGCTGGCACTGGCCAGGATCGACAATCGCGGCGTCTTCCACCGTCATCGGCCGGCCGGCGAGGGCGGGAGCGGCGGCACACACCAGCAGGCAGGCGCAGGCCGCGCGGGGGAATTTCGGCAGGATCATCGGATCGTCATTGTTGATGGCGCCGCCCACTCTAGCGCCGTCAGATGAAACTGTGATGACAGATCTATTTGGCCGGCGTCGCCATCGGCTTGCCTTTTTCGACCACAAACACCGACACCAGCCGCATGGTGCTCTTACCGGTATTGATAGCATCATGAACAGTGCCGGCCGGGATGATGTAGGAGTCGCCAACCTCCAGATGGCGCGGATCTTCGCCGTAAATCAACAGGTCGCCTTCGCCCTCCAGCACATAGCCGATTTCCTCGCCGGGATGGGAGTGACGGCCGGCGGTGGCGCCGGCATCCAGCTCGACCTTGGCGACCACGGCTTCGCGGCCGGGCGCGGACAGGTCGGCTTTCTGGATCACGCTGCGGCGGATGCCCGGCGTTTGCGCCAGCGCCGTGCCGGCGGCGAGTACGGCAATCAGAACAACACTGCGTAGTTTCATGGCGTCCCCCGTTGTTATTGGAACGCTAATTCTACGCCGCTTATGGCTGTACGCGGCGGCTCAGCCACAACACATCGACCACGGCGCCGATCCAGCACACGAACAACACCACCGAAATCCAGTTCAACAGCGGATCGGCCGCGCTGACGGCGTCGGTGCGGGCGATGATGGCGGTGGGATCGAAGGCCAGCGTGCCGTTGTTCAGCTCGTTCATCAGCTGATCTGAAATCTGCATCACGCTGCGCAGCAGATACAGCACGGCCACCGCCGCCGGCAACAGAAACACCAGCCCGCGCCCGGCGCGGCGGGGACGCAGTACCAGGTGGCCCAGTCCGGGAAAAATCAATGCCGACAGCAAGACCGCCTTGGTCGCAACTTTCATAATGCTCCTGTTGTTACTTTGTGCTAATTGACCAAGCGCAATAGTAGGTCGCGATGGCCAGCGTAGATTACAGCATCTTACCTGCTGAGGAAAAATCATGCGTGGCTTGATCGTGTTGGCATTGTGCGGGTGCTGTGTGGCGCAGGCCGCGCCCAACGAGAAAGACGCCGTGGCGCTGGCCGAGAAGGGCGCGCAGTTCGTGCGCCAGCACGGCAAGGCCGAGATGATCGTCCGCATCAATAGCAAGGATCCGGAGTTCAACCAGGGTGCGCTGTATCTGGCGATGCGCGACCTGAAAGGCATCACCATCGCTCATCCGACCACCGCGCTGATCGGCAAGAACCTGCTGGACGTGCCGGATGCCGACGGCAAGCTGTTCCGCCAGGAGATGCTGGCGCTGGCCAGGGGTGCCGGACGTGGCTGGGTCGATTACAAATTCCGCAATCCGGAGACCGGCAAGGTCGAAGCCAAGCGCACCTACGTGCTGCGGGTGGACGACGTGGCGCTGGAAGCCGGCATTTACAAGCACTGACGCGCCGTGCAGACCATGCTCAGCAAACTGCGGATAGGGCCCAAGCTGCTGCTGGCGCCCGGGATGGTGCTGATCCTGCTGATTGTGCTGTCGGCGGGGGCTTATCTCGGGCTGCTGCGGCAGAATCAGTCGCTCGACAACATGGTGCAGCAGCGCGCCGTGCGGCTGAAGGCGGCGGCCGACCTGGTGGCCAACGCGCACAAGGCGCATACCGAAATCTACCAGTTGCTGACCTGGATCAGCGCCAGTTTCTCGGCGCCGCGCGTGGACGCGCTGGTACGCGACCTGCATCTGCGCCACGCCGCGCTGGACCGCCAGTTCGCGCAGCTGGAGATGGCCACCCAGTCCGATCCAGCGGAGCGGCGCTTTGTGGTGCAGTCGCAGGCGGCCCATGCGCAGTACGTCAAAGCGATGGAAGACGTGATTGAACTGGCGATGGTCGACCAGTCGATGGCCGCCAACGCCATGTCCAAGGCCGAACGCGCGTTTGATGTGGTGGCGCAGCGGCTGGAGGAGCTATCGCGGCTGGAGCAGTCGCTCAGCGAGCGCGCCTATGCCGATGCCGAGAATGACTTCAGCGTGCTATCGACCTGGATGCCGATCGTGGTGGCGCTGTCGATCGCATTGTCGCTGCTGGTCACCATGGCGGTGCGTAACGCGATGTTGAAAGAGGTGCGCGAAATCGGCGCGGCGGCGGTCGATCTGGCGGAAGGTAATCTGACGGTGCGCCAGCGCGTATATGGCAAGGACGAAATCGCGGAAACCTCGCGCGCGCTGGACACCAGCATCCGCAACCTGAACACCACGCTGAAAACCATTCTGGCCGCGGCGCAGTCGATCGACCGCGCTTCGCGCGATATCGCTCAAGGGAATACGGTGCTGTCGCGCGGCACGCGCAAGCAGGCCGGGACGCTGGAAGAAGCCGGCGGCGCCATGCGGCAGTTGGGCGAGCAGGTGGCGCAGGCGTCATCCCACGCCGAAGTGGCCGGCCAACTGGCGCAGTGTGCCAACAGCTTCGCTGCGCGCGGCGGCAGCGTGGTGCAGCGGCTGGTGGTGACGATGGCGTCGATACGCGGCAGTTCGCGGCGGGTGGTGGAAATCGTCGGTGTGATCGATGGGCTGGCGGTGCAGACCCATATGCTGGCGCTGAGCGCCGCCGTGGAAGCGGCGCGCGCCGGTGAGCATGGGCAGGGCTTCGCGGTGGTGGCGGGCGAAGTGCGTATTCTGGCGCAGCGTTCCGCCTCGGCCGCGCTGGAAATCAAAACCCTGATCGCGGAGTCGGTGGCCGACATCGACAGCGGCACCCGCACGGTGGAGGATGCCGGCAGCAGCATGGCCGAAATCGTCGAGACGGTGCGGCAGATGAGCGACATCATCCACCACATCGACCACGCTGCGGGGCAGCAGGCGCAGGGTGTGCTGGGTATGCAGCAGGCGATTGTCGACATGGACCAGGTCACGCAGCAGAACCTGGCGCTGGTGCAGCAGGCGGCAGCGGCAGCCAGCACGCTGCAGCGGCAAGCGGTCTATCTGTCGGAAGCGGTGGCGATCTTCAAGCTGGACGAGGGCATCGAACCGCCGGCGCCGGACAGCAACCGTCCGGCCGGCAGTGCGCGCATCGTCCGCCTGCGGCTGGCGTCGGTGCGCAGTTAGGCGGCCGCCGCGCGCCAGCGGTCACCGGTTTTGCGGATGTAGTGGTCGACCACATAGCGCCACGGCATCGCCAGCGGGATGATGATGGCGACCGCGCATTCAAAAGCGGTGCCGACGATGCTGTCGTCCATGGTGCCGCTTTGCCAGGCCGGCAGTGCGACCAGCAGCAGCCACAGGGTTTTCCAGCTCATTTCCCAGAACAGCACCGGCAGCATTTGCAGCGGGTAGCGGATGCCGACCACGCACAGCAGGCTGAAAGCGGCTAGCATGCACTTGACCACACCCTGCGACAGTCCCCATGGCTCGGCGTGATGCAGCACGCCAGGCCACACCACCAGCGCCAGTCCCAGCGCGATAATCAGATACACAGCTCTTAGTGCATACAGGCGAAACAGCGATACGTGTGGCATGGCGATGCTCCCGTCAGGTTGAGGTTTATTCGACTTCCTTCAGTACTTTTTCAATGGCGACGATGCGAGTCTGCAGGTCTGCCAACGCGGCGGCGGTTTGCTCCTGCGCGGCCACCGCGCGCTCCGCGATGCGGCGATAGCTTTCCTCGCCCTCGGCCTGCAGCTTGGCCTTTTTAATGGCGACCAGAAAGCGCATGCCGAAGATCAGGATGATGGTCGCCAGTGGCATGAAGATGGTAAGCAGATAAATCGGTGCGGACATGGATGCCTCTATTTGTCAGGGTTATGGGTCAGGGTGGCGACGGCTTCGCTGACCGCCGCCGGCGTCAGGGTGATGGCAAACGGCGCCGCCTCGAAATAATTCAGCGCCTTGCCGTCATCCGACAGCTCCATCTGGCTGCTGACCAGGCCAGCCTCCTGCAGCTTCTGCAAATGCAGATGCAGCAGCGGACGGCTGATATTCAGCTCACGGGCCAACTGGCTGACGTAATTCCGCCCACCCGCCGCCAGCGCGGCAATCACCCGCAACCGGTGCGGGTTGGACAGCGCCGACAACGCCGCCAATAACTGATCACCGGTGAGATGTTTTGATTTCATGTGTAAAGAATATCTGACAGGTGTCGGTAAGTCAAAGCAATTTTTGAGGCGTACAATAAGAACAATTATTCAGGAGCCAGCTATGCGCAAGGGAAAGAGCGTAGAAAATGCTGAACAACCTGCCTCATCTCCTCCGCTAACGGACGAAATGAAGCGGCAAGCGTTCTTGCGGCTGCGTAATGAAAACTACGTTGCCAGCCTAAAATTGGAGGGTTTGAGTGCGGTAGTGGAGGGGCCACTAATGACTCTCGCTGAGCTCAAAGAGAAATATGCCCGATAAATACGGCGAAGGGCAGGATATCTACTGCTATCCCGACTCCAACGTACTAGTCAATTTGCTGGGCATCACAGACAACGACACTCTCAGCGCTGCCGAAGTCGAGTTCACACGATTTCGGTTAGAACAATACGTTCCCACATCGTTCAACTACTTCTCGCTGGCGATACTGAAAGACATCCACCACTTCCTATTTCAAGACCTGTACAAGTGGGCGGGCGATGTGAGGACCGTCGATATCAGCAAAGGCAGCACACGCTTTGCACACTGCGACTTTATCGAATCGTCAGCACAGAAGCTGTTTGACCAACTGGCTCAAGAAAACTATTTGAACCACCTGCCCCAAAAAGAATTTGTCAGCAGGCTAGCTTTCTTTTACTCCGAACTCAACGCAATCCACCCTTTCCGAGACGGGAACGGAAGGGCGCAGCGCGTGCTATTTGAATGTATCGCCGTCAGCGCTGGCTACCAGCTGCGCTGGCAGGCGATCGATGTGGAGCATTGGATGCGAGCCAATGCCGAGTCATTCTTTGGACGCTTGGAACCGTTGACTGCGCAGCTGGGGCAGGCAGTGTCACGGCTTTGACTGAGCTCATTTACAGTTTATCGAGCAGCTTCAATCGATTCTCGATAATCACTGATGACCTTCGCCGCGCTATAGAACTCGATGCTATGTTTTTCCGGCTCTGCCTTGTACATCCGTATTGTTTTAGTGACGCTAGCAAACCCAGTGGCGTACGAGCCGGGTAATTTTAAGGTTCCCTTTTGAACTTCAAAATATTTATACCCATTGCTTAGACTTAGCTCCGCGCATCGATACGTTACTAGCGCACCTAACGTTGTCGTCGAAACGGAATGGCCGCCTTCATAGGTCACTTCGTATATGTCGTAACCGATTTTTGTCTCGTGGTAACCGCCGCCGCGAAAGATATCAAATCTTTGATAGCGATGCTGTTGCGCGCACCCGGCGATTGCGATAGAAACGAGAACTAGGGCGATTGCTTTTCTTCGCATATCTGCTTTCCGCTGGAGCTGATGACAATAAAGTAGCTAAGTGGTGGTGAGGATAGCATCTTGCCGATCAGAAAAATACGCTAAATCTCACACTGCCACATAGGCAAAAAAAATCCCGGCACACGCGGCCGGGATTTTTGGGAGCGGATGAGGATTATTCGTAGTCGCTGATCGGCGCGCAGCCGCAGAACAGGTTGCGGTCGCCGTAGACGTTGTCGGCGCGGCCGACTGGCGGCCAGTACTTCTGCTTGCGCAGCGATGGCAGCGGGTAGGCCGCCACTTCACGCGAGTACTTGCGATCCCAGACGTCGGCGGTCAGCACCTCGGCGGTGTGCGGCGCGAACTTCAGCGGGTTGTTCAGTTTGTCGAACTCGCCGCTTTCCACTTTGGCGATCTCGCCGCGAATCGCGATCATGGCGTCGATGAAGCGGTCCATCTCGGCTTTCGATTCCGATTCGGTCGGCTCGATCATCAGCGTTCCCGGTACCGGGAACGACATGGTCGGCGCGTGGAAGCCGAAGTCCATCAGGCGCTTGGCCACGTCTTCGTTGGAGATGCCGGTGGCATCCTGCAGCGGACGCAGGTCGATAATGCACTCGTGCGCTACCAGGCCATCGTGACCCGAGTACAGCACCGGGAAGTGCGGCGCCAGGCGACGTGCGATGTAGTTGGCGTTCAGGATCGCGGTCTCGGTGGCCGCGGTCAGGCCTTCGGCGCCCATCATGGCGATGTACATCCACGAAATTGGCAGGATCGATGCCGAACCATACGGCGCTGCCGACACCGAGCCGATACCGGCGTTGTCGCGGATGTAGCCGTTCGAACGCTGGTTAGGCAGGAACTTGGCCAGGTGCGCGCCGACGCCGATCGGGCCGACGCCTGGGCCGCCACCGCCGTGCGGAATGCAGAAGGTCTTGTGCAGGTTCAGGTGCGAGACGTCGCCGCCGAACGCGCCCGGTGCTGCCACGCCGACCAGTGCATTCATGTTGGCGCCGTCGACGTAGACCTGGCCGCCGTGGCTGTGGATGATTTCGCACAGCTCGCGGATGCCTTCTTCAAACACGCCGTGGGTCGAAGGGTAGGTGACCATCACGCAGGCCAGGTTCTTCGAGTGCAGCTCGGCCTTGGCTTTCAGGTCGGCCAGGTCGACGTTGCCGTTGGCGTCGCAGGCGGTGACCACCACCTGCATGCCGACCATCGACGCCGATGCCGGGTTGGTGCCGTGCGCCGACGATGGAATCAGGCAGATGTTGCGGTGGCCTTCGCCACGCGACTGGTGGTAAGCCTGGATCACCAGCAGGCCGGCGTATTCGCCCTGCGAGCCGGCGTTAGGCTGCAGCGAGATGGCGGCGTAGCCGGTCACCGCGCACAGCATCTCTTCCAGCGAGGCGATCATCTCGCGGTAACCTACGGTTTGCGCTTCCGGCGCGAACGGGTGGATGGTCGAGAATTCCGGCCAGGTGACCGGAATCATTTCGCTGGTGGCGTTCAGCTTCATGGTGCAGGAACCCAGCGGGATCATGGTGCGGTCCAGCGCCAGATCCTTGTCGGCCAGCGAGCGCAGATAGCGCAGCATCTCGGTTTCCGAGTGATAGCGGTTGAACACCGGGTGCGACAGGTAGGCCGAGCTACGCGCCAGCGCCGCAGGGAAGGACTCGGCAACGGCGGCTTCCACCGTGTTGAAGTCCGGGCCGTGGGCAGGGCCGCCGACCGGATGCGAGAACACGGTCCACAGCAGGGCGATGTCTTCGCGGGTGGTGGTTTCGTCCAGCGACACGCCAACGTGGGTGGCGTCGATCACGCGCAGGTTGACGCCGTGCGAATGGGCCGATGCATGCAGCTGCTCGGCGTTTTTCACATTCACGGTCAGGGTGTCGAACCAGCTGTCGTTGGTGATGGTGTACCCCAGCGTTTTCAGGTTCGAGGCCAGCACGCCGGTCAGACGGTGTACGCGCTGGGCGATCTGCTGCAGGCCTTTCGGGCCGTGGTAGACCGCGTACATCGACGCCATCACCGCCAGCAGCACCTGCGCGGTGCAGATGTTGGAGGTGGCTTTTTCGCGGCGGATGTGCTGTTCGCGGGTTTGCAGCGCCAGACGGTAAGCTTTGTTGCCCTGGGCGTCGATGGTGACGCCGACCAGACGGCCTGGCATCGAGCGCTTGAATTCGTCGCGGGTCGCCATGTAGCCGGCGTGCGGGCCACCAAAGCCCAGCGGTACGCCGAAGCGCTGCGAGTTACCGACCACCACGTCGGCGCCCCATTCGCCTGGAGGCGTCAGCAGGGTCAGTGCCAGCAGGTCGGCGGCGGCAACCACCATCGCGCCTTTGGCTTTTACGGTTTCAACGTCGGCTTTGTAATCGCGCACGTTGCCGTTCACGCCTGGGTATTGCAGCAGCACGCCGAAGCATTCGCCAATGCCCGCCAGTTCGGCCGGGTGGAATACCTTGACGTCGATTTCCAGCGGCTTGGCGCGGGTCTGCACCACTTCCAGCGTTTGCGGCAGCACGTCGTCGGCGACGTAGAACACATTCGATTTCGATTTGCTGACGCGCTGGATCAGCGTCATCGCTTCGGCGGCGGCGGTGCCTTCGTCCAGCATCGACGCGTTGGCGATGCCCATGCCGGTCAGGTCGGTGATGGTTTGCTGGAAGTTCAGGATGGCTTCCAGGCGGCCTTGCGAAATCTCTGGCTGGTATGGGGTGTAGGCGGTGTACCAGGCCGGGTTTTCAAAGATGTTACGCAGCACGACGTTCGGCGTCAGCGTGTTGTAGTAGCCCTGGCCGATCAGCGACTTGAGCACCTTGTTTTTCGAAGCGATTTTTTTCAGCTTGTTCAGCGCTTCGTTTTCCGGCATCGGTTGCGCGTAGGCGCCCAGCGGCAGCGCCGCCTGGTTGCGGATATTGGCAGGCACGATGGCGTCGATCAGGGCGGCGCGCGAGGCGTAGCCGAGTACCGACAGCATGGCTTCCTGGTCGGCGGCGTCCGGGCCGATGTGACGGGCGATGAAGGCGTCGCGCGCTTCGAGTTGGGTCAGGCTGGTGCGGGTCATGATATGTCAGGGCTAGAGAGGGAAATACAGAAAGGCCAGCGCGGGGCTGGCCTGGTGGCGCGGATTACTCGCCGATGTTTTTGCCGTAAGCGGCGGCGTCCAGCAGGCCGTTGATCGCGCCGGCGTCGGCCGGTTTGATCTTGAACAGCCAGTTGGCGTAGGCGTCTGCGTTGATCGACTCTGGCGCGTTGACCACGTCTTCATTCACGGCCACCACTTCGCCGGCCACTGGAGCGTAGATGTCGCTGGCGGCTTTGACCGATTCCACCACGGCGGCATCGCTGCCGGCTTCGTAGCTGTCGCCGACTTTCGGCAGTTCGACGAAAACGATATCGCCCAGCGCGTCCTGCGCGTACTCGGTAATGCCCACAGTGACGGTGCCGTCGGCTTCAGCGCGTACCCATTCGTGGGATTCGGTGTACTTCAGGTCTGCAGGAATGTTCATATTGTAGTGCTCCAGAGGGGTGAGTGTATTAAATTAAACGGCCAGGATTTTGCCGTTGCGTACGAACGGCAATTTAACCACAGACGCGGCCAGTTTTTTGTCGCGGATTTCCACCTGTACGGTGTCGCCGACCTGCACGCCCATCGGCACGCGCGCCAGCGCGATCGCCTGCTGCATGGTCGGGCTGAAGGTGCCGCTGGTGATTTCGCCGGTGGCATCGCTGCCGGCCACGATGACTTTCTGGTGCGCGCGCAGCACGCCGCCTTTTTCGCGCAGGATCAGGCCCACGAACTGGGCGTTCTGGCCCATGGTCTGCAGCGCGGCCTTGCCGATGAAGTCACGCTCGGACACCAGGTCGATGGTCCAGGCCAGGCCGGCGTCCAGCGGATTCACGGTTTCGTCCATGTCCTGGCCGTACAGATTCATGCCGGCTTCCAGGCGCAGCGTGTCGCGCGCGCCCAGACCGGCCGGTTTGACGCCGGCGGCGGCCAGCGCGTTCCACAGCTGCTCGGCCTTGTCGGCCGAAACGCCGATTTCAAAACCGTCTTCGCCGGTGTAGCCGGTGCGGGCCACCATCGCCTCGCCAAACGCGGCGCTCTGCGCGAAAGCGACGTTGAACGGCTTGATCTCGGCGGTGACTTCCTTCGCTTCCGGAATCACTTCCCACACCTTGGCGCGCGCGTTCGGGCCTTGCACGGCGATCAGCGCCATCGCGTTGTCGCCGTCACGGCGCTGGGTGATGGTCAGACCGGCGTTGCTGGCCTGGTCCTGCTGCTGCATCCACGCCACGTCCTTTTCGGCGGTGCCGGCGTTGACCACCAGGCGGAACCAGCTCTCGTTGATGAAGTAGACGATCAGGTCATCGATCACATAGCCCTGCGGGTTCAGCATGCAGGAGTAGAGCGCCTTGCCCGATACCTGCAGCTTGTCGACGTTGTTGGCCAGCAGGTGGCGCAGGAAGGCGCGCGCGTTGTCGCCCTTGATGTCGACCACGCACATGTGGGCCACGTCGAACATGCCGACGTCCTGGCGCACCGCGTGGTGCTCTTCGATCTGCGAACCGTAGTTGACCGGCATGTCCCAGCCGCCGAAATCGACCATGCGGGCGCCGGCTGCGCGGTGTGCGTTATTGAGTGGGGTAGCTTTGAGCGTCATGGTACGTTCCGAACGAAAAGAGGTTAACGGGAATAGCAAAGATTCCAAAACCCCTCTGTCCTTGGTACCTGAGAGATAGCGGAACCATGGTTCCGCACGCCCCTTCGGTGGGTTGCCGCTGCAACCTCTCTCCAGAGTTTGAGCCAATGATGCGATGTCACCGCGTGGCCCCTTGACCGGTCCTTTTGCCTGAGAGTTTTTGGGTAGTGCCCCTTCGGCGGCAATGCTGGATTGCCCTCTCCCGATCAAGACTCGGGAATATATGCCAGACGGGCTGGAATGTCAATCTTGCCCGGTCGCGCACGAATGACGCAGCGGAAAGCTACCAAAGCAACAATTTGCTAGAATGAATCATACTATTTCGAGAGCCCAGCCATGAGCCAAGAGCAAACAACTTACGATGGACATGCGTGGTTCACGCTGTCTGGCGACGTCAACAGTGACATGGTACGCCGTGTGTTTGACGCCGTGGCCGATATGACCGAGGACCGGATCAGCACGGCCCACATCCTGATCCAGTCGAATGGCGGCTATGTCAGCGACGGGATTTGCCTGTACAACTATCTGAGCAAGCTGCCGATCAAGATCGTCACCTACAACGCCGGCGCGGTGGCGTCGATCGCGGTGATCCTGTTCCTGGCCGGCGCCGAGCGCTATGCCAGCGAAACCGCGCGCTTCATGGTGCACAAGTCGCACGCCAGCGCGCCGCATGGCGCCCGCCCGGACGCGCTGCGCATCATCGTCGAAGGCTTGCAGGCCGATGATGCGCGCACCGAGCAAATCCTGCGCAGCCATGTCGAGCTGAGCGAGGAGAATTGGCGCACCCACGAGTACTCCGATCTGCATCTGACCGCGGTGGAAGCGTTGAAGGTGGGGTTGGTGCGGGAAGTGGCGGATTTCGAACCGCCTGCCGGCCATCGGGTGACCAATATCTGAGCCTTGAACCGGCGTTTCAGAACTCCTCCCATTCGACTTGCTGCCGCGCGCTCCGGGCCGGCTGGGGCAGGGCGGCCGGCGCCCGCCGTCCAGTCGGCTGGGTAGGCTGGCTTGGCTGCTGCTGGGGTTGCGTCGGCTTGCCGTCCGCCGCGCTGTCTGCCGGGCTGGCGCCGAACACGCTGATGGCCGCGTTCAGCTTGCCGCTCTCACCGCGCATCGCATCGGCGGCGGCAGCGGCTTGTTCCACCAGCGCCGCATTCTGCTGCGTCGCCTGGTCCATGGCCGCGATGGCCTGGTTGACCTGCTCCAGCCCGGCGGTCTGCTCGGCGCTGGCATCGGCAATTTCCCCGATCAGCCCGGTCACCTGCTTGACGCTGCCGACCACCTCATCCATGGTCTTGCGGGCTTGGTCGGCCAACTGGGTGCCGCGCGCCACCTTGTCGACCGAATCGTCAATTAACTCCTTGATTTCCTTGGCCGCCGCCGCGCTGCGCTGGGCCAGATTGCGCACCTCGGACGCCACCACCGCAAACCCGCGTCCCTGTTCACCGGCGCGCGCCGCCTCCACCGCCGCGTTCAGGGCCAGGATATTGGTCTGAAACGCGATGCCATCAATCACGCCGATGATTTCCGCAATCTTCTTCGAACTCTCGTTGATGGACGCCATCGTCCCGACCACCTGCGCCACATCGCCGCCGCCGCGCACCGCCACGGCGGACGCCGACAGCGCCAGCTTGTTGGCCTCCACCGCATGTTCGGCATTCTGACGCACGGTGGAGGTCAGCTGCTCCATCGATGACGCGGTTTGCTCCAGCGCCGACGCCTGCTGCTCGGTGCGCGCCGACAGATCCTGATTGCCTTCCGCGATTTCATCGGCCGCGCCGCCGATCGCCCGCGCGCCGCGCTGCACCTGGCCGACGATGGTCAGCAAGCTATCGTTCATGTGCTGCATGGCGTGCAGCAGCTTGCCGGTCTGGGTGTTGGGCTGAGGCGGCACCCGCGTGTTGAGGTCGCCGCCAGCGATGCGCTGCGCCACCAGCATCGCCTGCTGCAGCGGCGACGAAATCGAACGCGCCACCCACAGGGCCAGCAGCGCGCCGCCGGCAATCGCCGCCGCCAACAGGCTGAAGGTAATGAGCTTGGCGCCGAGATAGAGTTCGTCAGCCTCGCGCGCCGCGTCCTGGCTGGCCTGCATGGCGCTGGCCAGTACCTTGCTCAAATGGCTGTTCAGCGCGTCCAGTCGCTGCTGCGAAGCGCCCTTGAGCAGCGCGCGTGCGTCATCCTTTTTACCTTCCTGATTGAGGATGGACAGACGGTCATGCTCGGCCAGATACGCGGTGGCCAGCTGTTGCAGCGGCGCGGCCAGCGACTGGTCCGCCCCTTCGCCCAGCACCCGCGCCAATTGCTCGGCATTGCCGCGCAGGGCGGCGGCGGCGCTGTTCAGCTTGGCGGGCGCGTCGTCGATGCTGTCCGGATCGGCGGCCACCACGTGTTCCAGCTTGCGCAATTCCTGTAAATCGTTGCGTAACGACAGCGCCGCTATGGTTTGCGGCAGCCATTTGCCGGACAATTCGGAGGAAGCGCGGTTGATTGCGCTCATGCGCGACAGCGCGCTCAGGCCCAGCAATGCTGTCAGGCCCAGCACCACGGCAAAGGCGGCCAGCAGCTTGCGGGAAGTTTCCAGGTTGTGCAGGATTTTCATGACGATCCTTGATGGCGGGAAAGGGAGTTTTTTATGTTAAGGAAACTTCAAGCTTGTCATTTGAGCCGCATCAAAGCTGGGCTTGCGCCACTTGGCGTTGCTGCAAACGCGCAAAATACGTGAAAAATTGCAGTTTGCGGCATTGCCTCCTGGCAATGTCGTGCGAAAATGCGGATAGACGAATGGTTTAATGATTTAACTCAGCAGGCACGCCCATGGTTGCAACTCCTACAACGCTCGCCACGCCGAAAAAGACGGTGTCGCCGCGGCATGCCTTGCTGGAAGAGTTGATCGACATGGCGGTCAAGCAAGCGGGCGAGCAGTTTCTGGATCTGGCCAACAAGCTGGCCGGCGCCTTGATCGATGCCACCGATGGCGATGCCAAGCTGATCCAGCAGCGCATTCGCGCCGGCAACCAGCTACGCAACCGCAATTTCGCCTTCCTGCATCTGGCCACCAGCACGCTGGAGAAGGCGTTGCGGCGCGAGATTGCCGAGTTGGCGCCGGCCAGCAAGGAAAAGCTGCGCGAGACGGCGCAATCGCTGTCGCTGGTGTCGCTGGAAGAAATGGACAACAAGGTGGCGTTGAGCGGGGTCAGCAAGCCGTTCGAGAGCTTGTATGCGGATGCCTTGCAGACCTTGAATGTGCGGCTGGCTTTCCTGCTGGATCGCGACATTTTGCGCGTCAATCAGAATCCGTTCCGGCCGGAGGTGTTTCTGGTGGCTGTGCAGGAAGCTTGGACCGAGTTCGATAGCGAGGAAGCATCGGCGGGCTTGCTGCAACCGTTGCTCAAGCCCGGCATGTTCATTGAATTGGGGCCGCTGCTGGAGTCGCTGAGCCTGACTTTGCAGACCAAGGGCGGTATGCCGGGCTCGGCGGACGGCTACAAGCGGCGGCGCACCGATGCCGACAAGAACGGTCCGGCGGCGCGCACCAACCAGGCTGCGCTGGCGCAGCAACTGCGGCAGTTCTTTGCGTCCAGCGACGTGGCGGGATCGGCGGCGGGGCAGATCGTCGACGGTATCGCCAGCGGCATGTTGCAAGGTGTGGATCTGACCATCCCCGATTTGCCGGCGGCGGCGCTGACGGCGGGCAGCGGTTGGGTGCCGAACGCCAGCGCGCGCGCGATTGGCGCCGCCGCCGTCGCCAGCATCGCCGGTACACCGGCGGGCGTCGCCGGCGTTGGCACG
>NZ_WKJK01000060.1 GCF_009674535.1 Duganella guangzhouensis
TACCTTCACGCCAAATTCATAGGGCTGCCGCGTCTTGCCTTTGGCGATGCACTCGGCCTCGGGCGCGTGTAGACTGTAGAGCTTGTTTTTGTCGCGCTGTTTCTGCGTCAGCAGGCGCTTGGCTTTGGCCAGCAGGTCATCGGCCTTGTCCTGCAAAGTGCCCGCTATGTTCTCGCGTTGGCGTGCCACGTCGCGCCAGACACGGCCCACCACCGTCTTGAGTTTCTTCAGGCTGGCGCGCATGCGCTTGTATTGTTTGGCGTGCGCATAACGGCCCACTTGAACCGCCAGTTTGGGTGCTTCGCGGTTGTAGTTTTGGCGCAGCGTCAGTCCCGCTTCGGCGGCCAGCTTGACCAGGTGCTGCCTGGCCCGCTCCAGCAGTTTGCTATCGGTCGGATGGGCGATGGCCTTTTCCTGCACGGTACTGTCGACGATCACTTTTTGGAAGCTCTGGCGCTTGACCACTTGTGCCGACTCGGCCGCCTTGATGGTCTGCGTTAGCATCCATTCCAAGCCTGCTTCGCCGATGCGTTTGCGCCAGCGCGTCAACGAGCTTGGATCGATCGGCGGCCGGTGCTGGAACCAGGTCTCACCGCAGAACAACTGCCAATACGGGTTCTCGACCCAGCCCCACACCACGTCCTCGTCCGATAACGCGAATGTATGCTGCAAGTACAGCAGGCCGGCAATGAGTCTGGTGGAGGTGGCGGGACGGCCACGCGACGAGGGAAAATGCCCGGCCACTCGCGCTCGAAAACGCTCCAATCTATGTGGGTGGCTAGTTGGGCCAGCGGGTGCTGCAGGTTGACCAGTTCGTCCAGCCGCTGGCGGAACATATCTGCGCTTGGTGCTCCAGCTGACTTCGGTCCCATTCAGGCCTCTGAAATTTGCAAGGAATTGCTACCATTTTAGCGAAAGTTTGCAAATCCCAGCTACTGTTTTTCGGTCTTTCGCTAGCAGAATCAAACGGTTAGGAAT
>NZ_WKJK01000061.1 GCF_009674535.1 Duganella guangzhouensis
GGCGCCAGGCTTACGTTGAACAACAGCAAGGTAATGGCGCCAGTTATAAATCGTGTGCCCAGGGCCATGATCGCGAGTAATATCCCGTTCGTGTTCAGCCATGATCTTGCCGTCCGCGACAATCTGTAACTTGTGTGCATAAATACGCAAGCTGACGGGGCGATTGGCAAGCGCGGCCGGAACGCTATAACGATTGCGTTCAAAGGTAACTAAGCAGGTTGGTGATACGCGCTTGGTTTGTTCTACAAAACCATCAAAGGGTTTGCCGTTCGGCATAAGGTGCAATCGTTCTGCATCCCATACCTCCCAAATGGTAAGGTCCGTTTCGGGATGCTGAATCGTTCTCCATAGTCGGAAGCATTCCTCAGTTAGCCAACGATTAAGGGCTGTAAGTGAATCGTGCTCTGGAACCTTTTGCCAGATCCGGTGGCGACTGTCGCGAACGTTTTTCTCAATCTGACCTTTCTCCCATCCAGAGGCTGGATTGCAGAATTCGGCATCGTAGAGATAGTGGCTGACCATTGAGGAAAATCGAGCGTTGACGTCCCGCTCTTTGCCCAGTTTGACCTTGTCTACTGCCGTCTTCATATTGTCGTAAATGCCCCGGCGTGGCACACCTCCAAATGCCAGGAAGGCATGCTCGTGTGCATCAAAAAGCATCTCATGCGTTTGAAGCAAATATGCGCGGAGGAAGAAGGCCCGGCTGTGGCTCAATTTGAACTGGGCAATTTGCAGCTTGGTGCGTTCACCGGCAATGACCGCCCAATCCTCACTCCAATCGAACTGGAATGCCTCGCCGGGAGCGAATTTGAGTGGGACGTATGTTCGTTTGCTCGCAGAATTGACCCATTCCAATTGACCCGCCTTCCACTGCCTGGCAAACGCCGCCACGCGGTCGTATGACCCTTCATAGCCGAGTTCTTTCAGTTCCAGATGGAGCTGCTTCAAA
>NZ_WKJK01000062.1 GCF_009674535.1 Duganella guangzhouensis
TACAACGTTCACTACAAGTACGACCTGAATGGCAATCGCACCAGCGAGAGCACTGCCTACACCAGTGACAACGGTCAGAAAAAAGTCGTCACGGTCAATTACGACTACGACAAGATGAACCGGCAAAAAACCATCGGCGGAACCATCGTTTCCACCGCCAGCGGCACCAGCCAGACCAGCAACATCACCAGCCACAGCATCAGCTATGACTGGGCCGGCAACCGCACCCAGGACGTCGCCGTCAGCAGCAGCGGCACGACCACGGAAAACTATGCCTATGATGCGCAAGGCCGCCTGTCGCAGATCAAGAATGGCAGCAATGCCGTGATCGGCAATCGCCATTACGACGCGGCCGGCCGCGTCGTATACACCTCCGACACCGTCAACAAGGAAGCGCGCCTGAGCCAGTACGACAGCCGTGGCCGCTTGATCAAGCAACTGGTCACCGAGGTCGGCTCGACCGCCACCAATGGCAAGCTCAAAAGCACCATCGATTATGGCAGCTACGACCGCTATAACAACCTGGCCAGTTACACCCTTACCGCCGCGGATGGCAAAACCCGCCAGGTCACCAGCATCTACACCAAACTGGGCCGCGATGGCTATCTGACCACGTGGACCACGGTCCAGAACGACGGCACCTCCGCCTCGAAGTCCACCAAGCAGGAATATGATGCCAACGGCAACATCAAACAATTGCTGCAGTACGCAAACCAAACCGTAACGCCTTACAATTCGGCGGCCTACCTCAGCGACGCCGACGGCCACATCCTGGAAAAGCGCTATGACAACACCACCAC
>NZ_WKJK01000063.1 GCF_009674535.1 Duganella guangzhouensis
CTATGGAGCCATCCTTGAAATACCACCCTGGTTCATTTGAGGTTCTAACCTTGGCCCGTTATCCGGGTCGGGGACAGTGCATGGTAGGCAGTTTGACTGGGGCGGTCTCCTCCTAAAGTGTAACGGAGGAGTTCGAAGGTACGCTAGGTACGGTCGGACATCGTGCTAATAGTGCAATGGCATAAGCGTGCTTAACTGCGAGACCGACAAGTCGAGCAGGTACGAAAGTAGGACATAGTGATCCGGTGGTTCTGTATGGAAGGGCCATCGCTCAACGGATAAAAGGTACTCTGGGGATAACAGGCTGATTCCTCCCAAGAGTTCATATCGACGGGGGAGTTTGGCACCTCGATGTCGGCTCATCACATCCTGGGGCTGTAGCCGGTCCCAAGGGTATGGCTGTTCGCCATTTAAAGTGGTACGTGAGCTGGGTTTAAAACGTCGTGAGACAGTTTGGTCCCTATCTGCCGTGGGCGTTGGAAATTTGAAGGGGGCTGCTCCTAGTACGAGAGGACCGGAGTGGACAGACCTCTGGTGTACCGGTTGTCACGCCAGTGGCATTGCCGGGTAGCTAAGTCTGGAAGAGATAACCGCTGAAAGCATCTAAGCGGGAAACTTGCCTTAAGATGAGATTTCCCAGAGCCTTGAGCTCTTTGAAGGGTCGTTCGAGACCAGGACGTTGATAGGTCAGGTGTGGAAGTGCAGTAATGCATTAAGCTAACTGATACTAATTGCCCGTACGGCTTGTCCCTATAACCTT
>NZ_WKJK01000064.1 GCF_009674535.1 Duganella guangzhouensis
ACTGCATGAAGTTGGAATCGCTAGTAATCGCGGATCAGCATGTCGCGGTGAATACGTTCCCGGGTCTTGTACACACCGCCCGTCACACCATGGGAGCGGGTTTTACCAGAAGTAGGTAGCTTAACCGTAAGGAGGGCGCTTACCACGGTAGGATTCGTGACTGGGGTGAAGTCGTAACAAGGTAGCCGTATCGGAAGGTGCGGCTGGATCACCTCCTTTCTAGAGTTTGCACATTAAGCGCTCACACTTATCGACTGTAATGAAGTAGAGAACAGCAAATATTGGGGCTGTAGCTCAGCTGGTTAGAGCACCGTGTTGATAACGCGGGGGTCGTTGGTTCGAGTCCAACCAGCCCTACCAGTTGCACCAAATAGGGGGATTAGCTCAGCTGGGAGAGCACCTGCTTTGCAAGCAGGGGGTCGTCGGTTCGATCCCGTCATCCTCCACCAAAACCTGCTTTTACGTAAGCGACAGCGTTTAGGTAAAAGCAGTACCGTTCTTTAACAATCTGGAAGAAGTAAAGTTTTATTTAAGCGTGTAGAAATACACACTTAGGGTAGTAAAACTCATCATCACAAGTAGTAAATGCTTAGAACTATAGCCGTCAAGGTTATAGGGACAAGTGAATAAGTGCACATGGCGGATGCCTTGGCGATTACAGGCGATGAAGGACGTAGTAGCTTGCGATAAGCTGCGGGGAGCTAGCAAACAAGCTTTGATCCGCAGATTTCCGAAT
>NZ_WKJK01000065.1 GCF_009674535.1 Duganella guangzhouensis
CGTAATTCAAGGGACTGGGACGAAGAGTTTAGGCTCTGTAGCAATCGGAAGTGGTTCCAAGAAAAGCCTCTAAGCTTCAGTCATACGAGACCGTACCGCAAACCGACACAGGTGGGCGAGATGAGTATTCTAAGGCGCTTGAGAGAACTCGGGAGAAGGAACTCGGCAAATTGGTACCGTAACTTCGGGAAAAGGTACGCCTCGGTAGCTTGGTCACTTTACTGTGATAGGGCGAAAAGGTTGCAATAAACTGGTGGCTGCGACTGTTTAATAAAAACACAGCACTCTGCAAACACGAAAGTGGACGTATAGGGTGTGACGCCTGCCCGGTGCTGGAAGATTAAATGATGGGGTGCAAGCTCTTGATTGAAGTCCCAGTAAACGGCGGCCGTAACTATAACGGTCCTAAGGTAGCGAAATTCCTTGTCGGGTAAGTTCCGACCTGCACGAATGGCGTAACGATGGCCACACTGTCTCCTCCCGAGACTCAGCGAAGTTGAAGTGTTTGTGATGATGCAATCTACCCGCGGCTAGACGGAAAGACCCCATGAACCTTTACTGTAGCTTTGCATTGGACTTTGAATCAATCTGTGTAGGATAGGTGGGAGGCTTTGAAGTAGGGACGCCAGT
>NZ_WKJK01000066.1 GCF_009674535.1 Duganella guangzhouensis
GCGGCGACGACGCAGGCAGCAGGCGCCGGTGGCGCGGCGAGTGGTGCGGCCGCTGCTGTCGCTGCTGCGGCCGGACCGGCGGCGCGTGAGCGTAGCAAGCCGGCGCCGTTGCCGTCGATGCATGAGGCGCAGGCTGGTGTGCCGGGCGAGGTGAAGGCGGCGGCGCAGGCGCGCCGGATCGCTGGGGTGATGGTGTCGGCGGATGGTAAGCCGATCAAACCGTCTGCCAGGGAGGAATCGACGGAGGTGCCGGTGTCGGTGTCGCAGGCGTTGTTGCCGTTGGCGCCGCTGCCTTTGCCCAAGGGCGTGAAGCGGTCGGCGCCGGCGGCGTCCTGCCCGCCGGGCGGCATGAGCGCCAAGGAATGCGTGGCGCTGGATGGCCATAATGCTGAGATTTCCAGCAAGTTGACTGAGCTCGAGGGCAAGCTGAAGGCGCTGCAGGGCGCGGTGGGCGGTGCGACGCCGGCCGGTGCGGCTGCGGCCGCCCCTGCGGCGCACGGCAAACCGGCGGCTGCTCAGGGCGGTTCGTCGTCTGGCCAGACGGCGGCTCAGGGCGGCGCGAGCCCGGCGGCGGCAAATGGTGCGGGCTCGACGGCGCGACCGGCCACTGGTGCTGCAGCCGACGGCG
>NZ_WKJK01000067.1 GCF_009674535.1 Duganella guangzhouensis
TCGGGATCGACCGGCAAGCCGAAAGGCATCGGCATCAACCATGCCACGCTGGCGGAACACAGCCAGGTCGCGCAAGGCTACTTCGGCCTGACGCGCAGCGACCGCATGCTGCAATTCTCGACCATCAATTTTGATGGTTTCGTTGAACAGCTGTTCCCGGCGCTGACCTGCGGCGCGGCCGTGGTCCTGCGCGGTCCCGAATTGTGGGACAGCGCCACCTTCCTCCAGGCGTTGCAGACGCATGGCATCACCATCGCCGACCTGCCGACCGCGTACTGGCATATGCTGGCGCAGGATTTCGCGCGGCTACCCGAAGGGCAGCGGCATTATGGCGCACTGCGCCAGGTGCAGGCCACCGGCGAGGCCATGCCGCCTGATGGTGTGCAGGCATGGCAGGATGCCGGCCTGTCGCATGTCAAGCTGATTAACAGCTACGGCCCGACCGAAACCGTCATCACGTCGGTGGTTCAGGACTGCGCGGCGTACCTGCAAGGCGACTTGCCGCTGCCGGCACAGATGCCGATAGGCCGGCCACTGGCTGGCCG
>NZ_WKJK01000068.1 GCF_009674535.1 Duganella guangzhouensis
CGCTCACACTTATCGACTGTAATGAAATAGAGAACAGCAAATATTGGGGCTGTAGCTCAGCTGGTTAGAGCACCGTGTTGATAACGCGGGGGTCGTTGGTTCGAGTCCAACCAGCCCTACCAGTTGCCGGTATTAGAAATGCCCATTGGGGGATTAGCTCAGCTGGGAGAGCACCTGCTTTGCAAGCAGGGGGTCGTCGGTTCGATCCCGTCATCCTCCACCACTGCTTTTACGAATAAGCAGAGTTATTCGTAAGTGTAGTTCTCGTTCTTTAAAAATTTGGAAGAAGTAAAGTAATTGTTATGACCCATGCGGGAAACTGCATGGGTGGGTAATGATTGATAATCATCAAACATGCAATAATTCTTGATTCTATAAACGCTTTCTTGTTAGTCGCAAGAAGCTAACGTTATAGGGACAAGTGAATAAGTGCACATGGCGGATGCCTTGGCGATTACAGGCGATGAAGGACGTAGTAGCTTGCGATAAGCTGCGGGGAGCTAGCAAACAAGCTTTGATCCGCAGATTTCCGAAT
>NZ_WKJK01000069.1 GCF_009674535.1 Duganella guangzhouensis
TGTTCGTTTGCTCGCAGAATTGACCCATTCCAATTGACCCGCCTTCCACTGCCTGGCAAACGCCGCCACGCGGTCGTATGACCCTTCATAGCCGAGTTCTTTCAGTTCCAGATGGAGCTGCTTCAAACTGCGCCGCTGCTTACGAGGCTTTGTAGTCTCGGCCTTTAGCCAGCCGGATAGCTGCACCGAGTATTTATCCAAGCCACTAGATGATCGCCGCTCCGCATAGGAGGGCTCTGTCGTTTCCGATCGCAGGTAGCGTCGGACGGTGTTGCGCGAGATGCCGAGTCGTCGGGCAATCTCTCGTATGGGGATCTGGTCACGAAGATGCCAGCGTCGAATTATTCCTAGCAATGCCACGTCGATCACTCCGATCTCCTGCCGAAAAGACAGGGGGAATTGTGCTACTAACGTGGGTCAGATTCCGTTGCAAATTCGTGGGAAAGGTGGGTCAGATTTCAGTGCAACTTAACA
>NZ_WKJK01000006.1 GCF_009674535.1 Duganella guangzhouensis
CTCGACGCCGCGCCACCGGCCGGTGCGCCGCCGCTTGCCGCGCCGGCCGGCGTCACGCTGGCGGCTGGCAGCGGCACCGAGCCGCTACCGACCAACGGCGCCTTGTAATCCTGGGGCGCATAGCACAGCCCCTTTTCCGAGCAGCCTTGGCCGCTGGCCAGCAGCGTGAACGGGCCATTAACCTCAACCGGAATGGTAATGGTCACACTCTTGCGATACGTCTCCACGTCCTTGGCGAAGGTTTCGTCGTAGTGCACCTTGCCCGGCGGGATAGCCGGCACACCCAGCTTGGCGCCCTGCGCGCTGAACTTGAAGCGCTCGCGGTACATGTAGTAGCCATCGGCGATCTGGAACGTCACCGACACCGTATGCCCGTCCACCATGCGCGCCGAAAACTTGAACGCTTCGGACGGATCGAGGAAATCCTCGGCACGGACAGGCTGCAACAGCAGCGCGATCAGCGCCAGCAGTGGCGCGAGAAAACGGGCGAAACGGGACATGAAAACCTTCTCTCAGGGGGACTGTTCATTGAGCAACAGGCATAGTACACCGAGCGCGTTTTTCGCGCCTGAGCCGGGCCTTAAAACATTGTTTTATGCGAAACTAAATTTTTACCCGCCCCACTGGAGCCTGACTATGCCCTCTTGCCGTCCCCTGCTGTTTTCCGCGCTGGCCCTCAGCGCCCTGCCCGCCTACGCTCAGGCGCCGGCCAAGGCGCTGAACACCATCTCCTCCCAGGATTTGCTGGCCCACATCAAAGTCCTGTCCTCCGACACGTTTGAAGGCCGCGCGCCCGGCACCGCCGGCGAGGAAAAAAGCGTGGCCTACATCCAGCAGCAATTCAAAAAGCTGGGCCTGAAACCAGGCAACCCGGACGGCAGCTGGGTACAAGCCGTGCCCATGCGCGGCCAAAAGCCGACGCCCAGCTTCAGCTACACCATCGGCGGCCAAAAAGTGGCGCTGAATTTCCCGGATGACTATGTTGCTCATTCGACCAGCCAACCGGCCAGCGTGGCCGTCCAAAACTCGGACATCGTGTTTGTCGGCTACGGCGTGCAAGCGCCGGAATATGGCTGGGACGATTACAAGGGCGTGGACGTGCGCGGTAAAACCATCTTGATGCTGATTAACGATCCTGCCATTCCCGATCCGAACAATCCGGCCGAGCTGGATCCGGCCATGTTCAAGGGCAAGGCGATGACTTATTACGGCCGTTGGACCTACAAATACGAAATCGCCGCCAAACTGGGCGCCGCCGCCGCGATCATCATTCACGAGACCAAACCGGCCGCTTATCCATGGGAAGTGGTGCGCAGCGGCGGCAACGCCGAGCAATTCAGTCTGCTGCGCAGCGGCGACGATCCGGACGCGCCAACCGTGCCCGGCTGGATACAGCTGGACAAGGCCAAAGCGCTGATGAGCGCCGCCGGTTACGATTTCGACACGCTGAAAAAACAGGCATTGAGCAAAGACTTCCGCCCGGTCGAGCTGAAAGCGAAGGCTGATTTTAAAATCGACAATGTCGCCCGCACCGTTAATTCACACAACGTGGTGGCGAAAATCGAAGGCAGCGATCCCAAGCTGAAAAATGAATATGTGATTTACAGCGCACACTGGGATCACTTGGGCGTAGACGCGGACACCAAAAAGATTTATCACGGCGCGCTGGATAATGCCTCCGGCGTTGCCGCCTTGCTGGAAATCGCCCAAGCCTATAAAGCGCTGCCGAAAGCACCCAAGCGCACCATCTTGTTTATTGCCACCACCGCCGAGGAACGTGGATTGCTGGGCGCCAAATATTATGCCGAGCATCCGCTGTATCCGCTAAAGAATACTGTCGCGGACATTAATATCGATGGCATTAACGCTTGGGGGAAAACTGCGCAAATCGAAAACATCACTTCCGGGCATTCGGATATCGATGGCCTGTTAGAGAAATATGCCAAAACACAGGGCCGATTAATGGAAAGAGATTCGCGCTCTGAGCTCGGCAGTTTCTATCGTGCCGATCAGCTGGAATTTGCACGCGCCGGCGTACCGGTTTTATATACCAAGGCCCGCAGCCGCTACTTGAATAAGCCAGAGAATTACGCGAAGGAAGTGGTGGATAACTATTTCACCCACGACTATCACCAGGTGACAGATAGTTTCCGTAACGATTGGGATTTCAGCGGCGGTGTGCAGGATATTCAGCTGCTGTTCCAGGTGGGCCTGGAAATAGCCCAGGGTTATACCCCGGGCTGGAACGCCGGCTCCGAGTTCAAGGCCGCCGGCGAGCGCCGCTTACGCTAGAAAATAGTGTGTACATGCCAATTTCTGGCATGTACACCGACTAGGCTTCCACCAGATCGCCGGCGCGGCGCTCCGCAGTCACTACGCGGGACGCCCGTTTGCGCCACCAGATGATGACGCCGGTCACGCTCAGCATCGCCACCACCACACCCATCAGCGAAATCAGGATGCGGCCCGGCAGGCCGAGAATGCGGCCGGAATGCAGCGGGAATTGCGCCTGCACGAAGATATCCGCCGCCGTGCCTTTCCATGGCAAACGTTCGCCCAGCAGTTTTCCATCGGCGCCGTCGTAATACAAATATGCCGGGCCTACGCCGCCAGAGCCGTGATCGTCACCTGGTTTATAGAAACTCACGCCGTAGACATTAAAGGCGTTGGTATAAAATACCGCGCCCACCGGCTCTTCCCATTTACGTCGCACAGCTTCCTTGGTGGCGGTTTCAATCACGCTGGCATATTCAACCTTCGGCGCAAATGGCTTGTGAATATCGGCCATTGGACGCACGTCAAATGGCGTCGGCGTCACTTTGGAAATTTTGCTCATCACCGGATAAAACACTTCGCTGTATAGATTCAGCGAGAAGGCGGTGAACGACAGGATAATCAGCAAGATCCACGTCCATAAACTAAATGCGCGGTGCAAATCGAAATTCAACTTATTGCTGCCGCCATTCCAGCGGACTTTCCAGGCCGGTTTCCAGCGCTGCAGCCATGGTTTGGCTGCGCCTTTGCGACGCAATGGCAGCGTGAGATAAAAACCGACGAAACTATCCACCACCCAGATCATGGCAATACCGCCCATCAGCCATAAACCCCAACGGTCAATGCCCCACATTTCCGGAATGTGCAGGGTGTAATGCAGGCGATATAAGAAGGAAACGAAAGTCTCCTTGGTAATCGGCCATACCGCGCCCCATTCGCGCTTGCCCAGTTCGGCGCCGCTGACCGGGTCGACAAATACCTGGTTGAATCCAGGCTCGAACAGCTTGCCGCTGGCCGGGTCGACACGCGGCGAGATCCCAAACGCGATCGCCTCGCCCTGCTCGATCTGGATCGGGATGTACGACACCAGCACCTGCGGATAGCGCGCCTCCACCTGCTTGGCCAGCTCCAGCGCCGGCTGCGGCGTGCCCGGCGTATGGGCTTCCATCAGGTGCGGGTTGAGCAGATCGTCCAGCTCGTGATCCCACGAAATGATGGCGCCGGTGACGCCGCTAATAAACAAAAAGCCCGCTGTCAGCAGGCCGAGATATCGGTGTACCAAAGTCCAGAAGGCACGCATGGGCTTCTCCTCAGAAAAAAGGCCGGAACCCTGAGGTTCCGGCCCTAGCCGTTAGAACTTGTATTTCAAAGTCAGCGACGTGGTGCGCGGCGCGGCGTAGGTGATGGCGCCGTACGCGGCAAACATGCCAAAGTGCGTCTTGTCGAAGGCATTGTTGACGTTCAGCTGGGCCGACAGGTTCTTGCTGATGTCATAACGTGCCATCAGGTTGACCAGGGCGAACGACTTCTGCTCGATCAGGCCACCGTTGCTGGCGTAGTTAGGCGCGCTCGGATCGATGGTCCAGGTACGGCCTTCCCAGTTGACGCCACCGCCCACCGTCAGCGGGCTCAGCTGGCCGGCGAAGTTGTAGGTGGTGAATACGCGGATCAGCTTGCGCGGATAGATGCTGTTGAAATCGGCACCGGTGTTGTCTTTGGCGCGGAACTGGCTCATGCCGGCGCTGGCACTCCAGCCACGGGCCAGTTCGCCACTGACTTCGGCCTCGTAGCCGCGGCTGGTGGCGCCGTCGGTGGTCTTGTACCAGGCGTTGCCTTTGCTGTCGATGCCGCCGGCTTGCCCCAGATTGTCCTGCTTGATATCGAAAAGACCGAACGAGGCGTTCACTTTGCCATCCAGGAACTCGCCCTTGATGCCCACTTCGCTGCTCTTGCCGGTCACCGGGTCCAGCGCCTTGCCGCTCTGGTCGAGGTAGTTTTGCGGCTGGAAGATGCTGGTGTAGCTCGCGTAGGCCGAGTAGGTGTCGTTGATGTCATAGACGAGGCCGGCATACGGCGTCACCTCGTTATCATTCTGCTCGGTGGAGCCGCTGCCGACCACCAGCTGGTTTTTCTTGTAGTTGGTCACGCGCGCACCGACGATCAGCTTCAGCGGATCAGTGATCGAGAAGCGGGCCACGCCGTACACCGCGTCCTGCTTGGTCACGCTTTGCTGGTACAGCGTGGCTGCACCCCAGGTTGGCTCGGCATAGGAGCCGTCCCAGGTGTTGTAGTTGCCGGTGTCGGCAATGTTGCTGCCGGCACGGCTGTACGAGGTGAAGTCAGCCTTGGAGTACATATAGCCGAACGCCGCCTCATGCTTGCGACCAAACAGCTGGAACGGGCCGCTGGCCTGCACGTTGGCGTTGGTCTGTTCAGTACGGGTCAGGTAGGAGCCGACGAATGGGGTCAGACCGGTGCCGGTGGTCTGATCAGCGTAGCCGTACAGGTACAGCAGGCGCGAGTCGCCACGACGGTCGCCATGGGTGACACTGGCGCGCAGCTGCCAACCATTGTCGAAGGTGTGATTCAGGTCAACGAAGGCATTGTTGTACGAGGTATCCCAAGCGCTCCAGGCCGCAGCCGAGGTTTTGGAGACATCCCAGTTGGTCTGGTTGCCGTTGGTGTACCAGTACGACAAACCGCCCCAGTTCGAGCCCTTGGCGTTGGTTTCCTGGCGGCTGAAGCCGACGTCCAGCACGGTGTGCGGCGCCAGATCGGCTTCGACGGTCGCGTAAATGGTCTTGCTCTTGTTGCTCAGCAGGTCGACCCAGCTGTCGCTGTCAGTGTATTCGCCGACCACGCGGCCACGGATGGTGCCTTCCTTGTTCAGCGCGGTCGAGACATCGAACGCGGCGCGGCGCGCATTCCAGTTGCCGACACCGATCTCGGCCGAACCGGTCAGCTCTTTCGAGGTGGCGCGCTTGCGCACCAGGTTGATGGCGGCCGACGGGTTGCCGGCGCCGGTCATCAGGCCGGTGGCGCCACGCACCACTTCCACCCGGTCGTACAGCGCCAGGCTGCTGGCCACTTCACCCGAGGACCACGATTGTTCCCAGGTGGTCGGCACGCCGTCGATCTGCAGGTTGTCGATGTCGAAGCCACGCGCGGTGAAGCCGGCGCGGTTGGTTTCATACTGGTTCACGGAGATGCCGATGACGTTGTTGACCACGTCGGTAACGGTCTGCAAGCCCTGATCTTCGATGCGCTGCTGGGTCACCACGGTGACCGATTGCGGCGTATCGCGCAGCGACAGGTCCAACGGCGTGCCGCCCTTGGCTTTACCGGTGGTGTAGGAAGTGCTCTCGTCCAGTTTTTGCGAGCTCACTTGCACGGTCGGCAGCGCCTGATCGGCGGTCTGCGCTTGCGCCAGCAGCGGCATTGCCAGGCTGACCACGACGGCCATGCGCTTCAGTTTGACTTGCTTGTTCATCTGTTCCCCAGGATTGACATTTTCATCGAATCAAGAATGATAACGATTCTCATTACAAAGTCAATCGCAAAAAGTCAACAGGCGAAAAAAAAGCCAGGCTAGGCCTGGCTTTTCAGCACTACGGGACGACCGGCTGATTACTCAGCGGTTGGTGCGTCTTCGATCGCGGTGACTTCTGGACGGTCCAGCAGCTCAACGTAAGCCATTGGAGCGTTGTCGCCAACGCGGAAACCCATTTTCAGGATGCGCAGGTAGCCGCCGTTACGTGCAGCGTAACGTGGGCCCAGTTCCGAGAACAGTTTGCCTACGATTTCGCGGTCGCGCAGACGGGCAAATGCCAGACGCTTGTTAGCCAGGGTGTCGGTCTTGCCCAGGGTCAGGATAGGCTCAACAACGCGGCGCAGCTCTTTAGCTTTTGGCAGCGTGGTTTTGATGGCTTCATGACGCAGCAGCGATACGGTCATGTTGCGCAGCATAGCCAGACGGTGGGACGAGGTACGGTTCAGTTTACGGAGGCCGTGACGGTGACGCATGGTACTTCCTTTCGATGATGTTTAAATCCGAGTTCTTCGATCGCTCAAGGGTGAACAGGAGCGCGGACCGGTTTTAGTGATGACGTCCGCTGCAACATGCAGCGGACGGGTACTGCAAACTACGAATTACTTTTCCAGACCAGCAGGCGGCCAGTTTTCCAGCTTCATGCCCAGGGTCAGACCACGGGAAGCCAACACTTCCTTGATCTCGTTCAGCGACTTGCGGCCCAGATTCGGGGTCTTCAGCAGCTCGTTTTCCGAACGCTGGATCAGGTCGCCGATGTAGTAGATGTTTTCGGCTTTCAGGCAGTTGGCCGAACGCACGGTCAGTTCCAGGTCGTCGACTGGACGCAGCAGGATAGGATCGACCAGCGGTGCGCGCGATGGCGCTTCGGCGGCGGCTTCGGTGCCTTCCAGCGCGGCGAACACATTCAGTTGATCAACCAGCACGCGCGCCGATTGACGGATCGCTTCTTCCGGCGAGATCACGCCGTTGGTTTCGATGTTGATGATCAGCTTGTCCAGGTCGGTACGCTGTTCCACACGAGCGGACTCAACGTAGTACGACACGCGGCGCACTGGCGAGAACGACGCGTCCAGAATGATGCGGCCGATGGTTTTGTTGGTGTCTTCCGACAGACGACGCACGTTGCCCGGTACATAGCCACGGCCTTTTTCGACCTTGATCTGCATGTCCAGTTTGCCGCCGGCGGTCAGGTGAGCGATCACGTGGTCCGGGTTGATCAGTTCCACGTCGTGTGGCAGATCGATGTCCGACGCCAGCACGGCGCCTTCGCCTTCTTTCTTCAGGGTCAGGGTGACGGAGTCACGGTTGTGCACTTTGAACACAACGCCCTTCAGGTTCAGCAGCAGGTCAACCACGTCTTCTTGCACGCCGTCCAGCGACGAGTACTCGTGCACCACACCGGCGATGGTCACTTCGGTCGGCGCGTAGCCGATCATCGAGGACAGCAGCACGCGACGCAGCGCGTTGCCCAGGGTGTGGCCGTAGCCGCGTTCAAACGGTTCCATCACGACTTTGGCGTGACCGGCGCCCAGCGCCTCGACATCGATAATACGTGGTTTCAACAGGCTGTTTTGCATGAAATGTCCTTTTCAATACCCTCGGCGCGTTAAGCCGATAAGGCTGATGGCATTAGTGAAAACGCCCGCTCGAAGGAGCGGGCGGGATTTGGTGCTACTTAGACTACAGATTAACGCGAGTACAGCTCGACGATCAGCGATTCGTTGACGTCAGCGGCGATCTCGTTACGCTCTGGCAGCGATTTGAAAGTGCCTTCCAGTTTCTTGGCATCAACCGACACCCAGGCTGGCATGCCAACTTGTTCGGCCAGCGACAGCGCTTCCAGAATACGGGTTTGCTTTTTGGCTTTTTCGCGCACGGCGATCACGTCACCGATTTTGACCACGTACGAAGCGATGTTCACCACGTTGCCGTTCACGGTCAGGGCTTTGTGCGATACCAGCTGACGCGCTTCAGCGCGGGTCGAGCCGAAGCCCATGCGATAGACCACGTTGTCCAGACGCGATTCCAGCAGCTTCAGCAGGGTTTCGCCGGTGTTGCCTTTGCGACGGTCGGCTTCAGCGAAGTAGCGACGGAACTGACGTTCCAGCACGCCGTAGATACGCTTCACTTTTTGCTTTTCGCGCAGCTGGTTGCCGTAGTCCGAGGTACGGGCGCCCGATTTGACGCCGTGTTGACCTGGTTTGACGTCCAGTTTGCATTTGCTGTCCAGCGAGCGACGTGCGCTCTTCAGGAACAGGTCGGTGCCTTCGCGGCGGGAGAGTTTTGCTTTTGGTCCGATATAACGTGCCACAGTGCTTTCCTTTTAAATAATGACGCCCCAGCCACACACGTGGTTAGGCGCTAGTCTGGTCTCCACATGAGCCAGACGGTGGCGAAGTCTGCCATAAAGACAGACGACAATAGCCGGGCAGTATAGCCGTTACCGGCTTCCTGCACCAGCTGAATTGTGTAACAGCATAACCGGCAAGCCGGCTACGCCATTAGATACGACGACGCTTTGGAGGGCGGCAGCCGTTGTGCGGAACTGGCGTCACGTCCTGGATCTCGGTGATCTTGATGCCCAGGTTGTTCAGCGCGCGCACAGCCGATTCACGGCCTGGGCCTGGGCCCTTGATACGCACTTCCAGGTTCTTCACGCCGCATTCGATTGCGACTTTACCAGCGGCTTCGGCAGCAACCTGCGCTGCGAACGGGGTCGATTTACGCGAACCCTTGAAGCCCGCACCACCGGAGGTTGCCCACGACAGCGCATTGCCCTGACGGTCGGTGATGGTGATGATGGTGTTGTTGAAGGAAGCGTGAACGTGTGCGATACCTTCGGCAACGTTCTTCTTGACCTTCTTGCGCACGCGAGCTGCTGCTGCGCTGCTTTGTTGCTTAGCCATGTGATTTCCCTAGATTATTTCTTGAGCGATTGAGCGGCTTTGCGCGGGCCCTTGCGGGTACGTGCATTGGTGCGGGTGCGTTGACCGCGGACCGGCAGGCCCTTACGGTGACGCAGGCCGCGGTAGCAACCCAGATCCATCAAACGCTTGATGTTCATGGACAGTTCGCGGCGCAGGTCGCCTTCGACGATGAATTTTGCTACTTCATCGCGCAGCTTTTCCAGTTCGCTGTCGTCCAGATCCTTGACCTTTTTATCGGTCGCAATACCCGTCTGCGCGCAGATGAACTTCGCGCGTGGACGGCCTACACCGTAGATGGCGGTCAGGCCGATAACGGTGTGCTGATGATTGGGGATATTAACCCCTGCGATACGTGCCATTCGTTATTCCTCGATAAATAACGGTTATTAACCTTGACGCTGCTTGTGACGTGGTTCGACGCAGATTACGCGAACAACGCCCTTGCGCTTGATGATCTTGCAGTTGCGGCAGATCCGCTTGACTGAGGCGTTAACTTTCATGATGAACTCTCTTCTAAGGTTCGATTATCTAAATTTACTTGGTCCGGAACACAATGCGGGCGCGGGACAGGTCGTAAGGTGTCAGTTCGACCGTCACCTTATCGCCAGGCAGGATGCGGATATAGTTCATCCGCATTTTACCTGAAATATGCCCCAGCACCACGTGCCCGTTTTCCAGCTTTACTCGAAATGTTGCATTAGGGAGATTTTCTAAGATCTCACCCTGCATCTGTATGACGTCGTCTTTTGCCATTCGGTATGTTGAAACCGCGCTTATCGCGTCGGAATTCCGCCTTTGAAGTTTGCTTTGCGCAGCAGCGATTCATATTGCTGCGACATCACGTAATTTTGTACTTGCGCCATGAAATCCATGGTCACAACCACAATAATCAACAGAGAAGTGCCACCAAAATAGAATGGTACTTTCCACTCGGCTACCATGAATTCCGGCAACAAACACACCAAAGTGATGTAGATGGCGCCAGCCAAAGTCAAACGTGTCAGGATCTTGTCGATGTAGCGGGCAGTCTGCTCACCGGGACGAATCCCTGGCACAAAGGCCCCGCTTTTCTTCAAGTTGTCTGCCGTCTCCTTGCTGTTAAACACCAGCGCGGTATAGAAGAAGCAGAAGAACACGATGGCAATGGCGTACAACAGTGCGTGGATGGGCTCGCCTGGCCCCATCGATGCTGCCAAATCTTTCAGGAACCGGACTACCGGGTTAGCCGTATCGGCGCCGGTGGTAAACCAGCCCACGATCGTAGCCGGGAACAAGATAATCGACGAAGCGAAGATCGGTGGGATCACGCCGGCCATATTCAACTTCAATGGCAGGTGCGACGTTTGTCCACCGTAAATCTTGTTACCCACCTGGCGTTTCGCATAGTTCACCAGAATCTTGCGTTGGCCACGTTCCACAAATACCACCAGGAACGTCACCGCCACCACCAGGATCATGATGATGATCGCCGACAGCGCGCCCATCTGACCGGTCGACACCGACTGGCCGAGGCCACCCAGTGCGCCCGGCAAGCCGGCCGCGATACCCGCGAAGATGATGATCGAGATGCCGTTACCGAGACCGCGCTCGGTAATCTGCTCGCCCAACCACATCACGAACATGGTTCCGGTCAACAGCGTAACGACCGTCACGAAACGGAAAGCAAAACCTGGATCCAGCACCAGACCTTGCTGCGACTCCAGGGCCACGGCGATGCCGAACGCCTGGAACGCCGCCAGCAACACCGTGAAATAGCGGGTGTACTGGGTGATCTTGCGGCGGCCTGCTTCGCCCTCTTTTTTCAGCGCTTCCATCTGCGGCGACACGATCGACACCAACTGCATGATGATCGAGGCCGAGATGTACGGCGTGATACCGAGCGCAAACACCGTGAAGCGCGAGAGCGCGCCACCGCTGAACATGTTCAACATGCCCAGGATGCCGCCCTCTTGCGACTTGAACAGCTCTGCCAATCGTACCGGATCGATCCCGGGAACCGGGATGTGAGCGCCGATACGATAAACCACCAATGCGCCAAGCAGGAACCAGAGCCGGCCCCAAGGGAAACCAGCTGCTGCACTTTTTGCTAATTGTGGATTAGTCGCCAATTTTCGCTCCGATCAAGCTGTTAGCGGTGGCTCAGGCTACCGAGCCGCCGGCTGCTTCGATGGCGGCTTTCGCGCCAGCGGTCACTTTCAGGCCCTTCAGGGTCACCGCTTTGGTGACTTCGCCCGACGCGATGACGCGTACGTCGCGTGCCAGCACGCTCAGTACACCAGCTTGTTTCAGCACCAGGATGTCGACTTCGCCCACTGGCAGGTTGTTCAGGTCGGACAGACGCACTTCAGCTTTGAAGGTGGCGTTGAGCGACTTGAAACCGCGCTTAGGCAGACGACGTTGCAGCGGCATCTGACCGCCTTCGAAGCCGACTTTGTGGAAGCCGCCCGAACGCGATTTCTGACCCTTGTGGCCGCGGCCTGCGGTTTTACCCAGGCCGGAGCCGATACCGCGGCCGACGCGACGCTTGTAGTGCTTAGCGCCTTCGGCTGGTTGAATGGTATTCAGTTCCATGATTTCTCCGTGAGTAAGCCGGGGCTTACGCAACTACTTTAACGAGATACGACACTTTGTTGATCATGCCGCGTACCGATGGGGTGTCCTGCAACTCGGCGACCGAGTTAACACGACGCAGGCCCAGGCCGCGCACGGTGGCACGGTGGTCCTGGCGGGTGCCGATCAGGCCCTTCACCAGTTGTACTTTGACGGTTTTCGTAGTCATGTCGTTCACCTTAACCCAGGATCTCTTCTACCGACTTACCGCGTTTGGCGGCGATGTCAGCAGGAGTGTTCAGTTTGGCCAGGCCGTCCAGCGTGGCGCGGACCAGGTTGTACGGGTTGCTCGAACCGGTCGATTTCGCGACCACGTCGGTCACACCCATCACTTCGAAGATCGCGCGCATTGCGCCACCCGCGATGACGCCGGTACCAGGCTTGGCTGGCGACATCATCACTTTCGAGGCGCCATGACGACCAAACACGGTGTGGTGCAGGGTGCCGTTTTTCAGCGGTACTTTGATCAGGTTGCGACGGGCTTCTTCCATTGCCTTTTGCACACCGACTGGTACCTCTTTCGACTTGCCCTTGCCCATGCCGATGCGGCCATCGCCGTCACCTACCACGGTCAGTGCCGCGAAGCCCATGATGCGACCACCCTTGACCACTTTGGTCACGCGGTTGATCGCGATCATTTTTTCGCGCATGCCGTCATCCGGTTTGTCGCCGGCCATTTTTGCTTGCATTTTTGCCATGATCGTTCCTTAGAACTTCAGACCGGCTTCACGCGCGGCTTCTGCCAGCGCCTTCACACGGCCGTGATAACGGAAACCGGAACGGTCGAAGGCGACTTCGGTGATACCGGCTTTCAGTGCTTTTTCTGCTACGCGCTTGCCGACCAGTGCGGCGGCAGCGGCGTTGCCACCCTTGCCCGATTTGCCGGCCAGCTCGGCGCGCACTTCCGCTTCCACGGTCGAGGCCGAAACCAGTACTTTGGCATCCGGGGAGATCAGGTTCGCGTAAATGTGCAGGTTAGTGCGGTGCACCGACAGGCGGTTCACTTTCAGTTGTGCGATCTTGATCCGGGTTTGACGTCCGCGGCGCAGACGAGATTCTTTTTTATCCATCGTCAGCCCCTAATTACTTCTTCTTAGTTTCTTTGATCTTAACCACTTCGTCCGAATAACGGACGCCCTTGCCTTTGTAAGGCTCCGGAGCGCGGTAAGCACGTACTTCTGCTGCAACCTGACCCACTTTTTGACGGTCGATGCCTTTGATGACGATCTCGGTCGGGGTGGCGGTGGCGCAGGTCACGCCTTCTGGCATGGCGTGCACGACCGGGTGCGAGAAACCCAGCGACAGGTTCAGCTTGTCGCCAGCGGCCTGGGCTTTGTAACCCACGCCGACCAGGTTCAGCTTTTTCTCGAAGCCCTTGGTCACACCGTTCACCATGTTGTTGACCAGCGCGCGCAGCGTACCGGACATGGCGTTGGCTTCGCGGCTGTCGTTGGACGGCTCAAAGCTCAGGGTACCAGCGTTGTTTTCAACTTTTACCAGGCCGTTCAGGCTCTGGGTCAGGACGCCCAGCGGGCCCTTGACGGTAATCGCTGCTGCGGAGATGGCGACTTCAGCGCCAGCTGGCACAGCGATTGGCATTTTAGCTACACGGGACATGTCTAACTCCTTAAGCCACGAAGCAAATCACTTCGCCGCCGACACCGGTAGCGCGTGCTTTACGATCGGTCATGACGCCTTGCGGAGTCGACACGATTGCCACACCCAGGCCATTCATGACCGTTGGGATTTCGTCCTTGCCTTTGTAGACGCGCAGACCTGGACGCGAAACACGCTCCAGACGCTCGATAACAGGACGGCCTACGTAGTACTTCAAACCGATTTTCAGTTCCGACTTGCCACCGGTCTCGGCGACAGCGAAATCTTCAATGTAACCCTCGTCCTTGAGGACGTTGGCAATCGCTACTTTGACTTTCGACGATGGCATCGCCACGGTCGTTTTTTGAACGCCTTGGGCGTTGCGAATGCGGGTCAGCATATCGGCGATAGGATCGCTCATACTCATTGCTTATTCTCCTATTACCAGCTAGCTTTAGTCATACCCGGAATTTCACCACGCATGGCGAATTCACGGAGCTTGATACGGCCCAGACCGAATTTACGGAAGGTGCCGCGTGGACGACCAGTCACCTGGCAGCGGTTGCGCTGGCGGGTCGGGGCCGAGTTACGTGGCAGGGCCTGCAGTTTCAGGCGCGCTTCGTAACGCTCTTCTTCCGACTTGGTCTGGTCATCGATGATGGCCTTCAGAGCGGCGCGCTTGGCAGCGAACTTGGCTACCAGGTCAGCACGTTTCTGTTCACGGTTAATCAGTGCGAGTTTTGCCATGATCTCTTAGTTCCTGAACGGGAATTTGAAGGCGGCGAGCAGAGCTTTCGCTTCGCCGTCGGTCTTAGCGGTGGTGGTGATCGAAATATTCATACCACGCAGCGCATCGATCTTGTCGTACTCGATCTCAGGGAAGATGATCTGCTCTTTCACACCGATGTTGTAATTGCCACGACCATCGAAGGCCTTGCCATTCACACCGCGGAAGTCACGCACGCGTGGCAGCGCCACGGTGATGAAACGGTCGAGGAACTCGTACATGCGAGCGCCACGCAGGGTGACCATGGTGCCGATCGGATAGCCTTCGCGGATTTTGAAACCGGCGATGGCTTTACGGGCCTTGGTGGTCACTGGCTTCTGGCCGGCGATCTTGGTCAGGTCGCCAACAGCGTGCTCGAGCACTTTCTTGTCGGCGATGGCCTCACCCACACCCATGTTCAGGGTGATCTTGGTCAGACGCGGAACTTCCATCACCGACTTGTAGCCGAATTTCTCGGTCAGGTCAGCGACGACTTTTTCTTTATAGAATTCTTGGAGACGTGCCATGATTTCTTAAGCCTTCACTACTTCGCCGGACGATTTGAAGACGCGGACTTTTTTGCCGTCGACATCTTTGAAACCTACCCGGTCTGCCTTGCCAGTCGCTGCATTGAACAATGCAACGTTGGACACGTGAATCGGCATAGTCTTGTCGACGATACCACCTTGTACGCCAGTCATTGGGTTCGGCTTGGTCGCTTTTTTAGCGACGTTGACGCCTTCAACCACTACGTGTTCTGCGTCTACGCGACGCGAAACGACGCCGCGTTTGCCCTTGTCTTTACCGGCCAGAACGATGACTTCGTCGTTTTTACGAATCTTATCCATTACTGACTCCTTACAGTACTTCAGGTGCCAGGGACACGATCTTCATGAACTTTTCAGTGCGCAGTTCGCGGGTCACTGGTCCGAAGATACGCGTACCGATCGGTTCCAGCTTGGCGTTCAGCAGCACGGCGGCATTGCCGTCGAACTTCACCAGGGAACCGTCTTGGCGGCGAACACCTTTAGCGGTGCGCACTACCACGGCGTTGTAAATTTCACCTTTTTTGACACGGCCACGTGGCTGAGCAACCTTAACGGTTACTTTGATCACGTCACCAATGCCAGCATAACGGCGCTTGGAACCGCCCAACACCTTGATGCACATGACTTCCTTGGCACCGGTGTTGTCGGCTACTTCGAGCCGGCTTTCAGTTTGAATCATAATATTCTCTTTCCCAACTTAAGCCGAAGAATCCACACAATGCGGACCTGCGGTCAGTCTTGGTCCCGCCAGCCTACTCTTGCCGAGTCGACTGCTTGGGTGCTTGACCTTCGTACTGCATACTGACCGCACGGTTCAGCGTCTGTGGCCAGACACTTTGCGGCGTTACATGAACGAAGCCCACGAGTATTACACACAACTCGCGGGCTTGCAAGAACTAATTGAAAATCGCCACCCCGGCCACAACAGCCGGGGCGGCGACGACTTCAATTAAACGATTTGTGCGGCTTGCACCACACGGGTCACGGTCCATGCCTTCGTTTTGGAGATCGGACGACCTTCGGTGATTTCCACCGTATCACCGGCTTTCACCTGGTTGGTCTCGTCGTGGGCGTGATACTTGGCCGAACGAACGATGATCTTGCCATACAGAGGGTGTTTCACGTGACGTTCGATCAGAACGGTAACGGTCTTGTCCATCTTGTCGGACACAACTTTACCGATCAGCGTACGCTTCAGCTTTACTTGCTCGGTCATTTTGCTTCCTTCGTGTTCAATACCGTTTTTACGCGTGCGATATCGCGACGTACCTTTTTGAGCTGCGAGGTGTTGCTCAGCTGTTGCGTCGCGGTTTGCATACGCAGGCCGAATTGTGCCTTCAACAGGTCATTCAGCTCTTTCTGCAGAGCTACCTGGTCTTTGCCGCGGAGTTCAGATGCTTTCATAGTTCACTCCTGTTATTGACCAACTTGACGGACCACGAAAGTGGTCGCCAGTGGCAGTTTGGCAGCGGCCAGGCGGAATGCTTCGCGCGCCAGTTCTTCGCCTACGCCGTCCATCTCGTACAGGACTTTGCCTGGGCGGATTTCAGCGACGTAGTACTCTGGATTACCTTTACCGTTACCCATACGGACTTCAGCTGGCTTGTTCGAGATCGGTTTGTCTGGGAAGACACGGATCCAGATACGGCCACCACGTTTGATGTGACGGGTCATGGCACGACGCGCCGCTTCGATCTGACGCGCGGTGATACGGCCACGAGCCACGGCTTTCAGGCCGAACTCGCCAAACGACACGTTGGTGCCGGTGCCATGCGAAATGCCGGTGTTACGGCCTTTCTGCTCTTTACGATACTTTCTGCGTGCTGGTTGCAGCATGATTATTCTCCTGCTTTCTCGGCTGGCTTGGCAGCGCGGCGGGCGCCACCAGCACCAGCTGGACGTGGACGACCAGCTGGCTTGCCGTCTTCACGACGTGGGCCACGTGGCTTTTTCTCGTCTGGCGGGGTATCGATCACTGGTGCTTCGCCGGTCGGCGAGCGGTCACCTTTGTAGACCCACACCTTGACACCGATGATGCCGTAGGTGGTCGAGGCTTCCGAAGTGCCGTAGTCGATGTCAGCGCGCAGGGTGTGCAGTGGCACACGGCCTTCGCGATACCATTCGGTACGGGCGATTTCGATGCCGTTCAGACGACCCGAGGACATGATCTTGATGCCCAGGGCGCCCAGACGCATCGCGTTCTGCATCGCGCGTTTCATGGCGCGGCGGAACATGATCCGTTTTTCGAGCTGCTGAGCGATCGAGTCGGCGATCAGCTGCGAATCGATCTCTGGCTTGCGGATCTCTTCGATGTTGACGTGCACCGGCACACCCATGATCTTGGTCAGCGCCGACTTCAGGACTTCGATGTCTTCGCCTTTTTTACCAATGACCACGCCTGGACGCGAGCTGTAGATGGTGAAACGCGCGTTCTTGGCTGGACGCTCGATGACGATGCGGCCGACCGAAGCGTTCTTCAGCTTGGCTTTCAGGTAGGTACGTGCTTTCAAGTCTTCGTTCAGCATGGCGGCAAAGTTACCATTGCCAGCGTACCAACGCGAAGCCCAGTTACGGGTTACCGCCAGGCGGAAACCAGTTGGATGAATTTTCTGACCCATCTTGGCTCCTTAGTTGCCGACGGTCACATAAATGTGACACGATTGTTTCGAGATACGATCGCCACGACCTTTTGCACGCGCGGTGAAGCGCTTCAGGATCGGGCCCTTTTCAACGTAGATCGTTTTCACGAACAGTTCGTCGATATCGGCACCATCGTTGTGCTCGGCGTTGGCGATGGCCGACTCCAGCACTTTCTTGATGATGGTGGCGCCTTTTTTCGGGCTGAACTGCAGAATGTTCAGCGCGGCGTCAACTTTCTTGCCACGGATCAGGTCAGCAACCAGACGGCCCTTTTGGTCCGACAGGCGCACGCCTTTGAGGATAGCTTTGGTTTCCATTATTTCTTCGCCTTCTTGTCAGCGGCATGGCCTTTGAACGTGCGGGTCAGCGCGAATTCGCCGAGCTTGTGACCAACCATGTTCTCCGACACGTACACCGGTACGTGTACCTTGCCGTTGTGAACAGCGATCGTCAGGCCGATGAAGTCAGGCATGATGGTCGAGCGACGGGACCAGGTTTTGATTGGCTTTTTGTCTTTGGTCGCTTGCGCGGCTTCGACTTTTTTCACCAGGTGGGCGTCACAGAACGGCCCTTTTTTCAATGAACGAGTCATGATTTATCCTTATTTCTTGCCGCGGCGCGAGACGATCATCGAAGAAGTGCGCTTGTTGCTGCGAGTCTTCTTACCCTTGGTCTGTTGGCCCCATGGCGAAACAGGGTGACGACCAGCTGCCGTTTTACCTTCACCACCACCGTGCGGGTGATCGACCGGGTTCATGACCACACCGCGCACGGTAGGACGAACACCGCGCCAGCGCATCGCACCGGCTTTACCGATCTTACGCAGGCTGTGTTCGGCATTGCCGACTTCACCCACGGTGGCACGGCACTCGATGTGCACGCGACGGACTTCGCCCGAACGCAGACGCACCTGAGCGTACGTACCTTCGCGTGCCATCAGCACCACGCCGGCGCCGGCGGTACGGGCCATCTGGGCACCCTTACCTGGCAGCATTTCGACGCAATTCATGACGGTACCGACTGGAATGTTGCGGATCGGCAGGCAGTTGCCCGACTTGATCGGCGCTTCCGAACCGGTCATGACGCTGTCGCCTACCGCCATGCCTTTGGTGGCGATGATGTAGGTGCGGGCGCCATCGGCGTAGCACAGCAGCGCGATGTGCGCGGTGCGGTTAGGATCGTATTCGATACGTTCCACTTTCGCCGGGATGCCGTCCTTGCTGTTACGCTTGAAGTCGATCACGCGATAGTGCTGCTTGTGACCACCACCGATGTGACGGGTGGTGATGTGGCCGTTGTTGTTACGGCCGGCAGTTTTCGATTTTTTCTCAACCAGAGCGGCGAACGGACGACCTTTGAACAGGTCGCTGTTGACCACTTTCACCATGCCGCGACGGCCTGGGGAGGTTGGCTTCATCTTAACGAGTGCCATTATTTAGCCTCCTCGGTGAAATTGATTTCCTGGCCTGGTTTCAGGCACACGAAAGCACGCTTGGTGTGGTTGCGACGGCCGATGTGGGCGCCCGAACGCTTCTGCTTGCCTTCGCGGTTCACGGTTTGCACCGAGGCCACTTCGACTTTGAACAGCAGTTCGACGGCAGCCTTGATTTCCGGCTTGGTCGCGTCTGGGGTCACACGGAACACGATCTGCTCGTTCTTTTCCGCGACCAGGGTGGCCTTCTCGGAAATCACTGGCGCGACCAGCACTTTCAGCAGGCGTTCTTCGCTAAATTTCAATGCGCTCATGCCAGCATCTCCTCAATCTTCGCCAGCGCAGCCTTGGTCACCAGGATCTTTTTGTAGAAGACCAGCGACATTGGATCGGCGTGACGTGGCTCGACAACCAGCACGTTCGGCAGGTTGCGGGAAGCCAGTTCCAGGTTTTCGTTGGCGGTGTCGGTGATGATCAGCACGGAGTCGAAGCCCAGGCCGGTCAGCTTTTGCGACAGCAGCTTGGTTTTTGGTGCTTCGATCGACAGATCTTCGATCACGACCAGACGGTCTTCACGGGCCAGCTGCGACAGAATCGAGCACAGACCAGCGCGGTACATCTTCTTGTTCACTTTGTGGGTGAAGTTCTCGTCAGGCGAGTTCGGGAAGATGCGACCACCGCCGCGCCACAGTGGCGACGACGACATACCTGCACGAGCACGGCCGGTGCCTTTTTGGCGCCATGGCTTTTTGGTCGTGTGGTGGACTTCTTCACGGTCTTTTTGCTTACGGTTGCCGCTGCGAGCATTGGCTTGGTAGGCAACGACGATTTGGTGGATCAGCGCTTCGTTGTAGTCGCGGCCGAACACGGTATCAGCGGCGGCAACATTGGCAGCGGCTTGACCTTGAGCGTTCAAGAGCTTGAGTTCCATCGATTAAGCTCCCTTCTTGGCTTTAACTTTAACGGCAGGCGAGACCACTACTTCACCGTTCTTGGCGCCAGGAATGGCACCCTTGACCAGCAGCAGCGAACGCTCAGCGTCGATACGGGCGATTTCCAGGTTCTGCACGGTCGTGGTGACATCACCCATGTGACCGGTCATGCGTTTACCTGGGAACACGCGGCCTGGATCCTGCGCCATACCGATGGAGCCAGGAACATTGTGCGAACGCGAGTTACCGTGGGTTTGACGACCCGAAGCGAAGTTGTGACGTTTGATGGTACCGGCGTAGCCTTTACCGATCGACACACCTTGCACGTCGACTTTTTGACCGACTTCGAACAGCGAAACGGCGACAACTTCGCCAGCTTTCAGTTCGGCGGCTTTAGCTGCGTCAACGCGGAACTCTTTCAGCAGAGTACCAGCTTCAACACCGGCTTTAGCGTGGTGACCCGCAACAGCTTTGGTCACGCGGGAAGCGCGACGTTGACCGAATGCGACCTGAACTGCGGTGTAGCCGTCAGTTTCAGGAGTTTTGATTTGCGCAACACGGTTGTTCGATACGTCAACCACGGTGACTGGGATCGAGTCCCCGTCATCGGTGAAGATGCGCATCATACCAACCTTGCGACCGAGGAGGCCAAGGCTCATTTTTTCTCCAATTCCCACCTACGATTGGGCGGGGATATGTTGAACTACAAAAATAGTACGGACCATAAAAAAGACGAATCCATACCGAAGCCGGCTAGTGTACTGTGATTTGCCCCTTGACGCAACAACTTAGTACGAGGTATGTCAGTTTTTTCGCAGCCCCTGGCAGATCAGTGGCGCAACCAGGCACCATGCGGGCTGCAGCGCGATTCGGGGCCCGCCTGGCGCATGGCAAACTTGCCAAGTTTGTGCGTCGGGCGCACGCGGAAACAGCGCGGCTGGCAAAAAAAAAGACCAGGCGCGTCGCCTGGTCTTTCGCTTCCGGCCCGGGATCAGGCCGGGCTGGAGGTCATGCCATCGATCAGAAGAACGCGTAGGTGGCGCTCAGACCGATGCGGCGCATCTGGAAGGTGTCCAGATAGCCGGCACGCCAGTTGATCGGCGCCGGTTGATCGAACAGGTTGTCGACGTACAGGCGCAGCTTGGTATTTTTGATACCGCTGTAAGTCAGGTTGTAGTCGACCGTGGTATTGCTGCCAGTGTGGTTGCAGGTGTCCACATAGGCCGCCGCCACGTTGTTGGTCGCGCAATAGGTCGGCGAGTCCTCGCTGTTGTTGCTGTGACCGCTGGAGTAGTTCAGCGTCATGCCATGGTCGAACTGGCCATTCTTCAGGCTGGCGCGCAGCTTGGTTTTCAGACGCGAACCGTAGTCGTAGTTGCCGGCCAGGTTGGCGCCGTAGGCGTTGTCGGTGACGCTGAATTCCTGGTATTTCCACAGATAGGAACCTTCCAGTTTCAGACGCACCAGACCCACTGGGGTGTTGAAGCGGCCCGAGGCGTCGAAGTCAAAGCCCGAGGCGCGGGTCTTGCCGCTGTTGACGTACGGGTTGTACAACAGGCCGATGGCGCCGACGCCGCCGAAGTTCATGGTGTTGCCCGGCGCGTATTTGTTAACCAGCGCCAGGAAGGAGTTATCCGACGCCGAGTTGTCGACGCGTACCAGCTGGCCGGCCGGCAGGCTGTCTTCGCCGCGCAGGATGTCGGCCACCGAACGGGTGCCGATTTCATCCTTGCGCTCGATGTGGAAGTAATCCAGCGCCAGGTTCCAGTTCTTGATCGGTTCCCATACGAAGCCGACGGTGGCCGAGCGCGAGGTTTCCGGTTTCAAGTCCTTGTTGGCGGACACGAAGGTCGGGATGCCGGCCAGGCAATCGTTGTTCTGGAAGGTGTTGCCCTGCGCCTTGTCGGCGCTGGTGGCGGTCGCGCTGTTCTGGATCAGCTTGTTCAACGCGCTGGCGATCGAGCAGCGTTTTGGATCGCTGATCTTGGTCGCGAACGAGCTGCGGCCCAGGCCGTTACCGGTTTCCACGATGTTTGGCGCGCGGAAGCCGCCGGCCAGGGTGGCGCGCAGCAGCAGGCTGTCGGTGGCGTCAAAGCGCAGGCCCAGTTTCGGCGAGAAGTGGACGTCGCTATTGGTCGACTTGTCGGCGCGCACGGCGGCGTTCAGTTCGATCTTCTTGGTCACCGGCAGGTTGGCTTCGGTGAACAGCGCGTAGTGGTCCATGGAATCGTCGACCTGCAGGCCGGCGATGCCGACCAGATCGCCGCGCAGCACGTTGTCCGAGCTGGTCATCTGGTATTGCTCGTGACGGATGTCGGTGCCGAAGGCAACCGTCATCGGACCGGCCAGCAGTTGCATCACTTCACCCGACACGGTGCCGTTGGCAAAGGCGATCTTCGATTCGCCGGTGGTGGTGCGCACCGGGAACATCGATTCCAGCAGCGCCGCATCGTTCTGCTGGCCGAACTTGTAGGTGCCGTTGACGATGGCGTCGGTGTAGCCGGTGGCGCTGACAGCGCGGGTGGCCTTGGTGGCTTTGGAATTCATCCAGCCGGCCGACGATTTCCAGTCCCAGCCGCTGACTTCGCCGTTCAGGCTCAGCATGACGCGCGACTGCTCGGATTCGGTGCGGTTGAAGTTGAAGCCGTTGCCGGTGTCCATCAGGCGGGCGCGGTATTCGGTGGCGGTCGCGTACGGGTTCATCACGTGGCCGACCGGCAGTTTCGGATAGCTGAACGGACCGACCATTACGCCGTCAATCGCGTTGTACCAGGTGCTGGTCGAGCTGGTGGCGCTGCCGTTGCTCACCGAGAAAGGCGCGACGATGTAATCGTTGCTGGCGGCGGCGTTGGTGATTTCCAGATTGGCGTCGATCGATTTGCCGATGCGGAAGTGGGTGTTGCTGGCCAGCGCGTAACGCTTGGCGTTGGTGGCCAGGCCGGTGTACGGCAGCGCGTCCCATTTGCACAGACCATCCTTGGCATCGATCGCAGCGCTCGGGCAGCCCGGCGCGGCCACGATGTTGGTCGAGCTCAGGTAGTAGTTACCGGTGGGCGAGTACGAGCTCTTGGCGTCCCAGGTCGAACGGCCCGGGGTCAGGCGGTGCCAGTCCGGCACGTTGCTCTGCAGGTCGCCGTACGAGTAGCCGTCGCTCTTGTAGGCTTCGTAGCTCAGGTAGGTGTTGAAACCGTTGCGGTCGATGTCGCCCCAGCCGACGATGCCGGCCACGCTGCGGTTACGCTGGTCGCGGAAGTTTTCGGTTTCTTTGTAGTTGCCGGTGATCTGGGCGCCTTCAAAGTCTTTTTTCAGGATGATGTTGACCACGCCGGCAATCGCGTCGGAACCGTAGATCGCCGAGGCGCCGTCTTTCAGGATCTCGATGCGCTCCACCGCGTAGGCGGGAATCGCGTCCAGGTTGGTGAAGTTTTGCTGGGCGCCGTCGGCCAGGCCGTACTGCGCGATGCGCTGGCCGTTGACCAGCACCAGGGTGGCGACCTTGCCCAGGCCGCGCATGCCAACCGCCGAGGAACCGGTGGCGAAGCTGCCCGAGCTGCTGCTGGCCGAGCTGATGTCGGTCGACATCGCGGCCGACGAGTTCAGAATGCCCAGCACGGTGGTCTCGCCGGTACGGGCGATGTCTTCACTGTTCAGGACTTGCACCGAACCGGCGGCTTCCGCCTGGGTGCGCTTGATGCTGGAACCGGTGATCTCAACCCGTTGCATCTTGGGTTCAGCGGCTTCCTGTGCTGCGGAATATTGCGAAAATGCTACGCCCAACGCCATAGCGATGGCGCTCTTCTTCATGCTGTAATTCAAAACTACTCCCTGATGTGGTTTTTCTTTGCGCTTTTGAAAGGATCGGTTCTATGCCGACTATCACTTTCAACGTCGAAGGCGCAATTTCGCATAACATTGCCAGTCGCACAAAGCAAAAACAGGTGTTTTTTATGGTCTTACTAACTTTTTCCCGTATTTTTGTTGTTTTCCAGTGCAAAAATGAACTTGGTATTACATTGGAGTTGTAGCAAAAATGCCAAATATAATCAGGGTGAATAAAAAAATCGCAGGCCGCCTGTACGGCGCGGCCTGCGTCAAGTAGCGGGGCGTGTGGCGCCCCTCCCCCTCTCGGTGCAGCAGAGACTGATGCCTGTCCTAGCGGTTCAGGCGGTTAAGCAGTAGTGCGCGCAGACGGCGCGCTTCATTCTCGTCCAGCGGCGTTGTCAGCGGTCCGCGCGCGGGCGGCGGGATGTGCGCGACCTCGGCGCCATCGCTGTCGAATACGTAATGACGGAAGACTTCCTGCCACGCCGCGCGCTGCGCCGGCGGCAGATCGCGCACGCTCAGCAGCGCCAGCATCAGCGCGCTCAGCGGCGTGTCCATCCACTCCGGCGACTGGCGCCACCAGTAGTTGATGAGAATGTTGAACCGGTCCAGCCCTTCAACGTGGTGCCACCACATGCTGGGAATGAACAGCGCGTCGCCCGCTTCCAGTTCGGCCCACTGGGCCTGCGCCAGCGCTTCGGCAAAGCGCGGATAGCGTTGCAAGTCCGGCTGGTGCAGGTCGACCAGGCTGACCGACTGGCCGGCCGGCGTGAAATCCAGTGGGCCGACATACAGATTGGCCAGCTGCTCGGGCGGGAATAGCGTGAAGCGGCGGCGACCGGCCGCCACGCAGGCCAGGTTGTCCGGCACATCGTAGTGGGCCGGCACACGGGTGCGGTTGCCGATCCAGATGCTGGCCAGCGGATCGCGCGCGCCGAAGTCGAGATCGTTCTCGGCGCGCAGTCCCGGCAGGCAGGTGTCGATGGTGGTGGAGCCGACGTAAAAAGTCGGTGGTTGCGGGGCGTCCAGATGGGCGCGCAGCACATCCAGCACCTGGTCGAAGCGCACCATCTGCGAGCTGAAATTGAAGCCATCCAGCTGCTCGTTGTAGAAAATACGCCCCGCCGCCTCGGGCGGAGCGTGCGAAGCCAGCACCGTGGCGTCGCGGTAGTAACAGCGCAGATACGCATCGGCGTCGCGCACCGAGGTGCGGGCCGCTTGCACCAGCGGCCAGTCCGCCACCAGGCCGCGCAACACCAGCGGCGTGCTGGCGTTGAGGATGTGGTCGGGCAGCGCGCCGCCGCCGCGCAACGGCCGGCCGTCAATCTCCGCGATCGCTGTGATGGTCGATGACATGAATGCTTTCAACAAATGGCCGCCGCCGAAGCGGCGGCCAGTGGCACTACAACTACATCAGAACTTGTAGCGCACGCCCACCATGTAACGCGGTCCGGCCTGCGTCACATTCAGGGTCGACGCCTCGGTCCGGCCATGCTGACGCGTGGTGGCGTCGGTCAGGTTGATGACCTCGGCCTGGAAGCTCAGGTTCTTGTTGAAATTATAGCCAATGCTGACGTCGACCTGACCGTAGGCATCGGTATAAATCGGCGCCGCGCGATTGCTGGCGTCGGTGGTCGCCGCCAGGAACGAGTCGCGCCAGTTGTAGGCCACCCGCACCGACCAATCATTGTTCTCAAAGATACCAACCACGTTGGCCGAATTGCTCAGCCCGAGAATGGCGAACTGGTCGTTGACGTCGGCGTTGTTGTACTTCAGCGGCGAGTGCACATAGGTGTAGTTGGCCTGGATGCCGAAGCCGCTCTGGCCGAACATATGCTGCACATTGACCTCGGCGCCACTGACGTTGGCCGACTTCTGGTTGGCGTAAGTGGTGGTGGAGAACTGCAGCAGCGGATCGGTCGACAGGCCGGTGATGGTGCCGTCCAGATGGCCGTCCCCTTTGGTGCCGGTCTTCGTGACGCCAGGCTGGCCGTTATAGTTGCTGAGGATGTAGTCGCGGATGCAGTTGGTATCGGCCACGGCACAGCCGCCGGCGCCAATCGCCGCGTTGTAGTAGGCGCCGCCCACCGGCGTATGCAGGTCGTACAGCGACTGCGTCACCAGCGTCTGGCCGGCGTAGTTGTCCATCTTCTTGTGGAAGTAAGCCAGCGACATCAAGCTCTGCTTGTCGTAATACCATTCCCACGACAGGTCCAGATTCTTCGACTTGACCGGTTTTAGCGCCGGGTTGCCGACCGAGGCGGTGCCGCCGGTGAACACGTTGGCGATGGTGCCCAGCGTCAGGCCACCCTGCAGCTGGTCGTAGCGCGGCCGGCCGATGGTGGCGCCGGCGCTGGCGCGTACCTTCATGTCGGAGCGCACGTCGAAGTCGAGATTCAGCGCCGGCAGCACATTGGTGTAAGACGCGTCGGTATTGCTGAATGCCTGACCGCCAAACGTGATCGGCAATTCATTCTGCGATCCCCACACCACCGCCGTGCCAGGCAGCACCTGGGCGACCGAATTGACCTTGGTTTTTTCCACCCGCAGACCCACCGACGAGTGGAACGGGATTTTGGTGTCCCAGTCGGTGTTGAAGGACAGGTAGCCGGAGGTGGTCTTCTCTTCCAGCGTGCGGTCGGTGTCCGGCGTGCCGAAGTTCGGCAGGTAGGCGGCCTGGTTGCCGACCGCGTTGGCCGTGACCTGACGCACGGTCGCGAAGTCGAAGGTGTACAGGGTGGCAAACAGATTCGGCGAATTGGCGCCGCCCAGCTTGTTGAAGAAGGACGACAGCGAATTGGCCTGGAACAGGCTGGCTGGATAGTCCGAGGCCTTGGTGGCGCCGCCCCAGGTGTTGTTCTGCACGCTGGAGTAGGTCGAGCGGTTGCTGGTGTCGGTGTAACCGACGCCGAAGTTCAGGTTGGAACTCTCCAGCAGCTCCAGACTGGCTTTCGCCTGCGCCTGCTTGACGATCGATTTCTGATAGCTGTTGTGGAACCATGAACCGGCCGCCTGTATCGGCGCGTTGACCAGGTCGGCCGCCGGCATGCTCAGGATCGGCAGCTCGTGGGTAAAGTCCAGCGAGGTGGTGCCACGGCTGAAGCTGGCGTTGGACAAATCGTTCTCGCTGCCGAACGGGCTGTCGGCGCCGGATTCGGCGGTCGAGTGGTGGGCGTCGAATTCGACTTTCAGGCCGGGCCGGGCTTTCCACACGGCGTTGAAACCCAGCGACTTGTTCTTGGTCTTGGTCGCATAATCGCCGCCAATCACCGAGATATCCTGCGGCGCGTTATAGACCTCGGAATAGGTCAGCGGGCTGACCACATGGCCGCTCGGCCAGCTGCTGGTCGAGGTCGGCGTTTGCGCGAACCAGACGCTGAGCTCGTTACGCTTGGTCTGGATCTTGTTTTCCGAATAGGTGTAGTCGACCGTGGTGGTCAGTTCCTTCACCGGGCGGAACTGGAAGGTCAGCTGGGCATTGGTGCGCTGACGCTGAATCGCGTTGACGCCATAGCCCATGTTCTGCGGAATCGAGTACAGCGCGTCCTGCGCCGGACGGTTGGTGATGTTCTCCGACCCCAACTGGCCGGGCTGCGGCAAGGTCTGGCCTGCGATCACGGCCGAGCCCAGATACGGTCCCTGATAGCCATTCGCCAGGCCGGCGCGATTGAAGCCGGAATTGCGCGACTGGTAGCTGGCGCTCAACGCCACGCCGAAGCGGCCGTCCTCGCTGGTGTTGGAATAGATGCCGGAAATCTCGGGCGTGACCTTCTTCCCTTTCAGCATGTCGGGCACGTGGTCGTTCGAGGTGTCGTACACGGCCTTGGCGCCGACGCTGGCGTGCAAGCCCGGATTGTCGAACGGACGCGCGGTCATCACATTGATGGTGGCACCAATGCCGCCGGTCGGGCTGTCGGCGCGGCCGGTTTTGTAGACCTGCAGCTGCGAAATCGCTTCCGAAGCCAGGTTGGAAAAGTCGAACGAGCGGCCGGACAGGTCGCTCAGGTCGGTGGTTGGCATCTGGCGGCCGTTCAGCAGCACCAGATTGAAGTCCGGGCCAAGGCCGCGCACGGTGACCTTCTGCCCTTCGCCATTGCTGCGGTCGATCGACACACCGGAGATCCGCTGCAGCGATTCGGCCAGATTGGTGTCCGGGAATTTACCCATGTCCTCGGCCACGATGCCGTCCACGATGCCGTCCGCATTGCGCTTCAGGTTCAACGTCGATTGCATACTGGCGCGGATGCCGGTCACCACCACCGACGGGCCAATGGTACCGTCGCCGGGCGTCGGCGCGGTGTTCTGGGCATAGGCCGGTGCCAGCGAAGCGCAGGCGCCGGCCACCGCCAGGCTGATCAGCCGACGCTGGCGCGGCGGGCTTGAAAACGTTTTCATAAAAGTACGCACATCATCTCCTTATTTTTGATTTATACCGGCATTGTGTTGCCGGGTTGATTCCTACTCGGTGACTGCTGGGTAGTTCGGTACTGGCGTGCTGCGGAAAACGGGACGGCGGGGTGATGCCCACCGGAGTGACAAATTAGACAAGTTGAGAATATGAGAAACGGTTCCATTCGTCAATCGGTCGAACAAATACGCACCGAAACGGCGCGCGCTGTGTTGTAAAGCCGCACCAGCCGAGGGCGGCGGCATGCATGGTTGATCTGACAAGCATGGTGTATCATCGGCTCACGCCCTCTCTCGGAACCCGCCCATGATCGTCGCTGGCGACCAGCAATTACTCAAACAAATCAACCGCATGGCGCTGGTGCGCCAGCTGTGCAGCCAGCCCGGCATGTCGCGCGCGGCGCTGGCGGAAACCGTGGGCCTGACCAAATCCACCATCAGCCTGCTGGTGCGCGAACTGCTGGACGAGGGCTGGCTGATCGAGGAGGAACCCGGCATCACCGGCGCACTCGGGCGGCGCGCCACGCCGCTGCAGCTGGATGGCAGCCGGCTGGCCCTGCTGGGTGCCGATCTCGGCATCAGCGGCGCGCGCGTGGTGGCCACCAATCTGTTGGGCGAGGTGCTGGCCGAGCGCGAGCTGCCGTATGCCGATCCGCAGGATAGCACCGCCTGCCTGGCGCTGACCGCCGGCGGCCTGGTGCAACTGGCCGACGATGCGGCACTGGCTGAGCACAGCGTACTCGGCATCGGCATCGGCGTGCACGGCGTGGTGGACGACGCCAGCGGCATGCTGCACATCGCGCCCCACCTGGGCTGGCGCAATGTCGACGTGGCGGCGCAGTTGCGCGACAGTTTTGTCGGTAGCGCACTGGACGGGCTGCCGCTGTTCATCCAGAACGAAGCCAATGTGGCCGCGCTGGCCGAGCTGGAGTTTTCCGGCCAGAGCGGCACCGATCCGCTGATCTACCTGAGCATCGGCTATGGGGTTGGCGCCGGCATCATCGTCAACGGCCGGCTGCTGACCGGCTTGTCCGGCTTTGCCGGCGAGGTCGGCCACACCATCCTGCAGCAGAACGGCCCGGCCTGCTCCTGCGGCCGGCGCGGTTGCGCCGACGCGCTGATCGGCCTGCAAGCCATGATGGACGACGCCTACGGCACCCATCACACCTCGACGCCAGAACAATTGGAAAGGTTGTTCATGCAAGCCGAGGCCGGCGACACCGCAGCCACCCAAGCGGTGACGGCGGCTGGGCGCAATCTGGGCGTGCTGCTGAACAATCTGTGGGCGGCATTCGACCCGATGGCCATCGTCATCGGCGGCGGCGCGCTGCGGCTGGGCGAACGCTTTGTGGCGCCGGGACGGCAAGTGCTGGACGATTACGCCAACGCGGCGCGACTACCGGCGCCGGCTATCCGCACCCCACATTTCGGTCCCAACAGCATCGCCATCGGCGGCGCCGCCATGGCGCGCCACTACCTGATGCGGCCAGCGCTGACCACGCTGCCGGCCTGACGCGCCGGCCTCGCCGCTTAATCCAGCCCGGTCTTGCCGGTCACCCAGTACGCCTTGCTCTGGCGCCGGGTTGGATCGACGCCCTCGGTGCGCAACTGACGGCTGATCTGCTGAATCGCACCGCCCTGCCCGGTCAACACCAGGTCCGCCATCGGCTGCGTCCGCAGCAGCGCGACCAGCGCGGCGGCGCTTTCGCCGGGGCCGACCAGTTGCACCTGTTCCAGCTGCAGCCGATCAATGACCGCCATTACATCGGCGCGGGCCGACACTTCACACAGCATGTGCAAGCTAGCCTGGCTGGCCAGCGCGGCGGCCAGACCCAGCGCGGTTTCATCGCCGCTGAGGATCACCGGCGAGGCCGACGGCGCCAGCCGCACCGACTTGCGCGGGCCGAAGAACGCGCAGTTATCGCCGGCGCGCAGCGTACGGGCCCAGCGCGTGCCGGGGGCGTCGCCGTGCAGGTAGATCAGAATGCGGGTGCGGCCGTCGACGGCGTCCCAATCGATCGGCGTATAGGTGCGGCGCACCCAGCCGGCCAGCGACACTTGGATCTTGTCGCCGGGCGTCCAGTCGACGCCGCACAAATCGTCACCAGCCAGCGTGACCAGACGGAAGTTGCTGCCGATGTCCTCAACCTCCACCACTTGCGCGCTGCGCGTGAGGAGTTTCTGAAATGCCGTTTCAATCAAGCCGGCGCGCTTGGCGGGAGTATGTGTGTTCATACTCGTGCAGACGCGGCAGACGGCGGAATATTTTAACTGGCCGCCCATCCGACTGCGCCGACGATGCCGAAGGTTCGCGAATGACTGACAAAACCATGGTGATGCGACAAAAGGACTAATGAAATGGCCCCAGCAAGAAGAGTCCGAGCAGCCGGGCGGTGAGGCGGAAGTCAGTCTTATTTTATTGCAGCAAGATTACTCACCTCGTTCCTTTGCAAGGCGTTTGGCCAGGCGTTGACTGGCTTCGGCCGCGTACGCGCGGCAGCCATTGGCGTCGATGAACGGATTTCGATCTGGCGTGCGAGCTGCCGCCTTTTCCATCACATCAGTGAGGCCCGGGTGTACTGAAATAATGATGTCGCATTTCAACGTCGCGACCCTGGCGATGCTTGCAGCGAATGAGGCTGAGATATCTGGCGTCTTGCCATTACCGATGAACTTAAAATCACCGCTTGCGTAAGCATTGAGGCTATCGGCAAATGCCACATCGAGGCAGCGCTGGCCTTCACACGAAGCCCAAGTCCAGGTAGTGCTACCCGGCGTATGGCCCGGCGTCATGTGAGCGGTCACGCTAATTGGGCCGACCTTCAGGATTTCTCCGTCGCGAACCACTTTAACCTTCTTCACCTTGGCAACGTGCATCACCGGATCGGCTTGATACTGGGGATCATCCGGGCCGTTGGTGCCGCTTTGCAGAGCCAGCGCGCCCGAGCGGCTGGCCGCCACGACCGCGCCACTGGCTCGCTGCAGCGCCGCGATCCCTCCTGCGTGATCCCAGTGCGCATGCGAGTTGACGATCAGTTTCACATCTTCTATCCGGAATCCCAGCGCCTTGATGTTGGCCTCGATAATTGGTGCCGATTGCGGCAGACCGCCGTCAAGCAAGATATGGCCTTGCGGGCCGGTCACCAGCAAGGATGACAGGCCATCGACGCCAACGTACCAAGTATTGCCGTACACATTGAATGGTTTAACCGGTTTATTCCATTCTGCGCAATCGTCGCAATTCACCGGGGCGTCGTGTGCATGCGCACTGCCGGCCGTCGCGACAAAAGCCAACAATATTTTGACTACCAATTTCATACTTCATCTCCAGGTTAAGAATGAGTGTGCAATGAAGAGCTACGTGCTTTATTGAGCGAATCGCGGATTCTTCCAGCATCGAGTGAGCGCTGCTCCGAATCATCGGCGTGAAGTAGCACAACGGTGACGTCCTTGCCGCCACTGTGCAGACGCATGGTCAAGCAACGCCCCGCTTCGGCGCTGGAGCCCGTCTTGGACAAACGGATATCCCATCCCTTGTCGCAAACCAGCGGATTTGTGTTGAGCAGTTCCTGCGTCCGTCCGTTGATGACCGGAAGAGGTCTAATTTAGTCGCAACCGCTGCAACTGAATTGTGACGTCGTTAAGGACAGCACCGCAGCGCAGTGCAGTGCAGCTGGCACTCCACATCGCTCGATGACATTGAGCAGTTCAGTTTTCCCATCCTGCTTTCGCTTAATTATCAGTGTCTGACCGTCCTTAGCAACAGACACCGAAGAATCTGCGGCAATCGCAAACATGGCAGGAACAAGCGTAGTAATGCAAATCACAAACTTCAGCATGCTTCATTCTCCGCATGGAAAAACCGAATGACTGTTAATGGCCGGATTCCGACGAATGCACTCAAGCGAGGTCGCTCAATCGAAAGCTCTGCAGAACTTTTTCTACTCCATCCGGTAGTTCGCCATTTAAGTCAGCAACGGCTTGCATCTTCTTGAGCCAATGCCAATCCTGATCTCTATGAGTTATCTTAGCGATCTTCTTCAGCATCGTCGATGCATCTTCCCAAGTAACAGAAACCTCGGTACCAGTGTGCCGGTTCACAACTTTGGGCGGGGCATATCCCACTCTTTCAACTACGTGTTCACTAAGATTTCTTATACAGATTTCAAAGAACAGCCAATACTCGCAGCCGTCAGGTCCATGAAATATAGCTGCGAGTGAACCGCCATCTCGAATCATCTCAACACTGTCAACGATAGCAATAGGGAAAAGCATATTGGACGTTTATTTCATTTCTTAATTCGTACACCCAAAGGGCCGCTAATGGCCGCTAGCCGAAAGAATAATCTCGTCAGGTAGACGATGTTTGATTCGCATAGTGGTGCGACCAAAGCTCATGAAGATACGCTTTCAAGGGGCCCCCCTTCGCATCAACAAGATTGACACCAGAAATCTCTTTCAAAGACCCGGAACCATCAAGTCCAGCGAGAATGCTATGCATGATGCCAGCCGAGATTTGATCAATGAAAGATTGAACCTCCGACTGGCAATTGGCCGATTTGATGGCCATCTGCAACTTCCGAATTCCATCTTCATTTTCAAAAGCAAACAAATCGGTCGACTCGTCAGTGAGAACTTGCGTTGCAGTCTTTACCCAATAGCGGTGAATTTTCGCAACCTCACTCAGAAAGAGCTCCTCTGCTGTCAATGTTAATCTCTCCATCTTTAAGTTTAGCGTCAGCAATTGGCCGGCTGCCGTTAGCCGACTTCAGGTCGAAACGCCCAATGAGCAGCCTCAACCCGAAGCGTATCTCCAGATTGCAGCTCTATTTCAAATTGGCCGGGTTTGATTTCCGTTGAACTGTTCACTGATGAGGATGGCCCCCAACTTTCGTGTCGTGGAAGTTCGATGTTCGTAAATCCGTCAAATACCAGGATATGAGGCGGCAAGCCAACTGGGAGTAAACGAATATCACAACGCGCAGCCTCCCAGCTGACGTAGATGGCTGACAGCGTAGCATCGTGGATTGATAGGGCACTAAAGGACATCATACCCCCAAAAAATTTCAAGTGGCCGCTCTTAGCCGCCAGCGGCATAGTAACGCAAGTGGCTACCGTCAGTACGGATGTGTTTCACAGAGCACGAAACGATTTGCCATCTTATTCCACGAGCTCGCACGCCCTTGGAGAAAAATGAGTTGTCCATATTCGTCCATACTTGTTTCACGTCCTGATCTGCGCAGCCATTCATCATAGAACGCATCAAACTCATCCTTGGATAGTTCTGGCAACGGATATGCTGAGTAATCGAACACAGAAGTGAAGTCTTCATTTGACGATAACATAGTCATCGGCAATCGCTCGACTCCCAATAGGCTCATCAATATCCTAAGCTCGTCATCATTTTCGAGAACGACATGAAAGTACTCTTCGCCACTCTCGGTCATGGCCTCAAGTGACGCATATACAGTCATGATTGGATTGTTGGACCCGGCAAACACATAGCTATTCATTCAAATCCTTGCTCCCATGAACACGTCCGTTCTTAGCCGCACTCGGCCGAACATCATGAGAATAGCATCTTGTTCAGCTGGAAAAATGCGCGAAACCTCTCGCCTTGGGAGGATTGGTGCTGCAAGCCTCGCCACGCACTTCTCTTAGTCCGGCACGTGTATGCGCGCCTTGATGTGCTTGAGGTGGGCCACGATGGTGAAGGTCATCACCACCAGCAGCGACCACGAGCTCCATTTGCTGACGTGTACCGCCGACCACGCGCCCAGCTGGTTCGGATAGCGCCACACGCCCCAGAAAGTGCTGATGTTTTCCGCCAGCCAGATAAAGAAGCCGATCAGCACAAACGACAGCAGCAAGGGCATCTGACGGTCGCGGTCGAGCGGGCGGAAGATCACGGTGGTGCGCGCGTACAGGCCCAGCGCGGCCGCCGCCAGATACCAGCGATAGTCGCCGATGTAGTGGTGGGTGAAGAAATTGGCGTAGATTAGCAGCGCGATCAGCACCGCCATCCAGTACGGCGGATGGTGGCGGATGCGCAGCTCGAACAGGCGCCACGCCTGCACGATGTAGCTGCCGACGGCGGCGTACATAAAGCCGGAAAACAGCGGCACGCCAAACAGCTTGGTGTAGGCAAAGTCCGGATAGCTCCACGACTGGATGCTGCCCGATACCTTGAACGCCTCCAGCGCGAAGCCGATCAGGTGGAACAGGCATACCGCCTTCAGCTCATCCAGCGTCTCCAGCCGCGCCCACAGCATCCAGCCCTGGATGGCGATGGCGGCCAGCAGCAGCACGTCGTAGCGTGGCAGGCCCAGCAGGCCGGAGCGCGGCACCAGCAGCACGCTGGCGAAGAATAGCGCGACAAACAGGCAGGCGCGCGCATTCTTGATGCCGAAGTAGAGAAATTCCAGCGCGAAGCGCTGCCAGCCGCGCAGATCATGGCGGCTGGTGGCGTTCAGCAGGTGGGTGTCGAGGATGGTCAGCATGCGCTATGACTGTAGCGGGCCGGGCCATAAAAAACAATGGGCCCGGACGCTTGCGCGGCCGGGCCCATCATCAGCTGGCAGTGCGCTATGACAGCGCTGCCCGCTTAAAGTCGATTACTGCAGTTTGATTTCGACATCAACGCCAGCTGGCAGATCCAGCTTCATCAGGGCGTCAACGGTCTTGTCGGTTGGGTCGACGATGTCCATCAGGCGCTGGTGGGTACGGATTTCGAACTGGTCGCGCGAGGTTTTGTTGACGTGCGGCGAACGCAGAACGTCGAAACGCTGGATGCGGGTTGGCAGAGGAACTGGGCCTTTAACCACGGCGCCGGTGCGCTTGGCGGTGTCCACGATTTCCAGAGCCGACTGGTCGATCAGTTTGTAGTCGAAAGCCTTCAGGCGGATACGGATTTTTTGATTGGTAACGGTCATGATAATTCCCTAAAAGAGCGAACTGGCAACTTTGTAGCGCCAGCAATTTTAAAAAGAACGAGTTTGGTACAACAGGGCCGACATGGTATCACACCATGTCGGCCCTGTATCAATCAGCGCTTAAAAATTAGGCGATGATTTTAGCAACAACGCCGGCGCCAACGGTACGGCCGCCTTCGCGGATAGCGAAGCGCAGACCTTCTTCCATCGCGATCGGGTTGATCAGCTTAACGGTGATCGACACGTTGTCGCCTGGCATAACCATTTCTTTGTCCGCTGGCAGTTCGATCGAACCGGTCACGTCGGTGGTACGGAAGTAGAACTGTGGACGATAGTTGTTGAAGAACGGGGTGTGACGGCCGCCTTCATCTTTCGACAGAACATAGATCTCGCCGGTGAAGTGGTTGTGCGGCTTGATCGATGCTGGCTTCGCCAGAACCTGACCACGTTGCACGTCTTCACGCTTGGTGCCGCGCAGCAGCAGACCAACGTTGTCGCCTGCTTGACCTTGGTCCAGCAGTTTGCGGAACATTTCCACGCCGGTGCAGGTGGTTTTCACGGTGTCGATGATGCCGACGATTTCGATCTCTTCGCCGACTTTGATCACGCCGCGTTCGATACGACCGGTTACCACGGTGCCGCGACCCGAGATCGAGAACACGTCTTCCACTGGCATCAGGAAGGCACCGTCCACTGCGCGCTCTGGCGTAGGGATGTAGCTGTCCAGTGCGTCGGCCAGGGCCATGATGGCTTGCTCGCCCAGCGGGCCGGTGTCGCCGTCCAGTGCTTTACGTGCCGAACCTTTTACGATTGGCAGGTCGTCGCCTGGGAACTCGTATTTCGACAACAGCTCGCGCACTTCCATTTCAACCAGTTCCAGCAGCTCTTCGTCATCCACCAGATCGCATTTGTTCAGGAACACGATGATGTATGGAACGCCAACTTGGCGGGCCAGCAGGATGTGCTCGCGGGTCTGTGGCATTGGGCCGTCAGCTGCGGAGCAAACCAGGATCGCGCCGTCCATCTGGGCGGCACCGGTGATCATGTTTTTGATGTAGTCGGCGTGGCCTGGGCAGTCAACGTGAGCGTAGTGACGGCCGGCGGTTTCGTACTCGACGTGCGCGGTGTTGATGGTGATGCCGCGTGCTTTTTCTTCTGGAGCAGCGTCGATCTGGTCGTAAGCTTTCGCTTCGCCGCCGAATTTCTTCGACAGAACGGTTGCGATAGCAGCGGTCAGGGTGGTTTTGCCGTGGTCGACGTGACCGATGGTGCCTACGTTGACGTGCGGTTTAGTCCGCTCGAACTTTTCTTTTGCCATTTTGATTCTTCCTCAATACAAGTTTTTCAAAATGCGGCCGGGTGATCTACCCAGCCGCAAAATCAATATTATTACTTAGCTTTCGCGGTAACGATAGCGTCGATAACGTGCTTAGGCGCCTCGGAGTAGTGCTTGAACTCCATGGTGTAGGTTGCACGACCTTGCGTTGCGGAACGCAGGGTGGTCGAGTAACCAAACATTTCCGACAGCGGTACTTCGGCTTTGATGATCTTGCCGCCGCCGCCTGGGATTTCGTCCATGCCCTGCACCATACCGCGGCGGGACGACAGGTCGCCCATCACGGTACCGGCGTAGTCTTCCGGCGTTTCCACTTCCACGGCCATCATTGGTTCCAGGATGACTGGGTTAGCGCGTTTGCATGCTTCTTTGAATGCCATCGAACCGGCCATGCGGAATGCATTTTCGTTCGAGTCAACATCGTGGTACGAACCGAAGGTCAGGGTGACTTTAACGTCCACCACTGGGTAGCCCGCCAGCACGCCATTGCTCAGGGTTTCGCGCACGCCTTTTTCCACCGCAGGGATGAATTCGCGAGGAATCACACCGCCCTTGATGGCGTCGACGAATTCGAAGCCTTTGCCTTGTTCCTGTGGTTCCAGGGTCACAACAGCGTGACCGTACTGACCACGACCACCCGACTGCTTAACGAACTTGCCTTCCACATCGGCCACCGATTTGCGCACGGTTTCGCGGTATGCAACCTGTGGTTTGCCCACGGTGGCTTCCACGCCGAATTCGCGCTTCATACGGTCAACGATAATTTCCAGGTGCAGCTCGCCCATACCACCGATGATGGTCTGGCCCGATTCTTCGTCGGTACGCACGCGGAACGATGGATCTTCCTGAGCCAGACGGTTCAGTGCCAGACCCATTTTTTCCTGGTCAGCCTTGGTTTTTGGTTCCACAGCCTGTTGAATCACTGGCTCTGGGAACACCATTTTTTCCAGGGTGATGATCGACGATGGATCGCACAGGGTTTCGCCGGTGGTCACGTCTTTCAGACCAACCGCGGCGGCGATGTCGCCCGCGCGCACTTCTTTGATCTCTTCACGCTGGTTAGCGTGCATCTGCAGAATACGGCCCAGACGCTCTTTACGACCTTTAACCGAGTTGTACACGGTATCGCCGGCGTTGATCACGCCCGAGTACACGCGGAAGAAGGCCAGCTGGCCCACGAACGGGTCGGTCATGATCTTGAAGGCCAGCGCCGAGAACTTCTCGTCGTCCGAAGCTTTACGGGTTGCCGGTGCTTCGTCTTCGTCGGTACCTTTAACGTCGGCGATGTCGATCGGCGATGGCAGGTATTCGATGACCGCGTCCAGCATGGCTTGCACGCCTTTGTTTTTGAAGGCGGTGCCGCACATCATCGGAACGATTTCCGAGGCGATGGTACGATCGCGGATGGCCTTTTTGATTTCGGCTTCCGACAGATCACCCTCTTCCAGGTACTTGTTCATCAGTTCTTCAGTCGCTTCAGCAGCGGCTTCAACCATCTTCTCGCGCCACTCGGCGGCCGAATCGGCCAGCTCGGCAGGGATATCGACGTAGTCGAATTTCATGCCTTGCGAAGCGTCGTCCCAGATGATCGCTTTCATCTTGACCAGATCGATCACGCCTTTGAAGTTGTCTTCGGCGCCGATAGGGATCTGGATCAGAACCGGGTTGGCCTTCAGGCGTGCGCGCATCTGCTCGTACACTTTGAAGAAGTTGGCACCGGTACGGTCCATCTTGTTGACGAAGGCCAGACGTGGCACTTTGTACTTGTTAGCCTGACGCCATACGGTTTCCGACTGTGGCTGAACACCGCCCACTGCGCAGTAAACCATGCAAGCACCATCCAGCACGCGCATCGAACGTTCCACCTCAATGGTGAAGTCCACGTGGCCTGGGGTATCGATGATGTTGATGTGGTGTTCTGGGAAGTTGTTCGCCATGCCTTTCCAGAAGCAGGTGGTCGCAGCCGAGGTGATGGTAATACCACGCTCTTGTTCCTGCTCCATCCAGTCCATGGTGGCGGCGCCATCGTGAACTTCACCGATTTTGTGGTTCACGCCCGTGTAGAACAGAACGCGCTCGGTAGTGGTGGTCTTACCTGCATCGATGTGAGCGGAGATACCGATATTGCGGTAGCGCTCGATGGGGGTCTTGCGGGCCATAATTAATCCTAAATCGTTTAATGGACAAAACCGAGCGCCATTTTTTGGAGAAAAAATGAGCCCGGCCTCGAACAACGGATAACAGCCAGCTCAGGAGCTGGCCGATTTTATTAGAAGCGGAAGTGCGAGAACGCTTTGTTCGCTTCAGCCATGCGGTGAACTTCGTCACGACGCTTCATCGCGCCGCCACGACCTTCAGACGCTTCCAGCAGTTCGCCTGCCAGACGTTGTGGCATCGATTTTTCGCTGCGCTTGTTAGCAGCTTCACGCAGCCAACGCATCGACAGCGCCATACGACGCACTGGGCGGACTTCAACCGGCACCTGGTAGTTTGCACCACCAACGCGACGGGATTTCACTTCAACCAGCGGTTTGGCGTTGTTCAGCGCAGTGGCGAACACTTCCAGCGGATCTTTGCCGGATTTTTGCGAGATGTGCTCAAAGGCACCGTAGATGATGTTTTCTGCGACCGATTTTTTACCGGACAGCATCAGAACGTTCACGAATTTGGCGACATCAGTGTTGCCGAATTTTGGATCCGGCAGGATCTCGCGCTTGGGTACTTCACGACGACGTGGCATGTCATTTCCTTTTCTCTTCAGTTGAGTGCCTTGCGGTCACTCGCGGCGGCCATCATAGCCATCCACTTACTCGGTCTCGCGACCGGCTCAACTCAATTAATGTAAATTACTTCTTAGCTTGCTTGGCGCGCTTAGCACCGTATTTCGAGCGAGCTTGTTTACGGTCTTTAACGCCCTGGGTATCCAGTGCACCGCGAACCATGTGGTAACGCACACCTGGCAAGTCTTTTACACGACCGCCGCGCAGCAGAACAACGCTGTGTTCCTGCAGGTTGTGGCCTTCACCGCCGATGTACGAAATAACTTCGAAACCGTTGGTCAGACGCACTTTGGCAACTTTACGCAGTGCCGAGTTAGGCTTCTTAGGAGTGGTGGTGTACACACGGGTGCACACGCCACGTTTTTGCGGGCTGTTTTCCAGCGCCGGCGATTTGCTCTTCACGACCAGTTTGGTACGTGGTTGGCGAATCAGTTGATTGATGGTTGGCATCGTTCTAAACCCAACTAAATAACAACATTAACAACCCGGCAAAGTGCCGGGGACATAAAACCTTCTCTCGATCTATTGGGCCTTCGGAGGCGCAAACAGCCACCCTCATGGAGCAGCCAGATTCAACGTATACGATGTGCAGAATAAATTGAGAACTCGCGAGTATAGAGGTAAACGGCAACCTGGTCAATCTATTTCGCGGTCGGAAAGGCTTGCGGAAGGCAAGCAAACACTAGCTGAAAGGCGCTGAAACACTTGATAATAGCAAACAATATCATCGTTCCCGCCACCTGCCGAATGCGATCCCTGCTGCGCCCCGCCCCGCTGTTTGTCCTTGCCAGTTATCTACTGCTATCGCTGGTGCCCTGCGTGCCCTTGTTGCTTGGAAAGCAAGTACCGGAGCTGACGCACGTGCTGGTGGTGGAACTGCTGGCCTGGCTGGCGGTCTGGGGCGTGCTGCAGCGGCCGGCCTGGTTCCACTGGCTGCTGATTCCCGCCTTCCTGGCGCTGCCGACCGAAATCTATCTGTTCATTTACTACGGCCAGGGCATTTCCACCCACCACCTGGGCATCATTGCCGAAACCAGTCCCAAGGAAGCGATGGAATTCCTCGGCCGCAAAGTCTGGCTGATGGCGGCCGTGCTGCTGGGGGTGATCGCCTGGTGGATCGCGGTGCAGATCGCGGCGCGGCGTAGCCCGATGCTGGCCTGGCGCGGCAAGAGCCGCTGGGTGGCGCTGGCCATCCTGGCGCTGCTGGCCGCAGTGTGGGCCTATGGTTGGGAATTCGGCGTGCGCGCCAAGCCGCCGACACCAGCCGTCCATGCCAGCGCCAGCAAGGCAGCGCCCGCCGCCCCGGCCGCATCCGCCGGCTCGGCCATCGGCTCAGCGCTGAGCTCGGCGTTGCGCTATGTCGGCGTCACTTCGGCCGATAGCACCTCGGCCAGCGAGGAGGAAGCCTCGGAGGAAGAAGACGCGGTGGAGGACAAAGACCCGGAACACGCCGCCATCGCCGGCGCCAACCGCACTGGCTGGCATTGGGCGGCGCTGCCATGGCGACTGCGCTCGCCACTGGGTTTCAGCGATTTCGCCTCGTCGTGGCCATTCGGCCTGACCGCGCGCGGCATCGATTTCTATAAAGAGCGCGCTTACCTGGCCGAGCTGGGCCAGCGCAGCCGCAGTTTCACCTTCAACGCGCATCAGCCGGAAAAGAACGACACGCCGGAAATCGTCATCCTGGTGATTGGCGAATCGTCGCGCTATGACCGCTGGGGCATCAACGGCTACAGCCGCGACACCTCGCCGCTGCTGAAGCAGGAGGCCAACCTGGTGACGCTGCCGGACGTGATCACCTCGGTGTCGGCGACACGCTTGTCGGTGCCGGTCATCATCTCACGCAAGCCGGCCATGCAAAGCCTGAAGGACGGCTTCTATGAAAAGTCGTTCCTGACCGCGTACAAGGAAGCCGGCTTCAAGACCTTCTGGCTGTCCAACCAGATCTCGTTCGGCCAGTTCGACACGCCGGTCTCGGTGTTCGCCAAGGAGGCCGACGTGATCCAGTTCATGAACCTGGGCGGCTTCACCAACAACTCCAATTTCGACCAGATCCTGCTGGAGCCGCTGCAGCATGCGATGGCCGATCCATCACCCAAAAAACTGATCGTGCTGCACACGCTGGGCAACCACTGGAACTACAGCCAGCGCTATCCGAAGGAATACGACAAGTGGCAGCCATCGCTGTTCGGCATCGACAAACCGGTCTACACCGACCTGAAAATCAAGCCGCAGCTGAACAACAGCTACGACAACTCCATCCTGTATACAGACTGGTTCCTCTCGCAGGTAATCCACCAATTGAAGGATGCGCAGCAGCTGACCTCCATGGTCTACGTGGCCGACCACGGCCAGACCTTGTATGACGGCAGCTGCAACCTGGCCTTCCACGGTCATAACACACAGTTTGAATTCCACGTGCCGGCCATGGTCTGGTACTCGGATGAATACAAGGACCGCTATCCGGAGAAAGTGCGGCAGCTGCTGCGTCACCGCAAGGCGCGGCTGGCGACCGAGAACATGTTCCACACGCTGCTGGACCTGGGCGACATTCAGTACGACGATCAAAAGCTGGAATGGAGCTTCCTCAACAAGCAGTTCAAGCAGCACAAGCGTTACGTTGACAGCTACGGCTGGTCCAACTACGACAACGCCAGCTTCAAGGGCGATTGCCGCGAGGTGATCGACAAGGGCAAACCACTCAAACAGGAGAAGTAATGGGCATCCGCATCGCGGCGGCACAAGCACCATCGGTGGCGGGCGACATCGCCGCCAATCTCGTCATCCATCTGCGTTTTATCACGGCGGCGCGCGCCGAGGGCGTGCAGCTGCTGCTGTTCCCCGAGCTGTCGCTGTGTGGTTATGAACTGCCGCTGCTGGGCCAGTGCGCGCTGTCGCCGCACGACACACGCCTGGCCGCCTTGCGCGAGGCGGCGGATGGCATGACGGTGATCGTGGGTGCGCCGTTGATCGAGGCCGGCGCGGACAAACCGGGCATCGCCACCATCACGCTGCGGCCGGATGGCAGCACCACCGTGTATCGCAAGCAGTACCTGCATGCCGGCGAAGAGGTGTACGTGCAAGCCGGCGACAAGGGCGCCACCGCACATCTGCTGCATGGTCAGCATTATGTGGAAGCCATCTGCGCCGACACCACCCATGCGGCACACGCGCAGGCAGCGGCGCAGGCCGGAGCCTCGTTGTACGTGGCCGGGGTGCTGATTTCGGAGGGAGGTTATGCGGCAGATGAAGCGCTGCTGCGCGGCCATGCGGAAACGCACAATATGGGCGTGCTGATGGCCAATCACGCCGCGCCGTCCGGCGGTTACGCCTGCGCCGGCAAGAGCGCGTTCTGGGCGCCGGGCGGCGAGCTGCTGGCGCGCGCGCCCGGTCCAGGCGATTATCTCGTCATCGCGGAAGAAAACGGCGGCTGGCAAGGCCGCGTGGTGGCACTCTAAAGATCAGCGCAGTGCCAGGCGGCCGGCAACGCGGCCGCCACTGACCGCGCCATCCGCATCACCTATCTTGAAGATGCTGACGGTCTGCTGCAGCTCAGACGCCTGATCCTGCAGCGACTGCGTGGCCGCCGCAGCTTCTTCCACCAGCGCCGCATTCTGCTGCGTCACCTGGTCCATCTGCGCCACCGCCTGGTTGACTTGATCGATACCCTCGCTCTGCTCACGGCTGGCGACCGCGATCTCGCCCACAATCTGCGTCACCTGATGCACATTGCCGACCAGCGTGGTCATGGTGTTCCCAGCCTGCTCGACCAGATTGGTGCCCAGCTGGATCTTCTGCACCGAATCATCGATCAGCACCTTGATTTCCTTGGCCGCCGACGCCGAGCGCTGCGCCAGATTGCGCACCTCGGTCGCCACCACCGCGAAACCACGGCCCTGCTCCCCGGCGCGCGCCGCTTCCACCGCCGCGTTCAGCGCCAGGATATTGGTCTGGAACGCGATGCCGTCGATCACGCCGGTGATATCCACAATCTTGCGCGACGCCTCGTTGATGTCGTTCATGGTCGACACCACCTGCGTCATCACCTCGCCGCCCTGCGCCGCCGTCGACGACGCGCCCTCCACCAGCGAGCGCGCATGCTGCGCGTTGTCCGAGTTCTGCTTGACGGTGCTGGTCAGCTCCTCGATCGAGGCGGCGGTTTCTTCCAGCGAGCTGGCTTGGGTCTCGGTGCGCGACGACAGCTCCATATTCCCCGCCGCCAGTTCCTGCGAACCGGTGTTGATGATGTCCGCGCCCTGGCGCACCCGGCGCACGGTCGACAGCAGATCGCCCTGCATGCGCTGGATTGCTTTCAGCAGACGCTGAATTTCGTTATCGCCATCGGCATGGACCGGCACCGTCAGGTCGCCGCTGGCCACACGGTTCAACTGATCGACCGCGCTTTCGAGCGGGCGCAGTACCGTGGCGCGCAACATCAGGTGGGTCGCGAACACCACGCCCAGCGCCAGCAGCAGGCCAAGCGCCACCAGCCACATCACCAGGCTATATTCGCTGGCGCGCTTCTCGGTCAGCTCATTCATCTGCTCATCGCCCAGCTTCTGGAATTTTTCCAGCAGCGTCGAGAACGCGGCGCCGGTCGGCGTCAGTTCCTTGACGTTGATGGCGGAATAGGCCACCGAGTCACCCTGCTGCAGCGCCGACGAAGCGCGGTCCAGCACCGCCGACAGTTTGCGGCCGGCGTCGATCAGATCCTTCTTCAGCTGTTCATCCTCGCCGGGATAGGTCGGCATCTTGTCGAATTTATCGAGGAAATCCAGCGTGCGCTGGTAGGATTTTTGCGACGTGGCCAGCGCGGATTCGCGCACCTTTTTGTTTTCTTCGGTCTTCTCGCTTTCCATCAGCACCGTGTAGACCCGCACCAGCGCGGAACGGGTCCGGGTGGTGTCTTTGTAAGCGTCATTGATGGTGATGATCTGGCGCGCGATCCGATGCACGTGCGAGATCGATTGATTGGATTGCTGCAAGGCGTAAATGCCCAAACCTGCACCTGCGAGCAACATTGCCGTAAACAACACAAGCACACTCAGCAGGCTTGCCCGCACCGTAATTTTATTCATCCTGCCTCCAAATTTTGGTATTTCTGAACAGAAACACTATACCAAATTTCGAAGTTTTGTGAGCTCAAAAATAACTTTATGCGGGCTTGTGTACCATCAGCCAGTAGACAACCAGCAACGCTGCGAAAGCGGGGCAGCCCAGCGCGGTCCAGATCTTTTCGTAGCGCCAATAGCGTGATGGCAGCGGCTCGCCGTTACGGGCGGCGCCGATCGCCATGTCGCGCATACGCAATTGCAGCCACACCACCGGCAGCCAGCAGGCGCCGGCCAGCGCATACAGCGCGATCGACCAGACGATCCAGTTGGAACTCAGCGGGAAGCCGGCCAGGTGGATCATCCATAAACCCGACAGCGGCTGGATGATGACCGAGGGCGTGGTGAACCACCAGTCCGCGCGCGCCACCAGCCGCGTGACTTCGGCAATCGCGGCCACGTTGCGGGTGCGATTGGTGAAGAACATATAGAAAGCCGTGCCGAAGCCGGTGCCGAACATCAGCGTGGCGGACAGGATGTGCAGCCATTTGATCGCCAGGTAGTCCATTATTTACTCGCTCTCCACATCAGTAACATTAACGCCAACAAGGGTAGATTTTTACTCAGGGGGCCGAAGGGGTGCAGCCAGAAGTCGGGCAGGCAGACGCTCATCGCCAGCGTGTAGCCGCCGGCCAGCGCCAGCTGCAACGCCCACAGCCAGCGGCGCGGACGCAGTAACAGCAGCAGACCGATCGCCGCGTCGGTGAGGCTGGCGGCCAGCAGCGTGGCTTCCTGCATGGCGGGCGGCACGCCGCAGGCGTTCAGCCATGCGCGGCTTTCGGCATGCGGCCAGGCGAACCAGGACACGAAAGCGGTCCAAAGCCACAGCGCAACCATCGCCAGCGTGATGAGGGGAGCGGCCCAGCTCCACACCGCCGCGATGTGCTGCGCCGGCTGCGCGAAGCGCGCGGGGTCGCGCAGCGAACGGCCTAGCAGCGCCGCCACCGGCCCCGGCCCCGGCCCCGCATCGGCGGTAATGCCATCATCCGCGATGGCGATGGCTCCGGCGCGCGCGGACGGACTGCTGCGGGCACTCAACTCCAGCATCCGCAGCGATTCCGGCGTCAGCGCGCTGGAGGGAGCGCATGCGGCCACGCGGGCGACGAGGCGTGCCACTGGCATCGGCAACTGTATGACAAGCGCCGGCGCGGCTCGCATGCCAGCGCGCAGTTCGGCCAGATACGCCGCCATGCTCATCGCGCGCGGCCCGACCGCCGCCAGCTCGCGTGGCGCCTCGCGCATATCGAGCAGCCGGACGATGATCGCGGCCAGGTCGTCAACGTGGATCGGCTGCACCAATGCCTCATACGCCATCGGCAGCAGCAACAGCGGCAGCGTGGCCAGTGAGCGAAACATCACGCTGCTCGCCCCCTCGTCGCCATACACCAGCGACGGCCGGATCACTGTGGCCCGCAGGTCACGCGCAAGCAGATCGGCATCCGCCGCACCCTTGCTGCGCCAATAGCCAGTCTCCGCATCCGGATGACTGCCCAGCGCGGACAGCTGCACCACGCGCATGCCCAAGCGCTCACACGCCGCGAACAAGGCCACCGGCGCGGCACGATGCAGACGATCGAAATCCCCGGCACGCTGCTCGCGAATAATGCCAACACAGTTGACCACCGCATCGACGTCCGCCAGCAACGGCAACCAATCCTGCTCGCGGGTCAGACCGCCAAAATCCGCAACCAGCCAATCCGATTCGCCATCTGGGCGACGGCGACTCATGCCGATCACCACATGGCCGGCCGCGCGCAAAGCATGCAGCGCGCGGCTGCCGATCAGGCCAGTGGCACCAGTAATCAGGATCTTCATACGCGCAGGCTGCGCAGCGCAGCATCCAGTCGAGGGTAGAGGAAGGCATAACCGTCCGCCGTCAGCCGCGCCGGCACCACGCGCTGACCTTCCAGCAGCAGGTCGGCCTGCTCGCCCAACAGCAGCCGCATCGGCCAACCCGGTGTCGGCATGCCATAAGGACGACGCAACACGCTCGCGGCGACGCGATTGAATTCGCCCTGCGTCAGCGTTTGCGGCGCGGTGAAGTTATACGCCCCACCAACACTGCCGCCCTTCCGGCACAACCAGGCCATCGCGCCAATGACATCATCCACATGTATCCACGACAGCCACTGCGTGCCGCAGCCCAACGGACCACCGAGGCCCAGCTTCACCGGCAACAGCATCATCGGCAGCGCGCCCTGCGTGCCCAGCACCAGCCCGAAGCGCATGCGCGCCACCTGCACGCCATACGCCTCCGCCCCTTGCGCCGCCTGCTCCCACTCGCGGCACAGATCGGACATGAACACCGGCTGCGGGCTGGCCTGCTCGCTCAATTCAGCCGCATCACCGCGCGCCTGCACGCCGTAGTAGCCGATGGCAGACGCTGACAGCATCAGCTTAGGCTTATGCTGGGCGGCCGCGATCCACGCCACCAGCTTGCGCGTCAGCTCCACGCGGCTGCGGCGCAAGACCGCGCGCCGTGCCGCCGTCCAGCGCCAGCCCAAAATGCGCGCGCCGGCGAGATTGATGACCACATCGAAGCGTCGCGACAGCGGTAACTCCTCCATATCGGCCACGCACTCCACGCGACCATCAAACATCCAGGCCGTCTGACGCGGACTGCGCGTCAACACCGTAACGCGATGACCATCGCGCAGCAACGCCCGCACCAAACGCTGGCCGATGAAGCCCGTCGCCCCCGTCAGCAGGAAGCTTTGCTCGCCATCGCCAAAATGCAGCGCCGGCGCGGCTTGCGGAGCGATGGCGCGTGCCGCGTAAGCATCGCGCAGGCCGGACATGCCTACGCCGATGCCGCACAGCGCAAGGAATACGCTCAAGTCGCCCTGCGGCTGCCACACCAGTGCAGTCGGCAACGCCATCAGCTCCGGCGTGCCAATGGCCAGCAGCGCGATGAAGGCGCCGCCGTTCATCGCCAGCACCGTATGCGTCACACGCTCGGTGGCCGGCAGCAGGCGGGTACGGTCCTCGACCACAAAGTCCCACAGCGTCAACACAATCTCCACGCCGAAAACCAGCAACAGCAGCAACGCCCACCCCCCCTGGAACGACCAGCCGGCCAGGCCGATAAACAGCGCGCTGTAGATCGTCGCCCGCACCGCGTGTATCGCCAACTCGCGCCGCGCCGTCGGACGGCTGGGCAAAGCCTCGGTCAACTCGTGGTGATACAACGTGTCGAAAGCACCGAGACAGCCTTGCGCGGCCATCAACTGCATCGCCAGCAAATGCGTGTTCATGCTGCGACCTCTTTAAAGACGCCGGCCTGTGTGAACGTGGTGCCAAACAGCGCATGGCGGATTTCAATGCGGATGTCGAACTGATTGCTGCTGTTGTTGCGATGGCAGAGAAAGGTCTTGCCCGGCGTGAGCAGATCCGGCAGCGGAATCCGCACGCCGAGGATGTCCCAGAAATAGCCATCGCTTTCGAAGTGCAGATTGCCGTCGCGGACATCCAGCAGCAGCTTCATGCCGAGGCCCATGCCGACGTACTCCAACACCTCGCCGCGCGCCGATTCGGCCATGTAGGAAGTGAACATCACCGGTTTGCGGGCATTCAGGCGATACAGGCGCTGCTTGAAGATCGACGCGCAGTTGTGCTTCGAGTAGACCTGAATATCGACCGGAAAATCGGCATCGTCATACGGCATCAGCGCGCCTTTGATGAAGGGCATGCTGAGATAGCCCAGCAGCTTGCCGAGGCGCGAGCAACGCAGCTCGGACAGGCTGCCCGTGTAGAACAGCGGCTTGCCGGGCAAGGGATTCTTATCGAAGCGCGCCTGGATATCCGGATGCAGCTCACGCCAGCGCGCGCCCAATATCTTCTTGAACAACTCACCTTCCGATGGAATCAACATCACACAGCCTTTCTTTTACATGCCAGATCCAGTTTGCAAAGCCACAGCAGCGGCGGCAGCATCACCATCATGGCGACTGCGTCCAGCCACAGATTGGTCCAGCACTCGGCGCGGGCGGAAATCAGCATGTCCTGCGGCGCCCACACCAGCAGGCCGAGGATCAGCATGACCCAGGCATAGGCGTTGCGCTGCTTGTCACCAATGACCACCAGCCCCGCCATCCAGATCGCCGCCGCCTGCACGGTGGGGCCGAACAGAGACAGCCACCACACCTGCAACGCCCTGCCCGCCGCCGGCGCCGCGCCGTCAAAGAAGAACGCTTCGATGCCGCGACGATAGCCGTCCGTAATCTCCGCATCCGCGCACAGTGGCAACAGCACGCCGGCCAGCAGATGGGCGGCCGCCACCAGATACATCCAACGAACCAGCAACGTTCTTGTGCTCATGATTTCGTCTTTTCTGTAAAAACAGAAATAATTGATTGAAATTTTAGCGGCGGCAGACACCATCGGCGCAGGCCGGGCGGCGATTCAGCAAGGCTGACAAGCGGTAGCGGTTGCGCGCCAGGCTGCGGTACAAGGCGGCATAGACGGGCCGCAGCGCGCGCACGCGCAACGGCGCGACGCGCCAGCCGCGTCCCACCGCCGTGTAGGCGGCGATCAGCACATCCAGCCCCACCAGCAGCTTGCCGGCGGCGTCAACACCGTGGATCTCGGCATTCAGCGCCGCCATGCCGACACCCAGTGATTGCGGCGAGAACTCGGGCGCGGCGATGTCGATGAATGCCAGGCGCGCGGTCTTGTCCCAGCCGCGCAGCCGGTCAACTTGCGCGCGGCAGATACTGCAACTGCCGTCGTAGTACAGCGTCAGTGCGATATTGCCCATGTCAGTCGCTCCCTAGCAGACGCGCCACCTTGCCGCCCATTTTGAGGAAGCGCTGCATGGTGGCGGGTGGCAGGTGCTTGTAATCGTCGTAGGTCACGGACAGCATTTCGAGGAAGGCCAGCACGTTGTCCATCTTGGCTTTGGTGGCCGCTTCCAGCTGAGGATCCTGCTCCGCCTCGATCGCGCATTCGCGCAGCACGCTCAGGGTAGGATCGATCTCGCGCCGCTTGCGCTCCTCGACGATGACGCGGAAGATTTCCCAAACATCCTGCAGCGCCACGAAATGGTCGCGACGGTCGCCGGCCATGTGGGTGATGCGCACCAGACCCCAGCTCTGCAGCTCCTTCAGGCTGTTGCTGACATTGGAGCGCGCCACCGTCAGCGTCTCCGCGATCTGCTCGGCGTTCAACGGCTGGTTGGACAGGAACAGCAGCGCATGAATCTGCGCCACCGTGCGGTTGACGCCCCAGCGGGTGCCCATCTCGCCCCAGTGCAGGATGTACTTTTGTATCGTCGGCGTCAGTTCCATGGCATTCTCGTATTTCTGTCGTTACAGAAATAATAGAACTCACTGCCGCACAAGTCAAATCTTTATTTACGCAAAATAAACCCAACCGCCACGGCGGCCAACACCGCGCCAGCGAAAGCCACGCCTACCGGCAGCGACAACCCACCACCAAGCAGAATGCCCATCAGAGTCCCGACTGAAAACGCTAATGAGAATTTAGTGAACAGCAAGGAGCCCCTGAGTTTCTCCACATCCCGACGCAACCATCCTGCTTTAGCTTTCACATTTTCCGTATCAGTCTTCATTTCCAATACCCCATCATCATGGCGAAGTTTGCGAAAAATATCCCAATACAAGGCTGAACGCTACCAGGAGAAGCGCGACCGACTGAAACAAAGGTGAGGGCTGCCAATCCTGGCTTGTCCCTTGTTCATTCATAGCCGCAAGTAATTGCATGCCGCAAGCGACTGCACATGCGATACATCCGACTCCCATCAGAACCATGCCCATTTCAAGGTGCTAGTCCGCCAGTCAACAACCAGGTTAATTGGACATCGCTCGGCATCATAAGTTCCAAAACTGATTCGGAACTTGCAGTGTAGTGAGCGGGTCAGGAGGTTAATTGAGGCAGATCAGCGTCGGGGTGGGCCATGTAGTCGCTTAGCCAGGTGTGGATGCGGTTGGCTTTGCTGGTGATGGCGGGCGCGAAGCCGCGTTCGGATAGCAGGGCGATGCCGTTGGTGTCTCCCAGCACGCCGGGCGTCAGTTGCCAGCGGCCGTCGCTGCGGCGCACGCACCAGGCGTCCATGCAGTCGGACAGCAGCGACGCCAACACCAGATGGTGCGAAGCCACCATCACCCGCCCCTGCTGCGCCAGCGTGTGCAGCACCGCCGCCGCTGCGGACACCGATTCCAGATAATTCGTGCCCCGGAAAATTTCGTCGATGATGAACAGCGCCGGACGCTGCGCCGCCAGCGTCAGCAACTCCTGCCCGCGCCGCAGCTCGGCCATGTAGAAGCTTTCGCCGGACGTCAACGCATCTTCGTTCTGCATGCTCGAATACACCGGCAGCAGCGGCGTCACCGCGCGCGTCGCGTAACAGAAGCCGAACGCCCGCGCCGTGATCAGATTCAGTCCCACCGTGCGCAGCAAGGTGCTCTTGCCGACGCCGTTCTGGCCCGAGATGAACACGCTCCGATCGCCCATGCCGAAATTCAGCGGCGCGGCGCCGGCCAGCAGCGGATGCACCACCGCCTCCAGCGCCACCTCCTCGCCACGCTCGGCCCAGCAGTGCACCGGCGCCACCAACAAATGCCGCGCCAGCGCCAGATCCGCGTCCAGCGCCGCCACGCGCTCGAAGCTGGCGCGCAGGAAGTCAATATTGGTGCGCACCACTTCGCGGCTCTTGAAGTAGTGCCGCACGTTCTGCAGGAAGAACCAGTCGCCGTAATCGCCCACGCCCGGCATGTCCGCAAACAGCGAACGGCTCATGCGCCGATTCAGTTTGCCCGCTTGCGCGGCATCGTCTTCGAAGGTCGCCACACGGCCCAGCAGCGTATGCACGCGCAGCATCAGCTGCGTGGAATTGAGGATGCGCGCCCACTCCTGCACCTCCTCATAATGACGCACCTGGATCGCGCACATCACCAGCGCCAGCACCACCGCCGCGCCCCACAACAGCAGCCAGCCAACGGCCAGCGCGGCCACAAGGGACGCCACAAACGCCAGCGGCAACCAGCGCAGCACCGGCAACCAGCGCGGCAACGCCGGCAGCGAGGGACCGAACAGCGTCTCGCTGATCTCGCGGTCGGCGTCACGCAAGTCCTTGCAAGCCGTCTGCGTCTGGGCGCGCAATCCCTCGTCCGCCAGCAGCGCGCGTACACGCTCGCCGGATGCGCCCTGCTCCACCCGCAAACGCCGATGCAGCTCCTGCTGTCCAAAGATGCTGGTCTCGCGCGCCAGTTCGGCGCTGTAGGCCGGTAGCAGCAGGTCATCCCAGGTGTGATCGTCCACCAGACAGTCCGCGCCAGGCGCGAGACGGTGGTAGAAGGCGACATCGCTGGGTACGAACGGGTAATCGGTCATGGCGGGCAAGGGAGGTGGCGATACCCGGCCATGTGCCGCCACTTGTCTCTTTTTCAAGCCCGGGCGGACAGGCCGGACGCTCGCGGACAGCGGACACGCGCATGCACTCCCATACAAATCAAACACTTAGCTGCTGGCACAGTTTTAGCATAAACGTTGTCCGTTCATCCACAACCGACTCACCATGATACGCGATACCTCCTCTCAAGACGCCGTCATCGCCCCGCCTAAAGGTCAGCAGACCAGGCGCCGCCTGATCATTGGCGCGGCCGCCGTGGCGCTGCTGGCCACCGGCTGGTACCTGTTCCACACCTGGCGCGGCAGCGACCACTCGGTCAACATGGCGCGCCTGCGCATCGCCGAAGTGGGACGCGGCACCTTGATCCGCGACGCCGCCGTCAATGGCCGCATCGTGGCCGCCGTCAGCCCGACGCTGTACGCGCCATCGCTGGCCACCGTCACGCTCAAGGTCAACGCCGGCGACACCGTCAAGAAAGGCGACGTGCTGGCGGTGCTGGAATCGCCCGACCTGTCCGACGCGCTCAAACGCGAGCAAGCCGCCTACGCGCAGACCGAGGCCGACGTGGCGCGCCAGCGCATCCTAGCCCGCAAGCAGAAACTGCTGGCCGAGCGCGACGCCGACACCTCCGAAATCGAGCGCGTCTCCGCCGAACGCACGCTGCAGCGCTACGACGCCGTCGCCAACGAAGGCGCGGTGGCCAAGATCGAATACCAGAAGGCCAAGGACGCGGTGAATTCCGCCGTCATCCGCGCCCACCACGCCAAGGAAGCGGCGGTGCTGGAGAACGACAATGTGGCGCTGGAACTCGAATCCAAGATCAAGCAGCTGGACCAGCAGCGCAGCACCCTGTCCAACGCCCAGCGCCGCGTCGACGAGCTGACGGTGCGCGCGCCGGTCGATGGCTTCATCGGCACGCTGTCGGTCACCAACCGCAGCGTGGTGCCGGCCAACACGCCGCTGATGACCCTCGTTGATCTGTCACGCCTCGAAGTCGAGCTGGAAGTGCCGGAGACTTATGTGTCCGATCTTGGCATCGGCATGAACGCTGAAATCAACTACGGCACCGGCACCACCAACGGCAAGCTGTCCGCGCTGCCGCCGGAAGTGGTGAAGAACCAGGTGCTGGCGCGGGTGCGTTTCAGCCAGCAGCCGGCTGGCCTGCGCCAGAACCAGCGCGTCACCGCGCGCCTGCTGATCGACGAGAAGCCGGACGTGCTGCTGGTACAGCGCGGCCCATTCGTTGAATCGGAAGGCGGCCGCTATGCCTACGTGGTGCGCGACGGCCTCGCCATCCGCACCCCGATCAAGCTGGGCGCCACCAGCGTCTCCGCCGTGGAGATCCTCGGCGGCCTGAAACAAGGCGACAAGATCGTCATCGCCGGCACCGAAACCTTTGAGAACGCCGCCCGCGTCTCGATCAACCAATAACGTTACTTCACGAGGATGAGGCCCACCATGCTGCGCATGAAAAACCTGAGCAAAGTGTATCGTACCCACATGATCGAAACCCACGCGCTGCGCGGCTTCGAAATCGACGTCAAGCAGGGCGAGTTCGTCACCGTCACCGGGCCATCCGGCTCCGGCAAAACCAGCTTCCTCAACATCGCCGGCCTGCTGGAGGAATTCACCGATGGCGAATACATCCTGGACGGCATCAACGTCAAAGGCATGGACGACAATGCCCGCTCGCGCCTGCGCAATGAAAAGCTGGGCTTCATCTTCCAGGGCTTCAACCTGATTCCCGACCTGTCGCTGTTCGATAACGTCGACGTGCCGCTGCGCTATCGCGGCTTCAACGCCGCCGAACGCAAGGAGCGCATCGAGGACGCGCTGGCCAAGGTCGGCCTGGCCTCGCGCATGAAGCACTATCCGGCCGAACTGTCCGGCGGCCAGCAGCAGCGGGTGGCGATCGCGCGCGCGCTGGCCGGCTCGCCCAAGCTGCTGCTGGCCGACGAGCCGACCGGTAATCTGGACACCCAAATGGCGCGCGGCGTGATGGAACTGCTGGAGGAAATCAACGCCGCCGGCACCACCATCCTGATGGTGACCCACGATCCGGAACTGGCGGTGCGCACCCAGCGCAATGTCCACATCATCGACGGCCAGGTCTCGGACCTGGTGCGCAAGACGCCGTCGCTGAGCAGCGTCGGCCACGTGGCATAAGGAGCGCCGCATGTTCTCGTACTACTTCCTGCTGGGCCTGCGCAGCCTGCGCCGCAACCCGGCGCTGACCGCGTTGATGGTGCTGACGCTGGCGATCGGCGTGGCGGCCAGCATCGCCACCCTGACCATCCTGCACATCGCCTCCGGCGATCCAATCCCGGACAAGAGCGCGCGCCTGTTCGTGCCGCAGTTCGACAACGGCCCGCTGCAAGGCTACAAGCCGGGCGACGACCCGAACGACCTGCAAATGAGCTATCGCGACGCGGTCAACTTCCTCAACGGCAAAGCCGGCGAGCGCCGCACCGCGCTGTTTGGTCTCAGCCTGCCGCTGGAGTCGGATCGCAAGGACATCAATATGTTCACGGTGCACGGCCTGGCCGCCACCAGCGACTACTTCAATATGTTCGACGCGCCCTTCCTGCACGGCCAGGGCTGGAGCCCGGCCGAGGACAAATCGGCCGCCGACGTGGTGGTGATCAACCGCGCGCTGTCGGAAAAACTGTTTGGCGACGCCGACCCGGTCGGCCGCCGCATCACGCTGAACGGCTCCCAGTTCCAGATCGTGGGCGTGCTGGACACCTGGAAGGTGGTGCCGCGCTTCCACCGCATCATCGGTGCCCGCAACGGCGCTTTCAGCGAGGAAGATGAAGTCTTCGTGCCGCTCTTCACCGCCAACCGTCACCAGTTCGACCGCGACGGCAGCACCGGCTGCACCAGCAATATCGAACCCGGCTTCCAGGGCTTCCTCGATTCGGAATGCACCTGGCTGCAGTTCTGGTTCGAGATGGCCAAGCCGTCCGACCGCCAGGATCTGCAAAGCTACCTGGATAGCTACGCCGCCGAACAGCGCAAGCTGGGACGCCTGCTGCGCAATTCGCCCAACAAGCTGTATGACGTGCGCGAATGGCTGGACAAGCTGAAGGTGGTCGACAACGACAACAAGCTGTCGGCCTGGCTGGCGTTCGGCTTCCTGATTCTGTGCCTGGTGAACACCATCGGCCTGCTGCTGGCCAAGTTCTCGGTGCGCGCCTCCGAGGTCGGCATCCGCCGCGCGCTGGGCGCGTCGCGGCGCGAGATCTTCGCCCAGTTCCTGATCGAGACCACGGTGGTGGGCCTGGTCGGCGGCGTGCTGGGATTGCTGCTGGCGTTCGGCGCGCTGGCGCTGATCGCCATGCAGTCCAAGGAGTTGACGGTAGTGGCGCACATGGACTGGGTGATGCTGCTGTCGACCTTCGCCATCGCGGTGTTGTCCGCCATCCTGGCCGGCCTGCTGCCGACCTGGCGCGCCTGCCAGGTCACGCCGGCCCTGCAACTCAAATCCCAATAAGCGAGGACCATCATGGAAATTCGTCCCATCCTGTCCGCGCTGCTGCGGAATAAAACCGGCCCGATTCTGGTCGCGGTGCAGGTCGCACTGAGCCTGGCAATCCTGACCAACGCGCTGCATATCGTGCAGCTGCGCCAGGCCGTGATGGCGCGCCCCAGCGGCATCGCCAACGAACAGGACGTGTTCGGCCTGTGGGTCCAGCACATCAAGGTCCTGCCGCACGAGGCCAGCCTGGCCAGCCAGAAGGCTGAACTGACCACCATCCGTTCGGTGGCCGGCGTGCAGTCGGTGGCTGAAACCACCCAGTTGCCGCTGACCCGCTCCGGCAATTACCGCGGCCTGAGCACCGACCGCAAGCAGCTCAACGCCATCGCCACCGCGTCCAACTTCTACACCGGCGACTCGCTGGTCAAAACCTGGGGACTGCAGCTGACCGAGGGGCGCGACTTCTTCCCGGCTGAAGTGCCGGAGGTGGACCAGACGGTCAGCAAGGAGGAGCCCACGGTCACCATCATCACCCGCGTGCTGGGCGAGAAGCTGTGGCCGGGCGCCACCAGCTTTGCTGGCAAGACCCTGCTGGTGGGCGCCGGCGCCGAGGCCCGCGAACTGCGCGTGGTCGGCGTGGTGGAGAAACTGCAGACGCCAGGCGCACAGCTGGGCGACCGTGGCGAGCAGTCGATGATCGTCCCGCTGCGCTTCACCGGCGACTCCGGCTACACCTACACGGTGCGTGCCGAGCCGGGACAGCTGGACCGCGTGATGAAGGAAACCGAAGCCGCGCTGCGCGCCGCCACGCCGGAAGCACTGATCATCAAGACCCGCTCCATGACCGAATACCGCAACATCCGCTACCGCGCCGACAACGCGCTGGCGTGGATGCTGGTGACGGTCAGCGTGCTGCTGTTGCTGATTACCGCCAGCGGCATCGTCGGCATGGCCAGCCTGTGGGTGACGCAACGGCGCAAGCAGATTGGCGTGCGGCGCGCGCTGGGTGCGCGCAGGATCGATATCATGCGTTACTTCCTGACCGAGAATTTCATGATCACCAGCGCCGGTGTCGGTGCCGGCGTGCTGCTGGCGCTGGGCCTGAATCAGCTGTTGGTCAGCAAGCTGGAAATGGCGCGGCTGCCGGTAGGCTATCTGCTGACCGGCGCCGGCATGTTGTGGGCACTGGGCTTGATCGCGGTGTATGGGCCGGCCTGGCGCGCGGCCAGCATCTCACCAGCCACCGCGACCCGCACCGCGTAAGGTGCGGGGATGTTATGCTTGCGCCATGCCTACCGTACTGATTATCGACGATAACGCCGCCGTTGCCGTGGCCCTGGACGTGCTGTTCTCGCTGCACGATATCGAAGCGCTGCGCGCGGCCTCGCCCGAGGCCGGCCTGGCGCTGCTGGAGCAGCACAGCGTGGACCTGGTGATCCAGGATATGAACTTCACGGCCGACACCACCTCCGGCGAGGAAGGCACGGCGCTGTTCCGCGCCATCCGCGCGCGCCATCCGGAGCTGCCGGTGATCCTGCTGACGGCGTGGACGCATCTGGATGCGGCGGTGGACCTGATCAAGGCCGGCGCCGCCGATTACCTGGCCAAGCCGTGGGACGACCACAAGCTGATCGCCACCGTCAACAATCTGATCGAACTGGGACAGGCCAAGCGCGCCTTGCAGCAGCGGGTGCAATCCGAACTGCGCCAGCGCCGCGAGCTGGAAAGCGGCCACGATCTGCGCGGCATGGTGTATCAGGACCCTGCCACCGAACGCGTGATCCATCTGGCCTGCCAGGTGGCGCGCGCCGACGTGCCGGTGCTGATCTCCGGCCCCAACGGCACCGGCAAGGAGCGGATCGCGGAAATCATCCAGGCCAATTCCTCGGTGCGCAACGGCCCGTTCGTGGTGTTGAACTGCGGCGCCATCCCGTCCGAGTTGATCGAAGCCGAGCTGTTTGGCGCGGAGGCCGGCGCCTACACTGGCGCCTCCAAGGCGCGCGAGGGCAAGTTTGAAGCGGCCGATGGCGGCACGCTATTCCTCGACGAAATCGGCAATCTGCCACTGGCCGGACAAATGAAGCTGTTGCGGGTGCTGGAGACCGGGCGCTTCGATCGTCTCGGCTCCAACCGCGAGCGCCAGGTCAAGGTGCGCGTGGTCAGCGCCACCAATGCGGATCTGCAGGCGATGATCAAGGCCGGCAGCTTCCGCGAGGATCTGTTCTATCGGCTGAACGTGATCGAACTGCGGCTGCCGCCACTGGCGGCGCGGCCAATGGACATCCTGCCGCTGGCCATGCACTTCCTCGGCCCGGACAAGCAGCTGCACGCGGATGCACGGGCGGCGCTGCTGGCGCATGCGTGGCCGGGCAATGTGCGGGAGCTGAAGAATGTGATGATGCGCGCCGCGCTGCTGGCCAGCGGTGATGTCATCAAAGTGGCCGATCTCGGTCTGCCGGTTGCCACGGCCAGTAACGGCATCGGCCACGGCGCCGAAGACGGCATGCGCGAGCCAGACCGCGACGCCATCAGCCTGGCGCTGAGCCGCGCCGGCGGCGTGGTGGCGCAGGCGGCGGCGGAACTCGGCCTGTCGCGCCAGGCGCTGTACCGCCGCATGGAGCGGCTGGGCATCGTCCGCCCGTAATGGAGCGCGAACCACCAGCGCCCGAGCGCCAGCCGGACGAGCCCACGCCACCGGGCGACCGGCCGCGCCGCACCGCCACCGCAGCGCGCCGCTCCGGCCTCCGTCTGTCATTGCTGACCCGCTGGACCGCGCTGATCGGCACCCTGCTGACGGTCGGCATCCTGATCGCGCTGGCCCTGCTGCACTACCTGCCGGCCAATCCCGGGCTGGTGGTCGCCATCTGCCTGCTGTGCGTACTGCCGATCTCCATCATCACCATCCGCGCCGAACTGGAACGCATGCTGTCGCTGTTCCGCGCCCTCACCGGCACCGTCACCAGCTACCGCGACGGCGACTTTTCGTTCAGCCTGCACTGGCCGCAGAACGATGAACTGAGCGACCTGGTGACCGCCCACAACGCCCTCGGCGACGTGCTGCGCCAACAGCGCCTCGACCTGGTGCAGCGCGAACTGCTGCTGGACACCATGGTCCAGAACACGCCGGTGGCCATGCTGCTGGTCCGCGAGTCCGGCCCCATCGTCTACGCCAATATCGCCGCGCGCCAGCTGCTGCACCAGGGCCGCCGCCTCGAAGGCCACAAACTGGACGACATCCTGCAGCACGCCTCCCCCGCCCTGCTGGAAGCGCTGGCACGCGGCGGCGATGGCCTGTTCACCACCAAGGACAATGAAGAGGAAGAGGTCTACCACCTGGCCCGCCGCAGCTTCAACCTGAACGGCCGCAAACACGAACTGCTGCTGCTGCGCCAACTGACCATGGAGCTGCGCCGGCAGGAAGTCCAGACCTGGAAAAAAGTCATCCGCGTCATTAGCCACGAACTGAATAACTCACTGGCGCCACTAACCTCGCTGGCCCACTCCGGCGCCGAGCTGGTACGGCGCGGCCAGCCGGAACGCCTGCCGCAAATCCTGGGCACCATCGAAGAACGCACGCGCCACCTCGAAAGCTTCATCCTCGGCTACGCGCGCTTCGCCAAGCTGCCGGCACCGCGCCTGGAAGCGCAGCAGTGGCAGCCCTTCATCGACCAGTTGCGCGAGCAAGTGATCTTCACACAAAGCGGCGAAGCCCCTGCCGAAGCCTGCGCCTTCGATCCGGCCCAACTGGAACAGGCGCTATTGAACCTGCTGAAGAACGCCCACGAATCCGGCTCGCCCGCCGACCAGGTCAGCCTGGAAGTGCGGCGCCTGCACGAAGGCGTGCGCATCGACGTGCAAGATCGCGGCCCCGGCATGAGCGACGCCGTGCTGACCAACGCGCTGGTGCCGTTCTATTCGACCAAACGCAGTGGCACCGGCCTCGGTCTGGCGCTGGCGCGCGAGATCGCGGAGGCGCACGGCGGCCGCATCACCCTCGCCAATCGCGAAGGAGGCGGCCTGACCGTCACCATCATCCTGCCGTTGGCCTGATAAACTAGCGGGATGTCCAAGTCTCCCGCCAACGCCGTCCGTTTCGACCAGCCCGGCCATCCACCGGCCACCATCACCGAATTCCAGGGCGTGCGCAGCCTGCACCTCGGCACCTCATGGGTGCAGGGCGCGATGCGCGTCGCCAAACCAGACAACATCGAACTCGAATACGTGCAGATGATGATGATGTGGTTGCTGTTTAACGAGCAGCCACGCCACATCGTGCAACTGGGCCTGGGTAGCGCCGCGCTGACCAAGTTCTGCTACCGCCGCCTGCCGCAGGCGCGCGTCACCGCGATCGAACTCAATCCCAACGTAATCGCCATGTGCGAAGCGCAGTTCGCGCTGCCGCCCAACGACGAACGGCTGCAGGTACGCGAAATGAACGCGCTCGATTTCGTGCTCGATCCAGCCAACCGCAACACGGTCGACATCCTGCAGGTGGACCTGTACGACGAGGAGGCGCGCGGGCCGGTGCTGAGCAGCCAGGAGTTCTACCAGGGCTGCGCCGACGTGCTGCGCGACGGCGGCATCATGACCACCAACGTATTCGGCGACGACTTCGCCAACTACGACAAGAACCTGCAGATCATGGAGCTGGTGTTCGACGCCGTGGTCTGGCTGCCGGAAGTACACGACGCGAACATCGTCGTCATCGCCTTCAAGGAATCGCCATCGCTGGACTTCAGCGTGCTGTATGAGCGCGCCGCCCACCTCAAGAAAACCCTGAATCTACCGGCCAAAAACTGGGTAAATGGTTTGAAGGGCTGGATGCTGGACCAGCAGTAGTTTTCCGTCTATCGATATGCGCGCGCATCATACCGATGCAGGCGCGCCACACTTTTGTGCACCTCTGCACCACAGTCGTTCCGGGCCGCCGGCCAGATTACGATACATTGCGTTACAAAGCACGAAATATTAGCAAATGTGCATAATTCGCAACATTGTGGTGCATGTCGCGTTGTACTGGATTCACGCGGCCCCTTAGTATTTTTCCAACGGCTTACCCAAGTCGTTCACGAAAAATACCAAGAGAGAGAACCATGCAAAGAGCACCTCAATTCAAACGCACCTTGCTCGCCAGCGCCATCCTGCTGCTGGCGGCGCAAACGGCCCAGGCGCAATCGTCCACCGACGGCAGCGTAAAGGCCGAGGAACAAACGGTGGTGGTCCTGGGCTCGCGCTCGGTGGCCAAGACCGCGCTGGACACGTCCTCCCCGGTGGGCCTGATCAGCCAGAAGGACTTGCAGACCGCCGGCCCGCTGGAGCTGGGCAAGCTGCTGCAAACGCTGGACCCGTCGTTCAACTTCTCCACCACCTTCATCAGCGACGGCACCGACTCGATCCGCCCCGCCACCCTGCGTTCGCTGGGACCGGACCAGGTGCTGGTACTGGTGAACGGCAAGCGCCGTCACCAGCAGGCGCTGGTCAACGTGCAGCAGACCATCGGCCGTGGCTCGGCCGGCACCGACATCAACGCCATTCCGCTGGCGGCCATCCACCACATCGAAGTGCTGCGCGACGGCGCCGCCGCCCAATACGGCTCGGATGCGATTGCGGGCGTGATCAACATCGTGCTGAAATCGAACATCGGCGAGACCGCGCTGAGCGGCCAGCTGGGCACCACCTCGGAAGGCGACGGCGACCTGTACGCGGGCAGCATCAATCGCGGCTTCGCGCTGGGTGAAAACGGCGGCTTCCTCAACCTGACGGCGGAAGCGCGCAAGCGCGGCGAGACCAATCGCGCCGGCCCGGACTCGCTACGCGTCAATCCGCCGCGCGTGACGCAGCACATCGGCGACAGCAATACCAAGGATTACTACCTGTGGTGGAACGGCGCGCTGCCGATCGACAAGCAGAGCGAGTTCTACGCCTTCGGCGGCGTTTCGCAGCGCAAGAGCGATTCGTATGGCTTCTTCCGCTCGGCCGGCGATACGCGCACCGTCACGGCGGTGTACCCGAACGGCTTCCTGCCCGCCATCCACACCGACATCAAGGACGCCTCGTTCGCCTTCGGCTACCGGCACGATCTGCCGAACGACTGGAAGGCCGACATCAGCATCAACTACGGCGCCAGCGAACTGGCCTTCCATGAGTCCAACAGCCTGAATGTGAGCTACTGGTACGAGCCGAAAGCCAGCGGCGGCATCTACGCCGAGTCGCCAACCGAGGCTGATACCGGCACGCTGAAGTTCTCGCAAGTGACCTTCAACGCCGACGTCAAGGGGCCGGTCCGTTTCGGTGACACCATCGTCTCGCTGGCCACCGGTTTCGAGTACCGCAGCGACAACTACCAGATCATCGCCGGCGATCCGGTCTCTTACCAGTACGGCCGCACCAACAATCCGGCCATCGCCATCACCACCGCCAGCGGCGCCACCGCGGCGGCAGGGATTCAGGGCTTCCCTGGCTACACGCCCGGCACGGCGGTGGATTCGGGCCGTCACAATATCGCGCTGTTCCTCGACGCCGAGACCAAGCCGGTGAACACCGTGACGCTGGGCGGCGCGCTACGCTACGAAAAATACTCGGACTTCGGCAGCACTGTCACCGGCAAACTGAGTGGCCGTTTCGACCCGACCAAGGAAATCGGCATCCGCGCCAGTCTGTCGACCGGCTTCCGCGCGCCGAGCGTGCAGCAGGAGTTCTACAGCTCCGTCTCCACCAACCTGAATAACGGCGTGCTGACCGAAACCCTGACCGCGCGCCAGGGCAGCGCCGTCACCCAGGCCTTCGGCATCAAGCCGCTGAAAGAGGAAACCTCGACCAGCGGCAGCGTGGGTGTGGTGCTGCGTCCGGCGAAGAACTTCTCACTGACCGCCGATGCGTATGAAATCCGCATCAAGGACCGCATCGTGTTCTCCAGCGAGATCGCGCCGGAAGCCAATGGCGGCCCGATCGCCAACATCCTCAAGCCGCTGGGCGTGGGCCAGGCGCAGTTCTTCACCAATGCGGTGGACACGCGCACGCGCGGCCTGGACATTGTGGCCGAGCAGACCAACAAATTCAGCGCGTCGACGCTGGTGCTGTCGGGCCAACTGGGCTTCAACAAGACGGAAGTGACCAAGCGTCATTCGACGTCGTCGGTGCTGACCGGCGAGCAGCTGTTCGACAAGTCGCAGGTGACGCTGATCGAGCATGGCCAGCCGCGCAAGCACCACGTGGTGGCGGCCGACTACACCGCCGGTGCCTGGAATCTGAACACCCGCGCCAACTACTACGGTCCGGTGTATGCGGAAAACTTCAGCCCTCTGCAGAAGTGGGACCCGCGCTGGCTGATGGATGCGTCGGTGCGTTACGCCTTCAGCAAGCGTACCTTCCTCAGCGTGGGCGTGAACAATGCGTTCAACCAGTTACCCAACCTGTGGGCCAACGGCGGCGATTTTCCTAAACTGGGCTTCACCCGCTGCTGGGAAACCTGCCCTATCGGCGTGAACGGCCGTTCGTTCTACGTGCGGGCGGATACGGCGTTCTAAGTTCCGCCGCCAGCGCGGACTTGCGATTGGCGGCATAGGCCGCAAGGTGCACCACCGCCGCCAATCGCTGTACCAGTTCATCCATTTGCTCGGCCGGCACTTGTGCGTAGCCGAGCATCAGTCCCTTCCAGCCTGAATCGCCTTGCGTGTCGTGGGTGCTGAGCGCATTGACGGCGATGCCGTGCCGCGCCGCCTGCGCCACCACCGCCACATCATCCATGCCCTCGCGCTTGAAGCGCAGCGACAAATGCATGCCGGCCGAGCCGCCATGCACCGTGGCCACCGCGCCGAGATGCTTTTGTAGCGCTGTCACCAGCGCGTCGCGCCGCTGCCGGTACAACCGCCGCATGCGGCGCAAGTGCAGCAGGAACTGGCCGCTGCGCAGGAACTCCGCCAACGCCAATTGTTCCGCGACGCGGCCGCGTGCCGACGACTGCGCGCGCATCTGCGCAAATTGATCTGCCAGCGCGGCCGGCACCACCACAAAACCTATCCGCAGCGAGGGGAACATCGTTTTGCTGAAGGTACCGAGATAGACTACCGGCGCGTCTTTGGCCAAGCCCTGCATGGCGTGCAGCGGCGCGCCGTCGTGACGGAATTCGCTGTCGTAGTCGTCCTCGATAATCAGCGCGCCGGCGGTGTGCGCCGCTTCGATCAGCGCATGGCGGCGGCGCAGACTGAGCACGCTGCCCACCGGGTACTGGTGCGAGGGCGTGGTGTAGATCAGGCGCGGTGGCCGCAGCAGCCAATCGTCCGGCTTGGGCGCGATGCCTTCGTCGTCGACGTCGATGCCGGCCACCGCCAGTCCGGCGCCGCGCGCGGCCGCCAGCGCGCCGCCGTAGCCGGGATTTTCAATCCAGATGGTGTCGCCGTCGTCGGCCAGCGCGAGCATGCACAGATCCAGGCTGCTTTGCGTGCCGTCGGTGATGAACACTTGCGTCGCCTCGCACACCACGCCGCGCGAAGCGCGCAGATGATCGGCAATGGCGGCGCGCAGCTGTGGCTCGCCGGCCGGGTCGCCGTAGTTCAGCTGCCGCACCGTTATACCGCGCAGCGCGCGCTCCAGCATGCGCCGCCATAGCGCCATCGGAAACTGCTCCAGCGCCGGCACGCCAGGCACAAACGCGCCCATGCGGTCAGCTGCACCGGACACCGGCCGCAGATTGCATGCGCGCTGCGACAAGCCTGGCGCCAGCTGCGCCGCCGCCTCGCCCGCGCTCCCGCTATCTCCCATGGGCGCACCCGTTGTGCGCAGCTCAGCCACCACCGTGCCGCGCCGATCGGTTGTCACGAAGCCCTCGCTGGCCAGCTGTTCGTACGCGTACAGCACCGTATTGCGCGCCACACCCAGTTCCTCGGCCAGCGCCCGCGAGGCCGCCAGGCGCTGGCCGGCGGCCAGCTTGCCGCTGCGGATGGCATCACGCAGACATTCGTGCAACAGACGCTGACGCGGCCAGCCCTGCTGGCGATGCTGTGCATCATAAGTATTGATCAGCAGCGAGATATCCATTCGTGGCTCCAAATAATTACCCATAGCTGGATCTTTTTATAGAGCCAGTAAGCGCATTATATTGCAGTCTTTCGAAAGGAGATCATGAACACGCCACCGACCGATCGCACCCGCATCCGCCGCATCGCCACCAACGCGCACTACGACAGCGCCACGCTGCACGCCATCATTGACGACGCCTATCTGTGCCACATCGCCTTCAGCGACGCCAGGGGCGCGCATTGCATCCCCACCGCGTGCTGGCGCGAGGCGGACCATCTATACATCCATGGCTCGAACGGCAGTCGCATGCTGAAGCGTCTGATGGAAGACGAATGCTGCGTGACGATCACGCACCTGGATGGACTGGTATTGGCGCGATCGGCCTTTAGCCATTCGATGAACTACCGCTCGGCCATGATCTACGGCCGCTTTGAGGTGGTGGAAGGCGATGACGCGCGCCATGCGATGGAAGCGTTCATGGAGAAGCTGGCGCCCGGTCGCCAGGCCGAAATCCGTCCCGGATCGGACAAGGAATACGCGGCCACCACCGTGATGCGCATCCCGCTGACGGAAGCCGCCTGCAAAATCCGCAGCGGCGGTCCGAATGACGACGAGGAAGATCTGAGCTGGCCAGCATGGGCAGGCGTGCTGCCCTGGGCACGCACGCCAATCGCACCGCAAGCCGATCCGGCCTGCACGCTGCCGGCGCCGGCTTACGTGCGCGACTGGCTGCGGAGATAAGCAGGACGTTCGCGCATGCGCTGGACATAGGCGCGAATGGCGGGATAAGGCGCGAGGTCGACCGGCTGAAACAGCAGCATGGTGGTGAGGCTGAACAGGGTCATGATGTCGGCGGCGCTGAAATCGTCGCCGGCCAGACAGGACGCTACCGCCAGCCGCGCCTCAACCAGGGATAGCGCCAGCTCCGCGCGGCCGCGCACCGCCGTCAGCACAGGATGGTCGTCCGGCAGTTGCGCGCGGCTCACCGACAACAGACGCAGCAGCGCAGGCTGCAGCGTGCCATTGGCGAAGTGGAACCAGTACAGGAAATCGGCATACGCCGCCGATTCGGGCCCCGGCTTGAGCCGCCCCTGGCCATGCTTGACGATGATGTACTCCACGATGGCGGCGGATTCGGCCAGCATCACATCGCCATCCTCGATCACCGGCGCCGCTCCCAGCGGGTGCAGCGCCTTCAGCGCCGGCGGCGAAAGTCGGGTGACAGGATCGCGCTGGTAACACTGCAATTCATACGGTATGCCCAGTTCTTCGCAGAGCCAGACAATGCGCTCGGACTGGGAGTCATTCAGGTGGTGTATCCGGATCATGATTGAAGTCCTCTGACGGCAGTGGGGGTGAAGCCGAAGCGCTGGCGAAAACGCACGGCGAAACGGGAAGGCGATGCATAGCCGACCATCAACGCAATCCGCGCCACCGGTGCGGGAACGCCGGCCTGCGGGTGCAGCGCTTCGGTCGCGCGCCCGAAGGCATAGTCCAGCAGCGCCTGTCCGGGGCCGGCTTGTGCGGCGGCGCCGATGCCGGGGCGGTCGCGTCGTGAGGGTTTGTGGGCACGCATAGGATGGACCGGAAAGGTTGATGCAGCTAGTGTACCTGCTGTCCGCCCCGCGCGCCGTGCTGCGTCAATCGGTTTCTGTGCCGATCCGCTCAGATGGACGGCTGCCACCGCCCCGCTGCTCGCGCCACCACAGGCCGAACAGCGCGAGCGCGAACACGATGGCCGTCGGCCATGACGGCCACTGCTCGCCGCCCATACCAGCGGTGCCGGCATCGGCGCGGGCAATGCCGGATGGCGTAGCGCGGGCTACGTACACCGCAGTGGCATCGCGACGCAGTGCGCGCTGCCAGGCCGGCCAGTCGCCGGCGGCGTAGACGTATTCGCTGCCCTGCTCCGTCATGCCTTCCGCTGACACTTGTACCCAGCCGGCCTGCCGTGGCCAGAACGCGGCGCACACGCCATCCGCCTTGTCGCTACGCGGCTGCATGGCCAGCGGCGGCTGTCCTGTCACAGTCAGCGCCGCACCAGGTTTGACGCCCTGCGCGCATACTTCGCTGCGCAGGCCGGGCACCGGCATCGGATCATTCAACTGCCAGGCGGTTTTCTGCGGACTCTCCAGCGCAATGCGGTCCATGGCCGACTGCCACCACAAGGTCAGCAAATGCGGCTCGCTGATCGCATATTTGTGCCAGTCCATGACGCCCATCCATACCACCTGCCCTTGGCCCACGGCGCGCTGCCACATCCACGGCTGCTTCTTCACATCGCGCGCCAGCACCGACCATGGCGCTGCGGCGTTGTCGGCGGGGTTCAGCGTGGCCGGTGGCATGGCCAACGTGACGCCGAACTGGCGCACGTCTTCCTTCTCGGTCGTGGGTGACTGTGGATGTAGATACAGACCCAGCTCCCGCTGCCACATGCTGACGTCGGCCGCGCTGCCGCCCAGGATCACCAGCGTTATGCCCTGCGCCGCTTGCGCCAGTAGGCTGCCGCGCGCGGCGGGACTCAGGTGTTCGACATAGGCGGCATCGACGAAGATCGCGTTGGGTGTGGTCAGCGGCGCGCGCGCGGTTTCGCTGCGGGTGATGGCTTTGCCCAGCGTGACGTTCCAGTCCATGATCGCGCCGCCATCGGCCAGCAGCTGGTTCAATACGCGCGCATCGAATGATGGGGCGTCGAAGCGGCCCTGGATTTGCAGGGGAACTGCGTCCTTGACTTGCAACGGGATCGGGCCCTGCGCGATCGTCTTGCCGTTTGCATCCAGCAGGCGGGCTTGCAGCACCATGTTCTCGGCCACCGGCGCCAGCCACTGCACCGACAGTTGCGACGCTGCGGATGGTGTGCCGGAATCGGCCAGCACCTGCTTGTTTTCCGCCAGCAGTTGCAGGCGCCATGCGGCCGATTGCGGACGACGCACTGTCAGCGTGAAGATGCGGCCCAACGATATCGAGCGTGGAAAGTCCAACCATAGCAGGTCCGCCGCCGCCGGTTTCCATTGCAGCGGACGCGCGGGCAGATCGCGCCATTCGGCGTCACGCAGGCCGTCGCCGGTCTGCACGATGCCGGCCGCCGCCGGAATCGCTGCGCGGTCGGCATCTGCGAGGCGGCCAGCCGCCGTTCCGACAGCGATCGAGGTCGCGGTGGCGGATGTGCCATCGGTTGGCAAGCGCACGTCGGCTATCGTCACCGCCAGCGCAGCGCCGGCCACGCCAGCCAGCAGGGCGTCCGCCCAACGCCGCTTGCGCGCATACAGCAGCGCGCTCACCACGCCGGTGCCGAGCGCCAGCAGCGGTGGCGCCAAGGTCGCCAGGTCTGTAGACATCATCATTTCCCCTGCTCCTTGCCTTGCCACGCCTTGCTGAACGCCGTATCGGCCGATGGACGCGCCTGCAACAGCACCGGCGCATCCGTCAGTGTGCCGCGCAACCAGGCACGCAGTTCGGCGCGGCATGGCACGCAGCCATCCTGCACATCCTGCACCGCGCGCTGTGCGCTCAGCTTCTGTTCCTGATCGCCGATGCGCGCCGCTATCGCATCACGCGCCGCTTTACTCCACAGCGCCGGCAGCGCGCCATCCCGCGACAACGCCTGCACCAGATCGCGCACCTCGGCCGGCACCGTATCACCAGCCGTGCCCTGCGCGCGCTTGTAGCTCATGGCGCCGACGATATCGCCGGTCATGCGCTTCTCTTCCTTCAGTGCTGGCGGCACAAAAGCGGTGCGGTGCAGGTAGACCCGCTCCGCAGCCTGCAGTTCCTTGATGGCGTCCAGCGCCTTGTATTCCGGCGGCAGCGCGGTCTTGGGCGAGACTGCGCGCAGCGATTTTTCAGCATCCCACATCGCCGCCAGCGCGCGCTTCAATACCGCCTTGGTTTGCGGATCGAAGATGGTGGCGTTGTCTTCCTGGTCGTGGGCGTGGCCGAATTCTTTCATCATACCGGCCTCGCCCTTGTCGTTGTCGTGGTGTTCGTGTTCATGCTCCTCGTTGCCGAACAAGCTGGATTCCTCGCCCAGGAACTGCCCATAGCGCAAACGCAGCGCGGCCTGGTCGGCGGCGATGCCTTCGCTACGGCTGCGCAGCGTGGCGGCGGCCATATCGGGATGCGCCTTCAGATCGGCCACCAGCTGTTCGGTGTCGATAATGACCTGGCGCTGGCTGCGCAGGTTTTCCGGTTTGCTCATCGATGGCAATGCAGTGGAATCCAGGCTTTCCGCTTCGGGGCCGGGCAGACGCAGGGTGTAGGTCGGCGACTGCGTGGTGTGCGGATTTTCCGGCGCGTTGTCGGTGGCGCGGACGAAGAAGTAGAGTTCATCGCCTGGCTCCATGCCGAGTTCCGCCAGCGTCCACTGCTTTTTCCAGCTGCGGGTCTTGGGGTCGTTCGATTGCGGCAGCGGGACTTCCTTGTCGCTGAAGCGGATGTTTTCGCCGCTGCCGCGCGCGAGGGTCATGTGCAGGCTGGCGCGGACGATGGCGTAATCGTCTTTTGCGCTGACCGATATCTGGACGGTGCTGGTGTCTTTTTTCAGCAGGTGGATCAGTTCCGTGGGTTCGATGACGGTGACTTCGGGTGCCTGGTCTGGTGTAACGCGGATGTTGTAGCGGCTGGTGTTGGTGCCGCGCGTGCGCCAGAACAGCGAGTCTTCAACGCGCAGTGTGGCGCAATCCGGGCCGATGGTGAGGGTTTGGCCGTCGCCGAGTTCCACTATCGGCTGGGCGCCGGTCGGGTTCTTTACGCACCAGCGGACTTGCGAGTATTGCGGGATCTGGATGTCGCGCGCACCGGTGTCGAAGGCGGCGACGCCGGTGTAGGCTGGAGGCGTGACGCGCAGATAGACCTCGCCATCGATAATCGGTTTGCCGGCCTGCTGCTGATGGCGCGGCACGGCGGCGATAGTGGACTGGGCATGGAAACCGGCTGCGGCGCCGGCAATGGCGAGGCTGACCAGTAGCGGCGCGATTGCGTAGCGGCTTTGTTGGCGGGCGATGCTGCGGTAGTCGTGGTCGGTCAGCGCGCTGGCGAGACGGGCTTGCAGGCGTTGTTGCTGCAGTCGGGTGATGGGCGTTTGGGGGGCGCTGGCCAGCAGTGCGCTGCTGTCTTCCAGCGCGGGGATGGCTTCGTTCAGCCAGGATGTCCATTGTGTGGCGGTGCGGCGGCGCCAGCGCGCCGCGTCGGCGATGGCCCATACCGCCCATGCGACGATGGCGATGGCGGCTGCCGTGCGAGCGGCTGGCAGGACGATGGCGAGAATCGCCAGCGGGGCGAGCACCAACAGCCATTGCGGCGCGCGGCGGCGCAGGATGGCGGCCCACAGCCGGCGTAGCAGGTGGTCAGTTTCGCCGGGCATGGGTCAGGGTCCGTTCGAGTATGAAGAGGGCTAGCAGAATCAGGGCGAGCCAGTATTCGGGTTTGGCGTTTTTGATGGCCGGCAGCGCGGCGGCGGCGAAGCTTTGCGATGGCATGGCGTAGGCTGGGGCGGGCGTGGCAGCCAGTGCTTGCCAGGTGTCGTAAAGGGCGCGTGCGGCGCCGGCGTCGCGTGGCGGGAATGCGTCCGAGGTCCAGACGCGGCCACGCGCAGTGTCGGCGTATTTCAGGATGATGCCGTTGGCTGTCAGCGTGACAGCGTTGGTCAGCTCGGGGAAGGCGGCCGCAGTGCTCCACCAGTGGGGCGCGCGCCAGTTGGCGGGTGGTGCGGTGTTGGACTGGTCCCAGATGATCAGCGAGGTGCGGGCGTCCGGCTCGGTGGTCAGCGTGTGGTGCGCAGTGCCGCCGCCGGCGACATCGAAGGCCGCAAACAGGGAACGCCAGGCGCCGGCGTGTGCGCTCTCGGCCGACAGGGCGATGCGCTGCTCGATCGACGGGGCGGCCGGCGGTGCTGGTGGCATTTGTGCGCGCACCGTGACGGCATGGCCGAATTGCGGTATGCGAGCGGGCATGGCGATCTGGTTGGCGCGGGTGACGATGAGGATACGGGCGTCCGCACGCCAATCGCGCTCGTTCTGGCGCAGCCATTGCAACGCCGATGGCGGCAGCGGCATGCGCGCGGCGCCGCCAAAACCAGCAGCGGTGATTTGCTGCTCGGCCCAGCTCTGATCCACGCCGGCATCCAGCAGCACGGTATCGCCACGCCATGGGAATACCACCGCCGCCAACCACGCGATCAAGGCAATCAACAGCAGGCAGCGCACCAGCAGCAGTACCTTGTCGCGCCACTGCCAGACCCGCAACTGTTCCGGCGGCGCCGACGGCAGGAACCGCGCCGTCGCCAGCAGCTCGGCCTTGATGCGCTGACGCTTCTGCCGATGCCACCAAATCGGCAGCAACAGTAGCGGCAATGCCAGCCACCACAAAGGATAGGTACTCACCATCATTTAGCGCGTGCTCCCGCCAGCTGCAACCAGCTGCGCAAGACGCTCCCCAGCGGCTGCTCGATGCATGCCTCATGGTGAACGATGTTATGTTGACGACAGCTGGCCGCCACGCTGTCAAAGTGCGCACGGCTTTGCTGCTTGTAGTGTGCCCTGTCGGCGTTGCCGATGCGGTGCAAGCCATCCATCCGCTCAGGATCGCGATAACCGGTGCCGGATTTGAAACTGGCGTCCACCTCGGCCTGCGTGCGCAACGTCAGCAGACGTACGTCATGGCGCATATTCCGCAGCCGCAGCAAGGCTTCGCTCAGCGGCGATGGCCAGTCGAGGAAATCGCTGGCGGTGAAGATCACACTCGGCGCGCGGGCGAAATGCAGGCTGCTGCGCAGGATGTCGGCAGCGGGCAGCACGCCCTGCGGCGTGACTTTATTCATGGCCGCCAGCACGCGCTGCAACTGACGCGGGCCGCGCGAGGCCGGCGTGAAGTCGATGCGGCCATCGGTGCAGATCAGCAGCCCGAAGGCGTCGCCCTGACGCTGCGCGATCGCGGCCACGCAAGCCAGCACGGTGCGCGCGAACCACAGCTTGTCGACGCCGTTGATCTCACGGCTAGGCTCCGCCATCGACGCGGTCGCGTCCAACACCAACCACACCGCGACATGACTGTCGCGCTCCGCCTCACGGACGAAATAGCGGTCGGCGCGGGCCAGCAGCTTCCAGTCCACGCGGCGCCATTCGTCGCCCGGCGCGTAGGCACGGTACTCGGAGAATTCGACGCCGGCGCCGCGCTCGCGGCCAGCGTGAATGCCATGGCCCAGCCCCGCCAGCACGTGGCGGATCACCAGATCCAGATCGCGCGTCTGCGCCAGCGCGGCGCTGGTGGCGGCTTGCATCAGTCAGGACGAATGTGGTCGCGCAGCGCCTGCAGGATGTCGGCAATCGCAATGCCGTCCGCCTCGGCCTCGAAGTTGCGCAGCACACGGTGCGCCAGCACCGGCAGCAGCATCTCGCCGATATCCTCGCGCGTGACGGCCAGACGGCCCTGCATCAACGCGCGTGCCTTCGATGCCAGCACCAGCGCCTGCCCGGCGCGCGGACCAGCGCCCCAGCCGATATGCTGCTTCACCGCCGGCACCGTGGTCAGCGCCGGCCTTGTGGCGCGCACCAGCCGTGTCGCATACGCCAACAGATGATCACCGATCTCGATGTCACGCACCAGCTGCTGCAGGCGCAGCAAGGTTGGCACGTCCATCACCGGTTCCGCATCCTTCAGGCCCGCGTGCGTGGTGGCGGATACCATGCGAATCTCTTCTTCCTCGGTCGGATAGACCACATCGATGCGCAGCAGGAAGCGGTCCAGCTGCGCCTCCGGCAGCGGATAAGTGCCAGCCTGCTCGATCGGATTCTGCGTCGCCAGCACAAAGAACGGCTTCGGCAGCTTGTGGGTCTGACCGGCGAAGGTCACCGAACGTTCCTGCATCGCCTCCAGCAGCGCCGATTGCGTCTTCGGCGGCGCGCGGTTGATCTCATCCGCCAGCAGCACCTGCGTGAACACCGGACCTTGCTGGAAGCGGAACTCGCGCTTGCGCGTCGCATGGTCCTCTTCCAGAATCTCGGTGCCGACGATATCGGACGGCATCAAGTCCGGCGTGAACTGCACGCGATGGAAATCCAGCTCGGTCGCTTGCGACAGCGACTTCACCAGCAGCGTCTTGCCCAGTCCCGGCACGCCCTCCACCAGCGCGTGGCCACCGGCCAGCAGGCAGATGATGAGCGAGTCGATCACGTTCTCCTGGCCGATGATCACACGCGACATGCTGGCCTTCAGCGCCTTCACCTTCGCGGTCAGTTCACCGATTTCATTTTCGCTCCAGGCGATTGCCCCATCAGCCATTACTAAGCTCCCAACGCATATTGAATGATATTGACCGCAAAGCGGGTGTTGTCGACGGCGAGAAAGCGCTTGTTGCGGAAGTCGTAGTCCCACTCGCAGCCGTAGTCCTTGTTGCTGTACAGGAGCCGCACGCGGCCCCCAACTTCGATCGCCTTCAGATAGTCGTGCACCAGATCGTCGCCCCAGCCGTTCAACTCCACCGTCGTATTTGGCGGCCCATCCTCGAACTTGAAGAAGCTCGAATAAATCGGATGGTTGTTGGGGATCTTGTGCAACGCCTTCGGCCCGAAGATACGGGCGATTTCGGCCTCGAACGATTTCGCGAACAGCCCGTCGATGTCGTGGTTGCAGTCGTCCACGAACAAAAAACCGCCGCCCTTGATGTAGCGTTCCAGGTTCTTGCGCTCGGCCGCCGTGAACTGCACCAGCTTGTGGCCGGCGAAATAGCAGAACGGCGCCTCCAGCATCTTGGGGTCGGACAGCGCGACGATGCGTTCAACGGGATCGACCCGCAAGGTGGTGTATTCCACCAGCGAATTGAGCACGTTGCTGGGCATGCGGACATCCACATCCCAGTCGCCCGACTCGTAAGTCAGGCGCGTGAAATAGAAATCGTACGAGGCCACGGCAGCCCTTACACCGCGTCCGACAGCGACGTGAAGTTAAAGTCGCGCACCTTCATTGGCGGAATCAGCATCTGGAAGCGCACCTCATCGCCGCCGATCACCACCGGCTTGCCCAGTTCATCGATATTGTTCAGCATCGACACCGGGCTTTCGTTGAAGCGGAAGTTCTTGATCGGATGCTTGATCTTGCCGTTCTCGATGTAGAAAGTGCCGTCACGCGTCAGGCCAGTGAGCAGCAGCGATTGCGGATCGACCATGCGGATATACCAGGTGCGGGTAACCAGAATGCCCTTCTTGGTCGAAGCGATCAGTTCCTCGGTCGACTTGCCGCCGCCGGCCATGATCATATTGCCATGACGGCCGGTGGCGCGCTGGCCCTGCTTCTCCGCCCAGTAGCGGGTGTAATCCAGCGAAGCCACCTTGCCGCCCTTGATCACGTCCGTGCGCTCGCGCGCCAGCATGGCCTGGTCATCCCACGGCAGCACCGGCACATCCGGATTCCATGGATCGGCCCAGATGTTGACCTGTTCGTCGAACAGCTTCTCGCCCAGGCGATTGCCACCGCCCTTTTTCGACAGGAAGCTGCGACCCTCATCGGCACGACGCGCATCAAAGGCGCCGAACATGCGGCCAATGATTTCCGAAGTCGCCGCCGGTTCCAGAATCACGGTATAGCGGCCCGGCTCCAGCGCCTTGGCATCCACCGATTTGACAGCCTTCTCGATGGCCACTTCGGACGCTTCGCGCGCGTCGAACTTGCGCGCGTCGTTGGCGGAGCGGGTCACCCAGCCGGAACCGCGTCCATCCTCTGTACGGGTGGTGACGGTGAAGCCGAGGTTACTCAGCGTCTGGTAACCGAACACGCCGTTGGAATTGGCCACGGTTTCAAAGCCGTTGGTATCGCTGAAGAAGCCGGCCGCGATCAAGCCCTGCTTCTTGGCCGCGTTGATGCTGGCCGCCGCCACTTCGGCGCGGTACTCGGGATCGATGGCGGCGGTGGCCTCGCTAAAGGTTACCGATGGCTTGAATTCCTGCTTCTTGATCGCTGGCAGGAACTCCGGATTCTCCGGCGCCAGACGTGCCACGTCTTCGGCGCGGCGCACCACTCTTTCCAGCGACTTGTCGTCAAACTCATTGATCGACGCCGTGCCCTGCTTCTTGCCGAAAGCGACGCTCACGGTCAGCTGGGTGTTCTCGATCAGGCCCGCCGTCGACACCGCGTTGCGCGCATAGCGGATATTACCGTTACGGCTGCCGCTGATCTGCACGCGGCACTCGTCGGCCTTGGACAGCGACATCACCTTGTCGCAAATGCGTTTTGCTTCTTCCTGGTTCAGCATCTTCATTGTCTTATCCTATCTTGCGAGCGGTGTTAATCACGTTGATGCCGTTGAAGCGCGTGGTTGGCGAACCGTGCGACACGGCGCTGACCTGGCTAGGCTGCCCTTTGCCATCGAAGAAGGAGCCGCCCAAGCGCCAGTCGCGTTCATCGCACAGCGCCGAGCAGGCATTCCAGAACTCCTGGGTGTTGGACTGGTAAGCCACGTCCTCCAGCTGTTGGCCGATCTTGCCGTTCTTGATTTCGAAGTACAGCTGGCCGCCGAACTGGAAGTTGTAGCGCTGCTGGTCGATCGAGTACGAACCGCGCCCCAGAATGTAGATGCCCTTCTTGATGTCCTTGACCATCTCGTCCGGCGTCAGCTTCTTCTTGCCCGCTTCCAGCGACACGTTCGGCATGCGCTGGAACTGCACGCTGCTCCAGCTGTCCGCATACGAGCAGCCCTGCGACTCCTTCTCACCGATGATCTGCACCTGGTCGCGCGTGGCCTGGTAGTTGACCAGGATGCCGTTGCGGATCAGATCCCAGCGCTTGGACGCCACGCCTTCATCGTCGTAGCCCACCAGGCCGAGCGAACCCGGCGTGGTCTTGTCGGCGACGATGTTGACCAGGTCCGAACCGTACTTGAAGTTTTTCGACTGCCACTTGTCCAGCGTGGCGAAGCTGGTGCCGGCGTAATTGGCCTCGTAGCCCAGCACCCGATCCAGCTCGGTGGCGTGACCCACCGATTCGTGGATGGTCAGGAACAGGTGTTCCGGCGACAGCACCAGATCGTACTTGCCCGGATCGACCGTCTTGGCGCTCAGCTTCTCGCGCGCCTGCTTGCCGGCCGCGCGTGCATCTTCGATCAAATCGTAGGCGCCCTTGTACAGCGTGGTGACGCCGCCGGCGGCATGAATGCGATTCTCCGGTTTGCAATCGAAGAATTCAAAGCCCATGCTGGCCGGCGACGACAGGCCGTCGCGGGTGCGGAACTTGCCGCTGGCTTTATCGACGGCGGTGGCGGTGAACGGCGACCACAGACGATGAATATCCTGGTCGATGTAGGAACCGTCGGTGGAGGCAAAGTACTTCTGCTGGTTGACCTGGAACAGATTGGCCGCCATGAAGCTGGCGCCCGCATCCAGGCCGGCCTTGTTCGCCGCCAGCAGCATCTCGGCCTTGTCCTTGATCGGCACCGCGCGCCAGTCCTTCTTGAACGGCGTGGCCCATGCCACTTCGCCCACGCCCTTCACAGGCGCCAGCACCACCGGCTCGGTTTGCAGCTTGGCGTTGGCCTTGGCGATGGCCACCGCCTGGCGCGCGGCGTCGGCCACCGCATCCAGCGTCATCACGTTGGTGGCGCAGAAGCCGTAAGCGCCGTTGGCGATCACCCGCACGCCAACCCCGGACGATTCGGTGTTGACGATGTTTTCCACGTTCAGGTCACGGGTGGTGATGAACTGGTTCAGGTAACGGCCGACACGCACGTCGCAGTAGCTGGCGCCGGCCTTGGTGGCCGCGTTCATGGCGGCATCGGCCAGCGACTTCTTGAACTGCACCGCCATCGGGTTGAGCAGCTCTTCCGCCGCGATCGCATTGCCAAACACCGGCACCAGCAAACTGCCACCGGCGATGGCGCCCACTTTGAGGAATGAACGTCGTTCCATTATTACACCGCGTCCGACAAGGAAGTGAAGTTAAAGTCGCGCACCTTCATGGCGGGAATCAGCAACTGGAATTGCGACTCGTCGCCCGACAGGATTTCCGGCTTGCCGATTTCCTCGATGTTGTTCAACATCGCCACCGGACTTTCGTTGAAGCGGAAGTTCTTGATCGGGTGCTTGATCTTGCCGTTCTCGATGTAGAAAGTGCCGTCACGGGTCAAACCGGTCAGCAGCACAGATTGCGGGTCCACCATGCGGATATACCAGGTGCGGGTGACCAGGATGCCCTTCTTGGTATTGGCGATCAGCTCTTCGGTCGACTTGCTGGTGCCGGCCATGATGATATTGCCCGGCGCGCCGATGGCGCGCTTGCCCATCTTCTTGGCCCAGTACTGCGAGTAATCCAGATTGGCGATACGGCCATCCTTGATGATGTCCTGGCGTTCGCGCGCCAGCATGCTCTGACCATCCCACGGCAGCACGGCGACATCCTTGTCCCACGGGTCGGCCCACACATTGACCTGCTCATCGAACAGCTTCTCGCCCAGACGGTTGCCACCGCCCTTCTTGGCCAGGAAGCTGCGGCCCTCATCGGCCGAACGGGCATCGAAGGAGTTGAACATATAGGCCAGCACGTCCGAGGTGGCGGCCGGCTCCAGGATCACCGTGTAGCGGCCCGGCTCCAGCGCCTTGGCGTCCACCGAACGCAGCGCCTTTTCAATCGCGACATCGGACGCGGCGCGCGCGTCGAATTTGCTGGCGTCGCCCACGCTGCGCTTGACCCAGCCGGAGCCGCGGCCATCTTCGGTACGGACGGTCAGCGTGAAATCAAGGCTGGTATCGGTCTGGTAACCGAACACGCCGTTGGAATTGGCGATCGCCGTGAACTCGGTGGTGTCGGTGAAGAAGCCCGCCGCCACCAGCTTGTTCTTGCGCGAGTTCTCGATGCTGTAGGCCGCCACCTGGGCGCGGAATTCAGGATCGATGTCGGCGGTCTTCTGGAAGAAGGTCTGCGACGCCTTGTACTCCTGCTTCGACGGCGTCGGCATGAACTCCGGATTTTCCGGTGCCAGGCGCGCCAGGTCTTCGGCGCGGCGCACGGCTTTTTCCAGCGACTTGTCGTCAAATTCATTGATGGTGGCGGTGCCCTGCTTCTTGCCGAAGGCAACCGACACCGCCAGCTGCGTGTCTTCAATCAGACCGGCGGTCGACACGGCATTGCGCGCATAGCGGATATTGCCCTTGCGTTTGCCGTTGATGGCGACTTCGCACTGATCGGCCTTGGTCAGCGACAGCAGCTTGTCGCTGATACGCTTGGTCTCTTCTTGACTCAGGAATTTCATTGTTGTCTCTCTCTCCAGGCTTTAGCCGATCTTGCGGGCGGTATTGATCACGTTGACGCCGTTGAAGCGCGTGGTCGATGCGCCGTGCGACACAATCGATGACTGTGACGGCTGGCCTTTGCCGTCGAAGAAGGAACCGCCCATGCGCCAATCGCGTTCGTCGCAGATGGCCACGCAAGCGTTCCAGAATTCCTGGGTATTCGACTGATAGGCCACGTCCTCCAGCATCTGACCGATCTTGCCGTTCTTGATTTCGTAGAACAGCTGGCCGCCGAACTGGAAGTTGTAGCGCTGCTGGTCGATCGAGAACGAGCCATCGCCGACGATGTAGATGCCCTTCTTGACGTCCTTGATCATTTCGTCCGGCGTCAGCTTCTTCTTGCCGGCCTTGAGCGATACGTTCGGCATGCGCTGGAACTGCACGTTGGCCCAGTTGTCGGCATACGAGCAGCCGTGCGACTCCTTCTCGCCGATGATGTGGGCCTGATCGCGCGTGGCCTGGTAGTTGACCAGGATGCCGTCCTTGATGATGTCCCAGTTCTTGCACTTGACGCCTTCGTCGTCGTAACCGACCGCGCCCAGCGAGCCTGGCGTGGTTTTGTCGGCGAGGATGTTAACCAGCTCCGAACCGTACTTGAATTTCTTCGACTGCCATTTGTCCAGCGTGGCGAAGCTGGTGCCGGCGAAGTTGGCCTCGTAGCCCAGCACGCGATCCAGCTCGGTCGGGTGGCCCACCGATTCGTGGATGGTCAGCCACAGGTGTTCAGGCGACAGCACCAGATCGTACTTGCCCGGTTCCACCGACTTGGCTTTCAGCTTGGCCTTGGCCTGCTTGCCGGCCAGGCGCGCGTCTTCGATCAGGTCATACGATTTGGTGTACAGCGTGGTGATGCCGCCGGCCGCCTGCAGCTTGTGCTCGGGGCGTCCGTCCAGATACTCGTAGCCCATGCCGACCGGCGCCGACAAACCCTGGCGGGTGCGGAACTTGTTCTCTTTCTGATCGACGGCGGTGGCGAAGAACGGCATCCACAAACGATGCACGTCCTGGTCGATATAGGAACCATCGGTGGAAGCGAAGTACTTCTGCTGGTTGACCTGGAACAGCAAGGACTGCATGAAGCTGGCGCCGCTCTCCATGCCGGCCTTGTTGGCGGCGATCAGCAGGTCGGCCTTGTCCTTGATGGCGACGGTGCGCCAGTCCTTGATGATGGGCGTGGCCCACGACACTTCACCCACGCCTTTTACCGGCGCCAGAATCACGGGTTCGGTCTGCAGCTTGGCATTGGCCTTGGCGATCGCCACCGCCTGGCGCGCTGCGGCGGCCACGCCATCCGGCGTCATGTCGTTGGTGGCGGCAAAGCCGTAAGCGCCGCCGGCGATCACGCGCACGCCGACGCCGGCCGATTCGGTGTTGGTGACGTTGTCCACGTTCAGGTCACGGGTGGTGATGAACTGATTCAGATAGCGGCCCACGCGCACGTCGCAGTAGGAGGCGCCGGCCTGGGTGGCGGCGGTCATGGCGGTATCGGCCAGCGCTTTTTTGAACTTCACATCCACTGGCTTGAGCAGCTCTTCGGCGGCGATGGCGCGGCCAAAGGCGGGCAGCAGCATCGTGCCCATAGCCAGACTACTGATGTTGAGGAATGCACGTCGTTCCATAGTATCTCCACATTGTTACGGGCCAGCCGCCCGATGGTCCTGCTGAGGTTTCTGCGTTTTATTTGCTTTAACTGCCTGAACTACCACGATCGTTATTGTTACTTAACGTTACATCAGAATATCTGTCGCTCGTTTTTACGGATCACGCAATATTAGCGAGGGATTAAGGAGCGCAGTAGGCAAAATGTATGCCATCGGAAAGGCAAGCGCAAGTACCTGTTTTGCACGCATAAAGTGTCCGATTCGGTGTCCGCTCAGTGTCCGCATGCTGTCCGCGCCGTGTCCACGCACCTGCGCTGTGCGTGGCCGCCGTTTTGCTTGACCTGTTTGCGTGCATGGCCGATGATCGCGCAGGGCGATGCGGGCGTCGCCTAAACCCCACACTTCAGGAGATGTGCATGAAACTATCTGTACTGGCTGCGCTGGCGGCCACCTTGCTGATCGGCGCCACCGGCACCGCCAGCGCCGACGATGCACTGAAAGCGGCGGTCGCCGCGCCCTCGCGCACACCGGATTATGTGAAGCGCGACGTCTACCGCCATCCTTATGAAACACTGTCCTTCTTCGGCATCAAGCCGAATATGACGGTGGTGGAGTTGGCGCCGGGCGGCGGCTGGTACACCGAGATCCTGGCGCCGTATCTGCGCGATCACGGTAAGCTGATTACCGGTGGCAGCGACCTGGCCTCGCCCAACGAAGGTGAGCGCAAGGGCGCGGAACGCTTCCTGGCGCGCCTGAACGCCAAGCCCGAGGTCTTCAACAAGGTCGCCATCGGCGTGTTTTCGCCGGGCCGCAAATACGAGATGGCGCCGCCCAACAGCGTCGACATGGTGCTCACCTTCCGCAACATCCACAACTGGATCGAGCTGGGTCCGGACAAGACGAAGGAGCTGTTCGCCAACCTGTACACGGTGCTGAAACCGGGCGGCGTGCTGGGGGTGGAGGAGCACCGGCTGCCGGCGTCGAAAACCCAGGACGCCACCGCCAGCAGCGGTTATATGCATGAAGCCTATGTGATCAAACTGGCGGAGGCGGCCGGCTTCAAGCTGGCCGCCAAGTCGGAGGTGAACGCCAATCCGAAAGACACGGCCGACCACAAGGGCGGCGTGTGGGCGCTGCCGCCAACGCTGGACAACAAGGACGAGGACCGCGCCAAATATCTGGCCATCGGCGAGAGCGACCGCATGACGCTCAAGTTCGTGAAGCCGAAATAATCAGAAACGCGTAAATTTGGTTTCATCCGGCGCGCTGTCGGTGGACAGCGCCACGCTGCGCGCCGGCCGCCCGGCAGCCGCGGGTTTCAATTTCGACGGCCGCCGCACCGATGCCACCAGCGGCGCGCCATCGTCCACCGCGTACTGCTTGAACACCGCCATCAAGCGCCGCAGCTGATCGGCCTGCGCGCTCATTTCTTCCGAGGTCGCCGCCAGCTCTTCCGAGCTGGCCGCGTTGACCTGTGTGGTTTCGCTCAGCTGCATCACCGCGCCGTTAATCTGACGCACTCCAGACGACTGTTCTTCCGACGCCGCCGTGATCTCCTGCACCAGCTCCGAAGTCTTGCGGATATTGGGCGCCAGCTGGTCGAACATGGCGCCGGCCTGCTCGGCCAGTTTGACGCTGTCGGCCGCCACCTCGCCGATCTCCTGCGCCGCCACCTGGCTGCGTTCGGCCAGCTTGCGTACCTCGGCCGCCACTACCGCGAAGCCCTTGCCATGCTCGCCGGCGCGCGCTGCCTCGATCGCCGCGTTCAGCGCCAACAGGTTGGTCTGATAAGCGATATCGTCGATGATGCCGATCTTGCCGGCGATTTGCTTCATGGCCGATGCGGTGGCCTTCACCACTTCGCCGCCGCGCGCCGCTTCCACCGCCGCCTGGGTGGCGATGCCGTCGGTGATTTTGGCGTTCTCGGTGTTTTGCGCGATCGAGGCGGTCATCTGCTCGATCGAGGCGCTGGTTTCCTCCACGCCCGCCGCCTGCTCGCTGGCCGCCTGCGACAGCGACTGCGCCGTCGCGCTGACTTCCTGCGAGGCGCCGGACAGACTGGCCACCACCGTCTGCACTTCGCGCACAATGCCGGCCAGACTGCGCGACAGCCACACCGCCAGCACGCAGCCGAGTAGCGCGATCACCACGTCCACCGCCAGTATCATCTGCTTGGCGGAGCTGGTGACCTCGCCCATGGCTTCCGACTCTTGCTGGGTTTCGGCGTCGTTCACCTTGAGCAGCTTGCGGAAGGCGGTGGCGATGGCGTCATCGGCGCCCTTGATGGCTTTGTCCATGTCGACAACGCTGGCGCCCTTTTCCTGCATCGCCTCCAGCTGGACCATGCTGCTGTCGTAACTCTTCAGGCCCGCCAGCACTTCGCCCAGCAGCACCTGCTCTTCCGACGTCAGCGCGCCGGCGGCGCGGTAGTTGTTCATCTCTTTGTCTATGACAGCGAGATCGGCGCGGAACTTGGCGTTGTTGTCGCCCCCGCGCAGCAGATAGTTCTTGAAGTGGCGCACCGCGTGGCCGTGCGCCGTCACGCCTTCCAGCACCGCGTTCTTGCGCGCCAGCGTCACGTGTTCGAAATCGCTCCAGTGCTGGTGCAGCGAACTCAGTTTGCTGAAGGCGATTAAGCCCATCAGTATCACCAGCAGGACGATGACGCCAAAACCGGCATGCAGCCGGGTCTCCATTTTCATATGCGTGAACATGGGTGAATACTCCTCGGGCAGACAGGATCTCCGTTCATTGTGATCCAATATTGGCCGGGAATTCTCACCAAAACTAACGGTGTGCGGTACTATCTGCAAGGTCCGGGAACCAGTTGCGGTGAATGCGCAACAGCGTACCGTCACGCCGCATCTGGTCAAGCGCCTGCTGCCACTGCGCGACCAGCGCGTCCGGTGCGTACAGGGGAAACGCGAAATAGCTATGGATGGTCATCACCCGCAACACCGGCTCCACCACATCGGCCGAGACGCCAGCCTGCCGCAGCAGAAAGGGCAGCTGCTCGCGGTCCAGCACCATCGCCTTGCGGCGCCCCGCCAGCAGCATGGCCAGCATGGTTTGCGAAGAGTTCACCGGGTCCAGATTGGTAAAGCCGGCAATGCGCAAATATTGATGGGTATAGAAATCGCGCGGCACCAGCACCCCATCCAGCGCACGCAAATCAGCCAGGTTGCCGAGGCGCAGGCGTGAACTGCGCAGCGCGTACACCACGCTTTGCGACTCCAGCACCGGCCCCACCCAACGGAACAGCGGCTCGCGTTCCGGCGTGCGCTTGGGGCATATCAGCATGATGTTGGCGCCATCGACGGCGAGACGGTAGGCGCGTGCCCACGGCAGCAATTCCACCCGCGTGCGGTCCTTGATGCGGCGCTGAATCTCGTGCGCCAGATCGACGCAATAGCCGGTTGGCGTGCCGTCGCGCATAAAGCTAAGCGGCGGGATGACGGCGCCGAAAATGCGCATCGATTCGCGCGGCGGCGCCGGCGTAGGCGCCGCTGCCACCGCTGCTGCCGGCACGGCCAGCAGCAGCGCAAGGGCCAGAGATGCGCAGCGCATCGCCGGCCTCCACTCAGAACTTCACAAAATTGGTTTCATCCGGTTCGCCCATTTCCGGCATGCGCCGGCTGGAGGCAGCACCCACCGCCGGGCGGCCACCGCGACCAGGCTTGCGGGTGTGAACCACCGGCGCGCGCGGTGCGCGGCTGGCGCCGGCCAGCTTGAAGAAGGACATGGCCTGCTGCAGTTGCTCGGCCTGACCGCTCATCTCTTCCGCCGTCGCCGCCAGCTGTTCGGAGCTGGACGCGTTCTGCTGCGTGGTCTGGCTCAACTGCGTGACGGCGGCGTTGATCTGGCCGACGCCGGCCGATTGTTCTTCCGACGCCGCCGTGATCTCCTGCACCAGGTTGGAGGTGCGGCGGATATTCGGCACCATCTCGTCCAGCAAGCGCCCCGCCTTGTCGGCCAGCTCCACGCTGCTGGACGCCACCTGTTCGATTTCCTGCGCCGCCACCTGCGAACGTTCGGCCAGTTTGCGCACCTCGGCCGCCACGACCGCGAAACCCTTGCCATGCTCGCCGGCTCGCGCCGCCTCGATCGCCGCGTTCAGCGCCAGCAGATTGGTCTGGTAAGCGATATCGTCGATGATGCTGATCTTCTTGGCGATCTGCTGCATCGCCGCCACCGTCGACTTGACCGCCTCGCCGCCTTCGGCCGCCTCCACCGCAGCCTTGCTGGCGATGCCGTCGGTGACCTTGGCGTTCTCGGTGTTCTGAGAAATCGAGGCCGTCATCTGCTCCACCGAGGCGCTGGTTTGCTCGGTGCCCGCGGCCTGCTCGCTGGCCGCCTGCGACAAGGACTGCGCCGTCGCGCTGACCTCTTCCGACGCCGACGCCAGCGCCTCGGCGCCGTTGTTCACTTCCTGCACCACCTGCGACAGCTTTTCGATCATGCTCTTCATCGCCGCCAGCAGGCTGCTGGTATCGCCGTTCTTCAGCTGCACATCGACGCGCAGATCGCCGTCCGCCACCTGGCGCACAATCTCGGCCGCATACGAAGGATCGCCGCCCAGCTGCTTGAGAATGTCGCGCAAAATCAGCAGCCCCAGGCCGACCAGCACCAGCAGCGCCACCGCCGACGCGCTATACATGCGCGAGGTGGCGGCGGTCGATGCCGCATCGGCCTCCTTCACCGCATCCTCACCATAGCCGACGTTCAGGTCCACCAGCTTCTGCAGGCTGTCATCGATATCGCGGAAGATCTGCTTGTTCTCCGTCAGATTGCGGTGCACCGCGACAAACAATTCCTTGCGCTTGGCCGTGTCGACGCCCTGCATCTGCGTCAGCAACTGAGCCAGTTCAGCGTCGGTTTGCTTCCACGTGGTCCACTGCTTGACGAAGGTCTTCCACAGCGTGGCCTCGTCGGGCGACTGCGGCAAAGCGTCATAGATCGCCCATGCCTTGTCGATGCCGGCCATGGTGTCGGTGCGGCGCTTGATCTGCTGCGTGATTTCCGCTGTGTCATCCGGATACAGCGCCAGAGCGTCCACCGCGCGGTTGGCGGAACGCAGCGCGGTCTTGCCTTCATTGATGGCCATCAGCGCCTGCACCGAAGGCATGCGGTTCTTGCCTATCTCGGCCAGCATGCTGCCCTCCTTCTGCAGCCCCTGGAAAGCAATCACCACCACCAGCAACAGCGCCAGCACCGCAACGCCGATCAGCGTCAGGATCTTGGTCCTGACTGTCAGGTTTCTGAACATATAAAGTCTCCTAGGGGATGTGTGCAACGAATTCCTGTAAATGCAGCGTCGATACCAGGTGCTGCACATTCAACAGCAGCACGAAGCGGCCTTGTACCTTGCCGATGCCATGCAGCAGATCGGCCTTGACGGCGCCAAAGCGCGGCGCCGGTTCGATGTCGATGGCAGGGATGTCCAGCACCGCGTTCACCGCATCAACCAGAATGCCGATCACCAGCGCGCCTTCCTCGCTCGCCACCTCGACCACGATGATGCAAGTGCGTTTGCTGATGGCGGAAGGCTCGCGGTCCAGCCGCCGCGCCAGATTCAGCACCGGCACCGCCGTGCCGCGCAAATTGATGATGCCGCTGATCGACGGCGGCATTTGCGGCACCGGCGTCACGCCGGCGTATTCCAGAATCTCGCGCACCGCCAATATGCCCATCGCGAACATGTCCTGCCCCAGCATGAAGCTGAGGTACTGCGCCGACGCCTGCTGCGCGGCGCCGTCCGGCGGCGGCTCGGCTGCGGTCAAGGTATGCATGGCTAGCCTCGCTCAAAATTTGACGAAGTGCGACTCGTCCGGCTCCGTCACTTCACTCATGCGCCGGCTGGACACCGCGCCGATGGCCGCGCGGCCGCCACGCCCCGGCTTGCGGGTGCTGACCGCAGGCGTGCGCACCGGACGCGGGCCGCCGGCCAGCTTGAAGAAGGACATGGTGTGCTGCAGCTGCTCGGCCTGGCCGCTCATCTCTTCCGCCGTCGCCGCCAACTCCTCGGAGCTGGACGCGTTCTGCTGCGTGGTCTGGCTCAACTGCGTGACGGCGGCGTTGATCTGGCCAACGCCGGCCGACTGCTCTTCCGACGCCGCCGTGATCTCCTGCACCAGATTGGAGGTGCGACGGATGTTGGGCACCATCTCGTCCAGCAAGCGCCCCGCCTTGTCCGCCAGCTCCACGCTGCTGGACGCCACCTGTTCGATTTCCTGCGCCGCCACCTGGCTGCGTTCGGCCAGCTTGCGCACCTCGGCCGCCACCACCGCGAAGCCCTTGCCATGCTCGCCGGCGCGCGCCGCCTCGATCGCCGCGTTCAGCGCCAGCAGATTGGTCTGGTAAGCGATATCGTCGATGATGCTGATCTTCTTGGCGATCTGCTGCATCGCCGCCACCGTCGACTTGACCGCCTCGCCGCCTTCGGCCGCTTCCACCGCCGCCTTGCTGGCGATGCCGTCGGTGACCTTGGCGTTTTCGGTGTTCTGCGAAATCGAGGCCGTCATCTGCTCCACCGAAGCGCTGGTTTCCTCGGTGCCCGCGGCTTGCTCGCTGGCCGCCTGCGACAGCGACTGCGCGGTGGCGCTGACTTCTTCCGATGCCGACGCCAGCGCCTCGGCGCCGTTGTTCACTTCCTGCACCACCTGCGACAGCTTCTCGATCATGCCCTTCATCGCCGCCAGCAGGCTGCCGGTATCGCCACTCCTCAGCTGCACATCCACGCGCAGATCACCGTCCGCTACCAGACGCACGATCTCGGCCGCATACGAAGGATCGCCGCCCAGCTGCTTCATGATGCCGCTCAGGATCAACAGGCCAATCACCACCAGCAGCGCCAGCGCAATGCCGGAGGCCAGATACATGCTGCGCAGCGCGGCCGCCGACGCCGCGTCCGCATCCTTGACCGCCTGATCGCCATACTGGATGTTCAGCGCCACCAGCTTGTTGATGCTCTCTTCCGCATCGCGAAAGACAGTGCGGTTGTCCTTGATCGCGGCATGCAGGCTGCTGAACAATTCGCGCCGCTTGGCGGCATCGGCACGCAGGATCTGACTGGCCATGTCGCTCACCACGGCGTCGCGCTGCTTCCACGCGTCCCACTGCTTGACGAAGATCTTCCACAGCGCGGCTTCCTCCGAGCTCTGTGGCAAGGGCTCATAGATTTTCCAGCCCTTGTCGATGGCGGCCCAAGCCTGCTGCTTGCGTTCCAGCTCGTGGGTGATCTCGGCCACGTCGTCCGGATAGGCCGACATCGCGTCGATGGCGCGGCTGGCCGAACGCGCCGCCGTCTGCGCCTCCGAAATCATTTGCAGCCCCTGCACCGAGGGCATGCGGTTGCCGCCGATTTCTGCCAGCATCTCGCTCTGTGTCTTCATGCCCGAGAAGGCAATCAGCATCACCGTCAGCAGGGCGATCACCGCCACCGCCAGCAAAATCAAAATCTTGGTCCTGACCTGCAACGTCGCTAACATGATGCCCCCCCAGCTTTGGTTGTCGTTATTCTGATCCCGCCAGCGCGCGCAAGCGGCGCCGGTCCTGTCGCATCCAGCCCACCAGCGCTTCGGCCGGCATCGGCTTGGCCAGCAAATAGCCCTGGGCCATGTCGCAACCAAGGTCGCGCAACAGCTTCCAGTCCTCCTCCGTTTCCACCCCTTCGGCCACCGTCGCCACGCCCAGGCTCTGGCCCAGATCGAGCGCGCTTTTCAGCACCTTGTGGCGGTTGGGCCACTGCGCCGCGCCATTGACGAAGGCGCGGTCTATCTTCAGTTCCGTGAACGGACAGCGCGCAAACTGCTGCATCGACGAATAACCGATGCCGAAATCGTCCATCGCCAGCCCATAGCCCATCAGCCGCAGCCGGCCCATATTGGTCAGCGCCTGCGACAGCTGGCGCATCACGCTGGTCTCGGTGACCTCCCACACCAGCCAGCCCGGCGCCACGCCGGAAGCACTGACCTGCGCCGTCAGGCGGTCGATGAAGCCACGTTCGGCCAGGTTATCGGCCGACAGGTTGACCGACACCGTCAGCGGCGGCAAGCCGGCCTTCTGCCACTGCAGGATGTGTTGCAGCACCTGCTGCACCATCGCCAGCGTGAATTCGGCCATCAGCGGCTGTCCCTCCAGCGTGTCGATGAAGTGCGCCGGCGACAGCAAGCCGCGCTGCGGATGCTGCCAGCGCGCCAGCGCCTCCACGCCTTTCAGCTGGCCATGCTGCATCGATACCTTGGGCTGGAACCAGGGCAGGAATTCATTGCGCGCCAATGCCTGCGCCAACTCGTCCAGCGTGGCCTGCGGCGGCGGCATGGCGACGGAGGGCGCGCAATCGCGGCTGCGTCCCTCTGCCTTGTACAGCAACTGCGTCAGCGGCTCCAGTTGCACCGGTTTGAGCAGGGTGCCCAGCAGTCCGATCGCCGCGTCTTCGCAGGCCATGCTCTCGATGATCTCCAGCAGACGTGGATCGCGCGCGCTGACCACGATCAGGTGCTCCGCCAGCCGGCGCTCGCGCAGCTGGCAAGTCAGCTCAATGCCATCCATGCCCGGCATCTCCAGATCGGTCAGCACCAGGAACAGCGGCTCCGCTTCGCGTTCCAGCAGCTGCAAAGCCTCGTTGCCATCACCCGCCTCCAGAATCTCGCCAAACGCCAGCTGGCGCAGCAAGCCGACCAGATAGCCGCGCTGCACCACGCTGTCCTCCACCACCAGCACGCGGCGGCCGGCCCAGGCGAAAGTGGCGGCTGGCTGAGTGCTCATGCTTAGTACTGAAGCTGCTGCAGGATTTCGCGATAGATCGCGTTCAGCGGCAGCGATTTCTCGACCGCGCCCTTCTTCACCGCTTCCTTCGGCATGCCATACACCACGCAAGTGGCTTCATCCTGCGCCACGGTGCGGGCGCCGGCCTTCAGCATCTCCAGCAGGCCGGCGGCGCCATCGTCGCCCATGCCGGTCATGATGACGCCCAGCGCATTGGCACCGGCGGCGCGCGCGGCGGAGCGGAACAGCACATCCACCGACGGCCGGTGCCGGTTCACCAGCGGCCCATCCACCACTTCGACGAAGTACTGCGCGCCGGTGCGGCGCAGCAGCATGTGCTTGCCGCCGGGCGCGATCAGCACCTGTCCTTGCAGCACACGGTCGTTGTTGGCCGCCTCCTTGACGCGCACCTCGCACACGCTGTCCAGCCGCGCCGCGAAGGCGGCGGTGAATTTCTCCGGCATGTGCTGCACCACCACGATGCCTGGCGAGACCCGTGGCAGCGCGGTCAGCACTTCCTCCAGTGCCTGGGTGCCGCCGGTCGAGGTGCCGATCGCCACTACGCGCTCGGTGGTGGCGGTCATCGGCCGCACCGTTTCCGGCGGCAGGATGGCGTCGGCATTCAGCTTGACTGTCACCGGTGGCGGCGCCGGGCGGCTGGCCAGCTTGCCGACATGGGCGCCAGCGGCGGCGCGCACCGCCGAAATCAGCTCGTCCGCGCTATCGTGCAAAAACTGCTTGAGGTCCAGCCGTGGCTTGGTGATGATGGCCACCGCGCCGGCGGTCAGCGCCTCGACCGACGTCTGCGCGCCCTTCTCGGTCAGCGTCGAGCAGATCACCACCGGGGTCGGATGCTCGGTCATCAGCTTGCGCAGGAAGGTGATACCGTCCATCTTCGGCATTTCCACGTCCAGCACCAGCACGTCCGGCCACTGCACCTTCATGCGATCCATCGCCAACAGTGGATTGGCGACGGCGTGAGTGACCTTGATGCCAGGCGCCGCGTTCAGCAGGCCGCTCAGCACCTGCCGCACCACGGCGGAATCGTCGACGATCATGACCTTGATTTCATTCATGCCTCTTCCTTGCTCCATGCCGGTTCCGGCGGTACCTGCCGGCTCAGAACCTCGCCATTACGGATGGTAAATATCAGTTGACGGTGTCCCTCGCCAAACAGGCTTTCGGACACCACGTGTATGCCATGTTCCTGCAGCATGCTGCGCGCGTAGTCGCCGTTCTGCATGCCGATGTCGCGTACCTTGGCGCTGCGCGGGAACATCGCACCGCCGCCGAAGATCTTGCCCTGGCACTGCGCCAGCGGCACGCCGTGCTGCGCCATCCCATCCATCATCAGCTGCATGGCGTCGGCGCCATACATGCCCGGCTTGTCGGCCGGCCGGTCATGCTTGCGGCGGCCGTGGCCCGGCAGCAGAAAATGCGACATGGCGCCAATCCGCAAGGCCGGATGCCACAACGTGATCGATACGCAGGAACCGAGCAGCGTGCGCACCCGGTACTGCCCATCGCCGACGAAATAATCGCCCGGCATCAGGAAGATATCGATCAGCTTCTCACTCATGGCTTGCGATAAATCGACGGCGCGGCGGCGACCAGCGTTTCATTAATCTCGTTCAGCGTCTCCGAGTGACCAATCAGGAAGTAGCCGCCCGGACGCAGTTGCGCCAGCAGGCGCGCCACCACCTGGCGCTTGGTCTCCATATTGAAGTAGATCATGACGTTACGCAGAAAGATCACATCAAAGGTACCAACCCGCGGCAGCGGCGCGTTCAGGTTCAGATGCTGGAACTGCACGCGCTGCCGCAACGTGCGTTCGATCAGCATGGTGCCAGCCTCGCTGCCCTGCCCCTTGAGGCAGAACTTTTTCAGATAATTCTGCGGCATCTGCGCCACCCGCTCCATCGGATAGTGGCCGCTGCGCGCGCGCTGCAGCACGCGGGTGCTGATGTCGGTGCCCAGCACCTCCCAGGCGCCGTCCATGCCCATCACGTCGGCCAGCACCATGCCGATGCTGTACGGTTCCTCGCCGCTGGAACTGGCGGCGCTCCACACCCGCAGGCCGCGCCCCTTGTCGCGCGCCTCGGTGGCGAGGTCGCGCAGCAGCGCAAAGTGTTTGGGTTCGCGGAAGAAGTAGGTTTCATTGGTGGTCAGCAGATCCACCGCCATCTGCAGTTCGGCCGGTTGCGCGCGGCTTTCCAGCAGCCGCAGATAATCGCTGAAGCTATCCAGCTGATAATGCGCCAGCCGCTTGGCCAGACGGCCGCTCACCAATGCCTGCTTGCCATTGGACATGGTGATGCCGGCCGCATCGTAGATAAAGCGCTGGAACTGCATAAACTCGCGCTCGGTGATCATCGCTGCGGCCATGTCGCTCAATCCTCATGCCAGGGCGGCGGTGCCGCGCGCCATTTCAACAATCTCCTCGCTGGACAGCACGCGCTCAATATCGAGCAGGATCACGAAGCGGCCATTGTATTTACCCATGCCAGCGATGAAGTCGGGCCGGATGCGGGTACCGAACGACGGCGCCGGTTCGATATCGTCGGCGGCGATTTCCACCACCGCGTTGACCGCGTCCACCAGCATGCCCAGCACCTGCTTGCTGTCGCCATCCTCGCCCGCCGTTTCGACGATGACGATGCAACTGCGTTTGCCGATGATGCTCTGGGCGCGGCCGAAGCGGGCCGACAAATCCATCACCGGCACCACCGCGCCGCGCAGGTTGATCACGCCGCGCACGCAGTCGGGCATCATCGGCACCGTGGCCAGGCTGCCGTATTCGATGATCTCCTTGATGTGCAGGATGCCGACCGCATACTGCTCCTCGCCCAGCATGAAGGTCAGGAACTGGCTGGGCAGCGCGGCGCCGCTTTGCAGCGCGACGATGGCGTGACTTCCGTACGTGACCACATTGGCGTCTATGCTCATACCTGCTCTCCTAGGCTGCCAGCGCCACCGCGCCGCGGCCGCCGACGGTGTGCATCAATGCCGCTACATCCAGGATCAGCGCCACCTCACCGCTGCCGAGAATGGTGGAACCGCTGATGCATTTGACTTCGCTGAACACCGGGCTGAGTGGCTTGATCACGGTCTGGAACTCGCCCAGCAGCGTATCCACCACCAGCCCGGCGCGGTGGTTGCCGAACTTGAGCACCACGATGCTCTCGCGCCGGGTGGCGGCGCCGCCGATGCGGAACAGCTCGCGCAGCCGCACCAGCGGCAGCACCTGGCCGCGCAGATTGGTGTAATCCTGTCCCGGCTCGGTGGCGTATTCGATGCATTCCTCGATCATGTCGAGCGGGATCACAAACACCGACGCCCCCACCTGCACCAGGAAGCCGTCGATGATGGCCAGCGTCAGTGGCAGACGCACGGTGACGGTGGTGCCTTGTCCCTCCTTGCTGCCGACGTCCACGCTGCCGCGCAGCGCCTGGATATTCCGCTTCACCACGTCCATGCCGACGCCGCGCCCGGACAGGTTGGTGATCTTCTCCGCCGTCGAGAAGCCAGCTTCGAAAATCAGGTTGTAGATTTCACTGTCGGTCAGCTTGCGCTCGGCGTCGATCAACCCGCGCTCGATGGCCTTGGCCAGAATTTTCTCCTTGCGCAAACCACCGCCGTCATCGCTGACTTCAATCACGATGCTGCCCGATTCATGGAAGGCATTCAGCTTGATCATGCCCTTGGCCGGCTTGCCGGCCGCCAGCCGCACCTCGGCCGGTTCGATGCCGTGGTCCATGGCGTTGCGCACCAGGTGCATCAGCGGATCGCCGATTTTCTCCACCACGGTTTTGTCCAGCTCCGAATCCTCGCCATCGACTATCAGGCCGATGTCCTTGCCCAGTTCACGCGCCACGTCGTGCACCACGCGCTGGAAGCGGTTGAAGGTGGCGCCTATCTTCACCATGCGCAGCTCCAGCGCGGCGTCGCGCACGTCCTCCACCAGGCCGGTCAGGGTCGAGGTGCATTCCAGCAGCTCGCTGTTCTGGATATGCTGGCCGATCATATTGGCGCGCGCGCCGGCGATAATCAGCTCGCCCACCAGATCGATCAGCCGATCCAGCTTGTCGGAATCGACCCGGATCGAACGGCTTTCCTGCGCCTTCTGTTCGCTGACCTGCTTCTGCTTGGCCAGCGCCGCCTCCACCACCACCGGCGGCACATTGCCGCCGTCGACCAGGATGCTGCCCAGTTGCTGCGGCGGCGCGTCGTCACGGCGCTGGTCCGGATTCGATTGCTGCTGTAGCGCGCCGTCCAGTTCCTGCTGGGTCACGCTGCCGCAACGGACCAGAATCTCGCCCAGCCGCGCCGCCTGCTCCGGCAAGGCGCGGATCAGATTCACATACTCGGACACCTTGCTGTGCGGCGGGATGATGCGGATTTCGCAGTCCTCCTGCACGAACTCGAACACGCCGGCGATGGCTTCGCGGTCGGCCGTGCTGTCGAAGGCGATTTCAAACCCGAGGTAGCACAACTCCGCATCCATTTCCTCGGCCGGCGGCAGCGCGTCCGGCAGCGTGGCGATGCCGACGATCTTGCCCAATTTGCCCAGGTAGCGCAGGAAGGCGATCGGGTCCATCCCGTTCTGCAGCACGACCCGGCCGAAGCGCAGCGAGATGTGCCAGTAATCGCTGCTCATGCGCTCCAGGTGATCCTTGTCGATGCGCTCCACGCTGGGCGTGTCGGCGTGCACCGCCAGCGCGGCCGGAATCTGCGGCGCGGTGTTGCCATCCATGTGGCGGCGCAGCTGATGCTGCAGCATTTCGCCTTCCGGCGCGGTATCCGGGTCCTGTTCGGTGCGGCCGGCGGCCAGCGCGTCTATCATGCCGGACAGGTAGTCGCAGCAGGACAGCAGCAACACCACCATTTCATCATTCAGCGTGACACTGCCGTCGCGCACCTTGTCCAGCAGGCTTTCCACCACGTGGGTGAAGGCGACGATGTGATCGAGGCTGAACAAGCCCGCCGAGCCCTTGATGGTATGGGCGGCGCGGAAGATGGCGTTGATCGCCTCGTTCTGATCGCCGGCCAGGTCGACGTTGAGCAGCGCGTTCTCCATCTCTTCCAGCAGCTCGCGGCTCTCGGCGATAAATGTCTGTAACGCTTCGTCCAGATTCATGGCTATGCCCTCACGCGTGTATCAGCACGGCGTCGCCAAAGAAGGCGACCAGGTCCAGCATCTCGAAAATCTCCAGCACGGCGGGGCTGTGCTGCAGCAGGCGCAGCTCGCGCTGGTCGGCGGCGGCGGTCTGCTTGGCCAGCATCAGCACCTGCAGACCGGCGGTATCCAGCTCGATCACACCGGACAAATCGATTTCCAGCACGCGCGTCTTGCGCAGCGCCTCCAGCACAATGACTTTCACGTCGGCGGCGCGGTAGATCGTCAGCTCGCCGTCGAGGGAAATGCGACTCACATCATCCGCCATCACAGCCTCCCTCGGATTATGGCAGCACCAGCTTGGCGACGGCGCCCAACAGCACCTCCGGTTTGAACGGCTTGACCACCCACGCCCTGGCGCCGGCCGCCTTGCCCTCTTCCTTTTTGCTTTCCTGCGACTCGGTGGTCAGCATGATCACCGGCGTGAATTTGTACAGCGGCAGCTGCTTGAACTGTTTGACGAAGGTGATGCCGTCCATATTCGGCATATTCACATCGCACACCACCAGATGAATTTTCTGCCCGGTGCATTTGGACAGCGCATCGACGCCATCCCGTCCCTCGATCACATCGTAACCCGCGCCCTTCAGCGCTATCCCCACTACCTGACGCAAAGAGGCCGAATCATCGACCACCATGATGGTTTTTGCCATGTCTCATCCACCTTCAGAAAAAAGTGATTTCGTCGGCTGCGGCGGCGCTGGGCGCCGCGTGGCGCACGCCGCTGTGTACCGCGTGTTCCTCCGCCATTGCATAGGTCTTTTGCAGCTCGCCCAGCAGACGGTCTGGGTCGGGCGCCTGCAGCACGCCGCTGTCGGCGTACTCCTGCTGATTCTCCTGCAGCAGCTGCGGCAGGTGCTCCATGTTTTCGCGCACGTGCGCCATCACCTGGCTGACGCGGTCCTGGAACTGCAGCTGCACGAGCGCCTCGCCCACCTCGCCCTGAATGCCGCGGCTTTCCTGCTTCAGCAGCTCGGACGATTGCACCAGCGCGTCGGTCATCTGGCGGAATTCGGCCAGCACCGCGCCGATCATGCCCTCGGCCGACTGCATCGATTTGTCTTCCGCCTCGCTCGACTGCTCGGCGGCCTGGCTGGCGGCCAGAATGGCGCTGCTGATCAGCCCCACGCGGTTGGTGATTTCCTTGCCGGTTTCGGCCGAGCGCATCGACAGTTGCCGCACCTCCTGTGCCACCACCGCGAAGCCGCGCCCCTGCTCGCCGGCGCGCGCCGCCTCCACCGCCGCGTTCAGCGCCAGCAGATTGGTTTGCGCGGCGATGCTGGCCACGCCTTCGGCCATGCCGCGCAGCTCGCGCGTGAAGCGTTCCAGATCCTTGATTTGCGCCAGCATCGCCTGCTTCGAACTCATCGCCGACTTCATCGACTTCACCACCGAGCCCAATTGCTGTTCGCTGTGGCTGAACACCTCGGTCATCGAGCGGCCGTTCTGCTGGTCGCCGGCGGAGACGTGCACCGCGTTGTCCAGCTTGTCGACGATGTTGGAGAAGCGCGTCGCCAGATCGGACACCGCTTCCTCCATCTGCGTGCGTGAATTTTCGATATGCCGGCACCACACCGGCAGCACCGCGTCGCCAAAGCGCTGTCGGCCCTCCAGGTAGTCGGCGATCATGCTGTCGTTGCCGGCGCCGGGGCTGCCGAAACCGCTGTCGCGGCTCAGCCAGAAGGCCGCGCCCAGCAGCAGCGCCGCCCAGATCAGCGTGTACCAACCCCAGGCGCTCCAGCCCGCGACGATGGTGCCCAACGCGCCAGCGGCAGCCAAGCCGAATGGCACTAGTAATTTGCTACCTACCCCGGTCTGAGTCTTCACTGGACGCCACCCCACTGTAGTAGCCGAGCGCCGCTGAGGGCAGCGCCTTCGGTAGTCCCACTGTAGCGCAGAATCAGCCGCACGCGCCACCGCCGACACGCGATTGCCAATGCTGTTGCACCAAAACAACCGCGCCTGTGCGCGATGCGTGCTTCAGCCTTGCGCCAGCAGCGTCCGGGGCGTAGCGCGCAAGACCGGCCGCTGCGGCGCAGCATGATCCAGCTTGAAAATGCTGACCGCGTCGGCCAGCCGCGCCGCCTGTTCCTGCATGGCGCCGGCCGCCGCCGCAGCCTGCTCCACCAGTGCCGCGTTCTGCTGTGTCACATGGTCCATCTGCGTGATGGCCTGGTTGATCTGTTCGATGCCATGGGTCTGCTCGGCGCTGGCGTTGCTGATCTCCCCCATGATGGCGGTGACGCGGGCGATGCTGTCCACCACCTCTTCCATGGTACTGCCGGCCTGGCCCACCAGCCGCGTGCCGGCTTCCACCTTGCCGACCGAATCGTCGATCAAGCCCTTGATCTCCCTGGCGGCGCTGGCCGAGCGCTGCGCCAGGTTACGCACCTCGGACGCCACCACCGCGAAGCCGCGCCCCTGCTCGCCGGCGCGCGCCGCTTCCACCGCCGCGTTCAGCGCCAGGATATTGGTCTGGAACGCGATGCCGTCGATGACGCCGATGATGTCGACGATCTTCTTCGACGAGGCCTCGATCGAGGCCATGGTGTGCACCACGTCCGACACCACGGCGCCGCCGCGCTGCGCCACCTCGGCGGCGCTGGCCGCCAGCTGGTTGGCCTGGCGCGCGTTGTCGGCGTTTTGCTTGACGGTGCTGGTCAGTTCTTCCATCGACGATGCGGTTTCCTCCAGCGAGCTGGCCTGTTCCTCGGTGCGCGACGACAGGTCCAGATTACCGGCGGCGATTTCGGTGGAGGCGGTGCTGATGGTGTCCGTGCCCTGGCGCACTTCGCCCACGATGCGCACCAGGCTGTGCGACATGCGGTTGAGCGCCTGCAGCAGCTTGCCCGGCTCATCCTGGCTGTATGCGCTGCGGCTGCCGTGGTCGACCAGATCGCCTTCGGCCACACTCTCGGCCAGCGCCACCGCCTCGTTGATCGGACGGGTGATGCCGGCGGTCAGCCACCAGGCGAAGGCCGAGCCGAAGCCGACCACCAGCACCGCCAGCACGATCAGCAGGTTGCGGCTGTCGCGCGCGACCTCGTCGATGCGGGCGGCGGCGGCGTCGATCTCCTTGCGCTGATGGGTCAGGATGCGCTGCAACATCTCTTCGTACACCTTGCAGGCCGGCAGATAGACTTGCTCCAGCAGCCGGGTGGCCTCGGCGGCGTCGCCGGCCGCCTTGGCCTTCATCAAGCCGTCGCGCGACTCCAGATAGACCTTGCGGGTGGCGTTCAGCTCGCTCATCAGCTTCTTGTCGTCGTCGCTGGCCAGCTCCTCGATTTTCTTGATCAAGCCCTGCGAGAAGACGGTGGCGCTCTTGGCCTCTTCGGCAAAGAAGGTGGCCAGCGACGGATCGGCGCTCTTGGCGATGGCGGTGGTGCGGCGGATGCCGGCGAACACATTGCGATACCAGTCGGAGATCAGGCGCTCCTTGGCCAGCGGCTGCTCCATCATGGCCCGGGTAGACGCGGCCACGCCCTGCAGGCGGTAAATGCCGAGACCGGTGTTGAGTATCAGGATGGCGAAAATGACGGCAAAGCCAAACGACATGCGCCTGCCGATGCTGAGATCAGAGAGTTTCATGGCCGGTCTCCGTATTTGAATTGTTTTTCAATAGTAACGCCAAACCCGCCGCCGGCAACAACTATTCAACTAGTTGAAACTTGAAATATATTTTAATTTCCATTCTAATCTGCAACAAATATTCCGACATTTCGTGTGAAAAGGTTTACACTCCCGGATTGGTTTTGTACGGCCGTTTACATAACGGAATTTTAAACATCATCGTTCCAGTGGCTATCCCCGCCCCCGATAACCCAAACTCATGAGCAACGCATTCCTAGAGCACCGCGTCAAATATCGCGAAGTCGTTTCCCGCCGCTACGGCGTTTCCCCCGAGTTGTACGATGAGGCCTCTCGCCTGCTCGCACCGCTGGCGGTGCCGTTCAGCATGCGCAAGGGCGAGTACCTGCAACGCATCGGCACCCCGGCCCAATATGTGTACTGGCTGAACAGCGGCGTCGCCCGCACCGGCTTCATCACCGAGACCGGCAATGAAGTCACGCTGCACTTCCAGACCGATGGCGAACCGGTGGCCGCGCACGACGATCTGTTGCGTTCGCGCGAATCGGCGCCGGCGCGCAACTTCGTGCTGGCTGAGACCGCCATCCACGGCTTTCGTCTGGAGTGGGCCGAAATCAACGCCCTGTACCAGCGCAACAGCCAGCTGCGCGACTACTACCTGGGCGCCACCGAGTACAGCATCATCGAGCAGAGCCGCCGGCTGTACCTGAACGCCTCGCCGGCGCAGGGCCGCCTGAACGCCTTCCGCCGCGAGTATCCGGGGCTGGAGCAGCGCATCTCGCAGAAGGTGGTGGCATCGTTCCTCGGCATCACGCCGCAATACATGTCGCAGCTGCTGCGGCAGGACGGCAGCAAGCCATAAAAAAAGGCGCCTTGAAAGGCGCCTTTTTGTTTGCGGCCGCGTGGATTACGGCTTCACACTCTTGATCTTGTTGTTTTCGTCGACGAACACCAGTTTCGGCTGGTGCGTGGCGACCGCTTCCTCGCTCATCGGACCGTAGGTGCAGATGATCAGCAGGTCGCCCAGCTGCGCCTTGCGGGCGGCGGCGCCGTTCAGCGAAATCTCGCCGCTGCCGCGTTTGCCGGCGATAGCGTAGGTGGCGAAGCGCTCGCCGTTGTTCACGTTATACAGCTCGATATATTCGTTGACCTTGATATCCGCAGCTTCCAGCAGGTCCACGTCGATACCGCAGGAACCTTCGTAGTTCAGGTCGGCCTGCGTCACCGTCACACGGTGCAGTTTGGAGCGCAGCATCATACGTTGCATCGACATCTTCTTCCCTCGATAGTAATCATTCAAACTTGGCATCCTGTCCAGGCAACGGCAGCGATGCGCGGGCGGCATTGTACCATTTGCCGTTGCGCACTGCCGCATTCCCACCGCCAACGGCCGCTTTGTGGCATATTGCTTACCTGGAGTCATCTTCACCTATTTTCATGAAACTTTCGCGCCAGTTGACCCTGTCCACCGCCGCACTCGGGCTGATGGTGTGCGGCATGCTGGGCCACATCACGCGCGACGCCTGGCGCCGCTATGACGACACCGGCGCCGGCCTGCAAGCGCTGCGGCTGACACAAAGCGCGATGGTGGCGGCGGAAAAACTGTCGGCCGAGCGCGGCCCGGTCAACGCCGTGCTGGGCGAGCAGAGCGGCGGCGATCCGGCGCGGCGCGAACGGCTGCGCCAGGCGCGCGCCGCCACCGACCTGGCGCTGCTGCAGCTGGAACGCGAACTGCGGGCCGACGTTGGCCGCCAGTTGCAGGGTTACGACGCGCCGCATCCGGTCGCGATCGAGCCGCTGTATGCGGCGCTGGGGGCGGCGCGCGGCGAAGTCGACCGGCTGGCGGCGCAGACGCCGGCGACGCGGCCGCCGGCGCAGCTGCAAGGCGCGATCGCGCGCATGTTCGCGCTGGTACCGCTGGCGCTGGACGCGGTGACCAATTACACGCTGCTGTCCGAACAAGCCTATCCGCGCATCTCACGCACCCTGATCAAGGCGCGCTATGCGGTCGAACTGCGCGAATATGCCGGGCGGCTGGGCTCCATCCTGACCGTACCGCTGATCACCGGTCAGCCGCTGACGCTGGCCGAGCACGAGCAAATGAACGTGCTGCGTGGCCGGTTGCAATTGCTGCGCCAGCAGATCCAGATGCCGTTCCGCGTCGATGGCAACCCGCCGGCGCTGACGGCGGCGATCGCGCGCATGGACCGCGTCTACTTCGACGGCGGCCAGCAGCTGGTGACAGAGATCGAACAAGCCAGCCGCGCCGGCCACGCCTACGCCACCGAGCCGGGCCAGTTCGCCCAGCGCTACGTGCCGACCATGGCGCCGATCGTCGCCGTGCGCGACGAACTGCTGCGCGCCGCGCAGGCCCAGGCCGAACGCGATCGCGATCACGCGCTGCGCGAATTGTGGATCGCGGCGCTGTCCGGCGTGGCCATACTGCTGGCGCTGACCCTGCTGCTGCTGATCGTACGGCGGCGCGTGATCGTACCGCTGCTGCGCGCCACCCGCGCCGTGATCCGGTTGGGGAATGGCGACTACTCGCGCGATCCGGGCGGCGCGCAACGGGCCGACGAAATCGGCGACATGCTGCGCGCGCTGTCGACGCTGCGCACCAACAGCATCGAACGCCAGCAACTGGAGCTGGAGCGCAAACGGCTGATCGAAGAATTGCGCAAGCGCGCCGACACCGACTACCTGACCGGCATCCTGAACCGGCGCGCGTTCGCCAAAGCCGGCAACCGTCGCCTGCACCACGCGCGCGAACGCAACGAACTGCTGGCGGTGCTGCTGTTCGACATCGACCACTTCAAATCGGTCAACGACAACCATGGCCACGAAGCGGGCGACCAGGTACTGATACAGGTGTCTGAATTGGTCCGCAACGAACTGCGCGACGGCGAAATCCTGGCGCGCCATGGCGGAGAAGAGTTTGTCGTCATGCCATCCAACTGCACGCGCGAGCAAGCGGGCCTGCTGGCCGAGCGGCTGCGCAGCGCCATTGCGCGCGAGCCGCTGACCATCAGCGGAGGCCAGGTATTACGCGTCACCGCCAGCTTCGGCGTCGCCAGCGCCAGCGGCCCGCAAGCCGCGCTGGACGACCTGCTGCACCAAGCCGACCTCGCGCTCTACCGCGCCAAACGCAACGGCCGCAACCGCGTCGAATAACTCCGGGGTCAGGTCCATCATTTCTACACGAGCCCAGCTGTAGCCGTACGGCTACAGCTGGGCTCGTGTAGAAATGATGGACCTGACCCCGGATTGGGGCTTACTTTTTCACTGGGGTGAAGGTGAGGTCGCGGAAGTCGTAGCTGAAGTCGGTTTCGGTGGAGATCGGCGCCATTTTCATGCGTTCGATGCTGCCGTCCGGATTCAGCGCGAAGGTGACGTAGGCGTCGGCGTTGAAGTTGCGCTCCTTCCAGCGCACGATGAAGGTGTCGTGCTGGAAGTGCTCCAGTTCCCCGCTCAAGTCCGGCGTGCGCTCGAAACGCATGATATGCTTGCCGCCCTCTTCGCGGATGCTGGCCTTGCCGTACCAGATATCCTCATACTCGCCATCGTAGGACGCCAGCGGCAGCGATGGTTGCGAGGCCGCCGCGCGCGATGTGTGCTCCTTGCCCTGGCGCTCCAGCTCTTCCTTGTGCGACGCCGCTTCCTGCTCGGCATACAGCTTGATCCAGTCGCTCGGCGCCACTTTCAGGTACTGGTCCAGAATGCGGTAGTACAGCGAGGCCATGGCCGGGCTGTTCTCGGCATTGGTCAGGATCGCGATGCCCAGCTTCTCTTCGGGCACCATCAACACGGTCGAATAAAAGCCCTGCAGCGCGCCGCCGTGCATGGCGATCTTGCGGCCCTTGTAGTCGCGCAGCTGGAAGCCCAGGCCATAGGCGTAGAAGTTAGGCTTGGTGGCGGCCAGCGCCGGCTTGGGGTCGCGGATGCGCATCGGCGTCTGCTCGGTCCACAACTCGGCCGCCTGCTTGGCGCTGAACAGCTGTTTGCCGTTCTCCATCTTGCCCTGGTCGAGCAGTACGTTCATCCAGCGCGCGATGTCTTCGGCGTTGGTGTTGATGCCGACCGCGCCCACCGCGTTCGGCACCGGCATCGGTTTCACCACTGAGATCTTGTCACCGATCTTGCTGTGCGGCGCCGAGTAGTCGCTGGTGGCCAGCATCTCGGCCACGCTGGTTTTGGTGCCGCTCATGCCCAGCGGCGTCAGGATGCGTTCCTGGACCGCCTCGCCCCACGGCTTGCCAGTCTTCTCGGCGATGATCTTGCCGGCCACGATGTACAGCAGATTGTCATACGCGTAGCTGGCGCGGAAGCTGGTGGCCGGCTTGATGTAACGGAGCTTCTCGATGATTTCGTCGGTGCTGAACTGGGTGCTCGGCCACCACAGCAAATCGCCGGCGCCCAGGCCCAGGCCACTGCGGTGCGTCAGCAGATCGCGCACCGTCATCTGGCCGGTGACATACGAGTCATACATCTGGAAGCCTGGCAGATGTTTGGTGACCGGGTCGTCCCACGCCAGCTTGCCCTCGTCGACCAACTGCGCCAGCGTGGCGGCGGTGAAGGCTTTGGAGTTGGAGGCGACTTCGAACAGCGTCTTGCCGTCCACCGGCGTGGCTTCGCCCAGCTTGCGCACGCCGTAGCCTTTGGCCACCACCACTTTGCCATCCTTGACGATGGCGATGGCCATGCCTGGCACGTCGAAGGTTTTCAATGCGCGGTTGACGTCCGCGTCGAGATTAAATGCGGGAACAGCGGCCACCGCCGGCGCGGCCATGACTGGCGTGCCGGCGAGCGTGCCCCAAACCGCCAGCGTCAATGCGCCGGCCGCGAAGGTACGGGAGAATTTCATTATTTTTTAAATGCCTGGTCAACAGCGATCTGGGTTACCGGGTGATAGTGCGAACGCGCCTTGGCGTACACGCCCTTGGCCCAGTCCTTCTCGTTGGGGTTCTTCAGCAGCGCGCTATACAGCGGTACCACGAACTTCTTGCGGCCCACGCTCATCAGGAATTTGTTGAGCGGTTCGCGCACGTTGTAGCCCGCCTGCACCGAAGCCAGGAAGAAGCGGTAGGCGATTTCGTTGTTGCCGCTTTTACCCAGCGCGAAGCTCGAATCCAGCTCCTGCATCTGCTGCGCATTGGCCTTGCCGGCGATATCGTTCAGGAAGTGCATCCACTCCAGCGCGATCCAGTTTTTGCCGTTCAGGTCCGCCGTCGGCAGTTCGCCTTTCAGCCAGGCGTTGCGCTGTTCGTCCAGCGCGGCCAGGCGCGGCGACGCCACGTGCTTGGCGCTGGCCGGAATGCCTGGACCGTACAGCCACTCGTCCAACTCCGCCTGCGACATCACTTCCGGATGCGCGGCCAGCAGGTTCTGCTTCAGGTAGGCGACGAATTCGTCGGTGGTGGCGGACTTGAACGCGTGCTGATCGAACCAGCCGCGCAGGAAGGGATCGAACACTTCGCGGCCGGCGCGCTGTTCCAGTGTGCGCAACAGCCAGGCGCCTTTCGGATAGACCAGGCCATCGTCGGTGTAGCTGTTGGCATTGCTGTCCGGGTCGCGCGTGAGCAGCGCCTGTTTGGCGGCCGGGATGCTGGCCAGCGATGCCATGGCTTCTTCCTGCTCCACTTGCAGGTTGATGTCCGCGACTTCTTCGCCATACAGTTTTTCGACTACGCGGGTAGTGACGTAGGTGGTGAAGCCTTCGTTCAGCCAGAAGTGCTTCCACGAGGCGTTGGTCACCAGATTGCCGGACCACGAGTGCGCCAGTTCATGGGCGATCAGGTCGACCAGGCTGCGGTCGCCGGCGATCATGGTCGGCGTGACGAAGGTCAGGCGCGGATTTTCCATGCCGCCGATCGGGAACGATGGCGGCAGCACGATCATGTCATATCGCTCCCAGCGATATGGGCCGTACAGGCTTTCGGCGGCGGCGATCATCTTTTCGGTGTCGGCCATTTCGTAGGCTGCGGCATCGATGCGCTGTGGCTCGGCATACACCGCCGAACGCGGGCCGACGTTGCGCACATCCAGTTCACCAATCGCGATCGCCAGCAGGTAGGAAGGAATCGGATTCGTCATCTTGAACTTCCAGCCACCGGCGCCGGTGGACTGCTGGTCGTTCTCGGCGCTCATCACCACGCGCATGCCGGCCGGTGCGTCGACCCGAGCGCTGTAGGTGAAGCGCACTTCCGGCGTGTCCTGCACCGGCGCCCACGAACGGGCGTTGATTTTCTCGGACTGACTGAACATGAACGGACGCTTGCCGGACATGGTCTGCTCGGGATTCATCCACTGCAGCGCGGCGGCCGATGGCGCGGTGCGGTAATAGACACGCACCTTCTGCGGCTGGAACGGCAGGGCGATGCGCAGCGCGCGGCCCTTTTCCACATCCAGCTTGTCCAGCATGAAGGAGGCGGCGGTCCAGCGGCCAGCGGCGTTCAACACCTGCACTTTGGCGATGTTGAGTTCATTGGTGTCCAGCACCAGCGTGCGGGCGTTCTTGTCGATCCAGTTCAGCGACAGTTCGGCGTAGCCGGACAGGATTTTGTGATTGAAATCGGCCTTCAGATCCAGGTACAGATCGGTGGTGCGGACCTGGTCGTAGCGGGCGTAGCTCAGCGGATCGGCGTGGGCGGCCAGCGACATGCATGCGGATAGCACGAAGGCGGTAAGTGTCTTCTTGATCATATGGTGATACTTTCAATGTTATGTGCAGCGCGAAGCAGAATACCATAGGGATGTTTCTGGGATGTGTTCATGGGATGTGATAAGATGGCGCCCGTAATTGGGGAGTAGTCGGCTTGCGCCTCCCCGGCGCAAGAACCTGTGTCAACATAATCGGTCCACAGACCGTGGCGCAGGTGGCCAGCAGTACAGGCTTGACGAGACCATGACCACAGCGCGGCCATGTTGGGCCGGAGCCGCGCTTGGGTCATAGGTTTTTCGTTATCCGGCCCACTAACCTCAGTCAGAAAAATAATGGAAGCCTTCCTCGTCTCCACCGGCATTGTCGCCCTCGCAGAAATCGGCGACAAAACCCAGCTCCTCGCATTCGTACTTGCCGCCAGGTTCCGCCGTCCCTTACCCATCGTTGCCGGGATCTTCGTGTCCACCATCGCCAACCATGCTTTTGCCGCCGCCATCGGAGCCTGGATCACCAGCCTGATGGGACCGGAATTGCTGCGTTGGGTGCTGGGCGCGTCCTTCCTGGCGATGGCGGCATGGACGCTGGTGCCGGACAAACTGGATGACGAAGACACTCAGCTCGCCAAGTACGGCGTGTTCCTCACCACCGTGATCGCCTTCTTCCTGGCCGAGATGGGCGACAAGACCCAGGTCGCCACGGTGGCGCTGGCGGCGCGCTACCACAGTGTGGTGGCCGTGGTGTGCGGCACCACGCTGGGCATGATGCTGGCCAACGTCCCTGCGGTCTACTTCGGTGACAAGATCGCCAACAAGGTCTCGCTCAAGCTGGTGCACGGCATCGCCGCCGTCATCTTCGCGGTACTGGGCGTGGCGACCCTACTCGGCGCCGGCGCCAGCTTGGGTGTCTAAGGCAGGCACCAGCAGCTCGACGCGGTGGCTACCGCCGCTGTCACGCAGCGCGATCAAACGGTCGGGCTGCGGCACACCATCCACCGTCATGATCGGCGCCGAGGTCGCGCCTTTCGTGACGCGGATCTCGTAGATGGTGCCGCCATAGCGGTAGTTCAGCGAGAATGTGTTCCAGTCCTGCGGCATGCGCGGCTCCAGCTTCAGATGGGTCGCGCTGCGCGTCAGGCCGAGTAGCGATTCCAGTATCAAGCGATACATCCAACCCGACGAGCCGGTGTACCAGCTCCAGCCGCCGCGCCCCACATGCGGCGGCACGGCGTAGACGTCGGCCGTCACCACATACGGTTCCACCTTGTACACCGCGACACCTTCAGCGCTGCGGCCGTGCATGACCGGATTGATCATGCGCGCCAGTTCCCACGCCCTTTCGGTTTCCCCCAGGCTGGCGAAGGCCATCGCGGTCCAGATCGCGGCGTGGGTGTACTGGCCGCCATTCTCGCGCACACCCGGCACGTAACCACGGATGTAGCCCGGATTCGGCCCGGCTTTATCGAACGGCGGGTCCAGCAACTGGATGATGCCGGAATCGCGCCGCACCAGGCGCTGATTGACCTGCTCCATCGCGCCGCGCACCCGCACCGGATCGGCGGAACCGGACAGCACGCCCCAGCTTTGCGAGATCGAATCGATCTGGCATTCTTCATTGGTGTGCGAGCCGAGCGGCGTGCCATCGTCGAAATAGGCGCGGCGATACCATTCGCCGTCCCACGCATGCTGCTCGACGTTGGCGGCGATGCGGCGCGCCTGTTCACGGCACTCGGCCGAGAACTCAACGTCCTGACGCAAGTCAGCCACTTCGGCAAAGCGCTTCAGCACTTCGCACAGGAAGAAGGCCAGCCACACGCTCTCCCCTTTGCCATGTTCGCCCACTTTGTCCATGCCGTCGTTCCAGTCGCAGGAGCCGATCAGCGGCAGGCCGTGTTGGCCGAAGCGCAGGCCGTTGCGGATGGCGCGCTGACAGTGCTCGTACAGCGTGCCTTGTTCGCCGGAGCGCTGCGGCATGTCGTAGTAAGAGTCCTCTTCCAGCTTGACCGCGCGGCCTTCCAGATATGGCGCGGTTTCATCCAGGATGCTTGTGTCGCCAGTGGTCGAGACGTAGCGCCAGGCACCCAACGGCAACCACAGATAATCGTCCGAGCAGTGCGTGCGCACGCCACGGTCCGACGGTGGATGCCACCAGTGCTGCACATCGCCTTCCAGGAACTGGTGGGCGGCACACAGTAGCAGTTGGTCACGCAGCAGTTGCGGTTGCGTATGGATGGTGGCCATCGCATCCTGCAGTTGATCGCGGAAGCCGAACGCGCCACCAGACTGGTAGTAACCGCTGCGCGCCCAGATGCGGCAGGCGATGGTCTGATACATCAGCCAACCGTTGGCGAGAACGTCCAGTTCCTTTTCCGGCGTCTCGATCTTCACCGCACTCAAGGTCTGCTCCCAGTGCGCATGCACGGCGGCCAGCGCTTCCTGCGCGGCGCCGGCGCTGCGGTGTTTCTGTACCAGGATGCTGGCGTCCGCATTACGGCGACCGCCCACGCCCAGCACGAACACAATCTCGCGCTCCTGTCCCGGCAGCAGATCGAACGGCGCCTGAATCGCCGCGCAGGCATCCAGGCCTGCGCCGATCTTGCCGGACAGGCGCGAACGCTTCAGCGCCGCCGGCGCCGCCAGCGAGCCGTTGCGGCCCACGAATTCGGTGCGGTCACCGGTGAAGGTGCGCAGCGAGGCGTCGCAATTGAAGAAGGCCACGCGGCCGCTGAACTCCGTGTTGTAACCATTCTTGGCAAACAGCGCGCCACTGACCGGATCGGCCTCGGTGACGAGGTGCATGCCGGACTTGGAACGCATATCACCCAGCACCCACTCCACATAGCCAAAGGCCGACAGGCGACGCTGCACCAGCGAGTCGTTGCGCACCTTGAGCACGGTGTACTTGATCGGCGCGTCAACCGCGACGAAGGTCGTCATCTCGCTGTGAATGCCGGCCTCGATATGTTCAAACACGCTGTAACCGAAACCGTGGCGCGTGACGTACACGCCGTTGCCGCGCGCCGGCAAGGCGGTCGGTGACCAGAACTGGCCGCTCTGCTCATCGCGCAGGTAGAACGCTTCGCCGCTGGCGTCGCTGACCGGGTCGTTGTGCCACGGCGTGATGCGGTACTCGTGCGCGTTCTCATGCCAGGTGTAGGCCTGGCCGCTTTCCGAAATCACGCTGCCGAACTGCGGATTGGCCAGCACGTTGGACCACGGCGCCGGCGTGCGCTGGGTGGCGCTGGTGGTGATGACGTATTCGCGGCCATCCGGCGAGAAGCCGCCGATACCGTTTTCCAGCACCAGGTCGTGCGGCTGATGCGTGACCGGACCGGCATCCGCATACTCGCCACGGCTGTCGGCCAGCAGCGGCGGCATGCGCATCGACGGCGGCGCCGGACGCTTGATCTGCTCGGCCAGTGTGCCGCGTGCATCGCTGATGATGACGCGCGCCACCGACTGCATCAGGATGCGGTCCTCGTTCGGAATCTGGTCGATCAGGCGCACGAAGATGCCGCCCGGCCGGTCGATCGCCTGGGCGTCGATGCCGGAAGCGATCAGGCCCATGATCTGATCGTGCAGCGCCTGGCGATAGCCCGACAGATCCTCGTACCAGATCACCAAGTCCACCACCAGCCCTTTCAGACGCCAGTAGGCGTGCGCCTGCACCATCTGGCGCGCCAGCTCGATGTTGGCCGCGTCTTTAATTTGCAGCAGCACGATCGGCAGGTCGCCGGAAATCGCATACGCCCACAGGCCGGACTGGCCGCGCTGATTCTTGATCAGCGTCGATGCCTCGGCGCGCAAGCCGCCATTCGGATAGATCACCGAATTGGCCAGGCGGCTGTACAACTGGCCGTCGGCCTCGCTGGCGTTCAGCTGACGCAGCACCACCTGGCTGTGGGTCCACGCCAGTTCGAACACGCGGTCGGCCAGATGGCGATCCTGATATTTATCGATCAGGTGCAGCGCGGTGTCGCGCTGTTCGGTCATGCCGGTGACGATGTCCACCGTCGCAAACTGGTCCGGCTTCAGCGTGATGGTGTAGCGGATCGCCACCACCGGGTCCAGCACCGAACCTTCGGCGCCGCTCAATGCACCCTCGGCCAGCATGGCGGTCGGCGCCATCGCGGTGTTGCCACGGCCGATGAAGCGCGAGCGGTCGGTTTCGAACGACACCTCCAGCACCGGCGCATCGTGCACCATCATCGAATGCATCAGCCACGGCATCACCTCGTGCGCGCCGCGCGGACGGCGCGTGCACAGGATGGCGTTTTCATGCTTGAGGATCTCGGTCTGCACGAACAATTTGCTGAACGCCGGGTGGGCGTTGTCGGCGGCGGCAGGTGCCATCACCACCTCGGCAAAGCTGGTGACCTCGATGGTGCGCACGCGGTCCGACTTGTTGGTGATGCGGGTGCGGCGCAATTCGATATCGTCTTCCGGCGACACCACGATTTCGGTGTACAGATCGATGTGGCGGTCGGAGCGGCGGAACTCGGCGCGGCCTTCGGAGAACACTACCTCGAACTTGCGTGGATCGACCAGCGTGGGCTGATAGGTGGTGGACCAGAATTCGCCGTCTTCCAGATCGCGCACGTAGCAGAAATTGCCCCAGTTGTCGCGCGTGCTGTCCTCGCGCCAGCGCGTCACCGCCAGGTCTTTCCAGCGGCTGTAGCTGCCGCCGGCGTTGGTGACCATGACGTGATAGCGGCCGTTGGACAGCAGCTGGGTTTCCGGCAGCGGGGTTGAATGCTGGGTCAACACGCGCATCGGCATCGTCTGATCCGGTCCGTTGCTGCGGATCGCGGCCGCCATCTCGGTGGTGTTGGAATAGAACGCGCCCGCCTGCGGGCTGCGTTCCTGCAGCACCAGCAGCGTCGATTGCAGCAGCGGGTCGGACTCGAAGCGGCGCTGCATCGGCCGGTCGTGCAGCAGATAGCTGAGCGCCAGCAGGCCCATGCCCTGATGGTGCACCATGAAGGAACGAATGATGGCGTAATTCTGGCCGCGCGGCAGGCGCGATGGCGTGTAGTCGATCGCCTCGTAGAAGCCGTAGCGTCCCATGAAACCGGTATCGGCCATTTTCTGCAGATTGGCGCAGGAGGCTTCCGGCTGCACCATCAACCCCATCATGGTGGCGTAGGGCGCGATCACCAGATCGTCGGCCAGGCCGCGCTTCAGGCCCAGGCCTGGCACGCCGAAAGCGCGGTACTGGTAATTCAGGCTGGCGTCGACGGTGTTGTAACCCGACTCCGAAATGCCCCACGGGACGTTGCGGCGCTTGCCGTAATCAATTTGCGCATCGATCACCGACTGGTAGGTCTGATCCAGCAGCGTGTTCGGATAATTCGGCATCACCAGCAGCGGCATCAGATACTCGAACATCGAACCGCTCCACGACAGCAGCACCGGCTTGCCGGACACGATGCACAGCTGGCGTCCCAGCGCGAACCAATGATCCTGCGGCAGCTGGCCCTGCGCGATGGCGACAAAGCTGGCCAGGCGCGACTCCGAGGCCAGCAGATCGTAATAGCTGGCGTCCAGCCGGCGGTCGGTGACGTTGTAGCCGATCGCCAGCAGATTGGTGGTGGGATTGAACAGGAAGGCATATTCCATCTGCGCGAACGCGGCGCAGCGTTGCGCCAGATCGGCCAGCGCGCGCATGCGCTCATGCGCGGCGGTGCTGCCCTGTTCGAACAACGCGGCCAGCCGCTGCTGGCGTTCCAGTTCATCCGGCGCCAGATTGGTGGCGGCGATATCGTTGGTGGCGCGTGCCAGCGCCGCCAGTTCGCGCAGCGTCGGCATGCGCGTCATGCTGGTGTCGAAGATGGCATCCGCAGCCAGCGCGGCCCATGGCGTTAGCGCGTTCAATTCAGCCAGCGCGGCGCGGCATTGCTGCAGCAGCGAGTCGGCCCAGCTGAGCGCAGCCTCGCCATGCGCGGCGGCCTGCGGCTGGATAGCTTCCGACGCAGCGCTCATCCGCGTCAGCCAGGTGTGCAACTGCTGCAGGTTGCCGGCTTCCGGCGCCGGCGCCAATGCGGCCAGCAGTTCATCGATGCCGCTGCTGTCCGCAACGGTGACGGCATCGCCAGCCATGGTTTCCCGCAGCACGCGCACGGTGGCGATGACGCCATTGACAATCTGCGGTCCCAGCACCGGTTCATCATACAAACCGGTCAGGCCGGGCTGCATGGTCAACAGATGGCCCGCCAGGTTGCCACTGTCGACCGACGAGATATAGATCGGGTGCAGCGGCTTCAGGGTCAGCGTGTCATACCAGTTGTAGAAGTGGCCGTGGTGGCGCTCCAGCAGGTCCATGGTGTTCAGCGTGTTGGCGGTGCGCTCCATCATCTGTCCCACCGTGATGTAGCCGAAATCGGCCGCGCTCAGATTAGCCAGCAGCGCCATGCCGATATTGGTCGGTGACGTGCGGTGCGCCACCACCTGCACCGGATGCTCCTGCATATTATCCGGCGGCAGCCAGTTGTCGTCCGGGCCGACGAAGCGATCGAAATACGCCCAGGTGCGGCGCGCCAGGTTGTGCAGGAACTGATGCTGCTCCGGCGTCAGCACCGCGTCCTTGCGCGGGATCGGACGGCTGATCCAGTCCGCCACCGCCGGCGCCAGCAACCAGGCCAGCAGGAACAGCGCGGCCGGCGGCAGACTGGCAGGACGCCAGCCCAGCAACCAGCCGCCGACGAACAGCGCCAGCACCGGCGCGGTCCACATGGTGCGCCAGGTACTGGCACTGCCATCGGCCTGGCGCGACAGCGCGGAGGCGCGCCACTCCAGCAGCTTGCGGTGCGAGATCAGCGAACGCCACAGACTGCGCAAGATGGCGTCCATGCTGAAGTAAGCTTCGTATGGCAGGAACACCAGCATCAGAACCGCGTGCGAGAACTGCATGCCGGCGCGCCGCAGCGAGGCGCGGATATGCTGGCTCCACAAGGTATCGCGCGGACGGTGGACCAGGTCATACAGCATGCTGACCAGCGGCGGCACAAAGATCACCGCCAGCACGGCACCGGTCCACAGCCACGGATCCGGCAGCCAGCGCCACGCGGTAATCAGCGACAACACCAGCGCCGGCGCGGTCAAGCTGCGGCGCAGGTTATCGAACAGCTTCCAGCGCGACAGCAGCGACAGCGGATTCTTTTCACGCTTGCCGCTGCGCCCCGGAACACGGCCGGCCAGCCAGCCGATCAGCTGCCAGTCACCGCGTATCCAGCGCTGGCGACGCGTCACATCCTCGCTGTAGCGGGTCGGATAGGCTTCGTACAGCTGCGCATCGCTCAGCAGGCCGGCGCGCAGATAGCAGCCCTCCAGCAGATCGTGGCTGAGGATTTTGTTTTCCGGCAGATGGCCGCCCAGTACCTGCTCGAACACGTCGACATCGTAGATGCCCTTGCCGATGAAAGAACCTTCGAAGAACACGTCCTGATACACGTCCGACACCGTGCGGGTATAGGGATCGATGCCCGGTTCGCCACCGCACAGCTTCTCGTAGCGCGACGCATTCTCGCTCGGCAGCGCCACCGCCACGCGCGGCTGCAGAATGCCATAGCCTTCGGTGACGCGGCCACGTTGTTTGTCCACGCGCGGCCGGTTGAGCGGATGCTCCATGGTGGCGATGAACTGCGCCGCGGCGTCGCGCGGCAGCTGGGTATCGGTGTCCAGCGTGATGACGTAGCGGATGCTTTCCAGCTCCGAGGTTTCACCCAGCACCAGCGAGAATTTTTCGCGCGCGCCGCCGCGCAGAAAGCGGTTCAGATCTTCCAGCTTGCCGCGCTTGCGCTCATAACCCATCCACACGCCTTCCTGCGGATTCCACAGGCGCGGCCGATGCAGCAGCAGGAACGGCGCATGCGGCTGATCGCCGGCATACTTGTGATTGAGATGCGCCAGGCAGCGCTTCATCTGCTCGATCAACGCATCATCGTTCGGCATTTTCTCCGCGCGAGAATCGGCGAAATCGGTCAGCAGGCAAAAGCGCAGATTGGGATCGCGATTGGCGAGGAAGCGCACCTCCATCTGCTCGAACAGATCCTCGATATTCTCCTTGCTGTAGACCAGCGTCGGCACCACCACCAGCGTGCGTGCCTCGGCCGGGATGCCATCCTTGAAGTCCATGCGCGGCAAGGGTCGAGGATGCGTGACCAGCGTGGCCACCCAGTTCACCAGACTCAGTGCCAGCTGGCTGCTGCCCAGCAGCGCCAGCACGCCCAGCGCCGCCAATACCACGCCATGCACGCCGTGATAGGCCGCGCGCTCCAGCAGCAGCGCGGTGGACACCAGCGCAATCGCGGCGATCGCGCCCAGATAGGACGTCAGAGGAGAAGCGCTAGAGGTTTGCTGGAACGCCTCCAGCCATGGGCGGCGCATGCCAGTCTGTTTTTCCAGCGCGGCCAGGCCGCCGCCGATCAAATAGAAACCAACGTGGCCATGGCGCGCATCGCCCTGGCCGTGATGCGCCTGTGCCAGCGCCAACGCCTGCTGCGCCACTTCCACTTCGCTGAACTTCGAGCGCTTGGCGATCTTCTCGATGGCGTGGCGGTACTGGTCGCGGGTGGCGAATTCCATTTTGCCGTAGATGTCGGCCGGATCTTCGCGCAGCGTTTGTTCGACCACGCTCATGGTCTCGACAAACTCCTGCCAGTCCATGGTGCCGAGGAAGCGCAGGCTGCCGATGCTGTTGGCGATCGACACCTGCTCGGCGGCCTGCTGCTGGATCTCGGTCTGAATCTGCTGCTCGATGGTCTGGCCGGATTCGGCCAGGCGGTGCGTGATCCAGGTCAGCGCCAGCGTCAGCGCGGGACTCTGTCCTTGCAGGCGGCGCGCCAATTCGGCCACGAAGGCGCTGGTGATGGGCGGATTGGAGCGGGCCATATCGGCCACCATCAGAATCAAGCCGCTGGGATTTTTTTCCGCCACCTCGGTCATCTGATCGGCCCAGGTGTTGGCGAGGTCGCGCTGGATGCGGTTTTCGGCCACGCGCGCGGCCACGCGGCGCAGGTTTTCGATCAGCGCCAGCCGCAGCATGATGGGAATCGCCCACAGCTCGCCAAGCTTGAGCGTGGCCACCTCCTGATACGCGTCGACGAAGCGGCACAGCGATTCCGGATCGACGCGGCCATCGCCGTGCGAAATGATTTCCAGCGCGATCTTGTAGACGCGCGGGCAGCCATCCGGCGCGCCCTTGCCCAGGCGAGGCAGCTCCTTGCTGTAATTCTTCGGCAGGTGACGGCGAGCGATGCGGATCTGCTCTTCGATCAGATAGAAATTATCCAGCAGCCATTCGGAAGCGGGCGTGATCTGGCGGCCGGCCTTGACGGCGACGGTCAGCTCATCACAAGTGGAATCAATAACGGCCGCGTTCTCCGCCAGTCGCGCCAGCAGGCGATCGCGGCCGCCGCGCTTGCTGAGTTCGTGATGCATGGCCAGCGTCTTACCATGCGCGGCCATCTGCGCCGCGCTGAACAGCTCAGCGCGCAGCGGCAAGTCCTCATCATCGTCGTCGGACACCAGCGAGGCAGTTTGGGATTCGCGGAAGCCGAGCGACATCTCGGGCAGCAGGGGATTGGACTTGTTCAACTTAGACCTCGCTTCGAATTCTGCGAATGGGAAATTATGTCTCAGAGCATCGTACGAGGGCGCACGGCAGGCGACTGTACGGTGACGTACATAACAAGGTCAGCAGACAAAGATGGGGTCAGGTCCATCATTTCTACACGGACTCAACCGTAGCGCGGGCGCTACGGTTGAGTCCGTGTAGAAATGATGGACCTGACCCCGGAGTGGGTGAAAAAAAATCAGGCGGCCAGTGGCAGGGGGACGGCTAGCGCGAGGCCGCCGTTGAGGCTGTAGGCTTGGGGGTGGCCGAGACGGCGCAGGCAGTGCGCGGCTTTCAGGCTGCGGTTGCCGCTGCGGCAGAAGAAGATCAGCGGTACCGGGGTTTCATGTAGCCATAGACTGGCGTACTCGGCCAGGCGGCTCAACGGTACGCTCAACGCGATGCGGCCGGCCGGTGCCGGCGATAATGTGGCGGCGAATTCATAGGGCTCGCGCACGTCGATCAAACGGGCTTCCGGATGGGCTTGCAGGAAGGCGTCCAGCATGCTGCTGTCGAGTTGTACGCCGTTCGCGAGCGTTGCCGTCGGGGTAGTTGTCATGCTGAGGCAAAACTGATTCTGCTCATCGCGGGTTGGACACAGTAAGGTGCGCCCATCGGTGCAGTCGCGCAGCATCTGCTGCGCTGGCTTGGCACTGAAGGCGAAGCGTACGGCTTGCGCTTTCAATTGTCCGTCCTCCGGCGTGCCCAGCAGATAGGCGCGCAGTTCGTCGCCGGTGCCGCACGGAAGCGCCGCCAGCACCTGGGCGCCCAACCGGACCGCGCCGGCGCGGGCGCCGTTGGCCAGTGCCACACTGGCGGCGTTGGCTGGCCAGCCGTACTCGTCAGCTTCGGCATGGCGGTTGTAGTGGCGGCCCAACGCGTCGATCAGCATGCCGCGGCCGGCGTTCGGCAAGGTGCTGACGATGGCTTGCACCTGGTAGTTCTGGCAGCGCACGTAGGATTCGATGCGCGCCACATGGTCCGGCAGCGGGTCGATGACGATGCAGCTGCGGCTGGCGGCATCCAGCAACAGCCAGCTGCACGCGCCTTCGACACCGAGTTGCAGCAGACCATCATGCGGCACGGCGGTGCGCTCGGATGGGATCAGGCAACTGGCGCGCAGCGCGGCGCCGCAACGTTCGATGCGGGCGCAAGCGGCGGCGATGGTGGCGTCGTCGGCCAGCGGGCCGAACGACATGCGGATGGCGCCGGCGCTGCGCCACAGCGGCAGGCCCATCGCGTCCAGCACGTAACTGGGCGCGGCCTTGGACGAGGAACAGGCGCTGCCGGCGCTGACGCGTACCTCGGCGGCGTCGAACACGTCCATCAATTCGCGGCTGGAAAGGCCTGGTACGGCGAAGTTCAGCGTGGTTGGCAGCGCTTTGTCGAAGGGATTGTTGAATACCACGCCCGGCAGCGCGGCGCGCAGGCTGTCCGCCAAACGGGCGCGGTAGGCGCACAGTTCGGCTGGAGTGCGGAAGGTGTCGCCGCGCTCCAGCGCCGCCAGCACCGCGCCCAGGGCGGCGATGCCGGCCATGTTTTCGGTGCCCGAGCGCTGCCCGGCTTCCTGGCCGCCGCCCATGATGAGGGCGGTGAACGGCGCGCCGGCACGCACATACAGCATGCCGATGCCTTTGGGCGCATACAGTTTATGACCGGAGAACGGTGCGTAATCGATGCGGGTTGACGACAGATCCAGCTTGAGCTTGCCCAACGCCTGGACGCAGTCGACCATCCAGTAGGCCTTGCTGCCGGTGTCGCTGAGCATAGCTTCGATGCCGCTCAGATCGCTGATGACGCCGGTTTCGTTGTTGGCGGCCATGGTACAGACCATGGCGGCGTTGGCGGCGATCGCGCGCAATGCGTCGAGGCGGTGGGCGCCGTCGGCGTCGACCGGCAACTGGTGCAGCGTTAGATTCAGGCCCAGCAGGCGGTTCCAGTGCGCCAGGCTTTCCGGCACCGCCTTGTGTTCGGTGGCGCCGTAGACCAGCAAGGTGCCGATGGTCTCGCCGGCGTCGCGGCGCTCGCGCAGCGCGACCAGCGCCGACAGCACGGCGGTCTGAATGCCTTCGGTGGCGCCGCTGTTGAACATCAGGCGGCCGCTGCCGACGCCGAGCAGGCGCATGGCGCGGGCGCGCGCGTCGTCGAGAATGACCTTGGCCTTGAGGCCGGTCGCGTGGGTACTGCTCGGATTGCCGTAGCGCTGGCCCATGGCATCAGCGGCGGCGGTAATGGCGGCAGGCAGCACAACGCTGGTGGCGTTGCTGTCGAGATAGATTTCGGTAGTCATGCACATAGCTTACTAAGTCAGAGTGAAATAGTCGTACCAAAATTCTGCGCTCAAGCATAAGATGTAGTCATTTTATGCTTTGATTTTCCTATTTTTAGAATGAACAATCTTGACCGCTACGATTACGCCATCCTGGACGCTCTGCAACGCGACGGTACGCTGTCGGTTGCCCAGCTCAGCGAGCAAATAGGTTTGTCGTCCACGCCGTGCTGGAAACGGCTGCGGCGGCTGGAGGAGGAAGGCTATATCGAGAACCGCGTGGCCATCATCAACCGCCGCAAGGTGGGCTTGCCGGTGACGGTGTTTGTCAGCATCCGCATCACCCAGCACGACGAGAAATGGTTCGCACACTTTGCCGCCGCCGTGGCAGCCTTGCCGGAGGTGCAGGAATTCCATCGCATGAGCGGTGATATCGACTATCTGCTGAAGGTGGTAACCAGCGATATCGAAGGATATGATCGCTTTTACAAGAAGTTAATCAAGTCTGTGCAGCTGACCGGCGTCTCGTCGGCGTTTTCGATGGAGCAAATCAAAATTACCACGGCATTGCCGCTCGGTCTGGTCTCGCACCAATAAAGTGCAATCGTGCGATAATGCGCCATTTCAAATACTTGATTTAGATCATGCGCGCCTTCTTCGCCAGCTGGCTGCCCAGCCCCACCACTGCCAATCGCCGTGAACAGTTGCGCGCCGCCTTCGGCGCCCTGTGCGGCATCCTGCTGACCGCGCTGCTCAGTCAAGCGCTGCTGCAAAACACCCATGCCAGCATCTTCCTGGTGGCGCCGATCGGCGCCTCGTCGGTGCTGCTGTTTGCGCTGCCGGCCAGCCCGTTGGCGCAACCGTGGTCGGTGATTGGCGGCAATGTCGTCAGCGGTCTGGCCGGCGCCGCTTGTGTACGCTGGTTCGGTGACAGTCTGCCGCTGCCGCTGTTGGCCGGCCTGGCCTGCGGCAGTGCGATCGCCGCCATGTTCTTCATGCGTTGCCTGCACCCACCCGGCGGCGCGGTGGCGCTGACCACGGTGATCGGCGGCCCGCTGGTGCACGCGGCCGGCTTTGAATTCGTGCTGATGACGGTGCTGGCCGACTCTATTCTTCTGGTGCTGATGGCGGTGACCTACAACAACCTCACCGGTCGCGCCTACCCGCACCAGCAGACCAGCCCGCATCCGAATCCGCACGCCACCCGGGACGCGGTGCCGACCGTGCGCCTGGGCTTCAAGCCGGAAGACCTGGACGCGGTGCTGCAACAGCACAACCAGGTGCTGGATATCAGCCGCGACGATCTGGAATCGCTGTTCATGCAGACCGAACAGCGCGCCTACCAGCGCCGCTTCGGCATCATCAATTGCGCCGACATCATGTCGCACGACATCGTCAGCGCCGAGTTCGGCACTGGGCTGGCAGAGGCGTGGCAGCAGATGCGCATCCACCATGTGGCCGCGCTGCCGGTGCTGAACCGCGCGCGGCGCGTGATCGGCATCGTCACTCAGACTGACTTCCTGGAGCACGGCGGTTTGGACGATTACGGCAGCATCCGCCAGCAACTGCAGCGATTCCTGCGCAAAAGCGGCATCACTCACACCGAAAAGGCCGAGGTGGTGGGCCAGATCATGACCCAGCACCCGACCACGGCGCGGGTCGATACGCCGATTGTCGATCTGGTGCCGCTGATGGCGGACTCGGGTTTCCATCACATCCCGATCGTCGACGAAGAGCAGCGATTTGTCGGCATCGTCACCCAATCCGATCTGGTGGCGGCCTTGTATGAAAGCCGCTTCGCGGAAACCGCCGCATAAAAAAAGGCCGCGTGTGAACGCGGCCTCAATGGCGTGGTACGACCTTTTATTATTTGTATCTCCCCCTGGTTTTCTCGGTACCGCTGAACGCCATCTTACTCCTGCTCTGATAGCCAATCGACAAATAAACATGGCAATTTAAAAGTTACTCTTGCCGGCGAAAAACAATGTGTCCGATAGATACAAAAATTGTTCCTCGTCAGTCTTGTGATGGCTTATGCTATTCGCCAATTTGTTACACCTTGGACTAATCACATGACGTATCGCCGCAACATCATCGCTCCCCTGGCCGCCGCTATCGCGCTGGCCTTCGCGCCGCTGGGCGCCGTGCACGCCGCCGACACCGTGGCCGCGCCGCAAGTGAGTGCCGCTCCGGCCCACCAGGCTTTGTTGAAAATTGCAGACCAGTACTACGATGCGGTCGCCCGCTTCGATCCGGTCGGCGCCACCGAGAACGGCGACAACCGTTTCGACAATCAACTCGGCCTGAGCATCTCGCCAGCCAAGCGCGCGGTGCAGTTCAAGGCCTACCGCCAGTTCGCGCAGCGCCTGCACGCCATCGCGCGCGACCAGCTGGATGACAAGGACCGCATCAACTACGACATCCTGCAATACGAGCTGAACGGCCTGATCGCCATGGAGCGCTTCCCCGAGCATCTGCTGCCGATCAGCCAGATGGACAACATCCCGGTCACGCTGGCCAACTATGCCGGCGGCGAAGGCTCGCAGCCACTCGGCACCGTCAAGGAATACGACGCCTACCTGAGCCGCCTGGCCCAGTTGCCGGTGTGGATCGACCAGGCGATTGCCAACATGCGCGTGGGCATCAAGCAAGGCATCACCCAGCCCAAGGCGCTGATGATCTCGGCGCTGCCGCAATTCCAGAAACTGGTGAGTGCGACGCCGGAAGCCAGCATTTACTACACGCCGATCACCAAGCTGCCGGCCGCCTTCTCCGACGCCGACAAGCAACGCCTGAGCGCCGCCTACCGCAAGACCATCAACGACAAGCTGATGCCGGCGCTGGTGCGTCTGTCCACCTTCCTGGAGAAGGAATACCTGCCGGCCTGCCGCACCTCGACCGGGCTGGGCGCGCTGCCGGACGGCGCCGCCTGGTATCAGGCCCGTGTCGCCAACGCCACCACCACCACGCTGACGCCGGACGAAATCCACGCCATCGGCCTGAAGGAAGTGGCGCGCATCCAGTCGCAATTTGCGGTGCTGGGACCGAAGCTGGGCTACGACGGTGCGCCGGCCGGCCTGCCGGTGTGGGTGGCGGCGCAGCCGAAATTCTTCCCGTTCAAGACCGAGGAGGAAGTCCAGGCCGTGTTCCACAAGCTGAACGACGTGCTGGACACCAAGCTGCCACAAATGTTCACCTTGCAGCCGAAAGCCAAGCTGGACCTGCGCCTGGAGCCCGAGCTGAGCCGCGCCACCGCGTCCGACCACTACACCGCGCCAGCCGGCGACGGTTCGCGTCCGGGCGTGTTCTGGTCGGTGGTCAACGATCCGACCAAGTACGGCAGCACCGGCATGACCACGCTGTTCCTGCACGAGGGCAAGCCTGGCCACCACTTCCACATCGCGCTGATGCAAGAGCTGAATCTGCCTAACTTCCGCAAATATGGCGGCAACAACGCGTTTACCGAAGGTTGGGCGCTGTACGCCGAAACGCTGGGCAAGGAAATGGGCTTGTTTGACGATCCGGCCCAGTACTTCGGCCATCTGAACGATGAAATGCTGCGCGCGGTGCGCCTGGTGGTCGATACCGGCATGCACGCCAAGGGCTGGACCCGCGAGCAAAGCATCCAGTACATGCAGGATACGCTGGGCTACACCGATTACGCCAAGAGCGAGACCGAACGCTACATGGCGTGGCCGGGTCAGGCGCTGGGCTACAAGGTCGGTTCGTTGAAGATCCAGGAGCTGCGCAAGCGCGCCGAGACGGCGCTGGGCGCCAAGTTCAGCCTGCCAGCCTTCCACGCCGTGGTGCTGGATGACGGCACCGTGCCGCTGGCCCTGCTGGAACAGAAGGTCGACCGCTGGATCGCTGCGCAACAGTAATCGTTTCGGGCGGGCCGTCCTGGCCCGCCGTTTCCCTCCCCCTTATTTAGCGTAGCCCTTGATGCGCTCGATCACCGCCGCCGGCAGCGCGGTGATCTGCTTGGCGTGGTTGGCAAACACGATCTGCTGGCGTCCGACCGAGACCGGCCGGCCGTTCGCATAAAAGCGGAACTCCAGCCAAAATGAGCACTTTTTGACGTCATAAGCGTTCAACTCGCAAGAAACCTCCTGGAACGGGAAAGTCTCCTGCAGGTAGTCCTGTTCCGCGTGCTTGGTGATGAAGACGCCCTCTTTCTGCAGCATGTCGGACGATATGCACTCGAAGAACCATTTTTCGCGGCAGATGCCTTGCCATTCAAAGTAGCGGGCAAAGTAGGTATTGCCGTAGGCGTTGGAGTCTTTCAGGTAAATGGTCAGCGAATGGGTGAAGGTCTGGGTGGTAACTTGCATCAGCATGATGTTCTCCTAAAGTGGTTACCCGGCAACCGGGCAACCCCACTACGCGGGAGTTGGCATGGTGGAAGTTTGATCTTGCACAAATCCTGTTGCGATATTCGAGCGAGCCGCTGCAGGCCGCGCAATACTTGGTTCCCCCGCTTACTCATCGGACAGCGCCATGCATTCGCTCCTGCCAGCCGTGGTTTCCCTGCTCTTCCTGTGCTACGGCGCTTATGTGCTGCATTCAAGGGGCGTGAACCGCATCAGCCTGACCTTCTTTGTGCTGTGCGTGACCACTTTTTGCTGGCAATTCACCTGGGCCATCCTGTTCCAGCTGCGCGACGCCCAGGAGGCGCTGCTGCTGGCCAAGCTGGGCTATCTGCTGATTTTGTTCCTGCCGACCACGCTGTACCACTTCATTGCCGAGCTGACCGGACAGCACGGCGAGCGCCGCCGGGTGGCGCTGTCCTACGCCTTTGCCGGCGCGCTGGGCGTGGCGCTGCTGGCCAGCGATTGGGTGGTGGCCGGCCTGTATCGCTATTTCTTCGGTTTTTATCCCAAAGCCGGGCCGCTGCACGCGCTGCACCTGCTGCAGACGGCGCTGGTGGTCGGGCGCGGGCTGTGGTTGCTATACCGGCGCCAGCAGCAGGCGGTGTCGACCGAAAAGACGCGGCTGCGCTATTGCCTGGTCAGCCTGCTGATCTACTTTTTTGCCGCAGTGGATTATCTGTGCAACTACGGCGTGCAGTTTTATCCGCCCGGCGTGCTGTTTGTCGCCGCCAGCCTGGGGCTGATCGCCCAGGCCATGGTACGGCACAACCTGCTGGCCGATCCGTTGGAGGTGGCGGCCACCATCGCGCATGAGGTACGCACGCCGCTGGCCACCATCCGCAACCAGTCGCGCCTGTTGTCCCGCTCGTTGCCGGAGTTGATGGCCGGCTACGAGCGGGCGCTGGCGCATGGGCTGATCGTCAGCGGGCTGTCAGCCAACCAGCGGCAATATCTGGCCGGGCTGGGACAGCATATCGAGACCGAGATTTGCCGCTCCAATTTCATCGTCGACATGATGCTGGCCTCGGCCCGCGCCGGCACGCTGAACCGCGCCGATTTCGCCAATCACTCGATCAAGAAATGCGTGGATGAGGCACTGGCCAGTTATCCATTCGAAAGCGCGATGCGGGACAAGGTGCAAGTCCTCGGCGCCGAAGATTTTACTTTTTTCGGTTCCGATGTATTGCTGGTGTATGTGCTGTATAACCTGTTCAAAAATGCGCTGCACGCGATTAAATCAGCCGGACGCGGCGAGGTGGAAATAACGCTGACCGGCCGCCGATTATTGGTCACCGATACCGGCCCTGGTATTCCAGACGATGTATTACCCCATGTATTTGAACCGTTTTATAGCACCGGCGGCACCGGCATGGGATTGGCTTTTTGCCAGAAAGTGATTACCGCTTTTGGCGGCAATATTCAATGCGAATCCAAGATGGGGAAATATACCCGCTTTGCGCTGTCATTTCCGCAGCGGGCAAATTTAAGCGTTTAATTCCTCGCCGCTGACTTTTTCCAAATCGGTTTCATCGCCCAGCACATATATTTTCGAACCGCGCAGCACTTCTAGAATAAATGGCTGCTGTTCGCGCAGACGACGTTTAAAGTCGGGAATGGAATACAGATTGGGATTAATTTTACGGCGCAATAAACGCTCCGCCACCGGCAGCCGGGATAATAATTCGCCGTAACTGGTGTTATCGCCAATCAGCAATAACTCCACCGGCGTATCCATATGCTCCTGTTCCTTGGCGGTGGCGCCATACACAAACGCCACATTCAGCACATGCTGCAGCGGCGCCAGCGCCGAATTCAGCACGCTGACCAGGCCGAAGGTCTTCTTCACCAGGCCGCTGAGTTCACCGAAAACAATGCAATCCTTGTTCGGCCTGAAGCGGCGCACATTGCCGATGCGCTCGGAGACGATCACCCCGGACTCATGCAGCCGCTTCAGCTCGCGCTGCGCCGAAGCGCTGCCCAGGCCCGTCAGACGCATGATTTCGTTGAGGTGGAATCCTTGATTCACACGTACAAACAGCAAGCCCAGCAGTTTTTGCTGGGCGGGAGTGAAGAGGGCTTGAGCAATCATAGCCAAATCTTAGCATGAACGAACTATTTGCTGGCATGCCATATAGAGCTGGGCGACATATTTTAGCGCCGCCTTGGCAAGCACCGCGCCCAGTTCACTTACACATTGCCAAGTTGGCATCATATAATGTGGCAACACAAACTTGCCATTGGACACATGTACTCCCGTTATCTGTTTGCCGCCGCCCTGCTCCTGCCCTGCCACGCCGCACCTGCCGAAGACGCGCCCAAAGCCATCATCGCCGTGGTGGGTGATGCCGACCGTTTCACCATCGGTCAGGAAGGCTTTTGCGGCGCCCGCACTGACATCGATTCCCCAAGCGGTAAGAAATTTAAAATCCCCGCTGATAAAACCACGCATTTCTATATTCAATCGCGGCTCCATGTACCGACCGGAGTATATACTTGCGAAGGCGAATACTCATTTATTCCCTCGCCCGGCATGCTGCATATTATTCGTTACACTTTTAACGGTGAGCACTGCAGGCTGGAAATGTTTAAAAGCGAACCAGGCGGCACACCTAAACCAGCCGGCCTTCATTCGGAACCGATGCAAAACTGTTTTCTAAATAAATAGGCAAAAAAAAACGGCACCCGCAGGTGCCGTTTTTATTTACAGCGAAGAGATTATGCTTCGCCGTCGTGTGGAATAACCGATTCGGTCGCTTCCACTGCCGAGCCAGCCATCGCGGCTTTTTCCGCAGCCAGCAGCGCTTGACGCTCTTCGACTTCCCACTGCTCTTTCTCTTTGCGAGCGCGGTGGAATGCCAAACCGGTACCGCCTGGAATCAGACGACCAACGATCACGTTTTCTTTCAGGCCGCGCAGACCATCGCGCTTGCCCATGATCGCCGCTTCGGTCAGCACGCGGGTGGTTTCCTGGAACGATGCGGCCGAGATGAACGAGTCAGTCGACAGCGACGCTTTGGTAATACCCAGCAGCACGTTCTCGTAAGTCGCAGGAATCTTGTTCTCTGCGGTCACGCGATCGTTCTCATCCAGCATTTCCGAACGCTCAACCTGCTCGCCAACGATGTAGTTGGTGTCGCCGGCATTGACGATCTGCACCCGACGCAGCATCTGACGCACGATCACTTCGATGTGCTTGTCGTTAATCTTCACGCCCTGCAGACGGTACACGTCCTGCACTTCGTCAACGATGTAACGCGCCAGCGCTTCGATACCCAGCAGACGCAGGATGTCTTGCGGATCGGCCGGGCCGTCCACGATCATCTCGCCCTTGTTCACCACCTGGCCGTCGTGCACCAGCACTTGCTTGTCCTTGGTAATCAGGAACTCGTGCTTGTTGCCGTCCATGTCGGTGATTTCCAGACGCTGCTTACCCTTGGTTTCTTTACCGAAGGCAACAGTACCGGTAACTTCCGCCAGCATGCCCGCATCTTTCGGCGAACGTGCTTCGAACAGCTCGGCCACGCGTGGCAGACCACCGGTAATGTCACGGGTTTTCTGCGATTCGGTCGGGATACGTGCCAGCACTTCACCCACCGATACCGATTGACCGTCTTTCACCATGATCAGCGCGCCAACCTGGAAGCCGATCGCTACCGCGTGTTCGGTGCCGGCGATCTTCACTTCCTGGCCATCTTCGTTCAGCAGTTTGACCTGCGGACGCATGGTTTTGGTCAGCGAACCGCGACGTTTGGCATCGATCACCACCAGCGTGGCCAGACCGGTCACTTCGTCCACCTGACGGGCCACGGTCACGCCTTCTTCGACGTTCTCGAAACGCACCGTACCGGCGTACTCGGTAATGATCGGACGGGTCAGCGGATCCCAGGTCGCCAGGGCGGTACCGGCTTTCACGGTCAGGCCATCCTTGACGATCAGGGTCGCGCCGTACGGCACTTTGTGGCGCTCGCGCTCACGGCCGTGGTCGTCGGTGATCAGTACTTCGCCCGAACGGGAAATGACGATCTGCGCGCCCTTGCCGTTGGTCACATAACGCATGGTCGAGGTGAAGCGGATGATACCGTTCGACTTGGCTTCCACCGACGATGCCACTGCCGCACGCGACGCCGCACCACCAATGTGGAAGGTACGCATGGTCAGCTGGGTACCCGGCTCACCGATCGACTGCGCTGCCACCACACCAACTGCCTCGCCGGAGTTGACCAGCAGGCCGCGGCCCAGGTCGCGGCCGTAGCACTTGGCGCACAGGCCGAAGCGGGTGTCGCAGGTCAGCGGGGTGCGGACTTTGACTTCGTCGATGCCGACGCGTTCGATTTCTTCCACCATGTCTTCGTCCAGCAGCGTGCCGGCTTCGTACAGGGTTTCCTGGGTTTCAGGATTGACCACGTCGGTACCTGCCACGCGGCCCAGAATACGGTCGCGCAGGGCTTCGATCACTTCACCACCTTCGACCATCGCCTTCATGACGGTGCCGTTCGAGGTGCCGCAATCGTCTTCGATCACCACCAGATCCTGGGTCACGTCGACCAGACGACGGGTCAGGTAACCCGAGTTCGCGGTTTTCAGTGCCGTATCCGCCAGACCTTTACGAGCGCCGTGGGTCGAGATGAAGTACTGCAACACGTTCAGACCTTCGCGGAAGTTCGCGGTAATCGGGGTTTCGATAATCGAACCATCCGGTTTCGCCATCAGACCACGCATACCGGCCAGCTGACGAATCTGTGCCGCCGAACCACGGGCGCCCGAGTCGGCCATCATGTAAATCGCGTTGAACGATTCCTGAGTGGTCTGGGTGCCGTCGCGTTTGACAACGTCTTCGACTTTCAGCTGGTCCATCATGGCCTTGCCGACTTCGTCGGAAGTCTTGCCCCAGATGTCGACCACTTTGTTGTAGCGTTCGCCGGCGGTCACCAGACCGGAAGCGTACTGCTGTTCGATCTGCTTGACTTCCGATTCGGCGGTCGAGATCAGGATCTTCTTCTGCGGCGGTACCAGCATGTCGTCCACGCAGATCGAAATACCGGCGCGGGTCGCCAGGCGGAAGCCCGACTGCATCAGCTGGTCGGCAAACACCACGGTAGCGCGCAGGCCGCACTTACGGAACGAGGTGTTGATCAGCTTGGAAATTTCTTTTTTCTTCAGCGCGCGGTTCAGCACCGAGAACGGCAGACCTTTCGGCAGGATCTCGGACAGGATCGCACGACCCACGGTGGTTTCGTAGCGGGTCAGCGTACGCACGAACTCGCCAGTGGTAGCGTCTTTTGGATTCTCGACGATACGCACGGTGATGCGGGTAGTCAGTTCCACTTCCTTGTTGTCGTAGGCACGGATGACTTCCGACACGTCAGGGAACAGCATGCCCTCGCCCTTGGCGTTGATCGCTTCGCGGGTCGCGTAGTACAGACCCAGCACGATATCCTGCGAAGGAACGATCGATGGTTCGCCGTTCGATGGGAACAGGATGTTGTTCGACGCCAGCATCAGGGTACGGGCTTCCATCTGCGCTTCGATCGACAGCGGCACGTGAACTGCCATCTGGTCACCGTCGAAGTCAGCATTGAATGCCGCGCAAACCAGTGGGTGCAGTTGGATCGCTTTACCTTCGATCAGCACTGGCTCGAAAGCCTGAATGCCCAGACGGTGCAGGGTTGGTGCACGGTTCAGCATGATCGGGTGTTCGCGGATCACATCTTCCAGGATGTCCCACACCACTGGTTCTTGAATCTCAACCAGTTTCTTGGCAGCCTTGATCGTGGTCGCCAGACCCATCAGTTCCAGCTTGTTGAAGATGAAGGGCTTGAACAGTTCCAGCGCCATCAGCTTCGGCAGACCGCACTGGTGCAGTTTCAGCTGTGGACCCACCACGATCACCGAACGGCCAGAGTAGTCGACGCGTTTACCCAGCAAGTTCTGACGGAAGCGGCCGCCCTTACCTTTGATCATCTCAGCCAGCGATTTCAGCGGACGCTTGTTGGCGCCGGTCATCGCTTTGCCGCGACGGCCGTTGTCCAGCAGCGAATCGACCGCTTCTTGCAGCATGCGCTTTTCGTTGCGCGTGATGATCTCTGGAGCGCGCAGCTCCATCAAACGCTTGAGACGATTATTACGGTTAATGACGCGGCGATACAGGTCATTCAGGTCCGAGGTGGCGAAACGGCCGCCGTCCAGTGGCACCAGTGGGCGCAGTTCCGGTGGCAGCACCGGCAGCACTTCCATGATCATCCACTCAGGCTTGATGCCCGAACGCTGGAACGCTTCCAGCACTTTCAGACGCTTGGCGTATTTCTTGATCTTGGCTTCGGACTTCGATTCCTTCAGTTCCACGCGCAGGGTTTCGGCATCGCGGTGGATGTCGATCGAGCGCAGCAGTTCACGGATACCTTCCGCGCCCATGTAGGCGGTGAAGTCGTCGCCGTACTCTTCGTACTTGGCGGCGTAGTCGTCTTCCGACATGATCTGGCACTTTTTCAGCGGGGTCATGCCTGGATCGGTCACGACGTATGCTTCGAAGTACAGCACGCGTTCGATATCGCGCAGCGTCATGTCCAGCACCATGCCCAGACGCGACGGCAGCGATTTCAGGAACCAGATGTGGGCGGTCGGCGAAGCCAGTTCGATGTGGCCCATGCGCTCACGACGCACCTTGGCCAGCGTGACTTCAACGCCGCATTTTTCGCAGATCACGCCGCGGTGTTTCAGGCGTTTGTACTTGCCGCACAGGCATTCGTAGTCTTTGATCGGGCCAAAGATCTTGGCGCAGAACAGACCGTCGCGCTCTGGCTTGAAGGTACGGTAGTTGATGGTTTCCGGCTTTTTAACTTCGCCGTAGGACCACGAACGGATTTTCTCAGGCGAAGCGAGACCGATTTTGATCGCGTCAAAGGTCTCGTTCGTCTGTACTTGCTTGAATAGATCGAGCAGTGCTTTCATGTATCACTCCAGGTAGTGATGAATTCTTAAACTGCCCCGCCAGCGACGCCAGCGGGGCCCGTGCGTGTGAACTTAAGCTCGAAGCTTTAGTTGCGTTCCAGGTCGATATCGATACCCAGGGAACGGATCTCTTTCACCAGCACGTTGAACGATTCCGGCATGCCGGCGTCGATCACGTGGTCGCCCTTGACGAGGTTTTCGTACACTTTGGTACGGCCATTCACGTCATCGGACTTCACGGTCAGCATTTCTTGCAGCACGTACGAGGCGCCGTACGCTTCCAGTGCCCACACCTCCATCTCACCGAAGCGCTGACCACCGAACTGGGCTTTACCACCCAGCGGCTGTTGCGTCACCAGCGAGTAAGGACCGGTCGAACGGGCGTGCATCTTGTCGTCGACCAAGTGGTGCAGTTTCAGCATGTGCATCACGCCGACGGTAACCTTGCGCTCGAACGCTTCGCCGGTGCGGCCGTCGTACATGGTGACCTGGTTCTTCGACGCGGTCATGCCCAGGTTGCGGGCGATGTCGTCAGGGTAAGCCAGGTCCAGCATGCGGCGGATTTCCTCTTCGTGCGCACCGTCAAACACCGGCGTTGCGAACGGCACACCTTTTTTCAGGTTGCGCGCCAGCTTCATGATCTCTTCATCATCGAAGTTGTCCAGATCTTCCGGACGGCCGGTTTCGTTGTAGACCGTGGTCAGATACTTGCGCATCTCTTCCACTTTGATCTGCTGCGCCAGCATTTCGCTGATGCGGATACCCAGACCCTTGGCAGCCCAGCCCAAGTGGGTTTCCAGAATCTGACCCACGTTCATACGGGACGGAACACCCAGCGGGTTCAGCACCACGTCGGCCGGCGTACCGTCCGCCATGTGCGGCATGTCTTCCACCGGCACGATACGCGACACCACACCCTTGTTACCGTGGCGACCCGCCATCTTGTCGCCCGACTGCAGGCGGCGTTTCACGGCCAGGTAAACCTTGACCATTTTCTGCACGCCAGGTTGCAGCTCGTCGCCCTGGGTCAGTTTCTTGCGCTTCTCTTCGAAGGCCAGATCGAACTGGTGGCGCTTCTCGTTGATCGATTCCTTGATCGCTTCCAGCGCGGTGGCCGATGCGTCTTCCGCCGGGCGGATGTCGAACCAGTGGTATTTGTCCAGATCGTCCAGGTATTCCTTGGTGATCTTAGCGCCCTTGGCCAGCTTCTTCGGACCGCCGTTGACCACTTGGCCAATCAGCATTTTTTCCAGACGCTGGAAGGCGTCGCCCTCGACGATACGCATCTGGTCGTTCAGGTCCAGACGGAAACGCTTCAGTTCATCGTCGATGATCTGTTGCGCGCGCTTGTCACGCACGATGCCTTCGCGGGTGAACACTTGGACGTCGATCACGGTGCCGACCATGCCCGAAGGCACGCGCAGCGAGGTGTCTTTCACGTCCGAGGCTTTCTCGCCGAAGATCGCGCGCAGCAGCTTCTCTTCCGGGGTCAGCTGGGTTTCGCCTTTTGGCGTCACTTTACCGACCAGGGTGTCACCGGCCTGCACTTCGGCGCCGATGTACACGATGCCGGATTCATCCAGACGCGCCAGCTGGTTCTCAGCCAGGTTCGAGATGTCGCGGGTGATTTCTTCCGCGCCCAGCTTGGTGTCACGAGCAACAACGCTCAGCTCTTCGATGTGGATCGAGGTGTAACGGTCGTCTTTGACGACGTTTTCCGAGATCAGGATCGAATCCTCGAAGTTCAGACCATTCCATGGCATGAAGGCCACGGTCATGTTCTGGCCCAGTGCCAGCTCGCCCAGGTCGGTCGATGCGCCGTCAGCGATCACGTCGCCTTTGGCCACGCGGTCACCGCGCTCAACAATAGGACGCTGGTTAATGTTGGTGTTCTGGTTGGAACGGGTGTACTTGATCAGGTTGTAGATATCCACACCGACTTCGCCCGCGGTCGCTTCGTCGTCGTTGACGCGAATCACCACACGGCCTGCATCGATGTAATCCACGATACCGCCACGGACTGCCTGCACGGTGGTGCCGGAGTCGACTGCAACAGTACGTTCGATACCGGTACCGACCAGCGCCTTTTCAGGACGCAGGCAAGGCACAGCCTGACGCTGCATGTTGGCGCCCATCAGTGCACGGTTCGCATCATCGTGTTCCAGGAATGGAATCAGCGAGGCTGCGACCGAGACGATCTGGCCTGGCGCCACGTCCATGTACTGCACGCGCTCTGGCGACACCAGAATGGTTTCGCCGGCTTCACGCGACGACACCAGTTCGTCGTTCAGCTTGCCGCTTTCATCGATCTTGGCATTTGCCTGAGCGATGATGTAACGGCCTTCTTCGATCGCCGACAGGTAGTCGATCTGGTCGGTTACCTTGGAGTCCACCACCTTGCGGTATGGGGTTTCCAGGAAGCCGTATTCGTTCAGGCGGGCGTACAGTGCCAGCGAGTTGATCAGACCAATGTTCGGACCCTCAGGAGTCTCGATCGGGCACACGCGGCCGTAGTGGGTCGGGTGCACGTCGCGCACTTCAAAGCCGGCGCGTTCGCGGGTCAGACCGCCAGGGCCCAGTGCGGACACACGGCGCTTGTGGGTGATTTCCGACAGCGGGTTGGTCTGGTCCATGAACTGCGACAGCTGCGACGAACCGAAGAACTCGCGGATAGCGGCCGAGATCGGCTTCGAGTTGATCAGGTCGTGCGGCATCAGGTTGTCGGCTTCGGCTTGACCCAGACGCTCTTTGACGGCGCGCTCAACGCGCACCAGGCCGGCGCGGAACTGGTTCTCGGCCAGTTCGCCGACGCAACGCACGCGACGGTTACCCAGGTGATCGATATCGTCGACTTCGCCGCGGCCATTGCGCAGCTCGACCAGGATCTTGATCACGGCCAGCACGTCTTCGTTCGACAGCGTCATGGCGCCGGTCAGTTCATCGCGGCCAATGCGGCGGTTGAACTTCATGCGGCCGACGGCCGACAGGTCGTAGCGGTCCGGGCTGTAGAACAGGCCGTTGAACAGCGCTTCCACCGACTCTTCGGTTGGCGGTTCGCCAGGACGCATCATGCGGTAGATCGCGATGCGGGCGGCGGTCTGGTCGGCGGTGTCGTCGATGCGCAGCGTCTGCGAGATGTAGGCGCCCTGGTCCAGATCGTTGGTGTACAGGGTCTGGATGTCGTTGACGTTGGCGTCGCGCAGACGGTTCAGCACTTCATCGGTCAGCTCATCGTTGGCGTTGGCGATCACCTCGCCGGTGTCGGCGTCGACGATGTTCTTGGCCAGCACGCGGCCCAGCAGGTAGTCTTCCGGTACCGAAATGTGTTTCAGGCCGGCGCCATCGATGTCGCGTACATGCTTGGCATTGATACGCTTGTCTTTCATGACGATGGTCTTGCCAGTCTTCGGATCGACGATGTCGAAGCGCGCGACTTCACCGCGCAGGCGTTCGGCGACGAATTCCATTTCCGCGCCTTCGGAGCGCAGGTGGAAGTTGTCGAACACGAAGAAGTTGGCCAGGATTTGTTCCGGCGACATGCCGATCGCTTTCAGCAGGATGCTGACTGGCATCTTGCGGCGACGGTCGACGCGGAAGTACAGAATGTCTTTCGGGTCGAACTCGAAGTCCAGCCACGAGCCGCGGTAAGGAATGATGCGGGCCGAGAACAGCAGTTTGCCGGACGAGTGGGTCTTGCCACGGTCGTGCTCGAAGAACACGCCCGGGGAGCGGTGCAGCTGCGAAACGATAACGCGCTCGGTACCATTGATGACGAACGAACCGGTGGAGGTCATCAGGGGCAGTTCGCCCATGTAGACTTCCTGTTCCTTCATTTCCTTGATGACCGGCTTGGTCGGCGATTCCTTGTCCAGGATCACCAGGCGCACCTTGGCGCGCAGCGGCGACGCGAAGGTCAGGCCGCGCAGCTGGCATTCCTTGACGTCAAAGACAGGGTCGCCCAGCACGTACGACAAGAACTCCAGACGTGCGAAGCCATTGTGCGAAACGATGGGGAAAATCGAAGTGAAGGCCGACTGCAGGCCGTCATTCTTACGGGTCGACGGGGCGACGTCTTCCTGCAAGAAACTATGGTAGGACTCGAGCTGGGTAGCCAGCAGGAACGGAACGTTGTGAACGTTGGCGCGCTTCGCGAATGATTTGCGAATGCGTTTCTTCTCAGTAAATGAGTAGTGCATGGACACTCCGTGAGTGACAGAAAGGGAAAAAATTTCAGGTTTAGCCTGTGTGGCGTAGGCTGTCTGTCACACAGACGAAACCTGAAACTTCTACCATTTCCAGCTGATTCAATTGGGACTGCAACGTCAATACAACGCTACAAATACGACACAGACGACAAAGGAGCCAAAGCCGAAAGTTTCCCCTCATGCAAGGGGAAACTTCCGCAGCTTTGGCTCGTGGCGCTAACTATAAGCTGTTAGCGGCCGGTACAACGAATTACTTCAGGTCAGCCTTGGCGCCAGCTTCTTCCAGCTTTTTCTTAGCGGCTTCAGCGTCAGCTTTCGACAGGGCTTCTTTTACGGTTTTTGGTGCGCCATCAACCACGTCTTTGGCTTCTTTCAGGCCCAGACCGGTGATTTCGCGAACTGCTTTAATCACGCCAACTTTGTTCGCGCCGACTTCGGTCAGAACCAGGTTGAACTCGGTTTGCTCTTCAGCAGCGGCTGCAGGACCTGCGCCACCAGCGGCTGGAGCAGCCATTGCGGCAGCCGATACGCCGAATTTTTCTTCGAACAGTTTGACCAGTTCGTTCAGTTCCAGCACGGACAGTTCGGAAACTGCGTTCAGGATGTCTTCTTTGCTAATTGCCATTTGAAACTCCAATAATTTTTGATTCGTTAATACAGCAGAATGCTACTTGATGAAAAACCCGGCAACCTAAGCAACTTAGGCGGCTGGCGCTTCTTCTGCGGCCACTTCGGCAGCGGCAGGAGCGCCTTCGGATTTTTTGGCGGCCAGAGCCGCCAGACCACGTGCAAAGCCCGACACCGGAGCCAGCATAACGCCCAACAACTGCGAGAGCAGAACTTCACGGCTAGGAATGCTCGCCAACGCGGCAACACCAGCTTTATCCAGCTGTTTGCCTGCGAAGTTACCGGCGGTGATGACCAGTTTGTCGTTGGTTTTAGCGAAGTCGTTGATGACTTTAGCTGCTGCAACGGCGTCGTCCGAGATCGAATAGATCAGCGGACCGGTCATGCTGTCTGCCAGCGGGGCGAACTGCGTGCCTTCAACGGAGCGACGAGCGAGGGTGTTTTTCAACACTCGCAGGTACACGCCTTGAGCGCGCGCTTTGGCACGGAGTTGCGTCAAGTGAGCAACCTGGATGCCACGATACTCGGCCACGACGATAGTTTGCGCAGTTGCTACTTTTGCGGAAACTTCGGCGACGACGGCCTTTTTGTCATTCAGATTGAGACCCACGGTCAATCTCCTTAAATGATAGCCAGCGAAATTGCCGGCCATCGGTTCGAACAACGGCGTCCGAGGTTAGGAGTCCAATGGACTGCAAAACTTGATCGGGAACACCATCTGCGTTGGGTGAGACATTCAATTAACCGGATGCCTGCCTGATGCATCCAGCCCAACGGTCTTTGATTGCGGCTGCCGCTCGCGCGGCAACCATCCCAAAGAACTGCGCCATGCCTTGCGGCACGGCGACTTGATACTTTAAAACTTAAGCGGCCAGCGTGGTCTGGTCAACACGGACGCCAGCGCCCATGGTCGACGACAGCGACACTTTACGCAGGTACACGCCTTTGGACGAAGCTGGTTTAGCTTTGTTCAGGGCGTCGATCAGTGCGTTCAGGTTCGACTTCAGATCCGCGTCAGCGAACGATTTACGGCCGATGGTGGCGTGGATGATACCGGCTTTGTCGGTACGGTACTGAACTTGACCGGCTTTCGCGTTTTTCACGGCGGTAGCGACGTCAGGGGTTACGGTGCCGACTTTCGGGTTAGGCATCAGGCCACGTGGGCCCAGGATCTGACCCAGGGTACCAACGATACGCATGGTGTCTGGCGAAGCGATGACGATATCGAAAGGCATGTCGCCGGCTTTGACGCGCTCGGCCAGGTCTTCCATACCGACCACGTCGGCGCCAGCTGCTTTAGCGGCTTCAGCCTTGTCGCCCGAGGCGAACACGGCGACGCGAACGGTCTTGCCGGTGCCGGCTGGCAGAACCACCGAACCACGAACCACCTGGTCCGATTTCTTAGGATCCACGCCCAGCTGAACCGACACGTCGATCGATTCATTGAACTTGGCGGTAGCCAGTTCTTTGATCAGCGCGACAGCGCTATCGAACGAGTAGTTCTTGGTGGTGTCAACTTTGGCCTTGATGGCTTGTGCGCGTTTGGACAGTTTTGCCATGATTACAGACCTTCCACGGTGATGCCCATCGAACGAGCCGAGCCAGCGATGGTGCGTACAGCAGCATCCAGGTCAGCAGCGGTCAGGTCAGGGGTTTTCAGTTTAGCGATTTCTTCAGCTTGAGCGCGGGTCAGCTTGCCTACCTTGTCGGTATGTGGCTTGGCCGAACCTTTTTGCACGCCCGAATGCTTCTTGATCAGGAAGGTCGCTGGTGGGGTCTTCATCACGAAGGTGAACGACTTGTCCGCGAAAGCGGTGATCACCACTGGGATCGGCATGCCTGGTTCCATACCTTGGGTCTGCGCGTTGAACGCTTTGCAGAATTCCATGATGTTCAGACCGCGCTGACCCAGCGCTGGGCCGATCGGTGGGGATGGGTTTGCTTTACCAGCTGGCACTTGCAGCTTGATAAAACCAATGATTTTCTTTGCCATGATGGCTCCTATCTTGGATATGAGTAGTAGCGCCCCACCATGCGCAACTGCAGGGCGGGGCTCCTCTTTTGCCAGAATTCACTAGGGTTTTGACACCGTCGCCCGTTCTGGCGAACGGTTGCTTATACTTTTTCGACCTGGCCGAATTCGAGTTCGACTGGTGTGGCGCGGCCAAAAATGGTGACCGAGACGCGCACTTTCGATTTCTCGTAGTTGACTTCCTCGACATTGCCGTTGAAGTCGGTGAACGGGCCGTCCTTGATGCGGACTTGCTCGCCCACCTCGTACAGCACTTTCGGCCGTGGCTTCTCGACGCCTTCCTGCATCTGCTGCATGATCTTGTCGATCTCGCGCGCTGGAATCGGGGTCGGCTTGTTCGATTTGCCGCCGATGAAGCCGGTGACTTTCGAGGTGTTTTTCACCAAGTGCCAGGTTTCGTCGGTCATTTCCATTTCCACCAGCACATAGCCGGGGAAGAAACGACGTTCGGTGACCGATTTTTGACCGTTGCGGACTTCCACCACTTCTTCGGTCGGCACCAGGATTTGGCCAAACTGGTCTTGCATGCCGGCGCGCTCGACGCGCTCGGTCAGCGCGCGCTGCACGCTTTTTTCCATGCCGGAATACGCATGCACAACGTACCAGCGCTTGTTGCTCACTGGTACGCTGATTGGCGCTGCGCCAGCGTCTTGCGGCGGAACTGCGTCCGCCGCGTCATCTTGCACATTTTCGCTCATTATTTTCGTATGCCCAGAATGACGTCGTATAACAGGAATTCCAAGGTCTTATCCGTGCCCCACAGGAAAACCGCCATCACCAGCACAAAGGCAAACACGATGCCCGTGATTTGGGAGGCCTCGCGACGGGTAGGCCACACGACCTTTTTAGTCTCGCGTACGGCTTCTTTAGCGAAATTCAGGAATTCACGGCCAGTCGACGAAGTCCACAAGATCAAAACGGCAAAAGCCAAACCAGCCACAAGTGCGCCTGCGCGTACCAGAGCTGGTTTGTCTGACAGGTAATAAAACCCGATCACGCCCACTACCGCAACGATGATCGCCAGTACAACCTTAATCTTGTCATTCGACGTGCTGACGGTCTGCACGGATTGATTAGACATTTATATTTTACTTTCGGTGCCCTGCACCAGATTCGGTGGCAGGGGCGGAGGGCATCGAACCCCCAACCTTCGGTTTTGGAGACCGACGCTCTGCCAATTGAGCTACGCCCCTACATAAAACCAGAAAGGATCGGATTATACCACCCGGACACCCGGGTGGCAATCTTGAACCTTATTAAGCGATGATCTTAGCGACCACGCCTGCGCCCACGGTACGGCCACCCTCACGGATAGCGAAACGCAGACCTTCTTCCATCGCGATCGGGTTGATCAGCTTCACAGTGATCGACACGTTGTCGCCAGGCATAACCATTTCTTTGTCCGCTGGCAGTTCGATCGAACCGGTCACGTCGGTGGTACGGAAATAGAACTGTGGACGATAGTTGTTGAAGAACGGGGTGTGACGGCCGCCTTCATCTTTCGACAGAACATAGATCTCGCCGGTGAAGTGGTTGTGCGGCTTGATCGATGCTGGCTTCGCCAGAACCTGACCACGTTGCACGTCTTCACGCTTGGTGCCGCGCAGCAGCAGACCAACGTTGTCGCCTGCTTGACCTTGGTCCAGCAGTTTGCGGAACATTTCCACGCCGGTGCAGGTGGTTTTCACGGTGTCGATGATGCCGACGATTTCGATCTCTTCGCCGACTTTGATCACGCCGCGTTCGATACGACCGGTTACCACGGTGCCGCGACCCGAGATCGAGAACACGTCTTCCACTGGCATCAGGAAGGCGCCGTCCACTGCGCGCTCTGGCGTAGGGATGTAGCTGTCCAGTGCATCGGCCAGGGCCATGATGGCTTGCTCGCCCAGAGGACCGGTGTCGCCGTCCAGTGCTTTACGTGCCGAACCTTTTACGATTGGCAGGTCGTCGCCTGGGAACTCGTATTTCGACAACAGCTCGCGCACTTCCATTTCAACCAGCTCCAGCAGCTCTTCGTCATCCACCAGATCGCATTTGTTCAGGAACACGATGATGTATGGAACGCCAACTTGGCGGGCCAGCAGGATGTGCTCGCGGGTCTGTGGCATTGGGCCGTCAGCTGCGGAGCAAACCAGGATCGCGCCGTCCATCTGGGCGGCACCGGTGATCATGTTTTTGATGTAGTCGGCGTGGCCTGGGCAGTCAACGTGAGCGTAGTGACGACCGGCGGTTTCGTACTCGACGTGCGCGGTGTTGATGGTAATGCCGCGTGCTTTTTCTTCAGGAGCAGCATCGATCTGGTCGTAAGCTTTAGCTTCGCCGCCGAATTTTTTCGACAGAACGGTTGCGATTGCAGCGGTCAGGGTGGTCTTGCCGTGGTCAACGTGACCAATGGTGCCGACGTTGACGTGCGGCTTGGTCCGCTCGAATTTCTCTTTTGCCATTTTAGACTCCTAACGATTTGGTGTGATTGGCAGGAACCCTGCCCGACTGTCTTGATAGTGCTGCCGTACTGCGTACTGCGAATTCTGGTGCCCTTGACGTGGATTGAACACGTGGCCTCTCCCTTACCAAGGGAGTGCTCTACCACTGAGCTACAAGGGCTTATTGGTACTGCTGTGATGCCTGCGCATCGGCTTGCAACAACACTGGAGCGGGTGAAGGGAATCGAACCCTCGTCATAAGCTTGGAAGGCTTCAGCTCTACCATTGAGCTACACCCGCGAGGTATTGGTTCAATTCAACTCTTCATCTACTGCGCCACTCAGTCTTTTTGCAAAAACTTGGTGGAGGGGACTGGATTCGAACCAGTGTACTCTGAGAGAACGGATTTACAGTCCGTCGCCTTTAACCACTCGGCCACCCCTCCGCGAGGAACCGCAGAGTATGAAGCAAAATTCTCGAACCGTCAACTGTTTTTATCATCTTGTCGATGCTTAGCTAACAGTTCGTCTGCTTCGGGGCGAGATTTTATACGCACCGACTGCGAAAGTGCAAGTGTTGTTTTTATGTTGCATGTTTTCCTATAGAATCATCTGATCCCACAAGCCACTTGGAGCCCCGGATTTGAATAATCGTAGCGGTCGCTGGTATCTGACGCTGTTCGCCAATCTGGCCCTATGGGTCGTGTATTTCGGCACCGGCCGCCTTGGGCTACTGCTGGCGCTGCCGCCGAGCTACGCCTCCCCGATCTTCCTGCCGGCCGGCCTGGCGCTGGCCGCCTGCGCCGTCGGCGGCGCCCGGCTGCTGCCGGCGGTAGCGCTGGGCTCGCTGTCGGTCAATCTGGTCTATCCATGGCTGAGCCCGCAAGGCATCAGCGTCACCAGCTTCCTTGGCGCGCTGGCGCCGGCGGTCGGCGCGGCGCTGCAGGCCTGGGTCGGCAGCACGCTGTTCCGCCGCTACATCGACAGCGCCATCGGCTCCGGCCGCGACGTGGTGCGCTTCATCGTGCTGGCGGCCTGCGTCACGGTGGTGTCCAGCACCGTCTCACTGTCCGGCATGCTGATGCTGGGCATCCTGCAGCGCGACACCCTGGCCACCGACTGGATCGCATGGTGGATGGGCGACACCATCGGCATCCTGCTGGCGGCGCCGCTGACCTGGATCGTGATCGGTCGGCCGCGCGCGCTGTGGGCGCGCCGGCGCACCCTGGTCGGCTTGCCGCTGCTGCTGTCGGCCGCCGCCTTCATCGCCATCTACCTGCAGGCCGACCGCTGGGAAAGCAACCAGCAGTTGCAGACCTTCCGCCTCAAGGCGCAGCAGACCGGCGACATGCTGCAAGCCCAGTTCAGCGAGCACGAACGCTTCATCTACGCCATGGCCAAGGCGCTCAACGATCCGCGCCGCGCCATCAACGCCGAGGACTTCGGCAACCTGGCGCACGGCTATCTGGACCAGCGCCCCGAGCTGCTGTCGATGGCCTGGCTGATGCCGGTGGCCGGCAGCGAGCGCCCGGCGTTTGAAGCCTGGGCACGGCAGCAGGTCGATCCCAAGTTCAGCATCCGCGAGCGGGTCGAGCCGTCGGGCGAATTGAAGACCGCGGCCCAGCGCGAGCGCTACTTCGCCATCACCTTTGTGGAACCCGAGGCGGGCCGCGATTACGTCGGCATGGACATGCTGTCCGAAGAGCGCCGCCGTGCCGCGCTGGAACGCGCCATCCAGTCCGGCCAGCCGACCGCCACCGCGCCGCTGCGCTTTGCCCGCGCCGAACCGGGCGGCGGCCTGCTGTTGCTGCAGACCGTACATCCCAACAACAACCACCGCCAGGCCGTGGGTTCGCTGCTGATCGCGATGCAGTTCGAGGCGTATCTGCGGCAGGCGCTGAAGCGCTCCGAGTTCCCCTACTTCCTGGTGCGCTTTGAAGACACCGACGACGACAGCCCGAGCCGCGTGGTGCGCGACACGCTGCAACGGCCGGCGGCCGCCGGCGACTTCCAGCGCCAGCTGCATTTCGGTGGCCGCATCTACGAGCTGACGCTGGCGCCGACGGCGGAATATCTGCAACAGCAGCGCGGCTGGCAAAGCTGGACCGTGCTGACCTGCGGCCTGCTGCTGACTGGCCTGCTGGGCACGTTGATGATGCTGATCTCCGGCGAGCGCGCCCGCATCCAGGGCGAGGTCAAGGAATCGACCTCGCGCCTGCGTCAGCGCGAGGCACGGTTGCAGGCGATCCTCAACAAGGCGGCCGACGCCATCCTCACCATCGACAGCAATGGCGTGCTGATGTCGGCCAACGCCGCCGCCGGCCGCCTGTTCGGCTACGCGCCGGAGAAGATGAGCGCGCTGCCGCTGGAGCGCTTGATCCCGGTCGGCGTCGGCGAGGCCGCCGGTCTCGACGCGGCCGGCCTGCTGCGCATGATCGCCTGCGGCGTCACCCACGAATACGAGCTGCCCGGCTGGCGCAGCGACGGCAACGAATTCCCGCTGGCGATGTCGGTGTCGGAAGTCGAACTGCCGGACGAGCACCTGTTCGTCGCCATCCTGCACGACCTGACCGAACAGCACCTGGCGCAGGAACGCATCCACCGCCTGGCCCACCACGACACCCTGACCGGGCTGGCCAATCGGCTGTCGCTGAACCTGCGGCTGGAGCAGTTGCTGGCGCAGACCCGGCGCAACGGCGGCATGGCGGCGGTGCTGTTCATCGACCTCGATCACTTCAAGAAAATCAACGACACCCACGGCCACGCCACCGGCGACCTGCTGCTGGTGGCGGTGTCGCAGCGGCTGCAGGAACTGCTGCGCGAAGTCGACACCATCGCCCGCCTCGGCGGCGACGAATTCATTGTCGTCACCGACGGCGCCATCTCGCCGGACGACGCCTCCAACATCGCGGTGCGCATCGTCGACGCGCTGACCGCGCCGTATCACCTGAACGGCAAAACCGTGCACAGCGGCGCCTCGGTCGGCGTCGCCATGTTCCCCGACGATGGCGAGGACGCCGGCACGCTGATGCGCCACGCCGACACCGCCATGTACGCCGCCAAGAGCCTGGGCCGCGGCAACTTCCAGTTCTTCTCGGCCGAGATGAACACCGCCACCCACGAGCGCCTGATGCTGGAAAACCGCTTGTGGCAGGCACTGGAACAGGAAGAATTCGAACTGTATCTGCAGCCGCAGATCGAGCTCGCGACCCAGCGCATCATCGGCGCCGAGGCGCTGCTGCGCTGGCACCATCCCGAGCTGGGCATGGTCGGGCCGGACCGCTTCATTCCGATCGCCGAGGAATCAGGCCTGATCATCCCGCTCGGCGACTGGGTGCTGCAGCGCGCGATCAGTTTGCTGGATTCGTGGCGCGCGCCGGGGCTGGCGCACCTGCGGCTGGCGGTCAATCTGTCGGCGCGCCAGTGCCACGGCCCAGGACTGCTGCCGCATCTGGACCGGCAGCTGCACAGCCATGGCATCGATCCGGCGCTGCTGGAACTGGAGATCACCGAATCGGCGGCGATGCAGGATCCGGAACGCAGCCGCACGCTGTTGAACGAACTGCGCTCGCGCGGCATCAAGGTGGCGATCGACGATTTCGGCACCGGCTATTCGTCGCTCAGTTATCTGAAGCTGTTCGAGATCGACCGCATCAAGATCGACCGTGGTTTTGTGAAGGATATCGAGAGCGATCCGAATGACGCGGTGATCGTCGCCGCCACCATCGCGCTGGCCCATTCATTGGGACTGGAAGTGATTGCGGAAGGGGTGGAAACCCAGGCGCAGCGGGACTTCCTGCGTGCCAAGCAGTGCGATGAAGCGCAGGGCTATCTGTTCGCGCGGCCGATGCCGGTGGCGCAGTTTGAAGCGATGGTGAAGGCAGCCACCGCGCCGGTGGCCGCCGTTTGACGCCGCCCGCTTAGCCGGGCGTGCGGCCGATGGAAGGGTCGCGTTCGATCATCTCCAGCAGCGCCGCCACCACCTCGGGGTCGAACTGCTTGCCGGCGCGGTCGCGGATGTAGTTGACCGCCTCGGTGTGCGGCCACGGCTCCTTGTACGGACGCTCGTGCAGCAGCGAATCGAAGACATCGATCACCGCCACAATCCGCGCCGCGATCGGAATTTCACGCCCCTTCAGCTGGTTCGGATAACCATTGCCGTCCCAGTGCTCGTGATGGCCGCCGGCGATCTGCGCGCCATAGGTCAGATAGCTGACGCCATCCACCATATTCGCCGCGCGCTCCAGAATGGTCCGCCCCACCGCCGCATGCTGCTGCATCTCGGCGCGCTCCTCCGGCGTGTGGATGCCCGGCTTGAGCAGAATGTGATCCGGCGTCGCCACCTTGCCGACGTCGTGCAGGATCGAGGCCAGGCCGATCATTTCCAGCAGCTGCGGCGTCACCTCGTCCGGATACGACCCGCGCTCGTGCAGCCGCTGCGCCAAGGTTGACGACAGCAGTTGCACCCGCCGCACATGGCCGCCGGTGCCGCTGTCGCGGAACTCGGCCAGGTCGGCCAGCGCCACCACCGTGGCTTCCTGCGCCTTGCGCAGCTGGCCGAACATGTACAGATTGTCGAACGCCGCCGCGATGCGCTGGCAGAACACTTCCAGCAGGTCGCGCTGGATCTGCGCCAGCGGCCACGGCGGCGTCACCGAGATCGCCACCTCGCGGTTTTCCTGGGTGTGGATGAACAGCACATTGGCCGGATGTTCGAACTGCGATTTCTTTTCCGCGAACGCCTTCGAGATGGTGGGCCACAGCGGATGCGTGGCCGGCATCAGCTCGGCGTCGTTCAGCTCGGCGTAGCCGCCGGTGGCCGCCACCACGGTGGTGACGCCGGTGTCGCCCTGCATCAGGCACAGCACGCCGTCCGAGCCGACGTCCAGGATGGCGCTGACCTGGTTCAGCACCCCGGACGCGAACTCGCGCAGCGAATGGATCTGGTACAGATTGGTGGCGCCGGCCAGGATCTTGCCGAGGCCGATGCGGCTGCGCTCCAGCATGTTCAGGCTCTCGTAGGCGCGCAGCGCCGAGATCACCGTGGTGAACAGCTTTTGCGTGGTCAGCTCGGTCTTGGCCTTGTAGTCGTTGATGTCGTATTCGATGATGACGCGCTGCTCGGGCGCCTGGCCCGGCTGGCCGGTGCGCAGCACCACCCGCACGATGGAGTTGTGCAGCTCTTCGCGGATGCGGCGCGCCAGTATCAGTCCGGCGTCGTCGGTTTCCATCACCACGTCCAGCAGCACCAGCGCGATGTCCGGCGTGTCGCGCAGAATGTCGTAGGCTTCGCGCCCGCTGTAGGCGGAGAACAGTTCCAGCTCGCGGCCCTTGAAACTGACGTTGCGCAGCGCCAGCCGGGTGACGGCATGGACATCGACATCGTCATCGACGATCAGCACCCGCCACAAGCGCTGGTCTGGAGCGCCGAGACCGCTGGCGGGAAGCTCTTCTTCGTCTTCGTCGATCAGCCAGTTGTCGTCTGCGGCGTTGGAATCTGTCATGCGTGCTCTCCTATTGTGACCCTAGGATAATCAGATTCCCACCCTGTGACAACTCTTATCGGACAGGGGCGATGCCCTAGTTGTTGACCGGTGACGCCCCTGCTTCCGCGCCGGCGACAGCGGTGCGGCTGCTGGTCGCGCCGCAGGCGCCCGGGTTGGCGCTGACATCCAGGTTCTGGTAGCGGATTTCATACTTGCCGTTGGCTAGTTTATCGACCAGCAGCTTGTCGTGTGCCTGCACATAGGCGTAGCGCACATTGGAGCGGCGGTCCATGTCGTAGACCTTGATGAACACCGCCGAGCCGTTGCCGGAGTTATCCAGCGTCAGCTGCATCTCGTCGCCGCGATTGCCGACCGGGAAGCCCTCCATATAGCCGGACTTGGTCGGCCATGGCTCGCCGTTGGGCGCCACCAGGGTCTGGGTTTGGTTTTCGGTGTCGCACTCGGCGCCCGCGCCGGGCAGCACCACCTGCGACATGGCCGCCACCCGGATCGGCGACGCCTTGTAATTATGCGATTCCGACAAGCGCACCGAGGCCCAGGCATCGCGCTGCTCGGCCTTGGCCTCGGCGCGCAGATCACGCAGCTCGCTGTGCGCCGGTGCCGAGTCGGCGGTGGCCGCGTTGGCGTTGATGCCGCCCTTGCCGCCCCAGGCGCTGCTCAATAAATTGCTCATCATCTGCGGCTCGGCCACCATGGTCATGCCGCCTACCCAGCCCAGCGCCAGACAGGCCGCCAGCCCGGCCCAGACCCGCCAGTCGCGGCGCCGGCCACGCCGCAGCGGCGACTCGTGCACATGCTCCGGATGCCAGCCGCTGTCATGCTTGCCCTTGTCGGGGCGATGATGGCCGTCCTCGTGGCGGGTGCTTTCCAGCCATTCGATTTCCCATTCCTCGGAGGCGATCCATTCGTCGTGCTCCTTGCGGCGCTGCGGGTCGGACAAGGTCTCGTAGGCGCTGTTGAGGATGGCCATGATGCGCGCCGCCTTCTCATCCCCCGGGTTTTTGTCCGGGTGGTATTTCTGGCTCAAGGCCTTGTAGGCGGCACGTATGACCTCCTGTGGCGCCATCCGCGACACTTTCAGGTTGTCATAGTGGGTGTGAGTCTTGGCCATGGCACGTAATCGATGCAGAATCAGTCATGATAGCCCATCTTAGCGCATGCAACCCGAAGATCAGGCAAGGAATTGGCTTGCATTTCTGCTCACTGTGCCTTTCTGTCTACAGCCGGTGCGTGCGGTCCTGCGCCACGATGGCCGCCGGCAGCTCGACCGCTTTGCCCACCGCCAGCACCTTGAACAATTCGCCCATTTCGGCCGGCGACACCAGCTTCTGCATCGCCTTGGCCTGCGGCAGATAGACCTTGGCGTCCTCGGGATCGGTACGCAGCAGCAGCTCGCCGATGCCGGCGCCCAGCAGGAAGCCGGACTGGTTCAGATAGCCCAGCACCTCGGCCCCGGCATCTTGCGCCGCCAGCGCCATCGCCGTGAAATCGACGTGGGCGGTGATGTCCTGCAGGCCCGGATAGTAGAACGGGTCCGGGTGAGCGTGATGGCGGTAATGGCACATCAGGGTGCCGGTGACGCGCTGGTCGAAATAGTATTCGCGCGCCGGGAAGCCGTAGTCGAACAGGAAGGCGGCATTGGCGCGGCCGGCGGCCAGCATGCGCGCCAGCGTCGCCATGAAGCCGCAGGCCACGCCATGCAGCTCGGTGACATAGCCGACCGGCAGATACTCGTGCTCTGGAATCTGGCGTTCGATCTGCGCCTGCAGTTCGGCGCCGGCCGGCGCTTCGAGGTAATCGAAACGGCCGTCGCGCAGCGTTACCTGCAATTCCTGCCAGCCGTCCGGGTGCTTGGTCACCAGGTGGACCGGCATCGCGTCCAGCACCTCGTTACCGAACACCACGCCGTCGAAGGACTCGGGCAAGGCGTCCAGCCATTGCACCTGCGGGAAGTCGCGCAGCTTTTCCTGCTGGCGGCCACGCAGCTCGCCCGACAGTTCGACGATGTAATAACGCTCGACCTTCACCCCGGCGGCGCTCAGCTCGGTCAGGATGTCGAACGCCAGCTTGCCGGTGCCGGCGCCGAATTCAAGGAGGTTCGGCGCGCTTTGGGCGATAATAGCGGCTGCAACCTGCGCCAGCGCAGCGCCGAACAGCGGCGACAGCTCGGGGGCGGTTGTAAAATCGCCATCTTTTCCCAGCTTGGCGGAGCCGCCGCTGTAGTAGCCCAGACCGGGCGCATACAGCGCCAGCTCCATGTAACGGGCGAAGGAAATGGCGCCTGCGTTGCTTTCGATATCGGCGGCAATCAGGTGCTGCAGGGCGTGGGACGCGGCCAGCGCGTCGCTAGAAGGTACGGGTAAGGACATCCCGGCATTATATCCAGTTCAAACATGATGACAGCACAGGACAACTCAGCATCCTCCGGCGCCCCGGCGCCCGCCCCCCGCGTCGCGTTGGTGACCGGCGCCGGCCGCCGCATCGGCCGCGCCATCGCTCTCGGGCTGGCGCGCGCCGGTTGGGACGTGGCGGTGCACTACCGCGCTTCCGCCGCCGAAGCGGCCGCCGTGGCCGCCGAGATCATCGCGCTGGGCCGCCGCGCGGTCGCCCTGCAAGCCGACCTGTCGGACGAGGCGGCGGTGCGCGCACTGCTGCCGCGCGCGGTGCAGGCGCTGGGCGCGCTGCACTGCGTGGTCAACAACGCCTCGCTGTTCGACTATGACAGCGCCGAGGACTTCAGCAGCGCGCGCCTCGACGCCCACATGCACGCCAACGTCGCCGCGCCCATCCTGCTGGCGCAGGCGCTGCACGCGGCCACGCCGGACGGCCAGCAGGCCGCCGTCATCAATCTGCTGGACCAGAAGCTGTACAATCTCAACCCGGATTTTCTGTCGTACACGCTGTCCAAGGCCGCGCTGCACACCGCCACCACCATGCTGGCGCAGCAGCTGGCGCCGAAGCTGCGGGTGGTCGGCGTGGCGCCGGGGCTGACCATGGTGTCCGGCGACCAGAGCGAAGCCGGTTTCGCCAACGCGCACCAACAAACGCCGCTGGGCCGTTCCAGCACGCCCGAAGACATCAGCGACGCCGTGGTGTATGCCGCCTCGGCGCGCGCGCTGACCGGCACCACGCTGCTGGTCGACGGCGGCCAGCACCTGCTGCCGCTGCCGCGCGACGTCATGTTTTTGGCTAAATAAATTCAATCATTAAAAGGTATTCCCATGCTGTCCGCCCTGATACACCCGCAACTGAACGACTGCCGCCGCCTGTTCCTGCGCAATTACGAAGTGATGATCAACATCGGCGTCTACGAGTTCGAGAAAAAGGGCGAACAGCGTTTGCTGATCAACGTCGACCTCTACATCCCGCTGTCGGTCTCGTCGCCGCAGCACGATCAGCTGGAGGAAGTGGTGGACTACGACTTCATGCGCAACACCATCGCCCAGCGCATGGCGCGCGGCCACGTCCAGCTGCAGGAAACGCTGTGCGACGACATCGTGCGCGAAATGCTGGCGCATCCGAGCGTGCGCGCGGCGCGCGTGTCGACCATGAAGCCGGACGTGTATCCGGACTGCGAAGGTGTGGGCGTGGAAGTATTCAAAATCAAGGAAGCAGCATGAACGCCGTTATCGAACCAGTGAGCGTCAAGTCCGCCGAGAAAATCGCGCACGAAAACAATAAACTGCACAAGCGCCTGTGCCGCCTGGTCGGCCAGGCCATCGGCGACTTCAACATGATTGAAGACGGCGACAAGGTGATGGTCTGCCTGTCCGGCGGCAAGGACTCCTACGCGCTGCTGGACATCCTGATGACGCTGCGCGAACGCGCGCCGATCAACTTCGAGATCGTGGCCGTCAATCTGGACCAGAAACAGCCCAACTTCCCGGCCGACATCCTGCCGGCGTATCTGGAAAAGCTGGGCATCCCGTTCCACATCGAGAACCAGGACACCTACAGCATCGTCAAGCGCCTGATCCCGGAAGGCAAGACCACCTGCTCGCTGTGCTCGCGCCTGCGCCGCGGCATCCTGTACCGCGTGGCCGATGAACTGGGCTGCAACAAGATCGCCTTGGGCCACCACCGCGACGACATCCTCGAAACCTTCTTCCTGAATATGTTCTTCGGCGGGAAAATCAAAGGCATGCCGGCCAAGCTGGTGTCGGACGACGGCAAGCACATGGTGATCCGTCCGCTGGCCTACGTGAAAGAAGAAGATACCGAGCGCTACGCGGAAGTGAAGCAGTTCCCGATCATCCCATGCGACCTGTGCGGCTCGCAGGAAAACCTGCAGCGCAAGCAGATCAAGATGATGATGCGCGACTGGGAAAAGAAATTCCCCGGCCGCGTGGAAAACATCTTCTCGTCGCTGTCGACGGTGGTGCCATCGCACCTGATGGACCGCGACCTGTTCGGCTTCAAAGACATCAAAGCCGACGGCATCGCCAACCCGCAAGGCGACATCGCCTTCGACGAAGAACCCTGCTCCACCCCGGCCACGGTACCGGGTATCATTCCATTACAGCGGGAAGAGTGAAGCAAACCAACTGACGGGAGCGCGCCATGGCTAACAGCTTATGTATCGAAGTTCAGGTAACGCCAGAACTCAAACAGGCAGTCGACGAGATCGCTGCCTTATCCGGCCAGGCGCTTCCCGAAATCGCACAAGATGCACTGGAACACTACGTAAGTTGGCGCAGCGCCCAACTGACCGATCTGCAGGAAGCGATCGCAGCAGCTGATCGCGGCGAATTCGCATCCGAAGACGAAGTTCAGGCCCTGTTCGCGCGCTATGGCGCCTGAGCTCCCAATTAAATGGACCAAGCGCGCAGTCTCCGACTTGTTCGTTTTTTGGGACGGTATACTTCAAGTATATTCTTAGTCTTAGTCAGCTTTGCACACCCACTCTCAAGTCCTCAGTGCATCAGTAGCATCCCTAAATGTTCTAACTTCAAGCGGCATCCCTTCTGAAAATATCAGAATGGAGTTCTTCTTAGTTGATACCGCTCTGTCTGCAGCATTCAATCCTCTCAACATTTGTAACAATCCAGGTTCCTTGTCAGCTTTAAGAAATGCTGCAACAAGGTCGCGATCAGGAAGATCTGGACATGGCCCCTTCAAATTTTCGTGTGCGCGCGCAAGGATCTCGCTTGCCAGTGCCAGGGCCTTTAGATAGCGGTCATCGCCTTGTTGGAATTTCGGCTGACTTTCCGTCAATCGTATTTGTCACTGTCGGCCGCATTTCGGCGCTTATGCCGGAAGCGGGTCAGCAAAAAGCTGTCGCGAAATGCGTATAGACTTTTTACGCTCTCAAAATCAAGCGGCATCCGGCGACATCATCCATGCGTGAAAGGCTCATGCCAGCCTTCGACTCTCCCAGCATATTGCTTTCCCTGCCCTCGGCTAATGAGCTGCACCACCAACCTTGGGTAAGGGAGAAAAAATGAAGATCGATACCACCAATCTGGCGGCGGCTTTTGCTGCCAGTAGCAGCGGCACCAGCAAAAAGAGCAGCGACTTCGGCGCGCTGCTGGAGCAGGCTTCGGCCAAGCAATCCGATGCCGCTTCGGAGCTGAAAGAGTATGTGGACATGTCGCCGGCGGAACGCATGACGCAGGCGATGATGAAGAAGCTGGGCATCACGCAGGAGGCGTTCAACGCCATGACGCCGGCCCAGCAGACCGCCGTCATGAACAAGATCAACCAAATGATCCAGCAGCAGATGGAACAACAGACGGCGCAGAATCAGGGCGCCGCCGTCTCCATCAAGATTTAGTACTTCTGCGCGGTGCGCATCACCGGGTAGAGGTTGAAACGCTCGTCCCACGAGGCGTGACGCTTGGCGAAGAATTCCAGGCGCTTCTGCGGGCTCTTGTTGAAGTCCGCGTCGCTGTCCAGCTTCTTCTGGAACTCGGCGCGCAGCGCGGGATCGGCGTCCAGCTGGTCGCGCGCGACTTCTTCGGCCACGTAGTCTTCCATATACTCCTTGCGCTCGAAGAAGTTATTGAATTCGCCCCAGGCCAGCAGGCCGTCGCCGCCGCGCGGTTCCAGCAAGGTCATGACCAGACGCGCCTTCGGCTGCGCGATCGGCACGAACAGCGCGCCCTTGGCCACCGGACGGCGTTCGCGGCCCCAGTCACCTTCCACCGCCAGCGACTGATGACCTTCAAACGGCTGCGCGCTGAACTTGGTCTTGGTGGCGCGGAAGGTCTCCACCTCGGCCGACATCTGATCGGCGTTGATCACCTTGAACTCAATGCCATGCTGTTTCAGCTTGGCCGCCACCAGCGCCGCTTCCGCCGCCGGCACAATGTAGCCGCCCAGCGGCGCCTCCACTTTCAGATCCGGCACGACCTCGTCGCGCAATGGCACGGTCCACATCTGCGGCTTGCTCTCGTCATAGCGCGTCCACAGGCCGCCGGAAATCTCCGAATGCTCACGCGTGTAGGCGTAGCCGGCGAACTGGATGGTCTTGGTGTTGTAGGTGGTGCGATAGCTGAGCGGCACCTCGCTGCCGGCGATCGCCACCGCGCGCTGGTCGGCTTCGCGTGCCAGCTTCTGCCACTCCTGGCCATGCTGCGCCACCTGCGACAGCAGCGAGACGATGGTGTTGTGGGTGATGCGCACGCGGGTCGGGTAATCCTTCCACGAGTGGGTTTCCACCAGCATGGCGAAGCGGTTACGCAGCGGGAAGTAGCCGGTCGAGAAGCGCGGCGTCGACATCGAATCGACAAAACCGGACATCGGATCGTCTTCCTTGTCGAACGAGATGTAGTATGGCTTCGGATCGGAACCCTGCGCCTTCAGGTCCGCCATCACATTCTTCTGCAGCGCGGCGCCGGCCACCTTCAGCGCCTCGTCGCCGCCGTGCACCGGCTCCACCTGGATCGACACATCCGGCTGGAACTTGGCGCCATCGGTCACGTGCAGGTCGACATAGGCCAGCGGGTCCCAGGCATTCACCAGCGCCAGCATGGCCTGCATTTCCGGCGCGTCGGCCTTCACGTAATCGCGATTCAGATTGTAGTTCTGCGCGGTGACGCGCCAGCCCATCTCCACCGGGCCGCGCTGGTTCGGACGATTGTTCTTGCCAAAGCGCTCATGGCCATCGACGTTGAACACCGGGACGAACAACAGCACCTGCTTGTCCAGCGCGCCCGGTGCCACCTTGTTCTCCAGCGCTTCACGCAGCGCCAGGAAGCCGGCGTCCTTGCCGTCGATCTCGCCGGCATGAATGCCGCCCTGGATCAGCATCACCGGTACGCCCTTCTTCTTCGCCTGCTCGGCGGTCAACGCACCGGTGCGGGTGACGGCCAGCGCCAGCATCGGCCGGCCTTCCGGCGTGCGGCCGTACTCAAAGCAGCGCACCTGCTTGGGATAGGCTTTCTGGAACTGGCTGCACAGGGCGATGACTTCATCATAACGGCCGGTGCTCTGGAAGCCGGAACGTTCAGCGACAGTGGTCAAAGGGGCGGTGGCGGGAGCGGCGTGGGCCAGCGATGCGCTGGTGGCAAAGGCAAGCAGAATGGCGGAACGGATCATGGAAACTCTTCCAGCTTAGGGTTGATCGACCGATGCCTGTACCGGCATCGGATGCGTCGAAAATTATAGTCCGGTTCCGCCGCTTGCGATCATCGATCTCGTATCGATATTTCCTGCACCTCGTGCCGCAGCGGCGTCAGGATCACGCTGGATGCCGCCGCCTTGCGCAGCGCCTGCGCCACCGGCGGACAGACACCGGTGCTGCGATAGCTCAGCGCCGCCGCCAGCATGCCTTCCGCCGGATCGCCCTGCGCGTGCGTCAGGTCGTCGGCAACACGGCAGGTGGGCGCAAAGCCGTCGGCGTAATCGCCAAAGCCTTTGTTGTTGGTGCCCTGGATCTGAATCGCGAAATAGGTGGTGCCGCAGTTGGCGGCCGGCGTGAACGCATACGGCTTGCCGCAGGTATCGCCGCCGATCAGGTTCACTTCCACATCCACCCCTCGCAGGCTGTTGATGACCGACTCGCTGGCCGAGCAGGTGCCGGCCGCCGTCAGCACCGTCACGCGCTTCAGGCCCAGATAAGGCAAGGCGGTGCCGGCCTTGATGGTGTTATCCGATTTGTATCCGGCCGCCGTCGACTGGAACAGAATGGCCGGCTGCGGCTTGGTCTTGTCGTTGTAGGTCGGCTGTTCAAACACCTTGCCGCTGGTCGGGTCGGGGCCGGCGACCATGTACGCCAGCTCGCTGGCGATGGTCAGCAGGCCGCCGCCGTTGTAGCGCAGGTCCAGCACCAGATCCTGCACGCCGGCGTCCTTGAACGACTGGAAGGCAGTCACCAGTTGGCCCTCGGCCACCGCATTGTGTTCGTTGAACTGCAGGTAGCCGACCTTGCCGTCCGCCGTGTCGAGCACCTTGGCCAGCCGCACCGGCGGTACCGTCAGCGTCACCGCCGCCACCGTGCCCCGCAAGGTGGTGCCGTTGCGGCTCCAGCTCAGTTGATGGCTTTCGCCTGCTGTGGTGGGCGCCAGCGCGGCGTTGATGGCCGCCACCGCGCTGCTGCTGGTGTCGCTGACCGCGATGCCGTCCACCGACACCAGGCTGTCGCCGCGCTGCAGTCCCGCCAGCGCGGCCGGCGAATTCGGCTCCACCATGCCGGCGGTGAGGATGCGCGACAGCGTGGCGTCGTTGTTGCGCAGCCAGGTGATGCCGTAGCTGACCGAGGTGGCGGCGTTGTTCATCGCCTCCCAGGTCGCGGTGGGATAGGTGAAGTGGAAGCGGTCCTTGGGACGGCCGGAGGCGGTGATGGCGCTCGTCTTCAGCTTGTTGAACCAGGCGATGGCGCTGCTGTAGTCGGCCATGTTCAGTTCGGCCGGGATTTCGCGGTACCACAGATAGGTCTCGCCAAAGTAGGAGCTGAGCCACTTCATCTCATCGGTCAGCGTGCCCTGCACGTCCGAGAAGCCGGTGCCGCGCGGCGCCGCGCAGTGATTGAGCAACGTGTACCAGTCCGGCAGCGTCGGCGTGGTCGGCGTTTCAGGCGTGGTGGGCGTGGTGGGCGTGGTGGGCGTGGTGGGCGTGGTGGGCGTTTCAGGCGTAGTCGGCGTGGTGGGCGTCTCCGGTGTGGTCGGCGTTTGCGCCGCCGTGTCGGACGAACCGCCGCCGCAGCCGGCGATCAACGCGGCCAGCGCCGCCCCCAGGATGAGATGATGATATTTCATCAAAGCATTATAGCTTTTCCTGCAAGTCCGGATCATCCCGCAACAGCGCCCCCAGCCAATCGGCAAACACGCGCAGGCGCGGCGACGACATCCGCCCCTGCGGATACAGCAGCGAGATCGGCATCGGCGTCGGCAGCGTGTCTGCCAGCACCTCGACCAGCGCCCCGCTCCGCAGATGCGGACGCACCTGATAGCGCGCCGTCTGCGCCAGGCCCAAGCCCTGCAAGGCGCAGCTGACACTGGCCTCGGCATCGTTGACGCTGATAACGCTCCGCACCTCGGTCGTCACCACACTGCCATCGACCATAAAATCCCAGTCATACGGCCGGCCGGTGAGACCGGAAAAATGCAGGATGCCGCGATGCTCGCGAATCTCGCTCCACACCTGTGGCGTGCCATGCGCCGCCAGATACGCCGGTGACGCGCAGGTGACAAACCCCATGCTGCCCAATTGCCGCCCGATCATCGCCGAATCCTGCAACGCGCCGATGCGCAGCGCACAGTCGGCGCCCTCCTCGGTCAGATCGCGCACCCGCTCGCTCAGGCTGACCACCAGCTCAATCTCCGGATAGGCGCGGCAAAACTCGCCCATGTGCGGCATCAGCGCCAACCGGCCGAAGGTTCCCGGCAGCTCCACCCGCAGCTTGCCGCGCGGCTGGCCGGCGGCCTGACCACGGAACGCGCCCTCGGCCTGCTCCACCGCCTGCAGGATTTCCAGACACTGGCGGAAGTAAACGGCGCCGTCCGGCGTCAACGACAAGCGGCGCGTGGTCCGCTGCAACAACTGCGTGCCGAGGAAGGCTTCCAGCTTCTTGATGGTGGCGGTGAGCGCGGCGCGCGGCAGGTCCAGCGTCTCGGCGGCCTTGGTGTAGCTATTGGCCTCGACGATGCGGACAAAGGTCTGCATGGCTTTTAATCGGTCCATTGTTCACATAATGTGAAAAGTATAGGTGCATTATGCCCTAATTATCTTTGTTCCGACTTTGCCTAGAATCTGCTCATCGCACTCTCACTGGAGAACCATCATGAGCAACAAAGACATCAGCCCCGGCATGGTCACACTGCTGGCCAGCGCCACCGGCCTGATCGTGGCCAGCTTGTACTACGCCCAAACCCTGGTCGGCCCGATCAGCGCCTCCACCGGCCTGTCGCCCGCAGCGGCCGGCCTGATCGTCACCCTGACCCAGATCGGCTATTGCATCGGCCTGCTATTCATCGTCCCGCTGGGCGACCTGCTGGAAAACCGCCGCCTGATCTTCACCGGCCTGCTGTTCACCAGCGCCATGCTGGTGCTGGCCGCAATCAGCAGCAGCGCCTGGATGTTCCTGACCGCCGCGCTGGGCATCGGCCTGGGCTCGGTGGCGGCGCAGATCGTGGTGCCGTTTGCCGCCCACCTGTCGCAGGAAGCCACGCGCGGGGTCACCGTCGGCAAAGTGGTCAGCGGCCTGCTGCTGGGGATCATGCTGTCCCGCCCCGCCGCCAGCCTGATCGCCGACGCCACCAGCTGGCACGTAGTGTTCGCCGGCGCCGCGCTGGTGGTACTGGCGGTGGCCTTCGTCCTGCGCGCCAAACTGCCTGAGCGCATGCCCAACCACCACATCAGCTATCCCAAGCTGATGGCATCGCTGTGGCAGCTGTTCCTGCAAACGCCGGTACTGCGCCGCCGCGCCGCCTATCACGCCGGTCTGTTTGGTTCGTTCAGCCTGTTCTGGACCGTGACACCGCTGATGCTGGCCAGTCCCGCCTTCCACCTGTCGCAAACCGGCATCGCCATCTTCGCGCTGGTCGGCATGGCCGGCGCGGTGGCCTCGCCGATCGCCGGCAAGCTGGCCGACCAGGGTCACACACTGATGGCCACCGCCGCCGCGCTGCTGCTGGGCGTGATCGGCTTCGCGCTGCCGATGCTGGTACCGGGTTCGCGCAATGTCGCACTGGGGGTGTTGGTACTGGCCTCGATCGTGCTGGACATGGGCGTCGCGGCCAACCTGGTGCTGGGCCAGCGCGCCATCTTCAGCCTGGGTGCGGAAGTGCGCAGCCGCCTGAACGGCGTCTACTTCGCCCTGTTCTTCGCCGGTGGCGCGATCGGCTCGGCGCTGGGCGGCTGGATCTACGCCACCCACGGCTGGCACGCCGCCCTGCTGACCGGCATGGCCTTCAACGCTATCGCACTGCTGTATTGGGTCAGCGAATATCTGACCCACGCTAGCCAGCGCAAAGTTGTGGTTTAAAAAAGGTCTACACCAACCGATCGGCAGATATTGCTGATCGGTCCTTTACCTGTGCATCATGATGCACTCGCCAAGACTGTACCCAGAATGCCGGCATTCGGAATACTTATCGAATTCAGCCTGAAGTACACTGCCCAGCACAAAAAATAGTATCGCGAAGACCATTGCGCCGACATGCACGCGATATTTGGGTGGAGGCTCTTTGTTATACCAAGCAGCTAAACAATCCACCGCATAGCGTCCATAGACGATGGCAACAATCGAGATTGTCAACAGAAGCGTAATAATTCCAACAGAAAAGCCCATAATTTCCTCACTGGTTGAGTTAGATCTGAAGATCCTATCTCTGGGCATCGTGTAGCGTTTGATGTACATCAAGAGCTGCGTCGGAGGCAAAATAAGGGATGAAGATAAAAGGCGCCACTTGGGCGCCTTTTCTTTACGGGTCGATAGTTTAAGCAGCGTGCGGGGCGGCCGCCTCGCTTGCCGATGCCGGCGTGGCGACCGGTTTGCCGAAGCTGGCCAGCAGGCTGGCTTGTTTCTGCTTGGCCGCGTTGAGGTGGCGTTCCTTGACGTGGCCGTAGCCGCGGATGTCTTCCGGAATGCTGGCGATGGCGACTGCCTGTGCCAGGTTCTCGGCCGTCAGCTTGGGCAGCAGGCTGGCGATGGTCTGGCGGTATTCAGCGATCAGCGCGCGCTCCATCTTGCGCTCGGCGGTACGGCCGAACGGGTCGAGCGCGGTGCCGCGCAGACCTTTGAATTTGGCCAGCACGCCGAACGCTTTCATCATCCACGGGCCATACTGCTTTTTGATCAGATGGCCCTGCGCATCGGTTTTGGCGAGGATCGGCGGCGCCAGATGGAACTTCAACTGGTACTCGCCTTCGAACATGCCAGCAATCTTCTGCTGGAACGCGCCATCCGTGTACAGGCGAGCGACTTCGTATTCATCCTTGTAGGCCATCAGTTTGTAGTAATAGCGCGCCACGGCTTCGCTCAGACGCGTGCCTTTTCCTAGCTTGGTCTCGGCCGCGTGGACTTCGTCGATAAACGATTTATATTGTTTAGCATAATCCGCATTCTGATAGGCGATCAGCAGCTCGATACGTTTGGTGACGATATCGTCCAGCGTCTGAATGCGTTTAAACTCGATCACCTTGGCCGGGGTGGTCAGCTTGGTCACCGACGCCAGGTCGTGCGCGGCTGTGCGGCCCCAGTGGAAGGCGGCCTTGTTGAACGCCACCGACACGCCATTCAGTTCGATCGCCTTGATCAGCGCCGCCTCGCTCAGCGGCACATGGCCTTTCTGGAAGGCGTAGCCCAGCATGAACATATTGGTGGCGATGGAGTCGCCCATCAGCGCGCTGGCGATCTGGCCACCGTCGATAAAGTCGACGTGGTCGTTGCCGCAGGCGCGCAGGATTTCGCCACGCGAGCCGGCATCCGGGAACTGCCAGTCCGGATTCTTCACAAACGCCGCCGTGGTGGCGCCGCTGGAATTGACAATGGCGTGCGTGCGTCCCTCGCCCATGCGCGACAGGGCGTCACGCGAGGCGGTGACGATCTGGTCGCAGCCGATCACCAGGTCGGCGCTGCCAGTGCCCACGCGGGTGGAATGCAGATCGCTCTGATGATCCGCCAGCCGCACGTGCGACATCACCGGTCCGCCCTTCTGCGCCAGTCCGCTCATGTCCAGCACGATGGCGCCCTTGTTCTCGACGTGCGCCGCCATCGCCAGGATCTGGCCAACCGTCACCACGCCAGTGCCACCAATGCCGGTGATGAGAATGCCAAACGGCTGCGCGGTCGAAGGCAGCACCGGCATCGGCAACGCCATCTGCGGCGCATCGCCCACTGCTGCTTTCTTCGGTTTCTTCAGTGCGCCGCCTTCCACCGTCACAAAGCTCGGGCAGAAACCGGTGGTGCACGAGAAGTCCTTGTTGCACGACGATTGGTTGATCTGGCGCTTGCGCCCCAACTCCGTCTCCAGCGGCTCCACTGACAGACAGTTGGACTGCACCGAACAGTCGCCGCAACCCTCACACACTGCTTCATTGATCACCGCGCGCTTGGCAGGATCCGGGTATTCGTTGCGTTTGCGGCGACGACGTTTTTCGGACGCACAGGTCTGATCGTAAATCATGGCCGACACACCCGGCTTGTCGCGCAACTCGCGCTGCACATCCATCAACTCGCTGCGATGGCGCACGGTGACACCAGGCGCCCAGTTGTAATCCGACGGGTACTTCTCCGGTTCATCGGTCACCACGATGATCGGCGACACGCCCTCCGCCGCAATCTGACGCGAGATCATGCCGGGATCAAGCGGGCCGTCGAAAGCCTGACCGCCGGTCATGGCCACCGCGTCGTTGAACAGGATCTTGTAGGTGATATTGACCTTGGCCGCCACCGCCGCCCGTATCGCCAATATCCCCGAGTGGAAGTAAGTACCGTCACCAAGATTGGTAAACACGTGCTTCTCGTTGGTGAACGGCGCCTGGCCCACCCACGTCACGCCCTCGGCGCCCATGTGGGTGAAGGTCGAAGTCTCGCGGTCCATCCACAGCACCATGTAGTGACAGCCGATGCCGGCCAGCGCGCGCGAACCTTCCGGCACCTTGGTCGACGAGTTGTGCGGACAGCCGGAGCAGAAGAACGGCGTGCGGTCGGTCTGCGGATTGGCCTTTACCGGCAGCGATTTCAGCGCCGCTTCCTTCGCTTCCAGATAGGCGATGCGCTCCTGCACGCGTTGTGCCACTGGATGGCCGTGGCAGTAATGGGCAATGCGCGAAGCGATGGCGCGCGCGATCTGCGCCGGATTCAGTTCATAGGTCGCCGGCAGCAGCCAGTCGCCATGTCCGGTCTTACCGTGATTGCTCCACTCACCGGTGTCGTCGAACTTGCCGACGACGCGCGGACGCTGGTCGTCGCGCAGGTTGTACAGCTCTTCCTTCAGCGCGTATTCGAGAATCTGGCGCTTCTCCTCGACCACTAGAATCTCTTCCAGCCCCTTGGCGAATTCCTGCACGCCTTCCGCCTCCAGCGGCCAGGTCATGCCGATTTTGTACAGGCGAATACCGATGTCGGCGGCGGCCTGCTCGTCGATGCCCAGGTCGGCCAGCGCCTGACGCGTGTCCAGATAGGATTTGCCGGCGGTGATGATGCCGATCTTCGGCTTGGGCGAATCCCAGATAATTTTATTCAGCTTGTTGGCGCGGCAGTAGGCCAGCGCGGCGTACCACTTGTAGCTGTTCATGCGCACTTCCATGTCCAGCACCGTGTCCGGCCAGCGGATATTCAAGCCGCCTTCCGGCAGCTCGAAATCGGTCGGCAGCTGGATCTGCACGCGGTCCGGATCGAAGTCCACCACCGCGCCGGATTCGATGATATCGGTCACGCACTTCATCGACACCCACAGCCCGGTGTAGCGGCTCATGGCCCATGCGTGCAAGCCGTAGTCGATATACTCCTGCACTGACGATGGATACAGCACCGGTATGCCGCAGGCGTTCAGGATATGGTCCGATTGGTGCGCGGTGGACGAGGACTTGGCCGCATGATCATCGCCGGCCAGCACCAGCACGCCGCCATGCTGCGCGGAGCCGGCGTTGTTGGCATGCTTGAAAACGTCGCCGCAGCGGTCCACGCCCGGCCCTTTGCCGTACCACATGGCGAACACGCCATCGTACTTGGCATCCTTGAACAGATTGGTTTGCTGGGTGCCCCAGACGGCGGTCGCCGCCAGGTCTTCATTCATCCCGGGATGGAATTTGACGTGATGTTCGTCGAGGTACTTCTTGGCCTTCATCGCCGTCATGTCGACGCTGGTGACCGGGGAACCGCGATAGCCGGTGATATAGCCTGCGGTGTTCAGGCCAGCTTTCAAATCGCGCTCGCGCTGCATCATCGGCAGGCGTATCAGCGCTTGCGTGCCGGTCATGAAAGCGCGGCCGCGTTCCAGGGTCCATTTATCGTCCAACGTAATGTCGGCCGGATCCAATAGCAAACCCTTTTGAGGTGCATTCATTTCTTTGTCTCCAATTTTTTGAATCAGCGCGACAGTGCCGGCTAGGCTTTGCCGCGTTCACGCCGGTGCTCCGTCTATGTGCTTTGCTACCGGCTTTGGTACTACTCTACTCCTTTAGCACACCCCTTTTGATTTGATCCAGTTCGATCGATTCAAACAGCGCGCGGAAATTGCCTTCACCGAAGCCCTGGTCACCCTTGCGCTGGATGATCTCGAAGAAGATCGGGCCGATCACGTTCTGGGTAAAAATCTGCAGCAGCAGCTCGCGTTCGTTCTCGCTGCTGTGGCCATCGATCAGAATGCGCAGGCGGCGCAGCTCTTCCAGCCGCTCGCCGTGGTTCGGCAAGCGACGGTTCACCAGTTCGTAATAGGTCTCGATGGTGTCCTGGAACTGAATGCCATCGTGCTTCATGCCCTCGACCGAGGTGTAGATATCATCGCTGCCCAGCGCGATGTGCTGGATGCCCTCGCCGTGGTACTCGTCCAGATACTCGGCGATCTGCGACTTGTCGTCCGACGATTCGTTGATCGGAATGCGCACCTTGCCGCATGGGGAAGTCATGGCTTTCGACTTCAGGCCGGTCAGCTTGCCCTCGATGTCGAAATAGCGGATCTCGCGGAAGTTGAACATCTTCTCGTAAAAGTCCGCCCACTCCTTCATGCGGCCGCGATGAACGTTGTTGGTCAGGTGATCGATATAGGTCAGGCCACGGCCGACCGGATGCGGATCAGCACCCGGAATCGCCACGAAGTCGACGTCATAGATGCTGATGTCACCGATGCCGCCCTGCTGGCCATTCTTGCCGCGCCAGCGGTCCACCAGATAAATCAGCGAATCGCCCACGCCTTTAATCGCCGGGATGTTCAGCTCCATCGGGCCGGTCTTGTTATCGAAGCCCCAGGCGCCCAGTTCCAGCGCGCGCCGGTAGGCAGCGGCGGCGTCCTGCACGCGGATCGCGATCGCGCACACCGAAGGACCATGCTGGCGCGCGAAGCGCTGCGCGAACGAATCCTGCTCGGCGTTGATGATGAAATTGATGTCGCCCTGACGGTACAGCGTCACATCCTTGTGGCGGTGGCGGGCGATTGCAGTGAAGCCCATGCGCTCAAACAGCGCCCCCAGGGCTTGGGGATCGGGGGCGGCGTATTCGACGAACTCGAAGCCGTCGGTGCCCATCGGATTGTCCCATGGCTGAAATTGCATGCAAGTCTCCTTTTTTATAGCGGTCAGTATAGATCCGCCGTCGAAGCATTAAATTGCAAACAATTCCCGGCTGCCGCCGTTTTGAGCAATAATATTGCCCTAAATCCGTAACCAAGAGGTATTTATGACCAAAATCGCGCTAGACAAAACCGACCGCAAGATTTTATCCATCTTGCAGGCCGACGGGCGCCTGTCCAACCAGGACGTGGCCGAACAGGTAGCGCTGTCACCCTCCCCTTGCCTGCGCCGCATCAAGCGCCTGGAGGAAGCCGGCGTGATCCGCCAGTACGTGGCCCTGCTGGACCCGGACAAGATTGGCCTTGGCCTGCTGGCCTATGTGAACGTGCGGCTGGAAAAACACAGCGACGCGGCGGCGCACAGCAATGCGCGCGCGCTGGGCGCGCCCAACGCGCCGCCGTCGCCGCGCCAGGACTTTGCCGAATCGGTGGCGCACTGGCCGGAAGTGGTGGCCTGCTACGCCATGACCGGCGAGATGGACTATCTGCTGCGGGTCCACGTCGAAGACATGGACCACTTCTCACGCTTCATGATGGCGACCCTGCTGCGCCACCCGGCGGTGCTGGACGTGAAATCCTCGTTCGCCCTGCAGCGCGTCAAGGACACCACCGCGCTGCCGCTGGTGTAAGCCTTATTGCAGGTTGAGGCCCAGCTTTTGCAGCGCCTCGCCAATCGGGATGAACAGGCCGATGCCGGCGGCGTCGGCCTTGCGGGCGGCGATGCCGATCAGGCCACCGTCCGCATCCACCAGCGGGCCGCCGCTGTTGCCAGGATTGATGGCGACATCGCTCTGGATATAGGTCTGCTCATCGAATTTGCGCACGCCGCTGAACACCCCGCGCGTCACGGTGCTGCTCAGCGCCGCGCCAAATGGCGAGCCAATCGCATACACCTCATCGCCGGTCTTGGCGATGGTCTGGCGCACGAACATCGGCACCGGCGGTTCAATGTCGGTCTTGATCAGCGCCACGTCGCGCGCGGTATCGGTGCGCAGCACCTCGCCCGGCACCGAGTAACCGCCCAGCATGCGGATGCGCACAAACTTGGCGTCCCCCACCACGTGCTGGTTCGAGATCACATAGCCATCACGGCCGATGTAGAAGCCGGAGCCGCTGACGCCCGCATTCTCCACCGTCACCACGGCGCTCAGCAGTCCCTTGGAGTTGGTCTTGACGTTTTCCTTGGGCTTGGCGCCGTTCTTCACCGCCAGTGGTTCCAGCGCGACCGTCACCGGCACCGGTGCCTTGTCGCGGAACGCATCGACGTACGCAGGATCGGCAAACAGCTGGTTCACAACATTGGTCATCAGATTGTCGTAGAACTGGTTTTCCTTGATCTTGCTGTCCGAGCTGTAGCTGGCGTCGATCGCTCGCGAGTACACCACTTTCTGCAACTGGTTGGAGAACAGTTCGACCTTCAGCGTCACCGACGAGGTGCCGCTCATTTCCGGTGCGGTGACGCAGATGTTGTTGCTCATGGCGTTCAGCGAGAAGCCGACACGGTAGTCGGCGCCATTGCTGGCGGTGGGGCTGGCAAACGCCGAATCGTCGGCCGCGTAGCGCGGATAGCCCAGCGCGGTGGAGCGCTCCTGGAACACCTCGACCATGCGACGCGTCAGGTACTGGTCATAGGTTTTGTTGTACGTCATATCGGTCGCGCCATTGCAGAACAAGCCGCGCGACACCGTGCCGATCTTGAACGGCGGCTGTATCGTCACGCGCCAGTTTTTCAACTGGGCGGTCTTGGTCAAACCTTCGGCGGACACATTGATTGGCGTGGCGGCGTGGGCCAGGGGCACGGCCGCCAGGAGCGCGGCGGCAAGCAGGCTGGTGAGCGATTTCAATCGAGATCCCTGAGATATTGTTGTGATTCCACAATATTATCTCAATGATATTCTCAAATCATTGCAGATTGGTAAGGTTGCTTATTTGCGGCGAAACAGCCGGCCCAGCCACTTGGAGGCGATGCGTTTGTTGGCTTTGAGGGTGTAGTCCAGCACCGCGAACTGTTCGTGCAGCGCTTCCTGCAGCATGCTGGCCGGATCGGCCGGCAGCAGCTTGAGGTAGGCGTCGGCCTCGCCGTAGTCGCGGTGGATTTCCATGCCGGCCTTCTTCGCGATGTGCATCATGGTTTTGTTGGACGACAGGCAGTGCATGTACAGCGTGTCGACGTCGTTGTTGCGGCAGTGGATGGCGGCGCGCTCGAACAGCCGCGAGCCGACGCCCAGGCCGCGCGCCGATTTATTGACCGAGACCCCAAACTCCGCCACCCGCTCCTTCTCGGTGGCGCTGTTCTTCTCATCGCGCGGCGCAAACGCCAGATGGCCAACCGCCACCAATCGGAACACCCGGTTGTAGACGCCAAACACCATGTCGCGCGAGAAGTCGATGCGCTTGACGTAAGCCTCCACCTGCTCGTCCGGCAGCACCGAGCCGAAACGCAGCAGGCGGTCGCTGTCTTCCAGCTCCATGAAATGACGCAGCATGCGGCGCCGGTCACGTTCGCGCAGTTCCTTCACCGGCACCGTCGGCCGGCGTTTGCCGTCCTTGTCCCGTCCCCAGCGGCGCAGGGGATTCTGGAACAGGTCGGACGAATTCATGCCGGCGCCCCGTCATCCTCATCGGGCAGCGACAGCGCGGCCTTGACCGCAGCCACGCGCGCCTGGTGCACGCGCTCGGGAATGCGCTGCGGTTGTTCGGCGCAGGCGGCGGCGATCTCGCCGGCGTTGACGCCACGTGCCGCCGCCAGCGCGCGCTCCAGATGCTCCATCTGCGGGAACGGCTTGTCGGCAAAGCTGGCATTGGGACCGATGCGGCCGCGCGAATCGCACTCGGTGGCCTGCAGCATTTGCGTGAAGCGCGCCGGCTTGCGGAAGCCGTCGCAACGTTCGAACAGCTTGACGATGGTGTTGGCGCGCAGCTGCAGCGCACGGCCGACGTTGCCGTGTTCACGCGTGGTCATCACCGCCAGGTCGCGACAGTCGGTCGGCACCCGCAGGCGCTTGCACAGCTGCTCCACCAGCTTGATGCCCAGTTCTTCGTGGCCGTGATGCGATGGCCATTTGTCGGATGGCGTCACCGCCTTGCCCAGATCGTGCATCAGACTGGCGAAACGCACCGGCAGCTCGCGCTCCAGCGCGGCCGCGCAATCGACCACCTGCATCACATGCACACCGGTGTCGATCTCCGGATGCCATTGCTCCGGCTGCGGCACGCCCCACAGCGCGTCCAGCTCCGGCAGGATGCGCGCCAGGGCGCCGCAATCGCGCAGCACTTCGAACATGCGCGATGGCTTGTGTTCCATCAGCCCGCGCGACAATTCCTGCCACACGCGTTCCGCCACCAGCGCGTCGACCTCGCCATCGGCCACCATCTGTTTCATCAGCGCGTTGGTTTCCGGGGCCACCGTGAAATCGCTGAAGCGCGCGGCAAAGCGCGCCAGTCGCAGGATGCGTACCGGGTCTTCGGCGAAGGCATCGGAGACATGGCGGAACACGCGCTGTTCGATGTCGCGCTGGCCGCCATACGGGTCGGTCAGCGTGCCATCGTCGGCGCGGGCGATGGCGTTGATGGTGAGATCGCGCCGCACCAGATCTTCTTCCAGCGTGACGTCGGCCGAAGTGTGGAACACAAAGCCCTTGTAGCCGGGCGCGGTCTTGCGCTCGGTGCGCGCCAGCGCGTATTCCTCCTGCGTCTGCGGATGCAGGAACACCGGGAAGTCCTTGCCCACCGGGCGGAAGCCTTGGGCGATCATCTGATCCGGCGTGGCACCCACCACCACATGGTCATGATCCTTGACCGGCAGGCCAAGCAGCGCATCGCGTACCGCGCCGCCGACAACGTAAGTCCGCATCATCTTAGTCCGGCATTTCGGCGTCGTGCTTGGGCGCCGTTTCGGTTTCGGCCAACGCCTCGCTGACCCAGCGCGCCACCGCCGGATGCGCCAGCACGCGCTGGCAGTAGGCGTCCAGCGCCGGCGCCAGCGTCACGCCGTAAGTGCGGAAGCGCATCACCACCGGTGCATAATAAGCGTCGGCGATCGAGAATTCTCCGAACAGGAACTGGTGGTGACCAAAGCGCGACAAACACTCTTCCCAGATTTCGCTGATGCGGCCGATGTCGGCCTGGGTGCCCGGCGTGCGGCCCTTGCCCGGATAGCTGCCGCGAATATTCATCGACATCGAGTTGCGCAGGTCGCTGAAGCCGGCGTGCATCTCGGCGCACACCGAACGCGCGATGGCGCGCGCCGCCACGTCCTGCGGCCACAGATGCAGCTCGGGGAACTGCTCGGCCAGATATTCGCAGATAGCCAGGCTGTCCCAGATCGTCATCTCTTCGCCAGCCAGCAGCACCGGCACCCGGCCCGAGGCGGAATAGCTGCATATGCGGTTGGCGGTGTCGTCGCGGTCCAGCAGCACGCGCACTTCCTGGAACGGAATGCCGAAAGCGACCATCGCCACCCACGGCCGCATCGACCACGACGAGTAGTTCTTGTTGCCGATGACGAGGGTCAGGCCGGGCGAGCGCGCGGCGGCCAGGGTTTGCGACAGGCTGGGATCGAGTTGGGTAGTCTGCATGACGTTTCCTGTATGGTGTTAATCAGCGCGGGCCGAAACTGGTTTCCTGCTCTTCCTGTTCGGTATAACCCTTGGGCGAGACATTGCCCAGGCGCGCTTTCAGCGATTGTGGCCGGCCTTCGAACAGCACGGCGTAGTAGGTGGCGTTCGACATCACGTTCTTGACGTAGGTGCGGGTCTCCGCGTACGGGATCGATTCGATGAACACGGTGCTATCCATCGGCTTGACCAGCGTGGCGCGCCAGGTGCGCAAGCGACCCGGCCCGGCGTTGTAGGCGGCGGTGGCCAGCACCTCGTTGCCGTCCATATTCCCCAGCACCATATTCAGGTAGTTCGTGCCCAGCATGATGTTGTAACGGATATCGCTCAGCATCTCCTGCGCGAAGTCGGTCAGGCCGATTTTCTTGGCCACCCAGCGGCCGGTGGACGGCATCACCTGCATCAGGCCCGAAGCGCCGACGTGCGATTGCGCGTCCATGATGAAGCGCGATTCCTGCCGTATCAGGCCATACACCCAGGCTTTATCCAGGCCCAGCGTCTGCGTGGCCGGATGCATGATGTCGTTGTGCGGCGACGGGAAGCGCTGCGTGTAATCGACCTGGATACGGGTCCGCTCGGAGGTATTCACCATGCGGTCGAGGATATTGTTCTGGCGCGCGTATTCTGCTGCGGCCAGGTGTTCGCGCTCGCTCATGCCGCGCAAGCCCCAGTTCCATTCGCGCGTGCCTTCGAAGCGCAGACGCATGCTGAAGAACTTCAACGCGCGCTGGAAGTTGGGATTGTTGGCGATCGGCGCAATCTCGGCCGGCGTGATCGGCGCGCCCGGCGCCGGAATGGTAATCAGCTTGCCGGTTTCCTCCAGCGCCAGCTGGCCGTAGTAGTTGGACTGGTCCGAGATGCTGCGCAACAGCTGCAGCGCCTCGCCGGTCGGCTGGCTGGTGACGCCGTCACGCGCCATCAGCGCGCGGCCCAGCCAGTAGACCCAGGTCTGCTCCCCGCGCAGCGCGGACGGCATGGCGCGGATATTGTTCTCGACCTGCTTCCAGTCGCCGTTACGGAGCGCGATGCGGGTCTTCCACTGGATCTGGTCGATCGACAGCGGCGCGCCGTTGGAGCGCTTCCAGTAATCGCTGGTTTCCGGCGCCAGCGTGTACGACGATTGCAGCGCGATCGCCGCCCACGCTTCCTGCTGCTCCAGCGCCGACATTTTCGGCGCCGCCTTGTTCAGCGCCATGGTCGCCAGCTTGATGCTGGTCTTGGCCAGGCGGCCGATGGCGACGATGTAAATCTGATGTTCCACCTTGCTGGCGCCGATGCCCTTGGCCGCCGCCACCGCCGGCAGGTCGACCGCTTGCACCGCTTTCTTTTCCGGTCCGTCCAGCAGCGCGACAATGCGGCGCGCCTGGCCGGTGGCATTGAACTCGCCGGACAAGCGCAGTTGCGCATACAGGTCGTCGGTGTTGAACTGGCCGTTCTGGTACAGCGTGGCGATCAGGTCGGCGCAGGGCTGGCCGTACACCGATGGAGAGGTCAGCAGCGCGCGCGCGTCGTCGGCCACTTTCTGGCCCTTGAGCGCGCGCGAGATCAGCGCGTAGCATTTGACCTGGGTATCGTCATTCAGCACGAACAGCGGCAGTTGCTCGTCGAAGTTGGCCCAGTCGCGCTTGCGGCCCAGCTCCAGCAGCCAGTCGTTGCGCAGGCGGTCGACGATGGCCTGGCCTTCGTAGCGTTTGAAGAAGGCGCGGAAATCGTCCGGCGTGGCATCCTTCAAATGCGATTTCAGTCGATAATAATCGACGTAGGATGGAATCGCGTAATCGGTCAGGCGGGCGGCGTAGAAATCCGCTTTGCTGGCATCGTCCTGGCGTACAGCGTCGCGCAACAGCAGGAAGCTATCGTCGTCCCTGCGGTTATCTGCGCTGATGTCGTCGGCATGGGCAAGCGAGGTAAAGGCAACGACGAAGGCGCCGGCAATCCATTTCGAAGCAGAAATCAAAGTGCAACTCTCTAAAGTCTTGAACCAAATATGACCAGCGACCCTAGAATACCACGCAGCGATGCCCAATCACCAGCCCGCAAGGCGGATTTGCGGAAGCAATTGCTGACCGCGCGGCGCGCCATCGACAGCGCCACGCGCGCCGCCTGGGACCACGCGATCGGCACACAGGTGGTGGACTGGTGGCGGGCGACACAACCGGCGGCGCTGGGCGTGTACTGGCCGCTGCGCGACGAACCGGATCTGCATCCGGCTTATGCCGAACTGGCGCGCCTCGGTGCGCGTCTGCTGCTGCCAGTGGTGGTGGCCAAAGATGCGGCGCTGGAGTTTGCCGAGTGGCGCATCGGCGAGCCGATGGTCAAGGATGCGATGGGAGTGGCGGTGCCGGCCGACTTGCGGCTACAGGCCGCATATCCGCCAGCGCTGCTGGTGCCTTGCCTGGGTTACAGCCCGCAAGGCTATCGACTGGGTTATGGCGGCGGCTTTTACGACCGCACGCTGGCGCGCGCGCCGCGCCCGCAGACGCTGGGCATCGCCTATCAATGTCTGCAGGTGCGCTTCGACAGCGATGGTCACGATGTGGCGCTGGACCGCATCGTGACCGAGTCAGCTTAGGAATCAGCTTAAACCAGTCGCTGCCACAACGCGGTGGTGGCTGCGGCCTGGTTCATGCTGTAGAAGTGCAGGCCGGGCGCGCCGCCCTGGAGCAGGCGTTCGGCCAGGCCGGTCACCACGTCCAGGCCGAAGGCTTTGATCGACGCGGTGTCGTCGCCGAAGCTGGCCAGCTTCAGGCGTACCCAGCGTGGGATCTCGGCGCCGCACATATCGGAGAAGCGCATCAGCTGCGTGTAGTTGGTGATCGGCATGATGCCGGGCACGATAGGCACGTCGATGCCCAGCTTGCGGGTCTGCTCGACGAACTGGAAATAGGCGTCGGCATTGTAGAAGTACTGGGTGATGGCAGCGTTGGCGCCGGCTTTCACTTTGCGTTCGAAGGCCAGCAGGTCATCCTGCGGCGATTTGGCCTGCGGGTGCACTTCCGGATAGGCCGCCACTTCGATGTGGAAATGATCGCCGGTTTCCTGGCGGATGAATGCCACCAGCTCATTGGCATAACGGAACTCGCCAGCCGCGCCGTAGCCGCTCGGCAGGTCGCCGCGCAGCGCGACGATGCGCTTGATGTTGTGCGATTTGAAATCGGCCAGGATCTGGCGGATCGAGTCGCGGGTGCCGCCGACGCAGGACAGGTGGGGCGCGGCGTCTTCGCCAGCGGCCAGGATTTCAACCACGGTGTCCAGCGTGCCCTGCTGGGTGGTGCCGCCGGCACCAAACGTCACCGAAAAATATTTAGGCTTGAGCTCGGACAGCTTGGCGCGCGTGACGCGCAGCTTTTCCGCGCCTTCCGCCGTCTTCGGCGGAAAGAATTCGATACTGAAATTAGGATTGTCCATCTTGTTTCTTCAGAAGTAAGGTCGACAAAGCCCAGGAAATAATACTGTACAACACAGCGCCACCGATGGCCGACAGGAAGCTATCGACGTGGAAACCGTCCACCCATTGCGCCACCAGCCAGAACATAAAGCCGTTGAGGATGAAGATGAACAGGCCCAGCGACAACAAGGTCACCGGTAAAGTCAGTAATAACAGGACGGGGCGTATCAGCGTATTGACCAGGCCCAGGACGAGAGCCGCGACGAGGGCTGCGCCTATGCTTGTGACATCGACGGAATGCATCAGGTAAGGCACTGCCAGCAAGGCAACTGCATTGATTAACCAGGTAAGGACCAAACGCATGGATAAGACTCGCTGCAAAAAGGCTACAGAAAAAAGCGGGGCCATCCGGCCCCGCCTCATGTCCGTCGATTAATAACGGTAGTGGTCTGGCTTGTACGGACCTGCTTGCGTCACGCCGATGTAGGCCGCTTGCTCTTCGGTCAGCACGGTCAGTTGCGCGTTCAGCTTCTTCAGCTGCAGGCGCGCCACTTTCTCGTCCAGGTGCTTAGGCAGCACGTACACGCCGACCGGATATTTCGCGGTGTTGGCGTACAGCTCGATCTGGGCGATGGTCTGATTCGCGAACGACGACGACATCACGTACGAAGGGTGACCGGTACCGCAACCCAGATTGACCAGACGGCCTTCGGCCAGCAGGATGATGCGCTTGCCGTTCGGGAAGATCACGTGATCCACTTGCGGCTTGATGTTTTCCCAGGTGTACTTCTTCAGCGCGGCAACATCGATCTCGTTGTCGAAGTGGCCGATGTTGCAGACGATGGCCTGGTCCTTCATCTTCAGGATGTGCTCTTCGGTCAGGATGTGATAGTTGCCGGTGCAGGTAACGAAGATGTCGCCGTGTTCAGCGGCGTAATCCATGGTCACCACGCGGTAGCCTTCCATCGCGGCTTGCAGCGCGCAGATCGGATCGATCTCGGTGACCCATACTTGCGCCGACAGCGCGCGCATGGCTTGCGCCGAGCCCTTGCCGACGTCACCATAACCGGCGATGACGGCGATCTTGCCAGCGATCATCACGTCGGTGGCGCGCTTGATGCCGTCCACCAGCGATTCGCGGCAACCGTACAGGTTGTCGAATTTCGATTTGGTGACCGAGTCGTTGACGTTGATCGCAGGGAAAGCCAGCTTGCCTTCCTTGTGCATCTGGTACAGGCGGTGCACGCCGGTGGTGGTTTCCTCGGTCACGCCCAGGATGTGCGGCAGACGCTTGGAGTACCAGGCCGGATCTTTCGCCAGGTGGGTCTTGATGGCGTTGAACAGGCAGATTTCTTCTTCCGAGCCAGGTGCGGCCAGTACCGAGATATCTTTTTCAGCGCGCGCGCCCAAGTGCAGCAGCAGGGTGGCGTCGCCGCCGTCGTCCAGGATCATGTTGGAGTAGACCGGGTTGCCGGCGGCGTCCGCTGGCCACTCGAAGATGCGGTGGGTATAGTCCCAGTATTCGTCCAGGGTTTCGCCTTTGATCGCGAACACCGGAGTGCCGTTGGCGGCGATGGCGGCGGCGGCGTGGTCCTGGGTCGAGTAGATATTGCACGAAGCCCAGCGGACGTCGGCGCCCAGCGCTTCCAGCGTCTGGATCAGCACGGCGGTCTGGATGGTCATGTGCAGCGAACCGGTGATGCGCGCGCCTTTCAGCGGCTGGGCCGCGGCGAATTCTTCGCGGATGGCCATCAGGCCAGGCATTTCGGTTTCGGCAATCTTGATTTCTTTGTTACCCCATGGTGCCAGCGAGATATCGGCAACCAGGTAATCTTGAGCGGATTTGAGTACGGCGTTCATCACGCCCTCCTTTCATGTGTTGAAAAAAGTAACGTGAGCGCGGTTGGGGATCTCCGAGCCTGGCGAAAGCTAGTTCGTCGCAGCGCTCCTCGGAGCGTGCATTCTAGCATCGTTATGTCCGCATGGCGACAAAATCCTCCCATTTGCGCCAGCTCAAAACCACTGCGTATCACCGCGCTAGGCTTGATTTTTTATGCGGCGCCTACGCACGTTGGGTATGGCTCGATAGCATTACCAAAATAGCGGTCGCCATCGCATCCGGCGGCGCCGCGCTGGCCGGACTCGTATTCTGGAAAAATAGCGACTATACTTTTCTATGGCCGATGTTCACATCCACCAGTGCGTTGCTGGCAATCATATCCAAGCAATTGAACGTTGCTGAAACGCTGAAAATGCATGCCACATCTGTCGCTGCGCTCGGAAATCTGGACACCGAGATTGGCTCCATGATTTTGCGGATGAAGATTCATACCGACTTCGGTATCGAAGAATTTGAAAAGGATCTGCTGGCGTTGCGCAACAAATTTGGAGCAGAATCAAATATGTTTGTGCATGATCTGCTATTGACTCAAGCCCTGCGCACAAAAACACAGGCCGCACTCAACCGGACATTAGGATCATCATGATCAAAGAAAACGACCCGAGGCGGAAATACGATCCGCCAAATCCTATTCCGCCGCCGCCAAAGCGGCCGACATGATCCACAAATGAAAATGCCCCGGCATGCCGGGGCGTTTTATCTGATGCGGGCGGATTACTTCAGGCCGGCTGCTGCGCGCAGGATGGCGGCCTTGTCGGTGCGTTCCCACGTGAATTCCGGCTCTTCGCGGCCGAAGTGGCCGTAAGCGGCGGTCTTGGCGTAGATCGGACGCAGCAGGTCCAGCATCAGCACGATGCCTTTTGGACGCAGGTCGAAGTGTTCTTGTACCAGCTGAGCGATTTTCTCGTCCGGGATCACGCCGGTGCCTTCGGTGTAGACCGTGATGTTGATCGGACGCGCCACGCCAATCGCGTACGACACTTGCACCTGGCACTGACGCGCCAGACCCGCCGCCACCACGTTCTTGGCCACATAACGCGCCGCATAAGCAGCCGAACGGTCAACCTTGGATGGATCTTTACCGGAGAACGCGCCACCACCGTGTGGCGATGCGCCGCCGTAGGTGTCGACGATAATCTTGCGGCCGGTCAGACCGCAATCGCCCTGCGGGCCGCCGATAACGAAACGGCCGGTCGGGTTGACCAGGTATTTGGTGTCCTGCAGCCACTCTTTCGGCAGCACCGGCTTGATGATCTCTTCGATCACCGCTTCTTCAATCTGCTTGTGCAGCATTTCCGGCGCGTGCTGGGTCGACAGCACCACGGTATCCACCGCCACCGGACGGCCATTCACATAACGCAGCGTGACTTGCGACTTGGCATCCGGACGCAGCCATGGCAGACGGCCATCCTTGCGCAGCTGCGACTGGCGCTCGACCAGACGGTGCGCGTAGTGGATCGCGGCTGGCATCAGCTCGGCGGTCTCGTCGCAAGCGTAACCGAACATCAGACCCTGGTCGCCAGCACCCTGGTCCAGATCGATACCGGCGCCTTCGTCCACGCCCTGGGCGATGTCGGGCGATTGCTTGTCATAAGCCACCAGCACGGCGCAACCCTTGTAGTCGATGCCGTAGTCGGTATTGTCGTAACCGATACGCTTGATGGTTTCGCGCGCGACTTGAATATAATCAACGTTGGCGTGGGTGGTGATTTCACCAGCCAGCACCACCAGACCGGTGTTGCACAGAGTTTCAGCGGCAACACGGGCTTTGGGATCCTGGGCCAGAATCGCGTCGAGGATGGCGTCGGAAATTTGGTCAGCTACCTTGTCTGGGTGACCTTCCGAGACGGATTCCGAGGTGAAAAGATAATCATTAGACATCGCAAGCTCCTGATATGGTGTGAATAATACTGGTCGCATACCAACACGGCTTGCGACGCTTTAGCGACATTTGTATCCCGCATCGCAAGTTGTCATTAACTCAGCGGCTACTGCTATCGTGGTATTTTACGCTTTTTTGAAAAAACTTGCTTCTCACACAGGCACAACATCCACATGCTGGTTCCTATTTTCCGCTTTTTGTCGATTTTCCCCTTGTCATTCCTGCACGCGCTGGGCGCCGCGCTGGGCTGGGTCGTGTACTGGGCTTCGCCATCGTACCGCCGCCGCATGCGCGACAATATGCGCCAGGCCGGCTTTAGCCAGCACCTGCCGGCCGCCGTCGCCGAAGCCGGCAAAAGCATGTTCGAACTGCCCTTCATCTGGTGCGCCGATCCGGCCCGGGTGTCGCGCCACGCCACGCTGGAAAACTGGGAACTGGTGCAAAAGGAGCTGGACGCCGGCCACGGCATCGTGTTCATGACGCCACACCTGGGCTGCTTTGAAATCGTGGCGCAGGAAATCGCGCTGCGCAACGAGCTGATGGTGATGTACCGGCCACCAAAAAAAGAAGCGCTGAAGCCGTTGATCGAGGGCGCCCGCGCGCGCGACAATCTGCTGCTGGCGCCAGCCAATATGTCCGGCGTGCGGATGCTGGCCAAGTTCCTCAAAAAGGGCCAGCCGGTCGGCGTGCTGCCGGACCAGGTGCCGCAGGAGGGCGAAGGCGTGTGGGCCACCTTCTTCGGCCGCAACGCCTACACCATGACCTTGCCGGCCAAGCTGGCGATCCTGGGCGACGCCACCATCATCGTCACCTACGCCGAACGCCTGCCCGGCGGACGTGGCTATGTGATACGCTTCGTGCCCTTTGACGGCACGCTGGACGGCGACAGCGCCGCCCAGGCGCAGGCCATCAACCACGCCATGGAACGCCTGATCGCCCGCAACCCGTCGCAATATTACTGGAGCTACAACCGCTACAAGGTGCCGCACGGCATAGCCGCGCCCACCACGGCGGGAGAACAAGCATGAAATTCCTGTTAGGACTGATGTGGCTGCTGCACTGGTTGCCGCTGCCGGTGCTGGGCCGCTTTGGCAATGCCATCGGCAGCCTGTTGTTCATCGCCATGCCGGCGCGGCGCAAGATCGCGCTGACCAATCTGCGGCTGTGCATGCCGGAACTGAGCGAGGCCGAGCGGCGCGATATCGCCCACCGCCATTTTCAGGCGTACTCGCGCAGCGTGTGGGAGCGCTCGATTTTGTGGTGGGCCTCGGAGGCGCGCCTGAAACGGCTGATGCAGCTCGACCCGGACGGCGTGATTCCAGTGGCGACCATGACCGACAAACCAACCATCCTGCTGTGCCCGCACTTCGTCTGCCTGGACGTGGCCGGCGCCTCGATCGCGATGGAAGCCAGCGCCTCGTCGATGTATGTAACGCAAAAGAATGCGGCCTTCGACCAGGTGCTGCGCGCCGGCCGTGCCCGCTTCAAGCCGGTCAAGCTGTTCACCCGCCAGGACGGCATCAAGCCGATTCTGCGCGCGCTGCGCGACCGGCTGCCCTACTTCATGCTGCCGGACATGGACTTCGGCGAGAAGGATGCCGAATTCGTGCCGTTCTTCGGCGTGGAAGCGGCCACGCTGACCGCCACCGCGCGCATCGCCGCCACCACCGGCGCGCAAGTGATGCCGGTGATCGCCACCTTCCTGCCCAATTACCAAGGCTGGCGTGTGAAATTCTATCCGGTGTGGGACAATTACCCGGGTGACGACATGGTGGCCGCCACCCGTCGCATGAACCAATTCATCGAAGAGCGCGTGCGCGAGGCGCCGGCCGAATACTTCTGGACCCATAAACGCTTCAAGACCCGCCCTAACGGCGAGCCTTCGCTGTATCAAAAATAATCTGACCATGAAACTGAAATTCACCAAAATGCACGGCGCCGGCAATGACTTCGTGGTCATCGACGGCGTCAACCAGCACATCGATTTCACGCCCACGCAATGGAAGCTGTTGGGCGACCGCCGCTTCGGCGTCGGCGCCGACCAGATCCTGCTGGTCGAACCGCCAACCGAAGCCGGTTGCGATTTCCGCTATCGCATCTTCAACGCCGACGGCGGCGAAGTGGAGCAGTGCGGCAATGGCTCGCGCGCGTTCGTGAAGTTCGTTTCGGAAAAAGGTCTGACCGACAAGCAATCGATCACGGTGCAAACCAAGGCTGGCGTGATCGCGCCGCGACTGGAGGCCAACGGCTCGATCACGGTCGACATGGGCGCGCCGATCCTGGAACCGGGCCGCGTACCGTTTGACGCCGACGGCTTGCAAGGTGAGCAGCAAGGCAATGACACGCTGTGGCCGCTGCTGCTGGAACTGGGCGGCACGCGTGAAAGCGTGCTGATTTCCGCCGTCTCGATGGGCAACCCGCACGCGGTGCAGGTGGTGGCCGATGTCGAGACCGCGCCGGTGGAATTGACCGGGCCGCTGATCGAGCATCATGCGCGCTTCCCCAACCGCGTCAACGCCGGCTTCATGCAAATCATCAACCGCCAGCACGTGAAACTGCGCGTGTTCGAACGTGGCGTGGGCGAAACGCTGGCCTGCGGCACCGGCGCCTGCGCGGCCGCCGTGGCCGGCATTCGTCGCGGTTTGCTGGACAGCCCGGTGCGCGTCGATGCGCGCGGCGGCCAGCTGTCGATCGCCTGGGCCGGCGAAGGCCAGCCAGTGTTGCTGACCGGCCCGGCCGTCACCGTGTTTGAAGGCGAAATCGAGATTTAAGCGCGCAATTTAAGCGGCCAGCAAGTCGTCATCCGCCGCCGGCAGCCAGGTCTTCAGACGATACAGGCGCTGGCGGTAGTTCCCTTCCAATCCATCCGGACCGCTGTCGATCGATTCAAACAAGCGCACGATGCGGTCCAGCGCCTGCCGCTCGCGCGCGGTGCGCAGCAGCACCAGCCGGCGCTTGCCGCGGCCATAGCTGGCGCGGATATCCACCACCAGACAATGGCCCTGGTCGGCCGCGTTCACATCCAGCAGCAAGGCTTCGGCGCGACTGAGGCCGAACAGCGTGGCCAACTCCAGTCGCGCCGCCAGCAACGGTTGGCTCTCCAGCAATTCCCGTGTCAGGCAAGTAACGATGCTGGCGATCCAGCCGGCTTCCTTGGGCGGCGCCGCCACCCGCGCCAGCGCCGTTTCCGCTTCGGTGCAGCCTTGCGCGGCAGCCTTCTGCAGCCAGTAGGCGGCGCGCACGTCGCTGAGCTCATCGGTGCGGCGGTTGCGCCACGCATACATGCCGCATTCCAGCTGCGCGCCGCAATGCCCCATCTCGGCCGCGCGCTCCAGATAAGCTTGCGCCTCCGCCACGCAGCGTTGCGAGAACTCCGGCTTCAGATAAATGCGCGACAGCGCGAACCAGGCTTCGGCCAGCCCCTGCTCTCCGGCCAGCGTCAGCCAGCGGATAGCACGCTTGAAGTTGACGGCGGCAATGCCGTGACTCAAACGCTTGCCGTCGCCATCCATGCGCGCAAACCACAGGCCCAGCGCCAGCTGGGCGTTGCGCTCGCCACAGTGCGCCGCCAGCTCGCGGCAATGCTGCAGCTCGGCATCGATATCGCCCGGCGCCAACAGTTCGGCGCAGCGCGCCAGCAAGCTCAGTTGTTGTGGCCCGGCCTGCCAGTCGCTGGCGCGCGCCGCTTCCGCATCGGCCGGCGCTGCTTGCAATAGCAGCTGCAACAGCAAGCGCGCCTGTTGCAAAAACAGTCCGTGGTCGCGTTGCCACAGCCGTTCCAGCTGCGCGTGCTGTTCCGGCGCGATGACGTGGTCGTTGTGCGACAGCGGATGTGGCCGGCGTGGCGGCGGCGCCACGCTGCGCGTGTCTGGCGGCGGCGCCTGGCAGCCGTCCTGCTGCGCCCGCAAGGCAAGCAGTTGCTGCAGTACCGGCGCGGCGGCGGCAACGCCGGCATCGCAGGCGCGCTGATACCACGGCAGCACTTCGGCCAGGCTGTGGCGGGCAACGTCGAATGGAATGTGGGCGCCGATCAATTGCCAGGCTTCGTCCCGCTGCTGCTGCGCGGCGCGGCGCAGCCAGTGCAGCGCGGTCGGCACGTTGAGCGGCAGGCCGGCGCCGCCGAACAAGTAGAGCTTGCCCAGCGCCAGTTGGCAGTCCGCGTCTCCCGCGCGGGCGCCACGTATGATCCCTAACTCTTCTCGATTGGCCATCGTCTCTTTATAAAAATGCGATTTAGCGAAAGGGGGCGAGCCGCTCAGTTGTCTCTGTGTCTGCGGCGTCTTATGAATCTAAGTGTAGCGTGCGATCCGCGCCACACCATAAACAATATGCGTGTCGGCTTGATTTGCCACAAGCGATGCCCCCCTGCATGGCTTGTACGCTAGAGCTGTTTTGATGCCCCGATGAAAGCAAAAACGGCGTTTCAAAAATACAACAAGAAGCCATGGTTCCACGGCTTTCGACCAAAACAAGCCGTCACAATCGACCATTCCAGCGCAATTGACGCAACGAGCAATTAAGGTGCTTAGCAACCGGCGGTCACGCAGCGGCGGGGATGATGACACTTACAAAGGAAGAACCCATGAAGAAATCTTTGGTGGCTCTGGCTCTGATGGGCGCGTTTAGCGGCGCCTATGCGCAATCGTCCGTAACCATTTATGGCACGCTGGATGCCGGCATTTCGCGGCGCACCGATACCGATGTCACCGCCGTCGGCAAACGCGATAACAACAAGCTTGGCTTTCGCGGCGTGGAAGATCTGGGTAATGGCTTGAAAGCCTTGTTCCAGCTGGAGATCCGCTACGAGCCAGACACCGGCGCCATCGAAAGCACCGTGCGGCCGCTGTTCCAGGGCCAGAGCCGGGTTGGCCTGCAAGGCGACTTCGGCACCGTGCGCCTGGGGCGCGGCCTGACCGCGTGGCAGGAAACCAGCACCGCCTTTGAACCGTGGTCCGGCATGCCCGCCGTGGCCGGTTATCAGACCGACCTGCAAGTGGCCGGCTACACCAGCGATCCGCTGAGCGTGGCCGGCAACTCGGCCAACCGCTTTTCCAACGCGGTGTTCTACAATTCGCCGGTGTTCGCCAACATCTTCCAGCTGAACCTGACCGTCAGCACCAAGGAAGCCAACAATAATCCGGCCATCGTCGGCCGTGGCACCACCGCCGCGCCGCAGTTCCCGGCCAACAGCATGGCGCCCAAGTATCCGTACTCGGTATCCGCCACCGCCACCCAGGGCCCGTTCGCGGCCTACCTGGCGGCCGAGCGCAACGCCGTGGCCACCAAGCTGTGGTCGGTGGGCACCTCGTACAAACCGATCAGCGAGCTCAAGCTGATGGCCACCTACCAGCGCCAGAATCAGGACTACAGCCTGCCCATCAACCCGGTCACCAAAGCCTGGATGATCGGCGCCAACTGGAACGTCGGCCTCGGCATGTGGCGCGCCGGCTTCGGCCAGAAGACGCCGGACAATGTGCTCAACAGCCCGACCATCGCCAAGACCAAGCAATTCTCGCTGGGCTACGACTACAATCTGTCGCCACGCACCTATCTGTACGTGGATGGCACGCGCAAGAAAATCACGCCGGCCACCACCTTCAATTACTACAGTCTCGGCATTCACCACAACTTCTGAATTGAGCAGTCGCCCAGAACTGCCCGTGTGAGTTAGGGGATCACGGACATGGTGTCACCATGTCCGTTTTTTTTCGTTTAAAATTGCACACCAACCTCGCATAGACACGACCTCAATGACCGCCCCACTGGATTCCACGCTCGTAGCGCAATACCTGACCGACCACCCACAGTTCTTCGAAGAGCACGCTGACTTGCTGGGTGAAATCAAGCTGTCCAGCCCGCTGACCGGCCGCGCCGTGTCGCTGCAGGAACGCCAGATGGAAGTGTTGCGCGACAAATACAAAGCGCTGGAACTGCGCATGAGCAACCTGATGCGCCTGGCCTCGGAAAACGAAGCCATCGCCAACAAGTTCCACCGCTGGACCCAGATCCTGCTGCAATCGGAAGACGTGGGCTCGATGCCGCACGCCGTCACCAGCGGCCTGAAGAGCGCGTTCGAGGTGCCGCAAGTCACCCTGCGCATCTGGGGCGCGGCGCCGGATTACAGCGACGAGTGGTTCGTCAAAGGCGTGTCGGAAGATGCCCGCATCTTCGCCAACAGCCTGCTGGCCCCGTACTGCGGCGCCAACAAGGACTTTGAAGCGGTGCGCTGGCTGGACGATGCGTCGGCCGTGGTGTCCACCGTCATCATCCCGCTGCGCAAGCCGGGCGACAAGCAAGCCTTCGGCCTGCTGATCATGGGTTCGCAGGATGCCACGCGCTTCACCTCGCTGATGGCGACCGACTTCCTGGTCCACATCGGCGAAACCGCCAGCACCGCGCTGGCCTGGCTGCTGGCCTGAGCGCCGACGCCATGAGCGCCGCTCCAGACAGCAAGCTGGCCTGGATCGACGCTTACCTGACCCATGTGCGCGGCGCGCGCCAGCTGTCGCCGCACACCGTGGCCGCCTACGCGCGCGACCTGCAGGAACTGGCCGCGCTGAGCGCTGACACCGCCTGGCCGCAGCTCGACCAGCACGCGATCCGCCGCTACACCGCCAAGCTGCACGCGCAGCAACTCGATCCGCGTTCGATCGCCCGCAAGCTGTCCAGCTGGCGCGGCTATTTCAACTGGCTCAGCGAGCAGATGCCGCTGGCCGCCAATCCAGTGCAGGGCGTGCGCCCGCCAAAACGCGCCAAAACGCTGCCGCGCGCGCTGTCGGTGGATGACGCGGTGCAACTGGTGGCGCCAGCGCGGCCAACGGCCGGCGCCACGCCCGAGCCGGCCGAGCTGTGCAACCGCGCCATGTTCGAACTGCTGTATTCCAGCGGCCTGCGGGTGTCCGAGCTGGCCAGCCTGGACCGCACGCCGGCCAAGACCAGTCCCGGCTGGGTCGAGCTGGACAACCGCGAAGTCATCGTCACCGGCAAGGGCAACAAGCGGCGCACGGTGCCGGTCGGCGGCGCCGCCATGGACGCGCTGCACGCCTGGCTGGCGGTGCGACCCGCGCCCAGCGACGGCAGCGACGCCCTGTTCCTCAGCCAGCGCGGCACCAGGGTGTCGCCGCGCGTGATCCAGCAACGGCTGCAGCAGCACGCGCTGACGCACGGCGCGCCGGTGCACGTCCATCCGCACATGCTGCGCCACTCGTTCGCCTCGCATGTGCTGCAATCATCGGGCGACCTGCGCGCGGTGCAGGACATGCTGGGTCACGCCAGCATCGCCTCGACCCAGGTCTACACCGCGCTGGATTTCCAGCATCTGGCCGAGGTCTACGACAAGGCCCACCCCCGCGCTAAACTGAAGTAGCGCGGCGGTACTGAGATTGCTCAATCGGACGAATTGCAGGTGCCGGAAAAATTCCGGCATAATCGCCCGATTGCATTTACGCATTTGAACCCCATATAGGGTTCCCCCTTAACACTACGGCAGACGCACATGGCTATGATTCCCACCACCATCCTTACCGGCTTCCTGGGCGCTGGCAAGACGACTTTGCTCAACCGCATCCTGCAGGAAGATCACGGCATGCGCATCGCCGTCATTGAAAACGAGTTCGGCCAGGAAAACATCGACAATGAAATCCTGGTGCAGGAAAGCCGCGAGCAAATCGTGGAAATGAACAATGGCTGCATCTGCTGCACCGTGCGCGGCGACCTGATCCTGGCGCTGGGCAGCCTGGCGCAAAAGCGCGAGGCCGGCGAAATCCAGTTCGACCGCGTGGTGATCGAGACCACCGGCCTGGCCAATCCCGGCCCGGTGGCGCAGACCTTCTTCGTTGACGAAGAAGTGGGCGCTAACTACATGCTGGACGCGGTGGTCACCGTGGTGGATGCCCGCCACGCCATGGACCAGCTCGACCAACACGAGGAAGCCCAGCGCCAGGTCGGCTTTGCCGACAAGATCCTGCTGTCCAAGACCGACCTGGTCAGCGCAGAACAAGTGGCCGCGCTGACCGCCCGCCTGAACCGCATCAACCCGCGCGCGCCGATCAGCAAGTCCGACTTCGGCCGCGCCCCGATCGCCGAAGTGCTGGACCTGAAAGGCTTCAACCTCAACGACAAGCTGGAGCTGGACCCGGACTTCCTGCTGACCGAACAGACCCACGACGAAGGCCACGTCCACGACGAGCACTGCGGCCACCATCACCACGAGCACGACCACGAACATGGTGAGCATTGCGATCACCACGACCACCACCACAGCCATCACACCGACGACATCGCCGCCTTCGTGTTCAAAAGCAACCGCCCGTTCGACACCGCCAAGCTGGACGAGTTCCTCGGCGGTCTGATCAATGTGTACGGCCCTCGCATGCTGCGCTACAAAGGCGTATTGTTCATGCAGGACGCTGATCGCAAGGTAGTGTTCCAGGGCGTGCACCAGATCATGGGTAGCGATCTGGGCGCCAAATGGGGGGAAAACGACGTTCGTGGCAGCAAAATGGTATTTATTGGTAAAAATCTGCCCAAAGACATCTTTATTAGCGGTTTAGAACAATGTCTGGTATAAACTATCCGGGTTTTGTGGGGATGGCTAAAAAGCCACAAAACCCGGGCTGATTAATGTGAAAACTCTGTCGTATCGAAGGTAAGCGAAGTTATGACCAAAACTAATAAATCGACCCCCGCAGCCGAGCGCATCCTGACCGAAGAAGAAATTCTGAAGATGGATGACAAGGACTATATGAATCCCGCGCAAATGGCGTTCTTCAAGGCCAAGCTGCAAGCCCTGGAAAAAGAACTGCTGAAAAACGCCGGCGAAACCACCGAACACCTGCGCGAAACCGTGCTGGTGCCGGACCCGGCCGACCGCGCCACCATCGAGGAAGAGCACGCACTGGAACTGCGCACCCGTGACCGCGAGCGCAAACTGCTGAAGAAAGTGCAGCAATCCATCGTCGCCATCGACGAAGGTGACTATGGCTGGTGCGAGGAAACCGGCGAGCCGATCGGCATTCCGCGCCTGATCGCCCGTCCAACCGCCACGCTGTCGCTGGAAGCCCAGCAGCGCCGCGAACTGAAGCAGAAGTTGTACGGCGACTAATCCCGCCCCGCCCAAACAAGCACGCGCCTGACCCCGCGTGCTTTTTTTACGTAAATTTTCCTTACCCATCCGATACGTAATGGGGCAAAAACACCGCTTCCGGCTACACTAGGCTGCTATGGGATTGTTCTCTATCTTCAAGAAGGCCGACACGCTGCCACCGCTCACCGACGACGAAGCGGCGCGGCTGGCCGCCAATAGCGAGGTGGAGCGTCAGCAGCAGGCGGCGCGCCAGCGCGAGATCGCGCGCGCCACCGCGATGAAGATAGACGCGATTGAATCGGCGATGGAAGCCGACATCTTCAACCAGCCGGAGCCAGCCTGGGGCAGCCAACGCCCGCCCCGCCCGGCTACGGCCGCGACCAGCGCTGCCAGCAACGACGATGACCTGGGCGACTTCCCCACCACCCTGCTGCTGGACGACGAGGCCTTGCCGGTGGTGACGGCCGACGACAGCGCGCCGGTGGTGGAAGAAATCGCCATCCTCTATGCCAACGGTCAGCAAGCGGTGGCGCAAGCCATGTTGGCGGCAGCGGTGGCCGAGGCCAACCGCCTCAATAGCGACCGCACCACCTGGTGGATGTTGTTCGACCTGTACCAGGTGAGCGGCCAGCAAGCCGCCTTCGACAACCTGTCGATCGATTACGCCAGCACCTTTGAAACCTCGCCGCCGCCATGGAACGCGCCGGCCGCGCTGGCGGCCGCCTCGCCCGACTGGGCCGGCCTGACGCCGACCGCCGCCCTGGCCGGCGCGCTGGACCAGCATATCGCGCCGCAGTTGGAACGGCTGCGCCAGCTGGCGGTCGACAATCCGGTGCTGCGGCTGGAATTCAGCCGCGTCACTGACATCGCGGCCGACGGCTGCGCGCTGCTGCTGGACGCGCTGCGCCAACTGCAGGCTCAGCAGCGCGAACTGATCCTGGTCGGCGCACCGGCGCTGGCGACCCGGCTGCGCGACGGCATCGCGGTGGGGCGCCGCGACGATGGCGAAGCGCCCTGGCTACTGTTGCTGGAATTACTGCAATTGCAAAACCGCGAACGCGAATTCGAGCACACCGCCATGGATTACTGCGTGACGTTTGAAGTCTCGCCGCCCTCATTCACGCCGCCGCACAAGGTGGCGATGGCGCCGGCGCAACACGTATCGGCCTCGCCTGACCGCTTCATGTTGCCGCCGATCATAGAAAACCAACTCGGCGCTTTACTACCGGCAATACAGCAGTATGCTGACGAATATCCGGCGCTGGTGTTCGACTGCTCGCGCCTGACGCGCATCGACTATGCCTGCGCGCTGCAGTTGCACGGCGTGCTGGCCGGCTTCGAGGCGGGCCGCAAAATCGCCTTCCGCGACGTGAACCATCTGGTCACGGCGCTGTTAAGATTGCTGGGTTACGCTTCGTTGGCGCGCATCTATCCCCATAAGTACTAACTTGCAATTTCGGTTCCCGGCCCCACTTTTCTGTTTTGACGCAGTCTGCATCATTACTTTGAGGTAACTATGGAACAATTTCACGGCACCACCATCCTGTGCGTGCGTCGCGGCAAGCAGGTCGCGCTGGGCGGCGACGGCCAGGTTACGCTGGGCAATATCGTCATGAAGGGCACGGCCCGCAAGGTGCGCAAGGTGTATCAGGGCAAGGTCCTGGTCGGCTTCGCCGGCGGCACCGCCGACGCCTTCACCCTGCTCGACCGCTTCGAAGGCAAGCTGGAGAAACACCAGGGCAACCTGCTGCGCGCCTCGGTGGAGCTGGCCAAGGACTGGCGCACCGACCGCGTGCTGCGCCGTCTGGAAGCGATGCTGCTGGTGGCCGACGCCGAGTCGACGCTGGTGATCACCGGCAACGGCGACGTGCTGGAGCCGGAAGATGGCGTCGGCGCCATCGGCTCAGGCGGCACCTACGCGCAATCGGCCGCCAAGGCACTGGTAGAGAACACGGAACTGTCGCCGGCGGAAGTCGTCAAAAAATCACTGACCATCGCCGGTGAGCTGTGCATCTACACCAATCTGAACCACATCATTGAAACACTGGATCCAGCATGAACATGACCCCACAGGAAATCGTCGGCGAACTCGACAAACACGTGGTTGGCCAGGGCAAGGCCAAGAAGGCGGTGGCCATCGCCTTGCGCAACCGCTGGCGGCGTCAGCAAGTCGAGGAACCGCTGCGCCATGAAATCACGCCGAAAAACATTCTGATGATCGGCCCGACCGGCGTCGGCAAGACTGAGATCGCGCGCCGCCTGGCCAAGCTGGCCGATGCGCCCTTCATCAAGATCGAGGCCACCAAGTTTACCGAAGTCGGCTACGTCGGCCGTGACGTCGACACCATCATCCGCGACCTGATCGACATTGGCGTCAAGCAGACCCGCCAGGCCGAGATGGCCAAGGTGCGCGCGCGCGCCGAGGACGCGGCCGAAGACCGCGTGCTGGACATCCTGCTGCCACCGGCGCGCGATTTCGGCTTCACCCAATCGGCGGCCGAGCCGACCAAGGACGACAGCACCCGCCAGACCTTCCGCAAGCGTCTGCGTCAGGGCGAGCTGGATGACAAGGAAATCGAAATCGAACTGGCCGAGACCGGCCCGCAAATGGAAATCATGGCGCCGCCCGGCATGGAAGAAATGACCGAGCAGATCAAGTCGATGTTCTCCGGCATCGGCGCCCAGCGCAAGAAAGCGCGCAAGGTCAAGATCAAGGAAGCCATGAAGGTGCTGCTGGACGAGGAAGCCGCCAAACTGGTCAATGAAGACGAGATGAAGCAGAAGGCGATCCAGAACGTCGAGCAAAACGGCATCGTGTTCCTGGACGAGATCGACAAGATCGCGTCGCGTTCGGAAGTCGGCGGCGCCGATGTGTCGCGCGCCGGCGTGCAGCGCGATTTGCTGCCGCTGGTCGAGGGCACCACCGTCAACACCAAGTACGGCATGATCAAGACCGACCACATCCTGTTCATCGCCTCGGGCGCCTTCCACCTGGCCAAACCGTCGGACCTGATCCCCGAGCTGCAGGGTCGCTTCCCGATCCGGGTCGAACTGGAGTCGTTGTCGATCGCCGATTTCGAGCGCATCCTGACCAGCACCGACGCCTGCCTGACCAAGCAGTACGAAGCGCTGCTGGCGACCGAAAGCGTGCAGCTGGAGTTCGCGCCGGAAGGCATCACCCGCCTGGCCGAGATCGCCTATTCGGTCAACGAGCGCACCGAAAACATCGGCGCGCGCCGGCTGTACACGGTGATGGAAAAGCTGCTGGAAGAATTGTCGTTCACCGCCAGCGAAGACAGCGGCAAGACCATCACGGTTGACGCCGCTTATGTCAACGCGCGGCTGGATGCGCTGGCGGTCAACGAAGACCTGTCGCGCTACGTGCTGTAAGGACTAAGGCAATGGCAAACAAGGCACTGGCAACCCGGCAAAAGATGACGATGCGCATCGAGCCATCGCAGAAAGCGCCGCGCAACCCGGTGGCCTTGGCGGCCAAACAGCGGGCCGGCGGTGCCGGTCCGCATGCCAAACCGCAGGCCAACGACCGACACGCCGCCAAACAGCTGCTCGCCAGGATCAATCCCAAGCTCAATCTCGACGAGCAGTAAAGCCAGCGTCAGAACTTATAGGCCAGACCGGCGCTCAGCACCGTATGGTCTAGATTATCGTGGTAACCGGTCTGCAGTTGGGTGTAGCTCACATCCGAACGCAGCTTGATGTTTTCGGTCAGCGCATACGATGCGCCCACGCTGGCCAGCGGCCCAACCCTGGTATAGAACTGATCTACGCCATTACCTTGTGGCCGCACACGAGTCTCGGTATAGCTGACGCCGAGCCTGCTGTTCAGGTCGATCTTGTCGGTGAGCGGCCACGCGCTGGCCCAAGCCACCGCCCCACCCTTGGCGCGGATGGTGTCCTGGTAGGTATAGCCATAAATATTTTCGATACGGCGCAGATTGAACTGATACAGCTGCACCTCCACTGCCTGTCCGGGCACCACTTCATAGCCCATATAGATGCGGCCGTTATTGCCGCCCTGCTGAGTGTAATTGCCGGCGATGCCGACATCGGCACCCACATACCACGGCTCGCTGGCGCCGGCGCTGAGGCAAACGGCCAATAAACCCAATCCCAGTAATTTCATTGTTTTCCCTCCGATTAGAAACGGTAGCCCAGGCCGATCGAATACATGTCGACATGGGTCTTGTCATAAGTGCCGAGCTTGATCGGCACCCGCAGCCAGTCGCCATGCAGCGACCAGTTCTTGTCCAGCGCGTAGGCAAAGCCCAGACCGTAATCCAGGCCAACGCGATTGCTGCGCGTCGTGCCCACGGCGCCGTAATTCGACAGGTCAAATGCATCCGCGTACTGCACCGTGCTGCGCGCAAAGCTGACGCCAGCCTTGGTGGTCAACGCCAGCCGCTCGCTCAGCTGCAAGCCCGACACATAATTGAGCGACGCGCCCACCACCTTGCTCTTGCCCGGCAGATGGCCGCCATCGGCTGCGGTCTGCACCACGCTGGTCACATTGCCGAAGTCGAAGGCGCTGAGCTCCAGCGCGTTGGAATTGCGCAGCCCCAGCAACTGATTGCTACCCAGCGTATAAGCGGTGTACAGTCGCAAGCCACGCTCGGCGCGCTGATCGCAGCCGATGCCGGACCAGCATTTCAGCTTGTAGCGGGTGTTCAGGCCCAGATCGGCGCCCAGCGAATAGATGGAAGGTTCCTCGGCCCGCGCGGCGCCTGCGATCAACAGCAGCAGCCAGCCCAATGATTTGTTCATGACAACCTTTACTCGGAGTTTGATGCCTGGTGTTGCTGCTTCTACGAGGAGCAACGCAGCCAGTTTGCGGCACCTCAAGCTGATGTACTAATTAATTATTCCGAAGGCTGGTTTTCAGAACGGCGGGTAGCGTGCTACGATACCTTTTGTTTTTTTACTAAGGCAAGATATGAGTTCACCGGAATTGCTGCTGCAAGTGCTGCGGACCCAGATGCGGGCGGCGGGCGTCACCTACAAAGTGCTGGCCGAGCGCATCTCGATGAGCGAGTCCAGCGTCAAGCGCATGTTTGGCCAGCAAGACATGTCGCTGTCGCGGCTGGCGCAGATCTGCAAGGCCGCCGGTGTGCCGCTGGAAGATGTCTTGCGTGGCGCCGCCGACGCCACGCCGCAAGCCGATTGCCTGACCCTGCCGCAGGAAAAATCGCTGCTGTCCAATCCCAACCTGCTGCTGATGGCGATCTGCTGCCTGGGTCACTGGACGCTGGAACAGGTGCTGGAAACCTACGACCTGACCGAACCGGAGTGCATCGTCCTGCTGGCCGAGCTGGATCGGCTGGGCTTGATCGAACTGAAGCCGCTGAACCGCTACCGGCTGCGCGTCTCCAACGCCTTCCGCTGGTTGCCGGATGGCCCGGTGCAGCAATTCTTCCGCGAACACGTGGTGGACGATTATTTTGGCGGCAGCTTCAACGCCGCCGGCGAGACCTTGCTGTGCCTGCCGGCGCGGCTGTCGCAGCCGAGCGCGCAGGAGCTGGTATCGCGCATCCAGCAGCTGGCCGGCGAGCTGGCGCGGCTGCACCAGAGCGACCGCCGGCTGCTGCCGCACGAGCGCGACGGCTTCACCTTGCTGGTTGGATTCCGCTCGTGGGAATTTGCCGCCTTTACCGCCTTGCGGCGCGCCGCTCCATTAAAATAGCGCGCATGAAAATCGACACCATCATCAGCCTGGCCGGCACCGTCACGGCGGCCGGCATCTTCACCGTGCAGAAGCAGTGGCTGCTGGCCACCGTGTTCATCCTGCTGACCGGCTACACCATCCTGGAACGGGTGGTGCATATCGACGAAATCCCCAACTTCATCACCAACGCCTTCCCGGTGCTGGCGTTGGTGATCGCGGTGTACGAAATCATCCGCCGCATCGCCACCAAATAACGATGAAACGGCGCGCCTGCGGTTGTTCCCTGCTGTTGCTGACAATGCTGGCGCACGCCGAACCGGCATGGCAGCACATCACCTGGCAAAGCTTCCGCATCGGCGACCAAGACTTTCCGCGCGCCGCCGCGCTGATTCCGGCCCGGATCGACGGCGCCCCCTGCCTGGTACAGCTGGACACCGGCGCCAACGCCGCCTTCGTCCCGACCGGGCACCACCCGCGCACGCGCCAGATCAGCATCGAAATCGGCGGCCACACCATCACCTCCACCGCGCCGCAGATCATCGAATGTGGCCGCGCCGGCACCGTTGGAAACGCGTTTTTTGAACACGGCAGCATCGTGCTGGACCTGAAGCAGGATCGCTTCGCCTACACCGACGACGCGCTGCTGCGCGAAGACAGCGACGCCACCGATTTCACCTACGTGCACCAGGCAGGCTGGGACGGCGGCCATATCGTCATACCGATCCTGCTGTCCGATGGCCCGCAAGCGGCGATGTTCGACACCGGCGCGGCGCTGTTCACATTCGTCCCCTTTCAGCGTTCGCTGTACGAAGCGCTGCGCACCGACAGCGGCACCGCGTTCAGCGCCCCCAGCTTTGGCCAACAGACCGGCTGTGAAATCAGCCGTTTCACCGCCACGCTGCGCGTCGGCGGCACCACGTTCCGCGATGGGGTACTCGGCCATTGCATGCGCGCCGTGGACATCGGCACGCCGCTGGCCGGCGTCATCGGCCTTGGCGGCCTAGGCCAGCACACCATCACCATCGACTACCCTTCGCGCAAATGGAAAGCCAACTCCGGGGAGTTTTACCAGATCGGGCCGAGGAAGAGGTAGGCGCTGCTGTTGCCGGCTTTGGTGGTGCCGGCGCCGAAGTATAAGGGGCCGAAGCGGGTGTCGACCGCGACGAAGCCGCTGGCGGCATTTTTCAGCTTACCCCAGCGCAGCGGGTCGCTCGGGCTGTAGGCGCCGCCGGCTTCCAGCGAAAAGCCCAGGCGGACGTCGCCACCCAAGGCGGCTGGCATGGCGCCGATGCTGCGCGCCATCACCACCCGCCCCAGCACTGTGCGGCTGCCTACAATCGAGTCCGGCGTGGTGCCGGATAGCCGCAGGAAGCCGCCCAGGTTGTTGTCGGTGGCGCCGCCTTCGCTGCGCGCCCATTCGGCATACACGTGTCCGGCCCAGCGCCCGGTATGGAAGGCTTCCATGCCTTTGATCTGCTGCTTGGCCGGCACCGGCGCGGTTTCACCGGGCTTGTGCAGCGCGCGCTGCCACTCCAGGCTGAACAGGGTGCCACGGGTCGGGAAGGCGATGGTATCCAGCGTGTCGATATTGAAGCTCAGCGTCTGCAAGGTCTGCGACGTGTAGCTCTTGGTCAGGTCTTCCGGTATCGATGGGTGCGAGTTGGCGTTCTGCCGCTCGACCGAGTAGCGCAGGTCGCCCCAGCGCCCGAACTGCCGCCCCACCGCCATGGTGGCGGCGCTGTAGTTGTAGGCGTAACGCGATTGGCGGAAGCCGCTGGAGCTGAAGATGTCGTTGGCGCCCGAGCCGTATTCCAGCGACGGCGCCACATACCACTGCGAACCGGCGCCCAGCGGCTGCCACCACTGTGTGCCCAGCAAACGCTCGGTGCCGACGTAGCCGATGGTGCGCAGTTCGGCGCCCCAGTCGTTGAGCGAGGACAGCACGTGCATCACCTTCAGTTCGAAGGCGTTGTTGTCGCTGAAATCGCTGCTCAGTTCCAGCCCGACGCGCAGGCGGCTGTGCGCCCAATCGGCCTCGGTCGGTTTGATCAGCACACTGCGGCCGTTCTGGTCGTCGCGCACTTCGGTTTCCACCCGCGCCAGGTCGCCGCGACCGAACAGCAGGTTGCCGGCCCGGTTGGCTTCTTCGCTGGTGACCATCTGGCCGACTTTGAGCCCGGTCTGGACTTCCAGTTCTTTCGGATTGATGCGCCCGCTCGGCGCCACTTCCAGCTTGGCCAGTTGCACCGACTGGTCGATCGACACCGGCGCCGACAGGCGTTTGGTTTCATACGCCGCGTACTGCGCTTCCGGCAAGGCCAGCTTGACCAGTTTGTCGCTCATGGCGCGCACCGCCGCCTCGCCCTCTTTCATCGCGCGGTCGTAGCGGCCGAAGTCGAGGAAGCCGATGCCGCCCAGATTCGGCTGCAGCAGCACGTCGTTGGGACGCAGCTCGCGCAGCGAGCGCTGGACGTTTTGTTCGGTCAGAATTTGCAGCATCTGCTGCGCCACGCTGACCGCGCTGACCAGTTCCTTCTCCGGCGCCAGCGGCGTGCCGACGTTGACGGCGATGATGATGTCCGCCCCCATCTCACGCGCCACGTCGACCGGCAGATTGCGCACCAGGCCACCATCGACCAGCAACCGTTCGTTGACGCGCACCGGCGCGAACACGCCCGGCACCGCCAGCGAGGCACGCATCGCCAGGAACAGCGGGGCGTCGCTCAGTTCCACCAGTTCGCCGGTCACCAGGTCCGAGGCCACGGAGCGGAACGGCAGCTGCAGCAAATTGGCCGGCTTGTCGCGCGCGCCGGCCGGCAGCACGCTGGTCAGCGCCAGTTCCAGCGCCTCGTTGCCGGCGGCGGCCGGCGGCAGCGACACGCCGTCCGAGTGCACGCCGAATTCAATCCGCGACGGCAGCAGCAGGTCTTCTTCACGGCGACGATAGAACAGTTCATCGCGCGGCGGCCGGTCGGCCACCACCGCGTTCCAGTCGGTGCGGCGCACCAGCTGCTCCAGCTGATCGACCGAGGTGCCGGCCGCATAAGCGCCGCCCACCACGCTGCCCATGCTGGTGCCGACCACGAAGTCGACCGGCACCCGCAATTCCTGCAGCGCGCGCAGCACGCCGATGTGGGCGAAGCCACGCGCGCCGCCGCCCGACAGCACCAGCGCGATCTTCGGTCGCGGCTTGATGCTGGCATCCGGCGCCACCGAGGTGGCATTGGCCTGCGGCGGCGCGGCCCAGGCGATGGACAAGAAAAAGCCGCAGCATATAGCTGCGGCCAGGGAGCGGATATAAGCCATGGCCTAACCCTACTGGTTGTTGGTGGGGATGGGTGGAATGCCCATCGGGGCGATCGGACGTTGTCCCGAAGTCTGCGCGTTCGGCTGCTGCGACGGCGGCTGCAGTCCCTGCACCGGCGCCGGCATTTGCGTCACCGGCGGCTGTTGCGGCGCAGGTGGTTGCGGCTGCACCTGCGGTGCGCTCGGCGCCACCGGTGCCTGCACGCCACCCGCTGGTCCGCTCGACACGCCGGCATCGCTCGGCAGATCGACCCGCTTGATCACGCCGCCCTCGGACAGCAGCACATGGCGCGGATGCACTTCCTTGACGATCACGCCCGGCGCGATCTCCTTGCCGACCGCCAGCGCCACCGCCGGCTTGTTGTCGACCGCGATGATGGCGGCGCTGTCCTCACCCTGCGCCGCCACCACGCCTTTCAGCTGGTAGTTGCTGACCGCGGCCACCGTCACCTGGCCGCCGAACAGCCCCTTGGCGGCATCCAGGTTGACGCCCATCGGCGGCGGTGGCGGCGGTGCGGCGATCGCGCGCTGCTGCGGCTTGAACAACTGCAGTCCCCAGTAAGCCAGCGATGCGGACAGCAGCACCACGGCGAGAACAGTAACGATTAAGGGCAAACGCTTCATGGTGTCCTTGTTATCAGCGTACCAGCTGATTGATTTCGATAATAGGCATCAGCACCGCCAACACGATCAGCAGCACCACCACGCCCATGGCCAGGATCAGCGCCGGCTCCAGCAGGCCGGCGATGGTCAGCGTGCGCCGTTCCAGATCCGCTTCCTGCGCGGTGGCGGCGCGGTCCAGCATGGCCGGCAGTTCGCCGGTGATTTCACCGGCGCGTATCATGTGGATCAGCATCGGCGGGAAGTGCTTCTGCGCCGACAGCGCGCGCGCCAGGCTAACGCCTTCGCGCACCGCGTCGCTGGCCTCTTCCACCAGCTCCTGCATGGCGACGTTGTTGAGGGTATCGCGGCTGGTTTCCAGCGCGCGCAAAATCGGCACGCCGGAACCGGTGGTGATCGCCAGCGTGCTGGCGAAGCGCGAGGTATTCAGGCTGCGTTCAAATTTGCCGTACAGCGGCGCGGTCAGCAACCAGGTGTGCCAGCGCCGTTTCAGCGCGATGTTTTGCAGCGCGCGCCGCCAGCCGAACCAGGCGCCGACCAGCGCGATCGCCACCACAATGCCGTAGTTGCGCACGAATTCGGACACCGCCAGCATCAGCAAGGTCAGGAACGGCAGCTTCTGTTTGGTATTGGCGAACACCGACACGATTTGCGGCACCACATAGGTCAGCAGGAAGATCACGATCGAAAACGCCACCACCGTGACGATGGCCGGATAGGTGAACGCCAGCCGCACCTTTTGCACCAGCGCGTTGCGGCGCTCGATGTAGTCGGCCAGGCGTGACAGCACCCGCGACAGCTGGCCAATCTGTTCACCGGACGCCACCAGCGCGCGGTAGATTTCAGCGAAGTCGCGCGGATGGCGGCCCAGCACAGCGGACAGCGAATCGCCGCCGATCACTTCCGAGCGCACCGAGGCGATCAGGTCGCGCAGATACGGACGCTCGGCCTGTTCCAGCAGCGCGGTGAACGCCTGCTCCAGCGGCAGCCCGGCTTCCAGCAGACTGGCCAGCTGACGCGTGAACAGCGCCAGCTCATTGGCGCTCAGGCGTTCGCCAAAGCCACGGCTGCGCGCCCTGCCGGCGGCATCCACCTGCGCCGCGATCTGGTCGACCTTGAGCGGCACCAGTCCCTGCGAACGCAGCTCGGCGCGCGCGGAACGGGCGCTGTCCGAATTGAGAACGCCTTTTTTGCTGGCGCCGCCGGCATCGACGGCTTCATAACGAAATGCGGGCATGCCTTAGTCCTTGGTGACGCGCATCAGTTCGGCCTGGGTGGTGACGCCGCTAGCCAGCCAACGTTCGCCATCCTCGCGCATGGTCTGCATGCCATCGCCGACAGCGGTGGTCTTGATCTCGGCTTCCGAGGCGCGGTTGTGAATCTGCGCGCGGATATGTTCGGTGGTCTCCAGGAATTCGTAGACGCCGACCCGGCCCTGATAGCCGCTATGACCGCAATGGTCGCAGCCGACCGCGTGCCACAGTTTTCCATCGAAGGTTTTGCAGCTCGGGCACAGCTTGCGCACCAGCCGCTGCGCCAGCACGCCGAGCAGCGTGGACGACAGCAGGAACGGTTCGATGCCCATGTCCAGCAGACGGGTGACGGCGGCGGCGGCGTCGTTGGTGTGCAGCGTGGCCAGCACCAAGTGGCCGGTCAGCGATGCCTGCACCGCGATCTGCGCGGTTTCCAGGTCGCGAATCTCGCCGATCATGATGACGTCCGGGTCTTGCCGCAGAATCGCGCGCAGCGCCTTGGCGAAGGTCATCTCGATGCGCGGGTTGACCTGGGTCTGGCCAACGCCCGGCAGGTCGTACTCGATCGGGTCTTCCACCGTCATGATGTTGGTGGTGGTGGCGTTCAGCAGCGACAGCGCGGCATACAGCGTGGTGGTTTTACCGGAGCCGGTAGGGCCGGTCACCAGCACGATGCCGTGCGGCTGGTTGATCATGGCGTCGAACTTCGGCAGCATGATTTCGCTCATGCCGAGGTGATTCAGATCGAGGCGGCCGGCTTCCTTGTCCAGCAGACGCAATACCGCGCGTTCGCCGTGGCCGGTCGGCAGCGTCGACACCCGCACGTCAACCGGCTTGCCGCCGATGCGCAGCGTGATACGGCCATCCTGCGGCAGGCGCTTTTCCGCGATGTCCAGCTGCGCCATGATCTTGATACGCGAGATCAGCGAACCGTGAATCGCCTTGCGCGGACGGACGATGTCGCGCAGCGTACCGTCGACGCGGAAGCGCACCACCGAGGTCTGCTCGAACGGTTCGATGTGGATGTCGGACGCGCTGTCGCGCAGCGCCTGCGTCAGCAGCGCGTTGATCATGCGGATCACCGGCGCGTCGTCGGACGATTCCAGCAAGTCTTCGATCGCCGGCACGTCCTGCAGCAGCTTGGTCAGATCGAGGTCGGCGTCGAATTCCTCCGCCACCATCGAGGCGTTGCCGCCCGAGCTGGCGTAGGCGGCGGCGATCGCGGTATCCATTTCGGCGCGCGTCATCTGCTTCAGCTGGATGCGGCCGAAACGGCGCGACACCTCGGCGATGGCGGCCGGCGCGGTGGCGCCGCACACCAGCACATCGACGGTGTTTTCCGCCGTGTCGCTGGTCTGGGCCAGCACCACGAAGTCGCGCGCGAAGGCGTAAGGGAGCAAGTTACTCATATCACTGCTGCACTGGTTGCGGCTGCACGTTCTCGGCCGCGCCAGGGTTGCGCAGCGGCGCCGGGATCTGTGCCGGCGGTTGCGCCAGCACGCCGCCGCTGACTGGTTTACCGTTCTGCATTTCCGGCAGCATCGGCTGCCCCAGATCGTTCACCAGGCCGGTCTGCGGCGTCACCACATTGCTCTGCTGCGAGCGCATGTAGTCGTAACGGTCGGTGGACAGGCTGGCGCTCTGCTCTTTGCTGCGCACGATCACCGGCCGCAGGAACACCATCAGATTGGTCTTGGCGCGGGTGCGGCTCTGGTATTTGAACAGATTGCCGATGATCGGCAGATCGCCCAGGCCGTGCACCTTGTCGGTGCCGTCGCCGCCGGTGTCCGACATCAGGCCGCCCAGCACGATGATCTGGCCATCGTCGGCCACGATGTTATTTTCGATCACGCGGCTGTTGATGGTGATGCCGTTGGCGTCGGTCAGGGTCGAGCTGTCGACGCTGGAGGTCTCGTGGTAGATCGCCAGCCTGATGGTGCCGCCTTCGGAAATCTGCGGCCGCACTTTCAGCGTCAGGCCGACGTCCTTACGCTCGATGGTCTGGAATGGATTGCTGGAGGTCGACGACGAGGTGGTGTACGAACCGGTCAGGATCGGCACGTTCTGGCCGACCTTGATGGTGGCCAGTTCGTTGTCCAGCGTGATCAGGTTAGGCGTCGACAGGATGTTGGCGTTGGAGTCCGATTCCAGCGAGTGCGCCAGGAAGCCCAGACCGCTGCTGTTGAACAGGCCGAACGACAGGCCATTGCTCGGCAAGACCGAGCCGGCGCCGCTGTAAATGCCGGTCAGCGAGTTGGAGGTGCCGCCGGTGGTGAACGATTGCAGCACGCCGACCCGCGTCGAGCTGTTCGAATTGCCGGTGGCGCCTACCCACTGCACGCCGAATTCCGAGGTCTTGTCGGAAGTGACTTCGACGATCAGCGATTCGATGTAGACCTGGGCGCGGCGCACGTCCAGCTGGTCGATCACGGCGCGCAGGTTGCGGTACACCGATTCCGGCGCGGTGATGATCAGGGTGTTGGTGGTGGCGTCGGCCTGGATGAAACCTGCCGAGCTGCCGCCGCCACTGCCGCTGTTCTGCTGCGAGCTGTTGGAGTTGCTCAGCAGGGAGCTGCTCGGGCCGGAGCTGCTGCTGCTCGACGAGCTGCTGCTGGAGCTGTTGGAGCTGCTGCCCAGGCTATTGTTATTGTTGCTGCCGTTCTGGGAACTGGTGCCGCTGCCGCTATTCGACTGCGCCACCTCACCCGACACCACCGAACGCAGCGTCTGCGCCAGCTTGGTCGCTTCGGCGTTCTTCAGATAGACCACGTGCACATTGCCCAATTCCTGGGTCGGCTGATCCAGCTTGGCGATCAGCGACTTGGCCAGGTTGGCGCGCGCGGCCGACGGCGCGCGCAGTATCAGCGAGTTGGTACGCGGATCGGCCAGCACGCTGGTCTTGCTGGAATCGGTGCTGCCGGAGCCACCACCACCACCACCGCCGCCGCCTTCCAGCATCTTGTTCAGCATCACCGCCAGATCGGAAGCGATGGCGTAGCGCACCGGGATCACATCCAGATCGGTGGCGGCCGGCGCGTCCAGCGCGGCCACGATCTTGGCCAGGCGCTTGACGTTGTCGGCGTAATCGGTGACCACCACGCTGTTGTTGCCAGGGTTGGCGTTGATGGTGTTATTCGGCGAAATCAGCGGACGCAGCACGGTCACCACGTTGGCCGCCGATTCATAACTCAGATGGAAAATCTGGCTGACGATCTGGTCGCCCTTGGCCGACGCTTGCGCGGCGCCGACCTGGGTCGGGCTGGCCTGCAGCTTGGCGTCCGCTTCCGGCACCACCTTGGCGTAGCCGTCGCCGCTGACCACCGCGAAGCCCTGCAAGCGCAACGCGGAAGTCAGCATCGAGAAAGCCTGCGATTTGCTGACCGGCTTTTCCGACACCACGGTCAGCGTGCCTTTCACGCGCGGATCGATCACGAAGGTGATGTTGGTGTAGTGACCGATCGCCTTGATCACCGATTCGATATCGGCGCCGACAAAGTTCAGCGCCGCTTCCTCGCTGGCGGCATGGGCGATGGCGGGCAGCAGCAGCGCGGCGGTGGGCGCGGCGCTGATCGCGCAGCACAGCATCGCACCCGCGCTCAGGCGGCGCAGCGCGGGAAGATTGGGTTTGCTCACGAACTGTTTTTTCATAGTCGGACTTTATCTTAGTGGAACTCTAATGCGATGATGTTGCGGTCACTACCTGGCTTGCGCTGGCCCAGCAAATTCAGCAAATTGGCCAGCGTATCCTCGTATCCCTGTGCTGCTTCGGCCTGTCCGGAAAACTGCAACCGGCCGTTGTTCAAACCGCCCTTGCCGCTCAACAGCAGCGGTCCCTTGACGGAACTGAGCGTCAATTGCGCCTGCTGGCCGTGCCAGTCCAGCGCCAGCGCATAACTGCCCAGCGGCCGGATCGACGACAACCGCGACGCCATGTCGCTCATCTCCAGCGTGGTGCGGCCATCGACGCTGAGCTGGCGATTGGCCAGCGCCAGTTCCAGCCCGGTCCAGCTGAGCCGCATGGTGCCGCTCGGCGCCAGCGTGTTGAGCGGCGCGCCCAGCCCGGCCAGCCCCTCGGCCGGCAGCAGCAGCGCCGAAGGGCTCAGCTGCCATTGCGACCAGCCGCCACGGAAAGTCACCGGCTGCGCCAGCGCTTCCGAATTCTCCAGCTCCATGTTCACCATGCCCAGCAGCGCCAGCGGCGAAATCTTCCAGCTGAAGCGCCCCGGCAGCAGCGGCGTCACCGGGCTGTTGTCGCCAGCCGCGCCGCCGACAAAGGCCGAACCGCGCCACAGCGTACCTTGCGCATCCCCCAGCGTCAAACGGCCGCCGCTGCGCGCCTCGACAATGGCGCCCAGCCAGCTGGCCGGGAAAAACACCGCCAGCGTCAGCGCCATCGTCGCCGCGATCACCAGCAACCATAACACGATGCGTTTCATCGGCCGCCCTGGCGCAGCGTCAGCACGCCGTTGACCACGCCCGGCGCATCCTGCGCGGTGAAACTGGCGTCAATCACATTGATGCGGCTTTCGGTGCGGATCGCGTCCAGCCAGGCCACCACGCCGGCGTACTGCACGCCGTTGAACTGCAGCTTGGCGTAGTCGCCGGTGATGTTCAGCGATTGCGGATTGAGGCTGCGCGCCGCCAGGCTGGCGTTCAGCGTCTCGCGCGACATCGGCGTCGGCGCGATGTCGCTCTGGCCTTTCAGCGCCTGCGCTTCGCGCGCCATCACCTGCATCTCGGCGGCTTGCTGATGCAGCAGCGGCAGCTCCTTGTTCAACTGGGCGCGGCCATCAAGCGCCGGGCCGACCAGCAGGCCGTAGAACAGGCCCAGACCGACCACGATGCCACCAACGCGCAACAGCTTGCGTTCCTGCTCGGTGCGGGCCTGCCAGAAGGCGTCGGCGCGCGCGCGCAGTTCTTGGGTCGACAGTTTTGCTTTACTCATGATTTTCCTCCCGCGCCGGCAGGCTGGATGCGCCAGCTGCCCGGCGTCGGCTCCTGCAATTCCAGCTTGCGGCTGGCCAGCGCGCCGCGCAGCTGCGCCACCGCCGCGCCATCCACCGTATTGGGCTTGATCTTGACCAGCAGCGCATGGTCCTTGTATTCCAGCGTGGCGATGATGTCGCGCCGCTGCAGCGTGGCCAGCGCTTCGCCGAACGAGGCGCTCAGCGTGACAAATTCATCCGGCCCGGACTGGCCGTTGTTGTTCTTGGCCAGACGGATATTGCGGCGCATCTGGTCCTGCGGCGCCGCCACCAGCGGCTCGCTCGGATACACCGACTTGAACACCTGGCGCATCGACTGGTCGACCGCCTTGGCGTCGCGCTTCAGGTGCAGCCATTCGACATTGATGCCGACCACATTGACCAGCAGCGCCAGCAACGCCAGCCGCACTGGCCAGCGCCAGCGCTGCCAGGCGCGCGCCGCAGCGCCGCTGGCGGCGCCCAGTGCCGGCGCCAGATCCAGCCCGGCGCCACGCGCGGCGGCTACCCAGTGTGCCCAGTGATCGTCTTCCAGCGTCAGGTGCGGCTGCTCGGCCGCCAGCGGCGCGAACTGCCGCTTCAAGTCGGCCGGCAGGTATAGCGTCAGCGGCTGCTCGCCTGCCAGCGCGCGCAAGGTCTGCAGCGCCGCCTGCGGCTGCGCCGGCAAGGTCAGGCCCAGGCCCTCGTTCTGCGACTGGCGCAGCACCAGCTCAAAGCCTGCATCGCCCGGCAGCAGCGCGGCCGACACGGCGCCCGGCTGGAACGGCAGTCCCAGTTGCGCCGGCAGCGCCGACACCGCGTGCGCGCCCTGCGCCAGCAGCGCCTTGACCAGCACTTCCAGCCAGGCGCGCTGCACCACCGCCACCGTGCGCATGCCTTCATCGTCGGCGGCGCCGGCCGCCATGGCACAATCGGCCGGATCGCCCAGCACATGTTCTTCCACCAGCGCCGGCAGCGCGGCCTTCAGCCTGGCGCCCGACAGCGGCGGCGCCTTGACCCGCACCAGCGTGACGTCGGCCGCCGCCAGCAGCAGCGTGACGCGGCGCGCCGACGCCACCATCTGGCCCAGATTACCCAGCGGCGCACTGCCCTGCTGCAGCAGATTGCCGCCGTCGCCCACCAACGCGTACGGACAGGTCTGCGCCGCGCCGCTGTCGACGCTGGCCTTGGACGGATAGCGGATAAATAATGTAGTCAAAGGGTCTCGCTTTCTTAGTATTCCCGTATCCATGCCACCGTGGTGGCGGGTAGCTTGCCCGGCCGGTACAGCAGCGATACCGTATCCAGCGAAGCGCGGTCCAGCCTTACCCGGCTATAGGCCAGGAAGTAATCGCTACGCACATCCCAGGAGGCCGTCACCGTCTTGCCGGACATCTGCGACAAACTCGTAAAATCCGTCTTCTGGCGGTAGTACACCGTCTTGCGCGAACTGACCATGGCCGCCGCGTCCGACAGCGACAGGCTGGGCACCAGCGCCGCCAGCACTTCGGCCGGCGCGGTGTTGACGTTCAGCGGCGTCACTGCGGTGGTCGGCAGCACGATCACGTAATTGCGCAGCGTTTCAATCGCCGCCGGCGTGAAACCGCTCACCGCCAGCAAATCGTCGGCCCGCACCATGCCCATGGTTTCGCTGTCGCTGCTATTGCCGCTACCGCTGCTGGTGCTGCTGGTGGCCTGCGAACTCGCCACCAGGCTGGCCACCGCCGACGCCTGGCTGGTGTCCAGTTTCAGATTGGTCAGCAGGCGCTCGAACACCGCCAACTCAGCAGTATTGACAGTGGTTCCGGTCGCCAGATTCGATAGATTGTAGCGCGACTGCGCGTCTTCCATGCGGCCGGACAGCGTGGCGGCGTAATTTTCGCCCTGCAGCCGCTCACGCTCGACATAGTCGTCGAGCCGGGTCTCTTCCAGCGGCGTGGCCCAGACTCCGCTCAGCGGCGTATACAGCGGCGAATCCATCACGTCCTGGTTCAGGACCAAACGGCTCAGGTCCAGCGCGCCGCGCAAAATCCAGCGCGTCTGCAGCCGCAGGCGCTGGTTCTCCATCGAGCGCACCTGCACCTGTTGCTGCCAGAACAGACTGGCGACGATGGTCACCGCCAGCGTGGTCAGCAGCAGCGCCGTCACCACCGCCACGCCGCGTTGTCGCTTGAATCTCATAGTGGCCCCAGCAGGAAAGACTTGACCATCGAGTCGCTCTGGCTGCGCAGCGTCAGCGATACTTCCAGCCCGGTCGGCAGGGAAGAGATGACGCCCGAGGTGGCGACCGTCGAGACGCCATTGGCGGCGCGCCAGCCGCCGGCGCTGGCCGAGGTGGCGCCCGGTATCCAGAAGCGCGCGCTCATGGCCTGCACATTGGATTGCAGCGCCACCGTGGCGCCGGCATCGGTGTCGCCCAGCGCCGCCTGCCACATGGTGTCCAGTTGCAACAGCTCGCGGGTGGAGGCCGATTCGCGCCGGGTCAGCACGCCGTCGTTGATGCGGTAAGAAACCACTTGCAGCCGCGTGGCCTGGTTCTCGGCCATCACCAGCCGCACCAGCGTGACGCGGTTATCCTCGGCCTGCATATAGGCGCGGTTGTGCAGCACCGTGCTGCTGGCCAGGTTTTCGCAGTCGCTCTGCAGTTGGGCGAAGGCCAGTTGCAGGCCGCGGGTCTGTTCCATGTCCGCGGTCAGCGTGCCGCGCGAGCGCATGATGCTGTCCAGGCCACGCCAGCCCAGCACCGCGATCACCGCCAGGATCGAAATCGCCAGCAGCAGTTCAATCAGCGTAAAGCCGCGCGCACGAGACGTCATGAATTCAGCACCAGTTGCACCAGCTTGATGATGCGGCGCTCCGGATGCGCCACCTCATACACACTGACCTCGACGCGGCGGAAGCGCGGGTTGGCGGTGGCAATCACTTCTTCCTCGCAGCTCAGCGGCAGATCGCCCTGCGGGCAATCGTAGGAAGTCTTGCCGATCGGTGGAAACACCTTGGACAGGCGCATCTGCACCAGCCGGTTCTCAGCCGACCAGGTGGCCATCATATGGGTGCGCAGGCCGTCGCTGTTGGCGGTCAGGCTGCCGACCGCGCGCAGCGACGCGATCAGCGCGGTGGCGACGATCATCAGCGCGACCAGCACTTCCAGCATGGTGAAGCCTCGGCTAGGTGCGCGCATCGTCAGTCCACCGTGAAATGGCCAATGCCGTCGGCGCGGATGGCAATCGTGGTGCCATCGCTGCTGGCCAGCGTCAGCACGAAAGGTTTGTCGACCGGCTCGCGGCCGAACACAATGCGCAAGCTCTGCTCCTGCATCGGCGGCGCCGGGTCCAGCAGCAAGGTCACCGGCGCGTGCTGGAATTCGCGCTCGCGCAGCAGCTCGTCCTGCGACAGTTGTTCCCATTGCTTGTTGTCGTTGCGGATCCAGAAGCGGTAGCTGTTGCTGTCCGCCTCGAACGCGATCTGGTGATCGCGCACGATGGCTTCGTCACGCGCCAGTTGCAGCAGCAGCGCGATGCGCTTGGCGTCCTGCAGCATGGACTGCTTCTGGCCCGGCATCGCGCTCAGCGACACCAGCCCCAGGGTGATGCCCAGGATGACCATCACCACCAGCAGTTCGATCAGCGTGAAGCCACGCGCGCGACGCATGATACGAACAATCGCCTGGTTAATTGTCCCAGGAGCCGATATCGGCATCATCGCCGGTGCCGCCCGGCTGGCCGTCGGCGCCGTAGGAGAACACGTCGATCTCGCCTTTAACGCCTGGGTACAAATACTGGTACGGGCTGCCCCACGGGTCTTTTGGCATCTTCTCCAGGTAGCCGCCGGCTTTCCAGCCGTTGGCGGCCGGGCCGCTGGTCGGCTTTTCGATCAGCGCGTTCAAGCCTTGTTCGGTGGTTGGATAACGCTGGTTATCCAGCTTGTACAGCTTGAGCGACTGCATGATGGTGGCGATATCCACCTTGGCGGCGGCGATCTTCGATTCGCCGGTACGGTTCAGCAGCTTCGGCACCACCAGGGCAGCCAGCACACCCATGATGACCACGACTACCATGATCTCGATCAGGGTGAAACCACCCTGGGCACGGCGACGAAAGGTAAACTTTTTCATAATCGGGTAACAAATAAAAATGAGTGCAGAGTATAAGGCCGATTTAAGGCAGCGGCGACATTTGGCCGTGATTTATCCGCTTTGGCGCTTAATTCGATCTTAATATGACAGTTTCTTTACATGGGCTTACGAGTGTTAGCGACTTTGAGCGGCGCACACCGGACAAGCGTCGTTTCGCCCCACAGCGATGCTGGTCCATTCCATGTACAGGCCATCCAGCATCATCAGGCGCCCGGCCAGCGAGCCGCCCACACCCATCAGCAGCTTGAGCGCCTCGGCCGCCTGCATCGCGCCCACCACGCCCACCAGCGGCGCGAACACGCCCATGGTGGAGCAGGCCACATCCTCAAACTTCTGATCCTGCGGGAACAGGCAGGAATAACAGGGCTGCGCGCCGCTGCGGGGATCGAACACGCTGATCTGGCCATCGAAGCGGATCACCGCGCCGGACACCAACGGTGTATGCGCCGCCACGCAGGCGCGGTTCACCGCGTGACGGGTGGCGAAGTTGTCGGTGCAGTCCAGCACCACGTCGGCGGCGGCCACCAGTTCGGCCAGACGCGCGTCGTCAACCCGCTCAACCAGCGCGGTGATAGCGATCTCCGGGTTGATCTGCTGTAGCGTGAGGCGTGCCGATTCGGCCTTGGGCTGGCCCACCCGCTCGGTGGTGTGGGCGATCTGACGCTGCAGATTGGTCAGGTCGACGTCATCGTTGTCGACCAGCGTCAGGTGGCCGACGCCGGCCGAGGCCAGATACATGGCGGCCGGAGAACCGAGGCCGCCGGCGCCGATCACCAGCGCATGCGCATCGAGCAGCTTTTGCTGGCCCTCGATGCCGATTTCGTCCAGCAGGATATGGCGCGAGTAGCGCAGCAATTGTGCGTCGTTCATCGTCTCTGCGGCGTGGGCGCGCGCCGTTTTATTTGGCTTTGGTTTCGGGCTGCAGCGGCTTCGGTGGCTGCGGCGGCGTATCCGGCTTGCTCTCGCCAACATCGTTGGCCGGGGCGGCGGCGGCATCGGCCTTGGCCAGCTTGACCGGCAAGCCCTTGAAGTGATTGATCGCCTGCGCCAGCTGGAAGTCATCCTTGGAGCCGAATTCCACCGGCTTGGTTTTCTTCGCCAGCACCGCCAGCGACTGCTCATCCTCCAGCGGATCGCGTTTGACGTCGGCTTCCGGGTCCTTGTCGTTGCCCAGATGTTTTTGCAGATCGGCCTCGCGCACGCGCAGCCGTTCCAGGCCATCGCCGTCAGCGCTTTCGTCGACCAGCAGATCCGGCGTGATGCCGCGCGCCTGGATGGCGCGGTTCTTTGGCGTGTAGTAGCGGGCGGTGGTCAGCTTGACGGCGGTATCGGCGGTCAGCTGGCGCAGCGTCTGCACCGAACCCTTGCCGAAGGTCTGCGAACCCATGATGATGGCGCGCTTGTAGTCCTGCAGAGCGCCGGCGACAATCTCCGACGCCGACGCCGAGCCACCATTGACCAGCACAACCATCGGCACGTCCTTCAGCGCGGCCGGCAGCTTGGCCAGCGGATCGGCCTTGGCGCGCGGCGCGTAGAATTCCTGGCGACCGTAGAAGGTCTCCTTGGAGCTCAGCAGCTGACCATTGGTGGAAACGATCACCGAATCCTTGGGCAGGAAGGCGGCCGAAACGCCGATCGCGCCCGGCACCACACCGCCCGGATCATTGCGCAGATCCAGCACCAGACCCTTGATGTGCGGGTCTTGCTGATACAGCGCAGCAATCTTCTTCGCCATGTCATCGACGGTCGGTTCCTGGAACTGCGAGATGCGCAGCCACGCATAACCCGGCTCGATGATCTTGGCCTTGACGCTCTGCACGCGGATTTCCTCGCGCGTGATGTTGAACACCAGCGGCTTGTCCTCGTCCTTGCGGCTGATGGTGACACTGACCTTGGAGTGCGGCTCGCCGCGCATCTTCTTCACCGACTCGTCCAGCGACACGCCCTTGATCAGCGTGCCGTCGATGCGGGTGATCACGTCGCCGGCCTTGATGCCGGCCTTGAAGGCGGGCGTATCCTCGATCGGCGACACCACTTTGATGTAGCCGTCTTCCAGCCCGACCTCGACGCCGATGCCGACGAATTTGCCGGCCACGGTCTCGCGCATTTCGCGGAAGGCTTTTTTATCCAGGTAGACCGAGTGCGGGTCCAGCGACGACACCATGCCGGAAATGGCTTCGGTCAGCAGTTTTTTATCGTCCACGCTTTCGACGTAGTCGGTCTTGATCAGACCGAACACGTCCGACAGCTGGCGCAACTCCTCCAGCGGCAACGGCGCGCCGGTGACTTTTTGCGCGATGGCGGAAAACTGGAAGGAGGCGGCAACGCCAGCCACCATACCGAGGCCGATCAGGCCGATGCTCTTGACTTTGTTGCCCATATTTTCCGCTGAACCTTAAAACTTGACCCAGCCTGCCGGGTCGAATGGTGCGCCCTGATGGCGAAGTTCAAAGTATAGCCCCGATTCCTCGTTGCCGCCGCTGTTACCTGCGCTGGCGATGGCGTCGCCAGCTTTAACGATGTCACCGGCCCGTTTGAGCAGCGACTGGTTATTGCCATAAATACTCATGTACTGGCCGCCGTGATCGACAATGATCAGATTGCCGAAGCCGCGCAGCCAATCGGCGAACACCACCCGGCCGCCGGCCACGGCGTGCACGTCGGCGCCCTCGCTGGCGCGGATGAACACGCCCTTCCAGCTGGGGCCATCGCCACGGCGGGCGCCGAACTTGGCGGCCAGCTTGCCGGCCACCGGCATCCGCAACTGGCCTTTCAGGCTGGCGAAGGCGCCGGCCGGGGCGGCGGGCGCCAGCGCGATATCGGCCGCCTTGGCCGGCGGCGGCGACTCTTCCTCGCGTGGCGCCGGGGCCGGGCTTGGCTTGATGGCGGCCACTTTCGGTTCATCGGCATCGATCGCATCGGCCGGGTTGGGCGCAGCAGGCGCTGGCTGGACCGGCTTGATGGTGCCGGACTTGCTGTTGTTGGCCTTGGCCAGGCGCTGGCGTTCGGCCTCGGCGGCGGCCTTGGCTTTGGCCAGCGCGCGCGCTTCGGCGTCCGCCTTGGCCTTGGCCGCCTTGGCGGCGGCCAGCTGTTCCTGGCGCTTCTTCTCGGCGGCGGCCGCAGCGGCCTGCTCGGCGATCAGTTTATTCAGTTTATCAACCAGACCGGTGATGCGCTGCTCGTCGCGCTCCAGATTGCCCGCTTCCTTGCGCTGGGCCACCAGTTTCTTCGACAGCGTGGTCAGCAGGGCGGCGCGGCGCGCCTTCTCCTGCTCCAGCTTGGTTTTCTGCTGCAATTGCTCCTGGGCGATTTCTTCCAGCTCATCCTTGGCGTTCTGCGCCTGCTCCTGGTTGACCTCGACCGCCTTCAGATTGGCGCGCAATTGCTCCAGCAGCCGCGCCTGCGCTTGCGACACATAGGCCAGCATTTGCAGATCACGGTTGATGCGGTTGGGATTGTCGCCGGACAGCAGCAACTTGATGCGGTCTTCGTTACCGGCCACGTATTGCTCGCGCAGCAGCTTGGCCAGCTGCTGCTTTTGCTGCGCCACCGTGGCGGCCAGCCGCTCGTGCTCGCCCGACAGCGTTTGCAGTTTGACATTGGTGTCGCCCTGCTCCTGCTGCAAGTCGCGCAACGCGCGGTTGGCGTCCGAAATCGCCTGTTCGGACTCGGCCAGCGTGTCGGCGGCGTCGTCCTTGGCGGATTCGGTCTTGCTGATGTCTTTCTTGAGCGCACCGAGCTTTTGCTGCAAGCCGACGCGCTCGGCCTCGGCCGCCGCTTTCTGCTTGCTGCGCTCGGTAACCTTGCCAAACGGCGCGGCCTGCGCGCCCAAGGCCAACATCAGCAGCAGCGCTGCCGCGTGGCGGAACGAAGATGAAGACAAATTACTTGGCCTTGCCCTGGTTGGCCACGGCGGCTTGCGCGGCGGCGATGGCGTCGGCGTCACCCAGGTAGTAGTGACGGATCGGTTTCAGGTTCTCGTCCAGCTCGTACACCAGCGGGGTGCCGTTCGGGATGTTGAGGCCGACGATGTCGTTGTCGCTGATGCCGTCCAGCATCTTGATCAGCGCGCGCAGGCTGTTGCCGTGGGCCGAGATGATGATCTTCTTGCCAGCCTTGATGGCCGGGGCGATTTCCTCGTCCCAGGCTGGCACCACGCGCGCCACGGTATCTTTCAGGCACTCGGTCAGCGGGATCTGCTCCTTCGACAGGCCGGCGTAGCGCGGATCGTTGAACGACACGCGGTCGTCATTGGCTTCCAGCGCTGGCGGCGGGGTGTCGTAGCTGCGGCGCCAAACGAGCACTTGCTCGTCGCCGTACTTGGCGGCGGTCTCGCCCTTGTCCAGGCCCTGCAGCGCGCCGTAGTGACGTTCGTTCAGGCGCCAGTCGTTCTTGATTGGCAGATACATCGCATCCATCTCGTCCAGCGCCAGCCACAGCGTGCGCACCGCGCGCTTCAGCACCGAGGTGTAAGCCAGATCAAAGGTGAAGCCGGCTTCCTTCAGCAGCTTGCCGGCCTGCTTGGCTTCGTTGATGCCTTTTTCAGTCAGATCGACATCGGTCCAGCCGGTGAAGCGGTTCGACAGGTTCCAGGTGGATTCGCCGTGGCGCATGAAAACGATTTTGTACATATGGACTATCTTTTCAGAAAAGTTGGAAAACCGGTGCTTTGAGTATGCTTACAGCTTCTATTTTATAATGCGCAGATTAAGTTCAACCATTGGATTCCTGTGAAATTCTTCATTGACAATATTTTACTGATCGCCATCGTGCTGATTTCCGGCGGCGCCCTGCTGTGGCCGGCGCTGACCCAGCGCGGCAAGCGTGGCACCCCGCAAGACATCACCATGTTGATTAATCGCGGCAAGACCACCATCTTGGACGTACGCGATGCCAAGGAATACGCCGAAGGCCACCTGGCGGATGCCAAGAATATCCCGCTGGCCGAGCTGGACACCCGCATCGGTGAACTGGACAAATTTAAAAGCCGCAGCCTGATCGTGGTCTGCAAGAGCGGCGCCCGCGCCTCGTCGGCGGCCGCCAAACTGGCCAAAGCTGGCTTTGCCGACGTGATCAATCTGGACGGTGGCATTGCCGCCTGGCAAAAAGCCGGCCTGCCGCTGGCCAAATAAGGAGCACATCATGAGCGCCGAAGTGATTATGTACACCACCGCCGTCTGCCCTTACTGCATCCGCGCCGAGCGTCTGCTGGAAGCCAAGGGCGTGACCGGGCTGAAAAAAATCCGCGTCGACCTCGACCCGGAGCAACGCATCAGCATGATGCAAAAGACCGGTCGCCGCACCGTGCCGCAGATTTACATCGGCGACACCCACGTTGGCGGTTTTGACGATTTGTATGCGCTGGATCAAGCGGGCGGCCTGACCCCCTTGTTAAATGGCTAATGGACCTCATAATACAACGCGGGTTGGGAAATCCTTTGAAACCATAATGGTTTTGATACAATTGCCCTCGCGTTTGATTTGAGCTGTCTTCTGGCCATACCAAGCAAACATCATTGAAACTACAACGAAAGCGTTCCATGTCTGAAGAAAACCTGCAACCAGTATTCCAAATCCAACGCGTCTACCTGAAAGATCTGTCGCTGGAGCAACCTAACTCGCCGGCGATTTTCCTGGAACAGGAAGCGCCGACCATCGAAGTCGCACTGGACGTTGGCGCCGAGCCGCTGGCCGAAGGCATCTTCGAATCGACCGTCACCATCACCGTGACCGCCAAAGTCAAAGACAAAGTGGCTTTCCTGGTAGAAGGCAAGCAAGCCGGCATCTTCGAAGCCCGCAACATCCCTGCTGAGCAGCTGGATCCGCTGCTGGGCATCGGCTGCCCGAACATCGTTTACCCATACCTGCGTTCGAACATCGCCGACGTGATCACCCGTGCCGGCTTCCCGCCAGTGCACCTGGCCGAGATCAACTTCGAAGTGTTCTACCAGCAGCGTCAACAAGCGATCGCCGAAGCTGCCGCCAACGCGCCAGCCGCCGACGCAACCCACTAAGCACTTGCTTCATCACCGCCGGGCGCCTGTCCGGCGGTAGTTTCACCCTCTCAAGGTAAGCCATGACATTTCCCCGTTTGATCGCTGCTCTGACCATGACGCTGGCCGCTGCCGGCAGCCAGGCATACGACTTCAAAACGGTGGGCGCCAACCCGGTCATCCTGTACGACGCCCCGTCCACCAAGGGCGGCAAATTGTTTGTCGTGCCGCGCGGCGCGCCGCTGGAAGTGGTGCTGGCCTATGGCGAATGGCTGAAAGTGCGCGACGTCAACGGCGAACTGGCCTGGACCGAAGCCAAGGGACTGAGTCCCAAGCGCAACGTCATCATCAAAGTACCGAATCTGAAAATCCGCGCCACGCCGGACGACAGTGCCGCCACCGTGTTCACCGCCGACAAGGGCGTGCTGCTGGAGCTGAGCGAAAACGCCGCCGGCGGCTGGATCAAGGTGCGTCATCGCGACGGCCTGGTCGGTTACGTCAAGCAAACCGAAGTCTGGGGCATATAATTGCCGTAGCGGCGCCTCCCCGCGCGCCGAATGAGATCTCATGCAAGATAACAAGAGCAAACAGGCGGACCGCGTCCGCAAGGTGAGCGTGCTCGGCGCTGGCGCCTGGGGCACCGCCGTGGCCATGGCACTGGCGCAGCGTCACGACGTCCAGCTGTGGGGCCGCAACGCCGCCGCGCTGGCGGAAATGGGCCGCGCCCGCGTCAACGCCGACTACCTGCCCGGCCAGCCCTTCCCCGAACGGCTGCACGTGGCGGCCGATTTCGACGCCGCGCTGGCCCATGTGGCCGAGCCCGGCAGCCTGCTGATCGCCGCCTGTCCGGTTGCCGGCCTGCGGCCGCTGCTGCAATCGCTGAAGGGTCGTCAGATCCCGAACGTGGTCTGGCTGTGCAAAGGCTTTGAATACGACACCGGCCTGCTGCCGCACCAGATCGTGCGCGAAGTGCTGGGTGACAGCGTGGCCGGCGGCGCCCTGTCCGGCCCGTCATTTGCGCAGGAAGTGGCCAAAGGGCTGCCGTGTGCGCTGACCATCGCCTCCGATTCCGCGACGCTGCGCGCCTGCGTGGTCGAGACCGCGCACGGCGGCAACATGCGGGTCTACTCCAGCGAAGACCTGGTGGGCGTGGAAGTGGGTGGCGCGGTCAAAAACATCCTGGCCATCGCCACCGGCGCCGCCGACGGCCTGGGGCTGGGCCTGAACGCGCGTGCCGCGCTGATCACGCGCGGCCTGGCCGAAATCACCCGCCTCGGCGTGGCGCTGGGCGGCCAGACCGAAACCTTCATGGGCCTGACCGGCATGGGCGATTTGATCCTGACCTGCACCGGCGACCTGTCGCGCAACCGCCGCGTCGGCCTCGGGCTGGCGCAGGGCAAAGCGCTGGATGTCATCGTGCAAGAGCTGGGTCACGTCGCCGAAGGCGTGCCTTGCGCCAAAGCCGTGCGCGAACTGGCGGCCCGGGTCGGCGTCGACATGCCGATCACCAACGCCGTGGCCGGTGTCCTGTTCGACGGCGACCAGCCGCAAGCCATGGTGGCCCGCCTGCTCGCCCGCGATCCCCGCGACGAGTAATTACTCCTCTTCGAGGTCCGACTTCGCCGCCCGCATCCATTCCACCAGCGGGTAGGCGTCTTTCAGGCCGGCGGCCAGGATCGGCACCAGCTTTTCCGGCTGGTTCAGCGGCAGGTCGATCTCGGTCCACACGAAGAAACTCTTCAGCTTGATGTATTCGATGTGCTCATGCTCGGGATCGAAGCCTTTCGGCGGCCGCAGCAGCTTGCCTTCGTTCTGGATGTCGCCATAGGTCGCCACCAGCTTTTTGTTCTTCAGCACTTTGCGGAAGCCGGCCGCGTCGTCGACCATGTGCTGGCGCAGCGCTTTCAGCCGATGCGGCGGCGGCATGTATTCGCCGGCGCCAAACAGCATGCGGCCGGTGCCGTCGATCTGCATATAGTAGGTCGGCCCGCCGGCCTTGCTCGGACGGCGCATGTCGTTCGGCGCCACCGCCGCCGAAAAGCGCGTCTTGTACGGGCTCTTGTCATGCGCGAAGCGGACGTCGCGGTTGATGCGGAACATGGCTTTCTTCGGATTGCTGAACTTGACCTGGGGGTCGAACTTGCCCAGCTCGGCAATCATCTGGGTCACCACTTGCAGGAATTCCTCGCGCAGGATGTCGTAGCGCGGCTTGTTCATGATGAACCACGGACGGTTGTTGTTGTCCGCCAGTTCGCGCAGGTATTGGGTCAAATCTCGCAGATGCATTGCTTTCCTTATTTGGCGTTGGCCGGCCGCTTGCCGACCGTGATGTCCAGCGTGGTTTCCTTGTTTTTGCGCAGGACCGTCATTTTAGCTTTTCCGCCGGGACTCAGCTGGGCGATGAGGTTGAGCATGCTGTTGGTGTCGGCCACCGCTTTGCCGTCCACCGACAGCAAAATATCACCGGGCTTGATGCCGCCCTTGTCGGCCGGGCCGTTGCGCACCACGCCGGCGATGATGGCGCCGCTCTGGCGCGACAGGCCGAAACTGGCCGCCAGCTCGGGCGTGATTTCCTGGCTCTCGACGCCGATCCAGCCGCGCACCACGTGGCCGGTCTTGATGATGGCTTCCATCACGTTCTTGGCGGTCGAGACCGGAATCGCGAAGCCGATGCCGACCGAGCCGCCGGTCTGCGAATAAATCGCCGAGTTGATGCCCAACAGATTGCCGTTGGCGTCGACCAGCGCGCCGCCCGAGTTGCCAAAGTTGATCGCGGCGTCGGTCTGGATGAAATTCTCGAAATGATTGATGTGCAGGTTGTTGCGCCCCAGCGCGGAGATGATGCCCATGGTCACGGTCTGGCCGACGCCAAACGGGTTGCCGATCGCCAGCACCACGTCGCCCACCTGGGCCTGCTCGGCCTGGCCCAGCACGATCACCGGCAGCTTGTCGAGCGTGATCTTGATGACCGCCAGGTCGGTCTCCGGATCGGTGCCGACCAGCTTGGCGGCGGCCTTGCGGCCATCGGCCAGCACCACCTCGATTTCATCGGCGGCCTCGACCACGTGGTTGTTGGTCAGGATATAGCCCTCGCCGGACACGATGACGCCCGAGCCCAGGCTGGACTCGTCATCGTCGCTGTCCTCGCGCTCGCCGAAGAATTTTTTGAAGAAGGGATCGCGCAGCAGCGGATGCTTGCCGCGCTTCGGGCGTTTGCTGGTGATGATGTTGACCACCGCCGGCATGGCGCGCGCCGCCGCCGTCCGGTACGAGCCCACCGCCGACACCGGCGGCTTGGCCGGCCCGGCCTCCAGCATCGCCGCCGGATGGTCGCTGGTGCCCATTTGCTGGACGCGCACCGGTGCCGGGCGCTCGTGGCCCACCGCCGTGTAAACGAAATACAGTGCCAATACGACGGTCACCGTTTGCGCAAACAATAACCACAGTCGTCGCATCGCAAGTCCAGCCCGCCGCCTCGCAGGCGGCTTCAGTTATTTTTTCAGAGAATCGCGGATTTCCCGCAGCAGCACGATATCTTCCGGCGGTGGTGGCGGTGGCGCGGCCGCAGCCGCGGCCTCGTCCTTTTTCTGTCCCAAGGTACGCGCCTTGTTCATCAGGCGCACCATCTGGAAGATCACAAACGCCAGGATGATGAAGTTCAGCAAGATGGTAGCAAAATTCCCGTAGGCGAACACGGCGCCCAGTTTTTTCGCTTCCGCCAGGCTCAGATTGGCGGCCTGGCCATTCAACGGCAGGTAGTAGTTGGCGAAGTCGAGCCCGCCAAACAGCTTGCCGATCGGCGGCATGATGATGTCCGCCACCAGCGAATCGACGATCTTGCCGAAGGCGCCGCCGATGATGACACCGACCGCCAGATCGACCACATTGCCCTTCATCGCGAATTCTTTAAATTCCTGCATCATTGCCATTTTTTTACCCTCGCTGGTGTGGCCATTTGTGAACAAAACCGCGCTTGGATCATACTATTTTTTCAATTGGATTCCAAACACGCTTGCTGTTTACGCATTTACAAGCCGAATTACGCTATAAATTGACCTACATCAATTTATGCTCATCGCCCTAACCCCTATTATCGCTGCGGGGACGGTGTTACAGACGGCCAAAACTTGGGAATCGGGCAACGTTGGTGTTAAGAGTTGCATGACGCACAGCTTATAAGGTAAGGTGCTTTGGATTTCATGCCTCACCAAGTTTTCAGTTGGTACACAGTTCTCAAGATTTTGTTCGCACTTTGACTGATTGGGGTTTGTATGAGTAACGAAAAGCAGGTCGATTCTGGCCGCCGCGGATTGCTGGTCGCGACGGGCGCAGCCGGCGGGGTGGTGGGTCTGGCCACCGCTGGCGCATTGGTAAGTACCTTCCAGCCATCGGAACGCGCCAAGGCCGCCGGCGCACCGGTCGAAGTAGATATCTCCACCCTCAACCCCGGTGAAATGAAAACCGTGGAATGGCGCGGCAAGCCGGTCTGGATCATCAAACGCACGCCCGAGATGATCGCCTCGCTGAAGAAGACCGACGGCAAAGTGGCCGACGCCGACTCGAAACGCAATCCCGACGAATTCACCCCCGAATACGCCCGCAACGAATGGCGCTCGCGCAAGCCCGAGCTCATGGTGGCGGTCGGCATCTGTACCCACCTGGGCTGCTCGCCCTCGTCCAAGTTCACCCCCGGCCCGCAGCCCTCGCTGCCGGACGACTGGGACGGTGGCTTCCTCTGCCCTTGCCATGGCTCGACTTTCGACATGGCTGGCCGTGTATTTAAGAACAAACCGGCACCGGACAATCTGCAAGTTCCGCGCTATATGTTTTTGAGCGACACCAAGCTGGTCATCGGTAAAGACGAGAAAGGCGAGGCATAAGATGGGGGCGTTCAAGGAGACCAAATTCCCGGCCGATGCACCGGCCGTTCAAAAAGCAGTGGGCTGGATCGATGACCGCTTCCCGCTCACCAAGCTGTGGAATGATCAATGGGGTAAATACTACGCCCCGAAAAACTTCAATTTCTGGTACATCTTCGGCTCGCTGGCGATGCTGGTGCTGGTGCTGCAAATCGTCACCGGCATCTTCCTGACCATGCACTACAAGCCGGACGCCACGCTGGCCTTCGGCTCGGTCGAATACATCATGCGCGAAGTGCCGTGGGGCTGGCTGGTGCGGTATATGCACTCGACCGGCGCCTCGTCGTTCTTCATCATCGTCTACCTGCATATGACGCGCGGCCTGCTGTACGGCTCGTATCGCAAACCACGCGAGCTGATCTGGCTGTTCGGCTTCGCCATCTTCCTGTGCCTGATGGCCGAAGCCTTCTTCGGCTACCTGCTGCCGTGGGGCCAGATGTCGTACTGGGGCGCGCAGGTGATCGTCAACCTGTTCGGCGCGATTCCGCTGATCGGCCCCGACCTGTCGCTGTGGATCCGCGGCGACTACGTGGTGTCCGATGCCACCCTGAACCGCTTCTTCGCCTTCCACGTGATCGCGATTCCGCTGGTGCTGCTGGGCCTGGTGGCGGCGCACTTGATCGCGCTGCATGAAATCGGTTCGAGCAACCCGGACGGCATCGAAGTGAAGGAAAACCTGGGCGCCGACGGCCACCCGGTCGATTCCATCCCTTCCCATCCGTACTACACGGTGCACGATCTGTTCGGCGTCTCGGTATTCCTGCTGATCTTCAGCGCGGTGGTATTCTTCGCGCCGGAAATGGGCGGCTACTTCCTGGAGTACAACAACTTCCTGCCGGGCGACTCGCTGAAGACCCCGCTGCACATCGCGCCGACCTGGTATTTCACCGCGTTCTACTCGGTGCTGCGCGCCACCACCGCCGACTTCATGTGGGTGCTGATGTTCTTCGTGGCCGGCTATGTGGTGTTCGTGTGGCTCAAGTCGCGGCTGGCGCGCAGCATCAAGACCGTGATCGCGGTGGTGGCGTTGCTGGCCATCGTCGGCATGCTGCCGCAGGTGCTGGACGCCAAGTTCTGGGGCGTGGTGTTCTTCGGCTCGTCGGTGGTGATCCTGGCCTTCCTGCCCTGGCTGGACAAGTCGCCGGTCAAATCGATCCGCTACCGCCCAAGCTGGCACAAATATGTGTACGCGGTGTTCTTCCTGTCGTTCCTGACCCTGGGCTACCTGGGCACGCTGCCGCCCACCGAGGGCCGTACCATTGTTTCGCAAGTATGCACCCTGCTGTACTTTAGTTTCTTCCTGTTCATGCCATGGTGGAGCGCCATGGGCACGTTCAAGAAGGTCCCGGACCGCGTGGTCTACCACGGCCATTGATCGCTAAAGTATATAAAGGACAACACATGAACTTCCCGAAACGATTGCTTGCTATTTTGACATTGTTACCCGGCCTGGCCTTCGCCAACGAGGGCGGCGTGGCGCTGGACAAGGCGCCGGACCGCTCCAACGACATGGCGGCGCTGCAGCGCGGCGCCAAATTGTTCGTCAATTACTGTCTTAACTGTCATAATGCGTCCTCCATGCGCTACAACCGCCTGCGTGACCTGGGGTTGAGCGAGGAGCAGATCAAGGCCAATCTGCTGTTTACCGGTGAAAAAGTCGGCGAAATGATGACCACCACCCTGAATCCGAAGGATGCGAAAGCATGGTTCGGCGTGGTGCCGCCCGACCTGTCGGTGATCCAGCGCGCGAAAGCGTCTGGCGCCGGCAGCGGCAGCGATTACCTGTACACCTATCTGCGCACTTTCTACAAGGACGACACCCGTCCCACCGGCTGGAACAACCTGGTGCTGAACAACGCGGCGATGCCGCATGTGTTGTGGGAATTGCAAGGCGTACAGAAAATTGTCATGAAAGAAGTCGCCGATCCGCACGAACACGGCAAAATGACGCACGAGTTTGCTGGATTTGAGCAGGTCGTTCCGGGTAAACTAGACAAGATAGGCTTTGACAACGCCGTGGCCGACCTGGTCGGCTACATGGAATGGATGGCGGAACCTGCTGCGCAGACCCGCAAAAAGCTGGGCGCCGTGGTCGTGTTGTTCATGGCCGTGTTCGCCCTTCTGGCATGGCGCTTGAATGCGTCGTTCTGGAAAGAAGTGAAATAGACGAGAGCGCCGGCTGGTACGGCGCTTGTTTTGCGAAGCCCGCATTGACGGGCCGATATGGGGTGATCCGTTCGCGGCCCACCCCCTTTTGTTCTTCTAAGGAACGATAAACATGATGGTTCTCTACTCGGGCACGACCTGCCCATTTTCGCAACGCTGCCGCCTGGTCCTGTTTGAAAAAGGCATGGACTTCGAAGTGCGCGATGTCGACCTGTTCAACAAGCCGGAAGATATCTCGACCATGAATCCGTATGGTCAGGTGCCGATTCTGGTCGAGCGTGAATTGATCCTGTACGAATCGAACATCATCAACGAGTACATCGACGAGCGTTTCCCGCACCCGCAACTGATGCCGGCCGACCCGCTGATGCGCGCCCGTGCCCGCCTGATGCTGTTCAACTTTGAAAAAGAACTGTTCGTCCACGTCCACACGCTGGAAAGCGAACGCGCCAAGGGCAACGACAAGAGCCACGACAAGGCACGCGCCGAAATCCGCGACCGCCTGACCACGCTGGCGCCGCTGTTCCTGAAGAACAAGTACATGCTGGGCGACGAGTTCTCGATGCTGGACGTGGCGGTCGCACCGCTGCTGTGGCGTCTGGATCACTACGGCATCGAACTGTCGAAGACCGCCGCGCCGCTGATGAAGTACGCCGAGCGCATCTTCTCGCGTCCCGCCTACATCGAAGCGCTGACGCCGTCGGAAAAGGTCATGCGCCGTTAATCGGACGCCGGCCGTTTAGTCGAAGTACTGCGGCACGTTTGCCGGCATTTGCCGGCGGCGCGCCGTGTTTTACCGCAGTCTGGAATCCCATGTCTGAAATCTCAACCAAGCCCTACCTGCTGCGCGCCATCTATGAATGGTGCACGGACAGCGGCTACACGCCCTACCTCGCCGTCAAAGTCGACGCCAGCACCACGGTGCCGATGGAATACGTGAAAAAGGGTGAAATCGTGCTCAACATCAGCTTCGGCGCCACCTCCGGCCTGAAGATGGACAATGACAGCATCCGCTTCCACGCCCGCTTCGGCGGCGTCTCGCGCGAAATCTACATCCCGGTCGGCAACGTGATGGCGATTTACGCCAATGAAAATGGCCAGGGCATGGCGTTCGAGCCACAGCTGGGCCAACAGTCGGCACCAGCGGCCTCGGCGCCACTGGACGAGGCACCGGCACCGGTGCTGTCGGCGGTGCCGCCACCGGCCGCCATCGAGCCGAAAAGCGAGGCGCCAAGCGCGCCGGGCGACGGTGACGAGCCGCCCAAAAAGGGCGGCCGCCCCACCCTTACGCGTATTAAATAGCGTATAATTCGCCCCGTAAAAGTTACGCCGGCTTAGCTCATTTGGTAGAGCAGTTGATTTGTAATCATCAGGTGGCCAGTTCGAAACCGGCAGTCGGCACCAGTAATATCAAGGGCTTACAGCAATGTAAGCCCTTTGTTTTTGGGCAGGTGTCAACCAACTGTCAACCGCGTCAACGGATTCAACATCTTGGCTTCTTGTAGATGGTCCGGGCTGAGGTGTGCGTAGATCATGGTTGTTTGCAGGCTTGAATGGCCGAGCACCTTTTGTAGCGCCAGAATGTTCCCGCCGTTCATCATGAAGTGGCTGGCAAAGGTGTGGCGCAGAACGTGCGTGAGCTGGCCGGGAAGCAGTTCGATACCAGATTCCTTTACCGCCATTCGGAACGCCCCAACCGAACTCTTGAAGATGCGGCCGGTTGCATCACGGCTACTCGTCTTGTGAAATTCTCGAACCTCTTCTGCAAGCTCATCGTCAATGGGGATCGAGCGGTTCTTGTCGGTCTTTGTTTGAGTGAAGTGAATCATGCCACTATGAAGCTGAGCAATGCGTAACGACTCAGCTTCGTTCCAACGTGCAGCGGAGGCAAGACACAGCTTTGTGATCAGAAGTGCATCACGGTCCGTCCGCTTTTCCAGTGCTGCCAGCAAGGCGCGAATTTCGCCGCCTGTGAGGTAGGACAGTTCACGCTCTGCGATTTTAAATTGACGCAGCCGAGCAAGCGGATTGTCAGCCGACCAAAATCCTAAACGAATCAGTTCGTTGAAGACCGCACGCAAGTAAGCGTGCTCGCGGTTGATCGTATTCCGTGCAACGCCCTCGGCCAAGCGGGCTGCTCGATATGCAGCGAAGTGTTCCGATTTCAGCTGCTCCGCTATTGGATTTCCCAATGCTTCACAAACACGCAAAAGCGTGCTGTACGTCCTGCTATGACGAAGCTGAATTCCGTGATGGGACTGCCATAGTTCAATTAGCTCTGAAAGCTTTGTAAGGTTTTTTTTCGGCTTGATCCATTCTTCATTCTGCGCAACTTGGGTCTTGGCCCATGCTTCAAATTGCAATGCCTCCGCCTTTGTCATAAGCGTCTTACGGATACGCTTATGACCGCGCCCACCTGGCTGAATATCTACCAGCCATCCGTTCTCAGTTTTCTTTATTGTCATGCTCGTCGTCTAGCAAATAGGACGGTGTCTTTAGTTTGACCAGATCGTTAATGAGGCCGGCATCCTCGATTCCCGCCAGCGCCTGCTGTTCGGCATTGCGACCAATTTCAAGCTCCAGCAACCTTATTTCATCGTTGCGCTCACTCACACCGTCCATTTGCACATCTTGGTTCAGCTCGCAATGACGCCTCCAGCCGAGCATTGCACTGGCCAACTCCCAATATTCCTCAGCTTTCTTACGGCGCGCCCGACGCTTTTCGGGATAGGTCGCCTCGCCACGGCTGCTGACGTGTCCATATTTCGCATCAGTGATTCCGGTCGCGATCCAAAATGCGAAGTGAGGCCATCGAGCACAGATTGCCTCGATCATGTCGCACGTCGGCCGCTGCCGACCGTGCCAAAAGCTCTTCCAACTATTTGCGGATACTTTCGTGAGCTTTTCCAACTCGGCAAAACGCCCCCGCTCGTCCGTAACCACCTCAATTACAGCCTTCAGCCTCGCTTGAATAGTGTCCATATTTGACTCTCATTCAGTTAGAAATGTCGAGCATCGTATCAAATTTACACAGCACAAGGTCAAAATTTATTGACAGCGTGCATTTCTGTGTTTATATTGCCGCAAATCAGTCAAATATACACAGCTCTGAAAAAGGGATACACGGTGCTGAACAAAATCGAAGAAGTAGGCGCAGTTGGGCACGCGGCGTCGGCAAACATGCCAGGCGTCACGGTCGGCCTCATGACTCTGGAAAAGTTCGCCGAAGCGGTGGGTTTACCGCAAGGCGTGGTTCTCGGGCATCTCAATCGAGGCATTCTTCCCACCGTCACCCTCGGCCGTCGCCGTCTTATCAATGTTGTGGCATTGCAGCGCGAATTGGCCCGAAAGGAATTTGTGCTGTGAGCGTAATTTGCAAAGCTTTTTTTGTGACGCTCGCAGTCCTCGGTGAAGGTGGCCGCCGCGTCCCGATAGGGCGCGGGGTTTCGGCTACCGCTCATGGTGAGCAGGTGCCCGTAGCCCTCGGCTACGCCGAGGGTGAGGCGGTAGCCCCCGCGCCGGTAGGCGTGCCCCTTTGGGGCAGGGCGTATCCCGCCGAAGGTCTGCGAGTCCATTCGATGGCCCATGCCACTTTGGTCGCGAGCGGGGTTTGTGTATGAGGCCCGTCCGTACATCCCTCCTTCGCAAAATTCAAGAGCAAGAAGCACGCGCTTATGCGGATGCTTCTGGCGCATCTGGCCTTGCACGCGACGTGAAGGCTCAAATTTACGGCGCCGGCAAGCCCATCGCTGCCGCTGGCGAACGTACCGCCAGCGCGCCAGCGCTGCCGGAACGGATCGCCGTAGGCAGCGGCGAGCGGCAGTTAGTGCCGCATTTTGCGGGTGTAACTACAGCAGCAAGCGACGCCATTAATAACATGGCGGAAAACTCAGACAGCCCCCCTGATGACCGCTGGATCAGCGTGTGCGAAGAGGACTTAGGTGAAGTTGAGTTGGTGCTGACGGATAGTGGCAAGGTAAAGACGATGCTCGTACGACGGCCAGCGGCAAATCAGGGCTGCGTAATCGACTGGGTCAACTTTACGGTTCTTGAAGATACTTGGTTCAAGACTGCTCGTGAGCATTTGATCTCCGATGACCAAATCATCATCGAGGCAAGCCGCCAGTTGGAAAAGATTTTCGGTTTCGGCATCACAGCCAAACGTGAGAAGGGTATGAATTTTTATCGCGAATCCTGGGTGCTTGGGGATGAAATGGGATTCGTATGCTTCGGCGGCCAGCGTTCGACCATGCTGATTACCTTGACTGGCCTTGGCTGCATCAATGCCGTGGCCGGATGGGAGAAGCGGCTTTATGACTTCCTAACAACGACCGCCATTCGTCCATCCATTTCCCGAATCGATTTAGCACATGACGATCTTAACGGTGAATACCTTTCGGTGGATTGGGCCGAAACACAATGGCTATCTGGGGGATTCAGTTTCCGACAAGGAGGGCGTCCGCCAGAAATTCAGCGTGTCGGCAATTGGCATCGACCTAGTGGCAAAGGTCGGACGCTGACCGTCGGGCAACGCAAATCGAGCAAATATTGCCGCTTCTATGAAAAGGGGAAGAAGGAAGGCGATAAGGCTTCTCTGTGGTGCCGCTGTGAAGTCGAGTTCAAAAACACCAACAGCATCATCGAACTTGATGTCCTGCTTAACCCAACCGCGTACTTCAAAGGTGCCTACCCATGCTTTTCTGAATTCGTAGCTAACGATACGCCGGCTCGTATGCGAATCAAAGAACGAGCAGCTCAGATCACAGTGGATGATTGCATCGAAATTACAAAACGCCAATTCGGCAAATATATTCGTGTGTTGCGCGGCTTGTTTGGTGATCAAGAGGCACTTGATCTCATCACCAACCATGACGAGCACGCTTGGCCGAAACGGCTAAAGCCTCACGCGAGCTGCGAAAAAACTGAGCGTGCGCCGGTTCATGTTGAACCACACGAGCATTTCCCTGGACTTCGCGAGGATGCTGGACTCAGCATCCCAAGCTTTATCCAATTCATTAAAACCGTCCCATCTTTCGGCCTCAATGGGGAAAACGGATTCGCGTAGGCCTATCGTCAAAGGAGCACAACTATGAAATTTACCTCGACTATCAAAGTTATGGGCATGAAGTACAGCAAGGGCACGATGGATAACGGTCAGTCGTTCGACAGCACAAAGGTCTTCGTGGAAACCGAGCTGGATGCCAGCAAGGATACCGCCATGGGTTCGGCATGTGTCGAATACGGCTTGGGTAAAGCCGAGGAATACCAGAAGTACAAACACCTTGCCGAAGCACTGCCGTTCATGGCGATTGCGGACATGGAGATCGTCACCAATGGCAAAACTCAAAAAACGGTTATTCACTCGCTGAAGCCAGTTGAGACGGCTAAAGCTGCTACCGCAGGTGGCAAGCATGCTAGCGCATAAGTCCGAGGTCAAATTCATCGTACAGGACAAAGAGTCGGCACTATTTCTTATGCCGGTCGAAGGCGACGTCGGGTTCACGCCGTGGGCGCATGAAGCCGGTCGTTTCGACGGGATCGCTGAAGCCTGCGATACAGCAACGCTGAATTGTCACGAAGGTTTTTACGTGACGCAAGTTGTTTGCAGCGAAGGCGACAGCGAGTTGTACAGCGCCGGCAAGCACTGATCTTTAGAGGCACGCAAATGGATGTGGGCTCAGTAGTAAATGTGATCGTTTGCCAGCCGCGACAAGACGGTGGAGCGGCGGTTTCTCCGTGTGGAATGGACGCAGGCGGTACAGGCTATCAACCACAGGTAATGAGTGCGTACCTTATTGATCCAGCAAAAGCCGGAAGCTTCGACGCTATTGCTGAGCCATTTGACTACGCGCAGGCAGCAACGTTTTGGAGCTTCAGCTTTACGACCGTTTTGCTTTGCTGGTTCGTGGCCCGTGGCGCGGGAACAATTCTCGGCCTAATCCGCAAAGGTTAGGTCATAACAACCGACCGGGCGGTTCCCGGTATTCAATGAAGGGTAAGGAATATGAAAAAGCAAATCACTTCCGTCGCTGTCATCGGCGCTCTGGTCATGGCTGCGTCGGCTAACGCTGCTGACACTGTCGATGTATCCGCTATTACCGGTGCATTCAGCGCATCGGACATCGTAACTGGCGTCATGGCCATCTCCGGCACGCTCGCTGTGGTGTACGTTTCCATCAAAGCAGCGCGTACGGTGCTGGGCATGTTGCGCGGTCGTTAATCGGCTGGTTGGTTTAATAAGGGCGGCCTGCTTTGCGGGCTCGCCCTTTTTTTTCGAGGTTGGTATGACTATCAATCAACTGTGGTACCTGGTTATGTTTGTGTTCGGTCTACTCTGTGCTTGGGCCGTCATCCAGGGCTTTGAAGGAGGGGAACGATGAAACGAGCATTTGTATTCTTATTCTGCCTCATGCTCACCATTAGTGAGGCGCATGCGCAGGCTGTCGCTTTAGGGCAGGAAATAGCATCGGTGATCAAGTGGAAAGCTGCGGCACGCGGATTTGCTGCTAATGATCCACGCCTCGGGGCGGCAGTGGGTGCAGTAGGTGGCGCCGTGGCGGAAATTGCCGCAGGTGCTGTCATTGCCGGCACCGCTCCGGCCTGGGGCGCGGTGTTAGCAACCGCAGCTCTATCTGCAGCCGTTGGATATGGCATCAATGCACTGGCCGGATGGCTGTTTAATAAGGATGGCACCGTGACCGTAACCGGCGCCAAACCTCCCACCAGTGGTCAAGAGGCATATTACTGGAGTGTATTTCCAGGCAATGTAGTCGTTACGGGTACCAATCTCGAATCCACTGCTCAGAGCGCAATTATGCAATCCGAATGCGGCGCTTCATCTTGCAATAACAATCTAACCTGGAACTCTATAGGTATTTCTAGCAGAACGATCGGCTCATGGTTCGCAGGCCTGGGGCAAACTTACACTTACACATACGATGGCTACTGGTCAAAACCGGGTACTTCGAGCACCTGGCCGCGGACAGTATCCGTTACAGGTTCTCCATTCCCTTATGAAAAGATCGGCTCCGGAACCCAAATTCCAGTAACTGATCCAGCAGGCGGCACCACTACGAAGCCGGTAGCTGATGCGCTTAATGATTTAACGCCCGATCAGAAGTCGAAGCCCCTAGAACCCAAAGTTGTCGCTGATATTGCTGATGCTGCTTGGCGCGATGCCGCATCCAAACCCGATTATGCCGGTATTCCCTATTCCATTTCAGACCCAGTTATTGCGGCCGACGTGACAGCGGCTCGTGCGGCAAATCCATCGCAAGCTGTTGCCACTGTAGGTGATCTTACTCAGCCAATCTCGTCCACTAATCCGCTTAGCGAGCCAGCGACTAGCCCAACGCTGAATCCAGGCACTAACCCTGCGGCATCGCAGCCCTTAGTGAACCTAGGAATAGACCCTGTAATTGGTTCGCCGCAGTTGGAAGCAACTCCCACTGGCGCAGATATCCTTCGTCCACTCACTGGTCTCATGCCGGACTTGAAAAACTACAAAGTTCCTGATCATGTTGGCGAATGTCCTAAGCCGACTTTTGAACTGTTCGGCAAGTCGATCAAAATGGACGGCCAGTGTTCCTTGTTCGAAGACATCCGAGGACAGCTCTACAACGCCATGATTGTCGTATTCCTATTGATCGCTATGTTCATAGTCCTTTCCGCTTGAGGTGAGCCATGTTTGGTATTTTGCTTTCCGCTTTCAATTCGGTGCTGGCTTGGCTGCTACGCACTGTTCTTATTAAATTCGTAGTGTTCACTGCGCTTTACATGATCGTCTCAGAGCTGGTACTTGCGATGGAGTCCTGGCTACCGTCTGGTGATGGTCTGACCAATGCGTTTGCGGGCATCAGTTCAGCGACGTGGTACTTCCTTGATCTTTTTGCGTTTAGCACAGGACTACCGCTAATCATCAGTGCTGCGTTGACTCGCTTTGTTATTCGCCGTATCCCAATTATCGGATGACGCCATGGCACCTTATTTCTATTTGCATGAGTCAATCGATTTTTTTCCAACCTGTACAAATAGGCCCTGGCAACGCCGCCGCTATTGTTTGTGGGGGATTGAATAATGCCCATTAACGCCTATACCGGTCTAATGGGTAGTGGTAAATCGTTCGAGTGCGTCTCCTCAGTGATCGTTCCGGCAATCGCAAAGGGACGCCGAGTCGTTACCAATGTGGATGGCATCGACGGAGAAGCAATTCGCGCGTTCGTCCACGAGCGCCAAGGTATCGAGTTAGAAAAGCTTGGCAGCGTGGTGCATTGCCAGAACGATGACGTATTTAAGGAAGACTTTCTACCTTACGGCCAGCCAGTAGATACCTTCTGCTGCCCTGGAGATCTCGTGTGCATCGATGAGGCATGGCGATTTTGGGGTACTGACTCGAAGATTCACACGAACCACCGTATTTTCTTCCGTGAGCATCGTCACTACGTCCATCCTGACACGAAGGTGTCCTGTGACCTGGTTCTGATGGTACAGGATATTGGCGACCTACATCGTATTCTAAAGGCTGTGGTGGAACTGTCGTTCCGTACTACTAAAGCAAAGTCACTCGGACTGAACAAGGTATATCGAGTCGAAATGTGGGAAGGCTGGAAGCAGACAATAAAGGCACGTGTCGCAGTTCAAATAAAGAAGTACGACAAGGATGTCTTTCCGCTTTACAGCAGTTACACGGGCGGCAAGGGTAATGAGGTCACTGTGGATGACCGGCAGAATATACTCAAGAACCCGAAGCTATGGGCTATGGCGGTCGGGACAATACTGTGCGGTGTCGTCAGCGTATATGGCGTGATGCACTTCTTCGGCAACAAAGGTGATGCGAGACCAACCTCCGTCAAAACAACTGTTATCCCTCAAATCCCTAATACGACGCCGGCCGTCACCTCTCCAACCCCATCTTCGCACCGGGCATTCAGTGATGATTGGAGGGCGGCCGGGAGCATCACGATCCCTCAAGGAAAATTCATAGTGCTGGTTTCCTCATCCGGTGCGCTGCGGTACGAGCATCCGTCCGTCTTCAAGTTCGCTGGCCAGGCTGTGATAGGAGATGTGGACGGAGCAAAGGTCACGGCTTTTAGCGGCATTCCCCCAACTCGTACTGCCATTGCTGGGCAAATCAAAACGGAGATATCAAAATGATGCGGTGGGTATTGGCTGCACTGTTTACACTCCATGGCGTTTGCTACGCCACCGACAAAGGCAAAGACAATCTATCCTTCGACCTGTCAGGAATCGAAGTCGGGCAGGTCGTTAGCGTGATTTACAAAGATGCCCTTACCAATGCGTATGTTCTCGCGCCAGAGCTGGTGGCGGACAAACGTGTAATCGCATTCCGGTTCAGTGGCTCTGTGGCAGGTGTACGAGCGGACCTATCCAGGTTACTGGATTCGCTTGGCTACACTATCAGCACGCGAACTGGTGTCGACTACATTGGTCTTAAAAAGGAGCCTGAGCAGGAACAAGAAGTATTTGTGTACAAGCCGAGATTCCGAGATGCCGGTTACCTTGCAGATTTATTACGGCCGCTCTTTCGAGGTCAGTTTACTATGAACCACACCATTTCTGCCCCAGTTGGATCGAAGGCCGACGACTCTGCACCTGCTGGTTCGGCCGCCGCTATGGTGGACAGGAACGCGGACGTCCTCGTATTTTCCGGCGTTCCCTCGGAAGTTCGTAAGTTGGAAAAGCTGCTCATTCAGGTAGATTATGCACTTGGCGAAATCATGGTCCGTGGCGTGGTTTATGAGGTTCAGACTGGGAACCAGCAAGGATCAGCGTTCAGCCTGGCAGCATCGCTGCTTTCTAGCAAACTATCACTCAACCTCGCAACCACGACCCTAGACAATTCGCTTAAATTGAGCGTAGGGAATGCAGACGCAGTGTTCTCGGCACTATCATCTGATAGCCGGTTCAAGGTAGTTACTCAACCTTCGTTACGGGTTCGGAGTGGTCAGCAGGCCCACTTCTCCGTTGGTCAGGACGTGCCTGTGCTCGGAGCTGTGACCTACCAACAGAATGGAGTTCCGGTTCAGTCGGTGGAATATCGAAGCTCCGGCGTTATCTTTAATCTTCAGCCCCAGATACGTGAAGGTGCCGTGGATTTGACGGTCGAGCAGCAGCTTTCGAACTTTGTGCAAACGACGACAGGCGTAAACACATCGCCAACCCTTATCAAACGAGAGCTGCGCACGGGAGTACAACTACGGGAGGGTGAATTGATCATGCTGGGCGGACTGACCGAAGACAAGGAAACCGTGGGGCATTCAGGCTTCTCTTTTTTACCCTCATTTCTGCACTCGAAAAGTGGAGCTCATGACCGAACTGAACTACTGCTAGTTCTTCAAGTGACCAAACTTTGAACCTGCTCGCGGCAGCGCTCACGTTCTGAAGAATTGGAAATTCCAAGAATCCCAAAGTTCGCAACTTTCGCAAGTAAGAGCGTGATGATCAACTCTCACGGTCAGATTGCATCGACGTAAGGGTTGTACCAGCCGGCTCGGTAGTCACGCTATGACGTCGACTGACAATGTAAGATTTCCAACGTTGGAAATTGCAACGCACACGAATTCAAGCAAGAGCACGACAGGGTACCCTATGAGTGATGAAGAACTCTCACAGACTTGCTAATAGACGCGCCGTGCTGACGGCATACCGCAAACGACGATTTGAGGAGCGCCCGTGCGTGGGGCGCGTCACAGTCACCAGAGAAATATTACGTTACAACATCTTGTTATGTTACGTTACGCTATCTCTGTTTCGTAGGTGCCTCATGAAAAGTCTTAGACAATATCGAATGCAATTCGCTACCGTTGCCTCACTCGTCGCTATTGTTGCAATTCCGGCATCTGCGAGAAATGCAGAGACTCCAGCTGAACAGGAGGCATCTAAGCCTGCATCCAATCAGGCAAGCAATACGAAGCCTTCTACCAAAACGCCTGGTGTTCGAGATCACTTACAATTACAACCCATTACTTCAGATCAATTTAAGGCGGCCTCAAAGCCAACCAAACAGTCATCGCCGAAGGGAGTGAGGAATCACTTGAACTTGCAACCGTTGACGGCCGATGATTTTAAGGCTGGCGGAAAAACAGATCGGAACGCAGCTACGCCGCCGCCTCCAGCCAAATAGTGAGCCATGCCCTTTCCGGGTTTGCCTTTCCCTTGGGCACGGTTACTCAATTTGACTAAATTCCTGCTTCAAGCGCAGGGCTGAGCCCAGACTCCACAGTAGAAATAAAGATTTAGAGGAGCATTCACTCATGCCACGCTGCAATCTATGCCATCAAGATCGAGAACTACGCAATTCTCATATTGTCCCCGAGTTTCTGTATGCAAATTTGTACAATACCAAGGGCCACTTGATGGGAATTAACGGTCAGGGAAATCGCGGATGGGCTGCACTTCAAAACGGCATTAAGCAGCATTTGTTCTGTGAGAGTTGTGAGCAACACTTTAACAAGCATTTTGAAATCCCCTTTCTTGATCGCTGGGTGCGCGCTAAACCTCTTCCAGACCCTTGGAGCGATCTGGAGCATGTGCAAATGGCAAGGGTTGAATATGCTTCCTTCAAGCTATTCCATCTAAGTGTTCTCTTCCGGGCATCTGTTTGCTCATTGCCAACTTTCAGCGATGTCAGCCTAGGCCCTCACGAAGAACGAATTAGAAAAATGTTGCTCGATGTCAATGCGGGAATGCCTTCGGAATATCCAATATTTGGATATGCAGTGGTCCATCACGAAAGCAAGCGCATCGTCGATATGGTTACCAAAGCCGGCAAGTCGAGCATCAATGGCCACAGATGCTGGGGCATCATTTATGGAGGCGTTCAGTGGTGGATTTCAGTGTCGTCTCACAGAAATCATGAGTTTGAACAGGGCGGACTACAACCAGATGGCCAGATGCCATTTCACGCTGTGCCTTGGAATGAAGTGGATGTAATACAAATGGCATCAAAAGCACTGCGAGCCGCAGGGAAAGGGCCAAAAACATAGCCGTTTACCACAGCAGTAGCTGGTAGCATGTGATATTCGAAACCTCAATAGGATTGACAATATGTTCACGTTTAATCGCGGCTCGTGGGAAGACGGTAGCCCTCTCCCGGAATGGGAGGGTAACGAGGATTTGGATAGCTACTTAGAGAGGATCGGATACACGCAAGCGCGTCACCAGTTCGGGCATGAACACGGTGGTCAGCTTGAGATTTACGAGTCCTCAAGGGGCAACTCCTTCTACGCTAGCGTATGCCCATCTGGGACCACATGCTACGAAGTGTTCCTGCCCGATTTCCCAAGCTTTATGATTTTTATGCGCGACTACGGAACCGTGTTCGCTTCGGAAGCTTCAAACGTTTCCACTCAGCAAATTCTAGAACTGCTTGAGAAGCTGTTCCAAGCACAGCATGGTCACTCGGCACATGGCTTCTGCCACGAATGCGATCCGGCTGCTTGGAAAGCGCGGGAGCAACGGCTGAAGAGTCAATAACGCTGATAGCCAAGAGGGCGTCAACAGAGTGTCAACGCTACTGTTAGCTCACCAAGGCAGCACTGTTAGGTCAGTTAGCATAAGTTCTTGATTTCGTTGTACAATGTGATCTAGTGTTACTGGCGCGAAAGAATTTGTAATCATCAGGTGGCCAGTTCGAAACCGGCAGCCGGCACCAAAATTTAGCTTTAAAAACAAGGGGTTGCATGATAGATCATGTAACCCCTTGTTCGTTGGGGCAATAGCTGCAGCGCGATGTAACCCAATTTGACTTGCCTAACGTTGCAAACAATCTCTGCATGGCAATTTTACCAAAATCGCAACGCTGCGTTTATATCGGTACAGCATTTCGCTTTAGTGTGCAAGTGCCGGTTGCTATGAGGGGATTGGCGCTGTTAGAATTTAAACTTCAATACTGTAAAGTCATACAGTAGAAATTTCCGACTAACAATCATGAAAGGGAAGGCTATGGAGCATCTATCCAACAACACGCTCGCCCTCTCAAGCGAAGAGAGTGCGGCGCGAGAATTGTTAGCTAGATATTGGGACGGTCAGCTCCCGATTGACCCGGTAAAAATTGCTACATCGGCGGGAATTTCAGTATATGGGCGAGGAGGCTGGGGCGACCAGGCTTATCCCTATAGTGGCTACTATAGAATGTTCAATGGCGTGCCATCCATTGAGTACAACGTCTCCGAAGTCCCTGTTCGTCAGCGATTTACGGTGGCACATGAATTAGGACACTATGCGCTGGGACATAAAGATGCTCCGCGCGACTCTGGAAACTTCCAGTCTAGTGGGGATTTTCGAGAGCGTCAGGCCAATAGGTTTGCCGCTGAGCTTCTGATGCCTGCTTCACTAGTGATCAAGTACTACCAAAATGACTATGCAGCAAGTGTGGGAGCTTTGGCTAGTATGTTCGGTGTATCGAGAGATGCTATGGGGTATCGATTGAAAAATCTGGGATTGCTTCGCTAATCCCTTGGTCTTAGTAGCCTTAGATGAATAAGGGAAAATATTGAGCACTGTATCTTCGGCCGGTGAATCTTCTAATCAGTCCCAGTCCAACGCGGCGGCCTCAACTAATGATGTCGCAGATCCCTCTCCTGACCAGATTAGGACAGAACTTAGTTCCAGTCCAGTTCAGTCAACGCCTGCTGCAACAGGCCCAGGTGATAGTCCTCGGATGCCCGGAATCGAGCTGGACTCTATCGATGATCAGATATCCCGGCGAGGATACCGTCGTCCCATTTTGTGGGCAGCATTGATAGTGTTGGCTATCTTTGCCATTAGTCTTGCTGGAGTGGTCGCCACGTTAAGTACAGGTTTCTATCAGGCATTGAAGCCTGAAAATATCTCCAAATTTGTGGTTGTGGAGTTGCAGGAGAAAGTTAATAAAATCTCTCCTGCCACTGAGCAAAAGGCTGATGCAAAGTCCGAGAAAACTCAAAATGAGTCGAGTAAAGAAAACAAGTCTCCCGTTACCAAAAAAACTGACGAGCGTTCCTCCAAGGAAGGCGAACCCGTAAAGATAGAAGCGAAGATATATGGTGAGATACGTGACTCCATGGTCCCCTTAGTTGCACTAGTATCGATCTTGGCGGTTGCTATCGTTGTGATACTAGGAACTATGCTGAGAGCAGCCTTCGCCCCACATCCAAATAACGGCACAGACTCAAAAGAAAAAGAGGAAGTGTCACCTGTCCCGGTACTTGAGGCAATTAAGGGACTTGTGGATTCAGTTAAAGCTGCTTGGAAGTGACGCTCCTAAGGGGGCGACAATCAATCTATCCCAAATTGACTAACCGTTAAAAATGCAAACAGTGCTAGCTGCCCTGTTTGCATGCTTGCATCTAGTTTGTTGAGTTGCACTAAAAACTGGCCCACATTCCCCCACGAATCGCAACTCGCAACTGCTGGTACACCTCTTCAACCAGCAAGTTTGCTAGCCCCTTGAACACTTTCTCATGCCGTAGCGCTTGGTCAGCCATAGCGTTGTGGTTCTCCAATGCGTCAACTAACGCACTGTTGAGCTTGGTTTCGTACGCGCCGTTGGCGAAGGCGTCCACAGTATCGTTAGCCTGTGCCTGCTCTTGCAAAATGGGGTCGCCCACCATTTTACCGATCAACGTAGTGGCATAACCCTTAAAATCGGCATCCGACAAGTTACCCGAAAACACCTCATTCATTTTTTTGATAATGACGGACAACCGATCCTCCAGATCGTCCCAGGCTTGCCCCTCGCCAGTACCCAAGGGTTTCATCGGCTCGGCGGTGCCGGCCTCCATGTCGAGCTTGTGCTTTCTCTCGTTGACCACCTTGTAGCCCGCTAAGCGCACGGACTCATCCAGCGCTTCATCCCCGCCCGCCATGCCCTGCAAACGGGGCAGCAGCATGCGGCAAAACGCGTGCAAGCGCTCCAGATCAGCATCGTCGTAGGAGCGCAGTTGCGACAGGAAGTCGTAGGCGCTAATGTAAGACGACACATCCCCACGGAACAGCTCTTGCACTTCCTTGGTTTGGGCCTTGAAACGCTCGTGCGCCTTCTTCAACGGCGCTTGAATCGAGGCCTGCTTGCCCTTAAGGTCGAAGTAGCCCTTGGCGAATTGCAGCACCTCCTCCCACAAATAGATACCTGCATGGTCAAGTTTCTGTCGCAGTGTATGAACCAAATTGGGGTCGGTTATTGCCGACATTTTCGCCGTGCGGTAAAACGGCAGGAAGGCTTTGAGGATGCCTTCGGCGTCGTTACGGAAATCGAGCACAAAGGTGTTTTCCTTGCCGGCATACATGCGGTTCAGACGCGACAGGGTTTGCACCGCTAACACGCCATCCAGACGTTTGTCGACGTACATAGCACATAACTTGGGCTGGTCAAAGCCCGTCTGAAACTTCGACGCGACGATCAGCGCCTGATAGGTGTCGGTCTTGAACGCCTCCTTGATGCCTTCGTCGTGTTCCCTGTGATCGTTGAGATCGCCTTCCTTGGCTTTGAGCACCTTGGATTCTTCGTCCGTAACATCGCCCGAATACGCCACCAACGCCTTGAAGTCGGTGTACTTCATCTTCTTGATGTAGTCGTCGAATGCCTTCTTGTAGCGCACCGCCGCCACGCGGCTATCCGACACGACCATGGCCTTGGCCTGCCCGCCCAACTGATGCATGACGTGCTCGCGGAAGTGCTCCACGATGACCGTAACCTTCTGCGCGATGCTGGTCGGGTGTAACTGCGCGTAGCGGAACAGCTTGGCCTTGGCCTTGCCCGATTTCACGGCCTTGTCGTCGCCCGTCTGCTCCAACTTGAAGGCAAAGCCATAGGTGGTGTAGCCCCGCAGCACGTCCAAGATGAACTTCTCTTCGATGGCTTGGCGCATTGAATACACGTGGAAGGGCTCGGGCGTGCCGTCCGCGCCCGTGCGTCCAAACAATTCCATGGTCTTGGGTTTTGGTGTCGCCGTAAAAGCGTAGTACGACACATTTGGCGGGCGCTGACGCGATGCCATGATGGTGTTGAGCACGTCTTCATCGGTGATGTCGTCATCGCCACCGGGCACCACCTCTGCTGCGCCATCGGCTTTCGTGTCTCCATCCGCCGCACCCGGCTTGCCCTTTGTTAACACCTCGCGCAGTTTCACCGCCCCCTTGCCTGCTTGGCTGGAATGGGCTTCGTCCAGGATGAGCGCAAAGCGTTTGTCGCTCAAACCACCTACCTTGTCCAGCACCCACGGGAATTTTTGCAAAGTGGTGATGATGATGAGTTTGCCCTTGTCCAAGGCATCCGCCAATTGGGCGCTATTTTCGTCAATCTTTTCCACTACACCTTGTTGATGGTCGAACTGGTAGATCGTGTCCTGCAACTGCGTATCCAACACTCTGCGGTCGGTAATCACAATCACGCTGCTGTACACCTTCTGATCCTTAGCATCATGCAGGGATGCGAGGCGGTGCGCTAGCCATCCGATGGTGTTGGACTTGCCAGAGCCCGCCGAATGCTGCACCAGGTAGGTGTGCCCCACCCCTTCCTCTAACGTCGCATTTAACAGCTTGTTCACTGCGTCCCATTGGTGGTAGCGCGGGAACAGAAGCGAAGTATTGAACACTTTTTTGCCTTTAGCATCCTTGACCTCGGACACTTCCACCGATAAGAACTTGCCGACCACCGCCAGCCACGCATCGCGTTGGAACACCTCGTGCCACAGATAGCCAGTGGAATAACCCAAGGCTTCGTCAGGCGGATTGCCCGCGCTTGCGCCACCCATGCCATCAGGATTGCCACGGTTGAAGGGCAAAAAACGTGTGGCCGCGCCCGCAAGCTTGGTTGTCATCCGAACCTCGTCGGTACTCACGGCAAAGTGGACAAACGCGCGCTTTCCGAACGACAACAAGGGCTCTGGCTGCTTTGTTACCAAGTCCACCGGGTTGCGGTCGTACTTATACTGCTTGACGGCGTCTTCGATATTTTGCGTCGTATCGGTTTTCAGTTCGACGGTTGCCAAAGGCAGACCATTAAGGAACAGCACTAAGTCGATGCATAACTGGTTGTGTAGCGAGTAATGCAACTGCCGCACCACGCGTAGGCGGTTCTTCTTGTAGTGCTCCCAAGTGATGGGATTTTGCTTGTTGCTCGGGGCAAACTGCGCCATCTTGAATGTGGCGTTGATGTCCTTGAAGCCCTTGCGCAACACGTGAAGCGTTCCCCAGAGCTGCGGGGTTTCTTTCTTGATTGTTGGGCGGTCTTTGTCTAGCTCTTCCGCCAGCCGCTGAATAAACACCGCCTCGGGGTTCTTAGAATGGTTCTTAGCAAACTTTTCCCAGGTATCGGGCTGAGTGTCCTTCACCCAGGCAATTGCATCCTCGGGATACAGCGCCGCGCGGCGGTCATAGCCCTTATCATAGGCAAAGCCTTTTTTGAAGGGCAAGGGTCCATCAATAAGCCATCCATAGACTTTCAGGACTTCGCAAATTTCGTCTTCAAATTGCTCTTCGGAGTGGATGGCTGCCATGGGTGTCCCTATCCTCATTCTTTTTTTTGTTACTGCGGCGATGTGCTGCGCACATCGATACGTCCCAGCACCGCATCAGCGATGGTCGCGGCACGTAGTTCTTTTAAGAGCAAAATTTCGTCGTTGGTGTGGGAGATGAGGTCGTCAATCTTGGTTGTCTCACTCGACACCGCCTTTGCAATTTCTCGCTGCAGAGCCAATGAAGGCATGGGCACTTCAAACCGTGACAAGTCATCGCACGTCAGTGCACCCTTGGTTCCGCCCTGCCCATCACTCACCATTCGCAAAGCAGCGTACATGCCAGTCAGCGCCCAGAATAAAAAGTTGGAATCGAAACGCGCGCCATCTAACGCGAGGTATGCCAGATGCTGGTTAATAGTTGCCTGGATGCGCAAAACGGTTACTTTCCCGCGTGTCTTTCCCTGACCTGTCAATGCAACCAACAAAGACCCAGGCTCAACAATAGGTAAATGGCAGGCGCGCAAAGCCACATCAGTTACGTATTCGCTGCCCTCATCCACGACGTCGCAGTTGACCACCGAACTGTTAAGCCATGGGAAAGTGCCACCTTCCCAGTATCTGGCATTGTCTTTCAGTGGCGTCGAACCATTGCCAATACGCGCGTACTTTCCTACACGTACCATAGACCAGTCCGATGGAATCCATGGCATGTGCACATTGCCGGTAGCTTTCTTGTCCTGTGATTGGGTTGCTCCCGACGTGTATTCCGCTATCACTGACTGGCGCCACTCCCGCAACAATCCAATCAGTTCATCCTTCTCATGAATCAGGGTGTCAATGCGAGCAGTTTCGACATCAAGGTAGTCGACAATGGACCGCTGTTCGTCGGTGGATGGAACAGCCAAACGCGAGTCAACCATTCGCTGATGATCAATGCTCTCGACGGTTGCGCCTTGCTTGACCCATTCTTCCCGTAGCTCCCTCTGGCACCCCTCAATTTGATACGCGAGATATCGACTATCCACCCTCTCATTCGGAATAAGTGATCTCATGTCCTGGTTCAACGCAACTGGCAGTGTATTGATAGCCACCGGGATGGTGTGTTGCAAAATGCCTGAGCGAACCACAGTGAGCACCGAACCTGGAGGAATCAGGGCGCAGGGGCTATTCCTAAGCCCCTCGGAAGTGATGTAGTCCTCAGTCTCACCAATTAGTGATCGTTTCATGTCCTTTGGAGAAACCCACGGGAGATCACCTCCCCAGTAAAGAGGCTCAGCTTTACTAGGGGTGCCGCCTCCTACGAATTTTGCGAAGAACTTCAACTTCTCAACACACCAATGGCTCGGAATATCCCCCAGCCAGGGCACACCCGAGGGCTTGTAGCTCGTGTACGTTTTCATTGGCTTATTCCGCCCTTGATGCTACGTAGCAGCTCCATGAACTTATGCTCCTTTGCCTCGATGTCTGCCGCGATGGCCTCACGGTTGCGCGGGGGCGTGTACACGTAGAACTCGCGGTTAAAGTTGATTTCGACACCGACCACGCCAGTCCTTTCGTCCTTGGCATCTTTCACGTCATGATTGATCCATGCATCTGGCCAATGCGGACGCACCTCGCTGTCAAAGTACGCTTCGATGTCTTCGTTAAGGGACACATATTCGGCATCGCGCAATTCCGAATCACTCAGGATGTCGCCCTTCTCATTGGTGGTGGGCTCGGCGTTCTTATCCTTGATGCCCAGATACTTACGTGCCAGCTCGACGGATTTTGGCGCTAACTTAGCAGCCTTGGCGGTCAGTCCTTGCGCGTCAGCCACCGTGGCGGCTAACGCGTGCAATGCTGCCCGGAACGAGTCGGCGTCCAGATACGTGGCCTGAGCATCCATGCCTTGTATAGCTTGTGTAAGCAGGTCTCTTTGCTCCTGCGACAGTTTGCCAAAAGCACTGTCATAGCCAAGATGCTTCAAGCCCTGCTCGCTAGCCTGGAAGCGCATGCGCAAAGGGCGTTCGATGGTGACGCGGCGATAGAAGAAGTGGTCCCGGTCGAACACCTTAGATTTGAGCGCGCGCCCGGCCTTGCCATCTGCGCTCTCCTTCCACTCAGTAGATTGGAAGTTGGCATATGCCTTGGCAATGCGATCCACGCAGTCGAGAGTAAATTCACGGCGCTTTTTGCCCAGGTTCTTCTTCATCAAAACGCTCATGGCGCTGGCATCGATCAAGAGCACCTTGCCCTTGCGTTCGGCCGGCTTACGGTTCGTCATGAACCACAGGTAAGTAGTAATGTTTGTGTTATAGAACATGTCCGTAGGCAGCGCTACTATGCAATCAAGGTAGTCATGCTCTAAGATGTGGCGGCGGATTTCGCTCTCCCCGCTGCCAGCATCCCCTGTAAAGAGCGGCGAGCCGTTGTGCACTACGCCGATGCGCCCGCCCCCCTTACCCGCCACTACGGGCTTCATCTTGGACAGCAGATGCAGCGAAAAAAGCATCTGCCCATCGCGAATGGCTGGCAAGCCAGGCCCAAAGCGTCCCACCGCGCCCTGAGCGTGTTCTTTCTTAACAGCTGTTTCTGCTGGCTTCCATTCCACGCCATACGGGGGGTTGGCGGCTTGATACTCAAAGGTCTTGCCGGGGTGCCGGTCGAGCTCCAAAGTATCACCGTTCTCGATGTTGGCCGGGTCTTGCCCGCGAATGAGCATGTCCGCCTTGCAAATGGCATAGGTCTCGTCTTCCAGTTCCTGCCCAAAGAGTTTCAGAGTGGCGCGGTCATTAAACTTACGCAGGTGCTCTTCCGCTACGCTCAGGATACCCCCAGTGCCTGCAGTGGGGTCGTACATGGTACGCACGACGCCGGGCACAGACAGGACGTCGTCGTCGCCGTTGAATAGCAGCGTCACCATGAGCTCAATTACGTCGCGTGGGGTGTACTGCTCACCAGCGGGGGACACGTCGTTGAACTTGCGTAGCAGTTCTTCAAATGCCTGCCCCATGTCGTGGTTCGTGACCTTCTGGGGGGCGAGGTCGGTTTCCGCAAAACGCTGCACCACAAGGTACAGGCGGTTTTTTTCGGCCAGCTTGTCAAGGGTGGCGATGAAGCCGAACTTGTCGAAGATGTCCCGCACGTTCTGCGAGAAGCCATTGATCATGGCCTCAAGGTTGTCGCGCACGTCGTCAGGAGTCTTCGCGATGTTTGGGAGAGTGAACTTGGACGTATTGAAGAACGGGTACCCGCTGATGGGGGTAAGCATCTTGTCCAAGTCGTAGCCTTTACCTTGCACGGTGGCGTGGCGTGCCCATACCGCTTCGCGGGTGGAATGCAACACGCAGTCGAGGCGGCGCAGGATAGTGAATGGTAAGATGACTTTGCGGTATTCGTTTTCTTTGTACGCGCCGCGCAGCAGCTCGGCGTTTTTCCAGATGAGGTCAGCGAGTTTTGACATTCAAGGTTTCTTAGTTGAGTTCTTAATGGGCTTAGCGGCCTTGAGTGTTGGCAGCGAGATGCCTTCTTGAGCGGCATACGTATGCACCATGTGCTCCATCATGGACGCCATGCTGCGGTGCTCTCGTTCTGCGCATAAGGCAAGGAGTGCCTTGCCTTCGGGGGTCATACGCAAGGACATGAGTGCGGATTTGGGCTGGGTCATAGATGCTTACCATTGTATTCATTTGTATTACAAACGGTAGCACCAGCCATGTCGGTGAGTCAAGCAATCATCCTTTGAAGCACTTTTGTTGCGGCCGCACAAAATACTATCTTCCCTCGAAATTTGTGCTATAAATTGCATGTGCACGAAAAAAAGGCTACAATCGCCGGCTGCACCACACTGCCATTTATGACAAACTGACAAGGTAAAGAAGAATGATCAATCACGACCGACTCGCTGAGCTGCTTTTGCGCGCTCAGAAGAAGGACACGTATGATTCATTAGCCGAGCGTATTAGTCACACCGCAGCCAATGAACAGCGTGACATTGGCACTTACGCAGCTACCTTTAAGACCACCCAAAGTACTCCGCAGAGTGGTAGTCCAGTTTTGCATTATAGCTACGGCCTTTAATAGCTTTTCAGCTATATTTGTTTTTCTCAGCAATATTTCTGATATGCTTGATCTTATTAAAACGATCAGTTATCAGAAATGATTGAGAATACCTTGTCTCCGTTTAGCGTTGTCAGTTTCAGCAAAGACTTTCTGGTAGAGTTAGTCCGACATAAGACTGGATGGGATCAGAGGAACGAGGTATCTGATAAAACGCAGCTGAACTATCTTTGCAATTATCTTGCGGCCCCAGCAATGGGCTGCAAGACGATTGTTGTTGAAGACGAGTATATAGATAGGCACTATCTAGAAGACTATTCGGCTTACTACGCACGCTGTTTCCCCCATCATCCACGAAAGTGTTCGCGTGTTCATTTTTTCAAGAGCAATTTCGAGCAGCAAGACTTCGTCTCTCGTTTAGCCACTTCTCATGGAAAATTAAACCGTGAGCTCCAAGAGAATTACTTAGGCTTTGTTGTCATTCGGCCTATTCCGCATACTTTTTTTGCTAAGATTTGTCTGGTACCGTACCCGACTTTATGCGGTCGCCAAGGAGCAAAAATACTGACGAGGGAAGTTCCAGTATCGCTCTTTGGTTTGAAGCTAGCGGTAGAAACTGTACCTTTCTTGGAACAAGACAAAGTCGTATCGGCATGTGCGACAAGCGCAGTCTGGACAGCGCTAAGCGCTTCGCGCGACTCGTCAATTTCACAACTACCTTCCCCTAGCTCTATTACAAGAGCAGCTACAAGCAATAAGGATGAGGGTACGAGAACTTTCCCTACGATTGGGCTCACGCCACCTCAGGTAGCGCGAAGCTTCAAATCCTTCGGCTATGAGCCTTCAATTTTCGAATATAAAGGGTTGCAAGCACAGACTGAATTAAAAGAGCACGTATTTAGCCACCTCCAGAACGGCACCCCGGTAGTTCTCGGCGGCGAGGTATACGAAATTAAGGAAGACCAAAGTCTGAGTCATTTAGGCAAGCATCTTGTCTGTGTCGTCGGCTACAGTATTCTTCCAACTGGACAAGCGAACGGATTAAAGTTCAGGTCGCACGACATCGACAAGATCTACATCCATGACGATAGGTACGGTCCCTATGTCAAGGTCAGAATGGCGCCCAAGTCCCTGAAGTTGAGCGACCATGAGATTACCGGCTTTGCTTTAGCATTTGAGGGCAGCGATAACGATCTCTTTGTACCTGAAATCGCGATCGTTGGCCTAGATCATAAAGTTCGCATTCCTTACTCACATATTTTCAATATTTGTACCGCTTTTTCTGCCTACTCAAGCTTGTCAAGCTCCGATATTGCGAAAACGCGAACAGAAGTGCCGCAGGACGACATTGCAACCGTCGATGAGTTATCGAATATTTTTGCTCAGATTGCCAACGGGTCTTGGGAAATCGCTTTAACGAGTAGTACTCAACTGAAACAGGAAATTCTCAGTGATGAGAGCTTTCAAAGCTTCAACGGGCTTTATGAAAAATCTTCGCTGTTATTGCAGAGTATGCCGAGGCACATTTGGCGAGCCAGACTTCATGTTGCGTCCGCCGGCAAACTTGTGCCATTCACAGATCTCGTCTTCGACGCAACGGAGGTACCACAAGGCCGGGTGTTGATCGGCTACATCGCATACACAACAGAAGCAATTAGCGCATGGGAAAACATATCAAGCATGTTGGCAATGCGTGTGTGGCAAAACTACAATCTCGGCGACAATGTCGGCAAACAATATATTGGCTGTATTGTTAAATTCTTTAGCGAACTTCGGAATCGCACATACTTGAACTCGCTGTACGGACCGGCAGGCCTCCCACGCCGCTCTCTCAAACCTGGGGAAAGCGACGCCATAGATGATATCCAGCTTCGACCAGACACCTTCACTGTTCGTAGAGGCAGTCGGTACGACTGGGGCAAGCTCGACACCAAAATAAAATATATCTGGGTCATCAATGAACTTGGTGACTTAGTGATGGGTGAGGACAAGTTTAGTGTTACGGAGGGGGAGGAGCAGTTCCAAGGACATCCCACCTTAATAGACGGTAAGCCAGGCCGAGTTGCTGGCGAGATCCTATATGTTCCTGAGCATGCGACATGGGCAATAAACCTCCAATCGCGCGCCTACTCGGGCCATTTAGACAAACGATCAACTGAGGCTCGCAGCTATCTTGAAAACGTTATTAAACACAATCTCGATGGCTTGAACGTTAAAGTACAAGCCGATTTAGCTGAGGAAGTAACACCGCAAAGGACGGACGACACTTTGAAGTAGGGCGGCTAGATGACCATGGCTGAGTTACAAAATCGGTACATGGATCAGTTCACTGAACCTACGCTCTTTTACGCTAAGTTACTGATCTTAAAGTGTTTTCCCTTCCGCACGCTTACGGTATAATTCGCTTAATAATCAAAGACATACTGTTTTCTCAGCTAATTTGTAATCATCAGGTGGCCAGTTCGAAACCGGCAGTCGGCACCAAACACATCAAGCGGTTGCAGACGCCAGTCTGTAACCGCTTTTTGTTGCGCGCGACGCTTGCGCTGCTTTGTATCCCGCTTGTACTCCTGTGAGCTGTAATAAGACGTCGCGAAATGCGGGTGAACGCCCACAAAGAGGTCACACACTACAATCTGGCGTATATTCATCATGGCTTGCATCAAAAGGATGATGTTCAAGGAGAAGCCATGAAAACCACTACCATCAAGACCGGCAGCGTGGCTGAGTTCATGGAGGAGGGGCGTATGATTGCGCGCTTGATCGATCAGCAGCTGCCGCTGCCCGAACTAAGCAGCATCAGCTTCGAGGATCCCGAGGATTTGCTGGTGCTGTTGAGGGCAGACAATCTGGCCCTGTTCCGCGCGCTTAAACAGCAACCTGACTCGCTCAGTGGCATCGCTGCACGGCTGCAGCGCGATCCGGATACCGTTCGCCATGACGTCGATGAGCTGGCACGGCTTGGCATCGTGTCGATCGCGCAAGGAACCATTCAACTTACCGCGCAAAAATTCAAGCTTGAAGCAGACTTGATTTAATTGCTCGCTCCGGTGGCATAATCGCTGCACATCCACCCTGCCGGAGATTGAAATGACGTTATCGCAAATTTTCCGTCCCTTGGCCGCCCTGAGCCTGGGCGGCTTGCTGTTGCTGGGCGCCAGCGCGGCCGGCGCCGCCGGTCAAGCCCCGCTGGCCAAGGAGGCCGTGGCCGATCCGCGCCGGCCCGACGCCGACAAGGCGCGCGACGGCGACCGCAAGCCGGATGCGATGTTGGACTTTGCGCGCGTGCAGCCGGGCCAAACGGTGATCGATTATTTCCCCGGCCGAGGCTACTTCACCCGACTGCTGAGCACCGCCGTGGGGCCTCAGGGCGCCGTGTACGCCGCCGCGCCGCAGCTGTGGATCGACCGTCTGAAAGGCAAGCCGCTGCCGCCGCCCGTCTCGGCCGAGGCGGGCCGGGGCAATGTGCATGAGGTGGTGGCCGGCGCATCGATGAACGTGCCGGTCAAGGCTGACCTGGTGTGGACTTCGCAGAACTACCACGACATCCATATCTGGGGCGGCGCGGCCGGCACGGCGCAACTGAACAAGGCCGCCTTCGACGCGCTGCGCCCGGGTGGTTACTATATTGTGCTGGACCACGCGGGCGTGGCTGGTCTGGACGACGCCGGCATGGCCAAGCTGCACCGCATCGACGAGGCGCTGGTCAAGCAGGAGGTGCTGGCGGCCGGCTTCGTGCTGGACGGTGAATCGCAGGCGTTGCGCAATCCGGCCGACGACCGCACAGCCCAGGTGTTCGAGACCGGCATCCGCGCCCACACCGATCAGTTCATCCTGCGCTTCCGCAAACCTTAAGCTTGGGCGGCGGGGATGGCGGCAGCGGCGATCCACGATAAGGCCGCTTCGCAGACGCGACTTTTCTGACATGACGTGGCAATACAATGCCGATTTCACATCGGCTTCAAGCGTTTAAGTTGCCGCAACATCCCTTGCAAGATTGCCTCTGCGAGGTCCATGGGATACCCATCTGGTAGTTGCGCCTGTACCATCGCTACGACCTCCTCCGCCTCCAACAACACTGCATTGAGAATGCCCTCAGCAACCACCTCGCCCAAGCCAACCAGCTTGGCGTGATCCACCCAATGACGGCGCTGAATCTGCTGTAGGTGGTAATAATTTTGCGACCCGCGCACCGCCATCGCCAGCTTCGCCCGCTGCGGTGCCAGCTGTCCTGCACCTGTGCCGAGAATAGGGTGCGCGGACAGAACGTCATACAGCGGAGTTGCGCGGTAGCGATTGCCCGGTAAATGGAAGATGCTGAAATTTTTCGCGTGCCCATCCGTTGCCGCCAGCAGCCAGAACAGCAGCTGTGTTTTAAAGAAGTTGGCTCGGTCCTGTTCCGCTTGCTCTGAACCCAACAATATCTCCATGATCCTACTGATTCCAGGCCCGCCATCCGCCTGGTACTTGTGCAACGGTGAGGTAGCTGTAGCCTGGCAAAAATCCTCTTGAGGCAGGCGCACAATCCAACTGCCGTCAGCGGCCAACCGACGATCAAAGCGTTCAACCACCAGCGCCTTCATATCCTCGAATTGCGCAAGCTCGCACTGGGCAACCGGCAAACCGAAACCATGCATGATGCGTGAGCACAACCACTCATTCTCCACCGAGGTTCGCATGTCCGCCTGCATTGCCCCCACCAAGCCCAATGGCAGCTTGAGGATGTGTGTGGTCGGGGTACTGCCTATCGGCCGCTGCCATTGCCCTTGATGCCACAGTAACGCGCTTTTCTCCTGGGCGCCCGCAATCGATAACCGCAGGTCGTCCACCTCGTCGCCCTGTCCTAGCGGACGGTCAGACAAGGTGCGCCGCAGCAGCGACGCAACACCGTGTTCATCCACTGGTTCGCCGTTGATCGAGAAAATATCGCTCGGCGTTTCATCCGGAGGAAGCAACTGTATCGCCCCAACGCAATCGCGTCCGACGGCGGCCAGCAATTGATGAGGGGCGATGCCGTCGGTTCTGAAATGCTGCGCAAGCCGGCGCCGAATGGCATCGCTGTCGGGCAGCAAATTGTCGAAATAGTTCTGCACGACCGCTCCGCGATACGGCGCATTCCCCGGCTGGAACGGCAGGGAAAGCGACAACGGACGCCCCTGCTCATCCGCCAGCCATTCTTCGAAATAGGTCAACGTGTTGTCACCGGCCGCCGCATCCCAGTAGCCGACCGGGGTGCCGTTCAACCAGATATACAACCGCTGGGTGCGCGCGCGCCGTCCCATGCTACCAGTGCTCCGTTTTCTTCGACGGTGGCACTACCTTGGTTGGCGCCGCCACAGTGGCCTTCTTAAGGCTGACGGCACGCCCCGGCACGCTGGCCGCTGGCGACAAAGTGCCTGCCGCATCGTCTTCCAGTCCCTTCCCGACCACCTCAGGTTGTTCCAGTACTATCTCCCCACCCAATAGCCGCAAGATAGTGAACAGCCGTTCCACACTGGTGGTCGCCGGGTTAGCCTCGATCTTGGCATAGCTCTGTTGTGTCACTCCGAGCCGCGTCGCGACATCGGCTTGCGATAAACCTGCCTGTTTACGAAACCCCACGAGCAGCGGACGCAACTGTTGCAATGTTCTGATCGGATAGTTCATGAGAGCGCTCAGTTTATGTGTTTTTACAGCTTAGAAGATGTAAAGACAAAATACAACCTATATATTGTATTTTACATTTACAACTCATAGGGTGTAAAAATTAAATACAACTTACAGGCTGTACATCGATGGCCCCAAAATTGAGGGGCGGGCCAGCGTTGGATAACAGCGCGCCGCGGCGACAGCGTAAGCAAAATCCCCCAGCGATCCGACGACGTTGTGATATTGTAGCCAGAGAAATATAACCTGCGCGCCAAGAGGAGCTTCACTTGTTCACCATCATCATCCCGACCCACGAACGGCCGCTGTTGTTGCGCCGTGCCCTGCAATCGCTGATCGCGCAAACCTACAAGGATTTCCAGGTCATCGTCGTTGACGATTCGGCGGCCTACGTGCCGCCGTTTCCGGAAATGGTGCAGCTGACCGGCCGTTACACCTACGTCATCCGCAGCGGCACGCTGGGCCCGGCCGACAGCCGCAACATGGGGCTGGACCTGGTCAGGACCCCGTACGTGATCTTCCTGGACGACGACGACAGCTTCGAGCCCGGCCACCTGCAGGCGATGGCCGACCACATCGGCACCGGCGCGCCGGAACTGCTGCACTGCGACTACCGCATCCTGTACGAAGACCGCACCCAGAATCCGCCAACCCCGCTGTCGGTGCTGGAGATGCAAACCGCCCATGTCACGTACGACAGCGTGCACGTGAACAACGGCATCCCCAACAGCTGCCTGGCCTACCGCCGCGACGTGGTGGCGCCGCACCGCTTCCCGACCGATCTGCTGATCTATGAGGACTGGGATTTCCTGCTGGCCTGCATGCGCGGCCGCACCTTGAGCTACGTGCCGACTGCCGGCGTCAACATCCACAAGTCGCCGGTCGGCGCGCCAGAAAATATCCGGCGCGGCAACTCGCGCAAGGACCTGACGCTGGAAACCATGCTGTATATCTACAAGACCTATCCGGCACCGAATATGGAAACCCGGCTGGCGCGCCTGAGCATACTCAATCAGGGCAGCGAACCAGCCTCGCTCGATCAATGCTGAAGCCACCTGCTGAGAGCATGACTACTGTCAAAGTCCGCAATGTGCTGGTGTTCCCAGCGGGGACCGAAATCGGACTGGAAATCTACCGCGCGCTCCAGCATTGCAAGGAAGTGAAGCTGTTCGGTGCTGGCCAGGCGGTATCCAACCATGGTTATTTCGCCTATCCGACCTACCACGAGGTGCCCAGCATCAATGAGGATGGCTGGCTGGAACAGTTGAACGCCCTATGCCAAGCACTGGCGATCGACTACATCCTGCCGGCCTACGACGACGTGATCGTGGCGCTGGCGCGCGCCCAGGATCAGGGCCGGCTGGCGGCGACCGTGATTTCGTCACCCCTGCAGGCATGCGAGATTACCCGTTCCAAATCAGCTACCTATCGCGCGCTGGCGGACGTGGTCGCGGTGCCCGCGGTATATCCGCACGCCGACGCGGTGCCGGCCTATCCGGTGTTTCTCAAGCCTGACCGCGGCCAAGGCTCGTTCGGCATCAGCCTGGCCCAGTCGCGCCTGCAGCTGGAGGCGGCCCAGGCCAAGGTGGCCGACACCATTATTTGCGAATACCTGCCGGGCGAGGAATACACCATCGACTGTTTCTCGGACCGCGAGCGAGGCTTGCTGTTCGCCCGCGCGCGCAGCCGGCGCCGTACCCGCAATGGGATTTCGGTCAACACCCATACCGAACAGCTGGATGGCATCGAAGACATGGCGGCCGGCATCGGCGCGCGGCTGGGCTTGCGCGGTGCCTGGTTCTTCCAGCTGAAACGGGCCAGCGACGGCCGCCTGGTGCTGCTGGAGGTGGCGCCGCGCATCGCCGGCGCCATGGCCACCCACCGCATGATGGGCGTGAACTTCCCACTATTGAGCATTTTCGAGCATGAGCGCCTGCCGCTGTCGCTGCTGCTCAATCCCGGACCGATCGAAATGGACCGCGCGCTCGGCAACCGCTACCGGCACCAGCTGAAGTTCAGCACCGCCTATATCGACCTGGACGATACGCTGCTGCTGAACGACAAGGTCAACACCGCCCTGGTGCAGTTCATCTTCCAGTGCGTCAACCAGGGCAAGCCAGTCAAGCTAATCACGCGCCATGCGCAGGATCTGCAGCAAACGCTGGCGCGCCACCGTCTGGCCGGCCTGTTCGATGAGGTGATCCACTTGCGTCTGAAGGAAAAGAAATCGGCCCACATCAGCGAGCCGGATGCCATCTTCATCGACGACAGCTTTGCCGAACGGCGCGACGTCGCCGCCGTGTGCGGCATTCCCACCTTCGATTGCAGCATGCTGGAGCTGCTGGTCGACAGCATGGAAGCGCTGCGGACCTGACGCCGTTCAGCGCCTAGTTACAGCAGCAAGCCGGACACGCTAGTCTTCCCGCACGATGGCGATAATGCGGTCCTGTTGCTCTTCGGTCAGGGTGGGATAAATCGGCAGGCAGATCACCTGGCTGGATGCCAGGCTGGCCCGTGGCAGCAGCGCTGGCGCCGCCGAGGGCAGGCCGCGGTACATCGGGAAATCGCTGATCAATGGATAGAAATAGCGCCGCCCATAGATGTCCTGATCGCGCAGCTTCTGATACAGCGCGTCGCGGCTGATCGGATAGCCCGGCTGCACCCGGATCGGGAAATAGGCATAGTTGGCCACCAGCTCGCCGGCGCCGGGCACGCAATGAATGCCGGCCACATCGGCAAAGGCGGCGCGGTAGCGGGCATCGATTTGCTGCCGCTTGCCGATCGCGCTTTCGATTTCCTTCAGCTGCGCCAGCCCCAGCGCCGCGTTGAATTCGCTCATCTTGCCGTTGATGCCGGGCGCCACCACCGTCACTTCATCGACGAAACCGAAATTCTTCAAGTGATCGATGCGGCGCTTGGTCTTGGCGTCCGGGCAGATGATGGCGCCGCCCTCGAAGGTGTTGAACACCTTGGTCGCGTGAAAACTCAGCACCGACAGATCGCCGTGATTGAGAATGCTGCCGGTCGCGGTCTCCACGCCAAAGGCGTGCGCGGCGTCGTAGATGACTTTCAGGCCGTAAGTATCGGCGATCTGCTGAATCCGCTCAACGTCGCACGGATGGCCATAGCAGTGCACCGGCATGATGGCGGTGGTCTGCGGCGTGATGGCGGCCTCGATATTGGCCGGGTCCAGATTCAGCGTGACCGGATCGACATCGACAAACACCGGCTTGACCCCGGTCCACAGCAGCGAGTGGGCGGTGGCGACAAACGAATAGGGGGTGGTGATGACCTCCCCCGTGATCCGCAGCGCCTGCAGCGCGGTGATCAGGGCAACGGTGGCGTTGGTGAACAGCGAAATATGCTGCACCCCCAGATAGTCGCACAACGCCTGTTCCAGTTGCTGGTGGAACGGGCCGCCATTGGTCAGCTGCTTGCTGTCCCAGATCTGCTGCAGATACGGCAGGAATTCCTCCAGCGGAGGCAGCGACGGCTCGGTGACGTAAATTGGCTTCATCTAAAGGCGGAAATCATGACAGGATGCAAAGGCGAGTCCCATCGTCGCATACGGGATGCGGTTTGGCAAGCGCGCCACAGCCAGCCTCACACCGCGTCCGCTTGCCCCAGCGCCTGCCCCAGCACCCGCTCCCATTCCCCGGGCAGCAGCACCTCCGGCGCGTGCAGCGCCATGCGCTGCGCCTGCCGGTAGCTGCGCCGGCGCAGTTCCCCGAGGTTGGCTTCGCACCAGTTGAGCGCCGCGTGCAACGCCTCACCGGACGGCTCCGCCAGCATACCGGCCGGCTGATACACCAGCCAGCGGCTCAGCCGCCCATGGCGGATGCCAAGTGTGAACACCGCACCGGCCATGGCGTCGGCCAACGCTGCGGCACTGTAGTCATCATCGTTGGTCAGCAACAGCACATCGATGGCTTGCAGGAACACTGCGCGCTCCTGCGGCGAGGCGTATTCGTCGAGGATCGACATGCTATGGTGCTCGCCCATGGCCGGCACCACCAGTTGATGCACTTCGTTGGCCCGCTTCGGCGCATCGCCGATCCAGCCCACCCGCAACGCCCCGTCGCGGTAGACATCCACCCCGTACAGGTCGTAATCCACTGCGCGCAAGCCGTCGGCCAGCATGGCGCGCGTCAGATAACGGGCGGCGGTGCGGCGGGTGGTCTCGGTGGCGCCCATGCACAAGTCCACCAGCACATCGGCCTCGGCGGCGCCGGCGTCCGGCTGCTCCTGGCAATCGCGGTACACCACATGGAAGCTGTAGCGGCCGGTCAACGCCAATCCCAGCGCCGGCGCCAGCGCGGCCTCGGCGCTGCCGCGCTCGACCAGCAGCGCCACGCGCGGCAACGCCGAAGCCATCCGTTCACGGACTTGCCGCATCTGTTCCACCAGCGCGCCATCCGGTTCAAAGCTGCGCCGCAAATGGCCTGTTTCGATCAAGTCCAGCCAGCCCTGCAACACCACCGGCCAGGAATAGCATTGCTGCCAGTGCGCCAGGCTGATCTCGCCCAGATCCTTGCGCAGCGCCGGATCGGTGGCCAGTTGCCGCAGGTGCGGCATGAAGTCGGGCAGATCGCAGATCACGCCGCCCAGGTGGTCGTTGGCGGCGCCGCACTGCGGCGTGGCCAGCCACGGTTTGCCATGCGACATCCCTTCCAGCAGCGTGATCGGCGAGCCTTCGCCGTGCGACGCTAGCACCATCACATCGGCCGCCTGCATCGCGGCCGCCACCCATTCCGGCACCAGGCCGGGGATGTACAACACCTCGGGACGTTCAGCCAGCTTGGCGCGCAGCGCGGCGACATACTCGGGGTTAACCGGCGTGCCGACCATCACCAGCTTCCAGTTCGGCGGCATATTCGGCAAGGCGTCGATCAGGCCAACGTGGTTTTTCACCCGCACCACATTGGCCACGTGCAGGATCATGAACTGATCGGGGCCGATACCGTACGCGCTACGGAAATCGCCGCCCGACGTCATCTGGCTGGTGGCGTTCGGCAGATACACCGGCGTCACCCCTTCACTCAGCATGTAGCGGTGGTCGATGCCACTCCTGGTCATGGTCATCGCGGCGTCGGCCATCTTGAGGACGCGCACCAGGCGCCGGCGGAACTCCGCCATGTCCTTCCATTGGCTATAGCCGTCGTCATTGATGATGGGTTGGACCAGCAAGCGCGTATGCGCCGGCCGCTCCAGCAGGTCGACGCTGCGGATCACGGTTCCCATCGGGTCCTGGATCAGCAGGCAGGCACCATACTCACCCGAGCCGACCGCCGCGCGTATCGTGTCCGGCAAGTCGGCCAGTTCCACACTGATGATGCGGATGCCGCGATGGTGATCGGCTTGCCGCGATGGAAACGCCATCGTAATCACCGTCACTTCATAGCCAATCGCAATCAACTCCGCGCCCAGCTGCGCCATGCTGGTTTCCAGGCCACCCACCGACGGCCAGAAATGGCTGCAGCCGATCATTACTTTTTTGCGGGCTGCGGCAATCACTTCCTCGCTCATGGTTACTTCGGCCATGTCTTATCCATCTTCATGCAGCCTTCTATTGTCGCAAATTGATTTGAGTTAACAATCATATACTTCCCATGCCAAGTGTCAACCGGGCAACTTCTCAATATGCCCGCCGGGCCGGCAGCGTCAGCGTGATCTCGATGCCGCTGCCCATTTCGCTGGCAATCTCCAGTTGTGCCCCGATGCCCTCGGCGCGTTCGCGCATGCCGGACAAGCCCCAATGTCCGGGCTTTCCACCGGCGATGGCGACCTCTTCCTCCAGCCCCCGGCCATTGTCGCGGATGCGCAGCACGAAGGCACTGGCGCTGTATTCCAGCTCCAGCTCGATGCGGGTCGCCTCGGCGTAGCGCGAAGCGTTGAACAGTGCCTCGCGTCCGATCGCATACACCTCCTCATGCACACCCGGACGCAGCTTTCGTGGCGTGCCCATCACCCGCATCTGGAAGGCATGGGTGCGATGTTCCGCCAACCCCTTGCCGAATTCCTCCAGCGTCAGCGACAGCACCTCGGGCGAGACGGCGGTGCGCAAGTCCATGATCTGGTCACGCCCTTCCACCAGCAGTTGCTCGGCCAGGTTCAGCGTCTGGTCCAGACGCCGCCGCTCCGGCGTGCCCTCCTTCAAATGTCGGCTATGCGCGTCAAACGACAGCAGCAATGCCTGCATGCTTTGCAGCAGCGTGTCGTGCAAGGTGCGGGCGATGCGCATGCGCTCGGCGGTGCGTTCCTGTATCAGCTGAGTCAGATAGCGGATGCGCAGCACATAGGCCGCATACAGAATCAGCAAACAGGCCGCCGCCAGCAGCAGCTTGAACCAGACGCTTTGCACAAAGGTCGGCGGAATCTTCATGTCCAATGCGGCGCCCTTGGTGTTCCACACGCCATCCTCGTTGGCGGCGATGACTTCGAAGCGATACTTGCCCGGCGCCAGATTGGTGTAGTAAGCCTCGCGCCGCCCAACCGCTTCCTTCCAGGCGTCATCCCAGCCGACCAGGCGGTAACGCAAGCGCACCCGCTCGGGTATCGACAAGCTCAGCGCGGTAAAGTCGATTTGCAGATCGCGCGTGCCTTTCGGCAGGCTCAGCAGGGCCGTGCCAGCCACGCCATAGCGCAAGCCATCCGCGTGCAGACCAGTGACTTCCACCGGCGGTGGAAGCGGATTGTGGCGCAAATGCGCCGGATCGACCGTCCCCACCGATCCGCTGGTGGCAAACCACAGCAAGCCATCGCTGCCATACAACAGCGACGGCAGCGGACGCCATTGCTGCGCATGGCCCTGCATGCCATCCTGCGCATTGAAGCGGGCAAACGCCACCGCTGTGGCGCTGTGGCCGAGCCAGCGCCGCACTTCGCCGGCGCTGATGCGATACAGTCCCTCGGCGCCATTCAGCCACAGCTCGCCATTGGGCAAGCGCGCGATGCCGGACACGCCGGCAAACGCTTCGCCATGCTCGCCACCCAGCGTCACAAAGCGGCCGGCGCGGTACAAGGCCACACCCTGCTCGCCGCCGACCCACATCGCGTCGCCATCGGCCGTCATCGCCAGGATGGTGCCCAGCTTCAGCCCCTGCTCCGGTCCCAGCCGGCGCAGCTCGGCGCCATGGACGACGCTGATCTGGCTGCGCACATGCCCCATCCACAAACGGCCGGCCGCATCGCGCGCCATGCTGGCCGTCAGCGTATTCGGTATGCCTTGCAGGCCGCCGTTGCGTATCCACTGGCCATCCACCAACTTGTACACGGAATTGGTGGAAAACGAGCCCCACAACGCGCCGTCGCCATCCTGCTGCAGCGCATGCACGCGCAGCCCCTTGATATGGTCGGGGAATGGCAGCAAGGTCACCGTCCCGTTCGCATCGCGCCGCTTGACGCCTTCGAGCCCGCCCAGCCACAGCACGCCGTCCGGCGCCGCGTAGCTGGCTGTGATCGCGCCCGGCTCTTCGCGCCGCAAGCGGCCGTCGGCGTTATAGCGCCAAAGGTCACCCTCGTAGTCACCCACCCACACCGTCCCACCCGGGCCGGCCACCAGCGCGGGCGCCCTCAGCGGCAAGTCAACGGTCAGCAAACGGTTCGGCCGCAACCGGTCCACACCGCGCGTGGTACCCAGCCACAGATTGCCTTCGCGGTCTTCAAACGCGGTCACCGGCATCAGGCCGCTCAGGTTGTCGGCTTTGGTCAGGTACTGCTCCGGCCCACCGGTGCTGACGATGGACAGCTTGCGTTCAAAGCGGTCGGGATGCTTCGCCCACAGCGTGCCGTGGCGATCGAACAGCACGCCGTCGCTCTCAAACTGAGATGGCACCGGCTGGTCCGCCACGCTGATTCGGTAGGTATGCTTGTCCGGATCGTTGCCCCAGATCGCTCCGTCCGGCGCCTCGGCCAGCGACACCAGCGTCACGCGCGGATACGCCGGGGAAAAACGGGCCTCGCCCTTGCGGCGAAAGAACGGCCCTTTATTGGTGCCGACCCAAGCCGTGCCATCGCGCGCGAACAGTACCTGGAAGATGCCCAGCGGCGGCAGGCCAGCCTCGCCGCGCAGATATTCAAACCGCTGGGCGCCCGGCGCCAGCACCGCCAGGCCATCGCGCATCGCGACCCAGATGCCGCCGTCCGGCGCCTCGGCAATATGCATGACGCCGACCGGATTCAAGCCGTCGTCTTCCATATAAGTATGCGCGCCATTCTTGCGAAACACGGTGACCGTGCCGACGCGGTAGCCAACCCACAGCGCGCCATCCGACGCCGATGTCACCGCCATCAGATTGGACGATTGCAGCGGAAAGCCGTAGACCTTGTCGGCATGCTCGAAACGCACGCCGTCAAAGCGGTACAAACCAGTGGGCGAGGCGATCCACAGCCAGCCATCAGCGCCTTGCGCAAAGCGGGTGGAGCCGCTGGGCGCGCCGTCCAGCTCGGTCCAGGCGGTATGGGTGTAGTCGGTCAGCAGAGGCCGCGCCGCTTCGGCTCTGCTGGCTTGAATCGCGATAATCAGGAACAGCAGAAGCGTGAATACGCGCGGCATCATCAGGTTGAATAAATTGCAAACCTGAGGATTATAGCAACGAGAAACTAGAGATCCAGCAACAAAGTGGCGCTACGCGCACGCGAGCAGCACGGCGTGAACTGATCGTTGGCGGCCTGCTCTTCCTCGGTCAGATACAAATCGCGATGTTCGGGCACGCCATCCAGCACCCGCGTCAGGCAAGTGCCGCACACGCCCTGCTCGCACGAGGCGGGAATAAACACGCCGGCCTCGTTCAGCACCTGCAATACGGTGCGGTCGGCCGGGATGGTGTAGCAGGCGCCGCTGGAAGCCAGCTTGACCTCAAACGCCTGGTCACCTTCGGCCGGCACCACCTCGGCGCTGAAGTATTCCAGATGCAGCTGATCGGCCGGCCAGTCCTGCGCCGCCGCGCACGACTGCACGTGCTTGATAAAACCGGACGGACCGCAGAAGTAGATATGGGTGTCGCGCTCCAATCCGGCCAGCAGTGTCGCCAGATCGAGCGGGGTCTCGCTGTCGTAATGGCAGTGCACCTGCGCCGCGTACGACGCCGACTGCAGACGCTCGCGAAACGCCGTGCGTGCCGGCGAACGGGTGCAGTAATGCAGCGCAAAGTCCGCACCGCGCGCCGCCAGCGTTTCCGCCATCGCCAGCAGCGGCGTCACGCCGATGCCGCCGGCCAGCAGCAGGCTGCGCTCCACCGCCAGCAGCGGGAAGTGATTCTTCGGCGCGCTAATCTGCAAGGTGGTATCGGCCTGTATGCGTTCGTGCATCGCCTGCGAACCGCCACGCGAGGCAGGATCGCGCAGCACGCCGATCACATAGCGATGCGTCTCATGCGGCGCGTTGCACAGCGAGTACTGGCGCACCAGTCCCGGCGCCACGTGCACGTCGATATGCGCGCCGGCCTCGAACGCCGGCAGCGGCGCGCCATCCACGCTGACCAGCTCGTAGCTGCAGATATCTTCCGCCTCGGCCACGCGCTGCGTCACACGCACCTGCAACAGTTCGGTACTCATGCCGGTTTCTCCTGCGCCAGCAGCTGGTCGATCATGCGGCGCGACTGCACGCCGCCGGCGTCGATGTTCAGCATCAGCAGCTTGCGCTCCGGGTGGCGCGTGATGTTGGCCTGCTGCAGCTCCAACATTTCGCGGTCTTCGCTAAAGATCTTGCCTTGGCCTTCACGAATGGTGGCGGTCAGCTCCGCGTCCTCCGGCTTGAAGTTGCGCGCCATGCCCCAGAAATACCAGTGCGAAGTTTCGGTCTCCGGCGTGATGAAGTCGACCACGATGCTGGACGCCTTGTGCTGCGGCTCGGCGTGATAGCCGCCCTTGCCCGCATGCGCCACACCGACTTCGATCATCACATGGCTGGGCGGCGAGAAGCGGCAGATCTGCCAGCGGTCCACCGGCACATCGTCGGCCAGGCCGTTGCCGCGCAGCGCGGCGCGCCAGAACGGCGGCGCCATGATGTTTTCCATGTAGCGGCTGGTCACCACCTGCTCGCCCTCGACCTTGGTGTTGACCGGCGCTTCGTCGATTTCCTTCTGGCCGATGCTGCTCGCATGCACATAGGTCTCGTGCGTCAGATCCATCAGGTTGTCGACCATCAGCCGGTAGTCACAGTTGATGTGGTACAAGCCGCCGCCATACGCCCATTCCGGATTCACGGCCCATTCCAGATGATGAATCAGCGCCGGATCGGCTTTGTCGGCCTCGCCGGTCCAGACCCAGATGAAGCCGTAGCGCTCCTCGACCGGATAGCTGCGGATGCACGGGAAGCCGCGCACGCGCTGGCCGGGCATGCTGATGACCTTGCCATCACAGCCCATCTCCAGACCGTGATAACCGCACACCAGCTGGCCCTCGCGCACAAAGCCCAGCGACAGCGGCGCGCCACGATGCGGACAGAAATCCTCCACCGCCGCCACCTTGCCCTCGGGGCCGCGATAGAACACGATTTTTTCGCCGCAGATCTGGCGGCCCAGCGGCTTGGTGGCGATTTCGTCGGGGGTACAGGCCACGTACCAGGTGTTTTTTGGGTACATCTTGTCTCCTTTGTTTTCGATATTCAGTGCACTGAATGTTGTAAAGTATAGGCGCTTCTGACACGATGTAAACCTTTTTAGATGCGGCAACGCACAATGAGCCCGCCATGCCCGAGACCGAAAGCCAACTGATCAACCTGTACGAACATCCGGGCCACTTGCTGCGACGCGCGCAGCAAATCTCCGTCTCCATCTTTTACGATGAGCTGGGCAACGAGCTGACGCCGGTGCAATACGCGATGCTGCGCAATCTGGCCGGCCATCCCGGCATCGATCAGGTATCGCTGTCGGCGCTGAACGGCATCGACACCTCGACCGGCGCCACCGTCTGCGCGCGGCTGGAGGAAAAAGGACTGTTGGAACGCAAGGTGATTCCGCACAACCGGCGTCAGCGCGCGCTGACCATCACGCCGGCCGGCGAAAAACTGCTGGAAGATCTGATCCCCGGCGCGCAACGCCTGCGGCGCCGGTTGCTGGCGCCGCTCACCGGCCCGGAGCAACTGCAATTCATGGAACTGCTGACCAAACTGGTCGAAGGCAACAACGAACAAAGCCGCGCGCCGCTGGCCGAGCCGCCGGCGCAGACGGCCTCAGCGGAAGGCTAAGCCACCGCTACCAGACGGTCCAGCCGTTCGCCATCGGCCAGCAGGCTGGCGCTGTCCGAGTCGTGCACCACGCGGCCGCGATCCAGCACGATGGCGCGCTGCGTCAGCGACAACGCCAGCCGCGCATGCTGCTCGACCACGATCACCGACATGCCCTCGTCCTGCACCAGCTTGCGGATCGCTCGTACCAGCTCCTGCACGATGATCGGCGCCAGACCCTCCATCGGCTCATCCAGCAACAGGATGCGCGGATTGGTCATCAGCGCGCGGGCGATCGCCACCATCTGCTGCTCGCCGCCGGACAGCTGATTGCCCATGTTGTTGCGCCGTTCCTGCAGGCGCGGGAACATCGCGTAGACCCGCTGCAGCGTCCACGGCCCCGGCCGCGCCACCACCGTCAAATGCTCCTCCACCGTCAGCGATGGGAACATATGCCTTTCCTGCGGTACCCATCCCAGTCCGGCGCGAGCGCGCTTGTGCGTGCTGAGCCGCGCGATATCGGCGCCGCCCCAGCGGATCGCACCGCGATGCAAGCGGGTCAACCCCATCAGCGTCACCAGCAGACTGGTCTTGCCGACGCCGTTACGGCCCAGCAGCGCCAGACTGTCGCCCTCCTGCAACGCGAACGACACGTCCTCCAGCACGGTGGCCTCGCCATAACCGGCTGTCACACCATCCAACGCCAACAACTCAGCCATGCTCAGCCTCCCCCAGATACACTTCCTTAACGCGCGGATCGGCAGCAATCTCGGCCGGCGTACCCTCGGTCAGCACTTTGCCGCCGACCAGCACCGTGATGCGGTCGGCAAAGCGGAACACCAATCCCATGTCATGCTCAATGAACAGCACGGTTACCTCGCGCGGCAACTGCGCCAGCACCGCAAATAGCTCCTTGCTTTCGGCCTGCGGAATGCCGGCCGCCGGCTCGTCCAGCAGCAGAATGCGCGGCTTGGTCGCCAGCGCCAGGGCGATCTCCACCAGCCGCTGCTTGCCGTAAGCCATGCTGTGTGTCACGCTGTTGGCCTGATCGCTCAGCTTCAGCGTGGCCAGCAGCGCCATCGCCTCATCGATCACATCGGCGCGCTTGGCCACGGTCTGCCACCACACGCGCTGCAAGCCGCGCCGTTCGCTGATCGCCAGCGCCACCGATTCCAGCACCGTCAAGCCGGCAAACAACGTATTCAGCTGGAAGGTGCGCGTCATGCCGCTATGCACGCGCTGATGCTGCGGCATGTGGGTGATGTCCTGGCCGCCCAGGAACACCTTGCCGCTGCTGGGCGCCAGCGCGCCGGTCAGCAGATTGATGAAGGTAGTCTTGCCGGCACCGTTCGGCCCGATCAACGCATGGCGCGCGCCCGGCGTGAAGCTCAAGTTGATATCGCTGTTGGCAACGAAGGCGCCCCATTGCTTGCCCAGTCCTTCGGTACGCAGGGTAAAGTCCTGGCTCATGGCTGCTCCTTGAAACGCGCGCGCAGTTTTTCCAGGCCGCCGAGGATGCCGCCGCGCGCAAACATCACGATCAGCACCAGCAGCAGACCGATGTAGAACTGCCAGTACACCGGATTCAGGCCGGAGATGTAATCCTGCGCCAGCATGAACACCGCCGCGCCCACCAGCCCACCATAGAGGCGACCGGTACCGCCCAGCACCAGCATGATCATCAGTTCGGCCGAACGCGGGAAGCCCAGCGAATCCAGGCCGACAAACTGCGTGGTCTGCGCCAGCAATGCACCGGCCACGCCAGCCACCGCCGCGCCCACCGTGTAGATCGCCATCAAGCGGCGCGGCACATTGACGCCCAGCGCCGGCATGCGGCGCACGCCCTCGCGAATGCCGATCAGGCTCAGTCCGAACGGCGACGCCACCATGCGCCGCAGCACCACAAACAGCACGAACAACACAGACAAGCTGTACCAGAAAGCGAGCTTGCCATCGAGATCGAATTCGAACACGCCAAACAGCTTGTCCACCATCATGCCCGACAAGCCGTCGACGCCGCCGGTGAGGAAGGAAGCCTTGTTGGCCGCCTCATGCAGCATCAGGCCGATACCCAACGTCACCATCAATCGCGTCAAATCCTGGCCGCGCACCACCAGCAGCGACACCACAAAACCAAACACGGCGGCCACCACGGCGGCGGCCAGCAAACCGCTCAGCGGCTCGCCCCAGCCATGCACCGCCAGCAGGCCGGCGGTGTAAGCGCCCAGGCCGAAGAAGGCGGCATGGCCCAACGAGACGATGCCGGCATAACCCAGAATCAAATCCAGCGACACCGCAAACAGCCCCATAATCATGATCTGGCTAATCAGCACCAGATAACCGGGAAACGCCACATACGCCGCCAGCGGCAGCAGCCAGAACACAATCTCCAGCGGCTTCCAGCGGTCGTTCGGCAACCGTGGCGGCGGCAGCGCCGCCAGCACCGACACCGGCTTCACTTCTTTTTCAGCAAACGCATTCATGCTTTTCTCCGCATCAGGCCGGCAGGGAACAAAATCAGCAGCACCACCATCAGCGCATAGATCACAAAAGCGCCCACTTCGGGCACATAGTATTTGCCGGCGACGTCGAACACGCCCAGCAGAATAGCGGCCAGCAGCGGCCCCTTGATGGTGCCGGCGCCACCCACCGCAACCACCAGCAGGAAGTAGACCATGTACTTGACCGGGAAGCTGGGGTCCAGCCCCAGCACGTCGATGCCGAGGCCGCCGCCCAGGCCGGCCAGGCCCGAGCCCAGCGCAAACGTCAGGCTGAACACGCGGCTGACGTTGATACCGAGGCCGGCCGCAGCCACCTGGTTATCGACCGAGGCGCGGATTTGCGCGCCAAAGCGGGTGCGCTCGATCAGCAGGCCCAGCGCCACCGTCATCAGCACCACCACACCGATCAGGAACAAGCGATACGCGCCCACGTCCAGGCCCAACAAGTGCACCTGGCCACGCAGCCAGTCCGGCAACTGCACCGGTTGCTGCGTCGGGCCGTACAGATAGGTGGCGCCCGCCACCGACATGAAGGTCAGGCCGATCGAGAACAGCACCTGGTCCAGATGGCTGGCGCGGTACAGGCGACGATACAACAGACGCTCCAGTACCCAGCCCACCAGCGCCGCCGCGATGAAGGCCAGCGGCAGCGAGGCCAGGAACGGCAAGCCAAAGCGCGCCAGCAGCGTCACGCTGACATAGCCGCCCAGCATGGCAAACGCGCCGTGGGCCAGGTTAACAAAGTTCATCATCCCCATCGTCACCGACAGACCGACACTGATCAGAAACAACAGACTGCCGTAAGCGATGCCGTCAAACAGCACGCCGGCGAAATTGGCTAGCATGGGCGCCCCTCAGCTTCAGAAAGTGTGACGGATGCCGGCCATCACGCCGTTTTGCGTCTTGCCCGCGCCGACCGTGCCACCGGCATCCAGCGCCACCGCCGACAGGCCGGAGTTCTTCATGCGGCCGACGCCGCCATACACCGCAGTGCGTTTCGAGAGATAGTAGGTCAGGCGCGCGACCAGCATGGTAACGTCGGCATCGCTGTTCTTGACGTCCTTGCGCGCCACCTGCGTGTCCAGCGTGGTGAACGGATTCAGCGGATAGCTGACGCCGAGGAAGTACAGATCCGACTCGGTGCGGCCGGTGGCGGCATTGGTGGTGCGGTCGATCACGCCACCGGCGATTTTGCCCTCGCCCACTTTCACGTAGGCGTTGGCGGTCACGCGCTTGTCGCTGTTATTGCTGCTGGTGAGGCCACCAGCGGCGCCGGTGTTACCGTACATGATGTCGTACGAAGTGTTGACGCCGAACTCCGGCGTTTCGTAGCCGAGCAAACCGGTCGCCTGACGGCAGGCTTTGGAATTGCCGGCCACTTCGCCGGCGCAACCAGTGGCGGCGGGGCCGCCGGCCGACGAGGTATCGCGGCCGAAGCTGTAGGTGGCGCCCACCACGACATTATTGAAGTTGCCGATGTAGCCGATGGCGTTATCGCTGCGCGCATTCGGCAGGTAGGGATCGATGCTGCCGATGGCGAACAGGTTCGGACCCATCACATCATACTTCAGCGAAGCGATGTAAGTCATGTTGACCTGGCGGCCCAGCGTGACGGTGCCGAAGTCGCCCTTCAGCCCCACCGAGGCCTGGCGACCGAACAGGCGATTGCCCTGCCCCATGGTGCCGCTGTCGAGCGCCAGACCGGCTTCCAGCGTGAACACCAGCGACAGGCCGCCGCCCAGGTCTTCGTTGCCGCGGAAGCCGATGCGCGAAGGGAAGGAGCCGGTCAGCGACGGCATGCGGGTGGCGGAATTGCCGGCGGCATCGACATTGGTCACGCGTTCGATACCGGTGTCCAGCAAGCCGTACACGGTCACGTTACTTTGGGCCAAAGCGGCGCTGCACGCGCCCAGGCCAGCCAGCAGCGCCACCGCGCCACGGATACGATAAGTCATGTTTGTCTCCTGTTGTTTTATCCGGGCGTCCGTTTTTTCGCGCCCTAAATAAATAGTAGGATTTAAATCAGGCAGTTGTCAATCTACCTGATACTCTTATCGTATCCCGCCGACATTTTCGCCACGCCGGCGTTGACTCAAATACCTTCCAGCGTCAGCGCCCGCACCGCGCCGCGCAAGCGCGTGAACAGCTGTTGCAATTCCGCTTCAGTCAGGTCGGGAAACATCTGTTGCTCGACCGCGCGCACCTTGCCATCGCACTCGCTGAGGATCGCATCGCCCTGCTTGGTCAGCTGGATCTGGATGATGCGGCCGTGCGCCGGGTCCGGCGTGCGTTCGATCCAGCCCTTGGCTTCCATCACTTTGACCATTTCATTGGCCGACTGCGGCGCCATCATGGTGCGCGTGGCCAGTTGCGCGTTCGACAGCGCGCCCTGAGCCCGGAACACCGATAGCGCGGTGTATTGCGGCACCGTCAGGCCAGCCGGCGCGCAACACTCGCGCAAGCGCTTGTTCAACACATGATCCAGACGACCCAGCATATAGGCCAATCCCATAGGCTTGGTTGGATCGGCTTCCGGCAACGTAGCTTTAACCATAAAAATTCAGCTTGAAAAATAAAAAAGGCAGGTATAGTATAAGACACATATCAGGCAGCCTGATAAGAAACTTACCAACAGGAGATATTGTATGTCCAAATATGCAGCACGCTGGGAAACCGTGAAGGTCGACGTGGAAAATCGTATCGGCTGGATCACCCTCAACCGTCCGGAAAAGCGCAACGCCATGAGCCCAACGCTGAACCGCGAAATGATCGACGTGCTGGAAACGCTGGAGCTGGACGAAGACGCCCAAGTGATCGTGCTGACCGGCGCCGGCGACTCGTGGACCGCCGGCATGGACCTGAAAGAATACTTCCGCGAAAACGACGGCAAGCCGGAAATTTTCCAGGAACGCCTGCGCCGCGACTGCTCGCAATGGCAATGGAAGTTGCTGCGCATGTATTCCAAGCCAACCATCGCCATGGTCAACGGCTGGTGCTTCGGCGGCGCCTTCTCTCCGCTGGTGGCTTGCGACCTGGCGATCGCCGCCGACGAAGCGGTGTTCGGCCTGTCCGAAATCAACTGGGGCATCCCGCCCGGCAATCTGGTCAGCAAAGCCGTGGCCGACACCATGGGCCACCGTCAGGCACTGCACTACATCATGACCGGCGACACCTTCACCGGCCAGGAAGCGGCCGCCATGGGCCTGGTCAACAAGAGCGTGCCGCGCGCCGAACTGCGCGACGCCGTGCTCGCGCTGGCCGACAAGCTGCTGGCCAAGGCGCCGGTGGTGCTGCGCATCGCCAAAAACGGCTTCAAGCGCTGCCGCGAACTGAACTGGGATCAGAATGAGGACTATCTGTACGCCAAGGTCGACCAGTCCAACTTCCGCGATCCGGAAAAAGGCCGGGCGCAAGGTCTGAAGCAGTTCCTGGACGATAAGACCATCAAGCCAGGCCTGCAGACCTTCAAACGTGATTAAATCCCCCAACTAAAAAAATACCGGAGACACTCATGTTTGCAAACGAATTGCTGATCGGCGGCCAGTCCGTGGCCGCCCAGGACCAACAAACCTTCGACCGCATCGGCCCCGCCTGCGGTGTAGCCGTCAGCCGCAGCGCCGCCGCCCAGCTGGCCGATGTGGACCACGCGGTAAAAGCCGCGCAAGAAGCTTTCCCGGCCTGGTCCGCCATGCTGCCGGGCGCCCGCCGCGCCTTGCTGCTGAAAGCGGCCGACGCCATGGAAGCCCAGCGCGCCGCCTTTGTCGAGCGCGCCGTGGCGGAAGCCGGCGGCCACGCCATCTGGTATCAGTTCAACGTCACGCTAGCCGCCAACATGCTGCGCGAAGCGGCATCCATGACCACCCAGATCAGCGGCGAAGTGATTCCATCCGACGTGCCTGGCTCGATCGCCATGGGCGTGCGTCAGGCCGCTGGCGTGGTGGTCGGCATCGCGCCGTGGAATGCGCCTATCATCCTCGGCACCCGCGCGCTGGCCATGCCGCTGGCTTGCGGCAATACCGTGATTCTGAAAGCGTCCGAACAGTGCCCGGCCGTGCACCGCCTGATCGGCACGGTGTTTGAGGACGCCGGCTTCCCGCCCGGCGTGGTCAACGTCATCACCAACGCGCCACAGGATGCGCCGCAGATCGTCGAGCGCCTGATTGCGGCGCCGGCGGTACGCCGCGTCAACTTCACCGGTTCCACCGGCGTCGGCCGCATCATCGCCGAACATTGCGCGCGCCATCTGAAACCGGTGCTGCTGGAACTGGGCGGCAAAAATCCGCTGCTGGTGCTGGATGATGCCGACCTCGACGAAGCGGTCGAAGCGGCCGCCTTCAGCGCCTACTTTAATCAGGGCCAGATCTGCATGTCGGCCGACCGCATTCTGGTCGACCGCAAAGTGGCCGATGCCTTCCTGGAAAAATTCGCCGCCAAGGTCGCGACGCTGAAAGCCGCCCCGGCCGACGCGCCGCTGGCCGGCATGATCGCGCCGGCCGCCGCGCAACGCGTCAGCGCCATGCTGGACGATGCCCGTCAGTTGGGCGCGCGCGTGCTGCAAAGCTCGGCCGAGGTGCAGGGCAATGTGATGCAGCCGGCGATTGTCGACCAGGTCACGCCGGCGATGCGCGTGTATCAGGAAGAATCGTTCGGCCCCATCGTCTCGGTGCTGCGTTTCGACAGCGACGAGGAAGCTATTCAACTCGCCAACGACAGCGAATACGGCCTGTCCTCCGCCGTGTTCAGCCGCGATATCGGCCGCGCGATGGCGGTGGCCAAGCGCATCGAGTCCGGCATCTGCCACATCAACGGTCCGACCGTGCACGATGAGGCGCAGATGCCGTTCGGCGGCGTCAAGGGCAGTGGTTACGGACGCTTCGGCGGCAAGGCGGCGATCAACGAGTTCACCGAACTGCGCTGGATCACGATACAAACCACGCCGCGCCACTATCCGATCTGAAAGGAGCTCCGCATGCATCCAACCAAGAATGCGGAGCAGGTAACGGGAGCAGTAAGACGACGTCCAGTCAAACTGGGACAACCGGAAATCGCCGCCTGGCAGCAGGACGGCGTCTGGCATGTCGACGCCGTCACGCCGCTGTCCCCGTTCCCGTCACGCTACACCGACCGCCTGGAATCCGGCGCCGCCGCCCATCCGGAGCGCACGCTGGTGGCACGCCGTGGTCCCGATGGCGAATGGATACGCCTGTCCTACGCCGACATGCTGGACCGCGCGCGCCGCATCGGCCAGTCGCTGCTGGACCGTGGCTTGTCGGCCGAACGCCCGCTGCTTATCCTGTCCGGCAACGACCTGGAACACTACCAATTGGCGCTGGGCGCGATGTACGCCGGCATTCCGTACGCGCCGGTGTCGCCGGCCTACTCGCTGGTCGCCACCGACTTCCAGAAACTGGCCGACCTGGTGACCCAGCTGACGCCGGGCGCCATCTACGCCGCCGACGGCGAGGCCTTCTGCAAAGCGCTCTCCGCCGTGCTGCCGGACGACACCGAGCTGATTCTGGACACCGGCGACGCGCCCTGCCGCCCCAACGCTACCCGCTTCTCCACGCTGCTGGATGCCACGCCCGGTTCGGTGGAAGCGGCCCACGCGCAGGTCGGCAAGGACACCGTGGCCAAGTTCCTGTTCACCTCCGGCTCGACCAAGAAACCGAAAGCCGTCACCACCACCCACGGCATGTTGTGCAGCAACCAGCAAATGCTGCTGCAAACCTTCCCCTTCATGGGCGAAGAGCCACCGGTGCTGGTCGACTGGCTGCCGTGGAATCACACTTTCGGCGGCAGCCACAATGTCGGCATCGCGCTGTACAACGGCGGCACGCTGTATCTGGACGATGGCCGGCCGACGCCGCGCGACTTCCCGACCACGCTGCGCAATCTGGCCGAAATCGCGCCCACCATGTACTTCAACATCCCCAAGGGATTTGAAATGCTGACCGATGCGCTGGCCACCGACGCCCAACTGGGCGCCAACTTCTTTTCGCGCGTGAAGCTGTTCCTGTGCGCCGGCGCCGGCCTGTCGCAAGCGGCCTGGGACCGATTGGATGCCGCCGCCGTCGCCCACAGCGGCGAATCGGTGCGCATCATCACCGGCCTGGGGATGACCGAGACCTCGCCCTCCTGCACCTTCGGCACCGGCCACATCATCCGCGCCGGCTATGTCGGCGTGCCGGCGCCGGGCTGCAAGGTCAAGCTGGTGCCGGTCGGTGACAAACTGGAAGCCCGCTTCAAGGGGCCGCACGTGATGCCCGGCTACTGGCGCGCGCCGCAGCTGACCGCCGCCGCCTTCGACGAGGATGGCTACTACTGCACCGGCGACGCGCTGCGTTTTATCGATCCTTCGCAGCCGGAGCTGGGCTTTATGTTCGATGGCCGCATCGCGGAAGACTTCAAGCTCAACACCGGCACCTTCGTCAGCGTCGGCCCGATGCGGGCGCGCGTCATCAGCGGCGCCGCGCCGTACGTGATGGACGCGGTGGTCACCGGCATGGACCGCAGCGCCATCGGCCTGCTGCTGTTCCCGCGCCTGGAGCACTGTCTTAAACTGTCCGGCTTGGACGACAACGCCATGCCGGAACAGATCCTGAACAGCGCGCCGGTACGCGACTACTTCCGGCGCCTGCTGCAGCGCCTCAACGCCGACGCCAGCGGTTCCTCGCTGCGCATCGAGCGCCTATTGCTGGAGGTCGAACCGCCGTCTATCGACCACCGGGAAATCACCGACAAGGGCTCGATCAACCAGGCCGCCGTACTGGCCCGGCGCGCCGCCACGGTGGACGCACTATATGCGGGCAGCGATCCGCGCATCATCACTGATAAATAAAAAAGGAGACGAATATGAAGGTTAAACAGATAGCCGTACTGGTCGCCGGTGTGCTGCTGGCCAGCGCCTCGCAGGCGCAGGACACCATCCGCATCGGCGTCATCGCCGCCCTCACCGGCCCGTTCGCCAACACCGGCAAGCCGTTCGAGGACGGCATCAAGACCTATATCCAGCAGTATGGCGACAAAGTGGCCGGCAAGAAGATCGAAGTGATTTACCGCGACGATGGCGGCACCAATGCCGATCAATCCAAGCGCGCCGCGCAGGAACTGATCTCGCGTGACAAAGTCAGCTTCCTGGTTGGCTTCTCGCTGACCCCGAGCGCGCTGGCGGTGGCGCCCATCGCCACCCAGGCCAAGATCCCGATGATCGTGATGAACGCGGTCACCACTGGCATCACGTCGAAGTCACCGTACATGCTGCGCACAGGCATGACCATGCAACAGATGACCGAGCCTTTCGGCACCTGGACCGCCGCCAACAAAATCGGCAAGGTCTACACGCTGGTCAGCGACTACAGCACCGGCATCGACGCCGAGGCGCGCTTCACCAAAGGCTTGACCGCTGGCGGCGGCAAGGTGATCGGCTCATCGCGGGTGCCGCTGGCCAATCCGGATTACTCGCCGTTCGTCCAGCGCATCAAGGATGAAAAACCGGACGCGCTGTTCTTCTTCGCGCCCGGCGCTGAAGATGGCACCGGCCTGCTGAAAGCCTTCAGCGACAAAGGTCTGGACAAAGCCGGCATCCGCTTCCTCGGCGTCGGCGACATGACCAGCGATTCGCCGACGCTGGAAGCCCTGGGTGACCGCGCGCTGGGCGCGGTCACGGTGCTGAACTACTCGACCGCGCTGGACAACCCGGCCAACAAAGCCTTCCTGGCCGCCTACGCCGCTGCGCTGCCGAAGAATCTGCCGCCGACCTTTGTCACCGTCGCCGCTTACGACACCATGGGCATGATCTATGAAACCATCCGCAAGCTGAATGGCAATGTCAGCGGCGAGAAGGCGATGCCGATCCTGTCGACCATGAAGTGGGACAGCCCGCGCGGCCCGATCAGCATCGATCCCGCCAGCCGCGACATCGTGCAGAACATGTACATCCGCGAAGTCAAAAAGATCAACGGCAAGCTGGTTAACCAGCCGATCGGCGTCCTCAAGGACGTGATGCCGAACTAAGTTTTTCCCGCAGTTCCCGCAGGTCCGGACGCAGCCCATAGAAGGCTGCGGCGGGCCTGTTCGTCCTAAAAAACAAGGAGACTATCGATGAAAAGCATGACCTGCATCGCCGCCGCATCCGCCGCCCTGCTGTCCGCCTGCGGCAGCAACACCACTGCTCCCGTTACCTCGAACGCACTGCCGCAGCTGAGCGCAGCCAGCAGCGGCACGCTAAGCTCGTGCGCCGACTTGGCCAGCAAGATCAGCATCGCCAACACCACCATCACCGCCGCCACACCGATTGCGGCCGGCGCGCTGACCATCGCCGGCAAGGCGGTACCGGCGCACTGCCAGATCACCGGCCAGATGTACAAGCGCGTCAGCACGGTGGATGGCAACAGCTACGCCATCGGCTTTGAAATGCGGCTGCCGAACAATTGGAACGGCCGCTTCTTCTATCAGGCCAACGGTGGTCTGGATGGCAGCGTGGTCACCGCCACCGGCGCGGTGGGCGGCGGCGGGCCGCTCGACCATGCGCTGAACATGGGCTTTGCCGTCATCAGCTCGGACGCCGGCCATGGCGCCGCGACGCCATTCTTCGGCATCGATCCGCAAGCGCGGCTGGACTACGGCTACCAGGCGGTGGCCAAGCTGACGCCGATGGCCAAGAGCATCATCGAAACCGCATATGGCCGCAAGCCGGACCGCTCCTACTTCGGTGGCTGCTCCAACGGCGGCCGTCACACCATGGTGGCGGCAGCGCGCTATGCCGACCAGTACGACGGCTTCCTGGTCGGTGATCCCGGCTACCGCCTGCCGCTGGCGGCAATCGCCAACATCGCAGGCGGCAAGGCCTACAACGCGCTGGCCTCGACGGCCGGCGATCCGTCCACCGGCTTCACGCTGGCCGAGCGCGCACTGGTTTCCAACGCGGTGCTGGCCAAGTGCGATGCGCTGGATGGCGCCAGCGATGGTCTGATCCAGAATACCGAAGCCTGTCAGGCTGCCTTTGACTTGAACCGCGACGTGCCAACCTGCAGCGGTTCGCGTGACGGCACTTGCCTGAGCAGCGCGCAGAAGACCGCCATCAGCGGCCTGTTCACAGGCGCCACCACGGCAAGCGGCACCAAGATTTATTCCAGCTTCCCTTACGATGCCGGCCTCGCCACCGATGGCTGGGCGTTTTGGAAATTCACCAGCCCGCTGGTGCTGGACTCCGGCGCCGTTGGCCTGATCTGGCAGGCGCCGCCGGAAGACCCGACTACTTTCAACGGCCCGGTTTTCGCGCTGACCGGCGATCTGGCCAGCATGCTGACCAAGGTCGGCGCCACCACCAGCGTCTACACCGAAAGCGGATTGTCCTTCATGCTGCCGCCGACGCCGACCAACCTGGCGACGCTGAAGAACCGTGGCGCCAAGGTGATCGCCTACCACGGCACCAGCGATCCGATCTTCTCCAGCGATGACACGGTGGCCTGGTACAAGGGGCTGCGCGACGCCAACAGCGGCGATGCCAGCAACTTCGCGCAGCTGTTCCTGGTGCCGGGCATGAACCACTGTGCCGGCGGGCCCGCCGCCGACCAGTTCGACATGCTGACGCCATTGGTCAAATGGGTTGAACAGGGCACCGCACCGGACAGCGTGACCGCCAGCGTGCGCGGCGCCGGCAATGCCGGTGGCGTCAACAGCGATCTGCCGTCCAGCTGGTCCGCCACTCGCACGCGGCCGCTGTGCGCTTATCCTAAGGCCGCCAAGTACAAGGGCAGCGGCAGCATCGAGGACGCGGCCAACTTCAGCTGCCAGTAAGCCTGCGCGCGCGGGCCAGCAACATCAGGCCCGCGCACAGCAGCGCCCACACCGCCGGCTCCGGCACGGCCGACGGCACGGTCACCGCGACCGTCGCCAGCCCTGCCGTGGCGAGTACGCTGTCGGCGCTGCCGGGCTGCAGCGCGAATGTCACGATATCCGCACTGCTGCCGACATAACTGAAGTCCTGATCCAGCAGCGCGATGCCGAGATTGGTGCCAGCGCCGCTGCCGCTGCTGCCGCTGAAGCTGACGCTAAAGCTGTACACGCCGCCAAAATTCACCCACTGCGCAAACTCGCTCCACGCCGTGCTGTTGACGAGGCTGACACTGCTCGTCACGCTGCCACCAACATCGCCGTAGACATACGTGCCGCTGCTGTAGCTGCCGGTGAAATTGCTGATCGTGGCCTGCACCGGATCGGCGCCCGCCAGCGACAACATCAAAAAATCCAGATAACCACTCTGCCCCGCCAGCGAAGCGGTGTTGATCGTCACCTGATAGGTCGCTGCCTGCGCGGGCATGGCAACCGCCAGCAGCAGCCAAACGACGATCGATTTAAACAGCATCATGATGTGCATCCTTCATTGAGTGGCAAACAGCTTGGGCACGTAGCTGATCGCCACGCGGTTCGGATTGAGGAAGTTGGTAGCGACCGTAATGGTGGCGCCGGGCGCCAATGTCGGCTGCGACAACGTCAGCGTCGGCGCGCCACTCTGGCTGCCGGTGGCATTGGCCAGCGTCACGCCGCTGCTCAGCGCATCCAGCCGGAACACCAGCGGCGCATTCAGCGACGCCGCCGTCTTGTTGGTGAACGACACCGTGCCCTTGCTCTGCTGCGTGGCGCGGTCCAGCGTCAGACCCGACTGCGCGATCTTCACACTGGCGGTGGCGTCGATCACGCTCGCGGTGGTACTGCTAGCCGGCGTATAGGTGACCACCAGCGTCGGCCGGTACGCGGTATTGGCGGTGTATTCACGCGTAGCGTAGGAAGCATAGGTGTCCGACAGCGAATCGACCAACAGCGACAACTTGCGATCCACGCTAATGGCGGCGGTAGCGGCGCTGGTGACATCGATGCTGACCGCCGTGCCCACCGCCGGCGTCCACGTCGTCAGCGGCGTGGTGGACGATGCGGCTGGCTGCGTATTCCACGTTACCGACTCGGTCCAGCTATTGGACGCCAGCAGGAAAGCGCGGTGCGTGATACCGGTGCCGCTGACGGTATCCGGCGTCAGCACCACCTGCGCCGATTTGATGGTCGCGCCATCCGGCACATTGGACAACGAGAACTGAAACAACGCCTTGCGCAGCGATGCCTTGGCAACTACCGCATAGCTGTTGCTGCCATAAGCCGTACTGGCGTAGGTACCGCCACGGATATAAGCATCTAGCGTGGACGTGCTGGACACCGAAGTGGTTGGCGCCTGATAGGCCGGCAGCGACGGCGTCACATCAACGCCAGTCGTCACGCCGCCCAGCCGAACGCTAAAGCTCTTGCCCACCGCCCCGCTCACCGCCACCGTCAACTTCACCGATGGCGACAGCTGGTCCACCGTAACACCGCTATCTGCCGACAGCACCGAAGTCGCGCTGCGGCCAATCTCCACGCCGATGGTGTCGGTATTCGTTTGCGTAGGATCGGCCACGCTGACATCCAGCTCACCATCAGCCTCCTGCATCGCCACTGACGCCATGCGGTTGGCGGTAATCAGATGCCGCGTTCCGTCATACACAGTCTTGGTGGCGTTTTTCCAGAAATTGGCGCCGGTGACTTGCAGCGCCGTGTCATTGACCGCTTGCGCCTCGCTGGAATTCTCCAGAATGCGCACCGTCGGCGCCGATGCATAGGCCGAAGTCTCCAACGCGCTCAGATTGGGCAGCAACGTGTACGCATACGCCGCGCCAGACGGATTGCTGCCATGGTTCAGCGCCAGGCTGAGGAAGGTGTGGGTGTAAGCCGTGGTGCTGCCGGTACTGCTGGAACCATTGTTGATCGCATACCAGTTGCCGGTGCGTGCCTCGCGCAAGCCCTGCACCGTGGTGGCCACCGGGAAGTGATAACCAATGTCGGCGCCAGTCACGCTGCCTGCCAGATGCGCCCACTTCACATCCGCCATGCTCTCGCTCCAACCGGCGGATACCGACTTGCCGCTGCCATCCACCGTCAGCGCGTTATCACCGGCGCTATTCAGCTTGCGGTTCTCGACGATGGTTTCCACCGCGACGTTGTCACTGCTGGTAATGCCCGCGCCCAGCGCCGTGATGCGATTGCCGAACATGAACCAGCTCTTCTTGCCGGTCAACGTGCTGCCGGTCACCCCGGACATGCTGTAGTTCATGCCGGCCACCGCGTAACGGCCATTGACCACCGTGCCGCCCACCCACGCCTTCGTATTCAGATAGCTTTTAAAGCCCACCGGCGTGCCGCTGCCGGTATGGTCGGTGGTGGTGCCGGGCAGCCGCGTCATGTCGACGGTGGGCCAGTAGTTGCCCAGATACTGGGTCTGGTCGGCGTTGAGCAGATTGGTCATGCCGATGCCGGTCCACCAGCCCTTGATATTTTCGCCGTTGCCGTATTCGAAGGCGGAAATGCGCGGCGAGAACAGGCTCAGTACGAAGGCGTGACCCGGCTCGCGCTGCACCACCCGGTCCATGCCGGCGAACACGCGCGCCTCGGTGGCTTCGTCCTGCGCCGTCACCGCGCTGTCGTTGGCGATGCTTTTCAGCGCGGCCAGGTCGGTGATGGCCAACCCGGTCTGGGTGCCGCCGGCGGTGGTGGTGGGCTGGTAGTAGCTGCTGCCGAAGGTGGTGTCGCGCTGTATCCAGCCCTTGACCATGGCTTTCAGCGCCGGCGCTTCGGACGCTGGCGCCACCAGTGCCAGTTGCGCCATCGGCGCCACCATGCCGCGCCCGGCCACATGATCGCCGGTGGATTCGTAGGCAATGTTACGGCCACGTACCGCATCCAGCGCGGCACCGTCGTAGATCACCGGGCGGAAGGCGTTGTTGGCCCAGGCGTAGACGTTGGCGATGGCCGGATCGCTGAAGTCCCATGCGCTGCCGCCCAGCAGGCCGATCATCTTGCTGATGGCGCTCAACAGCGAGCCGCCGTAGCCGCCGGTGTAGGCCACGGTGGTGTGCTGGACGAAGGAGCCGTCTTCATAGAAGCCATCGCCGCTGGTGACGTAGGGCAGCACGCCGCTCAGCGCGTCGCGGCCGGTGATCAGTTTGGACGGGGATTTCTCCAGCATGCCGCGCACGATCACCACCATGCATTTGTCGATCAGATTGGCGCCGGTTTCGGTGAGATCGAAATCATCGCCATTGGCTTTTTTGCGCTTGGTGGGATCGGGCACGAAGTGGTCGATGGCGGCGATGTAGTTGGCGCGCTGGGCGGCGGTCAGGTTGCCGTACATCAGGGTCATGATGTTGTTCAGCGTTTTGGGGATGGCGATCTGCCAGTGAAACCAGTTGTCGAAGTAGACGGTGCTGGTGTTGTAGTAGCTGGTGTTCAGCCAGTCCAGCGCGCTGACGATGTCGGCCGCCAGCGTAGCATCCTGGTACAGCGTGGAGCCGGGGGTGCTGTAGGCCAGCGCCATGGTGCTGAGCCGGCCGTAGTTGTTGGACAGCGTGGCCGATTTGCTGAAGTCGGCCTGGTCGCTCCATAGCGCGCTGCGGTCGCTGGTGCGGATCAAATTGGTTGAATAACTCTGGGCATTGGCGCTGATGACGGCGATCTGGGTGGCGATGTCGGCATCGGTGGGATCGGCGGCGCTGCCGCCGGTCAGCGCCACCAGCCACTTGGCGCGCAGGTCATCGAAATTGTCGGCGTAGACCGGGCTGGCGGATGCCATCAGCAACAGCAGGGTGCCGGCGGCAAGCAGGCGGGTGGTATGAGTCATGATGCAAGGTCTCCATTGTTATGCGGCAACTTGATCGGGTAACGTTAACATACTCGGTTAACGATACCACCTTCATACCAATGACGTAAAGCTGCGATGTTGTAGGAAGGAGACTAAGGCAGAAGCACGTATTTACGGGTCAGCAGCTCGACTTGCTGGCTGCCGTGGGAACCAATCCAGTTCCAGACCGCTTCTACCTGCTCACGGTTGCGCTGGTAGTAATCGCGGTTGGCGCCCAGCCACATGTAGGAGACGCGCGCCGGCTTGTCCAGCCGCGTCACCTGCTTGCCGTAGCGATTGGCCACGTAGGAATCGAGCGCGCCCGGCGACATCAGCGCCAGCGTGAAGCCATCCACCCGGTTCATTAGCAGTTTGTCCAGATTGTTCCAGGAGCTGAAGCTGCCGTCGTCGATGCGCAGCCCGGCTTCCTTCAGGTGCTGGGCCAGAACGGTGCCTTGATTGGCCGCCAGCGTGCGGTTCTTGAAATACTGGGTGGGATCGGTATCGGCCGGCAAGTGGTCGGCGGTGCGCACGAACACGTAGGCTGCGGTGCGCAGCGCGCGCCGGTTATCCGGGTCGCCGCCCGCCAGCGTGGCGATGACGTAGCCGGCATTGTCGTCGGCCGGCGTGTCGGCCGGGGCGATGTCGACCGCGCCGCTGCTCAGCGCCAGACGCACCCTGGCCACCGGCAGCCGCACCAGCTCGACCGGGCAGCCGACGGCGCGGAAGGCGTCGCGCATCAGCTCGACCAGCACGCCCGGCTTGGCCGGCACCTCGCCGCCATTGCCCATGTAATAGGGCGCGCGTTCGCGATCGGAATAGCCGATGCGCACCGTTTTGCAGGCGCCGGCCGCTTGCGCCGTCGCGCAAATCAGAGACAGGAACACGATCCAATACTTCATCCTGCGAGTATAGCCGCTGATGGGCTACACTTGTCTAATCTTTATGCCCCCCAGGAGCCAGGATATGACCCGTAAGACCGCCGCCGACTTTGATCCGGAAGTTCTGAAGCTGTTTGACCAGTACGTACACGGCCGCATCAGCCGGCGCGATTTCCTGTCCTCCGCCACCCGCTACGCGGTGGGAGGCGTGAGCGCCGCCGGCCTGCTGAGCGCGCTCAGCCCGAGCTTTGCCGCGCCGCTGGTGACGCCGGACGACAAGCGCCTCAACGCCCGCTATGTCGAACCGCCTTCGCCGCAGGGCAATGGCAAAGTGCGCGGCTACCTGGTGTCGCCGGCCGGCGCCAAGGGCAAGCTGCCGACGGTGCTGGTGGTGCACGAGAACCGCGGCCTGAATCCGCACATCGAAGACATCGCGCGCCGTCTGGCGCTGGACGGGTTTGTCGCGTTCGCGCCGGATGCGCTGTACACGCTGGGCGGCTATCCGGGCGACGAGGACAAGGCGCGCGAACTGTTCGGCAAGCTGGACCAGACCAAAACCCGCGCCGATTTCCTCTCCGCCGCGCAGTGGCTGAAGCAGCTGCCGGAAGGGAACGGCAAGCTGGGCGTGGTCGGCTTCTGCTACGGCGGCGGCATCGCCAACTACCTGGCGACGCAGCTGCCGGACCTGCTGGCGGCGGTCCCCTTCTACGGCGCGCAGCCGAAAGCCGAAGACGCGGCGCGCATCAAGGCGCAACTGCTGATCCACGACGCCGGCAAGGACGAACGCATCCTGGCCGGCTGGCCAGCCTACGAAAAAGCATTGAAAGAAGCCGGCGTGAAGTACGAACATTACGTGTACGCCGGCGTCGAGCACGGCTTCAACAACGACACCACCCCACGCTACGACGAAGCCGCCGCCAAACTAGCCTGGCAACGCACAGTCGACTTGTTCCGCAGTCGCCTGGCCTGACAAACACCTTGCTGTAACGACCGACAGGGTAAGGGGCGTTGGACTATGATTAAGTCCGCGCCCCATTTCGCGCGCAGCGCACTGCCAAGTGTTCCTCACTGAAAGGATCATCATGGCCCACATGCATAATCCCCCTCATCCCGGCCTGACTTTGCGTGATGACGTACTGCCCGCGCTCGGTTTAAGTGCCCCTCAGGCAGCAGCGCAACTTGACGTTGATCCTCATCACTTTCTGCAAGTGCTAAACGGTAACGCGGCGATCACACCCGAGTTGGCACAGCATATTGAGATGTGGCTTGGCACTGAGCGCGGCGGCGCGGCCCGATTGTGGTTAGCGGAGCAGCACGCCTTTGATGCTTGGCAAGCCGGCACTCACCGCTGTTAAAATAGCTTCATGCGTAACGTCCTGGCCCTGCTCGCTGCAGTGATCTTCGTGCTGTATAGCTCGGTGCTGGCGGCTGCGCCGGCCAAGGCTTGCTGCAAGGATGCGCATTGTCCGGTGGAGCAGTGTGTGGCGATGGCGTGTACGCCGTCAGCCATGCCGGCGACGGTGGGCAAGGCGTTGCAGCTTGATCTGCCATCGCCGCGCCAGGCGCCGCTGCCGCATCGCGCGGCCGAGCTGCCCTGCCCGGCCGAAGAAATCTGGCGGCCGCCCGATTGATGAATGGAAGTCCTATCCCACACTTCTATTCATTCAAAGGAAAAACACATGAAATCGATTCTGATCAAATCCGCCGCCGTGACGGCGATCCTGCTGGTCTCGGCCGGCGCCTATGCCGCCAATATGGATTGCTGCGGCGATATCGCCTGCTGCCTGAAGATGCTGACGGCGGCCTGCTGCCCGTAATCCTCTTACTTTCCTGACGACGTCAGGAAGAACCCCCGCAGCGTGTCGACAAACAGCGCCGGTTGTTCCAGGTTGATGACGTGACCGGCATCCACCTTGAGCAAGCTGCCATGTTTGAGTAACGATACGGCACGCTGCGCTTCCGCCTCGCTCATGGCGCCGTTCAAGGTGCCATCGGGCAGCGTGGTGGTGTGTGCCTGCATCAGCAGCACCGGACAGTCGATGCTGGCCAGCGCGGCGGCATGATCGAAGCCGGCATTCCAGCTGCCATCGTAGAACGCCGCGCCGAAACGCGGATCGTACTGATCCAATCCCCGCACCATCATGCGCACCGTGTCGTTACGCAGCAGGCCGATTTCCGCTGGCTGGCCGGGATGCATGCGGTGGTACAGCTTGACCAGCTGCGTCAACATAAGCGGCGTGCCGGGGCCGACGTTCTTTTTGAAGAACTGGGCATTACCGTCTATCCAGTACAGCAGAAAATTATCCGGATGATCCTGCAGCGCCGTATAGCTGGTCCTGAACGCTCGATTGGCGATCGTCTGCTGAATGCGCGGATATTCAGATGAGAACAGCGGCGGATCTTCCAGCACCACCGCCTTGACCAATTGCGGCCGGTTCGCCGCCAACCACGTAGCCAGCAGCCCGCCGGATGAATTGCCACTCAGGTAGACCGGCTTGCCGATCTGCCGCGCAATGAAATCGCCCAGGTCGGCGCCAATCTGGTTGGCCGACATCGAATAATCGGCCGGCGTCACCGTCGCGCCATGGCCGGGATAGTCGATATCGTAGACATGGAAGGACTGCGCCAGCGCCGGCAGCACGCGGCTATAGCTGAACCAGTCCAGCAACTGCGCATGCAGCAGCACCAGCGGCGGCCCGTTGTCCGGCCCTTCCACGTAGCTCAGCTTGATGCGATTGACCTGCGCGGTCTTCTGCACATAGCCGGCCGCAGCCACCTTGTCGTGGTACGGGTCGGCGCGGGCGGTCAGGCACAACGCCAATCCGGCAATCAACAGCATCAGACGTCGCATTGCAATCCCTCGGTGATAACGATGGCGCTCAGTATAATGAGCCATGCTCAGTTTTTATACTCGCTTTCCCGGCGGCTTGGCCGCTGCCACGCCCTAATGCGCAAATGACTGATTCCAAAAGAAAAAATCCCCGTCAGGAGCGCGCCCGCCAGACCGTCGACACCATATTGCAAACCACCGCTCAGATTCTGGTGGAGGAAGGCGCGGACAAGCTCACCACCAACTACCTGGCGCGCAAGGCCGGTTTCTCGATCGGCACCATCTACCAGTACTTCCCGCACCGCGAAGCCATCGTGCTAGCCCTGATCGAGCGCCAGCGCGAACAGGCGCGGCAGCGCATCGCCATGGTGGTCCAGCATCTGCCGAAAGGCGGCATGGAGGAAAAGCTGCGGCTGATCGTGCGCACGCTGCATCACGCCTTCAGCCTGCACCGCAACGCCGACCAGCGCCTGACCTTCGCGCTGCTGCGGCTGGCCATCGCCCACGGCCTGCCGGCGCCGTCGGACGATCTGGCCGAGGCGCTGGTCAAAGTCTGGCAAGAGGGAGAAGGGACAACTGCGGCGGCATTAAACGCCAGCGAAACCTTCGTGCTGACGCGGGCGCTGGTGGAAGTGCTGCGCCATGCAACGTTGCATGGCTCGCCGTTACTGGGCACGACGGAATTTGAAGATGCCCTGCTGCGGCTGGTGCTGGGCTTTCTGCGCGCCAGCCGGGATGGATCTGACTGATCCATCCCGACCTGGGCATTACGACTTGGCGAAGGCCAGGAAGTCGTTATTGAACTTCTCTTTGTGCGTGTCGGTCAGACCGTGTGGCGCACCTGGGTAGACGATCAGCTTCGAACCCTTGACGATCTTGGCCGAGGCGATGCCGGCGGCTTTTATCGGCACGACCTGGTCGTCATCACCGTGGATGATCAGGGTCGGCTTGTCGAACTTTTTCAGGTCGTCGCGGAAGTCGGTTTCCGAGAAGGCTTTGATCGAGTCGTAGGTGTTTTTAAAGCCACCTTGCATGCCCTGTGCGTACCAAGCTTGAATGATGCCTTGCGATGGTTTGGCACCAGGACGGTTGTAGTTATAGAACGGGCCGGAGGCGATATCCAGATACAGCTGGCCGCGATCCTTGACCTGGCCGGCGCGGATGCCGTCAAACACTTCAATCGGCAGGCCGTCCGGGTTGGTATCGGTCTTCAGCATCAGCGGTGGCACCGAGGAGATCAGGCCCAGTTTGGCGATGCGCTTGGTGCCGTAACGGCCGACGTAGCGCGCCACTTCGCCACCGCCGGTCGAGAAGCCGGCCAGGATGATGTTTTTCAGGTCCAGCGCTTCGATCAGCTGCGCCAGGTCGTCGGCGTAGTGGTCCATGTCGTTGCCTTCCCAAGGCTGGCTGGAACGGCCGTGGCCACGGCGGTCATGGGTAATCACGCGGAAACCATTATTGGCCAGGAAGAACGCTGCCGACTCCCAGCTGTCCGAACTCAGCGGCCAGCCGTGGCTCAGGATCACCGGTTGGCCGTTGCGTGGGCCCCAGTCCTTGTAATAGATCTCGACGCCGTCGCGGGTGGTGATGGTGCTGGCGGTTTTGCTGACCGGACCGGTGCTGGTGGCGGCTTGCGCTTCGGTGGTGCCCAGCGCGGCCAGTGGCAGGGCCACGGCGGCGGCAGCGGCGCCAGCGGAGTTGAACAGAGCGTTGCGACGGGACAGATTAACGGTGGTGTTCATGATGTTCTTCCTTTTAGGCTATGTATGGATAATCAGTGTTGTGCTACAGTCATTTCGTTCTGCAGCTGCGATGGAATGAATCTTAGGCCTCGGCCAACGTTTGTGGAACAGACAACACTGCAAGCCCACTTTGCAAAAATGCAGAGCCCCCATGCCCACTAGCCCCGAATTCGACTGGAACGACATCCCCCTGATCCTGGCGCTGGCCCGCAGCGGCAGCATGAGCGCCACCGGCCGCCAGCTGGGCGTGGACGCCTCGACCATCAGCCGCCGCATCGCCGCCGCCGAAAAGGCGCTCAAGCTGCGCCTGTTCATCCGCGATAACACCGGCTACCAGCTGACCGACGCCGGCCGCATCTTCGTCCAGCATGGCGACGCGGTGTACGGCAATGTCCAGAGCATGTTGCAAGCCTCTTCGCAGGAGGCCGATGCCACCGTGGGCACAGTCAACATCACCTCGATCGACTTCCTGTTTGACTACTGGCTGCTGGACCACGTTCCCGCCCTGCACGAACAGCATCCCAACCTGCAACTGGTGCTGCAGGCGGAAAATCAGAACCTGTCCTTCACCCGGCGTGAGGCCGACTTCGCGCTACGTCTCGGCAAACCGGGCGAGGACGCCGCGCTGGTGATGCGCAAGCTGGGCGACATGGGCTTTGCCGTCTATGGCCATCAGAAATTCGCCGACACGCCGCGCGGTTGCTGGGGCACGCAGCCCTGGATCGCCTACAACGACGCACTGGCCGGCACCGGTGAAATGCAATGGCTGGCCGGGATGGACCCGCAGCCGCGCCGCGTACTCAAGGTGAACAGCCTCAGCACCGTGGTGCGCGCCTGCCGCGCCGGCGTTGGCATGGCGCTCCTGCCCTGCATCATGGGCCAGCAGGAAGGCTTGCAGCGCATCGGCGCCACGGTCGAAGTGCAGCGCGACATCTGGCTGCTCAGCCACCGCGACGCCGGTGGCATCGCCCGCTTCAAAACCATCTCCGCCTGGCTGTCGCAGGTGTATGCCGCCAACGAACAGCTGCTGTGCGGCGCTGCTTTACACCCTTAGAACGCATTCTGCCCCCCGTTTTTTGCAGTTCGTCACATCCCGGTGGATGGACGGATAGCCCTTGTCTATAGTTCACTCAACGCAACGAACTATTCAACCCCAAGGAGCTCAAAATGAACATCGCAAAAAACATGGAAGCCATCTTCGTCGCCACCGTCGTCGTGATCGGCGCCACCTCGTTCGCTACCGCCGCCGTACCTGTGGCACGCACCGCGCCAGTAGCCGCCATCAAAGCCGAAGCGACCACCATGCCTACCGTGACGGTGACCGCCAAACGCCTGACCGCCGCTGAAAAAGCAGCCCTGTAATTTCAACCCGGAGCACGAGATGAAAACCACTTTCAAAGCGATCATCCTGGCGGCAGTACTGAGCAGCGGCGCACCCGCCGCGCTGGCCGCCGATGTCACCAGCGAAGCCCGCGTTGTCGATGCGCGCACGGTGAACATCGAACTGGATGGCGTCATCAGCCTGAAAGTGAAGCAAGGCGCCAGCGCCGCGCTGACCATCTACGGCGAACCGGAAGCAGTGAAGAAAGTGGTGGTCGAACAGAGCGGCGACACGCTGCACATCGGCACCAAGAAAATGAACAGCATCAGCTTTGGCAACAAGCGCGAACTGCGCGCGGAACTGACGCTGCCCAATCTGCGCGAAGTTAAATCCGCCGGCGTGGGTGCGACTGAAGTGAGTGGATTCAACGGCGACAATCTGCGCCTGTCGCTGGACGGCGCGGGCTCGGTGAAAGTCGACGCACAATATCGCAACTTCGACGTCCGCCTCGGCGGCGTGGGCGGCATGACCGTCAACGGCGGCAATAGCGACAAGGTCGAATTGCATCTTAACGGTGCTGGCCACATCGAAATGAGCGGCCAGACCAAACAACTGTACGCCAGCCTTGGCGGCGTTGGCAGCCTCGATGCGCAGCAGCTGCGCGCGGATGCCATCGACGTCAACCTGACTGGCCTGGGCAGCGCTTCGGTCTATGCGAAGAACAGCGCCAATCTCAAATTAACGGGCATGGGTTCGGCCAAAGTCTACGGCAACCCAGCCACTCGTAACGCCAGCGCACGCGGCATGGGCAGCGTCAGCTGGCAGTAAAGATTGCGCCGGCCTGCGTGGCCGGGCACCGGAAACACATGGGTGTGTTTTTACCGTCCCAAAGGAGGCCACTCCTTTCGGACGGTTTTTTTTATCTGAGATAGCGCGCGTCGTGACCGAGCACGATGCGCATGTCGGCGTAGGCGATGCTGTTGCGGCGCTGTTGCAAGGGTAGCTTGAGGCGCAGACTGAGCGCTTGCGCCATCTTCTGCTGATCGTGCTGATATTCGATACGGCTGTTCGGCACCACGAATGGCTTGACGTTCGACAGGCGTACTGTCTTCAGGCCATCCACATCCAGCGAGCGCGCCAGCCGCGCGGCGGCGCCAGTGATGCCGTTGCCGTTGCTGATTTCGAGGCGCACCAGATCGGGCGCGGCCGGAATGCGCAGCACCTCCACCAGCGCCGGGCCGAGTCGGCGCACCTGCGTGCGCGGCATATTATCTGCTACAGCTTCGTCGCGCGCCTGCTTCAGAATTGCGTAGTCCTGGCGCGCGTCGTGCGCGCGCAGCGAGGCCGCTTGCAGATACATGCTGGCGGCGCGTTCGCGCTGGCCGGCGACGGCCAGCGCTTCGGCCAGTTGCTCCCAGCGCTGCGGATCGAGCGGATCGCGCATGCACGCCTGCTCCAGCGGCGTAATCTTGTCCTCGGCCGGCGCTTCAACCTGCACATTGGTGCATGCCACCAGCAGCACGCAGGTGATGAGGATGGATTGCTTCATCATGGCCTCCTAGTGAGTGAGCTGCATCATGCGGTAGATCTGAATGCCGGCGGGACCGATCAGCACCAGCATCAGCGTCGGGAAGATGCAGAAGATCAGCGGGAACAACAGCTTGAGCGCGATCTTGGCGGCGGCTTCCTCGGCCAGCACGCTGCGCTTGCCGCGCAGGTTATCGGAGTGGATGCGCAGCGAATCGCCCATGCTGGTGCCGAAGCGTTCCGACTGAATCAGCATCGCCACCAGCGTGTCCACATCCTCCACGCCGCTGCGCAGCGCCAGATTGCGCAAGGCGCGCTCCTTGGTGAAACCGGCGCGCATCTCCATCAGCGCCAGTTGCAGTTCCTGCGCCAGCGCCACGCTCTTGATGTGGATCTCGCCCGCCACCTTGGCCAGTGCCCGTTCCAGGCTCAGGCCCGCTTCCACGCACACCGTCAGCAGATCCAGCGCATCGGGGAAGTTTTCGAAGATTTCTCGGCAGCGCGCGGCGGCCTTGTGCGACAGCACGGCATTGGGCAGGTAGTAGCCGATGCCGGCAACCAGCAACAACAGATACATCCCGCCTGTCAGCGACAGCGCGCCGCCTACCGCCGCCAGCGCCGGCAGACCAAGCGCCAGCAACGTCTTGGCCGCGAAGTACAGCGAAGGCGCGGCCGCGCTGCGCCAGCCGGCGTTCATGAAGCGGGTACGCAGCGGCGACCTTTCCCAGCCATCTTCCGGCAGCGACAGGCGAGAAAATGGCTGCGCCACCTGCGCCACCTTTTCCACCCAGCCGGCGCTGATCGGATCTGGCGCGGCTTCGGTCGGCTCCATTACCTCATTCAAGCGCTCGCGCAAGGCGGCCGGCTGAAATACCGCCAGCGCGGCCACGGCGATGCCGGCGGCCACCACAAACACCACGGCCAGGAAAGCGACCTGCGCTGCGTTCATAGAATCTCCTTTCAGACGCGGATGCGTATCACATTGCGCATCCACAGCACACCGCCGGCCGCCACCGCCACCGCGTACCACATCAGCGTGACGCCGATCGGATCGGTCCACAGAACCTTGATGTAGGCTGGATTGGACAGCAGCATCAGCCCCATCACGCCCAGCGGCAGCAAGCCCAGTATCCAGGCCGACATGCGGCCCTCGGCCGACATCACGCGCACCTGCGCCAGCAGCTTGAGGCGCGCCCGTATCAGCCGGCTGATATTGCCGAACACCTCGGCCAGATTGCCGCCCGACTCACGCTGGATCAGCACCGCGATCACCAGATAGCGCAAATCGGTCAGCGGCACCCGCAGCGCCAGGTTGTGCAGCGCTTCGTTCATCGGCACGCCGTAGTTGATTTCCTCGTAGGCGAACTTGAATTCGCTGGCGATGGGGTCGGGCATTTCCTCGCCCACCATCTGCATCACGTTCGCGAAGGAATGGCCGGCGCGCAGCGCGCGGCCAAGGAAGTCTGCCGCTTCCGGCAGCTGTTCCTCCAGCTTGCGCAAACGCGTGGCACGGGCGCGCATCAGCAACAGCCACGGCATGGCGACCGCCAGCGCCAGCACGCCGAGGGCGGGCAGCAATGGCATGCCCAGCATCTGCGGCAGCAGCAGACCGGCCGTCATCGCAGTCAGCGAGAAACCGCCAAACTGCGCCACCGACCAGCGCACGCCGGCCTGCAGCAGCAGCCGGTCCAGCAAAGCCAGGCCGGCGATACGGCGCAACTGCTTTTCCAGCGCCGGATTGCTGCTGTAGGTGCGGCGCTTGAGAATATCAATCCGCTCGATACCGCCCTTGCCGCCGGTTGACATCAAGCGCAGGCGCTTGGAGATGCGCCGCGCCGCGCCGCCATGCGCACCGGACCACCAAAGCCAGGCGCCCTCTATCATCAGGATCACGGCCGCGAACAGCATCACGGCAAAGGCGGTGAAGATGCCGTCCATGGCGCTACTCGTAGACCTTGTCCGGATCGAACACGCTGTCCGGCACCGGCACGCCGAACATGCGCAGCCGGTCGGCAAAGCGCGGCCGCACGCCGGTGGCGTAGAAGCGGCCTTGTACCTTGCCCTGCGCATCCACGTTTTTCTGCTCGAAGCGGAAGATCTCGTGCATCGCGATCACCTCCCCTTCCATGCCGGTGACTTCCTGCAGGCTGACCAACTTGCGCGTGCCATCGGTCAGACGCGACACCTGCATCACCACCGTCACTGCGGAGCAGATTTGCTGGCGAGTGGCGCGCGGCGTCAGGTTGACGCCGGCCATGCCGACCATATTCTCCAACCGCGACAAGGCATCGCGTGGCGTGTTGGAGTGGATGGTGGCCAGTGAACCTTCGTGCCCGGTGTTCATCGCCTGCAGCATGTCCAGCGCTTCCGGACCGCGCACCTCGCCGAGGATGATGCGGTCCGGCCGCATCCGCAGCGCATTGCGCACCAGCGAGCGCTGATTGACCTCGCCCTTGCCTTCGATGTTGGGCGGCCGCGTCTCCAGCCGCACCACATGCGGCTGGCGCAGCTGCAGCTCGGCTGCATCCTCGATGGTGACGATGCGCTCATGCGCCGGAATAAAGCCGGACAGCAGATTCAGCATAGTGGTTTTGCCGGAGCCGGTGCCGCCCGAGATCAGAATATTGACCTTGGCCTGCCCCAACGCCTGCAGCACCTGCACCATTGGCGGCGTCAGGCTGCGGTATTCAAGCAGATTGGCCACCGTCAGCGGCTGCACGGCAAAGCGACGGATCGACAGGATCGGTCCATCGATCGCCAGCGGCGGGATGATGGCGTTGACGCGCGAACCGTCCGGCAGGCGCGCATCCACCATCGGACTGGATTCATCGACCCGCCGCCCCACGCGCGAGACGATCTTCTCGATGATCTTCATCAGATGGGCATTGTCGTTGAAGGTGGTCTCGGTCAGTTCCAGCTTGCCAGCGCGTTCGACATAGACCTGGGCTGCGGTGTTGACCAGGATGTCGGACACGCCGGGATCGGCCAGCAGCGGCTCCAGCGGCCCGAAACCCAGCATCTCGTGCTGAATGTCCAGCACCAGGTTATGGCGTTCGTGCTGGTTCAGCACAATGCGCTCTTCCTCGATGATGCGCTGGACCAGCAGCGCCAGCTCGTGCTTGAACTGCTCGGGCGTCAAGCGCTTCAGGCGTTCCAGATCGATGCGGTCCAGAATGGTCTGGTGCATGCTCTTCTTCAGTTCCTGGTAGGCGGCTGCGGCCAGGCCCGGCGGGCCGTTGTTGGTGCGGCCATCATCGGCCAGCGAAAGGCGTTCTCGTAAGCTCATCGTCCTCCTCCATCGTTGCGGCCAAAGATGCGGTCGAACAGACCCTTAGTTTCCGACACGCGGCGCGCCGCCACCAGTTCCACCAGCTCCGACAGGCTGCGCGCCACATTGCTGCTGCGCGACAGCTGCAGCACCGGAATGCCCTGATTGACCGAGTCGGTCGCGGACAGGTAATCGTTGGGCACCGTGTGCACCACATCCGCGCCCAGCGCCTGTTCCAGATCCATCAGCCGCAGCTTGCCGCCCTTTTCGTAGCGGTTGACGATCAGCCGCACCCGATCATTCGGGTAGCCCAGCGAACGGAAGATGTCCAACAGGCGGCGGCCATCGCGGATGTCCGGCAGCGCCAGTTGCAGCACCGGATAGATGGTGTCCGCCTGATCCAGCGCGCGCAGCGAGATGGCGTCGATCTGGCGGCCGACGTCCAGCACCACGAAGTCATAGTGCTGGCGGGCGATGCGCAGGATGGCGTCCATGTGCTCCGGCTTCATGGTGACCGAATGATTGGGGTCGTCCGCCGCCGCCAGCACGCCGAAGTTGGATGCCACGTGCACCAGGCAGGAATCGAGGAAAGCGCCATCCATGCGGCTGATCTGGGCGCAGATGTCGGATAGCGTCATCGCCGGCTTCTGGTCGGACACGTACAGCGTGGCATCGCCAAACTGGCCGTGCAGGTCGATCAGAAGCACCTTCTTGTCGGCCAGTGCGGCCAAGGCGTAGCCGAAGTTGGTCGATAAAAAAGTAGCGCCGCTGCCGCCCTTGCAGGAGATGAAGGCCAGCACCTTGCCGTCGCGGACCGAGCTGACGCCGGCCGCCACTTCGATGCGGTCCATGGCTTCATGAAAGGCGCGGTGCACCAGCGGCAGCGGCAGCACTTCGCGCATGCCGGCGCGCATGGCGCGGATCAGCAGATCCTGTTGCGGATCGCGCGTCAGCAGCATGAAGGAGGCCAGCGGATACAGCTTGCTCAGGCGGTCCACCAGTTCGCCCTCCTCCTGGCCGACATCGCTGGCATCCAGCACCACCAGCTCCGGTGACTCCGGCAACTGGCGCTCAACCGCGTCGCGCAGGCCGTTGCGCGACGCCACCAACTGCACCGCCGGCATGCGCGCCGAGCCCTGCGCCGCGATCTCCGCGTGCAGCAGGCTGTCCTTGCTGATCATGAGCGCCTTCATTTGGCGCCGCCGTTGACGAGTGACGGCTGCTGCTCGCCAGCGGCTTTCTGATAGCGCTCATAAGCGGCGCGCGCGCTGCGGCCGTCCATGCCGGCTACCGGGTCGCGATTGCGGCCGGCATCCGCGTACAACACCTGCTGCGCCAGCGTCATGCGGGTGTCGAGGCCGAAGCGGTTGTCCCACTGCGGCGTGATGGGGACGGTGCTGTAAGCGCAGGCGGTCAGCATGCCTGACGCCAGCAGGATTGGTAAGTTGCGCATCATGGTTCCCTGGTTATTTGTGGTCTGTGCCCTGCTCCGGCGGTCCTTCCAGTCGACCGCCGAGGAACAATCCGGCGCGGCTGGGCGCCGTGACACTGTCGGTCGGCAGCTTGTAGTTGGCCGGTAGGGGCCGCACCAAGTGGGGTGTGACGACAAACAGCAGCTCGGTGCGGTCCTGCTGAAAGTCGGTGCTGCGGAATAGCGCGCCCAGCACCGGCAGTTCACCCAGCAGCGGCAGGCCGTTGATGCTGGCGGTCTGGCTGTTCTTGATCAGGCCTCCGATGGCGAAGCTTTGGCCGTCGTACAGTTCGACGGTGGTGGCGGCACGGCGGGTGGTAATCAGCGGCAGCACCGAGGTGCCGGAGATGCCGGCGGCCGAGATGCCGATGCCTTCACGCGAGATCTCGGAGACTTCCGGCGCCACCCGCAGGTTGATGCGGCCACCGGCCAGCACGGTCGGCGTGAAACGCAGGCCGATGCCGAATTCTTTTTCCTCCAGCGTGATCTTGTTGTTGTCCTGGGCGACCGGCACGTAGATACGGCCACCGGCGAGGAAGCTTCCTTCCTGGCCGCTAATCGCCATCACCGTGGGTTCGGCCAGCACGCGCACCAGCGCGTCCTGCTTGCCGCCGGCAATGCTGACGTGGTTACCGGCGGCTTTGCCGATGTTGAGCAAGCCTTTCAGCGTGCCGCTGACAAAGCTGGACGACAGCGCGCTGGCCCAGCTGCCGCCGCCCATGCTGAAAGTGGTGTTAGCTTCCAATGAGTCGAGCAGGGTTTTGGAGACTTCGGCGATTTTCACTTCCAGCATTACCTGCTGCGGCGCGCCGATGTTGAGGAAGTTGACGATGCGGGCGCCGGCCTGCGCGCCGGTGCCGACAGCGTTGGCGGCGCTGCCCTTGCCACCGACGTCCAGCGGTTGCGCGGGACGACGCACAAAGGCGGCCGCCAGTTCCAGCACGCGCGCGGCGGTGGGCGCGTCATCGACGGTGCCGCTGATGACCAGCGTGTCGCCGGCGGCGCTGACCTGGATGTTTTTCTGGTCCGGCATCAGCGAGGCCAGCGCCTGCTGCAGCGCTTCGGGATCGATGCCGACCACCACCTCGACCACGTTGCACAAGCCGCTGCGGCCCTGCACAATCATATTGCTGCTGCCGATGTCGACGCCAACCACATACAGCGTGTCCGGCGCCACCAGCATCGCCTGCAGCACGGCGGGATTGCCGACGCTGCGTGCCTGCACCGCTTCCGGCATCCGCATCAGCGTCGATTTGCCCAGCTGGAGCGACAGACGGCCGGGCTGCGCGGCCTGGCCGGTGCAACGCAAGCCGCCGCTGTCGGCCGGCGCCGATGCTGGCGCGGCAGCCCGCAGTGGCGCCACCGGCAACAGGGATAGCGTCAGCGCCGCGCACAGGGCAGCAAGGTGGGGCCGGCGCGGGCGCGCGGGTGGATGGTGGAAGTCCATGGCGCGCTCACAGGCATTCCCGCGTGCGCTGCACGCCCTCGATGACGCCAACGCAGGAGCGCGCTGGCGATGCGTTCGTCGCCAGCCGCGCGCGCGGCCGCGCCACCGCCGGCGGCGGCTCCGTTTGCAGCGCGCCGTCCGCGGCGGGCGGCGGCGTAGCGGCGGCCAGCTGATGACCAGCCAGCAGCGTGCCCTTGGTGGCGCCCTCGGTGGTGCCAGGCTGCGGATCGACCTGATTGCGCAGCACCAGCGACAGCGTGCCCACGCTGCGCGCCAGGTCCAGATTCTCGGCCTGCGCCGGCGTCACCTCCAGCGTCACCGCATTCACCACGCGCGGCTTGGTCTCGTCGCGGCCAACCTCCTGTGCCACCGCCAGCACCAGTATCCGCTCCAGCACAATCTTGGAAATCGCACTCTCATGCGCCTGGGTGTTGACGATGATGTCGACAAAATTCCCCGGCAATGCAAAACCGGCCACACCCACCACATCGTTGACGCGCACCGTGATCGCCCGCTTGCCCTCAGCGATCAGCGCCGACAGCCCGCCCAGCGTGCCGGCCGGCGCCAGCTTGGCCTCGCTCAGCGGCTCATCGCGCAGCACGCTGGTTTTCAGCACCCGGCCGGCCAGCTTGCTGCCATCGCGCAGCGCGCCGCGCGGCAGGCTGTCGGCCGGCCAGTCGATCTGCTTCAGCATCTCCGGCGTCAGGCGCTGACCGAGGCTGACATCCGTCGCCGCCACCACGATCTTGTTGCCGGCGCCGGGTGACTGCCGCAGCAGCCAGCGCGAGGCCAACGCCACCGCCACCAGGCCGAACACGATGGCCAACGCCATCATCAACAGTCCGCGCCGGTTCTTCATACAATGCGCGGCTCCACAACAGCGTCGACGGCGCGCGGCGCAGCATCGGCGAACATGCTGATCCAGGCCTGGTCCATCGTCGCCAGCGACATCTGCGGCGGCTCGCCCAGGAAGGCCGCAAAATCGACGATGCGGCTCAGGATCTCGCGCGGATAACAGGCCAGCAGCGGCAGCCCGCTGCCGGCGTGCAGCTCATCCAGCAGATAGCGCAGCGCCGCCTCATCGTAGGCCACACCCATGCCCAGACACTGCTGGCGGAACAACGCGCGGTAGTTGGCGGCGCTCAGCGCACCGACCGGAATCTTGTAGCCGACGCGGCGCAGCGCCGCCTCGTCCAGCAAGGCCGATGGCGACTGGCTGGTGGCAAACACCAGCCGCAAACGGCACGGCACCTGGAAGTGATAGCCGCCCGCCAGCGACAACGGACTGCGTTCCTGCTCCAGCGCCTGGGCGAAACGGTTCAGCAGACCGGCGGCCGGCACACGCTGGCGGCCCAGATCATCCACGATCAACAAGCCATTGTTGGCCTTCATCTGCGGCGGCGCGCGGTAGCAGCCGCTGGCCGCATCCGGCTGCAGGTCCAGCATGCCCTCGTCCAGCGACGCATCCAGCACCACCACCGGACGCTGACACAGCACCCAGCGCGGATCGCTGCTGCGCCGTTCATTCGCATGCTGCGCGCCGCGCGTCTGGCGCGGCAGCGGCGCGCGGTGCACCGCCGGATCATGCAGCAGCACGATGTCCTGTCCCACCACCACCGCGTGCGGCACCGCCACCAATCCTTGCAGCAGCCCGCCCAGGCGGCGCGCCAGCAGCGACTTGCCGCTGCCGGACGGGCCGTACAGCAGCATGCTGCGGCCGGCATGCATGGCGGTGCCCAGCATGCGCTGCACCGCTGGCGCCAGAAAATCATCGGCAAATTCGGCCGCCAGTTCATCGGCGCTCAGCGGCGGTGCCTGCAAGGCCTGGCGTTCGACCATGGCGCGGTAAGCTTCCAGCGTCACCGGCGCCGGCCCGGCGTAGGGGCTGCGCTCCAGCCACGCGCTGGCGCGCTGCTTGCCGGCGCTGGTCAGCTGGTACTGCACGTCGATGTCGGAATCGCCGCGCCACGCCACTTCCACCACATGCTCGGCCACCATAAAGTCCAGCACTTCGCGCAGCACATTGATCGACAGGTGCAACCGCGCGGTCAGCACCGGCAGATGGCTTTTGCCGCCGAGATAGAGCGCCTTGGCGATCAGCTCGACGATCAGCTGTTGCGCCAGGCCGCTGTCGCGCACCGATTTCGGCTGTGGCGGCAGCAAGGGGTCCGGCTCGGCGTCGAGCAATTGCGCGTATGGGGATGGCGGTTCGAGGGCAAGCATCTTGTTCTCCGCAGGAAATAGTTCGGCGTGGAATCAAGTTTAGCCAGTGTGTCCGTACGGATATTGACGTGCAGCAAGCTCAGCTCACAGATGCGGCCCCGCCACCACGGCCAGCGTGCCCAGCGCGATCGCCACCCCATAGGGAATGCCGCCGACGCTGGCCGATGGCACCAGCGGCACCGGCAATAGCGGTACGCCGAGCATGCGCCACAGCAAGGGCTTGCAGATCAGCGCCAGGTTGCGCGCGCTCTGGCGCCAGCGTCCGCTGAACAACAGCAACAGCAGCGCCAGCGCGCCGCCGATCAGATAGGAAACCACCGCCACCTTGAGCCCGGTCAACGGTCCGGTGAACGAAGCCACCATGGCCATCAGCTTGACATCGCCGGCGGCCATGCCGCGCAGCAAGTACAACGGCAGGAATAAAAAAAAACCGGCGACAGCGCCGGCCAGCCATTGCGACAGCGGCGCCCACGGCGGTCCGCTCAGCAGGTGCAGGATCAGCGCCAGCAGCAGCCCGCTGAGGATCAGCACATTGGGTATCTTGCGCACCGCCAGATCGGTCAGCGCCGCCTGCGCCACCAGGCAGATCAATATCACTTCGATCGCGTTCAGCATGATATTTCTCCAGAAAAAGGCTTTCCAGCCCGACCGCTGCCGGAAAGCCCCACGCCTTAGGACGTGGTGATCTTGCTGGCGATGTCCTGGAACGCGGTTTTCAGCGCCGGCCCCAGATAACCGAACGCGGTCACCACCGCCGCCACCATCACGGCGGCAATCAGCCCGTATTCGATCGCCGTAATACCATCCTCGTCATGCGCAAACTCCTTCGCTACTGCCATCAGCGAGTTCATGTCGACCTCCTTGGTTAGTCCATCAAAAGAACCTCTGGCGCCACGCCGCCGCGCCATTGCGTTCAACTATACGGACCACAGATTCACGAGAGTTGACGTCACGCAAGTTTTCCATGTGGAATCTTTTTTAATCTGTGCAGAGATGATTGTCGGAAAAAGGTTGCATTCTTCAGCAATGTAAGTTTTTTTTCATATACATGAATTGCCTCAATTGCAAAAAGCTATTATCCTGATCAGCTGTTTTTTGGAAAGGCAAATGGATTCCCTACTGAAACACATGGTGGACATGACCGGTCACCGCGATCACACGATGCTCGACATCTCGGTGATTTCTGCGGTGCAGGAGCTTGCCCACGCCGCACAGGTCCGTGTGTTGACGCTCGCCACCGTCAGGGGGAAGGTATTTGTCCGGCCGCGCGCCGTGGTGCTTGCCGGCGAGGCCGCGCAAATGGTGGACACCTCCGACCAGCTGCATCCAGGCGAGCCGATCGAGCACTATCCGGCGCTGGCGCAATGCATCGCCCGCCACGAATCCGGTGCCGACATCGCCAACGAAGCCGGCGAGCATACGCTGTGGCTGCCGATCTGGCTGGGCGACAAGGCCGATACCTGCCTGGAAATCGTCCATCCGACGCCGTACACCAAGGAAACCATCCACGTCATCGGCGGCATCGTCAGCGTTTACCGCAACTTCCAGAATTTGCTGGATTACAGCGAGCGCGATTCGCTGACCGGCCTGCTCAACCGCAAGACCTTCGACGACCAGCTGGCCAAGATGCTGGCCGCCAGCACCGAACAGGACTCGGTCACGCTGCCGGGCGAGCCGGAGCGCCGCGCCCATCGCGACGAGGAAAAACAATGGCTGGCGGTGGTCGATGTCGACCACTTCAAGCACGTCAACGACCGCTTCGGCCACCTGTACGGCGACGAAGTGCTGATCCTGATCGCCAATCTGCTGACGTCCTCGTTCCGCGCCCAGGACCGGGTGTTCCGTTTCGGCGGTGAAGAGTTTGTGGTGCTGCTGCGCTCGGCCACCCTGGACGACGCCAAGAAAATCATCGAACGCTTCCGCATGAACGTGGCGGCGCACGACTTCCCGCAGGTGGGCAAAGTGACGGTGAGTGTCGGCTTTGTCAGCATCAGCGCGCTGGAGGCGCCGGTGATCATTCTCGGCCATGCCGACCAGGCGCTGTACTACGCCAAGAGCCATGGCCGCAACCTGGTGTGTCACTACGACGAACTGGTCAACGGCGGCCTGCTGCAGGCCATCGCCTCCAACGATACGGCGGAATTCTTCTAGGCCGCGACCGTCAGGAAGCGCATCGGGTCGACATTCCACTTGGCCGGCGATTCATGGCCGACGATCTTGTCGCCGCCGCCAAAACCAACTCCGCGCGACAAATCCACCGTTTCCGGCTTGATGTAGACATTCTTCTTGGTATGGAAGAACACGTTGACCTTGGGCGCCAGCAGATTGGTTTCATGCGGCTCCACCACCACGCCCAGCCGTCCCGATTCCAGCAACACCATGGTGCCCACCGGGTAGATGCCCACGCAACGCATGAATTCCTGCGCATAGGTCGGGTTGAAGTGGAACTTGCTCCACTCGTAAATCTTGCGCAGCGCCGCCGCCGCCGACATGCCCTTGTGATAGACGCGGTCGGCCGTGATGGCGTCGTAGACGTCGACAATCGCCGCCATCTGCGCCAGCTCGCTGATCTCGTCGTTGGCCTGCTTGCCCGGATAACCGCTGCCGTCGCGCCGCTCGTGGTGATGCAGCGTGATGTCGAGCGGGATCGGGCCGATTTCCGGCGATTGCTTCAGGATGTTGTAGCCATCTTCCGGGTGCTTCTTGATGATGGCGAACTCTTCATCCGTCAGCGGACCCGGCTTGTTGAGGATGTGGTCCGGCACCAGCGCCTTGCCGGTGTCGTGCAGCAGGCCGCCGAGGCCGGCCTCACGGGTGATGTCCGGCGCCATATTGCGCGAGCGGCAGAACGCCACCAGCAGCGTGCACACACTGACCGAGTGCAAGAAGGTATAGTCGTCCTTGGTCTTGATGCGCAGCAGGCCGACCAGCGCGCCCGGATTACGCAAAATCGATTCGGTAATGTTCTGCACCACCGGCTGCACCTGGTCCAACTCGATCGCCTTGCCGAGCCGGGCGTCCTGCATCACGCTGCGCACCAGCGTCGACGCCTGATGACGGATTTGCACCGCGCGCTGCATTTCCTCGCCCAGCGAAACCCGGGTTTGCACCGGCGCCTTGGCGACGATTTCGACGATTTCGCGCTCGGTGGCGGCCTGGGCTTCGGCCAGCGTCGGCGCGTCCTGCACGTCCAGTCCCTTGGAACTGTCTATGACAACGTCGTGGATGCCGGCGCTGATGATCTTGCGGATCTCATCCTGGCTGGAAATCAGGAAGCGGTTGCGGATGAAGGGGTGGGTCATCCAGTCGCAGCTAAGGTCATGAATATACATGCCGACTTTCAGCTGCGAGGAATCGACTTTCTTTAACATACGGATACCCGTCAAAATAAGAGGCTGGAACACCACTGGGATGTATCCAGTATAACAAAACGTTGCCTACCGGGATTAAATTTATAGCAGCAACAATCTGTAATTTGAACTTTTATTCTGTGATTTGCTATGGAACTGCGTCAACTTCGCTACTATGTTGCAATCGTCGACCACGGGTCGCTGTCGCGCGCGGCGCTGATTCTGCACGTGGCGCAACCGGCGCTCACCCAGCAAATCCGCCAGCTGGAGCAGGAATTAGGGGTGCAACTGCTGCATCGCTCGGCCCAGGGCGTGCTCAGCACCGACGCCGGCAAGGTGTTTTACGAACACGCCCAAGCCATCCTCAAACAGGTGGCCGACGCCCGCTCCGCCGTTGCGCAGTCGGCCGAGCGTCCCAGCGGCAGCGTCACGCTGGGGTTGCCGCACAGCATCTCCGGCGCGCTGGCACTACCACTGCTGACGGCCACCCGCGAGCACTATCCCGAGATCACCTTGCAGCTGACCGAGGAGCTGACCGGCAATCTGAGCGAGCAATTGAAGTCCGGCCGCGTCAATTTGGCGGTGCTGTTCGATGACGGCCAGCTGGGCCAGTTTTCCACCACGCCGCTGGTGGAAGAAGAACTGCAATTCATCTGCCGGGCCGACGCAAAAAGTGAGCAATCACTGACGCTAGAACAGGCTTTACAAGCCACATTAATCCTGCCCGGCCTGCAGCATGGCGTGCGGCCGCGCATCGAAAGCGTGGCGCGCGCGGCCGGTCTCAGCGTCGATAAGGTAATCGAAATCAACTCGATCGCGATTTTGAAGTCAGCGCTGCTGGCCGACATGGGCGCCACCATCCTGCCCTCCGCACCTGTCCTGGACGAATTGCAACGTGGTAGCTTGCGCGCCTATCGCATCCACGACCCCGCCATTTCCCGCACGGTCGTACTGTGTTCTTCACGCAACATTCCGCTGACCAATGCCGCCTCCGCCATCGGCCGGCTGGTACGCCAGGTCAGCGAAAACCTGTGCGCCGAGGGCCGTTGGCCCGGCGCCACACCGCTACCCAAGCCATAAGTTTTCCCTATACCCCCCATCGGCAAACGGTATTTCCGTATACGTCAAGTAGCGCCCATACTGGAATAAAGCCGCCCAACCAGGCGGCAGTGGCCTGAGCCTGGCCCGCCCACCCGGCATCCTCCAGCTCAAGCGCGATCCTGATACCAATAACGGAGACAACACCATGCCAGACGGCACCAGCACGCTCACGTCCGTGAGCCTCGACGACAAATACACATCCACCAACGGCACCATTTTCCTGTCCGGCATCCAGGCACTGGTGCGCCTGCCGATGATGCAGCACGTGCGCGACAAGATCGCCGGGCTCAACACGGCAGGCTTCATTTCCGGCTACCGCGGCTCGCCGCTGGGCGGGCTGGATGAAAACCTGTGGAAGGCCAAGCCGCACCTGGAAGCGCACAACGTGCAGTTTGTGCCGGGCGTGAACGAAGACCTGGCCGCCACCGCCGTCTGGGGTTCGCAGCAGGTGGACCTGATCGGCCCCGCGCTGTATGACGGCGTGTTCGCCATGTGGTACGGCAAAGGCCCCGGCGTCGACCGCTGCGGCGACGTGTTCAAGCACATGAACCATGCCGGCACCGCACAACACGGCGGCGTGCTGCTGGTGGCCGGCGACGACCATGGCGCCTATTCGTCCACGCTGCCGCATCAATCGGATCACATCTTCTCGGCCTGCATGGTGCCGGTGCTCTACCCGTGCAATGTGCAGGAGTATTTGGATCTCGGCATTCATGGCTGGGCCATGTCGCGCTTCTCCGGTTGCGCGGTGGCCTTCAAGGCGCTGGCGGACACGGTGGAATCATCAGCCTCGGTGGACGCCAATCCATTCCGCGTCGATACCAAGATCCCGCGCGACTTCGTGATGCCGCCGGGCGGCCTGAATGCGCGGCTGTCGTCGGTGCCGCTGGGCCAGCAGGCGCGCAATCAGGAAGCGCTGATGCAGGACTATAAAATCTACGCCGCGCTGGCTTATGCGCGCGAGAACAAGCTGAATCACACCACCATCGACTCCAAGGACGCCAAGCTGGGTATCATCGCCTCCGGCAAATCGTATCTGGACGTGCTGGAAGCGCTGGAAGAACTGGGCATCGATGAAGACATGGCCGCCAAGGTCGGCCTGCGCCTGTTCAAGGTCGCCATGCCATGGCCGCTGGAGCCGGACAGCGTACGCGAATTCGCCCAGGGTCTGGACGAGATTCTGGTGGTGGAGGAAAAGCGCCAGTTCGTCGAATACCAGCTGAAGGAACAACTGTACAACTGGCGCGACGATGTGCGTCCGCGCGTGATCGGCAAGTTCGATGACAAGGGCGAATGGGTGGCGCCGCGCGGCGAATGGCTGCTGCCGCCGAAGGCCGACTTCTCGGTGTCGCAAGTGGCGCGCGTGATCGCCAGCCGCGTGTCGCGCTACATCGGCGACGCCCACATTCAGGACCAGATCAAGGCGCGCCTGAACTTCCTCGATGCCAAAGACGCGGTGCTGAAGAAGGCCATCGACACGCCGTTCCGCCCGGCCTTCTACTGCTCCGGATGCCCGCATAACACCTCGACCAAGGTGCCGGACGGCTCGTTCGCGCTGGCCGGCATCGGCTGCCATGTGATGGCCACCTCGATCTACCCCGAGTACAACAAGCTGACCACGCACATGGGCGGCGAAGGCGCGCCGTGGATCGGCCAGGCCGCGTTCTCCAAGGTGCCGCATGTGTTCCAGAATCTGGGCGATGGCACTTACTTCCACTCCGGTTATCTGGCGATCCGCGCGGCGGTGGCGGCGCGCGTCAACATCACCTACAAGATCCTGTACAACGACGCGGTGGCCATGACTGGCGGCCAGCCGGTGGACGGCCAGACCTCGGTGCCGATGATCGCGCAGCAGATGGCGGCCGAAGGCGTCAAGCGCATCGCGCTGGTGACCGAAGACCTGTCGCGCTATACCGACCGTTCGGCGCTGCCATCCATCGTTTCGCTGCACGACCGCAAGGACATGGACGCGGTGCAGCGCGAGCTGCGCGAAGTGGGCGGCGTGTCGGTGCTGATCTACGACCAGACCTGCGCCGCCGAAAAACGCCGTCGCCGCAAAACCGGCGCCTATCCCGACATTGCCAAGCGCATGGTCATCAACGAAGCCGTGTGCGAGGGTTGCGGCGACTGCGGCATTCAGTCTAACTGCGTGTCCATCCTGCCGAAGGAAACGGAGTTCGGCCGCAAGCGCACCATCGACCAATCGTCCTGCAACAAGGACTACTCGTGCGTGAAGGGTTTCTGCCCCAGCTTCGTCACCGTGGAAGGCGGCGCGCTGAAGAAAACCAAGGCCGGCGCCAGCGCCAGCGATGACGGCTGGCCGGAACTGCCCGCGCCCGCGCTGCCGGACTGCGAACATCCGTACAACATCCTGATCAACGGCATCGGCGGCACCGGCGTGATCACCGTCGGTGCGCTGATGGGCATGGCCGCGCATATCGAAGGCAAAGGCGCTTCGGTGCTGGACATGACCGGCATGTCGCAGAAAAACGGCTCGGTCACCTCGCACGTCAAAATCGCCAACACGCCGGTGCACCTGCGCGCGCAGCGCATCGCCACCGGCGAGGCCGACGTCATCCTCGGCTGCGACATGCTGACCGCCGGCGCTGCCGACGCGGTCTCCAAGATGCGCGCCGGCCGCACGCTGGCCATCGTCAATCTGCACGAACAGCCGCCCGGCACCTTCGCGCAGCAGCCGGACTGGCAGTATCCCGCCGCCGACGTGCGCGCGCTGATCGAGGAATCGGTGGGCGCCGGCGCGGCCGATTTCATCAACGCCACCAAGCTGGCCACCGCGCTGATGGGCGACTCCATCGCCGCCAATCTGTTCATGCTGGGCTACGCCTGGCAGCGCGGCCGCATTCCGCTGAAAGAGGAATCGCTGCTGCGCGCGATTGAACTGAATGGCGTGGCGGTGGCATCGAACAAGAAGAGCTTCCTGTGGGGCCGCCGCGCCGCCGTCGATCTGGCACGCGTGGAGCGCGTGGCCGCGCCGCCGCAAGCTATCGTCATGCAGATGCCGCAAAGCCTGGACCACATCGTCGCCAAGCGCATGGAATTCCTGACCGCCTACCAGAACGCCGCCTACGCCGAAGGCTATTCGTCGCTGGTGGCACAGGTCCGCGCCCGCGAGACCGCGCTTGGTGTCGGCACCAAACTGTCGACCGCCGTGGCGCGCAACTACTTCAAGCTGATGGCCTACAAGGACGAATACGAAGTGGCACGGCTGTACACAGATGGCCGCTTTGTCGAACAACTGAAGCAGCAGTTCGAGGGCGAGTTCTCGGTCAAGTTCAACCTGGCGCCGCCGCTGTTCGCGAAGAAGGACGCCAAGGGCCATCTGGTGAAAGCGGAATTCGGCTCGTGGATGTGGAGCGCGTTCAAGCTGCTGGCCAAGATGAAAGGCTTGCGCGGCGGCGCGTTGGATCTCTTCGGCTACGCCGAAGAACGCCGCATGGAGCGCGCGCTGATCGCTGAGTACCGCGAACTGGTCGACACGCTACTCGTCAGCCTGAGCGCCGACAACTACGCGGCGGCGGTCGAATTGGCCACGCTGGCAGAGAAAGTGCGCGGCTTCGGCCATGTGAAGGAAAAGGCCGTGGCCACCTTCCGCGCTGATAAAACCCGCTTGCTGGCGCAGTTTGCGCAGCAGCGCGCCGCCTGAGGCACGACTTACGTTAACGTAAACATCATATAATCGACAAAAAAATTATTAGGGACACCAATGAACGACCTCTCGACTCCGAAAATCGCGGCCGTCGCTGAGCAGCCTGCGCGCGTGGCGAACAAAATTCGCTTCGTGACGGCTGCCTCGCTGTTCGATGGCCACGACGCCTCCATCAACATCATGCGCCGCATCCTGCAGACCAACGGCGTGGAAGTCATCCACCTCGGCCACAACCGCTCGGTGGATGAAGTGGTGACCGCCGCGCTGGCGGAAGACGTGCAAGGCATCGCCATCTCCAGCTACCAGGGCGGCCACGTCGAATACTTCAAATACATGATCGACCTGCTGCGCGAGCGCGGCGGCGCCCATATCAAAGTGTTTGGCGGCGGCGGCGGCGTCATCGTCCCGCATGAAATCGAAGAACTGCACGCGTATGGCGTGACCAAAATCTTCAGCCCGGAAGATGGTCAGCGTATGGGCCTGGTCGGCATGATCCAGTGGATGGTGCAGCAGTGCGACACCGACTTGTCGCAGTACTCGCCTACCTCACTGGCGCCGCTGCGCGAAGGCGATGACATCGCCGCGCGCCATCGTCCGCTGGCGCAGTTGATCACCGCGCTGGAAAATGAAAAGGCCGCGCCATCGCTGCGCGCCGAACTGCTGGCCGCTGCCGCAGATCTGCCAGTGCCCACGCTGGGCATCACCGGCACCGGCGGCGCCGGCAAGTCCTCGCTGACCGATGAGCTGATACGCCGCATTCGCCTCGACCAGGGCGATGCGCTCAATATCGCGGTGATCTCGATCGACCCGTCGCGCCGCAAATCCGGCGGTGCGCTGCTGGGCGACCGTATCCGCATGAACGCCATCAATCCGTGGGCCGGGCAATCGCGCGTGTTCATGCGCTCTTTGGCCACGCGTGAAGCAGGTTCGGAGATTTCTTCGGCGCTGCCGGACGTGATTGCCGCCTGCAAGATGGCCGGCTTCGATCTGGTGATCGTCGAAACCTCCGGCATCGGCCAGGGCGACGCTGCCATCGTGCCGCATGTGGACGTGTCGATGTACGTAATGACGCCCGAATTCGGCGCCGCCTCGCAGCTGGAAAAAATCGACATGCTCGATTTTGCCGACTTCATCGCCATCAACAAGTTTGACCGCAAAGGCGCGCTGGACGCGTTGCGCGACGTCGCCAAGCAGTATCAGCGCAACCGCGAACTGTGGAGCCAGCGCCCGGAAGAAATGCCGGTCTACGGCACCCAAGCCTCGCGCTTCAACGACGACGGCGTCAGCGCGCTGTATCACGGCCTGCTGCCGCGTCTCGCGCAGTTCGGCCTGCGCACCCGGCCCGGCAAGCTGCTGGCCAGCGACCTGCGTCACTCCAGCGGCAAACACGTGATCGTGCCGCCGGCCCGCGCGCGCTATCTGGCGGAGATTGCCGACACCGTGCGCGGCTACCATCGTTTCACGCGCAAACAGGTGACGCTGGCGCGCGAACGCCAGCAGCTCAGCGAGACCAAGCGCATGCTGGCCATCGCCCACAAATCCGCCGATCTGGATGACCTGATCGCCGAGCGCGATGCCGAGATGGACGCCGGTGCGCGCAAGCTGCTGGCGCAATGGCCCGACATGCAGGCCGCCTACGCCGGCGACGACTACGTGGTGAAAATCCGCGACAAGGAAATCCGCACGCGGCTGGTGCAGCACACGCTGTCCGGCACCCGCATCCGCAAGGTGGCGCTGCCGCGTTATGAAGACCACGGCGAAATCCTGCGCTTCCTGATGCTGGAAAATGTACCCGGCTCCTTCCCCTTCACCGCCGGTGTGTTTGCGTTTAAACGCGAGGGCGAAGACCCAACCCGCATGTTCGCCGGCGAAGGTGATGCCTTCCGCACCAATCGCCGCTTCAAACTGGTCTCCACCGGCATGGACGCCAAGCGCCTGTCCACCGCCTTCGACTCGGTGACGCTGTACGGCGCCGATCCCGCGCTGCGGCCTGACATCTACGGCAAGGTCGGCAACTCCGGCGTCTCAATCGCCACGCTGGACGACATGAAGGTGCTGTACGATGGCTTCAATCTGTGCAGCCCAAGCACCTCGGTATCGATGACCATCAACGGCCCGGCGCCGACGATACTGGCGATGTTCATGAACACCGCCATCGATCAACAGATCGCGCGCTTCGTCGAAGAGAACTCGCGCCAGCCGAGCGCCGACGAGGCATCGAAAATCAAAGCCTGGGTCTTGCAGAACGTGCGCGGCACCGTGCAGGCGGACATCCTGAAGGAAGACCAGGGCCAGAACACCTGCATCTTCTCCACCGAATTCTCGCTGAAGGTGATGGGCGATATTCAGGAATACTTCGTCCACCATCAGGTGCGCAATTTCTACTCGGTGTCGATCTCCGGCTATCACATCGCGGAGGCGGGCGCGAATCCGATTTCGCAGCTGGCGTTCACACTGTCCAACGGCTTCACCTTTGTCGAAGCTTATCTGGCGCGCGGCATGCACATCGACGACTTCGCGCCCAACTTGTCGTTCTTCTTCTCGAACGGCATGGACCCGGAATACACAGTGCTGGGCCGCGTGGCGCGCCGCATCTGGGCGGTGGCGATGCGCGACAAATACGGTGCCAACGATCGTTCGCAAAAGCTCAAGTACCACGTGCAGACCTCGGGCCGTTCACTGCACGCACAGGAGATCGACTTCAACGACATCCGCACCACACTGCAGGCGCTGATCGCCATCTACGACAACTGCAACTCGCTGCACACCAACGCCTACGACGAAGCCATCACCACGCCGACCGATGAATCGGTGCGGCGCGCGCTGGCGATCCAGCTAATCATCAACCGCGAATGGGGACTGGCCAAAAACGAAAACCCGAACCAGGGCTCGTTCATCATGGACGAACTGACCGACATGGTGGAAGAAGCGGTGCTACAGGAATTCGAACGCATCGCGGAACGTGGCGGCGTACTGGGCGCGATGGAGACCGGCTACCAGCGCGGCAAAATTCAGGAAGAGTCGATGCTGTACGAGCACCAGAAGCATGACGGCACGCTACCCATCATCGGCGTCAACACCTTCCGCAATCCGAAAGGCGTGGCGGCGCCGGCGCAGATCGAACTGGCGCGCTCCACCGACGACGAGAAGCAATCGCAGCTCCAGCGCCTGGCAGACTTCCACCAGCGCCACGCGGCCGAAGCCCCGCAAGCGCTGGCGGCATTGCAGCAAGCCGCCATCGACAACGCCAACGTGTTCGACAAGCTGATGGACGCGGTGCGCGTCTGCTCACTCGGCCAGATCACCACCGCGCTGTTCGAAGTCGGCGGCCAGTATCGCCGCAATATGTAATGTGACTCAACAACGGCCTGACGTGTTGCCGGGCCGTTGTTAGACGCAGATCAAATTTCTGTTCTTCTTTTGTCGCCACATCAGCACTACACTGACTGGAGGTGCTTGCAACAATTCTTCGCAACGAAATACGCCAGTTGGCTTTTTCCCATCTGCTGGGCATTGCGGAAAAACTTGCCGCTGCCGGCGACATCCCGATGACGCCCAATGAGGTCCAGGAAGAAATCCGCTCGGTCCGCAGAGGCTGATATGCTGCTCGTTCAGCGTTGAGGAGCAGGTACAGCAAGCGCTGCGCAATCTGCAAACCGCGTTGCAGGCGGCGGACGCGCAGCATACCGATGTGGCCAAAATCACGGCGCTGATTGTCGATCACAGTGAGGAACGCTTACGCATTTTCAGCAAGGCGTTGCGAACGATGTGGGGCGAGCCAAGCTTGCCTATACTGATAGCATACATCTTATCCGGAGACCATCATGGCTACTCTACAGCTTTCAATACCGGACGACCTGGCACGCGAGGCAGAACAACTAGGCTTACTTACACCGACAAGTCTTGAGAGCATCCTTCGTCAAGAGATACGGCGCATCGCATTTAACTACCTGTTGAGTATTCCAGATAAGTTACGAGCTGCGGGTGTAGAGCCGATGACCGAAGAAGAGGTCGTCGCGGAGGTCCGTGCGGCAAGGGCTGAATCACATGAAACTGGTTGCGCAGGGTGATTTTCAGGCGCGGCATGCCCTGACCGGGCCTATGGTGGCGCCCTCTTGCAACAACGGTTGCCACAGCTCCTGCAGCTCGCTGGCCGGGGTGCCGTCCACCAGCGCCAGCAGCATTTCCACCATGCGCGCGCCGGCTTTGCGTGGCTCGGGCTGGTCGATGGTGGTGACGTTGGCACCGGCCAGCGTGTCGGCCATGCTGCCCCAGACGATCACCGAAATCTCCTTGCCGATCTCCACGCCCTCATCCAGCAGCGCCCGCACCGCGCCGACGCCGGACAAATGGTTATCGACGATCACTGCCGTCGGCCGCGGCGTACAGGCCAGCAGCTGTTGCATGGCTTGATAGCCGCTGCGGCGGTCCAGCGTATTGTCGATCAGGTAGCGCGGGTCCGCGCTCAGGCCGGCGGCGGCCATGGTGGCGATAAAGCTGTCCTTGCGCTGCCGCGCGAAATTCAATTCCAGCGGCGCGCTGATCAACGCCACCCGCTGGTGACCCAGCCCCAGCAAGCGTTCCATCGCCATGCGGATGCCGGCCTCGTTGTCGTAGTCGAACCACGCATACGGCGCCTTCAACTCGGTGCGCCCGTGCGCGACAAAGGGAAACTTGGCTTTGCTGAGGAAGGCGATGCGTTCATCCTGCACCATGGTGCGCCCCACCACCAGGCCATCGACGCGCCGTCCGCGCACGATATGCTGGTACGAAGGCTGTTCCGCCGCCGGCGACACCGGCGCGATAATCAGATTCTTGCTGACCGCTTCCAGCGCGGCCGACATGCCGGCCACCACGTCCAGAAACATGGTATCGGCCAGGTCCGCCGCCTGCAGCGGATGGATGATGCCGAACACATTGGTCCGCCCCAGCGCCAGCGAACGCGCCATCGGATTCGGCTGGTAGCCAACCTCCTTGGCCGCCTTCAGCACCCGCTCGCGGGTCCGCACATTGACCTCAGGGTAACCGTTTAACGCCCGGCTCACCGTGGTCTTGGACATGCCAAGATGATTTGCTAGATGCGCCAGATTCATAGACAAGTGCTTAATGTTGACCGTTGATTATAGCGGCCGGGCCGAAATCCCCGCCACGTCAGCGGCGCTTCTTTCGACGAAATACAACAGCCAGGCCACGCATCAGGTCACGCGCATCGGCCTTGCTTTTTCCATTTTTGTGGTCTAATCTACAAGAGATTGTAGAAGGCGATCTCGCGTCGCCATGTCCAAAATTTTGCGTCGGGGAAAGAATGGCCTCGCTGTCATCCATCAGTGCGCTGCAAGCATCGGTAGCCCGGGCTGAAAGGCAGGTGCAAAAGGATCAGACGCAAGTCAACCAGGACGCCGACCGCCTGGACGCCAGCCGCGACCAGCTGAACAAGGACAAGCAAACGCTGGCCGACAACAAGAGCGAAAGCAGCCAGGCCCAGGCCGCTGCACAAAAGCCGACCAGCACCGTCAATCTCACCCGCGCGATTGAAAATCCGCCGCGCGCGGAACAGCAGTTGCCAGCGGATCTGGTGACAGCCAAGCCTCAGGTCAATACGCTGGGGCAGACCATCGGCAAATACATCAACGTGACTGCGTAGCGGCGGCGGCAGCCTGCTCCTGCTGCGCCAGCGGTTCCCACCATTTCGCGTCCGCTTGCGGCTGCACAATATCCAGCGCCAGGCCGATTTCCGGCGTGGCGATCGGCAACCGGCGCTCGGCGGCCAGCTCGCTGATGCGGTCGAACGGATCGTGCCAGGCGTGCAGCGACAGATCAAAGGTGCCGTTATGAATCGGCAGCAAGACCTTGCCACGCAAATCGATGTGCGCCTGCAATGACTCCTCCGGCTGCATGTGCACATCCGGCCATTGCGGATCGTAGGCGCCGGTTTCCACCATGGTCAGGTCGAACGGGCCGTAGCGGCGGCCGATTTCCTTAAAACCGTCGAAATAACCGCTATCGCCACTAAAGAACAGCCTAACGTCGCGGTCCTCGATCACAAACGAAGCCCACAAAGTCTTGTTGCGGTCGCCCAGGCCACGACCTGAGAAGTGCTGCGCCGGCGTCGCCACCAGCTTCAGGCCGGCCACATGCGTGCTTTGCCACCAGCTCAGCTGCTGCACCTTGCTCGCAGGGATGCCCCATGCGATCAAGCGGTCGCCCACGCCCAGCGTGGTGATGAAGTGCTCGGTCTTGGCGGCCAGCTTTTTGACGGCGTCGCGGTCCAGGTGGTCGTAATGGTCGTGCGACAGGATCACGCCCTTGATGGGCGGTAGCTCGTCAATGCTGATCGGCGGCGCGTGGAAGCGCTGCGGGCCGGCCCATTGCACCGGCGAGGCGCGCTCGGAAAACACCGGGTCGGTCAACCAGAAATTGCCGTTCAGCTTGAGCAGGACGGTCGAGTGGCCAAGGCGGAACAGGCTGCGATCCGGAGCATCCAATAATTGCTGCTGCGTGATCGCGTGAACGGGTATCGCAACGCTGGGTACCGTGTCCTTCGGCTTGTCGAAGGCAAAGCGCAGCATGATGCCCAGCGATTTGAAGAAGCCCATCTTGTGCATCCTGACCGGATTGCGGAAGCGGCCGTCGCGGGTGCGCGGCGCGCTCGGTACCGACAGCCCATCCAGGCCATCGAGAGCGGATTCAGCAATAACAGAGGTAGAAGTCATGATGGTACTCCTGCGATTTAAAATGTACACTACACAGTGTAGTTCCAATTTTGAGAAAAGTAAACTAGCCGGTGTAAAATGAAGCCATGAACACGCCCATCAAACTGACCGACCGCAAGCGCCAGGCCGTGGTCGAAGCCGCCATTGCCGAATTCCGCGCCAGCGGCTTCGAAGCCACCAGCATGGATAAGATCGCGGCCACCGCCGGCGTGTCCAAGCGCACCGTTTACAACCACTTCCCCAGTAAAGACGAATTGTTCGCGCAAATATTGCATGAGCTGTGGATTAGTATTTCGTCGGCCGAGCCGCCGCCGTTCAACCCGGCCCAGCCGCTGCGCGATCAGCTGCTGAACCTGCTGGGGGCCAAGATGGAAATGCTGCAGAACGGTTATTTCCTCGACCTGGCGCGGGTGGCGATTGCCGAGGCCATCCATTCACCCGAGCGGGCGCAGGAAATGGTGGCGCGGCTCAGCGGCAAGGAGGAAGCGGTGACGACCTGGCTGCGCTCGGCCCAGGCGCACGGTCAGTTGACCAAGGCAGATCCGCTGATCGCCTCGCAATTGCTGCAAGGCGGCTTGAAGACGTTTGCGTTCTGGCCTCAGGTCACGATGAACCAGCCGCCGCTGGATCCCGCCATGCAGCGCCAGGTGGTGGAAGCCACGGTCGACATGTTCCTCGCCTACGCGAACGCAACCGCGTAAATCGGCGGCAAGGTAGTGGAGATGGTCTGCCACTGGCCGCCGCCATCTTCCGACAACCAGGCGCCGCCGGTGGTCGAGCCCATCAGCAGAATCTGGCCGTCATCGCTGACCGCCAGCCCATGGCGATACACCAGATCGTAACAGTGCTGATGCGGCAGGCCGCCGCGCCAGGCGACAAAGCTGTGGCCGCCATCGGTGGTGCGGGTCACCGCCAGCGAGGCGTGTTGCGGAATGCGCTGGCTGTCGGCCACCGCCGGTACAAACCAGGCCGTCTCCCCATCGCGCGGATGCACAGCGGTGACGAAGCCAAAGCCCGACAGCGGCGCCTGCGGCTTGACCTCGCTCCAGTTGGCGCCGTTATCGGTGCTGCGCCAGATGCCGCAATGGTGTTGGCACCACAGCTTGTCCGGCTCGGCCGCGCAGCGCACGATGCGGTGCGGGTCTTGCACCTCCTCCACCTGCTGCAGCTCGGGCGGCATGTAACTGGCGTTCATGCCCTTGGCGCGCGAGGTCCAGCTGGCGCCGCCGTCGGTGGTCAGCCAGGCGCCGCCGCACGACACGCCGACCAGCACCGCCTCGCTGTCGCGCGGATCGACGCAGATGCTGTGGATGCCCGGCACATCATAGCCCCCGCCCATCCATTTGGCGCGCTCCGGCAGGTTCCACAGCGCGTCCACCAGTTGCCAGCTGTCGCCGCGATCATTCGAGCGGAACAGGCCGCCCGGCAGCGTGCCGGCCCACAGCACGCCCGGCTGGTCCGGGCCGCCGGCCGCGAGCGACCAGATCTGCTTGACCTTCCATTCCACCGGATCGCCGCTGTCTTCCGGCTTGGGAGGAAAGGCCGGCACCGCCACCTCGGTCCACTCGCTAGCGCCAGGATCGCGCCGGTGCAGCTTGGCGCCGAAGTGGCCGAGGTTGAGCGCCGCGTACAGCGTGCCGTCGCGCCGGTCCGGCAACACCATCGACACCGGATCGCCGAGGAAATGCTGTTGGTCCAGCAGCCACGCCTCATGCGTGCGATAGACCTCGAACAAGCCCTTGCGGGTGGCGATATAAGCGCGGTCGGACATGGTCAACCTCCTGACAAAGCTTGCAGAATATAGACTCGGGAATCGGGCCTCAGCGCATCGTCAAGCCGCCTGGAGTCGCGGGCGCGCTGGCCATCGATGAAGATCACCACGTTTTCGCGCAGATGTCCCTGCTCGTCGAGCACGTAGCCGCGCAGCCGGGGATGATCGGCAAAGCAGGCGTCCAGGGCACCGCGCAGGTCGGCCGCAGTCGTCTCCACTTGCGGCACGGTCATGAAGCGCCCCAGTTGTTGGGTAAATGTTAGTTGCGCCATAACGCCTGATTCTATGCCGATTGAGGATAAAATGAAATCGCCTCAACCACCGGAGCCATGCATGTCGATTACGCCGCAAGAACTGGAACTGCTGATGCAGGAAGTGGAAAAGGAAGATCCGATCGACTTCGCCGACCTGCCGTTTGACGAACACGATTTACGCGGGCTGATCGCCAACCATCTGTGCGAGATGGCCGACGCCATGGACAACTTCAGCGAGGAAGACAAACACCTGACGCTGCTGGCCGTGGCGGCCAAGCTGGTACTGGAAAACCTGGTGCTGAACGTGCAGCTGCTGCGGCGCCACGAGGTGCCGCTCAGCCACACCACGGAGGCGCTATTGAGCCGCCTCCGCAAAAAGGAATAATCAGGCGGCACGCGGGAAGTCGATCGGCGTCAGGTTGACCCGGTTGAACAGGTTGGTGAAGGTAATCGACGCCACCGCCAGCAGCGTGTCGACAATCTGCGCATCGCTGTAACCGGCCTGCTTAACCGCAAGCACCACCTCGGCCGGCACGTCGCCGCTGGTGGTCACCACGCTATGGACGAAGCGTGCCAGCGCATCAAGGCGGGCATCATCGCTGGGCTGACCATGGCGCACGGCGACGATGGCATCCACGCTCAGGCCTGCCTTGCCGCCCATCAGCGTATGTGCGGCAAGGCAGTAATCGCACTGCGCATCCTGGCTGACGGCCAGCTTGACGACTTCGATTTCCTTCGCGCTCAGACTGCTCTTGCGCAGCGCCGCGTCCAGATTGAGCGCAGCCTCCAGCGCCAGCGGGCTGTTGCTGCCGATGGTGACATAGGCATTCGGCACCTTGCCGACAGCGCCTTTGATGGCGCTGAACAATTGGGCGGCGTGGCCGCTGGCTTCCGAGACGGCTTGGGTATAGAGACGGGACATGATCTGTTTCCTTTCAAAGTGAGTAGGTATGGACACAGTCTAGGCTTGCCGCCTGCGATGATGAATAGCCAAAATGCTCTATAATTTGCTCTATCGTCTCAATCCCACCGTATGGACCCGCTCAGCCACCTGCTCTCCCTGTACCCCGTGCGCACCGCGCTGGATGTGCGTTGCCGCTTTGGCGCGCCGTGGGTGCTGGACCATCCGGGCACGCCATCCGGCGTCGCCCCGTATCACCTGATCGTGCGCGGCGAAGCGCTGGCCGATGGCGCCCATGGCACCGATGGCGCGCCGCTGGCACTGCACAGTGGCGACATCCTCGTGTTCCCGCACGGTGGCGCGCACCGGCTGCACCTGGGCGACGCCGCCAAGGCCAGCCCGCTCCAAACCTCGCCCGGCTTGCTGCGCTACGAACACAACAACGGCGACGGCCCGCAGACCGACATCCTGTGCGGCGAATTCCATTTTGATGCCGATGGCAGCGCCGGCCTGCTGGCGGCACTGCCGCCGGTGCTGCTGGTGCGCACCGCCGGCCGCCCGGACGCGCAAAGCCTGCGCCATCTGTTGCGCATGCTGCAGGAAGAAGCGGAAACGCCGCGTAGCGGCTCGGAAGCCATCCTGCGCCAACTGGCCTCGGCGCTGTTCGCGCTGCTGATCCGCACCTGGCTGGAACAGGCACTGACTGTGCCCGGCCTGTTCGGTGTGCTGGCCGAGCGCCGTCTGCAAGCCGCGCTGAACGGCATGCTGACCGCGCCGGAAAAGCCATGGACGCTGGAAGAACTGGCCGACGCCAGTCACATGTCGCGCGCCACCTTCGCGCGCCTGTTCAAGCAAGCCGCCGGCGCCACCCCGGCCGACGTACTGACTCAGCTACGGATGGCGCGCGCCGCCCGCCTGCTGGACGCCGGCCGCGCCGCCGGCGAGGTCAGCGAGGCGGTCGGCTACCAGTCCGAAGCCGCCTTCAACCGCGCCTTCAAGCGACAATACGGCATGGGACCGGGCGCCTACCGCAAGCTGGCGGCCGGCGCTTCGATCAGCAAGTCGGAAGTGGGAAGCGCCACGCAGGGCAAGATATAGCCTTCGCGCTTTTCGTCCAGGCTCAGGCCGGGCCAGTCGACGGTGTAACGCACCGTGCCACCGGTCGACAGGCAAATGCAGGTGCGGCAAGTGCCGTTGCGACAGGAACTGGGCAGGCGCACGCCGGCCTGCTCGGCCGCCTGCAGCACCGTCTGCGACGGCGCCGCGTCAAAACTCCAGCCCTGCCCTGCCAGCGTAACTTTCATAGTCCATGTCGCTTGTGGAAAGCGACATGATATCAAGCGTGCAGTTGCAGTGACGGTTTGGATGCCGGTGCGCGCGGCGCGGCGGCCGGTGGGCGGCGCTTGGGCGCCAATGCGACACCGCCACCACCCGCATGCTGCAGCTTGAACACCGCCATCGCCTGCGACACGCAACGCGCCTGCTGGGCCAGGTTGCCGGCCGCCGCCGCCGCCTGCTCCACCAGCGCCGCATTCTGCTGCGTGATGTCATCAATCTTGATGACCGCCTCGTTGACCTGGCCGATGCCGCTGCTCTGCTCGCGCGTGGAATTGGAAATCTCGCCCATCACCTGCGACACCCGGCACACCGATTCGATCACCTGATCCATGGTGACGCCGGCACTATTGGTCAGCGCGGTGCCGGCCTGCACCTTCTGTATCGAGTTATCGATCAGCTCCTTGATTTCCTTGGCCGCCGTGGCCGAACGTTGCGCCAGCCCGCGCACCTCGCTGGCCACTACCGCAAAGCCGCGTCCCTGCTCACCAGCGCGCGCCGCCTCCACCGCCGCGTTCAGCGCCAGGATGTTGGTCTGGAACGCGATACCGTCGATCAGGCCGATGATGTCAAGAATCTTGCTGGACGAAGCACTAATGTCGCCCATGGTGGTTACCACCTGCGACACAATGTTGCCGCCCTGTGCCGCCACTTCACGCGCACGTTCGGCCAGCTCGTTGGCGCTGGCCACGCTGGTCGCGCTTTGCTGCACGGTCGCGGTCAGCTGCTCCATGCTGGACGCGGTCTGCTGCAAGTTGGCTGCCTGCGATTCGGTGCGGCCCGACAGGTCCATATTGCCGTCCGCGATTTCATCGGTGGCCACCGAGATTTCATCGAAATTGCGCCGCACGTCACCGATGATGCTGTGCAGGTTGATATTGGTCTGGCGCAGCGCCGCCAGCAGCTGGCCCATTTCATCGTCGCGCTGTACTTCAATCGACGCGGTCAGGTCGCCGCCGGCCATCATGCGCGCCGCCTTGGTTGCACGCCGCAGCGGCACCGCCACATTGACATACAGATGGCGCCCAAACACCAGCATGCCCAGCATTGCCACCAGCGCCGCGCCACCCAGCCAGTTGTGGGCCCGGGCCACGCTGGCGTCGTCCATCACCAGCAGCGCCAGCGCGATCAGCGCCAGCACACCGGTCAACAGCGTGGTCGCCAGCGCGATGTGGGTCGCCAGCGACGCTTGCAGGAAGCCGCCAAGCCGCGCCAGCACGCCGGTCGATACCGCCCGCCCCTTGACGATGCGCAGCCGGCGCGGATTGCCGCCCTTGATTTCACGGTACAGCGTGTCGGTCACGCGCACCTGCTCGCGCGACGGCTTGGTACGCACCGACAGATAGCCGACCGGCTTGCCGTTCTCGATCACCGGCGTGACATTGGCCAGCACCCAGTAAAAGTCGCCGTTCTTGCAACGGTTCTTCACCAGCCCGGTCCACGGTTCACCGCCCTTGATGGTGCTCCACAGGTCGGCAAACGCCTCCACCGGCATGTCCGGATGCCGCACGATATTTTGCGGCGCCCCCATCAACTCTTCCTCGGTAAAGCCGCTGACCTCGATGAAATACGGATTGGCGTAGTTGATATTGCCTTGCAAATCGGTACTGGAGACGATGGTCTTGCCATCTTCCATGACGTACTCTTTTTGCGTTACAGGGGAATTCATGCGCATGACGGCTCCTTGACTTGCTCTTGTGGGATAAGCAGAGGCGAACCGGGGGCTGGGGGGCGCCTCAGGCCGAACTGGCCTGAAGCACCGAGAATAGAAGTATTTACGATGATGAAAATTCACCAATTGTCGCAACGCCGCAATTTTTGCGGCGATACAACATGAAAACTAGTCAGGCTTGAAATTTTGCCCCAGCGACATTGGCTTATTCAACAAGATTGTCTGCGGATTGCGGCAGATAATCACGAGTACCACGATGGTAGCGATATAGGGCAGCATCGACAGGAACTCGGACGGTATCGCCAGCCCCATGCCCTGGCCGTGGAATTGCAGCACGGTGACGCCGCCGAACAGATACGCGCCCACCAGCACGCCACGCGGCTTCCAGGTCGCGAACACCACCTGCGCCAGCGCGATCCAGCCACGGCCGGCGGTCATGCCTTCCACCCACATCGGCGTCAGCGCCAGCGACAGATAGGCGCCGCCGAGACCGGCCAACGCGCCGCCGAACAGCACCGTGCCATAGCGCAGGCCGATCACCGGGAAGCCGATCGCATGCGCGCTGTGCGGCGACTCGCCCACCGCGCGGATGATCAATCCCAGCCGTGTACGCGCCAGCACCCAGCCGATCAACAGCACCAGCGCCACCGACCCATACACCATGGCGTCGAAGCGGAACAGCAGCGGGCCCACAAACGGAATCTCCGACAGCAGCGGGAACGACAGATGCGGCATCGGCGCCACCGTCTGGCCGACATAGCTTTGGCCCAGGAAGGCCGAGGCACCAATGCCGAATAGCGTCAGCGCCAATCCGGTGGCAACCTGGTTGGTTTGCAGCGTCAGCACCAGGAAGCCGAAGATCAGCGACATCAGCATGCCGGCGCCGGCCGCCGCCAGCAATCCCAAGGTCATGCTGCCGCTGCTGAGCGTGACACCGAAGCCGACCACGGCGCCGATCAGCATCATGCCCTCCAGCCCCAGATTCAGCACGCCCGAGCGTTCCGTCACCAGCTCGCCCATCGAGGCCACCACCAGCGGCGTGGCGGCGCCGGCGGTGCTGGCGAGGAAAGCGATCAACAATTCAGTGGTCATCATGCTGGAACTCCCGCCACACGCTTGTGCGGCTTGATGCGATAGTGGATGAACAGGTCGGCCGCCAGCAGATAAAACAACAGCAGCCCCTGGAAGATGCCGGTGATGGCGGACGGCGCCTGCAACTCGATCTGCGCGGTCTCGCCGCCGATGTACAGCAGCGACATCAGCAGCGCCGACAGCACCACGCCGATCGGATGCAACCGGCCGACATAGGCGACGATAATCGCGGCAAAACCATAGCCCGGCGACACCGACGGCTGCAACTGCCCCAGCGGCCCGGCCACTTCACCGACGCCGGCCACGCCGGCCAGCGCGCCGCTGACCATGAAGGCCAGCCACACATTGCGCGGCTCGCTGAAGCCGGCGTACAGCGCCGCCGCCGGCGCCATGCCGCTGACCTGCATGCGGTAGCCGGCAAACGTATGCTTGCAGAAGAACCAGGCCGCGCCGGCCGCGATCAGCGACAGGATGAAAGCGGCGTTGACGCGCAAGCCTTCCACCAGCAACGGCAAGGTGGCCGACTCGCTGAACATTTTCGACTGCGGGAAGTTGAAGCCGGCCGGGTCGCGCATCGGCCCGTGCACCAGATAGCTGAGCAAGTGGTAGGCCACATACACCAGCATCAGCGACACCAGGATTTCGCTGGTGTTGAAGCGGGTGCGCAGCAGCGCCGGAATCGCCGCCCACAGCATGCCGCCCAGCGCGCCGGCCAGCAGCATCAGCGGCAGCACCCACCATGCCTGCACCTCGTCGAAGTACAGTGCCACCGCGCCGGCGCAAATCGCGCCAACGGTCAGCTGGCCATCGGCGCCGATGTTGTTGACGTTGGCGCGGAAGCCGATCGCCAGGCCAACGCCACACAGTATCAGCGGGGTCGCCTTCAGCAGCAGCTCGCCCACACCATACAGCGTGGTCCACGGCTTGACGAAGTAAACGTAAAACGCATGCACCGGCTCCTGGCCGATGAAGAAGAACAGCAGCGAGCCGGTGACCAGCATCGCCAGCGCCGCCAGCAAGGGCGAAGCCAGCATCATGCAGCGCGAAGGTTCGGGACGTCGTTCAAGCCTGGACATATTCGGGTGCTCCGTGCGGTTGGGTATAGTCGAAATCGCCGCTCATCCACACGCCGATCTGGTTGATGCTGGTGGCCGCCGCCGGCACCGCGCGCGATAAACGGCCGTCGGCCAGCACGGCGATGCGGTCGCTCATCATGAACAATTCGTCCAGCTCCTCGGACAGCACCAGCACCGCCACGCCCTGGTCGCGCATGTCGATGATGGCCTGGCGGATCAGCATGGCGGCGCCGATGTCCACGCCCCACGTCGGCTGCGCGAACACCATCACCTTGGGCGCCAGCATGATCTCGCGGCCGACGATGAATTTCTGCAGATTGCCGCCGGACAGCGAGGCCGCCGCCGAACCTTCGCCGCCGCACTTGACCTTGAAGCGCTCGATGACCTTCTGCGCGAACGCGCGCACCGCGCCGCGCTGGATCAAGCCCTTGCGCACCATGCCGGTTTGCGCGGCCGGCACGTAGCCGGTCAGCAGCGCGTTATCGGCCAGCGACAGGTCGGGCACTGCGCCACGGCCCAGCCGCTCTTCCGGCACGAAGCCCAGGCCCAGCTGGCGGCGCTGCGCCGCGTCCAGCGTGCCGACATCGCGCTCGCCCAGCTGGATCACGCCTTCGCTGCGGTGCAGCTGACGCTCGCCGGAGATAGCCTTCAACAGCTCCTGCTGGCCGTTACCCGAGATGCCGGCGATGCCGACAATCTCGCCGCTGCGCAGCGACAGGCAGACATCCTTCAACTTGGTGCCGAACGGATCGTCGCTTTGCACATTCAGCTTATCCAGCAGCAGCCGCACCTCGCCCGGTTCGCGCGGCTTATGCACGCACACCGGCAGTTCGCGGCCGATCATCAGCTCCGCCAGCGACTTGGCGCTTTCCTGCTTGGGCAGCGCGGTGCCGGACACGCGGCCGCCACGCAGCACCGTGGCCTTGTCGCACAGCGCCTGAATTTCATCCAGCTTGTGACTGATGTACAGAATGCTGACGCCCTCCGCCGCCAGCCGCCGCAGCGACTCGAACAGCTTCAGCACCGCGTCCGGCGTCAGCACCGAGGTCGGCTCGTCCATGATCAGCAGCTTGGGCGACTGCAGCAGGCAGCGCACGATCTCGACGCGCTGGCGCTCGCCGACCGACATGCTGTGCACCAGCCGCTGTGGATCGAGCGGCAGGCCGTATTGTTCGGACACCGCCTTGATGCGCGGCGCCAGCGCCGCCGGCGACAGCTTCTGGTCCAGCGCCAGCGCGATGTTCTCGGCCACCGTCAGCGTCTCGAATAAGGCGAAGTGCTGGAACACCATGCCGATGCCCAGCTTGCGCGCATCGTGCGGGCTATGGATGTGGACCTGGCGGCCCTCCCACATGATCTGGCCGTCGTCCGGCTTGACCACGCCATAGATGATCTTCATCAGCGTGCTCTTGCCGGCGCCATTCTCGCCCAGCACGGCGTGGATCTCGCCCGGCATCACCGTCAGGTTGACGTCGGCGTTGGCCACCACCGAGGGATAGATCTTGGAGATGCCCAGCATCTGCAAGCGCGGTTCTGTCATCGGCGCTTCCCTTCATCGTATACAAATCAGATGAACCAACTGACGCAATTAGCGTGCCACGCGCTCCCATGCAGCGCTGCGCCGTTTTGGCCTGCGCCTCGCACTAAAGCGGGATGCTTAATCACCAAAAGCGTGCACCACATTGTGCACAAAGGTGTATACGACTTAGCACGCTTCCTGCTTTATAGCACACGGTATTATCGATATGGAGTTACCCATGCCACACCAGCGCAAAGCCGATCAAGCTGTCGTCAAACGCGGGACCACCGCCGTCGACATGCGCATTTACAAGGCGGTTGTCAACGCCGTCATGAGTCACCGCCTGCCGCCCGGCACCCACCTGGGCGAGGCGGATTTCTGCGAGCTGTATCAGGTCAGCCGCACCACCGTGCGCAAGGCGCTGCAACGGCTGGCGCATGACCACATCATCGAGCTGCGCCCCAATCGCGGCGCGGTGATCGCCTCGCCCACGCCACAGGAAGCGCGCGATATTTTTGCCGCCAGGCGCGCCATCGAACGCGAGATCGTGCCGCTGGTAATAGAGAACGCCACGCCGGAATCGCTGAAGCAAATCCGCGCCGCCATTGCGGCGGAAGACGCGGCGCGGCGCGGCGGCGACCGCGCCGGCTGGATCCGGCTGGGCGGCGAGTTCCATCTGCTGCTGGCGCAACTGGCCGGCAACCACGTGCTGCAGCGCTTCATGGCGGAGCTGGTGTCGCGCTGTTCGCTGATCATCGCTCTCTATGAAACACCCGGCAGCGCCATGTGCGAGAACGACGAGCACCAGGACCTGGCCACGCTGATCGAAGACGGCAAGGTCAAGGAGGCGACCCATTTGATCGAACACCACCTGCAGGAAATCGAAGCCCGCCTGCGCCTGAATGAGGCCGACAAAAAAGTAAACCTGGCCGAAGCCCTGTCAGGGTTTTGACTATGGCCCGCTTATTGCTAAAGGGGTAGACGAGATTGAATCCAATTGCTAAAACGATTGGATACAAAAAAAGTGCTTACAAACCCAGAAAACCCAGACCTGAAGGAGCCCAGCATGCCACGTCTCGCCCGCAGTACCGTAGCCCTCGCCATCATCGCCATGTCCGCCGCTTGCACCGCGCAAGCCGCTGACTGGAGCGATACCTCGCTCAGCTACCGTTATGGCACCAAGTTCGCCGAACCGTACAATGATCAGGACATCACCAAGACCATCGTCAACCTGAGCCACGTCTCCGGCTACAAGTACGGCAAGAACTTCTTCAGCGTCGACCTGCTGATGTCGTCGGAGCTGGACCCGTCGGCGGCCGGATCCAACAGCGGCGCGCATGAAGCTTATGTGGTGTATCGCAACACGCTGGACTTGGGCAAAATCACCGGCAACAACTACGCCTTCGGTCCGGTGCGCGGTCTCGGCGCCACCGTCGGCTTCGACTACAACAGCAAGACCGACGCTGGCTACAACTCCAAGAAGCGCATGGTGGTGGCCGGTCCGACGCTGATGCTGGACGTGCCAGGCTTCCTCGACGTCAGCCTGCTGGCCCTGTGGGAATCGAACGCGCCGTACAACAGCTACACCAACCAGGCCACGCCACGCTACGCGTATAAAACCCACGCCATGCTGACCGGCGCCTGGGGCATCCCGTTCAACGTCGGCATCCCGCTGTCGTTCGAAGGCTACGCCAACTTCATCACCGCCAAGGGCACCAACGAATTCGGCGGCGGCACCGCGCCGGAGACCAACATCGACATGCAGATCATGTATGACATCAGCGAAGCCGTGGGCACGCCGAAGAACACCTTCAAGATCGGTGTCGAGTACCAGTACTGGAAAAACAAATTCGGCAACCCGGACCGCACCGTCCCGGGCGCCACCGCCAAGACGCCGATGGTGCGCGCCGAATACCACTTCTAATCGACTCAACGTAAAGGAAACCATATGATGATCAATCGTCGTAAAGCACTGGCCGCCCTGGCCACCGCAGGTGTACTGGCCGCCGCTCCTTCGTTTGCCGCGGATCCGCTGAAAGTCGGCTTCGTCTACGTCGGCCCGGTCGGCGACGCCGGCTGGACCTATGCGCACGACCAGGCCCGCCTGGCGCTGGAAAAGGAATTGGGCGGCAAGGTCAAGACCACCTACGTTGAGAACGTGCCGGAAGGCGCCGACGCAGAACGCGTGATCCGCAAGCTGGTCGCGGAAGGCAACAAGCTGATTTTCACCACCTCGTTCGGTTACATGAACGCCACCGAGAAAGTCGCCAAGACCACGCCGGGCGTGGTGTTCCTGCACGCCACCGGCTTCAAGACCGGCAAGAACCTGGGCACCTACGAATCGCGTCTGTATGAAGGCGCTTACCTGAACGGCATCCTGGCCGGCAAGATGTCCAAGTCGAACACGCTGGGCTTCATCGCCTCGTTCCCGGTGCCTGAGGTGATCCGCAACATCAACGCGTTTACCCTCGGCGCGCAAAGCGTGAATCCGAAGATCAAGACCAAGGTGATCTGGGTCAACTCGTGGTACGACCCGGCCAAGGAACGCCAGGCCGCCGAAACCCTGGTAGCGCAAGGCGCCGATGTGATGGCGCAGAACACCGACTCGCCGGCCACGCTGCAAGTGGCGCAGGAAAAAGGCGTGTACGCCTTTGGCTGGGATTCGGACATGTCCAAGTTCGCGCCCAAGGCCCACCTGACCGCCGCCACCAACGACTGGTCCGGCTACTACATCAACACCGCCAAGGCAGTGCTGGCCGGCACCTGGAAAACCGCCGAATACCGCGGCGGTCTGCAGGAAGGCATGGTCAAGATGTCCAAGATCAACGCGGTGGTACCGGCCGATGCGGTCAAAGCCTTTGAAGAGAAGAAAGCCGCGCTGGCCGCCGGCACCTTCGCGCCGTTCACCGGCCCGATCAAGGACCAGTCGGGCGCCATCAAGTACGCCGCCGGCGTCAAGGCGCCGGAGAAGGATCTGCTGGGCATGAACTTCTACGTCCAGGGCGTGGAAGGCAGCATTCCGAAGTAAGCATGATGGATCCAGTCCTTTACCACGACTGGCACCCGGTCGCGCGTTCCGAACAGATCGCGACCAGCGCTATGCTGGCCGCCGATCTGCTGGACACGCGCGTGCTGCTGTGGCGCGACTCGGCCGGCCTGCTGCACGCCTGGGAAGACCGCTGTCCACATCGCGGCACGCGCTTGTCCATGGGCGCGCTGCAGAACGACCAGGTGACCTGTCCCTACCACGGCTGGCGTTTCGGCAAGGAGGGGCGCTGCCAGCACATCCCGGCCCTGCCCAACGCGCCGCTGAAGGCGCAGGTGACGCAATACCAGGTCCAGGAGCAGTACGGCCTGGCCTGGGTCTGCCTCGGCACGCCAGCGCATAATGGTCCGCCGGCGTTTCCGGAATTCGCCAGCGACCAGTTGCGCAAAGTCTGGTGCGGCCCGTATGCGGTGCAGGCCAGCGCGCCGCGCATCGTCGAAAACTTCCTCGACATGGCGCACTTCGCCTTTGTACACGAGGGCATACTCGGCCATCAGGACGAACCGGTAATCCCCGACTATAAAGTCGAAACCTTCGACGATCCCGAATACGGCAGCGGCGTCTGGGCCAAGGAATGCTACGCCTGGCAGCCGCAAGCCAGCCGCTCCGCCACCGGCGCCAGCGATATCGAATACACCTACCGCGTGATACGTCCGCTCAGCACCATCCTGACCAAGAATCCGCCCGGCGCGATCCGCGAGGCGATCGCGATGTTCGTGCAGCCGCTGACCGAAACCAGCAGCCGCGCCTGGGTCATCATGGCGCTCAACGATTTTGTATCGAGCGAGGAATCGATGCGCGAATTCCAGGACACGATTTTCGGCCAGGATTTGCCGATCCTGGAAAGCCAGTACCCGGCCCGCCTGCCGCTGGCGCCCGGCGCCGAAGTCTCGGTGGCCTGCGACCGCATGTCGCTGGCCTACCGCGGTTATTTGAAACAGCAAGACCTGCAATACGGAGTCATACGATGAGCGCAGCAACCCCGCAAGACCACGAATTCCTGACCCGCGTGCTGGCCCTGGCGCAGCGCTCGCGCGACGAGGGCCATCATCCATTCGCCGCCATGGTGGTGGCGGCCGACGGCACGGTGATTTCGCAAGCGATGAACGCCTCCAGCAGCGACCGCACCGCACACGCCGAAATGAACGCGCTGCGGCTGGCGTCGCAACAATACAGTCCGCAACAACTGGCTACCGCCACGCTGTACGCCAACGCCGAACCATGCGCCATGTGCAGCGGCGGCACGTACTGGAGCGGGGTCGGCCGCGTGGTGTATGCGATGTCGGAAGCCAGCCTGCTGGAACTGACCGGCAGCGATCCGGAAAATCCGACGCTGTCGCTGCCCTGCCGCAGCGTGTTCGCGGCCGGCCAGCGACCGACCGAAGTGATCGGCCCGCTGCGCGAGGACGAGGCGCGGCTGGCGCACAAGGATTTTTGGCACAAATAGCAAAGTTCCCCGCCCGGATGATGTTTCCGGGCGACACTACGCGCGCCGGCGCTGAAACTACATTGATTATTTGGCGTAATCGCGGCACAGTATCTCCCTAGCCATGCATCACAGAGATGCGGGGAGACAACAATGAAGCTTTTGCAATTTGCCATGCTGGGCGCGGCTGTCGCCGCCGGGTTCGCCCTCGCCTCGCGTGCGCAAGCCCAGACACCATCACCGGACACCCCACCCGCTGCCCGTGGTACCCAACCGTACCTGCCGCCCGCCCTGCGCAAGCCGCTGGGCCAGGGCGCGGTACTGCTGCGCTATCAATCGGTGCAAAAACTGAAGAAGCGTTTCGAAGCCGCCGACGTTGACGGCAGCGGCACGCTGAGCCGCGAAGAGGCGCGCCGCGCCGGCCTGACCGTGGTCGACAAGAATTTCGACCATATCGACACCGCCCAGCGCGGCCAGGTCAGCTTCGACGATGTGCAAACCTTTTTGATCCAGCGGCGCGAAGAAGCCAACTCGCGCTGATTACGCCTCCGGCGGGGCGTCGCGGCGCGGCAGCGTCAAGCTGAACACCGCCCCCTCGCCCGGCTTGCTTTGCAGGGTCAGCGTGCCCTCATGCACCTCGGCCAGCTGGCGCGAGATGTACAAACCCAAGCCCAGACCGGCCGGCGCATCGGCGCCGACGCCGCGTTCATACGGTTCAAAAATCCTGGCCTGCTTGTCCGGCGCGATGCCGGGGCCGCAATCGCGCACATCGATGCGCGCCCAGTCCTGCTCCACCGTCAGCGTCACCTGCACCGGCTGCGCGCAGCCATAGCGCAACGCGTTGGTCAGCAGATTGACCACGATCTGCTCGATGCGGAATTCATCCCACCAGCCGCTGACCGGCGTCGCCGCGTCCAGCGTGATGCTGGTGCCGGCGGTGGTGGCCTGCGGCGTCAGATCGTGCACCACCCGCCGTAACAGGCCGGACAGCTCGACCCAGCCCGGCCGCAGCGACAGCTTGCCGCTGCGGATGCGCGACACGTCCAGCATATCGTCGATCAGGCGGATGATGCTCTGGATCTGACGGTCGTCGCGCGCCACCATGCGCTGCAGCTGCTCGGCGCCGAAGGCTGCCATATTGCCGCGTTCCAGCTGCATCTTGCGCAGCTGGGTTTCCAGATACAGCGTGTTGAGCGGGGTGCGCATCTCGTGCGACACCATTGACATGAATTCGTCGCGCATCAGCAGCGCGTGGCGCAGCTGGGCCTGGGTTTCCTCCTGCTGCTGACGGGCCGCCTGCAACTCCTCAACCTGGCGCCGCATCGCCTCGCGCTGCTCGTACAGCGCCACGAACACCGCCACCTTGCCCTTGACTGCGCGCGCGTCCAGCGGCTTGTACAGCATGTCCACCGCGCCCGCCTCATAGCCCTTGAACGCGTAGTTCAGCTCCTTGCCGGCGGCGGTCACGAACACGATCGGGATTTGCCGGGTTTTCTCGGTGCCGCGCATCAGCTCGGCCAGCTCGAATCCATCCATACCCGGCATCTGCACGTCCAGAATGGCCAGCGCAAAGTCGTGCTGCAGCAGCAAGGCCAGCGCCGCCTCGCCGGAACCGGCCTGGTAGATTTCGCGGCCGTCGCCGCGTATCAGTGCCTCCAGCGCCTGCAGGTTCTCCGGCAGATCGTCGACGATCAGCAGCTTGGTGGGGGATGCGTCTTGCATTAATTATTCTCCAGCATCAACAACAACGTGTGTATGTCATCCAGCGACAAAATCAAGTCCGGCCGGTGCAGGCGGATCGCCTCCTTCGGCATGGTGGCCACCTCGGCTTCGGCCGGGTCTTGCACCACGGTCAGGCCGCCGGACGCGCTGATCGCCGCCAGCCCGGCCGCGCCATCGTGGTTGGCGCCGGTCAGCAGAATGCCGACCAGGGCCGGACCGTAGGCATCGGCCGCCGATTCCATCAAGTAATCTATCGCCGGACGGGCAAAGTGCAGCGGCGCCTCGCAACTGAGCGAAAAGCTGCGATCATTCTCCACCGACAGATGGTAGCCCGATCCGGCAAAATACAGCGTTCCGGACGATATCTCCTCCTTGTCGCGCGCCTCGCGCACCGGAATCGCCATGCGCGCCTGGAACACGCCGGCCAGATGGCTCTCTCGCCCTTCCGGCACATGCAGCAACGCCACCAGCGCGCAACCGTAATCGGCCGGCAGGCCGGGCAACAGCCGCAGCAGCGCGCCGACGCCGCCGGCCGAGGCGCCGATCACCACCGCCTCGATCTGGCGGCCGGCCAGTGCCGCCTGCAGTTGCGCGCGGTCCATGTTCTAGCGCTTGCGGAACAGGCGCTCGCGCTTGAGTATCGGCTCAAAGCGTGGCGCATAGGCGGAGAAGTCGATGCTTTCCTTGCTGCCCAGTCCCAGAAAGCCGCGATGGCACAGCGATTCGTGGAACAGGCCGTAGGCGCGCTCCTGCAACTTCTTCTTGAAATATATCATCACGTTGCGGCAACTGATCAGGTGGGTCTCCGCAAACACCGTGTCGGTGGCCAGGCTGTGATCGGCAAAGGTGACGTTCTCGCACAGCGACGTGTCGAACTTGGCGGCGTTGTAGGCCGCCGTGTAGTAGTCGGAAAACGCACGCATGCCGCCGGCCGCCTGGTAGTTCTGCGTGTACTCGCGCATCGCGTCCAGCGGGAACACGCCTTCGCGTGCCTTTTCCAGTGACTTGGGGTTGATGTCGGTGGCGTAGATCATGCTGCGCTCCAGCAGTCCTTCCTCCTTCAGCAGGATCGCCATCGAATACACTTCCTCGCCGGTGCTGCAGCCGGCGATCCAGATCTTCAGCGACGGATAGGTGCGCAGCACCGGCATCACCTGCTCGCGCAGGCCGGCGAAATAGCTCGGGTCGCGGAACATCGAGGTGACCGGTATCGTCAGGAATTGCAGCAGCTGGCTGAACGCGGCCGGCTCGTGGATGATGCGCGCCTGTAGCGCCGAGATGCTGTCGCAGTCCATCTCGCGCAGCGCGTGCAGCACGCGGCGCTTTTGCGAGGCTCCGGTGTAGTCACGGAAATCGTAGCTGTACTTCATGTAGATGGCTTCCATCAGCATCTTCAGCTCGATGTCGGTGTCGCTGTGATACATGCTCAGCTCCGTTCCGCGTTCGGCATCCAGACGCGCAGCAGCGAGTACAAGCGCGACAGGTCGATCGGCTTGGCCAGGTAATCGCTGGCGCCGGCGGCCAGGCATTGTTCCTGGTCGTCCTTCATGGCTTTAGCGGTGATGGCGATCACCGGCAGGCGGGCGAAGCGCGGATCGTCACGCAGGCGGCGGGTGGCTTCCAGGCCGTCCATGCCAGGCATCATGATGTCCATCAGCACCAGGTCGATGTCGGGCACGCTGTCGAGTTTTTCCAGTGCCTCGTGGCCGTTGCGGCCGACTTCCACCAGCGCGCCCTTCTGCTCCAGCGCGCTGGTCAGGGCGAAGATGTTGCGCACGTCGTCATCCACCAGCAGGATGCGACGGCCTTCGAACACGCGGTCGCGCGAGCGCACGGTTTTCAGCATGCGCTGGCGTTCGCTGGACAGGTCGGCTTCCACCTTGTGCAGGAACAGCGTGACTTCATCCAGCAGCCGCTCCGGCGAGCGCGCGCCCTTGATGATGATCGAGCGCGAGTATTTATGCAGGTCGGCTTCCTCGGCGCGCGACAGGTTGCGGCCGGTGTAGACGATCACCGGCGGGAACGCCGCCAGCGATTCGCCAGCCATCCGTTGCAGCAGCTCGTTGCCCTGCATGTCGGGCAGCTTGAGGTCGATGATCATGCAGTCGTAGATGGTGGTGCGCAGCAGCGACAGCGCTTCCTCGCCGCTGCCGACCGCGACGATTTCGACGTCCTCGTCGGAAATCAGTTGCACCACGCTGTCGCGCTGGCGGTCATCATCCTCAACTAACAGCACCCGCTTGATTTTTTGCGTCAGCTTGGTTTCGATGCGGCGGAATACTTCCATCAGCTGTTCGCGCGTGGTCGGCTTCAGCGCGTAGCCAATCGCGCCCAGGTGCAGCGCCGCTTCGCCATTGTCGGAACCGGACACCACATGCACCGGAATGTGACGGGTAGATGCGTCATCCTTCAGCAGCTGCAGCACCGACAGGCCGGAGCGGTCCGGCAGGCGAATATCCAGCAGCACCGCGTCCGGCTTGTACTCGCGCGCCAGCGCCAGACCCTCGTCGGCGTCGAACGCTACCAGGCAGTGGTATTGCTTCTCGTGCGCCAGGTCGTACAGGATGCGGGCGAACGGCGCGTCATCCTCCACCACCAGCACCAGGCGGCCACGTGGCTCGCCGGCGGCTTGCACCAGCTCGCGATCGTCGTCGAAGGGGCGCGGCGCGGATGGCGCGCTGGACGGCGTTGGCGCCGGCAATGGCGGCAACGGCGACAAGGGGGCGCCGCTGGTTTCCAGCAGCGCCGGCACGGTGGCGCTGCCGGCGCGCGGTCCCGCTTCGGGCGCGGTCCACACCATCGGCAAGGTCAGCGTGAAGCAGCTGCCCTTGCCCGGTTCGCTGACCAGCGTGATGGCGCCGCCCAGCAACTGCGCCAAGTCGCGCGAGATCGACAGGCCGAGGCCGGTGCCGCCGTACTTGCGGCTGGTGGTGCCATCGGCCTGCTGGAAGGCGTTGAAAATGCCTTGCTGGTCTTCGGCGCGGATGCCGATGCCGGTGTCCTGTACCGCGAACGCCAGCGCGTCGGTGCCGCAGGCGTGCACCGACAACGTGATCTGTCCGGTGCTGGTGAACTTGAGTGCGTTCGACAGCAGGTTTTTGAGGATCTGCTCCAGGCGCTGACGGTCGGTGACGATGTGGTCGGCCACGTCGGCATCGACCTGCAGCTGGAACGCCAGCTTCTTCTGCTGCGCCAAGGGATCGAACACCATCGCCATGCCCTCCACCACGTGGCGGGCCGACAGCCGTTCCGGATTCAGGTCCAGCTTGCCGGCTTCGACTTTGGAGATGTCGAGGATGTCGTTGATCAGATTCAGCAAGTCGTTACCGGCCGAGTAGATGGTGTTGGCAAAGCGCACCTGCTCTTCGTTCAAATTGCCGAGCCCGTTTTCCGCCAGCAGCTTGGCCAGGATCAGCGAGCTGTTCAGCGGCGTGCGCAGCTCGTGCGACATATTCGCCAGGAATTGCGATTTGTACTGGCTGGCGCGTTCCAGGTCGCGCGCGCGCTCTTCCAAGTCTTGCTGGGCTTTCTGCAACTCGGCGTTTTTCTGGTCCAGCGCCTGGCCCTGTTCGGCCAGTTGCTCGTTGGTCTGCTCCAGCTCGGCCTTCTGGTTTTCCAGGCTGGCCTGCGATTCCTCCAGCACGCGCGACTGTTCTTCCAGTTCCTCGTTGGCGGTGCGCAGTTCTTCCTGCTGCACTTGCAGTTCCTCGTTCAGTTGCTGGGTCTCAGCCAGCACTTCCTGCAGGCGCTGGCGCGACTGGCTGGCTTCGATGGCGGCGCCGATATTGCCCTTCACTAGCGTCAGCAGATCGATATCGCGCTCGCTGATCGGGCGCAGCAGACCCAGTTCGACCACGCCGTTGATGTCGCCATCGCTATCGACCGGCGACAGCAACACGCTGGCTGGCGCGCCGCCACCGAGGCCGGAAGCGACCTGGATGTAATCGGCCGGCAGCGGCTCCAGGCGAATGACGCGGCGCTCCAGCGCGGCTTGCGCCACCAGGCTCTCGGCCGGCTTGATCTGCTGATCGCGCTGTTCCCAATCGTCGCTGAAGCCATAGGAAGCGATGCGGCGGAAGCTGCCGTCCGGCGCGCGCAGATACAGCGCGCCGACCACCACACCCATATAACGCGCCAGGAATTGCAGCAGCGTCTGCGACAGCTGCGGCAGCGCCAACTGGCCAATGCCCTGCTGCGCCAGTTCGCTCTGGCCGGTGCGCAGCCAGGCTTGCTGCTGCAGCAGCGTGGCGTGCTCGGCGTGTTCATTCAGCGCCTTGGTGTAGACGTTCGACAGACCGGTCAGCTCGCGCCGGCCGAACCAGGCCAGGATGCCGCCCACGCCCAGCGTCAGCAGCAGATAGATCACCGCCACCCAGGTGGTGACAGCGCGCGCCTCATCGTTGCGGTCTTGTCGCATGCGCACTTCGGCGGCGACGAAGGCGTCCAACTGACGCCGGATCTCGTCGAACTGCACCTTGCCGCGGCCGGTCTTGACCGAGCCGCTGACATCGCCGTTGGCGGCGCGCAACCGTATCATCTCTTGCGCGTATTGGTCCCATTGCTGTTGCTGATATTTGATGGTGCGCAGGCGGTCGACCTGGGTCGGGTTATCTTCCACCAGCTTGACCAGACCATCGATATTGGCCGCGACCTTGGGCTTGGAAACGATGTAGGGCTGCAGGAAGGAATCGTCGCCGGCCAGCAGATAGCCGCGCAGGCCGGTTTCCATGTCCACCATTTCCTTGGCGATCTGGTTGGCGTTGCCGATCACCCGTTCGCTGTGTTCGACCCAGTTCATGGTGGTGATCAGGTAAGCCAGCAGCACCACGAACACGCCGGCGCTGACCACGCCGGCCGCCAGCGGCAGCGTGACGTTGCGAACAAGAATACGACGGAAGCTGCGATCGTCCAGCGTGGTGGAGTTAGGCATGGTTTGGGCCAGAGTAACTTGAGAAGCAAGAAGTTTATCTCAAATACAAGCCTGACAAGCCCACCACTTCAATCGTGCGTGAGGGAAATAACATATCCCTTCGTGCAAATGCAGAACCATTAACTCAGGAGCAACTCTCGACGAATTGCTCGCCGTCCCAGTCCGCAATCGCCGAGTTCCCGCCGAAACAACTTTCGACCACCGTGCCGGCGCGCTCAAAGCAAACCACCCAGGAATAATCGTCTTCTCGGACAGGCATCAGCGCACGCAAAATTTCAGCAATGCGCCTAACGGTGGGCATCAGCTGGGCATCAGAAAGGTCGTCACCGTCGGGGCAACGCAGTTTCTGCGGAAAGACGGTCTATAGCGCGATTTGTCAGCTCATCCTCGTCCATCATTTTCCCCTCCTCTTGGTCTGAGTGGGCAATCCCGCCGGGATTCACTGAATATGCGCGATGACATAGATCATAGCGACCTTCTGCGAGCCGCGCTTTTTATTCGTGGAGATGGTCATACGGAGGGGACGTCTAATATGGAATTGGCCGCGCTGGTGGTGTGCTCCATCAGCGCGGCCGTGGTGCCTGAGCCGCCGAGCGGGGCTCAGGCGGGGCTGCTTAGTGCTTGGCTACTTCGGCTTCGGCGTCGATCTGCTTGCGGATCTTCGCCACCTGGCCCGCGTCGGCTGCAGATGCCTGGTTGCCCCAGCTCTGACGCACGAAGGTGACCAGTTGCGCCGCCTCGTCATCCGACAAACGCCACGCAAAGCCCGGCATGCCCAGATTCGACGGCGCGCCCTTGGTGGACGGCAGCGAACTGCCCGCCAGCACCAGACGGATCAGCGAAGTCGGATCATCCGACAGCACCGATGGATTGCCCGCCAGCGCCGGGAACACCTTGGCGTTCGAGGTCGCATCGGTACGGTGGCAGGCCGCGCAGTTGTCCAGGTAGAGCTGAGCGCCGCGCGTATCGTTCTGACCGGCCTTGAGCGCCTTGGCGGTGGCGTCGCTGGCCGCATAACGCGCCTTCTCTTCCGGTCCCGGCGACAACGACTTCAGATAGACGGCAATCGCCTTCAAATCCTCCGGCGTCATGTCCTGCGTGCTGTGCGACACCACATCCGCCATCGGCGAACCGACCACGGCCGAATGGGCATTACGTGCCTTGCTCAGCGTATCGATGATGTCCTGCTCGCTCCAGCGGCCCAAACCACCCGCCGGATTGCTGCGCAGGTTGACCGCCAGCCAGCCGTCGATCACCGGACCGCCCGACAGGAACAGCGGATTCGACTCATCCTGCGCCAGCTCCTGCATGGTGGTCGCGCGCGGCGTATGGCAAGCGCCGCAGTGACCCAGCGATTGCACCAGATACGCGCCACGCGCCAGCGCCTCGCCCTGGTACTTGCTCAGCACCAGCGGCTCCACCGCCGGCGCCCAGGTCTTGCGCCAGATCGCCAGCGGCCAGTTCATCGACATCGGCCACGGAATGTCATGCGACTTGTTGGCCTGCGCCACAGCCGGCACGCCCTTCATGAAGTAAGCGTACAACGCGCGCATGTCATCGTCGCTGATCTTGGCGTAGGACGGATACGGCATGGCCGGATACAGCGTGTCGCCCGACGCCGCGATGCCATGCCGCACCGCGCGGTCGAAATCGTTCAGGCTGTAGTTGCCGATGCCGTTCTGCTTGTCCGGCGTGATGTTGGAGCTGTACACCGCGCCCACCGGCGTCGCCATCGCCAGACCACCGGCAAACGGCTGTCCCTTGGGCGCCGTGTGACAAGCCACGCAGTCCGCCGCCACCGCCAGATAGCGGCCCTTCTCGATCAGCTGCGCGTCCGGCGCCGTCAGATTGGCCGTGCCCGGCCCGATATCGCGCGTGGCAGTGCCCTGCTTGGCGTAGACGAAGGCGCCGACCACGCCCACCGCCACCACACCGGCCACCGCCAGTATGCCTTTTTTCAGATTGCTCATATTGTCTCCTTACGCCTGAACCAGCGGGCCTGGGTTCTTCAGATACAGCTCACGCACCGCCTTGGCGCACCAATAGGTCAGCGCGCCCACCATGCCGGTCGGGTTGTAGCCATTGTTCTGCGGGAAGGCATTGGCGCCCGGCGCAAACACGTTCGACACATCCCACGATTGCAGATAGCGGTTCAGCGCCGAGGTCTTCGGATCATGGCCCATGATGGCGCCGCCGCAGGTGTGGGTCGACTGGTACTGCGTCACGTTGTAGTGATCGCCGTCCTTCTTGGCATCGCCCTTGATGGCTTTCGGCCCCAGCACCTTGCACATGTCCGAGGCTTTCTCCACCAGATACTGCGATGCCTTGATCTCGTTGTCATGCCAGTCGAAAGTCATGCGCAGCAGCGGCCGGCCGAAGCCATCCTTGTAGGTCGGGTCCAGGCTCAGGTAAGCGTCCTGGTAGGCCATGCAGGAACCCTGCACCTCGTAGTAGAACGAATGGCGGAACGCTTCCTTGACGCCCTTCTTCCACGCGCTGCCCCAGTTCGGCACACCCGGCGCGGTGGCGATGCCGCGCACCGGACCGCCGCCCGGCTGACGCGCCCAGACAATACCGCCGCCGATGAAGCCGGACTTGGTGCTGTCGTTGCGGTTACCGTTCAAATCGTCGATGGTGGTGCCGCCGCCACCGATACCGATGAACTGGTTGGCATTCACCGTCTCGTCAAAGAACAGCGAAACGCGGTTCAAGTTCTGGTACGAGTAGTTGCGGCCGATGGTACCGGTATTGCTGACCGGGTCATACGGCACGCCAATGCCTGACAACAGCATCAAGTGCACATTGAACAGCGAGAACGCACACAGCAGCACGATATCGGCCGGCTGCTCGGTCTCGCGGCCCTGCGCGTCCAGATAGGTGACGCCGGTGGCTTTCTTCTTGTCGGCGGTCAGATTGACCTTCAGCACCTGCGCCAGCGTGCGCAGTTCGAAGCCCTTGCGGCCGCGCAGCACCGGCATGATGCAGGCGTTCGGGCTGGCCTTGGAATAGTTGAGGCAACCGTAGTCCGAACAGAAGCCGCAGAAGTTACACGGCCCCATCTGGCAGCCATACGGATTCACATACGGGCCGGACGCATTCGAGGCTGGAATCGGATACGGGTGATAACCCATCTCGCGCGCCGCCTTGTAGAACAGCTCGCCACCGAGATAATTCGGATTCGGCGGCAGCGCGAAATCGCGTGTGCGCGAGCCTTCGAACGGATTGCCGCCCTCGATGTATTTGCCATTGATGATGCCAGCCTTGCCCGAGGTGCCGCACACATATTCGAAATGGTCGAAGTGCGGTTCCAGATCCTCGTACGAGACCGGGAAGTCCTGAATCGTCATGCCTTGCGGGATGAACTTCTTGCCGTAACGCTGCTCGATATTGCTGCGCACCTTGAAGTCCTCCGGCAGCGCGCGGAAATGGCAGCCGGACCAGTGACTGCCGGCGCCGCCGACACCGGTGCCCGGCTTGAACGAACCCATCTGGCGATATGGCACCGCGGTGTCGTTGACGCCGTGGCGAATGGTCACGGTTTCCTTGTTCAGCGATTGCAGATACTTGCGATGCACCGAACCTTCCAGCTCATCCACCACGCGCGGGTAGGCGAAATCCGGCTGGGTGTCGCGGTCCGGGCCGCGTTCCAGGCACACCACGTTGAGGCCGGCGTCGGTCAGCTCCTTGGCCATGATGGCGCCGGTCCAACCCATGCCGACAATCACGGCGTCCACTTTGTTTTTTACGATAGTCATGTCTTACCCCCTACGTCCAGCCAGATCGACCGGGCCGATCGGATACGGTTTGTCGCGGACTTCCACCCAGTCCAGATAGTCGGCGCGCATGCCCGGATAACCGATCATCTTCCACGCGCCCATGCCTTTGTTGCCGCCGTGCTTGGGATCGGCAAAATAGCCATTGCGCACTTCATTCAGCAGATTAGTGAAGAACAGCTTGGCCGAAATGTCTTCCAGCTTGAGCTTGCCGCCCTCGCACCCCTTGAGGATTTCTTCCTGCTGCTTGCGCTCCAGATCGGCAAACGCCTTGCCGCCGAACTGCGAGGCGCAATAGCCGTCGACGTTCTTGATGCCGACCCGGATGATGTCGCGCAGCGCCAGCTTGCCCTGATAGCCGAACTCCGGCGCGGCCGAAACGAACGGTCCTTGCATATACCAGATGTCGCCAGCCGCGAACGGGGTCTGCATGTGGCGGTCGAGGAATTCCAGCACGCCCAGCTCGACGGCGCCGGGGCCGTGCTCGTCGTGCGGAATCAGGCGGTCAACGGCGGCGTGCAGAAACTTCCACTCGACCTGGTTGAAGAAGCTGGGCGTGTAATCGATCGGCTTGCCCTCGGGCGCGTTGGCATCGGCCGCCGTGGCCGGCGTCAACGCGCGTACCGCACCGGTCGCGGCCGCCGCGCCGATCGGAATGAACACCATGCTTTTTATCAGGTTGCGCCGTGACGGCGACTGTTTGTCGTCAGACATTTCTATCTCCTCTGTATGACTACTCAGGGTTACAACGCGCTGCGTGCTTCCCATCGATAACCGACCCCGTAGACGGCCGAAATGGATTCGGCCAGGCCAGTTTCTTCCAGTTTCCGGCGCAGGTTTTTCACATGCGTATCGATCGTGCGGTCATGCACGATGCGCCGGTCCTCATACACCACGGCGCGCAAGTCATCGCGTGACTTTGCTTTGCCGGGTGCGTCGCGCAAGGTCTTCAGCAGGCGGAACTCGACTGGCGTCAGTGACAGTTCCTTGCCGTGGACATAAGCGCGCATGCCCTGGTCGTCTATCTGCAATCCCGGTTGCGGCGTACCGATGGGACGGCGGCGCAGCACGGCGCGCACGCGGGCCACCACTTCACGCGGGCTGAAGGGCTTGCAGATGTAATCGTCGGCGCCGCTGTCCAGGCCGTCGAGACGGTCTTCTTCCTGGGCGCGGGCGGTCATCATGATGATGGGGATGTCGGAGCTGGCGCGCAGCGCGCGGCACAAGGTCAGGCCGTCCACGCCGGGCAGCATCCAGTCCAGCAGGATCAGATCAACGTCGCCGGCCGCCACCGTGGCTTGCACCGCCAGGCCGTCGTGCTGGGCACTGGCGCGGTAGCCGGCCGCTTGCAGATAGCTGACCAGCAGGCGCGCCAGCCGTTGTTCGTCTTCGACCACCAGCACGTGCGGTGCGTTCATGGCGCGGCTCCCAGCAAGGGTAAGCTGATGTGGATCGCCAGCCCGCGCGGCACCGCAGTGTGGGTCGGCGTGGCGCTGATGCTGCCGCCGTGCGCTTCGACGATGCTGCGGCAAATCGACAGGCCCAGGCCGCTGCCGCCGGTGGCGCGGCTGCGCGCGCGGTCGCCGCGCCAGAAGCGTTCGAACAACATTGGCAACGCGGCATCGCTGACGCCAGCGCCATTGTCGGCAAACGTCAGCAGCGCGCTGTTGCGCAAGGTATGCAGGCTGATGTGTAACTGGGTAGCGCCATCGGCATGCCGCAGCACGTTGTTGAACAGATTGCGCAACAGCTGGCGTAGTCGTATCGTGTCGCCCTCCACCGGCAACTGCGACAGGCTGTCGCTGATGATGGCCAGGCCGGCTTGTGCCAGCGGCTCGCGCCAGCGCTGCACCTCGCTGTCCAGCAACGCGGCCAAGTCCAGCGGCTCGCGCCGGTAATCGAAGGCGCCCACCTCGGACAGCGTGATCTGGCGCATGTCCTCCACCAGCCGGCTCAGCGTGGCCACCTCGTCCATCAGCGCCTGCAGGCTGGCGGCATCAAACGGCTCGATGCCATCTTCCATCGCCTCCAGCTGCGCCTGCAGCACCGACAACGGCGTGCGCAATTCGTGTGAGATATCGGCCATGAAATGGCGGCGCAACGCCTGATTGCTTTCCAGCGTGGCCACCATGGTATTGAAGTTATGCGCCAGCATGCCCAGCTCGTCGCGCTGACTGGATGGCACGCGCACGCCATAGTCGCCGCCGGCCACCTTGGACGCGGCGCCGATCAGGCGCCGCGTCGGGGCCAGGAAGCTGCGCGCCAGCAGGATCGCTGCCAGCGCCGCCAGCACCAGCGTGGCCAGTCCGAGAAACAGACTGTCACGCTGCTGCTGTACCTGAAAAGTTTGCTCGGCCTCTTCCTGCAGGCCGCGCAATGGCGCGCCGGCCAGAGTGCCGACCGCCACGCCATTCACCAGCACCGGCTGGTAGCGCAGATCGTCGCCGGTCTGCAGATTGCCGGCCAGGTGATTGCCCTGCATGTCGTACAGACCGAGACGGCGCGGCGCCTTGTCCGGCACCGCGTAGTAAATGGAGTCGCCGCCGGGACGCGGCGAGGTCGCGCGTTCACGGCCGATGGCGCCGGTATAGCGCTCCCATGCCTCACGGTTGTCGCGGATGAAGTCCCAGCTGCCATGTGTCTGGTAGGCGCGCGCAAACTCGAACGCCATCGCCTCCATGCGGCGCGCCTCGACCTCGTTCAGATAGCCCTGGAAGCCACGCTTGAAGCTCCAGCGCGTGCCCAGGCCCACCCCGACCGCCGTCAGCACGCTGACGATCAGCAGTGAAAGGAACAGCCGGGCAGTGATACCGATCTTGACCATGCGGCCATTTAGCCACGATGCGGGGGCCGCTTCAAGCGTGACGCTGAAAACGACGTTAATTCTTCACAGAAACTCCACATTGTTGTGGAGATGACCAGATTAGCCCAACGGCAAGCTGACCATAAACACCACCTGCGGCGCCTCGTAGCGGTAAGCCAGCTCGCCGCCGTGGTCACGAACGATTTGTTGCGCAATATGCAAACCCAGGCCCAGGCCGCCACGGTTGCGCACATTGCCGACCGAAGCGTGCTTGAGCGGGCTGTACAACGTGGGCAGCAGCTCGTCGGCGATCGGCGCGGCGGTGTTGCGCACTTCCAGCAGCAGGCCTTCGTCCTGCGCGTGCAGCCGCACTTCGATCGGCTCGCCATGGGTGCCGTGGTGGCGGGCGTTGCTGACCAGGTTGCTCACCACCTGCATCATGCGGTCGCTGTCCAGCAGCGCCGGCAAGGCCGGCGGCATCATGGCTTGCAGCAGCAGGTCCGGATGCGCGGTGCGCACCTCATCCAGCAGGTCGGCCAGCAGCGGTACAAGATCGGTCTGCTTGCGGTCCAGGCCCAGGCCAAGACCACCGCTGATGCGGCTCATGTCCAGCACCTGGCTGATCAGCCGCTCCATGCGGCCGCTGGAGGCCTGAATGCGCGTGCTCATGGTGCCGGGTGCGCCGCCATGCTGCAGCACGGTGGCGGCCATATTGATCGAATGCAGCGGACCGCGCAGGTCGTGGCCCAGCATCGCCAGCAGCTGGGCGCGGGCGCGGTCGGTCTCGACATGCTTGGCCACGCTGGCGCGATGCATCTCGCCCAGCAGCTGGCTGGCCGCCAGTTTCTGCGTGGCGTCCCACGGCACGGCGCGGCCGCTCACCTCTTCGCGCCATTCGTCGAACGAACCACGCGGCGTCAGGCGCGGTCCGAGCGGGCCGACCCGCACCACTTTTTCCGGACGGCCGGCCCAGCGGATGGTGTGGATTTGCTCGCGCCGCATCGCCAGCAGCCAGCCCGAGGTGGCGGGATCGAAACGCAGGCCCAGCATGCCGGCCCACGGCGTCAGATCGGCGCGCAAGTGGTCCGGCCAGTCGGCCAGCGCGAGACGTTCGACGATTTCCTTGCCGCCCTCCGGCAGCGAAGCGACGATGCGCGCCGCCAGTTCGGGCGGGATATCGCCATGCGTCATCACCTTGCCGTACTGGGTGATGATCAGCGCTTCCGCCTGCAGCGAATGGCACAGCGCGGCTGCATGGCGCAGCAGCGCGCGGCCCGGGTCGTCCTCGTGCAGCAGGGTTTCCATGACACGGGTGCGGACCTCGGCCGAACGCTCGGCCAGCAGCGCGCGCTCGCGCGCTTCCATCGATTGCACCAGCGAGGCAATCACCTGCGCCATCACATCGGCCGCCATGCGGATCGAATACGGCACTTGCAGCGCGCTCATGTGGTGGCACGCCAGCAGCCCCCACAGCCGGCCGTTGACCACGATCGACACGCTCATCGACGCGCCCACGCCCATGTTCTGCAGATATTCGATGTGGATCGGCGACACGCTGCGCAGCACGCTGTGGCTCAGGTCCAGCGGCGCATCGCCGGCGCGGCCGCGCAACGGCGACGGCGTGTAATTGACGTCGGCAATCAGGCGCAGCGTGTTGATGATGTACAGCCGGCGTGCCTGCGCCGGAATGTCGCTGGCCGGATAGCGCCGGCCCAGATAGGGTTCCAGATCGTCGCGCCGCGCTTCGGCGGTGACGTCGCCGCTGTCGTCATGGTGGAAGCGGTAAGCCATCACGCGGTCGAAGCCGGTGATGGCGCGTACCTGCTCGGTGGCCAGTTGCAGCAGCGCGTCGATCGACTTCTGGCGCTTGAGGCGATCGATGGCACTGTGCGCCTTCAACGCGAACGCGGCCACCGCGTCGCTGGGCGTGTCGCGCCGCTCGAACTCGATCAGCAGCCGGCCTTGATAGGCATGCACGATGCAGTCGAACTGCACCGCGCCCAGGCTCACCTCCAGCGCGCTGGCCGGCGCTTCGCCGTCGCTGATGCTGTCCACGCATTCCGCAGCGGCCTCGTGCACCTCAGCCGGCAGCGGCAGCGCCGACAAGGGCAGATCCAGCGCCAGCGTCAAGCCGAGCAACTGCGGCGCGTTGTCGCTCCATGCCAGCAAAGCGTTGTTGGCGACGTCAAACGCAAGCAAGGCACCGTGCGGCTGGATACTGCCCGGAATGTGGATAGGTTCATCCGCACAGTTGTCCAGCGTGACGGGATCGTGCATGGCGCAGATATTCTTTCAAAGGGGGGAGGAAGAATCGATTCTATCACCCCCCTGCGCGCGCAAACAACGGTGCCAGCCGCCTGTGTTCGCTAGCGCACTTACAGCCTGTAGTTCAGACCCAACAGAATCTGGCGGCCGTAAGTGGTGTAGCGTTCCGGCGCGTATGAGCCGCCCGAGAACGGATCGCCCTGACGCGTCTGGTACGGCGAGTTGTTCAGGTTATTCACCTGGAACAGGAACGACAAGCCCTTGTACGCGCCCTCCTCGATCGCATAGCCCAGCTGCAGGTCGATCTGGCGCTCGGCCAGGATCTCGCTGAAGGCACGCTGTGCGAACAGACCGGTGACCTCACCACGATACGCCGAACGGTAGCGGCGGCTGGCGCGCGCCGAGTAACCGTTTTTCTCGTAGTAGACGGTGAAGTTGGACACCACGCCCGACAAGCCAGGCAACTTCTCCTTGGTGCCGGGACCGTTCGGATGGATCGAACTCTCGGTGCCGGACATGCTGCCGGTGACACCGAAGCCATCCAATGGATCCCACAGCAGGCCGGCGTCCAGCGCGCCCGACAGCTCAACGCCCTTGACCAGGCCACCGTTACCGTTGGCCGGACGGTTCAGCGTGCCGATGTCTTGAATCGGCACCACCGCCGACGGATTCGGGAAGCCGGCAAAGCTGAACGCGGTCTGCTGGTTGTAGATATAGCTTTGCAGCTTTTTGTACCAGAGCGCGCCGGCGATGTAGCTGCGTTTGCCGATGTATTTTTCCATCGACAGATCATAGGAGTTGGCGCGCCACGGTTCCAGCTCCGGATTGCCGCCGCTGCCGTTCCACATGCGGGTGGTGGCATCGACGCCGCAGGAGATGCCGGCCCGCATGTCCGACATCTGCGGCCGCGCCACCGTCTTGGCGGCGCCAAAGCGCAGATTGGTGCCGGTCAGGTATTTGTCCAGATCGAAGTTCAGATTCAGGCTGGGCAGCCAGTCGGTGTAAGTCTTGCCGCCGCTGGTGCTACCCAGCGTGCCGGCGTTGACCGTGGCGCCGCGCGACTTCTGGTCGACATTCACCGCCTGCAGTCCCAGCGCGCCGCGCAACGGAATCGGGCCGAGGTCGGCATCGATGCCGAGCTTGGCGTAGGCGGTGGCGATCTTCTCGGTCACGCCCCAGTCCTGCAGCGCCTGATCGTCGGGACGGGCCGGCTGCATGTCATAGTACTTGTGCAGCACGCCCAGCACGTCATAGCTCATCACGCCGGGGATGCCGGCAAACGCCAGCGAGGTCGACGGCTGCAGCAGATCGGACGACACGGTGGCCGGCGCGCGGCCGTTTTTGAGGAACCAGTAATTGTTGGTGTCGGCGTGGGTCTTTTCGCGCCTGCTGTAATTGAGGCCGCCCTCCAGACTGCGGAACATGCCATCCAACTCCTTTTTGGCCGAGAACTTGGCCGAGCCCAGCTTGTCCTCCACCACCGGGTGATGCATGTCCGCATCCTTGCCCCAGCCACCGACGTCGGTCAGCTTGACCACATTGGGATCTGTGAAGTTATAGCTGGGCGTGAAGGTCGGCAGGCCGCTGCCGGTTGGGATGTGGAAGGCGAAATCGTTGTCGGTGATGTGCGAACCGGCCGGGCCGAGACCGGCGTAAGTTTCCAGCACTTCCTCCTTGCGCTTCGCGGTCGAATAGGACAGATCACCAACCAGTGTCCAGCCATCCTTGCGGTAGACATTGTTCCAGCCCAGCGCGCCCAACTCGTCCTTGCGCTGGTTGTAATCGTTGCGGACGATAGGTTCCAGATTGACCAGCTTGCCACCGACCAGCAGGCGCGTGCCGCCGATGGTTTCCACCACCGGATCTTTGTAGGTGACATCGCTCCACTGGTGCGAGTTCCACATCATGCCGCGCATGGTGGTGTTTTGCTTGAACTGGGAATAGTACAGGTCCAGCGTGGTGCGGAATTCCTTACTTGGACGGTATTCAACCACGGCCATCAGACCATCGCGCTTTTGCTCGCGCGACGAGGCGGTGACTTCGGCGCCCTTCAGCGCCACCACGTCTTCCATGCCGGCCGGCAGCTTGTTGTCGGTGCCCCACCACCATGATTTGTATTCCTGCTGCTGGCCCGGCGAATCCAGATGCGCGTAACCAATCGCGATGCCCAGCGTGTTGTTCAGGAACTGGTCCACATATGACGCGCTCAGGCGGTTGCCGTTGGCCGAGGTGTTGGAGTTGAGCTTGCCATTGGAATTGTGCTCGCCGCGCGCGTTCAGCACGATGGTGCGTTGACGCACGTCCAGCGGCCGCACGGTTTGCAGGTCGACCGTGCCGGACAGGCCGCCCGACACCAGCGAGGCGTCCGGCGTCTTGTAGACGGTGACGCCGTTGATCAGCTCGGATGGATACTGGTCATACTCGGCGCCACGGTTGTTGCTGGTGGAGACTTGCTCGCGGCCGTTGAGCAGCGTGGTGGAGAAATCCGGCGCCAGGCCACGGATCGAAATCACCTGCGCGCGGCCCTCGACGCGCTGCGCCGTCAAACCGGCCAGGCGGGCGATCGATTCGGCGATCGACACATCGGGCAGCTTGCCGATATCCTCGGCGGTGACGGCTTCGACGATGGAGTCGGCGTCGCGCTTGATCGCCATCGAGTTTTCGATGCTGCGGCGGATGCCGGTCACCACCACCTCGGTCATCGCTGGACCATCGGCCTGCGGCGTGGCGGCCTGCTGTTGCGCGACGGCCGGGCTGGCAGCGGCAAACGCCACGACTGCGCAAGCGGCGGCGATGGGGGTCATCCTGATCTCTTGTCTGCTCATGGTTGTCTCTCTTTATTTATGGTTTTATTGCCAGGCGAAGGTAGCCACGCTGGTTGCGGGCAGGGTGTAATCGAAACTGCGCAGGCCGACACGCACCGCGAAGCTGCGCGGTGTCTTGGCCGAATTCACCACCAGCAGCACCAGCGAGCCATCGTCGGCATTGCGGAAGGCGACCGTGTCGAGCTGGTTGTAGCCACTGCTGGACGCGATGCGCTGCGCGCCCGGACGCACGAAGCGGCTGGCGTGGGCCAGCGCGTAAAACTCTTCGTTGCGGGTGATCTTGCCGTCGCGGCTGTCGATGGTGACGACACCGCGGCAATCGTTGCAACCGCCCAGATGCGGGCCATCGTTTTCATCCAGTGCCAGATTCCATAACAGCACGCCCTTGGCCCAGCCGCGCGTGGTGCCGATCACCAGCGTGCGCGAGAAGTGCAGCAGATTGTCCGACCACACCGGCGCCCATTTACCGCCCGAGCATTCGGTGAAATAAGTTTCCTTGTCCGGCCAGCGGTCGTGCAGCGCGGCCTGCACGCGCACGTCGCCGGCATAGCAGTGCCAGGCCACGCCGGCCACGTACTTGCTGGCGACCGGGTCTTTCAAGACCTCTGCCGGTGAACCGGGCTCATCCCAGTTGTGATCCCAGTCGAGGATGCGGGTCTGCGGATGCTGCTTCGCCAGCAGCGGGCCGAGATGGCCGCCGATGAAGGCGGCACGCTTGGCCGGATCGACGCGCATGCCGGGATAATCCTTGGGCTCGAAGTGCGGTTCGTTTTGCAAGGTGATGGCATAGATGGGCACACCCTCCTGCTGGTAGGCGCTGATGTAGCGCGACAGGTAGCGGGCGAAGGGCTGGAACGCTTCCGGCTTCAGCGTGCCTTGGATCAGGCTGTCGCCGGACTTCATCCAGCCCGGTGCGCTCCACGGCGAAGCCATCACGCGCAGTTGCGGATTGATGGCCAGCGCGGCCTTGGTGATCGGCAGCACGTCGGCGCGGTTGGGTTCGATGGAGAAGTGCTTCAACTCGGGATCGCTCTGACCGGGCGGCATGTCGTCAAAGCTGTAGTGCTGGCGCGAAAAGTCGGACGCGCCGATGGTCAGCCGCGTGAAGCTGAGGCCGATGCCGGGCGCCTTGCCGAACAGCTCATTGAGCAACGCCGCGCGCTGCTGTTCGTTCAGCTTGTTCTGCATCAGCCAGGCCGACGCATCGGTGATGGCGGCGCCGAAGCCGACCATCTGCTGATAGCGCTGCTTGGGATCGACCTCGATGACGGTGGCGGCCTTGACGCTGCCGTGGAAGCGCGTATCGGCGCCGCGTGCCAGCAGCTGGCTCTGGTCACCGGTGGTGATCCAGGCGTGCACGGTTTGGGCCTGCGCCGCGCTCGCGCACACAGCGCTGAGCAACAGCGATTGGAACAGGGATTTCAAAGGCGAAGGACGAACCGCTCCCCCAGGGTTGACTGTCAGCATACGGTCTCCTCGTGCAGGCAAATCATCGTTTGCCCGTCTCCGATTGTTCACTTATAAATTGAATGGAAACGCTTCCATTCGTTGAAGAAACTATAGCATCGGCAAATCCGCGATGTCAACGAGCACGCCACAGCTGTGGCTGATAAATCGAGGTGTGTGGGATTTTGGTCGGCAGCTGCGCGCGCGCCAAGTGGACCGTGCTAAGCAGCTTGAACCAATGCGCATGCCGCACCAGATCGCGTCCCGCGCGACGATGATCGGTGCCAGGAATCGGCACCACCAGGCCCAACCGCACATGCGGACAATGCAAACGCACCGCCGCCATCGCCGGCGCCAGATCGCTGTCATTGGTACAAACGACAGCCTGCTCGCACTGCCCAAGAAATGCGCCAGAGATCAAATCGGCAGCGAGATTAACGTCCGACTTTTTCTCGGTCATCTTGTAGACCAATGCAACGCGCTCGGCATCTGAAGGTGGGTGTACCAGGCGCAAATAGGAGGTCGACAATTCCAGCGCGCCTTCAATGATTCGGACTTTCTGTGGCGGCATTTTCTTCAACGCTTGCAGGTACAGACTTTGCCGCTGCGGCGAGGCAGGATCGTCGCAAAGACGCGCGAGCAAAGGCGCGGTGTAGTAGCGCACCTCGCATATCTCGGCGTCAGGAATAAGCACGTGGTTCTGGAAAAGCGAAAACAAATCCAGCCACTTGTACGCTGATCGCCTCAGCAGCCCATAGTAGAGATTCCACCCATCCACATACACTATCGTTTTCATGCTGTGCTCCAGAAATGACAAAGCCGCCTTGCGGCGGCCTGTCGCTCCAGAAGCATCACGACGAGCAACGCGTGATGAATTAAGGAGTGAGTCGTAAGTACAGCGTAGGACTGGTCAATAGCAAAGTCAAGCTGCCCCATCAAAGATGCTGCTCGACGTACGGTGGTTTCTCAGTTGAGTTAGCTAAAGCAGGCGACGCCAGAAATGACAAAGCCGCCTTACGGCGGCCTGTCGCTCCAAGAGCATCACGACGAACTAAGCATGAAGAATCAGGGAGTGAGTGGTAGAACCATCGTAGGCCCGCATACGCTTGATGTCAAGCTGCGCACTAAAGGCGTGCGCTCTACCGTTCAGCTCTCGGCCCATCAAAGATTCGCTATCTCTATCGGGACACGATGCTCTAGAAATGACAAAGCCGCCTTGCGGCGGCCTGTCGCTCTAAAAGCATCACGGCTAAACCGGACGGTCAAAGAGTGAGTGGTAAAGTGACGATAGGCCGCGCGTATGACGATGTCAAGCGAGCCATCAAACATTGCCCTCAGCGCGCCCTCCAACTGATGCTGCCACTAACCGGTGGCGGCGGTTTCAGCACCAACGTGCTGTCCTCGCACGCGACCACCAATGCCGAGGTCATCAGCTGCTTTTTGCCGGTGCGTTTTGCGTTCGAACAAGGTCCGGACCGATATACCTGCCGGCTGGCCTGATTTTTCGGGCATTTTTGAGTTACATCAAAAATGTCCGACATAAATTGCCGGATTTCAACGCAAAAAATGCATGCCAAAAACAACTTTTAGCAGACACGCAAACGCCGCGCGGGTGCTGCGGTGCGGCAGAAATTGCGCTGCAACGCAGCATTGCAATCTGCTTAAATCATTGATTTTACTAAGGAATTTTGGTGCGGCTGACTGGGATCGAACCAGTGACCCTTGGCTTCGGAGGCCAATACTCTATCCACTGAGCTACAGCCGCGACAGGGAGATACGCGTAGGCGTGCCGTAGGATACCTTGTTTAACGACACCCGTCCATGGGGTACTGTCGTTTTGCTTATGTTTGCGTTTCCTTCACAGCATTCTTGTGACTATAATCATTCGTTTGGTGAAGGTTTTACAAGGCAGCTGCTAATCAACTCTTCGCGCCACCTCGGCTTGAAATCAGTCTCTTAAGGAAATCATGAGCGACGTACACAACGAACACGAGTCCCCCATCAAAACCCCTAAACAACTGGTGATCGCGGTTGTTGGCTTCTTCGTCATCGTCATCTTTGGCATTGTGCTGCTGGTGCAGTTTGTGACGACCAACAAGCTGACCGGGGCTGGTTCCAACAGCCAGGAGCCAGAAGAAATCGCCAGCCGCATCGCGCCCGTCGCCGATCAGGGCTATACGCTAAAAGACGCCAGCGGGCCGAAAGTGCTGCAATCGGGCGAAGCCATCTACAACGTCACCTGCGTCGCCTGCCATGGCACCGGTGCGGCGGGCGCACCGAAGTTTGGTGACGCCGGCCAGTGGGGCGCACGCATCTCCCAAGGTTACGATACTGTGCTGAAGCACGCCATCGAAGGCTTGCGCGCGATGCCGGCCAAGGGCGGCAATCCGGATCTGGATGATGTGGAAGTGGCGCGCGCCGTGGTCTACATGGCCAACAAGAGCGGCGCCAGCTTCAAGGAACCGGCCGTGCCGGCGCCGGCCGCTGCCGCACCGGCTGCTGAAGAAAAGAAATAAGCGCTACCGCGCCCATGCAAAACCGGCCTGCACGGCCGGTTTTTTATTAGCTGCACAGTCCGTAGACTTTGCGATCGGGGAAGAAGCGGTAGGTGAAGGTGCGCATCGGATACTTGGTCAGCGCGATCTCGAACGCTGGCGGGGTGACGTCGAAACGGTCCGGCAGTTTCTGCTTCACGCGCAGGCGCACGCGCCAGATGGTTTCCTCGCCGGTGGCGCCGGCGATCAGCATGTCCGGCACCTTGGGGATCACTTCGACGATCTCGGCCGGCGAGTTGGTGGTGCGCTGGTAAAAGCTCACCAGTTCCGGCTTGGCGATGACTGGCCCTTGGGGCGTGCTGACGGCGAATTCGCGGCTGAGGAACAGCGCGCGCTGGCCGCGCGGCACCAAATACACAAAGGTGAACTCGGCGCCGCCATCCGGCAACGTGACCGGCGGCGTAGTCGACACGCTGATACCGCGCGGCAGCTCAAAGCGCGAGCCATCCTGCCAGCTGGCGCAGTCCGGCGTCTTCGCCATGTACACATCGACCGGCGTATAAGAATCGCCGCAGGCGCTCAGCAGCAATGGCAGGACGAGAGGAAGGGTGTAACGCAGACGCATGGCAGTCGGACTTCTGAACTATCGGAAGCCGCTAGTATAACCAAATGAAAAAAGGCCGCATCGCTGCGGCCTTTTCATCACCTCGTTACCACATGATTACGCGGTCTTTTGGTGCCAGGTACATCTTGTCGCCTGGCTTGACGCCGAAGGCGTCGTAGAAGCCCGGCTGGTTGCGCATCGGGCCGTTGGCGCGGAACTGGCCTGGCGAGTGCGGGTCGGTCTTGATCTGCTGGATCTGCGCCGCTTCACGCATCTTCATGCGCCACACTTGCGCGAAGCCCATGTAGAAGCGCTGGTCGCCGGTCAGGCCGTCGATCACCGGTGGCTTCTTGCCGTGCAGCGACAGCTTGTACGCCTTGTAGGCGATCGCCACGCCGCTGTTGTCGGCAATGTTCTCGCCCAGGGTCAGCTGACCGTTGACGTGGTAGCCAGGCAGCGGGCTGAACTCGTTGTACTGGTCGACCAGCATCTTGGTCTTGGCGGCGAAGGCTTTGTGGTCTTCGGCGGTCCACCAGTCGCGCAGATTGCCGTCGCCGTCGTACTGGGCGCCCTGGTCGTCGAAGCCATGGCTGATCTCGTGGCCGATCACGCCGCCGATGGCGCCGTAGTTGACCGCGTCATCCGCGTCGGCGTTGAAGAACGGCGCCTGCAGAATCGCCGCCGGGAACACGATTTCGTTCATCTCTGGGTTGTAGTAGGCGTTGACGGTTTGCGGCGTCATGCCCCATTCGTCGCGGTCGATCGGTTTGCCCAGCTTGTTCAGTTCCTTGTTGTAGTCGAACTGGTGCGAGCGCAGCACGTTGCCGACCAGGTCATCCTTGCTGATGGTCAGCGCCGAGTAGTCGCGCCATTTGTTCGGATAGCCGATCTTGTAGGTGAACTTGGCCAGCTTGGCTTGCGCCTGCTTCTTGGTGACCGGAGTCATCCAATCCAGTTTGTCGATGCTGGTCTTGTAAGTCGCCAGCAGATTTTTCACCAGCGCTTCCATGCGTGCCTTGCGTTCGGCCGGGAAGTGTTCCGCCACGTACAGTTTGCCAACCGCCTCGCCCAGCGCGCCTTCGGTCACGCTGACGCCGCGCTTCCAGCGTGGACGCTGCTCGGTCACGCCGCTCAGCACGGTGCCGTAGAAGGCGAAGTTTTCATCGACGAAGGCTTTGCTCAGGTAAGCCGCGTTGGAACGCAGCAGCTGCCACTGGAAGTAGGCTTTCAGCGTTTCCAGCGGGGTACTTTCCAGCAGCGCGGTCATGCCCTTCAGGTAGCTCGGCTGGCTGACAATCACGTAGCTGACCTTGCCCGCCACGCCGGCATCCGTCAGATACGCATTCCAGTCATAGCCCGGCGCCACGTCGCCCAGCTTGGCGATGTCGACCTTGTTGTAGGCTTTGATCGGGTCGCGCAGTTCGACCTTGGTCCACTGCAGCTGCGCCAGCTGTTTTTCAAACGCGACGATGGCGCGCGCGGTGTCAGCGGCGTTGGCGTTGCCGGCCAGCGTCAGCATTTTGGTCAGGTGCTGCTCGTACTTGGCCAGCGTGTCGGCCAGCTTGGCGTCGTCGGCTTTCAGGTAGTAGTCGCGGTCAGGCAGGCTCAGGCCGTCCTGATAGAGGTCGGCCACGTACTTGGTCGAATCCTTGTTGTCCTGGTGGACGCCGTAGCCATACGGCGCGGTCACGCCGATCTGGTTGAAGTGCGAGATCAGTTGCGGCAGCTGTTTCTTGTCGGTGATGGCGGCCACTTTGGCCAACTCGGCGTTCAGCGGCGTGATGCCCAGCTGTTCCAGTTTGGCTTCATCCATGAAGCTGGCGTAGAAATCGCCAATGCGCTGCGCTTCCGCGCCGCCGGCCTTGTTGGCGGCCGCGCCTTCAATGATGGCGCGCAGTTGCGGCTGAATGTCATCGCGCAATTTGGCGAACGAGCCCCAGCTCGACTTGTCGGCCGGGATTTCGGTGGTGGCCAGCCATTTGCCGTTCATGTGGCTGAACAGATCGTCCTGCACGCGTACCGCCGGATCGATGTATTCGACGGCGATGCCGGAAACCGGCTTGCTTGCTACTTTGGCGCTGGTGGGGGCAGTGCTTTTGGCAGTGTCCGCAGCGCCTGCCAAGCCTGCGATCAGGCTCAGCATCAATGCACTTACGAGGTGACGTTTCACGAGGATATCCTTCTATATTTTTACGGGAGGCCCATCGCTCACATGGGCCGAACTGCTTTTATAACACATCACCACATGATGACGCGGTCTTTGGGCGCGAGGTACAACTTGTCGCCCGGCTTGACGCCGAAGGCTTCGTAAAAGCCCGGCTGGTTGCGCACCGTGCCATTGGCACGGAACTGATCCGGTGAGTGCGGATCAACTTTCAGATAAACGATTTGCTGCGCGTCGCGGATCTTGGCGCGCCACACCTGGCCGAAGCCCATGTAGAAGCGCTGCTGGCCAGTCAGGCCGTCAATCACCGGCGCCGGCTTGCCGCCCAGCGACAGCAGATAGGCCTTGTAGGCGATCGCCGCGCCGCTGTTGTCAGCGATGTTTTCGCCGAGGGTCAGCTCGCCGTTGACGAAGTAACCCTTGACCGGACTGTAGCCGTTGTACTGCTTGACCAGCATCTTGGTCTTGGCGTCGAAGTTCTTGTGGTCGGCCTTGGTCCACCAGTCGCGCAGATTGCCGTCGCCGTCGTACTGCGCGCCCTGGTCGTCGAAGCCGTGGCTGATCTCGTGACCAATCACCGCGCCGATGGCGCCGTAGTTGACCGCGTCATCGGCCGCTGCGTCAAAGAACGGCGGTTGCAGAATCACAGCCGGGAACACGATCTCGTTCAGCTCCGGGTTGTAATAGGCGTTGACGGTTTGCGGCGTCATGCCCCACTCGTCGCGGTCGATCGGCTTGCCCAGCTTGTTGACTTCCTTGTCGTAGTCAAACGCATGCGAGCGCAGCACGTTGCCGACCAGGTCGTCCTTGGCCACCACCAGCTTCGAGTAGTCACGCCATTTGTTCGGATAGCCGATCTTGGTGGTGAACTTGGCCAGCTTGGCTTGTGCCTGCTGCTTGGTCTCCGGACTCATCCAGTCCAGGGTGTCGATGCTTTGATGGAAAGCCGCCAGCAGATTCTTCACCAGCTGTTCCATGCGCGCCTTGCGCTCGGCCGGGAAATGCTGCTCGACGTAGAGCTTGCCCAGCGCCTCGCCCAGCGCGCCATCGGTGGCGTTGACGCCGCGTTTCCAGCGCGGTTCCTGCTCGTCGCGCCCGGCCAGCACCTTGCCGTAGAAGGCAAAATTCTCCAGCGCGAAATCCTTGGCCAGATACGGCGCGTTGGCATGCAGCACCTGCCACTGGAAGTAGACCTTCCAGGTGTTCAGCGGCGTCTTGTTCAGCAGCTTGTTGAAGCCGGTGATAAAGCTGGGCTGGCTGACGATCACGTAATCGACCTTGCCGCCGATGCCGGTGTCGTTGAGCCAGGTGGTCCAGTCATAGCCCGGCGCCAGCTTGGACAGCTGCGCCAGCGGCACCTTGTTGTAGGCCTTGACCGGATCGCGCAGCTGCACCTTGGTCCACTGGATTTTGGCGATCTCGGTTTCCAGCGCCACGATGGCCTTGGCATCGGCCGCACCGTTGGCGTTGCCGGCCAGCGTCAGCATCCTGGCGACGTGCTGCTCGTATTTGGCCAGCGTGTCGGCCATCTTCTTGTCCGACTTTTTCAGGTAGTAATCGCGGTCCGGCAGGCTCAGGCCGTCCTGCGCCAGATCGGCCACGTACTTGGTCGAATCCTTGTTGTCCTGGTGGATGACGAAGCCAAACGGCGCGGTGTAGCCATAGCGGTTGAAGTGCGCGATCAGCGCCGGAATCTGCTTCTTGTCGCTGAGCGCGGCCACGCGGTCGAAGTCGGCCTTCAGCGGTGCCAGACGCAGCGCTTCCAGTTTGGCCTCGTCCATATAGCTGGCGAAGAAATCGCCGATCTGCTGCGACGGTGTGCCCTGCTGCTTGTTCTGGTCGGCGGCGGCCGCTTCGATGATGGCGCGCAGCTGCGGCTTGGTGTCGTCATCCAGTTTTTCAAACGAACCCCAGCTCGACTTGTCGGCCGGGATCTCGGTCCTGGCCAGCCACTTGCCGTTCAGGTTGAGAAAGAAATCATCCTGCGGGCGCACCGAGGGATCGATGTTGGCGATATCCACGCCCGAGGTTTTGTCCTGTGCCTGTACGCCGGCGGTGGCCAGCAGGGTCAGCATCAGGGCGCTGAGCAAATGTGCTTTCATGTGTGTCCTTTCCCAAAGTTTTCGAACAATAGCAAAAAAGCCACACGAGGTGGCTTTTTTGCGAGGGATAATCGATTACCAGATGATGATGCGCTGTTCCGGCGCAACATACAGCTTGTCGCCCGGCTTGACGCCGAAGGCATCGTAGAAGCCCGGCTGGTTGACCACCGGACCGTTGGAACGGAACTGGCCCGGCGAGTGCGGATCGGTCTTGATCTGCAGGATCTGCTGATCTTCACGCATCTTCACGCGCCAGATCTGGCTCCAGCCCATGAAGAAGCGCTGCTCGCCGGTGAAGCCGTCGAGCACCGGCGCCGGCTTGCCGCCCAGCGAAATCTGGTAGGCCTTGTAGGCGATCGCCAGACCGCTGTTGTCGGCGATGTTCTCGCCCAGCGTCAGCGCGCCGTTGACGTGGTAGCCCGGCAGCGGGCTGTAGCCGTCGTACTGCGTGGTCAGGGCGTCGGCCTTGGCCTTGAAGTTGGCCTTGTCTTCCTTGGTCCACCAGTCGCGCAGATTGCCGTCGCCATCGGACTGGCTACCGCCGTCGTCAAAGCCGTGGCTGATCTCGTGACCGATCACCGCGCCGATGGCGCCGTAGTTGACCGCGTCGTCGGCACGGGCGTCAAAGAACGGCGGTTGCAGGATCGCGGCCGGGAACACGATCTCGTTCATGGTCGAGTTGTAATAGGCGTTGATGGTCTGCGGCGTCATGCCCCATTCCTCGCGGTCGATCGGCTTGCCCAGCTTGGCGATCATGCGGCTGTAACGGTAGTTGGAGGCGCGCAGCACATTGCCCACCAGGTCGCTCTTGACGATGGACAGCGTCGAGTAATCGCGCCATTTGTTCGGATAGCCGATCTTCGGCGTGAACTTGGCCAGCTTGGCTTGCGCCTCGATCTTGGTGGCCGGGCTCATCCAGTCCAGATTGTCGATGCTGGTCTTGTAAGAGGCCAGCAGGTTCTTCACCAGCTGGTCCATGCGCGCCTTGCGCTCAGGCGGGAAGTACTCGGCCACGTACAGCTTGCCCAGCGCCTCGCCCAGGCTGGCTTCCACCAGCTGTACCGCAGTCTTCCAGCGCGGCGGCTTGACGGCCACGCCGGTCAGCACGGTGCTGTAGAAATCGAAATTGGCGTCGGCAAAATCCTTCGACAGATACGGCGCCACTTCATGCAGCAGCTGCCATTCGAAGTACACCTTCCAGGTGGCGAGGTCGGTCTTGTCCAGCACCGCGTTATAGCCACTCAGATAGCTTGGCTGGCTGACGATCACGGTATCGATCTTGTTGGCCACGCCGGCGGCGGCCAGCGCGTGTCCCCAGTCGTAACCAGGCGCCAGCTCGGCCAGCTGCTTGACCGGCATCTTGTTGTAGCGCTTGACCGGATCGCGGTTCTGCACCTTGGTCCACTGCACTTCGGCCAGCGCGGTTTCCAGCGCGACGATTTTCTTGGCGTTGGCGGCGGCGTCCTTGTCGCCGGCCAGGCCGAGGATCTTGGCCACGTGCAGCTCATACTTGGCCAGCGCGCTGGCCATCTTGGCGTCGTCTTTTTTCAGGTAGTAATCGCGGTCCGGCAGACCCAGGCCATTCTGGCTAATGTAGACCGCGTACTTGGTCGACTCGCGCGCATCCTGGCGCACGCTGACGCTGTACGGCGTGCCGATGCCCATCTGCTGCAGGTGGGCGATCAGGATCGGCAAGCCCTTCTTGTCCTTCAGCGCGCGGATGCGGTTCAGTTCGCCGGTGACCGGACGGATGCCCAGTTGGTCCAGCTTGGCTTCATCCAGATAGCTGGCGTACAGGTCGGCGATCTTTTGCGCTTCGCTGCCCTGCTTGCGGGTTTTGTCGGCCTCGGCCTTTTCGATCAGGCCGCGCAGCTGCGGCAGCGTATCGTCGCGCAGCTTGGCGAAGGTGCCCCAGCTGGATTTGTCGGACGGGATTTCAGTGGTCTTCAGCCAACTACCGTTCAGATAGGTGAAGAAATCGTCCTGCGGACGCACACTGGTGTCCATATTAGGCAGCTCAATGCCGGAAATCGGCGCGCCGTCGGCCGCAGTGGCGGCGCCGAAGGCGGTCATCAAGCTCAGGGTCAGGGTACTCAGCAGCAGTGTTTTTTGTAATTTGCTCATGATCGTCATCGGTGGAATTCGTGCGGAGAATTCTACCGTCACGCCCGCCGCCTAAAAACATGGGCGGGCGCTTTTTACTTTACGATACACAAGCAAACAACATTAGAACTCGCCGCCGCCCGCTCCCGGCATGTTGACGTTGACACCGCCGGCACCGACGCCGACACCCATGCCACCGTTGCCACCGCCCGGACCGCCACGGCCGCCTTTGCCGCCCTTGTGTTCACCGCTATCTTCCTTGCGTTCCGGACGGGCGGCGCCGCTCTCGGCCACGCGCTGCAGCTGCTCGGAAATCATGGTGGCCACGCTCTGGCGCTGCGGTTCGGTCAGTGCATCGTTCATGGTCAGCCACCATTCGCGCAGCAGCTTGCCTTCGTTGGCTTCGACAGCAGCCTCGTCTTCGACAGCCTTGCTCATCTCGCGCAGCTCGATGCCTGGCGTTTGCGCCGCCTTCAGCGTGGCGTCCTGCAAACGTTCGCGACGCGCCTTGCGCTCGGCCAGCAGACGGCGGGTTTTCGATTCCACCTGCGACCACAGCGTTTGCTGATTGGCGTTCAGGCTAAGCGATTTTTTCAACTCCATCGCCATCGGCATATAGTCTTCCGCCTGCATATCCATCACCGGCACGGCAAAAGCGGGCGACAACAGCGCCGAGAGAGCCAGCGCGGCGCTGACACGGCGCAGGGCAAACGGGAATGGGCGTGACAAAAATCGCATGTATGCTCCGTAGATAAAAAAAAGCCAGCGCTTGGGGCGCTGGCGAAAAACCACTTCAGGGTAGAGAGAAATACGAGCCCAGTGTAGGCCGCGTTTTCCGGGGTGACAGGCGTTCTTACAATTATTTACTGTCGTGAACGTTGAGGAAACACCCTACACAAAACAGCAAAGATGGCGTTTCACCAAGCCCCGACTGGTGCGCTTTAAAAGTCAACGCGCGCCGTTGTAAATCAACGTAAAGGGATAAATCATTTCGTGTCGGCTACTACGTTTGCCGGAAATCAGGTTTATACTGAATTCAGCAGGCTGCAAACCCGCAGCGGCTTTCAGTACAGGTGAAACATGGGCAAGAAATTAAAGAATTCCGGTCTGGTTGGACTGGGGGTGGTGGCAGGCATTGCCATCTCGCTGCAATTTTCCGCCATGGCGCAAAAACCGGTGGACCCGCCACTGCCGTTGGAAGAGCTGCGCCAGCTGGCCGACGTGTTTGGCCTGATCAAATCCGACTATGTCGAACCGGTTGAAGACAAGAAGCTGCTGACCGAAGCCATCTCCGGCATGGTGGCCTCGCTCGACCCGCACTCCGCCTACCTGGACAAGAAAGCCTATGCCGAACTGCGTGAAGGCTCGCAGGGCAAATTCGTCGGCCTCGGCATCGAGATCGGCCAGAGTGAAGACGGCTACATCAAAATCGTGGCGCCGATTGAAGACTCGCCGGCCTGGCGCGCCGGCATCAAGGCGGGTGATCTGATCAGCCGTCTCGACAACACCCCGGTCAAAGGCATGTCGCTGGATGACTCGATCAAGAAAATGCGCGGCGAGCCGCACAGCAAAGTCAGCCTGACCATCTTGCGCAAGGGCGAGGCCGAGCCGCTGGTGTTCAACATGACGCGCGAAGAAATCGTGCAAAAGAGCGTCAAAGGCAAGCTGATCGAGCCGGGTTACGCCTGGCTGCGCATCTCGCAATTCCAGGAACCGACCGTGGATGACATGGCCGCCAAGATTGTCGAACTGTACAAGCAAGATCCGAGCATCAAAGGACTGATCCTCGACCTGCGCAACGACCCGGGTGGCGTGCTGCAGGGCGCGATCGGCGTCGCCGCGGCCTTCCTGCCAAAAGACTCGCCGATCGTCTCGACCAATGGCCAGTTGCCGGACCAGAAGCAGATCTTCTACGGCCGTCCCGAATATTACGAACTGCGTGGCGAAAGCGACGCGCTGGCCAAGCTGCCGGCCGCCATCAAAAAAGTACCCATGGTGGTACTGGTCAACACCGGCTCGGCCTCCGCCTCCGAAATCGTCGCCGGCGCGCTGCAGGATTACAAGCGGGCCGACATCATCGGTTCCCAGACCTTTGGCAAAGGCTCGGTACAGACCATCCGCCAGCTGACCGCCGACACCGCCGTCAAACTGACCACCGCGCGCTACTACACGCCGAATGGCCGCTCGATCCAGGCCAAAGGCATCACCCCCGACGTGCCGGTGGACGAATACGCCGACGGCGACGGCCTGAACGCGCTGCGCACGCGCGAAGCCGACCTGGCCAAGCACCTCAGCAACGACCGTGAGCAAGAAGGCGAAAAAAGCAAACGCGACGAACTGGAAGAACAGATGCGCATCCTCGCGCTGGAGAAAAAGCGCCAGCCGCTGGAATACGGCGCCGGCGACGACTTCCAGCTACAGCAAGCGCTCAACCACCTGAAAGGCTTGCCGGTACAACTAGCCAAAACCGGCACCGCCGTGGTCGCGGTGGACCCCGGCCTGAAAAAAGACCTGGCCAACAAATAAGCCCATCCCCCAAGCAACGCCAGCGGCGCCTCCACGGCGCCGTTTTATTTGCAACTCCGGGGTCAGGTCCATCATTTCTACACGGGCTGAGCCGTAGCGCATGCTAAGGCTCAGCCCGTGTAGAAATGATGGACCTGACCCCGGAGTGATATTTGCGCGTAAGGTGCAGGCATTGTGTAGAATTTGGCTCATTATTGGCAGACGCCATTGCTTAATTTGAAAGTTTAATCATGAAACAAGCCGTCATCAGCGGTACCGGTCTCTACACCCCAGCTCAGTCGATCAGCAACGAGGAACTGGTGGCCTGCTTTAACGCTTATGTCGAACAGTTCAACGCCGATAATGCGGCCGCCATCGCTGAGGGTCAGGTGACGGCGCTGGAGGCGTCCAGCGTGGCGTTTATCGAGAAAGCCTCGGGCATCAAGGCGCGCTATGTGATGGAGAAGGCGGGCATCCTGGACCCGCAGCGCATGGTGTCGCATATCGCTGACCGTTCGGATGAGGAGCTGTCGCTGCAGGCTGAAATCGCTGTGGCGGCCGCGCGCCAGGCGCTGGACCGCGCCGGCAAGTCGCCGGCCGATATCGATATGGTGCTGGTGGCCTGCTCGAATATGCAGCGCGCCTATCCGGCGATGGCGGTCGAGGTGCAGGGCGCGCTCGGCATCGATGGCTATGGCTTCGATATGAACGTGGCCTGCTCATCGGCCACCTTCGGCATTCAGCAGGCGGTGGCGGCGGTACAGAGCGGCCAGGCGCGCGCGGTGCTGGTGCTGAATCCGGAAATCACGTCGGGCCACCTGAACTGGCGCGACCGCGACAGCCACTTTATCTTTGGCGATGCCTGCACCGCGATCGTGGTCGAGGCCAAGGATACCGCCACCAGCGCGCATCAGTGGGAAATCCTGGACAGCAAGCTGAAAACCAGCTTCTCCAACAATATCCGCAACAACTTCGGCTTCCTCAACCGCTTCGACGAAGACGGCGTCGGCCAGGCCGACAAGCTGTTCCGCCAGCAGGGCCGCAAGGTGTTCAAAGACGTCTGCCCGATGGCGGCCGAGATGATCAAGGACACCATCGCCCACGCCGGCCTGGAAGTGCCGCAGGTGAAGCGCTATTGGCTGCATCAGGCCAATCTGAATATGAATCTGCTGATCAGCCGTCTGGTGCTGGGCCGCGACGCCGAGCCGGGCGAAGCGCCGGTGATCCTGGACGAATACGCCAACACTTCGTCGGCCGGCTCGGTGATCGCTTTCCACAAGTATTCGGACGATATGGCCAAGGGCGAGCTGGGCGTGATCTGCTCCTTCGGCGCCGGCTATTCGATCGGCTGCGTGGTGGTCAAGCGCATCTGATACAACGCGGTCGGGCCATGGATTTCCTCCAGCTCGACACCGGCGCCGCCGAGCCGCTGTACCGGCAAATCTATCTCCGCTTTCGCGGCGCCATCGCCGACGGGCTGCTGCAACCGGGCGACCGCATTCCGGCCGCGCGGGCGTTGGCGCTGGAACTGGGCCTGGCGCGCGGCACGGTGGAATCGGCCTACGCGCTGCTGGCGGCGGAAGGCTATGTGGAGGCACGCGGCCAGGCCGGCACGGTGGTGACGCCGGCGCTGGCCCGCCATGCGCCCAACCCCAGCCGCGCGGCGGTCGCCACAGCCACCTCCACCACACCAGGCGCGGCGCCAGCGCACAACGCGCTTTCCGCAGCCGCCTCCTCCACCCTGCCGTTCCAGATGGGCATCCCGGCGCTGGATGCCTTCCCGCGCAAGCTGTGGGCCAGGCTGGCCGCGCGTGCCGCCCGCGCCACCACGCCGGAAGATCTGATCTATCCACCGTGGGCCGGCCTGCCCGAACTGCGCATCGCCATCGCCACCTATCTGCAACTGGCGCGCGGCATCCACTGCGCGCCATCGCAGGTGTTCATCACCAGCGGCTACCGCAACAGCATGGAGCTGATCACGCGCGCCCTGCTGCGGCCGGGCGATGAGGTATGGGTCGAAGATCCCGGCTATCCGCCCACCAGCGCGCTGCTGGCCGCCGCCGGCATGCGACCGGCGCCGGTGCCGGTCGATAGCGAAGGCTTGATGGTCGCACACGGTATCGCCAGCGCGCCGCGCGCCAAGGCCGCCGTGGTGACACCGGCGCACCAGATGCCGCTGTGCGTCTCGCTGTCGCTGCCGCGCCGTCTGGCCTTGCTGGACTGGGCCGCGCGTTCCGGTGCCTGGATCGTCGAAGATGATTACGACGGCGAATTCCGCTACGTCAGCCGCCCGCTGCCCGCGCTGCAAAACCTGGACCACGCCGGCTGCGTGCTGTACTCCGGCACCTTCAGCAAGGTGCTGTTCCCTTCACTACGGCTGGCCTACCTGGTGGTGCCGCCGGCGCAGGTGGCGCGCTTTGAGGAAATCAGCCGCACCTTCGCCGCCAGCGGCCCGCTGCTGACCCAGCGCATCGTCACCGACTTTATCAACGAAGGCCACTTCGCCCGCCACATCCAGCGCATGCGCCGCCTGTACGCCGAACGCCGCCAATTCGCCGCCGATGGATTGAGCGCAGCGCTGGCGCCGCAGATGCGGGTCGAGCCGCAACCGGGCGGCATGCACCTGGTGCTGCGCATGAAGGGCCGCCACACCGACCGCGCACTGGCGGCCCGCCTGCGCGAGCATGGCATGGCGGTGCACGCGCTGTCGCAGCGCGGCGTGTTGCCCACGGCGGCATCGGCGCTGCTGCTGGCCTTCACCAACATTGACAGCGAGGCGCGCGCCCGCGAGTTGGGCCAACGGATTCATGGCCTACTCTGAATCACTATTCTTGGCTCTTCACGACTAGTCCATAACAGCACACAATGAATCCATCGCAAACTAACGAAGGACATCATCATGAGCAAGCGTCTGGAAGTATTCAAATTTGCGCCGCAAGCCTACAAGGGCTTCGGCATGGTCAAGGACTATGCGGCGTCGGCGCTGCCGGCCGAGCTGCTGGAACTGGTCTACCTGCGCGTCTCGCAAATCAACGGCTGCGCTTATTGCATCGACATGCATACCCGCGATCTGCTGAAACAGGGCGTGAAGATCGATAAAGTGGCGCTGGTGCCGGTGTGGGACGAAGCGGCCGCGCTGTTCAGCGAGCAGGAACGCGCCGCGCTGGCCTGGGCCGAGGTGGTGACCCGGGTCGAACAAAGCAAGGTGCCGGACGCCGATTACCAGCAAGCGCTGTCGGTGCTGGGCGAACAGACGCTGGCCGACCTCACCGTCGCCATCGCGCTGATGAATGCCTTCAACCGCTTCGGCGTCAGCATGCGCATGCAGCCGGCGGCGCTGACGCTTTAAGGCATTTTAACAAGGGGCTGTGTTACGCTAAGGGTTTCTCGTATCTTTTTTGACAAGGAACCCCGCACGCATGCCCCACAATATCAGCCTGATTACCACCATCGCCGCCGCACTCGGAGCCGGTCTCCTGTTCGGTTATCTTGCAACACGTCTCAGGCTACCGGCATTGGTGGGATATCTGGCTGCGGGCATCATCATCGGCCCGGCCACGCCGGGCTATGTGGCCGATGCCGCGCTGGCCGGCCAGTTGGCCGAAATCGGCGTGATGCTGATGATGTTCGGGGTCGGCCTGCACTTCTCGCTGGATGATTTGTGGGACGTGCGCAAGGTGGCGCTGCCCGGCGCCGTGCTGCAGATCGCGGTCGCCACCGCGCTGGGCATGGGCCTGGCCCACTTCTGGGGCTGGACCATCGGCGGTGGCCTGGTGTTCGGTCTGGCGCTGTCGGTGGCCAGCACGGTGGTGCTGCTGCGCGCGCTGGAGGAACGCGGCATCCTCGATACCTTCAACGGCCGCATCGCGGTCGGCTGGCTGGTGGTGGAAGACCTGGTGACCGTGCTGGTGCTGGTGCTGCTGCCGGCGCTGGCCGGATCGCTGGGCGGCGTCGCCCCCGATGCGGCCCACGGCGGCCATGGCGGCGATAGCAGCCTGTGGGCCACGCTGGCGCTGACGCTGGGCCAGGTCGGCGCTTTCATCGTGCTGATGCTGGTGGTCGGCCGCAAGCTGTTCCCGTGGATTCTGTGGCAGGTGGCGCGCACCGGCTCGCGCGAGCTGTTCACGCTGTGCGTGATCGCGGCCGCCGTCGGCATCGCCTACGCCTCCACCCACTACTTCGGCGTGTCGTTCGCGCTGGGTTCCTTCTTCGCCGGCATGGTGCTGCGCGAATCGGCGCTGGCGCACCGCGCCGCCGAGGAATCGCTGCCGCTGCGCGATGCGTTCGCGGTGCTGTTCTTCGTGTCGGTCGGCATGCTGTTCGAGCCATCGATCCTGCTGGAACAGCCACTCAAGCTGCTGGCGGTGGTGGCCATCATCGTGATCGGCAAATCGGTGGCGGCCTTCCTGCTGGTGCTGCTGCTGCGCTACCCGGCCAAGACCGCGCTGATGGTGTCGGCCAGCCTGGCGCAGATCGGCGAATTCTCCTTCATCCTGGCGGCGCTGGGCCTGTCGCTGAAGCTGATGCCGGTGGAGGGCCAAAGCCTGATCCTGGCCGGCGCCATCATCTCGATCGCGCTCAATCCGATCGTGTTCCGCGTCACCAAACCGCTGGAACGCTGGCTCGGTAACAACCCGGGCCTGGCGGCCAGGTTCGAGCGCCCGGCCGACCCGCTGGCCGAGCTGCCGATGACCACCCCGCACGAACATCTGCGCGGCCAGGTGGTACTGGTCGGTTACGGCCGCGTGGGCCGCCGCATCGCCGCCGCGCTGAAGGCACAAGGCATCTCCTACGTGGTGGCGGAGCAGAACCGCGAAGTGGTCGATCAACTGCGCAAGGACGGCGTGCCGGCAGTGGCCGGCAATGCCGGCGAGCCGACGGTGCTGATCCAGGCCCACATCGCCCATGCCGCGATGCTGGTGATCGCGACGCCGGACACCTTCCACGTGCGCGCCATGATCGAAACCGCGCGCGCGCTCAACCCCAACATCAAGACCGTGGTGCGCACCCACAACGATGCGGAAGCGGAGCTGCTGCGCAGCGAGCGCGCTGGCGAGATCTTCATGGGCGAGCAGGAACTGGCCAAAGGCATGACGGCCTATGTATTATCGAGCCTGGCCAACCAGCAGACCCACACGCACCATTGATGGAACGACGTCCTACCCGCCGCGCACTACTCCTTTCCGCTCTGATCGCGCTGCTGCCCACGGCGGACGCGCATGCGGCCGATGGCAGCGAGATCCCGATGCTGATCGCCGAACAGGTGGACGCCAGCGGCCAGCGGCTGCCCACGCCACCGCTGATGACGGCGGTGGTGCAGGCAGTGGCCGCCGAGTCGGGGCTGAAGCTGGTGCTGCGCCCCTATCCATGGCGGCGCGCGCAAATGATGGCGGAAAACGGCGAAGGTCTGCTGTTCGGCGCCGCCATCACGCCGGAGCGCCTGCAAACGCTGGATTTCAGCAAACCGCTGTACGTGGTCAATCAATGGCTGGTCTCGACCGAGCGCGCGCCGCTCAACTTCCAGCAGTGGGACGACTTGCGCGGCAAGGTGATTTCGATCAGCAGCGGCAGCAAATTTGGCCCGGCCTTCGAAGAGCGCAGGGACAAGCTGTTCCGGGTTGAGCAAAATGCCCCATCGGCCAGCAGCCGCCTGAAAATGCTCAGCGCCCACCACGTCGACGCGGTGCTGCTGGTGAGCTTCCGCACCGCCCCCCAGTTCACCACCAGCCTGAATTGCGCCTTCAGCGGCGGCGAACGCTTGCTGGTATCGGACAAGCCGGTCGGCAGCGAGCCGGTGCTGATCGCGGTGCCGAAGACGCCGGCGCTGGCCAGCCTGCTGCCGGCGCTGAACGGCGCCATCGAGCGCCTGACCAAATCGGGCCGCATCCAGAAGCTGCTGGACGAACGCGCCCAGCAAAGCGGCTGCTGATCTACAGCCGCGTCGCCAGCTCGGCGCCTTCCTTGATGGCGCGCTTGGCGTCCAGTTCCGCCGCCAGCGCGGCGCCGCCGATTTTATGGAAGCGCACCGGCAGCGCCTTGGCCTCTTCCTCGGACGGCATCAGCTCCGCCAGGCTATCCTGGCCGGCGCAAATCACCACGTTATCGACCGCCAGCAAGCGCTGCTCGCCGCCGACCGTGATGTGCAAGCCCTGATCGTCGATGCGGTCGTACTGCACGCCGGCCATCATCACCACGCCGTTCCGCGCCAGCACCGCGCGGTGCACCCAGCCCGAGGTCTTGCCCAGGCCCGCGCCGGGACGCGAGGTCTTGCGCTGTAACAGATACAGCTGCCGCACAGGCTCCGGCTGCGCCGCCGCCACCAGTCCGCCCGGCGTCTCGACCTTCATGCCGACACCCCACTCCTTGGCCCAGACATCCAGCGCCAGCGGCAGCGGATGACGCGGATCGTGCAGCAAAAACTCGCCCATATCGAAACCGATGCCGCCGGCGCCGATGATGGCCACGCGCTTGCCGACCGGCTTATGGTCGCGCAGCACGTCCAGATAGGACAGCACCTTCGGATGCTCGATGCCTTCGATCGGCGGCTTGCGCACCTTGATGCCGGTGGCGACGATCACATCGTCAAAGCCGCCGGCCAGCAGCTGCTCGCGCGTCACCCGCGTATTCAGCTGCACGTTGACGCCGGTGAGTTCCAGCTTGCGGCCGAAGTAGCGGATGGTCTCGGCAAATTCCTCCTTGCCCGGAATCTGCATCGCGATCTTGAACTGGCCGCCGACGCTGTCGGACGCTTCGAACAGCGTCACATCGTGGCCGCATTCGGCCGCCACCGTGGCCGCCGACAAACCGGCCGGCCCGGCGCCCACCACCGCCACCCGGCGCGGCTTGGCGGCCGACGCGTACACCAGCTCCGTCTCGTGGCAGGCGCGCGGATTCACCAGACAGCTGGCGCGCTTGTTCGAAAAAGTATGATCGAGGCAGGCTTGATTGCAGCCGATGCAGGTATTGATCTCGTCGCTGCGCCCTTCCGCCGCCTTGAGCACGAAGTGCGAATCGGCCAGGAACGGCCGCGCCATCGAAATCATGTCGGCCTCGCCGCGCTGCAGGATGCCCTCCGCCTCGGCCGGCATGTTGATGCGATTGGACGCCACCACCGGTATCGTCACCTCCAGCCGCAGACGGCCCGCCAGCGAGGCGAAAGCCCCGCGCGGCACCGAGGTGACGATGGTCGGCACCCGCGCCTCGTGCCAGCCGTAGCCGGTGTTCAGTATCGACACGCCGGCCTGCTGCAAGGCCTTGGCCACCGCCACCACCTCGTCCCAGGTATTGCCGCCTTCGACCAGGTCCAGCAAGGAGTGGCGGTACATGATGATGAAGTCATTACCGACTTCCGCGCGGATGCGCTTCACTATCTCCACCGACAGCCGCATGCGGTTCTCGATGCTGCCGCCCCATTGGTCGGTGCGCAGATTGGTGCGCGCGCACAGGAACTGATTCAGCAGATAGCCTTCGCTGCCCATCACCTCGACGCCGTCGTAGCCGGCCTCGCGCGCCAGCTTGGCGCAGCGGGCGTAATCGCGGATGGTCTGCTCGATGCCGGCCTCGCTCAGCGCGCGCGGCTTGAACGGCGAGATCGGCGATTTTTTATCCGAGGCCGACACCACCAGAGGCTGATAGCCATAGCGGCCGGCATGCAAAATTTGCATCAGTATCTTGCCGCCCTCCTCGTGCACCGCCCTGGTGACGCGGCGATGGTTGACCACATCGCCCTTGAAGTTGAGCGTACCTCCAAAGGGGAGCAGCCAGCCGGACCGGTTGGGAGAGATGCCGCCGGTAACAATCAAACCCACGCCGCCACGCGCGCGTTCGCGATAAAATGCGGCGAGTTTGCCGTAGTGGTAGAAGCGATCTTCAAGCCCGGTATGCATCGATCCCATGATGACGCGGTTGCGCAGCGTCGTAAATCCGAGATCGAGGGGGGCCAGCAAGTGGGGGTAGGATGATGTTTTCATAATGCCCGCATTAAATCCCAATTCTCTAGATCTGAGCTTCTAAAGTCCGCGCGTGCTGCTCTTGTATTCTGCCACCCTTTACCGTACGCTGGCCAAATGATGCGATTCCTTCTGTTTTTGTTGTTAGGTGTGAGTGCCGCGATGGCCACGGCGCAGGCACCCAAGCTTGATCTGCCCAAGCTGGAGGTATCGGTCAATCGCGTGGAGCAGGACGGCCAGCATATGTATGAGGTCAACGCCATCGGCTACGTGGCGGCGCCGCTGCCCAAGGTGTGGCGCATCCTGACCGGCTACGAACGCATGTCGGAATTCGTGCCGGACATGGAGTCGTGCAAAGTCCTGTCCCGCAATGGCAATGAAGTCATCATCGAACAATTCGGCGTGGCGCGTTTTCTGTTCATGTCACGTACCATCCACCTGATTGTGAAGGCGGTCGAGCAGCCGATGTCGGCGATCGACATCTCGCTGATCTCGGGCGACATGAAGCATTATGAATCGCGCTGGGAGCTGGTGCCGGTGCCGGAAAGCGGCGGCACCAAAATTGTCTATCGCGGCCGGCTGATGCCAAACTTCTACGTGCCCGGCATCCTCGGCAACAAGCTGGTGAAAAGCGATATCGAGCGCATGATGAGCGCCGTGCTGGCGCGCCTCGACCGCAAGGACGCGCCCAAAGTGGAAGCTATTCCACAACCGCAGTCGGGCAGCAATTAAGCCGGCGAATTAAGCCAAATACGTATCCTGCGACCGCAGCTCGGCAAAGTTTTCCAGGCTGCCGATCTTGATCAGCACCGGATTCAAACTCAGCTGCGCCTGCATGGCGCGCCAGGCGAACTGCCATTCCTGCTCATGCGCCTCGGCGGCGGTCTTGGTGAAGGCCGCGCCCAGCGCCGCGCGCGTGCCGTATTCGATCGCGCCATCAATGCCGGCCCAGCTTGGCAAGGTGCGCTGCACGGCGCGGTGGATGCGCTCGCCGAATTCCTCGGTGTTATGGATGATCAGGCAAGCGTCGGCCGAGAAGGTCTCAAACAGCTTGCGGTCCCAGGCCTGGGAAAAGCTCAGCGTCAGGCAATGGTTGGCCGGACGCAGGATGAATTGGCCCTGGGTCAGCGCCAGTTCCAGGTCTTCGCGCACGCCGTAGCGGTACAGGGTGGGCGGGCGTTGGTAGTCGTGCATGATGTTCTCACAAAAAAAGTTTAACGCTTGCGGCGGACGTGACGCTGGGAACGCATCCACGCCGACGCAATAAAGATTTCGCGCAGCAGGGCAACAAAGCTGCCGACCAGACAGAGCACCGCCACCACAAAGGTGCCGGCTATGTATTTGTCAAAACCGAAATTGGTGACATCGCCCAGGAACAGCATCGTCACAATCACGCACACCATCAAGCCACAGGCGGTCGACAGGAAGATCGAGATATTGATCAGGTGCGAGCGGCGGTACAGCACGTCCAGCTCATTCAGATAGGCATCGCTATACGCCACATCCAGCCGGTCTTCCAGCACCCGCGAACGGTCGATGATGCGTGCCAGCCGGTTGGTCAGCACGATCAGGTTGGTACATACGCCCGACAGCAGGAAGACCGGCGCGATCGCCAGTTGAATGATGTGACCGATATCTCCGGTCTGGATGTTCATGATTGCCATGCGATTTATTCTTATCGATTAGTTCATAGTTTAACAGCCCGCGTCCCCGGCGGGCTTTTTTCAGGCAAAACCGCGATGGCGCTTGAACTGTTCGGTGGCGGCCACCAGCGCGCGCGAGATGCCTTTTTCCATGGCGCCATGGCCGGCGTCCGGTATCATCTTCAGCACGGCTCCAGGCCAAGCCTGATGCAAGCGCCATGCCGACACCGGCGGGCAGATCACGTCATAGCGACCCTGCACGATCACCACCGGCAGGTGGGCGATGCGGTCGATATTGTTGATCAGCTGCTCGTCGCTGAAGAAGCCCAGATTGGCCATGTAATGCGATTCCAGCCGGCCGACGCCCAGGTCCAGCGCGTCCGACGGCGGATCCTCGGCCTGCGGCAGCAGGAACACGCGGCGTCCCTCGAAGCGGCTCCAGGCGCGCACCGCCGGCCAGTGCACGGCCGGGTCGTCGCTCATGATGCGTTTGACATAAGCCTGCAGCAGATCGCCGCGCTCCGCCTGCGGAATCGGCTCGACGAACTCGGCATGCACCTCGGGGTGGAACCAGCGCGCACCATCCAGGAACCAGTCGATCTCCGCCTTGGTGCACAGGAACACGCCGCGCAGCACGAAGCCGAGGCAATGCTCCGGATGGGCCTGGCCGTAAGCCAGCGCCAGCGTCGAGCCCCAGGAACCGCCAAACACCAGCCATTGTTCGATACCGCACATCACGCGCAGCTTTTCGATATCGTCGATCAGCAGCTGGGTAGTGTTGTTGCGGCACTCGCCCAGCGGAGTCGACTTGCCGGCGCCGCGCTGGTCGAACAGGATCACCCGGTACTGTTCCGGATCGAAGAAGCGGCGGTGCTGCGGCGACAGGCCGGCACCCGGGCCGCCGTGCAGGAAAATCACCGGGATGCCGTTCGGATTGCCCACTTCCTCCCAGTAAATGGTGTGCACATCGTCGACCGCCAGCATGCCGTGACGGGACGGCGCGATCGGCGGGAACAGGGTGGAAGATGGGTCGAACATGGCTATCCTTGGGAACATTGATAGCAGATTGTACGAAAAAAAAGCCAGGATCGCGAACGATCCTGGCTCTTCCGTAGCGGTGGTGCCGCGCTTAAGACATGTGCTGGCCGCCGTTGATGGCGATGTTGGAGCCGGTCACGAAGGCCGCCTCGTCCGACGACAGGTAGGCCACCAGGCCCGCCACTTCTTCCGGTTTGCCCAGGCGGCCCATCGGAATTTGCGGCACGATCTTGGTGTCGAGCACGTCCTGCGGGATTTCCATCACCATCTTGGTGCCGATATAGCCTGGCGAGATGGTATTGACGGTTACGCCCTTCTTGGCCACTTCCAGCGCCAGCGCCTTGGTGAAGCCGTGCATGCCGGCCTTGGCGGCCGAATAGTTGGTCTGGCCGAACGCGCCCTTTTGGCCGTTGACCGACGAAATATTGATGATGCGGCCCCAGCCGCGCTCAACCATGCCGTCGCACACCGGCTTGGTCAGGTTGAACACCGAATCCAGATTGGTCTTGATGACCGCGTCCCAATTCACCTTGTCCATTTTCTTGAAGGTCATGTCGCGTGTGATACCGGCGTTGTTCACCAGCACATCCACCGGACCAATATCCTTTTCGATCGCTGCGATGCAGGTTTGTGCGGAGTCATAGTCGGCCACATCGCACGGGTAGGCGCGGAAGTTGTAGCCTTGGTCACGGGTAGTGGCCAGCCATTGTTCGACCTTCGGATTGCCAGGGGAATACGTGGTGACGACGCAATAGCCTAGCGCTGACAGCTTGAAACAAATCGCTTCACCCAGACCACCCATGCCACCGGTTACCAATGCCACTCTTGCCATTTTCGTCCCCTTCTTAATGAAAACCAAAATCGGAGTGCGGCCCGAAGCGATGCCGGGCCGCCAGATCTGTCTTACTCGTGTTCCTTACGCGCGTTCGATCGCCAGCGCCACGCCCATGCCGCCGCCGATGCACAGCGAGGCCAGGCCTTTCTTGGCGTCACGACGGATCATTTCGTGGATCAAGGTCACCAGCACCCGCGCGCCGGACGCGCCGATCGGGTGGCCAATCGCGATCGCGCCGCCATTGACGTTGATCTTGCTGGTATCCCAGCCCATTTCCTTGTTGACCGCCACCGCCTGCGCGGCGAAGGCCTCGTTGACTTCCAGCAGGTCCAGGTCGTCCGGGGTCCAGCCAGCCTTTTTCAGCGCCAGCTTGGTGGCCGACACCGGGCCCATGCCCATGAAGGCCGGGTCCAGGCCGGACGAGGCGTAGGCCTTGATCTTGGCCAGCACCGGCAGACCCAGTTCCTTGGCGCGGGTGGCGGTGGTCATGATGACGGCGGCGGCGCCGTCGTTCAGGCCGGAGGCATTGCCGGCGGTCACGGTGCCATCCTTGGCGAAGGCTGGACGCAGGCCGGCCAACGCTTCCAGGGTCGAGCCCGGTTTGACGTATTCGTCGCTGTCGAAGACGATGCTGCCCTTCTTCTGGACGATTTCCAGCGGCAGGATTTCATCCTTGAACTTGCCGGCTTTTTGCGCCGCTTCCGCTTTCAGCTGCGATTGCAGCGCGAATTCGTCTTGCTCGGCGCGCGAGATGTCGTATTTCTTGGCCACGTTCTCGGCCGTGGTGCCCATGTGGTACTGGTTGTAGACGTCCCACAGGCCGTCGACGATCATGCTGTCCACCGCCTTGAAATCGCCCATGCGGAAGCCGTCGCGCGAGCCGGGGATGACGTGCGGCGAGGCGCTCATGTTTTCCTGACCGCCGGCGATGATGATCTGCGCGTCGCCCGCTTTCAGCGCCTGCGCCGCCAGGTGGGTGGCTTTCAGGCCGGAGCCGCAAACGTGGTTGATGGTGAAGGCTGGAATGGTGTTCGGCAGGCCGGCCTTGATGACGGCCTGGCGCGCCGGATTCTGGCCGACGCCGGCGGTCAGCACCTGGCCCAGGATGGCTTCGCTCACCAGATTCGGATCGATGCCGGTTTTGGCCAGCAGGCCCTTGATGACATGCGCGCCCAGTTCCGACGCCGGCACCTTGGCCAGGCTGCCACCGAATTTACCCACACCAGTACGGCCTGCGGCCACGATAACTACATCATCCATTTGATTCTCCAATGCGCCAGCCTCGCTGGCTAAGTTGAGCGACAACGCGAACTTTTATCATACGCCGTCCACACAGACCGTGTGGCAGGTTTCGATGGTGCGTCGCCACGAGGAATCGTAAAGTTTTGTTAGCACCATCCATGTCTGCTGCGCAAGCGCCGGAGACTAATCCTATGCGCGGTTTTCAGCGTCGAGTTTGATGCACATCAAATCCTTCATATGTATTTTGAAGAAACCATAACAATTTGTCACGATAATAATTTGATACCGTCCAGCGAAGCCGCGCATTGCTCACGTATCACATTGACGAAGTCCAGCACGTAAGCCTTGTGTTTCTGCGCCTCCGGCACCGATACGAACAGATCGCTCCACAAGCCCTGCTCGCCCACCGGGCGCGCAATCACGTAGTCGTAATCGACATAATTCTTGATCGCCCAGTTCGGCAGCGCGGCGACGCCACGGCGGCTGGCCACCAGTTGCAGCACCGCGACGGTCAGCTCGGCATTGCGGCGCTGGAAGTCGATATGGGCCGGCGCCAGCACTTCGCGGATCAGGTCGATACGCTCGTCCGGCACCGGGTAGGTGATCAGGGTTTCGCCGTTGAAATCGGCGGCGTGCAGGCGGCGCAGGCTGGCCAGCCGGTGTTTTTGCGCCATCACCACCAGGATCTCAAAGCGGAACAGCGGGAAGGTGGCGAACTCGCCGCCATAGTTGCGGCCGATCACCAGATCGGCTTCGCCGCTGCGCAGCAATTCCGCCGCCTCGCTATGGAAGCCGGACACCAGATCGATCTCCACTTCTGGCCAGCGCTTGCGGAATTCATCCATCACCGGCATCAGCCAGTCGAAGCAGGTGTGGCACTCCAGCGCGACCCGTAAACTGCCGGTATCTCCCTGCATCAGGCGTGCAACTTCGCGCTCCGCGCTTTCAATTTCCGGCAACAGCATGTCGGCCAGCTTGAGCAGGCGGGCACCGGTGGCGGTAAAGCCGATCGGCACCGATTTGCGCTCAAACAGCGGGCCGCCGTAGCGATCTTCCAGCAATTTGATTTGATGTGACAGGGCGGACTGCGTCAGGTTGAGCAGTTGGGCAGCACGCACGAGACTGCCAGCCGAGCGCAACGCGCTCAAGGTGCGGAGGTGGCGTATCTCTAGCATGGTCTATTAATTTTTTTCATGTGAACCCGTAAAATCTTTCGTTTTGATTATAGACCGGTTTGCCGCACACTTTATATCACCAATATTAAATGCGGATGACAGGCATCATGACCAACACTAATAAAGCGATTCAGACCCACATTCCCGGCTTCCCGCGCATTGGCGCGGCGCGCGAGCTCAAATTTGCACTGGAGCGCCACTGGCGCGGCGAACTATCCGAGGCCGGACTGGAAGAAATCGGCCGCGAACTGCGCGCGCGGCATTGGGCCTTGCAGCGCGAGGCCGGGCTGGATCTGGTGACGGTGGGCGACTTTGCGTTCTACGACCAGGTGGCCAGCCACATCCAGCTGTTCGGCTGCGAACCGGCGCGCTACGGCTTCAACGCCGAGCAATCGCCACTGCAGCGCTACTTCACCATGGCGCGCGGCCGCAGCGCTGATGTCACGCCAACCGCCGCCCACGACGCCGACTGCGGCTGCGGCCAGCCGCACGCCAGCACCAGCGCCGCCCTGCCCGCCGCCGCCGCGCTGGAAATGACCAAATGGTTCGACACCAACTACCACTACCTGGTGCCCGAATTCAGCGCCGACACCAGCTTCACGCTGGCGGCCGAACGCCTGCTGGCCGAAGTGGCGGAAGCGCAAACGCTGGGCCACGCCGTCAAAGCCACGCTGATCGGCCCGCTGACCTTGCTGTGGCTGGGCAAATCCCGCGACGACAGCAACTTCGACCGCCTCTCCCTGCTGGAGCAACTGCTGCCGGCCTACAGCCAGCTGCTGCAGCGCCTGAAAGCGCAAGGCGTGCAATGGGTCCAGATTGACGAGCCCATCCTCGGCCTCGACCTGCCGGCCGCCTGGCGCAACGCCTTTGAAAACACCTACTGGCAGCTGAACCAGGCCGGCGTGCCATTGCTGCTGGCCACCTATTTCTCGCCGCTGGAAGAAAACCTCAGCCTTGCGTGCCGCCTGCCGGTGGCCGGCCTGCACGTCGACGCCGTGCGCGCGCCGCACGAACTGACCAGCATTGCCGACTGGCTGCCGGTACACAAAGTACTGTCGGTCGGCATCGTCGACGGCCGCAATATCTGGCGCACCGACCTCGACGCCGCGCTGGCGAAACTGGCGCCCATCGTCGACAAGCGCGGCGGCAAACTGTGGCTGTCGTCCTCGTGCTCGCTGCTGCACGTGCCGTTCTCGCTGGCCGCCGAGCAGCACCTGGACGCCGACATCCGCGACTGGCTGGCCTTCGCCACCGAAAAGCTGGACGAGCTGCAACTGCTGAAACGCACGCTGCAAGGCGATGACACCAACGCCGCGCTGACCACCGCGCGCGCCGCCATCGCCAGCCGCCGCGCCAGCCCGCGCGTGCATCAGCCCGCAGTACGCGCCCGCCTCGACCAACTGCCGGCCGACGCCGACCAGCGCCGCTCCGGTTTCGCCGAGCGCCAGGCCGCACAACGCGCACGCTTCAAGCTGCCGTCGTTCCCCACCACCACCATCGGTTCCTTCCCGCAAACGCCGGCCATCCGCAGCGCCCGCGCCGCCCACAAGCGCGGCGAGCTTGACGCCGCCGGCTATCAAGCCCAGATGCGCGCCGAAATCGCCGACGCCGTGCAGCGCCAGGAAGCACTGGGCCTGGACGTGCTGGTCCACGGCGAAGCCGAGCGCAACGACATGGTCGAATACTTTGGCGAACAGCTGGACGGCTTCACCTTCACGCAGCAGGGCTGGGTGCAATCCTACGGCTCGCGCTGCGTCAAGCCGCCCATCATCTACGGCGACGTCAACCGTCCCAAAGCCATGACCGTCGACTGGACCGTGCACGCGCAAAGCCTGACCGCCAAGCCGATGAAAGGCATGCTGACCGGCCCCATCACCATCCTGCAATGGTCGTTCGTGCGCGACGACCAGCCACGCGCCGACACCGCGCTGCAGCTCGCGCTGGCGATCCGCGACGAGGTGACCGACCTGGAGCAGGCCGGCATCGGCATCATCCAGATTGACGAACCGGCGGTGCGCGAAGGCTTGCCGCTGCGCCGCAGCCGCTGGGACGGCTATCTGGACTGGGCCACGCGCGCTTTCCGCATCAGCGCCAGCGCGGTGGCGGACCGCACCCAGATCCACACCCACATGTGCTATGCCGAGTTCAACGACATCCTGCCGCAGATCGCCGCCATGGATGCCGACGTCATCACCATCGAGACCAGCCGTTCCGACATGGAGCTGCTGCACGGTTTCGGCCAGTTCGCCTATCCGAACGAAATCGGCCCCGGCGTCTACGACATCCACTCGCCGCGCGTGCCGGACCAGCAAGACATGGTGCGCCTGCTACACAAAGCCAGCGCGGTGATCCCGCCGTCGCGGCTGTGGGTCAATCCGGATTGCGGCCTGAAGACGCGCGGCTGGGCTGAAACCGAAGCGGCGCTGCGTAACATGGTGGCCGCTGCTCAACAATTACGCAGCGTCTACTAAACCCCGCATTTTTACAGGCCCGCACGTTAGGCGGGCCTCCCCATCTGTCATTTTCCACAGTAGAATGTTGGTGCCTGCGCATGCGCGCGGGGATAACCCCTGATACTGTCGCCATGTCCAAGAGCCTGTTTCAAAAGCCCATCGAAATCAAAATTTCCACCGTAGTCGCCGTCTCCGCCATTCTGTCCACGGCGGACCGCATCGCGCTCGACGCGGCGCTGGCCGAAATGACCGGCGGCACCGCCGACTTCTTTGAAGACGACCTGACCGTGATCGACGTCGCCGCGCTGCCGGCCGGCTGCGATCCGATCGACTGGGGCGGCCTGATCGCCCTGCTGAAAAAATACCGCCTGAACCCTGTCGCCGTGCGCAACGCGCCGCCGGAAATGGCCGCCGCCATCGCCGCCCACGGCCTGAGCCTGGAAACCGCCAGCGCCAAGCCCAAGGACGAAGCGCCGGCCGAACCGAAGCCGGCCGCGCCGGCACCGACGCCAGTAGCCGTGAGCGCCGCCCAGGCGCAACCGCCGGCCGCCGCCAGCAACGGCACCGACGTGATGATCATCGACACCCCGGTGCGCGCCGGCCAGCGCATTTACGCGCGCGGCTGCGACCTGGTGGTCACCGCCGTGGTCAACAACGGCGCTGAAATCATCGCCGACGGCAGCATTCACGTGTACAACACCCTGAATGGCCGCGCGCTGGCCGGCGCCTCCGGCAATGCCCAGGCGCGCATTTTTGCAATGAATATGTCGCCGGAGCTGGTCTCCATCGCCGGCGTCTACCGAACGTTTGAAGACGGATTCCCAACGGAATATGCACGCTCGCCCACGCAAATTCGCTTGGTCGGCGACCGAATCGATATACTATCTGTCAATTCTGCTAACCGCGCTTGAAACCACCTCTCTTAAAGGATTAATCTGTGGCGAGAATTATTGTTGTGACGTCCGGCAAAGGTGGTGTGGGTAAGACCACCACCAGTGCCAGCTTTTCCACCGGCCTGGCGATGCGCGGCCATAAGACCGCAGTGATCGACTTCGACGTCGGCCTGCGTAACCTCGATCTGATCATGGGCTGCGAACGCCGCGTGGTCTACGACCTGATCAACGTGATCAACAAGGAAGCCACGCTGACCCAGGCGCTGATCAAGGACAAGCACTGCGACAACCTGTTCATCCTGCCGGCCTCGCAGACGCGCGACAAGGACGCGCTGTCCGAAGACGGCGTGGAAGTGGTGCTGCACGAGCTGATCAACATGGGCTTCGAGTTCATCATCTGCGACTCGCCGGCCGGCATCGAACATGGCGCGCTGATGGCGCTGACCTTTGCCGATGAAGCCGTCATCGTCACCAACCCGGAAGTGTCGTCGGTGCGCGATTCCGACCGCATTCTGGGCATCATCCAGGCCAAGTCACGCCGCGCCCAAACCGGCGGCGAACCGGTCAAGGAACACCTGCTGATCACCCGCTACTCGCCGAAACGGGTGGAAGCGGACGAGATGCTGTCGTACGAAGATGTACAGGAAATCCTGCGCATTCCTCTGATCGGTATCATTCCGGAGTCGGAACAAGTGCTGCATGCTTCGAACCAGGGTAACCCGGCGATTCACTTCAAAGGCACGGATGTGGCACAAGCCTACGAAGACGTGGTGACGCGCTTCCTCGGCCAAGAGGTGCCGCTGCGCTTCACCAACTATGAGAAGCCGGGCCTGTTGCAGCGTATCTTTGGGAGCAAGTAATCATGGCCCTGCTTTCTTTCCTGTTTCCGCCGAAGCCCAAGACCGCCACCGCGGCCAAGGAGCGTCTGCAGATCATCATCGCGCGTGAGCGCAACGGCCGCGCCGGTCCGGACTTCCTGCCGGCGCTGCACAAGGAACTGATCGAGGTGATTTCCAAGTACACCAAGGTCAATGCCGACGACATCAAGATCTCGCTGGACCGCCAGGGCAACCTGGAAGTGCTCGATGTGAACGTGGTCCTGCCGGACGCGTGATCAGGCGGGCCGGTGCACGCCGGCCGCCACCAATTCCTGCGCCACCCTGACACAGGCTTCCACGTGCTGGTAGCCAATCTGCCGGAACGCATAAAAGCCGATGCCGGCCGAGGCCAGCTGCCCGGCGAAGGGCACCAGCTTGCCGGCCTGCCGCGCCACCGCCTTGAAGCCGGTGCGGCGCAATAACTGGGTGACGACTTCGCGCGTCACCAGTTTCCCCACCAGCATGCCGCCGACGCCCATCGCCGCCTCGTAAGCGATGACGCGGAATCTCGGCTGCAGCCGCTCGATCTGCCGCTCGGACAGGCCGAACTCCTGATTGATGTCGTCAATTAACAGCGCAAACATGCGCAGGTCGGACACCACGTCCAGCCCGGGAATCGGCACTGCGGCCACACCGGCCGACACCATGGCGCGGCGCCGCACCAGCTGACGGCAACGTTCGCGCACGGCATCGATGTCGCGCGCCGAGGCCGGCACCAGCGTCCAATTTGTGTCTTTTTTGCCGCTCATCACCCCTCCCGGCCTGCCTTGACGATTCTTTCCATTTTTCAACTAGTGCATTGAATTCAGCGTTTTTCCAGTGTACCGTGTATTCAATATGCGGTCGCGCACAGGGAATGCAAGCATTGCCAAGATGTTACAATTGATGTCTCACAGAAAAAATTTTTGGCGTTTTTGCTAAGAAATTTGTAAATCTCTGTTATATTTGGAGTGACTTCTCCTTAACATTTTCGACAGGCAGCAGCATGAGAATCGCCGTACTCGACAACGACCGCAGCCAGGCCGACCTGATCTGCCAGGTGCTGACCTCGGCCGGACACATCTGCCACAGCTTCCAGACCGCCAAGGACGTGTTGGCCCAGTTGCGCAAGGACAGCTACGACATGCTGATCCTCGATTGGCAAGTGGTCGACATGGGCGGTGCCGAGGTGCTGCGCCGGGCCAAGGAAAAGCTGCCGGACAACGCCCCGGTGCTGTTCCTGACCACCAGTTCCGGTGAAGACGACATCGTCGCCGGCCTCGCCGCCGGTGCCGACGACTATATGATCAAGCCGCTGCGACGCAGCGAGATGGTAGCGCGGGTGCAAGCCCTGCTGCGCCGCGCCTATCCGGCGCAAAACGGCGCCGAACAGCTGCAATTCGGTCAATATGTGTTTGAAACCCGCCCCGGCCGGCTGCTGATGGACGGCATAGTGTTGGATGTAACCCACAAAGAGTTCTATCTGGCACTGCTATTTTTCCGCAATATCGGCCGTCCGCTGTCGCGCGCCTACATCCACGAAGCGGTGTGGATACGCGAAACCGCCGTGCCGTCGCGCACCATGGACACCCACGTCTCGCGGGTCCGCAACAAGTTGCAATTAAAGCCAGAAAACGGCTTCCGTCTGGTCCCCGTCTACAGCTATGGTTACCGCCTGGAAAAACTCGGCGCCTGACCTTCCGTATGGAAAGCGTTCCTGCCTTTGGGCAGTCCCACGGGCAACATGAAGGCAGTAGGGTTATAATGACCGCGTAATTAATGCCTCTGGACCCGAAATGCAGCTGCTTGCCGTCGGCCTCAACCACAACACCGCACCGGTCTCGCTACGCGAGCAGCTGGCGTTCGCCCCTGACCAACTGGCGCAGGCGGTGATGGCGGCGCGTTCGTGGTTTGAACGCATCGACCATCGCGGTTCCGACGAAGCGGCCATTCTGTCCACCTGCAACCGCACCGAGCTGTACGCGGCCAGCACCGCACCCGACCCGCTCGATGCCGGCGCCCATTTCCTGGCCGATTTCCATAAACTGAACTACGCCGAGCTGCGTCCGCATCTGTACATGCTGCCGCAGCACGACGCGGTGCGCCACACTTTCCGCGTCGCCTCCGGGCTGGATTCGATGGTGCTGGGCGAAACCCAGATCCTGGGCCAGATCAAGGATGCGATCCGCACCGCCGACGAAGCCGGCGGCCTCGGCACTTATCTGCACCAGCTGTTCCAGCGCTCGTTCTCGGTGGCCAAGGAAGTGCGCAGCACCACCGAAATCGGCGCCCACAGCGTATCGATGGCGGCCGCCGCCGTGCGACTGTCGCAGCGCATCTTCGACAAGATCGCCGAACAGAACGTGCTGTTCATCGGCGCCGGCGAGATGATTGAACTGTGCGCCACCCACTTCGCGGCGCAGAACCCGAAAACCATCACCATCGCCAACCGCACGCTGGAACGCGGCGAAATGCTGGCGCACCGCTTCGGCGGCCGCGCCATCCGCCTGGCCGATCTGCAGGACAAGCTGCACCAGTACGACATCGTGATTTCCTGCACCGCCTCGTCGCTGCCGCTGATCGGCCTCGGCATGGTGGAACGCGCCATCAAGGCACGCCGCCACAAACCGATGTTCATGGTCGACCTGGCCGTGCCGCGCGATATCGAGCCGGAAGTGGCGCGCCTCAACGACGCCTTCCTGTACACCGTCGACGACCTCGGCAAGGTGGTTCAGACCGGCATCGAAAACCGCCAGGCCGCCGTGGCCCAGGCCGAAGCCATCATTGAAACCCGGGTGCAATCCTTCATGCACTGGATCGACGACCGCGCCGTGGTGCCGGTGATCCAGCATCTGCAGGAAAACGGCGAAGCGCTGCGCCAGATGGAACTGGAACGCGCCCGCAAGATGCTGGCCAAGGGCGAGGACGTCGACGCCGTGCTGGAAGCACTGTCGCGCGGCCTGACCGCCAAATTCATGCACGGTCCGCAGCAAGCGCTGCACCGCGCCCAGGGCGAAGAACGCGCCCACCTGGCAGAGATCCTGCCACCGATGTTCCGCGGCCGCCGTTAGCGGCGCCCGCTTGCGGCTCGCTCGCCGCCCCTCCGCACTCCCCTCGCCGCCCGCGCGCGGCGCCTGCTTCACCCTCTGAGAACACCTATGAAACCATCCATGCTGGCCAAGCTCGATCAACTGGCGAATCGCCTGGTCGAACTCGATGAATTGCTGATGTCCGAAGGCGCCACCAACAATATGGACGCCTACCGCAAGATGAACCGCGAACACGCCGAAATCGGCCCGCTGGTGGCGGTCTACAAGTCCTACCAGGAAGCGCTGGCCGACATCGAAGCGGCGCAGGAGATGCTGGCCGATCCCGACATGAAGGACTTTGCGCAGGAAGAAATCGACAGCGCCAAGGCCCGCACCGCCGAGCTGGATCTGGAACTGCAGAAAATGCTGCTGCCGAAGGACGCCAACGACGAGCGCAACATCTTCCTCGAAATCCGCGCCGGCACCGGCGGCGACGAGTCGGCGCTGTTCGCCGGCGACCTGCTGCGCATGTACACCCGCTTTGCCGAGCGCAATCGCTGGCAGGTGGAGATGGTGTCGGAATCGGCGTCCGATCTGGGCGGCTACCGCGAGGTGATCGTGCGCCTGGTCGGCAACGGCGTGTATTCCAAGCTGAAGTTCGAATCCGGCGGCCACCGCGTGCAGCGCGTGCCGGCCACCGAAACCCAGGGCCGCATCCACACCTCGGCCTGCACGGTGGCGGTGATGCCGGAAGCCGACGAGGTCGAAGACGTCAACATCAACCCGTCCGAGCTGCGCATCGACACCTACCGCGCTTCCGGCGCCGGCGGCCAGCACATCAACAAGACCGACTCCGCCGTGCGCATCACCCACCTGCCGACCGGCATCGTGGTCGAGTGCCAGGACGACCGCTCGCAACACAAGAACAAGGCGCAGGCGATGAAGGTGCTGGCCACCCGCATCAAGGACGTGCAACTGCGCGAGGCGCAGGCCAAGGAAGCGGCCACCCGCAAGAGCCTGATCGGTTCCGGCGACCGCAGCGAACGCATCCGCACCTACAACTACCCGCAGGGGCGCATGACCGACCACCGCATCAACCTCACGCTGTACAAGCTGGACTTCATCATGGACGGCGACCTGGCCGAAATGACCAATGCGCTGATCGCCGAGCACCAGGCCGAACTGCTGGCGGCGCTGGGCGATAATTAAAAGTGATTAATCGCGGCCTAAGGCTGAATTGGCAACTTTGTGCGAGAATTCCCCGATTCTTCCAAGGACTCTGACATGATACATACCCGCTCCCTGCTGCTGTCCATCGCCATCGCCGCCTTCGGTCTGATCGGCGTCGCCCTGTACCTGCAGCACGGGCTGGACATGCTGCCCTGCCCGCTGTGCGTGATCCAGCGCTACCTGTTCATCGCCATCGGCGTGTTCGCCCTGATCGGCGCCTACACCAGCAAGCCCAAGGCGCTGGCCGGGGTTGGCCTGCTGGCCGCGCTGGGCGGCCTGGGCACCGCCGGCAAGCACCTGTGGGTGCTGGCGCATCCGGGCCTGTCGTGCGGCATCGATCCGATGGAGACCTTCCTCAACAAAATCCCCACCGCCACCGCGCTGCCCTTCCTGTTCCGCGCCGACGGCCTGTGCGAGGACGCGCTGGCGCCATGGTTCGGCCTGTCGATTCCACAATGGTCGTTCCTGTGGTTCGGCCTGTTCACGCTGGCGCTGGGCTGGCTGCTGGTGCGCCGCGTACGATGATCACCACGCTGGATGCGATTCAGGCCGGCGTCACGCTGGCCGCGCTGCAACGCCAGTCGCTGCTGGACGCGCTGGATAACCGCGTGCTGCTATGCCACGCGCTGCAGCTGAACCGCATCGCCCTGATCACCCAGTCCGAGCGCGCGCTGAGCGAAGACGAAGCGCAGCGCTTCGCCGCGCTGGTGCAACGCCGCCTGGATGGCGAGCCGATCGCCTACATCGTCGGCCAACGCGAATTTTTCGGCCTGCCGTTTGAAGTCGGCAGCGCGGTGCTGATACCGCGTCCCGACACCGAACTGCTGGTCGAACTGACGCTGGAACGCCTGCCGCCGCAAGGCCGCGCGCTCGATATGGGCACCGGCAGCGGCGCCATCGCGGTTGCCGTGGCCCACAGCCGGCCCGACGCCGACGTCACCGCGCTCGACGTCAGCCCCGAGGCGTTGGCGGTGGCACGCCGCAACGCCGCCGCCAACAACGCCCGCGTCACCTTCCTGCACAGCGACTGGTACGCCGCCATACACGATGCCGCACCGTTCGACATCATCGCCTCCAACCCACCCTACATCGCCAGCGGCGACCACCACCTGTCCGAAGGCGATTTGCGCTACGAACCGCAAAGCGCGCTGACCGACCACGCCGACGGCCTGTCGGCGCTGCGCACCATCATCGCCGGCGCGCCGGCCCACCTCAGGCCGCAGGGCTGGTTGCTGATGGAACACGGCTACGATCAAGCGGAACAAGTGCGCGCGCTGCTGACAGCAGCCGGCTACGCCGAGGTGCAAAGCTGGCGCGACCTGGCCGGCATCGAGCGCGTCACAGGAGGCCGTCTCGCGGCCTGATCTGCAGGCGCCGGCGTAGCGCCGACAGCAGCATGGCCGGCGGCGCCGGCTTGTACAGCACCTCGATGAAATCCTCCGGCCGCGTCGGCGGCAGCAGCGCATGCAGCAACACCGGCGGCGCTTCCTCGCGCGGCCAGATATCCCACACGCTTTCGTCGGCACACAGGATCAGCGCCGGATCGCGGTCCGCCGGCTCGTACTGCACGTCGAACTCGGCGCTTTCCAGAATCTCGCTCAGATAGTCCTGCATCGGCTGATGCGGCTCCAGCAGCAGGATGGCGTGACCGGCGCCAAACGGTTCCGGCCAGTCGAAGTGCGGCGCCGGCGGCATCGCCTCCTCTTCACACGCCAGCGGCATGCTGACCTCGAAGCGCAGCGCGTCGCCGCTCTGCTGCAACTGGCCGCCCATGGCGCGCACCAGATGCGCCGCCACCATCACGCCGGGCAAGATGCGTTCGTCGGTCAGCGAGGCGGTCACCGCACTCCAGGGGCCGTCCGGCTGGCCGGCCTGGAACTGCAGCCGCAGCGCCGTGCCGCTGCACCCCGCCTGCAGCGCCAGATGGCCGCCAGAGTGATCGCGCAGGCGCGCCATCACCTGGGTCAGGCGGCGCGCGTCCAGCAATGCCAGCGCAGGCAGCTCGGCGCTGTCATGCTTCACATGCCGCATCAACGCATGCAGATAAGCCGGCGCCGCCGCCAGCTCGGGCGGTTGCAGCTCGTAGCGCGCGCATTCCTGCAGGTCGGACAGCCATTCCAGCTGACGCCGCGCCTCGTGCTCCAGCGTGTGCAAATCGATAAAGCCGGTACTGGCGCTGGTGGCGATGCGCGCCAGCGGCGCGCGCAGGTCGTGGTTCAGCGCCGCCAGCAGACGGGCGCGGATGCGCTGGGCTTCCACCTTGCTGGTCACGTCGACACGCCCTGGCGGCGCAGCGCCTGACGGTAGGCGGTGGGCGTGCTGTCGGTCTGCTCGCGGAAGGCGGTGGCAAAATTGGCCGCGCTGCGGAAGCCGGTCTGCTCGGCGATCTGTTGTACGCTCAGGTCGGTGTCGGCCAGCAGTTGCCGGCCGCGCCGGATGCGGGCCTCGCCCAGATAGCCGAACACGGTGCTGCCGACATGGTGGCGAAACGCCGCCGACAACCGTTTTTCATAGGTGCCGAGCGCGCGCGCGATGCCGGCCAGCGTCAGCGCCGTGGCCAGGTTGTCATCGATCAGGCGCATCGCCGCTTGCGCCAGCACTTCCTCGGGGTCGTGCTGGGACGTCGTGGCCGGCGGCGTCAGCGCACTGCGGGTGGCGGCGGCGCGGCGCAGCCCGGCCAGCTCCAGGTGGATCCGCACCCGCGCGAACACTTCGGCCGGATGATAGGGCTTGGCGACAAAATCGACCCCGCCCATGGCCAGCCCGGCCACGCGCTCGTCCGGTTCGTCCAGCGCGCTGAGGAAGATCACCGGGATGTTGCGGGTGGCCGGATCGGCCTTCAACAGCCGGCAGGCGGCAAAACCGTCCACGCCCGGCATGCAGACGTCGAGCAGGATCAGGTCCGGCGGCGCCGCCAGTGCCGCCTGATAGCCTTCCATGCCGTCGCTGGCGACGCGCACGTGGTACAGCTGGCGTCGCAGCAAATCGGTCAGAAAGCGCAATTCCTCCCGTTCGTCGTCGACGATCAGGATTCCCGGCCTGGCTTGTTCGATTGTCGGCAAGGCGAGTATGGCGCACCCCCGTTTGAAGAACATCGCCCGCCGATTATGCAACGGTTTTGCCGGCAAGTGTCCAGTCCGCCTTGCAACAAAAGCGTTTTCACCGCCGTCAGAATAGCATGCTACAAGCCACCGATCAAACTCATGTTGCCGCTGGCAAACTGGGTGCCAACCAGGGTGGCGTCGTGCGCCAGCGCATTGACCAGGTCGGCCCGGCTATGGCTGTCCAGATAGGTATCCCATTGCGCCAGCGTGGTGGCGTCGGCGTCGTGCTGGGTGGCATTCTGGTACAGCGCGTTGATGAAGGTCTGGTCGTCCTGGGTACCATAGCGTTGGATGAACTCGACCGACTCGATGAAGCCGGCCGCCAGCGAGCTGTCGGTGCGGCCGCTGTCGACCCAGCTGAGGAAGCCGGCGAAATCGCCGGCACGGCCCAGCGTCAGGTGGTACAGCATGCCGATGTCCTGCAGCGTGCTGGCGGCGGTCTGGGTGAAGCTCAGGTCCAGGGTGCCGTCGCTGAACTCGCCCAGCTCGATCTGGCGGATGGTGTCCAGCGCGCCATCGGCATCGCCGATCTTGACCTCGCCGGCGCTGCCCAGCGCCAGGCTGTAGGCCGCCGCCGCGCCGCTGTAGACCACGGTGTCGGTGCCATCGCCGCCGACCAGCAGGTCGGAGCCGGCGCCGCCCTCCAGGCGGTCGTCGCCCGAGCCCAGCAGCCAGCCCTGTTCCTGCGTCACCAGCTCCCCGCCCAGCGGCGCGCCGGAATCGGTGATGTAGAGCGCGCGGTGGGCGTCGCTGGTGGCGATCTCGACAAACACGCTGGCGCGCGCCGACAGCGAATCCGAGGCCGCCGTCAGCGTCGCCAGATACGGCGCCAGCGCGGCCTCGGTGGGCGTCACGCCCAGGCTGTTTTGCAGCAGCGTGGCCACATAGTCGTGCGCGCTCAGCTTCATGACGCTGTTGCTGGCCTCGACCGAGGTCAGCATGTTTTCAGCCTGCACCTGCAAGCTCGACTCGTGCTGCGACCAGGTGTTCAGGCCCGGCAGGTCAGGCACGCGGTCGAACACGGTGTGATACATCAGCGACAGGTTTTCCAGCCAGGTGGCCTTGCCTTCGACAAAGGTCAGCAGCGCCTGGCTAGCGTCCAGCTCGGCCGCCGTCACCGTCTCGGTGACCGTGCTGCCGGCCAGCGCGATCTGATGCGTGGCCACCACCTTGCCATCCTTCAGGTAGAACTGCCACTGGCCGCTGTCGCTGCGGCCGCCCTGCAGCACGTCATTGCCGGCACCGCCCACCAGGTGATCGTCGCCGGCGCCACCGGCCAGGCTATCGTCGCCATCGCCGCCATCCAGATAATCATTGCCGGCGGCGGTGCCGAGGATATCGTTGCCGCCATTGCCGTACAGCGTATCGTTGTCGGCGCCGGTGCTCAGCCAGATGCGCTGCGCCTCGCCATCGCCGATGAAGAAGTTCTGACCGGCGCCGCCCTGCACATTGGCGGCGCCGATGATGGCGGCAAAGTGCACATCGTCCAGCTGTAGGCCGATATTGCTCGGCAGCGAGCGCGCGTCGACCACCAGCGCGATCGCGGTGTTGTCCAGCAGCGCGGCGGCGGCCTGCGCGTTGCCGGCGCTGGCCGTGGCCACCGCGTCGGCGCCATTGACGATCACCACGGCGTCGGCGGCGCCACTGGTGGCGCTCATGGTCAGCGTGGCGTGCTGCAACTGCACCGACGGGTCGAGGCTGTCCAGGAAGGCTTGCGCCTGCGCCTCCATCGCGGCCCGGGTGGCCTGGCCAGCGGTGGTGTGGTCGTCGATGCGGCCGATCAGGTCGAGCTCGGCCAGCGCCCCGCTCAGCAGCGAGGACGGGCCGGAGGCGGCAAAGCCGACCCCGATCGGTACGCTGACCACCAGGCTGGTGGCCGGTGCCGTGCCGTTGGCGCCGAGGCCAAGTGGAATGTCGGCCAGGTTGGCGTGGGTGGTGGTGCTGTCTTCCGGCCGGCTGGACGTGATGTTGGGCACGGTCACGGTGCGGGTGGCCAGGCCGGTGCGGCTGTCGGTGCCGGTCAGCGTGGTGATTTCCACCCCGTCCACGGTGGAGGTGGTGCCCGACGGGGTGGTCGGCGGCGCGTTGGTGTTGACCGGCACGATCAGCAGCCCGCCGGCATTGCCGTTGCCGGCGACGTCATTGAACACGCTGCCGCCGACATTGATCACGATCGGCGTGGTGCTGTTGGCCGGCGGCGTGATGGTGACGTGGTAAGTGGTGCCGCTGCCGTTGAAGCCGCTGATGGTGCCGCCGGTGACGAACAGGTCGGCCTGGGTCAGCAGACCCGGCTCGCTCAGCGTCAGCGTCACCACCACGCTGCCGCCCTGGGTCACGCGCGGCGTGCTGCCGCTCAGCGTGACGGTCGGGGCGTCGGTGTCGATGGTGTAATTGGCGGAATAGGCGGTGCTGAAGTTGCCGGCGGCATCGATCACGCGCACCTGCAGCGTGCCGCTGCCGGACAGCGTCTTGGTGACGCTCCAGCGGGTATCGCCGATCGCGGTGGTCACGGTTTCCCAGGTGACACCGCCGTCATACGAAATCTGCACCGCGTCGCCGGCCACCAGCGCCGTGCTCAGGTCGCCTTGCAGGGTTTGTTGCGGCTCGTTGGTGATCAGATCGCCGTCGGTGCCGCTATCGGTAAAGAAAGTCAGGCCGCCGGCGCTGGCGCTCGGCGCCACCGTGTCGATCTGCAAACCAGGGATGCTGCCGGCGCCGCCGGCATTGCCGGCCGCGTCGGCGTAGGCGCCGCCCACCGCGATGGTGGCGCTGCCGCTCGCCACCCCGGTCGAGGGCGTGAACAGCGCCGTGTAAACCTTGGGATCGCTGGTCGCCGTCACCGCGCTCAGCGTGCCGCCGCCGACCGTGATGTCGGCGTTGCTGAAGCCCACCGGCGGTTCCGAGAAGGTGAAGGTGATGACGGCCGGCGTGACGCCATTGGCGGTGCCGACATTGCTGGTGATGGTCACCGTCGGCGTCGACTGATCCAGCGCATACGCGCTCGCGCTCTCGGCGCTGTGATTGCCAGCGGCATCGATCACGCGCACGCGCAGCACGCCGCTGCCGGTCAGCACCGTGTCATAGCTCCAGCTGGTGCCGCTGACGATGGCGTAGTCCCAGTTGGCGCCATCGTCCAGCGACACTTGCACCCGCTCGCCAGTGGCCAGCGGCAAGCTCAGATTGCCGCTGACGGTTTGCGAGGCCACCGAGGTAATCAAATCGGTGCCGCTGCTGCCGGTATCGTGCAGGAAGGTCGGGGTGCCGCTGGCGGTCGCCAATGGCGCCAGCGTGTCCAGGCTGATGCCGGACACCGAGCCGCCCAGGCCGCCGTTGCCGGCGAGGTCGCTGTAGACATTCGGCGCCACCGTGACGCTGGCGGTGCCGGCCGCGGTGCCCGAGGTGGGCGTGAACACGGCGGTGTACACCAGCGGATTGGCGGTGGCGGTGAAGCCGCTCAGCGTGCCGCCGGTGACGGTGACGTCGCCGGCCGCGAAGCCCTGCGGCGCCTCGCTGAAGGTGAAGGTGATCAGCGCGGTATCGCCGGCTTTCAGGCTGGCCAGGCTGCTGCTGATCAGCAGCGATGGCGGCGTCGAGTCAACCGTCAGCGTCGGGCCGCTGGCCGCCGTTCCCAGGTTGCCGGCCAGGTCGCTGTAGGTGCCGGCCAGCACCGACACCCCGAACGCGCCGCCCCAGTTCAGCACCGGCGTGAAGCTGGCGGTGTAGACCAGCGGGTTGGCGGTGGCGCTGAAATTACTGATGGTCAGGCCGCTGGCGACGATGTCGCCGGCGGTGAAGAACTGCGGCGCCTCGGTAAAGGTAAAGGTCAGCGTGCCGGTGTCGCCGTACTTCAGGGTGGCGACGTTGGCACTGACGGTCATGCCCGGCGCCGTGGTATCCAGCACATAGGCCGACGAGGTGGCGGCGCCGTGGTTGCCGGAGGCATCGGTCACGCGCACCTGCAGCACCCCGCTGCCGGTCAGCGTCACCGTGCCCGGCAGGTTCCACAGCGCGCTGCCAACCGCCGAGGTGGCGGTGCTCCAGGTGGCGCCATTGTCGAGCGAAACCTCGACCGATTCGCCGCTTTGCAGCACGGTGCTGAGCACGCCGCTGATGTCCTGCTGGTTATTGTTGGTCACCAGGTCAAGCAGGTTGCTGCCGTTGTCGTTGGAGAAGATCACCGTGCCGCCGGTGGTGGTCGGCGCCAGCGTGCTGTAGGCGATGCCGGACAGCGTGGTGAGCGCGCCGGCGTTGCCGGCGCCATCCAGGAAGCTGCCGGCCGCGACGCTGATCGACGCCGTGCCGGACGCCTGCCCCGGCGTCGGCGTGAACAGCGCGGTGTACACCAGCGGATTGGCGGTCAGGCCGAAGCCGCTCAGGGTGCCGCCGCTGACGCTGATGTCGCCCAGCGTGAAGCCGATCGGCAGCTCGCTGAAACTGAAGGTGATGACGGCCGATTCGCCGATTTTCAGGCTGGTCGAGCTGCTGCTGATGTTCAGCACCGGCGGCGCGGTATCGATGCTGATCAGCGGCGAGCTGACGGCGGCGCCGGCGTTGCCGGCCAGGTCGGTGTACATGCCGGCCGCCAGCGTCACCCCGCTGCCGGCGCCGCCGGCCAGGCCGGCGGTCGGCGTCAGCACGGCGGTGTAGACCAGCGGATTGGCGGTGACGCCAAACGCGCTCAAATTGCCGTTGATGGCCACCAGATCGCCCACCGTGAAGTTGCTCGGCGCCTCGCTGAAGGTGAAGGTCAGCAGCGCCGTTTCGCCCGCCTTGAGCGCGCTGGCGCTGCTGGTGATGGTCATGGTCGGCGCCACCAGATCCAGCACGTAGCCGGCCGAGAACGCCGGTCCGCTGTTGCCGGCGGTGTCGACCACGCGCACCTGCAGCGTGCCGCTGCCGGTCAGCGACTGCGGCGTCAGCGCCCAGCTGCCGGGGCCGGTGCTCACCGCGTTCAGCCAGCTGACGCCATTGTTCAACGATACCTGCACCTGCTCGCCCGCCACCAGCGACGTATTCAGCGTGCCGGTGATGATTTGCGCGGTGGCGTTGGTTACCAGGTCGGTGAAACTGCCGCCATTGTCGGCCGAGAAGCTGACCGCCACCGCCGCCGTGGTCGGCGCCAGCGTATCGACCGCGATCGGCGCGCTGCTGACCGAGGCGCCGTTGTTGCCGGCGGCGTCCGCGTACACGCTGCCGGCCACGCTGATGACGGCATTGGCGGCGGCGGTGCCGGTGGTCGGCGTGAAGGTGGCGGTGTACACCAGCGGATTGGCGGTGGCGCTCAGGGCGCTGAGGGTGCCATTGCTGGCGCCGATGTCGCCCAGCGCGAACGCCGACGGCGCGTCGCTGAAGGTAAAGGTGATGGTGGCGGTCTCGCCGATCTTGAGCGCGCTGGCGCTGCTGCTGATCGACAGCGTCGGCGCCAGCGTATCGACGCTGATCGTCGGCGAGCTGCCGCCGCCGCCGGCATTGCCGGCGATGTCGGTGTAGAGGCTGTTCCCCAGCGTGACGCTGGCGTTGCCATTCAGGCCCGGGGTCGGCGTCAGCACCACCGTGTACACCTGCGGATTGGCGGTGGCGGTGAAGCCGCTCAGCGTGCCGCCGCTGGCGATCAGGTCGCCGACGGTGAAGCCGCTCACCGCTTCGCTGAAGGTGAAGGTGATGATGGCGCTCTGGCCAGCCTTGAGGGTGGCGCTGTCGCTGCTGACGCTGACCGTCGGCGCCGTGTTGTCCAGCACATAGTTGGTGGTGATCACGGCGCCATGGTTGCCGTTGCTGTCGCTGACGCGCACCTGCACCGTGCCGGTACCGGTCAGCGTCTGGCCGGACAAGCTCCAGCCGATGCCGCCCACGATGCTGGTGGCGGTCTGCCAGGTGGTGCCGTTATTCAGCGAAACCTCGACCACGTCGCCGGCCGCCAGCACACCGCCGGACAGCGTGCCGCTGATGATTTGCCCAGGGGTCTTGGTAATCAGGTCGGTGCCGCTGCTGCCGGTGTCGGCCGAGAACGTCACGCTGCCATTGGCCAGCACCGGCGCCAGCGTATCGATGCTGATGCCGGGCGAGTTGCCGACGCCGCCGCCGTTGCCGGCCAGGTCGGCATACGCGCCGGCCGCGACACTGATCACCGCCGTGTTGCCGGCCAGGTTGGCGGCCGGCGTGAACAGCGCGGTGTACACCAGCGGGTTGGCGGTTTGCACCAGGTTGCTGACGGTGCCATAGGTGGCGCTGACATCGCCCAGCGTGAACAGCGCCGGCTCCTCGCTGAAGGTAAAGGTGATGGTGGCCGTGCCGCTGCTATTGAGCGCACTGGCGCTGCTGCTGATGCTCAGCGTCGGCGCCAGCGTGTCGATGCTGATCGCCGTCATGCTGCCGCCGACGCCGGGATTGCCCTGGCCATCGCTGAAGCTGCCGTTGGCGATGCTGATGGTGCCGCTGCCGCTGGCCACGCCATTGTAGGCGGTGAACACCGCCGTGTAGATCAAGGGATCGGCGGTGGCGGCGAAACTGCTCAGCAGGCCGCCGCTGACCGCCACATTGCCCAGCGCGAAGCCGACCGGCGAGCTGCTGAACTTGAAGGTGATGTTGGCGGTGTCGCCGGCCTTGAGCGCGCTGACATCGCTGAAGATGGCCACGCCCGGTGCCACCGTCGAGTAACTGATGCCGGGCGCGGCCGCGCCCAGGCCGTTGTTGGCGGCCAGGTCGGTGTAAGCGCCGGCCGTGACCGAAATCGCGCCGACACCGGCGCTCTGCCCGGCCACCGGCGTGAACAGCGCGGTGTACACCAGCGGATTGGCGGTGACGGTAAACCCGCTCAGCGTGCCGCCGGTGACGTTGATGCTGCTGGCCGTGAAGGCGATCGGCGCCTCGCTGAAGGTGAAGGTGATCAGCGGCGTGTCGGCGCTGTTCAGCGCCAGCTTGCTGGAGCTGATCACCAGCGATGGCGCGCTCTGGTCCAGCGTATAGGCGGCGCTGTACGGCGTGCCATGGTTGCCGGCGGCGTCGCTGACCCGCACCTGCACGCTGTGGCCGCTGCCGGTGGTCAGCGTTTGCCCGGCCAGCGACCAGTTGCCGCTGCCGGTGCTGCTGCTGGCGGTGATCCAGCTACTGCCGTTGTTGAGCGAGACTTCCACCGTCTCGCCGGCCTGCAGGTTGGCGTTGAGGGTGCCGCTGATGGTCTGGCCGGCGACGTTGGTCACCAGGTCGGCGGCGCCGCTGTCGTTGGAGAACACCACGCTGGCGCCGCTGTTGGTGGGCGCCTGGGTGTCGACCGCGATGGTGCCCGAGCTGCCGCCGTTGCCGGCGTTGCCGGCCTTGTCGGTGTAGCTGCCGGACGTCACCGCGACGGCGTCGTTGACGCCGTTGACACCGGGGTTCGGCGTGTAGGTCGCGGTGTAGACCAACGGGTTGGCGGTTTGTACCAGATTGCTCAGCACGCCGCTGCCGGCAGTGATGTCGTTCAGATCGAAGCCGTTGGGCGCTTCGCTGAAGGTAAACGTGATGGTGGCGGTGTCGCCGGCCTTGAGCGCGCTGGCGTTGCTGGCGATGCTGACGCTCGGTGGCGTGGTGTCCAGCACATAGCTGAACGAGGCGCTGGGGCCGTGATTGCCGGCGGCGTCGGTGACGCGCACTTTCAGCGTATCGCTGCCGCTCAGGGTCTGTCCGGTCAGGGTCCAGGCGCTGCCGGCGCCGCTGGCGCTGGTCCAGGTGACACCGTTGTCCAGCGAGACTTCCACCGTCTCACCGGCGCCCAGCGCGCTGGCCAGGGTGCCGGTGATGGTCTGGCTATTGTCATTGGTCACCAGGTCGCTGGCGCTGGTGCCGCTGTCGGACGAGAACACCACCGTGCTGGCGACTGCCGTCGGCGCCTGGGTATCGATGCTGATCGGTGGCGTCAGCACGCCGGTATTGCTGTTGCCGGCGGCGTCGGCGAACGCGCCGCTGGCGATGGTGATGCTGGCATTGACGTTCTGAATGCCGGCGGTGGGCGTAAAGGTGGCGGTGTACACCAGTGGATTGCCGCTGGTGGCCACGAGTCCGCTCAGCGTGCCGCCGGTGGTGACCACGTCGCTGGCGGTGAAGCCGGTCGGCGCCTCGCTGAAGGTGAAGGTGACGATGGCGGTCTCGCCGGCCTTGACGGCGCTCACATTGCTGGTGATCGCCACCGTCGGCGCCAGCGTGTCGATGCTGATCGCGGGCGCGCTGGCGCCGGTGCCGGCGTTGCCGAAGGCGTCGGTATAGCTGCCGGTGCCGACGCTGATCGCGGCCGCACCGGAGCCCAGGTTGGTGTCCGGTGTGAACAGCGCGGTGTACACCAGCGGATTGGCGGTGACGGTAAAGCCGCTCAGCGTGCCGTTGCTGTAGTTGATGTCGCTGGCGGTGAAGCCGGTCGGCGGCGAGGTGAAGGTGAAGGTCAGGGTGGCGGTCTCGCCGGCCTTGAGCGCGGTGTCGTTGCTGGTGATGATCAGCGACGGCACCGTGGTGTTGATGACGATCGGCGTGGTGGCGCTGGCCTGGCCGTTGTTGCCGGCGGCGTCGATGTAGCCGCCAGCCTTGACCTGCACCGTGGCGGTCACGCCGGACTGATTGCTGGTCGGCGTGAACGTCGCGGTGTAGACCAGCGGATCGACGGTGGCGGTCAGCCCGCTGACCGTGCCGCCGCTGACCGTCAGCGACGACACGGTGAAGTTGGACGGCGCCTCGCTGAAGCTGAAGGTCAGGGTGGCGCTCTGGCCGGCCTTGAGCGCGGCCAGGTCGCTGCTCACGGTCGCGGTTGGCGCCGTGGTATCCAGCACATAGGCGGCGCTCCAGGCCGCGCCGTGATTGCCGGCGGCGTCGTTGACGCGCACCTGCAAGGTATCGCTGCCACTCAGCGTGCGGCCGCTCAGAGTCCAGTTGGTACTGCCGGTGCTGGCGCTGGCGTTGACCCAGGTGTTGCCGTTGTCCAGTGAAACCTGCACCGTTTCGCCCGATACCAGCGCCGCGCTCAGCGTGCCGCTGACGGTTTGCGCCGCAGTCTTGGTGATCAGGTCCGAGCTGCTGATGCCGGTATCGGCCGAGAAGCTGACGCTGGCGCCGACGGTGGTGGGCGCCAGCGTGTCGATGCTGATCGATGGCGTGGAGCCGGCGCCGCCGCTGTTGCCGGCCAGGTCGGTGTAGCTGCCGTTGGCGACGGTGATGCCGACCGTGCCGCTGGCCACGCCCGCATACGGCGTCAGCACGGCGGTGTACACCAGCGGATTGGCGGTGGCGGTGAAGCCGCTCAGCGCACCATTGGTGACCAGCACGTCGCCCGAGGTGAAACCCACCGGCGCTTCGCTGAAGGTGAAGGTGATGGTGGCGGTATCGCCGCTGTGCACCGCCGACGCGCTGCTGGTGATGGCCAGCGTCGGCGCCTTGGTGTCGACCACGATCAGCGGCGAGGCGCCGGCGCCACCATTGTTGCCAAAGCTGTCCTTGTAGCTGCCGCCGGTGACGGTGATCGAGGCGGTGGCGCTGACGTTGCTGCCCGGCGTGAACAGCGCCGTGTAGATGCCGTTGCCCTGGTTGGTCAGCCCGCTGATGGTGCCGCCGCTGGTGACGATGTCGCTGGCGGTGAAGCCACTCGGCGTGGTGCTGAAAGTGAAGGTGATGTTGGCAGTCTCGCCGGTTTTGAGCGCGGCCGCGTCGCTGGTGATCAGCACGCTCGGTCCCATCGTGTTGATGGTGATCGCGGCCGAGCTGGCGCCGGCGCCGGTGTTGCCGGCCAGGTCGGTGTAACTGCCTGCGGTCAGCGATACGCTGCCCAGCAGGCCGCTGGCGCCGACGTTGGGCGTAAACTCCACCGTGTACACCTTGGGATTGGCGGTGGCGGTCAGATTGGCCAGCGTGCCGCCAACCGCGGTCAGGTCGGACAGGATCAAGCTGGCGTCATCCGGGGCTTCGCTGAAGGTAATCGTGACGATCGCGCTTTCGCCGCTCTTCAGTGCGCTGACGTTGCTGCTCAGCGTGACCGTGGGCGCGGTGGTGTCCAGCACATAGGCGCTGCTGCTGGCGGCGCCGGCATTGCCGGCGGCATCGACCACGCGCACCTGCAGCGTGTTGCTGCCGCTGAGGGTCTGGTTGGACAAGCTCCACGCCGCGCTGCCGGTGCTGCCGCTGGCGGTGAGCCAGGTGGTGCCGTTGTTGAGCGAGACTTCGACATGCTCGTCCGCCGCCAGCACCGCGCTCAGCGTGCCGCCGATGGTTTGCTGCGCCGCCGTCTTGGTGATCAGATCGGTACTGCTGGCGCCGGTGTCGGCCGAGAACAGCACCGTGGAACCGGTGGTGGTGGGCGCCGTGGTGTCCAGCGCATAGCTGGCCGACAGCGGCGTGCTGCTGCCGCCGGCATTGGTGACGCGCACCTGCAATGTGCCGGCGCCGCTCAGCGTCTGGCTGGCCAGCGACCAGCTGGTGCTGCCGACGCTGGCGCTGGCGCTGGTCCAGGTGCTGCCGTTGTCGAGCGAGACTTCGACCGTCTCGCCGCTGGCCAGGCCGGCGCTGAGCGTGCCCGAAATGGTTTGCGCGGCGGTCTTGGTGATCAGATCGGTGCTGCTGATGCCGGTATCGGCCGAGAAGGCCACGCTCAGCGCCACAGTGCCGCTAGGCGCGGCCGACACCACGCTGGTGGCGGCATTGCTGACGATGACGCTGCCATCGTTGATGCTGACCGTGAAGGTGGTGGTGGCGTTCAGCCCGGCCGTGCTCTGGTAGATCAGCTGCTGCAAGGCGGTCTGCGCCGCGCCGGGCGCCACCGCCGACAGCGTGTAGCTGACGCCGCCATCGGTGGTGACGAAGCCCGACGCGCTCAGCGAGGCCGGCGTGAACGCGCCCTTGGCCGCGCTGTCCGGCGTGATGGTGACGATGACAGTGGCGCCCACATCCGGATCGCTCAGCGTGACGCTGGAGAATGGATGCAGGGTGCCGCCGGCGGCGACGTTCTGCGCCGCCGCCGTGCCGCTCAGCACCGGCGCATCGTTGACCGAGGTGGCGGTGATGACGGTGGAGGTGTTGGTGGCGCTGACCAGGCCAAAGGCATCGGTGGCCTTGATGGTGAAGGTGGTCGCGATGCCGACCCCGACCGAGGCCTGATTGGCGGTGGGGGTGAAGGTCAGCGCCTTCAGCGCCGTCGTCAGCGCGGCCGGGCTCATGGCGCTCAGCGTGTAACTGCCGTTGCTGCCGGACAGGCCGCTGCCGCTCAGCGTGCCGTTGGCGGCGTTGAAGCTGATCGTCATGCTGACGTTGTCGCCATTGATGTCGGCCACCGTGACGTTGGCAAACGGCTTGATGGTGGCGTTGTCGTTGACCGCGCCGGCCGCCGCGCCGCTGATGGTGGGCGCGCTGTTGACGGTATTGGTCACCGCCACGCCGACGCCGGCCACCGCCGTGTTGGCATTGCCGATCACGCTGTTCCAGTCATCGCCCGCCGACAGCACATAACTGGTGCCGCCGGCCGAGATGGTACCGTTCTTGTTCAGCAAGGCCTCCACCGCCGCCACGTCGGCGCCGGACAGCGTGATCGCGAACGAGGTGGAGCTGATCACGTCCACATTGCCGGTGGTGCTGAGCGTGCGCGTGACGCCGCCCTCGCCCTTGAAGGTCAGCTTGCTGACGGTGACGTCGTTGGTGGCGCCGGCAATGCCCACCAGGTTGGCGCCGGTGACGGTCAGCACATGGGTGGTGGCGTCGTAGCTGGCCGAGGTGATGGTCGGCAACTGCACATTGCTGACCGTGACCGGGTTGCCGGTCAGGTCGGCGCCGTTACTGAGGTTGCTGTCCCAGTTGGCGGCGGCCGCGACATTAAAGGTGGTGCCGTCAACGCTGGACCCGCCGTTGTTATTCAGCAGGCCGTTGATGGCCAGCTTGTCGGCCGCGTTCAGCGTGATGCTGGCGGCGGTGGTGCTGGTGGCGCTGACCACCGGCGAGGTCAGCGTGTAGGTCGCGCCATTGGCGCCGGTGAGGGTCAGCTTGCTCGGATCGATGGCGTCGCCGGCGCGGATGCCGACCGCGGTCAGGTTCAACACCCCGGTGTTGGCGTTGTAGGCGGCCGAGGTGATGCTGTTGGCCACGCGCGCGTTGGCGATGGTGATGTCGTCGATGCCGACCTCGAAGCCGAGCGGATTGACGATGCGAATGCCGTAGATGCCCTTGAAGTCGGCCATGGCGGCAAAGTTCAGCAGGCCGTACTCGTTTATCACCAGGCTGGTCAGCGAGACGCCGACGCCGGTCGGCTGGTAATTGGCATCCAGCGCGTACACGGTAAAGATCACGGTGCCCAGCAGGTTGCCGACCAGGCTGCCACTGCCGAGGTTGACGCTGACCATGTCAAACACGCCGCTGTTGGCGCGCAGATCGACATAGTTGACCGGCGACAGCAGTGTGCCATTGACGGTCAGGCGGTCGTCGTTCAGCGGCACGCCCAGCAGGCTGGTGCCGTTGGCGTTGACCATGCTGATGCCGCCGCCGTTCGAGCTTTGCGCGTAAACGTCCAGCCCCAGGCCGAGAATGTTGTTGACGTGGACCACCGCGCCGGCCGCCAGGCCGGTGGTGTTGAGCAGCGTGACATCGGCACTGGTGTTGAAGGTGATAGTGCCATTGCTGCCGCCATTGACCAGCGCCAGCGTGGACGCATACGCCTGCTCGGCCACGCTGGACAACACGCTGGCGGCCTCGATGCTGCCGGTATTGGCTTCCAAATCCCAGTTGGCGCCCAGCAGCGTGCTGCCGGTGGTGTCGGTCGACGCCGCGACATCGGCGCCGGTGGCCTGGGCCAGGCTGCCGATGAAGGCCAGGCCATCGTCGCTGGCGGCCACGTCGCAGCCGTACAGCAGCAGATCGCCGCCCTCGCGCAGCGCGGCGCCCCATTCGGTCAACGCATCTTCATAGGCGGCCAGGTTGTCGGCGCTCAGCACGGTCTTGCCGAGCTGGATCTGACCGTCGGCGCCATGCGACACAATCTGGATGCTATCCAGTCCCTCGTACTGACGCAGCACGGTGGCAATCTGTTCCACGCCATCGCGCCATGAAACCAGTTTAACTACCAGTACATCATCCGCCACGCCGGCTGCCAATGTGGCGGCACCGATCACGCCCGCATCGATGAACAGCACAGAGTGGTACGTATTCGTTTGCATACTCATCTTGCTTCTCCGCATCATTCCGGGTCTGTATCGATTATGAGTAGCTTCAAATGGATTACCAAATTTTCCGTTTTGCCAAAGGCTTTGTCCGGGACCGCAAACATGAGGTCTTCTGGCGCACAGAGCGCAAGCTGCGCTTTTGTTAAAATGCTGGTCTTGCCGCCTTTCGGCGAGTTCCGCCAATTTCGGTTACTCTCTGCACCAATAATTTATTTGCTGCACCAGAAAGGATTTCAAATTGCCAACTCTTTTGACACGACGCCTGGCCTTGCTGGCCGATGAAAAACACCGCGCCGTGCTGGCAGGCGGCTTGCGCGGCATCGAGCGGGAGACCTTGCGCGTGGACCGCGCCGGCCACCTGGCCCATAGCCCGCATCCGGCGGCCATGGGGTCGGCATTGACGCATCCGCAAATCACCACCGATTACGCTGAAACCCTGCTGGAATTCATTACCCCGGCCGAAAAAGACATCGCCGACACCATCGCCAAGCTGGACGGCATCCACCGCTACGCCTATAGCAAGCTGGGCGACGAGCTGCTGTGGAGCCAGTCGATGCCATGCCAGCTGCCGCCGGAAGAGCAAATTGAAATCGCCTGGTATGGCAGCTCCAACCTGGGCACGCTCAAGCATGTGTACCGGCGCGGCCTGGCGCTGCGCTATGGCAAGGCGATGCAGTGCATCGCCGGCATCCATTACAACTACTCGCTGGACGAACGCCTGTGGCGCGTGCTGGCCGAGAACGAAGTCAGCGGCAAGCGTCTGAGCCCGCGCTCCTTCCAGTCGGAGTCGTACTTTGCCGCCATCCGCAATTTCCGCCGCTATAGCTGGCTGCTGATGTATCTGTTCGGCGCCTCGCCGGTGCTGTCGTCCGGCTTCCTGCGCGGCCGCGCACACAAGCTGGAAACGCTGTCGGACGACACCCTGTATCTGCCATACGCGACCAGCCTGCGCATGAGCGATCTCGGTTACCAGAACGATGCGCAATCCGGCCTGCGTCCGCACGAGAACTGCCTGGACAGCTACGTCGCCACCATGACCAAGGCGGTCAACCAGCCGTACGAGCCGTACGCCAAGCTGGGCACCAAGCGCGATGGCGAATGGATACAGCTGAACACCAACGTGCTGCAGATCGAAAACGAGTACTACTCGACCATCCGCCCGAAACGCGTGATCCAGACCGGCGAACGGCCGATCCAGGCGCTGTGCGCGCGCGGCGTGCAATACATTGAAGTGCGCTGCATGGACGTCGATCCATTCGAACCGGTCGGCATCAACGTCCAGACCGGCCGCTTCCTCGACGCCTTCCTGCTGTTCTGCGCACTGGAAGAAAGCCCGACCACCACGCCGGAACAGGGCGCGGTATACGCTGACAACTTCGCCCGCACCGTGAAGGAAGGTCGCCGTCCCGGCCTGACGCTGCGTAACGGCGACAACGAGGTACCACTGACGGTGTGGGGCGCCGAGCTGCTGGAGCGTATTCGTCCAGTGGCCGAGCTGCTCGACGCGCTGCGCGGCGACAGCGTCCACCGCGACGCGCTGACGGCGCAAGCGGCCAAGCTGCAAGATGCCTCGCTGACGCCATCGGCGCGGGTGCTGGAAGCGCTGAAAGCGCACGGCAATTCCTTTAACGCCTTCGCGCTGGCGCAAAGCGAACAGCATGCGGCCTACTTCCGCAGCCACGCGCCGAGCGCCGAGGAAGCGGCCCACTTCGACCAGCTGGCCGCCGTGTCGCTGGCCGAGCAGGCCGAGATGGAAGCGGCGCCGCAAATCAACTTTGACGATTACGTGGCCGCCTACCGCGCCAGCAACCTGTGTCAGTCGCGGGCTTGCGACTGACATGCTCACCTTCTACAACGAACTGCACGCACAGCATCGCGGCAAGCACGAGATGTTCCGTGGCGAGCTGGTGCCCTGCTTTGAAAAGCCGGAGCGTGCGGATTCGGTGTTGGCGGAGCTGGGCCGGCGTGGCCTGGGCCGCATCGTCACGCCGCATGGCGTGCCCTTGATGTCGCTGGAGCGCATCCACACGCCGCGCTATCTGCACTTTCTGCGCAGTGCCTGGAACGAATGGGTGGCGCTGGACCCGGCCAACGCCAAGAAGGACGCCTTCCCGTCGGTGTGGCCGGTGCGCACGCTGCGCGACGACATTGAACCGGAAAACTTCAGCGCGCGTATGGGCTTGTACTCGATGGACAGCGGCACGCCGCTGACCGCCGGCACCTGGACCGCCGCCAAGACCGGCGCCGATTGCGCCGTCAACGCCGCGCATGCGCTGCGGCTGGGCGAACGCGGCGCGTTTGTGCTGAGCCGTCCGCCGGGCCATCACGCCGGCGCGGATTTTTTTGGTGGTTACTGCTTCCTGAACAATGCCGCGCTGGCGGCGCAGCACATGCTGGATGACGGTGCGCGCAAAGTCGCCATCATCGACATCGACTACCACCATGGCAACGGCACGCAGAGTATCTTCTATCACCGCGACGACGTGCTGTTCATTTCGATCCACGCCGACCCGCGCTTTGAATATCCGTTTTATCTGGGCCATGCCGACGAGCGCGGCGAAGGCGCCGGCCATGGCTACAACCTGAATTTACCGCTGCCGGCTGGCAGCAGCACCCAGGCGTGGATGGCGGCGCTGGAAACCGCCTGCATCCGTATCGGCAGCTTCGCGCCGGATGCGCTGGTGGTGTCGTTAGGCGTCGACACCTTCGCCGGCGATCCGCTATCGCGCTTCAAACTGCAAAGCGCGGACTACCTGAAGATCGGCGAACGCCTGGCGTGGCTGGGCAAACCGACCGCCTTCATCTTCGAAGGCGGCTACGCGGTCAAGGAACTCGGCGTCAACGTGGTCAACGTGCTTGAGGGCTACGAGACAGCGCTTTGAAGACGTAATCGGTCAGCAGCTTCTCGCTGATCGCGTGCGGCTGGCGCACCTGGAAGTTGGTGGTGGTGATGACCACCACCGCGCGCTGTTCCGGGATCAGCACCACCTTGTTGCCGCCGCTGCCGGACATCATCGCGGTGCGGTACGTGGCGCCGTCCTGCTTGAAGCTCTTCAGCCACCACAGATAGCCGTACTCGGTATCGTCATCCACCTTGGCGTGCGGTGACAGCGATTGTTTTACCCACCCGGCCGAGACCACGCGCTTGCCGTTCCATAGGCCGCCGTTCAGATAAAGCTCGCCCAGCTTGAGCAGGTCGCGGCTGCGCAAGCCGATACCGCCGCCGGTCATGGCCGGGCCGGCGGGCGTGTACTGCCACTTCACTTTCGTGATGCCCAGTGGAGAGAACAGGGTGCGTGCCGCGAATTGGTCGGTTTTTTCGCCGGTGGCTTTTTCCAGCACCGGGCCGAGCATGGTGGGACCGGCGGTGCAGTAGGAAAAGCTGCGACCGTAGGGCGAGTCCTGCGGCTTGGTGACCCAGTCGGCAAAGCCGCGCACCGGCAGATCCAAGGCGAACTGGGTCCAGTCCTCCAGCAGATACATGGCTTCCTCGTTCCCGCGCGAGAACTGGTTCTGGTCATCGCACTCCAGCAAAGAGCTCATGGTGAGGAAATCCTCGACCGTGATTTTCTCTTTGCGCGGATCGGGATAACGCACCGGATGCTTTTCGGGGAAGTAGGAGAACACCGGCGCATCGAGTTTCAGCTTGCCCTGATCGATGGCGATCCCCACCAGCATATCGGTGATGCTCTTGCCGACCGAGCGCGTATTGCGCAACCCCTCGGCACCATCATTATCGAAATACGCCTCGTGAACCAGCTTGCCATCCTGTGAGATCAGGACGCTGGTGATTTGTTTGAAGTCCCCTTTTTTGATGGCCGCATCCATCTCTTCCAGTGGCGATGCGGCGGCGACGATACAGCATGAGGCAAGGAACAACGTCAGCAAAGTGCGTGTCATGTAGCGCTCCATGGAAAAAGACCAGCGTTCATGATAGGCCAAGTCGATGACTACAGTCTTGTACGAAACAAACCTGTGATGCGACGGAATGCGCCGGGTGCCATGCCATACATGGCGTTGAAACAACGGTAGAAGTGCGGCTGGTCGGTATAGCCGGCCACCAGGCAGGCCTCCAGCGTGGTCAGTTTGCCGCCGATCAGCAGGCCCATGGCGCGCTCCATGCGGCACTGGCGGTGATACTCGCCGGGCGTCTGCCGGGTAAATTTGCGGAATGCGCGTGTCAGATGCACCGGGTGCACATCCAGCTCGCCGGCGATTTCCTCCAGTCCCAGCGCCTGATGATGACGGTCCTGTATCAGCTCGCGCGCCAGCTTGAGCCAGGGCGGTGGATGGCGCGATGAGGTCTCGCCGCACCGGCTGGCGGTGGTGGTATCCAGCAGCTCCAGCGCCAGCGCTTCGCCATGGACGGCGTCATCATCATCAAGGGAACGAAAGAGCGACATCGCCAGCCGCAAGTCGTGCAGGCGCAGTGGATGGCTGGACGGCAGGCCATCGCTCAAACCGCGCGCGCGGTCCGCCGCAATGGAGACCGTCATGAAGCTGCCATTCAGATTAAGGAAACAATCGCGATGTTCGGTGCCGGCCGGATTGAACACCAGCGCCGGACCGTGTGACACCCGTTCCGCACCATAGGCCAGCGACTGATAGGCACCGCTGAGAACCAGTACGAAATGCACATCGCTGTGGGTGTGAACCTGCATCTCCTCCATTGGCACGGTAGGCCGCATGCAGGCGATCTGAAAGGGGCCGACGCTACGGGGCGCCAGGCTACTGCCAAAGAACGATCCATGCCGCAGTATTCTCACGCCGGCCGCCTTTCAGGGGAAGTTAGAGCGGTTCAGTATACATCGCGCCGGTAGCGGCCCTCCTCCGCCAGTTGTTCCAGCTGGGCGCGGCCGAGGATGTCGGCCAGGGCGTCGTCGACGCCGCCTGCCATGCCTTGCAGGCTGCCGCAGACGTAGATGATGGCGCCGTCGTTGACCCAGGCGCGTACGGTGTCGGCGCGGTCGCGCAGGCAGTCCTGCACGTAGCCGCCGCCGGTGACATCGCGCGAGTAGACCAGGTCCAGCTCGGGCAGGAAGCCCTGCGCGCGCCAACCTTCGATCTCTTGCGCGCAGATGGCGTCATGCTCGCGCTGGCGTTCACCGAACACCAGCCAGTTGCGCCGCGCGCCATCCAGCACACGCGCGCGCAGGTGCGAGCGCAAGCCGGCGATGCCGGAGCCGTTGCCGATGTAGAGGGCCGGCGCCTCCGCCGCGCAGGCATCGAAGGAGGGGTTGGCGATCAGCCGCACCCGCACCTCGTCGCCCAGCGCCGCCTGGTCGGTCAGCCAGCCGGAGGCCAGGCCCAACCCTTCTTCATTACGCACCTGACGCACGATCAACTGCAGGCTGCCATCCGCCGGCACCGACGCCAACGAGTAGCGGCGCGGCGCCACGTCCGGGCCGTAGTGGCCCGGCCAGATGTCCACCAGCGCGCCCGGACGCCAGCCGGCACCGATCTCGCCGCCCAAGGTCACCTCGTACAGCGGGAAGCCGACGCTGCCCGGATTGAGCAGCGTGCGCCCGTCCAGACGCCAGCTGGCGTAATCGCTATCATCAGCGGCCGCGCTCAACGTGATGTCGGCAGTCTCGCCCTCCATCAGCCCACGCAGCGCATGACCCCAGCGCGTCAGCGCGCCGGCATCGCCGTTATCCACTTCAATGATCGGATGCAGCGGCTGCGCGCCCATGAAGGCCAGACGCTGATCCAGCGTGCGGCCAAAGCCGCAGAACTGCACATAGTTGCGGTCCCCCAGCGCCAGCACGGCGTACTGCATATGCTGCAGCTCCGCTTTGGCCGCGTGCAGCAGACGGCTGAAACGACGCGCGCTATCCGGCGGCTCGCCCTCGCCAAAGCTGCTGGCGACGAACAGCGCGCGACGATATTGCCCCAGCTGCGGCGGCGTCAATTTTTCCAGCGACTGCACATGCACCGCCACGCCAGCCTTCTGCAAGGCCGCCGCGCTTTGCAGCGCCAGACGTTCGGCCTGGCCGGTCTGGCTGGCGTAGGCCATCAGCACCGGATCATCATGCGCCGCACCAGCCGGCACCGAGGCGGCGAACTGCGCGCGCTCAGCGCGGGCGATGCGTTTCTGCTTGCGGCGATTCAGATACAGCATCCAGCCGGTGATACCAAAGCCCGGCAGCGCCAGCGCGGCGATGAACACGATCAGCTGACCCACCACGCCAAAGTAGGTACCGAGGTGCAGCGGATAGATGGTCGACTGGAAGCGTGCGCCGAGCGGCTTGTCGGCATACAGCTCATTCTTCAGCAACGCGCCGCTTTGCAGGTTGATCGACATGCTGCTGCGCGCTCGTACGTGTGGCGCATCCTTGGCCACCCACAGAATCTGCAACGGCGCGCTGGCGCGCTCCGGCAGACGCAGGAACGCCATCTGCCAGTTGGGCGCCGTCTGCTGGAAGGTGGCCCAGCTCTGCGTCAGATCGGCCGGTTCGGCCTTCGGCGGCTTGGCGCCCTTCGGCTTGGTCGCGCCCGCGTCACGCGGCGGACGCAGGGTGCCCATCCAGCCATCCGCCATGTCGCGGATCGGATCGAAGGCCCAGTACACGCCGGACAGCGTGAACACCATGAACACCACCATCACCCAGGTACCCACCACCGAGTGCAAGCCCCACAGGAAGGAACGGCCTTTCATGCGTACATCGAAGGTCAGCCAGGTGCGCCAGTCCCACACGCGGCGCGGCCAGCGCAGATAGATACCGGTCAACGCAAGCCCCATCAGGCAAAACGCCAGCACGCCGGCGACCATCTTGCCCGGATCGCGCGGCAGCAGCAGGAAGCGGTGCAGCTGCTCGGTCCATTCGAAGAAGCCTTCATAGGCCAGTTCTGGCAGCAGCGCGCCAGTGTAGGGATTGAGATAAATCGTTTCGCCCTTGCGTTCACCCGGCGCCGGCGCCAGGCCAATGCGTGCGCTGGAACCCGGCGTGTCGTACAGGATGATGCTGGTCACGCGTTCGTGCGGTTTGACCTGCTGCGCGGCCAGCATGAACTGCTGCGGCGTCAGCACCGGCGCGCTTTGTACGGCGACGTTGCGCACGCCCGGGTTCAGCGCATCGAGTATCTGCTCGCGGAAGGCCAGGATGGCACCGGTCAGACCGATCACCATCAGGACAGTGCCGGCGGTGATGCCGACAAACCAATGCAGCTGGAACCAAAGCTTTTTCACAGATCGACTTTCACACTCAGTTTAATCGGGCGCATACCCGCATGGGACGGGCCAATATAAAGGAATCCCGATCATTCTATAGATAATGCGAATCATTATCAATTGTGGGTGTCCGCATCCCGGTCCACCAAAAGAAAAGCCGCCAGATGGCGGCTTTGCGGGAACTTGCAGCGTGAGACGTCAGGCGGCCGCCAGCAGCGCGCGCACCGGTTGGCGTCGGGCGCCGCCGCGATCCACCCGGAACGCCGCCACCGCCTGCGACAGATTGCTGGCCTGCTCTTCCAGCGAGGCCGACGCCGCAGCCGCCTGCTCAACCAGCGCGGCATTCTGCTGCGTGGTGGCATCCAGCGTCGATACCGCCTGATTGATCTGGCTGATGCCGACTTCCTGTTCCTGACCGGCCGCGCTGATCGCCACCATGATGCTGGTCACGCGCTCGATGCTGCTCACGATTTCTTCCATGGTGGCGCCGGCCTCGCGTACCTGGCTGACGCCGCCATCGACCTGGGTCACCGAAGCGCTGATCAGCGCCTTGATATCCTTGGCCGCCTCGGCGCTGCGATGCGCCAGGCTCCGCACCTCGGACGCCACTACCGCGAAGCCACGACCCTGTTCACCGGCACGCGCCGCTTCCACGGCGGCATTCAGCGCCAGAATATTGGTCTGGAACGCGATACCGTCGATCACGCCGATGATGTCCGCAATCCGGCTGGAGGCGGCACGGATCGATTCCATGGTGTGAATCACATTGCCCACCACCTCGCCGCCGCGCGCCGCCACTCGCGACGCTTCCTGCGCCAGCTCATTGGACTGACGGGCGTTATCGGAATTCTGCCGCACGGTCGCGGTCAGCTGCTCCAGCGAGGATGCGGTTTCCTCCAAACTGGCGGCCTGCTGCTCGGTACGGCCGGACAGGTCCAGATTGCCGGTGGCGATTTCGGAAGTGGCGGTGGCGATGCTGGCCGCGCCGTCGCGCACACTGATGACGGTGGCCGCCAGCTTGGTTTGCATCTGCTCCAGCGCGCGCATCAGCTCCGACATCTCGTCATTGCCGCGCACTTCGATATGGTTGGCCAGATCGCCGTCAGCCATGCGCTCGAAGTGCGTGACCGAGGCGCGGATTGGCACCAGGATGGAACGCAGCAAGGACACTGCGGCCGCCAATATCAACAGCACGCCACCGGCGATGGTGCCGATGGTCAGCCAGCGCTGGCTGGCGTAGCGGGTCTGGCTCTGCTCGTATTGGCTGGTATTCGATTTGGCCTGGAACTCGCCCAGCTTCTCGGCGCTCTCCGACAGCTTGGAGAACAGCGGCTGCATCTTGCTCATGGTGATTTTGTCGGCCAGCACGGCGTCCTTGTCACGCAGCGCACGCAGCAGCGGCTCCAGACCCTGCTCGCGGAATGCCTTGCGGTCCTTGTCCATCTGGTCCGACAACAGCTTTTCGTCGTCGCCCTGCGGCAGCGCCAGATAGCGCGCCCACGCCTTGTCGGACGTGGCCATGAAGCTTTCGGCGCGGGCCATGGTCTTGTCCGAATCCGGCAATTCACCGTGCATGGTGACCCGGTCCAGCGCCAGCCGGGCGCGCGCCAGCGTCAGTTGTGATTCGGCGATGGCCATCGCCGACGGCATGGTATTTTCGTTGGCGTCTTGCAGGCTCAGGTTGACCTTCTGCATACCGTACAAACCGCTCAGACCCGTTACCACTATCAATACCCCAAGCACGACCATGGTCGCGATAAGCCTGAATTTGATCGTCACCTTCATGATGAAACACTCCGTCTACTAAGTCGCGGAGCAAGGTCCGCAGGTCGGCAGCGTAGCGGCTGCGAAGAAAGGAAGTGAAACGGGTATGAGGTTTCAAGGGAAATTTCCCGGTGGAATCAATTCTACGCCTAGTTTGTGACAATTGGAAAGAATTTGTTAATTACTATCAATGTGCACGGGACTAAACTGTTGGGAAATAGCCGACAACAGCTAGTGTCCACGCTTTGACAGATTAAACTTTAAAGAACACAATTTAAGGCATTAAATAGAATAACCTGATACAGCGCCCATTTTTATGGACTTTACATTCGCATCAAACACCGAAATAGCGCAGACGCTGGGCAAAAGGTTGGCAGCAATTCGTCTGCAGCGATGCTGGTCCCAAAAAGAGCTGGCAGCACGCGCCGGCCTGAGTCGCAATGCCATCCAAACATTTGAAACGATGGGGACCACCTCGCTGAGCAGTTTGATTGCGATGGTACGTGCGCTGGGTCTGGAGGCGGAGCTGGCGACGCTGTTTCATCTGCCCGAGCCGAAGTCCATCGCCGCAATGGAGGCGGAGGCTGCGGGTCGACGCAAACGCGCGCCACGCACAGCAAAAGGCCAGCCATGAAGAAAATCGAAGTGCGCTATCAGGGATGGGGCGAGGACTGGTTGCTAGGGGTCCTTGCGGACAATGGACGCAACATCCTGTTTGAATACTCCCCCGAGGCACTCACGCAGCAGTTGGAATTGTCCCCATACAAACTCAAGCTACAACAGCACGCCTTCGACAACTTCCCGCGCCACCTTGACCATCTGCCCGGACTCATCGCCGACTCACTGCCTGACGGCTGGGGTAGAGTTCTGATGGACCGCCTGTTCCGTCAGTCAGGCTGGGACCGGGAACCGATCTCGCCGCTGACACGACTTGGCTTCATCGGTCATCGGTCGATGGGCGCGTTGTCGTTCGTGCCGCAGATCCAACCCAATATGGCGCCGGCGTGGCTCGACCTGCAGCAATTAGCCGAAGATACCCAAGTGGTCCTTCGTGACGCAGACCCCGCGTCGCTGCAACAGCTTGCCATTCTGGGCGGTTCGCCCCATGGCGCGCGGCCGAAGGCGCTGGTCCACCTCGACAGGGGCACAGGTTCCATCAGCAGTGACGCCACTGCGACCTCCGACGCTATTTTGGTCAAGTTTCCAGCGCAGGGCGAGCATAAAGAGGTTTGCGCCATCGAACAGGTGTACGCCTGCCTGGCCAGGCGCTGCGGCCTCGACATGCCCGCAACGCACTACTTCGACCTTGGGCCGAAGCTCGCCGGCTTTGGCATTCAGCGCTTCGACATTGAGCGAGGCATGCGGGTGCCTATCCACACGCTGGCCGGCTTGCTGCATGCCGATTTTCGCGAGCCACAAGTCGACTACCAAACGTTTCTGCGCGCCACGCGATTCATGACCAAGGACATCCGGGAGGTGTGGAAAGCGTTCGAGCGCGCAGTGTTCAACGTGCTGTTCAACAATCGGGATGACCATGCCAAAAACTTCTCGTACCGCCTCGACCAGGCTCGGCAATGGAAGCTGGCACCCTGCTACGACCTGACGTTCAATGTCGGGCCGGGCAACCAGCATTTTATGGATGTCGAAGGTGAGGCCAGCAACATCCAGCGCAGCCATCTGCTGGCCCTAGCCAAGAACGCGGACCTCGACCAGGATGGTGCTGGACACATCATTGACCGGATGATCGCCGTGGTCGCCGAGCTTCCAGACTTGCTTAAAAATGCCCCGATACGGTCATCTACCATTTCAACCATCACCAAGCAGATTCGTTCAAACCGCGACCGGCTCAAATAAGCCGATTACGGCCGGCCCGGCTCCCTTTCTAGTCCGTAGAAATATAGCCGCGAACACGTTGTGGGCTATAGCGAGTGAATCGCCACCGCCACACTCGGGTAAAGTCCCTCAAGAATGTGTCTCGATTTGCTAAAAAAGTTAAATGTGGCAAATATAGTCGCTAACAGCATGGGCGCTTGTGCTCCTCTCCTACAATGTTGATTTGCAGCGAAATCTGCCCCACTTCACCACGTAATTTGCAACTGAATCTGACCCACGTTTAAGACACAATCCTACTCAACAAGTTGAGTGGGGAATCGGAGTGATCGACGTGGCACTACTAGGCATTATTCGACGCTGGCACATTCGCGACCGGACCCCAGTGAGAGAGATCGCCAGACGTTTAGGCATCTCAAGAAACACTGTTCGGCGCTATCTGCGCGCTGAAATCACTGAGCCGGCCTACGCCGAGCGGCGCCCACACAGCGCAATAGACAAATATTCGCTCCGGCTTTCGGCCATGCTCAAGACAGAAGCCGCTCGGTCCCGGAAACAACGACGCACGCTCAAACAAATCCATGAGGACCTAAGAGAATTGGGCTTTGAGGGGTCTTACGACAGGGGCGCGGCGTTCGCGAGGGTATGGAGGGCGGGTCAATCTGACAGGGTCAATCCTGCCAGCAAACGAACAAAAGCGTCCAAAGCACTGGCGGAGGCGTTCGTATATGCCAGCGCTGCTCTCCCTTTTGGGATTCGGCCTTCCGTCAAAATCGGCGAGCATGAGTTCGTCGATGGAGGGGTTGCGGACAATACTCCCATAACACCACTTGCGATGCATGATATCGACGAAGTTTGGATCATTCGCCTTCGTCCAGGCCGGATTAACCTTATGAAGCACACTAGCACGGTTTACGAAGAACAGATGTTCGTGCACGGCGTGCCGGCGGACAATAGGCATTTGGCGTTTGAGCAATGGTTGCAGAAGATTCGTGTTGTGCAGATCTGCCCCCAGACGGACCTCGGAGGTATGCTCACTGGTACGCTCAACTTTGCGGAACACCGAAGTAAAATTCTAGTGAGACAAGGATTTCGAACCGCAATGCGCGTCATCAAGAATCCAAGTGCGGAATTGTGTACGTACCACCTCCGGTATAAATTACTTCAGCGCGCGGCGTTCGTAATGAAGGCACTTCCGGGCTGCTCTTTCTGGAATTTTTTTAAACGTGGTTCCAACGATACCGCGTCGCCTTACCCCGATTTAGCCGCATGGTCTCTGAAATTGCCAAATGAGGTTCAACCAGCCAAGTATCGCCACGCTGCGCCAATTAGGCATGCGGCATCGCTGTCAGCAGGCATTATCTCCGCTTCCCTGGCTGCTACTGCTTTTCATGAGAGTCGACATTTCGCAAGCAGCCTTTGGGTCACCTTGGCCGTTTGGCTCATCTTTGTTTTCCCCGGTTGGTGGCCACGTTTTAGACGCATGCAGGGCCTATGAGAACTGAGCTAGGTAATACTGAGCATTCTCATCAAGCCGGACACTCATTCTCATCTCATCCGCACAGCCCATGGCACTTGACGTCGGACTAGCAAGGTTGCTGATCTAAACGGTGCGGTCCCTAAGACTTGACGTCCTCATTGCCAGAGCGGATCGTTGTCCCAACCTGGTGCAAATCCCACGCTCGGCAAGTTCACCTCCGGATGCGCATGGAAAAGATATCGCAGTCCCTCAACGAAATAGTGGTTGGAGTCAATCACGTTAGTCAGGATTCGAATCACAACTGCTCGCATGTAAAACGTGCCGGCATTGGTGAAGTGGTTGAGGTACTGCGGATGAGCCTTCGGATCGAACGGTAATGCCCGATTCCAGATCCTGGAGTGATGCGCGCAGGCGTTACGTAACACATTAAGGCTTCTCAACCAGGATTCGAAAATTGGCGGTGTCGTTCCAAACGAAGCTGCAATTGCCCCCTTGCCCATGTTGAGTTCCTTGTACAGCGTCGACCATTTTCCTAGCGACAGGCATTCGGCGACAGCCCAAGAAGGCGGCAACAAGGGCGACGTGTAAGTTCTGGTGTAGTGATCGATGAACTGATGACTGGATCTCTCAACTTCACGTGTTGCCTCACTAAACCATTTTGCTTGATCTTTTCGATCCTTGAAGATTTGCTTTGAGAAATCCAAGTACCAATGTGGCCCGTGAGCGGTGTTGAGCTCCTGCAGGATAGCCGTCCTCACCGCCACCTCGATACGGTCAATTTGATCCATAACCAAATTGCGCAGTGCTCGGTCAAACTCGTACACGCTCTGGATCTCAACGAAAGCTGTATTGGGCTTGAATACACGCGTCCCATGAGCGAAGCCAGCTAGTGCAGGCACCATGAACGGAAGAGCATAACCGCGGAAGCGGAAATATCCAATCGCACGAATGAAACGTTCGGCAGACGGGACGTCGGCGATCGCAAGACCTTTATGTTGAAGGCGTTGAACGCCGGCAGCGACAGTGAGAACTGGTTTCGCGTACTGCATTTCGTATAGGCAAAAAAATAGCCCACCATTTTTACACTGCTTTTTTGAAGCGCGTGGCGGTGGGCGTTGTTGACGTAATTTTAGCTCAAGAAAAATCTCGACACAAGAAACACTTGCGCAAGCATTCGATTGTACAAGCAATATTTTTGCACAAAATTTTCACACTGTGAAATTCTTAGTGCTTTTATTTTCACTACTTCTACAACGCCTCTCATGCTTATCGGCGAAAGGCGGAATCGAAGTTGAGTCGACCTCCCACTCCTCTTTAGCACGATCAATGCTACACATCCCTCTGTAACTTCCAAATTTTGGTAGGAGGGGGAGTGCATATTTGACAACCAAAGTACCGCGTCGTGACCCTTATCAGGCATAGGGATCACGATGGATTTGTCGATTGATAACCGTCCGCTCGGATCAGAGAAATCTCCGCTCTATGCGCTTACACAATTTAGATGTTCTACTTCCCAGATTGACGCACCGCTTTCCCCGGTTGATGCTCCCATTCGAACAACGAGCTAAAACTGAGGTCCTGAAAGATCCTCTCCTACGGCTTTTAGCCGAGCTGTGGCATTCTCCATCGCCACCTCCAATTGGCGCTCGTCAAGCTTAACCATCAGCTCACTGGCGAAATCCCTTACGTGATTCATAAGGATCTGAATTTCCTCACTTGTCACTATGACCTGCTCCCCATCCTTCGTACGACTACTTCGATGAACGATATCATGGCGCTTGATCACTGCCTCCGCAAAACGCGCGAATGAAGGTGGCCGGATATCAAAGCTGATTTTCAGCAACATGCCGGCGGTCTCTGCTTTATGCCAGACAGTGTCCTGCAGGTAGCTCTTGACCAAAGTTCTTATGCCGTCGTGCCGCTCAAAAATCTCACCAAGCCCCAACTTCTGCTCATTAAAATGTGGCACTTTCTTGATAATCCGACGAACGGCCATTTCATCATGTTCAACCGCGTAGGACACCGACTCCCAAAGGAATGATTCAAGCGCCGTAATTGTGGCAGCAAATGCTAGTTGAATGTTCAAGGTCTTAGCGGCTTCACTACCGGTAAGCTGCAGCATCTCGACAATGTTATTTAGCCGCATCTCCAAGTCCCTCTTCGGTGCAGCCCGTTCGCTGACATCGACATCAAGCAACTCGTCGTAGTCACCATCGTCTACGTATTCAGGAATCAAAGCCCAGCCTGTAACGCCTTCCTCCTCAAGCTCGCGAATTACTTGTTGGAGGATGTCTTCACCAGTATATGCACCAAACTCTGAGGCGATCTCCGACTTGGGCGAATACGGGCCACCTTCTGCATAAATATGGTTATTGCGAGCGCCCGCTAGCAGCAGTGTCCCTGGGTAGTAAAAATTTCGCTTGAACCAGCCGTACATGGCTATCTTCTGCTCTTCTGATCCTGCTCTGCTGAACCAATACTTTTCGATCTCCGCGCGGCTGCCCCACAGTTCGAATGCCTCTTCAGGCAAATTGTCCAACTCATCATCCATTTCGTACATCAATTCCTTCGTCCGCCCCATGACAAACTCCAGTCACATCTGCTTAGTTTGAGCCGTTAGTGATTTGCACAGGCGCAGCAACTTCACTTCCGCTTTCGCCTTTAAAGAATCGCTCAGCCATTTTCGCATTCAGACTATTCGCGAAATTTCTGACTTCGGCCATCAGATTAGCGATTTCCTCCGCGTCGACAGTAATAGGCGCGCCATCCTTAGTTTGCCCGCTACGATGAACAATATCGTGCCGCTTTTTTACGGGCTCGATGAATGGTTTGAAGGAAGGCGGACTTATTTGGAGGCCATGCACAATCATCGGGGCAACCTTCTCCCATTTGTGCCAAACGGTGTCCTGCAAATACGCTTTTACAAAATCCTTCAAGCCTTTCTGCTTAATGAATATCTCACCAAGCGTTAAATTCTGTTTGCTGAAATGGTCAATCTTAGTGACGATTTTCTCCAACGCATCTTCATCGTTTTCCACGACATACGTCATGGTCTCCCACAGGAATGATTCCAACGCGGTGATCGTCCCGCTAAACGCGAACATGCGCGCCAGCGCCATTGCAGTAGACGGTCCATCCAATGATAGGAGCTCGGTGATCTGGTTCAGGCGCCGCTCCAACGCAAGCCGCGGGGTGTCTGGCTCGTCGACGACGACGCCAAAATCCTCGTCGTAGTCTTCAAAATCCCTGTCCCAATGAATGGGGGCCCATCGGTCACCTACCTGCATGTACATTTCAGATACGACTTCTTCGATTGCCTCGTCGTCGGCCACTCCATAGAACCTATGGCCAAGTTCTTCTTGGGGGTCATAGGGGCCGCCATGAATGAAAATGTAGCCCCCCTCTGCAGAAATGTACGGAGTCTCGTTCGCGGGATCACAGTAACGTGCAAGAAACCACGCTTTGAGCGCTTCGCGCTGCTGGGCTGGTGTTGCACTCGACAACCAAGTATTGTCAATTTCGAGAATTGCAGACTCATTGTCCAGAGCCTCCGGCGGCAAATTCGTCCGGTCCCATTCTTCCAATCGATCATTCCAACCCATAGCCATCCTCGGCACGCTATAAATAGGATCTCGTCTCGGGGAGCGCAAGCAACAATAAAGCCTACATCGTATTGCACGAAGCACAAGAAAGGCTCCGTAACGCTCTGCCACTGCCACTGCCACTGCCACTGCCACTGCCACTGCCACTGCCACTGCCACTAAGCATATCAGATTGCAAATATGGAAAATGCGCGAAATATCACGCCAGTCCCGGGTGTGACGGCGTTGTGGGGGAAGCTTGTTGATTTGCCGCGAAATCTGACCCACTTCACCACGTAATTTGCAACTGAATCTGACCCACGTTTAAGACACAATCCTACTCAACAAGTTGAGTGGGGAATCGGAGTGATCGACGTGGCACTACTAGGCATTATTCGACGCTGGCATATTCGCGACCAGGTCCCACTGAGAGAGATCGCCAGACGTTTAGGCATCTCAAGAAACACTGTTCGGGGCTATCTGCGCGCTGAAATCACTGAGCCGGCCTACGCCGAGCGGCGCCCACGCAGCGCAATAGACAAATATTCGCTCCAGCTTTCGGCCATGCTCAAGACAGAAGCGGCTCGGTCCCGGAAACAACGACGCACGCTCAAACAATCCATGAGGACCTAAGAGAATTGGGCTTTGAGGGGTCTTACGACAGAGGCGCGGCGTTCGCGAGGGTATGGAGGGCGGGTCAATCTGACAGGGTCAATCCTGTCAGCAAACGAACCCCGCCGGCTCAATATGGCTGCGGAATCGGAGATGCCTCGACAGCAAGCCGAACAACGTTTCGCGTGGCCAGTCAAAACGTTGGCCTTCAAAAACGGGAATTTGAGAATTTTTTTTCAAGGGTATTTACTGGATTTTTAGATAACATTTTTTGTTAGCGACTATATTTGACTGTTAGTGACTTTTTGCACGTTAGCGACTTTTTTTGTACGGACTACTTTCATAATCGCACCAAATATAGTCGAAAAATGACCCTGGGGCATAGCGCGTAAAAAATAGTCTGCCTAGGAGTGTTAAAGTCGAAAAAGAATCGTGCTTGGTCAGTCAAGGCCCAACTCTCGCACAAATAAAGTCGAAAATAAGTGTGAAAGGCGCAGCCACAGCAGAGCGCTGACGGTGATTCGCAAGAACTAATGGCGGTGATCAACGAGATTGAACGCGACGGTCATTGAGAGCAGGCTGCGGCGACTTACCAGGTTGGTGGCGGCAGCCACGAGAAATATTCAACTGCTCAAGGAAAGCATGTTCAACTACACTGTACATATAATCGCATCCTTCGGGGAGCTGAAATGAATGGCAAAAATTCAATTATGAAAGCAATGATTGCAAATCATAAAACTGACGCGGCTGAACGCAGAAAGTTGCGTCAGACGAAAATGGTAGCTAGGCCGCCGCTAGTTGTTCAGCCAAAGGATGGCGTTATCACCGTACGGCTTCGGGAGGACGCAAAGCCATTGTCTGCGTTGGGAGGAGTGGTTAAGGTCTTAGGCCATTCACGCATCGACATACCCGAATTTAAGTTGCGTCGAAGTCGGTGAATCTTAGTCAGCTGTAAAGGTATGGCACGACCGATCGCTAATCCAGACACACCAAGCTTTGTCCGTCACTCTTCTTCTGGGGAAGCTCCCCGCTCTATAAACCAAGATGAGACCCGTGTATGCACCCGCGCCGGGAAGGCTCGTAAAGGGCACATAGTGGTAGATTAGGTAGCGGCTAATCTTTGATATTAGCTGAATCGGACTTATTTGCTGGCCAGCAATAATAAGGCCGATTTGCCAAATTGGGATCCTCAAGAGAAACCTCCTACTTAGCTCCCGTAGTCTTTCCTGCCTTTTTTTGTTTTGTCGTAATTACAGCGCATGTTCGAATCAAACGATCGGCATAAGCGAAACCAGCGCGGCGTACAGATCTCTCAGTCACCAGGAATATCCAGCAAACTAACATGATGGCGCTGATAGTTATCGGCATGGCCTGTTGGATTGAAACACTGCTCAGGATCTGGCGCACACTGCCAGACATATCCGTTTGCAGATAAAAATGGACGGCACTAATAGCCATTGTTGCGCATGAGATGACGATGCCGATCCATTTCAAGCCACGCATATTCCTCTGGAATCCATAGTGCTTGTTCTCTTTGAACACCAGCGCGTGCTTTTTTGTATCCTGAGTCTTGGATATGAGCCACGCGCTGCCAGCACGATAAAAGGTATCAGCTTGCTCCGGGCTTTTGTCCTCCAAGGCAGGGCTTGGCGCGGCTCTTGATATGCCTTGTCCTATGGCGAGGTGATACTGCTTCTTCGTCAGGGAATCAATCGTGCTATCACGATGCCGAAGCAAGACGGTGGTCGGCTTCCCACCCCATTCACCATTCAAGCGTTCTTCAAGCGCTTTTCCCAGATCTCTCGCAATTCTCGCTAACAGCAAGGGACCGCCACATGTGATGAGCAACGAGACTGCCGTCATCAATAGTGGATGCTTTGAGCCGAATATATAGTTGTTTTGTATTGCCCATTGGAATGGGCTCGACGGTACTTGTTGATTCACCTTCAGTCGGCTAGTTTAGATGCGGTCGGTGGCTCGTTTTCCGCACCTGACGCACTATGTGCGTCGGGTGGAATCTCAAGCATGGCTGACGGTAGCATCCGGCCGAACATGCTTTCGAACATCGCTCCCGCCTGTCCCGCCGCACGCCGGAATTGCTGGCGCAGATCAGCAGCGATCTTCGGATCGGTGTTGGCAATATAGCGCCGCTGCAGCGCCTGCATACCGCGTAACTGGTCCTGCAGTGGCGAAAGCAGATCGGTCGCTGCCCGGCCACCGACATACGCGCCTTGGCTCATACCCATCAGTGTCAGTAAGGTGGCGGAGATATGCAGACTGCCAAGCTTGCTCGCGCCGCTCGCCACCACGTACGCCGCGATCACGCATGTGAACACCAACATCTGGAATTTATAGATGTCGAAGCGGCGATCGGTCATCAGTAGGCCGCTCGGCGCGCCTCCACTCCGGGATTCAGCCACTGGTGCGGTGAACCAGCCGAGTTGCTGCACATACCGATAAACTTCGTCGTCGAGATTTTTGCGGATTGCCACCGCCACTTGGCTAGCGGCTGTTCCCGCCGTCGAAATGCCAATCAGATAAAGCAAGTCGTTCGATAATTCTTCCAGCAATCCGGTGCGTAGCCATTGATAGAACAGCAGCGTTGCCACGATCAGCGTGAACACCAGCATCTGCAGCTGCGACAGGCTGGCCTGCCCATTCTGTCCAGTGATATTCCAGGGTAGTAGTCGAGGACCGAGATTATGCAAGCCGCTGGCCGCAGTGGCGTGTGTGCGCGCCACAGGCGCCACCGCAATGCCAGCGATCAGGTAGAAAAACACGGCAAACAGCAAGGCGGCGAAGATGGATGTTCCCTGATGCGAAATGATGACCGGCATGTCGCGGCCGAAATAGACTGCGCCGCGTGAACCATCCGTGTAAGCATAGGCGGCAATTTTCAGCCGCAGCGACTGCTCTTGTTCCCACAGTTTCCAGAATGGTTGGTTGTCGCTCCCGCTGCCGAATTCGCCTGTATTGGGGACGCGAAAATGAATGCGCGTCGTCGGCTGCACTTGGCTGGCGTCATGCGGATTGACATCCTTGACCACTTCTACACTCTCGAAGGTAATCGGTAGCGCCAACGTGTCACTGCCGCGCCGCAGCTCAAAATAGCCAAGCAAGCAGACCTTGTCGAGTTGGGGAGCAAAGTCGGGTGTCACGCTTAGATAAGCCAGCGTACCACTGGCCAAACTGGGCGATGATAAGCGAATATGCGCGTTGTCGAGCGTGTCGATGGCAGTGGCGACCGGTTGGCGCATGTTGGCAAGGCGCGTCTCCGGTGCGGCGCCACGTGCCGTGCACGCAGGATCAGCCAAGCCAGTCGTCGCCTGTGCGACTGTGGAGACCAGCACGCACACCGCCATGCAGAGCAACCGTTTCATGATTGATCCTCCAAACGAGGCAAGGGCAGGCCCAGCACGTGCAGCGCACGCGTCCAGCGTGCCTTGCGCTGCGCCAAGCCAGTGGAGCCACCATTGACCAGCTTGCAGATGCGCTCGAACGTGACTTCGGCGTCGAGGCCGGAACACTGGTCGGCCAGCGCGTTTAGTCCCCGGCTTTGCCAGAACCAGGCGGCCGAACGTGCCGCAGCCTCCGGCAACAGCAGCAGATCCGGGTCGGCAAGTGCATCGAGGCCGCTGGCGCGCGAAAAGCTGGCATAGTTCTCGCGGCCGGTCAGCTGTATCAGGCCGCGGCCGCGGTAACGCCAACCGTCGCCACTGGCCTCGCCGCGATTGCCCAGGCGTGCGCCGTAAAGATGATTTGCCAGCGCCTGAGCCCGGTGACTGTAGCGTACGGCGCTGGCAGCGTCTGGAAATTTGTGCGGCCAGAGCTGGCGAAGCCGGTGCGGCGAATAGTTCAGCAGTTCTTCCTTCCGACGCAACTCATCCGACTCGACCAGCAGCTGCGCCAGAAAGGCAGCCTGGCGTGTCGCCGTGTCGATCGCGTAGGCGTGCATCGCGACATTCAATGGCCGAGCCCAGAAGTGCGCTCGTTGTGCGGTTTCGTGCCCTGTCAGCAGCAGGTTGAGCTCATGCGAGGTAATGTCCTTCATGGGAGACTCCTGTTGTATGCGGCGAACAGCGCGCAGGTGGTGGCCGCGCTGCCCTGCGGTTGAATACTAGCGGCGGTCAGGTCAGATCGCGGTGCCCCTCGTCGCTAGTGTCGCTGGCCATTTCATCAAGCCCGCGCATTGCCAGTATCCTGCCAGCGCTGCTGGCGGAGCTGAGCAGCTGGGCCAGACGTTCGCTGTCCGCACGCATTTGTTGGTTCACGTGGTCGGCGAACATCAATAGAATGCCCGGCATCTCGTTATGGTCATCGGCACGGCGTAGGTCGCCGACGCACGCGCCGCAGCGTTCGATAAAGGTGTCCAGCGTAGTTTTCCATTGCGACCCTAGCCCGCTGGTTAGATCAAGCTGCACATCGAGCAGAGCCCGCATCGTGGAAAGCACGGCAGGATGGCAGGCGCCGAGAGTGCCCCGCAGCAGCGCCATCGCCTGGTTACGCTGGCGTTCGCCGATTTGCTGGTTCAGGTCGAGCATTGATTTGACTGCGCGCGCCATCGTGGCCTGGGTTGTTTCGAATCCAAAAAGCGTTTGTGCTAAAGCCATGGTATGACTCCTTTTTAAGATCAGGGATTAAGGTTTGTCGCCGAGGCGGGTGATCATTGACATCACTGCCTGCATCTGCGGTGCATTGCGGGTGACGAAGGAATCAGCGGGGTGATCGCCGTTCGAATAGCCCCAGAAGTCCCAGCAGCCGCGCGGATTGAAAGGCACGCCCTCCGATGCATGCGCCTGGGGATACAGTACGATCAGTCGGTTGTTATCGGCGATTTCGTTGTAGCCGACGTGTGCGTAAAAGCTATCTTTGATCGCGGAGGCTCCCTGATGGCAGCCGTGGAAGGCCACATGCACTGCGCAGCCTCCATTGCGACAGGCATCCGGCACATACACCCAGCCGTCGTCGTCCATGCTGGCGCGAAAATCCTGCGCGAACACTTTCTGGTTGAAGCGGATGAGCGTGCCGGCCGGGGTGCTGCTTGCCGGCGCGGTGCGGTCCGGATATAGGTGGCGTAGCAACTCGTGCGCCTGCATAAACCCGCAATTATTGATGTAGGGCGAGGCCGTTGCAGAGCAGCTCTGGTCATGGACGTCGCTGGTGATGAAGGCATGGCCGGCGTCTGGGACTTTCACGTACTTGATTTGCGACGGTGCGGCGCCGGCAGACTCGTAGTACGCTTGGACCTGATCAACGACGATGGTCTTGACCGTATCATCTTTGCCGCCGCTGAATATATACACCCGCTGCCGCTTCAAGTTGTCAACGCCGTCGATCTTGCCGCCGTCCGCGAACGCGCGTGCCAACATCCACGAGCGATCCGCGCTGGCGGCCACCTCGGCCGAGAACGGTGTCATGCAGGTCGCCGTCGCATTATCGAGCGTACCGATGGCGGCGTAGGTCAGGGCGCACGCGAACGGTCCTGCCGCCACCACGCCGACCCCGCTGATCCGGCTGGAAAACACCGTGGCCAGCTGAGCCGCCATGAAGCCGCCGGACGAAATGCCGGAGACGGTGGTCTGGTCCAAACGGGCCCCCAGCGCCGGCAGAGATTCCGTCCTGGCGGATGCCGGCAGTGAGGCGGCGAAGGCGACGCATATCATTGTTGCTGCACAAATGAGTCGTTTCATGTTGATTCCTCTGTTGTATTAGATAGATTCCCTGGCTAGGCCATCTGGCGCCGCCCGCTTGGAGAGCGGCGCCACCGGTTCACGTGCCCAGCAGCCGACGCAGGTTGTGCAGTTGGGGCAGACCTGCACCAAAGCGGTTGTCGCTGTCGGACAGTGACACCGGCGAGCACAGCAGCTTTATAAGGCGGAACAGCGCCGTCACCCGCGTCGGCCCACGCGGACCGAAATAGCCCGCGAGCGCTGGATCGCTGAGCAGCAACGCCGCCAAGCCGGCAACGTGCGGTGCCGCCATTGAGGTGCCTGAGTCGGAGGCATAGCGGTTGCCTGGCACGGTCGAGACGATGCCGACCCCGGGGGCACACACCGCCACCTGTGGCCCGAAGCAGGAGAACTGCGGCGAGAAGAAGCCATCCTGGGTTTCCGAACCCGCCACGACTTGGCTCTGCTCCCAGGTGTCGAGCGGTAATGCGTGGCGCATGCCCAGCGCTGAAACCGCCAGAACATAGCGCGACTGCGCCGGATACTGTACCGGACCACCGGAGTTGCCTGCTGCGACAATTACCGCCACGCCGGCATGGGCTGCCTCAATCAGCTTTTGCTCAACCGCTTCCGATATCTGCGGCGCTCCCAGGCTCAGGTTGACCACGTCGATCTCATGGTCGATGCAGTAATTCAGCGCTTTGACCAGGGCACTGAACTGGCCGCCGGGGAAGATCTTCAACGCGTGGATTTCTGCCTCCGGTGCAAAGCCGCGCATGGCGCCCGCTTCCGGGCTAGCACCCTGGTCCAGGCGGGCGCCGATTACGCCGGCACAATGTGTGCCGTGGCCGATACTGTCCTGGCGCCAGCTGTTAATATCACCGCCGTCGGTCAGGTCAATGCCGCTTCTGACGTGCTCCAGGAACGGGTGGCTGGCGTCAGCGCCGGAATCTACGATGGCCACCTTGACTCCCTTGCCACCGTGGCCTTGAGTCTCCGGTGTGAGGCCCATCAGACGCTGGCCCCAGCCGTAGGCGGCGACCGGCGGCACATCGGGGTTGGGTTCGTTCAGCGGGGTGACGATCACCAGATTGGGGGCGGCCGAATCAAGGGTGACGCGGTGCAGGAACTTGTTCCAGTAGCCGTTGAGCGGACGCACGAACAGCGTGCGCACGGGCTCCTCGCGTAATTGGGTCAGTTGCAGCCGCACTTGGCCACGGGCATCGGTCGAACCGGTGGCAGCTGGCCCGTCGGTGACCACCGTCACCGAAGCCTCCGGCACAGGTCGACCTTCCTTGTCATGCACGATGATCACCACGTCACGGGCTTGCGGTTCGTCGAACGCGGACTGCGGGTGCAGCGCCGGTGTGGCGTCAACTTCGTGCTTGCGTCCGTAGCTGAGGGGCAGATCTTCTTCGACGATGACGCGGCCGCCGGCGCTTGCGCGGATCGCATGCGCATGGATCGCATCAATCTCGACAACATAGTGTGCGACCGCCTCGTCCTCGCTGCTGGATAGGTGATGCGATTGCTTGTGGCCCGGAATCTGCTGGCAGATTTCCACGCCGGGAATCCGCGTGACATGGGCGTGCAGCTCCGCCGCGCTGGGCGGACGCACACCGGCAGCAGCGGCATGCACGTGACGCCGCGGCGCAATCAAGAATTGACGGCGTTCGCCGGTGACGGGCACGGCGCCCGACGGGCTGCCGTAATTCGGTGTTCTATCGATCATGATGTACTCCTGTGCACAGCACTGAACCTGCAATGGGTGAAGGAAACCGCCGGCCGCCGGCATCGTCGCGCGGGGCCGGCGCGAAGCTTAGTAGCCGGTCTGGATAAACGACGGGCTGGCCGAGAACGGCAGCAGCGCAGCGCCTTGGCCCGCTAGATTGCCGACAGTGGCCAGCGCCGGCTGGCCAAATACTTCAGCGGCCTTGTTGCCCAGCAGTGGCGCCAGCTTACTCAGCGCAGCGCCGACCGGATGGTTACCCAGCTGGCTGGTCAGTACCGACAGCACCGAGCCCACGGTGTGGTAGCCGGCGTTGTTGGCGATGCCCGGCGCGGCCTGGACGATAGCGCCGGTGATCGGGCTGTGCACGATCTCGGACACCACGTGACCAGCCTTGCTGACCAAGTCGCCTAGGACGCCCTGCGGCGCTAGTTGTGGACCGGCCGAGAACGGGATCAGATGCGACAGGTTGCTGACCACGCCACCGATCTGTGCGCCGGTGTTGCCATGGCCGAAGATGCCGCCGATCGCGCCGCCCACCGTGGGAGCGAGATGGCCAACCAGGTCGCCGAAGAAGCCCTGCGGCGCCAGCTGCGGGCCGGCCGAGAATGGGATCAGGTGCGACAGATTGCTGACCACGCCGCCGATCTGTGCGCCGGTGTTGGCGTGGCCAAGCAGACCACCGAGGGCACCGCCCACAGTGGGGGCCAGATGGCCGACCAGGTCGCCAAAGAAGCCTTGCGGAGCAAGCTGGACTGGCGCCGCGCCCAGAGGTACCTGACGGACGATGTAGGAAGTTGGGTAAACCTGATGATTGATCATGATGACTCCAGAATGAAAGAAGAAAACGGCACAACGGTCGCGGTGCCGCGTCACGCCGGGTGAATCATTTAATTCCTTACCGGCAAAGCCATTCTGGTTGCCTCGCCCCCCCTATCGCCATTCGGCAAATGCTGTATGCGCTCACCGCTACTGAAAGAATCATTGCATCTTTACAAATTTTTAAAATAAGTAATGTTTACTTTATGGCATTGCCAGATAGATAATTGACTGCCGTTTCTGCACTGAAACTCTCAGTGGGTGAGGCGGAGATGTCGTCGATCTATTCCGAAAAGTGCCCAGTGATGGCAGCGGTTGTAGGCGGCCTTGCGGGCAATTCCACAGGAGTTGGCATGCATTTGACTGCAAGGGAAAACGCTGTATTAGCATTGATTGCGCACGGCTCGAGTGACCGGGATATTTCCGGCGCGCTTCGTGTAACGCTGGGTACTGCCCGCAAGCATCGCGAAAACATCCAGCAAAAACTGAACGCCGGCAAAGCGGCGTTATTGGTGTGGCACTACCTTCGTCTCCATCCCGGCGAACTTAAAAAAAGCCGATAGCGCCCGCGCCGCACGAATTCTCACCGCAGGAGTTGAGGGTGCTGCAATTGCTTAGCTGCGGCAAGAGTGACAAGCAAGTGGCCAAATCGCTGGGCCTCAGCGACCTGACGGTGCGGACCTACCGAACCAAGCTATTCAAGAAAGCCAATGTCTCCAACATCTGCGCTCTGCTCTACCGTGCTTATTGCGAGCAATGGATTACTTGGTCGGAAAGCGAGCCTGATGATTAACATTAGGCAGGCAAATAGAAAAAGCCCCGAATACGGGTCCAGGCTAGGACGCCTGAATCTGCTTGTGTACTCAATCCCACGCAAAATCCAGTTTTTCTTTGATGCTCCAATGGTTTACTTGAACAACCTGAGTTGTTTTGTTGCACAAGCTGCGGGGAGGAATCCCGACCAAGCTGCACTACTGTCCCGGCGAACGAATGCCCGGTTCCGCGGCAGTTCCATGGCGCGTAGCCATAAAGAAAGGAATGTCATTTGAGATTGACACCGCGCTCTTAGAAACCTCGGCTTCTAATGAGCGCTCTATCAGCTATCGATTGCGCGCATCGTCACCTCTTGTTAAGTTGCACTGAAATCTGACCCACCTTTCCCACGAATTTGCAACGGAATCTGACCCACGTTAGTAGCACAATTCCCCCTGTCTTTTCGGCAGGAGATCGGAGTGATCGACGTGGCATTGCTAG
>NZ_WKJK01000070.1 GCF_009674535.1 Duganella guangzhouensis
GTGGCCTGACGAACCCGCTCAAGGCGGGCCAGGAGCTGATCGTCCCCGCCAAGGTCAACACGGTCACCAACACCTACGAGACATTCAAGCCCTACAACAAGGCTGCCGCAGTCGGCTCCACCACGCCGGAACTGGCCATGCCGGCGCCGCAAAGCGGTGGCGGTTGCGGTACGATCGGTAAGCTCATCATGGTCGTTGTCGCGGTCGCGGTCACCGTGTTAACCCAGGGCGCGGCGGCCAGTTTCATGGGGCCAATATTGAGCTCGGCCGTAGGGGCGGCGGCAGGCTCGGTTGCCAGCCAAGTGGTGGGCCAGGCGATCGGCGCTCAAGACGGCTTCAGTTGGAAAGCCGTTGCCCAGTCCGCCATTGGCGGCGCCATCTCGGCTGGCGTCAGCGAATTTGCCA
>NZ_WKJK01000071.1 GCF_009674535.1 Duganella guangzhouensis
TTCCCAGAGCCTTGAGCTCTTTGAAGGGTCGTTCGAGACCAGGACGTTGATAGGTCAGGTGTGGAAGTGCAGTAATGCATTAAGCTAACTGATACTAATTGCCCGTACGGCTTGTCCCTATAACCTTAGCAGGTTATAGATTCAGAATTGTTGCGTTGATTACGCTCATTACCTAAAACAATTACTTGATAAACGATATAAATCGTTTATAATGCTGTCTTCCAGATTTCATGGCTTCACGAAGCAAAGCGTGAATGCTAGTACAAGTTAAAGCTTGATGACCATAGCAAGTCAGTCCCACCCCTTCCCATCCCGAACAGGACCGTGAAATGACTCTGCGCCGATGATAGTGCTGCAACCAGTGTGAAAGTAGGTTATCGTCAAGCTAGT
>NZ_WKJK01000072.1 GCF_009674535.1 Duganella guangzhouensis
GGACGATCAGCTCCTGGCCCGCCTTGAGCGGGTTCGTCAGGCCACCATTGGCTTCGGCCAGCAAATACCACAGATTCTGGTCGCCCCACAGCGCCTTGGCGATCTCTTGCAAGGTCTGGCTGTCGGTTTGCACCATGTAGACGCCAGGCGAGTTGCTGGCGGCAACTGCGGTGACGGTGTCGTAGACGGTGCTGAAACTCTCGTAACTGTCGCTGCTGCTGCCGATCAGCTGGCCGTTGACGATCAGGCTGTGGGTGGTGGTGTTGTCATAGCGCTTTTCCAGGATGTGGCCGTCGGCGTCGCTGAGGTAGGCCGCCGAATTGTAAGGCGTTACGGTTTGGTTTGCGTACTGCAGCAATTGTTTGATGTTGCCGTTGGCAT
>NZ_WKJK01000073.1 GCF_009674535.1 Duganella guangzhouensis
ATGTCGCGCCGCAGGCGTTCGGTGATATCGCGCTTGAGTTTGTGGTGGTAGACCTTGGTGCCGGCTTGCACCTCGGCGCCGCGATAGCCCAGATCCACAAACACTTCCCTGGGCGGCTGCTCAGTGAGGATCGCCACCTGCTCCAGGGTTTCATACAATGTATGGCCATCGTACGGATTGCCCGGCATGCTGCGCATGCCCACCACCATGCCCTCTTTGTGCGTGGTGGCGATCGATACCTTCACGCCAAATTCATAGGGCTGCCGCGTCTTGCCTTTGGCGATGCACTCGGCCTCGGGCGCGTGTAGACTGTAGAGCTTGTTTTTGTCGCGCTGTTTCTGCGTCAGCAGGCGCTTGGCTTTG
>NZ_WKJK01000074.1 GCF_009674535.1 Duganella guangzhouensis
TTGACGATAACCTACTTTCACACTGGTTGCAGCACTATCATCGGCGCAGAGTCATTTCACGGTCCTGTTCGGGATGGGAAGGGGTGGGACTGACTTGCTATGGTCATCAAGCTTTGACTTGTATGCCGCGCAGCCATCGGCTGCGCAGCGAATCTGGGAGAAGTAAAGTACTTAGGGGTAACTCATCATTGAGTAAATGCGTATAACCGTCAAGGTTATAGGGACAAGCCGTACGGGCAATTAGTATCAGTTAGCTTAATGCATTACTGCACTTCCACACCTGACCTATCAACGTCCTGGTCTCGA
>NZ_WKJK01000075.1 GCF_009674535.1 Duganella guangzhouensis
CGCGGGGGTCGTTGGTTCGAGTCCAACCAGCCCTACCAGTTGCACCAAATAGGGGGATTAGCTCAGCTGGGAGAGCACCTGCTTTGCAAGCAGGGGGTCGTCGGTTCGATCCCGTCATCCTCCACCACCTGTTTTTACGTAAGCACTAAGATGTTTAGGTAAAAGCAGTATCGTTCTTTAACAATCTGGAAGAAGTAAAGTTTTATTTAAGCGTGTAAGCAATTACACACTTAGGGTAGTAAAACTCATCATCACAAGTAGTAAATGCTTAGAACTATAGCCGTCAAGGTTATAGGGA
>NZ_WKJK01000076.1 GCF_009674535.1 Duganella guangzhouensis
TTGACGATAACCTACTTTCACACTGGTTGCAGCACTATCATCGGCGCAGAGTCATTTCACGGTCCTGTTCGGGATGGGAAGGGGTGGGACTGACTTGCTATGGTCATCAAGCTTTGACTTGTATGCCACGCAGCCATCGGCTGCGCAGCGAATCTGGGAGAAGTAAAGTACTTAGGGTGAACTCATCATTGAGTAAATGCGTATAACCGTCAAGGTTATAGGGACAAGCCGTACGGGCAATTAGTATCAGTTAGCTTAATGCATTACTGCACTTCCACACCTGACCTATCAACGTC
>NZ_WKJK01000077.1 GCF_009674535.1 Duganella guangzhouensis
ACCTACTTTCACACTGGTTGCAGCACTATCATCGGCGCAGAGTCATTTCACGGTCCTGTTCGGGATGGGAAGGGGTGGGACTGACTTGCTATGGTCATCAAGCTTTGACTTGTATGCTGCGCAGCCAACGGCTGCGCAGCGAATCTGGGAGAAGTAAAGTTCTGGTTTGGGGTAGCACCACTCATCAACGAGTAAATGCGTATAACCGTCAAGGTTATAGGGACAAGCCGTACGGGCAATTAGTATCAGTTAGCTTAATGCATTACTGCACTTCCACACCTGACCTATC
>NZ_WKJK01000078.1 GCF_009674535.1 Duganella guangzhouensis
GATAGGTCAGGTGTGGAAGTGCAGTAATGCATTAAGCTAACTGATACTAATTGCCCGTACGGCTTGTCCCTATAACCTTGACGGTTATACGCATTTACTCGTTGATGAGTGGTGCTACCCCAAACCAAAACTTTACTTCTCCCAGATTCGCTGCACAGCCGATGGCTGCGCAGCATACAAGTCAAAGCTTGATGACCATAGCAAGTCAGTCCCACCCCTTCCCATCCCGAACAGGACCGTGAAATGACTCTGCGCCGATGATAGTGCTGCAACCAGTGTGAA
>NZ_WKJK01000079.1 GCF_009674535.1 Duganella guangzhouensis
CGAGGCAGAGATGCGTAGCTGATGGGAAGCAGGTTAATATTCCTGCACCGTCGTATGATGCGATGGGGGGACGGATCGCGGAAGGTTGTCTGACTGTTGGAATAGTCAGTTTCTGGTTCATAGAAGGCGCTTAGGCAAATCCGGGCGCGTAATTCAAGGGACTGGGACGAAGAGTTTAGGCTCTGTAGCAATCGGAAGTGGTTCCAAGAAAAGCCTCTAAGCTTCAGTCATACGAGACCGTACCGCAAACCGACACAGGTGGGCGAGATGAGTA
>NZ_WKJK01000007.1 GCF_009674535.1 Duganella guangzhouensis
AGCCGAAGCCGCCGCCCGCGCCGCGCGCGCCTGCGCCGCAATCTGCTCCGCCTGCGCCGGCGTCATCGCACTGGCCAGGGGCACTGGCGGCGCCACCACCACCGGCGCCGGCGGATTCGGATCACGCTGCAGCCAAATGGTCGCCAAGCGCACCTCCTGCTTGCCCGGCACGCCCAACTCCACAAACAAATGCAGATAATCCGCCTCCACCGCCCGCGTGGTCGACACATGCAACACCTGCCGCGCCCCACGCCGCTCCACCTGCAAGCGCACCGACGCCAGCGCCGGATTCATCGTCACGTTCGCGCCCCGATACACATTCGCATCGGCCAGCCGCACCTGCAGCCCGCTCACCTCCTCCGGCGTCAGCGAACCCAGCTCGATATCCACCGCCAACGGCTGACCGATATACGAATGGGGCGCGACCTCGCCCAGCTCGGCCGCCTGCGCGGCGCCCAGCCAGGCGCACATCAGAATAGGTAATAGCTTGTGCTGCATCGTCTCAAGTCGCGGTTCAGGCGAGAATTCCAAAAAGTGTAACAGCTATAACGGCAGAAATTCCCGGTTTTGTAGCCCCCGGTCAATTTTTCCAAACTGCGCTACACTCGTTGCATTTCTTTCTCTACAAGGATTCAATATGAGCACCCGTAGTGAACGTGACAGTTTCGGCCCCATCGACGTCCCCGACGCCCAGCTATGGGGCGCCCAGACCCAGCGCTCGCTGGAACACTTCCGCATCTCCAGCGAAAAAATGCCGACCGAGCTGATCCACGCATTGGCCAGCGTCAAACGCGCCGCCGCCCGCGTCAACCTCGACCTCGGCCTGCTGCCCGGCCCCAAAGCCATCGCCATCACCCAGGCCGCCGACGAAGTGCTGGCCAACCAGCACCCGGCCGAATTCCCGCTGGCGGTGTGGCAAACCGGCTCCGGCACCCAGTCCAATATGAACATGAACGAAGTGCTGGCCAACCGCGGCTCCGAACTGATGGGCGGCGTGCGCGGCGAAAGCCGGCTGCTGCACCCCAATGACGACGTCAACAAAGGCCAATCGTCCAACGACATCTTCCCCACCGCCATCCACGTCGCCGCCGCCCAGGCGCTGGCCCACAACGTGTTGCCGGCGCTGCAACAACTGCGCGCCAGCCTGCAGAGCAAGTCCGCCGCCTTCGCCGACATCGTCAAAATCGGCCGCACCCACCTGCAAGACGCCACCCCGCTGACGCTGGGCCAGGAATTCTCCGGCTACGTGGCCCATCTCGACTTTGCCGAACACGCCATCAACGCCGCCCTGCCCGGCGTGCTGCAACTGGCGGCCGGTGGCACCGCCGTCGGCACCGGCCTCAACGCCCACCCGGAATACGCCACCCGCATCGCCGCCGAACTGGAACACGCACTGAAGCTGCCATTCCAGACCGCCGACAACAAATTCGCCGCGCTGGCCGGCCACGACGCCCTGCTGTCGGCCCACGGCGCGCTGAAAACCCTGGCCGCCGCGCTGATGAAAATCGCCAACGACGTGCGCTGGATGGCATCCGGCCCGCGCTCCGGCCTGGGCGAGCTCAGCATCCCCGAAAACGAGCCGGGCAGCTCCATCATGCCGGGCAAGGTCAACCCGACCCAGTGCGAGGCGCTGACCATGCTGGCCTGCCAGGTGTTCGGCAACGACGTCGCCATCACCATGGGCGGCGCCTCCGGCAACTTCGAGCTCAACGTCTACAAGCCGCTGATCGCCCACAACTTCCTGCAAAGCGCGCGCCTGCTGGCCGACGGCATGCGCAGCTTCGAGGAACATTGTGTGCACGGCATCGAACCGAATCGCGACCGCATCGCCGAACTGATGGAGCGCTCGCTGATGCTGGTGACCGCGCTGGCGCCGCACATCGGCTACGACAAGGCCGCCAGCATCGCCAAAAAGGCCCAGCACGAAGGCACCACGCTGAAGGAAGCCGCGCTGGCGCTGGGCTATGTCACGGCCGAGCAGTTCACGCAGTGGATCGTGCCGCTGGACATGACCAAGCCGGGCGCCAAGGGCTAGAAACCGTAGGCGTAGCGCACGCCCACCAGCCAGTCCGGCGGCGCGGCGGCGTCATGGCCGGGATTGACGCGCCACATCAGCGCGCCGGTCACCCGGCCCTTGTTGCCATCGTGGCCAAAGTGGCGGGTATAGCCGAACTCCAGGTCGCGCTCGGTGGCGGTCGGCCACAGGTTCAGGCGCGGCGCGCCCAGCGCTGCCAGCCCGCCATCGGCCGGTTGCGGCACGGCCGCGTTGTATTCCAGCGAACCGCCGCGCACCTTGGCCGGAATCGAGAACGTCACCGCCAGCCGGTCGCTGCTGTTGAACAGTTGGCGCCGCACAAAGCCGGCGCTGTAGGCCACCGTGCGCACCGACGACACCTGCGCCAGCAGGCTGTCCGGACTGCCCAGCCCCTCGGTCTTGCCATACGACGCCAGTGCCATCAGCGAGCTGTACGGCGACAGCGCATAGCCCAGCGACAGCGAGGTAAACGTGGTGGTCGGGCGCGAATTCAACATGCTGACCATGCTCTGTTGCGTGCCCGGCGCGCCGCCGGCCTCGCGCAGGACGCCGACCGTCAGAATGCCGGTGCCGCGCCCCATCTTGCGCTCGAACTCGGCGCTGCTGAGGAAGCGCTTGCCGCGCTCGTTCAACACCGGCCCCAGCGGATCGAGCAACGCCAGATTGTCCGGCAAGGCGCCAAAGTGCAGGCGCGGCACGCCGTTCGGCGCCGCCGCATAGCGCGGCACGCTGGTGGTTTGCAGGCTGTCGGCCAGCGCCCCCTGTCGGTCGGCCGCATCGAACAGCAACGCCGCGTTGGAGCGTTGCTCAAACAATAGAGGCTGGGTCGGCATGGCCCAGGGATCGGAAGCGAGCGCTTCGGCCCCGAGCAGACCCAGTGTCGTCAATGCCAGAAAGTGCTTTTTCATGATGCAACCCGCCACATTGCGCCCTGCTTAAATATTTAGCAGTTAACTCAGAATAGCAACTTCTTTTGCCCGTGGCTATCGGTATACCCTTACAGGGATAGGGTAAACTGCGCGCCTGTCGGAATGCCGCTACACTAAGCAGTGCGGGCTGAGCAGCCGATTTCACATCATGGCAACAGAGGATAAAATGCAAAAAGTAAGCTTTGAATTAAATGGCGAGTTTGTCGAACTCAACCAGCTGCTGAAGCTGGTGGGACTGTGCGACAGCGGCGGTGCCGGCAAGCAGATCGTGGCCAGCGGCGACGTCAAGGTCGACGGCAAGCAAGAGCTGCGCAAGACCGCCAAAATCCGCGCCGGCCAGCAAGTCAGCGTTGGAGACGTTAGAATTACCGTGCAAGCCGCGTAATTATTCTTGCGTTACAGCAATAATAGCCTAAGCTGCCTACAAGGCGGCCAGGGCAAGCGGGTTTGACCTTGCACAATCCGGTCAGCGCCGGCCTCGCTATAGTGGGCCAGCCTGTATCCGGTTTTTTCAACCCGTTTTCAATTGCAGGGGTGATGTCATGGACGGTCCCGCACCAAACAGCCCCACCCAGGAACGGTTGCTGGACGACTTGCGCCAGGTGATAGAAAACGCCGAAGAACTGCTGAAGAACACCGACCAGTACCACGGCGACGCCTACCAGGCCGCGCGCAACAAGCTGGCGGTCGCCCTGCAGGCCGCCACCGCCGAGCTGGCACGCTTTGAAGACGTGCAAATCGCCCGCATGATCGAACTGACCGCCGCCGCCAACCGCCTGCACCGCGACCTGACCGGCGAAGACAAGCTGCTACGCGCCTTCCGTCACGACCGCTGATAACACCCGCTGGGCCAGCCAGGTCCGCAGGCTGGTCGCCACATCGAATTCCTCATCCAATGCAAACGCCGTGTCCAGCGCGGCGCCCATGCTGCCGCCTTGTTGCAATGTGGTGAGCGCGGCGTGGCCAGCGGTGTCCAGCGCCAGCACTTGCGCCTGCCATTGCGGCCGGCTGACCAGCGCGTGGCTGGGCACCGCCATGTCTTCCGGGAAGGGGATGCCGCTGTCCGGCTGATGTGCCAGCCATAGCGGCGCGATCGCCCATGCCGAGGCCAGCAGGCTAGCACTCGGCTGCAGCGCATAGCGGGCCGCTTCGAATTGTTCCGGCGTCAGCGCGGCCAGCTGGGCGGCGTCCAGTACTGGCGCGGCGGGCGCGTAGTGGGCGCGGTGCACGGCCCATTCCAGCGTCGCCATGTCCGGCAGATACGGCAGTTCGGCCGTGTGCGGGAAGCTGCGCAGGAAGGCCGGCAGCGCGGCGCCGAAGTGGTTCAGGTCGGGATTGTCGGCGGCATGGGCGCGGCCGTAGGCGCGGGCCAGGCCGCCGAAGAAGTCCTCGCCCACCAGCGCCAGCAGCACCGGATAGGCCGCCGCCAGCGACTTGGTCCAGGTGGCGCTCTGATTGCCGCGATACAGCGCATACCGGTGCTTGAGATGCTCGCCAGCACGCAACTGCGCCAGCGCTGGCGGCGCCAGCTGCGCGTCGAACAGCGCGCCGGCAAACAGCTGCTGCGCGTCGGCCAGCGCGGCGTCAGGCCGCCCCGCCGCCGCCGGCCGTGCCTCGCCGGGCAGCGGCTGCGTTACCCTGCAGGGCGGCGCGGCGCCAGCCATCCGAGTGGCAGCCTGATCGGCCTCAGCCAGCAACACCTCCAGCGGCGGCAAATCGGCATCCCATTCAATCAAGGTCGGCACCGCGCCAAAGCGCGCCAGCGCCGCCTCGTACAAGCGCCACACCGGCGGCGCCACGCGGTCGCCATGATGATCGATGACCGCCTCCGGCGTCACCAGATGCCCGCCCAGATGCAACTCCCCCACCATGCCCGGCGCAATCGCGGCGATGGCGGCCAGCGCATCCTCACCGTGATTGCACTGGTTCACATACAAATTATTGACATCCAACAGCAGCCCGCAGCCAGTGCGCGTCGCCAGCGCCGCCAGAAACTCGGCCTCGCTCATCGCGTCCGCCGCAAAGCGCACGTAGGTCGACACATTCTCGACCAGCAACTGCCGGCCCAGCGCGTCCTGCACCCGCTGCACCCGCGCCGCCATCCAGTCCAGCGCCGCCCGGTCCAACACCAGCGGCAACAAATCGTGCAACTGCCGCCCGGCCACCGCGCCCCAGCACAGATGCTCGGACACCAGCGCCGGCTGGAGCCGCGCCACCAGCTCGCGCACGCGCGCCAGATGCGCATCGGAAAAACCACGCGCCGAGCCCAGCCCCAGCCCCACGCCATGCAGACTGACCGCATAATCGGCGCGCAACTGCTCCAGCACATGCCAATCCCAGCCGGCTTGATCCAGATAATTTTCGCTATGCACCTCCAGCCAGCGCAGCGCCGGCCGCTGCGTCAGCCACTGCCGGTAGTGCGGCGCGCGCAGGCCGATGCCGACACCAAGGCCGGCCACCGCGCCATCCACCATGCTTACTTGGCTGGCGCGGCTGGTGGCGTGGTCTTGCCGCCGGTTTTCTCGCAAGTGCCCTTGGCAACGAATTTCCACTCATCCGGCGCATTGTCGGTCTTGGCCTGACCGGAGCAGGAGTGGGCGGCGGTGCCGCAATCGTTCTGGCCAGCCTTGGCCACGCCATAGCACTTCTCCTGATCGGCGGCGGCGGCGCTGCCAGCCTGGGTGGCGCACACAGTGGCCAGCGCGGCGGCGATCAAGGCGTGACGTTTGTTCATGGTGTATCTCCCGAGGATAAAGTATAAGTCCGCAGCGTACCAGCAATCGTGCCGGTACGCACCTGTCGGAGCAGCAGGGAGACAGCAAGGCGCGAGCGCGCCGCGCGCCGGACGGCGCGCCGGGAACAGCGGAACCGCCGCGCTCAGGCGGTGGTATTGATGTTGTTGCCGAGGTGAGAAGGCAGGTTAGGCACCGGCGGAATCGCCTCGACCAGCGCCGAAGCACTGGATGCCTGTATGTCCTGCGCCTTTTTCAGTACTGCAACGCCGACAGCCTGTTTGGTGCCGGTGTCCGCAATCGTGGTTGCGGTCTGCGCAATGCCGGTAACGTCCATGATGGACCTCCATTAAGGGGTATCAAGTCATTTACGGCAGGCGCCGGAGCAACTTTAGGCTTGCGCTGAAATTTTTTTCAGATGCGTGAGCAGCCAGACAAGTACCGTCTCCGGCTGATTCAGGTCCAGCCAGGTCACGCTGTCGCGGAGCCCGTCCGGCCGTGGATGATCGGCCGCCACCGCCACCACGTGCACATCGTCCGGATACAGCGGCGCCCGGCCAGCCTCGACCCGGTACACTTCCAGCTTGTCGATCGGGTAAGCCTTGAAGCCTTCCAACAAGGTCAGGTCGGCCGGCGCCAGCCGCTCCAGCTGCTGGTCCAGCGACGGTTCCGGCGCGCCGCGCAATTCATGAATGATGGCGTAACGGAACGGCGACGCCACCATCACCTCGGCCGCGCCGGCCATGCGCAGGCGCGCGCTATCCTTGTGCGCCGGTTCCAGGTGCAGATCGTGATGACTGTGCTTGATAACGTTGACCTTCAGCCCCCGCCCCGCCAGCTGTGCCAGCAGGTATTCCAGCAGCGTGGTCTTGCCGCTGCCGGAGGTGCCGATGATTCCCAGGATGTTGCGCGCGTGCGCGGGACTTACTTGGTGCATTGCCGGGCCTCCTATTGATGCCCGACATTATAGGGGAAGGCGTCAGTCTTTGATTTTAATGCCGTTGGAGTGACTACGGCCGGCTAGCAGCACCAAAGCGACGCAGATCAGCACCATGCTCCAGGTGCTCGGCTCGCTGGAGGAAATCATTTCAGCCGCATGCACGCGTGGCATGTAGGCGGCGGCGCCGATCAGGAACGGCAGGCATTTCAGGTGTTTCATGAGATTTCCCCTTGCTGAGTTCACAATGATAAGAAAATATCATGATTTTGTGACACGCGCATTACGCCTCAGTACGGGACGCGGTAACGATAGCCTTTAAAGTTGAAAATCGCCTCTTTCGGCTGCAATTTCTCCAGCACCAAGCCAGGCGCCACCTCCTCGCCCTCATGGCGCAGAATTTTGTCGACCAGCAACAAGCGGTCGGCCGCGTTCTTCGAGTAAATATAGCCGCCCACCGTGACCGGCGGAATCGAACGCTGGATCGGCTCCGGCAGCTCGCGCAGATTGGCCACCGGTTCTTCCGACGCCGAGGCCGGCTTGGCGGCCGGTTGCGCTGCCCCTGACGCTGACGCTGGCGCTACCGCCTGAGCCGCTGCGGCAACCGGCGCCGACGCCGTGGCGCGCGCCAGATTCGCCACCGACGGCGGCAAATCAGCATCCGGCAGCGGCAGCGGCGCCGGCGCTGGTGACGATGCCGGCGCTGCGGCAACTGGCGCTGGTGGCTGCACCGCCGCCGGCGCGGCAGCCGCCAGCGGCGCCTCCGGTGACGCAGACGGCCGCAACACCAGCACCAGCAGCACGCCGATCACACCGGCCATCGCCAGCAGCGCCAGGATCAGCTGCTTGCTGATCCGCCCGGCGCCGGCATGGCTGTCTGCCGTCTGCAAAGTCGGCGCATGAATGGTCGGCGAATTGCCCAACTGGCGTTCCGCCTGCGCCTTCTTCAACGCTTCCAAAATATAAGACATAGCTTCAAATAAGTTAAATACCGCGTTATCGTATGCCGCGCGCTGTCATCAGCGCAGATGCGGCTCCTGCACGCCACCCAGCTGATACAGGCGGATAAAAGTCTTCGGCCCGGCCACGCCATCCGCCTTGAGGTTTTGCGCGCTCTGGAATTCCATCAACCGCGTGCGCAGTGCCGCGTCCAGCGGCTGATTCTCCTGCGGCTTCTTCAAATCGTAAATCTGCGACAGGCGACGGGCCAGCCAATCGACGTCAGGCCCGTGGTCGCCGCTGCGCACCTCGTCGCGCCAGGCCCGTGGCGCGCGCCAGTAGGTGGTGTACTCGCCTTCATAGCGTGCCGCCAGCGCATCCACGCTCAGCGTCTGCGGCTTGCCGCCGGGAACGACGATGCTGGCCGTGCCGTCGTCCAGCGCGGTCAGCAGCACGTAATTGGGGCCGACCGGATCGTCGTGCAGCTTCAGCATGGCCGGGCGGTCCAGCTGGCGCAAATCGTCCAGCGAGCCCTTCGCTTGCAGACAGCGCAGATTGGCGCGCGCCGCCGTCGGACAGGGATCGCCATCCACCAGCGTCAAGCCCCACAGGCCGGCCAACTGGCGCAAGGCCACCGCACTGTCGCCACTCGGCGGCAAGGCCGGCGCTGGCGCCCCGGCCACCGCAGCAGCAACAGCAGGCGCGGACGATACCGCCACCGCCGCACTGGCCGCCTGCGCCGGCGCCACCACCGTCGGCCCGGGGCGCGCCGCCAGTTGCCACGCCAGCGCGCTGATGACCACACCGCCCAGCACCCCGGCCGCCAGCAGCGGCCAACGCCCCGCCAGCGCAGCCCGCGCGCCCGACGGCGCAGCGTCCTGACCGGCAAACACCTCGGCCGCCGCCCGCTTCAAGATCGTGCGCGTCACCTGCGGCTGATTCTCTACATACGCCCCCAGCAAAGCGCGGTCGCACAACAGATTGATACGGCGCGGCACGCCCTTGGTCAGCCCATGCACCAGTCCCATCAGCTTGCGTGGAAACGGCGCCACCGCGCCAGCCCCGGCCACCGCCAGCCGATGCTCGATATACGTTCCCGTCTCCGCCTCCGACAGTGAACCCAGGTGATAACGCGCAATCACCCGTTGCGCCAGTTGCTCCAGCTCCGGCCGCGCCAGCATGCCACGCAACTCCGGCTGACCGATCAAAATGATCTGCAGGAGCTTGCGCTCGCTGGTTTCCAGATTGGTCAGCAAGCGCAACTGCTCCAGCACCTCGGCCGACAGATTCTGCGCCTCATCGATAATCAGCACATTGTTGCGCCCCTGCGCGTGCGAGGCCAGCAGATAGGCATTGATCGCATCCACATAACCCTTGACGCTGACCGCGCCCGCTCCCTGCGGCGCCAGCGCGATGCCGAACTCATCGCAGATCGACAGCAGCAACTCCTCCACCGACAGCTTGGGATTGAAGATATAGCCAAGCTTGCAATTGTCGGGAATCTGCTCCATGAAGCAGCGGCACACCGTGGTCTTGCCGGCGCCAATTTCACCGGTCAGCAGCACGAAGCCGCCGCCACTGCCGATGCCGTACAGCAGATGCGCCAGCGCCTCGCGATGGCGTTCGCTCATGAACAGATAGCGTGGGTCGGGCGCGATGGAAAACGGCGATTGTTTCAGATTGAAGAATTGCGTGTACATGAAAACCCAGTGAGTGCGCGGTGGCCTATTTTAGCCGTTGTCGGATCGGCGGCGGCTGCACCGGCGGCAACGGCTGCCACTTCGCGCAATAAATCTTGGATTTGGTATCGAAATACACGATGCGGCTGGCCGGCTTGGCCTCGCGCACCGGATAGGCCGAGGTATCGATCACCGTGTAATGCGTGCCCACCTGCTGGATGATGGCCTTCTCCAGATTATCCGGCGTGGCCTCGGCCACCGCGCCCACGAACACATAGGTACTGGTATCGTCGCTGACCATCACCTCGGAAATCGGCGTGCCCCACAGCGTGGCGCCGGCGGTGCGGAACCAGAACGCCCCGCCCTCGTGCTTGTAGGCGGCACCGAAATGCTTCTGCAGATAGCCGTAGTAGTAATTGTTTTCGGTATGATCGCGGCACAGCAGGCCGTTACCGATGATGGTGCCAAAGGTGGTCGGCACCGACTGCGCCGCCGCCACGCCGCAGACCAGCGCCAGCGCCAGCGCCGCGCCGCACAGCCCGCGCATTATGTTTTTGACAGCCACGCGCGGTTGGCGCTGATGCGCGCCTTGGCGGTCGGCGGCAACGCTTCGTAACAGCCCGGATACTGCTTCAAGGCATGCTCGCGAATTTCCTTCTGCAAGCCGTTAATTAAAAATACGTACAGCACGCCGCCGTCGCTGGTATTCTTGGTTCCCATGTATTTGATCATGTGCGCTCCTTTCTCGCTGCGTCGGGCGCTCCCGCTGATAGATAGATACAAATAGATGCGCCCATTATGACATCACGGCCGCAGCGCGGCCACACAAACAGTATCGGCCGTGCGCGCACAAAGCTGAAGTGCGGCTCAGCCCCGGAATTTTGCAGCTGATCCCACGCTTCCGCGCGTCCATCCCATGCCGCGCGACGGCAGCATGGTTTTGTCATATCGTCCAGTTCTCGCCCCTTCTACCATATCGAGACCAACATGAAGCAGACGATCAAGTACACCACCCTGGCCGCCCTGTTGCTGGGCGCCACCCTCGCCGCCAGCCACAGCCAGGCCGACAACAAGCAAGATGACAGCTACGGCAGCGAAACCCGCAGCGTCACCGCCTTCAGCAGCCTCAACCTGATCGGCCCGTTCCGCACCATCGTCAGCGCCGACGCCGGCGACAAAGTCGAAATCTCCGGCCCGCGCAGCCGCCTGGCCGACATCGAAACCGCCGTCAGCGGCGACACCCTGACCGTGCGCCAGGCCCGCAAGCAAGGCAACGGCTGGAGCTTCAACTGGGGCAACGACAAGCGCCGCGAGCTGACCGTGCGCATCAGCGCCGCCAACCTGAAAAGCCTGCGCAACGCCGGCAGCGGCGACGTCGAACTGCAGCACTACCAGGGCAAACAGCTGACCTTGATCTCGGACGGTCCCGGCGACCTGCGCGCCAGCGGCAAGGTGAGCGAGCTGAGCGTCACCGCCAGCGGCAGCGGCGATCTCGACCTGCGCGCCTTGCAGACCGCCAGCCTCAACCTGCAAATGAACGGCCCCGGCGACGTTGACGCCAGCGGCGTCACGCAAGACCTGAACCTGGTGGTGCGCGGCTCGGGCGACCTCGACATTGGCGACATCCACGCCGGCCGCGTCAACGCCGCGCTGCACGGACCGGGCTCGGTATCACTGCGCGGCAGCGCCCAGGAACTGCACGCCGAAGTGCACGGCTCGGGCGACCTCGACGCCTGCACGCTGGACGCCGGCGCCGCCAGCGCCGTACTGCACGGCCCGGGCGAAGCCTGCATTGCCGGCCACATCAAGAAACTGGACGCCGAAGTGCACGGCTCCGGCGACCTGACGGTGCGCGGGCTGGACGCGCAAAACGTGCGCGCCCGCCTCAGCGGCCCCGGCAACATGATCCTGTCCGGCAACGCCACCATCCTCAACGCCCAGGTGACCGGCTCCGGCGACCTCGACGCACGCCAACTGTGCACCCGCCAGACCGACGTCAGCGTCCACGGCCCCGGCAACGCCGTCGTCGCGCTGGCCGACAAACAAGACGCCAGCCGCACCCACCTCGTCACCTACCACCGCTAAACTCCAGCTCGTGTCCACTTCGGGGTCAGTTCTCAAAATCGGACATTGAGTCGCGCGCGACTCAATGTCCGATTTTGAGAACTGACCCCGAAGTGGACAAAAGTGGCATTAACGCATCAAAGACCGGCCGCGTGCCGGTTTTTTCTTTTTTACTCAGCAAAAACAAGTACTTGCGGAATAATTTCAATTTAACAAGCGCAGTCCACTTCGATATTTTTCAATACCAGTTAAATACCTGTTGACAAGCTGGTGTGCCAACCCTATAGTGCCCTTCATCGCGGCCCATCCCCGGCTGCAAGCACTCTCGGGTAAACATGATCGACTTTCTCATCGGCGTAGATGGCGGCGGCAGCGGCACCAGGCTCCGCCTGGCGCGCGCCGACGGCAGCGAAATCGCGGACGGCGCCGCCGGCCCTTCCGGCCTGATGCATGGCATCGCCCACGCCTGGGCTGCGGTTGAGGCCGCCGCCCAGACGGCGTTCCGCGCGGCCGGCCTCGATGTGCCGGCCCGTAACACCATCGCCATCGGTCTCGGCCTGGCTGGCGTGCACAACAAACAATGGGCGGCTGAGTTCGTCGCCGCCAATCCCGGTTACGCCCAGGTCGCGCTGGAAAGCGACGGCCATACCACCGTGCTGGGCGCCCACGACGGCGCCGCCGGCGCCATCATCGCGCTCGGCACCGGCAGCGTCGGCGAAATCAAATTGAGCGATGGTCGCCATGTCGAAGTCGGCGGCTGGGGCTTCCCGGCCGGCGACGAAGCCAGTGGCGCCTGGATGGGCCTGCGCGCCATCAACCACGTGCAGCAGGTGCTGGACGGCCGCGTCGCCGCCAACGCCTTCGCCAGCGCGGTGGCCGACGCCTGCGGCGGCGAGCGCAACGCGATCCAGAACTGGCTGGCGCAAGCCACGCAGACGCAGTACGCGCAACTGGCGCGGCTGGTGCTGCAGCATGGTGACAGCAACGACACCGCGCGCGCCATCCTGCACGCCGCCGGCCGCGAAGTGGAATTGATGGCCAACGCGCTGGACGCCAGCGCCACGCTGCCGATCGCCCTGTGCGGCGGCCTGGCCACGCCACTGCGCCCTTACCTGCCGCCAGCCCTGCTGCCACGTCTGGTGACGCCGCGCGGCGACTCGGCCGCCGGCGCGCTGCGCCTGATCCAACAACGTTTACAGCATTCGTAGCGGAGTCGCGCAGATGAGCGATGCAATCAAAGGCAATATCCTGACACCGTCCGGCTGGGTCCACGGTGAACTCACATTCAACCAGCGCGTCAGCGCCATCGACGGCGCCAGCACCGATCCCGCGCTGAATGAAGCGGCCTATATCCTGCCTGGCTTTATCGATTTGCACGTGCACGGCGGCGGCGGCCGCGATGTGATGGAAGGCGGCGACGCGGTACGCACCATCGCCGCCATCCACGCCCGCCACGGCACCACCAGCATGCTGGCCACCACCATGACCGCGCCGCCGGAAGACATCGATCTGGCGCTGCAAGGCATTGGCCTGGCCGCCGCCGCGCGCGGCAAGGGCGAGGCGCGGGTACTGGGCGCGCATCTGGAAGGCCCGTTCATCAACTCCGGCAAGCTCGGTGCGCAGCCGCCCTACGCGCGCAGTGCCAAGCTGGCCGACGTGCGGAAGCTGGAACAACTGGCGCCGCTCAAGCTGATTACTGTGGCGCCCGAACTGGAAGGCCATCTGGCGCTGGTGCGCGAACTGTCCGACGCCGGCATGCGGGTCCAGATCGGCCATACGCTGGGCAGCTATGAAGACGGCGTGGCCGCGCTGGAGCACGGCGCGCACGGCTTCACCCATCTGTTCAACGCCATGACCGGCCTGCATCACCGCGAGCCCGGCATGGTCGGCGCCGCGCTGGCCCATGCGCGCTTTGCCGAATTCATTCCCGACCTGCTGCACGTGCACCCCGGCGCCATCAAGACCGCGCTGCGCTGCATTCCGCATCTGTACTGCGTGACCGACTCCACCTCCGCCACCGGCATGCCGGACGGCGAGTACATGCTGGGCCGGCACAAGGTCATGAAGTGCATGGGCGGCGTGCGTCTGCCCGACGGCACGCTGGCCGGCAGCACCCTCACCATGGACCAGGCGCTGCGCAACCTGGTCGGACTCGGCCTCGATCTGGCGGACGCCTCGGCGCGGGTCTCAACCTATGCGGCCGATTATCTCGGCCTCTCCGAGCGGGGCCGCCTGGCCCCCGGCGCCTTTGCCGACTTCGTGGTGCTCGACCGTGACCTGAACCTCAAAGCCGTCTATATCGAAGGAGAATTGTTGTGACCTCAATGATGTTGAAAGAAGCCCTGTCCGCCGCCGATTGCGTCGCCGGCCAACTGGCCCATGACGCCGACCGCTATGCGGAACTGGGCCGCCATTTGAGGAGCACCTCGTTCTCCACCGCGCTGACCATCGCGCGCGGCAGCTCCGACCACGCCTGCGCCTACGCCGCCTACCTGATCATGGCGCGCCTCGGTCGCGTAGTGGCCTCGCTGCCGATGTCGCTGGTGACGCTGAACAAATCGCCGCTGATCACGCGCGACACGCTAGCGATCTCGATCTCGCAATCCGGCCAGAGCCCGGACGTGGTGGAACCGATCCGTTACTTCCGCGACGGCGGCGCCACCACCATCGCACTGGTCAACGACATCGATTCGCCGCTGGCGCACGCCGCCGAATGGTCGATGCCACTGCGCGCCGGTAAAGAGCAGAGCGTGGCCGCCACCAAGAGCTTCATCACCAGCCTGGTGGCCAGTGCGCGCCTGGTGGCCGCGTGGCAGAACGATCCCGAGCTGCTGGCCGGCCTGGAAGCGCTGCCCGAATCGCTGCGCGCCGCCACCGCCGAAGACTGGTCGAAGGCGGTCGAAGTGCTGACACCGGCCCGTAACATCATGGTGGTGGGACGCGGCATCAGCTTCCCGGTCGCGCTGGAAGCCTCGCTCAAATTCAAGGAGACCTCGGCGCTGCAAGCGGAAGCCTTCAGCGGCGCCGAAATCAAGCACGGCCCGATGGCGCTGATCGAGGAAGGCTATCCGCTGGTGATCTTCGCCACCCGTGGCCCGACCCAAGCCAGCTTGCTGGCGCTGGCCAGCGAGATGCGCGGCCGTGGCGCGCACGTGCTGCTGGCGGCACCGGCCGACGTCGCCGAGCGCGATCTGACCTTGCCGGTGGCTGCCACGCCGGACCTTGACCCCATCGTCGCCATTCAGGCGTTCTACAAGATGGCGGCCGAGCTGTCGGCGGCGCGCGGCATGGACCCGGACCAGCCTCGCCACCTGAGCAAAGTCACCAAGACCAACTGATACACCCGGCCCGCGCCGTCGTTCGCGCAGCGGCGCCGGCGGTGCGCGTCCATGCACGGAGCACTGCAATGAGCACCCATAACGATCTCAGAAAAATCGCCGGCCAGCTGATCATGATCCGCTTCCCCGGCACCGTGCTGGACGCGGCCACCGCCGACTTCCTGCGCGCGAACGGCATCCGCGCGGTCTGTCTGTTCCGCGGCAATATGACCGACGCCGAACAGCTGGCGCGCCTCACCGCCGACCTGCGCGCGGCGATGGGGCCGGACGCGCTGATCGCCATCGACCAGGAAGGCGGCGCCGTGGTGCGCTCGACCTGGGTGCCGGCACCGCCGGCCGCGATGGGCCTGGGCGCCGCCAACGACACCGATCTGGCCTACCGCACCGGCGCCGCCGTGGCGCGCGCCGTCAAGTCGCTGGGCTTCAACTGGAACTTCGCGCCGGTGCTGGACCTGAACAACAACCCGCACAATCCGGTGATCGCCGAACGCTCCTTCGGCGCCGAACCGCAACGCGCCGCCGAACTGGCGATGGCGTGGATGGCCGGCAGCCATGCCGAGGGCGTGGCCTGCTGCGTCAAGCACTTCCCCGGCCACGGCGACACCAACGTCGATTCGCACCGCGACCTACCCACCGTCGACAAGCCGGTGGAACAGCTGCAGCAGCTGGAGTTGGCGCCGTTCCGTATCGCCTCCGCAGCCGCGCCGGCCATGATGACCGCGCACATCGTCTACCCGACGCTGGACGCCGACAACCCGGCCACCATGTCGCGCCGCATCCTCACCGGCCTGCTGCGCGATGAATGGCAGTACCAGGGCATTGTCATCACCGACGGCATGGACATGCACGCCATCGCCGGCCGCTACGGCGTCGGCAACGCCGCCGTGCGCGCGCTGACCGCCGGCGCCGACATGGTGATGGCGCTCGGCACCACCGAAACGCAAAACGAAACGCTGGACGCGATCGCCAACGCCATCGCCGCCGGCGAGCTGTCGCAAGCCGAAATCCAGACTCGCCTCGACCGTCTGTCCGCGCTGGCGCGCGCCTATCCATGCAAGCCACGCTCGTACAAGGAAGATGCCGCCGACCGCGTCATCATGGCCGAAGGCTGGCGTCGCGCGCTGACCGCCTACAGCGCCAACGGCCGCGCGCCGCAACCTCCCGCAGCCGGCGCCAAGGTGCGCCTGGTAGCGCGTCAGGACGTGGTCAGCGACGGCGTCTCGGAAGCCGGCGTGCCGGCCGCCGTGGTGGCCGCGTCACTCGGCAAGCTGTATGACGTCGAACTGATCACCTTCGCCGACGCCAATAGCTTCGACTGGGCCGCGTTGCCGCGGGACGGCCGCTACACCATGCTGGCCTCCACCTCGCGCATGCGCTACGGCGAGCATGCGCGCAGCAACTGGCGTCCCGACCTGCATCTGGCGCTGTGGAATCCGTATCAGGCGCTGGACATCCAGGCGCCGGCGCTGCTGACCTACGGCTTCGCCCAGCCGGCGCTGGACGCCATCAACGCCTGGCTGTCGGGCGAACTGCAAGCCACCGGCATCGCACCGGTTCCAGGCTTCATCCAATAACGAGACCACCATGACCTCCATCCGCAATCCGAAACTCTGGGTGCCCACCCTGTATCTGGCGCAGGGGCTACCCTTCTTCGCCGTGGCCATCGTCGCCAACCAGATGTTGAAGAGCATGGGCGTCCCCAACGACGAGCTGAATCACTGGACTGGCCTGATCGGATTTGCCTGGGTCTTCAAGCCGCTGTGGAGCCCCTTCCTGGAACTGGCACCCAGCAAAAAACTGGTGGTCACCTTCTTCCAGATCTTCGGCGGCTTATGCCTGGGCGGCGTCGCCTTGGCATTGCAGGCGCCGTTCTGGTTCGCCGCCAGCATGGCGATGCTGGCGCTGGTCGGCATCTCGGCCGCCACCCACGATATCGCCTGCGATGGCCTGTACATCACCAGCCTGGATGAAAAAGGCCAGGCGCAGTACGCCGGCTGGACCGGCACCTTCTTCAACGCCGCCAAATTCTTCACCACCGGCGCTCTGCTGCTGCTGGCCGGCCATCTGGAAAAAACCGTTGGCGTGGTCACCGCCTGGAGCATCTGCTTCTGCATCCTGGGCGGCATGATGATCGTGCTGGGACTGTACAACAGCTGGTCGCTGCCGCTGGCCAAAAACACCGTCAGCGCCGATACCAACGCCGCCGCCATCGCCCGCACGCTGTGGGAGGTGATTGTTGAATTCTTCCGCAAGCCAGGCATCTGGGTTTCGATCGTATTCATCATCCTGTTCCGCGCCGGCGAGGCGCAGGTGCAGTCGATTGGCCCGCTGTTTCTGCGCGAAGCGCGCGCGCTGGGCGGCCTGGGTTTGAGCACCGCCGAAGTGGGCGCGGTGTATGGCACCGTCGGCACCGTGGCCTTCCTGGTCGGCTCCATCGCCGGCGGCTACTTCACCTCGTGGCTGAGCCTCAAGCGCGCCATTCTGTGGCTGATCCTCGCGGTCAACCTGCCCAATCTGGCGTTCTACCTGCTGTCGCACTACCAGCCCACCGACCTCGCCGTCATCAGCGCAGCGCTCAGCGTCGAAATGTTCGGCTATGGCTTCGGCTTCGTCGGCCTGATTTTGTACATGATGCAGGTGGTCGCGCCGGGCAAATACCAGACCGCGCACTACGCCTTCGCCACCGGCATCATGCAGCTTGGCTTCGTGCTGTTCAAGCTATTCAGCGGCGATATCCAGATCGCGCTCGGCTACCAGCACTTCTTCATCTGGGTCATGCTGTGCGCGATTCCGGTGGCCGTGCTGTCGCAGATCATCCCGATGGCCGCGCGCCCGCGCACCGTCGTCACGCTGGACGGTGCACTGCAACACGGTTGAATTCGGAATTCGAACCGGTTTTGTGTAACAATACGCGGGTTTACATTCCTAATTGTCTGATTGAAGGATAACCAATGTCCCACATTCGTTTTGCTCGTATTAGTCTGCTCCTGGCCGCCGTTGGCCTGAACGCCGCGCCGGCCATCATGGGCCTGGCCCCGGTTCAAGCTGCGGAAGAAAAGAAAGTGGAACCGCCGAAAGACACCGTCCGCCCAGAGATCTATAAACTGATCGACCCGGCACAGATCAAGCCACTGCTGGACGCCAAAAACTACGCCGAGTTCCAGAGCCGCATCGACCAAGCCGCGGCAATGCCTAACATCACCTCGTACGAAGACTTCATCCTGCACCGCATGCGCCTGCAACTGGCCCAAGCTCAGGGCAACGATGAAGCCAGCGTCAAGGAACTGCAAGCGATCATCGATTCGGGCCACCTGAAGCCAGAAGAAAAAGCGCGCTTCATCGAAGCCACCGCCAACATCTACTACAGCAGCCTGAAAAACTTCGACCAGGCCATCGTCTGGTTCGACAAGTACGCCGCCGAAACCGGCGACAAGGCCAAGTTCCATCCGTTCCTGCTGCGCGCCTACTTCCTGAAAAACGACTTCGCCACCACCAAGACCGAAGTGCTGAAGGATATCGAAGCCGCCAAAGCAGCCAACGCCACGCCACCGAAAGACACCTTGCTCCTGCTGGGTAACGTCGCCATCAAGACCAAGGAAAACGACCTGTATCTGCAGGCGGTGGAAGAGCTGACTCGCTACTACCCGACCGAAGACTACTGGAACGACCTGCTGAACCGCACGCGCGGCAAAAAAGGCTACGCCGCGCAGCGTCTGGATCTGGACGTGGTACGTATCAAGGCCGTGGCAGCACCTGGCAAGATGGAGCCTGAAGACTACGCGGAACAAGCCGAACTGGCCGTGCTGGGCGGCTTCTTCACCGAAGCCAAGATCGCCATGGACAAGGGCTACCCGAACGGCATCCCGGCCGGCAAGGACAAAGCCGCACTGGAAAAAATCAAAGCCAGCGCCAACAAGGGCGCGGCTGACGATGCGAAAAACATCGACAGCGGCATCCCTGCAGCGCAGAAGTCGAAAGACGGCGTTGGTCTGGTCAACCTGGGCTACAACTACGTCACCCTGGGCCAGTTCGACAAGGGCATCGACCTGATGAAGCAAGGTATCGCCAAAGGCGTGTCCAAGAATCCTGAAGACGCCAAGCTGCGCCTGGGCTATGCCCTGGTCATGGCCGGCAAAAAGGACGAGGCGGTGGAAGTACTGAAGACCATCACCGGCAACGATGGCCGTAGCGACCTGGCGCGCTACTGGATCATGTACGCGACCGGCCCCAAGGTCGCTGCCGCTGAAGCGAAGTAATACAGAAAGCCGGCTCCAAGCCGGCTTTTTTTATGGCCGCATGGCTTCCGACAAGGTGTTCAGCATCTGCCGCCGCTCGTCGTCCACACTCAGTTCCCAGAACATCGCGCCGCGCAAGCCCTGCTGCTTGATGTAAGCCGCCTTCTCCCGCAGCGACTGCGGATCTTCATACGCGATCCACACCCGCTCCGCCGCGTTGTACATGTAGGGCGCATGGGCGGCCGCATCGCGATAGCGCCGGTAGCCGTCGCCGCGCTGCAGCACCATACCGTAACTGTATGAATTGCTGCCGTTGACGCCATCGGTCACGCCGCTTTCGCAAGGCTGGCGCAAGCCATCGCCATTCGGACCGGGCGGACAGCCCTTCCATCCATAACCGTAGAACGGCACGCCTAGCACCAGCTGTTGCGGCGCCACGCCGGCATGCAGATAGCGCTGCACCGAACCGGTGACGTCGTCGTACAGCGCCGCGTGGTGATTGCTGCTCTTCTCCCATGGCGCGTGATAGTCGTAGGCCATCAGGTTGATCCAGTCCAGGCTTTGCGCCAGCTGCTTCACCCACACGCCGTCGCCGGTGTAACTGGCGTTGCCGCCGGCGGCAATGGTGATGCTGTAACGCTTGCCATCCTGCTTGCCGGCTGCATCGAAAGCTGTGCGCAGCTCGCGCGCCCAGGTGATGAAGTTCTGCCGGTCCTCCGGCCGCGCACACACTTCACCCGCCACGCAAGGCACGCCCACCTCGCCAGGGAACTCCCAATCGAGGTCGACGCCATCCAGTCCATAGCGACGCATGGTCTGCAACGACGAGGCGATGAAGTTGGCGCGCGCCGGCGCCGATGCCGCCACGTTAGAGAAGCGATTCGACCAGTCCCACCCGCCGACCGAAATCACCACCTTGAATTGCGGATGCTGCCGCTTCAGCGCCACCAGCGCGCGCAGATTGGCGCCATCCTCCGCCTCATTGCGCCAGGCCAGCGCGCCGTTGCGCGCATCCTGGCACGGCTCCACCTTGTTCACCGATGGATCGGCATTGCCATGCTTGCCGTCCCAGCACAGGTCCACAAACGCATACAGCGCCATGGTCAGCTTGCTGGCATCCACCGAGGACACCGGATAGCTCTGGTGCTTCCAGCCCGGATAGTAGCCGACGACTTCCGTCGCGCCGGCAGGCAGTGCGGCCGCCAGCGCGGCGGCCATTAAAAAGTTAGCTCGCATTCAGTTCCGCCACAAAGTCATACATATCGCCACGGAAGTAGGAACGGCAGAATTCCACCGCCCGTCCGTCGCGCAAAAATCCCAGCCGCTCGACGGCGAGGCCGGCATCGCCCTCCTTCGCCTCCAGCAGCTTGGCCTGTTCCGCATTCAGCAGCAACGCCGACAAACGCTGCAGCGCACGCACCGGGCGGTTGCCGGATCGTTCCAGCGCTTCGTACATCGAGTGATCCACCGCCTCCAGCGACGGCAGGCACGACGCCACGATGGTCGCGTACTCAAGACACATCGGCACCTCGTCCGCATAGCGCATGCGGTTGAAGCGGTACACCTTGGAGCCGGGACTCAAACGCAAGCGCATCGCCTCGTCCGGCGTTACCGTGCCCTCCGAGCGCTTCAGCCACACGCTGCGCGGCACGCGGCCACGCGCCCGCATGTCCTCGGAAAAGGACGTCAGCTTGGCGAAGTTCTTTTCGATGCGCGTGTTGATGAAATTACCGGAGCCGGGCCGCCTTACCAGCACGCCCTCCTCGACCAGTCCATCAATCGCCTTGCGCACCGTGATGCGCGAGATATCCAGGTCCGCCGCCAGCTGACGTTCGGCCGGCAGCGCATCCTCCGGCTCCAGCAAATGCAGCTCGATGGCCGAGCGCAGCGCGCGCTGCAGCCGCTGGTACAGGGGCAGATTACTGGTCTCATTGAGGTGCTGTCGGATGTGTACCAGTGGTGTCGTTTGATCGTGTTTCATAACGATGAAGACGTCCTCTCCGTGTTTGTTCGTCGATAATACCAACAAAATACCAGCCCACCACCACCGGCTCTTCGCCGATCCGAAAAATTTTTCCTCGATCTGTACAAAGCCTTATAGATAAAGGCTTTCTTTCTGTTGCAAAGACGCACAACGGTTTCCATACCACTATCTATCCGGTATTGCGCAATTGCTGAAAAGATACTTTGTAGGTTACATACAACATAACAAAAAAGAATTCCAAAGTGGTAGTGATCTGGTATTGAAAGCCGGGTATATTGGCGTTGGATTGGTTTTTGGATGTAAAAACAAGTAAAGAATCACATCAACAATCGGCAGGCTCGGCGGAGCCTTCTATCAACGGGAGGGAACATGAATCACAACTCGAATAACATCAAGATGTCCAAACTGACGCCCATCGCGACTGCGGCAGCCATCCTGACGCTGAGCGTCGCGATGAACGCCCAGGCGCAGCAAGCCGCTACCACGACCGAACCGGATACCGTGATCGTGAGCGGCATTCGCGGTTCGCTGCAGCAGTCGCTGTCGGTGAAGCGCAATGCGTCCAGCAACGTCGACGTGATTACTGCGGAAGATGTCGGCAAAATGCCAGACAAGAACGTGGCCGACTCGCTGCAGCGCGTACCGGGCGTGAACATCTCCACCTCGGGCGCGGGCTCGGGCGGCTTCGATGAAAACGACCGCGTCTCGATGCGCGGCACCGCCCCTTCGCTGACCCAGACCCTGATCAACGGCCACGCCGTATCGTCCGGCGACTGGTTCGTGCTGGACCAGGTGGGCGGCGCCGTTGGCCGTTCCGCTTCCTACTCGCTGCTGCCGTCCGAAATCGTCGGCCAGGTGGTGGTCTACAAAGCGCCAACCGCCGACCAGATCGAAGGCGGTTCGAGTGGCACCATCGACATCAAGACCCGTCATCCGCTCGACTTCAAGAACGCGATTTCGATGGAAGCCACGGTGCAGGCGGTGTACGCCACGCTGCCGGAAAAAACCGATCCGCAATTCAGTGGCCTGTTCAACTGGAAGAACGAATCCGGCACGCTGGGCCTGATGGTGCAAGCGTTCTCGGAAAAGCGCTCGCTGCGCCGCGACGGCCAGGAGCTGCTGCAATGGACCCAGGTGTCGCCGACCAACGCCGCCGTCAAGACCAATCCTGACCTGGCCAACGTCTGGTATCCGCGCCTGATCGGTTCCTCGCTGTTCCAGCAGGAGCGCAAGCGCAAGGGCGGTCTGATCGACCTGCAGTTCAAGCCTAGCCGCGACTTCTCGCTGGAAGCGACCTACTTCCGCTCCAAGCTGGACGCATCGAACTACAACACCAACTACATGACCGACATGAACGGCTCGGGCATGCTGGGTGCCGGCGTCGCGCCTGATCCAGGCTATGTAATCCGCAACGGCACGCTGGTGTCGGCCTCGTTCACCAACAAGGGCACCGCCGCCACGCCGCTGCGTTACGGCATCGTCGACAACATCGTGCGTGAAGGCGCTTACGCGCAGAGCGAATTCTTCGACATCGACGGCAAATGGCGTCCGACCGACAAGCTGACCGTCACCGGCAAGATCGGCAGCACCAAGGGCAAGGGTGTGACCCCGAGCCAGGGCGTGTTTGAAGGTGACGTCAACAACTCCGGCGCCAGCTATCAGCTGAACGGCATGGGTTCGCCGGCCACCGTCAAATTCCCGAGCATTAATACCGCCGTCTTCACCGGCACGCCGCTGGACTGGATCTTCGGCGTATCGCCAGCCACCACCGACGACAAAGAAAGCTACGGCCAGATCGACGCCGCCTTCCAGATCGACGCCGGCCCGCTGCGCGAGATCAAGTTCGGTATTCGCGGCACCCATCACACCCGCTCCAACTTCGAAGTGGCGCAGGGTCCTAACTGGTCCAACACCGACGTAGGCGGCAGCACCACCAACCCGGCCTGGAACGGCACCACCTACCCAGGCAACTTCGGTAGCGACCTTGGTGGCGACTTCCCGAAAAACGTCTGGATGCTGGACCCGGCCGTCCTGCAAGCCTGGGGCAATCTGCACTCCAACCGTGACGTCAGCCGCACCTACTACCAGGACATGTTCGACCTGAAGGAAAACACCAAGGCGATCTACGTCCAGGGTGAACTGGAAGGCGAAGGCTGGAGCGGTAACGTCGGCCTGCGCATCGTGCGTACCGAAGGCACCTCGAACGGCTACCAGATCCTGCCGAACCAGCCGGCCGGCCAAACGCTGCCTGCCTATCCATGGGGCGGTTATGTCTATCAGACCTCGACCGACAACAACAGCACCATCCCGCTGCCTAGCGCGAACTTCAAGTTCGACCTGCGTTCGGATCTGGTGGGCCGCCTCGGCATCTCGCGCACCATGACCCGTCCCGACTACGGCGCATTGGGCGGCGCGGTGCTGCTGACCGACGAAACCCACACCGGCAACGGCGGCAATGCGCACCTGAAGCCTGTCAAGTCCACCAACCTGGACGCCTCGCTGCAATGGTACTTCGCACCGCGCGCCCTGCTGTCGGCCGGCGTGTTCTACATGGACCTGAAGGACTATGTGGGCTACGGCACCAGCAACGGCGAGTTCCTCGACACCCGCGCTTCGCAAGAGCAAAACAAAGCGGTGTTCGCGAACTACACCATCACCTCGCCGATCAACGTCGGCGCCAAGGTGAAAGGTCTGGAACTGGCGGCACAGGTACCGGTGGGCGGCGGCTTCGGCATCGACGGCAACGTCACGCTGACCGATTCGCATCTGGACTTCGGCTCCTGCCCTGCGATGCAGACCGCGACCTCCGGCGATCCATGCGACATGCTGGGCGCTTCGAAGACCACCGCCAATGGCGGCATCTTCTTCGAAAACGACACGTTCAATGCGCGCATCAGCTACGCCTGGCGTTCGGACTTCCTGGCGGCGCAGGACCGCGGCACGCCACTGTACCAGGCTGCCACCGGCACGCTGTCGGCATCGTTCAACTACAACATCAACAAGAACCTGACCCTGACCATCAGCGGCCAGAATCTGAACAACCCGATCCTGAAGAACTACATCTACAACAAGGATCAGCCGGCACGCTTCTATGCCAACGGCGCGCAGTACTACGCCGGTCTGCATATGAAGTACTAAGCTTCATTGTGTAGTCTGTTACCCGCCACGGCACTCCCGGCCCTGGCGGGTTTTTTTATGCCATGATACGGTTCATGAACGAATACCACGATCTCGACCCGGCCAGCTTCTTTAGCGAAGTAGCGGGCAGCTACCAGCCCGCCATCCTGCGCGACTTCGTGCGCCATTGGCCAGTGGTGCAGCGCGCTACGCATTCACCGGAAGCGCTGTGCGAATACCTGCTGGGCTTTGCCAGCGGCGTGGAGGTGGATGCGGTGATGACGCCGCCGGCCGAGCGCGGACGGCTGTTCTACAAGCCGGACATGGATGGCTTCAACTTCGTCCGCAACAAGGTGCCGCTGGCACGCGTGATCGAACAGCTGGCGCGCTATTCGCAGTTTGCCGAGCCGCCGGCGGTAGCGGTGCAAAGCGCGCTGGTGGACGACTGCCTGCCCGGCTTCGCCGCGCACAATGTGGCGCCGGCGCTGCCGCCATCGGTACGTCCGCGCCTGTGGCTGGGGAACACCATCACCACGCCGGCGCATTTCGACGAGTCATACAATCTGGCCTGCGTGGTCAGCGGCAAGCGGCGCTTCACGCTGTTCCCGCCCGAGCAGGTGGACAATCTGTATATCGGCCCGCTGGACTTCGCGCCCACACCGACGCCTATCAGCATGGTGAATTTCAGCGCGCCCGACTACGAGCGCCATCCACGCTTCCGCGAGGCGATGCAGCACGCGCTGGTGGCCGACCTGCGTCCCGGCGACGCGCTGTACATCCCCACGCTGTGGTGGCATCACGTGCAGTCCAACGGCATCCTCAACATGATGGTCAACTACTGGTGGAAGAACGAGCAGCCGGCCGCCGATGCCGGCACCACGTTCGACGCGCTGGTCGCCACGCTGAAAGCGATGAAGCACCAGCCGCCGGAAGTACGCGCGGCCTGGGGCACGATCTTCCAGCACTACGTGTTCGATCCGGCACAAGATCCCGCCGCACACCTCCCCGAGCACAAGCAAGGCGTGCTGCGCAAAGCGCGTCCCTAGCGCTTGCGCCGGATGGTCGCGGCCACCGACCAGTCGCGATCCTGCAAGCCCTGCGCCAGCGCTTCGTGCATGTTCTCGCGCACCTGCTCGGCCACCGGCAGCAGCGCGCCCTTGGCCTCGGCGGCCGACAGCGCCAGGTTCACATCCTTGAGCCCCAGCGGCAGCCGGAAGCCCGGCTCAAAGGTATTGGTCGCAATAAAGCCGCCATAACGCTGATAGCTTGGACTGGCGAAGATCGTGTTGGTCAGCACCTCCAGCAAATCCGCCGCCGACACGCCGTAACTTTCGCCCAGATGCGCCGCCTCGCCCATGGCCGTGAAAGCCTGCGCGATCATCATATTGCCGGAGATCTTGACCACATTGGCGCGCTTCGGATCATCGCCCAGCAGCCAGGTCTTGCGGCCGATCGCATCCAGCAACGGCTGCACGCGCGCGATGGCTTGCGCATCGCCCGCCGCCAGCACGTTCAGCTGCGCCGCCGCTGCCACCGCCGGCACACCAAACACCGGCGCCGACACAAACGCCACGCCGGCCTCGCGATGCCGCGCCGCCAGCTCGTCCACCAGCGCCAGCGAAATCGTCGCCATCATCACGTGCACGCACGCCTTGCTGGCGCCCGCCAACACGCCGCTGTCCAGAATCACACTGCGCACCGCCTCGTCGTTGGCCAGCATGGTCATCACCACATCCGCCTCGAACGCCTGCGCCGGCGAGTCCAGCACCGTCACACCCTCGATTGCCTGCGCCGCCTCCCGATTGCGATTCCACACGCTGACGCTGTGCCCCGCCCGCACCAGATTAGGTACCATCGCCGCGCCCATGGCGCCAATTCCGATAAAACTGACTTTCATTGCACACCTCCGATACTGTAAGCCAGCCAGTATGCGCCGCCCGCGCCGGCACCGGTAGTGGACCGCCACGCACAATTGTTATACGCTCGACGTATGAGCACCACCACCAACGCCGACCGCATCGAATTGATGCAGACCTTCGTTCGCATCGTCGAAGCGGGCAGCCTGTCCGCCGCCGCCGCGCAACTGGGCACCACACAGCCCACCATCAGCCGCCGCCTGCAAGCACTGGAACGCATGCTGGGCCTGCGCCTGCTGCAGCGCTCCACCCACGCCATGCAGCTGACCGAGGACGGCGAACGCTGCCTGGCCCACGCGCGCGAATTGCTGTCGCACTGGAGCGCGCTGGCCACCGAGGCACAAGGCGCACGCGAAGAGCCGGCCGGCCTGCTGCGCATCGTCGCGCCACACGCCTTCGGCCAGCAGCAACTGATCGCGCCACTGAACGACTTCCTGCGCCGCTATCCACGCGTATCGGTCGAATGGCTGCTGCACGACCGCGCGCCCGACTTCATCGGCGAAAACATCGACTGCGCCATCCACGTGGGCGAAATCAGCGACCCATCGGTGATCGCCATCAAACTGGCCGACGTGCCGCGCATCGCCGTGGCCGCGCCATCGCTGCTGGCGGTGGCGGGGGCAAGCGCGGAGCCGCCCACGCATCCCGAACAGCTGGCCGCCCTGCCCTGGCTGGCCCTGCGCACCTTCTACCGCAACCAGATCACGCTGCGACACGCCGATGGCCGCAGCCACCAACTCGCCATCCAGCCGCGCATGAGCACCGACGGCCTGTACGCGGTGCGCAACGCCGCTGTGGCGGGACTGGGCGTGTGCGTGGCCTCCGCCTGGGCGCTGCGCGACGAACTGGCCAACGGCAGCCTGCTGCACATCGTGCCGGAATGGCAAGCCGCGCCGCTGCCGCTGTACCTCGCCTATCCGCATGCGCCGCACTATCCGGCGCGCTTGCGCTGCTTTATCGACAACATGCGCGCCGCCATGCCGGCCATCGTTTCAGACCTCTGAAAATCCGCCCCAAAGACTTTCCGCTCGCACTGCCGGACAATCCCGCTTCAGTAAAAACCGGAGAAGTCCTTGCATCCCTCACAGCCAACGGCCGGCAGACTGCTGCCCGCCACCTCGCTCAGCTTCGGCATGACGCTGATCATGGCCATCGCCTGCGGTGTCGCTGTCGCCAACATCTACTACAACCAGCCGATGCTGGTCATCATGGAAGCGGCCTTTCCCGGCCAGGAATCCATCATCGGCCTGGTGCCGACCGCCACCCAGCTGGGTTACGCACTGGGCCTGCTGTTCCTGGTGCCGCTGGGTGACCGCATCGAGCGCAAGCGCCTGATCCTGACCCAGTTTGCCGCGCTGTCGGTATCGCTGATCGGCGTCGCCTTGGCGCCGGACGCGTGGTCGATTGTCGCCGCCTCGATCGTGCTGGGCGTGACCGCCAGCGTCACCCAGCAGATCCTGCCGTTTGCGGCCGAACTGTCAGAACCAAGCCGGCGCGGCGCCACCATCGGCACCGTGATGAGCGGCCTGCTGTGCGGCATACTGCTGGGCCGCGTGCTGGCCGGCGCCATCGGTGAACGCTACGGCTGGCGCGCCATGTTCTGGGTCGGCCTGGCGATGGCGGTGGTGATGTGGACCATTCTGGCGCTGCTGCTGCCACGCAGCCAGCCCAAGGCGCACACCAGCTATGCAACGCTGATCAAATCCCTGTTCGGCTTCTGGCGCGACTTGCCGGAACTGCGCCGTGCCACCATCACCCAGGCGTGCGTGTTCGCTTCCTTCAGCGCGCTGTGGACCACGCTGGCCCTCTACCTCGATGCCGAATACCATCTCAGCGCGCAGGTGGCGGGACTGTTTGGCCTGGTCGGTGCGGCCGGCGTGCTGTTCGCGCCGATCGCCGGCAAAGTATCGGACCAACGCGGCCCGCACGTCGTCATCAAATTCGCCTGCTTCGTCATGGTGGTATCGTGGCTGGTGCTGGGCATGTGGGGCATGATCGCCGGGCTGGTGGTCGGCATCGTGGCGTTGGACTTCGGCGCGCAAAGCGCGCAGGTCTCGAATCAGCACATCATCCAGGCGCTGCGCCCGGAAGCGCGCAACCGCCTGAACGCGATTCTGATGGGCGGCATGTTCCTCGGCGGCGCCGCCGGTTCGGCCTGCGCCTCGCTGGCGTGGAAGACGCTGGGCTGGAGCGGCGTGTCGGCGCTGGGTATCGCGCTGGCCGCCATCGCCTTAACCGTTCAGGCCCGGCGGCGCACCTGAATGGGCCAGGCGGTCCAGCAGCGCGGCCGCAGCTAGCGGGTCGTGCCGCCGGGCCTCCAGCCAGCGTTCAAACATCTCGCCGTAGCTGCGCCAGAAGCCCAGGCCATGCTGGTCCGCCGTGCGTATCAGCGTGGCGCTAGCTTGCGCGACGGCTTCATCGTCGCCGTTCAGCGCATGCACCAAACACCAGCCCTCCGCCAGCGCGCAGCACAGCGAACAGGCGTGATCGATGGCGCGTGCCCGCGCCACGGCGGCAATCGCGGCTTCCAAGGCGTCGCCGGTAAAACCTTCAAACCACAGCACGCGCGCAATGTAAGTCTGCGCCGCCGCGTATTGGTCCATGCCGAACAGGAAGGTCTGCGCCGAACGGCCGCGCTCATACCAGCGCAGCGACATCTCGATCAAACGCCGCGCCTCGGCACAATCGCCAAGGAAGTACAGCGACACGCCAGCCAGCCGCTCGCCGGTGATCACCGTGTCCTCATCCCCGATCTGCCGCGCCAGCGCGGTCAATTGCCTGGCCTGCGACAGCGATTCCTGGTACCGGTCGCAACGCAAGGCGTACAGCCACAGTCCGTAGTGGGCGCGCAAGCGAGTTTCCAGATCGTCCAGCTGATGCGCCAGATCGAGCGCGCGGGTCCAGGCTTTGCCGGTTTCCGCCACCGGCCCGCGCGCCCATGCCAATGAGGTGCCGTAGGAAGCCTGCAGCATCATCTCCTGTCTGGCCTGGATGCTCACGCTGCCGTTGAGGATCAGCGTCAGGCGCCGCTGGCATTCGCCGTGCAGCGACAGCTGATTCCAGAACGGCGCCGCGTGCGTGAGGATGTCGATGCCGGTCTGTTCGTCGCCATCCGGCGCGAACGCCCAATCCAGCGCGCTGCGGATGTCATCGATGTCGGCCTGGTAGGTGCGGCGCCACACCTGGGTCGGCAACTCGGTCCAGTCCCCGGACGCGCGCTGCGCCACCTGCGCGAAGAACGCGGCATGACGCTGCGCCGTCAGCGCCACTTCGCCGCTGTCGGCCAGTTTCTCCATGGCGTAAAAGCGTATCGTCTCCAGGAAGCGGTAGCGCGGCGTGGCGCCGCCCAACTCCGACTGCAGCAGCGATTTGGACACCAGGGCGCTGAGCAGATCGATGGTATGCCATGACTCCTGCTCCGGCGCGCCCACATGATGCGCCGCGTCGGCGGTGAATTCGGCGGCAAACGCGGACAGACGGCGGAACAGCTTGCGCTCCTCCTCATCCAACAGATTATGGCTCCAGTCCACCGCGGCGCGCAGCGTGCGTTGACGCGGCAGCGCGGTGCGGCGACCCGCCGTCAGCAGCTTGAAGCGATCCGTCAGTCCGGCCAGTACGCCCTGTATGCCCAGCACCGGCACGCGCGCGGCGGCCAGTTCCAGCGCCAATGGCAAACCATCCAGCTGACGACAGATCGCGCTGACCGTGGCGGCTGCGGCATCATCCAGCGCAAATTGATGCAGGCCGGCTGCCACCCGCTCCACGAACAACCGCACCGCCGCATGCGTCAGTGCTTGCTCTGCGGTGTGCGTGTCGGCCGGCGGCACCGCCAGCGGCGCCAGTCGGTAGACATGCTCGCCGGCGCCATCCAGCGGCTCCTGTGCGGTCACCAGAATGCGCAAGCCAGGGCCGTGGTTCAGCAAGGTCTCCACCACTTCCGCCACCGCGTCCGCCAGATGCTCGCCATTGTCGATCACCAGCAGCAGATGTTTGTCGCGCAGTTGCACGTACGGCAGTTGCAGGCATTGCTCAATCGCCGGTCGCACCAGATCACTCTCCGCGATCTTCGCCATCTCCGCCATGTACACGCCATCGGCAAATGTGCCGCGCAGATGATGGCCGGCTTCGATCGCCAGCCGCGTCTTGCCAATGCCGCCGGGACCGGCCAGCGTAACGAAGCGCTGCTCCGCGATCAACCGCAGCACATCATCCAGCTCGGCGGCGCGGCCTACCAGCGGTGTCAATGGATGCGGAAAGGCCGGCGAAGCGGCCACCGGGGCCGGCGCATTGCGGCTCACCGACAGGCTGTAACCGCGTCCAAACTCGGTGGCGATCATGTCGCGGTCCGCGCCCAGCGCGCGGCGGATGGCGGACATCTGCGCCTGCAGATTGTTTTCCTCGACGATGACGCCGCCCCAGACGGTGGCGATTAACTCATCCTTGCCGACCACCTTGCCATTGGCCTCCACCAGCATCCGCAGCACATCGAAGGCACGCGGGCCGAGATCGATCTTCTCCCCATCGCGCAACAGCACGCGCAATTCGGGGAAGAGTTGATAGCGTCCAAACGCGACGCTGCGATCATCACGAAGACTGTCCATAACCGCCATTATCTCAGATCGCGCTCAGGCGGCCAGCGGCAAACCGAACACCAGCGACTGGTGCGCCGCCGCACCGGCCATGGCGCCATCCGCCACTGCGAACGCCACGCTGCCGGCCATGCGCGCCGCATCACCCGCCGCGTAGACACCGGGGATGCTGGTAGCCTTGGTCATGTCGGTGCGGATGTAACGTCCCATCGGGCCTTCCTCGAATGCGCAGCCCAAGGCTTCGGCCAGCGGGCTGGCGCTGTGCAGGCGGCTCAGCACAAACAGGCCGTCCAGCGATTGCGTGCGGCCGTCCTGCAGCGTGACCTCCGCTGTGCCGCTGACGGCACGCACCGGTGTGCGCTCGATCGCCACGCCGCGTGCCGCCAGCTTTGCCAACTGCGCGGCATCCGGCTCAAAAGCGCCATTCAGGAAGAAGGTCACCTGACCCCAATCCGGCAGCCGGTCGCCAGCACCCCGATACGGCCCTGATTCAGCTCGTAGCCGTGACAGTAAGGACAATGAAACACGCTGCTGCCCCAGCGCTCCGCGAGGCCGGGAATCGACGGCAGCTCATCCACCATGCCCGTGGCCAGCACCAGCCGCTGCGCACCGTACGCGCTGCCATCCGCCAGCGTGACGCGAAACTCCTCCCCCAGCGCCATCGCCTGCGCGACCGTGCCCTCTTGCCACTGCACGGTCGGATACTTCATCAGCTGCGCGCGCCAGTTGTGTGGCGGCGGACAGGCCAGCATAGCTGCCGCCGATGATCATCACGTCAAATTCAGCGGTGCTCATGGTGTACTCCCTTGTGGTCACGTTTTTAAAGCGGGAGATCAGCAGCGCTTCCGCCTCGTTGACGGCGCGCTCCACCAGGCATTGCGGCTGTTCCTCACGGTTCCCCATCGCGAACACGGTAGGCGCCCCTACCGCCTCGTAGATGTCGTGCAGCGTCACCTTGCGCAGATCGCAGGTGATGCTCCAACCACCACCAAGGCCCTTGTCGGAACCGACGTAGCCGCGCTCACACAAGCCCGCGAGCACGCGCCGCACCAGCACCGGATTGGTGCCGAGGAAGCCGGCCAGCTCTTCGGAAGTAAACGGCCTGTCGCCATGCGCCATATGCAGCAGCACGTGCAGGATGGAGGAAAGTTTGCTGTCGATAGTACATAACAACAAAACGTGCACGCAACAGCGCTAAACACACGACTGCGGTTGTAAGCCGCGTCACGCGGCGGTACATTGCGGAGATGCGATACCCTTCCCTGCTTCTGCTCCTGAGCTTCGCGCTCGCCCAAGCCGCCGCCGCGCCGATGAACGCCCGCACCCAGTCCGTGTATGACTACCTGCAGGCCACCTGGGGCAAAGCCATCATCGCCGGCCAGGCCGACCTGACCTGGAAAGACAGCACCGACATGGCCGAGCGGGTGCACAACGACACCGGCAAGTACCCGGCGTTGATGGGCTACGATTTCATGAACTACTACGACAGCACCGAAGCCGATGGCCGCCAGCAAACCGAAGAAGCCATCGCCTGGTGGCGCAAGGGTGGCCTGGTGAGCTTCCACTGGCACTGGCGCATGGGGAACGGCAAGTTCTACACCAAGGAGACACCCTACACCGCGCCCACCAACGACGACTACACGCAAATCGACCTCGCCATCGACCGCATCGCCGTCGAGCTGAAACAGCTGCAGGATGCCGGCGTGCCGGTGCTATGGCGCCCGCTGCACGAAGCGGCCGGCGGCTGGTTCTGGTGGGGACGTGACCGCGACGCGTATCTGAAGCTATGGCGCCATATGCACCAGCGCCTGAGCGAGACGCACGGCCTGCATAATCTGATCTGGGTATGGAATGGCCAGGACCCGGCCTGGTATCCGGGCGACGACGTGGTCGACATCAGCGGCTACGACGTCTACGACGGCAAATACAGCGCGGCTTACCATCAGTTGCAAAGCCACGCCCGGCCCATCGCGCTCACCGAAACCGGCCACATTCCCGACATCGGCCAGAGCGTGGCAAACGGCGAGTGGTGGCTGTGGTTCATGGTGTGGAACGACGGTGCCAGCGCTGAGGGCATCACCAATCCAGACAACTTCTGGACTGGTGAGCACCACAACACCAACACGCACAAACGCGAAGTCTACAACGACCCGCGCGTGATCACGCTGGATAAGCTGCCGAAGTTTTAGCGACGACGACGGCGCGCCACCACGCCCATCAGAGCCAGGCCGCCCAGCAGCATGGCGTAGGTCTCAGGCTCCGGCACAGCCGCCAGAATGTAGGCGTGGTTGTCGGTTTCCATCGGCGTCACATCCGAGCTTAAGACAATCGCGGTGAAGGTGGTACCACTGCTCGCCCACAAGTTCACGTAGAAGCTGTCCTGATAGGTGCCGCCCTCCAACTCCCACAGCTGCTGGCCGTTCCAGGTGGTGACGCTGCCATCGGAACCATACACCGTCACGGTATTTTCGACATCGGACGAGCCGAGGTAGAAACCGAAATAGGTCGCACCGGCGCCGTTAAAGGTGATGGTGGTCGGCGTATCCACGGTACGCAGATATTTGGTGGTGTCATACAGCGGCGCCACGTACACGCCAGGGACAGTACCCTGGACCAGCTCCGTCGACGAATAGTAAATATCGTATGGAATCGGACTGTCGAAAGTGACCGTGTTGGGCTGCGGGATCGGCGTGAATTGGCCGGACGTGATCGAGATAGTGTCAACGGCGGCGTGGGCGCTGATGCACAATGCAGCGAGGGCGGCGGCTGCCAGGCAGTTTTTATAGAAACGCATTACAACTCCTTTTTGGTTGGTTACGTGATGAGAGTGAAACGATAAGCAGTTTCATTATCAAAATATCACCAACGAAAACAGAGTGTAAATGCGAAAACGCGGTGTGTAACACAAACGTGCTACACGCCGCGCCCTTGAAAACAACGCTTAAGGTTTGCTAGCCGCGGCTTTGGCTTTGGCCTCATCACCAGCAATCGCGATCGACAGCTTGGACGGATCGATGTACTTGCGGAAGACCGCATTCACCTGCGCCAGCGTGGCCGCCTGCAGCTTGGCTTCGTACTCCTTGCTCCAGCTATAGGTACGGCCCAGGTACAGATTGTGCGTCCAGCCATTGGCCACCACACTATCCTTGGCGCGGTTCTGCAAGCGCTGCTGCATCAGGCCCGATTTGGCGCCGGCCAGTTCGGTCTCGGTGAAACCATCCTTCAGCGCGCGCTCCAGCTCTTCGCGCACCGCCGCCTCCAGCTTCTTCAGATTCTGCGGCGCGGCGATGGCGCTCATGCCGAACTGGCCGGCGCGATCCAGCTCACCGGCACTAATGCCGCTGCCGCCGCCGTAGGACAGACCATCTTTCTGGCGAATCCGGTCCATCATGCGCGACTTCAGCGAGCCGCCACCGAATATGTAGTTGGCCAAATCCAGCAGCGGATAGTCGGCGTCGTTGACGTTGATATCGACGTTGGCGCGCGCGGTGTAAAAACCGTTCTCCTTGTCCGGCGCGTTCAGGTTCACATGCAGCGGCGCCTTGTCCACATTGCTGTTCACCAGCGGCGCGTAATCGACCTTGCTGCTCCAGCCGTCGAAACTGTCGGCGATAGTCTTGCTGATGGCCGCCTTGTCGAAGTCACCGACGATGGACAGTTGGCCGTGGTTGGCGCCGTAGTAGTCGCGGTGGAACGCCACTACGTCTTCCAGCTTCAGCGCCTTGATCGCGGCCAGCTGCTCGTCGACCGTCATCGAATTGCGGATGTCGCCTTTCGGGTAGTGGTTGAAGTGCTGCTCGATGGCCTCCGAGGCCAGCACCTGCGGCTCGCTGCGCGAGTATTCCAGGCCGACGATCCACTGTTGGCGCAGCTGTTCGAATTCGGCCTGCGGGAAGCTGGCGTCCTTCAGCACGTGCGCCACCAGACGCACCGCCGCATCCAGGTTAGGGCCAGTGGTCTCGAAGCTGTAAGGGCTGCCGCTGATCTTCAGTTTCGAGAACTGGTCGGCCAGCTGTTCGCGTGTGTACTTGCTGGTGCCACGCATCAGCATCTCATTGGCGACGTTGGCGATCAGGGACTTGTCGGTCAGGTTCTTCTCGTTGCCCCAGTTGAGCTGCAGGTTAACGGCCACCGTCTCGCCGCGATTCTTCTTCGGCAGCAGCGCCACTTTCAGGCCGCCGATGGTCTTGATCTCGGTGCGGGCGTTGATGTTGTCCTGACTCGGATCGAACACCTCAGAGGTCAGCACGCTTTCCTTGCCCTTGAAGTCCTTCAGCACCTCGGCCACCGTCGGCGCGGCCGGAATCTCGGCGCGCTGCGGATTATCCTCGGGCAGGAACTCGCCCACCACGCGGTTATCGCGCCTCAGATAGCGCGCGGCCGCTTCGGCCACCTGCTGCGAGGTCACCGTCGGCAGCTTGTCGCGACCTTCAAACAGCAGACGCCAGTCGCCCAGCGAAATCTCTTCCGACAGCGTCACGCCCACCTGCTGTGGATCGTTGAGCGACTTCTCGATGCCATTGGCGAAGTTGCGGCGAGTGCGCTCCATTTCCTCTTCGGTCGGCGGCGTCTTGGCGAAGCCCTCCACCGCCTCGGTCAGCGCCTCGCGCACCGGTTCCAGCGGCTGGCCGGCCTTCACCACCGCGCCGATGATCTGCAGGCCAGGCGCATAGCCAGTCATGCCAAAGCTGAACACCTGCGCCGCCTTGCCGCTTTCCACCAGCTGCTTGTGCAGGCGGCCGGTCGGCGTGTCGCCGAGGATTTCGGACATGAAGCTGAGCGCATCGCTATCCGCCTGCAGCGCGCTTGGAATCTTGTAGCCCAGCGCGACGATCTGCACGTCACCCTTGCGGCGCACCACGAAGCTGCGCTCACCGTCCTGGGTCGGCTCGACGGTCCAGAATGGCGGCAAGGTGCGCTTCGGTTTCGGAATCGCGCCGAACGACTTGCTGATCCACGCCAGCGTTTGCGACGGATCGAATTTGCCGGCCACCAGCAGCACCGCGTTGTCCGGCTGATAGTAGGTCTTGTAGAACGCCTGCAGATTCTCGATCTTGACGTTCTCGATATCGCTGCGGTTGCCGATGGTCGAACGGCCATACGAATGCCAGTCGTAGGCCACGCTCTGCATGCGCTTCAGCAGCACGCCGAACGGGCTGTTCTCACCGCTCTCGTATTCATTGCGGACCACGGTCATTTCCGAATCCAGATCCTTGCGCGCGACGAAGGAATGCACCATGCGGTCGGCTTCCATGTCCAGCGCCCACTTCAGATTCTGCGGACTGGCCTGAAACACTTCGTAGTAATTGGTGCGGTCGTTGGCGGTGGTGCCGTTGAACTCCATACCGCGATCGGAAAACTCTTTCGGGATGCTCTTGTTCTTCGGCGAGCCCTTGAACATCATGTGTTCCAGCAGGTGCGCCATGCCGGTCTCGCCATAGTTCTCGTGACGCGAGCCGACCAGATAGGTGACGTTGACGGTGACGGTGGGTTTGGACGCGTCCGGGAACAGCAGTACTTTCAGGCCGTTAGGCAACCGGTATTCGGTGATGCCCTCAACCGACGGTCCCTTGACCACGCCGGCTGGCAGGGTGACGCCGGCAGCGGCGGCCCAGGCGGAACCGGTGGCTACAAAGGACAGGCCACACAGCATCAGGCTGGCGGCGGCGGCGTGTTTCAGACGGCTGTGGTTCATAGTCTCTCGCGAAAAAGATAGGAACACGCAGCATACGCCCACCTCACCGCCGTGGGTAGAGACTTAAGGAAAAATTAATGTTAGAAATTATTTCTTTTCTGGCACCAAGCAGGCGTCGATCACTTGCAGGTCGTTGTCCTTGGCGAAGGACAGCACGAAGTGATAAGCCATCGGTTCCAGATCGCGCAGCTTGCCGTTGACCACCACCGACTTGACGCCATTGACCACGGTTGGCGTCACGTACGGCGAGAACTGCAGGTGCGCGTCGCGGGCGGCGGCGGCGCCTTCCGGCTTGAAGCAGGACATCACCCCGCACAGCCGCTCCGCCCAGTCGCTGGGACGGAACTGCCTGCCATTGCTGGTTTGGCCAAGGATGAAGAACGAATCTTGCTGTTCTGCCGGTTTTTGAACTGACATAGGCGCGCTGCTTCTGCGTAGAGACTTGTTGGTAACAAGAATGCGTGGAGGATCCCGGCGGGTAAACGCTGGGCGGGTCATTCTGTATGAATCTTACGTATTATATCTTATAGAAGACCTAAATACGTAAGTGCTTGATTTTCCTTTGGCTTTTTCAGCCACCTCCCACTTTGGTGCAGAAAACCTCTTTCCTGCACCAGAGCAATACCGCTATTGTACCCGGGTTTGAGCGAAATTAAGGCGATGCTCCAAGCCACCATGCGCTCGACAGCAGTAACAACAACAACATCCACAACAACAGCGCGCGCCACACCAGGCCGACCGTGCTTTGCAGCGCGCGGATATTCGGCTCCTCGCCTGGCATCACATCGTCTTCCAGCTCGATATCGACGGTGGTGGCGTCCACCACCTGCGCTTTGACGGCATTTTCCACCGGCGTGCCCAGGCGCACGCCCATGGCGCCACCACCGGCCGCCAGGATGATGCCCAGTGCCTCGTTGGACCAACGGTGAGCGAAGTTGCGCCAGGCGTAGATCGCATCCTCGAAGTTGCCAACCACGGCAAACGCCACGGCGGTCAGGCGCACCGGAATCCAGTCGATCCAGTAAAACGCACGCGCGGCGAACTGGCCGAACGCTTCGTTGCGCATATGCTCGGGTTCGTTCCAGGCGCGCGCCAGATGCTCAGCCACGCGGTACATCACCGCCCCTGCCGGGCCGAGCGGCATCAGGAACCAGAAGAACACGCCGAACACATTGCGGTGCGTGGTCACCAGCGATTTTTCCACCGAGATGCGGGCGATTTCGGACACTTCCATGCCCACCGTATCCAGCTTGGTCCATTCGGCCAGCAGCGCGCGCGCGGCGGCCTCGTCACCGGCGTTCAGCGCCAGCTGGATCGAGGTGAAATAATGGCTGTAGTGGCGGAAGCCCAGCGTCAGATAGACGATCAGCACGTTCCAGGCGAACGCCGCCAGCGTCCAGTTGTAGTGGCGCAGCACCCAGTAGATCGCTGCGGTTGGCACCATCAGGATCGCCATCATCAGGAACCAGCCCAGGCGGCCATGGGTCGAGTGGCCGGCGTTAAACCATGTTTCCATCCGCAACGCCAGGCTCTTGATTTCGGCGTAGATCGGATTGTCCGCGCGCAGCGGTTTCATCTGCTCGATCAGCAGTGCGCACAAGATGGAAAGAAATGTCATGTATGTCCTTAGTATCGTCCTCGCCTTTGAGGTTGTTACGATAGCGTAGTGTGACTAGGCACGCAAGAAATGGAACAGATTACGCAGCATGCCGGCGGTCGCGCCCCAGATGAAATAGCCCTCGTACGGCATGGCATAAAAGGTGCGGCGCCCGCCCGGCAGGTCGACCGACAGCCGCTGGTGGTTGGCGCCATCCATCAAAAAGGCCAGCGGCACTTCGAAGATGGCCGCCACTTCGGACGGATCGGCGGTCACCTCGAACGGCGGCTGCAGCAGCGCCACCACGGGCGTGACGCAATAACCGGTGCCGGTCAGATAATGCGGCAGGCAGCCCAGCACTTCGACGTGGCGGCGATTCAGGCCGATCTCCTCTTCCGCTTCGCGCAGCGCGGTGTCGACCGCGTCCTGATCGTAAGTTTCGGCGCGGCCGCCGGGGAAGCTGATCTGGCCGGCGTGGTCGGTCAGGTGGGCGGTGCGCTGGGTCAGCAGCACGGTCAGCCCGTGCTCGCGCCGCACCAGCAGCACCAGCACCGAGGCGGCGGTCGGCTCGCGCTCGGCGCGGCCCGGCAAGGCGCGCTCGTTGGCTTCCGGCAGCCAGTTCGGCGGCAGGCCGGCAAAGCGCTGGCGCAGCCAGTCGGGCTGCAGACGGTCGGCCGGCAGCGGCGCTTCGCCGGCGATGGCCTCAATGGGGAGTTGCTGCGGATCGAAAAGTGGCTGGGCCAAGGGAGCTCCTTTGCAAAAAACAAAAAGGGCGCCGGTGGCGCCCTTTCGGGGACGCCTGCGGGCGCCCTCTCCAAACACAACCGATATTACACGGCTGCTTTCGCCGCAGCTGGGCGACGGTTTGGCAGTTTTTCCTTGATACGTGCCGATTTACCGGAACGATCACGCAGGTAGTACAGCTTAGCGCGACGTACGTCACCGCGGCGTTTCACTTCGATCGAAGCGATCAGCGGCGAGTACAGCTGGAAGGTACGCTCAACGCCTTCGCCGGACGAGATCTTACGAACGATGAAGTTCGAGTTCAGGCCACGGTTACGACGGGAGATAACAACGCCTTCGTAAGCCTGGGCGCGCTTGCGGGTGCCTTCGACTACGTTCACGTTGACTACCACGGTATCGCCAGGAGCAAATTCAGGGATGTTTTTGCCCAGGCGAGCGATTTCTTCTTGCTCGAGTTGTTGAATCAGGTTCATTTTTAATGACTCCATAAACCATCGTGCTGGCGCGCTATGAGTGCTTCCACTCTTGCCCAGTAGAGGATGGGGTTATAACAGACAGGCTCAGAGGCCTGCCAAAAATTGCTCGTCGCGCTTGGTGAGCAGTCCCGCCTCACGCGCTTTGATAAGCAAATCCGGTCGCTTGCGCGCGGTCGCCTCCAGCATGCGCTGGCGACGCCATTTTTCAATCTCGGCGTGGTTGCCGCCCATGAGAATCGGCGGCACACCCACACCTTCATACGTTTCAGGCCGCGTGTAATGCGGCGAATCCAGCAGGCCGTTGACGAAGCTGTCTTCGATCGCCGAGGCATCGGTGTTCAGCACGCCGGGAATCTGGCGGATCACCGCATCCATCAAGGCCATCGCCGGCAGCTCGCCGCCGGACAGCACGAAATCGCCGAGGCTGATTTCCTCATCGACCACGCGGTCCAGCAAGCGCTGGTCCACCGCTTCGTAACGGCCGCACAGGATCACCACACCGGGCTCCTGCTTCAGCTGCATCACGCGCTCATGCGTCAACTGCTTGCCCTGGGGCGACATGAACAGCACCCGCGGCGCCGGCAGACCGGCATCGGTCTGGCGCTGCTTGGCTGCATTGATGGTCAGCTCCAGCGGCTTGGCCAGCATCACCATGCCGGGGCCGCCGCCATACGGGCGATCGTCCACGGTGCGGTGATTGTCGGTGGTGAAATCACGCGGATTCCACAGCGACAGGCCACATTTATTCTGTTCAAACGCACGCCGGGTCACACCCGACTGCGTAATCGCGGCAAACATCTCCGGGAACAGGGTTACGACATCAAATTGCATGGCGAACCGCCCTTCAATGTGTTGCGCTAGTAATCGAGACCCCAGTCGACGATAATCTTCTTCGCTGGCTTGTCCACCTTGTTGATGAACGCGTCCACAAATGGGATCAGGCGCTCTTGCGCCGCGACGTCGGGATCGGCATCTGGCGTGGCGGCTGGCGTGATGCGCAGGATCGATTGCGGTCCATTGCTCATCATGTCAGTCACGGTGCCGAGGTGCTCACCTTGCAGATTTTCTACTTCCAGACCAATCAACTCGGTCCAGTAAAACTCATCGTCGGACAAGACCGGGAAGCGGCTTTGCGGAATGAAGACAGCGGCGCCTTTCAGCGACTCTGCCACGTTCCGGTCAGTCACACCGACCAGACGCGCCACGACATCGCCGCCATGCAGTTTGCACTGCTGGACGTCCACATCGTGCAACGCTGGCTTATCCAACCACCAGGTTTTCACCTTGAGAAGTGCATCCGCATCTTCCGAGAAAGGACGAATCCTGACCCAGCCAGCAACGCCATAGGCACCGAAGACAAAGCCTACCTGTGCCAAATCGTCGGGGACTTGCACCCCGGATGCAATCTTATCGGTCAAACCGGTCAAGCAGACTTAAGCTGCTTTTTTGTTCTGGGCAACCAGACGAGCAACGGTCGGCGACAGTTGCGCGCCAACAGCTTGCCAGTGAGCCAGACGGTCTTCGGTGATACGCAGGGCAACTTCTTGACCCGAAGCCATTGGGTTGTAGAAACCAATGCGCTCGATGAAACGACCATCGCGACGGTTACGCGAATCGGTTGCAACGATGTTGAAGAAAGGGCGCTTTTTGGCACCACCACGAGCTAAACGAATAACGACCATAATATTTCCAAAAATTGTGCTAGGACGGAAAAAGCCGCAAATTATAGCGCGCTTCGCCGCGAGGCAGCAAGCGTTAATGAAATAATTGGGCATGTAGGGTAATCAAAGATTATCCCTTGTTCCGGCGTTCGGGGCAATAGGCGCACCCGCAAAAAAGGCGTGCCGGGGGCGGTATTATGCCTGATACTGCGGGTTCCCTGACTATTTTGCCGAGCAACCATGACTGTTTTGCATCAGACCCGTCACAAAAACAAGACACTTGCCGCCCTATTGGCCTTTCTGTTCGGTGGTTTGGGGCTGCAGCGGCTGTATCTGCGCGGCGCGCGCGACCGGTGGCTGTGGGCGCATCTGGCCTGCTTGCCGGCGGCCTGGCTGGTGTCGGTGGCAGTGCCGCAGGCGGATGGCTTCTACAAGCTGCTACCGATCATCCTGTCCGGTCTGGTCGGCTTCCTGGAAGCGCTGGTGCTGGGCCTGATGTCGGACGAGAAATGGGACGCGCGCTACAACAGTGCCTCCGGCCGTCAATCGGACACGCACTGGCCGGTGGCCGTGGTGCTGGTGGCCAGCATGATGATAGGCGCAGGCGGGCTGATCGCCACGATCTCCCGGCTTTTTGACTTGCTGTACACTGGTGGCGCCTATGGTTAACACAAGGAGAACAACATGACCCATCGCACCCTCGCCGCCCTGCTGCTGGTCGCCATCGCCGCTAGCGCACAGGCACAAACACCCAAAGAACAATTCGACGCCGAAACCAAGCGCGTCGCCACCCGCTACGCCGACGACAAAAAACTGTGCGGCGACGAACAGGACTCCGGCCGCCGCATGCAATGCCTGCGCGACTCCAAGGGCGAATACGACAAAGCCATGACGCAGGCCCGCGCCCAGTACAAGGCCGGCCCCTCGCGCGCCGGCACTTGCCATGAGTGCGGCAAGGTGACGCAGGTGAGCGTCAACGAAAAAGCCGGCGAAAGCAGCGCACTGGGCCTGATCGCCGGCGGCGTGGCGGGCGCGGTGCTGGGCAACCAGGTCGGCAGCGGTCACGGCCGTCAACTGGCGACCGTGGCGGGAGCCGCCGGCGGCGCCTATGCCGGCAAGAAAATCGAAGAGAAAGCCAAGTCCAGCAAACAGTGGACCGTGCACGTGCAATACGACGACGGCAAACAGGCGTCCTACACCTTCGATCACGACCCCAAAATGCTCAGCGGCGACCGGGTGCAGAAAGCCAACGGCAGCATCGTCCGTCACTAATCAACTGAGGAGAAAGAATGGCATTTCCGTCGGAATGGCAACCATTGGTAGATCAGGCTGCCAGCAAGCTGCGCGCACTCGCATTAGATGAAGAGGCCAAGGAAAAATTCTGCAACGATCCGCTGCTACGACCCTACATGCACAAAGTGTCGCAACGCTATGTGGCCGGGCGGACGGTGGAAGACGCCATCCAGCGGGTCGAACAAATCATCGGTCGTGGCCATGCCGCATCGGCCGAATACATGGGCGAAAGCGTGCGCGACGAAGGCTTCGCGATGTCCGAAACCGACGTCTTTCTGCAACTGGTGCTCGCCATCGGCCAGCGCAACCTCAACTGTTCGATCTCATTCGACCTGTCGCACCTCGGCTCGCTGGTGGATAGCGAGCTGGGCTACCGCAACGCACGCCGCATCGCCCTCGCCGCCGCCGAAATCAACCGCGAAGTGATGATCTCGATTGAAGGTGCGGACCGCGTCGACGACATCTACGCCATCTACACCCGGCTGCACCGGGAAGACGACCTGCGCAACGTCGGCATCACCGTGCCGGCCAAGCGCTTCCGTACCGCCCAGGACTTGCCGGCGCTGATGAAGCTGCCTGGCCGCATCCGTCTGGTCAAAGGCGCCTATCTGGACGGCGCCGACATCTCGCTGGAGCGCAACAGCCCCGAGCTGGCCAGCACCTACCGCCGCTACGCGCAGGAACTGCTGCTGAGCGGCCACAAATGCTCAATCGCCACCCACGACCGCAGCATCCAGGCCGACCTTAGCGCGCTGATCCTGAAAGAACGCATTGACCCGCGCTGGTTTGAATTCGAATCACTGATCGGCCTCGGCACCGAGCAAATCGACGACTTGCAGGCACGCGGCTTCCCCACCCGCGAATACGCCGTCTTCGGTGCCGAGCACTTCCTATACGTCCTGAACCGCATCGCCGAAGAACCGATGCGCGTCTACCAGGCAATTATTGATGTAATGGCATAGCCCAAGACAGCAACAACAATCCGCAAAAAAAATCCGGGGTCAGGTCCATCATTTCTACACGCTCTCAACCGTAGCGAGCCAGCTACGGTTGAGAGCGTGTAGAAATGATGGACCTGACCCCGGAGTTGGGCGACGTTAGAACTGCTCGATGTCGAGGGCGAGGACGCCGGCGCTGCCGTCGATGATGGAGGCGCGGATGCCGCTCGATTGCGTCAGGATGTGGTCGGCAAAGAAGCGCGCGGTGGCGATCTTGGCCTGGTAGAACTTGGCGTCGCCGTCGCCCGCAACCAGTTTCTGCTGCGAGATCAGCGCGGCGCGCGCCATCTGCCAGCCGCCCAGCACGATGCCGGCCAGCTTCAGATACGGCACGCTGCCGGCGAATACGCCTTTGATGTCGGCTTTGATGTTGGCCACCACGTAGTCCACCACCGCTTCCAGATCCTCAGCGCCCTGCTCCAGCTGCTTGCGGATGGCGGCGAACTCGGCACCATCCTGCGCACCCAGTTCGGCCACGGTGGCGCGCACGTCGGCGATCAGGCCTTTGGCGATTTTGCCGCCGTCACGCACGGTCTTGCGGCCGATCAGGTCGTTGGCCTGGATCGCGGTCGTGCCTTCGTAGATGGTCAGGATCTTGGCGTCGCGGTAGTGCTGCGCGGCGCCGGTTTCTTCGATGAAGCCCATGCCGCCGTGGATCTGCACGCCATCACGGGTGACGTCCTGCGACAGTTCGGTCGACCAGCCTTTGATCACCGGCACCAGGTATTCGTACACGGCCTGGTTGTGCGCGCGTTCGGCGGCATCAGCGCTGTGGTGCGCGATGTCGTACAGCGAGGCACCAACATAGGCCAGCGCGCGCGCGGCTTCGGTCTGCGAGCGCATGTTCATCAGCAGGCGACGCACGTCCGGGTGGTTGATAATCGCCACGCCGGCCGGCGAGCCGTTCAGGTCGCGCGACTGCACGCGGTCCTTGGCGTAGGCCAGCGCGTGCTGGTAGGCGTGTTCGGACAGGCCGATGCCCTGCAGGCCAACGCCAAAGCGCGCCGCGTTCATCATGATGAACATGTATTCCAGGCCGCGATTCTCTTCGCCCACCAGCGTGCCGATGGCGCCGCCGTTGTCGCCGAATTGCAGCACGGCGGTCGGGCTGGCCTTGATGCCCAGCTTGTGTTCGATCGATACGCAGTGTGCATCGTTGCGCGCGCCCAGCGTGCCATCGGCGTTGACCAGGAACTTCGGCACGATGAACAGCGAGATACCTTTCACGCCCGCTGGCGCATCCGGCGTGCGCGCCAGCACCAGGTGGACGATGTTTTCGGTCATGTCGTGATCGCCATACGTGATGAAGATCTTGGTGCCGAAGATTTTGTAGGTACCGTCGCTCTGCGGCTCGGCGCGGGTGCGCACGGCGGCCAGGTCGGAGCCGGCTTGCGGCTCGGTCAGGTTCATGGTGCCGGTCCATTTGCCGGTCACCAGCGCTTCCAGATAGGTGGCTTTCTGTTCGTCGCTGCCGGCAATCAGCAGCGCTTCGATGGCGCCGTCCGACAGCAACGGGCACAGCGCGAACGAGATATTCGCGCCATGCAACATCTCGACGCACGGGGTGCCGATCAGTTTCGGCAAGCCCTGGCCGCCGAATTCAACCGGGTGCTGCAGGCCCTGCCAGCCGGCGTCGCCCAGCTGGCGGTAGGCTTCCTTGAAGCCTTTGGTGGTGACCACGCCATCCTTGGTCCAGTAGCTCGGTTCTTTGTCACCGGCGTGGTTCAGCGGGGCGATTTCGGCGGCGACGAATTTCGCGCTTTCTTCCAGCACGGCTTCGGCGGTTTCAGGGGTGGCGTCTTCGCAGCCGGGCAGTTGGCTCACGGCTTGCAGGTTGGCCAGTTCGTTCATCACGAACAGCATGTCTTTGATTGGTGGTTGGTATGCCATCTCGTCTCTCCAAGAAAAAGGCCACGGGATCCGGCGTGTCCCGGATCGGCGTGGCCTCAAATTGCGCTACGCGCGTTTTAGCCCAGTTCTGCTACCAGTTGTGGCACGACTTCGAACAGGTCGCCTACGATGCCGTAGTCGGCAACGGAGAAGATCGGTGCTTCCGGATCTTTGTTGATGGCGACGATGGTCTTCGAGTCTTTCATGCCGGCCAAGTGCTGGATCGCGCCGGAGATGCCGACCGCGATGTACAGGTTAGGCGCGACGATCTTGCCGGTCTGGCCAACTTGCCAGTCGTTCGGCACGAAGCCTGCGTCCACCGCAGCGCGCGATGCGCCCATGGCGGCGCCCAGCTTGTCCGCCAGCGGTTCCAGAATCTTGAAGGCTTCGCCCGAACCCATGCCGCGGCCACCGGAGACGATGATCTTGGCGGCGGTCAGTTCCGGACGGTCCGACTTGGCGACTTCGCGGCTGACGAAGGCCGATTTGCCGATGTCGGCAGCGGCAGTCACAGTTTCCACGGCGGCCGAACCACCGGTGGCGGCAGCGGCGTCAAAGCCGGTGGCGCGCACGGTGATGACTTTGACGTTGTCGGTCGACTGTACGGTGGCGATGGCGTTACCAGCGTAGATCGGACGCTCGAAGGTGTCCGGCGAATCCACTTTGGTGATTTCCGAAATCTGTGCCACGTCCAGCTTGGCGGCCACGCGCGGCAGGATGTTTTTGCCGTAGGCGGTGGCTGGCGCCAGGATGTGGCTGTACGAAGCAGCGATTGCCAGCACTTGCTCAGCGACGTTTTCGGCCAGGCCGTCAGCGAAGTAAGCGGCGTCGGCGTGGATGACTTTCGATACGCCGGCGATGGCGGCGGCAGCGGTGGCTGCGGCGCCCGCGTTCGAACCGGCCACCAGCACGTGCACGTCGCCGCCGGCTTGCGCCGCTGCGGTAACGGTGTGCAGGGTGCTGGCCTTCAGGCTGGCGTTGTCGTGTTCAGCGATAACTAATGCGACCATTTTCGTGTTCCTTTAGATGACTTTAGCTTCGGTGCGCAGCTTGGCGACCAGGGTGGTGACGTCCGGTACGATGATGCCGGCCGAGCGTTTCGCTGGTTCAGCAACTTTCACGGTTTTCAGGCGCGGGGTGACATCGACGCCCAGGTCTTCCGGCTTGGTCACGTCCAGCGTTTTTTTCTTCGCCTTCATGATATTTGGCAGCGTCACATAACGTGGCTCGTTCAGGCGCAGGTCGGTGGTGACGATGGCTGGCAGCGTCAGCGACAGGGTTTCCAGGCCGCCGTCCACTTCACGGGTCACGACCGCTTTGCCGTCTTCCAGCACCACTTTCGAGGCGAAGGTCGCTTGTGGCCAGCCCAGCAGCGCAGCCAGCATCTGGCCGGTCTGGTTGGAATCGTCGTCGATCGCCTGTTTGCCCAGGATGATCAGTTGTGGCTGCTCTTTGTCAGCAATCGCCTTCAGCAGCTTGGCCACGGCCAGCGGCTCCAGTTCGGTCGCGGTTTCCACCAGGATGCCGCGGTCGGCGCCGATCGCCATCGCGGTGCGCAGGGTTTCCTGGCACTGGGTCACACCAGCGGAGATGGCCACCACTTCGGTGACTTTGCCAGCTTCTTTCAGGCGGGTCGCTTCTTCAACAGCGATTTCGTCGAATGGGTTCATCGACATTTTGACGTTGGCGATATCAACACCGGTGCCGTCGGACTTCACACGTACCTTGACGTTGTAGTCGACCACACGTTTGACGGGTACCAAGACTTTCATAGCTGTGCCTTTGGGAAAAAATAAGAATTCGGGACTAAATAATGTGGGCTAGATTATATGAGAAATCCAGCCCGCACAAGAAATCAAAGCACGATCGTGCTATTTTTTGCTAGTAGAAATCGTCTAAAAATAAAAGCACACAGACGAATTTCTGGAAGGGAAAAATACAGCGCGGATTATTTGCGCTGCATCAAAAAGACAAATTCACGGCCGGTTTGGACGTGCGACAACAGGGCGTTGCCGGTTTGTTTGCAGAATGCCTGGAAATCACGGACGGAACCCGGATCGGTGGCCATGATGCGCAACACTTCACCGCTCTGCAGTTCGGCCAGTGCCTTTTTTGCTTTCAGGATAGGCAACGGGCAGTTCAGGCCGCGCGCGTCCAGTTCCTTATGAAATTCGATGATTTCGTTTTCAAGTATCGTGTCGCTCATCAAGAAACCTGCTGTTTGTTGGGGAGGTGTCGTCATACTACTCCTTTTCCGGTCGAATGACGCGCTGCACCAAAATAGTTCGTTGTACGTTGCAAGTTCGCAACGCGAGCTGGAAAGTATACAACAGCTGACTCCAGACGACAACGGCCTGCGCACGATGTTAAATCCCGCGCAGGCCGCATTAACACAGCTTTACAACAGTTTCTAGCCGCTTAAATGCGCGACGAAATCCACTCCGAAACACCAGCCAGCGCGCCTGGCAGGCCGCTAGGATCGGTGCCGCCGGCTTGCGCCATATCAGGGCGTCCGCCGCCTTTGCCGCCCACTTGTTGTGCGACAAAGTTGACCAGCTCACCGGCCTTGACCTTCGAGGTGGTGTCGGCGGTGACGCCGGCGATCAGGCTGACCTTGCCGTCGTTAACCGATGCCAGCACGATGGCGGCCGTTTTCAGCTTGTCCTTCAGCTTGTCCATGGTTTCGCGCAGCGCGGTCACGTCGGCGCCGTCCAGCGTTGCCGCCAGCACCTTGATGCCCTTGATGTCGACCGCCTGGCCAGCCAGCTCATCGCCCTGCCCCGCCGCCAGCTTGGACTTCAGTGCCGCCAGTTCTTTCTCCAGCGATTTCACCTGGTCCTGCACCGCGCCGATCTTGACGGTCAGCTCTTCCGGATTCGATTTCAACGCGGCGGCGGCTTCGTTCAGCTTGCGTGCCATGCCCTGCACCAGCGCCAGCGCGCCTTCGCCGGTCACGGCTTCAACGCGGCGGATACCGGCCGCAACGCCGCCTTCCGACACGATCTTGAACAGGCCGATGTCGCCGGTGCGGTTGACGTGCACGCCGCCGCACAGCTCTTTCGACGAGCCGATATCCATCACGCGCACTTCGTCGCCATACTTCTCGCCGAACAGCGCCATCGCGCCGTGCTTGACCGCGTCGTCAAACGACATATTGTGCGACTGGGTGGCGTGGTTTTCCAGAATCTCTTTGTTGACGATGGCTTCCACTTGCGCGATTTCCTCGGCGGTCATCGGCGCGTTGTGGCTGAAGTCGAAACGGGCTTTGTCCGGATCGACCAGCGAGCCCTTCTGTGCCACGTGCGAACCCAGCACTTCACGCAGCGCTTTGTGCATCAGGTGGGTAGCCGAGTGGTTGCGGATGGTGCGGCCGCGCTTGGCCTGATCCACCGTCGCGCTGACCGCGTCGCCCACTTTCAGCGCGCCAGAAGCCAGCACGCCGTGGTGACCGAACACATCGGCTTGGATCTTCAGCGTGTCGCTGACGTCGAACTGGCCGGCGGCAGCGGCGATCACGCCCTGGTCACCCACCTGGCCGCCGGACTCGGCGTAGAACGGGGTGGTGTCCAGCACCACGATGCCCGACTGGCCAGCCGTCAGTTCCTGCACCGGCGAACCGGCCGAGTACAGCGCGATGACCTTGCTGCTGTGATTCAGGCTGTCGTAGCCGACGAATTTGTTTTTCTCGCCCGAGTATTCAACCTTGGCGTCCTTGACCGACTTGCCGCCTTTACGCGACAGTTCCTGGCTTTCTTTCAGCGCGGCGTCGTAGCCTTCCTGGTCGAACTTGATATCGCGTTCACGGCAGATATCGGCGGTCAGGTCTGGCGGGAAGCCGTAGGTTTCGTACAGCGTGAAGGCGGTGGCGCCATCGATGCCGGTGGCGTCTTTCGCTAGTTGGGCTTCCAGCACTTTCATGCCGGTTTCCAGGGTTTCGCCGAAGCGCTCTTCTTCCGCCTTCAGCATCTTGGCGACGTTGTCCTTGGCTTCTTCCAGCTCCGGATAGGCCGCGCCCATCTCGATCGCCAGGTCGGCCACCAGCTTGTAGAAGAATGGCTTGGTCTGGCCCAGCTTGTGGCCATGACGCAGCGCGCGGCGGATGATACGGCGCAGCACGTAGGCGCGGCCTTCGCTGCCCGGAATCACGCCGTCGACAATCATGAACGCGGCCGAACGGATGTGGTCGGCGATTACGCGCAGCGATTTGTTTTCCAGGTCGGTGGCGCCGGTTTCGCGCGCGGCGGCTTTGATCAGCGCCTGGAACAGGTCGATCTCGTAGTTCGAGTGCACGTGCTGCAGAACGGCGGCCAGACGTTCCATGCCCATGCCGGTGTCAACCGACTGCTTCGGCAGCTTGTGCAGCACGCCTTGCTCGTCGCGGTTGAATTGCATGAACACCAGGTTCCAGATTTCGATGAAGCGGTCGCCATCTTCTTCCGGCGAGCCTGGAGGACCGCCCCAGATATCGGCGCCGTGGTCGTAGAAGATCTCGGTGCACGGGCCGCATGGGCCGGTGTCGGCCATCTGCCAGAAGTTGTCCGACGCGTAGCGCGCGCCCTTGTTGTCGCCGATGCGGATGATGCGCTCTTTCGGCACGCCGACTTCGTTGGCCCAGATATCGTAGGCTTCGTCGTCTTCCTGATAGACGGTGACGGTCAGTTTTTCGGCCGGCAGCAGGTAGACCTTGGTCAGCAGCTCCCAGGCGAAATTGATGGCGTCGCGCTTGAAGTAATCACCGAAGCTGAAGTTACCCAGCATTTCGAAGAAGGTATGGTGGCGCGCGGTGTAGCCGACGTTTTCCAGGTCATTGTGCTTGCCGCCGGCGCGCACGCAGCGCTGCACCGAGGTGGCGCGGCTGTACGGGCGGCTATCGGTGCCGGTGAACACGTCCTTGAACTGCACCATGCCGCTATTGGTCAACAGCAGGGTTGGATCATTGCCTGGCACCAAGGAGCTGGACCGGACAATGGTATGACCCTTAGATTCGAAGAATTTGAGGAACTTCTCGCGGATTTCAGATGATTTCATGTCGTATGGGTGAGATAGCTGGCTGGCGCAAAATCGCAAAAGAGTGATTATGCCACAGCCAGCACGTCTGCCCCAGCTAGCGGGTGGCCAATCTCACCACAGTCTCGCCCATTTCCCCGCTATCGGCCATGCGGGCCGGCACCGCCATCAGCACTTCGCCGCCGATGTCGCCATCCGGGCTGCGGTCGATCTGGACCTTGATCTTGCGGTCCAGCGCAACAAAGGTGTTGCGATTGGCCGCCACCAACTTGTGCTTGCCCTGCCCGCTGACTTCGGCATACATGGCATAGTCGTTGCCGGACAGCGTAAGCGTTTGCCCGTTCGACAAGGTGTATTCGCCGCGGAATTCCTTCATCTGCGTGCGTTCCATAAAGTAGTGCCGCGCCGGCAGATCGATCGACAAGCGCGGCGCGGGAATCATCACGCGATCGTTGTTTTCTTGAGCCTGCACGCACAGCGTCGCGCACAGCAGCGTACCCAGCAGCCATTGAGTTTTCATTGTGGAGCCCCCATTTTTTTATCCGACGCTCGCCAAACGGAGCGCTGTCTCCAGTCTAGGCAGCGGCCGCCACGGCGGCATCACTCGAACGACTGAGTCGGCACGCCATGCAGCATCGCCACCAGTTCGCCCTGGCGCCGGGTGCCGGTCTTGCGGAACAGCTTTTGCAGATGGGTTTTAACGGTGTGCATGCTGATGTCCAGCGCCTGCGCGATGTCTTCCAGCGCCTGACCGTGCGCCAGCGCCCGCGCCACGCCGGCTTCGGCCGGCGTCAGATCAAACAGCTGCATCAAAACGGGGCACGACAGTTGATGGGCATCGGGGTCGCTGACCATGACGATCGCGCACGGCGACAGCACGGCGCTGGTGCCCTCGGGCGGTACAAACGGTGCCACCGTCAGCAGCAGCGGCGGACGCGATTGGCGCGGCAGGCTGAGTGCCTGCGGCAGGTGCGCGCTGTGGTGGCCATCCAACGCGGCCGCCACCAACTGCGCCAGGGTGCGGTCGCCACTCCAGCTGTCCTGCAACAGCTTCTCGCCATGCAGCCGCAAAGCCGTATCACGTTCCAGCAGTTCAGCGGCCGCCGCATTGGCATGCAACAGCCGCAACTCCGCATCGACCAGGAAGACCGCGCGATCCACCCGATTGAGCGCGCCATCCAGATAGACCGCAACCGCATTGAACGTTGGCGTCAGTTGCATATTTCCTCCCGCGCGGCGGCATGCCCGTCACTCAGGATACACGCAGAATGCGGCAGCGGAATTAAAAGCTTTTTATGAGAAGCCGCTTACCGCCTAGCCTGCGCCAATCGGCTTCAGAACTTGTAGCGTGCGTTGATCTGCAATTCGCGCGGGTTGATCGGCGTGACCGTGTAGCCATCCGAGGTGTAACCCAGGCGGTTGCCGATGTTGACCAGCGTGACATCGACACTCCATTTTTTGGTTTTGTAAGTGGCGGTCAGGTCGACACTGGACATGGTCGGCAGCACCACGCCATTGCTCGGCAGCGTGGCATTGCGGCGCGATTCGAACACATAGCCGGCGCCCACACTCCAGGCCGGCGACAGGTCGTAGCCCAGATACACGCTGGAGAACCATTTCGGCACGCCAGCCAGCAAGGCGCCCACTGGCAGCACGGTATCCTGGCTGACCGAGGCGTCGGTATAGGCCGCCGACAAATCCAGCTTGAGCGCCGGCGTGAAGCTGTAGCTCAAGTCCTGCTCAACGCCACGGCTGTGACGGCGGCCGGAGTCAATCTGGAACGCCGGGCTGGTCAGATCCTGGGTCAGCACATTTTTGCGGGTGATCGAGAACACCGAGGTGGTGGTTTTCAGCGATTCATCCGGCGCCGTGTACTGCAGGCTGCCCTCGGTCTGCGTGCCCGCTTCCGGCTTGAACAACTTGCCGGTGGCGCTCTTGGCGCCGATCTGCGGCCGCGACGAGTTGGTCCAGCTGAGCGCGGCGATCCATTGCGGATGCAGCTGATAGGTCATGCCGACGCGCGGCGAGAACAGCGAGTCGCTGAACTCGGAGCGGCTTTCGCCGACATCCTGCAGGTAATTGCGGTAGTGCTCGGCACGCACGCCCAGCAGCAAGCGCAGGTGCTGGCTCAGCTGGAAACGGTTCTGCGAATACAGCACCACGTTGTCGGTGCCGTAAGCCTGGTCGGCCAAGGTATCCAACGCGCTCGACATGCTGGCGCCATACACCGGATGGTAGAGATTGATGCTGGCGGCGCTGCCCACTTCCAGTTTATAACGGTAGTGGAAACGGCCGACTTCCACGCCCAGCAGATAGTCCAGCGGCACCGAGGCCAGTCTGGTACGGCCGAGAATCTCGGACTGCGACACGAAGATATTCTGATCGGAGCGGTCGCGCTGCGACACCCGCTTGACGTTGCCGGCCGCGTCGACCAGATCGCTCAGCGCGTAGTTATAGGTGTCGTAGGTCAGGCCTTTGTCGCTGAAACTTTCGGACTGGAAGAAGAACGCCTGGCGCAGTTGGGTGCTGCTGTTCAGCTGATATTCCAGCGAGACGCGGGCGGTGTTGTCGACGATGCGGGTCTTGTTGCTGGCTTCGCCTAGGAAGCGCGTGGCCGGCACCGACAACAAGGCCTGATTGGCCAGGAATTGCGGATTCCAGGTCATGTTCACGTAACCGCCGTTATACGATGCCTTGATCTTCAGGTCGCGTGTGACCCGCCATTCGACCACCGGCGCCACGATCACCGAATCGCGCTTGTTAAGGTCGGCGTAGGTGGAGCCGGTGTACGCCTGTGCATTGACGCGGTAGGCCACATCGTCCACCACATCCGCCACGTCCAGCCGCGCGCGCGTCATGCCGGGGCTGGTGGTGAACAGGCTGATGTTGCGGTAATCCTTCAGGCCGGGCAGCTTTTCGATGGTGTTCAGGTCGCCACCGGGCTTGCCGTTGCCGTACAACGCCGAGGCTGGCCCCTTCAGCACCTCGATCGCCTCCACCGCGCAAATACACTCGGTGCCCAGATAACCGTAGTCGCGGTGACCGTTGCGCGACGCGCTATCGTTCTTGAAGCCGCGCAGGAAGTCGCGGTTGAACTCGGAGCCGCCGAAGGTGGCCGGCGCCACCGCGCCGCTGGCGTCCAGGTCGGTACGCTCCACCACCAGCGCTGTCACCGCCCGCTCCAGTGCGGTGTTGGCGGTGCTGCCATCGTCGGTAGTGACGGTCTGGGCACGGGTATCGAAGGCGGCGCACAGCGCCAGCATCAGCGCGGGCGAGCGCAACTTGGTGGACAAGGTTTTTTTGGACATGAGTTATTTTTCTTGAAATGGGCACTGCCAGCGTCGTGGCGCCAGCATGGAAAAACTGTCGCTTAAGCAACAGTCCGCTGCATCATAACGGAGAAAAATGGCAAAAAACCGGCTTGTAGCACGTTTGTGCTACAAGCATGGGTCACACGAAGGCCGGGCCGATCAGGTCGATACGGTCGGTACAGAAGCCGTCCACGCCCCAGGACAGGATCTCGCGGGCGCGTTGCGGATCGTTGACGGTGTAGCAGAACAGGCCATATCCAGCGGCCTTGATGCGCGCCGCCAGCTCGGGGTTCAGGTGCTTGTGGTTGGTGTGGATGGCCACCGCTTGCAGCTGTTCGGCCTGTTGTTGCCAGTCCACAGGGATCTGGTCCAGCAGATAGCCGCGCGGCAGTTCCGGTGCGGCGTCGCGGGCCGCCGCCAGCGCCTCGAAGCTGAATGAGGACAGCAGCGGATAGCCGGCCGGGTCGCCGGCCCGCAGTTCGTCGGCATAACTGTCGCGGGTGATGCGCGCCACCCAGGCGCCGGTGGCGGCCTCGTGGCCGTCGGCCGGCTTGATTTCGACGTTCATCCAGATCCGCTGCGCTTTGCAGTAGTCGATGAACTGGGTGTAGTACGGCACCGGCTCGTCGCGAAATTGCGGGCCGAACCAGCCGCCGGCGTCCAGCGCGGCCAGCGCGCTGGCATCGGTTCCAGCCACGCTGCCGTGGCCGGCCACGGTGCGGCCGAATTCAGGATCGTGCATCACCATGCCGATGCCGTCGCGCGACAGCATCACGTCGAACTCGACGGCGCGGAAGCCGTAGGCCAGACCGGCGCGCAGGCCAGCCAGCGTGTTTTCCGGCGCCAGCTTGCCGCCACCACGGTGCGCAACGATTTTAGGATAGGGCCACATGATGGCAACCTTATCATGAATTGCACTACATGCACTACACTAGCGGCCTGATTGTTCTACTCAAAAGGTTATACCAGTCATGACAGCTCCAAAAGCGCTAGGCCATCTTCGCGTGCTCGACCTGAGCCGCGTGCTGGCGGGTCCGTGGTGTTCACAAAATCTGGCCGATCTCGGTGCCGACGTCATCAAGATCGAACGTCCCGGCAGCGGTGACGATACCCGTGCCTGGGGTCCGCCGTATGCGCGCGACGCCGACGGCAACAACACCAGCGAAGCGGCTTATTACTTGTCGGCCAATCGCGGCAAGCGTTCGGTCACGGTGGATATCGCCAGCGCCGACGGCCAGCAATTGCTGCGCGAGCTGGTGCGCCATGCGGACGTGGTGCTGGAGAATTACAAGGTCGGCCAACTGAAGCGCTATGGCCTGGACTACGAATCGCTGAAGGCGATCAAGCCGGATCTGGTGTATTGCTCGGTGACCGGTTTCGGTCAGGATGGTCCGTACGCGCATCGCGCCGGCTATGACTTTCTGATTCAGGGCATGGGCGGGCTGATGTCGGTGACCGGCGAGCGCGACGACCTGCCGGGCGGTGGGCCGCAAAAAGCCGGCGTGGCGCTGACCGATCTGATGACCGGCATGTACGCCACCATCGCCATCCTGGCCGCGCTGACGCATCGCGACCGCACTGGCGAAGGTCAGTACATCGATATGGCTTTGCTGGATGTGCAGGTGGCGATGCTGGCCAATGCCGGCAGCAATTACCTCAACAGCGGCAAGGTGCCGAAGCGCTGGGGCAATGCGCATCCGAATATCGTGCCGTATCAAACCTTCCAGTGTGCGGACGGCTATATCATCGTCGCCACCGGCAATGATGGGCAGTACCAGAAGTTTGTCGAGGCCGGCGGCCGGCCCGAGCTGGCCTTGCACGAGCGCTATGCGACCAATCCGCTGCGGGTGCAGAACCGCGACGAGCTGGTGCCATTGCTGGCCGAGATGGTGCTGCAACATCCGCGCGATTACTGGATCTCCACGCTGGAGTCCGTTGGCGTGCCCTGCGGCCCGATCAACAATCTGGACGAGGTCTACCAGAACCCGCAAGTGCAGGCGCGCGGCGTGGTGATGGACGTGCCGCATCCGACCGCCGGCACCACCAAGCTGGTGCGCAGTCCGATGCGCCTGTCCGCCACCCCGGCCGACAACGCGGTCGCCCCGCCACTGCTGGGCCAGCACACCGACAGCGTCCTGCGCGACCTGCTCGGCCGCAGCGACGCCGACATCGCCGCCCTGCGCGCGAAAGGTGTGCTGTAGAGGATTTCAGCGCCCGCGCAAGCGCTCCCGATCCGCGCGCCGCATCTCGGCCCTGACAGCGCGGATCGCGCCGCGTACCGCTCCGGTAAGCGGCGCAAAGTAGATGCGCAGCGTCTCCTTGAACATGCGCTTGGCATAGCTCTCGTTCATAACATTTCTCCTTTCAAAAAATCCCAGGCGGAATAAAGTACGAAGCAGCAAAACAGCAGCACGTCGACGACAAGCATAAAGTGCGCTGTCAGCGCGATCAGGTAGTAGGTGAAATCCGCCACGCCCAGCTGATGTACCCATTCCGACAGCAAGTCGACTGCGGCAGCGACGGCCGATAACGTCAGAAAGAAAACAAAGCTGTAAGCGAGCCGGACTATCTGGTTCATGACTGTTTGGTTATGGTCCATGTTTATTCAGGCCCCATGCTGGCGGCCTGCTCCACGTTAGATGTGCAGATCGCGCTTGAGTTCCTGGATTTGGCTGTGCATGTGACTGACCGCGCCTTTGATCTGGCCGGATAACGTGGGGATGTATTCGCAGATGCGCTTGGCCTTGCCGGCCTGAAGGTCGAGATCGCGCACCAGCTTGCGGATGCGCGCCTCGTCCGCCGCCGGCAATATCTCGCGCGCCTGGTCGCTCAAGCGGTCCAGCTGTTCGATGCAGCCGCGCAGCTCCCTCGGCAGCCCAGGCTCGGCCGAGGCGGCCTGCGCCGCCAGCCGTACCGCGCGCTCGACAAAATAAAACCGGTGCTGAAGATCGTTGGTATGCAACATGATGTCCCTCCTTGTCAGAATTCGCCCGAGCGAATTCGACCGCGAAGCACACCCGCCAGTTTCAACAACCAAGCGCGGCTCTGATGCAGATCAGGCCGCAGTCAATTAGACCGCCAGGCGCGCCATGTCGACAAAGGCCCGCAACGCCGACGACATGCGGCGCTGACGCGGGTAATACATCATCAGTCGCGTGCTGGGCGGACACCATTCCTCCATCACCCGCACCAGCCGGCCGGCATCCAGATGCTCCTGCACGCTGTGCTCAGGCAGGAAGGTCAGCGCCACGCCATCCAGCGCCGCGCGCAGGCCCAGCCGCGTATCGCCGGCCGACAGCCGCCCCGGCACATCGACTTCCATCTGCACCGAACCGCGCCCCAGCTCCCATTTGTAGACATTCCCGCGCGGGAAGCGGTAGCGCGTGCAGTTGTGGCGCGCCAGATCGTCCGGATGGCGCGGCACGCCATGCCGCCGCAGATACGCCGGCGAGCCCAGCACCACAAAGCGCTGCGCCGGCCACACCGGCACCGCGATCATGTCCTCCGGCACATGCTCCTCATAGCGGATGCCCAGATCGAAACCGCGCTCAACGATATCCACCATGCCATCGTCGCTAACGATATCCAGGCTGATATGCGGATACGCCTCCAGATAGCGCTGGATCAGCGGACCGATCACCATCACCGCCACATCGCGCGGGCTGTTGATGCGCAGCGTGCCGGCCGGCGAGGCGCGGTACATATTCATCTCTTCCAGCGCCTGGTTGACGCTGCCCAGCGCCGGCTGCAAGCGCTCCAGCAAATGCTTGCCGGCCTCGGTCAGTGCCACGCTGCGCGTGGTGCGGTTGAACAGGCCGACGCCCAGCCGGTCCTCCAGCGTGCGCACCGCATAACTGACCGCCGATGCCGACAAAGCCAGCTCCGACGCCGCCTTGCGGAAACTGCCGTGCCGCGCCACCGCCGCGAACACGCCCATGTGAGACAGATTATCCAATTGCATTGTGCAGATTTCCTGTTTAATTTATGCAGACCAACGCGCTTGTTTCCTCAGGCGCCAGGAAATTATAGTGCAAGGACAGATAACAATCGTGTTTATCCTCACCCAGGAGTCCTTATGTACCGAGTTCATGGCTATGCCGCCCACAATGACCATTCCAACCTTGTTCCGTTCAACTTCGAGCGCCGCGCGCCCGGCCCCCACGACGTCGTGATCGACATCCTGTACTCCGGCGTCTGCCACTCCGACCTGCACCAGGTCCGCAACGACTGGGGCAACGCCATCTATCCAATGGTGCCGGGGCATGAAATCGTCGGCCGCGTCAGCGCGGTTGGCAGCGAGGTGCGCAAGTTCAAGGTGGGCGACCTGGCCGGCGTCGGCTGCATGGTCGACTCCTGCCGCCATTGCTCGGCCTGCCAGGAGGACCTCGAACAGTATTGCGAACACGGCATGACGGTCACCTACAACGGCCAGGAGCGCGACAGCGGCGCCCCAACCTATGGCGGCTACTCGGACCTGATCGTGGTGGACGAACACTTCGTGGTCAAAGTATCGGAGCGGCTGGACCTGAAAGCGGTGGCGCCGCTGCTGTGCGCCGGCATCACCACCTACTCGCCGCTGCGCCACTGGAAAGTCGGTCCCGGCCACAAGGTTGGCGTGATCGGCCTCGGCGGCCTGGGCCACATGGGCGTCAAGTTCGCCAAGGCCATGGGCGCGCGGGTGGTGATGATTACCACCTCGCCGGACAAGGGCCGCGATGCCCAGCCTGGGCGCCGACGAGGTGCTGCTGTCCACCGACGCCGCCGCCATGCAGGCGCACGCCAATAGTTTCGATTTCCTGCTCAACACCATTCCGGTACCGCACGACATCAATCCCTACCTGACGCTGCTGCACCGCGACCGCACCATGGCCATGGTCGGCGTGCTGACCTTGCTGGACCCGCCGCCGGCCGGCGTCAACCTGATCCTGGGCCGCAAATCGGTGGCGGGCTCGGCCATCGGCGGCATGAAGGAAACCCAGGACATGCTGGACTTCTGCGCTGAGCACAACATCGTATCCGACGTCGAAATCATCGCCATCCAGGACGTCAACCTGGCCTACGAGCGGCTGGTGAAAAATGACGTCAAGTACCGCTTCGTGATCGACATGGCGACGCTGAAAACGCCGGGCTGACACGCTGCGGTTTGTCCAGGACGCACAGCAGAACCTAGCTGTGCGACAAGTTTCCTCGCCGTTCGCTAATATCAGGCAACATCATCACTGCCTGGGCAACTTGCCATGGATTCTATGCCGCAGCCTGTGGGTCGCCGCGCCCGTCAACGCGAGCGGGCTGGCCGCAAGCAAGCGCCGGCCAGCGGCCAGCCAGACCCGGCGTTTGACCGCATGTTCCATGCCAGCCCGTATTTCGTCTTTTCCATCGACGAGCGCGGCCGGCTGCTGGCTTTCAACCAGCATGCCGACGCCCGGCTCGGTCCGCTGGAACCGCAGATGCAAGCCACCGCGCTATACGCCGCCTGGATGTTGCCGATGCTGCAAAATGAAGCCCTGCCCACCGCGCGCGTGCGCGGCTACTGGCGTGGCGAGGTCGCGCTGCAGGGCCGCGACGGCAGCAGCCATTCGGTCGCGCAAACCATCGAATGGCGCCCCAGCGCGCAGCCGCCCTGCTTCCTGTGCCTGGCCTACCCGACCGATGATTACGATGTCTACGAATCGCGGTTGCGCTTCAAATACCTGTTCGAAGCCCATCCGCAGCCAATGTGGGTGTACGACCTGGCATCGCTGCGCTTCCTGGTGGTGAACGCCGCCGCCGTGGCCCAGTACGGCTACACCGAGGCCGAGTTCATGCAAATGACCATCCGCGACATCCGCCCGCCGGAAGAGCTGGAGCGGCTGGCGGACAATCTGGCCGCCGCGCCGATCAAAGGGCCGGAGCAGGCCGGCACCTGGACCCATATGCGGCGCGACGGCAGCCGTTTCCAGGTCGAGATTTCATCGCACTCGGTGACGCTGTCCGGCCATCCGGGCCGGCTGGTGTTCGCGCACGACATCAGCGAGCGTACCCGGCTGGCGGCGGCGCTGCACGCCTCGCGCGAACTGAAGCAGTTGGTCATTAACCACATCCCGCATCAGATTTTCTGGAAGGGGCTGGATGGCGCCTACATCGGCTGCAACAGCGTGTTCGCCCGCTTTGCGGGTCTGAACAGTAACGCCGAGGTGGTCGGCAAGCGTGAGACTGATCTCCCGTGGGCGCGCAATGCCGATGCCATCCGCGCCGACGATCAGGCCGTCATCGCCACCGGCCAGCCACGCCTTAACTACGAAGAGCGCATGACGCAGGCTGATGGCGCGGTGCGCTGGTATCTGATCAACAAGCTGCCGTTCCACGACCAGCAAGGCCGCATCATCGGCGTGCTGGGCACGATCGAAGACATCACCGACCGCAAGCAGGCCGAGCTGACGCTGCAACTGCGCGGGCGCGCGCTGGAGGCCAGCGTCAATGCGATTGTCATCACCACTCGCGGCGCCGATGGCGAGCGCATCGAATACGCCAATCCGGCCTTCTCCAGGCTGTTCGGCCATGCGCCATCGGCGGTACTGGGGCGGCAGCTGGAAACCCTGCTGGGGCAGCATCAGGACGAACAGCGCCAGGCGCTCAACGCCGCCATGCAGTCGCATCAGGAAGTCACGCTGCTGCTGCGCACCAGCCATCGCGACGGCACGCCGCTGTGGACGCAGCTGCATGTGGCGCCGGTCAGCGCCGGTGACGACGCCATCGACCATCATGTCTGTGTATTGACCGACATGACCGCCATCATCGATTACCAGGCGCAGTTGGAGCATCAAGCCAATCACGACGCCCTCACCGGCCTGCCCAACCGCGCGCTGCTGAATGACCGGATGGCGCAAGCGGTGACCTTCTCGCAGCGCTTCAACCACAGCCTGTGGCTACTGTTCATCGATCTCGATAATTTCAAGCTCATCAACGACAGCCTGGGCCATGCGGCCGGCGACCAGCTGTTGTGCACCATCGCCACCCGCTTGCTGGCCTGCGCCAACGAGGGCGACACCGTGGCGCGGCTGGGCGGCGACGAGTTTCTGCTCTTGCTGCCGGTGGCCGACCAGCGCCCCATGGCCGGCTTGCTGCAACTGGTGCAGGAAGCGGTCGCGGCGCCGGTGATGCTGGAGCGGCAGCAAGTGACGGTCACCTGCAGCATCGGCATCAGCGTTTATCCGGACGATGGCGCCGATCCGGAGCAGTTGCTCAAGCATGCCGACATTGCGATGTACCGCGCCAAGGAGGCGGGGCGCAATCAGGTGCAGTTCTACGAAGAGGCGATGCATGCGCGCATCGCCGAACGCGCGCTGATCGAGGCCGAGCTACGGCATGCGCTGGCGCGCGAGCAACTGCATCTGGTGTATCAGCCCAAGCTGGATCTGCATAGCGGCGTCCTCACCGGCATGGAGGCGTTGCTGCGCTGGCAGCATCCGACGCTGGGCATGGTGTCGCCGGCACGCTTCATCGGCGTGGCCGAGGAGACCGGGCTGATCGTCGCCATCGGGCGCTGGGTGCTGCGCACCGCCTGTGCCCAGACCAAGGCCTGGCAGCGCGAGGGGCTGGGACCGTTGCGGGTGGCGGTCAACCTGTCGGCGCGGCAGTTCACCGATCAAGCGTTGATTGCGGAAGTGCGCGCGGCGCTGGACGACAGCGGACTGGACCCGCACTGTCTGGACCTTGAACTGACCGAGAGCATGATGATGCACAACGTCGAACTGGCGGTGGCGGCGAGCCACAATCTGAAGCAGTTGGGCATCGCGCTGTCGATCGACGACTTCGGCACCGGCTACTCCAGCCTGGCCTACCTGAAACAGTTCCCGGTCGACTATCTGAAGATCGACCAATCCTTTGTGCGCGAGATGCTGGACGAGCCCAAGGTGGCCGCCATCGTGCGCTCGGTGCTGACGCTGGGCCACAGCCTGGGCTTCAAGGTGGTGGCGGAAGGCGTGGAGACCGAACCGCAGCTGGACTATCTGCGCCAGCAGGGCTGCGACGAAATACAGGGCTACTACTTCAGTCGTCCGCTGGCGCCGGATGCTTTCGCCGCCCTGCTGCGTCAGCGGCCGTAGGTAGCGGTAAAGCTGGCCTTGCCCAGCACCGCCGCGCCCAGGCCACGGTTCAGCACGAAGCCGTACAGCGCTGGCGTGCCACTGGCCGGGATGCCGGCGGCCTGCGCCACATGGTCGACCGACAGCGCGTACAGCGTGAACACGTAGCGATGCTTGCCCTCGCCCGCCGGCGGACACGGGCCGCCGTAGTTGCCATTGCCGTTGGTGGCGCCGGTGTCCTGGTAATCGTTGATGCCGCCGCGCGCGCCGGCCGGCAGCGTGGTGGCGCTATTGCCGGCGCCGCGTGCAAGACCCTGCGCGCTGGCCGGGATGTCGTACACGGTCCAGTGCCAGAAGCCGCTGCCGGTCGGCGCGTCCGGATCGTACACCATCAACATCAGCGAGCGGGTGCCGGCCGGTACGCCGCTCCAGCTCAGCGCCGGTGAGATGTTTTCGCCGCTGCAGCCAAAGCCGTTCAGCACGTGTCGCGCGGGGAAGCCGCCGTCGGTCAGGTCGGGGCTGGACAAGGTGAAGGGAGCGGCCTGCGCGAGGCCGCCAGCCAGCGCCAGCACGGCGCCCAAGGTGGCGTGGAGTTTCATGGGATTCCTGTTCAGATGAAAGAATCCATATGGTAGGCAGCGCGGCGACGTGACGCTTGTCTGGGCCGCGCAATCGCTGTGCTGTGGCGCTCAGGCCACCGCGTGCTCGGGGTCGCGCAGCTGGGTCGGTGTGATGCCGAAGCGGCCCTTGAACATGCGCGAGAAGTGCGCGTGGTTGGCGAAGCCGCAGTCGAGCGCGATCTGGCCGACGTAATCGTCGGTGGCCTGCAGCAGCATCATGGCCTGACTCAGGCGCACTTCCAGCAGCAGTCCACTCATGCTGTGGCCGTCGCGGGCGAGGCGGCGGCGCAGCGTGGCTTCGCTGACGTTGAGCGCGATTGCGGCCGAGGCCGCGTTCCATGGCTGCGCCGGAGCGGCGGCCAGCAAGGCGCGCAGGCGGGCCAGGAACGAGGGTTGCGTGGCCGGCGCGAATCGGCTGCCTTGCAGCGCCAGCCAGACCAATACTTCCTGTGCCGCGTGACGGGCGATCTGGTCCGGCGTGTGCGGCTCCATCCACAGCGCCCGCACCCGCTCGACCGCCTGCCGCAAACCAGCCGCCGGCGCCGCCAACACGCGCGGCGCGACCAGCGGCGCAAATGCCGAAGCGCCAGACATGCCTGGCGCGGCAGCTACAGCCGGCGCGGCGCGTGATTCATCGGACGCGGCGGACGCGGCGGACGGGCCGGCACCCATCGCGGTGGCGGCTTCGGCCGAGGCGGCGATCAGGCTATCGTCGAACATCAGGCTGATCGCCTCGTACGGCGCGTCACCATTCAGCTGGTTGGTGACGCCGTAACTGGCGCCGTGCGGCAGCAGGATCAGCCCACCCTCGTCGCAACGCCACAACTCGCCCTGGCCGAACACGGTCTTGCGGCCGGCCAGCACCAGCACCACCGTGCTCTGGCCGACATACAACTCCGGCACAAACAGCTCGCGTCCCTGCCGCAGATGCGCGCTGGCGCCCAGCCCTTCGCGCACCGTGCAACGGCGCGGCGATTGGACCACCGTCAGCATGCTCAACGCTCCGCCTGTCCCACCGGCGCCAGCGTGCGCAGGCGCAGCGCCACCACCACTGCCAGAGCCAGCGCGCACGCCAGCACCGCCACCACGCCCGGCCACGCCGAGTGGCCCCACATCACGCCGGTGGCCGAACCGATCACGCTCGAACCGAGGTAGTAGAAGAACAGATACAAGGCGGATGCCAGCGCCTTGTTGCTGGTCGCCCGACGGCCAACCCAGCTGCTGGCCACCGAATGGGTCGCGAAGAAACCGTAAGTGAATACCGCCACGCCCACCACAATCAGCGGCAGCCAGTTCGACAACGTCAGCAGCAGACCGCTGAACATGATCAACGACATCACCCACAGCACATGGCGCCGGCCATAGCGGTCAGCCAACCGCCCCGCCCACACCGAGCTGTAAATGCCCAGCAAATACATGAAGGACACCGCGCCCACCACGCTCTGGTTCAACGCGAACGGCTCGGCCAGCAGGCGGTAGGCGATGTAGTTGTACATGCTGACGAAAGCACCCATTAACAGGAACGCCAGCGCGAACAGCCACGGCAAACCGGCATCCGACAAATGCAGCTTGAAGCCGGAAGGCAGCGTGCGCCAGCCCTCGCGCGTTGGCGTGAAGTGGCGCGACACCGGCAGGCTGCGCCAGAATTCAAACGCCGCGTACAGCCCGGCCACGCCGACCAGCCCCAGCGCCAGCCGCCACGAGAAATGGTCGCTCAACACCGACGTCATCACCCGCCCCACCATGCCGCCAAAGGCGCTGCCGCTGATGTACAAGCCCATCGACAAGCCCAGCGATTCCGGTTCGATTTCCTCGCCCAGGTAAGCCATGGCGATGGCCGGCATGCCGCCCAGTGCGACACCCAGCAAGGCACGCATCACCAGCAGTTGCGGATAGTTGTGGGCGAACGCGCACAGCAGCGTCATCAGCGCGGCGATCGCCATCCCGCCCACCATCAGCGGCTTGCGGCCGAAGCGTTCGGAAATCGCGCTGGACGCCACCAGCGTCAGCGCCAGCGCGGCGGTAGAGATCGACAGCACCACGCTGCTCTGTGCCGCGCTCAGGCCGAATTCATGCGACAACAGCGGCATCAGCGGTTGCACGCAGTACAGCAGCGCGAAGGTGGAAAAGCCGCCAAAGAACATGGCGCGGTTGGTCCGCTTGAATTCGGGACTGCCAACAGCAATCCGGCGCGCGGGCCGTGGCGTGGGAATGGCTGAAGCGGAGGTGGCGCTGACGGACATGATGCGGATTTCCTGCGAGGTACGATGACTTCATATTAGGATTGCCACACTAAGCTGTCCAATATATATTTAAACCGTTAGTAATACTTATTAAAGATAATGGAATTACGCCATCTGCGCTACTTCGTCGCCGTTGCCGAAGAGTTAAGCTTTACCCGCGCCGCCGAGCGTCTGCACATCGGCCAGCCGCCGCTGAGCCACCAGATTCAGCAGCTGGAAGCCGAAGTGGGCGCTCAGTTACTGGAGCGCAGCAAGCGCTGGGTGCGGCTGACCGAGGCCGGCAAACTGTTTCTGGACGATGCGCGCCGCGTGTTGGCGCTGTCCGAGCAGGCGATGCAGACCGCGCGCCGGGCTGAACGCGGCGAGGCTGGCGAGCTGCGCGTCGGCTTCACCTTCTCCACACCGCTGACGCCGCTGTTTGCGGCGGTCATCAACCGCTACCGCCAGCGCTATCCGGGCGTGCAGCTGACTTTGCAGGAGATGTCGACGGTCGGCCAGATCGAGGCGCTGGCCGCGCGCGAGCTGGATCTGGGCCTGGTGCGGCCGCCGGAACTGCAGTTGCCGGATGCGGTGGAAATGACGATTTTGCGGCGCGATCCGCTGGTGATGGTGCTGCCGGCGGCGCATCCGCTGGCGCAAAAGGACAGTATCGCCATCAGCGATCTGAAAGGCGTGCCGCTGGTGATGTATCCGGAAAGCGCGGGTACCGGTATCCACCCGCAGATCAATCGGCTGTGCCGGGAAGCCGGCTTCAAGCCGACCATTGCGATGGAGGCCGGCGAGGCGTCCACCATCATCGGCCTGGTGGCGGCCGGTTGCGGCGTGTCGGTGCTGCCGAGTTCGTTCGACATCATCCACATGAGCGAGGTGTGCTACCGGCCGCTGGCCGATGCCGAGGCGACCACCGCGCTGTACCTCGCCAAGCGCAAGGATGCGGTGTCGCCGTTGGTGGCAGCTTTCGTGGCAGTGGCCACGGAAGCCGCCGGTCACTCCGGCGAAAGCCGGAGTCCATACTGAGCATGCGTTCTATAGGCTCCGGCCTGCGCCGGAGCGACATGTCTCAGGAGTAGTCCGCGTCGAGCTCCGAGCCGGCGTAGTTTTCCAGTTCTGCGAACAGCGTTTTCATCGCCGTGCGGCCCTTGATGCTTTGCAGGACAGTGCAGGTTTCGCGGTAGCTGTTGATGCGCTCCAGCAGCACCGAATGATGCTGGACCGGCACCTGCGCCACCAGCTGCGCCCAGCCAGCCTCGTAATCCGGCTTGTCCTTGCGCACCGCTTTGACGAAACGCTCGAACTCCTTCTGACCGGTGCGGGCGACCACGTGACTAATCCCCTCCACCGCAAAAATGATGGCCAGCGCGATCACGCCTTCGGCATTCAGATCGGCATCCTTGACCGGGCCGGCGGTGTTATGGCGGCGCAGCCAGTTGGCCAGCCGCACCACCGCCTGCACTTCCTTGCGTTGCTTCAGCTGGGCCAGGTAACGCTCGCTGCCGTTCCAGTTTTGGTTGGCGTCGGCCAGGCAGATATCGAAGAACTTGTCGCGCAGACGGCGCTGCGCATACACCGGATCGCTATCGTACTCGCCGACCAGCGCGTCCTCCGGCATCGCCACCAGATCCTTGATCATGCGGAAGCCAACCTGGAACGCGTGTTCGGCGCCCTCTTCGATCAGCAGGTCCAGCGCCGCCAGATCGTCCTGGTTGGGCAACTCCTCGTCCAGCCCCAGCGACACGCAGCCGACCGTCAGCTGCTGGGCTTTCTGAATGCCCTCGGCGGTGCGGTCGTTGGTGAACTTCTCGGCCACCATGGCGGTGATGCCGGTCAGCTCGTCGGCCAGCGTGTAGGCGGCGTCATCGTCGGGGTGCTTGGCCAGTTGCTGGATCGCGCGGGTCAGGCGCGGCAGAGTTTCGACAACAATTGCAGGCAGCATCGATCCGCCACCCATCACGAGAAGATGTTGGTGCCGACGGTACGGCGCGAGGTGCGCGCGGTACGGGTCGACGGCACTTGCTTGCGCAGGCGGTACAGCAATTCCTTGGTCGAGCGCTGCAGGATGCTCGGCTCGGCGTCCGGATCATCGTCATACTCGGCGTCGGCCAGGTCGGCGCTGTGACGGAATTCCGGGAACAGCTCGAACAGCGCGCGGTCCCAGCCATCTTCCGACGCCTGCGCCAGCGCGATCGCCACCGGCACGATGTCGCTGTCGGACGAGGTCTGGCCGGTCAGGTACGGACCTTTGGAAATCACTTCGCTGGCCACTTCCAGAATTTCCTTCGGCGCCAGCGAGAACAGGATGGCGAAGATGGTCGCACCGTGGTCGGTGGCCGAGGCGGCCGCCAGCAATTCGTTGCGGCGCTCGTCGTCGTCGGTGGCAAATGCCACGCCATGAATGTGCGCAAACAGCGATTCGGCGATGCGCTCGGGATCGTCCTCGATCTGGTCATCCGGCCAGGTGGCGGCGATAAAGGCCAGGCTGTCGGCCCAGACTTTGGGCGGCACCAGCAGCGTGGTCAGCGACATTTTGCCGCCGTCAAAGCCGGCCATGTGCAGCGCCGTCACTTGCGGCGGGATATTGTTCAGCACTTCCACCACCGCCAGGTCACCGTACTGGTCGGCGGCCTCGGCAAATGCCTCCTCGGCGTGGCTCAGCGAGCCGGCCAACACCAGTTCGGTCACCTGCTTGCTCAATGCGGGCAGATTGCTTTTGTCGGACATTATTCCCCCTCCTGGTCGAACATCTGGGCAAAGTCGTCGCTGGCCATGTCTTCGTCGTCCACGTCGTCGCCGTCGTCGTTGCGCGACAGCTGGTCCAGCGACTGGTCGTCATCGTCCCAGCGGCGTGGATTCTTGTGCAGGAAGGCGGTGATGATGGCCTGGCGCGCCAGCTCCGGCATCGACTCGGCGATGGCCTCATACATCTTGGCCGCCTCGTCACCCTTGCACGAGGCCATGGCGAACACCCGGGCCGGGTCGCCGAACTCGTAGTCCTCGGCCTCGGCCAGCAGCCCTTTCGGATCGCTGAACTCGATGTGATCGACCAGCGCGAACGCCAGCATGTTGACGTCTTCGATGCCGCCGCCCTGGGCGTACTCGCCCACCAGGGCTTGCACCATGCGCTGGTAATTCTTGCGATCGGGCGGATCGCCCAGGATGCCTTCGATCTGGCCTTCGAGTTCGCGCGATTGATAGGCGAACTCCGGGTGTACTTTTCTCATTGCTTGCTTTCTTAAATCAGGTAAATCAGGCCGCCGGCAGCGTGGTGCCGTGCAGGGCGAACAGCGAACGCCACAGCTGATACGCCTCGGCCTCAGAATCGATGATGATGCGGTGGTTCAGGCTCTGGTTGTATTCCTCGCGCTTGGCCGGATCGGACAAGATTTCATAGGCTTTGGTGACGGCCTTGAAGCGCGCATCCGCGCCAGGTTCGGGATTGCGGTCCGGGTGGAACCGCATGGCCAGCGAGCGATAAACCTTTTTGATCTCATCTTCGCTGGCGTTAGGCGCGATACCCAGTGTATTGTAGTAATTTTCCATTTTGGAAACTCCGGGCCGTGGTGCAGGAACAAATAAAACGCAAATTAATCGATCATTATACCGCGCCGCCGTCCCGGCTCTGGCAATACGGTAAAATGTGCCTATAGAGAACTCGCATAGTCAACTTTTCAGATGAGCAACGACAAAAACAGCCCAGCGCCCGCCCTACCCTCCAATTTCCTGCGCGCCATCGTCGAACACGACCTGGCCGCCGGCACCCACAACCGCGACGGCATGCCCAGCGTGATCACGCGCTTTCCGCCCGAGCCGAACGGCTATCTGCACGTCGGCCACGCCAAGTCGATCTGCCTGAACTTCGGCCTGGCGCGCGATTACCAGGGCCGTTGCAACCTGCGTTTCGACGACACCAATCCGGCCAAGGAAGAACAGGAATACGTTGACACCATCATCGACAGCGTCAAATGGCTGGGCTTTGACTACGACTATCCGGCCAAGGATGGCGCGGTCGAACACCACCTGCACTACGCGTCCGACTATTTCGAGCAGCTGTACCTGATGGCCGAATGGCTGATCGAGCAAGGCTACGCCTACGTCGACAGCCAGTCGGCCGAAGACATGGCGGCCAACCGCGGCAATTTCAGCACGCCGGGCACCAATTCGCCATTCCGCACCCGTCCGGCGGCTGAATCGCTGCAAATCTTCCGCGACATGAAAGCCGGCAAATACGCTGACGGCGAACACATCCTGCGCGCCAAGATCAGTGAGGACGCGATGGCCTCGCCGAACATGAATATGCGCGATCCGGCGATCTACCGCATCCGCCACGCCCACCACGTGCGTACCGGCGACGCCTGGTGCATCTACCCGATGTACGACTACACGCACCCGATTTCGGACGCGCTGGAAAACATCACCCACTCGATCTGCACGCTGGAATTCCAGGACCACCGCCCGTTCTACGACTGGCTGCTGGCCACCCTGTCGAAAGGCGGCTTCTTCACGCTGCCGGTGCCGAAGCAGTACGAATTCTCGCGCCTGAACCTGACCTATGTGGTGACCTCCAAGCGCAAGCTGCGCCAACTGGTGGAAGAGAACATCGTCGACGGCTGGGACGACCCGCGCATGCCAACCATCGTCGGCCTGCGCCGTCGCGGCTACACGCCGGAAGCGATCCACCTGTTCTGCGAACGCATCGGCGTCACCAAGGCCGACGGCTGGATCGACATGAGCACGCTTGAAGGCTGCGTGCGTGAAGACCTGGACCCGAAAGCGCCACGCGCCACCGCCGTGCTGCGTCCGCTGAAACTGATCGTCGACAACTACCCGGAAGGCCAGACCGAGGAATGCACCTCGCCGGTCCACCCGCACCACCCGGAAATGGGCGTGCGCACCTTCCCGTTCTCGCGCGAACTGTGGATCGAGGAAGAAGACTTCATGGAAGTGCCGGTCAAGGGCTATTTCCGCTACTACCCGCCAATCGGCGAGACCCCGGGCAGCCGGGTGCGCCTGCGTCACGGCTTCGTGACCGAATGCGTGGGCTACGACAAGGATGAAAACGGCAAGGTCATCGCGGTTCACGTCAAATACTTCGAGGACTCCAAATCCGGCACCCCGGGTTCGGACAACTACAAGGTCAAGGGCAACATCCACTGGGTGTCGGCCGTCGCCGCGCTGGAAGCCGAAGTGCGCCTGTACGACCGCCTGTTCACCGACGCCCAGCCGGACGCCGGCGGCAAGGACTTCATCTCGCTGCTGAACCCGAACGCCAAGGAAGTGGTGACCGCCTATCTGGAACCGGGCATGAGCGCGGCGCAAGCCGATCAGCGCTACCAGTTCGAGCGCCATGGCTACTTCGTGGCCGACCGCGTCGATTCGCAGCCAGGCAAGCCAGTGTTCAACCGCATCGTCACACTGAAGGATAGCTGGGTCGCCAAATAAGCGGCAGCGTTTCCCTCTTTGCAACGGCGCCATCGGCGCCGTTTTTTATTGCTGACAAAATGTTCAGGACAAATGATTTTTATGCAAAATTTCTTGACTAGCTGAACTGTTATTTCCTATAGTCAAAATACCATGGTTGCTTAAAAGGGCAGACAGTGGCTGGACTACTTGCGCATAAACCGCTGTTTTCACGTTCCCGCCCGGCGTGGTGGGCGGGTGTGCTGTTGTCGCTGGGCATAGGGGCGATGTTCCATCTGGCCGCCAACAAAACCATCGAGTACGATGCCAGCGAGCGCTTTCTGCACCAGGCGCAGAACGCGCAGTACAACATCAATTCGCGCCTCAACGCCTATACCGACGTGTTGCGCGGCACGGTCAGCTTCTTCCATGCGGCCGAGCATGTGGACCGCGCCAGCTTCCACCGCTACGTGAACGGGCTGAACATCGAGCAGCAGTTTCCGGCGCTGGACAACATCAACTACGCCCACTACGTCAGCGCGGCCGAGCGCCCGGCCTTCGAGCTGGCGATGCGCAACCACAACGAAGACCCGGCGCACAGCTATCCGCCGCAGTTGCACATCTGGCCGGCTGGGCAGCGCGAGCAGTACTGGGTGCTGACCATGATCGAACCACTGGCCGAGTTTCGCGAAAAAATCGGCCGCGACATCGGCTTCCGCGCGCCGGTGGCGCGGGCGCTGGCGCGCGGCCGCGACACCGGCACGCTGAGCGCGTCCGGCACGCCGATCGACAGCGTCCACCAGCCGCTGGGCGCCGGGCTGGCGCTGCGCTTGCCGGTGTACCGCAACGGCATGCCGCTGCACACGGTGGAGCAGCGCCGCGCCGCCTACATCGGTTCGGTGGGCATCGGCTTCAGCGTGCCGCGCCTGCTGCAGGCCGCGCTGGAGCAGATGCAGGTCAGCGACACCCGGCTGGTGCTGCACGATGTCGGCAGCGATCTGATGCCGCACGCGCCGGTGCTGCTGTTCGACAGTCGCCGGGCCGGCATGGGACTGCGGCCCGGCGACCTGTTCAGCGTGGTGTTGCCGATCGAGTTCCACGAACGCAAATGGACCGCGCACTTCAGTTCACCCAAACGCAGCTGGTACAGCCGCTTCGACAGCCTGCTGCCGTGGGTGGCGATGGGCTGCGGCTTCACCGGCTCGCTGCTGTTTTACCTGCTGTTCCACACGCTATCGTCATCGCGCATGCGCGCCGTGAAAATGGCCAAGGAAATGACGCGCGAGCTGCGCACCAGCCAGGCACGGCTGCAACAATCGCACATCCGGCTGCGCCGGCTGGCGGCACACGGCGAGCAGATCAAGGAACTGGAGCGCAAGCGCATCGCGCGCGAAATTCATGATGACCTCGGCCAGAACCTGCTGGTGCTGCGGATCGACATCGACATCCTGGCCACCCGCACCCGCCACCGCCATCCGCGCCTGCATGCGCGCGCGCAGCAGATGCTGGGCCAGATCGACAGCTCGATCAAGAGCGTGCGCCACATCATCAACGACCTGCGGCCGCAGGTGCTGGACCTGGGCTTGAACGCGGCGGTGGAATGGCAGATCGCGCAGTTCCGCCAACGCTGCGGCATCATGTGCGAGCTGGTCGGCCACGACACCGACATTCACATCGACGATCACGGCGCCACCGCGATTTTCCGCATCCTGCAGGAATCACTGAGCAACATCCAGCAGCACGCCCACGCCAGCCTGGTGCGGGTTGAGCTGCACCAGGCCGGCGGCCTGTTGAGCATGACCATCAGCGACAACGGCATCGGCCTGCGCGACGGCAGCCGCAACAAGATCGGCTCGTTTGGCCTGGTCGGCATCGAGGAACGCATCCACCTGCTGGGCGGCAGTTGCGCCATCACCGGCAGTCCCAACGCCGGCACCACGGTCGCCATCAGCGTGCCGGTGGGCGGCGTGACGGCGCGCCAGGTGAGCGCCGCCACCGCTGACTTGGCCATCTGAAATTTCCTTCCAAACATTGATTAACCTCAAGGAACAACTGTCTCCCAGGGGCAAAATCAAAGGCGTTCGCTGCCTTTATCAACCCGCATCAATACCTGCAAAGGAAATCCGATGAACGCCCCAACCCTGCACACCATCGCCGCCCTGGACCTGGAACCGATCAAAGTCAAACTGATGCACGAAGCGTCCGGCGAAGGCTGGACGCTGGAACGCGCCAACGCGGTCGAATTCGAATACCGCCGCTTCCTCTACCTGATGCAGCAATTCCCGCATGAACAGACCGCGCCGCTGGTGGATGTCGACACCTTCTGGCACTACCACATTCTGGACACCATGAAATACGCGGCCGATTGCGACGCCGTGTTCGGCTACTTCCTGCACCACTTCCCTTATATCGGCCTGCGCGGCGAGGATGACGAGGCGGCCCACATCCGCGTCGGCCTGCGCATGAAACAGCTGTATGAGGACACTTTTGGCGAGGACTATGTGCGCCCGGCCGCGCCGGCCGCGACCGCGCACTCGGGGGTGGCCGCAGCCGGCTTCGCGCATTCGGGCGTGGCGGCGGTGTCGTTTGCCCACTCCGGCGTGGCCGCCAAGGTGGCGCACTCGGGCGTGGCGGCGGCGCAAATCGCCCATTCCGGCGTGGCTGGCGCCAGTGCCATCGAGGCCGGGGCGGCCATCCTGGCGGCGCAGCAAGCCAGCTTCTACACGCTGCGGCCACGCCTGGGCTTGTCCGCCTGACGCAGAAAATCCGGCAGCCTGCTCAAATAAGTGGCATACTCGGGGGTCTACAGATGATGGGAGTACATCATGGCCGTCAACAGCGTCGCCTCCACCAGCAGCACCGTGGTTCAGCAGACCAATGCCCCCCGCCAGACTGATCAGCTGCAGGCGGTGAGCAAGCCTGCCGAGCGTGTCGAACAAGCAGCACCGCCGCCACCACCGCAGGCGGCAACCGCGCCCACCGTCAATACCAGTGGCCAGCGCATCGGCACCACCATCAGCACCTCGGCCTGAGCCCGGCTCCGGCTAAAAAAAACGGCGCGTTACCGTTGGGTACGCGCCGTTTTCTTTTGCCGGTCCGATATCAGGACGCCATCATGTCGCGCAATTCGCGAATGCTGAAATCGCTGATCTCGTGCATGCGGATCAGGATGGTGGCGCCGATCGGCAGCGTGTTGTGGCGAATCTTGGAGATGACCGGCGGGGCCACTTCCAGCGCGCGCGACAGGGCCGCATCGTTTTTCAGTTGCAGTTTCTCGATGATGGCGTCCAGCACACGGTTTGGGTTGTAGGTGGGCGACGCGGTGATTTCTTTCAGAGCAGACATAGTGTTTTAAGTAGGTTCGCTGCCACTTTTTGCAAAAAAGCGACACATGGGTAAGAAAAATTTTTAGCTCAATTACCATTGAAGCACTACAAAACACAGACATTTATGCTGGTTTTTAGTGCTTATCCAAGATAATACACGTTACAGTTACAAATAGGCTAACTCGGCGGAGATTTCCGTGAGATTTAGAGAGATTCTAACCCCATTTTTCGTGGTAGCGGCAAACTTTCTTGTAAAAAAAAGTATAAAACGATGTAAAGATTAGCTGGAACGGCGCACGCCGGCGGCAAGGAAACACCATTCAACCGCCAGCAAAGTGGCGAGCTGGGCGATCGTGCCTGGAAGGAATAAAGTGGTGGAAGAGAAGTGCTCGCTATGCTCCGGACCGTAGTGCCACCCCAGTTGGCGCCGGATCTCTTCCGGCAGCGGTGGCGGGCGACGGCAAAATTCACGCTGGCGCTGGAGCATATACGCGCGGACCTGCTCTTTGGTCGGCTGCAAAGTGGCTACCATACGCGCACTCCTTGGTGGAAGATGGCTAACAATATCTTAACATGTGATGACATATTTGATATGCCTCAAATAAGCCATCTTATGATTTTGACACATAAGCATCACGCCAGCTGTTGCATTATCTTAATTTTCGTTGCTTCTTTACGAATCTTTACATTCCTCGAAGCAAGTCCGCCACCGTCGGATAACACAGGCTTACCCCGAGTTCACGCTTGATACGATCATTGCGCAAGCGGCGCGACTCCGACATGAACGACAGCAACGCCGGCGTCACCACCTGTTGTAATTGCGCACGAGGCAGACGCGGCGGGCGCGGCAGCTGGAACGCATCGGCCACCGCATCGAAATAGTGCGCCATCTTCATATCGCTGTCATCCACCGCATGATAAGTACGGTTAGGCAACGCACGATACAGCGCGCGGGCAATAATCCTTGCCAGATCGTCAGCATGGATGTGGTTGGTGTAGACATCGTCGGCCTCGATCAGCGCCGGCGTGCCCTGCTGCAAGCGCTTGAGCGGCAAGCGCTCGGCCGCATAAATGCCGGGCACACGCAGCACCGACAGGCTGGCGCCGCTGCGCCGGGCCCAGCGCCGCAAGGTGCGCTCGGCGTCGACCCGGCGCAGCGCGCGCGGATTGCGCGGCGCCACCGGCCGGCTCTCGTCGAAACGCGCGCCGCCGCAGTCACCGTAGACACCGGTGGTGCTGACATAAACCAAGCGCCCTTGCTCGGGTAAAATGGCGGTCAAATTGCGCGTGCGGCTGTCCAGCACGCCTTCCGCGGGTGGTGGCGCCAGGTGCACCACCCACGGCGCCAGCCCGGCCAGGCGGCGCAGGCTGGCCGGCTGGTCCAGGTCGGCCACCAGCGGCACCGCGCCAGCGGCCCGCAACTCGGCGCAACGCTCCGGCTGGCTGGTGGTGGCAAAGACGCGGAAGGTGGGCAACAGCAGCGGCAACAGCCGCATGCCGACATCACCGCAGCCGACGATCAACAGGCGCGGCCGCTTGAACTTGTGAATTTTGAGCTTTTTCATCAGAAAGATTGTATGACGTTTCAAATAACTGTACAGCCCAGCGGCCATCAATTCAGCTGCGAGGACGACGAAACCATCCTGGCGGCCGCGATGCGGGCCGGGGTTGGCCTGCCCTATGGCTGCAAGAACGGCGCCTGCAGCTCCTGCAAGGGCAAGGTGCTGCAGGGCGCGGTGACGCACAAGCCGCACCAGGAACGCGCGCTGCCGGCCGACGAAGCGGCCAAGGGCGTGTCGCTGTTCTGCTGCGCCGTGCCGCAGGGCGACCTGGTGATCGAGGCGCGCGAAGTGATGGGCAGCGACGATTACCCGATCCGCAAGATGCCGTCGCGCGTGACCACGCTGGAAAAAGTGGCGTCGGACGTGATCATCATGACGCTGCAGCTGCCAGCCAACGAGACGCTGAAATTCCGCGCCGGCCAGTATATCGAATTCATGCTCAAGGATGGCAAGCGCCGCAGCTATTCGCTGGCCTCGCCGCCGGAACCGGGCCAGCCGGTGACGCTGCATATCCGCCATCTGCCGGGCGGCCTGTTCACCGACCAGGTGTTCGGCACCATGAAGGAACGCGACATCCTGCGCTTTGAAGGCCCGATGGGCACCTTCTTCGTGCGCGAGGACAGCGACAAGCCGATGGTGCTGCTGGCCTCCGGCACCGGCTTCGCGCCGATCAAGGCGATTGTCGAACACCTGCGCGCGCAAGGCTCGCAGCGCCAGATGACGCTGTACTGGGGCGGCCGTCGTCCGCAAGACCTGTACATGGACGCGCTGTGCCGCGAGTGGGCGCTGCAGATGCCGAACTTTAAATATGTGCCGGTGCTGTCCAACCTGCTGCCGGAAGACCACTGGGCCGGCCGTACCGGCTTTGTGCACCAGGCGGTGCTGGCCGATCTGCCCGACCTGTCCGGCCACCAGGTATATGCCTGCGGCGCCCCCATCATGGTGGAATCGGCCCGCACCGACTTTGTGGCCCAGTGCCGCTTGCCGGAAGATGAGTTTTACGCGGATGCCTTCACCACCGAAGCCGACATCCACCAATAAGCATCCACCCCACCGGGCCTTCGGGATGCAGCGTCTCCCAAGGCCCGCATCCCGAAAGCACCAATGTCAGACAGTAGCTCACACAACGGTTTCAGCGTTCTGCGCCACCGCAACTTCACCCTCTACCTTACCGCCCGTACCTTCGCCACGCTGGCCGTGCAGATGCAAAACGTCGCCATCGGCTGGCAAGTCTATTCGCTGACCCACAATCTGTTTGACCTTGGCCTGATCGGCCTGGCGCAGTTCCTGCCGTTCCTGGCGCTGATCCTGATCGCCGGCCACGCCGCCGACCGCTACGACCGCCGCAACCTGATCGCGCTGGCGCTCGGCGCCCAGCTGCTGTGCGGCCTGATGCTGCTGGGCTTCACCTACACCGGGCTGCCGGCGGTGTGGCCGGTGTTTGCGGTGCTGGCGGTGTACGGCAGCGCGCGCGCCTTCATGGGACCGGCCACCCAGGCCATCCTGGTCAACCTGGTGCCGCAGGAGAGCTTCAGCAAGGCGGTGGCGCTGAGTTCCTCGTCGTTCCACGTGGCGGTGATCGTCGGCCCGACGCTGGGCGGCCTGTTCTACCTGGCCGGCCCGAAAACGGTTTATATGATTTCCTCCATCCTGCTGGTGCTGGCGGTGATCATGATGTGCATGGTGAAGTCGGTCAAGCAGGCCAGCGCCAGCGGCCCGGCCTCGTGGCACACCGTGCTGGAAGGCTTGCGCTTCGTGTGGAACAAGAAGGTGGTGCTGGGCGCGATCTCGCTCGACCTGTTCGCGGTACTGTTCGGCGGCGCCACCGCGCTGCTGCCGGCGCTGGCGCACGACGTGCTGCATATCGGCCCGAGCGGTCTGGGGGCGTTGCGCACCATGCCCGGCGTGGGCGCGGCGCTGTGCTCGATCGCGCTGGCGTTCTTCCCGATTACGCGCCGGGTCGGCGCCTGGATGCTGGGCGGGGTGGCGGTGTTTGGCGTCTGCACCATCGTGCTGGGTTCCACCACCACCTTCGGCGTCGCGCTGGTGGCGCTGTTCCTGATGGGGGCCGGCGACATGATCAGCGTCTACGTGCGGCACCTGCTGGTGCAGTACGAAACGCCGGATGAAATCCGCGGCCGCGTCAGCGCCGTCAACTCGGTGTTCATCGGCGCCTCGAATGAGCTGGGCGAGTTCGAGTCCGGCATCACCGCCGGCTGGCTGGGCCTGACGCGCGCGGTGCTGTTCGGCGGCGCCGCCACGCTGGCCGTGGTGGGCGCCTGGACCGTGCTGTTCCCGGTATTGTCACGCATGGACCGATTCCCGCACGAGGATAAAAAATAATGCGCATCCGCCTGCCGCTGCCATCCATCATCCACAGCCGTCCGCATCTGAGCCTGGCGATTGTGCTGGGCGCGGTGGCGAGTCCGTTGCTGCCCGACAGCTGGCCGTGGCTGACCCGGGTGCTGGCTGGCTGGGACATCCTGGTCTGGACTTATCTGGCCATGATGGCGTGGATGATGGTCCAGGCCGACCATCATGACATCAAGCGCGCGGCCTGCCGGCAGGATGAAAAAGGGCCGGTGATCCTGGCCGTGCTGTCGCTGGCAGTGCTGGTCAGCCTGGCGGCCATCGTCTCGCAACTGGCCACCATCAAGGGGCTGCCGGATGAAACGCTGGCGCTGCGCTACACGCTGGCGGTGCTGACGCTGATCGGGTCGTGGTTCATGGTCGGCGTGATGTTTTGTTCGCATTACGCGCACCTGTACTACACCGACGAATGCGGCGACAAGCCGCTCGGTTTCCCGGAGGATTTGAAGACGCCGAATTACTGGGACTTCCTGTACTTCTCGTTCACCATCAGCGTGGCGGTGCAGACCTCGGACGTGACGGTGCGCGATCGCCGCATGCGGCAGGTGGTGCTGGGGCAGTCGGTGCTGTGCTTCTTCTACAACCTGGCCATCCTCGGCCTCTCCATCAACATCGCCGCCTCGCTGATCAACGGCTAAATGAGAAGGAAAACGACAAAATTGCCAATTTTTGCGAGGCAAAACGACAATTTCGGACTATTTGTGCCAGAATTGCGAGGGAAAACGACATTCCTGCGCAATGAACACCCTGCTCAAATCACTCGCCCAGCAAGACATCTACGTCACGGCACAGCTAACGCCGGCCGAGCGCAAACGCGTCGAACGGCTGGCCAAGGACGGTGAGCTGACCAGGGTCTACAAGGGCTTGTACATCCGCTCCGACGGCAGCGACGCCGATGTGGCGCGCAGTGTCGCCGCCAAATGGGCGGCTGTCGCGGGTGTGGTGGCGCCCGGTGGCGTGGTCTCGCACTGGAGCGCATTGGCTGGCGGGCCGAAGGACGGCATGGTCGTCATCTCCCATCCCACTCTGACGCGGCGCAGTATCAAACTGCCCGGCCTGACGCTGGAAATCCGCAACGGCGCGGGCATCCTGGCCGGCGACATGCCGCTGGGCGGCTTCGGCCTGCATTTCGCCGGCCGCACACGCGCGCTACTCGAAAACATCGGGCGCAAATCCCCTATCCGCGCCGGCCAGCAGGCAGTTGAGCATCGGCTCATCAATATATTGAATTCGTCCGGCGAGCAGGCACTGACTGTGATCCGCGATGAAGCGGCATCGCTAGCGCAAAGTCTGGACCTGCAGGACGAAGCGATCACGCTACGGCATGTGATCGGCGCACTGCTCGGCACTCACCAGCGCGGCGAACTGCAGACCCGCGAAGGCATACTGGTCGCCCTCGGCAAACCAGTCGACCAGGCGCGCATCGAACGCCTCAACCTGTTGGCCGACCACCTGCGCGGCGCCAGCCTGCCACGCATCGATGGCATTCCCGCCGGCGTCGCAAGACACCACGCCGCCTTCATCGAATCGTACTTCTCGAACTACGTTGAGGGCACGAAGTTCGCCATTGAAGAAGCGCGCGATATCGTGATGAACAACCGGATCGTAACAAGCCGCCCCAAGGACTCACACGACATTCTTGGCGTGTTCCGTCTTGCGGTCGAAGCCCCTTACCGTCATAGCCCGCCCATCGCCGGGGAAGAGTTTCTGCAAGGGCTGGAGACATGGCATGTCGAGATGCTGCACATGCGGCCGGAGGCGAATCCAGGCCGCATCAAGAGCCAGGCCAATTATGCCGGCACCACCGAATTTGTCCAGCCGTCGCATGTGCGCGGCACGCTGGAAGAAGGTTCGCGCATATCGCTGTCGATACCGGAGGGATTTGCGCGCGCCGTGTTTTATGCCTTTCTCATCTCCGAAATCCATCCTTTCGATGATGGCAACGGCCGTCTTTCCCGGCTGGTGATGAATGCCGAGCTGTCGCGCGTTGGTCTGCACCGCATCATCATTCCAACGCTATTTCATCCGCAGTACATCGATTGTGTGCGCTTGCTCACGCGGGATAATCAGCCCGCCGAGTATGTCCGCAGCCTGGCCAAAATGGCGCGCTGGTGCGCGCAGTTCAACTATGCCGATCTGGATCAACTGATTGCCACGCTACGCCGCACCAACGCGCTAGAGGAATCACCGGCGCAATACCAGTTGCTGAACATCGATGGCAGCCGCACGTTGGACGTCTGAAGATAGCACGACATTCCCGCACGCTCACATCCGTCCGCTGAAAAACCCGGCGACATCAAGTTTCCGCAAGACGGTTAGGCAATTAACCCCCACTTAAGTCCGCAAGGAGTAAGATGGTTACGCAGTCTAACAACAGGAGCAAGCGATGCAAATCCAAATCAATACCGACAAAACCATCACTCGTCATGCCGGTCTGGACGACCATGTACAAACTGTCGTAAGCAATGCCCTCCAACGCTTCGGCGAACAGATCACCCGCGTCGAAGTCCATCTGAGCGATAACCTGGGCCAGAAATCGGCCGATGGCGACAACCGTTGCCTGATGGAAGCCCGCCTGAATGGCCTGCAACCGATCGCGGTCAGCGACCATGCTGCCACGCTGCACCAGGCCATCAGCGGCGCCGCCGACAAGCTGAAACGCTCAGTCGACAGCGCGGTCGGCAAGCTGCACGATAACAAGCGCCACGCCGACAGCGTTGGCGCCGCTTCGGCCGCGGTGGTGGCCAACGTGGAAGAATAATTCCGCGACGGGAGCCGGCGCCTAGCGCTGCGCCAGCTCCCGCAAGTACTTCAGTCCCTGCAACGCGCGACTGCCATACCACGACATCATTTCCCCATCCACCAGCAACACCGGCTTGCCGATCTGGCGTTCCAGCACATCCGCATGGGCCTCGGTAAAGCGATACGGTTCGCTCGACAGCAGCACACCGTCGACACTATCAATCAGCTCGCTCGACCAGCGGAAGGCTGGATAACGTTCCTCGCCCAACTCCGGCACACTCCAGCCGATTTCCTCCAGCATGCGGGCGATGTAGGTATCGCGCGAAATCGTCATCCACGGATCTTGCCACACGCAGTACAGCATGGTTTGCGGCCGGCCCTTGGGCATGGCCTGCAGGCGCGCGTATTCGGTCTCGAAGGCGGCGCACCAGTCGTCCGCCGGCTGCTGACGGCAAAAAATTCCACCCATCAGTTGCGCCAGCGCCAGATTGTCACGCGGGCGTAGTGGATGCGTGACTACAATATGGGGCACAAACTCCGCCAGCGCATCGGCGGTGGGTTTTTCGTTTTCGTCGATATTCAGCACCACGTGGGTGGGCGCCAGCGCACGGATCTTGTCCAGGTTGACGTCCTTGGTGCCGCCGACCTTGGGAATGGCTTGTACGACGTCCCACGGATGGATGCAAAAACCAGTGCGGCCGACCAATTGCGCGGCCAGGCCAAGGTCGCACAGCAGCTCGGTAATCGACGGCACCAGCGAGACGATGCGGGCGTTCGGATCGGGCTGATGCACGGTGCCCAGGGCGTCGGTAAAGGCCATGTTGTATCCATTCGGGTTGCGATGGCGGTATTGAACCACAAACCGCATGAAACTTCGCTAACACTAGGCGTTTTCGGCTATGATGAAGAAGGAATTATTGATTGCCTTTTGGCATCCTGAGAAGACACCTTGAAAGAAATCAGTATATTTGGCTCATCGGGCTACCGTATCAGCGACTTGCAATTGCTGCGCAACTCGGACGATGATGCCGCGGTCGCCAAACTGCTGGCGCACTGCCCCATCATGCTGCTGGATGCGGACGAGGCGATTACCGAGTCCAGCCGCGCGCGCCTGTACATCCTGCTGCGCGGCGCGCTGTCGGTAGCCAACGATACCCGCACCGGCATGGCCGACGGCACGGTCAGCAAGATCCTGCCGGGCGAAAGCGTGGGCGAGCAATCGGTACTGGACGAGGAAGCCAACCTGGCCAGCATCACCGCGCTGGAGGAAAGCGAAGTGCTGGTGATCGAGGCCGACCTGGTGTGGAAGCTGATCGATGAATCCAATGTGTTGGCGCGCAACCTGCTGCGGCTGCTGTCGTTCCGTATCCGCGCCGCCAACGCGCAGCTGCGGCGGCGCCAGAAGCTGGGCGAGTTCTACCGCCAGCTGTCGATGATCGACGGCCTCACCGGCCTGTACAACCGGGCCTGGCTGAACGACCTGCTGCCGACCATGGTAGCCACCGCCCAGGGCTCGGGCTCGCCGCTGTCGCTGATCATGATCGACCTCGACCACTTCAAGCAGTTTAACGATCAGCACGGTCACCTGGCCGGCGACGAAGCGCTGCGGCTGGCCGCACAGGTGCTGAGCGGCGCGTTGCGGCCGACCGACTTCGCGGTGCGCTACGGCGGCGAGGAAATGATGGTGCTGCTGCCGGATACCAATCAGAAAGTCGCAATGTCGGTGGCCGAGCGGCTGTGCGAGCGCATGCGCCAGGCCAAGGTGTTCAGCGATGCCCGCGCGCTGCCGCACATCACCGCCTCGCTGGGGGTGTCTTCACTGAAGCCGCGACAAAACGAGCACGACCTGATCGCCGCCGCCGACGCGGCGCTGTACCGCGCCAAGGAACAGGGCCGCGACCGCGTCACCGACTGAGGCGCGCGGCCAGGTTCAGGCCGCCTTGGCAGTGACGCTGGCGGTTGTGGTTGCAGTCGTGCTGGTGCTAGTGCTGGCGCTGCTGTCGCCATCATCCTTGGACTTGCTGCTGTGAGCGGCGATGAAATCGTCAAAGCCCTGCTGCACCAGGTCGTAGGTCTTATCAATATTGCTGGCGATATCACCGTTCAGCACATTCAAGCCCTGCAGCACATCGCGCGCTTCCTTGAAGCCCTGATCGACGCCTTTTTTCAACGTGGCGACGAAATTATTGAGCGTGGTTTCCTCATCCTCGCCCGGATGCTGCTGTTTATAGGCTTCGTAAAAAGCAGTCGACAACGATACAATGCGGCCTGCGGTGCCTTGCGGGGTGTTATCCTGCGACATCGCATTTTCGATCGCGTTGTCACCGAAATCGTCCTTGAGCGCCTCGTTGATGCCGGTCAGCGCGGTTTTCAGCACCACCGACATCGGGTCGTTGGAGGAATTCAGTGACACCGTCAACGAAGCTTGTACGATGGAAGCGTTAAGCTCCGCCTTGGCTTTAGCGGTCGGCGAGACCGGCTTGCTGTCATCGGTGGATTGGACCTGGGTGGCGGCGCTGCTGTTGCCGGAGGTCAGCGATACGGGAGTAGCCATGATGTTGCTCCTCATTGAACACCCTGCAATTATCGGCAGTTTTACCAATTACTGTAGCACCTATGAGCACACAGACCTTTCTCTGGCACGACTATGAAACTTTTGGCGCCGTCCCGCGCCGCGACCGCCCGGCCCAGTTTGCCGCGATCCGCACCGATGCCGAACTGAACGAGATCGGCGATCCGATCATGATTTATTGCAAACCGGCCAACGATTTCTTGCCGGATCCGCAATCCTGTTTGATCACCGGCATCACCCCGCAGCAATGCCTGGAATGGGGCGTGCCCGAGCACCAGTTTGCCCATGTGATTGAACAAGCGTTCTCGCAGCCGGGCACCATCGGCGTCGGCTACAACACCATTCGTTTCGACGATGAAATCACCCGCTTCATGTTCTGGCGTAACCTGATCGATCCGTATGCGCGCGAATGGCAAAACGGCTGCGGCCGCTGGGATCTGCTGGACGTGGTGCGCATGACCTATGCGCTGCGGCCGGACGGCATCCAGTGGCCGACCAAGGAAGACGGCAAGCCCAGCTTCAAGCTGGAAGACCTGGCACGCGCCAACGGCCTGCTGCACGAAGCGGCGCACGACGCGCTGTCCGACGTGCGCGCTACCATCGCGCTGGCGCGGCTGATCCGCCAGCACCAGCCCAAGCTGTTCGACTTCTGCTTCGCGCTGCACAAGAAAGACCGCGTGGCCGACGAAATCGGCATGCATCTGGCGCGCGAGCTGCGGCAGCCATTCCTGCACGTGTCCGGTATGTTCCCGGCCGAACGCGGCTGCATCGCGCTGGTCTACCCGCTCGGCACGCATCCAACCAACAAGAATGAAATCATCGTCTGGGATTGCAGCTACGACCCGAGCGAGCTGTACACGCTGGACGCCGACACCATCCGCACCCGCATCTTCACCCGCAGCGACGCGCTGCCGGAGGGCATGACGCGGCTGCCGGTGAAAAGCGTCCATCTGAACAAATCGCCGATGCTGGTGGCCAACCTGAAAACCCTGTCGCCGGCGATGGCGGCGCGCTGGGGCATCGACCTGGAGCAAGGCAAAGCACACGCCGCGATCGCCGCCGCCGGGCGCGACCTGAGCGCGGTATGGGCGGAAGTATTCCACCGTCCGGCCGGCGAACCGCTGGATGTGGACGAGGACCTGTACAACGGCTTCATCAGCAAAGAAGACCGGCGCCTGCTGGACAGCCTGCGGCGTGAATCACCGGCGCGGCTGGCGGTGGCGTCGCCCTCGTTCAGCGATGGCAGGCTGGCCGAACTGCTGTTCCGCTACCGCGCGCGCAACTTCCCGGAGACGCTGTCGGAAACCGAGCTGGAGCATTGGGAACAGCACCGCGCGGCGCGCTTCTACGAAGGCAGCGGCGGTGGCCGCACCATCGACGACTTCTTCGCCCAGATCGACGACTTGCAACAGCAAGCCGACGAACGCGCCGAACAAATCCTCGGCGACCTGTACGAATACGCCGAACTGGTCGCGCCGCAGCACTAAAACCCGGGGTCAATCCTCCCAAAGCTACACGGGCTCTACCGTAGCGGAACGCTACGGTAGAGCCCGTGTAGCTTTGGGAGGATTGACCCCGTCTTTTAGCGGTATTGGTTGATGGCGTCGCGGGTGTCTTCGGCGACGCGGCGGGCGGCGCTGGCGAAGTCTTCGCCTGGCTGCTGCGCGGCGTACAGAATCGCGCGCGAGGAGTTGATCATCATGCCGGTGCCATTGGTGGTGCGGCCCGATTTGACGGTGGCGGCGATGTCGCCACCCTGCGCGCCAATGCCCGGCACCAGCAGCGGCATGTCGCCCACGATCGCGCGCACCTGCGCCAGCTCTTCGGGGAAGGTGGCGCCCACCACCAGCGCGCACTGGCCGTTGCTATTCCACTTCTGCGCCACCAGTTGCGCCACGTGCTGGTACAGCGGCTTGCCGCCCACATCCAGGAATTGCAGGTCCGAACCGCCAGCGTTCGAGGTGCGGCACAGGATGATGACGCCGCGCTCGCTCCACTCCATGTACGGCTCGACCGAATCAAAGCCCATGTAGGGGTTGACGGTCACCGCGTCGGCGCCATAGCGGTCATAGGCTTCGCGCGCGTACTGGCGCGCGGTGGCGCCGATGTCGCCGCGCTTGGCATCCATGATCAGCGGGATGTGCGGATAGTGCTCACGCACGTAATCGCAAATCCGCTGCAACTGGTCTTCCGCGCTCAGCGCGGCAAAGTAGGCGATCTGCGGCTTGAACGAGCACGCCAGGTCGGCAGTGGCGTCGATGATCTCGCGGCAGAAATGGTAGATACCTTGCGGGTCGTTCCGGAACTGTACCGGCAGCTTGTCCAAGTCAGGGTCCAGGCCCACGCACAGCAGGGAGTCGTTGGCCGTCCATGCGGCGGATAATTTGTTGATAAAAGTCACGACGGCTCCCTCACGAAAATTGCAAACCCTCTATTGTAACCCGACCATGGCGGGCTGTTAAAATTTGCCATCGCCACCTTCGAAAGCAAAACCCATGAAATTATTGAATAAAGTCGCGGTCGTTACCGGCGCCACCCAGGGCATCGGCCTGGCTTGCGCCCAGCGCATGATCGCCGAAGGCGCCAAGGTCATGCTGGTGGACATCAAACCGGAAGGCGCCGAGGCCGCCGCCGAGCTGGGCGAACAGGCCCGCTTCTTCGCCGCCGACGTCAGCCAGAAGGCCGATGTGGATGCGCTGGTGGCCGCCACACTGGCCGCCTTCGGCCGCATCGATATCCTGATCAACAATGCCGGCGTCACCCACGCCGCCAATTTCCTCGATGTGTGCGAGGAGGATTTCGACCGCGTCATGCGCATCAACCTGAAATCGATGTTCCTGTGCGGCCAGGCGGTGGCGCGGGTGATGGTCAAGCAGCAGAGCGGCTGCATCATCAATATGTCCAGCGTCAACGCCGAGCTGGCGATTCCGAACCAGGTGCCGTATGTGGTGTCCAAGGGCGCGATCAATCAGCTGACCAAGGTGATGTCGCTCAATCTGGTTGAGCACGGTATTCGCGTCAACGGCATCGGCCCCGGCACCATCCTGACCGAGCTGGCCAAGAAAGCGGTGATGGCCAGCCCGGAATCGCGCAACACGATTCTGTCGCGCACGCCGATGGGCCGTTGCGGCGAACCAGAGGAAGTGGCGTCGATCGCCGCCTTCCTGGCCAGCGATGACGCCAGCTATATGACCGGCCAAACCCTGTATGTGGACGGCGGCCGGCTGGCACTGAACTACACGGTGCCGGTCAAATAAACACAGTTATGCGCTGGCCTAATGACTGGTATCTGAAACAACAATTAGACACATATCTGATGCGCCCGCATAATTACACCTGTCTCCACTATTCTCCTCCAAGAAAATAGTTTTAAGCCCGCTCAAGTCAGCGGGCTTTTTTTTTGCGCTGTCATAGCCGCGTAACAAACCCGATCTATACTGGTCACATCTTAAGTACATGCAACCGATAGGCATGACTGAAGAAAAGGTGCGCCGGGATCCCGGCGCACCCCTCCCGCTCTGCGGCGGCACATGGTATTGTCTCCCCCATGTTCAAACAAATCCTCCTCACCTCTGCCCTCGCCCGCCTGCGCTACTGGACTGCCATCGTGCTGTACCTGCTGATCCTGATACTGGGCTCGATACCCGGTGCGCGCCAGGACATCGGCGAAGTTGCCTCTGGCGTTATCCTGCACTCGCTGGCTTACGCCGGCCTGACCTTTTTACTGTTCACCGGCAGCGTCGGCGCCCTGCCGCAGCGCGCCCTCAAGGCGGTGCTGACCATCGCCTTGATGGGTGCGCTGGACGAATACGTGCAAAGCTTCTTCCCGTATCGCCATGGCGCGGTGTCGGACTGGCTGGTGGACTGCAATGCGGCTGTGCTGACCGCCGGCTTTATGTGGGCTCTCTGGAGTCGCTACCGCATTCTGTCGGCAAACTGACGTCGCCGGTGGCCAGGTCCAGATCCTGACGCATTTCCTGCAGCTGCTCGGCTTTGGCCACGCGTACCAGGCCGTGCAGCGCATGCAGAAAGAAATACCGGCTGCGGGTATCAGCGCAGGTGGCATCTATTAGCTCTTCGATAAGAGTGTCTGTCACGCGTGTCAACATATCGATGTCCTCTCAAGTGATACCGAACAATTATTGCGTGCGGGTAGCATGTTTCAATTGATGTACATCAATGACGGCCCAAGCTCGCGGAACGATGACGCGCGCCGCCCCTCTGAATCAGTTTGGAGGTGAACATGAACAAGACTCGACAATACGCCATCGCGCTATGCCTGTTTTCGCTGTCGGCCTGCGCGGATCGAATCAATAACGACAGTCCCAGCGCTAGTGCGATGACCGGCGGCGGCATGGGTGGCACATCCCGGCAAGCCAGCGCCAGCTATGGTGTGGTCCAGGCCATCGACCAGATGCAGCGTCAGGATATGGGCGCGATGGGATCGGTGGGCGCGGCGGCGGCTGGCGGCGGTGCCAGCGGCTCGCCCACCGACAAGGTGTACCGCGTCACCGTCCGCATGGACGACGGCAGCACGCAATTGGTGGTGCTGGAATCCCAGCCCGGCTACAAGATCGGTGACCGCGTCCGCTACAGCAACGGCAGCGTGCAGGCGTACTAGTACAGCTGCTCGACTTGATAGCCGCGCCGCTTCAGCAGCGCCGGCACGCCATCATCGCCGACCAGATGCAGCAGGCCGACGCCGACAAACGCCACCTGATCCTGCTGCATGATGCGTTCGATATTGGCCGCCATTTCCGGATTGCGCTTGCCCAGCAGAACGCGGTTCATGAAACCGGCCGACACCGTATCGCCGCTGATGGCGTTCTGCCACGCCGCGCGGATGCCGGGCGCATCGGCCACGCTCCAGGCATCGATCAGCGCCTGCGAGCGCTTGAGCGAATCGCCATCGGCCAAGTCGGCCAGGTTCTCCAGCAGGTATTGCTCCTGCTGGCGTTCATCCAGGCTGTCAAACAGGCCCAGTTGATAATCGGCGCTCTCCAGCTCGCGCACCGTTTTGTCCTGCTTTTGGGCGGCGGCCAGCAGCGCGTACTCCACCGCCTGGCTGCGCTGATAACCGTGCTTGTCCAATTCCGCCCCCACCAGCAGATTGGCGATCAGCCACGGCTTGTAATACTGCACCGCCTGCAGCGAGATACCGGCATGCGCCAGCGCCTGTACCATCAGTTGCAGCGTGGCCGGGGTCAGATGGTTCTGGATGGTATCGCCATCCGCATAGCGGCCGTGACGCGCCAGCGCCACCTGAAACGCCTTATCCTCACGGATATCCAGCTCGATCACCAGTGCCTTGGAATCCAGCAGCGCGCGCGACGCCACTGCGTCCAGCGGATAGAAACCATCGCGGCCGACATGGACAGTGCCGTACAGATAACTCACCTTGCCATCATGCGTCACCCGATACAACTGGCCACGATGCTGAGCCGAAGTTTCCGCCGTGCCGGCGGCAAAAACGGTCTGGCAGCAAGCCAGCAGAACAACCAACAACCATTTACGCATGCGAGTTCCCGCCCGATGAAAAGTATCATCGAAATAATATTAACAATGGAATCAAGGGAGAATAAGACCTTACTGTTTCCAATGGTAAATCAGGAATGCGCGGCGGCGAAAATATTTTTAAAAACCGTCGGCAAAATAAAACATTATTTCTGAGCAGGTTGATAATGACTGATTATTTTAACCACACTTCCGTCTTTAACAATCTGCTCTATTGCCTTATTTACCTCGTTCAGGCTGACGCGGCCCTGTGGCGATACCGCGCACTGGGATTTGTAACTCTTTACCACCAAAGGCGGATATATCGATAGTTTCTCGTCAATCTTGAGATAATACTCAAGCGTGCGCTCCTGAGTAACCACATGGTGCAAACGTCCGGCCGCCAATTTACGCAAATTACCGGATGACGAATGACCATCTTCGCGCACAAACTCCTTGCCTATTTTCGCTTCCAGCTCGGGATAGTAATAACCCAATATAGTGGCAATCGGCTGCCCAGCCAAATCCTGGAGTTTATGTGGCTGTGGCACCGAAGTATCGGTGACTACCACCTCGGTCACCGGAAAGAACCCGCGCGACCACAGAAAATGTCCCGGCAGCCAGGGTTCGAGGTACAGACAGATCACATCGGCGCGCCCCGATTCCAGCGCCATCGCGATGCGCTTGCGTGGCAACAGCAGAAAATCCGCCTGACGTCCCAGCCTGGCGGCCAGCGCCTCGCCCAGCTCCTTGTGGATACCATCGACCAGACGGTCATGCGCGAAGCCCGCCATCGGCATCTCGGTGCCGGTATCGACCAGCACCGTCAGCGGCGGCAGCGGCGCGGCCATGCCCTGCGTCGCCAGAGCAAAGGCGGCGAGAATCAGGCAGCGCCCTGCAAGCCTGCGCCAATCTGTGTATGCTTCTCTATCCATGTTGAAAGATTATACCCACTCACTTTCAATGGGCATGTGAATATTCAAGAGAGAAACACCCATGATTCCATTTTCCATCCTCGACCTTTCGCCGATTGCGGAAGGCAGCAATCCGTCAACTTCCTTCCGTAACACGCTGGACCTGGCCCAGCACGGCGAGCGCTGGGGCTACCAGCGCTACTGGCTGGCCGAACACCACGGCATGCCCGGCATCGCCAGCGCCGCTACCGCCGTGGTGATGGCGCACGTGGCCGGCGGCACCTCGACCATCCGCGTTGGCGCCGGTGGCATCATGCTGCCGAATCACTCGCCGCTGGTGATCGCCGAACAATTCGGCACGCTGGAAGCGCTGTTCCCCGGCCGTATCGACCTCGGCCTGGGCCGCGCGCCCGGCTCTGACCAGACCACCGCGCGCGCGCTGCGCCGCAATCTCGAAAGCGACGCCGACGCCTTCCCGCAAGACGTGCTGGAACTGCAGGACTACATGTCCGACAATCCGCGCCAGCGCGTGTTGGCCGTGCCCGGCAAAGGCGCCAAAGTGCCGCTGTGGATACTCGGCTCCAGCACCTTCGGCGCGCAACTGGCCGCGCATCTCGGCCTGCCGTTCGCGTTCGCCTCACACTTCGCCCCGCAGATGATGATGCAAGCGCTGTCGCTATACCGCGCCAACTTTCAGCCATCGGCGCAACTGGCCAAGCCGTATGTGATGCTCGGCTTTAACGTGTTCGCCGCCGACAGCGATGAAGAAGCGCACTTCCGCGCCACCTCCATGCAGCAAGCCTTCGTCAACCTGCGCACCGGCCGGCCGTCGCAACTGCCGCCACCGAAAGCCGGCTACCTCGACACGCTGGGCCTGCCCGAGCGCGCGATGCTGGACTCGGTGCTGTCATGCACCGCAATCGGCGCACCGGCCACCGTCAGCGCGCAGCTGCGGGACTTCATCGCCCGCACCGGCGCCGATGAACTGATGATCACCTCGCAAATCTACGACCACGCCCAGCGGCTGCGCTCGTACGAAATCACCGCCGAAGCACGGCAAGCGCTGGCCCGCGCCGAGGCTGGACTGTGAAGGTAGTCGACACGCAGCACGACCTTAGTCCCGGCATGGTGTGGCTGTTTGCCATCGCCACCGGCCTCATCGTCGCCAACCTGTACTATGCGCAAACCTTGATTGGCCCGATCAGCCGCGCCACCGGACTGGAGCCCGGCGCAGCTGGCCTGATCGTCACCCTGACGCAAATCGGCTACGTGCTCGGCCTGCTATTCATCGTCCCGCTGGGCGACCTGGTGGAAAACCGGCGCCTGATCCTGATCGCCCTGCTAGCCACCGCCGTCGCCTTGCTGGCGGCCTCCGTGGCCAGCAGCGCCATCGTGTTCCTGCTGGCCGCGCTGGCGATCGGCATCGGCTCGGTGGCGGCGCAGGTGGTGGTGCCGTTTGCGGCCCACCTGTCGCGGCCCGAAACGCGCGGCAAGACCGTCGGTAAAGTCATGAGCGGACTGCTGATGGGCATCATGCTGGCGCGACCGGTGGCCAGCCTGGTGGCCGACGCGCTGAGCTGGCATGCCATCTTCGTGTTGTCCGCCGTGATCACCGCCGGCGTCGCGCTGGTGCTGCGGGCGCGGTTGCCAGAGCGCCAGCCGCAGGCCGGCATGCACTACTTCGAACTGCTGAGCTCGATGTGGCATCTGCTTAAAACCACACCGATCCTGCGTCGGCGGGCCGCCTACCAGGCTTGCATGTTCGGCGCCTTCAGCGTGTTCTGGACCTGCGTATCGCTGGAGCTGACCGGGCCGTACTTCCAGATCAGCCAAAGTGGCGTCGCCATCTTCGCGCTGGTCGGCGTGACCGGCGCCATCGCCTCCCCGATCGCTGGCCACCGCGCCGACCAGGGCAAAAGCCGCAGCACCACCGCCATCGCGTTGACGCTGGGCGCATTGGCGTTCGCGCTGCCGTTACTGATCCACAGCAACCGGCTGATCGACCTTGGCGTGCTGGTAGTCGCCTCCATCATCCTCGACATGGGCGTCTCCGCCAACCTGGTGACCGGACAGCGGGCCATCTTCGCGCTACCGGCCGAAATCCGCAGCCGCCTGAACGGCCTCTACATGGCCCTATTCTTCATGGGCGGCGCGATCGGCTCCTCGCTAGGCGCCTGGATGTTCGCCGCGCACGACTGGACCGGCGTACTGTGCACCGGCCTCGCCTTCCCCCTGATCGCCCTCGCCATCTTCGCCACCGAATAACTCCGGGGTCAGGTCCATCATTTCTACACGAGCTCAGCCACGCAGTGGCTGAGCTCGTGTAGAAATGATGGACCTGACCCCGGGTTTAGTGGCCCCAGAAGCGGACTTGGCCTTGGAGGGAAACGGTGCCGTTGATGTTGACGCTGCCGAGGTTGCCGGTGACCGCTGCGGTGGGGTCGGTTTGGACGCTCAGCGATTCGAAGCCGAGGTTGGTGTAGCGGACGTAACCCGGCAGGCCGATGGCGATGTAGTCGCCGCCGCCATCGCTGCGTGTCTGTACGCCCAGGCTGACGGCGAACATGTCGACCACGCCGCGCACGTTTTTGAAGACGATGTAGCGCTTTTCGCCATCGCCGCTGAAACCCAGTGACAGCCGGCTGTCCGCCACCGCGCCCACCAGCGTGGGGTCGTTCAGCACCACGTGCGCGGCAAAGCTGATGCCGTCGCCGCCACGTACTTGCGATAGTTCCTGGTCGTCCAGCGGGCGCAACTCGCCGGCTTGCGCGCAGCTCAAGCACAGCAACAAGGGGAGCAGCGCGCGCCGGCTCATTGCTTGAACCGGATGTCCAGGTACTGGATCTGCACCGAGCCGATGCGCGATGAGCCCAGGTCCACGGTCGGCTGCCCTGGGCTGACGAACGAGATGTTGTCGACCACGATGCTGCCGGCCGATGCCTGTCCGCTGCCATAGCGCGCATCCGGCCAGTCGATGCCGATGTGCAGCCGTGGTCCGGTCTCGTCGGTAACGGCGTTGATGACGCCCGGTTGCGCCGCGACGTTGGCCAGCGTCCACACGCCGCCATCGGCGCCGCCGATGTGGATGCCGCTCAGTATCATGGCCTCGCTCGCATCGTCGCGCCCGCGCGGCTGGAACGACAGCTGGGCGATGTCCATTTTCAGCGCGGCGCCAAACGCGATTCCTTCGTTGACCTGCGGCGTGGTGAACTGCAGCCCGCCGCCATACAGCACCATGTCCTTGACCACCACGCTGCTCTGCGCGCGGTCGACGCCGTCGGCGTTGATGCCCCAGTCATACGCCATCTGCCAGCGCTGCTCGCCGCTGGCGTTGGCCGGAAACGCGATGTTGATGTAGTCCGCCAGTCCGCTGGCGCCCGGCAAAATATCCAGCCGATACGGATCGGCAAACGGCTGCGCGCTGTCGCTGCGCGAAGCGCTGAATTTTTCGACGTACAGGCTGGTACCGCTCGGCGTGGTGTAGCTGACGCGCGCGTCGCCGCTCATCGCAAAGCCGTTCAGGTCGAAGCTGACGCCATCGCGTCCGCGCACCGCCGACAAGGCGCTGTCGCTCATCGGCTCCATCGCGGCGGCCACGGCCGGTAGCATCAACAGCAGCAGCAAGGTACGCATCAGCGGGTCTTCGGCAAGTTGGGCGGGGTGACGCCGTTGGTGCTGAGCGCGGCCAGCTTGTCGCGCCAGTTCAGCCATACACCGGCCTGCGCGGTGTCGGATGAGACGCCCGAAGTGGCCGGGAATTGCACCGCCGTTTTCAGCAGCGAGACCCAGAAGTCGCGGCTGCCGCCAGAAGCATCGCCGGCGGTCACGCCGCCCAGTTGCGACAGGGTCAGGCACGGCGCGGTGCACGAGCCGTCCCAGCGCTTGCCGCCCAGCGCGTCGGTGCGCGAGTCGAGCACGATGGTGCTGCCATCGGCCGCAGTGCCGGTCACTTTCATCGAGCCGGACAAGGTGGTGATCTGCAGCCCGATGTCGCCGCTGATCGATTCAAAGCCAAAGCGCATGCCAATCGCTTCGCGCGAAGTGCCATCCGTCGAAGGCTTGTAGACGAATTCAAAATAGGGATTGCTGATCTGAACCGTGCGCTGCGCGTCGGTGCCGTCGCTGCGGCCGAATTGCAGCAGGCCGATGTCCAAATCCGCGCCGCTGCCGTTGCGCGCGCTGTAGGTGTATTCGCCCAAGCGCATATTGCGCAGGTTGGCGCTCAGGGTGATGTCGGCGTCCAGCGCGACTTTGCTGAAGTCATAGCCGTTCAGGCTGGTGTTGGTCAGCGTGACCAGACCCTGTCCATTGACAGCGGACAGTTCCTCTTCGCTCATCAGCTGCATCTGCGCCGACGCCGCCTGCATGCCGCACAGCAGCGCCGCGCCCAGCAGCAGCTGGCGCAATGTGGTGTAGATCCTCATGGGAGATGGCGACAGCTCCGCCCCCGAAGCCGTCGCCGCTCGCCTATTAGTGGGCGAAGATCCAGACGGTGGTGCCGCGCATGTCGATCTGGTTCAGAGCGACCGAGCCGAACGAGGCGGCGTTGTTGCCCATCTTGATCGAGTCGACCGACACGTTCAGGTAGTGACCATCGGCCACCACGGTCGATGGGATGGCGATCTGCACCACGTCGCCGCCGGCGGTTTTGCTGTAGAAGCTGCCTGGGTCGGTCACGCCGGCGGCGCCGGCGGCGGTCAGGAACGAGGCTTTCGACAGGATGTCGATGTTGGCGGCGATCAGGCCGTTGACCTTGATGCCGTTGAACGAGACCGAACCACCACCCAGACCGTTGGCGTCCAGCGCGTCGGTGTCGGTGTAGGTGAAGGAGTTGATCTTGATGTTCAGATTGGCGGCGATCGACACGCCATCCTGGCCGCTGACGGTGCTCAGCTCGCTATCTTGAATCGGGGTCATGGCGGAAGCCGAGAAGGCCAGGGTTGCCAGGGCTGCTGCGACTGCGGTTTTGATGAATTGCATGTGATCGTCTCCGTGATGGTTTTGGGGTGCATCTTGTTATGTGTCGTGCTGCGGAACCATCTTATGGCCCCGCAGCCGGGACCGTCCATGACTCCTCAGGCCAAGCTACATGCCTGGGGAGCCGGGACGATTAGTGCGCGAAGATCCAGACGGTGGTGCCGCGCATGTCGATCTGGTTCAGGGCGACCGAGCCGAACGAAGCGGCGTTGTTGCCCATCTTGATCGAGTCAACCGACACGTTCAGGTAGTGACCATCGGCCACCACGGTCGATGGGATGGCAATCTGCACCACGTCGCCGCCGGTGGCTTTGCTGTAGAAGCTGCCTGGATCGGTCACGCCAGCGGCGCCGGCGGCGGTCAGGAACGACGCCTTCGACAGGATGTCGATGTTGGCGGCGATCAGGCCGTTGACCTTGATGCCGTTGAACGATACCGAGCCGCCGCCCAGACCGTTGGCGTCCAGCGCGTCGGTGTCGGTGTAGACGAAGGAATCGATTTTGATGTTCAGGTTGGCGGCGATCGACACGCCGTCCTGGCCGCTGACGGTGCTCAGCTCAGCGTCCTGGATCGGGGTCATGGCCGATGCCGAGAATGCCAGGGTGGCCAGGGCTGCTGCGACTGCGGTTTTGATGATTTGCATTTGGTATCTCCGGTTATCAATGAATTGTTATGAGTGAGCACGTCCCTGCTGCTGGTCCGGCAGCCCCGGTAAGGGCCGCGGCGCGCCGCCACCAGTCCGTGGAATCTTAATATTTGACTATTAATTAAAAACAATCATATGAGTCGCCGCCGCCACGGGTCCAGCCCGGCGCGCTGACCGCGAAGGCCAACAACTTGGCCCTGAGAGCCATCCAGAGCGAAGCGGGTGTTGTGTATTTGTGGCGTGCCGTAGCATAAGTTCCAAGCCAAAAGCTAGAGTCACATTTCTAAAAAAGAAGATGTCGACGCCCTAAAAATCGTGCGTTAATGAATTACTAAAAAGAAAAGACGTGTTGCCGCTTAAATAAAGCACGACCGTACTAATCGAGAATATTGGAGACTAGATGACACACGCAACGGGGCGCCGGACGCCTCTGGGCGAAGCTTACGCCAACGCTTCGCTTCAGACCTCACCACACCATTTTTTACGCGCGCGCCTGACCGCGCTCCCCTGCACGCCCCCACGCGTAAGCGCGCGCGAAAGCTGAGCCCATGCTGGCGTTATTGCTGGGCGTAATCGCCGCCTTGATAGGCGGCGCCGGTGTCATGTCCCGACACGAACCTGCCGACCGGCCCAAGGGCCAGTTCGAAATTCCGCAAACCCTGACCGGTGGCGGCGCCTATGTGGAGTCGGTGCAGATGGAGCCGTTTTCCGAGCTCAAGTACAAACACATCGTGCGTCAGGCCTTCGACTACAGCTGCGGCTCGGCCGCGCTGGTCACCATCCTCAACTACCACCTCGGGGTAATGGTCAACGAGCAGCAAGCCATGGAAGGCATGCTGGACAAGGGCGAGAAGGACAAGATCATCGAGCGGCGCGGCTTTTCGCTGCTGGACATGAAACGCTACGTCGGCTCGCTGGGCCTGGCCGGCGCCGGTTTCAAGGCCGAGATCAAGGATCTGCAAACGCTGGACGAGCCGGCCATCGTGCCGATCGACTACGCCGGCTCCAAGCACTTCGTGGTGTTGCGCGGCATCCGTGACGGCGTGGTCTACATCGCCGATCCATCGGCCGGCAACATCGTGTTTTCGGTGGAAGAGTTCGCTCGCTGGTGGGACAAGAACACGCTGTTCATCATCTCGCCGGCCAAGGGCCAGCAACCGGTACGCCAGCTGGCGCTCACCGACCAGGAACTGGGCGTGGTCGACATGGACCGCGTCACCGGCAAAGGCCAGCAAGGCACGCTCAGCAACACAGCCCTGTTGCTGATGCGCGCCGTCAATTCCGGCGCCGCCGGCACCTGGTCGCATCGCAATTAACCCCTCAGCGCAGTCACTCTCACAAGGAAGCCGACATGAAGTTTTGCACCATCCCGTTTGCCGTCGCCGTTGCGCTGACGGCCATCACCGTTCACGCCCAGGAACAACAGACCCCGGCCGCGCCGGCCACCGCCGATGCCGCGCGCGACGCGCTGGCCAAGAAGGAAGGCGAAGGCGACCAGAGCGCGCTGCTGAAGCAAACCCTGACCGCAGTCGACAAGCAGTACACGCTGATCCGCCGCAACCAGGTCGCCGTGACCTACGACCTCAACTACGCCTACGTGGGCGAGGAAACCATCGTCACCGACATCGCCAACGGCAGCGCCACCCTGTTCAACATCCAGAACAACAATTCGCACACCGTCACCAACACCTTCTCGGCCGACTACGGCGTGCGCGACAACCTGACCGCCAACGTCACGCTGCCGCTGCTGTCGCGCTATGCCGACACCGCCACCCGCAGCGGCATGTCCAACTCGCTGGGCGACATCGGCATTGGCGCGCGCTGGCAACCGTTTGAAGCGCGCCGTGACCAGCCGGGCCTGACGCTGACCGGCACCGTGCGTCTGCCGACCGGCCGCAGCCCGTACAAAATCATCGCCGGCACCGGGGAGGCCACCGGCGCCGGCGTCGGCGCCGCCACGGTCGGCGTCAACGTCAACAAAATCGTCGACCCGGTCGCGCTGTTCGGCTCGCTGAACTACACCATGTACACGCCGGCCAAGGACCTGTGGCAAGTCAACGGCAGCCGCATCCTGACCCGGGTTCAGCCCGGCTCCAGCTTTGGCTTCGGCATGGGCTTCGCGTACGCGCTGTCGTATGGCATCTCGACCACGGTCTCGTTCCAGGAAGCGATTTCGGCCGGCGCCAAGCTGCGCTTTGCCGACGGGCTGGAAGCCAAGACCCATCTGCAGACTTCCGGCGTGATCAACTTCGGCCTCGGCTACCGCGTGTCGCCCAAGACCACGCTCAACTTCTCGGTCGGCATCGGCGTCACGCCGGATTCGCCCAACCTGATGCTCGGCATGAACATGCCCTTGAGCTTCTGATATGCGCCGCCTTGCCATCGCCGTCGCTGTCAGCGGCACGCTCAGCGTGTCCCTGTCCGCGCACGCGGCCCTGACCGAAAACCTGACCACCAGCGTGGTGGCGATGGCAATGGGCAATGCCGTCACGGCCGACCCGCCCGGCATCCAGTCGATCCACTTCAACCCGGCCGGACTGGCGCGGCTGACTGGCGACAGCGAAAGCATCCACAACTTCGTGGCCTCGATCCGCACCAGCGCCCGCTTCACGCCGGGCGATGGCTTCGACGTCGGCGGCTGGACCGACGATCCGCTGTCGAATACCTCGACCGGCCCGGTGCGCCAGGTGATGTACGTGCCCGGCTACGGCATGCCGGGCTGGCGGCTGCCGGCGGTGGCCGTGCCCGGCATCGGCATGGCCTGGAACACGCCGGGCTCGCCGTGGACCTTCGCCACCGACAGCTATATGTCGCAGGCAATGAGCCTGGACCGCACTAGCGATCCCAACGATCCCGGCCAGTACCAGGGCCGGCAGCAGCAGATCCAGCGTCTGGTGTACGCATCGCCGGCGGTGGGCTACAAATACTCGGACACGCTGCGCTTCGGCATGGCGATCCCGATCGCCCACGCTGCCTTTGTGGTCGACACCAATATGCGCTTTCCCAACGAGCTGCTGGGCGTGTTCGGTCAGCTGCAAAAAGGCTGGTGTCCGGAAGATGGCGGCAACATCATCGACGTGTTCGGCTTTGGCGTGTGCGGCGGCGGCAAGGATGGCATGGTCAGCCCGTTCAAGAAAGCCGCCAATATGCGGCTGGAACTGACCGCGCCGTTCGACCCCACCGTCAACTTTGGCGTGCTGTGGGAACCATCGGAAAAATTCGCGCTGGGCGCGGTCTACCAGGGCGGCTCCAAGACCCACTACACCGGCAGCTACGTGTTCACCACCGAACCGATGCTGCGCAACTTCGTGGCGGGCATGAACGCCAGCCTGCTGGGACCGATCGCCGGCGCGGTGCTGGGTTTCCCATCGTCGATTCCGGCGGTACAGAAGGGGAATATGAGCGCCACCATCCCCTTCCCCTGGCACATGCAGGTCGGGCTCAAGCTCAAGCCGGTGCGCTGGGTGCAGCTCAACGTCGACGCCAGCTACGCCCACTGGAGCGAATGGGACGCGCTGCGCTTCCAGTTCGACCAGAGCATCAAGCTGCTGGAAGTGGCGCGGCTGTACGGCATACCGGATTCGGGCAAGCTGGTGATCCCGCGCGGCTACAAGAGCGTGGTCAACTTCGCGTATGGCCTGCAGCTGCAACCGCTGGAACGGCTGGCGCTGCGACTGGGCTTTGAACCGCGCAAGACCTCTATCCCGGCCGACAAGATCGACCTGCTGGCGCCGCTGCCGAATGCCAAGCTGTTCAGCGCCGGCATCGGCTTCAAGCTGGACAAGAACACCGACATCAACATCACCGGCTCCTACCTGACCGGCAAGTTTTACGCGCCGGCCAACAGCAGCTGCAATATGAACTGCAACACCTTCCTCAACATTATCTACAACCCGTACGCGGGACAAAACGTGGCCGGCGACATCCACGTCCGCTACTTTGGCTTTGAAATCAACAAGCGTTTCTGATCGACCTGGAGGAGAGCACAATGAAAAAAACCAAACAATGTCTGGCGCTGCTGGCCCTGAGCGCCGCCTGCTGGCAGGCCCACGCCGCCGCGCCGATTCCGCCCGCCAAGCAGGCGCTGGTGGACCAGGTGCTGAAGCTGTGGAATATCGACAGCATCGGCCAATCCATGCTGCAAGTGCCGGTGGCGGACGCGGTGCAACAGGCGCGCGCCATGCTGCAGGGCCGCGCCGCGCCGGAAAAGCGTGATGCCGCCATGAACGACATCGTCGGCGACGCCAAGCAATTCATGGCCGACACCACGCCCATCACCCGCGCCAGCGCCGACAAGCTGATCCCGAGCACCATCGCCCCGCTGCTGGCCGAGCGCTACACCGAGGACGAGCTGAAGCAACTGATCGCCATCCTCGAATCGCCGGTGAAGAAAAAGTTTGAAGCCATGCTGCCGGAAATGCAGAAAACCCTGGGTGAAGGCGTGGCGGCCGACACCCGCGCGGTGATCGATCCCAAGCTGCAGGGCCTGAAAGAAAAAATCGGCCTGCGTCTGCGCGCTGCGGTCACGCCATGACGTACTCATCCGCCCTGCATCTGGTGCGCGGCGTGAAATCGCGGCTGGCGCAGTCCGGCGTGCAAGCGGACGCGCTGTTCGCACAAGCCGGGCTGGACGAAGGCGACGGCCTGGCCTGCGACGCGCTGACACTGTCGGACAAACTGAGCCACCTGTGGGAGTTGCTGGTGGCGCAATCGGGCGACCCGCTGATCGGCCTGAAGATCGCCACCCCGCACCGGCTCGGCTGGCTGGGGGTGATGGGCCACATCATGCTGGTATCGCCGACGGTGCAAAGCTCGATCGAGCGCTGCCATGGCCAAACCCGGGTCGGCCTGCTGCTGCCGGGCGCGCGCCGCGACGTGCCGCGCCAGCGCTACGACTTCGTCTGGTGCGTACTGCTGCGATCGCTGCGCTGCGCCGCCGGGCGCGACGACATCGCCCCGGTGGTAGTCGAATACAACTTCCCGGCGCCGGCCAACGCGCTGGTGTACGAAGAGACCTTCGGCTGCCCGGTGCGTTTCGACATGCCGCACAACGTGATGGAATTTTCCGACACCGACCTGGTCTCGGCCCTGCCCGCCAATCCGCCGCTGCTGAATGGCGGCGGCGAACGCGTGCTGGCCACCCTGGCCGCCGCCGAACCGCCGACCTTCAGCGCCAAAGTTCAGGGGCTGCTGGCCAGCCTGCTGCCGAAAGGTCCGCCGCACCGGGACGACGTCGCCGCGCAAATGATGATGAGCGAGCGCACGCTGCAACGCCGGCTGGCCGAGGAAGGCACCAGCTTCACCAACCTGGTCGACGACACCCGGCGCGAGCTGGCACGGCAATCGCTGAGCGCCGGCGAGCTATCGCTGAAGATGCTCAGCTTCCAGCTCGGCTTTTCCGAGCCGAGCGCGTTCTACCGCGCCTGCAAACGCTGGTTCGGCATGGCGCCGTCCGACATCCAGCATCTTGCACACCAGCCGGGACCGGAGCCGGACGTACTGCAGGCACCGGCGTCACGGCACAAATCCGCATAAAGGAGCACCCCATGGGATGGCTATCAAACAATCAAAACAAATCGATGCTGGGCCAGCTGCTGGTCCGGCAAAAGCTGATTACCGAAGAACAGCTGGCCAACGCGATCGCGCTGCAACGCCAGACCGGTCAGCGGCTGGGCGACATCTTTGCCGAGCTCAACCTCATCACCCAGCAGCACATCGAAGACGCCCTGCGCAAGCAGCGACGGCTGCGGATGGCGGCGGCGATTGCCGCCTCCTTGCTGGCGCCGCTGGAAACCTATGCCGCGTCCGCGTTACCGGCGGCCGCCTTGACCGCCAGCGCCCCGGTCGGCGTCCCCGGCCGCGCGCTGCGCGCGTTGACCGAAGAAGAACTGGGCGACACCTCGGCGCAGGGGCTCAGTGACGACCTGGTCAGCGCCGTCAAACACGCCAAAAGCAACAATCTGGAAGTAGTGGGCGAAATGAGCAAACTGTTGAATCCGGTACTAGGCTTCCTCGAAGCCGACACCACGATGAAAAACGTCGTCTACGACCCCAGCAAAGCCGCCGCCACCATCAACAAAGACGGCACGCTGACGCTGAGCCTGCCATCCTCGATCGGCGAAATCGCCTTCAACAACATCCGCGTACGCGGCACCGAAGGCAGCAGCTTCGGCAGCATCAGCATCAAAGGCATCGACCTGAGCGGCACCAGCATCACCGTCGGCTTCCGCTAACTCCGGGGTCAGGTCCATCATTTCTACACGGGCTGTGCCGTGGCGTTCCGCCACGGCACAGCCCGTGTAGAAATGATGGACCTGACCCCGGAGTTGTAGAATGGAGGCATGACTGTTCGTAACTTTTCTTATATCGGCCGCTTCGCGCCTTCGCCTACCGGGCCGCTGCATACCGGCTCGCTGGTGGCGGCGATGGCCAGTTATCTTGATGCCAAGGCGCATCATGGCCAGTGGCTGGTGCGGATCGAGGATGTGGATGTCGGCCGTAATGTGGCCGGTGCCGATCAGCATATTCTCGCCTCGCTGCAGCGCTGCGGCATGCATTGGGATGGCGAGGTTACCTGGCAAACCCAACGTTATGCGCTGTATGAGGCGGCGGTGCGCCAACTCGGTGATCTGATCTATCCCTGCGGCTGCTCGCGCAAGGAAATCGCGGATTCGCAATTGTCGCTGAGCGGCCGTCAGGCGCAGGCGCTGATTTATCCCGGCACTTGTCGCCATGGTCTGGCGCCAGGCAAGGTCGGCCGCGCGCTAAGGCTGAAGGTGCCGCAAGAACCGCACTGCATACTGTCCTTCGACGACCGCTGGAGCGGTCACTACAGTCAGGATTTGACCGATGAGGTGGGCGATTACGTCGTCCGTCGCGCCGACGGTTATTGGGCTTATCAGCTGGCGGTGGTGGTCGATGATGGCGCGCAGGGCATCACCGACATCGTACGCGGCGCGGATTTGCTCGACTCCACGCCGCGCCAGCTTTATCTGCAACAGGTGCTGGGCCTGCCGCAACCGAGCTATCTGCACGTGCCGGTGGTGGTCAACGAGTTGGGCGATAAGCTGTCCAAGCAAACCGGCGCGCGCGCCTTTGACGATGGCGGCGATCCGCACCATCTGCTGCACGAGGCCATGCTGCCGGCGGCCCGCTTCCTCGGCCTCGATCTGCACGCCGACAACATCGATGCCTTCTGGCGCGCCGCCATTCCTGCCTGGGCGCAATTGCTGCAAACCCTGCCGCGGCGGCCGTGATGTCGTGCGCTGCGCATCGCCGCTTTTCTCTACACTGATCCAATGGAAGTCGAACTCAAACTCTTACTCGCGGCGCAGGATAACGACAAGCTGCTGCACCATCCGCTGCTCGGCACGCCGACGCGCGTGCAGCAGTTGGCCGCGCGCTATTTCGATACGCCGGATCTGCATCTGATGCGTCACGGCGCGGGCCTGCGCGTGCGCAAGATCGACGGTGAATGGATTCAGACCATGAAGGCCGGCGGCAGCGTGCAAAGCGGTCTGCACAGCCGCAACGAATGGGAAGGCGCGGTGGACCGCAGTTGGCCGCGCCTCGGCAAGCTGCGCAAGCTGATCGGCGATGACGATCACTGGTTGGCCATCCTAGATGCACCCGATCTGAAAGACCGCCTGGAGGCGCTGTTTGTGGTGGACGTGGAACGCCACCTGTGGGAGGTGGAAGTCGACGGCAACCGCATCGAGGTGGCACTGGACGTCGGCCACATCGAACGCAAGTCGCACCGGGTGCCGGTCAACGAAATCGAACTGGAACTAAAAGAAGGCGACGCCGCCGGCCTGTACGCGCTGGCGTTGCAACTGCTGGAGGATATCCCTCTGCGCATCAGCAACATCAACAAGGCGCAGCGCGGCTACATGCTGGTGCGCGAAACCGGCCACGCGCCCTATCGCGCGCAGGCGGTGAAGTTGCCGTCCGATGCCGGCATGGCGCAGGCGTTCAGCGCGATTCTGGACAACTGCATCCAGCACATCCAGCGCAACGAACTGGCCGTGGTGGAGGGACACGATCCCGAAACCCTGCACCAGATGCGCGTCGGTGTGCGCCGCTTGCGTTCGGCGCTCAAGCTGTTCGACGCGCTCGCGCCCTGCACGCCGCAGCTGGCCGAGGACATCGCCTGGCTGGGCACCCAACTGGGCACAGCGCGCGACTGGGATGTGCTGCTGTCGTCGACGCTATCGCGGGTCGAAGCCGCGCCCGGCGGCCGCCATGGCATGATGGATGTGCAGGCACTGGCGCTGGCAACGGCCCAAGCCAAACGGCGCGAGGCGGCGCAAGCCATACTGTCGCCACGCTACACGCGTTTGATGCTGACGCTGGGCGTGTGGATGCTGCACACCGCGCCGCTGCTGCACGGCGTGGCCGCCAGCTTCTCGCGTCACACGCTGCAAACGCTGCACAAGAAAATGCTCAAACGCGCCCATCGCATGGACAACGGCGATCCGGCCAGCGCGCACCGCACCCGCATCGCTACCAAGCGCGGCCGCTATGCGCTGGAGTTTTTCCATGCGCTGTACCGCGACAAGGGCGCGCGCGCTTATCTGCAAGCGCTGGCCGCAGCACAAGAGGAACTGGGCCAGCACAACGATCTGGTGGTGGCCGAACGCCTGCTGCAGGAACTGGCGCAGCAGCACGCCGATGCGGCCGGCGCGATCCAGTTCGCGCGCGGCTATCTGGTGGCGCAGCAGGCCGCCCAGCCGGCCGATCTCGCCACGTTGCGCGACAGCCTGCAAGCGCTACGGCTGCCGCATCTCAAGCATTGATCACTGCCGCGCTGGGCGCGACACCACGTTCCAGCTCACATTACCGGGGCACTTGGCCTGCTGCACCGCCTGCAGCGTGTCGTCGGCCTCGGTGCTGGCCTGCGCGTACACCTTGCTGCCGCTGATCTTGAAGTGCAGTGCCGGCGCGGCGGTGCTGGCGGTCTTCGACAGCGCCGGCTTGAAGCCGTGATCGGTCAGGATCTTGCGGCAGGCATCCAGGCCGGTCAGGTTGTCCGATTCGATCGCGATGGTCAGCACCCAACTTTCCACATAGCCGCGCGCGGCGCGTTCCGGCTCCGGCAACATCAGGTTCGACGGCAAGGTGACGGCGTGGGCGGCGGCGGTCAGCAGGGAGGCGCTCAATGCCAGCGCAATTCGACGATACATGGGCATTCCTTCAAAATCCGGTAAAGACCCCTATGGTATCAGGCCAGCATCGGATACAGGGTGGCTACCAGTGCGAGCGCCATCACCAGGTTGAAGATGCGCACCGAGCGCGGGTCTTGCAGCACACGCCGCATGGCGACGCCAAACATGGCCCAGGCGCCGACGCAGAAGATGCCGATCACCCAGAACACGCCGGCCAGCAGTGCCGCATCCATCACGCCAAAGCCCTGCGGCAGGTAGGTGGTGAGCGCGCTCAGGCCCATTACCCAGGCCTTGGGATTCACCCACTGGAAGGCGGCGGCGCCGAAAAAGCCCATCGGCTTCGCCGCAGCCGCCTGCTCGCCGCTCATTGGCGCGGCGTGCGCCAGCTTCCAGGCCAGCCACAGCATGTACAGCGCGCCGACGTATTTGAGGATGGTCTGCAGCATCGGAAACTGGTCGAATACCACATGCAATCCCAGTCCGGTGGCGAAGATCATGAAGGCGAAGCCGCAGCAAATGCCGAACAAGTGCGGCAGCGAACGCACAAAGCCGTAATTCAGGCCCGAGGCCAGAATCATGGTGTTGTTCGGGCCGGGCGTGATGGAACTGACGGCGGCAAATGCGCACAAGGGCAGCAGCAATTCTGGCGACATGATGGGTATCCGTTTGCGTAGTGTGCTTGCATTGTACGGCCAAGTGTACTGGCGTGTACCAGTACACTTTAGCAAACAATCTCCGCCACTGTATAGGTGGTTTTACCGATACGACTTGCGGCGCCCCACTTGCTTGTTGAAGCTTTCCAGCTCGCGCTGCACCAGCTCCTGGCCGTTTTCGATCACGAAGTCCTGGAACGACGCCGCCACCTTGGGAATCGGCTGGTCGGTCAAGTGCATGATCTGCCAGTCGGCTTCCACCGGATTCTGTGCCATCGGCAGCATCGCCAGCAGGCCGTTTTCAAATTCCAGCCCGCAGGCGTGCACCGACAAAAAGCCGACGCCCAGCCCGGCCGATACCATGCGCTTGATTGCCTCGTTACTGGACACCTCGGAACCGAATTCCGCCGCGTGGCCCTCCTCTCGCAGCAGCTTTTCCACTGCGGTGCGGGTACCGGAACCGCGCTCGCGCACCAGCAGGTTGGCCGCCATCACATCGTTGAGGGTGATTTTTTTCTTCTTCATCAGCGGATGCGAGGGGCTGGCGATGAAGGCCATCGGGTGACGCGCAAAGCGCGCGGCGTTGGTGCGCAACTCGCGCGGCGGCGTGCCCATGATGGCCAGTTCGATCTCGTGCCGCGCCAGCATGTTGATGATCTCGGTGCGGTTGCCCACTTGAAGTTTGAGCCGCACGTCCGGCCGCTCCAGCGTGAACGGCACCAGCAGCGGCGGCAGCAAGTGCTCGGCGGTGGTGACGGCGCCGATGCGCAACGTACCGGAGGTGACGCCGCGCAGCGCCGACAATTCGTCGGTGGCCTGCTCCCACAGCCGCAGGATGCGCTCGGAGAATTCCACCATTACCTCGCCCGCCGCCGTCAGCTGAATATTGCGTCCGACCTTGCGCGTCAGCGGCATGCCGACCATGTCTTCCAGCGTGCGCAATTGCAGCGACACGGCGGGCTGGGTCAGGTGCATGGCGTCCGCCGCGCGCGACACGCTCTCATGGCGGCCGACCAGTACAAGTGACTGTAATTGGCGAAAATTGGCATGATACATAAGGATTCCTTATTGATTATCCAAAATCTTTAATTTTTCTTTTGAACATTCTACCTCTATATTAATAACCATCTGACATCGTTGAGCGGAGAGTGATATGAGCATAGACGTGATCTTCCTGGGCCTGGACGGCGTTCTGTTTGATACCGAAGCGCTGCACCTGGCTGCCTGCAATGCGGCGTTTGCCAACGCCGGCCTGTCGATACGCTGGACCCTGCCGGCACTGCGCGCCGCAGCCGCCAGCCATGGCTACGCGCGAGCCATCCACTCCATCAGCGCGCTGGCGCGTGAAAAACGCCGCCTGGCCGAGCTGCAGGCAGACCAGCATCGCGAGTTCCATCAAGCGATCCTGGCGCGTCCACCGCAAGCGCAGGCCGCCGCGCTGGCGCTGATCGAGGATGCCACCGCTGCCGGCACCAAGATTTGCCTGCTGACCGATCTGCCGGCGCCGGCCACTTCGGCCTTGCTGGAACGCCACTTCGGCGCGGACGTGAATAGCCTGTTCAGCGTGGTCGCCGGCGGCGTCGTTTTCGACGCTGGTAATGGCGCCGGTCCGTATGCGCACGCGCTGCACGCCATCGGCGCCGCGCCGCATGATGCGATCGCCATCGACACCGCCGTGCCGGCACTGCGCGCCGCCGCCGATGCAGGCCTGTGGACGGTGTCGGTCGCGCCATACGGCACCGACGTGGTACGTCCACGCCAATTCATCACCTTCGACGCGCTGCACGAGCTGCAAGCCAGCCCGTACACGCCGGACCAGCAACGCCCGCAGCCGGGACTGCACCGCGCCGCCTGATCTTCAGGCGGTGGCAGGGCGCCGCGCGAATAAACCAGCCTATAATGGATTCATGACGACGCCCACCATGCCCACCATCGCTAATCACCTCAACCTGCTGGCGCGCTACAACGCCGACATGAACCGCCAGCTATACGACGCGGCGGCCCAGCTGCCGGCAGGTGAGCTGACGGCGGACCGCAAAGCCTTCTTCGGCTCCGTGGCCGGCACGCTGAATCACCTGCTGGCCGGCGACACCATCTGGCTCAAGCGCTTCAGCACCCACCCCGCCGACTTCCCCGCGCTGCGGGCGATGCAGGCGTTGGCGCAGCCATCCGGCCTGACGCACTTCTTCGGTGACGACATCGCCACCCTGCGCGCGCACCGCGAGCAACTGGACGCCATCATCCTCGATTGGGCGCCGCAGATCACGGCGGCGGATCTGGAGCACACCTTCGAATACCGCAATACGCGCGGCGATTTATTCCGCAAGCACTTCGGCAGCGTGGTACTACACTTTTTCAATCACCAGACGCACCATCGCGGCCAGGCCAGCACGCTGCTGACGCAAGCCGATATCGATATCGGTATCACCGACCTGCTGGTATGGGTACCCGACCTATGAAAATCGCCGTCTACAGCGCCCAGCCCTACGACCGCCGCTTCCTCGACGAAGCACGCGCCACCCTGCCCGGCGTGGACGCCACCTATTTCTCCGACCGTCTGGAGCTGGATACGGTGCCGCTGGCGCAGGGCTGCACTGCCGTCTGCGTATTCGTCAACGACATCCTCGACGCGCCGGTGCTGCAAGCGCTGCACGCGCTGGGCGTGCGCGCCGTGCTGCTGCGCTGCGCCGGCTTCAATAACGTCGACCTGCAAACCGCCACGCGACTCGGCCTGTTCATGGCGCGCGTGCCGGCTTACGCGCCGGAAGCGGTGGCCGAACACGCGCTGGCGCTGGTGATGACGCTGAATCGCCGTACCCACCGCGCCTATGCCCGCGTACGCGAAGGGAACTTCGCGCTGGACGGCCTGCTCGGCACCACGCTACACGGCAAGACCGTCGGCATCGTCGGCGCCGGCCAGATCGGCGCTTGCGCGGCGCGCATCTTCCACGGCATGGGCTGCAAGGTACTGATCAGCGATCCGGCACCAACGCCGCAGCTGGACGGCGTGGCTGAACGTGCCTCGCTGGAGACGCTGCTGGCGCAGTCGGATGTGGTCTCGCTGCATTGCCCGCTGCTGGACGCCACCCGGCACATGATTAACACCACCAGCCTGGCGCGCATGAAGCGCGGCGCCATGCTGGTCAACACCTCGCGCGGCGGCTTGATCGACACCGCCGCCGTCATCGAGGCACTCAAATCCGGCCAGCTCGGCGCGCTGGCGATCGACGTCTACGAACAGGAAAGCACCCTCTTCTTCGAGGACCACTCCAGCGACATCATCGCTGACGATGTGTTCCAGCGTCTCATGACCTTCCCCAATGTGCTGGTCACCGGCCATCAAGGCTTCTTCACCATGGAAGCTATGCGCGAAATCGCCGCCGTCACGTTTGCCAATCTCGCCTGCTACATGCAGGGCTCCGAATGCGCTAACGCGTTACCAACCCATTAGTATTTTTGAAGGAAGTTCATGTCGCTCGCCTATCGTGCCAACGCCGATTTCGCCAAGCTCAATCACCCGATGCGGGTACCGCTGTCGGCGGAGATCCATTCACGCCCGTTCCTGCAATTGCAGGCGCCGGAAAGCCTGACCCACTTTGCGATCTACCTCAAACAGGACCAGCCCTCGCGCCAGAACCATCGCAGCAGCCAGCACCACATCCTGGAGCAGCTGTGCATGCACTACGGCGTGGCGGGACCGACCTCGCAGGCGCGCTACTTCTTCCATGACTTCGGCCGCTTCCGCCTGAAGTGGGAATGCCACACCGAGTTCGCCACCTACACCTTCGTCGAACGCGGCGAGCCTGGCATGGATTGCCGCGGTTCGTTCGACCGCACGCCGCTGCAGCACGTGCCACAGGAATGGCTGGCTGGCCTGGACGGCAAGATCATCGTCGCCGCCCACGTCCTGCTGTGCAAGGGCGATGCCGACGATGCAGGCTTCGCCGACAGCATCCGCGACCTGTTCCAGGGCCGCTCGCTGGTCGGCAGCAGCGCCGGCGGCAATGCCGAGGTGTGGACCGACTTCCTGATCCAGCCGGATGGCTTCAGCCGCTTCGTGGTGCGTGACCAGAAGCTGCGCGAGTTCCAGTCCGGCCGTCTGGTCGGCCGTCTGCTGGAAATCGAAACCTATCGCATGATGGCGCTACTCGGACTGCCGCAAGCGGAAGCCACGCAGCCGGAGCTGAACGGCATCGAGAACGAACTGGCGTCGCTGACGGCGACACTGGTCAAGAGCGAAGGCAATGAGGACCAGGATCTGCTGACCAGCATCACCAGCCTGGCGGCACGGATCGAGAAAATCTCGGTCAACAACAGCTACCGCTTCGCCGCCTCGCAGGCGTACTTCAACCTGGTGCAGGCGCGCATTCAAGAGCTGCGCGAAGTGCGCATCGAAGGCATCCCGACGCTGGCCGAATTCATGGGCCGCCGCCTGGCGCCAGCCATGAACACCTGCACCTCGGTGTCGCAGCGGCAGGAAGCGCTGGCCAAGCGTATCGCGCGCAGCAACGACCTGCTGCGCACGCGGGTCGGCATCGAGCAGGAACAGCAGAATCGCAAGATCCTGCAATCGCTGGATACCCGCGCGGCCCAGCAACTGCGGCTGCAACAGGCGGTCGAGGGCTTGTCGGTAGCGGCGATTTCCTACTACACGCTGGGATTGGTGGGCTACGTCGGCAAGGCGATGAAGGCCGGCAGCCTGCCGGTCAATCCGGATCTGATGACCGGCATCGCGGTGCCGCTGGTGATCGGCGGCGTGTGGCTAGGCTTGCGCCGCCTGCACCACCAGCTCTCCGGCAGCGCTAAACACTGAAGCGGCTCGCCAGGAAACTGGCGATGCGGCTCTGGGTCGATTCCAGATAGGGGATGTTGATGTGGTCGGAGTCGGGCACGATTTCGTCCGCATGCAGCGTCCCCAGTTTTTCCACCAGCAGATCGGTATGCGAGTGCGGCACGATATCGTCCACCGCCGCCCGCAACACATAGGTAGGCGCCTTGATCTGATGGGCGTACTTCACCGATTCGAATTTATGCTTCAGCACATACTCCACCGGCAGCGTCTTGAACTTGCGCTTGGCAATGGCGAGGATGGAGTCGTACGGCGTAATCAGCACGATGGAATTGGCGTCACGTTCCATCGCCACCTGCACCGCCACGCCTGAACCCAGGCTGCGGCCAACCACCGCGATGCGCTTCGGATCGACGTGATGGCGTTCGCTCAGCCAGTCGTACAGCATGCGGCCATCGTCGACGAAATGCTCCTCGGCCGGATCGCCATGCGAATCGCCATAGCCGCGATAGTTCACCGCCAGTACCGCCATGCCGGGGAACAGCTTGCCGGCATCGCGCGCTACCCACGACACTTCCTCCGAACGGCCGCCGAAATACACCACGCCCGGATGAGGGCCGGCCACCGGCGGTGTCATCAGCCAGCCGGACAGGCGTGTGCCATCCTTGGCCCGCACCACAATAGGACGGGTGCGATGGCCGCTGCTATAAGGCTTGAGAACTTCGCGCTTGCTGCCCAATGGATTGAACAGCAGCCGCTTCTGGTTGGCCGCGACCGCAGCGGTCAATCCCATCCACAGCACACTCACGACGCCCGCCAAACCGGCGACTTTTTTCGAATTATTCATGACTCTACTTTACTCTTCTCTTGCAAGGCCGCTGCGCGTTGACGCACAAAATTCACGACGGCGTACGATTCAAGCCACACATGCGGCCAATTGCCGCTTTCTCAAGCCGGCGCGCCCAACCCGGTATAATCTGCGCTTCGCTTTTTTCATGATTTGCCGACAATGAAACCTGCCGTCGTCCTGCTGCACAGCTCCATGAGCTCCAAGTCCCAGTGGCTGCCCCTGAAGGCGCAGCTGGAAGCGTCGTGGCGCTGCATCGCCGTCGATCTGCAGGGTTATGGCGCCGCGCCCTTCCCGTCCGACGCGGGCGAAGGCTATCAGCACACGCTGGCGCACGAAGTGGATGCGGTGATGGCCACCGTCGCCGCGCGGCTGGAACCGGGCGAAGCCTTCCACCTGGTCGGCCACTCCTTCGGCGGCGTCTGCGCGCTGCACCTTGCGCGCCGCCTGCCGGAGCGCGTACAGTCGCTGACGTTGTTTGAGCCGGTGGCCTTCCACCTGCTGCCGCCGTCGCATCCGGCGCGCGAGGAAATCGTCGCCGTCACCGACAGCATCAAGGCCGCCGCCAGCGAGCGCGATGCCACCCGCGTCTTCATCGACTATTGGAATCGCGCCGGCGCCTTCGACGACGCGCCACACAGCGCGCAAGACAAGATGGCGGCGCAAATCGCCAAGGTGCTGCTGGACTTCCAGGCGCTGCTGGGCGAACCCGCCACGCTGGCCGATCTGGGGATGCTGACCATGCCGTCGCTAGTAATGGCCGGCGAACGCAGCCCGGCTTCCACGCGCCTGCTGGTGGAAGCGCTGGCCGCCGCCCTGCCCAACGCCACCACGACGTCAACGCGCGGCGGCCACATGGCGCCGATCACCCATGGCGATGCCGTCAACCCACTGATCGCCAGCTTCCTCGCCAGCCAGACGGCCGACGCGCAGCAATGATGACGCGCACGCTCTGAATTACAAGCGGGGCGGGCATTCGCCCTTTTCATGCATCGCCTGGATTTCCCGCTGCGTTTCCAGCAGCGCGCTACGTTGCTGGCTCAGGGTTGCCATCATCTGATCGATATCCGCCAGCCGCGCATCCAGGCTTTTCATCAGACCTTCATGCAACGCCTCGCCTTCCAGCTGCGTCGCCGCACGTATCGCTTCCAGCGTGAAGCCGAGCTTTTGCCCGATCTGAATCAGATTGATGCGCTCCAGCGCCGACTCGCCGTACTCGCGATAGCCGTTGAAGCCGCGCTCCGCCTTCGGCATCAAGCCGGCCTGCTCGTAATACCGTATCGCCGAGGCCGCAATGCCCGCGCGCGTGGCCAGTTCACCTATCTTCATATTTCGCTTGACCTTAAAGTGAACTTTAATCTTAGCATGGCTCATCTCCTCTACCGATTTGGGAATACTTATGCTGTTTACAACGCTCACTCTGCCCAACGGCAGCACCCTGCCCAACCGCCTCGCCAAGGCTGCCATGGAAGAAAGCATGGCCGATGCCGGCCAACTGCCCGGCAGCGCCATTCATCGCCTGTACCAGCGCTGGGCGGAAGGCGGTATCGGGCTGCTCATCACCGGTAATGTGATGGTCGACAGCCGCGCGCTGACCGGCCCCGCCACCGTCGCGCTGGAAGCCGATACTCCGCTGGCACCGTTCAAGGCGTGGGCGCAAGCGGCCCGCTCGCATGGTGCGCAGGTGTGGATGCAAATCAGCCATCCCGGCCGCCAGGTCATGGCCAATATGGGCGGCCTGGCGTGGGCACCATCCGCCATCTCGCTCGACTTGGGTAAGCACAGCAAACTGTTCGCCCAGCCGGAAGCGATGAACGCGGCGCAGATCGCGGAAGTGATACGCCGCTTCGCCGACACCGCGCATGCCGCCGAACAGGCGGGATTCAGCGGCGTGCAGATTCACGCCGCGCATGGCTACCTGCTGTCGCAGTTCCTTTCGCCGCTGACCAACCGGCGCGACGACAAATGGGGCGGCAGCCTGGAAAACCGCGCGCGTCTGCTGCTGGAGGTGGTGCGTGCGGTGCGGGCGCGGGTATCGGCCGGATTCAGCGTCGCGGTCAAACTCAATTCGGCCGACTTCCAGCGTGGCGGCTTCTCCGAAGACGATGCGCGGCAAGTGGTGCAGATGCTGAACGAGCTGCCGGTCGACCTGATCGAACTGTCCGGCGGCAGCTATGAAAGCCCGGCGATGCAGGGCCGCACGGCGGATGGGCGCACGCTGGCGCGCGAAGCCTACTTCCTGGAGTTCGCGCAGGCGCTGGCTGGCGTGGCGCGCATGCCGGTCATGACCACCGGCGGCATCACCCGTCCGGCGGTGGCGGAACAGGTGTTGGCCAGCGGCGTGGCGGTGGTGGGCATCGCCACCGCGCTGGCAGTGGCGCCCAACCTGCCACGCCAGTGGCGCGCTGGCCAGGCACCGCAGGCCACGGCGGCAGCGGTCAACTGGAAAGACAAGACGCTGGCCAGCATCGCCACCATGGCGCTGGCACGGCGCCGTCTGCGCGCGCTCGGCAGCGGCGGCGCCCACGGCGGCAGCCTGAATGCGCTATACACGCTGGTGACGGACCAAGTGCGGCTTGCCCTGCTGACCAGACGCTATCGCAAGTGGCTCAGCACGCGCGGGCCGGCATTATCGTGACGCCTCGCCCACCACGATATCGATGGTGTTCTCCAGCCAGATACCGAGGTTGGGCGTGCGCGCCTGTTGCGCCGACGGTCCCAGTTCCGCCGGCGGATGGAACTTGGTGCCGATCGGCAGAATCGCGTTGAGGAAGGAGATATCGCCCTGAGGGAAATCCACATGCGTGGCCTTCGGCTCGAAGCCGGCGCCGCTGGCTTCCTTCGGCGTGAACACGCGCAGCGCGATATCGTCGGCATGGTTGATGAAGGTGATCGGCAAGCGCGCCGTGTTCAGCGTGGCCCAGTAGACCTTGTCGTGGAAGCCTTTAAACTCGGGATAGTTCCACGACTGGCCCGAGACCGTATCGTTGTAGTCCTTCTGCCAGACGTCAAACTCCACGCCCTGGGTGCGGTTCTTCCAGACCCGATACGGGCCGCGCCCCAGCCAGCGCATGGACTTCACCTCCGCTTCGGGATAATCGAATGTCACGCCCAGCGCGTCGACATAGCGGCTGCCTTCCATCTGGTAGCCATAGTTCACAGTGAGCCGGCCAGCGGACGTCAACCGCCAGTTGACCTTGCGCAGATTGCCGCTGTATTCGGCGGCCACCACCACATCGTCGCCATCGCGCGCGGCGTGGATGGTTTTCAGTTGCGCCGTGCCAGTCACCAGGCGTGGGCCATTGCTCAGCGGCGCCAGCACGTCGCCCCTCTTCAACTCGCGCAGATAGCCGGTAGACTTGTCGATCAACGCGCTCACCGCGCCAGCCTGCAGGCGGTAACCGTCCGCCAGTTCGACCAGCGTAGCCGAGGACGTGGCAGGGGCCGGGACCGCCACCGCGTCGCGTGCTCCGTGCATGCGCTCGGCAACCTGCTGCGGCGTGGCGATCATCCACGACCAGGTGTAGATCTCGCGGCCATCGCGGTCGGTTGCGCTCAGATATAGCGCATCCTGTCGCGCCCAATCCGCAGGCAAGGCGATGCTGGCCGCGCCGCGCATGCCCGGCGCCACATCAGGCACTTTCACATTACCCTGCGCGACAACAGCATAGCCGGTACCCGCGCCAAAGCGCACCAACTGCCAGCGCAGTTTCAGCTGATTGAGGTTGGTGAAATCGTAGCGGTTCTCCAGCGTGATCCGGCCATCAAAAGTCGACGGCAAAGAAGCCAGCTCCGACAACGGCAGATACAACGGCGACCAGATCTTCTTGATCGCAAAGAAGCTTCCCTCCTTTTCGCGATATGGCCCGAGAATGCCATCCGGCGCCAGATTGCCGGCGACATCAACCGCGCCACCACGATCATCCCGCACGATGCCTTCATCGACAAAGGCCCAGATAAAGCCGCCCGCGCTAAGCGGATTGGCCAGCATGGCGTTCCACCAATCGTTCAGGCTCGCGCCCGCGCCGCCGTCGTACAAGCCATGCAGGAATTCGGTCGGCATGAACACATCGCGGCCGTTGAACAGCGACGTGGCGCAGCAATTATAGGTCGGATAGTGCGCGGTATCGATGCCGCCGAAGTTCTCCCACGGATGGATCACCGGCCGCCGCTGCGCATCCCAGCCGGCATACAAGCCATCCAGCTCTCGATTGAAGCCACCCTCATTGCCATTGGCCCAAAACAGTATCGATGGATGATGCTGGTCACGCTGCACCAGCTCCTTCACCAGCGGCGTGGCGACGTCGGTGTCATAGGCTTTCTGCCAGCCGGTCAGCTCGTCGATCACGTACAGGCCCACCTCATCGGCCACGTCGAGGAAATGCGGATCGGGTGGATAGTGCGACATGCGCACCGCGTTCATGTTCATCTCTTTCATCAGCCGCGCATCCTGATAGCTGAGTGCCTTGCTGGTGGTTCGGCCGGAAGTCGGCCAGATCGAGTGGCGATTCGATCCCTTCAAGCGCACCTTGCTGCCGTTGACGTACACGCCATCACGCGGCCGCAGTTCGATGGTGCGGAAGCCGATAATCTTGCTGACCTCATGCACCACCTTGCCGCCCTTGAGCAGCTGGAAGCGCACCTGATAGCGCTGCGGATTCTCCGCCGACCACGGCACCACGCGATCGACGTGGCCAAGCAGATGCGCCTTGCCGTCCACCACCTCGACGCTAATCTCCTTGCCCATCGCCTTGCCATCCAGCGTGGTGATGCGCGCACTGACTTTGCCGCCAGTAGCGCCATCCAGGAACACGTCCGCACTGAAATCGCCGGTATGCCGCGCATCCAGACTGACACGTTCGATATTGGTTTGCGGCCTGGCCTCCAGCCACACCGGCCGGTAGATGCCACTGAACAGCCAGTAGTCCGAGCTGCGTTCGGCGCGGTTGACCGATGCGTTGGCGGAGTAACGATGCACCGTCACTTCCAGCTGATTGCTCTCGCCGGGCTTGAGCAGCCGAGAGACGTCGTAGCGGAACTCATAAAAGCCGCCCTGATGCACCGGTCCCGCTGGCTGGCCGTTGATGACAACCTGCGTGTCCGTCATCGCCGCACCAAACACAATGTCGATCCGCTTGCCACGCCACTCCGCCGGCACGGCGAACTGGTGACGATACACGCCAACGCTGTCCGGCGCGGGATCCTTCTGCCAGTCGTTGGAATAGCGGTAGGTGCCGAAGCCTTCCATCTCCCAGTTGGAAGGAACCGGAATCTTCTTCCACGCGCCGCTATTGCGGCCGCCGTTGACCTGAAAGTCCCAGTCGACGCGATGGTCCTTGTCAGTGCCGCTGAGGTATTGAATCTGGGTGGGTTCCGCGAAACACTGGCTGCTCAGCGCCAGTAAAAAGACACTCAGCAGCCAGCGCATTACAGACTCCTTCCGAAGCGTTTGCTTTCGCCCACCTTCAAATTAATTGAAACGACCTTGTAGCCGTAACGCACCTTGCCGGCGCCCGTGCCGGCCACGCGGCGGATGGTAGCGGCGGTGAGTTTGCCATTGGCCCAGGACAGGTCCACCTCATAACCACCACGCGCGCGCAGCCCTTTGACCGAGCCTGTGCCCCATGCCGACGGCAACGCCGGCAGCAGATGAATCTCGCCGGTCTGCGATTGCAGCAGCATCTCGCAGATGGCGGCGGTGGCGCCGAAGTTGCCGTCGATCTGGAACGGCGGATGAGCGTCGAACATGTTCGGATAGGTGCCACCAGCGTTGTTCGATTCCGTGCCCTGGCTGCTCTGCTGCGCGGCGCGCGCGCCAGGCTTGGCCAGTTGGCCGCGCAACATTTTGTAGGCGTGATCGCCGTCCAGCAGACGCGCCCAGTAAGCGGTCTTCCATGCCATCGACCAGCCGGTGCCAGCGTCGCCGCGCGCTTCCAGCGACTTGCGAGCGGCAGCGGCTAGCGCCGGAGTTTGGGTCGGTGAGAACTGCCGGCCGGGGAACAAGCCAAACAGGTGCGAGACGTGGCGGTGGGTATCGCCTGGCGTGTCGAGGACTTTGTCCTTTTTCTCGTCCATCCACTCCAGCAGTTGGCCCCAGCTGCCGATGCCTGGCTTGGCCAGACGGTCGCGCAATGCAGCGATGCGATCGCGGTAGGCCTTGTCGCCCAACGCATCGGCGGCTTCCACGGTGTTGTTGAACAGGTCCCAGATGATTTCCTGGTCATAGCTGACGCCATCTTCGATCGGACCGTGTTCCGGCGACCAGCCGAGTGGCGCGACCAGGCGGCCGTCCGGCAGCGGCTTCAGATAGTCTTCCCAGAACGCCACCGCTTCCTGCATCAGCGGGTAGGCGACGTTGCGCAGGTAGGCTTTGTCCTGGGTGTAGGCGTAGTGTTCCCAGAAGTGCTGCATGTACCAGGCGTTGCCGGTCTTGTTCCAGACGTAGCCCATGGCGCCGAACGGATTCGATTCGGTGCGCACGGTCCAGCCGCGCACCGGCTTGCCTGCGGCGCTGACGAAGGTTTCTTCGCGCTGCACCGCTTCGCCACTCAGGTCCGGGGCCGACATTTTGACCGACGATGGATCGGTGATGGCCTTGGCGGCGGTGTCGGCCACCAGCTTGCGGTAGACCGGCGCCACGCCCTGCACGAAGTTGAAGAACGGGTTGGCATGTTCGGACAGGTTGGCCGGTTCGGCTGGCCAGTAGTTCATCTGGATGTTGATGTTGGTGTGGTAGTCCGAATTCCACGGTGGCGTGATGCTGTTGTTCCACAGGCCTTGCAGATTGGCGGGCAGCGAGTCGCGCGAGCTGGAGATCAGCAGGTAGCGGCCGAATTGGAAGAACTGCGCTTCCAGTTCGGGATCGTTGCCCTCGGCGGTGTAGGCTTCGATGCGCTTATCGGTCGGCAGCGCGCGGCGCGCGGACGAGGCGGCGCCAAAGTCCACCGCCACCCGCTTGAAGCGCGCGCCATAGTCGCGTTCATGCGCCGCCACCAGCGCGGCCCACGCACCGGCGGCGCCGACTTGCGCCGTCACGCGCTGCAGCGGCGCATCGCCGTTGAAGTGGCGGGCGGCGTCGTTGAGATAGCTGGTGCCGGCGCCGAGAATCAACGTGATCGCATCCGCACCCTTAAAGCTAATGCGGTTGCCCTCCACCGCCAGCGTACCGCCCTCGTTCAGCACGCGCACCTGGCTGGCATACGCCATCGCATTGCTGGACGGCTGCTGCCCCTTGCCGCGCAACGAGCCAATCGCCGTAATGCGTCCATCCTGCGCGCTGATCTGCGCATCGTGCATATCGGTCAGCTCGATCGAGCCAGTGTACTGCCCGCGCTTGTCCGCCGTCAGCCGCACCGCAATCACCTGCGCCGGATAACTGGCCAGCGCCTGGCGCTGAAACTTCACGCCATTGTGCGTATAACTCACCGTATGCACACTGCGCGACAAATCCAGCGTGCGCGCATAGGCAGTTGTGCCCTGCTCATGCCCCGGCAGATTGATGTAGACATCGCCAAACGGCTGATACGCCCCCATCGCTGTTTCATCGCCAGTCCACAGCGTGATGTCGTTGAACTGCAAACGCTCACGCGCCAGCTGTCCGAAGATCATCGCACCGATGCGGCCATTGCCGATCGGGAGCGCTTCCTTTTCCCAATCCCCCGCCGGCTGGGCATAACGCAAAGTCAGGTCAGGCGCGGCCGCCGCGCTGGCGACGACGGCAACCAAGGTCAGGGCAAGCAGCTGTTTCATTGCGGATTAATCTTCACCAGAACCACATCATTAACGCGCATCTTCACCTTCACCGTGGCGGCGCCGGATGCAGGCACACGCACCGTACTGGTTTGCGGCCTATCCATCGTCAACGCCTGCAGACGCTCGATCTCTTTCGGCGTCAGCGTCTTGGGCGAATTCATTTTCAAATACGCCGTCTGTGCATCATTGGCCTCAAAGCCAGTGCGATACACGCTGACCGAATACGTCCCCGGCTTCAAGCCCTTCAGATCGATGCTGAGCGGCGCGCCATCGCGCGTCGGCTGCACTGTGGTGTAGAAACCGCGATTGCTACGCCCCTGCTTCGGCGTCTGAAAATCCCAGGCCAGCACCTGCACGCCACGGCCATCCTTGGCCGCGTAGCTTTGCGCATCGGCGGTCTTGAGCGCGGTGTCGCCCAACTGGTTCAGATACTTGTATGCGAACCAGGAAGCCTTGCGTATGCCCTGCGGATTCATCAAACCGAAGCCGCCCTCAAACGGCGCGGTCGGCGGCCCCGGTTCCTCGAACAAATCGCTGTAGGTCCAGTAGCTCATGCCCTGCGCGACGCCCTCGGTGGCTTTCAGCTTGCTGAGGATGTAGGGCGCGCTGATGTACGAATCGTGTACCGGATCGCGCGGCGTGTAACTGGTGCTCCACTCTGTGAAGTACAGCGGCATATTCGGATGACCGGCCACCGCCATCTCCTTGCGCACCTTGCGCACATCGCCCACGATGGCGTCCGGCGATGGCGACAGCTTGGTATCGTCCTTGCCATTTTCATCGAGGAAGCCGCCATCCACGCCATAGGTGTGGGTGGTGACGAAATCGACCACGGCGCCGGATTGCTTGGCGTGCGCCAGGAACTCAGGCACCCATGCCGCGCCGGCGGTCGAAGGGCCGCCAACACGCAACGCCGGATCAATCGCCTTGATGGTACGCGAGGTGATGTCGAACAGCTCGAAGTAGACCTTCTGATCCGCCTTCTCCCAGAAGCCATCCAGATTCGGCTCGTTCCACACTTCGAAGAACCAGCTGCGCACCTCTTCCTTGCCGTAGCGCTCCTGCACATGGCGAACAAACGCATCCACCAGCGCCGCCCACTTCTTCGGATCGGGATGCGAGGTATTACCCTTCCAGTAGAAGATGCTCAGGTCCGACGAGCGCATGGCCAACGGCGTAAAGCCCAGCTCCACAAAAGGCTTGATACCAATCTTCAGCAGCTGGTCGTACAGATAATCGAGCTTGGTCCAGTCGTACACCGGCTTGCCGTCCACCTCCTTGTAGGTGCCCAGCACATCGTGGAAGATGGCGTGGAAGCGGATGTAGCGGAAACCCAGTTCGTCCTTCGCAAGCTTCAGCTGCGCCAGACTGTCGTCGCGTATCAGCGTGCCCGGATAATCCGAGCCCACCGACAGATCCGCGAAACGGTCACGCGGCGCGCCGGGAGCGGCGGCGTCCACCGCGATGCGGCGCACATCGGCGGCCGATGCTACGCCTGCCAGGGCAAACAAAACAGCAACGGTCAAAGTCTTCATGCTTAGCGTTTCACAGTAACGGATTTGCCCTCGTAGCTGACGGTCTTGTCGGCCACGTCGAAGTTATCGGTGCTGGACACGCCAGGTTTGATGAAGCGTACCTTGAACTGGCGCTTGGCCACCATGCCCTTGTACTGGCCAGTGCGCTCACCGATGGTGACCGTGCCGGTCTTGTCATTGTAGCTGAGCGGGATGCGACTGAAAGCGCCTCGCAGGTAGCCATTGCTGACGCCATCGTCCTCATACAGGCTGAATTTGCCGTCGGCGCCGGTGTACACATACAGCGTGATCGGCGCATCTGGCTTCTCGTCCACGTACTGCGTCACGGGTCCAATCGGCAGGATGGCACCGGCTTTCACCAGCACTGGCATGCGCGTCTCGGGAGCTGCGACCACCGCGCTGGTGCCGCCCTTGTGCAGTTGACCGGTGTAGAAGTCATACCAGTCCGCGCCCTTCGGCATGTAGACCTTGCGCTCGCGCGCGCCGTACACGTACACCGGCGCCACCAGCATGTTGTGGCCGAACAGGTACTGGTCGTTGATGTTCTTCACCGCGTCGTCATGCGGGAAGTCCATCACCAGGCCGCGCATGATGGAGCCGGAATCGTAGTGCGTCTCGGCGGCGGCCGAGTAAATGTACGGCATCAAACGATAACGCAGCTGGTCGTACCACACCATCGACTCGCGCATCGGCGAACCGGCTGGCGAAATCTCGTGGATCTCGCGCTTCACCACTTCGCCGTGAGAGCGGAACAGCGGCGAGAACGCGCCGAACTGGAACCAGCGCAGATTCAGCTCGCGCCATTCCTTGATGTCTTCCGGATTGCCCTGCTTGATACCGGTGCTGCGGTTCTCCTGTGCCGAGCCGACGTCGCCAACCTGGAAGCGGGTCTCCTGCGCATAGCCGCCGATATCGTGCGTCCAGTTCGGGATGCCCGACATGGAGATGCTCACGCCCGCCGAGATCTGGTCATACAGATTGTTCCAGCGGCTGGCGGTATCGCCACTCCACACGGCGGTGGCGTTGCGCTGGATGCCGGCAAAGCCGGAACGCGACAAAATGAATTGACGCTTCTCGGGCTGGTCTTTCTGCAGATGCGAATAGAAGCCTTCCGTATGCACCAGGCTATACGGGTTGAAGGTGATCTCGCCGCCACCGTAAATGGTCGGGCCGATCAGCTTCTTGAAGTCTGCTGGGCGGGTATTCGACAACACATCTGGCTCGGTGTTGTCCATCCACCAGGCGTCAAAGCCCAGGTCCACCAGCTTGGGCTTCATCTGGCGGAAATAGATGTCGCGCGCTTCCGGCGTATATGGATCATAGTGGCTGTTCTTGTAGCCGGGGCCGACCCAATCCAGATCGCCGTTTTCGACGTTCTTGGTCCACATATGGCCCTTGGCCGCCAGCTCCTTGTAGTTGTCGGTGTTGGCGTAGAACTTGCCCCAGATCGAAATCATAATGCGCGCATTGGACTTGTGGACCTCGTCCACCATCGCTTTCGCATCCGGGAAGCGGGCCTTGTCGAAGTCATGCGAACCCCAGCCGTTCTCCGGCCAGTAGAACCAGTCCTGCACCATATTATCGACCGGCCAGCCCTGCTTGCGATACTCGCGCAGCACGCCCAGCAGCTGCTCCTGCGTCTCATAACGCTGGCGCGATTGCCAGAAGCCGTAGGCCCATTTCGGCATCATCGGCGCCTGGCCGGTCAGATAGCGATAGCCGGCGATGACGTTGTCGATACTGTCGCCACTGACCACGTAGTAGTTGATGCTCTGCGCGACTTCGGACGAGAAGGTCAGCGAATGGCGCTCGGCATCCGGCAGCGGATCGTTGTGCGTGATGGCGACCATGCCGCCGCTCGGCTTCCACTCAAGGTGCAGCTTGACCGGCTTATTGGCGTCAAACTTCACTTCGAAGTTGTGATACCACGGATTCCAACCCTGGCGCCACACGTCCATGATCTCTTTGCCGTCGACCGCCAGTTTGGCGTAGTCCGACGAATACAGCTGCAGCTTGTGCACGCCCGCTTTCGGCGACGCCATCGCACCGTCCCACACCACCTTCAGGTTGGCGGCCTTGGGATCGACTTCCTTCGGCCAGTTCTCGGCCACGTCCTTCAGATACTGGTAGGCGATGTCTTTTTCCTGGCGCGTGAACACCAGCTTGTCGCCAACGTAGTAGCGCGCGGTCAGGCCGCCCTCTTTGCCGTCGGCGTCGGTCAGCTTCAGGTCGCGGCTCAGCCACGCATACGGCTTGGCATCGCCAAAGCGCGAGATCGAGTTGTTATCCCACAGGACGCCGTAGTTTTTGTCCGAGACCACGAACGGCACGGCAATCGCCATATTGTGCTGCATCAGCAGCACATCTTCGCCGTTGAGGTTCATCTGGTGATTCTGATGCTGGCCCAGGCCGTAGAAGGCGTCCTTGGTGCCGTAGTTGAAGCCCTGCTTCACCGCCAGGAATGGCTTGCCGTCGACCGAAGTCGGCGCCATGGTCTCGGCTTCCTGCGTCAGGAAGGCTTTGCCGGCGGCGTTGAAGAACTGTACCTGGCCGGTGGCCAGCGAAACCGCGACCGAAATCTTCTTGGCCTTCAGCGTGACCTTGTCCTTGCCCGTCGCGGCAACGCTGAAGTTACCGCTAACAGAAGCGGCCACGGTCATCAGCGAGGGATTCAGCTGCTTGCCATCCTGGTCCAGCTTCACCACGTGAACGATGTTATCCGCCATGACCTCCAGCCGCACTTCTTTGGCGGCGCCGGTGTCGGGCTTGACCACCACACCGGTGGCGGTCTTTTCAAAAGTGCCGGCCGTGGCTTGCCCGGCCGCCAGCACGGCTACAGCCGTGGCGATCATCTTGATGCGCATATTGTCTCCGTTTTAGTAAGTGCCGACCGTGACCTTCAACACCACCGGATTGCCGGTCAGGTTGAGGCCATAGTCAGTCTGGTCGCCGTTCCAGTTGCGTTCCATGATCCATTTGCCGGAAGCGTCGTAATGACCTTCCTCGACGCGGCCCCACAGCGTCGTCTTGCCGTCGGCGCTGTCGATCTTCACGCGCGCGCGCTGGCCGATGATGATGAACTCACGCTCGCCGGTCTGCGCGATGGCCACGCCGCCATTAGGAATCTCGGTACCTGCCGGGATGTCCTTGATGTCCTTGAAGTACTCCTTCTCGCCGAACTGCCATTCGCGGAACGAGATGGTGGCTTTCCAGCCCTTCATGTCGATGGTCTGCGGCTGGCGGTCGTCACCCTCGGCCACGCCGTAGGTACGGCCTTCAAACGCCCACTTGGCCCACTGCCGTTCCATCGGACGGAAGGCGGCGTAGATTTTGCCGAACGGTTCCACCATGGTCTTGTCGATCGCCTTGTGACCGAGCGGGAAATTGCTGTAGTCCGCGTAGTCGATGCCGAACGGCGAGAAGCCGATCGCGCCCTTGCCCAGCACCAGATAGGTGTAGCGCACGTACAGCGCGGCGTTGCTCATCTCCGGCACCATCAGCGGATTGTCCGGACGCTGGAAGTGATTCAGCGAGGCGTTGAACTTCTTCCAGTCCGGGCCATAGATGTCCGGGCCGGCGAAATCGATATGCGGCGCGGCGGCGCGGTAGATATCGATCACGTCGTAGGTCGGGCCGCCGCTGGCGAAGTTGTCCTTCCACGGCATGACCGGATTTTCCAGCGAATCGCGCTGCGAATTATTCACGTACATCGGCAGGTTGTAGACCGCGCGGCCGGCCTTGGCGATGTCTTCGATGTAGCTGGCAATCGCCCAGGCGTGGAAGTACTCGTCGGCGTAATCGCCATACACTTCCTTCCAGCTGCCGCTCTTGGCCAGCGCCACCGGGGATTTTTTATAGTCCAGCACCGCCTTCGGCACCGGCGCCTTGAACAGCGCTTCGGCCTTGGCCGACCGGTCGCGCGAGAAGCCGTAGGTGCCGACTTCATTTTCGACCTGCACCATGATGACGGTGCGCTGCGCTTCATCGATCTGTTTGATGTGGCTCATCAGCGCCACAAAAGCCTTCTTGTCGGCCTTCAGGGTTTCGTCGCCGTGCGGCGACAGGCAGTAAATCGGTTTGCCGTTCTGGTCCAGCATGCGCGGGAAACGCGTGTTGTTGAACTTGACCCATTCCGGCGCGTAGCTCGGGCCGGTGTTCTTCCAGGTGCCAAACCACAGCAGCACCAGTTTAACTTTGTTCTTGCGTGCTTCGGCGACCAGTTTGTCGACGTAGCTGAAATCGAATTTGCCTTCCACCTGCTCGATCTGTTCCCAGGCCACCGGGATTTCGAGGGTGTTGGCGTGCATGTCCTTAATCGCCGCGAAGACCTTGTCCAGGGCCAGCGGGTAGTTACTGGAATTCTGCGCCTGGCCGCCGAGGATCACGAAGGGCTGGCCGTCCACCATCAAGGCGAAACGGCCGTCCTTCTTGACAATCTGCGGAATATCCGAGGCGGCCGCCGCGCCAGCCGCGGCCATCATTAAACTGAGGGAGAGTACAAGCTGGCGGGCGGATTGCTTCATCTAGTCGTATGCCTTTCGTCAGGTTAGAAGTCGTAGCTCAATTTGGCGACCACGCGGCGGCCAGTCTTGAACCATGCGCGCCCCATCATACCGATATTTTGCTGCATCAGCTGTTTGTAAGTCGCATCGGTCAGATTTTGCGCTTCCAGACCCAGTTGCAGTTTGTCGGTGAACTTGTAGAACATCGACGCATCCAGCTGGCCGTACGAATCGGACCAGGTAGGCAGCGCCCATGCCACTACGTGCTGACCGTAGGTCGCGCTGGCCGGGTTCGAATCCAGACCATCGGTGCCTTGGGTACCGTTGACGTTCACGGCTTGCAGGGCTTTCGAACGCCAGTTGTACGCCAGACGCGCCGAGATCGGGCCTTTGTCGTACAGCAGCGCCAGATTGTAGGTCTGACGCGACAGACCTTCCAGCGGCAGGTTGCCGAAGGTGGTGCCGTCGGTGTCGCAGCCGTTCAGGTTCAGGTTGACGTTGGCCGCGGTGTTCCCGCCGGTGCAGTACTTGGTGTAGACCGGGTTGTACAGCTCACGCTTGCTGTCGACGAAGGTGAAGTTGGCTTGCAGGCCCAGGCCGGACCAGGCGCCCGGCAGCTTGTCGAAGTACTGCTGGTAAGCCAGCTCGATGCCGCGTGCGTGGCCTTTGGCGCCGTTGACCGGACCGGTCACGGTGAAGTCATGCAGCTTGCCCGAGGTATCCGCCAACTGGTAGTTGTACACCTGGTTGATGATGATGTCTTTCAGGCGCTTGTTGAACACCGCCGCGGTAATCGAGCCGGAAGGCGCGAAGTACCACTCGGCCGTCAGGTCGACCTGCTTGGAGGTGATCGGACGCAGCATCGGGTTGCCGGTGCCGACACCAGTCAGGCTCACGCTGTTGACGGTGGTGAGGCCGGCCGCATTGGTCGAGGTATCGGCGCTGGCCGACAGCGTGGTGTAGCCCTGCAGCTGGGTGAAGTCCGGACGCGACATGGCCGAGGCCAGCGCAAAGCGGAACTGCAGCGTGTCCGAGTACTTCAGGCGCAGATTCAGGCTAGGCAGCACGTTGTGGTAGCTGTTGTCGTAGTCCTTGGACTGCGAGAACGGCGTGAACACCGGCAGCGTCACACCGGTGGTGTTGCCGGTGGTTGGCAGCGTCGAGGTGAACACGGTGTAGCCGTGCGCGCTCGAATCGGTCTTCACGTAACGCAGGCCGATGTTACCGTCGATCGGGTATTTCAGGTCATCCCAGCCGAAACGCAACTGGCCGTACATCGCCTTGGTTTTCTCCGACTGGTCGTTGGTGCCGGCCGGATCGGTACCGAAGGTGGCAGGCGTCCATGGCGCGCAGGTGTTGCCGTTTTCAGCGCACAGGATCTCGTAGTACTTGTGCAGTGCCGAGTAGGTGCTTGGATAGCCCTGTGCCAGCGACACGTTCGGGAACACCACGGAAGGCACCGACACGCCGCCGTTGAAGAAGTTGTCGAACGAGTGCAGGCTGGTGTTACCGGCGAAGCGCGGGTCGCCCAGGTAAGCCACGTGCGGAATGCCCCACGAGCCAACTTGCCATGGCTGGGTGATGGCGGCCCAGTTGTAGCTTGGGTTGGAGTTCTGCGTGACCGCGTCACGTTTGGTCAGGCGCACACCGAAGCGGAAGTCGCGCAGCACCGGATCGTCGAAGTCGTACTTGCCGTCGGTCTTCCACGCGGTTTCGTCGGCCTTCGATTTATCCATGTGCTCCATGGTGAACGCCCAGTAGTAATTGTTGGGGTCCGCCAGGTAGGCGCGGTTGGCATCGCTGAACAGGATCTTCGGCACATTGCCGGTCAGGTCCAGGGTTTCCGACGGCAGCGTCACGCCGGTGGCGACGGTGGAGTCGAAGCTCTGGGTCTTGGCCTTGATGTGCTGCAGATCGGTGGTGAAGGTCCAGCGATCGTTGACGCGCCAGCGCAGGTTCCACGAAATGTCGGTGGTGTCCGATTTGCGGTTGGCGGTACGTGTGTCGTCGCCGAAGTTGATGCCGCCGTCGGTTGGATCGGTCAGGGTGCCGGTCAGCAGCGCGCCCTTGGAGTTGAAGGTGGCGTCTTTCGACACCACGATGTTGTAGGGGCTGGACTGGGCGAAGATCGCCTGTTCGTCCCACTGCATTTCATACTTCGATTTGAAGTAGGTCAGGCCGCTCGACCAGTCGGCGTTCTTCCATTGCAGCGCGCCGTAAGCACCTTCGCGCTTGCGGTTGAATTCCAGCGTACGCCATTGCGCGCCCTTCGGCACGAACACGCGGTTGCCGTTGGCGTCGGTCAGCGGATAGTAAGGCTCGACCTGGAAGGCGTCGGTGCGGGTCGCGCTTTCCGAATAGGCCAGATCCAGCAGGGCGCCGACTTCACCGATCGGGGTCTTCCAGCGGTTCGACACCAGGCCGGAATACGATGGCGAGGTCTTGCCCTTCTTCAGTTCCGAGTAGGTGCGGTCGGCCGAGATGGCGGACTTGAAGCCCTTGTAATCGAACGGCATGGCGGTGCGCAGATTCACCAGGCCACCGACGGCACCCTCGATCTGCTCAGCCGATGGATTCTTGTAGATGTCGACGCCGGCCACCAGCTCTGGCGGCACGTCTTCGAAGTTCAGCGAACGGCCGCCGTTGGCCGAGAACGAGTCGCGCCCGTTCAGCTCCGAACGCACATAGCTCAGGCCACGGATGTTGACGCCCGAGCCCTCCACCGAGAAGTGCTCCGGGTCGCCCTTGGACATGGTGCGGTCGATGGTCACGCCGACCACGCGCTGCAGCACCTCGGTCACCGAGCGGTCCGGCAGCTTGCCCATGTCCTCGGCGACGATGGAGTCGACGATTTCATCGGAGTTCTGTTTAATCTTCTGGGCCGACTGCAGCGCTGCGCGCTGGCCGGTCACCACCACGGCGACAGGTTCCGCAGCCGGGGTATCAGTCTTGGGTGCATCGGTCGTCTGGGCTACGGCGGCGCCGCTCAGCATCATCGTCATCTGGGCCAGGCCCAGCGCGATTGCCGTTTTCTTGAGATGTTTCATCTACGCTCTCCAAAGTTATACGAATATTTCATAGCTCTTTGGCTATTAGTTATTGGTGTTGTCGTTGTCTGTGGGGGTGGAACCGGGAAACGCGGGGTGAGTCAGTCCGCAGGCGCTGGACAGCGCAGTAATCTGGTCTTCATTGATATCGTCTCGCTCGCAGTATATTTTTGTATCGCTGCTGCCGTCTGGCCGGGTGCCAAGGTGCGCGATTTTGAGCAATTGTCCTGTTTAGGAAACCCGCAAGCAATTGCGAAATTCACCAAGCAGGCGAATGATTATCAGCAATCGTAGCGTGGATCAGACAGATGCACGGGGCCGCGCGGCGGCCCCGTAGACAGGGCTTATTTCAGCCCGAGCTGCGCTTGCGTGTAGAAGCCATCCTTGACCACCAGATCCACATTGGATTTGGTCAGCGCAACCGGTTTGAGGAACACCGCGTCGACCTCCTTGTAGCCGTTGTTGTACTTGGCGTTGAAGGCCGGCTTCTTGTTGCGCACCAGCTGCACCGACAGCTTGGCGGCTTCGGACGCGATCAGCTTCAGCGGCTTGTACACGGTCAGTGTCTGGGTGCCGGCGAGTACGCGCTTGACGGCCGCCAGGTCGGAGTCCTGGCCCGACACCGCCACCTTGCCATCCAGCTTTTGCGCCGCCAGCGCCTGGATCGCGCCGCCGGCGGTGGCGTCGTTGGAAGCCACCACGGCGTCGATCTTGTTGCCGTTGGCGGTCAGCGCATTCTCGACGATGGACATGGCTTCGGAAGGACTCCAGTCCTTGACCCACTGCTTGCCGACGATCTTGACGTCACCCTTGTCGATCAAGGGCTGCAGCACTTTCAGTTGGCCCTCGCGCAGCATCTTGGCGTTGCTGTCGGTGGGCGCGCCGCCCAGCAGATAGAAATTCCCTTTCGGCTTCGCCGCCAGCACGCCCTGCGCCTGCAGCTGGCCCACCATATTGTTATCGAAGGAGATGTAGGCATCGATGTCGGCGTTGAGGATCAGGCGGTCGTAAGACACCACCTTGATCTTGGCCTTCTTGGCCTCGCGCACCGCGTTGGTCAGCACGGTGGCGTTGTAGGGCACGATCACCAGCACGTCGACGCCGCGCGAAATCAGGTTCTCGATCTGCGCGATCTGGCGCTGCTCGCTGGCGTCGGCCGACTGCACATACACTTTGGCGCCCTGCTGCTCGGCGGCGGCGACGAAGTAATCGCGGTCGCGCGCCCAGCGCTCCAGCCGCAGGTCGTCGATGGAAAAGCCGATCTTGGGATTCTTGGCGTCGGCCATCGCATGACCACCGGCGATCGCCATCATCACGGCGACAGCGGCCGTGCTCAGTAATTTCTTCATCGATTGAGTCTCCATGTTATTGCGGGGCGGTGTCATCCTCGCCCGGCAATAGTACATCAGGCTCCGTACCAGCCCGCGTCCACAAAGTACTCGCGTCCGGAGCAGCGCGCCGCGCTGTCGGACGCCAAGAACAGCGTCAACGCCGCCACGTCGCCGATTTCGACGCGCTGCGGCAGGCATTGGCCGGCCAGGATGCGCGCCTCTTCGTCCGGCGTATGCCACAGCGCTTCCTGACGCGGCGTGCGCACGCCGCCGGGGATCAGTGCGTTGACGCGGATGTTGTCCGGGCCGAGATCGCGCGCCATGCCGCGCGTCATGCCTTCGATGCCGGCTTTCGCGGTCATGTACAGCGTCAGTTCGGACAACGCCAGGTGCCACGAGATGGAGCTGAAGTTCAGGATCACGCCGCCGCCGCGCGCCTGCATGCCCGGCACCACGGCCTGGGCGCAGAAGTACAGGTGACGCAGATTGACCGCCATCCGGTTCTCCCAATACGCCGGCGTCACCTGCTTGATGACGTGACGGTCGTCGTTGGCGGCATTGTTGATCAGGATGTCGACCGGGCCGATGGCCTCGAACACGGCAGCGATTTTATCGAGATCGGTGAGATCGCACGGCACGTACACCGGCGGCGTGGCCAGCGTGGCCAGGCTGGCCTGCAGCGCGCGCGAATCATGCTCCGCGATGTCGAGGAAGGTGACCAGCGCACCCTGGCGTGCAAAGGCTTCCGTGATGCCGCCGCCGATGCCGCTGCCGCCACCGGTAACCACCACACGCTTGCCTGCGAGGCTGGGATAGATAACCTGCTCGCGCAGCGTATTGTATTGTTTGTCCAAGGTCTCGTCTCCAAAATAGCTGGAGGATTTTGACCCGCCTAAACATAAGCCGCAATTACGAAAATCACCAATCCCGGCAATGATTATTACGCTGCCAACTCCGGCGGCGGCAGCGCCGAGCCATCGTCGACGCTGCCCATCATGGCGCGGTCCTGGTAGGTGCGCGGGGTGCATCCGAGTTCGCGCTTGAACACCGCGTGCATGTACTGCACCGAGGTGAAGCCGCAGCACAGCGCCACTTCCGCGATGCTGCGCTCCCCGCGCGCCAGCATCGAGGTGGCGGCGTCCAGCTTGAAGCGCAGGATCACGTCATGCACGCTGCAATTGAGCTCCTGGCGGAAGTAGGATTCCAGCGACGAGCGCGAGATGCCGACATATTCCGCCACCTGGTGGGTCTTGATGCCCTGGCAGGCGTACTGGCGGATGAAGTGGCGCGCGCGCATCACGTGCGGATGCTTGGGCGCTTCGTGCTGCGTGGACGCCAGCACGTTGATGCCGACCGGCGGCACCAGCACCCGCGTGCCGCTCATGCGCACGCCGTGCAGCATCTGGTCCAACAGGTGGGCTGCGGTGCGACCCATCTCCTGCGCGCCCTGGATCACCGAGCTCAGTGGAATCCGGGTCAGCATGCGCGCCAGCGGATCGTTGTCGATGCCGATCAGCGCCACCTGCTCCGGCACCGCGATGCCGGCCATGATACAAGCCTGCATCAGCTGGCGCGCGCGCGCATCGGTGACGGCGATGATGCCGACCGGCTTGGGCAGGCTATGCAGCCATTGGATCTGCTGCTCCACCGCCTCGTCCCACGACGGCGCGCTGGTGCCCAGGCCGCGGTAGATGTGCGACTCCATCTTGTCCTGATCCATCAGGCGGCGGAACGCGTATTCGCGCTCCTGCGCCCAGCGGTTCTCCTGCGCTTCCGGCAGCGAGAACATGGCGAAGTGGCGCAGGCCGGCCTCGATCAGGTGATCGCGCGCCATTTTAATCAGCTTGAAGTTGTCGGTGGCGACGTAAGGCACATCGTCCGGATAGGCGGCCTGGTTTTCGTACGAGCCGCCGATCGCCACCACCGGGATGCGGCTGCGCGTCAGCGCCGCGGCCACCGCCGGGTCGTCGAAGTCGGCGATGATGCCGTCGCCCTGCCAGCGTTCGATGCCGGGCAGGCGCAGGCGAAAGTCCTCTTCCAAAAACAAATCCCAGCTGGCGCGCGTGGAGCTGAGGTAGGCGGCAATGCCGGCGATGACCTCGCGATCAAAGATTTTGTTTGCATTGAACAGCAGCGCAATCCGGTGTGACTTCATCTGCATATCTACTACTCCGCTTCGAGACGTATGTGGCCTTCTTATTATTGTTACACGCTGTTTCGACGGGCTAGATATGAAATATTTCGCTTCTTCCATAACGAATTTGACTAAATACTTAACTGAGATTACGTTTTCGGCTTGCCGAAGACGATGCCGCGCCCTGCCGTGCTCATGTAAACCACGCCAAAGCTGTTCATGTCGCCGACCACAAACTGGGCGTCGCCGGGACCGCCGTACTGGTGTTGATCGTCGTTTATACGCAACCAAGTGAGGCCGCTGTCGGTGGAACGGTAGACGCCACGCACGCCGCCGACCTCGCCCCAGATGTAGATGGCTGGGTAATCCGCATCCGGCGCCGCCTTGCCGAAACCGACCGCCGCCGCGTAGCTGACGCCTTTCAGCACACTGAACGTCGCGCCGGAATCGGTCGAGCGCGCCAACCCGCCGCCGTACAGCGCCACCCACACATCGCCCTCGCGCCCCGGCGCCACGCGCACCACCTTGGAGCCGCCGGCGACCGGCAGCTTGCCGCCATCCGCCGTGGCGCCCGCCGCCGGCCCGAAGCTGGCGCCGCCGTCCACGCTGACCAGCATGCGGTCGCCGCTGAGCGCATAAAACTTCTGTGGATTCACCGTATCAGCCACCGCCCGGCCGCGCTCCGTATGCAGCCCGGCCACCTCGGCCCAGGTCGCGCCCGCGTCGGCCGAGCGGTAGCAGGTGGTCTGCTTCTCGGGACAATGCACGATCACCTTGCCATCGGCGCTCAGCGCCAGTTGGCCCTGCGCGCCGCGCATGCTGGCGGTCTGGGTCCAGCTCAGGCCCATATCGCGCGACAGATACATCGCCTTGCCAGCCCGCGCCACCACATCCGGCGCCTGCGCCGCGTAATCCAGCCCCCAGGTGGTGCCCATGGTCGGCGTATGGATCGGCGCATACTGCGTCACATCCGTATGACGGAAACCGTCGTAATCGCCAATCGCCGAAATCACCGGCCCGCCGGGTATCGACACCAGATTCAGCGGCACCGACTCCTCCAGCCCGATATCCTCAAACTTCCACACCGGCTTATCGGCATGAATATCGTTGGACACGAACACGCCATTCCCCGACACCACCATCAGCCGATTGGCATCGGCCGGATCGAACTCAATCGACGCGGTCCAGTGAATAAAGCTGCCCGCGATCCAGCTGACGCCATTGGCATCGATCTGCACGCCCTTCGCCACGATGCTGCGCCAGTTCTTGCCGCCATCCAGCGTCTCGTAAAACTGATCGCCGATGCCGGCGCGCTTGTTCTTGTAATAGGAAATGGTCGACACCACCATGCGCAGCGGATTATCCGGCGCCACCGTAATGCCAGAATACGCATGATTCAGCGGCGGCGAGATATCCGCCCACTGACCGCTGGCGAGGTCGTACTGCCATACGCCGCCCTCCTCCAGTCCCTCATCGCGGGCCTGGTCCGCGTGCGGCCCGGCACCCTTGGCGAAGGCGGCCACCAGCTTGCCGTTGGCGATCACGGCGCGCTGCGGCATCAGGTGCTGCGGCCCGCCCGCCATGGCGCGGAAGCTGTTGCCGCCATCGGCCGATACATACATATTCTCGCCATAGCGCGACACGCCAACATAGATCTTGCCGCGATCCAGCAGCACCAGGCTGATGCCGTTCTTGTTGTTGGTGGTGCTGACGTCCAGCCCATCCAGATGACGCCAGCTCAGCCCGGCGTCGGTGCTCTTGAACAGGCCGTTGGCGCGGGTGCCGATGTACAGCACGTTGCCGTTGTCGGGATCGACTTGCAGCTTTTCGCCGTTGCCGCGCCCCATGCCGTTGCCATGCACCTTGAACTGGCTGGTGACGTCGATGCGTTGGAAGGTTTGTCCGTAATCGTCGGACTTGAGGATCGCGCTGGCGCCGCCGTTCAGGTAGGCGATGCCAGCGGACATATACAGCTTGTTGGGCGACGATGGATCGATCGCCAGCGATTCGATGCCTAGCAGGCCGGTGTCCTTATCGGACACCCAGTCCATCAGTGGAATCCAGCGTTTTTTTTTACGTCCCAGCGGTAGGCGCCGCCGACATCGGTACGGGCGTAGATCAGCCCTTTCTCGGTCTTGCTGGTGATCAGGCCGGACACGAAGCCGCTGCCACCGATCGAGACGTTATCCCACGCGTATTTGGACGATTCCGGCAGCAGCTGGTTCAGCGTCGGCGCCATCGCCTTGGCCCAGATCTCGTAGCCCTGCTCATTCGGATGCAGCAGATCCGGCATGATGTCCTTGGACAGCGTGCCATCCGGCTGCAGGAAGGCCTGATTGATATTCAGGAAAAACACCTTCTGGTTATCGGCAAAGCCGGCGATGATGCCGTTGATCTTCTCGTTAATCTGACGCAGCGGATCGGCCGGCGTGGCGCCGCGCGGGAAAATCGCCAGCAGCAGAATTTTAGTGTTCGGCAGACGCTGTTGCAGCTCGTCGATGTTGCGCCGGATGCCGGCCGCCGTGGTCCGAGGATCTTCCTGGCGATGGCCGGTGTTGTTGGTGCCGAACATCAGCACCGCGACTTTCGGATCGAGGCCATCAACCTCGCCGTGCTGCAAACGCCACAACACGTTCTCGGTGCGGTCGCCGCCAAAGCCCAGCGCCAGGCCTTTCAGCGGCTGGTAGTTGCGCTGCCAAACCGGGGCGCCGCTCTTTTCCCAGCCCTCGGTGATCGAGTCGCCGATGAAGACCACCTGCGCGCTCTTGCCGAGTTGCTTGGCTTCGGCCAGCTTGCTCTCGTGGCGCGCGGTCCACCAGCTGATCGACCACGACTCGTTGAGTTTATCCGGCGTGACCGAGACCGTTTTGTAATCCGGGCAGCTGACGTTGGGCTTGCCGCTCAGCTGGTACTTGACGTTGGCGATGGCGACCTTGCCCTTGCCGGTGCCGTTCAATTCGAACGGCTGGGTGATCTGGCTGAAATCATCGCCGTCGCGATAGAAACAGCTGGCCGACATCACCAGATGCTGCCAGCCCTTGCCGGCGGCGGCGCGCGCGGGGATCACATACGGCACGCTACGTTCGCACTGCTCGCCACAGCTGACGCGGAACGACAGGCCGCCGCTGGCCAGCTCGTCCACCTTGAGATCCAGCGCCAGCACGCCCTTGGCCAGATACGGCCGCAGATCCACCGGCTTGCCGCCCTGCACGCGCAGGCTGGCGTACCAGGCCTGGTCGAAATTCAGCGTCAGCGCGTCGTCCGGCTTCGCCTTGGCCGATTTGCTGACCGCGACCACGCCAGCGGGCGCCTTGGGGATGGCGACGGTATCGCCTTCCAGCGTCTTGCTGGTATCGGCATCGGAAATGCTGATGCGGCCGCCATCGAGCGGATGGCCGGCGTATACCGGCAAGTCATGGGGCGCCGCAAAGGCGGATGAAGACAAGACAGCCAGCAAGGTGGCGAGGCGGATTTTCATGGGGTGTCTCATGGATTTTTTATGCGCACCATTGTGATATCACTTTCCGCGCCCGGCAATTACGAAATTCACCAAGCGCACCAATAATATTGAACTTGGCGGCCGGCGCGCGGTCTAACCATGCATGACCCCGCCTTCCAACAATGCCGCCGCACCACACATCGAAACAGTCGAAGCCCGGCTGGACGGTCGGATCTCGTCCATGGAGGCCACCTTCGCCGCCTTCGTCCAGTTGATGGACGAGCGCCACCGCGCCTCGGAAGCAAGAATGGACCGGATGGAGGCCATGATTGCGGAAATCCGCGCCAGCGTTGCCAGCTTGCGCGTCACCATCGTCATCACCGGCATCAGTAGCGTGCTGGCGGCCACCTTCGGCATCGCCGCGCTGAACGCCAACATGCAGTCCAACATGCTGGCCGCTCTCACTGGCGGCAAGGAGATGCAAGCCCTGTACATGGAGGTCAAGCAACAGACCGATGAAAACCGCCGACTGGTCGGCGAAGCCCGCCAACAGGCCGAAGCCACTGCGGAACTGGCAAAAGAGATCAGGCGGCAAGCTGATGCCACCAATGCCCTGATACTACAGGCACAGAGCAAACGCACAACACCAGCTAACGCGGATCGCGGCAGTAAGCCCGCTCGCGGTAAGTGAAATAGTCGAAGTCCGCGTGCAGGCCGGTGCCGGCCATGTCCTGGCACGCCATGCCGACAAACGCGCCGGTAAAGTTGGGCTGGCCGGGCGCGTTGGCCTCGTCGGACAGGATGCTGGCGTCGAACTGCTGCGGCAACCACTGCCAGTTGCCGCCGCCCACACGGTAGCCGAAGTACAGCCGCTCCTCATCCACCTCCACCCGCAGCTGCACCGGCCCAGCCGGCAACGCGATCGGCGCGGTGAATGCATCGGTCTGCACATGATTCGGCAGACTGCTCATCACCCGCACATGCTTGCCGACCTCATCGTCATGCGTGATGTACAGATAGTGGAACTTGGTCGCCCCGTAATAACACACCAGCCCCGCCTGCTGCTGATAATGTTCCGGCTCGAACTCCACCAGCGTGGCCGCGCTGTAGCAATGCGCCTGCTGCCGCCGCGCCACCAGCGCCTGCCGGAACTGGCTGCCCATGCTCTCGCGACCAAACAAACGCAGATATCCCGGCCGCGCCGTCAAACTGAACAACTCCTCCGGCCACGGCGTGCGCAACCACTGGAACGCCAGCGGCAATTGCGGCGTATCGAAATCCTCGCGCTCGGGCGGCGCCGCGAAGCGATGCTCAGGCAAGGCCGGCGCGGCGGCCAGCAATTCTGGCGTGCCGCTGCCGTCGAGCGTACGCAACCAGCCATCCTCGCCCCATACCACCGGCTGTATCGCGGTCTCGCGCCCCAGCGTGCAGGTGCCGCGATTGCGCAGCGGACGGCCGCACAGATACACCATATAAGTCTGCCCATCCGGCGTTTCCACCAGGTCGGCGTGACCGGCGCGTTGCAAGGCCGCATCCGGCCGATCGCGCGCGGTCAGCATGGTCTGCTGCGGATGCAGTTCATACGGCCCGAGCAGACTGCGCGAGCGCGCCATCGTCACGCCATGCTGCCATCCGGTGCCGCCCTCCGCCGTCAGCAGATAGTAATAGCCATTGCGCCGGTACAGATGCGGCGCCTCCGTCAGACCATGCGCCGTGCCCTTGAAGATATTCTCGCGCCGCCCGATCAGCCTGCCCTCCTGCACCGAATACTCTTGCAGCATAATGCCGGCAAAGCGCGTATTGCCAGGACGATGGTCCCACAACTGATTCAGCAAATACTTGCGGCCATCGTCGTCATGGAACAGCGATGGATCGAAGCCGCTGCTGTTCAGATACACCGGGTCCGACCACGGCCCTTCGATGCTCGGGCTGGTGACCAGGTAGTTATGAAAATCGCGCAGCGAGGCGCCACCGCTGGCGCCACTGCTGGAGGTGCGGCCGTAGCGCTTGACGTCGGTGTAGATCAGCCAGAACAAGCCGTCCGCATAGGTCAGGCATGGCGCCCACACGCCGCACGAATCCTGCGCGCCCAGCATATTGAGCTGGCTGGCGCGCGTGAGCGGTCGCGTCAGCAAACGCCAATTGACCAGATCGCGCGAATGGTGGATCTGCACGCCTGGATACCACTCAAAGGTGGAAGTGGCGATGTAGTAATCGCCGCCCACGCGCACGATCGACGGATCGGGATTGAAGCCGCGCAAAATGGGGTTTTGTATCATGCTGTTTTCTCTCTCACCAAAATCCAAAGCAAGGCCGCCGCCACCAGGTCCAGCACGGCCAGCGTCACAAAGAACGGCGTGTAACCGACGCTGGCCATCAGGCCGCCGATCAGCAGCGAGAACAGCAGCAGGCCCAGATTGCCGAAGGTGCCGCACATCCCGGCCACCGTGGCCACCTCGTCGCGCCGGAACAGATCGGACGACATCGTAATCACCGTCACCGACAAGGTCTGATGCGCGAAGCCGGCCAGGCTGAGCAAGGCAATCGCCGCGTATGGATTGTCGACATAGCCGACAAACGCCACGCCCATCATCATGCACGCGCCCAGCGTGAAGGCGCCACGGCGCGCGTTAATCAGCCGCACGCCGCGCTTTTGTAGCGCCAGCACCACCATCGGCCCGAAGAAGCAGCCGAGGTCGGCGCCGAGGAAGGGCAGCCAGGCAAACATCGCAATCTGCGCCAGGTCGAAATGCCGCACCGTGGTCAGATACAGCGGCACCCAGAACGACAGCGTGCCCCAGGCCGGATCGGCCAGAAAGCGCGGCAGCGCGATGCCCCAGAAATTGCGCAGCTTGAGGATGCTGACGATGGAGCGCCGTGTGCCGCTTGCTTGCAGATGCGGCTCCTGCCCGGCCGCGATATGCCGCGCCTCTTCGGCCGACAAGCGGCGATGACGCGCCGGCGCGTCATACAGCAGCAGCCACAGCGCCACCCAGATCAGGCCCAGCGCGCCGGTGATCACAAACGCCGACTGCCAGTTGTAATGCAGGATGGCCCACACCACCAGCGGCGGCGCCAGCATCGAACCGAACGAAGCGCCGATATTGAAGATGCCGCCCGCCATGCCGCGCTCGCGCGCCGGGAACCACTCGGCCACGGTCTTCATGCCGGCCGGATTGGCCGAACCCTCGGCCAGCCCCAGCAGGCCGCGCAGCACCGCCAGCGTGTGCCAGTTGGTGGCGTAGCCGTGCGCCATGCAGATCAGCGACCAGGCGGTGGCAAACATGGCGAAGCCGAATTTCAAACCGATCACGTCCAGCACATAGCCGCACAGCGGCTGCAGCATGATCGCGCCCTGGAAGGCGGCGGTGATATATGAATATTCCTGTGTGCTGATCTGCAGCTCGTGCAGCAGCGTCGGCGCCGCCACCGCCAGCGTGCTGCGCGTTAAGTAGTTAATTACCGCCCCCAGCATGACCAGAGCGATCATCCACCAGCGTAGTCCCCGTATTTTCATGATTGCGCAATCATTTATAATTGGGTGAGAAGATAGCACACTCTCCAGCCAAAATGATTGCGCAACCGGGAACTTTTCCAGAAAGATCCTGCCGGCTTGCATAGGTATAAAAAAAACCCCGAAGGCCAGATCAGCTTTCGGGGTTGGCGTCAGCGCGGGATGTTTTAGCGCGATGCCGGCAGCACCAGACGTTTCATGGCCAGCGCCTTGCTGGCTGAAACAGCCGGGATCGGCGCCACCACCAGGCGCGTGTCGCCGACGAAGAACAGCGTCTTGCCGTCCGGGCTGATGGTGCCCAGCGCGCGCGTGTCGCATCCATAGTCGCTGGTGTTGCAGGTCGGGTAGTCCGCCAGCTCGAAGTAGCCCAGCACCGGCAAATCGGTGCTGGTCACCATGCGGGTGCTGCTATCGAACACGTAGACGCGCGGCTTGCTGGTGGTGCCACCATTCAGGTTATAGCTATCGTAAGCCATCACGTACAGACGCTGACCGTCCGGTGAGAACACCGGGGTGCGGCCGAAGTAGGCGCTGTCCGGGATTTTCACGTTGCCGATTTTGTTGAAGTCGCGATCCCACACGACGTAAGTGCCTTCCGCGAAGCGCTCGCCGCGCAGGCTCTGCGCCGCCTCGTACCAGAAGGTCAGTTCCGACGGCGCCACTTTCGCCACCACGTCACTGCCGTCCAGCGACACCATCGGCGGCTGCGGCGAATAGCTGGCCGACTGAACGATGTTGATGTGCGAACCATCACCGGACGCCACCGCCCAACCAAACGCATAGTAGCCGCCGATATTGCCGAAGCTCTGCGTCACCAGGTCGAAATACGCCATCGAGCCGGCGCCGTCCGACACGCCCGAGTAACCGCTGAACAGCACTTTGCCGTCGTTGCGCACCGCCAGGCGCGGCAGGCTGTTCAAGCTATCGCCGTACACGCCGCCGGCCTTGAAGCTGCCCTGTTCGGCCAGCGTGGTCGGATCGAACAGCTTGATCAGGCCGGAAGTGACGGTCACAATCAGACGCTTGCCATCGGGTGACATCGCCACCGCATCGACGCCGGTGACCGACACGCTGTTGACATCCCAGCCGGAACCGCTCTTGCTGAAGCGCATCAGCGAACCCAAGGTTTTATTGACCGTGTACACCGACTGACGCTCGGCGTCGAACACGATGCTGCCCTTGCTGCCCTGCGCCGCCACGGCCGCGTAGGTGAACGATGGTTGCGCCAGCGCCTTCAGCGTCACCGTGCCGGACTTGGCGCCCAGGCTGTTGGATAGCGCGAACGTCGCATCGCCCTGCGCCGCCGGCAGGCTCAGTTCAAGCTGGGTATCGTTGACGCGCGTGATCTTGGACGGCGTGGCGCCGCTGACCTGCAGCAGCCAGCTCAGGTTGCTGATCGCGTCAAAGCCGCGGCCACGCACGATGTAATTGCCAGCCTCGCCCGGCAAGCGGGTATGCGGGCTGATGAAATTCAGCTCCGGCAGCTTCTTGTCCAGCGTGACCGTGAACTTGGTGGCGGCGGATTTGCCGCTCGGCAGGCTCAAGGTGATATCGGCCGTGTGGGCGCGGAAGTTGGCCAGCTTCAGCATCTCCGCCACGTTCACCGACAGACCCAGCTTATCGGTGCGCAACGAACCACTGCTGCGCGACAGCACCAGCCAGCTGGCACTACTGCTGGCCTGCCAGGTTTGCACCGGCAGGTTCGGAATGTCGATGCTGAGCTGTCCATTCAAGCTGCTTTGCGTGCTGGCCGCATCCACCGTCAGCGTGGAGGTGCCCGTGATGGTCCAATCCGCCGCCAGCACATTCAGCGTCACCGGCACCGTGAACGGCAGCACATCGGTACCGCCGCCCAACACCAGATCGGCGCGATACACGCCCGGCTGCAAACTGCCGGCCGACGCGGTAACGCTCAGCGTATTCGACGCGCCCGGCGTCACCGTCAGCCAGCCCGAATCGCCGTAGCGATACTGCACACTGCTGGTCAGCGCCTGCCCCCAGGCCGGCAGCGTCACCTTCAGTTGCTGGCCACCGCTGGCGTAACCGGTCGGCGCCGAGAAGTCCAGGCTGGCGCGATCCGGCGTGATCGCCGTGATCGAGGACGCGTCGGCGGTCACGGTGTAGGTCACCGGAATCGTGGTCTGACGGCTGGCCGCGCTGATCGTCACCAATGCGGTGTACGTGCCAGGCGCCTTGGCCGAAGCCGAGACCGTCATGCTGTTGGACGTGATATTCGACACCTGCAGCCATGACACGCTGGTGGTCGCGGAAAAACTGCTAACGCCGCTCGGCAACTCGACAGTCACCGGCGCCGACGCCATCGCCCCCGCCAGCGCGCGCAGATCCACGCTGCCCGGCGACACCTTCAAGCCCTTGCTGATGCTGACGGTGTACGCCACATCCACCGGCGAACCCTTGAAATGCTGAGCGCATTGCGCATCGGCACACATCGACAGCTTCAGCGTGCCGGCATACTCGCCCGCCGCCAGCTGCGTCTTCGGATAGACAGAGAACTGCGCCTGCGTGCCATTGATGCGCGCCTCGACCCGGTCAATCGCCGTGCCCAGATCCTGACCGCCGAAATAGGCGGTGGTTGGCACATTGCTGCCGCTGCCCGTGCCGACGATGATCTGCGGCGAAATCACACTGCCCTCATCGCCGGAGAAACGCAACTGCGTGCGGTCGATACTGACCGAAAATCCCGGCGCCGGATCGGGCGCCGAACCGCCTCCGGAACTGGACGAGCCACCACCGCCTCCGCCGCCACAAGCCGCAAGCAGCCACGACAGCCCGATTGCCGCCACAAACGACAACCGGTTCATCTTCAAAGTAAACAAATCGTTCTCTCAGGAAATTCCAAAAAGACAATTTTAACTTACATGTGTAAAGTTATGCAAAGATGCTTGAGTGAAAATGGATGCTCTGGCGCATAGGACGACAGGACAAAGTGTTTGCGCTACACTGATCCTATCCATCGGGTTTTCTTTAAAGAGGCGTGCCATGAGCACCGTGCCGGACGAAAAGGGGCATCAATCAGAGCCGGTAACGGTTTCGAAGACGGAAGACCCGCTTGCGCTGGCCCGCGCACGGCGTTTGGCCGCCCTCAAGGCGGCGGAAGGACTCTGGAAAGACCGCACGGACATAGCGAAGGACGGCGTTCAAGTCCAAGAGCAACTGAGGGATGAATGGCGCTGATCCTGTTCGACACCAACATCTTCATCGACATGCTTGGTGGCTGCAAACAGGCGACCGTCGAGCTTTCAAGCTACGACTTCCCCGCCATCAGCACATAACCGGTCCCAAGGTGAAGCTACCTGACGCCATTATCGGTGCGATCGCCTCAGCGTGCGTTTGACGGTATGAGTAGATACCGTCAAAGATACTGTCAAAGTTGCTGGATTTTAATAGACGCTATCGGACGTCCTGAACCAAAAAACCCGCGATCTCACTGGGAGTATCGCGGGTTTCTGAACGTCATCGGACGTTGTCGTACTTGATTCTGGCGGAGAGAGGGGGATTCGAACCCCCGATAGGCTATGAACCTATACACGCTTTCCAGGCGTGCGACTTCAACCACTCATCCATCTCTCCTGCATTTCCCGATAATCAGGAAGCGCCGAATTATAGCAAACATTCCCGAGAGTACAAAACTTATTTCCCGCTCGCGACTTCCTGTCGCCGCAGCCTGCTTCCTTGCCACGAGAATACACAGAGGTGGTCTGCTGCGCACTCCCCTCTGGCATTACGTCTCGTTTGGATGTCTCGTTCTGTCTTGTTTGTACCCGTTTGAACCTTGTGCAGCGCAGCGTGTCTAACCGAGGCAGAACACCACAAAACGAGACAAAACAAGACAGGAGAACGAGTATGAATGCCGCAGGAGACCATGCAATACCACCCCATACCCTCACCCTGCTGCGACAATTTTTGTCCAGAAGCCGCAGCACCTTGTCACCGCAAGAGGTGGTGAAAATCGCGATCGATGAATGGATAGAACGCCAGCGCAAAGCCGAACCGTCCACCCGAGGTTATCAGTGGAAGGAACTATTCCTTCCAGAGGGCACGGAGATCCGCATGACTTCCGACGGCAAGTCCCACTATGCCAAAGTTGCGAATGACAAGATCATCTTCCGCCAGCGCCCCACCACCCCGCGCGGCATAACCCTCGCCGTCGCTGGCGATGGCCGCAATGCGTGGCGCGATCTCTGGCTACTGTTGCCCGGCGAGCGCAACTGGATCAATGCCGCGCGCCTGCGCGCCCAACAAAACCAACAGCTGGATAAGCTCCCCACTTCGCAAGCCGATACCTTGCACTCCGCAGCCAAAGCCATGAGTCAGGCGCTCAATGCCGCCGTCCTGCTGATCCAACATGTGGACCACCAATCCACCACCATCCTGGAACGCCGGCTTCCAAAAAATCGCCGCGAATACGACACCCTGGAAGACATCCACTGAAGCAAATCGCCGCAACAAAAAAGCCGCCTTGCGGCGGCTTCTTAGCGAAGTCCAAAGTAGCTTAAGAGGTTTCCTTGAGCTGCTCCAGAATCGCCGGATTCTCCAGCGTCGAAACATCCTGCGTAATGCTCTCGCCCTTGGCCAGCACGCGCAGCAGGCGGCGCATGATTTTGCCCGAGCGGGTTTTCGGCAAGTTGTCGCCAAAGCGGATTTCCTTCGGCTTGGCGATCGGGCCAATCTCCTTGGCCACCCAGTTGCGCAACTCCAGCGCGATCTTCTTGGCATCGTCGCCAGTCGGACGCGCCTGCTTCAGCACCACAAACGCGCAGATCGATTCGCCGGTGGTGTCATCCGGCTTGCCGACCACGGCGGCCTCGGCCACCAACGGATTGGCCACCAGCGCCGATTCAATCTCCATCGTGCCCATGCGGTGACCCGACACGTTCAGCACGTCGTCGATGCGGCCGGTAATGGTGAAGTAACCGGTATCCTTGTTGCGGATCGCGCCATCGCCGGCCAGATACATCTTGCCGCCCAGCTCTTCCGGGAAGTACGAGGTCTTGAAGCGTTCCGGATTATTCCAGATGGTGCGTATCATCGACGGCCACGGACGCTTGACGACCAGAATGCCGCCCTGCCCGTTCGGCACGTCATGGCCCGACTCGTCGACAATCGCCGCCATGATGCCCGGCAGCGGCAAGGTGCACGAACCCGGCACCATCGGCGTCGCGCCCGGCAGCGGGGTGATCATGTGGCCGCCGGTTTCGGTCTGCCAGAAGGTGTCGACGATCGGGCATTGCTCGCGGCCCACCTGGGTGTAGTACCACATCCACGCTTCCGGATTGATCGGCTCACCGACCGTGCCCAGCAGGCGCAGCGTCGACAGGTCGAAATTCTTCGGATGCACTTTCGGGTCCACATCCGACGCTTTGATCAGCGAACGAATCGCAGTCGGCGCGGTGTAGAAGATGCTGACCTTGTGCTTGGCGATGGTTTCCCAGAAGCGGCCAGCGTGCGGATAGGTCGGCACGCCTTCAAACACCACCTGGGTCGCGCCAACCGCGGTCGGGCCGTAGGCGATATAGCTGTGACCAGTCACCCAGCCGATATCGGCGGTGCACCAGTAGACGTCGGATGGCTTCAGGTCGAACGACCATTTCATCGTCAGCGCCGCCCACAGCAGGTAACCGCCGCTAGAGTGCTGTACGCCCTTCGGCGTGCCGGTCGAACCCGAGGTGTACAGGATGAACAGCGGATGCTCGGCATCCACCCACTCCGGTTCGCACACCGCCGACTGGCCGTCGACCAGATCGTGCAGCCACAGGTCGCGCCCTTCCTTGAAGGCGATCGCGCCGCCGGTGCGCTGGTAAACAATAACGTCCTTGATCGAATCGCAGCCGCCCAGGCCCAGCGCCTCGTCGACGATGGCTTTCAGCGGCAGGTGCTTACCGCCGCGCAGCTGTTCGTCGGCGGTGATCACGGCCACCGCGCCGGCATCGATGATGCGCTCCTGCAGCGACTTGGCCGAGAAGCCGCCAAACACTACCGAGTGGGTGGCGCCGATGCGCGCGCACGCCTGCATCGCGGCCACGCCTTCCACCGACATCGACATGTAGATGATGACGCGGTCGCCCTTCTTGATGCCGCGCGCTTTCAAGCCGTTGGCGAATTTGCAGACCTTCTCGTGCAGCTCTTTATACGACACGTGGGTCGCCTTGCCGTCGTCCGCCTCGAAGATGATGGCGGTCTTGTCGGCGTTGCCGTTCTGCAGATTGCGGTCCAGGCAGTTGTACGAGACATTCAGCTTGCCGTCTTCAAACCACTTGTAGAACGGCGCGTTGTCTTCGTTGAGGGTGCGGGTGAATGGCTGCTGCCATTCCAGATGTTCTTTGGCCAGACGCGACCAGAAGCCTTCGTAGTCGGCCGCCGCCTCCGCGCACAGCGCGTTGTAGGCGTCCATGCCGGACACGGCAGCATTAGCTGCAAACGCCGCCGGTGGCGCGAAGACGCGGGATTCTTGTGGACCTTGTTGGGTAGTAGTGCCGCTCATGGTGTCTCCAATGTAGTAGTTGTGGTTTGCTATTAACATAACCGGAGTCGCTTACTGCGCCCTTACAGCCGGCCTTCCCCGGCGGAGGATGGCATGGCCGACAATTTTACCAATATTTCAATTCAGCGAGCCGATGCGATTGCCCGGCGGCGCGTGTAAAATGTCGGCAGTCTTCATAGTCTGCCTCATTTCCAGGAGTTTTGCCGTAATGACCGAGCCATCCAAGAAGCTGCGTCCGCTGCCCGCTTTCATTTTCATGACCCGCTGGCTGCAACTGCCGCTGTACCTGGGCTTGATTCTGGCGCAGTGCGTCTATGTATTCCATTTCTGGGTCGAGCTGAAAGACCTGATCGGCGCCGCGCTCGGCAACGACGCCGCGCTGCAGCACATCTTCCAGGCCGTGGCCGTGCCCGGCGCGCCCATCCCCGACAAGCTGAATGAAACCACCATCATGCTGGTGGTGCTGGGCCTGATCGACGTGGTGATGATTTCCAATCTGCTGGTGATGGTCATCATCGGCGGCTACGAGACCTTTATCTCCCGCATGAATCTGGACACCCATCCGGACCAGCCGGAGTGGCTGTCGCACGTCAACGCCTCGGTGCTGAAGACCAAGCTGGCGATGGCCATCATCGGCATCTCGTCGATCCACCTGCTGAAGACCTTCATCAACGCCGCCTCCTACAAGACCGAGGTGATCGCGGCGCAGACCATCATCCACGTGGTGTTCCTGCTGTCGGCCATGGCCATCGCCTACACCGACCGCATCACCACCATGACGCATAACGATTCCAAGCATCATTAAGTCCATCCCTCTCACGCGAGAACATCATGACCATCATAAAGCAAGAAGACCTGATTGAATCCGTCGCCGCCGCGCTGCAGTACATCAGCTACTACCACCCGGCCGACTACATCGAACACCTGGCGCGCGCTTACGAACACGAGCAGAGCCCGGCCGCCAAGGACGCCATCGCGCAGATCCTGACCAACTCGCGCATGTGCGCCGAGGGCAAGCGTCCGATCTGCCAGGACACCGGCATCGTCAACGTCTTCCTGAAGATCGGCATGGGCGTGCGCTTTGAAGGCTTCAGCGGCACCGTCACCGACGCCGTCAACGAAGGCGTACGCCGCGCCTACAACTACGACGACAACAAGCTGCGCGCGTCGATCGTGGCCGACCCGCACTTCGACCGCAAGAACACCAAGGACAACACGCCAGCCGTGGTGCACATGGAACTGGTGGAAGGCAACACCGTCGACGTCAAGGTCGCGGCCAAAGGCGGCGGCTCGGAAAACAAATCCAAGATGATCATGATGAACCCGTCCGACTCGCTGGTCGACTGGGTGCTGAAAACCGTGCCAACCATGGGCGCCGGCTGGTGCCCGCCGGGCATGCTGGGCATCGGCATCGGCGGCACCGCCGAGAAAGCCATGCTGATGGCGAAAGAAGTGCTGATGGAAGACATCGACATGTTCGAGCTGAAGCAGCGCGGCCCGCAAAACAAGCTGGAAGAACTGCGGATCGAACTGTGCGACAAGATCAACGCGCTGGGCATCGGCGCCCAGGGTCTGGGCGGCCTCACCACCGTGCTGGACGTGAAGATCATGACCTACCCGACCCACGCCGCGTCGAAGCCGGTCGCCATGATCCCGAACTGCGCCGCCACCCGCCACGGCCACTTCGTGCTGGACGGCTCCGGCCCGGCCTACATGACGCCGCCACCGCTGTCGACCTGGCCTGACGTGTCGTGGGCGCCGGACACCGAAAAATCCAAACGCGTCGACCTCGACACGCTGACCAAGGAAGAAGTGGCCTCGTGGAAGCCGGGCCAGACCCTGCTGCTGAACGGCAAAATGCTGACCGGCCGCGACGCCGCCCACAAGCGCATCCAGGACATGCTGGCGCGCGGTGAAGAACTGCCGGTGGACTTCAAGAACCGCGTCATCTACTACGTCGGCCCGGTCGATCCGGTGCGCGACGAAGTGGTGGGCCCGGCCGGTCCGACCACCGCCACCCGCATGGACAAATTCACCGAGATGATGCTGGAGAAAACCGGCCTGATCGCGATGATCGGCAAAGCCGAGCGCGGCCCGACCGCGATCGAATCGATCCAGAAGCACAAATCGGCCTACCTGATGGCCGTTGGCGGCTCGGCCTACCTGGTGTCGAAAGCCATCAAGCAATCGCGCGTGCTGGGCTTCGCCGACATGGGCATGGAAGCGATCTACGAGTTTGACGTGGTCGACATGCCAGTCACCGTGGCGGTGGATTCGCAAGGCACCTCGGTGCACAACACCGGCCCGGCGGAATGGAAGACCCGCATCGAGCAGCTCAACGTGCCTGTTGTAACGGCCTGATGCTGACCGCCCGCTCACCCAGCGCCCCGATCGGCGTGTTTGATTCCGGCGTGGGCGGGCTCTCGGTGCTGCGCCACATCCGCGCGCAGTATCCGAACGAACACCTGATCTACTTTGCCGATTCCGGCCACGCGCCGTATGGCGACAAAAGCGAACAGTACGTGGTCGAGCGCGCGCTGGCCGTGACCGAGTTCCTGCTGTCACACGGCGCCAAGGCACTGGTGGTGGCCTGCAATACCGCCACCGTGGCCGCCATCAAGGCGGTGCGGGCGCGCCATCCGGAACTGCCGGTGGTCGGCGTCGAGCCCGGCCTGAAGCCGGCTGCGGCGGCGACGCGCAACGGCAAGGTCGGCGTGCTGGCCACCGCGCGCACGCTCAAGGGCGACAAATTCCTCGCGCTGCGTGAGCAGATCAGCGCCGCCACCCACGCCGAGTTTCTGTTGCAGCCGGCGGTGGGGCTGGTCGACGAAATCGAAAAAGGCGATCTGCAGGCGCCAGCCATCCACGCCATGCTGGAACAATATGTGGCGCCGCTGCTGGACCAGGGCGCCGACACGCTGGTGCTCGGCTGCACCCACTACCCGTTTGTTCAAGACGGCATCGCGCGCGTGCTGCATGCGCACGGCCGTGATGACGTCACGCTGATCGACACCGGCGACGCCGTGGCGCGTCAGCTGGGACGACTGCTGGAAGCGGCCGGCCTGCTGCGGCCGGAACTGAAGCCGGACGCCACGCTGCGCGGCTACACCACCGGCGCCGCCGACGCGTTCGCACTGGCCTTCGTGCAGTTGCTGGCGCTGCGGGTGGCGGTGGAAAAGGTTGACGTTTAGGCCATGGTAAAAAAAGCCTGAATTTAGATTTGCAGGAATGCATATCCGACTGTATAATTCTGGCTCGTTGTTCAGCACTAGCAAGACAGCGAGTAGTAAATCAGTGGTGGCTGTAGCTCAGTTGGTAGAGTCCAGGATTGTGATTCCTGTTGTCGTGGGTTCGAGCCCCATCAGCCACCCCACGAATTTGAAAGCCCAGTCTCCGGACTGGGCTTTTTCATTTCCCCTTCCGCATATGACAAAACATTCCACATTACCGTTTGTGATTGGCGTCGCCGGTGGCAGCGGCAGCGGCAAATCGACAGTGACCCAGCAGATCCTGTCCGCCTTTGGCGCCGACGTGGTATCGGTGGTCATGCAGGACGACTACTATTGCGACCAGACCCACCTCACGCCCGAGGTGCGGCGCCAGGCCAACTACGATCACCCGGAAGCGTTCGACTGGCCGCTGCTGATTGAACAGGTGCACGCGCTGAGCCAGGGCCAGGCGATCGACATGCCCGAGTACGATTTCACCATCGACAACCGCTCGACCCGCACCATCCGCGTCAAGCCGGCGCCGGTGATCGTGATCGAAGGTTTGTTCGCGCTGTTTGATGCCGACCTGCGCGACATGATGTCGCTGCGGATCTTCGTCGACACCGCGCCCGACGTGCGCTTCATCCGCCGCCTGCAGCGCGACATCGCCGAGCGTGGCCGCAGCATGGACAGCGTCATCAACCAGTACCTGGAAACCGTGCGGCCGATGCACAAGCAATTCATCGAACCGACCAAGCGCCATGCCGACGTCATCCTGCCGCACGGCGCCAACGGCCCGGCGATGGACGTCATCACCACCAAAGTAGCCAGCCTGATCCGCGAAGCGCAGTGACGAGCTTGCTTGACAGCGCATCACGATGGCAGGAAGATCAATCGACCGCCGCCGATGATGCCGCATTCAAGACTAAGCAGCGCCATGACTACGCCCGCCGATTCCAACGACGACCAGCTCGCCGTCATCCATGAAAGCCTGACCTTGCTCCATCGCAGGGTGGGCGCGATAGAACATGAAAACATGGATCGCCAGAGCGAGGCTTTCAAGGCCGAAATGGCCGCGTTCAAGGCACAGATCGAACTGTCGATCAAAATCCAGCTCGACGCGGCATTCAAGGCGCACACCGAGGAAATGCACAGAACCTTCGCCACCAAGCAGGAACTGGCGAACGCGGTCTATCTGCTCACTTGGCGCATGGCTGGCTTTTGCGCTTTGCTACTGAGCGCTGGCTTTGCGTTCGCGCGCTACCTGTAACCCCGCCGGTCAGGCGGTGCGCGGCGTGGTGGCGCGGTCGAAGATGCGGCAGAAGTTGGCGCCGCCGACTTTGGCGATATCGGCTTCGGTGAAGCCGCTTTTCAGCATGGCGTCCACTACCACGTAATAGAAGCCGGCCTGCTGCCCCTTCCACGCCTGGTTGCTGCCCTCGCCCGGCCGCGTGGCGCGCGTCAGCTTGGTGTCGGTGCCGATGCAGACGTGGTCGATGCCCACCACATCCGCCAGCGCCTTGATGTTTTCCGCATACGCCAGCGGCGTCTCGGCCAGATGGGTCCACACGCCAATCACACCACCCGCGTCCGCCACCAGCCTGGCCTGCTCCTTGCTGATCAGGCGTGGCCGCATCATGCGCGCCATTTGCGGGTTGTCACCCAACCGGCTATCCAGCCCGGTATGCGACACCAGCACCGGCCGCGTCGCCACCTTCAGCGCGGCGGCCGTGGTCGCCACATCCGCATGCGCCAGATCGATCAATATGCCGAGCCGCTCGCACTCGCGGATCACCTCGGCGCCCAGCGCCGTCAGCCCGCCCCAGCGCGGCGGATTGGTGTAGACATCGCCCAGCGGCGGCGTCGCGTCATTATCGTGCAGCAGCGTCAGATGGCGCAGCCCGCGCTGGTAAGCGCCGACTAGCCGCTCGACCCGCCCCTCCAGAAAATGCCCGCCCTCCACCGACTGAATCACGGTCGGCTGACCATGCTCGCGCGCGGCGCGCAGATCGGCCAGGTTCAAGGCGCGCCGCATGCCGTTGCGCGCCAGTTGCTGGTCCATCGCGGTCAGCCCGTTCTGGAAACGCTCATAAGCCTCGCCCGGATTGCGCAGTTGCTGGTAATCGACCGCAAAGGTCATGCTGATGGCGGTCAGCCCGGAGCGTTTGAGCTCGCCGGCCAAATCCAGATCCGGCCCCGGCAGCTGGGCCGCCGCCAGCGGTACGTCCACATGGTTATGGCTGTCGATGCCGATGCTGGCGGCCACAATGCCGGCCACCCGCGCCTCCAGCGCCTCCTCCGCCCGCGCGGCCCATGGCCCCAGCATCATGCCGGCGCCCGCCGCGGCCAGAAAATGCCGGCGCGACCATTGGTGTTGAAACTGCATGCACTATCCTTTAAGCCGGCCGCTCCGCCGCGCGCGCGGCCTTGATCTGACCGGCGATTTTATCCAGCGTGTTCATCACTGTGCCGGGATTGAAAGGCTTGACGATATAGCCCTTGGCGCCATTACGCAATGCCTGCTCGACCGTGCTGCGCTCGGTGCTGGCGGTCACCATCAACACCGCCGCCTTGGGCTGCTTGGCCCGTATCCAATTCAGCAGATCCAGTCCGTCGCCATCCGGCAACTGCACGTCCAGGCAGATGATGTCGGCCCGCTGCGAACGCAGCCGCAGCTGCGCCGATTCCGCCGTGCCCGCATCGCCCACCACATCGTATTGCTCGCCCTGAATAATCACGCGCAGCAAGCCGCGCGTCATTTCATTGTCATCGATGATGAATACGCTCAGTCCCTGGTGTGTTGGCATGCAAACCTCCGTGGCTGTCATTACGTCAACTATAACGCAATGTCCTTACCGCTGTGTAAGGTTACAATATTTTGGCTATAGACATTGCCCGCTGGAACTAGGTTAACGCTACAATGGCACGGTCGTTTGCATTCCCATGCAAACCCTGCACCGCCTCCCGCTTATCCCCTATACCCGTATAAGTCTATGTCGCAAGAAAAAACGCTTACAGAAGTCACGACCTATGGCAAAGACACCCCCATCGGCCGCCCAGACACCGATGGCCGCGCCGCCGTCTTCGTGCCGTCCGCAACCTTTGACGCCGCCAACAACGCCAATATCCGCCTTGGCTCCGGCATCGTCGGCTTCGGCAACCCGGACGGCACGCTGACCGTGTACTTCGAAGGCAACCGCTTCGACGACAGCAGCCTGCATAAGTGGGAAAACAAGGCGCGCAAAGCCTACGACCGCATGGTGATGGGCGCGCCGACCGTCTCCAAGGCCAAGCTCAACGCCAGCACGCTGGAACAGATCGGCACCATCGACGGCATGGGCATCCACCTCAAGCAACCGGAACGCCTGCACACCTGGCTGGAACGCGCCAACGCGCTGGACACCGCCCCGGCCAGCCCGGTCACGCTGTGGAAAACCAAGTAAAGTTGAGGAAAAGATAGAGACGAGCATTCGTCCTACAACGCCTCGGACGTTTGGCTGATGCCAACCGACATGCCCCTGAATTATGCTGGAGTCATCCATCCAGTCCCTCTTTCAGGAGCCCGTCATGGCACGCTATCTCCCTATTGCAGCAGGCGCTTTGCTGATCATGCTGGCCGGCGCCTCCACCTATGAACTGTGCTCGGAAAATCTGCTGAGCCAGGCATCGGTCTACACGCTGCGCTGAACGCCGTCCCCCAAAAGAAAAATCCCGCTGCGCCCCAAGGCGTCAGCGGGATTTTTGCATCCGCAGCGCGGTTCAGCGCGGACGGAAGCGGCCGCCCACACCCCAACCGCGTCCACCGCCCCAGCCGCGTCCACCACCGCAGCACCAGTGACCGAACGAAAAGTCCAGGCCGATCGACACCGGCGGGTAGTAATACGCGGGCGCCGGTGCGTAGTAATACGCCGGTGCCGGCGCGTAATACACCGGCACCGGATCGGCGACATAGGTGGTGGTCGAGGTGGCGTAGACCGGTTCCGCATACGTGGTCACCACCCGCGACGAGGTTTGCGCTGGCGCTTCCTCGGTCCAGGTACCCGACTGCACCTGCGCACCGGCCGGCAGCACCGACACCGTGTGCCACTGGTACGGATCCTGCACGCGGGCGGTGGTGTAATAAGCGGGACGCTGCGTTGCGCAGCCCGTCAGTGCCGCCAGCGCGGCGACTACGACAACGATAGTTTTCATGGCGATTCTCCTCATTCCAGATCGTACTATATAAGGAAATCACGGCCCGATTCCTGCCCCATTACAGATTATTACAACCGCAAGCACGGGTGAAAAAAAAGGAGCCACAACGGCTCCTTCTTGCTTGCACACCGCCGCAGCTTAGTCCAGCTTCCAGGCGTAATCGACCTTGGTCCAGGTTTCGGCCGGGGCGCCGTCCTTGGTGCCTGGCTTGAATTTGCAGGCGCTCAGCGCCTTGATGGCGGCCTTGTCCAGGTTCTTGAAACCGCTCGATTTCTCGACCTTGGAATCGGCCACGGTACCGTCGGCCTTGACCAGGAAGGACATCGACACCGTGCCCTGCTCTTCATTCATTAGCGACGCTTTCGGATACTCCGCCTTGCAGTTTTTGGCATCGAAACTGGCTGGCACTTCAGCGGCAAAAGCCGGGGCGCTCGACACGAGCACTGCTGCGATAACACTCAACCAACGCTTATTTTTAGACATGATTTCCCCAAGTGTTTTTTAGATGCGGCGTGCAGGCCATGCCCATGCATGGCCTGGGTCAGACAGTTACAGCTTCCAGCTATAGTCGACCTTGGTCCAGGTCTGTGCCACGGCGCCATCCTTGGTGCCCGGCTTGAACTTGCAGGAGCTCAGCGCTTTCAGCGCGGCCTTGTCGAGGTTCTTGTAACCACTCGACTTTTCCACTTTCGACTCGACCACGTTACCGTCGGAGCCGACCAGGAAAGCCATGGTCACATCGCCCTGTTCTTCATTCATCAGCGAGGCTTTCGGGTATTCAGCCTTGCAGTTTTTATCGTTCAGCGTGGCCGGCACTTCGGCGGCGAAAGCCGAGCTGGTGGCGGACAGGATCAAAGCGGCGATTACAGATTTGTTCATGATGTGATTTCCCAACAATTGTTATTCACTACTGGTTAAACGAACTCCACAGCGGGCCATGAGTCCACAAGGGCGGACGGCAGACTGCGGCAAATAGTTGTACAGATTAGAACTCTTCCCACTCATCGCTACCGGCGGTGCTGGCTGCCGCGGCGACTTTCTTCGGTTTGGCGGCCGCTGCCGGCGCCGGTTTGGCGGCCAGCTTCTTCACCGGAGCGCGGGCCGCGCTGATCGGCTTGACGACGGCCTTGGCGGCTGGCGCGGGCGCCGCCACCGGCACGCGCTCCTCACCTTCCACCAGCTTGAAGATGCTGACCACGCGAGCCAACTCGCCAGCCTGATCCTGCAAGCTTTGTGCTGCGGCGGCGGCTTCTTCCACCAGCGCGGCATTCTGTTGGGTCATGCTGTCCATCTCGATGATGGACTGGTTGACCTGGGCAATACCAGCGCTCTGCTCCTGGCTGGCATTGGCGATTTCGCTCATGATGTCGGTCACGCGACGCACCGAGGACACCACCTCATCCATGGTGACACCGGCCTGGCCAACCAGCTTGGTACCGGCGCCGACCTTCTCCACCGAGTCATCGATCAGCGATTTGATTTCCTTGGCGGCGGCGGCGCTGCGCTGCGCCAGGTTACGCACTTCCGATGCCACCACTGCGAAGCCACGGCCTTGTTCACCGGCACGGGCCGCTTCAACAGCCGCATTCAGCGCCAGAATGTTGGTCTGGAAGGCGATGCCATCGATCACGCCGATGATGTCGACAATCTTCTTGGCCGACGCGTCGATCGAGCTCATGGTATCGACCACTTCCGACACCACCTGGCCGCCGCGAATCGCGACATCCGACGCCGCCGAGGCCAGCTGATTGGCTTCACGGGCATTGTCAGCATTCTGCTTCACGGTCGAAGTCAGTTCATCCATGGCCGACGCGGTTTTCTCCAGCGACGATGCCTGCATTTCAGTACGCGACGACAGGTCAACGTTACCGGCGGCGATTTCACGCGAGGCGGTGCCGATGGTTTCGGTACCGGTACGCACCTGGCTGACGATGTCCACCAGGCTGTTGCGCATTTCTTTCATTTCCGCCAGCAGGCTGTGCTTGTCGCCGCTGTTGGTGTTGATCGCGATCGACAGGTCGCCGTCGGCGATGCTGCCGGCGATGGCGGCGGTGTAGTCAGGCTCGGCGCCCAGCTGTTTCAGCAGGCCACGGGTGATCACCAGCGCGGCGGCCACCGAAATCGCTACCGCCAGCAGGCCCATGATGATCATGAAGCTGCGTGCGCTGGAGAAGCCGCTGGCGGCGTCCACTTGCATCTGCGCATTGGTCTTGTCTTCCAGGCCGCCCAGTTGTTCCAGCGCGGTCATCCATTTTTTCTGTGCCGGACGAATTTCCTTGATCAGCACGCGGGTGGCTTCCTCGGCCTTGTTGCCCAGCCACATTTCCGACGCCTTGGCGATGGCAGGCATCGCGGTCGCTTCCGCGTCCTTGATGGTGGCCAGCAGGGCTTTTTCTTCGGCGGTGGCTTCCTTGGCGAATTGCGCGCTCAGTTTTTTCTGCGCTTCATCGTATTTGCCGGCCATTTCCTTGATGCGATTCATTTCCGGTTCCATATCGCCCGGGTCAGTCATCAGGGTCAGCACGCGCAGCGAGTTGATGCGGTCGGCAACGTTGTTGCGCATATCCAGCACCAGGCGCGATACCACATTGTTCACGTTGATCACGTGATCGAGACGATCCTGGATTTGCGCCATGCGCAGAATGCCAACGGCAGTAACGGCCACCAGGAACACCAGCACCAGGGCGAATCCGAGGCCCAGGCGTGTACCGACTTTCATTTTTGCTAAATTCATTTCGTCTTCTTCGTTAGTGATACCGTTGATGAAGTTGCCCTGAACGACACCGGCTTTGTGGGCGATGCCATCCAAACAAAACCCTTGCTGCTAAGTAATAAAACATGACATTAGCAAACAATGACTGCGAATGCAAAATTTGCGGCTCCACCAGCAGCTTGCATGTAGTTTTTTGAACCGCAATACACCACGAAAGTCGGTGGATATGTGTGTATATTCGGAAATTATAGATGTAAATTTTTCCTCAAAGCAAGCAATTGCTACGCGTAAATACGTAAATGCATTTCCGAGTGGAAATTACACAACACCTGATGAAAGTTTGCTACAGGGTAGCGTCAGGCGGCAATGCGCAGGCGGGCTGCGGCTTCGAGCAGGAGATGGGCGTCGCCCAGGGCGAGCTTCTTGGAATCGGACAGGGTCTGGCGGAACGCGCGCGCGCCCGGCAGGCCGGTCATGATGCCGAGCATGTGGCGGGTAATGGAGTTCAGTTTCAAACCGAGCGGGCCATACTGCGCCAGTTGGGCTTGAATGTAGGGAATCATGGCTTCCAGCACCTGTTCGCGCGTCTTCGGCGCGCTGCTGTCGCCGTAGTAACGCTGGTCGAAATTGGCCATCAGGAAGGGATTGTGATACGCCTCGCGGCCCAGCATCACGCCATCCAGATGTTGCAGATGCTCATCGATCTCGGCTTCGGTCTTGATGCCGCCGTTGATGATGATTTCGAAGTCAGGGAAATCGCGCTTCAGCTGATAGGCGTAGTCGTACTTCAGCGGCGGGATTTCGCGGTTTTCCTTGGGCGACAAGCCCTTCAGGATAGCGTTGCGGGCGTGCACGATGAAAGTCGTGCAACCGGCCTCGGCCACCTGGCCGACGAAATCGCGCACGAAGTCGTAGCTGGCCACGTCGTCGATGCCGATGCGGTGCTTGACGGTGACGTCGATCGACACCGCGTCGCGCATCGCCTTGACGCAATCGGCCACCAGTTGCGGCTCGGCCATCAGGCAGGCGCCAAACGCGCCCTTTTGCACCCGCTCCGACGGGCAACCGCAGTTGAGGTTGATCTCGTCATAGCCCCACTGCTCGCCCAGCTTAGCGCTGGTGGCGAGATCGGCCGGATCGCTGCCGCCCAGCTGCAAGGCCACCGGATGCTCTTCCTCGTTGAAGCGCAGATGGCGCTCGACATCGCCATACACCAACGCGCCGGTGGTCACCATTTCGGTGTACAACCAGGTGTGCTTGCTGATGTGGCGGTGGAAGACGCGGCAGTGGCGGTCGGTCCAGTCCATCATCGGCGCCACGGACAGGCGGCGGCTCGGCACCACAGGTGCTGGGACGGCGGCGGCAGTCGGGTCGAGGATGGTCATGGCGGCAACGCTACAGGATAGGCTAAAGGGTCGACATTATAGCGCAACTTCAGTTACCCTGAGCTGATCGACCACCGTCCGAGCGAGGATGCCCGACGTGCGCTTGTTGCCATTTGCCTTCGCCGCGCTGCTGAGCGCCAGCCTGCCCGCGCGGGCCGCCGAGACCATCACCTGGCTGATGTCGGACTTCCCGCCGGTGGGCGAGCAGATCAACGGCCAGCCCGGCAACGGCATGACCGACCAAGTGGTCAAATACCTGATCGCCCGTTGGCCGGAGGCCACGCACCGCTATCTGTACGCCAATCCCAACCGGGTCTGGTCGATGCTGGCGGCCGGCGAACACGCCTGCTTTGCCAGCGCGCTGCGCACGCCGGAGCGCGAAAAAGTGGCCTATTTCCGCAACGCCTATCTGCTGCCGCCGCCGCAACTGGTGTACCGGCCCGAAACCCAGGACGCGATCCGCCTCAACCGCAAGGGCGAGGCCGAACTGCCGGCGGTACTGCGCAACGCCAGCCTGCGCGGCCTGGTGGTGGAAACCCGCTCCTACGGCGCCGGCATCGACGCCCTGCTGGCCGATCCCGCCAACAGCGCCCACCTCAAGCGCCTGGCGCCCGGCAACTACGGCCGCAGCATTCTGACCATGCTGGCCATGAACCGCGCCGACTACACCATCGAAATGGATTTCGTCATGACCCACGCGCGCGCCCAGGACGCCACGCTGACGCACCTAAAAACCGCGCCGCTGGCGGGCGGCGCCGGCTTGATGGTGGGCGGCATCGCCTGCCCGCGCAACGCCTGGGGCCGCAACCAGATCCGCCACATCGACCAGTTGCTGGCCTCGCCCGAAGGCGCGGCCATGCTGTCGCAGGCGCAGATGCGCTGGATCAGCAAGGAGACCACGCAGCGCTACGGCGCCGCCATGAAGGATTTTTTCCGCCAGCTGGCCTCGCCGCAGGAACAGGAATACCATCGCTAGACCGGACTGAACGGCAAGTTCACCAGGCTGACCAGATAACGCGCCGCCACCTGGCCCGGATTTTCATAGCTGATGTCCGCCACTTCGCGGAACGCCAGGCAATCGCCCGGCTGCAGCCGCCAGTGCTGCGTGCCCACCGTCACCTCCAGCGTGCCTTCCAGCAGCCACAACTGCTGGTAGATGTCGGCCTCGTTGTGCCCCTGTTCGTAGGACACGCGCCGGCCAGGCGGAAACTCCACCTCCACCAGCTGCATCGGCGAGCGCACGCCGGGCGACAGCTGGCGCCGCGTGTAGCCGGAGGCCGGATCGGTCCACACCGGCTGCCGCTCGCGCGTGCTGAGCGGCGACGGCGCCGCGCTCTCGGCCTCGAACAGCGAGGCCAGCGTGACGCCCAGCGCGCCGGCCAGCTTGTCCAGCACGGTCGCGGTGGCGCTGCTCTCGCCGCGCTCGATCAGGGAGATATTGGAGCGGCTAACGCCGCTAAGCTCGGCCAGCGCCGCCAGCGACAGGCCACGCGCCGCCCGCAACGCCTGCACCCGGCGCGCAATAAGTTGATTGATGTCCATGTCATCCATTATACTGGATCATCATCCAATAAAATGACATCCCATGACCATCGCCTTTGAAACGCCCGACCAGCCCGAGGTGCACGCCCTGATCAGCGAACTGGACGCCTACCTGCTGGCGCTCTACCCGGCCGAATCGGTCTACGCGCTGGACGTCAGCGCGCTGCTGCAGCCACAGGTACGCTTTGCGGTCGCCCGCGACGCCGCCGGCGCCGCCATCGGTTGCGGCGCCGTGCTGCTGACGCCGGAGTTTGCCGAAATCAAGCGCATGTATGTGCGTCCGGCCGCGCGCGGCGCCGGCATCGCGCGTAAGCTGATGGGCTTGCTGGAGCAGACCGCGCGTGAGGCCGGCAGCCCGGCGCTGGTGTTGGAGACCGGGCCGGACAATCCGGAAGCGCTGGCGCTGTACATGCGGCACGGCTTTGAGCGCTGCGGCCCCTACGGCGACTATCCGGACGATCCGTACAGCGTGTTCATGCGCAAGATGCTGAGCTAAGCTGCAAATTCTTGCATATTCCACCATATTCAGCTGTTCATTCCTGCGTGAATACCGAAGAATACGTCTCAAGCCCACCCCAGAAAGGACTTGAGCATGCATTTCGGAGACAAACTTAAGCAGATCCGCGTCGAGAAGAACCTGACCCAGCCGCAGTTTGCCGAGGCCATCGGCATCGAGCAATCCTATCTGTCCAAGCTGGAGAACGACAAGTCCCAGCCGTCGGCCGATATGTTCAGCGCCATCGTCAAAGCGCTGAACCTGTCGCCCAAGGATTTGCTGGCCGATATCGATCGCAAGATCCTGCAGAGCTCGCTGCGGCATATTCCCGAAGTCAGCCAGTTCCTCAACGGCGAAGTGCAGCAGCGGCTGCACAGTGCCCGCCATTACATCTGGAGCGCGGCCGCCGCCTGCATGCTCGGCTTTGCACTGATGCTGGCGGCCAACGACGGCATCTTCTTTGCCAACAACCTGTACAAATACAAATCGCCGGGCGTGATTCTGGCCGGCGAATCGGACCAGATCTTCGAGCAATACCCCCGCATTCAGGAAATGAAAATGATGGCCCGCACCATCACGCCGGAAGAATCGCAAAAAGCCAAGGCCGATTTCGAAACCGATCGCGTCAAGGTCGAGACCATCCAGGTGTGGGGCCATCGTGGCAGCGTATTCTTTGAAAACACCGCCAACGGCCGCCGCAAATTCGAACTGACCGACAGCACCATGATTCACGCACCGCAGAACCGCATCCTGCAATACCTGGGCGCGCTGCTGACCTTTGGCGGCCTGCTGTTACTGGTGGTGGAATGGCGCATGCGCGCGGCAGCCAAAGGGAGGCATCATGTCGCAGCTTAAGACCTTCTTTGCCGGTGCCGCCGCCATGGCCAGCGCGCTGGCGGCCGTGGTGCTGCTGACCGGCGCGCGCGAGCCGCGCAATGCGCAGTTTGACGAAATCACCGTCGGCCGCATCAACATCGTCGAACCGGATGGCAGCAAGCGGCTGGTGATTTCCAACCGCGCCCAATTCCCCGGCGACTTCATGCAGGGCAAGGAAGGCGAACGCCCCGACCGCCGCTCATTTGCCGGCATGATTTTCGTGAACGAGGAAGGCACCGAAAATGGCGGCCTGATCCAGAAAGGCAGCATCGGCCCGGATGGCAAGATCAGCTCCGGCCTGTCGCTGACCTTTGACCGCTTCCGCCAGGATCAGGCGCTACAACTGCTGAACACCGACAGCAACGACTGGCAGCAAACCGCCATCAAGATCAACGACGTGCCCTACTTCGAGCTGACTTCGCTCGCCGACCAGCAACGCTTCGGCCAAGAGGCCAGGCAGTTGCCGGCCGCCGAGCGCCAGGCGTACTGGCAAAAACTCAACGATGCCGGACGCCTCGGCGCCAACCGCATCTGGCTGGGCAATACGCGCGACAAGGGCTCAGCCCTGCAACTCAAGGATGCCCAAGGTCGCACGCGCATGATGCTGCTGGTCAGCGCGAGCGGGGCGGCGGAAATCCAGATGCTGGACGAAGCCGGCAAAGTGATCCGCACCATTACGCCGACCAGCGGCCTGTGAGCCGGCGGCGCGCGGTTAGGCGCCCTTCTTCTTGGCCTTCACCACTTCCAGCTTGGGTGCCTGTGGGCCGAAGATCTCGGCGATGCGCTCCAGTCGCAGCGCCGCCTCGCCGGTCAGCGTGCCGGTCGCGCCCGCCACTTGACGAACGATGCCCAGCGCCGCCGCGCGCGCTTCCGGTTCCTCCGGCAGCAGCAGCGGCAAGTCGCTGAGCGCCTGCTCCTCGTTCACCTGCAGCATCAGATATTGCTCGCGTAAGATCTTCTTCAGCAGCGTGACGCTCATCTCCTTGTCGTCCGAGGTGCGCAGGCGCAGCGCGCGCATGGCGGCAAAGGCACGTTCGTCGGCCGCGCTCATCTCCGGGCTGCGGAAAATGTACAGCAAGCCGCGAATGATGCCCTCGGTCACGCCGCCTTCCTTGGTGCGCAGCGCCGCCGCCGAGCGGTTGGCGTTGATGGTGGCCTCGCGCGCGATGTCGCGGCCGATGCGGCGCGGCTTGCCGCCATCGGTGTTCAAGCCGACCAGTGCCTGCAGCACCGGCGAACCATACACGCTGAGGAAGATGTTTTCGGTCGCCTGGTCGCGCGCCTCCTGATAGCGGTCCAGTGCCGCGACAATCTGTTTCGACCATGCTTCCTGCAACTGCAGGAACACATTGTCCTTGGCCACCGGGCGGCGCTCGGCGCGCACTTTCTCGGCCAGCTGGGGAATGTTGTTCAGCAGCGGATTCTTGTTGGAGAACATGGTGTAACGCATGCGCAGCGGATGCGCCTCGCGCAGATGTTCGGCAGTGGTCTCGCTCACCAGCGACTTCACGATCGGGCTGGCAAAGGTCTGGTACAAGCCCTTGTTGATTTCCGATACCCGCGCCACGGTGGCGAAGCGGCGCTCGTCCTCCACATCGTTGCCGCCCAGCGCGCGCAGCGCATCCAGGTTGCGGCGCTCGAAGCGCATCACATAATCGCCGGCCGCCAGATCGCCGGCGGCGATTTCGGCCTGCAGCATCTCTTCATCCTTGTCGAGGAACACCGCCTCGTACAGGCCGGGCGGCATGATGTCGATCATGTCCATCGCCGCCGTGAATTCCTCGTGCTCCTTGTTGGCCACCGAGGCCGACACGAAGATGCCCAAGTGGCCTATGCTCTGGTGCATCGAGTAAATAATGGTCTGGCCGCCGGACACCAGCGCCGCGTCGTCCTCGTACAGATCCAGCACCCAGCCCAGCGCCTGCTGCGGCGGCGTGATGTCGTCGCCCCACGAGCAGAACACCACGATCGGCGACTTCACGTTGCGCAGGTCGATACGGTGGCCGGCGCTGTCCAGCAGCGCGGCGTCGCTGAGGCGGTTGCCGACAAACAGCGAGTCGGCGATGTATTGCATCTCGCCGGCGTTCAGCAGCACCGGATTGCCCCACCATTTTTCAAAGTCGAGGAAGCGCTGCGCTTCGGTATCGATCTTCGAATAGACATTGTAGTTCTTGGACCAGAAGGTGTTGGCCGGATTCATCTTCTCGAAGTTGGCCACCAGCTGGGCGCCGTCGAACACGCCCTTGCCCAGATCGCCCGCGAGCGCGGTCATCCAGGTGCCGCCAAGTATGCCGCCAAGATAGCGCAGCGGATTCTTGCCGCGCACGCCAGCCCAGTACGACAGCGGCGCGCCGGCCAGCACCAGCGGCCCCACCAGATCGGGATTGAGGGCGCTGGTCATCATGATTTGCCAGCCAGCCTGGCAGTTGCCGATCAGCGCAGGTTTGCCGTCGGCCTGCGGATGGCGCTCGGCCACCTTGGCGATGAACAGTGCTTCGGCGCGGCATACATCCTCGATGGTTTGGCCGGGCACCGGATGCGGCGTGAAGCCGACGAAATAACAGGGGTGACCGGCCTTCAGCACCACGCCAATTTCACTGTCGTGCTTCATGCCGCCGATGCCGGGACCATGGCCGGCGCGCGGGTCGAACACGATGAACGGGCGCTTGGTCGGATCAGGCTCGACGCCGTCCGGCTGCTTGATCTTCAGCAGGCCGTAGTTGACCGGGCGCTCCAGATGACGCCCATCCATCACCACTTCAAATTCAAACGTCAGCACGTGCGGTGCGGTCTGTTCGGCGCGATGATTGCGCTCGTCACCGCGCTCGCGCAGCACGTCCAGGAACAGCACGCTGCGCTGGCAGGCGTCGACCCAGTAGTCGGTCGCCTGCTGCGCAAGGTTGTAGGGATTGCCAGGCCAATTCAGCCAGGAATAGCTCTTGTCGTCACTCAAGGTACGCCTCCATGCGGTTTTGCTGCCACGCACCAAAGTACCCCAGTAACCGGGAAAAGGCAAACAAATTCCCTGACACTTGTTATGGCTACCCTGCCCTGTGTCCGCCGAGCTCAGGCGCCGCGCTGACGGCGCTGGCGGCGTTGCAGCGCCCCCAGCAACACCAGACCGCCGGCCAGCATGGCCCAGGTCTGCGGCTCCGGCACCGGCGCCAGCTGTTCCACAGTGAAGCTGGTGAACAAGACCGCAGTGGCCGCCGTCTGGTCGGAATAATTGGTCAGGTCAAACCACGCCCAGCCGGTGGTGGAGTCATCGGTGAGCGAGGAAATCACCGTGAAGCCACTTTGCCCGTCCAGCTTGTATGCCTTGGTCAGCGTATTGCCGATGCGCGTGATCTGCAAGGTGATCAGTGGCGTGGCGACGGCGCTGTAACCGGTGCTGCTAAAGCCGTCGCCAGCCGAGTCGCCCAGCCAGTTGGTGCCGAAGCTGATGCCGGTATAGCCAGTCGGCGTATCCAGGAAGAAACCGGCGCCGCCGGCGCCGTTATACGACGAATCGGCGGTCACGGTGGCGATGAAGTCGCCCGCAATGCCAACATTGGTTTGCACGTGCGGACCGTCCGGATAGATGCTGCCGGGCAGGGTAAAAGTTTTCGCCAGCGCCAGATAGCCGTCGCCGGTGCTGACGATCCACGGCAACACCACGTCGGGCGACCAACTGCCATTCTTGAGTATGTGGACCTGCAGATTGGGATCCAGCGTGCTGGTGCTGAAATCGGCGACATAAGTGGTGTTGGCTTTAGCTTGCAGCGCGGTCAGCAAAAGCAGTCCGCACAGCGCCCGTCCCAGGCGCGAGGTGGCAAAACGCATGATAGATCCCCTGTCGTAGTCTAATCGCCCAAGTCGGGCAAAAATTATCATATCGACAGGTTTTTCGCACCGCATCATCAAAACTGATGAAGACGAAAAAAAACCGCCTCGAAAGGCGGTTTTTTGTGGCCGGCGATGTCGGCTTATGCGCCTTCGCGCGAAGCTTTCTTACGCTCGTGCTCTTTCAGGTGACGCTTGCGCAGACGGATCGATTTCGGGGTGATTTCTACCAGTTCGTCGTCGTCGATGAATTCAACAGCGTATTCCAGCGACATCTGGATCGGCGGCACCAGGCGCACCGCTTCGTCGGTACCAGACGAACGCACGTTGGTCAGCTGCTTGCCCTTGATCGGGTTAACCACCAGATCGTTGTCACGCGAGTGGATACCGATGATCATGCCTTCGTACACTGGGTCGTTGTGGACCACGAACATACGGCCGCGATCTTGCAGTTTCCAGATCGCGTAGGCAACGGCGGCGCCGTCGTCTTGCGAGATCAGCACGCCGTTACGACGGCCGCCCAGTTCGCCTTTCGAGTTATCGACCGGTGCGTACGCATCGAACACGTGCGACATCAGGCCGGTACCACGGGTCAGGGTCATGAACTCGCCCTGGAAGCCGATCAGGCCACGGGCTGGAATACGGTATTCCAGACGCACACGGCCTTTGCCGTCGGATTCCATGTTTTGCAGGTCGCCACGACGACGGCCCAGTTCTTCCATCACGCCGCCCTGGTTGGCTTCTTCAACGTCAACCGACAGTTGCTCGAACGGCTCGTGGCGTACGCCATCCACCATTTTGAACACCACGCGTGGACGCGATACGGCCAGCTCGAAACCTTCACGACGCATGTTTTCGATCAGGATGGTCAGGTGCAGCTCGCCGCGGCCCGATACTTCGAAAGTGGTGTCGTCTTCGGTTGGGGCAACGCGCAGTGCCACGTTGGCTTTCAGTTCTTTGTCCAGACGGTCGCGCAGTTGACGCGAAGTCACGAACTTGCCTTCGCGGCCAGCCAGCGGCGAGTTGTTGACCATGAAGTTCATGGTCAGGGTAGGTTCGTCGACGGTCAGCATCGGCAGCGCGTCCGGGGTGTCCGGTGCGCACACGGTCGAGCCGATGCCGATTTCTTCGATACCGTTGATCAGCACGATGTCGCCGGCAACCGCGTCATCCACCAGCACGCGCTCCAGACCTTTGAAGTTCAGCACCTGGTTGATGCGGCCTTTGATCGGGGTCGCGCCCGGACCGTTCAGAACGATCACGTCCTGGCCGGTTTTAACGCGGCCGCGGTTGATACGGCCAATGCCGATCTTGCCGACGTACGACGAGTAGTCCAGCGAGGTGATTTGCATCTGCAGCGGACCGTCCGGATTGTCGTCACGGACTGGCACGTGTTCCAGGATGGCGTCGAACAGTGGCTTCATGTCGCCCGAGCGCACGTCTTCGGTCAGGCCGGCGTAGCCGTTCAGGCCCGATGCGTAAACGATAGGGAAGTCCAGTTGCTCGTCGGTGGCGCCCAGTTTGTCGAACAGTTCGAAGGTCTGGTTGATGGCCCAGTCAGCGCGCGCGCCTGGACGGTCCACCTTGTTGACCACCACGATCGGCTTCAGGCCCAGCGCCAGCGCTTTACGGGTCACGAAACGGGTCTGTGGCATTGGGCCTTCTTGCGCATCCACCAGCAGCAGCACCGAGTCCACCATCGACAGCACGCGCTCCACCTCGCCGCCGAAGTCGGCGTGGCCTGGGGTGTCGACGATGTTGATGTGCGTGCCTTCGTACTCAACCGCGCAGTTTTTCGACAGAATGGTAATGCCGCGCTCTTTTTCGAGGTCGTTCGAGTCCATCACGCGGGTGTCGACCGCCTGGTTTTCGCGGAAGGTACCCGACTGGCGCAGCAGTTGGTCAACCAGCGTGGTTTTGCCGTGGTCAACGTGGGCGATGATAGCAATATTGCGAATTGCGCGTTTAGTATTAGACATGGTTGTATATGTGCGGAAAAACTGCGAGTGAGTACCTTCGAGGTACACGAAGCCGGCTAGTATAGCATGTTGCGATGCAACTGCTGTCGTCCGCTGCCTGAATATTTTTCAGGCAATCGTTGCGTTTGGTGCAATCGACGATTACCCAAACATCAATTTTCGCAACGCACTGCCGTTTTTATACTGCTTCAGTGAGCAAACACTGGAGTTTTATATGCGACTGAGCGATTTACCCGCCGCCGCGCCAGCCGCTCAGACCGCGTTCGGACTGCGGCTGGCGACCGGCCTGGGCGGTGTGTTGCTGGCCGTGCTGATGGCGGGCCTGAACGAAAACATTACCAAAGCGGCACTCGGCGACATTCGCGGCGCCATGGGGATTGGCGCCGACGATGGCGTCTGGCTGCTGGCGGTGTACGCCGCCGCCTCGGTCAGCGCGATGGCGTTTGCACCGTGGTGCTCGGTGACCTTCTCGCTGCGCCGCTTCACCATCGGCGCGATTGCCGCGTTTGCGGTGCTGGGCCTGTTAAGCCCGTTCGCGCCGAACGTGCCGACGCTGTTGCTGCTGCGCGCACTGCAGGGCCTGGCCGGCGGCGCGCTGCCGCCGATGCTGATGACGGTGGCACTGCGCTTCCTGCCGGCCAACATCAAACTGTACGGTCTGGCCAGCTACGCGCTGACCGCCACCTTCGGCCCCAACCTGGCCACGCCGCTGACCGCGCTGTGGACCGAAGCCGCCGGCTGGCAATGGGCATTCTGGAACATCATCCCGCCCAGCCTGCTGGCGATGGCGGTCGTGGCCTGGGGCTTGCCGCAAGACCCGCTCAAGCTGGAGCGCTTGCGCCAATTCGACTGGCTGGGTCTGCTGTTGGGACTGCCGGCGATCTGCATGCTAGTGCTGGGCCTGTCCTTGGGCGAACACTACAACTGGATGCAATCCGGCCTGATCGCCGTGCTGCTGGTCGGCGGCAGCCTGCTGCTGCTGGCGTTCATGGTCAACGAATGGTCGCATCCGCTGCCCTTCTTCAAGCTGCAACTGCTGGCGCGGCGCAATCTGTCACATGCACTGCTGACCTTGGGCGGCGTATTGTTCGTGCTGCTGGCGGCCAGCCGCATCCCGGGCGGCTTCCTGGCGCAGGTGCAGGGTTACCGGCCGCTGCAAAGCGCACCGCTATTCCTGCTGGTGGCGCTGCCGCAGTTACTGGCGCTGGTGGCGGTGGGCGCGCTGTGCAACCTGCGACGCGTCGATTGCCGCTGGGTGCTGGCGGCCGGACTCGGCCTGCTGGCGCTGTCCGCCGTGTTGGGGACGGCGATCACGCCGGAATGGCATCGCGACAACTTCTACCTGCTGCTGTCGCTGCACATCGTGGCGCAGCCGATGGCGGTGATCCCGCTGCTGATGCTGGCCACCACCGGTCTGCCGCCGCAGGATGGTCCGTTTGCCTCAGCCTGGTTCAACACCATCAAAGGCTTTGCCGCAGTGCTGGCCGGCGGCGTGCTGGATTTCGCCGGCACCGAACGCGCCCGCTTCCACGCCAGCGCCATGGCGGACCGGCTGGGCAACAGCCCCTGGCTCGACGCAACGGCGCCAGTGCTGCGCCAGTTGCATCAACGTGTGACCGCCGATACCGCCGCCGATATGTACTGGATTACCGCCGCGCTGGCGGCGGCCATGATCCTGCTGATTCCGGTGCTGCCCACGCGTGTCTATCCGCCGCGCGCAGCCTGACCTTTTGAATACTGGAACCCTGATGAAACATTTACCCAAAACTTCCGCGCTGGCGATCGCCGCCCTGCTGCTGTGCGGCGTCGCATATGGCGGCTCGCGTTTGCTGAGCACGCCGCAACTGCAAACCACCAACGACGCTTTCGTTGCCGCCGATGTCACCGTGCTGATGCCCAAAGTGAGCGGCATCGTGACCGAGGTGCCGGTGACCGACAACCAGGCCGTCAAAGCGGGCGATCTGCTGCTGCGCATCGACCCGCGCGACTATCAGGCCGCGCTGGCGGCGGCGCAGGCTGGTGTCGCCAATGCGCAAGCCACGATCGACAACGCCGCCGCCACGCTGGAACGGCAACGCTTCCTGATCGCGCAGGCCGAGGCCACAGTGCGCGCTGACGATGCCGATCTGGTGCTGGCGCGCAGTGAGCTGGCGCGTTACAACCGTCTGGCCAGCCAAGGCGCCGGCACCGCGCAGAACGCCCAGCAGGCACAGGCGAAGCACGACGCGTTGCAAGCCCGTTTGGCGCAAGATCGTGCCGCGTTGGGCGCCACCGGCCAGCAGCGCAATGTGCTGCAAACCCAGCTAGCGGTGGCGCAGGCGCAGTTGCGCAAGGCGGAGGCCGTGCAGCAGCAGGCGGCGCTGGACCTGTCACACACTGAAGTGCGCGCGCCGCAGGATGGCGTGATTGCACGGCGCAGCGCGCGGGTTGGCGCGCACGTCGGCCCCGCGACCGCGCTAATGGCGGTGGTGCCCTTGCAGCAAGCCTATGTGGTGGCGAATTTCCTCGAGACGCAGCTGGCGCGGGTACAGCCGGGCCAGCCGGTCAGCATTGCCGTGGACGGCTGGCCGGATGCGGTCGTCACCGGGCATGTCGAAAGTATCGCGGCGGCCACCGGGGCCACCTTCTCGGCCGCCGCGCCAGACAACGCGACCGGCAACTTCACCAAGGTCGTGCAGCGCATCCCGACCCGGATAGCACTCGACAGCAACCCGGCATGGCGCGGCAAGCTACGGGTTGGCATGTCCGTCACCGCCAGCATCGACACCGCCGCCGCGCCCAAGCCGACGCCGCTCGCAATGGCAGGTGCCCAATGAGCGCCCGCCCTCACCCGGCCAGCGCCGGCCGCCTGCAACCACGGCCCACGCTCACAACAACATTAGCCACCTTGCTGATCGCCACCCTGACTGGCTGCACCACCCTCGGCCCGGACTTCCAGCCGCCAACCGCGCAATTGCCCGCCGCATGGCCGGCGCAGCAGAGCGCAGCCGGCGCCGTCGACCTGTTGTGGTGGCACAGCTTTGGCGACCCACTGCTGCCATCGCTGATCGCCCGCGCCACTGCGGACAATCTCGATCTGCAGACAGCCACCAGCCGCCTGGAGCAAGCGCGCGCCGCCCGCACCAGCATCGCCGGCGCGCAGCAACCGGAACTGAACGCCACGCTGGACGCCGCGCGTGCCCGCAACAGCCAGATCGGCCTGCTTGATCCTTCCGGCCTGAACGGCACCCATCCCTACACTGTCGGCAACGCCGGCCTCAGCGCCAGCTGGGAGCTGGACCTGTGGGGCCGCGTGCGCCGCACGGTGGAAACCGCCGATGCGCAAGTCGAAGCCGCGCAGGAGCAACGCCACGCTGTGCTGCTGGCCGTCGCCGCCGAGACCGCACACGCCTACATTCAGCTGCGTGCCACCCAAAGCCTGTCGGCGCTGACGCAAAAGAATCTCGACATCGCCCGTGACAGCGCCAGGCTGACCGCACTGCGCCGCCAGGAAGGCGTAGCAACCGAGCTCGACGTCGCACGCGCTGCCGCCCAGGTCGCCACCATCGAAGCCCGACTGCCGGCGCTGGCGCAACGCGAACACCAGCTGATCTCCGCGCTGGGCCTGCTGCTGGCCCAGCCGCCGCAAGCGCTGAGCAAAGAGCTGAGCAAAGAACTGACAACCAGCGCAGGCGATGCCAGCGAAGCCGGCGACCATGCGCTCAGCACCATCCCCGCCGGGCCGCAGCTCACCGCGCTGGGTCTGCCGAGCGAGCTGGCGCAACGGCGACCCGACATTCGCCGTGCCAGCGCTGTGCTGCATGCCGCCACCGCCGGCATCGGCGCGGCGCAGGCCGATTTCTATCCGCGCATCAGCCTCGGCGCCAGCGTCGGCAGTCAAGCCATGCAACTGTCCGAGCTTGGCAGCTGGGACAGCCGCAGCTTCGGCATCGGCCCGTCCATCAGCCTGCCGCTGTTTGATCGCGGCCGCCGCGCCGGCACACTGGCATTGAGCGCGGCACGCCAGCAGGAAGCCGCCCTGGCCTACCGCAAAACCGTGCTGACCGCCTGGCACGAAGTCGACGAAGCCGCCAACGCCGTGCGCGCCCAACAGCAACGTCAGCAAGGTCTGACCACCGCCACCGGACAAACCCGGCGCGCACTCGGCTACGCCCAGCAGCAATACCAGGCCGGCAGCGTAGACTTCCTCAACGTGCTGAGCGCGCAAGACGCGCTGCTCAGCACCGAAGCCGCGCTCACCGAAAGCCGCGCCGCCGCCGCGCTGGCCCAGGTTGACCTGTACAAAGCGCTCGGCGGTGGCTGGCAGGAGCATGGTAAGCTCAGCCCATGAAAATGCCCGATATCAACCTGCTGGTGGCGTTCGACATCCTGCTGGAAGAAGGCAGCGTGGTCGGCGCCGCTCAGCGCATGCATCTGAGCACGCCCGCCATGAGCCGCACCCTGGCGCGGCTGCGCTTAGCCATCGGCGACCCGGTGCTGGTGCGCGCCGGTCGCGGCCTGGCGCCAACGCCGCGCGCGTTGGCGCTGCGCGAGCAGGTGCGCAGCGTGATCGAACAAGCCCATGCCGTGTTCTACACCGGCCGCGAAGTGGAACTGGCGACGCTGGAACGCACCTTCAGCATCCGCGCCAACGACGTCTTCATCAACGCCTATAGCGGCGCGCTGCGGACAGCCTTCCGCCAGCACGCGCCCAACGCCGTGCTGCGCTTCGTGCCGGAAGGCGATATGGAAGATGGCGCGCTACAGGAAGGCCGCATCGATCTCTACATCAGCTCAATGCGCGACTTCGGCGCCGATATCAAGGTACAGGAATTATTCGAGAATTCATTCATCGGTCTGGCACGCGAAGACCATCCGATTTTTGACGCGCCGGTCGATGCCGAACGGCTGGTGCAGTTCGACCACATCAGCGTTTCGCGCAAGGGTCGCGCTTACGGCCCGGCCGCCAAGCTGCTGGCCGAACTCAAGCTGGAACAGCATGTGGCACTGATCGTGCCCAGTTTTCACTCGGCGGTGTTTGCGCTGGCCGATACCGACCTGGTGGCGCCGCTGATTCCGCGCTCGATGTTGCACAGCATCCAGCGACTGGGCATGCGGGTGCGGCATTTTGAATTTCCGCTGCCGCTGACCACGGTGAAGGTGGTGCAGGCATGGCATCCGCGCCTGGACAGTGATCCCGCGCACCGCTGGCTGCGGCAGACCATCAAACAGGCTTGCCAGCAGGATCAGCGCGCGGTATGACTTAGCCGTGACTGACGGCGATCAGACGTTCCGGCTGCAGAATGCTGTACTCGGCCAGGATGGCGGTGCCCAGCAGCTTGTCGTCCAGATAGACGCGCACCCGGCCCTGCACCGGCGGCACCGTGATCGACGGTTCCTTGCCCAGCGGCAGACGCTGGCCGTTGAGGAAGCGCTTGGCCAGCGCCTCGTTCAGCTGTACCGCCGGGAAGCTGGACAGCAGCGCGTCGACCGGCGACAGCAGCGTCAGCGGCGCGGCGTGCGCGGCCAGCTCTTCCAGCGTGATCATGCGCTCGGTGGTCAGCGCGCCGACTTGCGTGCGGCGCAGCGCGTTCAGGTGCGCGCCGCAGCCCAGCGCCTTGCCGATGTCCTCGCCCAGCACGCGGATATACGTGCCCTTGCTGCAGGTGACCGACAGCTTGAGGAATGGCGCTTCGTACGAAATAAATTCCAGCTTGTGGATCACCACGTCACGCGCTTCGCGTTCCAGCGTGATGCCTTCGCGCGCGTATTCGTACAGCGGCTTGCCGTCGCGCTTCAGCGCCGAATACATCGGCGGCACCTGCTTGATCGGGCCACGGAACTGCGCCAGCACCGCTTCGATCTGCGCCTGCGTGACGTTGACCTCGCGGCTTTCCAGCACCTGGCCTTCGGTGTCGCCGGTATCGGTGGTCTGGCCGAGGTGGACGATGGTGTCGTAGCTCTTGTCCGCTTCCAGCAAGTCTTGCGAGAACTTGGTGGCTTCGCCAAAGCACAGCGGCAGCAGGCCGGTGGCGAATGGGTCCAGCGTGCCGGTGTGGCCGGCCTTCTTGGCGTTGAGGATGCGCTTGGCCTTGATCAGCGCGTCGTTGCTCGACAGACCGACCGGTTTATCGAGCAGCAGCACGCCGTCCACCAGATCGCGGACGCGTTTCATACGGGCTTGATTCATTACGCTTCGCCGTCTTCCTTGCCGTCGTCGAGCGAGCGGGTCGAATTGGCCTGGTCGATCAGCGCCGACATCGCCATGCCGCGCGCGGCCGAGGTGTCGTGCACGAAATGCAGCGCCGGCAGCGTGTGGATGTGCAGACGCTTGCCCAGCTGGTTGCGCAGATAGCCGGCGGCGGCGTTCAGGCCGGCCAGCGTGTTCTTCACGGTTTCCGCATCGTCCTTCAGCATGGTGAAGTAGATTTTGGCGTGCGCGTAGTCCGGGGTCAGTTGCACCTCGGCCAGCGTGATCATGCCGACGCGCGGATCTTTCAGTTCAAAGGCGATCAGTTCGGACAAGTCTTTCTGGATCTGATCGGCCACGCGCTGACCGCGCTGTGGGATGTTTTTGCTATGTTTTGCCATGATGATTCCATAAACGGCAAGTGGACGGGAAGGCCCGTCCACTTTACCAGATACTGCTTTGCTACCCGTAAATTACAGGGTACGCGCGATTTCCTGCACTTCGAACACTTCCAGCGAGTCACCCACCTGGATGTCGTTGTAGTTCTTCAGCGACAGGCCGCACTCCAGACCGGCGCGCACTTCTTTGGCGTCGTCCTTGAAGCGTTTGAGCGAGTCGATTTCGCCAGTCCAGACCACGATGTTGTTGCGCAGCAGGCGGACCGACGAGGTACGCTTGACGACGCCATCGGTAACCAGGCAGCCGGCGATCGCGCCAACCTTGGACACCAGGATGACCTGACGCACTTCCAGCTGACCGGTGACGGTTTCGCGTTTCTCTGGTGCCAGCATGCCGGACAGCGCCGCTTTCACTTCCTCGATCGCATCGTAGATGATGTTGTAGTAACGAATATCCACGCCGTTCGATTCGGCCAGCTTGCGCGCCTGGGCATCGGCACGGGCGTTGAAGCCGATGATGACCGCTTTCGAGGCTACCGCCAGATTGACGTCCGACTCGGTGATGCCACCGACCGCCGCGTGCACCACCTGGACCCGTACTTCCGAGGTCGACAGTTTCTGCAGCGATGCCACCAGTGCCTCCTGCGAACCCTGCACGTCGGTCTTGATGATCAGCGGCAGGTTCTTCACCTCGCCCTCGGCCATCTGGTCGAACATGTTTTCCAGTTTCGCGGCTTGCTGTTTCGCCAGTTTCACGTCGCGGAACTTACCTTGACGGAACAGACCGATCTCACGGGCTTTACGCTCGTCCGCCATGACCATGACTTCTTCACCGGCTTGCGGCACTTCGGTCAGACCCTGGATTTCGACCGGGATCGATGGGCCGGCTTCGTTGATCGGCTTGCCGTTCTCGTCCAGCATCGCACGAACGCGACCGTAGGACGAACCCGCCAGCACCACGTCGCCGCGCTTCAGCGTACCGGACTGCACCAGGATGGTGGCCACCGGGCCCTTACCCTTGTCCAGACGGCCCTCGACCACCAGGCCGCGCGCAGGCGCATCGGCCGGCGCTTTCAGTTCCAGCACCTCGGCTTGCAGCAGCACTTGCTCCAGCAGGTTGTCGATGCCTTCACCGGTTTTGGCCGATACCGGCACGAATGGCGAATCGCCACCGTATTCTTCCGGCACCACGCTCTCGGCGACCAGCTCCTGGGTCACACGGTCGACGTTGCCACCCGGTTTGTCGATCTTGTTGATCGCCACCACCAGCGGTACGCCGGCAGCTTTGGCGTGCGAGATCGCTTCCTTGGTCTGCGGCATCACGCCGTCGTCGGCCGCCACCACCAGAATCACGATGTCGGTGGCTTTCGCACCACGGGCACGCATCGCCGTAAAGGCTTCGTGACCCGGCGTATCCAGGAAGGTGATCATGCCGCGCGGGGTGTCCACGTGGTAAGCGCCAATGTGCTGGGTAATGCCGCCGGCTTCGCCCGACGCCACTTTGGCGCGACGGATGTAGTCCAGCAGCGAGGTTTTACCGTGGTCGACGTGACCCATGACGGTCACCACCGGCGCGCGTGGCACCGATTCGTAGCTGGCGTGCTCGCCCTGGTCGGCCAGAATCGCTTCCGGATCGTCCACCTCGGCAGGATGCGCCTTGTGGCCCATCTCTTCCACCACGATCATCGCGGTTTCCTGATCCAGCACCTGGTTGATGGTGCACATCTGGCCCAGCTTCATCAGCTGCTTGATGACCTCGGATGCCTTGACCGACATCTTGTGCGCCAGTTCGGCCACGGTGATGGTTTCAGGAACGTACACGTCCTTGATGATGGCTTCGGTCGGCGCCTGGAAGTTGCTTTCGCGGTCGTCGCTCTGGTGATGACGACGGCCACCACCTTTGCCACCACGCCAGCCGTCGCGGCCGGTCGAAGCACCGCCGCCGGCGTTGCCGCCACGGCCTTTCGAACCACCCGGTGCGCCACGTTTCTTGGCATCGTCCTGCCAGGTCGACGACACGTTGGCCGATTTGATGGCCTTCTTGTCGCCAGTGGCTGGCTTTTTGTCGTCTTTCTTGTCAGCGGCCGGCTTGGCGGCATTCGCCGCCGTGGCTGGCTTGTGCAGCGTGCCTTCCGCCACTTTCGGCTTGGCCGGCGCGGCCGCAGGTGCCGGTTCCGGCGCCTTCACGGTGCGACGAGGCTGGCTCATCATGGCCTTGATCTGTGCCACTTCATCGGCCACGGCCTGGCGTGCGCGCTCGGTGGCGGCGGCTTGTTCAGCGGCCTCCTTGGCGGCAACAGCCTTCTTCTTGGCTTCATCGGCAGCAGCTTTTTTCTTGGCTTCTTCCGCGGCTTGCTCCACCACGGTGGCGGCCGAGGCGGCGGCAGCGGCGGCAGCGGCGCGCTTGGCTTCCTCTTCGGCTTCTTTCTTCGCGGCGGCTTCCGCTTCGGCGGTGGCCTTGGCCTGGGCGGCCTTGTCGGCTTCCAGCTTGGCCAGACGCTCTTGCTTCTCGCGCAGCTCGGCTTCCTGGCGCGCGATCAGTTCGGCTTGCTTGTTGGCCTCTTCTTCGCGGCGCGCGATTTCAGCCGGGTCCACCACTGGCGCCGGCGCTGCGGCAGGCGTGGTGGTCAGCGGCTCGTCGCGCTGCACGAAGGTGCGTACTTTCTTGACCGCTACCTGGATGGTGCGTGCCTTGCCATTGGCGTCAGCCTGTTTGATCTCGGTGGTTTCCTTGCGGGTCAGCGTGATCTTTTTCTTCTCAGGCTGCTCGGCGCCGTGAGTGCGGCGCAGATGTTCCAGCAGCTTATCCTTATCCTCTTTCGACAATGGATCTGACGCCGAACTTTTGTCGACGCCAGCAGAACGCAGCTGCGTCAGCAGCAAATCTGCAGGCATCTTCAGTTCGGTGGCAAATTGGGCTACGTTGTTACTCGCCATTCAGTCCTCTTTTCTATGTGTCGCGGAGATGATAAAGATAAAAATTACGCTTTGGCGGCTTCAGTCAGGCTCCACGCCTTGGCTTGCAGCGCCTTGGCGCGGTCGTCGTACTTAGCGTCGACCAACTTCATCTCATCGTCGGTCACATCTTCAAATTCATTCTTGATCAGGGCACGGGCACGGTCCGCCGACAGCGCCAGAATGGCGCCGAATTCGTCGTAGGCCAGACCGGCGAATGCTTCCACCGTCTTGATGCCGGCCAGACCCAGCTTGCCAGCGGTGATGCGGTCCATGCTTTCCAGACCGACCAGCGCTTCTTCCATGCCTTCCAGACCCTCTTCCGAGGCGATCGCTTCGGTCACCAGCGCGTCACGGGCGCGGGTACGCAGTTCGTTGACGGTGTCTTCGTCAAACGATTCGATTTCCAGCATTTCGGAGATCGGCACGTAGGCGATTTCTTCCAGGCTGGCAAAGCCCTCTTCCACCAGGATGTCGGCCACTTCCTGGTCGACGTCCAGTTTTTCCATGAACAGCGCGCGGATCGCGGCGGTTTCCTGGGCGGCTTTGTCGGCCGATTCCTCGGCCGTCATGATGTTGATCTTCCAGCCGGTCAGGTCCGAAGCCAGGCGCACGTTCTGGCCGGAACGGCCGATCGCGATTGCCAGGTTTTCCTCGTCCACCACCACGTCCATGGCGTGCTTCTCTTCGTCCACCACGATCGACGACACGTTGGCCGGGGCCAGCGCGCCGATCACGAACTGGGCCGGATCTTCCGACCACAGCACGATGTCCACGCGCTCGCCGCCCAGCTCGCCGGTAACCGCTTGCACGCGCGAACCGCGCATGCCGACGCAGGTACCGATCGGGTCGATGCGCTTGTCGGCGGTGAACACGGCGATCTTGGCGCGCACGCCGGCGTCGCGGGCAGCCGATTTAATTTCCAGCATGCCTTGCTCGATTTCCGGTACTTCCAGCTCGAACAGCTTCATGATGAATTCCGGCGCGGTGCGCGACAGAATCACTTGCGGGCCGCGCATATTGCGGTCAACGCGCAGGATGTAGGCACGGACACGGTCGCCGATACGCAGATTCTCTTTCGGGATCATCTGGTCGCGTGGCAGACGGGCTTCGATCTTGCCGGATTCAACGATGGCATCGCCGCGCTCCATGCGCTTGATGGTGCCGGTGACCAGCGAGTCGCCGCGTTCCAGGAAGTCGGCCAGGATCTGTTCGCGCTCGGCGTCACGCACGCGCTGCAGCACCACTTGCTTGGTGTCTTGCGCGAAGCGGCGGCCGAATTCCACCGATTCAATCGGCTCTTCGATGTAGTCGTCCACTTCGATGTCGGCGATTTGTTCTTTCGCTTCGAAGTGCAGGATTTCCTGGTCCGGCAGTTGCAGGCCCGCTTCGTCCGGCACCACGTGCCAGCGGCGGAAGGATTCGAACTCACCCGACTCGCGGTCGATCGAAACGCGGATGTCTACTTCACCCTCATACCGTTTCTTCGTGGCACCCGCCAAAGCGAATTCCAGTGCGCCAAATACCACGTCTTTGTCGACGTTCTTCTCACGCGCCAGCGCGTCTACCAATAACAAAACTTCGCGACTCATGCTTTGCGTCCCTTAAAATCCACCTGTGGCACCAAGCGTGCCTTATCTACATCGGCGAGCGTAAACTCCAACAGCGCCGGGCCTTCATTGCTTTCAAATTCCAACGACAAATTATCGCCAGCGGGCTCTTGAATGATGCCCGTGAACGATTTCCGGTTGTTCGTACCCGGCATGGCCGTGCGCAGCTTGATGACTGCTTCAAGGCCGGCAAAACGTGCGTAATCCGACAGCTTGCGCAGCGGCCGATCCAGTCCCGGCGACGAGATTTCGAGACGTTCGTAATTGACGTTCTCGACCGTCAGCACGTGCGACAGCTGATGGCTGACCGTGGCACAATCTTCCACGGTGATCGGACCTTTTTCTTCGGCTTCTTCGGCGCTGAAATCGATAAACACGCGCAGCAGTCCGCGCTCGGCCCGTTCGACATCAACCAGCTCATAGCCCAGACCGGTCACGGTCTTTTCAATTAATTCCGGCAGCTGCAAGAAAATTCTCCAGTTCAAGGCTCGTTTGCATGGTGCAAAAACGAACCCTTCAAAACGATTCAACAAAAAAAAAATGGGCATCTGCCCATCTTTTAATAACACCTAGCCAGATGAAGGTTGCTTGGAGGTTTAGAACCGGTCCAGAACTTTTATACTAGGCTAGATATTATAACCTTATATCAGCTGCGCTGCAATGCCGCAGGGCGGCATGAGCAGGCTTACAACAAAGGCGATGGGCCGAAATCAGCCCTTGCGGCGACGCGCCGTACCATGGTCGCTGGCACCGCCGCGCGGCTGTTGGCCACGGCGTTGCGCACCGGCACCGGCACCCGCGCCGGCGAAGCCGAACGTGGTCTGCAACGGGTCTGGTTGACGCGGACCGCGGCTCGCGCCCTTGGCTTGCTGATTGCTACGGCCTTGACCACCCTGACCGCCTTGACCACCACCTTGACCACCTTGGCCACGGTTACCCTGGCCTTGCGCGCGCGGCGCTGGCGCCTCGCCCAGCGGACGACCGCCGGCGTATGCACCGATGCCTTGTGGACGACCACCTGGACGGCTCGAGCTTTGGCCACCGTTGCCGCCGTTACCACCCTGGCCCGGGCGGCCCTTGCCGCCACGGTTGCCACCATTGCCACCGCCGTTGCCGCCGAAACCGCCCTGGCCACGGCCATTGCGGGGCTGCTTGGCGAATGGCAGCGCGTTGGCGTTGCTGACGTCGGCACGGTTGAAGTTAGGCTCGTTCTCGTCGTCCTCATCGTCGTCGTAATCACGATCTTCGTAGCGATCGGCGCGTTCAGCGTGCTGATCGCGGCCTTTCTGCGGACGCTTTTCCGGGCCTTTGTTCTGCGCCGGCTTGGCTTGCTGCTTCGACTGTTGCTGTGCTTGCTGTTGCTGCGGTTGCGGCTGGCCGCCACCTTTTTTCTCGACACTGTACGCCGCCATCAGCGCGCGCACCGCGTTTTCTTCCAGCTCGTCCCAACGGCCGCGTTTCAAGCTGCTAGGCAGGGTCATGGCGCCGTAGCGGGTACGGATCAGGCGCGACACGGTCAGGCCGATCGCCTCGAACATGCGGCGCACCTCGCGGTTACGACCTTCACCGATCACCACGCGGTACCACTTGTTGATGCCTTCGCCGCCGCCATCGGCGATCTTGGAGAACTGCGCCGTGCCGTCTTCCAGCTCAACGCCGGCCAGCAGTTTCTGACGCATGCCCTCTTCCAGCTCACCCAGCGTGCGCACCGCGTATTCACGGTCGATACCGTAGCGCGGGTGCATCAGGCGGTTGGCCAGGTCACCGGAGGTGGTGAACAGCAGCAGACCTTCGGTGTTGAAGTCCAGACGGCCCACGGCCAGCCATTTGCCAGCCTTCATGGTCGGCAGGCGGTCGAATACCGACGGACGGCCTTCCGGATCGTCCATCGACACGATTTCGCCAGCCGGCTTGTGGTAGACCAGCACGCGCGGCGGCTTCTTGCTGACGCGGCGCTGGATCAGCTTGCCATTGATGCGCACCGCATCGGTCGGCAGGATGCGCTGACCGGTGTGGGCTGGCTCACCATTGACCGACACGCGGCCGGCCAGGATCAGTTCTTCCATGTCACGGCGCGAACCCAGACCGGCTTCGGCCAGCACCTTGTGCAGCTTAGGCGCATCGTCGTCGGCAGTCAGATCACGGCGCGCCGGCTTTGGCTGCTGGCGGCCCTTCGGCTCTTCGCTATCGAAAGCGTCCGACGTGACATAGGAGAATGCCGCATCGGCGTCATTCGGCTTGCCGCCGGCGTTCTGGCCGCGCTGCTTGCCGTTCTTGTTCTTGCCATTGTTGTTGCGGGCTTGCTTGCCGTTGCGCTGCTGATTGTTGTTGCGCTGCGGCTTGCCGTCCTGGGCGGCGGCGGCGACTGGCGCGCCCTCTTCCGCGACCACGGCGCCTTCGACGGCTTCCACTGACTCAGGACGCGGCTGCGCGGCCTGACGGGCGGCGCGCATTTCACGCATCTGACGCGGGCCACGCGGACGCTGGCGATCACCCCGCAGCTCGCCAGCTTCGGCGGCTGGCGCGGCGGCGACAGGCGCTTCCGAGGCCGGAGCGGCTGGCGCTTCCACGGCAACGGCTTCCGCTTTCTTGGCGCGCGGCTTGCGAGCTGGCTTGGCTTCAGCGGCCGGGGCGGCTTCAGCAGCGGCCGGCGCGGCATCGGCGACACTGGCGGCAGGCGCCTCGCTGGCGGCGACCTTGCGGGCGCGCGGCTTTTTGACCGGCGCCGGAGCGTCGGCGGCGTCGGCTACAGCTTCGGCGGCAGCCTTGGGCTTGCGCTTAGGCTTGGCGGCAGGCGCGGCGTCAGCGCTTGCGGTGACCTCGGCGGTGCCGGCGGCTTCCGCTGCGATCTGGGCTTTGGTACGGCGTTTAGGCTTGGCGACAACGTCGGCCGCAGGGGCGTCGTTCACTGTCTCAGGAGTATTAGGATTGTTCATTATTCGTTTCTTGGTTGTGCTCAGCGTCAACCGTTAAATCTGGCGCGGGGCCGGGTTCTTGCTCAGCGCTGTCCTGCTGCGCCGCTTTTTCAAAGTTCTCTTGCAGGGCCGCTTCCAATGTTTCCATGGCATTCTGCCCTTCACTGATTTGCTGCAAAGGCGGCAGCTGGGACAGCGAATTCAAGCCCAGATCATCCAAAAACTGCTTGGTGGTGCCCAACAAGGCCGGGCGCCCCACCACATCGCGATAGCCGACCGCATCCACCCAACCACGGTCTTCCAGCATCTTGATCGTCTGCGAATTGACGGCTACGCCGCGTATCTCTTCAATATCGCCCCGCGTGACCGGCTGTCGGTAGGCGATGATCGCCAGCGTTTCCAGCGTCGCCCGCGTATATCTGGGCGGCTTTTCCGGATTCAGCCGCTCGAGATACAACTTCATCTCGGGACGGCTCTGAAAGCGCCAACCGGTGGCCAGGCTGATCACTTCCACGCCTTTGCCGGCCCAGTCGACCCTTAATTCTTCCAACAATTCCTTGATCGTATCGGCACCTACGCCGACGCCCAACGGGCGGTCCTGGTCGTCCAGTTCGACAAACAGCTTTTTCAGACTGTGGATCGATAGCGGCTCACGAGCGCATAGCAAGGCGGTTTCGAGGACTTTTTTAGCCTCAACTGTATCCATAAGCAAAATCGAAAGAAATCAATCACGTTCATTGAGGCTGGCGGGAGGACTCGCTGAACTGCTTTTCCGACACCAAGGCCTATGCGCACCCGGCGGGAAGGAGGGACATGCCGGCAATGGCCGAAGCCATTGCTTTCTACGTGAAACGTGGGCAGGAAGCCAGACGTTTCATCCAACAACGCGAATTGTACCTGATAAAAGCGCAAAACGCGCATTTCGACGTCGTCGAAATGTAACTGAGCTTACACAGGGGCAAGTCTTTCTGACAAAATTGCAGAAACACCAACGAACGCCGGGTATTCCGCCGTGATCACCCAGGTCGGCACCGCCGACAGGTATTTATTGAAACGGCCCTTGGCTTCGAAGCGGGCGCGGAAGCCCGAACGGTCGAAGCGCGCCCCCAATTTCGGCACGATGCCGCCACCGATGTAGACGCCGCCCTGCGCGCCCAGCGTCACCGCCAGGTTGCCGGCGATGGTGCCCAGCATGCAGCAGAACGCTTCGATCACTTCGTCGCACAGCGTGCACTCGCCAGCCAGCGCGCGGCGCGAAATTTCAGCGGCGCTCAGCTTTTCAGCCGGCAAATCGCCCAGATCGGCCAGCGCGCGATAGATCAGTTCAATGCCGGCGCCGGACATCAGGCGTTCGGCCGACACGTGGTCGAATTCTTTCCAGGCGAATTGCAGGATCGCCAGCTCGGTCGGATTGGCCGGCGAGAAAGTGACGTGACCGCCTTCGCTCAGCAACGCGGTCCAGCCATCCTTGCCCGGAATCAGACCCGACACGCCCAGGCCGGTGCCGGCGCCGATCAGGCCCAGCGGAGTGCCCGGCACGCCGACGCCACCACCCACCTGATGTTTCTGCGTGGCCGACAGCTGCGGCAGCGAGCTGGCCAGCGCGGTAAAGTCATTGACCACCACCAGCGTGTCGAAGTTGACTTCACGGCGCAGCGCCTCGATCGAGAATGCCCAGTGGTGATTGGTCATGCTGACCATGTCGCCGGTGACCGGATTGGCAATCGCGATGGCGCCATTGCGGATGCCGGTCACGCCCAGCTGGGCCACGATCGGCGACGCCAGGTACGCGACCAGGGCGGCGGCCAGGGTCGGGTAAGCGGCGCAAGCCAGCACATCGATCGCCTCAATCTTGCCCGGCGCGATTTCCAGCGCAAAGCGCGCGTTGGTCCCGCCGACATCCGCCAGCAGACGCGGGCCACCAGGGAAGGCAGTGGTCAGGGAGGGAGGCGTTTGTACGGATTGAGCAGTCATGATGGGTCAAAAATAGTTGAGGCTTAAGCTTAAGGTATTTTCACCCACTCAAGCAAGCAAAGTTTGTAGTTTTAGTACAGTTTGCTACACAACTTTACGATTGCGAAGATTTAAGCCGTAGTATGACTACCACGTCATGCTGGAATCGATTCCGGACGCAGAAAAAATTAACGCCGCGAACAGCGGCGTTGGATCAGGCGGAGGCGGTGTTGTCTTCGGGCAGTGTGTCGCGGTTGCCGAAGGCGGCATTCCACGCTTCCAGCCCGCCGTGCAGCGGCCGGGCGCGGTGGTAGCCATGGCCGATCAAGCCCTTGGCCACGTGGGCGGCGGTGACATCGTTGGGGCAGCTGCAATAGACGATGATGTGGCGCCCCTTGTCCAGCGCGATGATGTCGGCCGTCGGGTCGCCGCCGTTGAACAGCAGCGCGCCCGGTACGGCCGGGTCCAGCATCTGCGCCGTCACGCTGCGGGCGTCGACCAGCACCGGTTCCGTGCCCTGCTCCAGCAGCTGTTTCAAGTCGTCGATCGAAATGCGTTCGATATCCACCGACTGATGGAAACGCTTGCGCTCGACATATTTGAACGAGACGAACAACAGCAGCAGCACACCCAGCACGATCAGCGCGGTGGTACCCATGGTGCTGAGGATGTCGAGCACCTGGTCGACACTGGTATGGAAGAAGGCGCCGATGGCAATACCGGTACCGCTCCAGACCAGCCCGCCCAGCACGCTGAAGCCGAGGAAAGTGCTATTGCTGGTGCCCATGGCGCCGGCCAGCGGCGGCGCGATGGTGTTAAAACCGGGAATGAACTTGGCGACGATCAGCGCCTTCGGTCCCCAGCGGTTGAAATTGTCTTCGGTCTGGCTGACGCAGTAATCCGGCGACAACGAAATCTTGCACAGCAGCTTGAGGATGCGCTTGCCGTAGTAGCGGCCGGCGCGGAACCAGAAATAGTCGCTGATCAGGCAAGCGACGATGGCCACCGCCAGCACCACCGGCCAATGGGTATCGCCATCGACCGACATGGCGCCGGCCACGATCAGAATGGGAAACGCAGGAATAGGCAGGCCGAGCTGTTCGATCAGCACCACGCCAAACACGATCAGGACACCATATTCCTGGAGCAGGAGGATTAAATTCGCCATACAGATATCTTAACTTAAAAACCGCTTAACCGTGCCGGGGCACCGCAGCGAGTAGTGCCTGGGTATAGGGCTGTTGCGGATTGCGGTACAACGCCTCCGCATCGGCCAGCTCGACCACTTGACCATGCCGCATCACCATCACCTGATCGGCCAGGAATTTCACCACCGCCAGATCGTGCGATATGAAGATGTATGACAGCCCCAGCTCGTCCTGTAAATCCCGCAAAAGGTTGAGCACCTGCGCTTGCACCGACACATCCAGTGCCGACACCGATTCATCGCACACCAGGATTTCCGGCCGCAGGCTCAGGCAGCGCGCGATGGCGATGCGCTGCCGCTGGCCGCCGGAAAATTCGTGCGGGTAGCGCTGCCAGGCGGTGGCCGGCAAGCCGACCTGGTCCAGCAGCGCCCGCGCCGCCGCCTCGCGGGCGGGCGCATCGGCGCCTATGCGGTGGATTTGCATCGTCTCCAGCAGGATTTGCCCCACCGTGTGGCGCGGGTTCAGCGAGGCGTATGGATTCTGGAAGATGATCTGGATGCGGCGCTTGTATGCCTGGAATTCGCGTGCGGGCATGCTCAGCAAGTCGCGGCCGTCGAACAGCACGCTGCCGCCGCTGGCCTGGCGCAGCCGCAGCAGGGTCAGGCCGAGCGTGGTCTTGCCGGAGCCGGATTCACCGACGATGCCCAGCGTCTTGCCGCGCGCCAGCGTGAACGAGACGTCTTGCACGGCGCGGAATTCGCGCTGGCCGAACCAGCCGTCGCGCTGCCAGAAGCTGGTGCTGAGCTGGCGCACTTCCAGCAACGGCCGCCCGCTGTCATTCCGGCATAGGCCGGAATCCATGCTGAGCTGGCCTTCCTGCGTCCTATGGATTCCGGCCTGCGCCGGAATGACGGCGAGGTCGCCGATCACGGGCAGGCGCCGCGGACTCGCATCCAGCGTCGGCCGGCAAGCCAGCAGCGCGCGCGTGTAGTGGTCGGCCGGCTGCGTCAGCACCTGCCGTGCCGGACCGGCCTCGCGCACCTCGCCGTGGCGCATCACGACGACCTGATCGGCAATCTGCGCCACCAGTCCGAGATCATGCGTAATAAACAGCACCGACATCGCGCGCCGCTGTTGCAGCCGCGCCAGCAGTTCCAGGATCTGCTGCTGGATCGTGACGTCGAGCGCGGTGGTCGGCTCATCCGCAATCAGCAGCCTCGGCTCGCAGGCGATCGCCATCGCGATCATCACGCGCTGTTGCTGGCCGCCGGACAGCTGGCTGGGATAGGCGTCGATCTTGCTGGCCGGATCGGCAATACCCACCTCTTCCAGCAACTCCAGCGTACGGCGGCGCGCTTCAGCGCGGCCCATGCCCATATGCAGCCGCAGCACTTCTGCTATCTGCGCGCCCACCGTGAAGACCGGATTCAGCGACGACATCGGCTCCTGGAAAATCATCGCGATCTCCTTGCCGCACAGCGCGCGCCGTTGCGTGCGGTCCAGCGCCAGCAGCTCGCGGCCGTCGAAACGGATGCTGCCGCTTACGCTGGCCGCCGCATCGAGCAGCCCCATCACCGCCAGCGCGCTGACCGATTTGCCGCTGCCGGATTCCCCCACCAATGCCACGGTGGCGTTGGCTGGCACCTCGAAGCTGACGCCTTTGACGGCCTCGGTCCGGAAAGCGATGCGCAAGTCGCGCACTTCGAGCAGGCTCATGATTTCACCTTGGGGTCGAGCGCATCGCGCAGCGCGTCGGTGAACAATGAAAAGGCGGTCACCAGCACGGCCATGGCGCCGGCGGCGGCGGCCAGTTGCCACCAGCGGCCCAGCAGCAATTCGCCCTGCGCCTCGTTCAGCATGCTGCCCCATGACACCACGCCGACCGGCACGCCAAAGCCAAGGAAGCTGAGGATGACTTCGGCCTTGATGAAGCCCACCACCAGTATCGACAACTGCACCAGCACCACATGGCTGACATTGGGGAAAATATGGACGAACATGCGGCGCCAGTGCGAGGCGCCGATGGCATCGGCGGCCAACACGTATTCGCGCCCCTTGTGCTTGAGGTATTCGGCGCGGATCAGGCGGTAGGGACCGGTCCAGCCAGTCAGGCCGAGGATCAGGACGATGGTCAGCACGCCTTTCTGCTGCAGCACGGCGGCCACGGCCAAGATCATCAGCACCGAGGGGATGGCGGTGAAGATGCTGTAGAACCAGTTGAAGCAATCGTCCACCACGCCGCCGCAATAGCCGGACAGCGCGCCGAACACGGTGCCCAGGCTCACCGCCAGCAAAGCCGCGCCCAGGCCGATGACGATCGACGTTTCGCCGCCCTTGATGGTTTTCTTCAGGATGTCATGGCCCCACTTGTCGGCGCCGAACGGCAAACCGGCGCGACGGCCGGCGCCTGCGATGCCGCCGCCCTCGCCCGCTGCGCGCAAGGCGCGGATGTCGTCGGCCAGCGGGTCGAACGGGTTGTCAGGCAAGGCCGCGGACGCGGCGCCCGGCATGGCGGCCGGCGCGGCGAAAGACGCGTTGGCCAGCCAGGCCGGCGGCGCGTAGCTGACGCCGGCCTCAGCCTCCCAGTCGGCGGCAATCAGGCCGGCGGCCGCCAGCAACACCATCACCAGAAACGCCACCACCACCGCCAGCGACGCCACTGCCAATCGGTCCGCGCGCAAGCGCCGCCACGCCATCATTTGAGCGACACCCGTGGATCGAGCGCCTGGTACAGCACATCCGTCAGCAGATTGAACACCATGGTAGCGGCCGCCACGTAGACGGTAATCGCCTTAATCACCGGAAAATCACTGCGCTCCACCGCCAGAATCACCTCGCGCCCGATGCCGGGGATGCCGAAGAAGCGCTCCAGCAAAAACGCCCCGATCAACAGCGCCGGTAGATTCGACATAACGTAAGTTAGCACCGGAATCGCCGCATTACGCAGCACATGCACCCACATCACACGCCGCTCACTGAGCCCCTTGGCGCGCGCGGTGCGCACATAATCCTGGCCGACCTCATCCAGCACAAAGCTGCGGAACAGCCGCAAGGTGGGCGCCAGCGACACCGCCAGCCCGATCACAATCGGCAGCGCCGAATAGCGCAGCAAATTCTCGCCCAATCCCTCGCCCCAGCCCTGCACCGGAAACCAGCCCAGCCTGTATGCCAGCCCGTATTGAAACACGATGATGTAGACCAGCATGCTGACCGACATGCCCACTGTGCAGGCCGCCATCACCAGCCGGTCGGTCAGCGAACCGCGCGTGAACCCGACCGCCAGCGCCAGCGCAATGCCGATCACGGTCTCCAGCACAGTCATTGGCAACAGCACCGTCAGCGAAGGCCCCAGCCGCGAGGCGATGATATGCGAGACCGGCTCGCCGGTGGCCCAACTAAGGCCAAAATCGAAAGTCGCCACTTGGCGGATGAAAATCCCCAACTGCACGTATATCGGCTCATCCACGCCCAACTGGCGGCGTATGTTGGCGATACTGCCGGCATCCGCCATCTTCCCCGCAAGCATGTAAGCCGGATCGCCGCCCACCCAGTTAAACAGCACAAACACCAGCAACACCACGCCCAGCATGGTCGGCAACATCTGCCACAGGCGGCGCATCAGGTAGGCAGGCATCGTGTCTTGAACCTTGATAGGACGGGATCTTTTTATACCCCAGCGCGCACAACACTGCAAATGTGGCAGAAATGTAACGCGCTGTATCAAGATGAACTCAGATTAACAAACGTTTCCAATCACCAAATTGGTGCACTGCGATATCTGCACGACCGTACTTTTGCTAGTTTTATGAAAGTAAATCAATCTTTCCATCGTTTCCACCCCATTGCGCACCAAATTAGAGCGCATTTTCGCTGGAATTCGGGGCAAATCGACGCAAAATTAAACAATATCCATATAAGGGTTTCTACGTTGACAGCATTTCCCGCCAAATGATTTGATGAATTAACGGCGCAAAAAGTTGCCGAAATCATAAACACACCTGTTCAATTTGGGAGAAAAATCCGATGATGGTTGAAACCGTAATGTCGCGGTCAGTACGCCTGATCTGCGCCAGTGGCCTGGCGCTGGGCATGCACACCGCCATGGCACAAAGCACGGACGCGTCTATCCAACGCGTGGAAATTACCGGTTCGAGTATTAAACGCATCAGCGCCGAAGGCGCGCTGCCGGTACAAACGCTGACCAAAGCGCAGATCGAGCAGTCCGGCGCCAGCAGCGTGGCCGATCTGATCGCCACGCTGCCGTCGATGCAGGGCTTCACCACCTCGTCGATGTCGGTCAACGGCGGCGGCGGCGGCCTGCAGACCGCGTCCATCCACGCCATCGGCGAAGGCTACACCCTGGTACTGCTGAACGGCCGCCGCCTGGCGCCGTCCACGTCCGGCTCCACCGTCAACCTGGCCAGCATTCCGCTGGCAGCGGTCGAGCGTGTCGAGATCCTGACCGACGGCGCCAACACCCTGTACGGCTCGGACGCGATCGCCGGTGTGGTCAACTTCATCCTGAAAAAAAACCAGCAGGACGCCGTGGTCGAAGCCTCGTACAACCAGCCGCGCAGCAGCGGCGGCGCCACCTCCACCGCCTCCATTTCCAAAGGCTGGGGCGATCTGGAAAAAGACGGCTTCAACGTGCTGCTGTCGGTGGCGCACGATGAGAGCCGCGCTTCCTGGGCCAAGGACAGCGACTTCTCCCAAAGCGGCGTGATTCCGTTTTACGCCAACGGCAAGGCCTACAGCCTGTATCAACTGAGCTCGAACTCGATTCCCGGCACCGCCACCGTCAAGTACACCAAGGCCGACGGCAGCGCCAGCAGCGTCGCGTTCAGCCCCAACCTGCTGGCCACCGGCAGCTGCAACGGCGCCAACCTGTTCAAGGTCGGCAACCGCTGCCTGTTCGACTATGCCGCCACCGTGCAAAACACCCCGGCGCTGAAACGCGATAGCGGCTTCGGCTCGTTCAACTACAAGATCAACGACAGCACCAACTTCTTTGCCGAAGCGATGATCTCGTCGTTCAGCAACCTGGCGCAATACGCGCCGCCAGCACAGCCACTGGGCCTGTCGAAGAGCAGCCCGCTGTACGCCAAGTACATCGCCCCCTACCTGGCCCAGCTGGGTGTGCCATCCACCGCCACCGTCGACAGCGTGACCATGAACCTGCGTCTGGCCGATGCTGGCGGCCGTGCCGACGAATACAAAACCATCGCCAAGCACCTGGCGTTTGGCGTCGACGGCTCGTTCAAGAACATCGACTACCGCGCCGCTTACACCCACTCGGAAAACAAGCAGACCGACACCGCCGCTGGTGGCTACATGAGCCTGAACGCCTTCGACGCGCTGGTGGCCGCCGGCAAGTTCGATCCGTTCGCACCGGCCGGCACCTCGCAAGCCGTGCTGGCCTCGGCCGTGCTGCACAACACCTTCAGCGTGACCCGCTCCAAGATCGACATGCTGCAAGCCAGCGCCTCGGCCGAAGCCTTCAAGCTGCCGGCCGGCCCGGCCATGCTGGCTCTCGGCGCCGACTTCACCAAGCAAACCTACACCGAAGAGCCGGACGCCTACTCGCAGGGTGAGAACAAGCAGCAGCCTGATTTCACCGACGCGATTGTCGGCGGTGGCGCCGGCGCGCTGCCGGTCGACGCCAGCCGCAAGAACTGGGGCGCCTATGGCGAGCTGCTGCTGCCTGCACTGAAGAATATGGACCTGACGGTGTCCGGCCGTTACGACGACTTCAGCGCCGTCACCAACAACAAAAACTTCGACAGCGACGGTTACCTGATCGCGCCGGGCAAGCAAGGCGAGTCGGCCAGCAAGGCCACCTACAAGCTGGCGCTGCGCTGGAATCCGATCGACCAGGTGCTGATCCGCGGTTCCTACGGCACCGGTTTCAAGGCGCCTAGCATGACCAGCATCGTCAAACCGCTGGTCAACGGCGGTTCGTCGCAGTTCCACGCCTGCCCGATCACCAACACCAGCGATGCGCGCTACAAGCTGTGCAACCCTGGCTCGTCGGAATACGGTCTGCTGTCGGGCGGTAACGCCGCCACCGGCGCCGGCGCGCTGCGTCCGGAACAATCGAAACAAGCGACCTTGGGCCTGCGCGTCGAACCGATCAGCAGCGTGTCGCTGGGCTTCGACTGGTGGGACGTGAAGCTGCGCGACCAGATCCAGACCTTGTCGGAAGACCTGGTGTTCAACAACCCGGCCGTGTACGACAGCCTGCTGCGCGTCTACTATGACCCGATCCAGAAGCAGAACGTGCTGGTGGCGGCGCTGACCCCGTTCAACCTGGCCACCTCGCACTATCGCGGCATCGACTGGGATCACAGCTACAAGACCAACACCGCGCTGGGCAAGTTCAACCTGCAGTGGACCGGTACTTATATGCTGAAGGCTGAGCAGGAAACCCCGGGCACCGGTCTGGAGAAAAACATCGGCCGCTTCAACTCGTACTCCGAGGTGACTTTCCGTGTGATCTCCAAGCTGACCGCGTCGCTGAACACCGGCCGCTTCATCAATTCGCTGACCGCCAACTACCACTCCGGCTATACCGACCAGGTGTACAACTCGGATGACAGCGTGGTGCGTGAAGTGCTGGCCGACGGCACGCTGGGCGGCTATGTGCCGATCACGCGCCAGGTGTCGTCGTACACCACCTTCGACTGGCAGACCAAGGCGCAGCTGAGCAAGAACTTCACGCTGACCGGCGGTATCAAGAACCTGGCCGACATCGCGCCACCGTTCACGATCCGCAACGCCGGTGGTGGTAATCAGTCGGGCTACGATGGCCGCTACACCGATCCGCTGGGTCGCCAGTTCTATCTGAACGCGTCGTATAAGTTCTGATAAGGTCTGATAAAAAACACAAACGGCTCCCTCGGGAGCCGTTTGTCATTCATGGCACGCATATCGCATATGGGACAAGACATTCACGTTTCACATGCCACATATCGAAACATAGAATTATATTTATAACTGAGTTTCCTGTAATCTACACACATCGACATTGAATGCAGCACAGGAGAACTCTCATGACCACCATCGCCGCCAAACTGATCACCCCAGCAGCACCAACCAGCTCGTGGAAAAAAATCATCCGCCGCGCGTTCGAGACCCTGGGCAAGCACTACTCGCACGGTCCTTACATGCTGTAATCAGCCTAGCGCTGAAATAAAAAAGCCGGGTTATCCCGGCTTTTTGTTTTTTAGAACTTGTAGTTGGCGGTCAGGTAGAACGAGCGCCCGGCCGGATCGGCATAGCGGCCGTCGTAGCCGATCTGGTTGCCGCCGCCGGCGTTCTGCAGCGTGAACGGCGGATCGCGGTCAAACAGATTCTTGATGCCGCCGGTCAGCGCAAACTTGCCAAAGTCATACTTGGCTTGCCAATCGAAGGTGGTGTACGACGGCACCCATAGCCCGTCAAACGCCACCGAGTCGCCCACGCTGCCGTCGGCATTCACCGCAAACACCGCCGTGTCGACAGGATAGGACTGGTCGTGGTAGCCCGACTTGTAGTGCGCGGTCAGGGTGTTGGTCAGCTTGCCGGTGGTCAGTGCCAGGCTGATGTTGCTCTGGACGCGGAACACCACGCCATTATCTTGGCCAAACTTGCCCAGGTCGGAATACACGGTGCCGCCCGCCGACACGGTGTAGTTCTGCTTGAGCATGTAGGTGCCGTTCCACGACGCGCGCAAATCGCCGATACCGGTCTTGGTGCGGTAGCTGAAGTCCCAGTCCACGCCACGGTAGTTGGCGACACCGCCGTTCACCGGCGCCAGCAGGTAAGCGATGGTGGTGTAACCGGCCGGGTCCGGATACGGATTCACGAACAGGTTTTTGTACGCCTGCGGATTTTTGAAACCTTCCTGCTCCGGCACGCCGGCCGACAGCACCTGATTGCGGATCTGCACATTCCACAGGTCCAGGCCCAGCGACAGGCCGCGCAGCGGTTCGATGCGGCCGCCCAACGTCCATTGTTTCGATTTCTCAGGCTTCAGGCCGGCGTCGCCGCTCTGGCTATTCGGGCCCGTCAACAGGTCATACTGCGCCTGGCCGACCTGGCAGCCGGTCGAGCCCGGGAACGGGCAGGCATAGCTGCCGGCCGTGCTGCCATTGAAGGTGTTGGCGCCGGCCACGTCGCTCAGATTGGGCGCCTTGAAGCCGGTGCCGTAGGCGGCACGCAACAGCAGGTTGTCGGTCGGCGTCCATTTCAAGCTCAGCTTGTAGGTGCCGGCGCTGGCGGTGTTGCCGATCTCGCCGCTGGCCAGACGCGGAATCAGGCCGGTGGCATCCGGCACCGTGGCGAAGATGTAGTTGCTGTACACCTTGTCATAGCTGTCGTAGCGGCCGGACACGGTCGCTTCCAACGTCTTGTGCAGCGGCAGCAGGATCTCGGTGAACACGCCCCAGTTGTCGCGCTTGGCGTCAAACGGCACCTGGCCGTAGCTGCCACCGACCGGATAGTTGGTGTCTACCGGTTGCGTCGAAAAGCCCGAGTTCGACAGAATCAGGTCGTTGTAATCGATCTGGTAGCGGGTCTTCGAATAATCGCCGCCCAGCGAGATGATGGAGGTACCGCCCGGCAGATTGAACAGGTCATGCTGGGCACCGACGTGTACCGTGTTCAGCGTCGACTTGGTGTTCGAGAACACGGTACCGTTCAGCAGCGCGCCGGTCAGGTTGGACGCGCCCTGGCCGGTGACCGGATCGTAACTGCCCGCCTCCACCAGCGCCTCCAGCTTGTTGAAGTCGGAATAGCCGCCGGCCGCCGTGTCCTTCAGCTTGGCCTGCGACAGAATCAGCGAAGCGTTATAGCCCCAGCCGCCGACCGTGCCGTCGATGCCGGTGGCGAAGTGACGCGCGGTGGTCTGGTATTCGTCGGCGCGGCCGCCGATCAGCACCGAGCGATAGCCCAGCGTGGCAGTGCCGTCGATGGTCAGGTTGTTGGCGGTCAGGTAGGGCGTGACGTACTTGGCGTACAGGCTGGGGAAGCGCGTGGTGCTCAGGCCCATCGGCTGTGCCGACGGCGCGTACTGCGCGGTCATCGCGTAACGCGACAGCACCAGCTCGGCCCAGGCGGTGGTGTTGTCGTTGATCTTCAGCGTGCCTTTCAGCAGGCCGCTGTCGCGGCGGCTGCCCGGCACGTCTTCCACCGTGGCCGCGTAGTTGAAGCGGCACTGATCGCCCAGCGGACCGGCCAGCGAACTGCCGCAATTGCCGTTGGCCAGATAGTAGGGATTGATCGCGTGGCCGACGCCGTTGGTGTCGGTGAAGGTGATGTTGGCCGGTTCGGTGTTGCCGGTGCGCTGGTCAAAATAATATTGCTTGCCGTTGGCGCTGAATTTGAAGAAGGCGCCGCGCGCCGAGAAGTCGCGTTGCAGCGCGGTGATGCGCTCCAGCTCCTCGTGGCTGTACGAGGCCAGCACATTCCAGCCGTCGCTCTCCAGATCGCCCCAGCCCTTGGTCAGGCCGGCGCTGCTCCAGCTGCCGCCATTCTTGCCCGGCTGCCCATAGGTGGCGTAGGCCTCGCCCTTGGTATTGTTTTTCTTGAGGATGAAGTTGACCACGCCGGCAATCGCGTCCGAGCCATACAACGCCGAGGCGCCGTCGGTCAGGATTTCGACCCGCTCCACCGCTTCCAGCGGAATGCTGGACAGATTGACCGCGTAGCCGCCGCCCTGGCCGGAACCAATCGCGCTTGGTGCCACGCGCTGGCCATCGAGTAGCACCAGCGTGTATTTCGACGGCAGCGAGTGCAGCGAGGCGGTGGTGACGCCGGCGCCGCCGCCGTTCACCGAGCTGGACGATGGCACAAAGCCCTGCATCGACGGCAGCATCTGGATCAGATCGGTGGCCGAGGTGGCGCCGGTCTGTTTGATCTCGGCCGCCGTCAACACCTGCACCGGCAGCGAGCCCTCTTTCTGGATACGCTTGATCGACGAACCCGTGATCTCGACGCGCTGCATCGGTTGGGCATCCGCCGCAGGCGCGGCATCCTGCGCCAGTGCCGGCAACGCCAGCAACCCCAGCATGCCGCCCGAGAACATCAGGCGCAAGGAACGGGACAACACTCTTTCTTGAATCATGACCAACCTCCGATTTGTTTTTTTTGGGACGAAGCAGTACAACGCCCTCGGCCGGGTGGCCTCGGGACGGTAACAATGACAGCAACTTGGGGAAAGACTTCAGGAAGGTGTTCAACGACACCGGCCATGTTTTGTATAAAAACATGCCAAGTAATTAAGTGTCAATCGAACCAAGGGGGGAGTTTGGTGTTCTTACAACAGGCTTGCTAGCCAGATGCAAAAAAGATGGGGCCCAACTTACCATCGGGCCCCGTGCGGAACAGCGTGCGGCGGTTTACTTGGCGGCGGCTTCGCGCGCCTGGGTGGCCAGACGGCGCTGGCGCACGGCGGCGGCCAGACCCTGCAGCACCTGCACGCTGCTATCCCAGTCGATGCAGCCATCGGTGACCGACTGGCCATAGGTCAGTTCCTTGCCCGGCACCAGATCCTGGCGACCGGCCACCAGGTGCGACTCCACCATCACGCCAACGATACGGCTCTCGCCGCCAGCGATCTGGCCGCCGATGTCGGCACACACCGGCACCTGGTTTTCCGGTTTTTTCGAGCTGTTGGCGTGCGAAGCGTCGATCATCAGGCGCGCCGCCAGCCCTTGGGCCGCGATCGCCTTGCAGGCTTCGTCGACGCTGGCCGCGTCGTAGTTCGGCGCTTTGCCGCCGCGCAGGATGATGTGGCAGTCTTCGTTACCGTTGGTCGATACGATGGCCGAGTGACCGCCCTTGGTCACCGACAGGAAGTGGTGCGGTTGCGACGCCGCCTTGATGGCGTCGACGGCGATGCGCACATTGCCATCGGTGCCGTTCTTGAAGCCCACCGGACACGACAGTCCCGACGCCAGCTCGCGGTGCACCTGCGATTCGGTGGTGCGGGCGCCGATCGCGCCCCAGGCGATCAGGTCGGCGATGTACTGCGGCGAGATCACATCCAGGAACTCGGTGCCGGCCGGCAGGCCCAGTTCATTGATGTCGCGCAGCAGCTCGCGCGCCATGCGCAGGCCGTCGTTGATGCGGAAGCTGTTGTCCATGTACGGATCGTTGATCAAGCCCTTCCAGCCCACCGTGGTGCGCGGCTTTTCGAAGTAGACCCGCATCACGATTTCCAGATCGGCCGCCAGTTCCTTGCGCAGCACCACCAGCCGGCGCGCGTACTCCATCGCGGCCTTGGTGTCGTGGATCGAGCACGGGCCGATCACCACCATCAGGCGATCATCCTGGCCGTGCAGAATGCGGTGCAGCGCGGTGCGGGCGTTGGCAGCGGTCTGCTCGGCCGCCTCGGTGCAGGCAAACTCGCGGATCAGATGCGATGGTGGGGTCAGTTCCTTCATCTCGCGGATGCGCAAATCATCGGTACGGGGCATTGCTGTTCTCCAAGTGATCAAATTGTAGGGGTAAAAAAAAACCGCCTCGGGGAGGCGGTTTTTCGGGATTCTGCGGGACTCGTTTTGCTTCTACGTGCACCGGCCGCTACTCCACCGCCTTTGGGTTGGAATTGCTAAAGTAAAAATAGCCGGTAAAGAAGAATTTGGTCATGAAACGACTATAGCGCCATAGCGCAAGCCTTGGCAAGCGATTTTTTTTCGGCAAACAAGCCTCCCTACAAAACTTTACATCTTCGCCGCCATCGTTACATTTTAGAGACTGTAACCAATTGTAAGCATCAACTCCCCCGAAAACACTGGCTTGCAGCCTGATAGTTCATTAATGCAAAAAATTGTCTTTACATGTGCGTTTGTTTGCTACTGTTGGATATTCGCATAATTATCTTTCGATCATTGTTACTGATGCCACTGAATGTTCTGATGGAAATCCCAAATACCCAAATAAATATCAGGAGTGACAAACCCATGATGATTGAAAGAGCTCTTACCCGATCTCTGCGCTTGATGTTCGCCGGCAGCCTGGCTGTTGGCATGCACGCCGCTGTTGCCCAAACCGATGACGCGCCGATTCAACGCGTTGAAGTGACCGGTTCCAGCATCAAGCGCCTGGCCACCGAAACCGCGCTGCCGATCACCACCATCAAGGCATCCGACTTCGAAAAGCAAGGTCTGACCACCGCCGCTGAAGTAATGAACACGCTGTCGATGAACCAAAGCTCGACCGGCTCCAGCCAGTCGGTCGGTTCCGGCACCGGTGGTATCGCTACCGCCGACCTGCGCGGCCTGGGCAGCAACAAGACGCTGGTGCTGCTGAACGGCCGCCGTCTGGCCAACCACCCGTTCAACGGCTCCTCGGTCGACCTGAACATCATTCCTGTGTCCGCGCTGGAACGCGTGGAAGTGCTGCGCGACGGCGCCTCGGCGATCTACGGTACCGACGCCATCGGCGGCGTGATCAACTTCATCACCAAGCGCTCGGTCACCGGCGGCACCGTCAGCGTCGAACGCTACCAGCCGCAAGCCAGCGGCGCCGGCGCGGAATCGCGCATGAACCTGTCGGGCGGCTACGGCGACCTGGACAAGGACGGCTGGAACGTGTTCGGCGTGTTCGACTTCCACAAGCAAACCGCACTGGACGCCGCCTCGCGCGACTTCTCCAGCACCAGCGTGCGCGCCGACAAGGGCATCAACAACAGCAGCGGCACCTCGCAGCCGGCCAACTTCTATTCCGACAACGGCATCACCGGCAACCCTTACTACGCCAGCGGTTGCGTCGGCAAGGGTCTGATCACCAACAGCGCCAACGGCACCTGCCGCACCAACACCGTTGCCTACATCCAGGACATTCCTAAAACCCAGCAGGAATCCTTCCTGGGCAAGGCCACCTACAAGCTGAGCGAAGACAACATCGCCACCCTGGAATACCTGCACAGCCGTTCGACCAACGCCAGCAGCATCGCGCCGTCGCCGCTGACCGGCATCACCATGACCTCGGCCAGCCCGTACTATCCAGGCGGCAGCGCCGGCGTGCCGGCCGTGGCCGGCCTGACCGGTGAAGACCTGACGCTGAACTGGCGTACCGTGGCCGCCGGCAAGCGCCAGGGTTACGACACCTCGATCTCCGACCGCCTGGTACTGGCGTCGGAAGGTCTGGTGGCGGGCTGGGACTACAACGTCGGCCTGACCTACTCGATCAACAAGGCATCCAGCGCCTTCGTCGACGGCTACACCAACGACTCGCTGATCAAGGCTGGCGTGCTGAGCGGCATCCTGAATCCGTTCGGCGAGCAATCGGCCGCTGGCCAAGCCTACATCGACGCCGCCAAGCTGAAAGGCGAATACCTGGCGGCCAAGATGACCAGCATCGGCGTCGACGGCAAAGTCAGCCGTGAAATCTACCAGTTGCCAGCCGGCGGCGTCGGCTTCGCGGTCGGTACCGAATTCCGTCACGACAAAGCCACCTACGACGTCAACACCGCGCTGGCCTCGCAGGCATCGAGCTCCGGCTACGCCGACGCGCAAGACCAGGAAGGTCAGCGCAACATCGCCGCGCTGTACTCGGAAATCAGCGTTCCGCTGACCAAATCGCTGGAACTGTCGGGCGCCGCGCGTTACGACCACTACAGCGACGTTGGCGGCACCTTCAATCCGAAGGTCGGCCTGCGTTGGGAAGCCAGCAAGCAAGTGCTGTTCCGCACCTCGTACAACACCGGCTTCCGCGCGCCGACCCTGTACGACCTGCACGGCCCGGCCACCAAAACCTACACCAGCAACGCGTATGACGATCCAGTGCTGTGCGCTGGCGGCACCGCCGTATCGGGCGCCAACCCGAACACCGTCTGCAACACCCAGCAATACATCCGCAGCGGCGGCAACCCGAACCTGAAACCAGAGAAGTCGAAAACCTTCGCGCTGGGCGTGGTGTTCGAGCCGGTCAACTCGGTGTCGGTCTCGTTCGACTACTTCAACATCAAGATCAAGGATTCGATCGGCACCGTGGCCGAGTCGACCATCTTCGACAACTACGAGAAGTACAAGAGCTACTTCGTGTACTCGGCTGACGGCAAAACGCTGGAGTACGTGAACGCGGTGCTGGACAACCTGGGCGAAGTGAAAACTTCGGGCATCGACACCAGCCTGCGCTGGAAACTGCCACGTTCGTCGTTCGGCGACTTCGGCTTCTCGTTCGATGGCACCTGGGTCCACAGCTACAAGTACCAGAACGAAACCGGCGGCGAGTTCGTTGAAAACGTCGGCGTCTACGGCGACAACGGTCCGGTCTTCCGCTGGAAGCACAACGCCACTCTGAACTGGAAAAAAGGCGTGTGGAGCGCATCGTTCTCGAACAAATTCCTGAGCGGTTACGAAGATGAGAACGACGTCGCGGCCGCGTACTACCACAAAGTACGCGCCTACTCGACCTACTCGACCTCGGCCAGCTACACCGGCATCAAGAACGTCGACCTGACCGTCGGCATCAAGAACCTGTTCGACAGCGCGCCACCGTACACCAACCAGGGCACCACGTTCCAGAGCGGTTACGATCCACGCTACACCGACCCACTGGGCCGCACCTTCTTCGTGAAAGCGACCTACAAGTTCTAAGCACGTAAAAAAGCCCGGCATTGCCGGGCTCGCTTACCAGGCCCGGCGTTTGCCGGGCTTTTTTTATGCTTACGCGGTGCCGCCGACGGTGACGCCGTCCAGACGCAGCGTCGGCTGGCCAACGCCAACCGGCACGCTCTGGCCTTCCTTGCCGCACACGCCGATGCCCGGGTCCAGCTTCATGTCATTGCCGATCATCGACACACGGTTCAGCACTTCCGGACCGTTGCCGATCAGCGTCGCGCCCTTCACCGGATAGGTGATCTTGCCATTCTCGATCATGTAGGCCTCGCTGGCCGAGAACACGAACTTGCCGTTGGTGATGTCGACCTGACCACCGCCAAAATTCACCGCATACAAGCCATTTTTCACCGAAGCCAGAATCTCGCCCGGATCCTTGTCGCCACCCAGCATATAAGTGTTGGTCATGCGCGGCATCGGCAGGTGGGCGAACGATTCGCGACGCGCATTGCCGGTGACCGGCATCTTCATCAGGCGCGCGTTCATGGTGTCCTGGATATAGCCTTTCAGGATGCCGTCCTCGATCAGCGTGGTGCACTGGGTTGGATTACCCTCATCGTCGATGTTGAGCGAACCGCGGCGATCCGCCAGCGTGCCATCGTCGACCACAGTGACGCCCTTGGCCGCCACGCGCTCGCCAATGCGGCCGGAGAACGTCGACGAGCCCTTGCGGTTGAAGTCGCCCTCCAGGCCGTGGCCGATCGCCTCGTGCAGCAGGATACCCGGCCAGCCAGGGCCCAGCACCACGGTCATCGGGCCGGCCGGCGCCGGACGCGCATCCAGATTCACCACCGCCGAGTTGACGGCGTCGGTCGCATACTGATCCAGCAGCGCATCGCTGAAATAGCCGTAGTCGTAACGGCCACCACCGCCCGACGAGCCGACTTCACGGCGGCCATTCTGCTCAACGATCACGGTCAGCGAGACCCGCACCAGCGGACGAATATCGGCCGCCAGCACGCCATCGCTGCGCACCACCAGCACCACATCGTATTCGCCGGCCAGGCTGGCCATCACCTGCACCACGCGCGGATCCTTGGCGCGCGCCATTTTCTCGATGCGCTCCAGCAGCTGCACCTTGGCGGTGGCGTCCAGCGACACCAGCGGATCATGCGGCAGATACAGCGCGCGGCCGCCGACATGGTTCATGGCGCCAGCCACTTTGATCTTGCCAGCGCCAGCACGGGCGATGGTGCGGGTGGCGGCAGCCGCGTCCAGCAGCGCCGCTTCGGAAATCTCGTCGGAGTAGGAAAACGCGGTCTTGTCGCCCGACACCGCGCGCACGCCGACGCCCTGGTCGATCGAGAAACTGCCGGTCTTGACGATCCCCTCTTCCAGGCTCCAGCCCTCGTTCTTGGTGAACTGGAAATACAAGTCGGCATAGTCGACTTTGTGGGTGAACATCGCGCCCAGCGTTTTCAGCAGCTTGCCTTCGTCCAGCCCGAACGGCGTCAGCAGGATATCGCGCGCTACGGACAGGGTGGACAGATTCGGTTCAAATGGCTTCATGGTGATGCTTTCTGTAAAAGGTTAGCGCCATTGTAGTGGATATCACATGGTGCGGTGTTTCAAGGCAGGCAAGCTCTCGCGCACGCCTTCCATGTAGGTCAGGTCGATCTCGCCCTTGACCACGCCCTCGCCCTCGGCCAGCACCGACTTGACCGAGCCCCACGGGTCGATCAGCATGCTGTGGCCCCAGGTGCGGCGGCCGTTTGGATGGATGCCGCCCTGCGCCGCCGCCAGTACATAGCACTGGTTTTCAATGGCGCGCGCGCGCAGCAGGATTTCCCAGTGCGCCATGCCGGTGGTGTAAGTAAACGCGGCCGGCAGCACGATCAGCGATACCGGCCCCATGGCGCGGAACAGCTCGGGGAAGCGCAGGTCGTAGCACACCGACATGCCGACCTTGCCGAACGGCGCCTCGAACACGCCCAGATGCTGGCCCGGCACAATGGTCTTCGATTCGTTGTACGACTCGGTGCCCTTGGTGAAACCGAACAGGTGGATCTTGTCGTAACGGCCGACATGCTCGCCATCCGGGTTGTACACCAGCGTGGTGTTGATGACCTTGGCCGGATCATCCGACGCCAGCGGCAGCGTGCCGCCGATCAGCCAGATTTTCAGTTCGCGCGCCAGACCGGACATGAAGTCCTGAATCGGACCGCTGCCCAGCGGTTCGGCCACCTTGACCTTGTCACTGTCATGCAAGCCCATGATGGCCCAGTATTCCGGCAACAACACCAGCCGGGCGCCGTCCTGCGCGGCCTGGGTGACCAGGCGGCGCGCGGTGACGATGTTTTCATCCACGGACGGCGAGGAAATCATTTGTACGGCGGCGACGGTATTGTTCATGGCGATCCTTTGGCGGGTTCCAGTTTAGTGGCATCGAGCTTGGTGACGACCGGCGCCTTCCATGGGCCGGACACCTGCATATGATAGGTCAAGGCTTTCATCACCGGTGCACTGAGGAACAGTTGCGCCAGGAAACTGCCCAGCCCGATCACCGGATTGACCGCCAGCGCATACACCAGCGGCGCGGTGCCGAGATTGACCTGCGGTATCACCACCACATGCAGATTGGTGGTTTCGTTGGCGATATCGGCGCTGCCATCCATCAGCACAGTGGCGGCCACGCCGTGCATTTTCAAGTTGTCGGTCTTGACGATGCCGCGATCGATGCTGGCGCCAGCGGTAATGCCGTCAAATGCCAGCCCTTCCGAGAATACGTCGTGGAAATCCAGCTTCAGCAGGCGCGGCAGCGCTTGCAGGCTCAGCACGCCCAGCAGCTTGGCGGCGCCCGGATCCTGCTTGAGGAACTGGCCCTTCTCAACATTCAGCATGATATTGCCCGACAGGCTGGGCAGATCCATAGAATACGGCAAGCCCTTCCACGCCACCTCGCCCTTCAGCGAGCCCTTGCCGCCCTTGATGGTGTCGGCGTAGCCAAAGCGCTCCAGCAATTTGCCGGAATCGCGGATGTCGAGGTTGAAGTTGAGGCTGGTGTCGTGCACGCCATCCTTGCTGACCCACTTGCCTGTGCCGCTCAGCTCGCCATCGGCATTGGCCAGCGACAGCTTGTTGACACGCCACTCGCGCGCACTCTGCACTTGCGCATTGTTGGCCTGCAGCTCCAGCCGGCCCAGCGGCCGGTTAAACAATTCGAAGCGCTCGACCACCACGTCCAGCGCCGGGATGGTGGTGGTGCTGCCCTTGCCATCCAGCAGTTCCTGCACATCGCTGGAGGCCGATTCCGGAATCACCAACGAGGATAGACGCGCGGTCACCTTGCCGAGGCCGGCGCCGGTGGACGGCTCGGCCCAGGTGACGAAACCATTGGCCTGGGTGGAGTCGACGCTGACCTGCCAGGTGCCTTTTTGATGGGTGACACCGACCACCACGTTTTCCAGTTTGCGGCCACCCAGCACCAGCTCGCTGGCGCGCGCGGCCAGGGTATCCGGCATCACGTACTGGCTGAAGTCGCTGCTGTCGGACGATGTCGGCGCCGTGTTCGCACTGCCGCCGGCGCTGGCGATCGTGTCGCCAAAGTCGAGCCAGTTGTCGACATTCAGCTGCGGCAGGCTGATGTTGAAAGCCATGCCGCTGTCCGGCTCCGGCGCCGGCGTGTTGACGCCGATGCCGCCGCGCACCAGTTTCCAATGTCCTTTGGGCAGCTTCTGGCGCTGGTAGCGCGCCGCCACGCCGCTGCCGAGGCTGATGCGGATATCGTCGTGGTAAGCGCCGGCGGCATCCGCCACCAGCCCGCTGGTCAGCAGGAAGCGCAACGGCATGTTGTCGGCGGCGGGCTTGCGCAGCGGCGCAGGCAAGCTCAGCCCCAGCCCATTCAGACTGGAATCGACCGCCACGATCACCTGGTGATCGCGCACCGTCACCGTGCCGTTGTAGCGGGTCGCGCCCGAGAAGTGATCGGACAGGCGCTGCATCGACGCCATCGGATACGCCTGGCGGAAGCCGTCCACCGTCATCAGGCCACCCAGCTTGACCACGATGGCGTTGTCCTTCTGGGTGCCACCGGTAATCGACACCGGACCGCCAAGGAAGTTGCCGGACAGCTGGTTCAGATTAACGCCGCGTTCGTTGAATTCGATCTTGCCCTGCGAGCCTTGCACCACCGGCATATCGTTCATCAGCGTGATGTCGTTGCCGTTCAGTTGCACCGTGCCGTTGACCTTGGTGTCGATGGCATGCGCCAGCGGAATGCGCAAACTCAGCGCCAGCTTGGCGTTGCCGCTGGCCTGGGTCTCGTCGGTGAAGTGCGAGATCCATTCCAGCACCGGGCTGCTGGCCACGTACTTGAGAAATTCCTGCATCGGCGCGGCGGCGTTGCCGTCGATTTCCAGCATCGAATCGTGCACCATCAGATCCGGGATCACCGCCTTGACGTTGCTGAGCGCGGCGCCGCCGGTGGTGGCGGTGTCGCCATTGATTTCCATGCGCGCGCGTTCGAACACGAAGCTGCCCTTGATGTGTTCGGCCTGCGGCCACAGCGGCAGCGGCTTGCCATCCTTGCCCAGCTCCTTGCCGTCGTGCAGATAGTAGCCCGGCTCGTAATTCAGCTTGCCTTCGGTCAGCTTGCCGGCGACGCGGAATTCACCGCGCGCCTTGTCGGCGCCATGGAACGGGAAATGCGCCAGGTCGCCGCGCAGGCGCAGCGTGACGTCGGTGGCGACGCCGCCCTCCAGCGCGCCGGTCAGCCAGTGGGTCAACTCCGGCGGCGTTTGCATCGGCAGGTAGCGGCCGATACGGTTCAGTTGGAAGCCGGTCAGCGTGCCGCTCAGGTCGGCCTTGCCCGGGCCTTTGCCAGACAGCGGTATCGTGTGCGAGCCCTGCAGCGTGCCCTTCATGCCCTCCTGCTCGAAATCCATCGAATCGATCTGGAACAGCAACTGGTTGTCGGCCTCGAACGACCAGCGCGCTTTCAGATTCAGATAGTCAAACGGCATCGATGCTTCGGCAAAATAATCCGGCATCTGCAGCACCAGCTGCTGCGAATTCAGGTTGAAGCTGCCGCCCTTCTCGGTGGCGTCGATCGAGCCGGTGAGGTTGTCGAAGCCGGGTAGCGCCGGCATGCCGGCAATCGCCGGGGTCTTGCCGACTTTCGGCTGCGCCTGGCGCGGCGGCTGCGGCTTCAGGCCCAGCCCGACCAGATCGCCCTTGATGCGATAGGTTTGCAGCGCCGGGAACGTGCCCTGCCACTCGGCGGAGAAATTCTGCAGCAGGCCGCGCGGCGCGAAACTGGCCACCATCTTGTGCTGCTGCTCGGTCAGCGGCAGGCGCTCGGCCAGGCCGGCCAGGGTTTGCAAATCCAGCTGGCGGGCTTGTACTTCGACCCGTTCCGGCCGCGCGCCGGACGCGGCCACATAGGTTTCCGACAGCGAGGTCGGCGCCATCACCAAACCGTCGCGCGTGGTCAGCGTCAGATTGTCCAGCTGCAGGCTGTGGCCCAGCGCGCCAAAGCCCGGCGTGGCGGCGCCCTGGCGCGCCAGCGGCGGCCGCACTTCTTCACGCGCGGCGATGCGGCCGCTCAACTGCTGCAAATCCAGCAACGGCAATTCCTTGCCCAGCACGGCGGTGACATCGTTCAGGCCGACGTCGGCGGTGAACTCGGTCAGGCGCGACTGGTCCACACTGGCCCAGGCCTGCAGCGAGCCACTGCCCCGACTCAGTTCGAATGGATACGGTATCCAGGTCTTCCACGCCAGCAGGTCGGCGTTGCGCACATCGGCATAGACTTCGCCGCGCCACATCGATACATTGGAAACGCGCGCGCCAAAGGCCGGATGGGTGAAGTCGGCGCGCAGGTCGAGCGGGGCGGCCAGCGCCGCCGGCGGCGTCGCCCGCACCGCAAACTGGTGGTGCAGCCAGTTATTACGCAGCACCAGCGACAGATTGTCCAGCACCAGCGGCGGCGTCGCGCGCTGGCGATCGGTCCATTGCAGCCGGCCTTCCTGGATCACGATTTCACGCTGGGTCAGCAGCCAGTCCAGCCCCTTGCCATCGCTTTTCTTGTTGAGGTCGACGTACACGCCAGCCACATACAGCCGGCCATCGGCCTCGCGCAATATCGACAAGTCCGGCCTGCCGAGTTCCAGCGCGTGCAGGCGCAGCGTGGCGCTGGGCAAGCTCCACCACGACAGCGTGGCCGACACGCTAGGCAGCGTCAGCGCCGCCCGGCCCTGGCCATCGTGCAGCACCACGTCGCCCAGGAACAGATAGGGACGGAAACCGTTCCACGAGGCATAAATACGGGAAATAGTGACCGGATTGCCGAGCGCGCGGCTGGCAACATCTTCGATATTGCCCTTGTAATGATCGATGTTCGGCAGCACCACGTAGCGCAGCGTCAGGAACAGGATGGTGAAGGCAAAATACAACACCAGCGCCAGCTTCAGGGTGAAGCCCAGCACATGGTGGGTGGCCAGATTGCAGATCCGATAGGCCGCACGAAGCCGATGCCAGCGCGCGGCCAATGGGCCCTCGCCTGTCACGGTCTCCTCTTCTGGTTTTTGCATTAATACGCTAATAAATCAGGCCACGCGTCAAATAAATCGCTAAACTCGGTTTTCAAGCTCTGAAGCCTGCGCGCTCATTCTACCTTATCCCCCTGCGGAAACCCGTCACGGATGAGCAGAAAGCGCCGGTTTTACATGCTTTACACGCCGTAACCAAATCAAGGAAACATCCCGCGCATGAGTTCACCGTCCGTCTCCCGTTTCTACCAGCGCTGGCTGGCAGCCGCCCCCGACCGCGCCGCCAAAGCTGATGCATTAGCGCAATTATCCCTTGCCCAGATCGATCTGGCTGACTATTTGGCACAAGAGGCGCAGCCGGTGACGGCCGGCGCGCCGCCGCTGCCGCTGCCGCTGGTGCGCTCGATGCGCCGCCTGCGCAACCTGCTGGTCTGCACCCTGATCCGGCGCGATCTGGAAGGCAAAGCCAACCTGGCCGAAGTGGTCGAGACCATGACCCGCTTTGCCGATTTTGCAATTCAGCAACATATGGCCGAACTGCACGCCGAGATGGTGGCGACGCACGGCCAGCCGATCGGCCGCGACTCCGGCCTGCCGCAGGAAATGATCGTGCTGGCCATGGGCAAGCAGGGCGGCGGCGAGCTGAACGTATCGTCCGACATCGACCTGATTTTCGTCTACCCGGAAGATGGCGACACCGCCGCCGGCCCCGGCCAGCGCGGCCTGTCCAACCACGAATTCTTTATCCGCCTCGGCAAGAAGTTGATTGCCGCTTTGGCGGAGATCACAGAAGATGGCTACACGTTCCGGGTTGATATGGCCTTGCGGCCGAACGGCAACTCCGGCCCGCTGGCCTGCAGCCTGGGCATGGTGGAAAACTATTTGATCGTCCAGGGCCGGGAGTGGGAGCGCTACGCCTGGGTAAAGGCGCGCGCTGTCACCGGGCGCGCCGAGGATATCGCCGCACTGGATGGAATTGTCCGTCCGTTCTGCTTCCGCCGCTACCTGGACTTTGGCGTGATTGACGCCATCCGCAATATGCACGCGCAAATCCGCGCCGAGGTCAACCGCCAGGAGCGGCTGCACCCGGACCGCAGCAACAACGTCAAGCTGGGGCGCGGCGGCATCCGCGAAATCGAATTCCTGGCGCAGGTATTCCAGCTGATCCGCGGCGGCCGCGACGCCGCCCTGCGCGACCGCTCGACCCGCACCACCTTGCGCATCATTGCCGAAAAAGGCTTGTTAAGCCACGCCATCGTCTATCAACTGCTGGCTTCCTACACCTTCCTGCGCAACCTGGAACACCGCCTGCAATATCTGGACGACGCCCAGACCCATACCCTGCCGGCCAACGACACCGACCGCCAGACCGTGGCTGAAATGATGGGCCTGCCCGACGTGGCCACCCTGCTGAGCCAGCTGGAAGCGCACCGTCATTTCGTCGCCGGCCAGTTCGACGAAATGTTCTCCGACAAGACGGAAAGCAGCGAAAACGACATCGAACTGCAATCGAGCAACGAATGTGCCGATCCCGACAACCGCGAAGCGCTGGTGGCCCGCTTCACCGCGCTCGGCTTCGACGATGCCGAAGGCGCGACCAAGCGCCTGATCGCCACTTGGCAGGCGCCACGACTGCAATCGCTGCCCGAAGCTAGCCGCAACCGGCTGCAGGGGCTGATCAACAGCGCGCTGCCGCTGATCGTCCGCGCCGCCGAGGAAAACAGCGGCGGCAAGCAGTTGGCCACCCTGGGCCGGCTGCTGGATTTCCTGGAAGCCATCGCGCGCCGTTCCGCCTATCTGTCCTTGCTGACTGAATACCCGCACACGCTGGCGCGCGTGATTCGCATGGTGCACGCCAGCGGCTGGGCCGCACTATTCCTCAGCCAGCACCCGATCCTGCTGGACGAGCTGCTGGACGACCGTGTGCACGACGCCGTGTTCGACCCGGTGGCGCTGGCGGCCGACATCGAAAAGCAGCTGGCCGCCGCGCCCGGCGACACCGAGCGCCAGATGGACATCCTGCGCGAAATCCACCACGCCCAGCTGTTCCACCTGCTGGCGCAAGACCTGGCTGGCGACTTGACGGTCGAGAAACTGGCTGATTACCTGTCGGCGCTGGCCGACACCATCGTCGCCGCCACCATCCAGGCGGTGTGGCAGACCGTGGCCACGCGCCATCGCGAGGTGCCGCTGTTCACCGTTATCGCCTATGGCAAGCTGGGCGGCAAGGAACTGGGCTATGTGTCCGACCTGGACGTGATCTTCCTGTACGACGATCCCGACCAGGAAGCGCCGGCCCAGTACGCCAAGCTGGCGCAGCGCTTCATCACCTGGATGACCTCGCACACCTCGGCCGGCATCCTGTTCGACATCGACACCGCGCTGCGGCCGGACGGCGCCAGCGGCATGCTGGTGTCCAGCGTCGGTTCCTTCGAGAAATACCAGAGCAACTCGGCCTGGGTGTGGGAACATCAGGCGCTGACCCGCGCCCGCTATTGCGCCGGCGACACCGCCATCGGCCAGCGTTTCGAGCAAATCCGCGAGGCGGTGCTGCGCAAGGAGCGTCCGGCCGATGGCCCGCTGAAGCCGGAAGTTATTGCAATGCGGAAACGCATGATGGACGCCAAGCCAAATCACAGCGGTTTGTTCGACCTCAAACAAGACGCCGGCGGCATGATCGACATCGAGTTCATCGTCCAATTCCTGGTGCTGCAGCACGCGGCCGCCTACCCCGAACTGACGGCCAATTCTGGCAACATTGCGTTGTTGAAACTGTGCGCCGGTCTCGGCCTGATCGACGCCACGCTGGCCGGCAATGTGGCCGACGCTTACCGCAAGTATCGCAAGCTGCAACACCAGATGCGCTTGCAAGGTCAGGAGCAGGCGCGGGTGGCGCCGGAGCTGGTGACGGAACAGGCCGCCCAGGTCCAGGCGTTGTGGCATAGCCTGTTTGACGATCACGTTGCCGTTTAGCAACGATTGCGGTTTGAATACCGCAAGCCTGTGCCGGTGCGCTAATATGGATAGACCATAATCATAAAAGCGCACCGGTCTATTTAAAACAGGAGAATCGATATGAAGACTTTGTTTGCCACCACCGTTATCAGTCTGGCGCTGACTGGAACGGCCTCCGCCGAAAATAAAGGCAGCAAAGAGGAAGCTGTGGCGATGGTCAAAAAAGCTGTTGCCATGGTAAAAGCGGAAGGCAAGGAAAAGACCTTTGCCGCCATTGCCGATCCGGCCAATACCACCTTCCATGATCGTGATTTATATATTTATGTCTATGATTTTAATGGCGTGGCTTTAGCTCACGGCAATAATCCTAAAATGATAGGCAAAAACCTGATCACCATGAAAGATAATGAGAGCAAGCTGATTATCAAGGAAATGATCGAGGTGGCGAAATCGAAAGGCAGCGGCTGGATCGAATATAAATGGCCAAATCCCGTCACCAAGACGGTGGAACCCAAGGCCGGTTATGTCGAGCGCATCGATGATTTCCTGATCGGTTCCGGCATCTATCGCTAAGTTCAGACCGCAATATCGCTAGCCGGGACATGTCCCGGTTTTTTTACGTCCGCGCCCGGCAATCATGCCAAAAATAAGCACGAAGAAGCCAAAAACCAGCGCAAGCCGGGCGCAACACCTACCTAGCGTACGACAGCGCGCATCAGCTTACATATTTGCGGTTGTATTCCCGTCCGTTCACTGGCATTTACCGATTCCTGACAAATACTGAATAAGTCTGTGCTCAGCATCAGGCTTTCCATAATAAAACTTCGGGGAATAGAATGAAAAAACTCGCTATGAAAACGAGCGCGGCTGCTGTCGCGCTGACGCTGGGCACAACCCAGGCAAACCAATTGAAAAGATGATTATTGCCGGTTCCAATATTAAATACAGCGATACTGAAACCACGACACCAGTGCAGATTATCCGGCACGAAGATATTAACCGGCTCGGGGGTTAATTTAGTACGCGACATTATCGACATCCTGACCTCTTTCGATCGTGGCACTTTATCGGACATCGGCGATTCCAATTTATTTGTCAGCGGTGCTTCCTCCGCCTCCTTGCGTAATCTCGGCAAACAATCGACGCTAATCTTATTAAATTCGCGCCGGGTAGTGCCATATGCAATGGCCGACTATAACGAGCGCCAACTACGAACAATCAGTGGCCAACCCGCACCGCCAGCGTCACCACCGGCTTTGGCGACTGGTCGCGCGACGGCTACCGTCGTCCCGATTACGGCGACAACCGAGTACAAGTTCCGCTAATAAAAAAGGCCGCCCCTTGGGGCGGCCTGTCGTGAAGCGACGAAGGATTACTTCGCGTTCATCAGTGCAACGGTGGTGTCCAGCATGCGGTTCGAGAAGCCCCACTCATTGTCGTACCACGACGATACTTTCACCAGGCGGCCCGACACTTTGGTCAGGGTCGAATCGAAGTTCGACGATGCCGGGTTGTGGTTGAAGTCAACCGATACCAGCGGCTCGGTCTGGTAGGTCAGCACGCCAGCCAGCGGGCCTTCAGCGGCGGCCTTCATCAGCGCGTTGACTTCGTCCACAGTGGTGTCGCGCTTGGCGATGAACGACAGGTCGACGATCGATACGTTGATGGTCGGAACGCGGATGGCGTAGCCGTCCAGCTTGCCGTTCAGTTCTGGCAGCACCAGGCCAACCGCAGCGGCGGCGCCGGTCTTGGTCGGGATCATCGACTGGGTAGCCGAACGGGCGCGGCGCAGGTCTTCGTGCATCACGTCGGTCAGCACCTGGTCGTTGGTGTAAGCGTGGACGGTGGTCATCAGGCCGTTTTCCAGGCCGATGGCGTCGTTCAGCGGCTTGACCAGAGGGGCCAGGCAGTTGGTGGTGCACGATGCGTTCGAGATCACGGTGTCCGACGCTTTCAGCACGCCGTGGTTGACGCCGTAGACGATGGTCGCGTCGACATCTTTACCGCCTGGAGCGGAGATGATGACTTTCTTGGCGCCGCCTTTCAGGTGGGCCGAAGCTTTTTCCTTGGTGGTGAAGAAGCCGGTGCACTCCAGCACCACGTCCACGCCCAGGTCGCCCCATGGGATTTCAGCCGGATTGCGCTGTGCGAACACGCGGATCACGTCGCCGTTCACGATCATGTTGTCGCCGTCAACTTCCACGGTGCCAGGGAACTTGCCGTGGGCGGTGTCGTAACGGGTCAGATGGGCGTTGGACTTTGCATCGCCCAGATCGTTAATTGCCACGATCTGGATGTCTTGCTTTTTGCCGCCTTCGTAGAAAGCGCGCAGTACATTACGGCCGATACGGCCATAGCCATTGATTGCAACTTTGATCGTCATACTTTGCTCCTGATTAAAAATATTGTTAATGCAACCAGCAATTATAGATTAAGCAATGACAGCTTTGACTTTCGCGACGACATTTTCGACCGTGAAGCCGAAGTGCTTGAACAGCACGCCCGCCGGAGCCGATTCACCGAAGGTGTCGATACCGACCACAGCGCCTTCCAGGCCGACGTACTTGTACCAGAAATCGGTGACGCCGGCTTCGATAGCGACGCGCGGCACGCCTTTGGTCAATACCGCAGCCTTGTAGGCGGCGTCCTGACGGTCGAATACATCGGTCGACGGCAGCGACACCACGCGCGCGACGATGCCTTCGGCGGCCAGCGCGGAGGCGGCGGCCTGGGCCAGTTCGATTTCCGAACCGGTGGCGATCAGCGTCACTTTGGCGTCGGCCGCTTCGCGCAGCACGTAGCCGCCGCGCTTGATATCAGCGATCTGGGCATCGGTACGCTCCTGGTACGGCAGGTTCTGACGCGAGAAGATCAGGGTCGATGGACCGTCTTTGCGCTTGACCGCTTCGCCCCACGCCACCATCGATTCGGTGGTGTCGCATGGACGCCAGTTGTCCAGGTTAGGGATCAGGCGCAGCGACGAGACGTGCTCGATCGACTGGTGGGTCGGGCCATCTTCGCCCAGGCCGATCGAATCGTGGGTGAACACGAACAGCGAACGCTGTTTCATCAGCGCAGCCATGCGCAGCGCGTTGCGGCTGTAGTCGGCGAAGGTCAGGAAGGTGGCGCCGAACGGGATGTAGCCGCCATGCAGGGCAACGCCGTTCATGATCGCCGACATGCCGAACTCACGCACACCGTAGTTGATGTGGTTGCCAGGCTGGCCCGAACGCACTGGCACGATTTCTTTCCAGTTGGTCAGGTTGGAGCCGGTCAGGTCGGCCGAGCCGCCCAGGAATTCCGGCAGCACCGGCGCCAGCGCTTGAATCGCGTTCTGGCTGGCCTTGCGGGTGGCGATGTTTTCTTTCTTTTCGACGGTGGCGGCGATGCCGGCGGCCAGTACGGCGTCGAAGTTGCCTGGCAGGTCGCCAGCCATGCGGCGCGTCAGTTCTGCCGCTTGTTGCGGGTATTTAGCGGTGTATTCAGCGAACTTGGCGCTCCAGTCGGCTTCCAGCTTGGCGCCGGCGGCCTTGAAGTCCCAGGCGGCGTAGACGTCGGCCGGGATCTCGAACGGCGCGGCGCTCCAGCCGATGTATTCGCGTACTGCGGCAACTTCCTTGTCGCCCAGCGCCGCACCGTGCACCTTGTCGCCACCTTGCAGGTTAGGCGAACCTTTGCCGATGATGGTTTTGCAGCAGATCAGGGTTGGCTTGTCGGCTTTCTTGGCGGCTTCGATCGCGGCCGCAACAGCGGTCACGTCGTGACCATCGACGGCGCGGATCACGTTCCAGCCGTAGGCTTCGAAACGGGCCGGGGTGTCGTCGGTGAACCAGCCTTCGACTTTACCGTCGATCGAAATACCGTTGTCGTCGTACAGCGCGATCAGTTTTTTCAGGCCCAGGGTGCCGGCCAGCGCGCAGACTTCGTGCGAGATGCCTTCCATCAGGCAGCCATCGCCGAGGAAAGCGTAGGTGTAGTGGTCGACCACGTCCAGGCCCGGCTTGTTGAATTCGTTGGCCAGCAGCCATTCAGCCAGCGCCATGCCGACCGCGTTGGCGATACCCTGACCCAGCGGGCCGGTGGTGGTTTCCACGCCCGGGGTGTAGCCGACTTCCGGGTGACCCGGAGTCTTGGAATGCAGCTGACGGAAATTCTTGATGTCGTCCATGCTGACCGCATAGCCGCTCAGGTGCAGCAGCGCGTAGTGCAGCATCGAGCCGTGGCCGTTCGACAGCAGGAAACGGTCGCGGTTCACCCACGTTGGATTGGCCGGGTTGTGGCTGTAATGGCCGGACCACAGCGCAACGGCGATCTCCGCCATGCCCATCGGCATGCCTGGGTGGCCGGAATTGGCCTTCTGGACGGCGTCCATTGCCAGCGCGCGGATCGCGTTAGCCTTTTGTGGGTGGGTGAGCGTAGAAGTCATGTCGATATCACAGAAGTATGAAAACTGGGCGCAAGGGGCGCAGTTACGAAGGCGCACGGCGCTTGCTGAGCCCATTATTTTACCAGACGATGACATCGACCATTTAAAATTGCACTTCTAACTTGCCCGGATACCCCGTTATGCCTCGCTTCCACTGCCCTCAGCCCTTGGCCATCGGCCAGATCGTTTCCCTGCCGGACGCGGTCGCCCACCACATCCAGGTGCTGCGGCTGGCGCAGGGCGATCTGATTACACTATTTAATGGCGAGGGTGGCGAGTACACGGCGGCACTGAGCGAGATCGGCCGCCGCAGCGCCAGCGCCGAGATCAAGGCGCACACGCCGCGCGAGGTCGAGCTGCCGTTCGCCGTCACGCTGGCGCAGGCGCTGCCCGAGGGCAGCAAGATGGACTGGATCATCGAAAAAGCCATCGAACTGGGCGTGTCCGGCTTCCAGCCGCTGGCGGCGCAGCGCTGCGTGGTGCGGCTGTCGGCCGAGCGCGCGGAGAAAAAACTGGAACATTGGCGCGGCATCATCGTGTCCGCCAGCGAGCAGAGCGGCCGCAACCGCCTGGCCAAGCTGGCGCCGCCGCAAGAGTATAAGAACTGGATCACCCAGCAAGATCTGCACCGCCGCATCATCCTGACGCCGCGCGCCGGGCAGTCGCTGGCCGACTGGGCGCGCCATCAGCCGCCGCAGGCGGTGACGCTGGTGATCGGTCCCGAGGGTGGCCTCAACGACCAGGAAGAGGAAGCCGCGATCCGCCATGGCGCGTTGCCGTTGGCAATGGGGCCGCGCATCTTGCGCACCGAGACCGCCGGCCTGTCGGCGCTGGCGATTCTGGCCGCAGCCTGGGGCGGCATGTAGCGCTAATGTAACAACTTCTGACATTAACCTGGTTTTACGCTTGCACGGATCTTGCAAGGAATTCCTGGGGGCTATAATTTTTTTTAGCCATACAACAACTGTCAGAAGTGATTCAATACATGCAAGATATTCGCGCAGAGATGGCGATTTTGGAGGCGGCTGCCATCAAAGCCGCACAAGCCGGTAAAGAAGAGGACGCGGCGCGCATGTGGGCGCGCATCCTGGAATTGAATCCGCAACACGCCCTCGCCTTGAGTTCGCTCGGCAAGCGCGCCTTCCGCTATGGCGACGTGGCCACCGCGCACCGCGCTTTCAGCCGGCTGGCCGAGGTGGCGCCCGACGATCCGCAAAGCTGGATCAATCTGGCGCTGGCCTGCCAGGGTCTGAAAGATGAGGCCGGCGAAGAAACCGCCTTGTACAAGGCGCTGGTGGCCGATCCCTCGCATCTGGTGGCGCTGATCATGCGCGCCAACCTGCTGGAGCGCCAGGGCAAGACCCACCAGGCGTCGTCGGTGTATGGCGCGGTGGCGTCAGTATCGCCACCGCTGACGCAGCTGGAGCCGGGCCTGCGCGGCGCGGTCGAGCATGCGATGCAGTATGTCGATCAATATAAAGAGGGCTACGGCCAATTCCTCGATCAATTCCTGGAACAGCAATACCAGCAGTACGCCGGCGAAGACTTGCGCCGCTTCCGCGATTCGATCGACCTCATGGTCGGCCGCAAGCGCCGCTACGAGTCGGAATCGATGATGTACCACTATCCGGGGCTGGTGCCGTACGCCTTCTTCCCGCGCGAGGAATTCCCCTGGCTGGACGCGATCGAGGCCGGCACCGACGCCATCCGCGACGAATTCCTGCAGGTGCTGGAGCGTCAACAAGGCTTCACGCCCTATCTGACTTATCCAGACGACTTGCCGCACAACCAGTTTGCCGAGCTGAATAACTCACCCGACTGGAGCGCCTTCCACCTGATCAAGGATGGCCTGCCGGTGCCGGAGCACGCCGCGCAATGCCCGCGCACCATGGAGTTGCTGGCCGGCGCGCCGCAGCCGGATCAGCCAGGCCGCACGCCGGTGGCCATGTTCTCTCTGCTCAAGCCCAAGACCCGTATCCCAACCCACGTCGGCGTCAGCAACGCGCGCCTGGTGACGCACTTGCCGCTGATCGTGCCGCCCGATTGCGGCTTCCGCGTTGGCAATGAAACGCGCGCCTGGGTGCCGGGCCAGGCCTGGGCGTTCGACGACACCATCCAGCACGAAGCCTGGAACAACAGCGACAAATTGCGCGTGATCCTGATCTTCGACATCTGGCATCCACACCTGTCGCCGACTGAACGCAAACTCATCACCGCACTGACCGACGGCATCAACAGCTTTAAAGGTCAGCAGGAAAGCTACGGCGCCTGAAACAGCAGCGCCCATAAAAAAACGGCGCCTTCGTTTGAAGGCGCCGTTTTCAGTTAACCCGACTCAGATTAGAAACGAGCGGTCACGTTCACGTAGATGAAGCGACCCATCGAATCGTACACCTGTGGGTAGGTGTTGCCGTTGGCGGTACCAGCAGCGGCGGTCACGTTGGTCGACACGATCGGAGGATCTTTGTCGAACAAGTTATTGATACCGGCGCTCAGGCTAACCTTCTTGGTCAGTGGATACTGAACGTTCAGGTCAAAGTAGTTGCGGGCCGACAGATGGTCTTCGATGGTGGCAGGCGTATCACCGGCCAGCAGCGCGTTGTCGCTCAGCAGTTCCGACTTGGTACGGCCAATATAACGCCAGGTCAGGGCTACGTCAGCTTTCCAAGGCGACGACCAGGTGGTACGGAACTTGTGACGCCATTTCGGAGTCGGAGTGCCGCAGGTCGCGCCGAAGTAGCCGGTGCAATCGTACGAACCCAGGCCAGGAACGTTTTCCACGCTCGAGCTCTTCATCAGGGTGCCGTTCAGGTTGAACGCCAGGCTGCCGAACTGACCGACACGCTGGCTGTACGAAGCGCCCAGGTCGAAACCGCTGGTGGCGACCGAACCGATGTTGGCGGAGCGCTGCACAACATAACCGGTATCGGTCAGCCACAGCGAGCCCTGCGAGTCGCGGTGGATCAGCGAGCAGAACAGCGCAGCGCCGGTTTCCAGACACTGATTCAGAGCAATGGTTGGGTCAATCGCCGAGATCGTATCCTTGATCTTGATGTTGAAGTAGTCCAACGTCATGGTCAGGTTTTTGACCGGGTTCAACACCAGACCCAGGGTGTAGGTGGTGCCGCGCTCCGGCGCCAAGGTGGCGGTGCCGCCAGTCTGGCTATGGTACTGGTTAGACGAGTTCGCTTCGATGGTGCCGTATTGCGCCGCCGTCACGCCGCTGCGTGCGCACTCCGCCAGGGTCGCCGATGGGCTGGTGCCCGAGCAAGGGTCGCTGGTCGGGCCGTTGTTACCAACGGTCGTTGGGTTGTACAGATCGGAAATGGTCGGTGCACGCACCGCTTTCTGGTAGCTGCCGCGTACACGCAGCTGGTCAACCACGCCCCAGTCCGCGCCCACACCGTAGGTGTTGGATTTGCGGTTGGTGCTGTAGTCGGAGTGACGGTAGGAACCGGTCAGATCCAGCGACTTGGCGAAGGCCAGGTTTTCCACCACTGGCAGACGGAACTCGCCAAAGATTTCCTTGACGTTGAAGCCGTTGGTCAGTGCTGGCGAAGCGCCGCTACCACCGGACAGGTCGCCCGACAGCGAGGTTTCATCAGGGATGAACGCCAATTTCTCAGCGCGGTGTTCAACACCGAACGACACGCCGACGCCGTTGCTCGACCATGGCGACTTGATGCCATAGACGCCCAGATCGGTACCGATGTTACCGCCGTAGACGATCTGCTGCACATAGCCGCCGATCTGGCCGGAAGCGCTCAGGTAAGCCAGCTGTTCCGGGGTGATGGTGCCGCCGTACAGGTTGTACGGTACGCAATTCAGGTCGCTGCCGTTGGCGTAGGAGGCGCAAACCGCCTTGCCGTTGACATTGACCACATCCATCGCCTTGGCGATACGCGCGGCCGAGAAGTAGTTCTTGCTCTGTTCCGAGTGATTGACGCGAGCGTACTGGCCGAACACGTCATAGGTCCAGTTGCCGACTTCGCCCTTCACGCCCAGCACTTCGCGGAACGAGGTGTCAGCGATCGAGCTGATACGCGGACCACCTTCGACGTTACGCTTGCCGATGGTAACCGTGCGCGTCGAGTTGTAGTCGCCCTTGGTCAGGCCCAGTGCGGCCAGCCAGGCATCGCTCAGCAGCGGGTTGTCGCCGTGCAGCGTGGTCTGGATACCGTAGAAGATACCGCCGGCCGCGATCTGCGCGTCGGTCGAGTAGTTGTGGAAGCCGAATTCGCTGTAGACGCGGGTCTTGTCATCGATATCGTAGTGCGCCTGCGCGGTCACGTTCCAGTTCTGCGACGGACGCTGCAGGTAGTTCAGCGGGCCGTAGTTGTAGGAATCGGCCGAGGTGTAAGCTTTCACGCCACCGCTGCCGTTGTTGGTGAAGGCGCCACCGGCGTAACCCGTGGTCTTGTCGGCTGCAGCCGTCACACGGCCGCTGGCCTGCGTGCCCGAACCCAGGCACGAGTAACCGCTATTGCTGCCGGACAGCGCGCAGGAGGTGAAGTCGCGCTGCGATTGCAGGGCGGCGTCGGTTTCCTTGTAGCTGAAGTAGACAGTGGCATTACCTTTGCCGTCGGCAAAGTTACCACCCATCAGGACGCTGACGTCCTTGGTCTTGCCGTCAAACTTGGCGTCGCCTGGCAGGGCGAAGCCCTTGTTCTGTACCACCGATGCGACATCGCTGTGCTGCTGGTGGTTGTAGCCCGACAGGTTGGCCTGGACTTCCACGCCTTCGAAGTTGTCGCGCAGGATGAAGTTGACCACACCAGCCACTGCACCCGCACCGTACACGGCGCCGGCGCCGCCGGTCAGCACTTCAACGCGCTTGATCAGGCCAGCTGGAATCTCGTTCAAGTCAGGTGCCGAGCTGTTCACGCTACCGGCTGGCAGACGTTTGCCGTTGACCAGCACCAGGGTACGGTCGGCGCCCAGGTTACGCAGGTTGACGGTGGCGGTACCGGTGGCACCGTTGGAGACGGCGGCGCCCTGGCCGGCAAATGCTTGCGGCAGGTTGTTCAGCAAGTCCTCTGCGTTACGTACACCGTCGGCCTTGATGTCCTTTTGGCTCAGCACCGTGATCGGGCTCGAACCTTCGGTCACCAGGGTCGGAATACGCGAGCCGGTCACTTCGACTTTTTGCATGGCCTCCGGCGCAGCATCCTGCGCCATCGCAGCCATGTGCATACCCAGCACGACACCGCCGACAGACATCAGGCGGATCGAGCGAGACAAGACTGTTTCCTTGATCATTGTTTCATTTCCCATGGGAGTGTGATTATTAACGTTTCATTTCTATTTTTAATAAAAAAAAACGCCACTTTTTATATAAACCGGCCTTAACAGAAAACGTCTGGATAAAACATTGACTGGTTTGGCGAACTACTGATCACTCTTTCATTTCTCGGTATATCGGTGCTTAATTCATCATCGCTGGAATAAACACCAATCTTTCCAAGGATCATGGAAGCATACGGGCTCAAATGTTGTCAACGAGCCTGAGTCCGCCCGTACGTCCGCCCGGACACTGCCCAAAAATTTCGCACCGGTTTGGCGCATCGCTGAAAAAACAGGCAGACGAAGTGCCTGAATGCATTTTTAACATCGTTTCAAAATTGTCGTCTTGCTGCAACATGGCTGTTACAAATGCACCGTTTATGGGAGGAATGTTTTCTAATTTGCACGTAAAATTGACCTGCAATCATAAATGCGCGCACAAAAAAACAACACTCTCGGAGAGATTGTTGGTCTGCAGCACGGAAACAGCGAAATCCCCCGGCTTTCATCAAAATTTCTCAGCCGTCAAGGACTACCCACTTAAAATCAAGTAAAACTAGGATAAGCCCAAAATAAACACCATCCTTATTCCATCTTTACACCTTCACGTGCTCAACCGTTTGTTACAGATTAAATGCTGCAAAGCAACCAACTTGGCTGATTTTCAGTATGTGGTGCAGCGGTGAACCAGTTTGGTGCAAGTCGCTCTTTTACAACAAACTGATCATTTGCAAGCCGGCAAGAAACTTCATTAGTGAAATTTTCACTTTGATAATTTGTTCGGGCGCCATCGGTGTAGGAATTTTCTGAATGAAATTCAGCGTATTTATTTTAAATATTCTCTTTTAAATAAGCGCGAATATACGCATTAACCGTGCTGTTTTCAGAGTGCGGCGGCGGCCGCGCCACCTGCTGCCCATCGCCATCAGGACGCCGACACCGGCGCTGAATTTAATATTTAAAAGCACGCCTTTTCCGCACTTAAATTTTTCCTACGGGCGTTTTTCCGCATTTCGAAAGGCGGTCCGAGCTGGGGTAAAATACCGGATTACCCAGCCATGACGCCTAAACAGCGTCCCACCAGGAATACACGCCATGTTGCGACTCAACGAACTCAAGCTGCCCCTCAACCATCGCGAGGAGGAGCTGCCAGCCGCCATCCTCAAGCGCCTGGAGATCCCCGCCGACGACTTGCTCGGCTTCACCATCTACAAGCGCAGTTACGACGCCCGCAAAAAATCCGCGATCGTGCTGATCTATTCGCTGGACATCGAACTGAAGCATGAAGCGGCGCTGCTGCAACGCCATCACAACGATGTGCATGTGATGCCGTCGCCGGACACCAGCTATAAATACGTCGCCGACGGCCAGGCGCTGGCCGCCCATCCCGACTTCCAGCGTCCGGTGGTGATCGGCATCGGCCCGTGCGGCCTGCTGGCGGCGCTGATCCTGGCGCAGATGGGCCTGCGTCCCATCATTCTTGAACGCGGCAAGGTGGTGCGCGAGCGCACCGTCGATACCTTTGGTTTCTGGCGCCAGCGCAAGCTGAATCCGGAATCGAACGTGCAATTTGGCGAAGGCGGCGCCGGCACCTTCTCGGACGGCAAGCTGTACAGCCAGATCAAGGACCCGAAACACTACGGCCGCAAGGTGCTGACCGAGTTCGTCAAGGCCGGCGCGCCGGAAGAAATCATTTACGTCAGCAAGCCCCACATCGGCACCTTCCGCCTGGTGAAGATGGTGGAATCGATCCGCGAAAACATCGAGGCGCTGGGCGGCGAATACCGCTTCGAAAGCAAGGTCACCGACATCGACATCGAGGACACGGCGGATGGCCGCCAGATCCGTGGCGTCACGCTGGAAAGCGGCGAGCGCATCGTCAGCAACCACGTCATCCTGGCCGTCGGCCATAGCGCGCGCGACACCTTCGAGATGCTGTATGAGCGCGGTGTCTATATAGAAGCCAAGCCATTCTCGATCGGCTTCCGCGTCGAACACCCGCAATCGCTGATCGACACCTGCCGTTTCGGCCCCAACGCCGGCAACCCGATCCTGGGCGCGGCCGACTACAAGCTGGTGCACCATGCCTCCAATGGCCGCGCGGTGTACAGCTTCTGCATGTGCCCGGGCGGCACGGTGGTGGCGGCGGCATCCGAGCCGGGCCGCGTGGTCACCAACGGCATGAGCCAGTACTCGCGCGCCGAACGCAATGCCAACAGCGCCATCGTGGTCAGCATCTCGCCGGAAGTCGATTACCCTGGCCATCCGCTGGCCGGCATCGCCTTCCAGCGCGAGCTGGAAGAAAAAGCCTTCCATCTGGGCGGCGGCACCTACAATGCGCCGGGCCAGCTGATGGGCGACTTCGTGGCCGGCAAGGCCTCGACCGATTTCGGCGCCGTGGTGCCCTCGTACAAACCGGGCATCACCCTGACCGACCTGGCGCAGATCCTGCCGGAATTTGCCGTGACCGCGCTGCGCGAAGCCTTCCCCGCGTTCGACAAGCAGCTCAAGGGTTACTTCAAGCATGACGCCGTGCTGACCGGGCTGGAAACGCGCACCTCGTCGCCGATCCGCATCAAGCGCCGCGACGACACCCTGCAAAGCCTGAACACCAAAGGCTTGTTCCCGGCCGGCGAAGGCGCCGGTTATGCCGGCGGCATCCTGTCGGCCGGCGTCGACGGCATCAAAGTAGCGGAAGCGGTCGCACTGTCGATCGCCGCCGAACAAGCCTAAAGCAACCAGGGGTCAATCCTCCCAAAGCTACACGGGCTCTACCGTAGCGTTCCGCTACGGTAGAGCCCGTGTAGCTTTGGGAGGATTGACCCCGGATTTCGTTTAGCGGTCGCGTACCGGTAGCCGCAGTTTGATGCGGCAGCCGGCGCCGGGCGTGCTGGCGGCTACCGCCGTCTGGCCGCCCATCTGATGCACGATGGTGTAGACGATGTGCATGCCCAGCCCTGAACCGCCCTGCCCGCGCTTGGTGGTGAAGAAGGGTTCGAACACCCGTTCGCGCGCCTCCGGCGTCAAGCCGACGCCGTCATCGGCAAATTCAAACAGCAACCAGCGCAGGCCATCTTCCAGCGCCATGCGCGCGGCCAGCGTCACTTTGCCGGGGCCGCCATTCGGATAGGCGTGCTTGGCCGCGTTCATCAACAGATTCGACAGCACCTGCGACCAGCGTCCCGCGTCCAGCCAACTGCGCAGATCGGGCGCGATATCAACCTCGACGCTGATGCCGACCTTGCGCAATTCCGGCCCGTGCGCCGACACCACGCTCAACGCATGGTCGCGCAGCGTCACTTCCGACACGTGCTGACTGCCCTGGTCCACCGCCAGCTGCTTGAAGTTGCCAATCAGGTCGGCCGCGCGGGCGAGATTGCGTTCGATCAACTGGGAGCCTTCACGCAAGCGCTGCGCCAGCGCCTGCAGTTCCGAGCGGCTGACGCGTTCGGCGCCTATGCACTGATTCAGCGCATCCACATAGCTGGACATGGTGGAGGCCGCCGTGACCGCAACGCCGATCGGCGTGTTGACCTCGTGCGCCACGCCGGCCACCAACGCGCCCAGCGCCACCAGCTTTTCCTGCTCCACCAGCGTGGCCTGGGCCGCCAGCAGCGCCTCGGTGCGGCGCTGGACCTTGCTTTCCAGCTGCTGCTCGCGGTCCTGATGCTGCAGCTCGGCGGCGCCGCGCGCGCCAAAGATCGATAGCAGCGACAGCGCCAGCAGCCGGGTATCCTCGGACATCGGTTTGGTGTCAATGGCGGACAGGATGCCCAGCACCTGCCCCTCGGTATCGATCATCGGCAAGCCGATATAGCTCTCGGCCCGCATGTCGACCAGCAAGCTGTCCTGCGGATAGTCGGCCTGGATGCCGCTGCCGTGAAAGCACATGCATTGTTCGGTGACGTCCTGGCACGGCGTGTGGCGCAGGCTGTAGTCCATATTCGGCAGGTAGTCGGCGCCGCCCCACACCGCCAGCGTGCGGATGCCCTGGTCGCCGTCGTCAAGCTCGATCACGCGGCCGGCGATCACGTAGGTGACATCCAGCGCCCGCGCCAGGTCGCGCACCAGGATGCGCAGAAAGTCGTCGCCGCGCACCCGCGCCGTCGAGGCCGTAATCGACCGCAGCGCGGCCTCCGCCAATACCTTTCCCTGATTTGCATCAAACAACGGCGCTGCCTGTTTGTCCTCGCTCATGGCCGGCTCCAGCTCGCTAAGTGGTCTCATTGTAACGTTATTATCCGCGCTGAACCCAGTTAAATATTCCACGGTCTCATACCACGTTTTACGCATAATTTATCGAAAACTTTGTATATCTATGTAAAAAACGCGAAATTTCCCTTAAAAACCGCAGAAAGTGTTGTTTATTTCAAAGCTGTTACAGACCCACAATTGACCGTCCTTGGGCTGCGGTGGTCAGATAGCTTCCCTTGAATAATTTCATTTGTAGATTATTCATAATGTAAGTTTCAATAACAAAGCAACAAGTAAGCCCCCAAGGAGTTTGAATCAATGATGATCGAAACCGCATTGTCGCGTTCGCTGCGCCTGATGTTCGCCAGCGGCGCGGCGCTGATGCTGGCACAACCGGCATTCGCCCAGGACAACGCCCCTATCCAGCGTGTTGAAATTACCGGTTCGGCAATCAAGCGTATCGACGCTGAGACTGCCGTGCCTGTTACCGTGGTGAAAATGGACGACCTGAAGAAGGAAGGCATTACCACCATCGAGCAAGTGATGGCCAACCTGAGCGTGGCGCAAGCCAGCCAGGGCACCAGCCAATCGGTTGGTTCCAGCACCGGCGGCGCAGCCTTCGCCGACCTGCGCGGCATCGGCCAGAACAAGACCCTGGTCCTGCTGAACGGCCGTCGTCTGGGCAACAATGCCTTCGACAGCTCGGCACCCGACCTGAACATGATCCCATTCGCCGCGCTGGAGCGCGTTGAAGTGCTGCGTGACGGCGCTTCCTCGCTGTACGGTTCCGACGCCGTCGGCGGTGTGATCAACTTCATCACCAAGAAAGACTACCAGGGCGGCACCATCACCCTGGGCGCCGACTCGCCGCAACACGCTGGCGGTTCCGCCAACAACTTCAACGCCGGCTACGGCTGGGGCGATCTGGACAAGAACGGCTTCAACATCTTCGCCGTGGTTGACCATCAGGAACAGCACCGCATCAGCGGTACCCAGCGCGATTACAACCGCCGCTTCTTCGGTGGCCTGTCGTCGTCGCCGTATCCAGCGAACTGGTCGCAAGGTTCGAACGCCAGCGGCAACCCGGCCGCGCCTGATTGCACCGCCGGCGACAACCTGGTGCCAGGCAACGCCACCACTTGCTACATGAGCACCTCGCCATACGTGGACTACGTGCCAAAGAGCGAGCGCACCACCGGCCTGATCCGCGGTACCTTCAAGATCAATGAAAACCACGAACTGGGCGTCGAGTTGCTGTCGACCCAGAGCAAAGTGCAGACCGCGATCGCGCCGGTTCCTTACGGTAACCTGTACGTCAACAGCACCCGCACCGACGGCTCGGCCAACCCGTACTTCCCTAGCGCGGCTGGCATCGATCCGACCTACATGACCGAAGCCGGCTCGCTGGTCGATGGTCTGAAGCCAGGCTACGTGGTCGCCAAATGGCGCGATCTGCCGAACGGCTCGCGTCGCGATGAAAACATCAACAAGCAGAACCGCCTGGTGGTGTCGCTCAAAGGCGTGGTCGCAGGCTGGGACTACGAAGGCGCGGTCACCTACAACGAAAACAAGGTGCGTGAAAACCTGTTCGGCTACAGCAATGGTGACATCATTTCTGCTGGCGTGATGAACGGCATCATCAACCCGTTCGGCGCCCAAGACGCCGCCGGTACCGCGCTGCTGAACAGCGCTGCGCTGAACGGCAACATCATGAACGCCAAGGGCACCAACAAGGGCGCGGACCTCAAGTTCAGCCGTGAAGTGGGCGACTGGTTCAGCACCGGTCATCAGGCCGGTCTGGCAGTCGGCGCGCAGTACGAGCACCAGGACTTCCGCATGGCTGCCAACACCGACTTCGCCGCCAAAGTGGTAGCGTCGACCGGTATCGACCCAGACACCCTGAACTCGGGCTCGCGTAACGTTTCCGCGTTCTTCTCGGAACTGAACGTGCCGGTGCTGAAGAACCTGGACGTGACCGCCGCAGTGCGTTACGACAAATACAGCGACTTCGGCCACACCGCCAATCCTAAGTTCTCGTTCAACTACCGTCCAACCGGCGACCTGCTGGTACGCGGCTCGTTCTCGAAGGGCTTCCGCGCGCCTTCGCTGTATGACCTGTACGCCGGCAACGCTTACACCAACGGCGCCAGCACCCTGAACGATCCAGTCAACTGCCCAGGCGGCACCGCAGCGCCAGGCAAGCCAGCCAACGCCAACTGCAGCCAGCAGTTCCAGGTACTGACCGGTGGTTCGACCAACCTGAGCCCGGAACGTTCGAAGAACGCCACCTTCGGCGTGATGTGGGAACCAATCAAGAACCTGTCGGTGGGCGCGGACTTCTGGTCGATTCGTCTGACCAACCAGATCGGCACCCTGACCGATAGCGACGTGCTGGCTCACCCAGAACTGTTTGCTTCGCACATCATCCGTAATGCTTCGGGCGACCTGGCAACCGACGGCTCGCTGTGCCCTAACCCGCTGACCTGCGGCTACCTGGACCTGCGTACCCAGAATCTGGGCGACGTCAACACCAACGGTATCGACCTGTCGGCCAACTACCGTCTGCGCACCAAGGACTACGGCAGCTTCACCTTCAGCGACAACGCCACCTGGGTACACAAGTATGAGTACCAGAACTTCGCTGGCGATGAAATGCACCAGCGCGTAGGCGTGTACTCGGGTGACGGTCCGATCTTCCGCTGGCAGAACACCCTGAACGTCAACTGGAGCAAGGGCAAGTACGGTGCGGGTCTGACCGGTCACTACAAATCGGGCTACCAGGACTACAACGGTGAAGACGCTGAAGTGGCCGATCACCGCGTAGCTTCGTACACCACCTGGGATACCTATGGTTCGTATGAAGCGATGCAGAATCTGACCCTGACCGCTGGCGTGCGCAATCTGTTCGACCGCAATCCACCGCTGTCGTACCAGACCAGCAACTTCCAGGTTGGCTACGATCCACGTTACACCGACCCAACCGGCCGTACCTTCTACGTACGCGCCACCTACAACTTCTAATCAGTTGAAGGTATAAAAAATCCCCGGCTGGTCCGGGGATTTTTTTATAGCCAACCAGCTTTCTTGAAGCGCCGGTGCAGGTACAGGCACACACCAACCATGATGGCAATCGCCATCGGGTAACCAAACTTCCAATCCAGCTCCGGCATGTATTTGAAATTCATGCCCCACAGCCCGGCAAACGCGGTGACGATCGCGAAGATCGCCGCCCACGCCGCCAGCCGCTTGTTCACTTCACTTTCCTCAATCGCCACCATCGACAGATTGACCTGAATCGCGGTCGCGATGGTGTCGCGAATGCCGTCCAGCGAGGTGCTGATGCGGTGCAGATGGTCATGCACGTCGCGGAAGTATTCCTGCGTCTCGGTGCACATCGACGGCACGCGACCGCCGTGCAGCCGGCCGACCGCCTCCATCAACGGCCCCACCACGTGACGCACGATGGTGACCTTGCTCTTCAGCTGATACAGACGCTGAATATTGTCGCGCTGCTGGCCCTGAGTAAAGATCAGGTCCTCAATCTTTTCCAGCTCGGTCTCCAGCATATCCAGCACCGGGAAATAACGATCGACCACCGCGTCCATCAGCGCATACAGCACGAAGGCCGGACCGAGACGCAACATGTGCGGCTCCTTCTCGGCGCGCGCACGCACGCCCAGGAAGCCCTGCTGGCTATTGCCGTCACGCGAAGACAGCACATAATCCTGGCCGACGAAAATATCGACCTCGCCCACCACCACCTCGCCCTGATGGCACTCGATGGTCTTCACCACCACAAACAGCGAATCGCCATACTCCTCGATCTTGGGCCGTTGATGACCACGGCTGGCATCTTCCACCGCCAGTTCGTGCAGGCCGAATTCCTCCTGCATCTGGGCCAGCTCATCGGGCTGAGCATCGCGCAGCGCCACCCACACAAAGGTTTCCGGCTGCTCGATATATTCGCTGATATCTTCGACCGGGATGTCGGCCAGTTTTTTACCATCCTGATAGGCCACACAATTAATCAGCATACGCAATCCATAAAAAGAACTTTCATCAGGGCCGAGCTTACCTTAAACGGCTGCGGCATAGCGTGCGGGCGGCAGCCCGACATGGCGCGTGAACGCCACGCTGAACGCGCTGGACGAACCATAGCCGACGCGCTGCGCCACCTCAGCCACGCTGCAGCGCCGGCGCAGCAGTTGCCGGGCCTGCGCCATGCGCCAACGCAGCAGATACGCCATCGGCGCCACACCGACCGCGGCGCTGAAGCGCTCGAAGAATGCCGAGCGTGACAACGCCGCCTGCCTGGCCAGTTGCACCACAGTCCATGGCCGCGCCATCTCCTCGTGCATGCAGCGCAAGGCCTGCGCCAGCCGTTCATCGGCCAGTCCGCGCAGCAGTCCCGGCGAGCCGGCGCTGACAGCGGCCGATCGCAAGGCTTCAATCAACAGCACCTCCAGCAAATGCGCCAACACCAGCTCCCGCCCTGGCCGCTGCGCGCGCGACTCGCCGCCGACCAGTTGCACCAGTGTGGCCAGCCGCTGCTCGCCGCGCACGTGGATCAGCTGCGGCAGCAGCGCGACCAGCAGCGCCGCATCCGGCGCGTCAAAGGCGCAATGTCCCACCAGCAGCACAGTCTGCGCCGGCCCATCGGTATCGCCCAGACGCCACTCGCCATGTGCCAGTTGCACCGGCGCGGCATCGGGCGCGCGCTCGGGCGGCGGCTGTACGCTGGTCATCGCAAAGTCGTGCGATTCGGGGATCAGCACAAAGTCGCCCTGCCGCAGCGCCAGCGGCTCCCGTCCCGCGACCACCAGCCGGCTCTCGCCCTCCAGCACCACGCAATAGAACGGTTCCCCCTGATGCGAACGCCGCACCCGCCAGGCGCCGGAACCGCCAACGACTTTGGAGAAGCGGGCGCGCGGCTGCAGCAGCGTCACCACTTCGGCTAAGGGATCAATCATCTTTGGACTTTGGCTAAAGAATTATGGACTTCCTATTGTAGCAAGTCCGGACATGCTGAACTACAGTCAAGTACCCCAACCGTAAAGGAACTTTGTATGAAAACCATCCTGATTACCGGCTGTTCGTCCGGCTTTGGCCTGGAAACCGCGCGCTATTTTCTGCAGCGCGACTGGCAAGTGATCGCCACCATGCGCACGCCGCGTGCCGACTTACTGCCAGGCGCGCGCGTGCTGCCGCTGGATGTGAGCGACGCCGCCAGCATCGAACGCCTGATCGCCGCCGCCGGCCCGGTCGATGTGCTGGTCAATAACGCCGGCATCGGCATGCTGGGTGCGCTGGAAGGCGCCGACATGGGCACGGCGCGTGAGGTGTTCGAGACCAACACCCTGGGCGCGATCGCCATGACGCAAGCCGTGCTGCCGCAATTCCGCCAGCGGCGTGACGGCATCATCATCAACGTCACTTCCGCCGTGACGCTGAAAGCGCTGCCGCTGCTGGCGGTCTACACTGCCAGCAAGGCGGCGCTGGATGCGTTTACCGAAACAGTGGCGCTGGAACTGCGGCCGTTCAATATCCGCACCCACATCGTGCTGCCGGGGCGTGCGCCGGACACCAGCTTTGGCGCCAACGCCCGCGACCGCTTGCAGACGCATGACGCCTATGCAGCGCTGACGCAAAGCGTGTTTGCCGAATGGGCGGCCGCCACCGAAGCAGTCACGCAGGCGCAGGATGTGGCGGAGGCGATCTGGCGCGCCGCGACCGATGCCGCCGCGCCGCTGCGGATTGCCGCCGGCGCCGACGCGCTCGCACTGATGTAAAAAAAGGCGCCCATCACGGGCGCCTTCGCGAACGGCCAATCGGACCCGGCGGTCCGGCGCGGCGACTAGTCGTCCTTGGCGCCGTCGATGCCGAGTTCGGCGATCTTGCGGGTGATGGTGTTGCGGCCGATGCCCAGCCGCACCGCCGCGTCGTTCTTGCGGCCATGCGTGTGCTTGAGCGCGGTGCGGATCAGCGCCGACTCAAATTGCCGGCCCAGCACCGCCATCACTTCCTGCTGACCACCGCTGAGCATGCTGGCGGCTTGCGCTTCCAGCAGATCCAGCCAGGCGTCCGGCGCGCTGGCGCCGTTCGCATGCTCGGCCGCCAACGGATTGACGGTGCCGTGATGCTGTTGCGTGCTGAAGCTGTCGGCCGACGCGGCCGAGGCCAGCGCCATCGCGCCGGGCGAAGCGCTGCTCTTTTCCTGCGTCAGCTCGATCGGCAGATCCTTGACTTCCACCGTCTGGCCAGGCGCCATCACAGTGATCCAGTTGCACAGGTTTTCCAGCTGACGCACATTACCCGGCAACTCCAGGCTGCACAGGAACTGCAGCGCGGCGTCGCTCATGCGCTTGGCTTCCACGCCCAGCTGTTTGGCACTTTGCACCAGGAAGTGACGCACCAAAATAGGGATGTCCTCGCGGCGCTCCCTCAAACTGGGCAGGCGCAGGCGAATCACGTTCAAGCGGTGATACAAGTCCTCGCGGAACAGCCCTTCGCGCACGCGCTGCTCCAGATTCTGGTGCGTCGCCGTGATCACGCGCACATTGGCCTTCAGCGGTTGATGGCCGCCGACGCGGTAGAAATGACCATCCGACAGCACCCGCAACAAGCGCGTCTGCAGATCGAACGGCATGTCGCCGATCTCGTCCAGGAACAGCGTGCCGTTCTCGGCCTGCTCAAAGCGGCCGCGACGCGTGGTTTGCGCGCCGGTGAAGGCGCCGCGCTCGTGACCGAACAATTCGGATTCCAGCAAGTCTTTCGGTATTGCTGCCGTATTCAGCGCGATGAAGGGCTGCGAGGCGCGCGGCGAATGCTTGTGCAGCGCGCGCGCCACCAACTCTTTACCGGAGCCGGATTCGCCGGTGATCAGCACCGTCACGTTCGATTGAGAGAGGCGACCGATCGCGCGAAAGACTTCCTGCATGGCCGGCGCCTGGCCGAGGATTTCCGGCGTTTCGGCCGGTCCTGATTCGACGCTGGTTTCGCGCAGGCTCTCGTCCAGCGCGCGCCGGATCAGCTCGACAGCCTTGTCGATGTCGAACGGCTTGGCCAGGTATTCAAAGGCGCCGCCCTGGAATGCCGCCACGGCGGAATCCAGGTCGGAGAAGGCGGTGATGATGATGACCGGCAGCCCTGGGAAGCGCGATTTCACCAGCTGCAGCAAGTCGAGGCCGGAGTCACCCGGCATGCGGATGTCGGACACCAGCACCTGCGGCGTCTCGAACTCCAGCGCGGCGATGGCATCGCGCGCGTTGGCAAAACTTTTCGTGGCCAGATTTTCCCTGGCTAATGCTTTTTCCAGTACCCAGCGGATCGATTCGTCGTCGTCTACTATCCAGATTGGCTTCATGTGTTTTCTTTAGTTCCGCGATGGATCGTCTATCAAGGGACACGGTCCGGCTTGGCCAACCACGGCTTATGGCAGCGGCAGCAAGATACGGAAGTCCGTAAATCCAGGCCGGCTTTCGCACTCGATCACGCCCATGTGCTGTTGCACGAAGGTCTGTGCCAGCGTCAAGCCCAGTCCGCTGCCGCCCTCCCTGCCTGAGACCAGTGGGTAGAAGATGCGGTCACGGATTTGCGGTGCGATACCCGGTCCATTGTCAATGATATGCAAGTCTAATGCCAGCCCGTAGCGAACCTTGGCCAGCGTGACCTGACGCGCCACCCGCGTCTTGAAAACGATTTGCGCATCGCCGGCATCGATCTGCGCCGACAGCGCTTGCGCCGCGTTGTGCGCGATATTCAGCACGGTCTGAATCAGCTGCTCTTTGTCGCCGCGGAACTCGGGAATCGAGGCATCGTAATCGCGCAAGATGGTCAGGCCGGACGGGAACTCGGCCAGCATCAGGCTACGCACCCGCTCCAGCACTTCGTGGATGTTGACGTCGCCCACGATGTGCGGCCGGCGATGCGGCGCCAGCAGGCGATCGACCAGCGTTTGCAGGCGGTCGGCTTCCTTGATAATGACCTGGGTGTATTCGCGCAGCTGCACCGCGTGCGCGCCCGGCAGCTCCATCTCCAGCAACTGCGCGGCGCCACGGATGCCACCCAGCGGATTCTTGATCTCGTGCGCCAGGTTGCGGATCAGCTCCTTGTTGACCTGACTCTGGTCGAGGATGCGTTCCTCGCGGTCCAGCTTCAGATGCTGCAGATGCTCGCGCAACTCGATCAGCACATGGCCGGCCGGCTCGTCCAGCGCCGACACAATGCTGTGCACATGCAGCGGCTCGCGGCCGGCGCGTTCCAGCGTCAGATCCTGACGCAGGTTGGAAAACTTGTGGGCGCGCGCCTGCGTGCAGATGTGGTCCAGCTCTTCGGGATTGAGGAATTGCGCGCTCAGCGTCTGGCGCGACAGCGCCTTCAGCGAGTTTTCCAGCAGGTTTTCGGCCGCCGCGTTGGCGTAGGCGATGTGGCCTTGCGCATCCAACAGCACCACGGCCGAAGCCAGCAGTTCCAGGCCGGCCAGTGCCGGCGGACGGTTGATGGCGGCCGCCGCGCGGGCCGCGATATTACTCACCAGGCTCATAGTAAACTCGTCATCGGATATTTGCGATCTCACGTTTCAAGGCATCGATATTCTTTTCCGAGCGGCTGATGCTGTCGCGCAGCGTCGCCACCCGTTCCTGGTATTTGGCGTAGTTGCGTTCGTCGCCGCGTCGTTCCGGCTCGCCGTTGTTGTATTCGCGGCGCAGCTCGGTCAGCTTCTGCTGCTCGTTCTTCAACTCTTCTTCAAGTATGGCGCGGCGGTCGTTGTCGCGCGCCTTTTGCTCGGCGCTGTCGACGCGCGGGAACTCGCCCGGCGTCGCCACCGGCTGGGCATTGCGGGGCGATGGCGCCGTGCGGCGCGGCGGCGCCGGCACCGTCATGCCCGGCAAATCCATCGGCTTGCAATAACTGCCACGGTTAATATCCGTGAACTCCACACTGCCGCCAGGCGGCTGGCATTTGTAAATCACGCCCTGCCCGTGCGCCGCGCCGGTGACTGCCAGCGCCAGCAACACACTCAGTTTCAAACTCGTTGTCATTCGTAATCCGTGGGTGGGAAACTATCCATCCCGAATATACAGCATCCAAATAAAAACGCGGGGAAAGCACAGCCTGCCCCGCGTTCTTGACTTCATCATGGCGCCGGACCGGCCGGCGCGCAGTGATTACAGCGAGTAGTACATGTCGAACTCAGCTGGGTGAGTGGTCATGCGCATGCGCTGTACGTCTTGCATTTTCAGTTCGATGTAAGCATCGATCATCGAATCGCTGAACACGCCGCCACGGGTCAGGAACTCGCGGTCTTTGTTCAGGTTGTCCAGTGCTTCTTCCAGCGATGCGCAGACGGTTGGGATCAGTGCATCTTCTTCTGGCGGCAGGTGGTACAGGTCTTTCGACGCAGCTTCGCCTGGGTGAATCTTGTTCTGGATACCGTCCAGACCAGCCATCAGCAGCGCCGAGAAGCACAGGTAGACGTTGGCCAGTGGATCTGGGAAACGGGTTTCGATACGACGGCCTTTTGGATTGGCGACGTGCGGAATACGGATCGAAGCCGAACGGTTTTTCGCCGAGTACGCCAGTTTCACTGGAGCTTCGTAGCCTGGCACCAGACGCTTGTACGAGTTGGTGCCTGGGTTGGTGATCGCGTTCAGTGCTTTAGCGTGCTTGATGATGCCGCCGATGTAGAACAGCGCTTCTTCCGACAGGCCGGCATAGCCATCGCCAGCGAACAGGTTTTTGCCGTCTTTCCAGATCGACTGGTGCACGTGCATGCCCGAACCGTTGTCGCCAACGATAGGTTTCGGCATGAAGGTAGCGGTTTTGCCGTAGCTGTGCGCCACGTTCCACACCACGTATTTCAGGTTCTGGGTCCAGTCGGCGCGCTCAACCAGGGTCGAGAACTTGGTGCCGATTTCGTTTTGGCCGGCGCCAGCCACTTCGTGGTGGTGCACTTCAACCGGGATGCCCAGCGATTCCAGGATCAGGCACATTTCCGAACGCATGTCCTGGAAGCTGTCCACTGGAGGCACTGGGAAGTAGCCGCCCTTGACGGTTGGACGATGGCCGCTGTTGCCGCCTTCGATTTCCTTGTCGGTCGACCACGAAGCTTCGTCCGAATCCACTTTAACGAAGCAACCGGACATGTCGATCTTCCAGCGCACGCTGTCGAAGATGAAGAATTCTGGCTCTGGGCCGAAGTAGGCGGTATCGCCGATGCCCGAGGCTTTCAGGTAGGCTTCAGCGCGCTTGGCGATGGAGCGTGGGTCGCGGTCGTAGCCCTTGCCGTCAGCTGGCTCGATCACGTCGCACTGCATGAACAGCGTGGTCTCTTCCATGAATGGGTCGATGCGCGCGGTGTTTGGATCCGGCAGCAGAATCATGTCCGATGCTTCAATACCTTTCCAGCCGGCGATCGAGGAACCGTCGAACGCGTGACCCGATTCAAACTTGTCGATGTCGAAAGCCGACACAGGCACGGTGACGTGCTGTTCTTTACCACGGGTATCTGCGAAGCGGAAATCAACGAATTTGACTTCGTTTTCCTGGACCATTTTCAAAACTTCTGCGGCCGTAATTGCCATGCGTATCTCCTAAAGGGAATATGTGGAACTCGTGAGAGGTCAATAAGCAGTATCCGTGCCAGCCCTAAACGTATATCGATATGTTGGTAGCGTCTTTGAACTCGCAGGCAAAATGAATCTAAAATGCACCAGCGAGTCTAAGTGCCCAAATTTACAGCAGATCAAGCTCGCACCGCTTTAGTGCGTTTCTCACATTTTGCACCTTATGAGTGCGTTTTAGGATATTTTTTGAAAAGCGCATGGTTTTGGTGCATCCGGGTCGCGGGCTTGCGCGGACGCCATATAATAAACTTAAACTTACAACCGGAACACCCTATGAGCAAAATAGATGAGATCCTCGCCCAGGCCCGCAGCCGCAGCCGTGATTGGGCCTATGAAGGCGCGGTGACGCCGCAGGAAGCGTATGAATTAATCGGCCTGGAAAACGCCGTCAAGATCATCGACGTGCGCACCAACGCCGAGCGCGACTGGGTGGGCCGGGTGGCCATTCCGGACGCCCAACATGGTGCGGTGCAATGGAGCACCTATCCGGGCGGCGTCGCCAACCACGCGTTTATCGAACAATTGAACTCGGTGGCGCGCAAAGACCAGGTGTTGCTGTTCCTGTGCCGCAGCGGCGTGCGCTCGCGTGGTGCAGCCACGCTGGCGTCCGAACACGGCTACCAGCACTGCTTCGACATCCTGGGCGGTTTCGAAGGCGAGAAGGACGAGCACGGCCACCGCAAAAACCTCAACGGCTGGTGCCACGACGGCCTGCCCTGGCTAGGCGCCTAAACCGGCACCGCCTCGCTGGCCGGCGCGGCTTCGTCCATCAGGAACAGGATGCGCTTGCGCACGAATTGTATGTGGCTGCGCAAGCCGTACAAGCCGTCCGCAAACGATAGCGGGATCGAGACCTGGTTGACCAGCTCTTCAATCTCGGTCAGCCGCTTGAGCTGTTCTTCATACACTTGCATGCGCGTGTCCGCTGGCGCGTCTTCCACTTTCTGCTCCACCAGGCGCAGCTGGCCATACCATTTGTAGACGCGCGAGCGGATGCGCCACACGTAGATCGGCGGCACCACTTTCGACAGCGGCAGGATTAGCGCGCCCAGCGCCACCACCAGCACCCACATGCGGTCGAAGAAGTTGGCCAGCCAGAAGGTCATGTAGCGCTGCAGGAATGGCGGGCCGCTCTTGTAGAACTTGGCCGCTTCGGCATCGACCGGGATTTCAGAATATTTGGCCGACGGGAACTGGCCCTGCTGCTGGAACCAGCCGGCGCCGCCATGAATGCCGGCCGCCGCCTGCACGAACAAGTCCACCAGCGCCGGATGCAGGTCTTCGCGGCTGACCAGGGTGGCGGTCGGCGCGATCAGGCTGTAGTCTTCGGCCGGGATGTTGCGCCCCAGGTCGACGATGCCCTGCGGCAGCGTGACATGGGTCAGGAACGGCAGCTTGCGCGCATAGGCTTCGGCCTGGCTGAAGTCGAACAGTTTGATGCCTGGCGTTTGCAGCAGCATCTGGATCAGCGGCGCTTCCGGCGCCGAGGTGAACACCAGGCCGTCGATACGACCTTCCAGCAGCTCCACCGTGGCCGGCGTGTTGGCCAGGCCGAAACGCTGCACGTCATCCTTTTCGACGCCGTTCAATTCCAGGATCTGACGCAGCAGCCGTGGCGAGCCCGAGCCTTTCGGGCCGTAGTTGATTTTCTTGCCGCGCAGCTGGGTCAGTTGGGTGATCGGCGGTTTGCCCTTCTCTTCGCGCAGGAACAGCCACAACGGTTCGACAAACAGGCTGCCCAGCGACGACAGTCCTTCGCGCTCGGCCGCCTCTTCGTTGGTGGAGCCGCTCTGCACGAAGGCGATGTCGACCTTGCCTTCCTTCAGGTTGCGCAGGTTTTCGCTGGAGCCGGCCGATGGCACCAGCGAAACCTTGACGCCGTGCTTGGACAGCGCGGCAGCGTATTTTTTGCCGAAGTCTTCATAGGCCGAGTTTTCCTGGCCGGTGCCCAGCCGCACGGTGCGCGGCGGCGCCGGGTCGACCACCCAATAGGCCAGCAAACAAACCCCGATGATGGTCAGCACGGTGGGCGCGGCGGCAACCAGCAGATCCCGGATCGAGAACTGGGTGAATTTGAGGATCTTGGTCATGTGATGGCGCATAGGTTTCATGGGCACACACATTGCCAAGAAATCAGCAACTATGCAAGCGGAACCGTCGTCCCCGCGCCGGCGGGGACGACGACGGTTAGCCGCCGCAAGCGCGCAGTGGCGCAGTCGGCGCAGTCGGCGCAGCGGCCATGTTGCCCGGCTGTCCACCAGTCCGCAGCACCACCGCCGGCGGCACGGCGCCTGGCTTGGCCACCGGATGCGGCTCGATCAGCGGCATCAGCGTCGGGGCCAGCACCACCAGCAATTGCACCGGCAGCGCGCTGGTGAAGTCGTAGTTCTTCGATTCCGGCCCATGCACATAAGCCGTCATCGAACCAAAGAAGCGCTCGCCGATGTTGAACACAAACGTGGCCGAACGGTTGACGTAACGCGACTCAATCAGCCGGCCGCCGGCCGCATACACGTCGAAGCGCTGGTCGCCGGTACCGGTCTTGCCACCAACCGGAATCACCGTGCCATCGGCCGCCACAAACGCCGCCTTGGCGCGCTTGGCGGTACCGTCCGACACCACGCCGCGAATCGCGTCGGCCACCACCCGCGCCACTTCCGGCGCGATCACCTGCTCGTTGCTGGTCGGCGGCGCCTTGGTCACCACGGTTTCATACGGCGTTCCCTTGGCGAAGTGCAGCGAGGTCACGCGCTGCGAGCTCTTGCGCACGCCGCCGTTGACGATAATCCCCATCATCTCGGCCAGCGCCGCCGGCCGGTCGGCCGAGGCGCCCAGCGTGGTGGCATACGACGGCACCAGCGATTCGAACGGATAGCCCATCTTCTTCCACTGTTTGTGGATTTCCATGAAGCCTTCCACCTCGATCAGGCCGGCGATACGTTTGTCCTGCGCATGCTTGCGATGGGTTTTGAACAGCCACTGGTAGACGTCCTGACGCTCCTTCTCGCTGGCCGCCGTCATCTGGCTCAAGGTGGCGCCCGGATGCTGGCGCAGATAAGCCGCCATCCACAGTTCCAGCGGATGCACGCTGGCCAGATAGCCGCGATCGGCCAGCGACCAGTTGTCGATCGCGTACTGTTCATACAGCTTGGCCACGCGGTCTTCCGGCACCTCGTTCTGCGATGGCAGATGCTGCTTGAGGAAGGCGGCAAACTGTTCCGCCGTCGCCTCCGGATACACGGTGCGGTAAATCACCGCCAGCCGCACCGGCGTACTGCGGATGTTGGCCAGCAGGATGTCGTCCAGCTCGCCCGGTTGCTTGCCCTTGTACTTGGCATAGAAGCGCGCCAGGAATTCCTTGCCTTCCTTGTCCGCGAAGCGCGCCAGATACACCGCGCGGCGCGGATCGTCGGCATCCGACAGCAGCGAAGCCGACGAGCCCGGATTCGAGAACATATAGTACTTGGCGACGTCGCGCATCAGCCGCACGAACACCAGGTTGGTCGAATGGCGCAGCGCTTCGGTCACGGTCAGGATCTTGAAGTTGTCTTCCTTCGAGAAGTTGCCGAAGTGGTGCAGCCCGCCGCCGGTGAAGAAGCCCTCGCCCGGATTGCCGGAATACTTGCGCTCCATGGCCGCGTTCAGCATCGGCGTCAGTTCGCGCTTGTCCAGCGGCAGCCCCTTGAAGTACTCCAGCGCCCACTGCGTCAGTTTGTCCTGCGGATCGACCCGCACCTGCGACAGCGCGGCGTTGTCCATGCCGGCGTATTTCTTGTGCATCTGGTCCATGATGTCCAGATAGCTGATCAGCGTGCGCAGCTTGGCGGTCGAGCCCAGGTCCAGCTTGGCGCCTTCGTTGATGTCCAGCGGCTGGTCGAAGTTGTCGGTCTGCAGCCGCAGCAGATTGTTCTGCTCGCCCTTCTCCAGCAAGGTGAAGCTGTACACCACATTGGCCGGATCACCATTGCCCAGCATGCCCTTGCCGGTCAGGCCGGCGGCCTTGGCCTTTTCCGGGTCGCGCAAATCGCGCAGCACTTGCGTGACGGCGGTCTGCGCCTGCGCGTCCAGCGTGCTGACCACGGTCAGGTCCAGCCGGTCCAGGTTGTACATGCGGTTGTCGCCCAGCAGATTGGCCAGATGGTTGCGGATCGCGTTCGACGCCTTGCGGCTGACGAAGGTCTGCGGCGGCGCCAATTGCAGGCCGTTGCCGGCCGCTGGATGCAGCGTCTGTTTCAGCGCCATGTCGCGCATCGCCGGCGTGATGGCGCCATCGGTGGCCAGAATCCGCAGGTGGCTGTTGGCCAGCACATCCAGATCCGCCGCGCCATCGCCCAGGTAGTAGCTGGGACGGCGTTGCGCGATCATCAGGCTCAGCGCTTCCTTGTAGACCAGCGCGGTTTGCGCGTCCGGATTGTCCAGCTTGCCGTTGAGACGACGGTTGACCTCGTCAAATGGGCGGCCATACCACACCCACATGCCATCGCCGATGCCGTTCACTTCGCCATAGCCGGGCTTGGCCGACAGCGGCACCGTGTTCAGGTAATCGATGACGATGCGGCGCCGCGCCTTGGAAGTGTCGGTGCCGTCCTGATAGGAGCGCAGGCTGGCCGACACCATCTGCTGCAGCTTGTCCTTCATCGAGCCGGTGCGGCCTTCCGGCGAGTGGCGATACTTTTCGATCTGCGTCGCCAGCGTGCTGCCGCCAGCCGCGCGATGACCGCCGGCCACCGCGCTGGCAGTCTTTTCCAGCACCGCCTTGCCCAGACGGTCCCATTCCACCGCCGGATTGCGCTTCGGATAGGTGTTGTCCAGCAGCTCGCGGTTTTCAATGAACAGCAGGCTGCTGACCAGCACCGGCGGCGCCGCCTCGAACTTGTTGTAGATGCGTTCCGGATAGCTGGCGGCAAACAATTCCTGCGCGCGGCAATCGTAGATCGTCAGGCCGGTCTTGGTCTTCTCGTGGTAGGTGGCGAACACGCCCATGTCGACCAGTTCCGCCATCTTGGGCGAGATGCGCACCTGCGCCGCCACCTGGTAGTCGCGCTGGCTCAGCTTGCCGATGTAATCCGGCAGACCGGCATAGCCCAGCCGCTCGTCATACGGGCTGTCGTGCGGGAAGCGGATCGACTTGCTCGGCCCGTTGCCCATCTTGTAGGTCATCTTGCTGGCGAGATCGCTGAACACGCGCGCCTGCATGGCTGAGCTGCGGGTTTCCTGATAGCCCCACCAGATCGCAAACGAGACGCCGACCAACAGCACCAGCAACAAGGCATTGCGCGAGCGCTTGCTCTTTCTGGGCGCGCCCGCGTCAGGCGGTAGCGGCGGATCCATTTGCGCCTGCGCCAGATGGGCTTCAGTTTGTTCGGGAGTAGGAGGAGGCACCACCCGCAGGTGGCGTTTGCGGCGATAACCAAATGCTGCCGCGCCTGCACGCAATTTGCGCACTGCGCGGACAACGATACGGGGCCGGCGGAAACGACGATTGCTTAACATATGATTCAAACCGGTCGATGTTCAATCAAACTTACTAGCTTCCATTGCACCACATCAGCGTGCCGCCAACCGGAGCGGACGCACAATAAATTTACTGCGCGCTTCTTTTTTCGCAAAAAAACAACGGCGTTCTCCCGGATGGGGGAACGCCGCTTCTGCCCGCCGTGATCAAGACGGATTAGGTGTTGCTGAACTCTACATTGAGTCTGCGCAACTCGTCGCACAATTGAATGAAAGCAGTGGCGGTTTGGACCGGCTCGCCTTTGACGCCCAGCTCGATATGGCGGCGCGTCTGCGCATCGCCCACGCTGGGCAGGCTGAACACTTTGACGCGCGGGAATTGCTGCTCGATCGCCACCATCAGCGGCGTCAGCGCCGATTCGGCGGTCTCGTATACCAGCACCGACTGCTCCAGATGCGGCTCGCGGTTGAACAGGTCGGCGTAGTGGTGGTCCAGCACCCATTCGATCATCGGCCACGCCATCACCGGGAAGCCCGGCACGAAGTAATGCTGGCGCAGCGCGAAGCCGGCGATGTTGTTATACGGATTAGGGATCAGCGCCGCGCCCTCGGCGAACTCTGCCATTTTGAGGCGGTGCAGATTCTCGGCTGAATTCAGATCGGCCTGCTGGCCGGCCTCCTGCGCCATCTGCAGGATGCGCTGCTGGATGTTGCGCTTGCCCTGCTCGTGCAGCGCCAGCGGCAGGCCCAGCGCGTCGGCCGCGGCCTGGCGGGTGTGGTCGTCCGGCGTGGCGCCGATGCCGCCGCAGCAAAACACGATGTCATCACTGGCGAAGGTGCGCTTCAGCGTGGCGGTGATGCGCGCCGGATCATCCGGCAGAATCTCGGCCCAGCCCAGCTTGAGCCCGCGCGCGGTCAGCATTTGCAGCACTTTCGGAAAATGCTGGTCGACCCGCCGCCCGGATAGAATTTCGTCGCCAATAATGATGAGTCCGATTGCCATAGCCTACTCCTTATTCAAGCACTGTTTGCGCGCGCAACCGCGCCAGCGCATCCAGGCAATAGTACGCGAACCACAGCCCGGTGAAGATAAATATCAGTACGTACAGCCAGATCGATACCGCCGCCAGCAGCGGGAACAGCACCACCGCCATCACCCCGCCCAGCCAGATCACGCCCGGCAGCGCACCGGCGGCGCCGGACACCACGCCGATCACCAGCAGCGGCAGGCGATGCTGCTTGAGGATGGCGCGGCGCTCGTCGGCATCGGCGTAATCGGCCAGCGTGTCGTACACCATTACGCGCATGGTCAGCCAGCCCCACAGCAACGCCTGCACCAGCACCGCCAGCGGCGGGAAGGCATACAGCGGCAGGGTCAGCACCCACAGCAAGATGAAGACCAGCATGCCGCCCAGCGCCACGCCGACGCTGCCGAGGATGGAACCACCCTTGCGCTGCTCCAGCTGCGGGAAGTGGCGCAGGCCGACGTGACGGCCGATCAGCGGCATCGCCACCACGCCGATGAAGATCAGCGCGGTCAGTATCATCAGCGGCAGCAAGGCCAGCATTGCTATCAGGGGCACAACAACTGTTTTCAAGGTGCCAAGCCCGAGCGACGCCAGCCAGCTGCTGCTGTAGCTGAAACCGTCGTAGGCGACGAACTGCGCCTGCACGAAATCAATCAGCGGCTGCAGGAAGAAATACAGGCCGGCGGCCCAGACACCCAGCGCCAGCAGGAACGGCGCCAGACTCATCAACAGCATCTTGCCGTGCCACTGCGACAGAAAAGCGCGGCCCCAGGCGCGCAACACACCACCCATCAGACTATCTCCTTGCGTGCATATTCAATCATGCGTTTCAGTCCCAACCAATGCTGCGACCAGAAGCCACGGCCATAATCGCGGCCCGACAGCTGGTCGCGGATGCCGGTGGCGACGAATTGCGGCGTGAAGTTCGCGGTGCGGAACACCATGTCCCACACCGGCAGCAGCACCGCGAAATTGCAACCGCCCAGCTTGCCATCGCGGCCTTCGTGGCCGACGCCGATCGCATGGTGCATGCGGTGATAGCGCGGCGACACCAGCAGGCGCTCGCCCAGCCAGCCGAAATGCAGCCGCACGTTGGCGTGCTGCAGGCTTTGCAGAATGCGCGATACCGACACCAGCAGCACATACTGCGCCGGCTCGACGCCAATGCCGAGCGCGATCACCCCCATATAGATATCACGCAGCAGGTCGTCCAGCAGATGGTTGCGGTCGTCGCTCCACAGGTTCATGTTCTGCTGGCTGTGGTGCAGGCTGTGCAGCCCCCACCACCAGTTGAAGTGGTGCGAGGCCCGGTGATACCAGTAATCGCAGAAATCCAGCACCACGAAATAGACGAAGAACGCGCCCAGCGGACTGATCCCTGGCCACAGCGCTTCCAGATTAAATGGGTGGAAGCCGTCAAAGCGCAGCGCGGCGGCCAGGCTGTCCAGCAGCGGGTTCAGCGTGAAGAAGATCAGCACCGAAAACACGCCGATACGATGCAACAAGGTGTAGATGAAATCGTTCCAGCGGGCCTGCGGATCGGTGATGCGCTGCGCCGGGATCAGCGCTTCCAGCGGCCGCAACACCAGGAACAGCAGCACCAGTTCCAGCAGGCCGATCAACAGCCATTCGGTGCCCTCGAAGGCATCCTCGACATATGCGCCCAGGCCAAGCTGAAATACCAGCGGCTGGATCGCGGTTTCAAACAACCAGCCCTGAGCCAGGCCCAACCAGTCGGACAAGGTGTCTATCATTTTTTGTAATCCGGATGTTCGCGCAGCGTGGCAAAGCACATGCCTTTCTGCTCCAGTCCGCTAATCAGCGGTTCAAGATTGGCGGGCGCCCAGGCATCCTTGCGCGACCAGATGCCCATGTGGATCAGCACGATATCGCCGCCGCGCAGCTCGCGCAACGATTTTTGCAGAAGTACCGGATTCGGATACTTTTCGCTCGACAGCTCATCGCCCGAGAAGCCGGCCGGCGACCAGCCCACATGCGCATAGCCACAAGCCTGACCGGCCGCCAGCAGCCGTGGCGAGGTGCGCCCGGCCGGCGCGCGCCACAGCGGGTCCAGATGCTTGCCGGTCAGCTCACTGAAGCGTTGGTCGACGCGCTTTAGCTGCTCGCAGTATTGCTGCGGGGTCCAGCTGACCAGTTTGCCGGCCTGCGGACCGAAGCCGGGCTTGAACACCAGTTGACCATCGGCGCCATCGCGCACGAACACCGCGTGGTCCCAGCTGTGGGTGCCGATCGCATGGCCCTCGGCCACGCGCGCCTTCCAGTAAGCAGCCCAGGCCGGATCGAGCGAATAATCGCCGCGCACGGTTTTCTCGTTGGCCAGGAAAAAAGTGGCCTGGATGTGGTGGCGCTGCAGTGTGTCGGCAATCAGCTCGGCTTGCGACTGGCTGCCGGTATCGAAGGTCAGATAGATGGTGCCTTTGCAGGCGGCCTGCACGGCCGGTGCGGCCGCCAGCGCCATCAGGATCAGGGCGGCGCCGTGTCTCATCAGCGTTGCGCGGAATTAAAGAAGAACACGCCGTGCGGCGAGCGCCCGACCGGAATGATCTTGATGACTTTGCGCGACGGCAGATCGATCACCGCCACCTTTTTAATCCAGCGCAGCGTGACCCACATGGTCTTGCCGTCGGCCGTCACTTCCATGCAGTCCGGGCCGCCGGGGACGTTGATCTGGCCGACGTTTTCCAATATCTTCTGATCAATGATGTTAATCGAATTGGAAACACGGTTGGACACATAGGTATAACGCCCGTCGCCGGCCGAGCGGAAGTTGTGCGCGCCCTGCCCGGTCTTGATGCGCTTGACGGTCTTTTGCGCTTTCCAGTCGATCACCTCGACATAGTCAGCACCCATGATGCCGACCAACAGATATTTGTCATCCGGCGTCATCGCGATCCCGGCCGGCAGCTTACCAACCGGCAGCGTCCATTTGACGCTTTGCGTGCTCAGGTCGATGGCGCTGACCTGGTCGCTGCCCTGCTGGGTGATGAACACCATATTGCTGGCGGCGTTGAACGCCATGTGGCTAGGCAGCTTGGCCAGCGGGATGCGCTTGGCCAGCGTCATGTTGGCGCCGTCGTATTGGTAGAGGTCGACGCGGTCCAGCCGCAGCGAGTTCGACACAAACCACTTCTGGTCCGGCGAAAAGCCGATCTGGTAGGGATCGAGGATGTTCTTGACGGTGCGCTGCGGTTGGCCGGTTTTCGGATCGAGGAAGATCAACTCGTTGCCGACCGAGCTGGCGACGATCAGCGACTTGTTGTCCGGCGTCGCCATCAGGTGGTGCGGTTCCTTGCCAACCGGGATGGTGGACAAGTCCTGGTACGTCGATTGGTCCAGCAGTTGCACGGTGGCGTCGCGCGAATTGAGGACCACCACCACATTGGCTTGCGCGCTGCCGACAGCGGCCAGCACGCAGGAAAGGACGATACGACGGAAACTGCGGAGCATGAAGGAATCGCTATAAGAAAAGCAAAACCTTATTTTACGTGCAAACCGGGCGCGGGCAAGCGCCAACGCCGACAAAACTTCACGCTCACGGCCGCCCTGCTACAATTCCGGCCTGTTTCTAATGAAAGGAAGAACCATGTCCACCATCACCACTCCTAGCGGCCTGCAATACATCGAACTGACCGTCGGCGAAGGCGCCGAAGCCAAGGCCGGCCAGAACGTCACCGTGCACTACACCGGCTGGCTGCAAAACGACGACGGCAGCAAAGGCCCGAAATTCGATTCGAGCAAAGACCGTAACGATCCGTTTGAATTCGCCCTGGGCGCCGGCATGGTCATCCGTGGCTGGGACGAAGGCGTGCAAGGCATGAAGGTTGGCGGCAGCCGTCAGCTGATCATCCCATCGGATCTGGGCTACGGCTCGCGCGGCGCCGGCGGCGTGATCCCACCGAACGCTACCCTGATCTTCGACGTCGAACTGCTGGCGGTTTAAGCCGGCTTAGCGCTGCCAGTTTCTGCGCAGCGCTTCCAGTTCTGCTCGGGTATCGAGCATGCCGCCGACAATGCGCTGGTCTATCGCTTCCAGCACCGCGGTCGGCATCTCGGTACCGGCCATTCTGTAATTTCCCATCGCCGGCAACGGCCGCGCATTTTGTACCAGCGCTGGTATCCGCCACTCCTCGTTGGCGCGACAAGCAATCCCCACCAGATCCTGCGTCACTCCCACCAGCGTAAAGCTGCGGCAGTAACTCCCCTCATTGGACAAGAAACTCAGCCCGACCCGGACATCGCCCTCGGTCTGCGCGGCGCCGCCCAATTGCTGGCTAAGGGCGGCAGCCAACCGTCCCTGCGCCACCAGCCAGCCATTGCGACTACTGACCTCGGTCGGTGGCGGCGTGCTATCGCTGAACCAGTTGGGCTGCCAGCGCGCCAGGCCGAATTTACCGGCCGCCAGCCCGACTACCATCACCAGCGCCAGCGCGCTCCATTCCAGCCAGCCCCAGCGCCGCCGGGACGCCTTGCGCGCCGCCTGCTGCGTGGCCAGGCGCTGCGCCCGCACCGCCGCCAACTGCACCACGTTGGCCCCCTGGCGAGCGCGCAGACCGGATGGGTTCTGCTGATCAGCAAACACTTCATCGCGCGCCGCGCGCAAACGCGCCACGCGCCGCGCCAGGCTGCTGTCGAGACGCATGGCCGCGTCGACCTGCAAGCGGGTCGCCTCGTCCAGTTCGCCATCGGCATATGCGATCAGTGTTTCATCTGAAAAGCTCATGTTTCCCGGTCCTTTAAGCATTCATCATAAACCTTTTTTTGTCAGCATGCGGTTTCATGAAAATGACGTAAGCCCTTTAAATACAAGGCCTTATTTGCAGCGCGCCGCAGCAGCTCAACAAATATAAGGCTCGCTTCACACAGAAACCATTACATTTGACAATATTTATGCTAATCTGCGCGCTCTAATAACCAAGGAGGTAGTAATGAAAAAAGGCGAACTGATTGCAGAATTTGCGAAACGCACCGAGCTGTCCGCTGCTGCCGCCAACGGCGCAGTGAACACTCTGATCGCCATCATCACTGAGCGTCTGAAAAAAGGCGACTCGGTAGGCATCACCGGCTTCGGCACCTTCTCCGTAGCCAAGCGCGCTGCACGTAAAGGCCGCAATCCTGCAACCGGCGAAGCGATCAAAATCGCCGCGTCGAAAACCCCAAAATTCTCGGCTGGCGCCACGCTGAAATCGGCTGTCAACCCGACGAAAAAGAAGTAATTCTTAAGGCGGTTTGAGCAGTGCCCGCGAGGGCACCGGCAACGGCGGTTCATGCAGGCTCAGGCCCGGCATGACCGCCGTTCTGTTTTGGAGCCTGTCCTCTAGCGGCTTTTGAGGTGGCTGCGGTTATGATGGCGCATCCATCGACCACATCACAAGGAGCGCGGTATGAGTTTGCAAGAACAGTTTGAACAAGCCCAGGCGGACTCGAAGAATCTGCCGGAACGTCCGGACAACATGACGCTGCTGAAGATCTACGCGCTGTTCAAGCAGGCGTCAAGCGGCGACGTTAACGGCGACCGTCCCGGCATGACCGACTTCGTCGGCCGCGCCAAATACGATGCCTGGGCCGAGCTGAAAGGCAAAACCTCGGACGAGGCCAAACAGCTGTACATCGATCTGATCGAAGATCTGAAGTAATACTGAAGTAATAAAGACAAAGCCCCTTGCGGGGCTTTTTTTTTTGCTTACACCGCTTTCTTGCGGCGGCGGCTGATGGCGCCGACCATGCCCAGGCCGGCCAGCAGCATCGCATACGTCGCCGGTTCCGGCACCGCCGAAGTCAGGCTGAACGAGGTGATGCTCTGGTTGGCGTCGGCGCCGGCGGTGCCGCCGGTGAAGCCGACATACATGGTGCTGCCAAACTTGGCGCTGAGGTCCACCGTCTTGCTGTCGCTGATGTTATAGGACTGGCCGGTGTTGGCATCGATGAACACGCCGCTCAGCGTCAGCTCATGGGTGGTGGCGTTGTAGCTGACCGTTTCGGTACCCGTCACTTTGTTGGCCGCGCCCAGGTCGAACGGGGTGTCCTTCAAGCCCTGCACCACGCCGTTGGTGCTCAAGCCATAGTCGTTATTGGTCCAGGTGCGGATCACCGAACCAACCGCGCTCGAACCCGAGCCGCCGATATTCCAGTAGCCCACATCGCCGCCGCCGACGCCGGTCACATTGGTGCCGACGTTCTGGAACGCCAGCGCGATGCCGTCCGCCATGCTGCCGCTGTCGTTGCCGGCCAGCGAAAACGAAAACGTGGTGCTGAACGAGCTGGCGGTGGAGATGCCCTGCGTCAGCCAGGCCGCGCCCGACACACCGGACGCGTTCGAAACGCTGCTGGTGTGGGTCAGCTGCAGGCTGCCGCCGACCAGCTGGGCGCTGCCCGCCAGGTTCAGCGTGCTGAGGTCGATGGCGGTGGCGGAAGCTGCGGTGGGAATAGCAAACGCGGAAGCGACTACGGCGGCGATGGCGAGCGTGGAACGCATAACGGTATCCTTCAACAGGTGGCAGGTTGGTTAATTAAAATACATCCAAGCCGGCGATTATACCTATGCAATACTATAACGCAATTAATTTTTTCAAAAAACAACTTTAGTTGAAATTATGCAACGCAATTATGCGACAAACAACGCCCGCATTTTCTCGCTGACCTTGGCTTCCACCTGGCCCGCCATCATGCTGATCGGGAAGCCCAGCGCGATCTGCACCTGAGCCTGATTCGGCCGTAAAGTCAGCGAACCATTGACGCCGCTGCGCTCGAAACGCAACACGTCGCCGTCCCAGCGGCAGGCCAATTCGAATTGTTCGGCCAGCTTGTCGGCCACTTGTTGGGCGGCCGCGCGGGCCTGCTCCGGCGCCAGTTGATGTTCCTGGACGATGTTGATGTCCGCCATGCGGATCCCCCTGCTCTGAATAAACAAAGGCGCCATGATGCCAGTTGCGCCCCCGCCGCGCCAGTCCAGTGGCGCCGGCTTGCGCCAGATCGTCTCGACTGAATGAATTTGCTTATATGTATTGTATATAAGCGCAATTTGTGAGAAATAGCGAATTACCTTAAAATACAGTGCTTTGCCGAGGTTAGCCAGGCAACTGCCCCGCCACCGACGCCGCTGCAAACCAACATTGATAGGACTGTTATGACCCACGTTGTCACCGAATCTTGCATCGCCTGCCGTTACACGGACTGTGTCGATGTTTGCCCGGTAGATTGTTTCCGCCAAGGCCCGAACTTCCTCGCCATCGATCCGGACGAGTGCATCGACTGCGCCGTATGCGTCGCCGAATGCCCGGTCAACGCGATTTATGCCGAAGAAGACGTCCCAGGCGATCAGCAGCAATTCATCAAGATCAACGTTGATTTGGCGCGCAAATGGCCTTCGATCACCAAGACCATCCCTGCGTTGCCGGAAGCCGAGCAATTCAAGGACGTCAAGGAAAAGCTGAACCTGCTGGTGCGCTGAGACCGATTGTCCGGCCAGGCAGCATAGCAGCGCCTATCGCGAGCGCATCCGCCCCGCGCAGTCATTGCGCTGCCTAACCATTATTGAAATCACAGGAAATTACGAATGAATACCACTGTCACCCCTACGGGCGTCATCGAAGCCGATGCCGTCATCATCGGCGCCGGCCCGGTCGGCTTGTTCCAGGTCTTCGAACTCGGCCTGCTGGAAATCAAGGCCCATGTGATCGACTCGCTGAACGCCGTAGGTGGCCAGTGCGTGGAACTGTATCCTGACAAGCCAATCTACGACATCCCGGCCGTGCCATCGTGCACCGGCCAGGAACTGACCGACAACCTGCTGAAGCAGATCGAACCGTTCGAACCAACCTTCCACCTGGGTCAGGAAGTGACCAAGGTCGAGCGTCGCACCGACGGTCGCTTCGACGTCGAAACTACGCTGGGCACCCAGTTCATCACCAAGACCATCTTCATCGCCGCCGGCGTTGGCTCGTTCCAGGCCCGCACCCTGAAAGTGGACGGCATCGACGTGTTCGAAGGCTCGCAACTGCACTACAAGGTCAAAGACCCATCGATCTTCGAAGGCAAAAACCTGGTCATCTGCGGCGGCGGCGACTCCGCGCTGGACTGGGCGCTGAACTTCGTCGGCAAAGCTGAATCGGTGGTTCTGCTGCACCGCCGCGACGAATTCCGCGCCGCGCCAGCCTCGGTGGCCAAGATGAAAGCGCTGTGCGACGACTACGAAATGCAGCTGCTGATCGGCACCGCCACCGGCTACGAAACCTCGGCCGACGGCAAGCTGGAACACCTGAAAGTGACCGCCGCCGACGGCGTTACCCGCCGCGTGCCGCTGGACATGCTGCTGGTGTTCTACGGCCTGTCGCCTAAACTGGGCCCGATCGCCGAGTGGGGTCTGGACATCGAGCGCCGCCAGCTGAAAGTGCAGAACACCGAGAAGTTCGAAACCAACGTGCCAGGCATCTTCGCCGTGGGTGACATCAACACCTACCCAGGCAAGAAAAAGCTGATCCTGTCGGGCTTCCACGAAGCCGCGCTGGCCGCCTTCGGCGCCGCGCCGTACATCTTCCCGGACAAGAAGATCCACATGCAGTACACCACCACCTCGCCGAAACTGCACAAGGTGCTGGGCGTCGAGACGCCAGTGTTCGATTAAATACTTATGACGGGCAAATGTCCTACACAAAAGCAGCCGAAAGGCTGCTTTTTTTATTCCCTAAACAGTATTATTCTTTCTTACAAGGTTGCCTGTGGATTCCACGTAGCCTTGCCCATAAGAACGAGCATATGCTTTATGTTACGAACACAGCGCCGATAATTTGGCATATGATGTCAGTTATTGATGCATCGCACCACGCTCACCATCCGGGACCGCCCTATGCTCTACCAACTCCATGAAATGCAGCGCTCGTTCCTCACGCCACTGATGCAGTGGGCCGACGCGTCATCCAAACTGTTCACCAACCCGGTATCGCCGCTGGCGCACACGCCGTTCTCGCAGCGCATCGCCGCCGGTTACGAACTGATGTACCGGCTGGGCAAGGATTACGAAAAACCGGCATTTGAAATCGACAGCACCGAGATCAAGGGCGAGCAAATCGGCATCATCGAGCATGTCGCGGTCAACAAACCGTTCTGCCGCCTGATCCATTTCAAGAAAGACCTGGACGACAAGAAGTTCAAGGCACTCAAGCAGCCGACCGTGCTGCTGGTGGCGCCGCTGTCCGGTCACCACTCGACGCTGCTGCGCGACACCGTGCGCGGCCTGCTGGTCGACCACGACGTCTTCATCACCGACTGGACCGACGCGCGCATGGTGCCGCTGTCGGCCGGCCCGTTCCACCTGGACGACTACATCTTCTACGTGCAGGAATTCATCCGCGAGCTGGGCCCGGACGTGCATGTGATTTCGGTCTGCCAGCCTACCGTGCCAGTGCTGGCGGCGATTTCGTTGATGGCTTCTGAAAACGATCCCAAGCTGCCGAAAACCATGACCATGATGGGCGGCCCGATCGATCCGCGCCGCTCGCCGACCGCGGTCAACAATCTTGCCACCGAAAAGAAATTCTCGTGGTTTGAAAACACCGTGATCTACGCGGTGCCGCCGAACTATCCGGGCTTTGGCCGCAAGGTCTATCCGGGCTTCCTGCAGCACGCCGGCTTCATCGCCATGAACCCGGGCCGTCACGCGCAAAGCCACCGCGACTTCTACAACCACCTGGTGGAAGGCGACGAGGAAACCGCTGAATCGCACCGCAAGTTCTACGACGAATACAACGCCGTGCTGGACATGCCGGCCGAGTACTATCTAGACACCATCAAGACCGTGTTCCAGGACTTCGCGCTGCCGAAAGGCGAATGGCTGGTGGGCGGCAAGCTGGTCAAGCCGGCCGACATCACGACCGTCGCGCTGTTCACCGTTGAAGGCGAGCTGGACGACATCTCCGGCGCCGGCCAGACCCAGGCCGCACACGACCTGTGCAGCGGCATTCCAGCCGACATGCAGCAAGACTTCGTGGCGCCGGGTGCCGGCCACTACGGCATCTTCTCCGGCCGCCGCTGGCGCGAGATGGTGTGTCCGAAAATTACCGAGTTCATCAAAAAGCACGGTTAAGCACAAGCCAAGCCCTGTGGCCGTGCGACGATCTTGAGCGTCGCAGCACACAGGGCTTTTTTTTCGACCAAATACATCACGTTGTGATATATTTGCCGAATGACCTCCACCAAGCTAAAAAAATCCGACTTCGCCGCCCTGTCCGAATTCCGTTACCAGATGCGCCGCTTCGAACGCTTTTCCGAAGACGTGGTGCAAGCGCAAGGCATCACCCCGCTGCAATACCTGCTGCTGCTGCACCTGAAGGGCTACCCCGAGCGCGACTGGGCCACCGTGGGCGAACTGGCCGAACGCCTGCAAGCCAAACACCATGGCGTGGTCGCGTTGATCACGCGCTGCGAAGCCATGGAACTGGTGGCGCGCCGCCACAGCGTCGAAGACCGGCGCCGGGTCGAAGTCCATTTGCTGCCGAAAGGCGAAACCATCCTTGCCCAGCTGGCCGAACAGCATCGGATTGAACTGCTGTCACTGCAAGGCATCTTCACCATTCCGAACATCCGCCATGAATAAATACGACAATCGCCGCGACTTCGATGGCCAGCCCCGGCTCATCCTGATCACCAGCATCGCCGCCGTGGTCGGCGCCTGCAGCACCGTCACCGCCGACCTGCTGCTGCACGCCATCCGCTTCTTCACCAACCTGTTCTTCTTCCAGACCCTGTCGACGCAATTCACCTCGCCGGCCACCCACACGCTGGGCGCCTGGGTGATCGTGGTGCCGGTGATCGGCGGCCTGATCATCGGCCTGATCGCCCGCTACGGCACCGAGGCCATCCGCGGCCACGGCATCCCCGAGGCGATCGAAGCCATCATGTTCAAGAAGTCCACCATGTCGCCCAAGGTCGCGGTGCTGAAGCCGCTGGCGTCCGGCATCGCCATCGGCAGCGGCGGCCCGTTTGGCGCCGAAGGCCCGATCATCATGACCGGTGGCGCGGTCGGCTCGCTGGTGGCGCAGCACTTCCACCTGACCAGCGCCGAGCGCAAGGCGCTGCTGGTGGCCGGCGCCACCGCTGGCATGACCGCCGTATTCGGCACGCCGATCGCGGCGCTGCTGCTGGCGGTGGAACTGCTGCTGTTTGAACTGCGCCCGCGCAGCCTGGCGCCGGTGGCGGTGGCGTGCGCCGTGGCCGGCTTCCTGCGGCCGCTGCTGATCGAAAGCGGGCCGCTGTTCCCGCTGCACACCGCCGTGCTGCCGCCATCGGCCTTGATCTCCTGCCTGATCGGCGGCGTGCTATGCGGCGCCATGGCCTGGGCCTTGTCGACCGCGCTTTACCGCGTCGAAGACGGCTTCCACAAACTGCCGATCCACTGGATGTGGTGGCCGGCGCTGGGCGGCCTGGCGGTTGGCATCGGCGGCTACTTCCAGCCGCGCGCGCTGGGCGTCGGCTATGACGTCATCGCCGACCTGCTGAACAACCACATGGCCGCCGCCGCCATCCTCAGCCTGCTGATCGCCAAGGCCGTGATCTGGCTGCTGGCACTGGGCTCGGGCACCTCGGGCGGCGTGCTGGCGCCGTTGCTGATGCTGGGCGCCGGCCTGGGCGCGCTGCTCGGTCCTTATCTGCCGGGCGGCGAACCGGCGGTGTGGCCGCTGGTGTTCATGGCCGCCACGCTGGGCGGCATGATGCGCGCGCCGGTGATGGCGGTGGTGTTCGCGTTCGAGCTGACGCACGACGTCAACGCGCTGCTGCCGGTACTGGCCACCGCCACCGTGGCGTATGGCTTCACCGTCATCACCATGCACCGCTCGATCCTGACCGAAAAGATTGCACGGCGGGGTCACCACATCTACCGCGAATACGGCATCGACCCGATGGAGCGCCACAGCGTGGCCGAAGTGATGACCACGGCGGTGGACACCATCGACGCCGACGCCCTGATCACCGACGTGATGAGTACTCACTTCCACGCCCACCCGCGCCACGGCGCCTATCCGGTGCTGCGTCAGGGCGCATTGGTCGGCATGCTGGACCGCCACGGCATCGCCAGCAAGCCGGATGCTGTGCGCGTGGGTGACCTGTTTGGCGTCAACGTACCGATCGTCGCGCTGGCCGATGAAACCTGCCGCGCGCTGGCCACGCGGCTGGCGGTGCACGGCGTCGGCCGGCTGCCGGTGGTGGCCGACATGCAGTCGCGCCGCCTGATCGGCATCATCAGCCACAGCGACTTAATGAAGCCGGCGCTGACCTTGCATGCCGAGGAACTGGAACGTCTAACCGTACGCAAGGTGAGGTTTTTTGGTAAGGCGCAGGCAGATATCGGATAATGGCGTTTTTGCCTGACCACCGTTCGCCGTGTCCGACCAAGCTACCCTCGCCGATCGCATCGAAAATGCCCTGCCGCAGACGCAATGCACCAAGTGCGGCTATGACGGCTGCCGTCCGTACGCGGAAGCGATAGCGGCCGGCGCCGCCGACATCAACCAATGCCCGCCCGGTGGCGCCGAGGGCATCGAACGGCTGTCGGCCGTCACCGGCCGCAAGGTGATTCCACTGAATCCGGTCAACGGACTGGAACGGCCGCGCGCGGTCGCCTACATCGACGAATCGCTGTGCATCGGTTGCACGCTGTGCATCCAGGCGTGCCCGGTCGACGCCATTGTCGGCGCGGGTAAGCTGATGCACACCGTGGTGCCATCGCTATGCACCGGCTGCGACCTGTGCGTGGCGCCCTGCCCGGTCGACTGCATCGTCATGTACCCGGTCACCGAAACCACCGGCTGGGCCGCATGGACGCAGAGCGATGCCAACGCCGCGCGCGAACGGCATGACTTCCGCAGCTTCCGCCTCAAGCGCGACAAGCAGGAAAACGACGCCCGCCTGGCCGCCAAGGCCCAGGAAAAGATGGAAAAAGTGAACACCATCGATCCCGCCGACGCCGAATCGGCGGCCGCGCTGGAACGCAAACGCGCCATCATCGCCGCCGCGATGGAGCGTGCACGATTGAAAAAAGAATCCGAGAACAAATGAACGCAGCCAAACGCTACGAAATGTTTGTGCGCTTCCGCGCCGCCAATCCCAAGCCCGTCACCGAACTGGAATACACCACACCGTTTGAATTGCTGATCGCCGTGCTGCTATCGGCGCAAGCGACCGACGTCGGCGTCAACAAAGCCACGCGCAAGCTGTACCCGGTGGCCAACACGCCGCAAGCGATGCTGGATCTGGGGCTCGACGAACTGACCGAATACATCCGCACCATCGGCCTGTACAAGACCAAAGCCAAGAACGTCATCGCCACCTGCCAGATCCTGGTGGAAAAGCATGGCGGCGTAGTACCGGAAGATCGCGAATCGCTGGAAGAACTGCCGGGCGTCGGCCGCAAGACCGCCAACGTCGTGCTGAACACCGCCTTCGGCCAGCCGACCATGGCGGTAGACACTCACATCTTCCGCGTCTCCAACCGCACCGGCCTGGCGCCGGGGAAGAACGTCGACATCGTCGAGCAAAAGCTATTGAAATTCGTCCCGAAAGAATTCCTGCACGACGCCCACCACTGGCTGATCCTGCATGGCCGCTACACCTGCAAAGCGCGCAAGCCCGAATGCTGGAACTGCATCCAGCTCGACCTGTGCGACTACCGCAGCAAAACCCCAGCCCCCGCCAGCGCCTGACCAAATGTCCCCACTTCGGGGTCAGTTCCCAAAAACGGACATTGAGTCGCGCGCGACTCAATGTCCGTTTTTTGGAACTGACCCCGAAGTGGACACGAGCTCTAGACTAGTACCAGGTTGTCACGGTGGATGAGCTCTTTGCCTTCGACGAAGCCGAGGATGGCTTCGATTTCGCTCGATGGCTTGCGCATGATGCGGCGGGTTTCGTCGCTGGTGTAGTTGGACAATCCACGCGCCACCGGCTCGCCGGCTTCGTTGACGCAGGTGATGACGGCGCCACGTCCAAACTCGCCTTTCACGCCCACCACGCCTATCGGCAGCAGCGATTTGCCATCACCGGTCAGCTTTTGCACCGCGCCGGCGTCCAGCACCACTTGGCCGACGGTGTGCAGGTGATCGGCCATCCACTGCTTGCGCGCGGTCAGGTGGCCGGTCTGCGCCACCAGTTCGGTGCCGATGGACTCGCCATTGGCCAGCCGCGCCAGCACTTCGCTTTCGCGGCCATAGGCGATCACCGTGTGCGCGCCGGATTTGGCGGCGCGCTTGGCGGCCAGGATCTTGGTCAGCATGCCGCCACGACCCAGGCTTGAACCGGCGCCGCCCGCCATCGCTTCCAGCGCCGGATCGCCTGCGCGACCCTGCTGGATCAACACCGCCGACGGGTCCTTGCGCGGATCGGCGCTGTACAGCCCTTGCTGGTCGGTGAGGATGATCAGCGCGTCGGCTTCGATCAGATTGGCCACCAGCGCGCCCAGCGTGTCGTTGTCGCCGAACTTGATTTCGTCGGTGACCACGGTGTCGTTCTCGTTGATGATGGGGACCACGCCCAGCCGCAGCAAGGTGGTCAGCGTTGAACGGGCGTTCAGATAGCGTTCACGATCGGCCAGGTCGGCGTGCGTCAGCAGCACTTGCGCGGTGCCCAGCTGGTGCGCGCGGAAGCTGGTTTCGTAGATCTGGGCCAGGCCCATCTGACCAACGGCGGCGCATGCCTGCAGTTCGTGGATATCGGTCGGGCGCTGCTCGAAGCCGAGGCGCAGCATGCCTTCGGCGATGGCGCCGGACGATACCAGCACCACTTGCTTGCCCAGCGAGCGCAAACCGGCGATCTGCGCGGCCCAGCGTGCGATCGCTGCGTGATCGAGACCGCGGCCATCGTTGGTGACCAGCGAGGAGCCAACCTTGATGATGATGCGGCTAGCTTTTTGTATGACGGAATTCATGGGGGCGACATTCTCAAAACAAGCGTAGGAAAATCTGCTGTGATTTGGCGGGCGGATTGCCCGGCTTTGCCGCGAACAGTCGCCGGCCCCGTGATGCGAGGGCGGCGCCGAATGGGAAGGCATAATCAGCTGATAACTGATTATGCCGGTGATGCAGTGTGTTAGTCGAGGATTTTGAAGCGAGGATCGTCCGGATCGATCGACGAAATGCCGCGCACATCTTCTTCCATCTGGGTTTCTTCAGCGCGCTGCTCGGTCTGACGGGTTTCTTCCAGATGCTTCTGGATCGCGTTGACCAGTTCCTGCGTGCCGTCGTGGCTCAGCGCGGAGATCTCGAACACCGGCCCCTTGAAGCCGAACTTCTTGACGAAGTCCTTGATCTTCTTGGCGCGTTCTTCTTCCGGCACCATATCGAGCTTGTTCAGCACCAGCCAGCGCGGTTTGTCGACCAGCTCTTCGTCGTATTTTTTCAGTTCATTGACCAGCGCCTTGGCTTCCTTCACCGGATCGACAGTCGCCTCGAACGGCGCCAGATCGACGATGTGCAGCAGCAGGCCGGTACGCGACAAATGGCGCAGGAACTGGTGACCCAGGCCCGCACCTTCGGCGGCGCCTTCGATCAAGCCAGGAATGTCCGCGATCACGAAGCTCTTTTCGTGCGACACGCGCACCACGCCCAGATTCGGGTGCAGCGTCGTGAACGGATAATCGGCGATCTTCGGACGCGCGTTCGACACGGCGGTGATGAAGGTCGACTTGCCGGCGTTCGGCATGCCCAGCAGGCCCACATCGGCCAGCACCTTCAGTTCCAGGCGCAGCGTGCGATGTTCGCCTTCCTTGCCGGGAGTCTTCTGACGCGGCGCGCGATTGGTCGAGGTCTTGAAGTGGATATTGCCCCAACCGCCCTCGCCGCCCTTGGCCAGCAATTCCAGCTGACCGTGTTCGCTCAGGTCGGCCAGGATTTCGCCGCTGACGTCGTCGATGATCAGGGTGCCCAGCGGCATGCGCAGCTGCACGTCATCGGCGCCACGGCCATAGCAGTCGGCCCCACGGCCGGCTTCGCCGTTGCCGGCGCGGTGTACTTTGGAGAAGCGGAAATCGACCAAGGTATTGATGTTACGGTCCGCTATGGCCCAGATCGAGCCACCCTTGCCGCCGTCGCCGCCGTCAGGGCCGCCAAACGGGCGGAATTTTTCACGGCAAAACGAGGAGCAGCCATTGCCGCCGTCGCCACCGATCACTTCAATTTTTGCTTCGTCGATAAACTTCATGATGTACCGCCATAAAACTAAAAGGCTCTACCTAGGGGGCAGAGCCTTTCGATTGAAGGCTTGCGCCTTACAAGACGGCCTGACGAGCAGGCCGTGAGCGTATTTACGCTGCGACTACGGTGACGAACTGCTTCGAGCCTTCGCCCTTGATCACGAACTTGACCACGCCGTCCACCAGAGCGAACAGGGTGTGATCTTTGCCGGTGCCTACACCTTCGCCGGCGCGCACTGGGGTGCCGCGTTGACGAATGATGATGCCGCCTGCATTGATTTTCTGACCGCCGTAGACTTTAACGCCCAGACGTTTTGATTCTGAGTCACGACCATTTCGCGTAGTGCCGCCGCCTTTTTTGTGTGCCATGCTAAAGCTCCTTGGATACTAAAAAAGTGTCGATACGCGCTTAGGCGTTAATCGAAACAACTTGGATTTCGGTGTAGTTCTGACGGTGACCCTGATGCTTCTGGTAGTGCTTACGACGACGCATCTTGAAGATCTTCACTTTGTCGTGACGACCATGGGAAACAACGGTGACCAGAACCTTTGCACCTTCAACCAGCGGAGCACCAAACTTGATGCTGTCGCCCGCGCCAACGGCGAGGACTTGGTCAATGGTGATTTCGGAACCAATGTCAGCCGGTATCTGTTCTACTTTGAGTTTTTCGCCTGCAGCAACTTTATATTGTTTGCCGCCGGTTTTTATGACCGCGTACATGATTTGAAACCTCTTCAAATGTTGGAAAAATCCCCCGGGAAACCGGAGAACCGCAGATTATACATGGGATGCGAATTCGCGTCAAAAACTATTCACAAATGCGGACGGGCGTGGTATGTCAGTCAAGTTTGCGACTAGAAAGCATTGCTCTTCCGCCAATTATTCCGCCCGTTACCGCCTTGCAAGCCACCGTTGGCGGGCCATGGCGTATAATCTCGCCACTAATAGTCTAACTGCTACAGGTTCGCCTTGTCTGCCGCTACCCAAAACGCCACTCAAAACACCATCACCCAAACTATCGCCGCCGACATGGACGCGGTTAACTCGGTGATCCGTCAACGCCTGCATTCCGAGGTTAGCCTCGTCAATCAGATTGCCGAATACATCATCAGCGCCGGTGGCAAACGCATCCGTCCCGTGCTGGTGCTGCTGGTGGCCAACGCCTACGGTTACAAAGGCGTGGCCCATCACGAGCTGGCGGCGGTGGTGGAATTCATCCACACCGCCACCCTGCTGCACGACGACGTGGTGGACGAATCGTCGCTGCGCCGCGGCCGCGCCACCGCCAACGCCCTGTTCGGCAACGCCGCCTCGGTGCTGGTGGGCGACTTCCTGTACTCGCGTTCGTTCCAGATGATGGTCAGCCTGAACAATATGCGCGTGATGCAAATCCTGTCCGATGCCACCAACGTGATCGCCGAAGGCGAAGTGCTGCAGCTGCTGAACATGCACGACCCGGACGTGACGCGCGAACGCTACCTGCAAGTGATCCGCTCCAAGACCGCCAAGCTGTTTGAAGCGGCGGCCGAGCTGGGCGCGCTGGTGGCCGGCGCCAACGACGCGCAAATCGCCGCCGCCGGCGAATACGGCCGCTCGCTGGGCACCGCGTTCCAGCTGATCGACGACGTGCTGGACTACGCCGGCGACGCCAGCGAAATCGGCAAGAACGTCGGCGACGACCTGCGTGAAGGCAAGCCAACGCTGCCGCTGATCTACCTGATGGAAAACGGCACCGCCGAGCAGCGCCAGCTGGTACGCTCGTGCATCGAGAATGGCGACGAAGAGCAATTCGACGCCGTACTGTCGGCCATCACCAGCAGCGGCGCGCTCGACTACACGCGCGAACAAGCCGTAATCGCCTCGCGCCGCGCCGCCGACGCGATTGCCGACCTGCCGGACAGCGTCTACAAAGAATCGCTGCTGCAACTGGCGCACTTCTCGGTGCACCGCAACCACTAAAACAAACGGCGCCTCAGGCGCCGTTTTTCATTACAGGATCTCTTGTACCAGCTCGGATGGGCGGCACAGGCGCACGCCTTTGTCGCTGACCACGAACGGGCGCTCGATCAGGATCGGATGCGCCATCATCGCGTCCAGCAGCGCTTCGTCTGATAGCGATGCATCGGCCAGCCCCAACTCCACATACAGATCGCCTTTGTTGCGCATGGCCTGGCGCACGCTGATGCCGGCTTTGGCGATCATGTCCTTCAACGCCGCGCGCGATGGCGGAATTTTGACGTAGTCGATTACCTGCGGCTCAACGCCGGTGGCGCGGATCGCTTCCAGCGTCTTGCGCGAGGTGCCGCAGGCGGTGTTGTGATAAATCGTGATGCTCATGATGCTGCCCTTGTGCTGTATGACAAAGGCAGCATTATCGCTTAGAACTTGGTGGCCATGCTGACGCCTATGCTGCGCGGCGTCAGGCGGTAGCCCTGTACGATCGACGCCACCTGCGGATGCTGGATGATGGTGTCGGTATCGAACGCGTTCTTCACGAACACGGTGAAGGCGTAGGCGCCAAACGTCATGCCGGCGCTGAAGTCGGTGGTGTGATAGCCCGGACGGTCATAGTCGGTCGAATCCGGGTCCAGCGAACCACGACTGGAACCCACCCACTGCATGCCCGCCATCACAAACGACGGCCGCTCCCACGCCGAGAAGTTGTAGGTGGCGTTGACGGCGGCGTTATATTTCGGCACGCCCTGAATCCGCGCGCCAGCCACCGCACCGACCACGCCGTTTTCGATGCCTTTGTCGTTGGACAGCGTGGCATCGACATAGCCGCCGGATGCACTCAAGGTCAAGCCAGGCAGCGGCTTGGCCTTGATGTCGAACTCGAAGCCTTTGGTGGTGGCGTCGCCGGCATTGGCGTTGTAGGTGTAGGCGCAGGTCGGCAGGTACACGCCCTGCTGGATGTTCTTCCACTTCACGTAGAACACGTCCGCATTCAAGCTGACGCGGTTGTTCAGGAAGCGCGATTTGCTGCCCACTTCATAGCTCCACAGACTATCCGGCGCATACGATGGCGGGCCGGCGGTGATGCCGTTCGCTTCCAGGTCCGGGCCGCAGGTGGTGGTCGGCACGTAGATGTTGGCGCCGCCCAGACGGAAGCCCTTGGCCACGCTGGTGTAGACGGTATTGGTCGGACTAACCTCCCACGTCAGCGCGTACTTCGGCGTGAACGCATGCGAGGTGGTTTCGGCACTGCTGTTGTTACCGGCGCCGGCCAGGTAGTTGCCATTGCGCTGGCTCAGCGTGGTATTCGCCTTCAGGTAGCGCGCACCGACGGTGACGTGCACGGTCGGCGAAAAGTAGTAATTCAGCTCGCCGAACACGGAGCCCTGTTTCTCGCGATAGTGGAAGGCGCCGGCAAACGAGTTATCGTTCGGGAACTGGCCCGGCACCGCATCCGGCAGCAGGTCCGGATCGGCGATGTCGAAACCGTAATCGGCAAAGGTCTTGGTGACGCCGAAGATCGGATCGTTCTCGATGATGTTGGTGTGCTGGTTGGAGAAGTAGGTCCCCGCCAGCCAGGTCCACGGCGACACCTTCTCGTCATACGGCCGCGAAGCCAGGCGGAATTCCTGCGACACCTGGCGCACCTGGTTGTTCAGGTAGACCGCCGACGGCAGGCCGGCAATCGCGTCGATCAGTTCCGGCGGCGCCTTGCCGCCGTCGGCGGTCGAAGTCAGGAAGGTGGACAGAGAATAGCTGTTGTAGGCCGATCCGTTCTGCGTGCGGTCGAACTTGCGCTGGAAGTAGCTGGTAGCCGAGGTCAGGTCGACCTCACCCAGATCCCAGTTGACGGTGACGCTGGGCGCCAGCAGCTTGTCGATCGACGGTTCGCGTATCTGCTTCTGCGCCGAATACAGCGGCAGATCGAGGTTGAAGGCCGAAATATCCTTGGCATCAATGCGCTGGTAGTAGATCGATGGCGAAATAGTCAGCGTGCGCGTCGGCCGCCACTTCAGCGAGGCGCGGATTTCCTGGTCGCTGATCTTGTTGATGTTATTGGCCAGCACATTGCCGTCGCCATCCACCTGGTTGATGTAGCCGCCGGTGTGCTGCGCCTGCACGCCGATGCGCAGCGCCAGTTCGTCCGGAATCAGCGGGAAGTTGCCGACCACATTGGCCGCGTAATTGGCGCTGCCGCCCTTGGTGTTGGAAGCTTCGGTGTAGGTGGTGAATTCGCGCTCTTTCAGATCCGGCTCGTTCGGCACGAACTTGATGGTGCCGCCCATCGAGCTGGCGCCGTACAGCGTGGCCTGCGGGCCGCGCAGCACTTCCACCCGGTCGATGTCGAAGAAGCGCGGTTCGATATTCCCCATGGTGTAGACGTTACCCACGGTGACCGGCGTATCGCCCAGATAAACGCCAACCGTGGCCGCGCCGGCGGTCGAGCTGATACCGCGAATTTCGATGTTGGAGGTGCCCGGCCCGGCGCCGCCATTGCCGCTGGCGGCGGTGAAGGAGATATTCGGCACCACCCGCGTCAGGTCGGTGATGTCGCGCACATGCTCGGCCTGCAGCTGGCTGCCGGTGACGGCGCTGATGCTCATCGCCACCTTGGCCGGGTCTTCCTTGCGCTTTTGCGCGGTCACTTTGACCACTTCAATTTCGTCCGCCGGCTGTGCCTGCTGTTGCTGCGCCCAGGCGGGTGCCCCGAATGCCGTCAACACGGCGGTTGCGATGAGTTTGCGTCGAATATCCATGTCCGATCATCTCCTTATGCCCCAAAATGATGCATTCCGGGCTCGTTGCTAATATTAACCACATTAATCTTTTAGCAAAGCAAGAAGTTTGCCACGGCGTTGGACACGCACCACAGTTATTTGAAGCGTTTGAAGCTCTCCGAGAGGAAGTCGACGAAGGTGCGGATGCGGGCCGACAGCTGGTGCCGCTGCGGATAGACCGCGTAAATGTCCGCGTCCGGAGTTTTAAACTGCGGCAGCACCTGCACCAGCCGCCCGCTTTGCAGATAGCGCTCGATGTCCCATTCGGCGCGCATCAGAATACCGTGACCATCGAGCGCCCAGTTGACTGCGATTTCGCCATCGTTGGTGGTGAGGTTGCCACGCACCCGCACCGCGTCGCCGCCCCGGCCGGTCTCGCGGCCGCTGAACAAACGCCACACGCCATACGCCTCATCGCCCTGGCGGATGCAGATGCAGTTGTGGCGCGCCAGCTCGGCCGGCGATTTGGGTTCGCCGTGTTGCTCCAGATAGCGCGGCGAGGCGCACAGCAGACGGCGGTTGGCGGCCAGCCGGCGCGCGATCACGCGCGTATCGGCCGGCGCGCCGAAGCGGATGCAGACGTCGAACTGGTCGTCCGTCAGCGGCGGCGGATCGACCGACAGCTGCAGCTGCACATCCACCTGCGGGTACTTCAGCACATACTGCGAAATCGCCGGCGCGATGTGCAACCGGCCGAAACCCAGCGTGGCGTTGACCCGCAGCTGCCCGGTCGGCACGCCCTTGGAATTGGTCAGCAGCTGATCGAGATCGGCAATCTCGCCGAGGATGCGGCGCGCATGCTCCAGCAGCACCTCGCCTTCCGGCGTCAGACTCATACGGCGCGTGGTGCGGTTCACCAGCGGCACGCCGACGCGCGATTCGATAAACGCCAGCCGCTTGCTGACCGCCGAAGTGGTGATGCCCAACTCGCGCGCCGCCCCGCTCAAGCTGCCCGCGTTGGACAGCGCGACAATAAAATTCAGCTCCGCAGGCTGAAAACCGGTGTTCATTGATTGTGGAGTTCAGGGTTAATAATGGATTGAGTTTAGCCACCTTAGCGCGTGCCGTCCATTCCTTAAAGTAGCCCCATTCACTTTAAGGAGACCGCAATGAAAACCTACAACATCGCAACCATTCCAGGCGACGGCATCGGCAAGGAAGTCGTGCCCGCAGGCCGCCAAGTGCTGGAAGCGCTGGCCGCCGGCAGCGACAGCTTCCAGTTCACGTTTGAAGACTTCGACTGGGGCGGCGACTACTATCGCCTGCATGGCGAGATGATGCCGAAGGACGGCCTGAACGCGCTGCGCGACAAGGACGCCATCCTGTTCGGTTCCGCCGGCGATCCGGACATCCCGGACCACATCACGCTGTGGGGCTTGCGCCTGAAAATCTGCCAGGGCTTCGACCAGTACGCCAACGTGCGCCCTACCCGCATCCTGCCCGGCATCGACGGTCCGCTGAAACGCTGCAAACCGGAAGACCTGAACTGGGTCATCGTGCGCGAAAACTCGGAAGGGGAATACTCCGGCGTCGGTGGTCGCGTGCATCAGGGCCACCCGATCGAAGCCGCCACCGACGTCTCGATGATGACCCGCGTTGGCGCCGAACGCATTCTGCGCTACGCCTTCAAGCTGGCGCAATCGCGTCCACGCAAGCAGCTGACCGTGGTCACAAAGTCCAACGCCCAGCGCCACGCGATGGTGATGTGGGACGAGATCGCGCTGGAAGTGTCGCGCGATTTCCCGGACGTGAAGTGGGACAAGGAACTGGTGGACGCCGCCACCGCGCGCATGGTCAACAAGCCGGCCACGCTGGACACCATCGTCGCCACCAATCTGCACGCCGACATCCTGAGCGACCTGGCCGCCGCGCTGGCGGGCAGCCTGGGCATCGCCCCGACCGGCAACATCGATCCGGAGCGCCGCTATCCGTCGATGTTCGAGCCGATTCATGGTTCCGCCTTCGACATCATGGGCAAGGGGCTGGCCAATCCGGTCGGCACCTTCTGGTCGGTGGTGATGCTGCTGGAGCACTTGGGCGAACACGCCGCCGCGCAACGCGTGATGCAAGCCATCGAAGCCGTCACCGCCACGCCGTCGCTGCACACCGGTGACCTGGGCGGCAAGGCCACCACGGTCGACGTCACCAACGCGGTGTGCGCCCACCTGGCCGCCGACAAGGAGCGCAAAGCCGCCTGACCTTCGTTCCGCCCCTCCGCCTCGACCAGCCGCCAAGAGCCTGGCGAGGCATGCCTTGGCCACATCCATAGGAGACACATCATGTCCAAGCGATTTTTCGGCAAGCTATACGTGCAGGTGCTGATCGGCGTGATCGCCGGCGGCCTGCTCGGCCATTTCTGTCCCTCGCTCGGCGCCGACTTCAAGCCGCTGGGCGACGCCTTCATTAAACTCATCAAGATGGTGTTCGCGCCGGTGATCTTCGCCATGGTGGTGCTGGGCATCGCCAAGATGGAGAGCTTGAAGGAACTAGGCCGCGTCGGCACGCGCGCCCTGATTTACTTTGAGGTGATGTCCACTTTCGCATTGGCGCTCGGCCTGATCGTGGTGAACGTGGTACGGCCCGGCGCTGGCATGAACGTCGATCCCTCCACGCTGGACACGCACAGCATCGCCAACTACACCGCCGCCGCCGCGCACAACGGCGGCTTCGTCGACTTCCTGCTGCACATGATCCCCACCAGCGTGGTCGATGCGCTGGCCAAGAACGACATTCTGCAGATCCTGGTGTTTGCCACGCTGCTCGGCATCGCGCTGTCGCACATGGGGCAGCGCGCCAAGCCGGTGGTGGATTTTCTGGAGGCGTTCAGCAACGGCATGTTCGTGGTGGTCGGCATGATCATGCGTGTGGCGCCGCTGGCGGCGTTTGGCGCGATCGCTTTCACGGTTGGCAAATACGGTCTGGGTTCGATGCTGTCGCTGGGCCAGCTGATGGGCTGCATGTACTTGACCTGCGTCGCCTTCGTGTTCGGCGTGCTGGGACTGGTGGCGCGGATTTCCGGCTTCAGCTTGTGGAAATTCCTGCGCTATATCAAGGATGAGATTTTCACTGTGCTCGGTACCTCGTCGTCGGAGTCGGTGGTGCCGCAGATGATGCAGAAGCTGGAGCATGTTGGCGTGTCCAAGCCGGTGGTTGGGCTGGTGATTCCGGCTGGCGTGACCTTCAACCCGGATGGCCAGTGCATCTACTACACCATGGCCGCGATCTTCATCGCGCAGGCCACCAACACGCCGCTGACCATGATGGATCAGTTCATCGTGCTGGGTGTGCTGATGGTGACGTCCAAGGGTTCGGCCGGTGTGACCGGTTCCGGCTTCATCACGCTGGCGGCCACGCTGGCATCGATGGGCAAGATTCCGGTGGCTGGCATGGTGCTGCTGCTGGGCGTGGACCGCTTCATGTCCGAAGCGCGCGCCATCACCAACACCATCGGCAACGCCGTCGCCACCATGGCGATCGCCAAATGGGTCGGCGCGTTGGATGAGGAGCGCATGCATCGAGTGCTGAATGGAGACATCGGCATCGTAGAACTGCAAGCACCGCAAGATGCCACCGATGCGGCCCCCCGCCCCGTCGCCATCGCTGCCGCCACGGCTGCGCCATCGGCCTCGGTGGCCGCGACGCCGGCCGAGGTGACCGCTATCCGCAAGGTGCCGGCATGAGCGGCACGCACACCCCGGGCGACGCGCGTATCGGCAGCGCGTCTGCGCCAGCAGCGCTGACCGGCGGCGCACGTGTCGGCGGTGCTGCTGCGGCAGCGTCGCCGCTGACGGCGGCCGATGCGCGCACCCTGCTGCGCCAAATGTTCGACGCCGCCATCGCCGCCGCCCAGCCGGCGCTGTGCGTGCCGCCTGCGCTGCCGGCCACGCCCAAGGGCCGCTTGATTGTGATCGGCGCCGGCAAAGCTTCGGCCGAAATGGCGCGCGCGGTGGAGCGCAACTGGAACGGCCCGCTCACCGGCCTGGTGGTCACACGCTACGGCTACGCGGTGCCATGCGAACGGATCGAAATCGTCGAAGCCGCACACCCGGTGCCGGACGCCGCCGGCCTACAAGCCGCGCGCCGCATCCTCGACCGCGTGCAAGGCCTGAGCGCCGACGACACCGTGCTATGCCTGATCTCCGGCGGCGGCTCCTCACTACTGCCACTGCCGCTGGAAGGCATCACCCTGGAAGACAAACAACAAGTCAACCACGCGCTGCTGCAATCCGGCGCCAGCATCAGCGAAATGAACTGCGTGCGCCGCCACCTATCCGCCATCAAAGGCGGCCGTCTGGCGGCAGCCTGCCACCCAGCCAAAGTGGTCACCCTGCTGATCTCCGACGTCCCCGGCGACGACCCGCGCGACATCGCCTCCGGCCCCACCGTAGCCGACGCCAGCACCTGCGAGGACGCCCTCGCCATCATCCAACGCTACGGCATCGACCTGCCTCAGCGCGTGCTGGACGTGCTACACAGCGGCCGAGGCGAATCGATCAAACCCGGCGACGCCCGCCTGGCCGGCAACGAAGTCCACATCATCGCCACCCCGCAGATGGCGCTGGAAGCCGCCGCCCGCGTGGCACAAGCACACGGCATCACCGCCCACATCCTGGGCGACAGCATCGAAGGCGAAGCACGCGACGTCGGCAAAGTCATGGCCGGCATCGCACTGCAAACCGCGCGCCACGGCCAGCCATTTAGCACACCCTGCGTACTGCTATCCGGCGGCGAAACCACCGTCACCGTGCGCGGCAGCGGACGTGGCGGACGCAATGTCGAATTCCTGCTGTCCTGCGCCATCGCGCTGCGCGGCGAGGTTGGCATCTACGGCCTGGCCGGCGATACCGACGGCGTCGACGGCCAGGAAGAAATCGCCGGCGCCTGCATCGCACCCGACACACTGGCACGCGCCTGGGCCGCCGGCCTGCGCCCCGCCGACCACCTGGATAACAACAACGGCCACGGCTTCTTCCAGGCACTGGGCGACAGCGTCGTCACCGGCCCCACCCTCACCAACGTCAACGATTTCCGGGCGCTGCTGATCGCACCCGAGAGGAACTGAGCATGCACCGCCAACGCAACGCCAAAATCGTCGCCACGCTCGGCCCGGCCAGCAGCGACCGTGACACCATCGAAGCCCTGTTCAACGCCGGTGCCGACGTGTTCCGCCTCAACTTCAGCCACGGCAGCCACGCCGACCACAAACAACGGCTCGACATCATCCGCGCCATCGAACGCGATAGCGGCCGCCCGATCGGCGTGCTGCTCGATCTGCAAGGACCCAAGCTGCGTCTGGGCGCGTTTGTCGACGGCCCGGTCACACTGCAAGCCGGCGACAGCTTCCGCCTCGACATGGACCACGAACTGCTGGGCGACCGCCATCGCGCACCGCTGCCGCACGCCGAAATCTACGCCGCGCTGGAAGTCGGCGCCGAACTGCTGATCGACGACGGGCGCGTGCGCCTGCGGGTTGAATCGTTCGGCCCCGAACATGCCGAAACCCGGGTGGTGGTCGGTGGCCGCGTATCTGACCGCAAGGGAGTCAACGTGCCCGGCGTGGTGCTGCCGCTGTCCGCCATGACCGCCAAAGACCACGCGGACCTCGACTACGGCTTGAACCTGGGCGTGGACTGGATCGCGCTCTCGTTCGTGCAGCGGCCCGAAGACATTGAAGAAATCAAACGCATCGTCAACGGCCGCGCCGGCATCGTCGCCAAGCTGGAAAAGCCGGCCGCGATCCACAGCCTGGAAGCCATCGTCACCGCCAGCGACGCCATCATGGTGGCGCGCGGCGACCTGGGTGTGGAGATGCCGCCGGAGCAGGTGCCGGCGATCCAGAAGCGCATCGTGCGCGCCTGCCGCAAGGCCGGCAAACCGGTGATCGTCGCCACCCAAATGCTGGAATCGATGGTCAGCGCACCGGTGCCCACGCGCGCCGAAGCATCCGACGTCGCCACCGCCATTTACGACGGCGCAGACGCGGTGATGCTGTCGGCCGAATCGGCATCCGGCCAATACCCGCGCGACGCGGTACGCATCATGGACTCCATCATCGCCCGCACCGAGGCCGATCCGCACTACCGCGAGACAGTAGCGTCGGGACTGTGCGCAGGCGCCGGCACGCTGGCTTCGGACGGCATCGGCGCCGCCGTACGCAGCGTGGCGTCGACCATGCAGGTGGCAGCGGTGGTGGCCTACACCAGCTCCGGCTACTCGGCGCTGCGGATGGCGCGCGAACGACCGCACGCGCCCATCGTCGGCATGACACCACGCGCCGCCATCGCACGTCGCCTGGCGCTGGCCTGGGGCGTGTATCCGGTGCTGTGTCACGAAGTGGTGGACGTGATGGAGATGAGCGACTGGGCCGCCCGCACCGTGCAGCGCGAGGGCGTGGCGCAGGCTGGCGACACCATTGTGATTTCAGCCGGCATCCCATTCGGCACGCCGGGTACCACCAACCTGTTGCGGACTATGCAGTTGGCTTAGTTGGCTTAAAAACCGTAGTCCACATCCTTCGGCGCCACGCCGTCATCGGTGGCGACGAAGGACAGTGGCTTGTCATCCTGCTTGTAGACCACGCCCGCCTTCATCACAAAGCTCACCTTCGACATCAGGCCGATATCAGCCAGAGGATTGCCCGGCACCGCCACCAGATCGGCAAACTTGCCGGCGCTGATGCTGCCCAGATCCTTGTCCTGCTTGAGCAGCAGCGCCGCCTGCGTGGTGGCGGATTGAATCGCCACCAGCGGCGGAATGCCCGCCTCCACCATGTAGCCGAATTCCTTGGCATTCTCACCGTGCGGATAGACGGCGGAGTCGGTGCCAAACGCGATCTTCACGCCAGCCTTGTAGGCACGACCGGCCGTGGCCTGAATCAGCGGGCCGACCGCCGCCGCCTTGACCGCCACCTGTGGCGGGAAGTAGCCCGGCACCTTGGCCTTGGCCTCGACGTATTTGCCGGCGATGATGGTCGGCACGTAGAAAGTGCCATGCTCCTTCATCAGCTTCATGTCCTCGTCGTTCATGTAGGTACCATGCTCGATCGAATCGACGCCGGCGAGAACCGCGCGGCGGATCGCCTCGGCGCCGTGCGCGTGCGCCGCCACCGTCATCTCGTAATCGTGGGCGGCAGCCACCACCGCTTTGATTTCCTCGATCGTCATCTGCGCGTTGTCCGCGCTCTTGCTCTCATCCAGCACACCACCGGACGGCATGATCTTGATCAGGTCCGCGCCATCCTTGTAATGCTGGCGCACCGCCTTCCACGCATCTTCCGGACTGTTGATGATGCCGTTCTTGGGACCATAGTCGGCCGCCAGGTCGGCGCGGTAGGCGTTCGAACCATCGGCGTGGCCACCGGTCGAGCCGACCGGTTTGCCGGCGGTGAAAATGCGCGGACCGGGAATCGCACCGGCGTTGATCGCTTTGCGCAGCGCGATCGAGATATTGTCGCTATCGCCCAAATTGCGCACCGTGGTGAAACCAGCCAACAGCGTCACGCGCGCGTAGTTGGTGGAGCGGATCGCATGGTCCGCGATATTCCAGCGGAACTGGTCGGAATAAGCGGTGGGACTGGTCTCCATGGTCAGGTGGGTGTGGCTATCGATCAGACCAGGCAGACAAGTCTGGCCGGCCAGATCGATCACCTTGGCGCCATCCGGCGCGCTACGGCCAGCGCTAACCTGGGTGATGCGCGTGCCATCGATGAGCACCGTGGTCGCGCCCAGCAGCTTGCCGCTTTGCGTATCCAGCAGCTGGCCGCACTGCACGGCGACGGTAGTTGGCGCGGCCTGAGCGCAAGTGACGAAGCAGGCCGCAGCCAGGGACAAACCAGTATGAACGCGCATCAATGACTCCCCCTTTATTAAATTGGAAATAGTAGCCTATGCTCAGGGTTGCAGCAATTTCGGAATCGCCTCAGCGATGGAACCCTTGATAACGTCATTCAGGCGCGTGACTTTCTGCTGCGACGTCAGCGCATCCCATGCCGCCAGATGGGTGCCAGTGAGCGGGAAATTGCCGTTCAAATCGGACTCCTTGACGTTGACCTCCTTCAGCACCGTCAAGGTATCGGCATCGATCAAGCGCACCTTGGCATAGACGTAGGCGGCGATGAAGCCATTGCCCATCGCCAGCGAGCGGGAATTCATCAGGCGCGTTTCATTGTCCATGTAAAAACCAAGACCCTCGATACGACCATTGCCGACCTTACCGTCCAGCAGCTTGAACTCGGCATAGGAGCGATACTTGGTAATGAGGATCAGCTTGGTCACAGCGCGATTCTTCAGCAGGCTGCTCAGATAGGTGCGGTTGTCCTTGTTGCCATCCTCGTTGTCGAACAGCTCGTTCTGCGCCTGATACAGGCCAGGGTCTTGCGTGACCAGCAGCGTGGTCTTTACGCCGGGACGCAGCCGCTTGTAGACCGTGTTGGCGGACTGGATGGCTTCCACGTCAAATACCGGATTATCGATCGGCAGCGCGAACTTGCGGTTGTCCTGAAAGCGCGTGCCGGTGTTGCCGGCGAAGACTTCAGTGGTCAGGTTATTGCCGATCAACGACAACATCGCGACATTTTGAACCGCCTCTTCTTCAGCGTGGGCGGTCAGCGACAGCAGAGTGACGGCGAGCAGTGCCAGGTGAAACTTCAATTTCATGCGTGCATCCATAATTGGTAAAAAGCCAATTATAAAATGAAATTCCATTTATGCAACTACTTGCCTGCAATTAAGAGAGTGGGAGTTGAAAAGGAGGGGGAAACATGTTGTAATTAACAACACAGTCGGGGCGTAGCTTAGTCCGGTAAAGCGCTACGTTCGGGACGTAGAGACCGGAGGTTCGAATCCTCTCGCCCCGACCAAAAACTCCTTTCAGGACAATGAGTTATCGCAGCACCAGCTCCATGCTGGACGAATCGGTGGCAAATCGGTGGTAGATTTTCAGCGACGGTGATTATCAGATTTCGCCGCAAATCAACAATAAGCAGCCCGTTCGGCCGTCATCACATGTCGATTCAGCACAGCCTCAAAAAGCCTCAATACGGTCAAGATCACCAGTGTTGCTTCCCATGTCCCGAATGGCGCTGCGCGGACGTGCACTGCCATTGCTATAGATATCGGTGACCCTGTAGCCCCTCGCATGGTCCGGAGGTAGCAAGTCGCATATCCAGCTTTGACGGACTTCACGCTTGCTGTCTTTGAGCACCTCAATGCCTGCCAGGATCAGCTTCCCTTTCATGTTCATGGCTGCCAACCCTTGCATGGTTGTGGGCAGCGCTGGAGCCGTTGACATCGAAAACAAAGATCGTCTAGGCCGGCACCGCTGGGGCGCTGCACTAACATACTCATGGTTCGCCGGTTTTGGGAAGTCGCGAATCCGTTTTAAACGCCGACTCGAAATTCGTAAAGCGCTGCTCTCACTAGCTGGTGCGATTATAACTTCGGGCTGCTTAGATGACTTGTGTTAACGGCTCTTAGTAGCTGCCGATAGCAACCAGACCCGCCCAATACTCCGGCTCGGTCAAGTCGGCATCGCGAAGTCTGCGGCGCGCGGCGCTCATTGCATGTGCCATATCTAGGCCCCTCGCACGCTCCTCGAAATAGAACTGAAGCGCCAGTTGCGTGGTGTCGCTATTAACTGCAGCCATCGCCGCCACAACACGCTCGGCGCCAGCCCTAATGAAGGCGCGTACAAGTCCTGAAAATGCGCGTTCATCGCCATATTTGGCCGCACTGGCGGAATTGCATGCGGCGAGGATGACTTCCTGGGTATGCAGGTTCAGGCGGGCGATATCGGACGCCAACATCACCGCTTCGCGCGGGCCGCCCGAGGTATTGGACATTAGCACAATTGCGGGTTCTTCGACGCCAACCAGGATGGCCGTTTCCGATGGCAAGAGGCCGTGCGTTGCCACGATCATCACCGCGTCCGTGTTTTGCGCTGGGCCGAAACCTAGTGCCGTAATGCGCTGCCTGGTCGCCGACTTTCCGGTTAATAGCACTTTTTTACCGGGAGTGCCGGGGAGCGCGGGCCAGCTTTCATGTAGTGTCGCAAGTTGGTCGATACTACACATCCTGTGTTGTAAATCGGCGTTGGCGGTATCGCCCATCACGATGGGACGATTGCACTCAGGCCCGCCTGAAAATTCAGGAGGCCCAAGCTGGATGACGCGCTGTACGCTGGTGGAATCGGCTGCGGGCTGGAGGCGGCCCGCAGCCATCGCAAACGACCAGACAAAACGGTCATCCAGCCACAAGGGGGCGGGGTGTGTCAAGGTTGCGCCCTTGATTGCGAGTGCGGAAAACGGCAACGCTTCGAGCGGCCCGCGGGCGATGATGGCCAATTCTTCAATCTCCCCCAGCTGCTGCTTGAATGGCGCGAATAAGGCGTGATACAGAGCGTCGCCACCTGACGGAATGTGGAAGGTAGCAGAGGGGTCGAGCCGTTTGCGCACTTCGGCGACCATGGCGGAAACGGGAGCGCTCCCCAAGGCACGGCCTGCCTCAGTCATTTCAACGATGGACATGCCATTCTTGGCAATTAACGCAAGATAAGTCGCGTCCCGTTCAGTCACGGCCAGTAAGATCGCCTTTTTCGGCGACAACGTGGCCGTTACGCCCGCCAGATTCTCTGGTGAGGAGCGAAATTCCACCAATCCTCCCTGTGCAGTCGTTAGCGTTTTCCAGGCAGATTCTGCACGCACACGCTCCTTCATGGTACTTTCCGTGTCGTTGCCAGTCGGAATTCGGGGAAATGCGTCATATTGTGCCATCGCTTCGGGCAGTTGCGCGATGGCTGCCGCGAGAAGCGGCCCGGATGACTTCTCGATCTTTCCTGGGCAAAGCCGGGGAATGTCGAGTCGTCGTTCAATGCCAAGCTGCAGCCACCAGGGAGCGATGTTTTGGAATCGCTCGCGTCGCTCCTCCTCCTCACGTTGTACCGTTTGTTGCGCATCGCGCAGTGCCGTATCCAGAATTCCCGCACGCTGTAGTGTGGTTGACAATTCGAGTGCGGTCGGACTAACGGTGGCAGCTTGCATGATTTTGAAAGCGAGATCCTGGCGTGCGCGATTGTCCGCCACAATTGCACTTCCATGACGGACCAGCAGCAGGGCAAGCAATGGGCGCTGCGCTCGCCGAAGGGCTTGGTGTGCCGCAGCCAGTGGCTGCTCCACTGCGGCCCATCTGCCTGGAACTTTGCCAGTTACAGCCGCAAGATCCTCTACCATATAGCGCGTTATCTGACCCGCAATCGTCAATGCACCCGGGATATCCTCGCCCTGCATTGACGGTTGCATCTGCGTTTGCGTTTCGCGGCCGTCAATGGCGTTTGCGGCGATCAGCCAATCGAGCGCCGCCCGCGAACTGCCCGCCGCATGTGCAATTGCAGCATGCAGTCGAAGCAGCGTGGCTTGGGCGGTGGAACCATCGTGGCCAAGGCTGGTATGAGACAGGGCATCGATCAGGCCGCCATGGCGGTAGAGAACAGCCGCGTCGACTTTCGCAAGATGAGACAACACCGTTTCTAGGAATTTTTTATCCGACAAAAATTCAAGCTCTTTGGCAAACTGCGGCAGATGCTGCCGCAGCAAATCCAAACCTTGGTTTGGATACCCTGCGAGAAACAGGGCATTGGCGCGAACACTCACGGAAATGGATCTAAGTTGCCCTGCCATGTGCGTCAACGACGGCATGCCCGCCTTGTTCCACGCTTTTATCGCTTCGGGATCCTGAAAGATGATTGCTTCCAAGGGAGACAAGGTGAACGCGCGCTCGAACGCTTGCGACTCGCCCGACAGCCCGAGTTCATTCGGGTCCCTGTCCCAGTGCAGCCAAGGCTCCATGAGCGTTCCCCGCACGTTGCGCGCGCGTTGTATGGTGCTTTGCCAGTCGCCCAGGCATGCGTGTCCGATAGCGACATCGAGAACGCGCGCATTGCCCACAGTCACGGAAGCCGCCTTTCCAAGCGATGCCAGCGCTGCCTCTGCCTGCGCGAGCAGCTTCCGGCTGGTCGCGCGGTCGCCCCGACTTAGTGCCTGTCTTGCAGCAAATGTTGCGACAGACACAATTTCCCGCTTGGTAACCGCGTCGGCTCCGTCGATTGCAGTGGCAAGTTGCGGCGCCAACTCTCCATCCGCAACGTTGATTTGTGTTGTCAGTATGTGCACAAGAGCGAGCCCGGAACATTCGACACGCCTACGCTGCAACTTACAGATTTCCTTGTAAGCACTTTCACTTAGCTGCCGGGCGTAGTCATGCATGCCTGCCGACACCAGCGCGAACAGGGTGCTCTTCAGGAGTTCGAACGATGAATTTTGAAACAGCCGATCTGATTTGAACGTGCGCTTGTCTTCGTCGAGCAGCGCATAGCTGTCCAGCATCCGCTGTGCCACAGCGTCGGACACAGATGGCCGCCGCATCGCGCGGTTATCCGCAGCCCAGTAACCGTACAAACGTACACGGTCCATATCGGCGTCAGATTCGGGGCTAACCGCTTGGCTGAAGCGGCGTTCTGCCGCTTCGGTGTCGCCGCAGAAAAGATGCGCCTGCGCGAGGCGGTATTGCAAATGGACTGGCAGGCGTGCTCCTTGATGCTGGTCTATCGATGTCGCGATGCGCTTGATGGTTTCGACCTGTTCCTCCGTACAAGTAGTTCCCGCCGGTGCCGCAGCTGTCTCGCGCACCACACGGTTTAAATAGAGTTCGTTCGCTACATTGCTTTCGTTGAACGCAAGTTCACCTTGGCCGATGTGATCCACGGACTGCGCCGGGTCAAATAACGCCTTGCCGTCGTCGTCGTATTTCAGTGAGTCAGGCTTGATGCTCATTAGGCGCCCGGCTAGCGTGTCCTGAAAGCGTTGCGCTGGCGTGTCTACCGCCAAGCCAAAAGCATAGGCCATCGCAAGGCGTTCGGTCGCGGTGGCAACCAGATTGTCGTCCAACCCAGTTGCCTTCACCACACGGCTGCAAAGGTGCAGCACTTCAGGGGCAAAGGACAAGTTCAAGCGGTCAAACTCATAAAGCAGTTGACGGTAACGCTCATTTTTTTGCGCACGCTTTGGACTAGCTTCGATGCCGTCGATAACCGCCTCAATCATGCGCACCCGTTCGGGCGCATTGTCCGGTAACCGCGCCATTTCGAGTACGGCCTGTGCGAGTTCCTTCGAGAGCTCCAGGTCCGCGTCAGGCGGGAACGGTAGCGCGTGGAAAGCACCGAGCCGCTCCCCCTGAACTGCCGGCATCGGAGTCTGTGACGGGCAGAGCGCCGGTATGCCGGGCTTTGGCTGATAAGCTAATACCGCGTGTTCCTCCGGCGTTAATGCGAACCAACCTGTCGTCGGGGAGCCTGCTTGCTGATATAACCCGCGCACGGCGCACAGGGCGTGCGCGGTATTGCCAGGCTTAGACGGCGCCCCGGCGCGCTGTATGATGGCCGCTGCAATGACAAGTTCGGGCACGGACCTCGCAGCGTATCGCTCCAAGGTCAATTGGCGGATGAGCCTCTCCATTCCAGGCTGGTCGCGTCGACCGAGTGCCAAATGCGCTCGGATGAGCGGCAGCACGTGTTGCAGAAACTCGTCATTGAGCGTAATTGCAGCGGTTTCGATCTGTGCCAGGAGATCGTCGACTGCCGGGGCTTGGTTCTGTGACTGCATACGGGCTACTGACCAAAGGAGCCTCATCTTTGTGTCAGCGGACAGGGTTGGGGACGCCACTACTTCCTGTACTGCGCGTTCCGACAACGGTATCTGAGCCGGTACCAATGCTGCATCCTGCACCTTCAGCAGCACATGGATATCATCTTGGACTTGGACGACAGCGGCGGCCCGCGCAGTCAATTGCCGCACCGCTACCAATGCATTCGGAGCAGTGGCCCGCAGTGCAAGCTCCGTCAACCCCACCAGGTCACTGCGCAGCACCGCTGAAAAGTGACCGCCCGCTTCAGCAGAATCAACCAGTGGACGCGTGATGAGCAGGGCGCGCGCGAGTGCCTCGTCGAACAGCCCGCTATTTCGCAGTATGTTGACTGTCGCACGGGCATCCTGACGACGCAGCGACGGATCCATCGGGATCGACGCTGCGTAGGCGCGCGCATACAGCTGCCCCATCGGAGAGGAAGCGAGGGCCGGGACTTGGATCATCAAATAAACGCGTCTGTCAAAATGATGGGCCGTCGTCTCGCCCAACTGGTCACTCGTGGCCTGCTCAAGTGCGCTTTGCAGCAAGCCACTTGCACCAAGAAATTGCTGAGTAGTCCACTGCTCAACGTCTCTCACGTCATCCTCCGCGATGGTTTCCAGCCCGTGAGAATCGTCGATACGGCGCCATACTTCTTCCCGTTTTGGCGAGCCGGTGATGAGATACTGGCGTGTCTCTAGCACGGTCAGCAACCGTTGCAGATTATGGCGCACTGACAAAAGCTGCGTCGACATACGACTCTTGCTTTTTGATTCCAGTTCTTGCCACTGATCGACAATCGTACGCGTCTGCTGCAACACAACGCCAAATATGTCGAACCCATATCCGTTATCCAGCCCATAGCTCACACCTATCAGCAGCATCCGGACTTTTTCCTCGTCGCTGAGTTTCAGACTTGAGGCAAACCGAAATTGAAGTTCCGACGCCCATATACCGAATCCGCGCTCAGCGGCAATGCGCGCGAGGGCCTGCAATACGTAAACATCCTCAGTCCATGCCAGCCCTCGAATGGAGTCCAATGTCCGCATGAAATCGGAATGCGCTTGGCGCAAACAACGTGTTTCCGGACGCCGCATGCAGTACCCCAATGCCAGCGCAGGGCGAACCAGCCGTGGCCCATCGGCCATCGTGTATGGCCGAAAGCCGGCAGCGAGCTCGTCGAACCGCTGCCAGTCTCCTTTTGCCGCAGCGTTACGCGCAAACAAGTCGAGCGCGAACTGCGCGACCGTCGATTTCAAGTTTTCGAGTCCAGCGACAGTAGCGTCGACATCCGCTTTAGCGAAAAATATTTCCGCCTCTCCGATGCGGTTCTGGGCAATGCGCAGGCGGCCAAGCGCGGCGAGCGTCCAAACCCGTTCTTCCCTATTCAGGGGTTTCTTGCTTGGATTAGTTTCGAGCCGCGCGATGAGCGCGCGCTCATCCAGCTTTTGCGGAATGCCAGCCTGGCACAGCCCGCACGCCAAGAGGCATAACATTGCCAGGAGCAAGGTCGGCGATGCGCGCGTCCACGCCATTACCGGTACTCAGTCGTCGGTGAGCAAAGGATTTTGCTCGCCTGCCGTTGCATTGTAGACTTCCTTGTAAATCAACGTCATTCCCTTGGCATCGAGTGCGGGATTTGTGGATGCTGGTTGCCAGAGGACTTTGCGGACCACTGGCGAGCCGCCGGTGCCCAGCGTGGTGCCGGTAATGGTAGTGGGCAAAAATGCGACCCGAGCCGCTATAGGAACGGGCTGCGTCGACTCCACCAGAATTTGATTGCCTGACGTATGCTTGACACCAAGGTGACCGCTCGGCCCCAATGCCAGAGCCCCTTTGACTTTCTCAAATTCAGCCCCTACGTCAGCATCCTTTCCAATATCAATTGCCAATTTTTTCTTGGCGTAGAATACTTCCTGCAAAACCAGCAACGGTTCTTTCACTGATGCAATGTCAAGTGCCTTGCCCTCGACAATGGCAGCCAAGAACGGGCATTTCGCTTTCGAATAAGTGTTTTTCAATTCCATGGTCGAAGCGCTTACGTAATACTGATCGGTGAACACGATGGACAGCCGTGTCGCGGCGGAGGCCTTTCCTGAAGCAAAAACGCTGACGAGCCGTTTGAGGCCTAATCCGAAATTACCTTCGGTTTCCAAACTGATGGAGACTTCCTGCAGCGTATTGCCAAGCTTCGGCTTGGACAGGACCAATCCAGGAAAACAGTCTGCGCGGCGCGCGTAGACGGCGCCTCGAACATCGAGCACGTCGCCGACCTCCTGGCTGCGGGGCAAAAATACAGGTACCAAATTGTCCTGCGAAAAATGCTGCATTAACTCGTCACGCAAGCGTGTGCTTGTACCACCCGGTTGTGCCAAAGCTGAACCTGCCCACAGCGCCAAACCTAGCCAAATAATTCTTAGACAATTTGGAATCAGCATGATGTACTCTTGCACTTTGGTTATGAAGTTATAGAAATAATGCGCCTAAAAGAAAGTGTGCAGTTATCGTGTTATGTGAAGTAGTGTAAAAACAACGGTAATCTTATTACAATGTTTCAACGAATAAAACACCTCGGAAGCACACTGAGAAATTGGTTGGTTACTTGCTGCCGTCGCCAGAAACCATGCTGCGCCACGTCCGAGCGGCAGAAAGCGCCTCTTCTGACGTCCGCAATCGCGCAACCGGTATTGTGCAAGTGAGCGCCCCCTCGTGCTAGCGAGCACAGCTTTGCCGGAGGCGATACGGGAGCACCAGGCCTTGCGTCCTAAAGTCGTCATCCGCGTCCGCGACCTCGCCGTCGATGCATTGGCTGGCGCCGTGGCGGCCGGCGATGTTGACTTAACCATTGGTCCTGACCGCGCGGCATCAGACAGCATTAATCAACAAACCGCCTTCACCAGCTTATGGGTCTTGTGGTACGCGCCATCCCATTCGCTCGCAAAGAAAAGAACCTTGAAGTGGAAGGATTTGCTTGGGGTGTCATTGGTGGCCGCAGTGCTGCTGAAAATAGACACGACTACGAACGCAGCCGAACTTCCAGATGAATTTTGATGACTCGCGTCAGTGCTAATTTCCATGCGATTTTTCGCAAATGCTGCGCACTAAAAACAAACTACCATGGCATTAATCCACTATACCGACCTCAACGCTGTCGTATCGATTTTAACCGAACCGAAACTTAGGTTCACCGATTTAAGATATCTGAATGACAAGGCTGAGTTTAAGCATGGCGTGGAACAGCTTTGCAACGCCTTCACCATTGTTATGCCAAGTTGGATGGAATACCACCCGAGGTCTAAAGCAGCCAGAGAATATGTGCACAATGCGCTCCAAAGAGCGGTGTCGGACTTCTCTCAATACAATCCGTACTTTGTTATGTCGTTGAGCCGAAGGTCCGACTTGTTGAGCCAATGGCGAGGATATGGTCATTATGCTATCGAGTTTAACGAGGAGGAGCTTACTCGGCAAATCCCGAGCTTACGGGAATGTATCTACGGGGAAACCGAACAGCAGCAGGCTGCACTGCAGTGTCTGTCAGATGCAATCATCATAGTTAGCAAAGACTTTCAGAGCAATGACGTCGTCGGCATAAAAGGAGCCGAAGCGATAACAACACTCTATGAGCTTGCCTCGACTTTTAAAAATGGCGGCTTCGTAGAAGAGCAAGAAACAAGACTAATCGTTGATGAGGTGCCCAACGGGGGCATACAGTACCGAGTTCGAGGCCAAATGCTCATACCGTACATCGAGCGCCCTATTACGCTCGACTGCATAAAAGCAATCCACGTGGGCCCGATGGCCGACCAAGGCGCAGCGCTCCTCTCGATGAGAGGATTTTGCGAACGAATCGAGCGTGATTGGCAGATAGAGTCCTCAAACATAGAATACTGGATAGAGGTTATCGGCTCAAAAATACCATTCCGTGCTTAATAGCTACTGAGTGTCAACATACTGGTAGCATTCTATGTGGGATGGTTAACAATCACGAATGTAGCGCCACTCTAAGCAAATCTCAACGGAGCGAATACTTAGAGAAGCGCAGTTTTTACAGTCATTCTCTGTCAATCGAACGTGCCCGGAGGCGCTGAGACAGCTCAATTTTTCCGTCCAAGGACCAGAGACGCGGCTTTGACTTATAGTGCCCCCCCTGATAGCCATTACAGATGCCCCGACAGCTTCATAATTCAAAGAATGGCTTAGCAACTAAGTCCGTAGCCGCAAGGCTATCCGACGGCACAGCGTGGGCCGGTCGCCTTTCACCGGCCGCTACGTGTGAAGACTGTCAGTAAGCACAAGCGCTGTCGGGCAGGTTGCCGGTGCGTGCCCATTGGTAGGCGTCGACGGTTTCGGCGCGTGGCAGATACGTGATGGTCAACGGTTTGCCGTCACGCTGGATCTCCAGCGTGAGCATGGCGTTCTGCTGGCCTTGGATCATGTCCTGCGGCACCGGCTTGGTGATCGCGTCGCCATTGCGCAAGCCTGCTTTTTCAGCGGCGGAGCCTGCGACCAGGCCGCGCACGATGCGTTTCGGTTCAACCAACACGGCCGGTTCGAAGCCGAGCAGGTAGCGTCGCATTGGTTTGCTGGTGCGGGTAAAGCATGGGCCGAAGCCCTGCGCTTCCGGCAGCATGACGGCGCCGCTTAGCATCGCATCCAGTTGTTTCACGCCGGCGTCACCAAGGTGCTGTTTCAGCAGCGCGCGCCAGGCGTCCAGGTTGACTGGCAGGGCGCGGTGTTCCCGCTCCAACATGGCCAGTAACAGCGTGTCGAGTGTGACCTTGCCGTCCGAAGCGGCGCGTAGCGTGCCATCCAGCACGGCGAAATACATCGAGCCGCGATCGTAAGGCAGCACGCGGATGCGGGTGTCGAGCCAGAAGTTGGCGGCGACTTCGCTGTTTGGCCTAGCGATCATCGCGTTGGTGTAGTAACGGCCAGCGGTGTCATTGAGATCTTTGAGGAAGTCATCTGGTGTGATTTGTCCGGCGCGCAGCGCCAGCAGGCGCGCGTAGTAGACCGCCAGGCCTTCCCCGTACCATGAGCTTTCCAGATCGCCGTCGATATGGCCGGCAAACGTGTGGAGCATCTCATGGGCGAGCGTAATCTTCACGTCCTGTAGATCGGTCTTGGGTCCAAAGGTGGTGACGAAGGAGTTGGTGCCAAGACTGACACCGCCGCCGGCATTGACCAGGTTTTCGCGCATGAAGACGACATACGGCGCGGTGCTGGGGCGGCTGAAAAATTTCTCGTAGTAGCTGTAGAGTTTTTGCTCGGACGCCATGAGGTCATGCAGCTCGAATGGCGGTTTGCCGTACCAGGCCGAGAAGAAGCCGGCGGCCGGTGCGGTGTTCGGATACACCTGTACCTTGCCCGCCATGAAATAGCTCTCGCCCATTTCATCGGCGCCATTCACGGCAGGTGCCACATTGCCTGGACCAAAGCTGGAGACACCGATTGCGCCTGGCGCGAGATTGCTGAGATCCCATGCGACGGAGAGTTTCCACGGTAGCTTCGCTTCCGGCAGCAGCAGGAAGGTGGCGCCCTGGCCGGAAAAGGCGCCTGTGTCGGTGCGTAATTCAAGCGGCGGCGCGGCGCCGCGCGTGGCCAGAATATCGGAAATGGGGGCGCGGTAATGTACGACCACCTCGCCGGAGGTGGCACGGTCGGCTTTCCAGTGGCGGCTGGCGCCCGCTCCGGTGTCATCCACGATGGTCAGCGACAGCGGCCCTTGTCCGTCCTCGGCCGACAACCCGGTGAGCGTTTTTGCGATGGACTCGACATTGGAGGTGACCAATGGCATTTTCAGTATGGGCTGCCCCGCCGGTACGCCTGGACCGTTGACGGTGATCGTGACATCCAGCGCAGGTATGTGTTGATGCGCATCCGGCGCCAGTGGCTTCAAGCGCACGGCGAGGGCCGCGTCAGGCGTGGTGGCGGCGATCGCGTTGGCGCCTGCGGTCATCAGCAGCGCAAAAATTGAAGCGTATGCCCTCACATCTTTTTTCATGGTATCCCTTATGCGGACAGTGTCGGGCTAGCCATCCCGACACTGTCCATGGGCGGCGTCATGCCGCAGGTGTTACAGGTCCCAGGACAGCGTCGCGCCGATGGTACGTGGCGCGATCATGGCCGCGCCCAAGGTGGCGGAGGTGCCGCTGGAGAGCGATGCGGCGCGACGGTTGGCGTTGGTGTAAGCCACCTTGTCGCTGAGGTTGTGCACGTAGGTCGTCAGCGTCCAGTTGATGCCTTGCAGACCGAGGTTGAGGCCGTAAGTCGTGTAGCTTGGCAGATGGATGCGCGGCACAGTGCTCGACTGGACGAACTCCATCAGACGATCGCCGACATAGTTAGCGTTGGCGCCTACGAACAGGTCCAGATTGTTACCGACGGTGAAGAAGCGGGTGACGTTGAGCGCCGCCGTCTGCTTGGCCGAATACGGCAGGCGATCGCCGCTCAGACCGTAGGCGGTGGAACCTTGCACAAAGCCGGGAATGTCGCTGGCCAGTTTCGCGTCGGTATAGGCGTAGGTGCCTTTGACCTTCCAGTCCTGCGTCGGCAGCCAGGTGCCGCTCAGTTCCAGACCGGTGCTGGTGGCCTTGCCGGCATTGGTGGTGTACGACGAACCGTAGGTCAAGTCCACTTGCGACAGTTGCAGATCGCTCCAGTTGATGCGGTACAAAGCCGAGTCCAGGCTGAGGGTCTGGTTCAGGAAAGTGCCTTTGAAACCCAGCTCATAGCTGTTGAGCGTGTCGGATTTGTAGGATGCTGGTGCGGTCGATCCGGACAGAACGCCATTGTCGCCGCCCGGACGGTAGCCCGACGACACACGCAGGTAGGCCATCAGGTTTTTATCAAACTTGTAGCGTGGCGACACCAGGTAGGTGAAGTTGTGGTCGCGGTTGACGCCGCTGGTCACATCGGGATCGGTCAGCGCGCCGCCGGACACCGAATTGCTTGAATATTTACCGCGCGCGAAGCGCACACCGGTCTGAATGTCGAACTGTTCGGTGAAGCGGTAGGTGGTATCGCCAAACAGCGCGGTGGTCTTGTAGGTGCTGCTGTCTTCTGAGGTCAGCAGCGCTGGATCTTCGACCACCTTCTGCACCAGTTTTTCGGCCAGATAGAAGTTCTGCTTGCTCTGCACCCGTTCGCTGCTGAAGAACAGGCCGACCAGCCATTGCAGTTTGCCCTCGTCCTTGGAGGAGAGACGCAATTCTTGCGACGGGGTTTGGCTGTTGTAGCCATTCTGGATCAACGCGCCGGGGTGCGCCAGGCCGAGGCCAAAGGCTGCGTTCAGTCCAGGCGCCGCCGAGCCGATCGAGGTGTACGACACGTCCTGCAGCGCGAATTGACGGTGGGAGTTATAGCCAGTGATCGCATCCAGCGTGGCGAAGCCCAGGTCCGCGTTGACTTTGAATGTGGTGATCTGGCTGCGCGCGTCGTAGGTGTCGGCGCCAACCACGCGGCTATGTTCATAGGTGCCGTAGATTGGCGTGAAATCGTAATGCACGTCCGAATACGGGCTGGCATCGGTACTGGTCATCTGCATCGTCGACGAGGCGCGTATCGTCACGTCTTTCGAGACCTTCCAGATGGCGGCGATGCGCGCGCCTTTCACGTCCGAGTCGTTGGTGGCGCCAGAATTGACGTCCTTGATGAAGCCGGGGTCCTTGCGGCGGAAAGCGCTGATGCGCAGCGCGATGTCGTCGCCGATCGGCTGATTGATGGCGAAGCGGCCAATGAAGCCGTTATCGCCGTGGGAGACGGTGCTGCTCCCCACTTCAATGCGGCGCGTGGCGTGCTTGGTATCGGGATCGTTCATCACATATTTGATCAGGCCACCCATGCTGCTGGCGCCGTACAGCGTGCCTTGCGGACCACGTAGCACTTCCACCTGGCGCAGATCGGATGGGTCCAGATCAGGAATCACGCCGGTGTTGGTGGCCGAGCCGTATGGCACGTCGTCGACCACCACGCCGGCGGTCGGACGCACGCCGATACCGCTATCGGTGCCGATGCCGCGCATCACGATCGCGCTGCTCATATAGTTTTGGGTGTAGCTCAGTCCTGGTATTTGGGAGAAATAGTCAACCAGCTTCACCATGCCTTGACTACTCAGCGCTTCACCGTCGACCACTTCCACCGAGATCGGCACCTCCTTGACGCTCTCGGAACGCTTTTGCGCGGTCACCACCACGGTCTGTACTTTGCCATGCGTATCGGCGGCGGCAGTGGCGGTCGTGTTGTCATCATCGGCCCAGGCGCCATTGGCGACCAAGGTGGCGCCGCACAAGCTGCCATACAAGGCGTATCGGATCGCGCGGGTCAGTGGCGTGGGACGGGAAACACCACCTCGATCGATAGCAGTTACGACAAATGAAGAATTCGTTTTGCTCTTTTGCATCATGTTCCATCCCAATAGGTCGTTATAAATATGTGCGTTGAACGCGTGAACCGATGAATCAACAATTAGTTTATTACTCTACGTTCTGTTGATATTCTATGATCAGATTTGCGCAGGGTGCAAGCCAAATCGCTGGTTTAGAAGGGAATAACGCAGTCAAAATACAACGGATTGTTGAAGCGATTGAACGAAATGTCATGTCGCATATTTCGCTCGCCATAACAGTGCAAATACGCGGTTCAAGTGATCGGTTTGGTGCACGGATTTATACGACCACGCACCAAAATTCAACGTGTTGTTGACTATCAGCGCGTAATAAAGCGTCGCAATGTGGCGGCGGCGGTGGCGCGGTTTGCATCGTCGTACACGGCATGGGCGGAATCGAAGGTCACCAGCTCCATGCGGCTACGCTCTATGCCGGAGTGCAGCAAGCTGTAACGCTGTTCCAGCACGGGCGTGGCCAGATCGTAGTAGCCGTTGATCAGCATCAGTTTGGCCTGCGGTTTGGCCTTCATGAATTCAGCCAACGAAGGCGTGGCTTGGCGCGCGGCGTTGTCTTCGTACTTCGCCGTCGGTGCGCGCCAATCCCAGGCAAAATTCAGCTCCAGGGTCAGGCCGATGTAATCCTGATCGCCCTGCCAGCCGGTGGCTTGTTTCAGGTAGTCGCGCAATGGCGCATTTTTGATGACGTTGGATTTACCCATGCCCAACGCCGGATCATCCGCTGCCTTGCTGCGCCCTTCCACCAGCGCCTTTTCCGGCTTGGGCGCGGTCACGCGGGTGTCGATGCGGCCGACAATTTTGCCGGGCACCAGTTGCTCCAGAAATTCCTGCGACGGCACCCGCAGATTGAAGCCGGCCACCACCTCCGGCGTCAGGCCAATCAGCGCAGCCATGCGCCTGGCGATGCGATCGCGCTCGGTCGCGGACAGCTCGCTCCCCTGTTGCAGCGCACTGGCATAGTCGCTCTGTGCAAATGCGCGGGCTTCTTCAAATACCTGGTGGACGGTGCGGCCCTTGGTCTTGATCTTGCCATGGGCGAAGGCGGTGGCGGCCATGGTCGGCAGTTCGAAGATGAAGGGCAAGTCGTTGCCCAAGCCAGCCGTGGCGGAGATGTCCAGCAATGGCGAAATCATGATCAGGCCACCGACGTTGAGGTCTTTCAGGCTGCTGGACATGGTGGCCAGGCGGTAACCGCCGTAGCTCTCGCCGATGATGTAAATCGGTGAAGCGGTGCGTTGGTGTACGTTCAGCCAGTCGCGGATCGCGGCTTCGGCCGCCTTGGCATCGGCTTCCACGGTCCAGAAGCTTTTGGCGCCGCCCGGCTTGATCTCGCGATTGAAGCCGGTGCCGACCGGGTCGATCAGCACCACGTCGGCAGCGTCCAGCAGCGTGTCCGGATTATCGCGGAACACGCCCTTGGCCGACAACTGCGGGCCAAGCAGGCCGGTATGCAGCATCGAGGATGAGGCGCCGGGACCGCCGTTGAAGGCGAAGATCACCGGACGTTGCTCCGGCGCGGTCACGCCTTCGCGCAGGTAGCTGATGGTGGAGATGGTGGCCTGCTCGGCGCCAGCGCTGTCCTTCAAAACCAGTTCGCTCCAGATGGCGCGGTAAGAAATCGCACCGCCAGGCAGTTGCAGGGTGTGGCGCACGCCCTCGGCGGGCGCTTCGCCGGCGTGCAGCGGCGGATAGCAGGTGGCGAGAGCAAGCAACAGCGCGGTGGTGCGCAGGGCGCGAGGGAACGATGGCATGTGATCAGGACTCCGTGGTGGGTTAGGCCGCGCGGCCGCGCGGCCGAGCGTGGACAGCAGATACTCGATGTCGGCATGCGTGTTGAAAACTGAAGGCGTCACGCGGAAGCGGTTTTGCGAGACGGTGATGCGGATGCCGGCAGCCTTGAGACGGGCCGCCAGCTTGGTGCGCGCGTCCTGCAGCGCGCAGGTGACGATGGGCGCGCCCGACTCCGGCGGCGTGATCACCGTGTAGCCCAGGCGTGGCAGTTCTTCCTTGAGTTGCGCGGTGAGCGTGCGCGCGTGTGCTTGAATGCGCGCCACGCCCAGCTTGTCGATATAGTCCAGCGAGTAGTCCAGCTGCGCCATCACCGGATGCGCCATGGTGCCGTGGGCGAAGTGGCCGGTGGCGTTGTCGGCGTAAGCATAGTCCACCACGCGCGCGCCCGGCTTGTCGAATGGGTAGATGTGGCTGTCGAAGGCGCTCATGCCGTAGTAGCCGTATTCGGTGCGCTTGAGTTGCGCCTGGGCGGCTTTGCTGGCGTAGATGAAGCCCAGGCCAAATTCGCCCATCAGCCATTTGTAGCTGGCGCAGGCGGCGAAGTCGACGCCGCTGGCTTTGACGTCGACCGGCACGCAGCCGGCGGCATGCACGATGTCGGCATACACCAGCGTGCCGTTGGCGTGGGCCAGGTCACACACCGCTTTCAGGTCGTGCTCAAAGCCGTTGATGGTGGAGACCAGCGACAGCGCGATCAAACGGGTGTCCTTGCGCAGCGCGCGGCGAATGTCGTCAAGCCGGATGCGGCCATCGACCGCCTTGATCCAGCTGACACTCGCCCCTTGGCGCGCCATCTCTTCATACAGCGGCAGCGAGCCAAAGAAGTGCAGCTCGTCGCTGATGATGTGGGCGCGGCTGGCCGGCAGATTCAGGCCGCGCAGCACCATCTGCTCGCCGGCGGTGGTGCTGGTGACGAAGGCTACTTCATCGGGATCGGCGTTGATCAGGCGCGCGAACTTGGCGCGCACTTTGTCTTCATCGAACTGGGTGGCCGGCGCGTCGGGGTCCAGCATGCGGTGGGCCAGGTAGCCATCGACCGCCTGACGCCCGCCTTTGCTGAGCGGATGCTGCGAGCCGGAATCCAGGTAGCACAGCTTACCGGTCAGGAAGGATGCGCGGTCCGGAAGCGACAGTGCCGCTGAAGTGCTGCCCTCTTCTGCGCGGCCAGCCAATGGTAGGCCAGCGGCAGATAGTCCTATGGCTGTAAGCAAGTTTCTGCGAGTGAGTTTCATGGATTTCTCTTTGCAAGCTGGCGATAAAATGCGATCGATTCTACATATTTTTTAGGACATATCAACAAATTGTTGTAATGTTGTTTTGCGAATTTTCGTTGCTTGACACTCTGTTGAAATGACGGTTAATATCAACAAAATGTTGTCATATATTACCAAGTGTTTAGATCGGCAAAAGCATGAAAAAAATACTGTTGGCAATTACCATGGCTTGGTCTGGAGCGGCACTGGCGGCAGTACCAGTGGATACGATCAGCAAGCCGCAGTCGGGGGTGTTCAACCAGGTCAAGGTTGGCTACACCGCTAACCTCGAGCACATCCCGGTTCGCGACGACAAGGCCGGAACCGCTGCCGATCTGGTGGCGTTTTCCTATGTCGCCAGCAAAGCGCCGGTCACGCGGCCGGTGGTCTTTATTTTCAACGGCGGTCCGATTGTGCCGTCTTACTTCCTGCACATTCTGGCGCTGGGCCCAAAACGGCTGGCGATTCCGGATGATCTGAGCACGCCGCCATCGAGCTTCAAGCTGGTCGACAATAGCTACTCGCTGCTGGACGTGGCGGATCTGGTGTTCTTCGACCCTGCCGGCACCGGCTATAGCCGCGTGACCGATGGCACCAAGCCGGAAGCCATGTTCTCCACCGACGCCGACGCGCGCCAGCTCACCAACCTGGTACAGGAGTGGTCGCGCAAGCATGGCCGCACGGCGTCGCCCAAGTATCTGCTGGGTGAAAGCTATGGCACCATCCGCGCCGCCGTCGCCGCGCAGCAGATCGCCGAGCTGAAAGAACCGCAAAACCTGCGGGGCGTGATCCTGCTGGGGCAAGCGCTGAACATCGTCGAAACGGTGTACCGCCCTGCCAATATCGTCAGCTACACGGCCTCGTTGCCAACGCTGGCGGCCACCGGCTGGTATCACGGCAAGGTGGAGCGGCGCGGCCGCAGCTTTGAACAGTTCATGGACGAAGTACGCCTGTTCGCGCGCACCGACTATCTGGTGGCGCTGTACCAGGGCAGCGCGCTGGACGTGACCGAAGAGCGCCGTCTGGCGGCCAAACTGGCCGACATGACCGGCCTGTCGGCCGAGACCTTCCTGGCCAGCCATCTGCGCATCTCCAAGCCGCAGTATCGCAACCAACTGCTGAAAGCCGATGGCGCGGTGCTGGGCGCGAACGATGCGCGCTACAGCGGCCCCGCAGGCAAAGGCGATCCGGCCGATGCGGTGGTGCCGGCGGTGGGCACGGCCTTCAAACAATACATCAGCGCCACGCTGGGCGTGCCGGCCGATGGTGACTACCTGACCGAGTCGCCGGTGCGTGGCCTGGACGACTGGCGCTGGGGCGCCACCACGCCGTTCAGCAACTGGCCATACATGGACAACATCGGCAAGGCGATGACGCTGCTGCCGAAGCTGAAGCTGGCCATCGGTGTCGGTTATCAGGATACGCTGACCACCGTCGGCGCCACCGAGTATGCGGTCAGCCAGTCCAGCTGGCCGGCCAATCGCACGCACTTGTACTACTACCAGGGCGGGCATATGTTCTACACCATCGAAGCCAGCTTGAAGCGTCTCAGCAGCGATCTGCACGCCATGATAAAGGACGCTGGCGATGACCATTAAGCCGCTGCCGCACCGCGATCGTTTCGAGGTGCGCGGCACCTTCCTCAACTCGGCCTACACGCACCCGATGAGCCGTGCCAGCGCGGACGCGATGGCGACCTATGTCGACTCGCGCATGGCGAATGGCCTGGCCGACGGCTACAACATGATGGACGACCGCAATCAGGCCAAAGCGCTGTTTGCACGTTTGATCAATTGCGATGCGGATGAATTGTGCTGGGTGCCCAGCACCATGGTGGGCGAGAACCTGATTACCGCCGGCATGGATCTGGCCGGCCGCCGCGCGCACGTGGTCACCGATGCCGCGCACTTCGAAGGTTCGCTCTATATGTACGAGCAGCTGCGGCACGCTGGCGTGGAAGTGACGGTGCTGCCGCTGCAAGACAACGGCATCGACTTGGATCAGCTGGAGCAGGCGATCCGGTCGGACACGCGCTTGGTCGCGCTGTCGCTGGTGTCGGCGCTGAACGGCTTCCAGCACGACCTTAAGGCGGTGTGCGCGCTGGCCCACGCCAAGGGCGCGCTGGTGTTTGCCGACATCATCCAGGCGGCTGGCGCGGTACCGATCGATGTGCGCGATAGCGGCGTTGATTTCTGCGCCTGCTCCACCTACAAATGGCTGATGGGTGATTTCGGCGTCGGCTTCCTCTACGTGCGGCGCGACCGCCTGGATCAGTTGCGCCAGTCGCAGTATGGTTACCGCCAGCTGACGCGCTTTGGCTCCAATTTCCTGCCCTTCGAATCGCCGGCCGATGCGCTGTTCAGCTTTGACCAAGGTACTGGTAGCGGCGCGCGTTTTGAAGTCGGCACGCTCGGTAATGCCGCAGTGGCGGCGCTGCGGGTGTCGCTGGAATACCTGCTGGAGACCGGCGTGGACGTGATCCAGGCCCACCGCGCGCCGATGATGGCGCGCCTGCAGGATGCGCTGCCCGGCGCCGGCTTCATTCCGCTGACACGGCGCGACAGCGGCGGCCCGATTGCCGCTTTCGCCTGGCGCGACGCCATGTCCTTGCAACCGCGCTTGCGCGATGCGGGGATCAACATCCAGCTGTATGCGCATCGCTTGCGTGTGTCGCCTTCCGTATTCAACTCCATGGACGATATCGAGAAGTTGATTGATGTCCTGACTCACCACTGACAGCAAGGAATAGCATGACCCACCTGAAAAAAACCAGCGGCCCGGTAGCGGAATTTTATGCGCCGGAAAACAACCGTTATCCGTTCTCGGAAGCGGTCCGCGTTGGAGACACGATATACCTTTCAGGACAGATCGGCATTAACGCGGGCGGCCTGGTGCCCGGCTTTGACGCGCAAGTGAAGCAGATGATGGATAACGTTCAGGCCACGCTGAAAGGACTGGGCCTGGGCATGGAACACCTGGTCAAGTGCTCGGTGTTCATGGACGACATGGACAAATGGCCGGCCTTCAACGCGATTTATGTGTCGTACTTTGACGCTGCGCGCCTGCCGGCGCGCAGCGCCTTTGGCGCAAGCGGTTTGGCGCTGGGTGCGGAAGTTGAGATAGATTGCATCGCCATGGCGCCGGCTGCCGCCTGAAGTAAGAAGACACCAACCGCCGCCATTGCGCGGCGGTGATTTACGCCGATTCGTTTTGGCGCAGCGCCTCTAAATAGTTATAGATGGTGTAGCGGGTCACACCCAACGCCGCAGCGGCGCGTTCCACGCCCCCTTTGACGATAAAAAGTCCCCGCTGCTGCATCGTGAGCACGGCCTGGGTCTTCTCGGCTTTGCTCATCATGGTGATCGGCTTGCCGTTGCGTCTCACCGCGTCAGCAATAATCTCCTGCATCAGAACATCCATCTCGGGCTTTTCACCCGCAGGCTGCGACGCCAGCAATGCCGGTCGCAAAAACTGTCCGAGCCAGGCATGTGCCATTTCAAAATTGCTCATGTCGGCGTTCAAGCATAAAGCCGCAAACGGATTACCCGCGCTGTCTCTGAAAATCACCGTGCCTGATTTCAATGGCCGATGGCTGGCACTCACGGTCTCATACCCCTCGATGACCGAGTGCACCGGATCGCCACTCTTGGACAGCTCCGCAGTGGCGGCCGCGAATCCCTTATCGTCTTTGGGCCCGTTCAGAATCGATGCGCCGACGCTACGGCCGGAGATGTGACCGTTAGCGATGGCGACCACCGAGCCGTCAGGCTTGGTGATATCGTGCAGCACTACTTCAATATGGGGACCAACGATTCCACCCAACATTTGCACGATCGGATGCAGTCCGGCCATGATCGTTTTTCGTTCCGCAACGATTTCCGGCGATAACTTGGGGCGCTTAGCTTTCATTGTCGTGACTAGCAATAATTATTAACATCACTATATCAACAAATTGTGGTCTATGCGCACAATTTACGCCGGCGTGGCCTAGTAGCTCAACCCGTAGCCGTAAGGGTACAACGTGTCGGCTGCCGGGTATCCGGGCGCGTCGGGATCGTTGTCGATCACGGCTTGCAAGCGGTTGGCCAGCGCGAACGGTAGCTTGCCTTGCGGCTTGACCTGCCCGCTCAGCACATCCAGCAGCGCACGGTCGGAAACGCCAAAGGTCGCCACCAGCGCGCCGGCCGAGCGCAGGCCACTGGCCTCATCCAGCACATACGGATTGCGGAAGTAGATCTCCAGCACCGTGCGTTCCGCGCCCACCTCGCGCATCACCGCCTGGATCTCGGCCAGCGATGGCGAGATGCGCCACGACTGCGCCTGCGCCATGGTGCTGAACGACAGGCTGTTGACTTCCCACGGCAAGGCGCCGCCGAAGATCAGCCCCATCGGCCGTCCCGGCGCCAGCTCGGCATCGTCGGCACAGCGTGCATTGCGCGCCGGCGCCAGCTCGCAACCATCCTCCGCGCCCCACACCTTGCCAGTGCGCGGATTGAGCTTGGACGGATCGGCGCCGCTGTCGGCACCACGGGTGCGGTAGCCGCTGGTGTTCACATTGCGCACCACCACCCGGATCAGCGCATAGTCATGACCGGCCGCGCTGGCACGCGTCTCCCCCGGCGCCGAACCATCGGTGACGCGGAAGCCGTGCCGCTCCGCCTCGGCCCGGTCCACACCCATGGTGTACAGCTTGGCGCCGGCCTTCAACGGCAACAGGCGCGCGCCGTCCTTGACGCCATTCTGCAACAGCACCACCGACTGCTGCTGCACTTTCAGCCCGGCGGCGCGCTTGTCAGCGCTGCCGACCACCGCATCGGCGCGCGCGGCGTCGACATAGGGATTCTCGAACAGGCCAAGCTGGAACTGCTCGGTCAACAATCGGCTGGCGGCCAGATCGATGCGCTGCTCGGTCACCAGCCCGGCGCCCACCAGCGCCGACACTGTCGCCGCCTGATGGAAGCCGGACAGCACATCGGTGCCGCCATTGACCGCCGCCGCGATCCGCTCGGGCACCGTCAACTGCTCCAGTCCCCACGCGCGGTCACTGACAATGCCGGTGTCGGAATTGACATTACCCTGGAAGCCCAGCTGCTTGCGCAGAAGATCGTCGACCACCTGGGCGTTGAAGGCGAAGCCAATCTGCTTGTAGTCCACGCCCTCATAGCGCAGCTGGCGCGGCACGCCGTAGTACGGCATGATCGACGACACCCCAGCCTTGATCGCCGCCTTGAATGGCTTGAGCGCGGCGTCGAACTGGCCGGCCGGATAGGTCTGCCATTTGCCGAACGAGTAATGCGGATCGAGCCCATCTTCCTGCGGCCCGCCGCCGGGGAAGTGTTTGATGGTCAGCGCCACCGACGACGCCGGATTCAGCGCCCCACCCTGCAAGCCCTCGACCAGCGCTGTGATGATGTCGGCGCTGAGATCCGCGTTTTCGCCAAAGGTCTCCTGCACCCGGTGCCAGCGCGGCTCGGTGGCCAGGTCGGCCTGATAACCGTACATGCCACGGATGCCCAGCGCGCGCCACTCCTGCCCCATCACCCGCGCCAGCACCCGCGCCGGTTCAACGCTGCCGGCGCCCAGCACCGCCGCCGCGATGCCCGGTTCCTTGGGGAATTCGCTCAGCACTCCGGCGCCGCTGCTGATGCCGAAGCGCGGATCGGTGTCGACGTGGTTGCGCGAGTTACTCTTGAATAGCACCGGTATGCCCAAGCGCTGCGCCTCGGCCAGCGCCTGCACGCTGTTGATGAAGCCGGCCATCTGGCCGGGCGTGACCGCAGGCCCGCTCATGCCGCCGCTATCGGCTGGACAGGCGGCGGCGCCGGCCACCAGATTGCGCAGGATGAAGCGCGTCATATGCTCGCCGCCGACCAGCGCCTGCGCCTGCGGCGGCAAGGCGCCATCGCAGCCGGCGTTGAGGGTATCGATCAGCATCAGGCCCGCCTTCTCCTGCAAGGTCATGCGCGCCACCAGATCGGCCACCCGCTGCGTGGTCGGCAGGCGCCAGTCCTCATACGGTTCCAGTTGGCCGTTGCCATTAGCATCGCGGAATGCCAGCCCGTCGACCCGCAGCACCGCCTTGCTGCGCACGCCGATCTCCGGCTGCGCCGGCGCCGCAGCCAACGTGACATGCAACGCCGCGCCCAGCGCGACGACCATGGCGCGCCGCACCCGTTGGCGCCGGGAATGCGTGTGATGGAAGGTTTTCATCGTGTCTCCTGCTCGGAATTATTATTTTAGTCAAACGTTTAACTAATAAAGCGAGCATAGACGAACTGCGCCCTTGAGCGCCAAACTTTTATTGGGATATCTGCTATCTGGAAAATGGATAGCGGAGCGCAGAATAGGTCGGCGCGCTCCACTCCGTCTATGCAAAAAACCGCGATTCACTGGGTAATGCCGCCAAGTAAGCGCTGTCGTCCCGGCGAAAGCCGGGCGGTCCTGCGGCCCATGCTGAATTTGCCTGGCATGCGCCCTATGGATTCCGGCTTTCGCCGGAATGACGAAGGGCGATCTCGGCTTAACTTAACGGCATTACAGCTTGACGCTGGCTGTTTGGGCACGGCAGCGAGTTCGCGTCACCACGATCACTGATCCAATACGCGGAACGTCAAGGTGTAGTTGTTACCGTACATCGGCGCGGCGGCACCGGCTGGTGCTGGTGCCTGATAGCGAATCAGCGCCAGATAAATGCCCGCTTTGGTCAACGGCAAGGCGACTTTTCCGTCCGCATCGGTGGACACATTTTGCACCGTGCTCTGGCTGGCGAAATCCATCGGCGAGCGATAGACGCTGACCTTTTGATTCGGCAGCGGCTTGCCGTCGTATTGCACGGTAAAGTTGAATTTCTCGTTGACGAACAAATCGCTAGGATGGGTGACGGCGACGATTTCCAAGCCCTTCCCTACCGGTGCCAGCGCTTTGGTCGATGGCTTGCCGGCGGTGACATAGGCCTCGGAAATCGACAGCGACTGGTAGTGGCTCAGCAACTTGGCATCGGCCGGAATGACTTGCTGTGGATCGCGCGCGGATTCGACTTTGCCATTGCGTTCCCAGGTGCGGAACACGGCACCCAGTCGCGGGCCGGTGCTGAGGCGATAGGTGCCTTTCTCATCGGGCAGTTTTTGTTCGGCGACCGTGCGTTGCTTGAACTGGTGGATGTCGCCAAACGGAATGCGCTCGCCTTCCGGCGTGACGATGACAAATGCGGTGTCGCCAAACGCCACGTCCGACACAAAGAATTTCTCGGTGAAGCCGGCATCGACGCCGATCATCTCTTTCGGCTGAATGTCGAAGCTGTTCGGCAGCAGGAATGGCGTATGCGCATGCGCGCTCAGCGCGACGAAGCACGATGCGGCGATGAAGGTGCGCAGCAAAATTGGGCGTTTCATGATTTTTCTCCATCCGTTTTATCGACCTTGCCATCGCCATTGGTGTCGGTCCGTTTGAACGTTTTGTCGGCGATCGCGTTTTCTTCTTCCACCGTCAGCTTGCCGTCGTGATCGGTATCCAGAATATTGAAGCGCACATGGGCCTGCTTGATCGAGCCGGCGTAGCTGTCGTCCTGGGCACGGCCGGCGTACTGCTGCTTCAGGCGTCCTTCGAACTCGGCCACGTATTCGTCTTCGCTCAGCCAGCCGTCGCGATTGGTGTCGGCCGCCGCGAAGCGCTGCTTGCGTACCGCGTCGTATTCCTCGCGCGTGACCACACCGTCGCGGTTGGCGTCGTAGCCGCCGATGAATGCCGACAAGCCATGACCGCCCGCCGGCGCCGCCGGCCCTTCGGCTGCGGCCGCCGCAGCGGTTGCCGTCATCGCGGCAACCACGGCCGCGATGACGAGACGACTTTTCTGTGTTTTCATGTGTGCCCCTTTTTTCTGTTGATGAGAAGTGAATAAAACCGCCGGCCTTGCTCAGGCCGGCGGGACAAGTTAAAACGCCAGGTTCAGCGACGCGGCCGCAGTGCGGCCCGATTCGGTCAGCAGTTCCATATCGCGGCGGTCACGCGCAACCGACGGTTGCAGATTGCGCGCGCTGGAATAATCCCAGTAACGTTTGTCGCCGAGGTTGTAGATGCCGAGATCCAGGCGCGTGTTCTTGTTGATCTGCCAGTAGCTGATCAGGTCGAACACGGCATAGCCTGGCACACGGAACAGCGCCGTGGTGGAATCGGTCAGCGCGGTGCCGGCGTTGGTGTAGGCATCGCGATTGGTCGCCACTGCCTGTTTGCCGGCGACGAAGGTGCCGGTCAGATTCAGTCCCCATGCTTTTTGTGGCGCGTCGTAGCCGGCGCCGATGATGGCTTTGCGTGGCAGCACCGAATCGAGTGGCACGTCCTTGTCGCCGTCGTAGTGGGATTTGGAGGTGCCACGGCTCAAGCCCATGGCCCAGGTAGAGTAAAAGCCTTGGGCCAGCGGATTCCACTGTCCGTGCTCCAGCCGCGCGCTGAGTTCGAGGCCGTAAATCTTGGCATCGTCGCGATTCTCGGCCTGGTAGATGGTGCCGATGTGCGCCGGCACATTGGTGAACAGGCTTGGATACAGCGCGCGCGTGTAGCGAGTGTAGGCGATGAAGTTGTTGTACTTGGTGTAGAACAGCGACGAGTTCAAGGTCACGCCCGGCGTCGGCTTACCCTTGACGCCGACTTCGAAGGCATCGCTGGTTTCCTCTTTCAGATTTTGGTTGCCGACCAGCGCGTACTGGTTGCCGGTGAGGTAGTTGCTGGCCAGGTTCCAGGAGCCGAAGATCTCGCCGGCCGATGGCGCGCGGCCGCTACGCTTGTATTGCGCGTACGCCAGCATGGTTGGCGTCAGGTCGTAGCTCAGGCCAAGGCTGGGGCTCCAGATGGTGTTGCTGCGGCTGCCGTACATCTTTTCCACGTCGGCGATCGTCAGTACGCCCGAGACAAAGTTGTCCAGATCACGTGTCTTGATTTTGACGTAGTCGCCGCGCAAGGCGGGGATCACCATCAGGCGATGGCCGCCGAGGTCGAAGCTGATGTCATCCTGCACGAAGACGCCCGCGCGCACGGTGGTGGTGTCGGGCTGCGGCTTCATGTAGCCGGAGACGTTCCATGGCCGGTCCACGTCCTGCGTGGAGGCGTTGATGCCATAGCTGACGTTGTGCCGATCCAGTCGCTTGCTGGCCACGCTCGACACGCCCCAGGTCCGGGTCTTGTTCTCGGACACATTGCGCACTTTGGCGCTGGTGGACAAGGTGGTGGTGTCGGTGGTGTCTTCGGTATCGGTGCTCTGGAAGTACAGGCGCGTATCGGCTTGATCGATCCAGGCGTAGTTCGGGGTCCATTGGTGCGTCAGCTGCAGCGTGTTGCGGCTGGTGTCGCTATGCTGCTGCGAATTTTCGGTGATGGTGGTGCTATTGGTGTCCCAGCCGTTGAAGAAGGTGTCGTTCTTGCGGCGGTATAAATCGGCCGACAGTTCGAGTCGATTGCGGGCGTCGATACGCAGGCCGCCCTTGAGCAGCAAGGCGTCCGAGTTCCAGTCGTTCGCCATGCTGTCGACGATATCGCTGTTGTTGCGGGTGGCGTGGCCGTCGCGGCGCGAATAGCTGATCAGTCCGTCCAGATTGCCGCTTTTACCGGCGGCGGTCACGCTCTCGTTCCACGAGCGGTCGGCCGAGTCGTAGCCGAGTTTGGCGCCGAAGTAAGAGGTCTTGTCGCCACGCAGATAGTCGTCGGCCGACTTGGTCTTGAAGCTCACCGCGCCACCGATGCCGCCGGCCGAACGCTTGGCCGAGGTGGTGCCGGAGAGGATATTCACGGTGGAGAACATCTCCGGATCGATGAAGTCGCGACCGACACCAAAGGTATTGACGCCGGCCCGGCTGACGTAAGGACGGGTGGTGGCATCCGGCATTTCCACGCCATCGACATCCATGCCGACACGGTTGCCTTCGATGCCGCGAATGTTATAGCCGGTGGTGCCGGAACGGTCGAAGCTGCTGCGGTTGCGCGTGGTGCCGGCGGCGGTGCCGGGCGCGGACACCAGCGGTTGATTGCGCACCACGTCCTTCATGTTGTTGGCGCGATCCAGCTCGTCGCCGCTGATGGTGGTGCTTGTGCCCGGTTCTGCCTGCTCGGTGACGTCGACTTGCGGCAGGATTTGTGGGGCTGGGGATGGGGTGTTGCTGTTTTCCTGGGCAAATGCCGAGGCCAGGAACAGGGTGGAGATGGCGCAGGCCAAGGCGGTCCGGGCCAGCAGAGGGTTGGGGCATCCAGTCATATACTTTTTTCGTCGTTGTTATTAGCTGGATACCTCCTTTATGGTGTGGTGGGGATTTCTGGCTGGCGCATCATGATATATCAAATGATAATCATTTGCATCTACATTTCTTGCTGATAAGCTCTAGTATTCGCCTCCTCCCCGCTCAACTTCCTGTCTCAGGATCGTTAAACAAGGCGGGTGGGTCATTGAAAGGGTTAAGGACCTCAATGCCCCGGTGACGAAAATCCTTGAGGTTCTGTGTCACTGCGGTTGCTGGTTGATTCGTCGCAACGATAGAGATGAAAGGTCGTCCAAAGCATCAAAGTTCAATCCTGCAAGGACACGCTTGGTTGATTTCTTGGGGTAAGGACGGCCTTTCTTGGGGATCGATTCTGAAAATTCCTTTGCCACCTTCAGTTGATCTAGTGATAGCCCAGGATAATCCTCTTGGACTTGCTGCAACGTGTAGTTTTCAAACAAGGCACCTACACGATAGACCTCAACGCTGGTTCCCTTGATGAAGGGGTCATCAGGATCGCCTTCAACCTGATCTTTCAGTCTGCGAAGCACCTCCAGTTTTTCTTCAACTCGACGCTTTAAATCCTTAACTGGCATTTGGAACTTATTGAATGTAACCAGCGGTCCTTTAGGAGAGGCAAGAAAAGCTTGGTGCAATTCAAATCGCCCTTCAGGCGTCAACAGATGGCCGACATCAATCAGCGCCTGGAAATACATGAGATCGGGCATCCCCAACAGACGCACTCGTTGCTTCCCCTTTATCACTTTCGATACCGACAGGGCCGCATGCGCATCCACGGTGCGGGTAATTTCCTTGAGGGGTGTCCCAAAGACGAAAGCCGCTTCCCTGAGCGTCAAGGCTGTTTTGTGGGTCATGACGTACCTCTCGCTTTAATCACACCCTGATTTTAGGGTTGATTTACAAGAAGTCAAGTCTCGATCTGGAATGTTGCCGTTAAGATAGCAACAAGGCATACTTACTTCCTGTCCCTACCAGCAAAAACAAGAAAGGCTTTATTTAGATGGAACTCGGTACTATCCAAAACGTCAGCCTGAAATCCCTATGGCCCGGTGAAGCGACGCATTTCACGCCGTGGCTGGCCCAAAATCTCGATGTTCTCGCAAAAAAGCTTGGCACTGATCTGGAACTGGTCGCCACCGAGGCATCTGCCGGAGATTTTTCCGCCGATATCATCGCCCGTGATCTTGGCCGTAATCGCCTGGTCGTCATTGAGAACCAATTCGGCGGAACCGATCATAAGCACTTGGGGCAACTGCTCACATATTCGTCTGTACTCGGCGCTGGCGCTGTCGTTTGGATCGCGGAAACAATTCGGCCAGAGCATAAATCTGCCATTGATTTCCTCAACCTGAATTTAAAAGAGTCCTTAAGCCTATACGCTATTGAGGCATCTGCGGTCCGCATCGACAATTCAAAGCCCGCCTTTATATTAAACGTCGTTTCAATGCCAAGCGAAGCCCCTTTGGTGACAACAGAATCAGGCCAACAGCTATCTGAAACGAAAGAGAAATATAGAAATTACTTCCAGAGCCTGATCGACGAGCTTCGTGAAAAGCACTACTTCACGAACGCGCGCGCCGGGCAGCCACAAGCCTGGTACACGTTCGCATCTGAAAACTCCAAGCTCTATAAGTACTCTGCAAATTTCTCGCAAGGCGGCAAAGCACGCGTTGAGGTGTACATCGATTGCGGCGACAAAGCTAAAAATGAAGAGGTCTTCGACTGCCTGTTCAAGGATAAAGAGCAAATCGCAGCGATGGTCGGCAGCGAGTTGAGCTGGGAACGACTGGACAATCGCCGCGCTTGCCGAATTGCGATCTATCGCGACGGTGACATCGACATGGACTCAGAGGAATTAGCGGAAGTCCGGAACTGGAGCATTCGAAATCTACTCAAATTCAAGGAAATCTTCCCACAGCGATTTTCAAAATGCGAACGTGATCTGTTCGCTGCGAAATCAGTGGGATTAAGTTAAGAGTCATTCATCGCATCGCAGATCTATCGTCAGAACTACATTCATCGATATGGAAAACGGAGGCGGCATGGCGACGATCGTTCTGGTACACGGCATTCTGGGCGTGGGTTCTGAGTTGTTTCCCACCCATGCTTTGCCGATTCGGCCGGTGGTTGATTATTTCAATGGCGTGAAGGTGCATTTGGAGAAGTCTGGGATCGGCGTCATGGCGCCTACTACGCCGCCGTTGCAGGCGATTGAGGATCGCGGCAAGCTGCTGGCGCAGAGTCTGGACAGTCTGCCCGCCGGCCGGGTCGATATCATCGCGCACAGCATGGGTGGGTTGGATGCGCGGTTCGTGCTGCATCGCTATCCCGATATTGCGCAACGGATTACGTCGCTCACCACCATAGGCACACCGCATCGCGGTTCGGCGGTCGCGGACATGGTGCGCTCGGGGACGAATGCGCTGTACGATCTGGCGCCGGCATTTCTGACCAGGCAAATCGGCGCGCTGACCGATCTAACCACCGCACGCGCACAGGCGTTCAACGAGAAGACGCCGGATGCGGGCGGTGTGCATTACATGAATATCGCGGGCGTCGCGCCGATGAATTCGCAGCAGCTGTTGCTGCAGTTGGCCGCCGAGATAGGCAAGCTGTCCGGCGCCAACGATGGCGTGGTGCTGCGCAGCTCCGCCCTGTACGACAAACACGAACATCTGGACGACTGGCCGGTCGATCATTTCGGTGAAATCGGCTGGGCCAGTTGGCGCGGTGGATTGAGCGTTCAGGCCAGCGACTTCTATCCCGATCAACATCTTGAGCGATACAATACGTTACTTGCCAAGATCTGGTCCCTGCCCGCCAGATAAGGCGCGGTTTAATCAGAGTCGTGATTAGATGGCGTAGGCCGTTGACACTGGATTTCGGAATCCCGATACTCGTTCGCTACCCAACAACGAGTAGCCCGATGCCATGTCACTGAGCCGACGCAGTTTTCTGAAATCCGCCGCCGCCGGCACGCTGCCCGTCATGATGACGGCCGCAGCCAGCACACCCGACACGCCCCGTCACGATGCCGTCATCGACAACGCCACACTGCGCTGGCTGGATGGTGCTGCACCGGCCATCTCCACCGGCACCACTCTGGGCGTGCCATGGCCGCGCGGGCAGCATCGCGCCACGCAGGCGTTCGCGCTCACAACAGCGGATGGCAAGCCGGTGGCGATGCAATCGTGGCCACTGGCCTGGTGGCCGGACGGTTCGCTCAAGTGGACCGCGCACGCCCTGCCCGCCAACGCCGGCCTGGCCTCCGGCCTGCGTCTGGCCGCCGTGGACAAGCCCCCCGCCACAACCGACACACTCAAGCTGGAACAGCGCGCCGATGCGATCGTGGTCGACACTGGCGTGATCCGCTGCACCATCCCCAAACGCGGCGAGGCGGTGATTCAGTCGATCAGCCGTAACGGCCGCGATATCGCCCGTAACGGCCGATTGGTGGCGATAGCCGCCAACACGCCAGACACCGAAGCGGCCAACACCGCGCAGCACCAATACAGCAGCACCATCACCGCCGTCACAGTCGAGCAGACAGGCCCGGTACGCTGCGTCATCAAGGTCGATGGCAAGCACAGTACAACGGCCAGACAGTGGTTGCCATTCTCGCTGCGACTGTACTTGTACGCCGACGCGGAGTCGGTGCGCATCATGCACACTTTCGTGTTTGATGGCGATGAACAGCAGGACTTCATCCGTGGCCTGGGCGTGCGCTTCGACGTGCCGCTCAGCGGCGCGCTGTATGACCGTCATGTGCGCTTTGCGGGCGAACATCCGGGGCTGTGGGCGGAAGCGGTGCAGGGGTTGACAGGCTTGCGTCGCGATCCCGGTGCCGCGTTCCGCGAGGCGCAGGTGGCGGGCCTGCCCTGCCCTCCACTGGCGCAGATGGCGACTCGGGTGTCGTCGGCGCTGCATCTGGTGCCGGCGTGGGGCGACTACACGCTGTCGCAACTGAGTGCGGATGGCTTCCAGATCCGCAAGCGCACCAAGCCCGGTCACGGCTGGATCGATGCCGATGCGGGCAAGCGCGCCGCCGGTAGCGGTTATATCGGTGGCAGCGGCGGTGGCGTGGCGTTCGGCCTGCGCGATTTCTGGCAGCGACATCCCACCCGGCTGGACATCCGCAATGCGCAGACCGACAGCGCCGAAGTCACGCTGTGGATGTGGTCTCCGGATGCGCCGGCGATGGATCTGCGCTTCTACCACGACGGCATGGGCATGGAGACCCACGAGCAGGAGCTGCAGGGACTGGACATCACTTACGAGGATTACGAAAAAGGCTATGGCACACCGAACGGCGTCGCCCGCAGCAGCGAAATCACCTTGTGGGCACTGGCCGCAACGCCGAGCCGCGAGCGCATGGTGCAGATTGCCGCCGCTGTGCAAACGCCGCCGCAGTTGGTGGCATCACCCGCGCATCTGTTGGCCAGCGGCGTGTTTGGCCGTTTATGGAGTCTGCCGGACCGTTCGACGCCGGCCAAGACGGCTATCGAGGATGAGCTGGACCGCCGCTTCGATTTCTACAAGGGCCAGGTTGAGCAACGTCATTGGTACGGTTTCTGGAACTACGGCGACATCATGCACACCTACGATGCGGACCGTCACGTCTGGCGCTACGACGTCGGCGGCTATGCCTGGGACAATTCGGAGCTGTCGCCGGACCTGTGGCTGTGGTATTCCTTCCTGCGCAGCGGCCGCGCCGATATCTTCCGGCTGGCCGAGGCGATGGTGCGGCACACCAGCGAGGTCGATATCTATCACTCCGGGCGTTTCGCCGGTCTCGGTTCGCGCCACAATGTGCAGCACTGGGGCTGTAGCGCCAAGCAGTTGCGCATCAGCGCCGCCGTGTATCGCCGCTTCTATTACTTCCTCACAGCCGATGAGCGGATCGGCGACATCATGCGCGAACTGCTGGATGCGGATGCCAAGCTGGAGGCCACCGACCCGGTGCGCAAGATCGCCAACGCGCCGCCGAAAGGACAGTATCCGGCGCGCGCCAGCTTCGGCACCGACTGGGGTTCGCTGGCCGGCAATTGGCTGACCGAATGGGAGCGCGGCGGCAATCAACGCTATCGCGACAAGCTGTTGACCGGCATGCGCGACATCGCCGCCATGCCGCATGGCTTCTTCAACGCCGACCGCGCCGGCTATGAGCAGGACAGCGGCCATCTGCACAATATGACCGGTGATAAGGTCGCCGCCAGCCATCTGAATTCGGTGTTCGGCGCGGTGGAAGTTTTCGCGGAGCTGATCGACATCACCGGTCAGCAGGATTTCGAAAAGGCGTGGATTCAATACTGCACGCTGTTCAATGCAGACAAGGCGGCGCAGATCCGCGCGCTCGGCATGCCGCACGGTGGTAGCACTGTGCTGCGGGTTGGGCATTCGCGACTGACTGCTTACGCGGCGGCGCGCACCAAGGATGCGGCGCTGGCGCGGCGGGCATGGGGTGAGTTCTTTGAGCATCCGCTCAAGCCGCTGCGACCGATCGCGGTCAACGGTCCGGCGGTACTGAATCCGATTCAGGAAGTGGACTGGATCAGCACCAACGATACCGCGCAATGGGGTCTGGCGGCGATTCAGAACCTGGCGCTGATTGGCGATTATCTGCCGGAGGCCAAATGATACGAGGCGTTCTTTGTGCCACGCTGGCGGCAGCCAGCATGCAGGCTGCCGCCGCCGACAGTTGGCACTTCACGTTCGGCACGGCGCGGCAAGGCGAGACCGTGGTACGGCCGGACATGGAGTACAGTAGCCAGCGCGGCTTTGGCTTTGAGCCGGGAGCGGTGGTGCGCACTACTGCCGGTTATCTCACCAGCGATCAGCCATTCTTCTTCTCGGCCGACCTCCCCGAGGGGAATTACAACGTCACAGTTACGCTGGGTGGCAACGAGGCCGCCAACACCACCGTCAAGGCCGAGCTTCGGCGGCTGATGCTGGAGCGGGTGGCCACGGCGCCAGGCGGCAGCGTCACACGCACCTTCACCGTCAACGTCCGCACGCCGCGCATTCCGGCGGTGGCGGGCGTAAAGGCCGGTCGTGTGGACCTGAAGTCGCCGCGCGAAACCGTGCAGGAAGCATGGGCCTGGGATCAACGCCTGACGCTGGAATTCAACGGCGACCATCCGGCCATCCGCGCCATCGATATCACGCCGGTGCAGGCGCCCACGCTGTTCCTGCTGGGCGACTCCACTGTGTGCGATCAGCCGGGCGAGCCGTACAACAGCTGGGGCCAGATGCTGCCACGCTTCTTCAAGCCGGGCATCGCAGTGGCCAATCATGGCGAGTCGGGTGAAACCTATCGCGACTCATTGGCGCGCCGCCGGCTGGACAAGATCCTCAGCGCCCTCAAGCCCGGCGACACGGTGCTGATGCAGTTCGGGCACAACGACCAGAAACAGATCAAGGATGGCAAGGGCGGCCCGTTCACCACCTACAAGGACGAGATCCGCGCGCACGTAGAGGCGATCCGCGCGCATGGTGGCACGCCGGTCATCATCTCATCGATGGAGCGCCGCAACTTCGACGCCAACGGCAAGGTGGTGCCTTCGCTGATCGATTATGCCAACGCCGCGCGCCAGTCGGCACAGGAGCTGGGCGTCGCCTTCATCGATCTGAACGCGATGAGCAAGCCGTTTTACGAGGCGCTGGGGCCGGAGCAGTCGAAGCTGGCGTTTGCCGAGCCGCAGCCGGGCCGCATCGACAATACGCACCACAACAGCTACGGTAGCTACGAGCTGGCGCAGGCGGTGGTGACTGGGCTGCGGAAGGCCGGCCTGCCAGTGGCGGCGTATATCGCTGATGGCTATGGTCACTTCGATCCGTCCCATCCCGATCCGGTGGCGTCATTCGCGGTGCCGGCCAGCCCGAACTTCAGCAATCAGCGGCCGCTGGGCGATGAGAGTAATGCCGCCGTGCCGGCTGCAAGCGCTTATCTGTTCACCTACTTCATCGGCAACGGCGAGGATGGCCTGCATCTCGCGGCCAGCCAGGACGGCTACCACTGGGACAAGCTGGGACAGGGCCGCAGCTTTCTGAAGCCGGAGGTCGGCAATGCGAAGCTGATGCGCGATCCCTGCATCGTGCGCGGGCCGGATGGCACTTATCACATGGTGTGGACCAGCGGCTGGCAGGAGAACAATATCGGTTACGCGTCGTCCAAGGATCTGGTGCACTGGTCGAAGCAGCAGCAGATTCCGGTGATGGCGAGCGAGCCGGGTACGCTGAACGCATGGGCGCCGGAGATCATCTACGATGACAAACGCGGCGAGTATCTGATCTTCTGGGCTTCCACGGTGCCGGGCAAGTTTGCGGAGACGGCAGGTTCGTCCGAAGAGAAGTACAACCACCGCATGTACTACACCACCACCAAGGATTTCGTCAGCTACGCGCCGACCAAGCTGTTTTACGATCCCGGCTTCAGCGTGATCGACGCCACCTTCCTGCGCGCGAACGGTAAGCACTATCTGCTGGTGAAGGATGAAACGCGCAACCCGCCGCGCAAGTATCTGCAGATTGCCGAGGCTCCTGATCTGCAAGGCCCGTTCGGAAAACTGAGCGCGCCGATTTCGCCGCCGGGCGTGTGGGTGGAAGGTCCAACCACAATTCAGATTGGCGAAGACACAATTATTTATTATGATGCTTATAAAGATAAGCACTACGGCGCTTTGCGCTCACGCGATCTGCAGCACTGGGAGGATGTGAGCCAGCAAATGCACTTCCCGGACGAAGGCACGCCGCAGCGCATACGCCACGGTACCGTGATCGCGGTGCCGGAGGCGGTGATAGACAGCATCCGCAAGGTGAACTGACGTGTGGGACCGCCCACTGAATAACGGCCGCATTGGTGATCCTTGCGGCCTATTTTTTTTTGAAGGCCGAATGTAACAGGCCATTTACAAGACAGCAATCAACCATTAACAGAGATGTGATGAACAAGACCCCTCTAATCCCCGGCGGCCTGGCCGGATTGACCCTGCTGTGCAGCGGCGCGGCGGCGTTGGCGCAGACCCAGCCCGTGGCGCCGGTCACTCCTGCCACCGCCACCACCACCAACACCGCCACACCGGCCGCGAGCAAGCCGGCCGACAGCAGCGCCACCGTCAGCGCGACGGCGGCCAAGACCGACAAGAAGCCCGACGCCAAGCCGGCCGACGACAGCAGCATGCAAAGCATCGAGGTGGTGGCGCAGCGGCCGAATGAGCAGATTGACCGCTCCGTCTATGACCTTAAGCAGGAAGTGATTACGCCGGCGGCATCGGCGGCGGACGTCATCGCCAACGTGCCGAATGTGACGGTAGACCAGGATGGCAAGGTCGCCATACGCGGCAACCAGAACACGCAGATTTTCGTCGACGGCAAACGCTCGGCCATGTTCTCGGGCGCGAATGCGGGCGATGCGCTGAACAGCTACCCGGCCGAGGCGCTGGAAAGCGTGGAGGTCATCACCGTGCCGGGCGCGGAATTCGGTTCCGAGGGCGGCGGCGGTCCTATCCTGAATCTGATCACGCGCCGCGTGCGGCCGAAAGGCAGCCAGGGCGCGGTCAGCGCCGGCTTTGGTCCGGATGGGCGTCGTACCACTTCCATCGTCGGCAGCTACAACGAAGGCCGCTACCAGTTGGAGGGACAGGCTGGCTTCAACCGCAACGTGACCGAGCGCACCGGCTGGAGCAATTCGCTGACCAACACCGGCAGCACCAGCTCCTCCACTCAGCGCGTTGGTTCGAGCCACTCAGACTCGAACATCTTCATGCTGAATCCGACCTTTACCTACAACGTCGGTGAAACTGATCGCTTGAGGGTGGCGCTGAACTACAACCGTAACAACAGCGAAAACGAATCGCTGAATGATTATGTGATCTATCAGGGCCAGCCAACGCCGTACCAGCAATACCGGCAGCGCAGTGGTGGCGATAGCCATCTGACGGTTTATCAGTTAGCCCTCACCTACGAGCAGAAGTTCAATCGCACCGATAAGCTGAACTACGATTTTCGTACCTCGGGCAACGACAAGGATGGCGAGAGCCGCAACATCAACAGCTATACCATCACGCCGCCGACCGGACCTAGTCCGCAATTCCTGAACGGGAATAACACCACCAGCCATCTGAGTGAATTCAGCATGGACTACACCAAGGCGCTGACGCCAATGGTGCTGGTGACGGCCGGGATGAAGGCGGGGATCAACACTGGCCGCAGTGACGCCGATTACTTCAACATCGATCCGATCACCGGCGAGGAAGTCATCGATGTCAACCGTGCCAGCGCCTTCAAGACCACCGAGCGTTCGTATGCGGCCTACTTCACCACCAACGCAAAACTAAGCGATCACTGGACCATCAAGCCGGGCATGCGCTACGAGGTGGTCAACCGCAGCATCGATTACATCAACCAGAGCAACTCGGCCAGCGACAGCAGCAAGAAACTGATGCCTAGCATGTTTGTGCAATACGCCTGGGGAGAGCTGGGCAACTCCACACTGACTGGTGCTTTCACGCGGCGCATCACGCGTCCTAGCCTGGATGACATCAACCCCTATGTGCAGTATGTCAGCGACACCAGCTACAAAGTCGGCGATCCGCGCATCGCGCCGATGAATGGCGATAAGTACGAGATCAAATATGATGACAAGTGGGGCTGGCTGAATTACACCATCACGCCGTATCGCGAAAAGGATTCGCCGCTGATCGGCCGTGCGCTGACGCCGGTGCCGGGTACCGCCATCGTCATCACCGAGTCGGTGAACTACGGCGCCAAGTCCACCAATGGCGTCAGCATCAACGTCCAGGCCCGCCCTGACCGCACCATGAATTTCGGCGCGACGGTCAATCTTCAGCATTTAACGCAGTCGGTGCTGGCCACCCAGTACAACGCCGACGGCACGCGCTACAGCAGGGAGTATGAGCTGGTGTCCGATCCCAAGATCGTGCAACTGCGCGCGCAGTACAACATCGGCGATCATAGCTTCCAGCTGAATGCCAATTACAACGGCAAGCGTTTGATCGGCCTGAATCAGGTCGACTCCAGCTGGCAAGTGAATCCCGGCTGGAGCTGGCGTTTCGCGCCCGGCCTGACGCTGCGCGCCAGCATCCGCGATCTGTTCAACAGCAATGTGAATCACCAGATCCAGTATTCGGACACGGTGCAATCGGAGAGCTACAGCCGCCAGGCGGGCCGGGTCTACAGCCTTGCGCTCAGCTACAGCTTCGGTGGCGTGACCGGTGACCAGCGCCTGCGCAACGGCGGCAATATGTTCCGTGGCCCGCAAGGCGAAGGCGGTGGTCGTGGTCCGGGTGGTGGTGGATTCCCAGGTGGCGGCGGTGGTGGTTTCCCGGGCGGTGGCGGTCCGGGTTAAATGGCGGCGGCTGAATACTTGCCGCCCTACCTTTTACCGCCACGCCTTACAGCGTCGAAGTAGTAGCCATTCCAGTGGATGACAATGACACCGGGGCGCTTGAGGAATATATGCGTGCAGCGGGCATCAACAGACGTTACTGGATCAGGGAGCCCCATGCCGGCCACGCTTGCATGACTCTCCTCGCGGAATGATTGTACAAGATCCCGAGTAATTCGTTCATAGGTCGGCTCTTCACACTTCTCGCCGCCAAAGACGAAGGCGCGTTTCCCAATTTCCACCGGTTTTCCGATCAGGGCACGCGCCTCTCTGTCCGACATAGCTGCGATGTCGGCTACGCCAACGACTTTGACAATGCGCCAGAGACCGTAGATGTCTGAGTTATTCGCGATCACGGGCTCACTATCGTCACCAGACCAGGCACTTGCAGAAGAAATGACCAGCCAAGCCATTAAAACGAGAGTCATCGGGCGAGGTCGACGAAGCATGTCATGCCGTCTCATAGTTCATTCTCCCTAGAACTTCAGCTTTAGTTCTTAGCTTCGCGGAAGGGTGCGCTTTCCTCGGCTCTGCGCGATATCAGGCCACGAGCGACCACACGTTTGGTTCCTTTCCTGGTTCTTACTGTAATGTAGATCGTTCGGGATATACCCACGGCCGCGCCTTTGAAATCGCCTTTATCCACTTTCGCCAGAACGCTCTCGGCGCCACGTTGACCAGCATTGAACGTGAAACTCACCAGTGCATCGAACTGCTCCTGGTTGAGTGCCTGACGAAGCACACGCTTGCGAACCACCCGCTCGGCCTCTGCGACCTTTTGCGAAAAAGTTATCTCGACCTTTTCCGCGCTAACCGGCATCGACAACTCTTCCGTCGTACATGGGCCTCTATGCGCTAGCGTACCAATTCCCCATGTACAATTTCCGCGTCCAGGCCCGCCATCGTCGTAATAACGATACTGCGCAGTTTCTCTCTGGCGCATTCTCATGCGAGCACCTAGGTCCCAACGGAGGTACAACTCTATGCTCGAATTTCCCTTGATATGCTGATGCTACTCAATTCAGCAGCATAGAATCTAGCGCGCTTCTGCCGATTGTGGCGGCAGCGGCTTCAGGTCGGCGGCTGGGATTTTCTGGCCTTCGGGCGACAGGTAGGCGCCCAGTGGATTGCCTTGCAAACCTTTGAAGGCTGACACCACGCTTTGGGCGTTGAATACGGCGCCTGCTTCGTTGGTGTGGGTGCGGGCGTCGGCAAAGTAGCTGCCGACGGTCTGCGCGCCCAGTTCGCGGTAGCCGTCGCTGATGACGATGGTCAGGTCGGCAAAGCGCGCACCGCCTTTCTGCGCCACTTCCTGGTCCCATGCGGCGAAGCTGGCGAAGTCGCGGCTTTGCTCCCACGCGTCCTTGTGCGGCACCGGCGACAGCAGGATCACGCCGGCGCCTTTGGCGCGGGCGTCGGCCACGTAGTTGGCCATGTACCAGCCGAAGGTGTGGACCTGTTCCTTGCTGCCGTCAGGTTTGATGTCTTCCACTGTTTCGGGGCCGATGCCTTTGCCCGAGGCGCGGCCCTTCATGGCCGGATCGCCGATGCGGCCGCCGTCGTTGTGGCCGAACTGGATGGCGACCACGTCGCCCGGCTTGAGCTGGTCCAGCACGCGCTGCCAACGTCCCTCGGTGTAGAAGGTGCGGCTGCTGCGGCCACCAATAGCGTGGTTGACGACGTTGATCTTGTTCGCATCGAAGAACGGGGCGATGCGCTCGCCCCAGCCGATGGCGCCATTGGCGCCACCGCTTTTAACCGTGGAATCGCCCACCAGGAATAAAGTGGGCAAAGCCGCATTCAGCGGCTTCTCGGTTGTGACCTTGGCGGCATCGACCACCGGTCTATCGTCTTCCAGCGCCGCTATCGCCTGGCCGGCAGCGCTGAACGGCAGCGCCTCCCGCAGCGCCTTCAAGCTCGCTACCACGGTGCGGGCGTTGAGTTCCGCGCCGGCCCAGTTGGTGTGGGTATGCTCGTCCGGCGTGGTCTGCGGGAACAGCTGCATGACGGCGTCGTGGCCAAGCGTATCGTACTGGCGCGCGACCTGCTCGTTCAAATCGATAAAGCCCAACTGCTGCTGGCGCGCCACCTGCGCTGCCCAACCGGCGTATGACGCGCCGTCGCGGACGATGCGACCCTGTTCATCCCAGCGCTTGCGCGGAATCGGTGAGCAGATGATGGCGGTGGCGCCGCGCGCCTTGATGTCGGCCACGAAGCGCCGCAGATACCAGCCGTAGCTGTGCACCGTTTCGTGCTGGCCGGTCAGCAGGTTGTCGATCTCCTGACTCTCGTCGCCCACGCCCTTGATGGTGCCGCGCGCGCGGCTGTTGTCATTGATCGCAGTGCTGTCGTTGTGGCCGAACTGGATCAGCACCACGTCGCCAGCCTTGATGTAGGCCAGCGTGCGCTCCCAATGGCCGCTGGTCAGGTAGGTGCGGCTGCTCAAGCCGCCAACGGCGCGGTTGACCACATTGATGCGCGTGGTGTCGAACAGCGCCGCCAGCGGATTGCCCCAGCCCCACTGACCCGCCGGGCCGAGACCCTGGCCGTCGTCACGTCCATTGCGGACGGTGGAGTCGCCGATCAGAATCAGCGACGGCAGCTTGGGATTGGCCGGTTCGGGCAGCACAACCTGCGCCCGCGCCGGGTCGGTGTTCACCGCCGCCGGCAGGGTTTGGGCCAGTGCCGCGGCGGCGCCGCAGCACATCACCCACATTGCAAAGAGACGTCGTTTCATCAGTTTTTAACAGAGACGCTGAAGAAGTAACGGCGGCCGGCCCATGCCACTTCGTCGACGCGGTATGGATCACCGCTGTCGGTGGTCTGCGCCTGGTCGGTCAGGTTTTTACCCTCCAGCGAGAAGGTGACGTTTTTGCTGTAGCGCCACTGGATCTTCGCGTCCAGGTAACCGGTCTTCTGGGTGAAGATCGGGTAACCGGAAACGTCCGAGGTACCGGTGTAGAAACGATCGCGGTAGTTGTAGGCCACGCGGGCGTTGATCGGTCCCAGGTCATACCAGATTGCGGCGTTGTAGCTGTTCTTCGACAGACCAGGGTAAGTCAGTTCGCTGCCGTCCAGTGGATTGATCAGAGCAGTACCCGGCGCATACTTGTAGTTCATGCGGGTGTAGTTCATGTCCAGACCCAAGCCGCGTGCATAGCTCGGCAGGAAGGTCAGCGCTTGACGCCAGGTCAGTTCGACGCCGTTGGTGGTGGCGCCCTGGCCGTTGACCGGACCGGTCACGTCGAACAGCGCACCGTTGTGGAACAGGTCGACGCCAAAGCGGGTGGCCTTGGTGATGATGTAGCTGTCGATCTCCTTGCGGAAGAAGCCTGCCGTCAGCTGGGTGTCCGCGCTTGGGTAGTATTCCAGGCTCAGATCCTTGTTGGTGGCGCGGTACGGCTTCAGGTCCGGGTTACCGGCGGTGCAATCGTCGGTGCCGTCGCCACCGACTGCGGCGGCGCCGCTGCCGAGGATACACGATGCACCCGGCACCAGCTTGTCGATGGCGGGACGCGCCATCACTTTGCCCCAGCCCAGACGCAGCATGAACTGGTCGGGGATCAGCCACATCATCGCATTGGCGCTCGGCAGATAGTCGTTGTACTTGTTGTCGACGCTGACGATGCTGTTGCTGATGACGGTGTCGGTGTAGTTGGTGCCGACGCCGGTCGGCGTACGCACAGTCAGTTTGCTCAGGCCCGTCGAGCTGTCGCGGGTGCCGGTGTAGCGCACGCCGATATTACCCCACAGGTTGCGGTTGAAGATCTCGGTATCAAAGTCAGCCCGCAGATAGGCGGAGCGGATGGTTTCCTTGACCTTGAAGGTCGGGATCTGCGGATACGTATTGCCGTCGTTGCCGACGGTACTGTAGACGTTATTGAAGTTGAAGTGCGAGGTGTCGAAGTACTGGGTGGCGTTGTTGTAGATGGGGCTCAGCCAGCTGCTTGGCACATTGCTCACGCCACTGTAGCCGCTGAAGAAGGTGCCCGGCGAACGGCCGGCCACCGCCGCAATCAGCGATGCCATCTGCGCCTGCGTGATGTACTTGGTGGTGTAGAAGGCGTTCGGGTACGTGGAACTGACCGACGGCAGTACGCCAGTGGTGTTGTATGGATCGTAGACAACGGTCGCATTGATGTTGGCCGACGCCGCGTAGATGTCGTCCGTGGTGCTGGTGGTGCCGTTATTGCTGACCAGGTAGCCACCGCCGTCATAACGTTGCGAGTCGGCCTTGCGGGCCTGAGCGCCGAACCACAGTTTGCTGAAGAACGGCGTGGTCAGACGGTACTTGAAGTCGACCTTGGCCTGATCTTCACTGTTCTTGGTCTCATATGGGCGATACTGCAACTGCGCCTGCACATAAGAGTTGACGTTGTCCGACGAATAGCCGGTCGGGAAGGTGAAGTGCGGCAGGCCCGCCGAGTCCAGCGTCACCACCAGGCCAGGCACGTTCTGCGTCAGCACGATCGAGTTGGTCTCATTGTGGTACTTGGATTTCGAGGAGTTCAGCAAGCCTTCCACTTCCAGCCGGTCGTGCTTGTAATTGAAGCCGGTGCTGATGTAGTCGGAGTTGACCTTCAGCCGGAAGTCACGCGCCGAGGTGCTGAACGCGCCCTGGCCGCCGACGCCGGATACATAGTCGCAGCTGCCGACGGTGTACTGGGTCACCACGTGGTTGGTCACGACCATGCCTGCCGGCGTGGTGGTGGTGGATGGCGCGATACAGGTGCCGGCGGTGGTCACGTTGCCGGTGCTGGTGTTGTAGACTGGTGCGGTGCCGGCGTTGGACAGACGCGTGGTGGCGCTGAAGTCGGTGCCGTAGTTACGGTCGTTCAGGCGCTGGTCCTGATCGTTGCGCTGGTAGCCGACAAAGGCAACCAGGTCGTTATTGAACTTGTACTGCGCGGTCAGTTCGGCCGACGAGCGCTTGTGATCACGGGTCCAGATGCCGTAACGCGCGGTGCCGGGGCTGTAGTCATACCATTGCGACAGGCAGGCGGTCTTCTGCGCCGCAGTCAGGCTGCTGGCCGAGCAGCCGGCCTGGGTGCTGATGCCGGCCACGGTCGGATCCAACGAGGTGATGGTCTTATCAGGCGAGAAGTCCCAGTCACGCAGGAAGCGCCAGCTGGTGTTGCGGCTGTAGTCATTCTGCGTCAGCACTTTGTCGTAGACGATGTTGGCCATGATGCCGAGGCGACCGTCCATGAATTTATCGGCCCACAGCAGGCTGCCGCGAGGCTGCACGCCGCCACGGCTGCTGGAGTTTTCGCCGGACACCGTGGTGGCGATGGTCATCTCTTTGAAGTCCAGCGGCTTGCGGGTGCGGATCGACACGGTGCCGCCGACGCCACCCTCGGTGAGGTCGGCGGTGGTGCCTTTATAGACGTCGATCGACGAGATCAGCTCGGAGGCCAGTTCGCGCAGCTCGGCGCCGCGACCGGCGGTGCCGTTGGTGGCCAGCACCGACATGCCGTTGATCTCGATGCGGTTCAGGTCCGGCTCAACGCCGCGAATCGACACTTGCGTGCCCTCGCCGAAGTCACGCGTCAGCTGCACGCCGGTGATGCGCGACAGTGCTTCGCCCACGTTCTTGTCCGGGAACTGGTTGACGTCTTCCGCGACGATGGAGTCGGATACGGTGGCGTTGCGGATCTTGCGGTCGATCGCCGAGGCAACCGATTTGCGCGTGCCGACCACCATCACGGTGGTCGCATCCGACGGTTCTTCCGGTGCGCGCGTTGCGGTGCTGCTGTTGCTGCTGTTGCTGTTTGCGGTATCAGTTTGCGCCAATGCGGTGCTGCTCGCCAGGATGGATAGTGCCGACGCGACTGCGACGGCGATGGCTGGGCGTGCGAAGCGGCTGGCTTCTTTCAAAGACTTGCTCACGAATGGTCCCCCGTTATTTATCAGCTTGTGGCTGCATTCTAGGTTGGAGTTGCGCGAAAAAGTCGGCGCCTGGCCAAAGAATCAAAATGATGATTGCGGCAAGTGGATTCTGTTGTTTGCGCAGCAGAGCACTGTCCCGGTATCATCAAATGATCACCGCATATGATTATTTGAGGAGCGTGCGATCACATTAACGACATGCTTGATGTGGAAACGTTACTCGGTTATGAGCTTATAACGAAAGGACTACATGCATTACGACGTGATCGTCATCGGCATGGGCGCGTTCGGCGCGGCCACGCTGTATCAGCTGGCCAAACGCGGCGTGCGCGTGGCCGGCATTGATCGCTATTCGCCACCGCACAATCTGGGTTCCAGTCATGGCGACACGCGCATCACGCGCCAGGCCATCGGCGAAGGCGCGGCTTATGTGCCGCTGGCGCTGAACGCGCACCGCATCTGGCGCGAGCTGGAGGCACGCAGCGGCGAGTCGCTGTTCAATGCGTGCGGCATGCTGATGTTGAGCGACAGCCGGCAAGCCACGCGCGGCCACGGCACCACCGATTTCGCCGGCCAGACGGCGGCGCTGGCACAGCGCTTTGGCATCGCGCACAGCGTGCTGGATGCGCAGCAGATCCGCCAGCGCTTTCCACAGTTCAGCGGTTATGGCGAACACGCGGTAGGCTATTACGAACCGGGTGCGGGTTATGTGCGGCCGGAGCGCGCGATTGCGGTGCAACTGGCGTTGGCGCGCGATGCCGGCGCGGCGCTGTATCCGGATACGCAGATGCTGCGGCTGGAGACGTTCGAAGGCGGCGTGCGCGTACATACCGCTCAAGGCACGCTGACTGCGGGCCGCGTCATCAGCTGCGCCGGCATGTGGAACGGCAAGCTGCTGCAGGACCGCTATGCGAGTTATTTGAAGGTGTCGCGTCAGAAGCTGTTCTGGTTTGAGCTGGACCAGCCGGCGCTCTACGCCGGCGAGGCGCCGGTCTACATTATTCTCGATGCCGATGCGGACAGCTGCTATGGCTTCCCGCCGCTGCCCGGCGAGAACGCGATCAAGATCGCGGCGGAAGACTATGAGGACAGCGGCGATCCGGATCTGCTGCAGCGCGTCATCAGCCAGGCCGAAGCCGACGCGATGTACGACAAATATGTGGCGCCGCGCATGGCCGGAGTGTCGCGCCGGCTGCTGAAGTCCAGCGTGTGTGCTTACACAGTGACGCCGGACTTCAACTTCCTGATTGACGAGCATCCTGCGCTGCCCGGCGTGACCGTGGTGTCAGCCTGCTCGGGCCACGGCTTCAAGCATTCGGCCGCAGTGGGCGAGGCGCTGGCGATGCGTTACTGCGGCGAAGACGGCGCGGCCGATCTGTCGTCGTTTACGCTGCCTTCCTGAGAATATTCATGGCGATGGCTGCAACAGCCAACGCTGGCAGTCGCCGCCCAGCCACTGCCATTGCTGGACGTTGCCACCGGCCGCAGTCGAGCAGGCGTCGACATCCAGCACCAGGCCACTGTTCCTGGACACTAGCCGGAAGTAGCCGTCGCCAACTGGTTCGGGGTGCCACGCCTGGCATGCCGCGCCGTTGGGCGTCCACTGCTGGACGTTGCCACCGTTGGCGGTCGAGCAGGCGTTGACATCCAGCGCCATGCCGCTGTTCATGGCGGTCAGCACGTAGTAGCCGTTGCCCTGATTTTGCATATTCCAGCGCTGGCAGTTGGCGCCGTTCGGCGTCCATTGCTGTACGTTGGCGCCGGCTGCGGTCGAACAGGCGGCGACATCCAGCGCTAAGCCGCTGTTTTTCGAGATCAGCGTGTAGATGCCGCTGGCGACCGGGTTGTCCATCGGTCCGGTGGCGAATTTGATCGAACAGCCGACATTCACCAACTGATACAACTGCGTGCCATCGGTGGACGGCAGTAGCTGCGTGGTGTAGCCGTTGCAAACATCGCTGCCGCCGCTGGTGGCCGCCGACAGCGGCGTCGCGCCTTCGGTCCACTGTCCCACGCCGTTATTGGTGTTGAACATGTAGGTCTGGCCGTTGAACGCAGCCACGCTGTTGTCGCTGTTGCGGCGTAATACCATGCCGGTGACCAGCAGGCGGCCATTAGTGCTGCCGTCGTTATACCAGCGCACGGTGGGTGTCTGCGCGAAGTGATTGCCGGAGGTGGACTCGATGCGCGTGCCCAGATTGGATGGCGTGCCCCAGCTGACGCCATCGGCCGAGCTGCGGATATAGGCGTCGCAGTTGGAGCCGCCGCATACCTCGTAGGTCATCACGTAGCTGCCGTTCGGCAGGCGCGCCACCAGCGGCATGCCGGGACGCTGCACATTGCCGTCGCTGATGCCGACTACGACGGTGTCCCCGCTCCAGGTGACGCCGCCATCGTTGGAAATGCGCTCCGCGATCAGCTGATTGTAGCCGCTGCCCTTGTACTCCTCGCTGGAGTAGTACATCACCAGCCTGCCGCTGCTGTCGACCGCGAACTCGGCCTCCCACACGCCAGTGGTACCGGTAACGGGCGTGGACAGCAAGGTCCAGCTATGGCCCTTGTCGGTACTGCGGTAGATCTTGATGGTGTGCGCGCTGCCGTTGGTGGTGGATGTAGTCCACAGCAGCGCGCCCTTCGGCGTGCCGCCCACCGCCTGCGGCATTTCATACAGGCCGCTGCAGCAGTGTCCCGGTTCGCTCAAGGTGATGGTGGCGATCTGGGTCCAGTTGGCGCCATTGTCGGTACTGTCCCAGATGGTGCTTTGGGTATTGCCATAGTCGAAAGCGGCGATCAGGCGGTTCTCGGTCGATAGCCGCAGCAAGCGCGGATAGAAGGAACTCTGACTGCCCAGCGTTACCGCCGCATGAGCGTCCAGCCAGCACAATAGCGCCAGCAGCGCTGCGAAAAATCGGGTCTTCATGGTGTATGTCTCCTTTTTTCAGAGTGAAAAAAAAGGCAGGGGATGGCCCCTGCCGAAAGTACTACACTGGATCGGTTGAAACGGCGTTACAGTTTGAAGCGCAGGCCCAGCGAGTAGGTGCGCGGGTCATAACGGATGTCGCGGCCAAACTGCTCGTAGCCGCTATAGCTCTGGTAAGCGGAGTTACTCAAGTTCCAGGCGTTGAATTGCAGCGATACGTGCTGGTTGAATTCATAGCCCACCGAGAGGTCGACCTGATTACGCGCCCGCACCATATTGGTCGCCGGCAGCTGGATGCCGCCGTTGTTGAGCGACTCCACATACTTGTCGCGGCGGGTGAAGGCCAGCCGGCCGCTGAAGCCAAACTGCTCGTAGATCAGCGCCAGGTTGGCGTTCTTCTTGGCGACGTTGGTCAGCGGCGTGATGGTGTAGTCAGTGCCATTCAGCGTATTGGCGCTCTCGGTATGGCCGTTGATCCACGTATAGTTGGCCTGCACGCCCAAGCCGGACAGCGCGCCAGGCAGGAAGTCGAGGAACTTCTGCGCCGACAGCTCGTAACCATACAGCTTGCCCTTGCCGGCATTCTGCGGACGGGTGATGGTGTACTGCTGGCCGTCGATGCTTTCCACCTGCGAGAACGACTGCAGATAGCCGTCGATGCGACGGTCGAACATCGCCACCGAGACGTAGCCGTTATTGTCGAAGTAGCGCTCCAGCGTGACGTCGAGCGCCTTCGATTCCACCGGCTTCAGATTGGGATTGCCGGCGCTGCCGTAACCGGGGCGGTTGACGGTGGCGGGCGTCAGCGCCAGCGCCGGATTGAGCGAGGCGAAGTCCGGACGGGTCACGGTCTTGCCCCAGCCCAGGTGCGACATCCAGTTGTTGGCCCAGTCCACCTTGGCGCTCACGCTCGGCAGCACGTCGGTATGCGAGGTGCTGGAGTCGATGTCGGTGATCACATCGCCGATGCGATTGCTGCCTTTCAGGTCGCGATCGAGCCGGCTGACGCGCACACCCGCCAGGCCAGACACGCCCACCGAACCGACGTCGAAGCCGTAGTTGGCCATGCCGTAGGCGGTGTAGTTTTTCTCGGTCTGCTTGAACAAACGGGTAGGATCGTCCGGCAGGCGGCCCGCCGGCAAGCCATAGTAGGCGCGCAGCTTGTCGCGGTTATCGAGCAGGAAGTTCATCGCCGGCGCTGCATAGGCGCCACCCAGGCGGTTCACACCCGGCACCACGTCGTTGAACGAGGAGCCGAACACGCTGACCGGAACCGGGCGCACGCCGTTGGGCGTATCGACACCACCTTCGGCGCCATGGTATTCAGCATCGCGCGACGACAGGCGGATACCGCCCACCAGCTTGTTGATGATGCCCTGGTTCAGACGGTAGCTGACGTCGGTGCGCCACTGCGCCTGACGGCCGATGCTCTCTTCCCACGACTGGAAGAAGCCGCGCAGCACATACTGATTCGGATCGGCCGCCGCGTTCGCGCTGGTCGGTGTGCTGACGGAGAAGCCGCCATGGCCGCTGTCATCCAGGCCAATCACGTGCAGGGTCGCATTTGGAATGCTTTGGTCGACGATGATGCGGTCGTCGGAGTAGCGGGAATAGGTAAAGGCCAGATCGGTGGTTACCTGCAACGCGCCATCCTTGTACTTGCCGCCCAGGCTACCGTAATAGGTATTGGTTTTCTGCTGGTGGGCCTGGGTACTGGTGGCGGTGTACGGGGTGCTGCCATCGGCCGCCGCCGTCACGTCGGCGGAAGCGATCGGGCAGGCGTAGCCACGGCTGGTGTTGCAGTAGTCGCCGCCCGGCGCCACCACCACATTGGTGGCGCTGTAGCCATCGCGCGCCACGCCAAACAGATAGTCGTCGGCAGTGCGGCCGCGATAGCCCATGTAGATTACCTGGCTATTCAGTTCCAGCTTGTCGTTCGGCTTCCATTGCGCCGCGCCGTGCAGCTGCTGGCGTTCGCGCTCGCCGTAGCCGTAGACGCCACCGGGGAACGGCATGATGGCGGCGGTGGTGGTGCCGCCCTTGGCCTTTTCCGCCGCCAGGTTAGGATTGCTGGGATCGTCGCGGTAGGCGGTGCCGTCGGCGCGCACCTGCCACAGGCCGGCACCGCCCGGCTCCGCAAACCATTGGATAGGATTGACGAAACGGTCCTTCACATAAGTACCGTCCAGCAGCAGGCCAACGTCGCCATGGTCGGTCTTCCAGCGGTTGGACACCAGTCCGCCCAGCGAGGGATCGGTGTGCTGGTCGGCGTTGGTGCCGCGCGGATGCAGGTTGACGGCATCGGCAAAGCCGGACACGCTCAAACCCTTGAAGTCGAACGGCTTGCGCAGGCGGACGTCCATCAGACCGGCGATGCCGCCCTCCTGCTGATCCGGCGTCGCCGATTTGTACACGTCCAGTCCCGCCACGCCTTCGATGCGCAGATCCTGGTAGGACAGGCGGCGGCCATCGCCGGTGAAGATCTCGTTGCCGTTGACGGTGGTGGCCAGATCCGGCAAGCCGCGAATCAGCACCGTATTGACTTCGCTGGACGTGCGGCCGACCTGCACGCCGGGGATGCGCTGCAGCGCCTCACCCACCGAGCGGTCGGGGAATTTGCCGATGTCTTCGGCGTTGATCGAATCGACCACCTGGTCGGCGGTGCGCTTGATGTCTTCGGCCTTGCGCACGCTCTGGCGGATGCCGGAGACCACCACGGTGGTGCCCTCGCTGCTGGTGTCGGCGGCAGGTTGCTCCTGCGCCCATGCCGGTGCGCTGGCCAATACCGTCAGCAAAGCCGCCGCGAGCGGCGTCCTTTTGAACTGTTGCATGTCTGTGTCTCCACTATTTGTATCGGACGACTGCTCCCATGCCGATCCGGTATGCCCTGGCGAGCTACAGATACCGGATGCATCCAGCGCGTTGCACGGCGCGTCATCGCTTTATGAATTTTTGTTATGGGCGGGTACTGTCGCAAATTTATTTGCGATAGTGCCCCTGGTAACGCTGCAATAGTGAATGCATTTCTTTTTTATTTCAATAATATTTGCGACTAATGGCGAAATATCATGAAAAAAGGGCCGGAAATTTAATTCCCAGCCCTTAGCAACAACAAAACTTGTTGGATAAATGCCACCCTAGCCGTTTTTGGGCGATACCGGAACCGCTACACCGGAAGGAAATTCAAAGCCCAGCTTCATCACGATGTCCTGCGGGTAGTTGCCGAACTTGCGGCCGAACAGGTTGAGGCCACCCTTGTTGCGGGCATCGTCCTTGACGCCGATCCGCACCCGGATGTGATTGGCCTGTGCCAGCTTCAGATCACCGATGGTGGTGGCGCCAAGCGAGACGCCGTCGATCATGGCGCCACGCTCGCTGACGCTCCAGTGTTTCAGCATGCCGTAGGTGGTGCCTTCGATCTGCCACCACGATGGCGTGAGCAGCGCCGGCTTGCCGCCAAAGTCGCCGGGCGAGGTCCAGGTTCCCACCTCGACGTCGTTGATCCACAGCGTGATATCGGATGGCCAGTCCGGATTGTAGTTGGGCGCCTCCGAGCACAGCTCCATCGACAGCGACAGTTCGGTGGTCACCGCGCCGTACGGCACATTATTAGGGAAGGCATATTCCACATGGCCCGCGCCAAACCACAGCAGCTGGGCGTTGACGTGTTCCGGCTCGAAGAAGGAGCGCGGATCATCCAGCATGCCGATGATCTTGGTCTCGCTGACCAGGCCACAAGTGGGACTGGCCTCGACGCTGCGGTAGCTGCCGATCGGCATACTGATGGTGACGGTGTTCTGCTCCGCTTCCACCGCCGCACCGGGCAGGCGGATGCGCACCTCATCGTAGCGCTTGGAGCACAGCTTCTGGATGCCGCGCGTGCCCGGTTCGGTCTCGACCACCACCAGGCCGACCGCTTCCAGCTGGTTGACGTTGAAGCTGACGGTGGAATGCGGCAGGTTCATGGCGGCGGCCAGCTCCGACAGGTTCAGCACCTTGTGGGTCAGCAGCCCGAGCATGGCCTGCCGCGTGTCCGACGACAGCGCCTTCACCAGCGGCAGCACCGCATCCCCCTCCACCAGCAACGCCCGATTTCCTGCATCCATGTAGCGACCTATTCCTCTGAAAAATTTTGTTGGTTCACTGTGCGTGAGCACCATGTCAGCATGATACCGCGTGGTGAAATCGCCAGCCGCTCAAAATTTATAACAAATATTGTTGTCACTAATGATGAATGTTGCGATAATTAACTCACAAAAAAATTGGTGACATTCAAATTCCACCACAACAGGAGACTATATGAACAACCGTTACGGCAGGTTTGCCGTGGCCGCGCTGTGCGCGAGCCTTGCATTGAATTTGAACGGCTGCGGCGGCAGCGGCGTGATTGCCAGCAGTGGCAGCGGCGGCACCACCGCCACCACGCCGGTAGCCAATGCCGGCACGCGCGGCACGCTGATCGCGGACGCCTTCGGCGCCTATCCGCGTTTGGTGCGGCAAAGCCATCACGCCAGCGCCGCGCTCAACGGCCGCGTGCTCGCCTCCATGCAGTCGACCGAGAGCGGCCAGTCGGTCGGCGCCATTTACGCCAGCGGCGACGATGGCCTGAGCTACAGCCGCATCGGCACCATCGCCGATCCGGATTTCAAGGGCGGCCATTGCTGCGCCGCCTTGTATGAGCTGCCGGTGAAGATCGGTGCGCTGCCGGCCGGTACGCTGCTGTATGCCGCCTCGGTCGGCCAGGAACGCACGGCACCGATGGAGAACCGCATCTATCAAAGCGCCGACGGCGGCGTCACCTGGAATTACCTGTCCCTGTGCGGCAAGGGCCGCATCGCCAAGAACAGCAAAGACCCATCCGGCATCTGGGAGCCGGAATTCGCCATCGCCGCCAGCGGTGAGTTGATGTGCTACTACTCGGACGAAACGCTGGCCGGCCATTCGCAGATTCTGGTGGAAGTCAGCAGCGGCGATGGCGTCAACTGGAGCGCGCCGCGCACCATCGTCGCCGGCGACGATCCCAATGCGCGTCCCGGCATGGCGATCGTGCGCCGCCTGCCGTCCGGCGCTTACCTGATGACCTATGAGAACTGCTACGCCGGCCCGCTCGATTGCGCGTTGCGCGCCAAGCGCTCCGCCGACGGCATCGACTGGGGCGCCGCCAACGATCCGGGCTTCCGGCTGGAGACAGCCAGCGGCCAGTTCTTCCGCCACGCGCCCACTTTCACCTGGGCCCCGGTGGCCGGGCAGCCGAACGGCATGCTGATCGCCATTGGCCAGATCCTGTTCGACAAGAACGGCGTACCCGATGCCGGCAATGGCAAGACCATGTTCACCAACACCAGCGCCGATGGCAGCGGTGCGTGGGCGGCGGTGGCGTCGCCGCTGGCGATTGCTGCGCCGCCCAGCGTCACCAACTGGTGCCAGAACTATTCCAGCCCGCTGCTGCCGTCGGCCGACGGCAAGCGCCTGCTGATGCTGCAAACCGACGGCGGTGCCGACCAAAGCTGCCGCACCCGTTATGGCAGCGCCGCACTGACGCCCTGATACGCTCCTCCAACCTGACCAAGAAAGCACACGATGACTACTGCAATCGCCACGCCCGCCGTTCCGCAAGCACCACTGTGGAGCGCCCCGCGCGCGCATGCCTGGTACGCACAACAGCCGCGCATCCTCGGCGCCAATTTCATTCCCGCCAGCGCCATCAACCAATTGGAGATGTGGCAGGCCGAGACCTTCGACACTGAGCGCATCGACCTGGAACTCGGCTGGGCCGCTGGTCTGGGCATGAACACCATGCGCGTGTTCCTGCACGATCTGCTGTGGGCGCAGGATGCCGAGGGCTTGAAGCAGCGCATCGACACCTATCTGGAGATCGCCACCCGGCATGGCATCCGCACCATGCTGGTATTATTCGATTCGTGCTGGGACCCGCGTCCCGCGCTGGGCCGCCAGCGCTTGCCCATGCCCGGCATTCACAACTCGGGCTGGGTGCAGAGCCCTGGTGCGGCGCAGTTGGCCGATCCGGCCAGCTATCCGGCGCTGCGCGCCTACGTCGAGGACATCGTCACCAGCTTCGGCCAGGACGACCGCGTGTGGTGCTGGGACTTGTGGAATGAACCGGACAACCAGGGCGGCGGCATGGGCTACTACCTGCAGTTTGAAGCAAAGGACAAAATCGCGCTGGTGGCAAAACTGCTGCCGCAGGTGTTCGGCTGGGCCCAGGCTTGCGCGCCGCAACAGCCGCTCACCAGCGGCATCTGGTTCGGTGACGACTGGTCGCCCTCCTCCACGCTGCTGAACGATGTGCAGAAGGCGCAACTGGCGCTGTCCGACATCGTCACCTTCCACGATTACAGCTGGCCGGAGAAATTCCTGGCCCGCATCCGCCAGTTGCAGGCGTACGGCCGGCCGCTGGTGTGCACCGAGTATATGGCACGCGGCATGGGCTCCACCTTTGACAGCACGCTGCAGATCGCGCGCGCGGAAAGCATCGGCATGATCAACTGGGGCTTCGTGGCCGGCAAGAGCCAGACCAATATGCCGTGGGACTCGTGGAAAAATCCCTACACCTTCGCGCCACCTTCGGTGTGGTTCCACGATGTGCTGCACGAGGATGGCACGCCCTATCGCGCTTATGAGGTCGAGCTGCTGCGGCAGCACGGCACGGCCAAATGAAGATGGCGCATGAACTGGCGGGCATCGAGTGGCGCGACGTCAGCAAGCGTTATGGCCAGAACACGGTGATCCCGAACTTCAACCTGTCGATCGGCGCCGGCGAGTTCATCGCCCTGCTCGGCCCTTCCGGCTGCGGCAAGTCGACGCTGCTGCGCATGCTGGCGGGGCTGGAGCCGGTTTCCAGCGGCAGCATCGCCATCGGCGGGCGCGATGTCACCACGCTGCCGCCCGGCCAGCGCGGCATCGCCATGGTGTTTCAGCAGTATGCGCTGTATCCGCACATGACGGTGCGCGACAATATGGCGTTCGGTCTGCGTAACATCCGCATGGCTGAAGCCGAGATCGCGCGCAGGGTCGAAGCCGCCGCGCAGATGCTGGAGCTGCAGGCACTGTTGGAGCGCAAGCCGGTGCAGCTGTCCGGCGGCCAGCGCCAGCGGGTGGCGATCGGCCGCGCGGTGGTCAAGGAGCCGCTGGCCTTTTTGTTCGACGAGCCCTTGTCCAATCTCGACGCCGCGCTGCGTACCCGCACCCGGCTGGAGCTGGCGCGCCTGCACAAGCGGCTGGGCGCGACCATGCTGTTCGTCACCCACGACCAGGTGGAGGCAATGACGCTGGCTAACCGCATCGTGGTGCTGAATCAGGGCCGCATCGAGCAGTTTGCGGCACCGATGGAGCTGTATCAGCGGCCTGCCACGCGCTTTGTGGCCGGCTTTGTCGGCAGCCCGGCGATGAACTTCCTGCCGGTGACGCGCAGCGCCGATATCGATGGCTGCTGCGCGGTGACGCTAGCGAATGGCGTTCTGCTGCGCACCAGTGTGCCGGCGCTGGACGCGGTCAGTGCGGCGGCCGGCGCGGCGCCGATGGAACTGGGCTTGCGGCCGGACGCCATCGTGCCCGCCGCCGACGGCCAGCTGCAAGGCGTGGTGGAAGTGATCGAACGCCTGGGCGACCGCACGCTGTTGCATGTGCAACTGGCGGACGGCCTGCTGGTGGTGGCCGATGCGCCGCCGCGCGCGGCCGAGCCGGCGATTGGCACCAGCATCCGTCTGCGGCTGGAGCTGCAACGCGCTCACCTGTTCGACGCGGCGGGCGCCGCGCATCATCCAGCATGAAGCGCGACCTGCCCTCTTCCCTGCTGATGGCGGCCCGCCGCAGCCACGGCGCCAGCTCCTGGAGCGGCTTGCTGTTCATCGCGCCGTTCCTGCTGTGCTATCTGGTGCTGCTGGCCTGGCCGCTGCTGCATGGTCTCTGGCTCAGTCTTCACGCGATCGACCTGCTGTCCAATCTGGGCCGCTGGGTCGGCGCCGTCAACTTCGTCGATCTGCTACAGGACGAGATGTTCGTGCGCTCGGCCGGCAACACGGTGCTGTTCGCGGCCCTGTGCACGCCGGCCATGGTGATCACCGGGCTGGCACTGGCGCTGGCGCTCAACCGGCCGGGCCGCGCCACCGCCATTTTGCGCGGCGTGTTCTTTGGCGCCGGCGTGCTGTCGGTCACCATCGTCACGCTGGTGTGGCGGCTGGTGCTGATGCCGGAGCGCGGCATGCTGGCCAACTTCGCGCATGGCGTCGGTCTGGATTCCGGCGCGCCGCTGACCAACGAGTGGCTGGCCTTGCCGATGGTGGCGTTGGCCACGGTGTGGTGGGGCATTGGCATGCCGATGATGCTGTTCCTGGCGTCGCTGCAGCAGATCCCGCAGGATGTGTACGAGGCGGCGGCGCTGGACAACACCAGCCGCTGGCGCAGCTTCCGCCACATCACCCTGCCGGCCATCCGTCACAGCGTGGTGCTGGTGGCGGTGACGCAGCTGATCGCCCAGTTGCAGGTGTTCGGCCAGGTCCAGCTGCTGACGCAGGGAGGTCCGAACAACAGCACCCGTTCGCTGGTGATGTTTGTCTACGAAGCCATGTTCGAACAATGGCAGCTGGGTTACGCCGCCGCCGGCGCGCAGGCTTTGTTCCTGCTGATGCTGGTGGGGATGTCGCTGCAAGGCTGGCTGGAACGCCGCGCCGGAAAGGTATCGTCATGAATCCGAATCTGAGCAACCGCTGGGGCAACCGCGTCATCTTTGGTGCCACCGTGCTGGCGGCCATCGCCTGGGTGGCGCCTCTGCTGTGGATACTGGCGCTGTCCTTCAAGCCGAATGAGCTGCTGGCGCAGCGCACCGACATTCTGCTGGCGCCACCGTACACGCTGAAGAATTACAGCGACATCCTCGGCACCTCGCTGGTGTTCCGCTGGATCGCCAATTCCTGCGTGGTGGCGTTCGGCCAGACGGTGCTGGTGCTGCTGCTGTCGTCGCTGGCCGGCTACGGCTTCGCGCGCACTGAATTCCCCGGCAAGACCTGGCTGTACCGGCTGGTGCTGGCCGGGTTGGCGGTGCCGCAGACGGCGGTGGTGATACCGCTGCACCGCATGTTTGCCGACTGGGGGCTGCACAACAGCTATCCGGGGCTGATCCTGCCCGGACTGGCGGCACCGTTCGGGGTGTTCCTGATGACGCAGTATTTCAGGGCGATTCCGCGCGACCTGGAGGAAGCTGCGTTGCTGGACAATGCCTCGCGTTGGACCGTGTTCACGCGCGTGATTCTGCCGCTGTCGCTGCCGGCGCAGGCGACGTTGGGGATCGTCACTTTCCTCAGCGCGTGGAACGACTATCTGTGGCCGCTGATTTCGGCCACCCAGTCCGACCACTACACGCTGACGCTGGGCCTGGCCTCGACCCAGACCAATTTCGCGCAATCCGAAGGGCTGGGATTCCTGATGGCGCAGGCGGTGTTCGCGGCGGTGCCGGTGCTGGTGTTGTACGCTTTCTTCCAACAATATATCGTCGCCGCGGTTGCCGGCGCCAAGGTACGTCAAGCATGAGACTCATTCCTGTAGCGGCGCTGGCCTGGATGCTGGCCGCCGCATCGATGCCGGCGGCGGCGACGCCGGTCGATATTTCGTTCGCGCGCTTCTTCGGTTCCTGCGAAGCGGATTACGGCAAGTCTACCGACACCGCGCACGCCAGCGGCGAGTGCGGCATCATCACGGCGCTGGTGAACAAGTTCAATGCCACCAATCGCGAGCAGATCACAGTGCATACGCAGGTGGTGGAGCATGGCTCGTATTACAGCCAGCTGGGGGCGCGCATCGTCGGCCGCGATGTGCCGGCGGTGGCGATCCTGCACAGCTCCGCGCTGAACGATTTCGTCAAGCGCGGTTTGATTGCGCCGCTGGACGATGAGTTCCGCGCGGCCGGCATCGACGTTGCCGATTTCACGCCGCAGGCGCGGACGGCGGTGACGGTCGATGGCCATCACTATGCGCTGCCGTTCGATACCCATTCCTGGCTGTGGCACATCAACGTCAATCTGCTACGGCGCGCGGGGCTGACCGGCAAGGATGGCAGGCCGCTGCTGCCGCATACGCCGCAGCAGATGCTGGAGCAGGCGCGCAAGTTCAAGGCCGCCACCGGCAAGCCGTATTTCATCTGGCTGACGGATAACGATCCGGCCTTTTTCCCGCGCATCATGCTGACGCTGATACGCCAGCAGAACGCCAGCCTGTTCCCCAACGATGACTTCCATATCGATCTGCACAGCCCTGTGGTGCGGTCGACGGTGGCGCTGTTGCGCAGCATGTATCAGGAGGGGCTGACCACGCGCGGCAATGACTACGGCGCGGCGCTGCAGGGCTTTGCGGCCGGCGAAGGCGCGGTGATGGTCAACGGCACCTGGATCATCGGCGATCTGCTGCGGCAGTCGACGCAGCCGGGCAGCGCCACCGCCGGCGGCTATCTGGCAGTGCCGTTTCCGCAGTTGTACGGTCAGGGCGCGGTGTGGGCCGACAACCATGTGATGGTGCTGCTCAAGGGCGGCACGCCGGATGCGCGCAGCCGGCATGCGGCGCTGGCGTTCCTCAAGTTCCTGTACGACGAGGGTGGCGTGTGGGCGCGCACCGGGCAGCTGCCGACCCGCAGCTCGGTGATCGAGTCGGCCACGTTCAAGGCGCTGCCGCTGCGCGGCGAGATCGCCAGTATTTCGCGCGATGGCGTGGCGCTGCCGATCGAGGTGGCGCGCCAGGCCATCGTCAGCAAGACGCTGGGCGATGCGATGACGTCGGTGATCGTCTATGGCGCGGATCTGGATCGCAGTCTGGCGCGCGCGGAGACCAGCATCAACCGCATGCTGGAACGCGATGCGCAGTTCCAGGGCGGGGTTGCGGCGGCGCGCTAGATGGCGGCTTCGATGCGTTTGGCGGCGGCGAACAACGCGGCTTCGGCACCGGGGGCGCACAGCACCGAGATGCTGGGCGGCAGGCCGGTGGCCGGATCGCGGTGCTTCCAGGCCGGGATGGCGATGGCTGGCAGGTCGAGGTAATTGCCCATGGTGTGGGCGGTGAACATGCCGTTGACGCCGGGCTTCAGCGATAGCTGGTTCATGCGGCCGTGCGGCGGCGGCAGCAGGCCGAGGGTCGGCAGCACGAGGACGCCGTCCTTGCCCAGCATGGCGTGGTAGTGGGCGCGGGCGGCGGCGAAACGGGCCGCCAGCCGGTCGACCTTGGCCGCGCTGCGCGGCTTCAGCAACGGTGCGATCAGGGTCCAGCGCAGCAGGCCGCTGTCGATGGTCGGTTTGCCCCGCAGTTGCGCCAGCAGTTCCTTCAACGGCGAGTAGCGGCCGTGCTGCGGCGAGGATAGCAGGCGGGTCCAGGTGTCGGCAAAGTCGTCCAGAATCAGCTTGGGGATTTGCAGGTATAGCTCGCGGGTGTCGGCGAAGTCGCTCGACTCTGGGCGATAGCCGGCCACCATCAGCGCGCTGCGGGCGGCGGCCAGTGCGGCCGAGATGCAATGGTCTTGCATGCGTAGCGGCAGTCCCTCCGGCATCAGCAGGCGCCCGCGCGCGTCCGCTGCCGCTGCAAGTGGCTGATCGGCGATCACGTTGTAGACCAGTTCCGCGTCGCGCACGCTGCGCGTCAGCGGGCCTAGCGCCAACCAGCTGCGGGTGTGGCCGGTGACGACCGGCCAGGTGCCGCGTAGATCGATGGCGTTGGAATGCGGTTTGAATCCGACCACGCCGCAGAACGCGGCCGGGATGCGGATCGAGCCGAGGATGTCGGAGCCGACGCCGAACACCGAGCTGCCGGAGCCCACCAGCGCGCCCTCGCCGCCGCTGGAGCCGCCGGCCACGCGGCTGGTGTCGAGCGGATTGCTGGTGCGGCCGAAACGCGGGTTGCTGGATTCCGCCGTCATCGCGAACTCCGGCACGTTGCTGCGGGCGATGACGATGGCGCCGGCGGCTTTGAGGCGGCGCACGATTTCGGCGTCCTGCCGGTGTGCTTCGGGCGTCATGCGGATCGAACCGGCGGTCACCTGTTCGCCGGCCAGGCCGAAGGTCTCCTTGACGCTGAACGGCAGGCCAAACAACGGCAAGGCGCGATCGCCGCTCTGGTCCAACCGGCGCGCTTCGGTCAGCGCGGCGTCGGCGAAGATCTGGGTGGCGCCATTGATGTGCGGCTGCGTGTGCGCCAGCCGGTCCAGGTGCGTGCGCACCAGTTGTTCCGAGGTGAGCGCGCCGGCGCGCAATGCCGACAACAGGCTGACCGCATCCGCGCCGCTGCGGTCCCGATTCAAGTTTTCCATAGGCTGTTTCGAGTAGTGATCGGATCATTATGCGAGCAGCGCCGGCACGATGCCAGCATTACATCCGAGGGCGGCCTCTAGCCGCGCAGCGCGCTAAATCCACAGCATGACGGTGTTGGCGGTGGCCTGTAGCGCCGGCACGCAGCGCGCGGCGGCTTCTGCGCGCGAGCAGCTGGCGATGCTCATCGAGACCGACAGCGCGCCCACCAGCTCCCCGCGCCGGCTTTTGATCGGCACCGAGATGCCGCGCATGCCGACTTCGTACTGGTTTTCGGTGACGGCGAAGCCGTCCTGGCGGATGGTCAGCAGTTCGCGCCGCAGCGCGTTCTTGTCGGTGACGGTCATGTGGGTGTAGGCCACCAGTTCGACCCGCTCCAGGTAGGCGTGCAGTTCCTCTTCCGGTAGTCCGGACAGCAGCACGCGGCCGGCGGTGGAGGTGTAGGCCGGCAGCCGGGTGCCGGGATCGAAGCCGGGCGCCAGCAGGCGCGGCGCGTTGACGCGGCTGACGTAGACCACGTCGTCGCCTTCCAGCACCGAGTAGTTGGTGGATTCCTGCAGCTGGGTGGTGAGGCGCTGCAGGAACGGCACGATGGCGCGCGGCAGGCGCGCCGAGTCGAGATAGGAGTGGCCCAGCGACAGCACCTTGGGGGTCAGCCAGAACTGGTGGCCGTCGGTCTGCGCCATGCCGACGTGGACCAGCGTCAGTAAATAGCGCCGCGCCGCGCTGCGGGTCAGGCCGACCTTGTCCGACAGCTCACTGGCGCTGAGCCGCACCGATTCGTCGCTGAAGGCGCGGATCACTTCCAGGCCCTTGACCAGGCCTTCGATGACGTCGCGCTTGGCGACTTCGACATCCTGCAATGCTTGTTTTCTCATACATTTTTGCCATTTTGCGCGATTATCGCGCACTACAGGCGATTATCGCATTATTTGCGGTTTACGGCCCTGTTTTTCGGCCCGGCGCTTTCCTACACTCGTTAGCACATGCATTCAAGCGAGGAGATCATGAAAGCACAAGAAATCCATCCCGAGCCGAATAATCCGCTCGGCATCGACGGGATCGAATTCATCGAATACGCCAGCGCCGAGCCGCTGGCGTTCGGCACGCTGCTGGAGCAGCTGGGCTTTGTGGCGACCGCGCGCCACCGCTCGCGCGAGGTGACGCTGTACCGCCAGGGCAGCATGAACGTGATCGTCAACGCCGACCCGCGCGCGCTGCAGCAGTCCGGCACCGAGCCGCGTTCCACCGTGGTCAGCGCGATCGCGCTACGGGTGCGCGACGCCGATGCCGCCTACCGCCACGCCATCGATCAGGGCGCGTGGGCGATCCAGACCCGCGCCGGCGTGATGGAGCTGAACATCCCCGGCGTGCATGGTCCGGGTGATTCGATTCTGTACTTCGTCGACCGCTTCCGCGATTTTTCCATTTACGACGTCGACTTCAAGCCGATTCCGCATGCGCCGAGCAGCGCGCCGGCGCTGGCCGAGCTGCACTTCTTTGGCGTGGTGCAGGCGATTGGCGCCGGCCGCGCGCCGGAGTGGATCGCGTTCTATCAGCAGCTGATGGATTTCCATCCGCTGCCAGAAGGTCGCTACTTCGGCGTGGTGCCGAAAGGGACGCTGCTGGAAAGCCCATGCCACAGCTTCTATCTGCAACTGGTGGAGCCGCCGGAAGGCGCGGCCGGCCTGCAGTGGGGCGAGCAGCTGATCCGGGTGGCGTTCGGCGCGCCGGATGTGCCGGCGGCGGTGCGCGCGCTGAAGCAGCGCGGCATCGTGTTCATCGACCGCGAGCCGGCGCAGGCCAGCGAGAAAGGCGCGTTGACCCAGTTGTATAAAGGCGGTGTCAGTTTCGAGCTGGTGGCCAGCCAGTTGAAGGAGAAGCAGCATGATTGAGATTTCCGGAACCACGCGCATTTTCCCGGTGATCGGCTGGCCGGTCGAGCAGGTGAAGGCGCCGGCGCTGTTCAACGCCTATTTCAAGCGGCATAACATCGATGCGCGCGTGGTGCCGCTGAAGATCAAGCCGGAAGCGTATGTGGAAGCGGTGCGGATGCTGATGTCGTTCGAGAACGTGGGCGGCATCTTCGTGTCGATCCCGCACAAGCCGGCCAGTGTGGGCGCGGTGGAACACGCGACGGCACGGGCGGCGCTGGCGGGATCGTGCAATTCGATCTTCCGCGCCGCCGGCGGCGTGCTGACCGGTGATCTGATCGATGGCGAGGGTTTCATTCGCGCGTACGACCGCACTTGCGCCGGCCAGGGGCCGAATCCGGCGACGTCGCGCGCGCTGGTGGTGGGTACGGGCGGCGTTGGCTGCGCGATCGCCTATGCGCTGGCGGAGCGCGGCTTCTCGGAAGTAGCGATCTGCGATACCCGCGCCGAACAGGCGGCGGCGCTGCAGGCGCGCTTGCAGGCGGCCTTCCCGGCGGTGCGGATTACGATCGGCACGCCGCACGCGGCCGGCTATCAGGTGGTGGTCAATGCGACCCCGCTGGGCATGCACGCGGATGACATGGTGCCGATCGATTTGCGCGGCGTGTCGACCGATTGCATCGTGGCCGATTGCGGCATGAAGATCGAGATGACGCGCTTGCTGCGTCAGGCCGAGGAGCTGGGCTGCCGCATCCAGAAGGGCAAGGAGATGCTGATCGAGCAGGCGCCTTTGTATCTGGAGCACTTCGGCTGGCCGGGTGTTTCGTCCGACGAATTCCGCGCACTGGGGGCGTTATGAATCTCTCCAACTTCGGCATGGACAGCATTACGCTGGCGGGGCCGCTGGAAGCCAAGCTGCGCGCCTCGAAGGCGCTGGGTTTTTCGCAGATCATGCTGTGGGCGCGCGATCTGGCCGGCCATCCGGGCGGGCTGGATGAGGCGGTACGCATCGTGCGCGCCAGCGGCGTGCGCGTGACCGGCATTCAGGTGATGCGCGATTACGAGGGTTTGAGCGGCGCGCTGCACGACTACAAGTTCGATATCGCCAAGGAGATGCTGCGGGTGTGCCAGGCGGTGGGCGCACCGTTGCTGATGGTGTGTTCGACCACGTCCAGCCATGCCAGCGGCGACATCAATCTGATCGCGCGCCAGCTGTCCAAGCTGGCCACGGCGGCGGTGCCGCTGGGGGTGCGGGTGGGCTTCGAGGCGCTGTCGTGGGGGCGTCATATCAATCAGTATGAACAATCGTGGCAGGCGGTGGAGCTGGCCGACCATGCGAATCTGGGCGTGGTGATCGATTCCTTCCACATGCTGGCCAATCGCGCCGATCTGGATGGTCTGGCCGATATCCCGGCGCACAAGATCGCGATGGTGCAGCTGTCGGACTTCATGTGGCGCGAAATCCGCAGCGCGGAGGAGCGGCTGGAGACGGCGCGCCATCTGCGCGTATTCCCCGGCGAGGGTGCGCATTCGACGGAATTGGCCGATCTGCTGCGCCGGCTGGATCGTGGCGGTTATCGCGGCGATTACAGCTTTGAGGTGTTCAATGACGATTATCTGCAGTTGGCGCCGGAGATTGTGGCGGCGCGCGCGCATCGTTCGGCCAAGTGGGTGACCGATCAGGTGCTGCGGCGCAGCCTGGAGGTGCGCCGTCCGGTGCACGGTCAACCGGAGATGGCATGAGCAAGCGGGTACTGGTCCTGAACGGGCCGAATCTGAATCTGCTGGGGCAGCGCGAACCCGGCGTGTATGGCGCGCAGACGCTGGCCGATGTCGAGGGTTTATGCCAGGCGGCTTGCGAGCGTCATGGTCTGGCACTGGATTTCCGGCAGTCGAATCATGAGGGTGTGCTGATCGACTGGTTGCACGAGGCGGGGGCGGCGCAGGCGCGCGGCGAGCTGGCGGGGGTGGTGTTCAATGCCGGCGGCTATACGCATACCTCGGTGGCGCTGCACGATGCGATCAAGGGCGCGCAGGTGCGGGTGATTGAGCTGCATATCTCGAATGTGCATGCGCGCGAGCCGTTCCGGCATCACTCGTACCTGTCGCCGGCGGCGGCGGGAGTGATGGCGGGGTTCGGCGTGAATGGCTATCCGCTGGCGATTACGGCGTTGGCGGGGATGTGATGCGCGCGCCGCCGATGGCATTGGTTCTGGTTCTGCTGCTGGCCACGCAAACCGTGGGCAGCGATTTGTATCTGCCGGCGTTGCCGCAGATCGCGGCGGATCTGGGTCGTGCCAACGGCGAGGTGCAATGGACGTTGACCGCGTTTGTGCTGACGTTCGGACTGGCGCAGCTGGCGGCGGGGCCGCTGGCGGATCGTTATGGCCGGCGTCGCACGCTGTTGTGCGGATTGGGCTTGTATAGCGTGGCCGCCTGGGGCGCGGCGCTGACGTCGGATTTTGGCGTGCTGCTGGTGAGCCGCGCCTTGCTGGGCGCCGGCACGGCGGCTTGTGTGGTTGGGGCGCGGGCGGTGATACGCGACAGTTATCCGGGCGCGTCCGGCTTGCGCGTGATGGCGCGCACCATGACCGGCATGGCGGCGATCGGCGCCTGCGCGCCGCTGCTGGGTGGCTGGGCGGCGCAGTATCTGGGCTGGCATGCGGCCAATGCGGCGGTGGCCTGCTTCGGCATGCTGGCATGGCTGACGGTGTATCGCGGGCTGGCGGATAGCCATGTGCGCAGCGCGGGCAGTGGCGTGGTGGCGAGTGGCGGCTTTGGCGATTTTCTGGCGACGCCGCAGTTTGTGTATTCGTCGCTGTTGGCGGGCTTGAGCTACAGCGGTGCGCTGGTGTTTCTGGTGCTGTCGCCGTTTGTGTTCATCAGCCAGTTCGGCATGTCGCGTGTGGCGTATGGGCTGTTGCCGGCGGCGTGCACGCTGTCCTTCCTGTGCGGGACGGTGTTGTGCCGGCAGGCGTTGCGGCGCTGGAGTGTGCCGCACACGGTGCGCATCGGCGCCTGCCTGTCGCTGCTGGGCGGCGCGGCGCAACTGGCGCTGTGGCGCAGCCCATGGCATTCAGTATGGACGCTGGCGATTCCGCAGTGCGTCTTCATGTTGGGGCACGGCTTTCACCAGCCGTGCGGACAGGGTGGCGCGGTAGCGCCCTTCCCGTCCAAAGCTGGACGCGCGGCCGCGCTGTCCGGTTGCATCATCACCGGCCTGGCCTTCATGGCAGGCCAGCTGGCTTCGGCCAGCACCTGGCCACCGGCGGAAACGCTGGTGGCCTGCATGGCGGGCCTGAGTGCCCTGATTGGAGTGACGGCCTTCGGGGCGATCCCGAGGGCTTACAGGTTGGCCACGCCATGACATAAAAATACTATAAAACCTAAGACAAGAACGGAGACACAAAAATGAAGAAGCACCTTTGCTTGCTGGCCGCGTTGGCCAGCGGCGCGGCTTCGGCGCAAGCGCCGATGCAGACCACGCTGTACGGCAATTTCGACGAATACATCGGCTATATCCACAGCAGCAGCGGCGCCAGCATCACGGGCCTGAACGACGGCGCGATTCTGCGCAGCCGTCTCGGCGTGCGTGGCAGCGAGGAGCTGGGCGACGGCTATCAGATGAAGTTCACGCTGGAGCAAGGCTTTGCCGCCGACAGCGGCACCATGGCCGACAGCAGCCGTATCTTCGACCGCCAGGCGTGGGTGGGCGTGGTGGCGCCGTATGGCGAATTCCGCATCGGCCGCCAGAACACCGAGATCTTCATGGCCGGCGGTGCCATCGACTATACCGACCGCACCACTTTCGGTTCGCTGTTCAACACCTTCGGCATTCCGTCGCGCTACGACAATGATCTGTACTACAAGTCGCCGCGCGTGCAGGGCACGCAGTTGACGCTGCACTACGCGCTGCCGGAAAACACCAATAAAACCGATAACGGCCCGGTGCTGCAGGCGATGCTGGACTGGCAGGGCGAGAAGTGGCGCGCCGGCTACGTCGGTCTGAGCGCGGAGCCGGACCGCAAGACCGCCACTGTGCCGGATCGGGTGGTGTATCACAACGTCTATCTGAACTACCAGTACAGCAAGGGCAAGCTGTTTCTGGTGCTGGGTCGCAGCAACAATACCACCAGCAGCGCCAATGGCTACAACACGGCGGCGATTCTGAACAACGTCAGCAACCCGAATAACTACTTCACCGGCACCGACATCAACGCCGGACGCTATTACAACATGGTGCAGGTGTCGGCCGACTACCGCATCAGCCAGCAGTTGCGCGTGGGCGCGCTGTACGGGGTGCTGCACGATACCTCGGGCGGCGGTGCCAGCGCGCGCGGCGCCAATGCCGGTGCTTATTACGATATGTCGAAACGCACCACGCTGTACTCCTTTGTCAGCATGCTGCACAACGATAGCAAGGCCGGCTTCCGCTTCAGCGGTTCGGCCGGCCCCTCGGCCAACCTGGCTGGTGCAGATGTCAATGGAAAAAAACTGACCGGTCTCCAGACCGGCGTCCTGCACCGCTTCTGATCTCTTACTTATAATATTGTTCTTGGAGGACGCAATGTCGATAGCAACCGCACCGGGCAAGGCCACGCAGCAAACCGCTGCCGCGCCACAACCCAACCGTTCACCGCGCAAGGCGGCGCTGGCCAGCTGGATAGGCAGCGCCGTGGAGTATTACGACTTCTTCATCTACGGCACCGCCGCCGCGCTGGTGTTCGGGAAGATCTTCTTCCCGGCGTTTGACCCGGCCGCCGCCGCGGTGGCCGCCTTTGCCACGTTTGGCGTGGCTTACATCACGCGGCCGATCGGCGCGGTGCTGCTGGGCCATATCGGTGACAAGTACGGCCGCAAGAAGGTGCTGACGTTTACGCTGCTGCTGATGGGCGTGTCGACGTTTATGGTCGGCCTGCTGCCGACCTATGGCCAGGCGGGTATCGCTTCGCCGGTGATGCTGGTGATCCTGCGCATGCTGCAGGGCGTGTCGGCGGCGGGCGAACAGGCCGGCGCCAATTCGATGACGCTGGAGCACGCGCCGCCGAATCGCCGTGCATTCTTCACCAGCTTTACCTTGAGCGGCACGCAGGCCGGCCTGATTCTGGCCACGCTGGTGTTCCTGCCCATATCAGCGCTGCCGGAAGAGCAGCTGCTGTCGTGGGGCTGGCGGATTCCGTTTTTCCTTAGCGCTGTGGTGGTGGTGGTGGGCTTCTGGGTGCGCCGCACGCTGCCTGAAACCCCGGCCTTCAAGGAAGAGGTGTCGCATCAGGATGATCGTCTGCCACTGACGGTGCTGTTCCAGGAGCATAAGGCCAATCTGGTGCGCGTGATCTTTGCGGCGCTGGTGTCGGTGATCAGTACCATCTTCAGTGTGTTCACGCTGTCGTATGCGGTGAATACCATGCATCTGCCGCGTTCCACCATGCTGACGGTGCTGGTGCTGGCCAATGTGGTGGCGCTGGGGGCGATTCCGATGTTTGCTTCGCTGGCGGACCGGATTGGTCGTCGTCCGGTGTTCATGTTTGGCGCGCTGGGTTCGGCGGCGCTGGCGTGGCCTTATATGTGGGCGATCAGCACCTCGAATATTCCGCTGATTTTTGTGTTTGGTCTGCTGCTGTCGGGCGTGGTGTATAGCGCGGCCAATGGCGTGTGGCCGGCGATGTATGGCGAGATGTTCAGCACCCGCGTGCGTTTATCGGGCATGGCGATCGGTACGCAGCTCGGCTTTGCACTGGGCGGCTTTGCGCCGACCATCAGCGCGGCCATCCTGCGTCCGGAAGATCCGATGGGTTGGGTGCCGGTGGCGATCTTCGTCAGCTGCACTTCGGCGATTTCAGCGTTCTCGGTGTTCACCGCGCGCGAGACTTGCCGCGTGCCGATGCACGAATTGGGTAGCAAGTAAGTCTTTTCGCAGCATCCTCGCGGGCTGGTCGCCCGCAAGCGATGCTTGCTTTCATAACCTCCCCGCCTACCAAGGCTGCTGCGTGGCGAAGAAACGCTGCCAGAAGTCGATGCGCTCGGGCGTAGCGATGGGCATCGTGCCCCAGTCCTCGCCCAGCCGCATCACCGACGCCGCGCCTGCGTCATAGGCTGGCCACTGCGGCAAGCCAGCGCCATTCGGGTTGCCGGTCTTGATGATGTTTGCCCAGTACGACGACATGGTGTCCGCGATGCGTTTGTCTTCGTCAGTCCACGGTCGGTTGGTAGCGTACAAATTACCAAACGCATAGTTGATTTCCGAACCATGGAAAGCGCCACGCATGGCCGCCCCCGGCCCCGGCTGCGCATGGGTCCAAAAATACGTGTAGACAGGTTTGCCGCTACCTTTCTCCCATGCGCGCGCCCACGACCAAGTCGAGATGCGCGAATTGTCGCGCGCCGCCTGGTTGCTGGCCAGCGCCGCTTCATCGTCATTGGTGGCCGGGTACAGCTTGAGGAAATCGTCGGCCAGCGCGCCGAACTTGGCACGGGCGTTGCTGCGGAAGGCTTCCAGCGTCACGTTCACCTGCGGGTTGCCAGCACGCGGTGGGCCGGTGCGCGCGCGCAGTGTGGCAAACGCGGTTTCCGGCACGGCGCCGGTTTCGTCGCTGTTATTGCCGGCGATGTAGATCACCTTGTTCTGCGCGTTGGCAGCCATGGTGGCGCTGTAACCTTGCGGGATCACCCAGCCATCAACCACGGGCCGGAACAGCGGCGGCTTGCCGGAGCTGAGCGTGTCGACATTGGCGTCGATGGTGTTGCTGCCTTCAACCACCTGCTGCCATGGCATGGCGCGCAGCGCGGCCAGATCATGCGTGCCTTTGGCGTCAACATAACGCAGGCCCGCCTGCTCCGCCGCCTGCTGCTGGCGGTAGGAGACCGACAGGTAGCGCAGTTCGGGATCGCGTGGGTCGCGTGCGTGGCTCTGGGCGATCGACTGCTGGAACAGGCCAGTGGCCAGCGGCGACATCGACAGGAAGCCCACCGAGCCGGCGCCGGCCGACTGGCCGCCGATGGTGACGCGCTTCGGATCACCGCCAAACGCGGCGATGTTACGCTGTACCCACTGCAGCACGGCGATATCGTCCAGCAGGCCGTAATTGCCGGATGCCTTGTGACCGGATTCCGCGCTCAGTTCGGGCGTGGACAGGAAACCCAGCGCGCCGAGGCGGTAGTTGAAGGTGACCACCAGTACGCCCTTGCGTGCCAGACCTTCGCCATCGAAGTCCGGGCTGGCGCCGGTGCCGCCAATGAAGCCGCCGCCGTAAATCCACACGTAGACCGGGCGCGGCGTGGCTTCCACCGCGCTCGCGGTCCAGATGTTCAGCGTCAGGCAGTCCTCACTCATGGCTTGCGGCGGCATGCCTGGTTCGGCAGGTTGAGGGCACAGAGGGCCGAATTGGTCGGCCTTGCGCACACCTTCCCACGCTTGCGCCGGCGCTGGTGGCCGCCAACGTAATGCGCCCACCGGCGGCGCCGCGTAGGGAATGCCTTTGTAGATGGTGACGGCGGAATCGCGTCCGGCCACGCCGGTCACCAGGCCGCTTTCGGTGCGGACGGCTTTGGCGTATTGCTCGCCTTCGGGCTTGGCGGAGGTGGCGGTGATTTCGCCGCTGGCCAGCACGTGGCCTTGCATCGCGGCGATGATCTGGTCGAAGGTCAGCGTGTGGCTGGCGGTGAGTTTGGTATTCAGCGCGAACACCTGGAAGTGGTAAGGCTGCGGCACGCTGGTGTGGGTGTGCGGGCCAGCGTAGGGTTCGGCCAGTCCGTGCACATTGGGACCGTAGCTGGCGCCGGCTGGCAGCGCGCTCAGACCGGCCGCCAGGCTGGTGACGTTGGCGGGCAGGTTGATGGCGCTGAAGTGGATCGAGGTCTGGCCGGCAGCGCTGGGCGTGGCGCGGCTGCCGGTCTGGCCGTCGCGGCGCGGATCGCCCTGCACGATGATCACGTACGATCGCGTGCCGCGCGGGCCGGCCGTCCATTGCAGGCCTGGGAAGCGATTGGCGCCGTATTGCGTGTTGTCGGCCGGGATGCGGGCGCCGTCGGCAAAGGCCGGGCTGGTGACTTTCAGCGCGGTGGTGGATTTTGGTTTGACCAGCGAGGTGGCCAATGCCGGCACATGGCCGACGTCGGGCGTCGATTGTGCCGATTGCGCCGCCATGACGGGCGACAGGGTAGCGGCGATGGTGGCGATGGCGATCGCCTGTATGTTCAACAGCTTCATTGCGGGTTCCTTACATGTGTTCACGGATCATCTGGCTCAGGCCATCGACGATGGCGTTCTCGGCGCAGCCGCGCGCGACCGGGCTGCCGTTCACTTCGAACAGCGGTTGGTCGTAGGCGGCATCCGGCGGCAGGTAGCCGATGCGGTCGTTGGCGATGGAGACCAGGAAGGTGTCGCTCAGCGGCGAGGTCGCGTACAGGCGGCTGCCAATGGCGTTCAGCACCTCGCCGGAGACGCCGGCCAGCGCCACGCGGTCGATCAGCAGCAGGCTGAGTCGCACTGGCACGTGGTCCACAGTCTGCTGCTTCATGGTCGACATCAGATTGCGGCCGGTTTTGACCGGGCAGGAGATCACGCGCTGCGCGGCGGCCAGATGGACGTCCGAGCGCAATATGGTGATGCCGTCCGCTACCCGCAGCGCCTCGGCGCCGACCAGCAGCCCCTGTGCATCCATGGCGCGCCAGGCGGCGGCGTTGGCGCGCTGCGCGTCCTTGGCCGCCGGCGCCGCGCCCTCCCCGGGTACTGATGCCCCCCGGCGATCAGCAGAGCGCTGCGACACCGAGACGCCGGCGGCGGCGGGCGATGCCACGGCGTCGGGCTGCGACGCGGCGGCGGCGGCAGCGCGAGATGCGACATCGGCCGGCTGCTGCGCGGCTGGTGCGGGCTGCGGCGCGGCGACGACGGCTGGCCGCGATACGGCGTTGGGGCGCGAGACGCGTGGGGCTTGGTCGCCCAGAGCGGCCGGGGTCCACAGCGCCACCACGCCCTGACCGAGCGTCTCTTCGACGTATCGCTCGGCGGCGCCGGCCAGGTCGCCGGACAGCTCGGCGCTGCCCAGCGTCACGGTCGAATGCACGCCGTAGTTCAGCACCAGCGCCAACGGCGCGCCATCCTCCGTCTCCACTTTGAGCACACGCAGCGTCTTGTCGGATGGCCCCTGCGGCGCCAGGCCCAGTCCCCAGCCGCGCTCACTGTAGGCATCGCGATTCATGTTGACGTCCACCTGCCCGCGCCCACTGCCCAACCGCGCCGGCCGCAACGCCGCCCGCGCCTCGCGCAAGACCGCCACCATGCGGTCATACACCCAGGCGGTATAAGCATCCGACTCCGGCCCGCCATCATGCGCCAGCGCGCCCGGCGTCACCCGCCCCAGACGCGGCGCATTGTGATCGTGACTGGGGCTGATCAACACATGATCCGCCGCCACGCCCACCTCGCGCGCAATCCGCTCCCGCACCGCCGTGGTGTCGCCCACCTCGATCAAATCCAGCGACACCAGCGCCACCGCCTGCCGGCCATCGTCCAGCAACAGCGCTCGCAGATAAATCGGATCGTGCACCGCCGTGAACGAACCGCCCATCGGATTCAACCCACGCAAATCGCGCGGCGTGATATCGACCCGCAGCGCCGCAGCACGCAACGCGCCCGCCGGCGCGGCACACGCCGTACCCAGCCCGCCCGCGCCAACCTCCGCGCGTCCAGCGTCAAGCCGCTGCTCGCCGCCGCAGGCTTCCGCCTGTGCGCCCGCGCCGTATGCCAGCAGCAGCGCCGCCAGCAAGATTCTCATTCTGCTCAACATCATCTCCTTGTCATGCAGGCCGGCGCGCGTATGCGCCAAAGGCCAGAATCACCGCATAGCACAACGCCGGCACCGCCAACGCCATCTTCAGGCTGGCCGCATCGGCCGCGCCGCCGGTCAGCAGCGGCACAATCGCGCCACCGACGATCGCAACGCAAATCAAGCCCGAGCCCTCCGCCGCGCGTGCGCCCAAACCCTCGCAGGCCAGCGAGAAAATCGTCGGGAACATGATCGAATTGAACAAGCCAATCGCCAGCAGCGCCCAACCGGACAACGCGCCCGTACTATTGGCCGACACCAGCAACAGCACGATCACCGCGCCCGCCGCCGCCGCCAACACCTTGCCCGGCGCGCACACCCGCAGCAACCAGGCGCCGACGAAGCGGCCCAGCATCGCCCCGCCCCAATAAATCGGCACATGCTTGCCCGCTTCCACCGCGCCAACGCCGAACACACTGGCCTGCATCAGATAGTCGACAATCAGCGACCCGATCGCCACCTCGGCGCCGACGTACAGAAAAATGCACAGCGCCCCAAACGCAAAGCGCGGCCGCCGTAACAGCTCAAACGCGCGCAGCATGCCACCCTCTTCGGCCGGCGCCTCCGCCAGCCGATGCCGCCGCAACCAGACCAGCAGCGCGATCGCCGCCAGCGCAATCGCCAGTCCGGCATAGGTGCGCACGATCACATGTGTCTCCTGAGTGCGGAACGCGTCCAGCGCCGGCCCGGCCAGCGCGGCCGGATCGACCTTGGCCAGCGAACCGAGTATCAGGATCGAGCCCACATAAGGAAACACCGTGGTGCCCAGCGAATTGAACGCCTGCGCAAAGGTCAGACGGCTATGCGCGCTGGCCGGCGCGCCCAGCGCCGAAATCAGCGGATTGGCCACCACCTGCACCACCGTGATGCCGGCCGCCAGCACAAACAGCGCGCCCAGAAACAGCACGAACATGCCGGACAGCGAGGCCGGGATGAACAGCAGACAGCCGCCGGTCATGGTCAGCAAACCCACCACCGCCGTGCGCATATAACCGATGCGGCGCACGATGGCCGCCGCCGGCAGCGACACGATGAAGTAAGCAGCAAAGAACGCCGACTGCACCAGCATCGCCTGCGCGTACGACAGCGTGAACAGGCTTTTCAGCTTGGGGATCAGCACATCGTTCAAACTGGTGATGCCGCCGAAAATAAAAAACAGCGCAAACACGAAGATGCGCAGATCGGGCAGATCGGCACCGGCATGCGGCGCGCTGTCGACGGGGTCCGCGACGACGCGCGCGGGACTGGCGGAATGGAGGGCCATAATCAGGATCGGATAAAGGTTAAGCCGGACGGCGGCCAACGCGGCCACCGCCCGGCATCGGGAGTTACATCTTCACCCGCAGGCCGACCGAGAGGTAACGGCCGGTCGGATCGTCACCCTGGGCGAAGCCGCTGAAGGTCCCCACCGCGCCATTGCCGGCAATGAAGGCAATCGCCGGCGGCTGACGGTTGAACAGATTCTGCACATTGAAATACAGCTGACCACTGGCCTGGCTGCCATAACGGAAATTCCACGCCAGATTCAGATTGGTGTAAGCCACCGCCGGCGCATTCGGCGACGACACCACCACCGTCGGATCACCGCTGTAACTCAGGTTGCTGCGCCACCGCTCGCTGACATCGATCGAATAGTCACGCACCTTATAGCTGGCCAGCAGCGTCGAACGGATCTTGGCACTGGCCTGCAGGCCGTTCGGGCCATACGCCACACCGCCCATGTCCACCGTCTGCAAGCCCGGGGTTTCATAAATGATGTGCGGCTGATAGGTGGTCAGCAAACGCAGATTGAACGGATTGCCCGCCAACTGGGTGCGGTACGCCGCCTCCAGATCGAAGCCACGGGTGCGCATGCTGCCGATATTGATCACGGTGCTGGTGAACGACGTCACCGCATTGGCCGCGCTGGTATTGGTGAAGCCCAGCGGGCGGGTTTGCAGCGCGCAGTAAGGCGAAGTGCCGCCGCTGGCATAGCAGGCCGCCTGCACCGACGGATTGGTGCCCTGGATATTGGTGATGGCATCAGTGACGTCGATGTTGAAGTAATCCAGCGACGCGCTAAAGCCGGGCAACGCCTTCGGCTTGATGACGAAACCGGCGGCGATGGTCTTGCCCACTTCCGGCTTCAGATTCGGATTACCGACCACCGTCACCGGTACCGTGTTGCTGGTGCCGGTCAGCGTATCGGTGTACGAACCGGCGTTGGTGGTGGCCGGCGCGAACAGATCGTTCAGATTCGGCGCGCGGATGTCGCGCGAGCTGCTGGCGCGCAGCTTGAGCTGATCGTTGACATCCCAATCGACGCCGATCTTGTAGGTGCGCGCACTGCCGCTGGTATCGTAGTTGGTGAAGCGGCCGGCCAGATTCAGGTGCAAATCCTTGGCAAACGCAGCGCCCTTCAACAGCGGCACATCGGCCTCCAGCGCCGCCTCCTTCACCGACTGCGCCACCTTCGAGCGCGTGGCCAGCGTTGAATCCACATACAACAGCGTCGACGACGAGCAGTTGTAGGTAATGCCGGTGCAATCGGCCTTGGCGGTCGGCACCGCCGAGCTGCCAACCGCATAGGTCTGACGGCGCCACTGCCCGGTCAGCGCGACATCGACCGCGCCGGCCCAGGTCGAGAATGGCGCGCCGGACAGCGTGCCCTCGACTTCATCCATCGTGTTGGTGACATCAAACGTCGTCGCCTCGGTGATGTAGGCCAGCGCCGCCGCGCTGGCCGCAGTGGGGCCGAAGATATTCAGCGGCACGCAGTTGGAATAAGCGCTATTGGTCAGCGAAGCGCGGCAGACAATTTGGCCGGTGGTCGGATTGACCACCGCGTCCAGCGACGCCGCCAGCTTTTGCGCATTCCAGTTATTGTCGTTACGGGTATTCAGCTTGGCCTGCGAGGTAGTGCCGAATACATCCCACTTCCAGCCATTCGCCAGATCGCCATTCAAGCCACCGCTGACGAAGTACTGCTGGCTATGACTCGCCGTGTTAATGCGCGGCGCGTCGGCAAACACGCGCGCCACATTGAAGCTGGTGACGCCGGCCGCCGCCAACTGGCTCTGGTAATTCTGCGCCAGGAAAGGATTGGAGGCGCTGACGGTGACGCCGTTCAACAGCGCATTGTAGGCGCCGAAGTTCTCGGTGTGGTTGTCGGTGAAGCTGGCTTCCAGGTAGCCATGCACGCTATCGGTGAAATCGTAGTCGCCGCGTACGAACGCCTGGTGCGACTTCATCGAACCGCGAATCGAGCCGTTGTAATAAGCGCCGTCGCCGCCGCTTTCATAGGTGCTGTTGCCGGTGGCGCTGCCGTGCACGAAAGGACTCAGCACGCCATCCTGGGTGAAGTTCATGCCCGCCAGCGGGCCAGTGCGCACCAGGCCACCGTAGGACGAGGTGGCGATGCGGGTATTGTCGACCAGGTGATACGGATTGGCGACCGTACCGGCGCCCTGCGCGGTCCACTGGTGCGTACCCCATGGCCGGTCGGTGCGATACAGTACACCGGGATCGTTGCGATACTGGTAGCTGGCGATGACGTGACCACGGCCGTCGGCCAGATCGGTGCCGCCGGCGATGCCCAGATCGGCCGTCTTGTCGTCGCCATAGGTCGATACGCCGCCGCTGGCCTGCACCTTGACGCCAGTGAAGCGGGTGTCGGTGATGAAGTTGACCACCCCGGTCACCGCGTCCGAACCATACACCGCCGAGGCGCCGCCGGTGACGATGTCGACCCGCTTCAACAGCATCTGCGGAATCATGTCGGTATCGACCAACTGGTCCTGTGTGGTGGCCGGCAGCCGATGGCCATCCCACAGCACCAGCGTGCGCGCGAAGCCCAAGCCGCGCAGATTCTGCAGATTGCCCGAGTTATTGGTGGTGCCGTTGCCGGAGTTCTGATTCTGCCCGCGCGAGCCGGAGAAAATCGGCAGCTCGTTGATGGCATCGGAAATGCTGCCTGGTTTGGTGGTCAGCAGATCGTCGGTGCTGACCGAGGTCAGTGGCGTCGGGCTCTGGTTACCGAGGCTGACGCGCGAACCGGTGACCACCACTTCCGTCATCGGCGGCGTCGCGCTGTCCTGCGCATGGGCCACGCCGGCCAACGCCGTCACCAGCCCGAGCGACTTGATGGCCCAATCTTTCTGGGTACTGTTTTTCATGTGAGTCTCCTTGTTTTTTTATCCGTTGTTGGAGAGGATTCAAAAACTTCGTGGCTGTAGTTTTCAAACAATCTCTGCGAAAAGCATAGCCCAGTCTAACGCTGTCTAGCCTTACACAAAAATCAGAATCGCTGGCACTTTTGCGCGTCTCTACGGAACCACGAAATGCATGCCTCCCTGCCGCGCCGAAAGCCGGCGCAGCATGGGGGAACACACAGATTTCTCGCGCCTTAGCGCTGTATTTTTAGTACAAGATCATAGGTGCACCACCAGTCCATCCAGCTCTTCGCGGAACACGATCTGACATGACAAACGACTGTCGTGCAGCACGCCGAAGGCGCAGTCCAGCGTCGCCTCCTCGTCCGCGCTTTTCGGCGGCAGCCGGCCAGACCATTCGTCGCGCACGTGCACATGACAGGTGCCGCACGAGCAGCTGCCGCCGCACTCAGCGTCGATGCCCGGCACGTTGTGGCGCACCGCCGCCTCCATCACCGACTTGCCCACCACGCCCTGCACGCTTTGGCGCGTGCCGTCCGGCTGAATAAAAATGATCGCTGCCATTTACTGCCCTCCTTGATTTATCAACTGCTTCATCGTCAGCGACACGTCGCTCAACTTCTGTTTGTCCAGCCCCGCCCTGCGCGCGATCAGCTGGCGGCCCGCCATGAACTCGGCCGGCGCGTTGACCGCTTCCACCGCCAGCAAGCGCTCGCCACGGAAGTGGAACAACGCCAGCGCGTTGGCGTCGCCCGCCGGCGTGCGTCGCACCACCTCGTCGGCGTCATACGGATGGCCGGCGATCTGGATCTTCATGTCGTACTGGTCCGACCATTGCCACGGCACTTCCGGCGCCGGCGCGGGGCGGCCGGTGATGGCGCACGCCACCTGGCGCGCCTGCTCGGTGGCGTTGGGCACACTCTCCAGCCGCGCCATGCGCTCGTACAGCGGCAACGGACGGCGCGTGACGTCGCCGATCGCGTAAATGTGCGGGTCCGACGTGCGCGCCTGCAGATCGACCACGATGCCGTCGTCGCAATCGAGGCCGGCGGCGCGCGCCAGGCCGTCGTTGGGCCGGCCGCCCACGCCCACCAGCACCAGATCGCACGGCAGCACGCGGCCATCATCCAGCGTCACCTGGCGCACCGCGCCACCCACCGCGTCGATGCGCGCCACACAGCGATTGGTTTCAATGCGCACGCCACGCTCGGTATGCACACGGGTCAGAAAAGCCGACAGCTCGGCATGCGCCACCCGCGCCAGCACGCGCGGCGCGCGCTCCACCACGGTGACGCTGGCGCCCAGCTGGCGCGCCGACGCCGCCACCTCCAGCCCGATGTAGCCCCCACCGATGACGACCAGCCGCGCGCCGGGCCGCAGCGCCGCTTTCAGGCGTGCCGCGTCGCGCACGCTGCGCAGCATTAGCACGCCGTCGTTATCCGCGCCGGGGATTGGCGGACACACCGGACAGGAACCGGTGGCGATCACCAGCCGGTCATAATGCAGCGCGGGACCGGCGTCAAAGTGCAGCGTCTGCGCCTGCCGCTCCAGCCGTTTGATGCGGCGGCCCAGTTGCAGCGCCACCTTCTGCTCGTCATAGAACGCGGCCGGACGCAGCGCGATATCGTCCTGCTCCACCTCGCCCAACAGCCAGCCCTTGGACAACGGCGGACGCTGATACGGCAGCACCTGCTCCTCGCCCACCAGCGTCAGTTGGCCGTCGAAACCATACTGGCGCAGCGCCGCCGCCACCGCGCTGCCGGCATGGCCGGCGCCTGCGATCACGATATGCGTCATTTGGCCGGCTCCCCGGCCTGCGGCGCGGCCGACACCCACTCCAGCAACTGCCAGCGGCCGTCGCGCAGCGCGTACAGCGCCAGATAGCCATCGGTCAGCGTGCGGTCCGGCAGCTGGCGTACCAGCTTGCCGCGTACGATGCCGATCTCGCCAATCACGCGCGCCGTGCGCTCCAGCGGCTGGATGCTGCTGAACGACAGTCGCGCGGCACTGCGCAGCACCGCCGCCTTGTCGTCACGCTGGCCGGTCATGTGGCTGTAGACCACGTCGTCGGCGATGCTGCGTTCCAGCGCCGCCGTGTCATGCGTCAGCACCGCCTGGAAGCGCGCGTCTTCGGCGGCCAGCAGCTGCGCAACGTCCGCGGATGGCGTGGACGGCGCGGCGACCGATAACAGCGGCCATGCGAGCAGCGCGGCTGCCAGAATTCGGTTGAACATGTCTCTCTCCTTTCGAACGATTACCACACCAGCGCCTTGCGGCCATTGGCCGCGCGCCGGCGCCACAGCTTGACGTACATGACGATGCCGGACAACGACAGATAAAACAGCGCCAGCCCGGCCAGCAGATTCATCGCGCGGCCGCTGATGCCGATCATGCTGCCGTTGTGGACCTGCTTGGCCCACTGGTGCGCCTGCCAGCCGAACGGGAAGCCGGTGTCCGGATAGCCCGCCTCGGTCTGCAGCATCGGCGCGCCGCTGTCGGCGTTGTAGACCAGCTGCCGCGCCTCGCCCTCGCCGCTGATGACCACACCCTGCGCATAATTGGCGAACACGCGCAGCCGCAGCGCGCGCGGCGCCACGTCCGGATGATTGCGGCGATAAGCTTCGATGGTCATCCGCGCCATTTGCGCCACCTGCGCGTCCGGCAATGGCTGCATGGCGTCACGCCGCATCATCGGCGGCCGGCCGCTGGCCTGCGCCTGCGCGATCTGGGCCGAGATGTAATAGCCGAACGACAGGCTCTCCACCGCCAGCCACAAGCCGCTAACCGTCACCACCATCAGGAACACCGCGCATGCCACCGAGATCGAACGGTGCAACGTGCGCCACCAGTCCTGGGCTTTCCAGAACAGCGCCTTGCGTCCCAGCGCGGCGCGCGAACGATACTGTTTGACGTAGATCCAGACGCCGGTGACGATCAGCACCATCAAGCCGGTGCCCACCACCACGTTGATCCACAGCGCGTTATTGCCGAAAGTGGTCATGCGGTGCAGCGACTTGACCACGATGCGCAGCGACTGCTGCGACTCCATATTGTGGCGCGGCGCCTGCACGCCGGGCAGCGGCTGGCCACTGACGACGTCCAGCACCAGCGTGGCGTAGGCCGGCTCACGTTCGCCGGGTGCCACGGCGACTGGCTGCGCCAGCTGCGCGATCGCCAGCAGCCGCCCCTGATCCTGGCGTAGCTCCAGATAGCGCAGCGGCGTGTCGCCGGCGGCCGCGCGGGTGGCCGCCAGCGCCTTGCCAAACATGGCCGGATAATCCAGATCGGCCGGCAGCGGCGCGGCCAGATAGTCGGCCGGTCCGATCATCGCGTAGTCGCCGGGGCCATTGAGATCACCGCGCATGGCCTGCAGGTTTTCGTCATACGGCGAACTGCCCAGCAGCAGCCCCTTGAGGTCGACCAGCTGGATCAGCGTGCCGGTCACCGACAGGTACAGCGAGACTAGCACCACCGCGATCGAGATCCAGCGATGTACATTCAGAAGTTTCATGAACCGGTATTTCCTTTTTCTTCAGCAGCCGCGCAGATAAAGCTGGATGCATCGTTGATATCGCCGCTGCCCTTGTATTTGGCCACGGCCTGGTAGGCGCAGATCGGTCGCGTGCGCGCGATCCTGCCGTTGACGACCTTGGACGCGGTCAGGCGCAGCGGCGGCTTGCGGGCGCTGACCCAGTCATCGATGGCGCCCAGTTTGTCGAAGGTGTCGCAGCCGGCGCCGCCGAAGCAGTGGCCGACGCCGGGCAGCGTGAACAGGCGCACGCCATCCTGACCGCCATTGCGGCGCAGCGCATGGTAGTAGTCCACCAGCTCGGCGGGGTTGTGGTAATCGTTCCAGCCGATGTACAGCAGCAGCTTGCCGCCGCGCGCGAAGAATGGCTGCAGATTGGCGTCGACGCTGAACAGCGCGCCGACCTTGGCGCTGGCTTGAGCGATATCGCGATCCCAGTCGATCTGCGTGCCATCCCAGTTGACGTCTTCGAAGGCGGCATAACGGAACAGATCCAGCGCGTTGGCGAACGGTTTGTCACCGGCGAACACGAACAGTTCGGCCTCGCTGCCCTTGGCCGGGCCGGGGAAGATCACCTCGCCGGTGCGCGGGTTGACCGGGCCGCGATAGATCTGCTCCATCAGCTGCACCTGGCCGGCGGTCAGGCAGTCCGCCGTCTCCTCGCCCTTGCACAGCAGTTGGCGTGGCTCGAAGCCGCATTGCTCCGGCGCGTCAACAAAGCCCTGCTGGCGGCCGACCGGGCCGGCGCAGGCTTGCAGCACGGCCTTGCTGACCATCTCGAATTTGGCCTTGGTCATGTTCAGCGCGGGGTTCTGCCGCACCAGCCAGCCGGGCCACAGTTGCGCGGCGTTGAAGTTGACCAGCGTGTTGGGCGGCGCGCCGACCACGATGCCGTCGTAGTCTTCGGGATAGCGCTGCGCTTCGACCAGTCCTTCCAGGCCGCCCAGCGAGCAGCCTACCCAGTACGAGTATTTCGGGCCGTGGCCGTAGAAGGCCTTGATGATGGCTTTGGCGTGCACCGTCATCAGATGGTCGGCGCGGTAGGCGTAGTCGATCAGCTTTTCCGGATGGCCGAGGGCGAAGCGGCCACCTTTGCCGTCGTCGGTGCCGCTGTCATGACCGGTGTCGGTGCTGGCGACGGCGTAGCCTTGCGACAGCGCGTCCGGCATCGCTGCCAGCATCAGCGCGCCGCCCCAGCCGAAATTCCCGGCCGCCATGAACTTGCCGTTCCAGCCTTTTTGCGGCAGCCATACTTCAAACTTGATGTCGGAATCGGCGCTGGGACGGATGCTGCCGGCGACGCGGCAGAACGCCGGATTGCGCGCCGGCCGCGTCAGGCCGGCCACGCCCATGCCGGAGAATTTGCCGAGGAAAGCGCCCTCGCCCTGCGGTGCCGGTGCCTGGCCGGCAGCCACCGGCTGCGCCAGCGTGATCGTCACATCCGGCAGCGCCAGTTTGGCCAGCGCCGCACAGGACGCGGCGGGTGCGGTCGGCGCGGTCGGCGTGGCGGCGTGGCCGGTGGTGGCCAGCGTCAGCGCCAGCAGGCCCAGTGCGCGCGCGAACATGGTTGACGGGGGTGTCTTCATTGCGTTAATCCTTGTGATCTTGTTTCATCTTCCGCAGGCCCGCCACGATGGCGGTGGCGGCGGCTTCTGCGGCGCCGGGTGCGAACGGCGAGCTGCGCGCCTCGTAGGTGGTGCGTTGATACGCCTGCCGCTCCGGCAGGTACTTGGCGGCGCCATCGACCATGGTGGCGACCAGCGTTTGCCGGTATGGCGACGCGGCGCGGATCTGCGCGCCAATGCTGGCCGACAGCTCCGGCTGCACGCCGACCAGTGCTAATCCGCCCAGTTGCAGCAGCACGAACGGCAGCGTGGTTTGGCCTGCCGGCTGATACTCGATGCTGGCCACCGGCCCCGCAGGCGGCGTGTGCGAGATGTAGACGCGCGCGTCCAGCTGCACGCTGTCGCGCCGCAGCGTCACCGTGGGCGCCTGTGCAGGCTTGATGCCTGCCGCCACCCGCGCCGCAGCGCTGCCAAGCTTCTCCCCCAGCTGGTCGACCAGCAGGAAGCCGGCTTCGTGGGCGTCGACGCGGGTGACGCTGCCGTCGTCGCGCACCACGTGGCGATTGGCCTGCATCAGCGGCGCCTGGTCACCGGCGGCGCCGATCAGGAACATCGCCACCGCGCCCGCATAGTGCTGCTCGATGTGGCGCGCCGCAGCGCCGGCCAAATCGGCGGTAATCAGCTTGCCGCCCGCGCTACGCTGCGAGCCATCCATGATTGACGGCTGCACGGCGGCGTTGAGCAGGATCGCCAGCGGTGCGCCGCTCTGGCCATCGATGCGCACCACGCCGATGGTTGGATCGCTGTAACCATCGTCGTTGGCGCCCAGCCACCAGCCGGCCGGCGTGGGGACGTCGCGGTTGACGCCAACGCGGCTGCTGCCTTCGCCGTAGCCCAGTGTGGCGGTTTGCAGCGTGGCGTGGGCCTGCGCGGCGGCTTGTGACAGCGCGCTGGTGTAGCACTGCAGGATGGCGTCGTTGTGCGCCACGTCGGCGCCGGCCAGGCTATCACCTGGCGCGAACACGTGCGGCGCCGAGAAGGTGTGGCTGGCGCAGATCAGCACCTGCTCCGTGGCCAGCGCCGCCTCGCGGGCTACCACCGCTTTCATTCCAGCCACCAGCGCGGCGCTCATCGAGGTGATATCGATGACGGCGATGGCGGTGCGCACGCCAGCGCTGTCCAGCAATAGCACGCGGGCCGCTAGCGCATCATGCTGGGCCACGAAGCCCTCCATCGGATACAGCGTCGGCGCGAACACCACCTCTGCCCGCCCCGCCCCGGCGCGCAACGCCGGGCCGCCATCGCCGCGCCCTTCAGCCGGACTGCCCGCTGGGCCGGCGTCGCCTGCGGCCTCCCTCGCCGGCTCTCGTGCCGCCTCACCCGCGCCATTCGGCGCCGCGCCGCGCATAGCTTGCGGTGCAGGTCCGCCGCTGGCCGGCAGCGCCACATCGGCCGGTACTCCGGCTGCCAGCGAGGTTGCGCCGGCTGCCATCGCTGCCGGCGTGGCTGCGGCCAACGCCAGCGCATGGCGCATGAAATCCCGCCTGGTCTGCGCCGTCATTAGAAGTCCGTGCTGAGGCGGATGCCGTACATGCGCGGCTCGTTGACGTTGAACGCCAGGTTATTCGCCGGCATCGAGCTAAAGGTCGTGCTGCCCGAACCACCATACGGCGAGCCGCTGTTGTCATACCCCGTCAACCCGCCGGTACGCTGAATCTTGTTCTCGATATTGGTCACAAATAGCTGCACCTTCACGCTGGACTGCGCCGGCTCATACGCCACACTAGCCTCGCTGCGGGTGAACGACGGCTGACGATAGCGCACGCCGTTCCCCAGATCGCTCAGCAGATAGCTGGAGCTGTACTTGCTGCTGGCACGCAGCTTCACCTTGGCCCCGTTGCCCAGATTGATCGCGTGGCTGATCGACAGCGTCGCCGTCAGCTTGGGCGACGAATCCAGCTCCTGGCCGGAGAAATCAATCGGATCACCCACGAACGCATTCTTCCCCGCCAGGAAGTGCACAAACTTCGTATGCAGCAGCGCCACCGATCCAGACAAGGTGGTTTCGCGCGCCAGCTTGTACGAGCCCTCGTTCTCCCAACCATAAATCTTGGTCGGCACCGTCTGCGTGTACGGTGAACTCTGGCCACCGACAAAATTGGTCACACCGGCGATCTGATTCTTCGAAAAATCGTAGTAGTACAAAGAGCTGGACAAGGTCAGCGCCGGCAGCAGGCGGCCCTTGTAGCCGACTTCATACGCCGTCAGCGAAGACGCCGCATACTGTCCCAGCGTCTTGGTAGCAGGATCATAATCATTGAAACCGCCTGCCTTGAAGCCAGTCGCCACCGAGGTATAGAACAGGTGCTCCGGCGCCATTTGATAATTCAGACCCACCTTCCAGGTCACCTTGCTGTCTTTGGCCTCGCCGTTGTTCAGGGCACCAACGCAGCTATTGGGGTAGACGCAGATCGCATTACCCTGATCGTCACCATACGGCGGCGGCGGGAAGCCAGCGTTGAAATTGAACGGCAGCGCAAACGTACCAACCCGGCGTACATCGCTGTTCGTATAACGCAGGCCACCAATGATGCCGACGCGCTCATTCAGATGCCAGGTCGCCTGCCCAAACACCGACTTGGATTCATGCGTGGTCAGATTGACCGGGCCGGATTGCGACAGATAGGTCGCCGTATCCAGCGGGTCCCACAACAGCGCATTCCAGTTCTGCCCATTCTCCCCGGCCTTCTCGCGATACCAGTTGACGCCCGCCACATACTCGATAGTGCTGGCATCCGCGTTGGCGATGGTGGTCTCAAACTGGTCGGTGCGCACCTGATGGTGATTCAGGCGGAAGTTGAACGCTGGCCCAAACGCATCGTCACCAAAATACGGCGTGATGCGATACAGACCATTCGCATATACGTCCTGCGCGCTCGGCAGCTGCTGGCGATAGTTCAGATACTGGTGCGAACCCAACACCTTCAACTGAATATCGGACAAGCGCGTATCCAGCACCGCCGCCGTATTGCTGTTATGCGAATCGAGGAAAGCCTGCACCGGATTGGGCAGGATGTTCAGCGCCGCGCTGCCGGTATCGTTATGCGCCTGCATCTGCGTCTCCAACGCCTGGCTGGTGCCGGTGCCGCCCTGATGGCTGACGGTCTGAGTCAGCTGCAGCGTGGTGTCCGACACGGGCTTGAACAGCAGCGAGAAGCGGCCAGCGCGGTCGCGCTGATCGTTCTTCACCGAGCTGGCCGACGCCGGGAAGTAGTACGTGGTGCCGTTATACGAAGTGGTGTAGTCGATCGGATGCGAATAGCCATCACGCGTGTTGGACACACCGGCGGCGCGGAACGCCAGCATCTCGCCCAGCGGGATGTTGATTGCCGCCTCGGCGCGCTGCGCGTTGAAGTTACCGAATTCCAGCTTGGCGTAGCCCGAGGTCTGACCCAACTGCGGCTTGTTGGTGATGACGTTGATGGCGCCACCGGTCGAGCTGCGGCCGTACAGCGTGCCCTGTGGTCCGCGCAACACCTCGATGCGGTCGATGTCGAAGAAAGCGCCGCCGCGCGCATTGCCACGGCCGATGTTGACACCGTCGACGTTGAAGGCGATATCCTGCTCGCCCTTGCTGGACGTGTCGTTGGCCTGCACGCCGCGCATCGCCACCTGCACGCCATCCATGGTATTGGCGATCACCAGGCCCGGAATCACGTCCTGGATATTGGTCAGATCATTGACGCCCTGCTCGCGCAGATTATCGCCCGACAGCACGCTCAGTGCGGCCGGGGTTTTCAGCAGCGTCGACGAACGCTTGAAGGCCGTCACCACCACCACCGGCTCGACCGGCGCATCGTCGGCCTTGGTGGCGGTAGCGTCGGTGATGGCGGCGGTTTGGGCTGCGGTTTGGGCAATCGCGCCGAGCGGCAGTGCGAGCACAATGCCGGCGGCGATCAGCGAACGCGTGATGGCGCGCTCGGTCAGGCGAGGGTGGTTCATAACAGGTCTCCAGGTTGTCTGCGCCACGACCAGTAGTCATGGTGCTTTTATCGTGGAGAGGAAGTTATCAAACCAAGCGAAACTGAACCTAAACGAAGTGGTTTATTTGGGAAAACGCAACGTCGCGCACAAACCGCCCAGTGCCGGCGAACGCGCCAGCACCAGCGTGCCACCATACAGCCCCACTAACTCTCGCACGATGGCCAGCCCGAAGCCATAGCCTTCGGTGACCTCGTCCAGCCGCACGCCCGGTTGCAGCACGCGCGCCAGATCCTCGGCCGGAATGCCCGCGCCGTCATCCTCGACCTGAATGGTGCGGTCGACGCCATCCTCGCGCGCGCTGACCACCACCTGCGCGCCGGCATAGCGGCAAGCGTTTTCCAGCAGATTTCCCAACAATTCGCTGAGGTCTTCCGGATCGATGCCGATATGGGTCGGCTGCGGCAAGCGGTTATCGATATGCACCGGCTGATGGCGGCGGATCGACGCCAGCACCGGGCGAATCGCTTCCACCAGCGGATAGGCATCGGTGCGCACCCGCGCCCCCAGGCTGCCAGCGCCGTTGCGGGCGCGCTTCAGATGATGCGCCACCCGCTGCGAGATGCTGGCCACCAGCGCCCGCGCCTCGGCGCTGGCGCCCTCGTGCTCCAGTTGCAGCATCAGCGACGACAGCGGCGTCTTGACCGAATGCGCCAGATTGGCGGCATTCATGCGCGCCACTTCCAGGCCAGAGTTATTCAGCGCGATCAAGCCATTGATCTGGTCCGCCAGCGGCGCCAGTTCGGCCGGCTGGCCATCTGGCAGCCGCTGCACCTCGCCGTTGCGGATCTGGAGCAGATCCTTGCCGAGCCGGCGCAGCGGCCGCAGGCCATAGCGCAGCTGCACGATGGCGGTGGCCACCAGCACCAGGATGAACAGCGCCAGCGAGCGGTAGATGGCATCACGCGCCTGCCCCAGCGGGCCATTGATCAGAATCGACGAGGCGATCACGGTGATCGATACCGGGTGGCCCTGGCGCCGCGTCTCCAGCCGGCGAATGTGTAGCTCCGAGCCGTCGGTGGCCATGCCGATGCCACTGTAAATCCCGCCGGACGGATGGATGCGCGGCCACGGATAATAGGTATTGGCCGGCATGCTGCCCTTTTTCCACTGACCGTTGACCGCCTCCACCTGCCACCCCCACTGCGCGCCCGGCCCCGCCAGATCGGGGAAGCCGGCCACCTGGTCCGGATGGAAGTTGCCGTCCTTGTCGACCGCGTGATCGATCACGTTGATGTGGGCATCGAAAGCGATGTCGATGTTATCGCTTAATACACCGTTGATGATGTCGATGATCGAATACGTCACCAGCGTCAGCGCCGACACCGACAGCAGAATCGCGCCGACCGAAAGGCGCGCGTGCAGCGACAGCGGCAGCCTCACTGCGCGCCCTTGCAAAGCGAATAACCGTGGCCGCGCAATGTCAGCAGTTTATCGGCGCCGATCTTGCGGCGGATGCGGCCTATCATCACCTCCAGCGAATTCTCCGGCGCCATATCGTTTTCGCCATACATGGAATCGAACAGGCGGTCGCGCGACACCACGCTGCCCTGGTACTGGAACAACTTGGCCAGGATGCGGTGTTCGAACGCGGTCAGCTTGAGCGGCTCGCCAGCCATGCGGAATTCGCCGGACGTGGGGTGGTAACTCAGATCGTCGCAGTAAATCGGCTGCGCCGCCTGGCCGCGCGCGCGCCGCGCCAATGCGCGCAGCCGCACCACCAGTTCCTGCGACAGGAAAGGCTTGGTCAGGTAATCGTCGGCACCGGCGCCGAAGGCGGCCGCTTTGTCGACCCAGGCGTCGCGCGCGGTCAGCACCAGCACCGGGAATTCGCGCCGCGCGCCGCGCCAGTGCTGCAAGATGGTTTCGCCCTTCATCGCGGGCAGGCCCAGGTCCAGGATCACGCAATCGTAATCGCCGGTCAGGCCAAGGTGATTGGCGTCGATGCCGTCGGCGGCATGATCGACCACGAAATTCTCCGATTCCAGCAAGCGGACCAACTGCGCCGCCAACTGCTCATCGTCTTCGGCTAGCAAAATCTTCATCGGGGGTCTCCTCCAGCGTCTTGTTGTCTTTTTTACAGGCGCTGTCACTGTCTCAGGTTCCCATACTACGGTATCGCCCCCCGGCGCGTCCTAAAACAAAAGTGATATTCTCTGGTACTTTTTTCAGTTTGAGACGATGCCACGCTGTGTCGCCAATACCACAGCATGGGTTCTGGCACGGGCACCCAGCTTGCAGAACACCGATTTGACGTGGGATTTGACCGTGCCCACCCCGATGTCCATCTGGCGGGCGATCAGCTTATTGGAATAGCCCTGCGCCAGCAGCTTCAGCACCTCGCTCTCGCGCAGCGTGAAATGGCCTTGCGACAGGTGCTGCACGGAGCGCGCCAGTAGCTCCTTGTTGAAATAGCGCTCGCCGCCGCCGATGGTGCGCAGCGCGGCCTGCAATTCCTCGGCATCGCACTGCTGCGGCAGATAGCCGTGGGCGCCGGCCGATATCGCCATCCGCACGTCCCATTCGCGTTCACGCTGGGTCACGATCATGATCCGCTCGGCCGGCCCGCCGCCGCGCTGTAGCCGCGCCATGGCGTCGGCATAGTCGGTGACCACCAGCTCGGCGTCATCGGCCACTTCGATGCCGGGACAGGCCGCCAGCAAGGCCGCCAACCCGGCGCTGACGATGATCTCGCGATGGCGGATGCTCACTTTCAGGGGATGCGCTTGCGTCATAGCCTCCCCTCCGCTCAGGCCAGCCGGATGGCGCTGGCCTGGATCGCCACCACCAGCGGCTCCGGCTGATGACCGCCATCGGCATCGCGCACGTAGATCATATGGCGACTCGGGATGGTGATGCCCTGCACCGTGACGTGCTCCGACAGGTAATGCACCGCCGGCGCGCCACCAGCGATATCGACCTCGTAATCGTGGCGGCGCAGCAGGCCGTCTTCCGAGAAGTAGAAGGTTTGCACCGGACTGTGGGTGGCCAGTTGCGGTGGAAACGTCACCCGCAGCCGGCGCAGCGTGCGGCCGTCTTCCTGCCAGGCCGGCAGCTCCGTGATGCCGAAGCCTGGCATGGCCAGCGTGAACGGCATGGTGAAGTAGTTCCAGATCGCGTAGCCGACGAAGTAGGCCAGTTGGGTGTCGCTCCACGGCGTGTCCAGCTGGTGGCCGGCGAAGCTGGCGCGCGGCGCCGCCAGTTCCTCGGCCAATGCGCCGGCGCTGGTTTCAATCGCCACCCGCTGCGGCGTCACCGCCGTGCGGCGCTGCGGATCGCCAAAGGGACTGTGCGAGGTCCAGGGTTGGTGCAGCTGGATCTGGATGTCCACTTCGTCCAGCATGCCGCCCTTGCCTTTCAGCGGCCAAAGGATGCCGCCTTGCGACAGATGGGCGCTCAGCGTGGTGTAGCTGTTCCAGCGCTCCATGCCGCCGTGGGCTTCGATGATGTGATGTAGCAGTTCGTGCATGGTGGTGGTCCTGTTCAGTTGAGGAAGTAGTTGGCTTGTTCGGCAAACAGCGCCGGATACTGGAATAGCGAGGCATGGCCGGAATCCGGATACAGGCTCAGTTGCGCATTCGGCAGACTGTCGAACAGCAGCACCGATTGCGGCGTCGGGAACATGGTGTCGTTGCTGCCCTGGACCACCAGCACCGGATTGCGGATCGTGCGCAACGCCGCCGCGTCGAACGGCGCCTCACACCAGTCGGCAATCGCCTGGTACTGGGCGTTGAACACCTGCTGCGGCGGATTCGGGCCGCGCTCGTCGCCGAAGCGCAGGCGTTGCACGAATTCCATGCCGAGCGCCTGGCTGGCGGCGGTCGGCGTGAAGAACAGCTGCAGCAGCACGTCGGCGCCGGATTTGTCGGCCACGGCGGCGATCACCTGATGGAAGGTGGCCGCGCCCTGCCCCGGCGGACAGCCGCCCACCAAAATGATCTTGCGCAGCAGTTCCGGACGGCGTTGCGCGATCTGTTGGGCGATGAAGCTGCCCAGTGAGAAGCCCAGCACATCGAGCTGCGGCAGCTTAAGCGCCTCAATGAAGGCGATGACGTGCGCGCTCATGGCGTCGACATTGTCCGGGGTTGCGCCATGCGAGGCGCCAACGCCGGCGTTATCCAGCAGGATCACCGGACGCCGCGCCGCCAGCGCGTCGACCACGGCCGGGTCCCAGTTGTCCATGGTGCCGGTGAAGTGCTGTAGCAACAGGAGCGGCGTGCCCTCGGCGCGGCCCAGCCGGCGGTAGGCGGTGCGGACGCCGCTGACGTCAACATATTCGGTACGTGCTGTCATGTTCTATCACTTTCAAAAGCCGGCCAGCACGATCTTGCCGACCGTCTTGCCGCTTTCGATGATGGCGTGCGCCTGCCGCAGATTGGCTGCGTTGATGGCGCCCATTTGCTCGCCGACCGTGGTGCGAATCGCACCGCTGTCGATCAGCGCGGCGATGCGCTCCAGCAGCGCGTGCTGCGCCTGCATGTCCACGCTGCGGTACATCGAGCGCGTGAACATGAATTCCCAATGCAGCGAAATCGACTTGCGCTTCAGCGGCATGGCGTCCAGCGTGGCCGGATCGTCGATCAGCGCCAGTTGGCCCTGCGGCTTCAGCACCTCGATGATTTGCGCGTAATAGCTGTCGGTATGGGTCAGGCTGATGACGTGGTCGAACTGTTCGACGCCGATCGCCTTCAGCTGCGGCGCAAACGGCTGGCTGTGATCGATGACGTGATGTGCGCCCAGCTCGCGCACCCAGGCTTGCGAAGCCGCGCGCGAGGCGGTGCCGACCACCGTCAACCCGGTCAGCCGGGCCGCCAGCTGCACCAGGATCGAGCCGACGCCGCCGCTGGCGCCGATCACCAGCAGGTTCTGGCCCTGACCGCCGCCCTCTGCCACCTTGAGACGGTCGAACAACAGCTCCCACGCGGTGATGCTGGTCAGCGGCAGTGCCGCCGCCTGCGCCGCCGATACCGAGGCCGGACGATGGCCGGCGATGCGCTCATCCACCAGCGTGTACTCGGCGTAGCTGCCAGCGCGGGTGATGTCGCCGGCAAACCAGACCTGGTCGCCAGCCTTGAACAGCGTGACTTCGGCGCCCACCGTTTCTACCACGCCGGCCGCATCCCAGCCCAGCACGCGCGGGCCGGGCGGCTGCACGCCCTGGCGCAGTTTGGAGTCAACCGGGTTGACCGAGATAGCTTCCACCCGCACCAGCAGGTCGCGCGCGCCCGGCGCTGGTTGCGGCAGCTCAGTGTCGTACAGGGCTTGCGGATCGGTGATCGGCAAACCGGCTTTATCGTAAACAATCGCTTTCATCGTCATCAGCCTTTCAAGGTTGGGAAGTGTTCATCACCAGCACGGCGCGGAAACGCACGTCGGCGCGCATCATGCGGTCATAGGCGTGCTGCGCCTGCTCCAGCGGGAAGGTTTCGATCAGCGGGTGCACGCCCTGCAGGCCGGCGAAGGCCAGCGTTTCTTCGTTGTCGGCCACGGTGCCGGTCAGCGCGCCCACCACCGAGCGGCCGCCGAAGATCAGGTCCACCGCGTTGATCGGCAGCGCGTCCTGCGGCACCGCCACCACGATCAACTTGCCGCGCGCCCGCAACGCCGGCACCAGCTCCGCCATGCCCTTGCCGGTCGGCGCGGTGCCGAGGATGATGTGGGCGCCGCCCAGGCCACGCAGCACTTCGGCCACGTTCTCGGTGTCAGCGTCGATGTAGTGGTGCGCGCCCATCTCGCGCGCCAGCGGTGCCTTGTCGGCGCCGCGTGCGATCGCCACCGTGTGGAAGCCCATCTTGCGCGCGAACTGCACCGCTAGGTGACCCAGGCCGCCGAGGCCATGGATCGCCACCAGGTCGCCGGCACGAGCGCCGGCGTTGCGCAGCGCGTTGAAGGTGGTGAGGCCGGCGCACAGCAGCGGCGCCGCTTCCACCGAGGCCAGCGCCTCCGGTATCCGCACCAGACCGCGCGCTTCCGCGATCATCGCCTCGGCGTAGCCGCCGTCGGTGGTCATGCCGGTGATGACCGGATTGCTGCAATTGACGGTATCGCCATGGCGGCACGATGGACAGCTGCCATCCTCGCCAGCCAGGAAGCCGACGCCGACGCGCTGGCCCAGCGTCCAGCCGCTGACGCCTTCGCCCAGCGCGTCGATGCGGCCGACCACTTCGTGGCCGGGCACCAGGTGCGGTCCTTCGACGGTAGCGCGTTCCACGGTAGCGCTATCTGAATGGCACACGCCGCAGGCTTCGACGCGGATGCGTACCTGGCCATGGCCCGGCGCCGGCAGCGGGCGCTCGACCAGTGTCAGCTTGCCGGCGGCGGTGGCCAGCATGGCGCGGTATGTCGGTGGTTGATTCATGCTCTTCCCTTTCATTCAAAACGGATGTCGGACAGGTCGACACCGACAATCAGCGGTTCCGGCAGCGCCAGGTTGTCCGGCGTGCGCGGATAGATGCGCATGCGGGTCGGCATGCGGATGCCCTGCACCTCGATGTAGTCGCCGAGGTAGCGCGCCGCCGCGTTGCGGCCCTGGATGTCGACCTCGTAATCGTGGCGGCGCAGCAGGCCGTCGGCGTCGAAGTAAAAGATCTGGCGCTGGCTGTGGGTGGCGATGGACGGCGCGAAGTCCACCTGCAGCCGGCGCCACGGCAGGCCATCCACTAGCCACGGTGCGATTTCCCGCGCCTCCACGCCAGGATGGCGCAGCAGGAATGGCGAAGTCAGATAGGTCCACATGGTGTAGCCGGCAAAGTAGGCCAGTTGCGGATTGCTCCACGGCGTTTCCATTTCAAAGCCCGCGAACGAAGCGCGTGGCTGATCCAGCGCCTCCACCAAACTGCCGTCCGGGCTGCGGATTTCCACCCGCGACGGCGTGTACACCGAATGGTCCCGCGTCGGCGCGAACGGGCCGTGCGACACGCGCTGCTCATGCAGCTGCACGGTGACGCGGGCGTCGGTCAGCACGCCTTCGCGCTGCTTCAGTGGCCACAGCATGCCGCTGTGGTGCAGTTGCGCGGAGACGCTGCGGAAGCTGCGAAAACGTTCCAGGCCACCGGCGGCCTGCAAGGCAAGGTCAATCAGATCGGTCATGTCGATTCCATTAGTTTGAGGCGGAGCTAGAAATGGCAAATGATCCCTGCTCGGGCAAACATTTCAAACGCCATTTATAATCAGGTTTTCGGACACGACACGGAATCGGCGCGATGCACAGGATTGGCTACTTCTTGACGGACGAGTTCCAGGTCATGGCTCTGGGCACGCAATCCGTCTTCGAATTCGCCAACGTGGTGGCGCGCGAACCGGTCTACGAGGTGCGGAATTACTCGCTTGGTGGCGGTGAGGTGCACTCGTCGCAGGGCGTGTTTGTGCGCACCCAGGCAGTCGGTGACGGCAGCGAGGCGGACAGCTGGATGGTCAGCGGCGTGGTCGACCCGACCCGCCGCCTCATCCCTAAGGAAGAGCTGCGGTTCATCCACCAGGCAAACCAGCTTTCCCGCCGCACGGTGGGTCTGTGCACCGGTGCTTTTGTACTGGGCGAAGCGGGCCTGCTGGATGGCCGGCGCGCGACCACGCATTGGGCCTATGCCGATGCGCTGCAGCGCCTCTGTCCCGAGGCGCGCATCGAAGCCGACCACATTTTCATCGTCGATGGTCCGATCTGGACTTCGGCCGGGCTGACCGCCGCCATGGATCTGGCGCTGGGCATGGTGGAAAAAGACCTGGGACCGGAAATCGCCACCGCCGTCGCGCGCGTGCTGGTGATGAACCAGCGCCGCACAGGCGGACAATCGCAGCAATCGGCGATGCTGAAACTGGCCCCCAAATCGGACCGGGTGCAAACCGCGCTGGAATACGCGCGCAAGCATCTGGCGCAACCGATCCGCGTCGACGACCTGGCCAGGGCGGCCAATCTGAGCCCGCGCCAGTTCGGCCGCATCTTCCAGGCCGAGACCGGGAAATCGCCGGCCAAGGCGATCGAGCAGTTGCGTCTGGAGGCGGCGCGCACCATGATAGAGCGCGGCCGCCATCCGCTCGAAGTGATCGCGCGTGAAACCGGCTTCCGCGATCGTGGCCATCTGCGCGAAGTGCTGGTGCGCGAATGCGGCGTCAGTCCGCAATCGCTGCGGCGCGAGGCGCGCGGCGATGCCTGATCGATAATCTTTCTGCACAATTGGAGGCGCGCCCTCCATTTTTCCTGCACATTTGACTCGCATACTTGGGGTAACCATTAAAGGATTCCCCATGCATATCCCGTTCAAGAAAACCCATGTGTTCCCTCTGGCGCTGACCGTGCTGTGCGCCGCATTGGCAGGTTGTGGCAATAGCGCGGCGGACAACGCGCCGCCATCGCAGCAGGCGGCGCGCGCGCCGGCGGAAGTTGGCGTGGTCACGCTGCAGGAGCAGGATCAGGTGATTTCCACCGAACTGCCAGGCCGCACCGCAGCCTACTTGAGCGCGGAAATCCGGCCGCAGGTCGGCGGCATCATCAAGGCGCGGCTGTTCCAGGAAGGCACCCAGGTCAAGGCCGGCCAGCCGCTGTATCAACTCGATCCGGCCACCTACCAGGCGGCCTACGGCAGCGCCCAGGCCAGCCTGGTGAAAGCCAGGGCCACGCTGGCCTCGGCCAAGACCACCGCCGAGCGTAACGCCGCGCTGCTGAAGATCGATGCCATCAGCAAGCAGACCAGCGACGACAGCCAGGCCGCACTGGCGGAAGCGCAGGCCGATGTCGGCACCGCGCAGGCGGCGCTGGAAACGGCACGCATCAATCTGTCCTACACCCGCATCACGGCGCCGATCGCCGGCCGTGTCGACACCTCGACCGTGACGCCGGGCGCGCTGGTGGAAGCCAACCAGACCACCGCGCTGACCACGGTGCAGCAGACCGACCCAATGTACGTCGACATCCCGCAATCGTCGGCCGCGCTGCTGCGCCTCAAGCAGGAACTGGCGGCCGGCAAGCTGGCGCACAGCGCCGACGGCCAGGCCAAGCTGCACATCGTGCTGGAAGACGGCAGCACCTACGCGCACGAAGGCAAGCTGCAGGTCAGCGGCGCTACCGTCAGCACCACCAGCGGCGCGGTCACGCTGCGCGCGGTGGTGCCGAATCCGGACGGGCTGCTGATGCCGGGCATGTACGTGCGCGCGGTGATCGATGAAGGTGTGGCGCCGAAGACGCTGCTGGTGCCGCAACAGGCGCTGACGCGCACCTCGTCCGGCGACGCGTCGGTGCTGGTGGTGGGGGCTGGCGGCAAGGTCGAGAAACGCAGCGTCACCGTCGATCGCGCCATCGGCAACGCCTGGCAGGTCACCAGCGGCCTGGCGGCCGGTCAGCAGGTCATCGTTGAAGGTTCGCTGAAAGCCAATGTGGGCGATGTGGTCAAGCCGGTGGCGTCGACGCTGATGATCAGTGCCACCAAAAAAGTCGCCGCCGCGACGACACAGGAGTAAATCATGGCCAAGTACTTTATCGATAGACCCATCCTGGCATGGGTGTTCGCGATTATCGTGATGCTGGCCGGCGCGCTGTCGATCAGCCGCCTGCCGCTGGAACAGTATCCGCAGATCGCGCCGACCACGGTGTCGATCAGCGCCACCTACACCGGCGCCTCCGCCAAAACCATCGAAGACTCGGTCACGCAGGTGATCGAGCAGCAGATGAAGGGGCTGGACAACCTGACCTACATGACCTCCAGCAGCAACTCGGCCGGCACCGCCACCGTGCGTCTGACCTTTGACGCCGGCACCAATCCGGACGTGGCGCAGATGCAGGTGCAGAACAAGCTGCAGCAGGCGCTGTCGCAGCTGCCGACCGCAGTGCAGAACCAGGGCGTGACGGTGACCAAGAGCGGCACCGATTACCTGATGATGATTACCATGGTATCCGAAGACGGCAGCGCCAGTGCCACCGATATCGGTGACTACATCTCCAGCAATCTGGTGGACGTGATGGCGCGCCTGGACGGCGTGGGCGAAGTGCAAACCATGGGTTCGGCCTACGCCATGCGCATCTGGCTGGACGCCGACAAGCTGAATAAATACGCGCTGATGCCATCCGACGTCAGCTCGGCGGTGCAGGCGCAGAACACCGAAGTATCGGCCGGCCAGCTGGGCGCCCTGCCCGCTCCCGGCACTCAGCAACTGAACGCCACCATCAGCGCGCGCAGCAAGCTGAAAACGCCGGAGCAGTTCCGCGCCATCGTGCTGAAGACCGGCACCGATGGTTCGGTGGTGACGCTGGGCGACGTGGCACGGGTGGAACTGGGCAGCGCCAGCTACGACATCACCACCAACTACAACGGCAAGCCGGCGGCCGGCATGGGCATCAAGATGGCCACCGGCGCCAACGCGCTGAGCGTGGCCAAGGAAGTCAAGGCCAAGCTGGCCGAGCTCCAGCCCTACTTCCCCAACAAGATGAAGGCGGTGATCGGCTACGACACCACGCCGTTCGTTCGCATCTCCATCGAGGAAGTGGTGAAGACGCTGGTTGAAGCGATCGTGCTGGTGGTGCTGGTGATTTACCTGTTCCTGCAAAACCTGCGCGCCACGGTGATTCTCGGTGTGTCGGTGCCGGTGGTGCTGCTGGGTACTTTCGGCGTGCTGGCGGCCTTCGGTTATTCGATCAACACGCTGACCATGTTCGGCATGGTGCTGGCAATCGGCCTGCTGGTGGATGACGCCATCGTGGTGGTGGAAAACGTCGAGCGGGTGATGCACGAGAAAGGCCTGTCGCCGCGCGAAGCGACGCGCAAGTCGATGAGCGAAATCACCGGCGCGCTGGTGGGCATTGCGCTGGTGCTGTCGGCGGTGTTCATTCCAATGGCCTTCTTCGGCGGCTCGACTGGTGTGATTTATCGCCAGTTCTCGGTCACCATCGTCTCGGCCATGCTGCTGTCGGTGCTGGTGGCGATGACGTTGACGCCGGCGCTGTGCGCCAGCATTCTGAAGGCGCCGCTGCCCGGCCATGCCGCGCACGAGGGCAATGGCCCGCTGGCGCGCTTCTTCCGCTGGTTTAACCGCGCCTTCGACCGCAACGCCGAGCGCTATCAGTCCGGCGTCGGCAAGCTGCTGCGCCGCAGTGGCCGCGGCATGGTGATCTACGCACTGCTGGCGATTGGCATGGCCGGCCTGTTCGCGCGCCTGCCGACATCCTTCCTGCCGGATGAGGACCAGGGCGTGCTGATGGCCGCGATCAAGATGCCGGCCGGCGCCACCGCCGGCCGTCTGAAGCAGACCATGACGGAATTCGAGCAGTATCTGGCCAAGCAGCCGGACGTGAAGAGCTATATGACCATCACCGGTCTGGGTGGCGACCAAGGCAGCGGCAATGCCTTCATCACGCTGAAGGATTGGAGCGAGCGTACCGGCAAGGGCCATGATGCGGCTTCGGTGGCGCGCACCATCACCGCCGGCATGAGCAAGGTGCGCGATGCGCAGATCTTCGTGATGCTGCCGCCAGCCGTGCGCGGCCTCGGCTCCAATGCCGGTTTCGACGTGCAGTTGCAGGACGTTGGCGGCTTGGGACACGCGGCGCTGGTGAAAGCCAAGCAGCAGTTCCTCAAGCTGGCCGCCAACAGCAAGCTGCTGGCGCAGACCCGCGCCAATGACCTCGACGACACTTCGCAGTTCAGCGTGACGGTGGACGATGCCAAGGCCGGCGCGCTGCATCTGGCCACCACCGATATCAACGACACGCTGTCGTCGGCCATCGGCGGCAGCTACATCAACGACTTCCTCAACAACGGCCGCGTGAAAAAGGTCTACATGCAGGGGGACAGTGCGTTCCGTATGCAGCCGCAGGATATCGACAAATGGTATGTGCGGAATTCGGATAGCGAGATGGTGTCGTTCGCGTCGTTCGCCACCAGCGGCTGGACCTTTGGCGCGCCGCAGCTGGACCGCTACAACGGCATGTCGTCGATCGAGATCATTGGTTCGCCGGCGGCCGGCGTCAGCTCGGGCGATGCGATGAAGGAGGTGCAGTCCATCGTCAAGCAGCTGCCGGCAGGGATCAGCTATTCCTGGTCTGGCGCATCATATCAAGAGCAGCTGTCGGGCTCACAGGCGCCGCTGCTGTATGCGATTTCGGTGCTGTTTGTGTTCCTCTGCCTGGCCGGGTTGTATGAGAGCTGGTCGGTGCCGTTCTCGGTGATTCTGGCGGTGCCGGTTGGTGTGTTTGGCGCGCTGCTGGCGACCACGCTGGCGGGGCTGTCGAATGACGTGTACTTCCAGGTGGGTCTGCTGATCACCGTCGGCCTCGCGGCCAAGAACGCGATTCTGATCGTGGAGTTTGCCAAGATGCTGCAGGAGCAGGGCATGGACTTGATCGCGGCCACGCTGGCGGCGGTGCGTTTGCGTCTGCGTCCGATTTTGATGACGTCGTTCGCCTTCATCTGCGGCGTGCTGCCGATGGCGATCAGCAGCGGTGCCGGCGCCGGCGGCCGGCGCGCGATTGGTGTCGGTGTGTTGGGCGGGATGGTGTCGGCCACGGTGCTGGGCATCTTCTTCGTGCCGCTGTTCTTTGTGCTGATTCGCCGTTTCTTCTCGCGTGGCGAATCCGCGCCTGCTACCGAACTTGTATTGGAAAAAGTATGATGCGCCCTACTCTTCGTCCCACGCTGTTGTGCGCCACGCTGGCGATGGCGCTGCTGTCCGGCTGCGCCAACCTGGCGCCGACTTACCAGCGCCCCGACGCACCAGTCGCCAATAACTGGCCGCAAACTGCGACCGCCAACACCAGCGATGCGCCAGCCAGCGCGGGCGCCCCGGCCAACCACGCGGCTGCGGCCGAGGCGCCATTGGCCGTCGTCGCCGACCAACTGGGCTGGTCCGACTTCATTGCCGACGACCGCCTGCGCCAGGTAGTGGCGCTGTCGCTGGCAAACAACCGCGATCTGCGCGTGGCCGCGCTTAACATCGACAAGGCCCGCGCCCAGTATCGCGTACAGGACGCCGCCCGCTATCCGGTCATCTCGGTCAGCGGCGGCAGCACGCGTACCCACAGCGCCGGCAGTACCAGCAGCGACGCCACCGCCACGGTAGGTCTGACCAGCTATGAGCTGGACTTCTTCGGCAAGGCCAAGAACCTGAGCGAAGAAGCGCTGCAAAGCTATCTGAATCTGGCCGAGACCAAACGCAGCACGCAAATCAGTCTGGTGGCCGAAGTGGCCACCGCCTGGCTGACGCTGGCCGCCGATCAGGCCCGCCTGGCGTTGGCGCAGGAGACCCTGGCCAGCCAGCGCCAGACCTATGAACTGCAGCAGGCCAGCCACGATCTGGGCGGCACTTCAGGTCTGACGTTGTCGCAGACTCAGAGCACAGTCGAATCGGCGCGCGTTGACGTGGCCACCTATCAAACCCAGGTGGCGCAGGACCGCAATGCCTTGACGTTGCTGGTAGGCGCCGCCGTTCCCGTCTCGCTGCTGCCCGACGCCAGCGCCGGCGCGCCGGATGCCGCCAACGCCAGCGTGCTGGTGGGCGTGACCGGTGATCTGCCATCCAGTGTGCTGCAACGCCGGCCAGACGTGCTGGCGGCTGAGCATACGCTGAAATCGGCCAACGCCGATATCGGTGTCGCGCGCGCCGCCTTCTTCCCCAGCATTACGCTGACCGCCAGCGCCGGCACCGCCAGCAGCGCACTCAGTGGCCTGTTCGCAGCTGGCAGCGGCGCGTGGACTTTTGCGCCGGCCATCAGCCTGCCGATCTTCAACGCGGGCAGCAATCAGGCCACGCTGGATGCGGCCAAGATCACGCAGCAGATTCAGGTGGCGACGTACGAGAAGACCATACAGACCGCGTTCCAGGAAGTGGCTGATGCGCTGGCGGCGCGCGCGGTCATGGCGGACAAGCTGGCGGCCCAGCAATCGCTGGTGGCGGCGACCGATCGCAGCTTCCAGCTGTCGACCGCGATGCAGCGCAACGGTGGCGCCAGTTATCTGGACGTGCTGGATTCACAGCGTTCGCTGTACACCGCGCAGCAGACCGCGATCACGCTGCGGCTGGCCGAGCAGACCAACCGCGTCACGCTGTACAAAGTGCTGGGCGGCGGTGCCGATGCGGCAAGCGCGCCACTTCAGGCGTCGAAGCAGTAACCGACGCCGTAGATCGAGCGTATCATCTCGCGCTCGCGCGACACCGCGTCCAGCTTGCGGCGCAGGTTCTTGATATGGCTGTCGACCGTGCGGTCGGTCACCACGCGGTCATCCTGATACAGATTGTTCATCAGCTGATCGCGGCTGAACACCCGCCCCGGCTGCGCGCTCAGGGTTTTCAGCAGCCGGAACTCCACCGGCGTCAGCTCCAGCGGCTGGCCGGCGAAACTGGCGCTGTAGCGCGCATCGTCGATCACCAGCCCGGCCGGCGTGGCCGGCGCCGCGTCCGGCGGCGCGGTCTGCCACTGCGTGGCGCGACGCAGTATCGCCTGCACCCGCGCCACCACTTCCTTGGGGCTGAACGGCTTGCAGATATAGTCGTCCGCGCCCAGCTGCAATCCCAGCAGACGATCCACCTCCTCCACCTTGGCCGTCAACATGATGACCGGCACATAGCTGAACGTGCGCAGCTCGCGGCAGATGTCGGCGCCGTCGCGTCCCGGCAGCATCAAATCCAACAGCACCAGGTCCGGCATGGCCGCGCGCACCGCAGGCAGCACTTCCAGCCCATTGGCGATGTGACGCGTCTGGAAGCCGGAGGCGTGCAGATAATCCTGCATCAGCGCCGCCAGCTTGGGTTCATCCTCGACGATCAACACGGTTTGGCTCATGCGGCGCCTCCTTCGTGCGCGGCGGATGCGGGGCGGCGCGCCAGCGGCAAGGTCACGCTGATGCAGATGCCGCCCAGCGGCGACGCCTGCGCCGTGATGCGGCCCTGATGCGCTTCCACGATATTGCGGCTGATCGCCAGTCCCAGCCCGGCGCCGCCGGTGCTGCGGTTGCGCGATGGGTCGGCGCGGTAGAAGCGCTCGAACATCAGCGCCAGTTGGTGGTCCGGCACACCGGGCTTGCTGTCGCTGAAGTCCAGCTGCAACTGGCCGCCGGCCACGGTCGCGGTCACGCGCAACTCGCCGCCGGCATCGGTATAGCGCAGCGAATTTTCCAGCAGGTTATTGAACAGTTGACGCAAGCGGTCGGCATCGCCCTCGCACTCCGGCTGCTCGCCGGCTGTAAGGCTGACGCGGATCTCGCGCGCCGAAAAGCGCGGCTCAAACGCGGACAGCAGCACCCGCAGCAGCTCCACCACATTCAGCGGCTGCATGCGGTAACTGAGCGCGCCGGCATCGGCCAGCGACAGCGCATACAAATCGTCAACCAGCTTGCCCAGCGTCGCCACTTCCGCCTTCAGCGACTGCACGCCCGCCATCGACAGCGGCCGCACGCCATCTTCGATCGCCTCCAGCTCACCGCGCAGCACCGCCAGCGGCGTGCGCAGCTCGTGCGACACATCGCTCATGAAATCGCGCCGCAGCGATTCGTTCTTATCCAACGTCAGCGCCAGCTGGTTGAAGTCCTGCGCCAGCTCGCCCAGTTCATCCTGCGCGCCGGGCGCCACCCGCGTGCTGTAATCGCCGGACGCCAACCGGTGCGTGGCCGCCGCCAGCCGCTTGACCGGCGCCAGTATCATGCGCGACAACAGCCAGCCGGCCACCGCCGCCAGCGCGATGCCGATCGCGGCGATGATCCAGTTAGCCTGCTGCTGCTGTTGCTGGAAGCGTTTGCCGGCGCCGGTGGTCACTTCCTGAAACGGCATCAGCGCCACCCAACCCACCGTCGCGCCATTGACGCTGATCGGGTGAAAAGCGGCGAAAGAACTGATCAGCGGATTGCCGATCACCAGCCGGCGCTGCGCATCGAGCAGGCTGACCCGCATATTCAGGCCGGTCAGGTCGGCTTCGACCACCCGCCGGCGCGGCTGCGGCAGACCGTTGTCCGGCTGCTCCGGCGCACTGTCCGGCTCCAGCAGCGAAAACCAGGCGCGCGGATTGTCGCGTAAAAAATTCCAGGTGCCGTGTTCGAGATAGGCTTTGCTCAGCGTCGGCTGCAGCGAGGCGATGCGCTGCGCTTCCTGCTCGTTCAGATAACCGATGAAACCACGGCCAAAGCTGGCCATCGACGCCACCGTCATCGCCACCGCGATCACCGCGCAGCACAGCAGGATGGCCAGGAACAGCTTGGAGGTGATCCGCAAGCGGAAAATGGAGGGCTTGGATGGGTTCATCAAGCCATTATAGTTGCTCTGCCTTGCAGGGCTCACTGGCCGGCGCGCGCACCGTGCCGGCGCGGACGCAGTTGCGGCTGGCGGCCTTGGCGGCGTACAGGCCGGCGTCGGCGGCTTCCACCAGCGCGCGCGGCGGCGCCGCTTGCGCCGCTTCGATCACGGCGATGCCGACGCTGATGGTGACGATGCCTTCCGGATGGCCGCAATGCGGCAGCCGCGCCTCGGCCACCGCGCGCCGTGCCGCTTCGGCCACCACCTGGGCGCCGTCGGCGCCGGTGTTCGGCATCAGGATCGCGAACTCTTCGCCGCCAAAACGCGCCACCAGATCGGCCGGACGGTTGACGGTGTGCGTCAGCTCCCTGGCGATCGCGCGCAGGCAATCGTCACCGGCGGCGTGGCCGTAGTGGTCGTTGTAGCGCTTGAAGAAATCGACGTCGATCATGGCCAGCGCCAGCGGCGTGCGCTCGCGCACCGCGCGCGCGGTTTCAATCGCCAGCAGTTCGTCCAGGTGGCGCCGGTTGTGCACCCCGGTCAGGCCATCGGTGTGCGCCTGCCGGTCCAGTTCCTGGTTGCGCAGCTCCAGCTCCGCGTGCGCGCGCCGCAGCGACTCCTCCAGTTCCTCGCGCGCGCGCAGTTGCATCAACAGGCCGGCCACCATGGCGTAGATCACCGCCAGCATGCCCAGCAGCGCGGCGGTTTCCTGCAGCGTCACCGTCCACCAGTCGGCAAACAGCTCCTCCTTGGCCAGTCCGACCGCGACGAACAGCGGATAGGCCGCCAGCCGGCGATAGCTGAACAGGCGCAGGGTCTGATCGAAGGTGGAGCGCAACATCACCGTGTCGTGCTGCGCCGGGTGCGCCTGCATGTGACGGTAGATCGGCCGGTCGCTGATATTGCTGCCGCTGGTGTCGATCGCGGCCGGCAGGCGCGCCACCACCGTGCCGTCGCTGCGCGCCAGCAGCAGCAAGCCACGCTGGCCGATGTTGAACTGCTGGTAGTAGCGCAGGAAATAGCGCGCCGGGATGGTGGCCAGCACCACGCCGTCGAAGCGGCCATCGGCGGTGTTCAGGCGGCGCGACAGCGTCAGCACCCATTCGCCGGACGAGCGACTGAGCACCGGGCCGTCAACGTGGGGCAAGTCGTCGGCGTGGGCGCGGTGGTAGAGGAAATAGGCGCGGTCGTGGTTGCTGGGCGGCTGGTCGTTGAGGCTGGCGGTGCTGACCAGCCAGTTGCCGGCGCTGTCGTAGACGAACAAGCCTTGCAGCGCCGGATGGTTGCCCAGCCGCGTCATCATGTAGCGGCGCAGGCGTTCGCCGCCGGGGCCGCTGGTACCGTCGATCATCACCCGCTCGACCAGGCCATCGAGCAAGCCGGATAGCATCTGCAGGGTTTCGGCGGCATGCTCGCTGGTGGCCTGGGCGATGTTTTCGGTGGCGGTGCGGCCGGTTTTAAGTTCGCTGTCCCAGGCAAGGCGGCGGCTCCAGATTTCTATGCTGGCGATCACCACCGTAATGAAAAGCACAAAGCAGACCGCCCACACAGTGGGCCGCTTGCGCTGTTCCAGCCAAGACCACGACATGCCATCTCCCCGTCGGCAACGCAGTTGCGCCTATACAAGCATAGCACTGAAGCCGTGCGGCCGGAACCGTTGCGCGCGCGATTTGGTACACCTGTATTTTATTAACCTATTTTTCCATCACGTTTACCGTACACATGTCATATCACGGTCATAAACACGGCCTAAGATCACGCCTTCCATTTCAGACAAAATGAGGAATCCATGAACCACCGCCTGCTGCTGGGTGCCGGTTTGGCCGTTTGCGCCAGCCCCGCCTTCGCCCTGAATATTCTGCTGACCAACGATGATGGCCTGACCAGCAACCTCAAGGCGCTGTACGATGAACTGAAATCCAACGGTCACTCGGTGATCGTGTCGGTGCCGTGCACCGGCCAGAGCGGCCGCTCCGGCGCCATCGTGATGTACAGCACCTCCACCATCATCGCCGACAACGATAAGACCCAGATCGAGGCCGAGGGCGGTTGCCACAACGGCGCCGCCGTCACCGGCGCGCCGGCGGTCGGTCCGTTCACCAAGAGCGGTTATACCGGCGGCGATTTCAATTACGTGCACGGCACGCCGGTGATGGCCACCATGTATGGCCTGGATGTGCTGGCGACGGCGCGCTGGGGCAAGGCGCCGGATCTGGTGCTGTCCGGCCCCAACGAGGGCCAGAACGTCGGCAAGCTGGTGATCAATTCCGGCACCATCGGCAACGCCCAGTTCGCGGCCGGCCGTGGCATTCCGGCCATCGCGCTCAGCGCCGGCAACGACACCGTCGACAACACCAGCCTGGCCAACGCCAATTCGAAGATCGTCGCCCAGCTGACCACCAAGCTGCTGAGCGCGCTGCAGGCCAAGGCCGGTACTTCGGCGCTGCTGCCGACCGGTCTGGCGCTGAACGTCAATTTCCCGACCGGCTCCACCACCAGCACCGCCTGGGCCTTCTCGCGCCAGGGCACCTACGATATCTATAGCCTGAAATTCACCAGCGCGGCGCCATGGGGCATCACCGCTGCGGTGGGTGGCACGCCAACCGCCGATCAGGCGGAAGACGAGGCGGTGGTGTACAACAAGAAGGTGGCGGTGACCGCGATGCAGGTCGGCTACGAGCAGCGTCCAGCCGGCCAGCAGTGGCTGCGCCTGCGTCTGCGTGATCTGTTTGCCCAGTGAGCCGCGCCATGAAACGACATCTTTCTACCCTGGCGGCGGCGGCCGCGCTGGCGGCGCTGGCGGCCTGCGGCAGCAGCAGCGACAGCACCGACAGCACGCCCAAGACCAGCGTCACCGATCTGGCGGCTGGCGTGTACGCGGTCAGCATCGGCGATACGGCCAGCCCGGTCGAGGGCAAGTACTATGCGGCGGCCGATGGCAGCCGGCTGGTGGTGTTCAACAATTCATCGCAGCAGGCGTCGCAGGTGTTCAGCCGCGCCGCCGGCGCCAGCTGGCTGGCGATACCGGCCACCGGCGGCGACAGCGCGGTCACGCTCAACAACAACGTCAGCCTGACCAGCAAGACGCTGGCGGTGGCCGATTATGCGCGCAGCTATACGCTGCGTTTGAGCGGCGGCACGGCGGCGGCCTTTACCATCGGCAGCGGCGGCGATATCACGGCCGGCAGCACGGCTTGTAAAGTGTCCGGCAAGGTGACGGCCGGCACGCTGCCGAACACTTTGGCGCTGGCCTTGACCACGTCGGGCTGCGGCGATCTGCCGGCGCAGTCGAGCGGGGTGCTGCTGGTCGACAGCGACTACGCGCCGGCGACCTTCCGTCTGCTGACCTACAGCGGCAGCGCGCTGGTCGATCTGTGGGCTTACGCCGAGTGAGTTTGCGCTAACCAGCGCGCGGCCGCGCCAAACGCCGTGGCGACCGTTTGTTCGGACGCCTCGCCGGGCGGTTCGGTGTTGGTCAGGCCCAGCAGGCCGAGCGACACGACCTGGGCGCACAGGGCGTCGATGCCTTGTGCGTCCGGCAGGTATTTGCGGAATACTTTGACCAGGTTGCCGCCACGGCGGCTGCGCATGCTGAGGGTGCGGCTGGCCAGTTCGGGCATGCGGGTGGCGGCCAGCGCCACCGCGAAGCTGGCGCGCGCCAAGTCCAGTTTTTTTCCTTGGTTTTCGCTGCGGCTGCGCTGCAAGGTGTCGAGGTCGTCGGCGTCCATCGCGGCCAGGATGTGGGCTATGATGGACTCCAGGCCGGCGCTGACCAGTTCGTGCTGGGTGGGATAGCGGTAGCTCAGCGTGGTGTGCGGAATGCCGATGTCGGCCGCCACCGCGCGGTGGGTGACGCCGTTGACGCCCTGCGCCGCCAGCCGCATGCCGCTGGCGCGCGCGGCCTCGGCTGACCAGTCGGCTGCCGGCGCCGGCGCCGGGACGGCGTGGTCATAACTCATTTGCTGTTGTAGCACGCCAAACAGCGCGGCGTCGCTGTTGTCGTTGGCGGCGGCCAGGCCGCCGGCGCACAGGCGACGCAGGCACAGCCGGCGCAACAGGCGGTAGCTGGGCTGGCCGTTCAGCGCCATGCTGTAGGCCAGTTCGGCGATGACGTAACCTTGCCACCAGCCGCTGGCCGTCAGCAATGGCGACAGGCCGGCCTGCGCTGCGAAGGCTTGCCAGAACGCGCTTCTGGCTTGCGACCAGGTGGCGAACGCCGGCGCCAAGGTGGCGTCCCAGCTGCAGGCGTGCAGTATTTCCAGATACAGCAGCGAAACGGCGCGCTGGCGCGTGGCCAGGTCGTCGAGGATGGCTTCGGCCAGCTCGGCGGCGATGATGGGCGAGAGCGGGCACGGCGTGGCGGTGGCTTGGGGAAGCGGCGCGGCAGCGGCCGTGCCAGGCGCGCCGGCTGCGCCAGGCGTGGCTGACGTGGTGAGCGTGGTGAGCGTGGCGTGCCAGCCGTCCAGCAGCGCGCGCTCCTGCGCGCTGGCCGCGCGGCAGACGGCGGCCATGACGTCGATCCGCGCGCCGTAGTGGTTGCTCAGCACCGTCACCGAGACGCCCAGCGCTTCGGCCAGTGGCCGCAGGGTCAGTCCGGCCAGGCCGTCGCGCTGGACGATGGCGCAGGCGGCCGTCAGCAAGGCCTCGTCGGACGGCGCTTTGCGGGATTTTCTGGCGGGGGATGGCTGGGTCAATGGCTACTCATGGCGATCGCTGCAACCCGGCGATTGTAGTGCATTTTGCGGCGATGCAGGCCGGGCGGCGCTCGGGCCGGGTGGTCGCGCGCCCGCCATCACGGGCTGCGGCCGCCCTGCCGCCCTGCCGCCACGCTGTCAGGCGACGCGCCGCAGCAGGCTGGCCGGATCGGCCACGCGGTAGGTGGCGCTGCCGCTGTCGTCGGACAGGATCAGCAGTTCCACTGTTTCGCCGGCCCGCTGCAGGCGGTTCAGTTCGGCCGCGCCGGGTGGGATCATCGACACCACCTGGTCGACCGCCAGCGCCACCGGTGCGCTGTCGGTGCGCAGCACCACCAGCGCCACCTTGCCGCGCCGGCTGGCGCTGCCGACCGGCTGGCGCAGGTCGTGCACGGCGATGGTGCCGCCGCGCCAATTCAGCGTGGCGTGGCCGCCGTCCGGCGCCGGCACGCATTCTTCCGGCGCGGCTTGCAGCACTTCCTCGCAGGCACCGATCGGCAGCGCCAGTTTGCCGCCGGCGTCCACCACCATATAGGTTTGTTCGTTGCGCTCGCCGCCGCCGCGCTGCGGCTCGGGCTCCAGGTTGAGCGCGGATTCGGGATGCATGGCGAACAGCGCGGCGCTGTCGACCAGGCGCAGGGTGGCGCCGTCGGCGTCGTGGATGGTCAGGCACGGCAGGCGGCCGGCGCCTTCGCTGCGCACGCCTTGCGGCGCGGCTGGCAGTTGGCGCAGTTCACGCACTTCCTTCACCGGCAGGCCCAGCGTGTGTTCGCCCAGCCGCAGCACCGCCAGCAGCGGCGCCGGCGGATGGTCGTCGCGGCCCAGCAGGCGTGGCAGCGGCAGCACGGCCAGGTGGCCGCCGCGCCACTGGCACAGCGCGACGCCGCTGCCGCCCATGAAGGCTTGCAGTGGCGGCATCGGCAGCACTTCGGCCACGTGTTCGGCGCACAGCGCCAGCGTTTCGCCGCAGGCGTCGATCAGTGCCCAGGTTTGGGCGTCGGCGGCGTGGGCGGCGTCGTTGGCCGCGCTGGTGGCATGGTCGGCGGCCAGGCCGGCGGCGTCGCACCAGCTGCGTGACAGGTCGAACAGGCTGGCCACGTCCAGCAACGCCAGCAGCGCGCCGCTGTCGGGTAGCACGGCGGCGCTGTGGAATAGCTGATCGGGGTCGTCGTCGTGGCACAGGCGGATCACGGCGCTGGACGGCAGGGAGGCCATCGGTTCCAGCGCGTCGACCTGCAGCGCGGCGACGCGGGCGCCGTCGCGCAACAGCAGCACGCGGCGGTGGCGCGCCAGCGCGCTGCCGGCGGCGGGGGC
>NZ_WKJK01000080.1 GCF_009674535.1 Duganella guangzhouensis
CGAGGCAGAGATGCGTAGCTGATGGGAAGCAGGTTAATATTCCTGCACCGTCGTATGATGCGATGGGGGGACGGATCGCGGAAGGTTGTCTGACTGTTGGAATAGTCAGTTTCTGGTTCATAGAAGGTGCTTAGGCAAATCCGGGCACGTAATTCAAGGGACTGGGACGAAGAGTTTAGGCTCTGTAGCAATCGGAAGTGGTTCCAAGAAAAGCCTCTAAGCTTCAGTCATACGAGACCGTACCGCAAACCGACACAGGTGGGCGAGATGAGTA
>NZ_WKJK01000081.1 GCF_009674535.1 Duganella guangzhouensis
TCCGTTACACTTTAGGAGGAGACCGCCCCAGTCAAACTGCCTACCATGCACTGTCCCCGACCCGGATAACGGGCCAAGGTTAGAACCTCAAATGAACCAGGGTGGTATTTCAAGGATGGCTCCATAGGAACTGGCGTCCCTACTTCAAAGCCTCCCACCTATCCTACACAGATTGATTCAAAGTCCAATGCAAAGCTACAGTAAAGGTTCATGGGGTCTTTCCGTCTAGCCGCGGGTAGATTGCATCATCACAAAC
>NZ_WKJK01000082.1 GCF_009674535.1 Duganella guangzhouensis
GTTTGTGATGATGCAATCTACCCGCGGCTAGACGGAAAGACCCCATGAACCTTTACTGTAGCTTTGCATTGGACTTTGAATCAATCTGTGTAGGATAGGTGGGAGGCTTTGAAGTAGGGACGCCAGTCTCTATGGAGCCATCCTTGAAATACCACCCTGGTTCATTTGAGGTTCTAACCTTGGCCCGTTATCCGGGTCGGGGACAGTGCATGGTAGGCAGTTTGACTGGGGCGGTCTCCTCCTAAAGTGTAACGGA
>NZ_WKJK01000083.1 GCF_009674535.1 Duganella guangzhouensis
CCGCACGCATTCCGGCGCCCGAAGGTCTGCAGATCTTGCACACCGATCTCCTCGATGTGTCGCATCACAGCGCCGCCAATCCTGGCATCGCGCTGCATGGCGCCGCGCTGGCCTATATCATCTACACCTCGGGATCGACCGGCAAGCCGAAAGGCATCGGCATCAACCATGCCACGCTGGCGGAACACAGCCAGGTCGCGCAAGGCTACTTCGGCCTGACGCGCAGCGACCGCATGCTGCAATTCTCGACCATCA
>NZ_WKJK01000084.1 GCF_009674535.1 Duganella guangzhouensis
GGCGCCAGGCTTACGTTGAACAACAGCAAGGTAATGGCGCCAGTTATAAATCGTGTGCCCAGGGCCATGATCGCGAGTAATATCCCGTTCGTGTTCAGCCATGATCTTGCCGTCCGCGACAATCTGTTGTTCGTTTGCTCGCAGAATTGACCCATTCCAATTGACCCGCCTTCCACTGCCTGGCAAACGCCGCCACGCGGTCGTATGACCCTTCATAGCCGAGTTCTTTCAGTTCCAGATGGAGCTGCTTCAA
>NZ_WKJK01000085.1 GCF_009674535.1 Duganella guangzhouensis
TGCAAACTCTAGAAAGGAGGTGATCCAGCCGCACCTTCCGATACGGCTACCTTGTTACGACTTCACCCCAGTCACGAATCCTACCGTGGTAAGCGCCCTCCTTGCGGTTAAGCTACCTACTTCTGGTAAAACCCGCTCCCATGGTGTGACGGGCGGTGTGTACAAGACCCGGGAACGTATTCACCGCGACATGCTGATCCGCGATTACTAGCGATTCCAACTTCATGCAGT
>NZ_WKJK01000086.1 GCF_009674535.1 Duganella guangzhouensis
GCAACTGGTAGGGCTGGTTGGACTCGAACCAACGACCCCCGCGTTATCAACACGGTGCTCTAACCAGCTGAGCTACAGCCCCAATATTTGCTGTTCTCTATTTCATTACAGTCGATAAGTGTGAGCGCTTAATGTGCAAACTCTAGAAAGGAGGTGATCCAGCCGCACCTTCCGATACGGCTACCTTGTTACGACTTCACCCCAGTCACGAATCCTACCGTGGTAAGC
>NZ_WKJK01000087.1 GCF_009674535.1 Duganella guangzhouensis
AAGGTGCGGCTGGATCACCTCCTTTCTAGAGTTTGCAGGGTTCTACGAACCATATCAAGCGCTCACACTTATCTGCTGTACCGTTCTTTAACAATCTGGAAGAAGTAAAGTTTTATTTAAGCGTGTAAGCAATTACACACTTAGGGTAGTAAAACTCATCATCACAAGTAGTAAATGCTTAGAACTATAGCCGTCAAGGTTATAGGGA
>NZ_WKJK01000088.1 GCF_009674535.1 Duganella guangzhouensis
AAGGTGCGGCTGGATCACCTCCTTTCTAGAGTTTGCAGGGTTCTACGAACCATATCAAGCGCTCACACTTATCTGCTGTACCGTTCTTTAACAATCTGGAAGAAGTAAAGTTTTATTTAAGCGTGTAGAAATACACACTTAGGGTAGTAAAACTCATCATCACAAGTAGTAAATGCTTAGAACTATAGCCGTCAAGGTTATAGG
>NZ_WKJK01000008.1 GCF_009674535.1 Duganella guangzhouensis
GGCGTTGGCGACGTTGGCGTTGGCCGCTGCCGCGCCGGGCCTGGCGGCGCTTGCGGCAGCGTTGGGCGCGGCATCGGCGTTGGCCAGCGCGACCCAGCAGCCGATGTCGATCACCGGCACCGGCTGGCCATCCACCGCCAGCAGGCCGAGCAGCGCGCCGTGGCGGCGCGGCAGCGGCGTGTATTCTGGCGGCGCCGCCAGCGCGCGTTCCACGCGGGCGGCCGGGATGCCGATGCGGGCGGCGCCGATGCGCACCACCACTTGCGGCGCCAGGCCGCTATCGTCGCGGGCGTTCATATCAGTTCTTGGCAGCGGTCATGCGTTCCAGATCCTGCAGCAGCAGGGCGACGTCGCTGGTGGCCGAGGCCTGCGCGGCGGTCGACTGGTGGATGCTGGCGATCGATTCGCGCGTGGTCACCACCGATTTGACGATGCGCGCGAACGCCGCCTCGACTTCGCTCGACAACCGGCCGCCCTCGTCGACGCGGCTGACGGTCTGGTTGATCAGCTTGGCGATCTCGCGCGCCGCGCCGGCCGATTTCTCGGCCAGCTTGCGCACTTCGTTGGCCACCACCGAGAAGCCCTTGCCATGCTCGCCGGCGCGCGCCGCCTCGATCGCGGCGTTGAACGCCAGCAGATGGGTCTGGGCGGCGATGTCGCCGATCGCGTCGACGATTTCGTGCACTTCGCCGGACGAGGTCTGGATCGCCTGGTTGGCGGCGCGCGCCGATTCCACCAGCTGGCCGCCCTCGTGCGCCTCGTTCTGGGTCTGGCCGGCCAGGCCGCTGGAGCGCTCGGAACCGCGGGCGATTTCGTTGATCGAGTTGGTCAGCCCGTTCAGCAGCTGGGTGATGGCTTGCACTTTCTGCGTGATGGCTTGTTCGCGCTGCACCTGGTCGGTGATGTCCATGGCGAACTTGACCACCTTGTAGGGCTTGCCGTTGAAGTCGAGGATCGGGTTGTAGGTGGCCAGGATCCACACCTCGGCGCCATGGCGGGCGCGGCGCAGGAAGCGGCCCGACTGGTACATGCCCTGCGCCAGATTGGCCCAGAAGTGGCGGTATTCGCTGCTTTGTACCAGCGCCGGCGCGCAGAACATGCTGTGGTGCTGGCCCAGCACGTCGTCGGCGGTGTAGCCCAGCGTGCGCAGGAAGTTGTCGTTGGCCGAGATCACCTGGCCGCGCAGGTCGAACTCGATCACCGCCTGCGAGCGGCCGATCGCGTCCAGCTTGCCCTTGATGTCGGCGTGCATGCGCTTTTGCTCGGTGATGTCGGTGGCGAACTTGACCACCTTGTACGGTTTGCCGTCGCCGTCGAAGATCGGATTGTACGAGGCCAGGATCCAGATGTCCTTGCCGCTCTTGCTGCGGCGGTGGAATTCGCCGGCGTGAAATTCGCCGCGTGCCAGCCGCTCCCAGAAGGTCAGGTAGTCGGTCGAGTGGGCGTATTCGGCGTCGCAGAACATGCGGTGGTGCTGGCCCTTGATTTCGTCCAGCTGGTAGCCGACCACGGCCAGGAAGTTGTCGTTGGCGCTCAGCACCCGGCCCTGCAGGTCGAACTCGATCACCGCCTGCACCCGGTCCATGGCGGCGTTGCGGCCGGCGTATTCGGCGTTGCGCAGCTTGGTCTCGGTGATGTCGGTGGCGAACTTGACCACCTTGATCGGGCGGCCCTCGTCGTCCAGGATCGGATTGTAGGAGGCCTGGATCCAGATCGGCCGGCCATCCTTGGTCACGCGCTTGTATTCGCCGGCGTGGTAGCCGCCGCCGGCCAGGTGGCGCCAGAAGCTGTGGTATTCGGTCGACTGGGTGAAGGCTGGCTCGCACAGCAGGTCGTGCGAGCGGCCGATCAATTCTTCGCGGCTGTAGCCGAAGGCGTCGAGGAAGTTGTCGTTGACTTGCATGACGCGGCCTTCCAGGTCGAACTCGATCACGGCCTGGGCCCGGTTCAGCGCCGCCACCTTGCCTTCGAATTCCAGGTTGCCGTGGATGATGGTGGTGATGTCGGACGCGTATTCGACGATCTTCAGCGGCTGGCCATCCGGCCCCAGCACGGCGTTGAACGAGGCGCTGATCCAGATGCGGCGGCCGTCCTTGGTGCGGCGGCGGAATTTGCCGACCTGGCAGCCGCCGGCCGCCAGCTGGCGCCAGAAGTCGGCGTAGTCTTCCGACTGCACGTCGTCGCGGTCGCAGAACAGGCGGTGGTGCTTGCCCACCACTTCGCTGGCGCTATAGCCGTAGATGGCGCTGAAATTGTCGTTGGCGGACAGGATGGTGCCGTCGGTATTAAACTCCATCACCGCGTGCACGCGGTCGATGGCGGACATCTTGCCTTCGTGGTCGGCGGCGCGGGTTTTCGGCTCGGTGACGTCGACCGCCAGCTGGATCACCTTGATCACCTTGCCGTCGTCGTCCAGCACCGGGTTGTAGGAGCCATACAGCCACAACGGCTTGCCAGCGCTGCTCAGGCGCACGCACACGCCCTGCTTCTCGACCTCGCCCAGCGCCAGCCGGCGCCACAGCTCGCCATATGCCTCGGAATGGATGTATTCCTGGCTGCACAAGATGCGATGATCGCGGCCGACCAGCTGCTCGCGCGAGTAGCCAACGATGTCGAGGAAATTCTGGTTGGCGTCGAGCACGCGCCCGTCCGGATCGTATTCGATCACGCCCTGGGTCAGGTCGATGGCGGTGGCAATCGCGGCGGCGCGTTGCAATGCGGCGGCCGGCGCCGCAGTCGCGGAAAGATCGGTCATGGTGGTTTGGTCCTGAGAGAGCCCGGGATGTCACGATGAAAGAGCAGTGATCCGGAGCGACGGCGCGATGTGGCGCTCGGTTGGGGCCGGCAGGCGGGGGATGGGGCGCAGCGGCGGGGGATGTCGTAATGTAACCGCGACGTTGGCGTGAGGCAAGAAAATTTTAACTATGAGAGCGATGGCCGCGATTGGCGGTCATGCGGCGGCGACGGCGATGCGGCGGCCCTGCGGCGACGCTGTGCCGCCACGTCCGCCTCAGCGCGCGCTGGCGCGTCGGCTGCCGCTACGGTGGCTACGACTCTTGCGGCGCGAGGCCGAGCGCTTCACCGGCCGGTGCTGATATTTTTTAGTTTCACCGCTCTCGGCACGCTGCTTGTTGACGATGCGCGCCGCCACCTCGTCCTCGCGGCCCGGGTAGCGGCCTTCCTGCTTGAACTTTTTTTCAAGCTTGCTATATTCGCGCTCGCGTTTGGGGCTGGCTCCGCGTGGCATGATGGCCTCCGTGCAAAATGGACGCTTCGATCATGCCCGCGCGGCGCGCGGCGGTAAGTGCGTTGACTAACGCTGAGCCGCTTACTGGCGCGCCGTGTAGAGCGCTTGCGCCAGCAGCACGTAGAGCAGGAACAAGATGCCGCAGCACACCACGTAGGTCGATTGCGCAAACGCGGCGTAGGCGAAGATCAGGTTCAGCACCAGGTCGCCGGCAAAGAACAGCAGCGACAGCATGCGCACGTTGACGCCGACCCGGCCGCCCTCGAAGCTGACGCCGATGGCCAGCGCCAGCGTGCTGGCCAGGAAGGCAAACGCGCCGACGCCGATGGTGCCCTTCATGGCGTTGCTGTCGATCGAGACCAGCCCGAACGTCAGCAGGCCGGCGATCAGCAGGGCGATTAATAAGTTGACTGCGTGGATGCGCATCATGCTCCTTCCGAGGGAAATGGGGGTGGCGCCAAGGCCACCAGCCGCAGCACGTCGGCCACCTGCTCGGCCAGCTGCCACTGGGCCATGCCGGGCTTCCAGACATGGCTTTGTTTGGTGAGCTTGCCGGCCACGATCAGTTGCAACAGCTCGCGCTCGCTGAAGGGGCCGGCCGGTTTGCCGTCCAGCAGCACGTGGTATAGCCGCGCCAGCGCGCTCAACGGCGCGGTGTGGGAACCGGGGATGTGGGTCTGGCGCAGCGCTTCCTGCATCGATTCGCTCATCTGGCGCGCGATCGCCACGCCCATGCCGAATTCGACCAGCCGCTGCACCGAATAAAAGTTATCGTCGCTCATGTCGGCTCCGGTTGCTTACAGCGCGGGTGGTGGCGGTGGTGGTGGCGGCACCGGCGGCTGGGCCGCCGCGAACAGCGGCGCCAGTTCGGCCACCTGGCCGGCCAGTTCCCAGTTGGCCATGCCGGCCTTCCACACATGCTGTTGCGGCGTCAGCTGGCCGCCGCGCGCCTGCTCCTGCAGCTGGACCAGATTGAATGGCCCGGTGCTGACGCCATTGACGCTGACGTTGTACAGCGTTTGCGGTGGTGGCGGCGGTTGCTGCATGGTCTGGCCGGCCGCGGTCATCATATTGGCCATCTGGCCGCCCATGACGCCGCCCACCGCCATGCCGGTCATCATGCCGACCGGGTTGAAACCGCCACCGCCGCCCAGCGGCATCGCGCTCATGTCGCCCAGGCTGGCGGCGGCGGCGCTCAGCACCTGGGTCTGCTGGTTGATCTGGTGTGCCGCCAGGTGCTGGCTCTGGGTCTGCAAGGTCTGGAAGCGTTCGCTGGCCTCGCGCTGGATGCGCATGGTTTCCGCCATGTTGATGGCGTTGATTTCCTGGGTCTGGTCCAGATTGCGCAGGCTGACTTCGTTCTGCTTCTGGCGCATGGCGATTTCCAGATCGGCGGTGATGCTGCGCAGTTGCTGGTATTCGTGGGTTTCCTTGTCGACTTCGATGGTGGCGAGGTCGAAGCGCACCAGGTTGACGCCGAAATCGTCCTTGAACGCCTGCGCCAGTCGCGGCGCGATCAGGTCGTTAATTTCCAGCAGCTTGCGCTCGATCTGCAGCACCGGCATGCCGTGGTCGGCCGGGATGTTGCTGATGATGCCTTTGACGTATTTCAGCACCGCGTCGCGCACCAGCACACGGAATTGCTCCAGGTCGAAGTTGACCAGGCGGTGCAGCTTGATGAAGGCGCGGTAGTCGGTGATGCTGAACTTGATCGCGCCGCGCGCCGCCATGCGCACCGGGAAGTCCATGAAGCGCGGATCGAACACGTCGAAATACGGCACGCCGAACGGCAAGTCCTGCTGGCCCTGCAGGTTGATGAAGTACACCTCGGCCTGGAACGGGCTCTGGCCGGCATAGGCCAGGCCGATCAGGTTGGAGATGATGGGGAAGTTGGCGGTCTTGATGGTTTCGTCGAACGGTCCCTCGATGAAGTCCTGGGTGGCGCCGTCCTGTTGCTTGTAGACGAACACCGCCACCTCGCCATCCTTGACGCGCAGGCTGCTGCCCCAGCGGATGGCGTTTTCCTTGTTGGTGCTGTTGGCGGCGCCGCTCGGGCGCCACTTCCAGATCAGGTATTTTTCTTCGTCGCAGCGGATCACGTCCAGCATGCCGCCTTCATTTTTTTTGCCAAAAAAACCCATGTCCAGTCGTCCTTTACTTATCTGGTGCTTACCACTTCTTTTCGACTTCGCGGGCTTTTTCCTTGTCGGCCGCGATGCGGGCCACTTCGGCGCTCTTTTGCTCGGTCGCGACTTTTTCCGCCGTGGCGCGCTCGGCGGCGGCGTTGACGGCGGCTTGTTCGGCCGCGACCGCGCCGGCGATCAGCGCGCTCAGCTCGGCGCGCTTGCCGTCCCACAGGCTGCGCGCCTGCTGGTTGTCGCTCTGCTTGCAGCTGCCGTCGGCCAGTTCCCAGCGCAGCTTGGCGGCGGCGGTCTGGGCCGCGCTGTAGTTTTTGCCGCGGTACTGCTGGTCGGCCTCGCCGGCGACGATGCGCAGACGCGCGCTCTCGTCGTGCGCGGCCTGCACGTACTGGTCTTCGCACTGCTGCGCCTTGTGGCTGTCCAGTTGCGAGCTGACCACGCCGATCCCGCCCAGAATCACCACGCCGCCCAGCAGCGCGAACAGCAGCGGGTTGCGCTTGGCCTTGATCTGCAAGTCCTGGCCGACGCTGCTTTGCAGGCTGGCTTCGACGCGGTCGAACTCGGCCAGCGCGGCGGCGTCGTTGCGGTAGGCGTTGCGGGCGCGGTTCAGCACTTCGAGGAATTTGCTGCGCCAATCCTCCAGGTTGGGATCGGGCTGCACGCTGGCGACGATTTTGGGCTGGATGAAGAACATCAGCTGTTGCAAGTCTTCGCGCGAATTCGGCACCGGGAAGTCGCGGATCACGCGCGCGCGCTTGGTGACGATGGCTTGCTCGCGGTGGCGGCCCTTGAGGCCGCGTTCATCGGCTTCGCGCTCGATGTCCTCGAAGCGCTGGGTCAGCGCCAGGATCGAGCGGTTGGCTTCGATATCGGTAAATTCATGCCCGCAGGCCTCGCAGGCCGAGACAAATGCCGCCAGTTGGGCGCCGCAGCTGGGACACTTGTGGATCGCGCCGCGCTTTTGCGTGGCCGGGCTGTCGGACATCTGATTCATGGTGGTTCCTGATGGTGGGGTGGCGACATGCGCCGGGAGCGGCCACGGCCGCCCCACGGCGGGACGGGATTACAGCAGGCTGGTGGCGTCGGCCGGAATCTCGATCTTGTTTTCCTTGGCGAAGTCGAGCGAGCGCTTGAGCGTGTTTTTCAGCGAGCTCATGTTGTCAGGCAGCGACTTCACCACGTAGGCGGCGGCAGCGGCGCCGGCGCCCAGCGAGCTGACGCTCGGCTTGAAGCCTTTGACGTCGCCGGCCACCCCGGTGTAGCTCTTGATGCCTTTGACCAGGTCAACCAGGCCCAGCGTGTAATTCTTTTTGCTTTCCGCCGACAGCGCGACCTTGTTGCCGCTCATGGCGGCGTCCAGCGCCTTGCTGTTGTCGGTCTGCACCTGGGCCGCGTCCTGCATGCTGGACACGGTGGCGCCGGTGGTCAGGTTCTTGGCCGCCAGCTCGGTCTTGTCGGCCTGGTCTTTCAGCCCCAGCGCCTTGAGGAAGTTGACGTCCGCGCTCATGACTTGCTGGGTGCCGCCGACATAGCTTTTCACCAGCGATTCCGCGCTGACGCTGCCGCTGCTGCTGTTGCCGCCGCCCAGCGCTTTGCTCAAGCCGCCCAACTGGGCGTGCGCCGGCACGGCCATTGCCGCGATTGCCATGGCCACCACGGCCGCCATCATTTTGCTGCTCATAGATCCCTCTCCTGCCGACTTATCAGATACAGCGCGCCCCGTCAGCTGGTGAGCGCGCCCGTGAGAATCGTTATTGCACGCCGGCGGCGTTGAGGCGGCTGATCACCTCGCGCGTGGCGAGCGTGGCGGCGTCTTTCAAACCCTTGTCGCGCGCCATCGCGTTGTCCGGCGCCACCCCGTACAGCTGCACCGCCGGCACCGAGGCCACTTCGCGCGGGAAATTGCCGCGCAAGTCCAGCACCCTGGCCGTGACCGTGACCGCGACCCGCGCCAGGCCGCTGACCGGGTCCTTGTCCACCGCGCCGACGTCCAGCGTGGCGGTGACGAAGAACGGCACCCGGTTCTTGCGCAGCGTGGCCACCACCGCGCGCTGGGTGGCCGGCGCCAGGTCGTTACCGGCCGAGAAATCCTTGCTCGCGGTCTTGAAATCGCTGTCGCTGATGACGAACGAGGAATCGGTGGCCTCGAAGCCGCCCTGCGAGAACTGGCTGCTGATGGCGGTGCTGGCGTTGGTCAGCGGCAGCAGGCGGAAATTGACCTCGTCGGCCTTTTGCTGGCTGCTGCCGCCGCTTTCGACTTGCAGCGCGGCGCGCTGGGTGCCCTTGGCGCTGCCGCTGTTGGTGGCTTCGGCCTCGACCCGCTTGAGCACGCGGGCCTCGAAGCTGCGCACGCTGGCCGCCTCGCGGCCGACGAACAGATACACCAGTTGCGACTTCTCGCCGTGCGCCGCCTTGCTGACGTTGCTGGCCGAGCGCAGCAGGATATTCAGCTTGGTCAGGCTGAGGTCGCCACGGATGGCGACCGAATATTTGCGCAGGCTGGTCTGGTCCTGCTCGTTGATGACCACGGTGTTGCTGATGTATTTCTCGATGTTTTCCTGGATCTTGTCCTGCACCGCCGCGAAGTTCTGCATTTCAGCCTCGCCGCGCTCGTCGAAGTAATGTTCGATGGCGGCCATCTGCGCCTTGACGTAGGCGCTTTCCTTCAGTTCCGGAGTGGGGGTGCTGGTATAGGTCACGGTGCCCACGCCCTTGACCTGCACCACTTGCGCCGCCGCCAGCAGCGGGCACACCAACAGCATCAGCATCCACAGGCTTTTTTTCATTTAATCTTCCTTAAGGTGTCACGCGCAACAGCCATTTGCGCCTCGATATCCTTGGCCGAGGCCGCGGTTTTGATCCATGCCGCGGCGGGCTGCGCCAGCGCGTCGGCAAACTTGGTGTACAGGCCGCGCACCGCGTCCTGGTAGGCCGAGAAGTCGTCGCTATTGACCTGCCCGGTCGGCAACACGGCGACTTCGCCGTTCTTCAGGTCGGTCTGGATGAAGGCGGTATTCATCAGCGGCTCCGAAAAGCCCAGCGACATATAGGCGCCGTACACATAGGTGGTGCTGACGCTGGTTTCGGCGGTCTTCAGCTTGGCGAATTTGTTCAGCTTGATGTCGAACACATAGTCGCCGGACGGCAGCGTCAGCTTGATGTCGTCGCCGTTTTCCAGCCGCAGCGACATCACGCCGCCGGTGTGGCCGATGCTGCTCGGCAGCATCGACAGTCCCAGCCGCGACGACAGCACCGAGCCCAGGGTGTCGGCCAGCATGGCTTGCACCGTGGCCGGGTTGTTGCGCAGGATTTCGGGGAAGGCGGCCAGCGCTTCGGCGCTGACCTCGCCCTTGCGCACTTGCAGGGTGCGGACGTTGTCGCCCGGCAGGGTGGCGCGCTGCAGGCACTGGGCGAACTGCGAGATCAAGCCTTTTTCATCCGGACGGCGGATCAGATTGTCGACAAAACCGCTCAGGCGTTCTTCGCTCGGCGCTTGCGTGGTGGCGTCGAACAGCACCACGTTGACCGGGCAGTTGCGGACGATGGTCTGATTTTTATAATCAAATATCAGCGTGTCGGCACGCAGATTGACAAAGGTCTTGTAATAATTCCCGTAATGCTCGGTCACCACGGTTTCACCGGTTAACACCAGCGCCGCCATTAATGCGCGGTCGGCCTGCAGATTCACCATGCCGGCACGGGTAAAGTGGAATTGCGGGTTATTAATCGCACCGGCTTTTTCCGCCACCATCGCGGAATAACGCTCCTGGATATTCTCCGATCCCTGGCGCAGCGTGAACAGGCGATAGGCCCGCGGGAAGCGCTGCGCGGCACTCTGAAAATCGCCGGCAAAGGCAAATCCGGCGACGGAAACATCGGTGGCCCACGCTTGGCAGGAAAAACACAGCATCCCTAGCAGGAACGATATTATTTTAGTGATTTTCATAAGAAAATTATACAAGCCAGCTTTTCCAAACGGCAACTATTTTTTCTGAATTTTATTTTTTTAAAATACTGAAACCAGATTCAATGCGATCGCATTCAGTCTGTGATAACAAATATATTTTTTGAAATATTGTGATTATTGGAGAGAATTAACCCGTCTTGTTTGTGCGACGATCGCGCGCAACAAACTATGTTCTAATTTTTAGAACAGTCTAGCCGCAGAGTGGCTGGTGTGCAATATATTTCGTTGAGGAATTAGATTTGTTGCGCGGCCTGCACCATGCACTTCGACAGTTTGTCGAAGTGCAGCAAGGCGGCCTGGGTCAGCTCGATTTGCTTGCGACGCGGATCTTCGGTATCGCTCAGCATGATCCAGCCTTTTTCGCGCATGGAGGTCAGCCGGCTATGCAGGGTGGCGGGGGCGCCCAGGTCTTTTTTCGCCATCATGTCGCGCACCGACAAGCGCTGCCGCTCCTGGCCGGCACGGGCAATGATGGCCAGGATGCGTTCTTCCAGCGGGTCCAGCGGCGGCAACGACGGCAGACCACGCAAGGCTTCAGCCAGCTGCAGGAAACGCAGGTAGAGATCGGCAGGTCGCTTGGCAGTGGTCATAGGGTGAGATGAAGGGAGGGTGCTGCGGCAAATTCTAGCATAGCCCCTCTAGCGCGCGCCTTGCGGCAGCGGCAACAGGGACAGCGCGTATTTGGCGGTGTAGACCACGATCAGGCTGCCCATCAGATCACCGATGAACATGACCGGAAAACCGGGCAGCAATCCCAGCTCGCCATGCAGGGCAAACCACAGGTGATGCAGCAGCGGGCTGGCAAAGGCGCAGCCCAGCGCGCAGATCAACAGCCGCTGCGGCGTCAGCTTGCTCAGCGAACTGCGCAAGCCCCAGCGTTGTTGTGCGATCAGGTAGATCAGATACGGCCCCAGCGCGCCGCAAATGGCGCCGCTGGTGGCGCGCAATAGCTCGCCCGGGAAGTAGTACCAGTAACAGGCCAGCCAGCCTGCGATCAGCAAGCCCAGCGCACCGGTCCAGCCGAACATCAGCACGCACAGCAATCTGGTCCCCGCCGGCAGGTAAATCCAGCCGATGCCTTGCATGAACTCGGTGCGGCGGAAGAACAGCTCGTTCACCATCATCATCGTCCCATGCAGGCAAACTGCGCCGATAACCATGTAGAGATTCAAGCGGGACGACGAGATGGGCTGTTTCATAAATCAGGCGGAGCGGGTGCAAGTTGTCGCACAGTAGCACACTCCAGCCTGACTGTGGCCTGACTGCGGCCTGCCGGTCAGAACTCTTCCCAATCGGCGGCGGCGGCTTTCGCGGTCTTGGCCGGCTGGCGCGCCATCGCCAGCTGGACCGGCGGCTGAGCCGCCTTGGCGGGCAGGCGCGCCGGTGCTGGCGCCACCGCCACACGCGACGGCGCGGCGCGCTCGCTGGCCTCCAGCTTGAACACGCTGACCACCCGTGCCAGTTGCTCGGCTTGCTCCTGCATCGAGGCCGACGCCGCAGCCGCCTGCTCCACCAGCGCGGCGTTCTGCTGGGTGACGGTATCCATCTCCGCCACTGCCTGGTTGATCTGCTCGATGCCAACCTCCTGCTCCTTGCCGGCGGTGGTGATTTCCGCGACGATGTCCGACACCTTGCGCACGCTGGCCACCACCTCCTCCATGGTCTTGCCGGCCTGGTGCACCAGCTTGCTGCCCGCTTCCACCTGCGCCACCGAGTCGGTGATCAGGCTCTTGATTTCCTTGGCCGCGCTGGCCGAGCGCTGCGCCAGATTGCGCACCTCGGACGCCACCACCGCGAAGCCGCGCCCCTGCTCGCCGGCGCGCGCCGCCTCCACCGCCGCGTTCAGCGCCAGGATGTTGGTCTGGAACGCGATGCCGTCGATGACGCCGATGATGTCGACGATCTTGCTGGACGAGGCGTTGATCGAACCCATGGTCTGCACCACCTGCGACACCACGTCGCCGCCCTGCACCGCGATCCCGGAGGCCGAGTGCGCCAGCTCGTTGGCGCGGCGGGCGTTGTCGGCGTTCTGCTTGACGGTGGAGGTCAGCTCCTCCATCGACGACGCGGTTTCTTCCAGCGAGCTGGCTTGCTGTTCGGTGCGCGCCGACAGGTCCAGATTGCCGGTGGCGATTTCGCTGGCGGCGGTGGAAATCACGTCCGTTCCCTGCCGCACCTGGCCGACGATTTTCTGCAGATTGTCATTCATCTCTTTTAGCGCTTGCAGCAACTGGCCGGTTTCGTCGGTGGTGCTGACCACGATCTGGCTGGTCAGGTTGCCGGCGGCCACGGTCTGGGCGATGTGCACCGCGTTTTCCAGCGGCCGCGCGATCAGGCCGGAAATCCACACCGCCTGGATCGCGCCCAGCGCCACGCAGGCCACCACGATGCCCATGATCCACCAGCGCGCCGAGGCATACAGTGCGTCGCCCAGCTCGCTGGCCTTGTTGCCGCCATCGATGTTGATGACCGCCAGCCGCTCCATGATGTCCGATGCCTGGTTGAACAGCGTGGCCGCGTCGCCGCGCGTGAGTGCCCGCGCTTCGGCGTTCTTTTCCTGGCGCGACAGTTTGATCACTTCCGCGCTTTGCACCAGATATTTATCCCACAGTCGGCTGAATTCGGCGTAGCCGCTGCGCTCTTCCGGTTCGGTGATCAGCTTTTCATATTCGGCGCGGTGCTTCTTCAGCTTGTCGGCGAATTCGCCCATGCGCTTTTCGTACTTGTCCATGTCGGCCGGGGTTTCGGACAAGATGTGCTGCGCTTCCTGCGAGCGGTAGCGGGCGATGTCGTATTTAATCTCCAGCAGCACGCGCACACTGGGCATCCAGTTGGTCTGCAGATCGGTGGAAGTCGCGTTGACCCGGGCCAGTTGCACCACCGAGAAGCTGCCCAGGCCCACGCATAACAGCAGTACCACGGCAAACGACAGCATCAGTTTGGTAAACAGACGGAGATTCAAAAAGGCGCGCATGGTCAGCTCCTGAACAGGGTTCACTGCGGCAGCGCGGGGGCGAGGCGCCATGTCTGTAATTCATCGAACGTTTCTTGTTATACCAGACATGCAAATTGCAAGCGATTGTATGTTTCTATGGCCGCGAGCATATCCATCGCCATTACGGACGGCGGGGTATATACAGGGGGTTCCCTTCCCCACTCCCTGTGGCAAACCTCCTATTTTCTCTCCTATTTTCCCCTGCTTTTCTCGATTTTCCCCTGCACTGAACTTTGCAGGGGAAAGCAGGTCTAAATAGGGAAAAGCAGAGGGAGAAATAGGATGAAATCCACAGTGACCGTGCAGGTAGACACCGATACCCTGCTCCGCCTGATCAGCCAGCTTCAAATCCGTGGCGGCGCGCAAGACGTCTCCGCCGCGATCAACAGCGCCATCGACTTATGGCTGCGCGAACAGACGCAACTGGCCAAGGGCAGCGACCCTGCCAGCGTGCGCGGCTACCAATGGAAAACACTGTTCCTGCCCGAGGGCACCGAGATCCGCTCATGGAGCTACGGCGAACACAACTACGCGCGTGTAGTCGGTGACGAAATCATCCACAACGGCAAAGCCGTGACGCCCAACCAGTTCGCGCACGCGTTCGCCCGCACCACGCGCAACGCCTGCTGGCCGGCGCGACTCATCCGTGCGGCCAGCCACGCGACACCACGCCCGGCGAGGGTTGGGATCTGCCCGAGCGCCGCAAATTCCGCTTCCGGATTGAAGACGTGGCGTTCGAATAAACCGACCGGCGGCGCGCGCCGTCAGCCCTGCGGCTTGAGGAACAGCGCCTGCAGATCGCCATACGGCATGGCCTGCGCGATCAGCGGACCGGCGTTGCCGGTGGCGAGGAAATCGCGCGCCATGCCGGCCGCCACCGCCCACAATGCCTGCGGAATACCGGAACCGGCGCTCAGCCGCGCCACGCCCAGCGCATGCAACTGCTCGGCCGATGGCAAGCCCGGCCAATCCATCACATTGACCGGCAGCCCGGCGCCCGCCACCACCGCGCTGATCTCATCCACCTTGCAAATGCCCGGCACAAACAAACCATCCGCGCCAGCCTCGCGATACAGCGCCGCGCGCCGCAGCACCTCGGCCACGCGCTCGCCTTCCGGCGCCAGCCCCTTCAAATACACATCCGTGCGCAGATTGATGAACAGCTCCTTGCCCAACGCCTTGATGGCGCGGATCTTGTCCGCCACCAGCGCCGGCGCATCCGCCCCATCTTCCAGATTGATGCCAGCCACACCCGCATCGATCAGCCGCGCCACATTGGCCGCCACCTGCGCCGGATCGGCCGCATAACCATTTTCAAAATCCACCGACAGCGGCACCGTCAACACCCGCGCGATATTCGCGGCCACCGCCACCGCGCGCTCCACCGGCAGATGATCATTGTCGGCATAGCCCTGCGCCCACGCCACGCCGGCGCTGGTGGTGGCGATCGCCGTCGCGCCCAGACTCTCGAACAAACGCGCGCTGCCCGCATCCCAGGCGTTCGGCAAATGCAACAACTTGCTGCCGTCATGCAGTTTCTTGAATTCGCTCATACCGTCTCCGTTAAAAAAGGCTGGCTTGCGCCGTGGTCAGGCTGTTGAAGCTATCGTTCATCGGCAGCAGAATGGAATCGGCAATCGGCTGCAACTGCTTGCTCAGATAATGCTCGTAATCGATATGCGAGCGCACCACCTCCAGCGGTTCCGGACCGCCAGTGGTCATCACATAGCTGATCCAGCCGCCGTTCTGATAACGCAACGGGCGACGCTGCGCTTGATTGTAGTCGTCGGCGATGCGCGCCGCGCGCACCTGTGGCGGCACATTGACCTTGTATTCGTCCAGCGGCTGCCGCAGCCGCTTGCGGTACACCAGCAAATCATCATAATCGCCGGACAGGGTTTTCTGCGCATAATCGCGCACGAAATCCTGATACGGCTCGTCCTTGAAAATGCGCGTGAACAGCCCCTGCTGGAACTGCTGCGCCAACGGCGTCCAATCGCTGCGCGCCACCTCCAGCCCGCGATAAATCACTTCCTCTTCGCCCTTGCTGTTGATGGTCAGCCCAGCGTAGCGCTTCTTGCTGCCCATGTCGGTGCCACGGATGGTTGGCATGAAGAACTTGGCATAGTGCGTGTCGAACTCAATCTCCAGATGGCATTCCAGCCCGTGCTTTTCCTTCAGCATGGTACGCCACCAATCGTTGATGTAATCCGCCAGCCCGGCGCCGATCGCCAGCGCCTCATCGTTCGGGTACTCTTTTTTCAGCCAGATGAAAATCGAATCGGTGTCGCCGTAGATGACGTCATAGCCGCGCGCCTCCACCAGCTCGCGGGTTTGCTTCAGCATCTGGTGGCCACGCAGCGTCACCGACGACACCAGCCGCGGATTGAAGAAGCGACACTCGCTGGCGCCCAGCACGCCGCAGAAGGAATTCATCAACAGCTTCAGCGCGGTCGATAGCGGCTCGTTCCTGGCCCGCTTGGCGGCATCGCGCTGCTTCCACAGTTCCGTGGTGATAGCCGGCAGACAGTGCTTGTCGCGCGAGAACACGGTGCCGTTGACGCCCTCCACCACCTCGGCCGCGTCCTCGGCAATCTCGCCCTCGATCAGCCCGACCGGGTCGACCAGAAAAGTACGAATAATCGACGGATACAAACTCTTGTAATCCAGCACCACCACCGAATCGTACAGGCCCGGCTTGGAGTCGATCACAAAGCCGCCCGGCGAGGCGCCGCCATTGACGTCGCCCACGTTCGGCGCCACATAACCCTCGCGGTGCATGCGCGGCAGATAATGATGATTGAAAGCGGCGATCGAACCGCCCAGATGGTCGGCCTGCAGCCCGGTCACGGTGGCGCGCTCGATCATGAAGGCCAGCAGATTGGCCTTGGCAAAGATGCGCGTCACCAGCTCGCAGTCTTTCAGGTTGTACAGCGCCAGCGCCGGCTTGTCGTCGTGGAAGCGGCGCTCGATCTCGGCCATCTTGTCGTAATCGTCGCCGATCTCCTTGCCCTCGCCCAGCATGGACTGCGCCACGTTTTGCAGACTGTACGACGGAAACAGCCACGACGCCGCCTTCAGCGCATCGATGCCATCCAGGATGATGCGCCCCGGCAGCGGCGCAAACAGATAGCCCTGCTTGCCCGGATGCTCGCGCCACTCGATGGCCTTGCCCTCGCGTCCCAGCGCCAGCGCCACCTTGTGTTTGTCGGCATTCTTTTGCAGCACGCGCAAGTCGAACTGCACCACGTTCCAGCCGATGATGACGTCCGGATCATGGCGCGCCATCCAGCCGTTGAGACGCTCGATCAGCTGGCGCGGCGTGGCGCAGTACTCCAGATCGAAATCGACCGCCGCCGCGCCCTCCGGCGCCGCGCCCAGCATATACACCTGACGCTGGCCGCAGCCCTCCAGCGCGATCGAATACAAATCCTCGTAGGCGCTGGTCTCGATGTCGAGCGACACCATCCTCAGCGCCGGCCGGTAATCCGGCGCCGGCTTCAGCTTGCAATTGTGGATCACGCTGCCGCTGGCGTGGCCGCCCTCGATCTGCACCCCGGCGGTGATGAAGCGCTCCATCAGATACCGCTCGGGCGGCCGGATGTCGGCCTCGTACAGCTTGATGCCGTGGTCGCGCAGCGTGCGCTCCAGCGCGGTCAGCTGCTTGTAGCGCGACGCGTACACCCCCAGCACCGGCTGCTGCTGGAAGGTCTTCAGTTGCAGCTCGCGCAACTCGATGCCGGCCGTCGGCGCCAGCTGCGCCTCGATGGCCGCGCGCACCCCGGCCTCGGCGAAAGCCACCGAGGTTTGCGCGGTGAGGCGGACTTTCCTGGGCCCGGCGTCGGTCGCCAGCCAGAAATCGATCTCCGTGCCGCCGGCGGTGTCGCGCCAGTGACGGGTCAGGATGAAGCCGTTTTGTGCGGGATGCGTCATGCCAGAATTATACTGTATGCGCATACAGCTGGCACTACCAGTGTGCTATTCCAGCTTGACCCACGCCGCCGCCAGATACGACAGCCGCAAGGCCGCCGGCCCGCGCGGCGCCGGCCGGTGCTCCGGCCGCCCCGGCTGGTCCGGCCGCTCGACGTCGAACGCGACGCCATCCAGGCTGATTTCCACCGTCGCGCCATCCTCGTCGCGGCCGGAAAACAGCAGCAACGCGCCATGGCCGCGCACCGCGCCGCGCAGCGTGGTCAGGCCAGACCAGCGGTAGCTCATCAAGTCGCCGGCCAGCCGCGTCGCCGCCTGCACCAGCGGCAAGCGCTGCTCCTGCGACGGATCGCCGCCGCTGATCCAGTGCAAATGCACCTCGCACAGCCGGCCGTACTCGGCGTCAAACACATAGCGCAAACGCGCCGGCCCTGGCCCCGGCGGCAGCGCCGGCAGATCCAGTTCAAACCATTCCTCGCCGCTGAGGCGGTCGAATTCATGACGCATGCCGGCCTGCGCTTTCGGATGCTCGCGCGCGATCACCGTCATCACCGCCGCCATGTCCATGCCCCAGCGCGCGCGGCCGTAACCCTGGCAGCGATAGCGCTGCTCGCGCACCTGCCACGAACGTGGCTGGCCAGTCAGGGATAATTCAAGCAAGGGGCGCCGCCAGCGGGTGCGCGGCTGTGGCAGGATGTCGGTCGTGTGCATGGAAACAACAGTTAAAAAACAGGCAAATAAAACTAGCTTCATTCTATGTTGCCGGCCCCGCCATTGTATGTAGCACGAAAGTGCTACACGGCCCGCTTGAGCGCCTTGCGGTGTCCGCATCCAGCGTAAAATGGCCGCATGAAGCAGACCGAACCCACCGATACCAGCCGCACCATCCACGTCGCCATCGTCGAGGACGATCCGGATTTCAGCAGCGCCCTCAGCCTGGTGGTGCAAAGCGCCGCCGACATGCGCCTGATCGGCCGCGCCGGCACCCAGGCGGAAGGACTGGCGTTGCTGGCCGGGCCGCCGGCCGACGTGCTGCTGGTCGACCTCGGCCTGCCGGACGGCTCCGGCATCGAAGTGATCCGCGCCGCCGCGCGCCACTGGCCCAGCTGTAACATCATGGTCAGCACCAATTTTGGCGACGAAACCCATGTGATGCGCTCGATCGAGGCCGGCGCCGCCGGCTACCTGCTGAAAGACAGCTCGCCGTCGCGCATGAGCGATGAAATCCGCAGCCTGGCCAACGGCGGCAGCCCGATCAGCCCGATCATCGCGCGCCAGGTGCTGGCGCGCTTCCGCCCCACCCCGGGCGCGCCGGCCAGCGCCGCCGCCGTCGACAGCGCCGATCCGGCCGCCGACACCGCCAGCGATGAAGCGCCGCTGCTGTCGCAGCGCGAACGGCAAGTGCTGGACTACATCACCAAGGGCTTCACCGTGCATGAAATCGCCGGCCTGATGCAACTGTCGCACTTCACCGTGCGCACCTTCGTGCGCCGCATCTACAGCAAGCTCAAAGTCAGCTCCAAGGCCGAAGCCATCTTCGAGGCGCGCAGCCAGGGACTGCTGTCTTGAGCGACACCCCGTCGCGCCTGCCGGCCAGGCTGCTGTTGCTGTTCTCGCTGGCGGTGCTGCTGACCGCCATCGTGCTCTACCTCGACAACGACAGCGGCGACGCCCCGGCCGCCAGCCTGCTGCTGACCCAGGCCAGTTGGCAGGAAACCGAGGCGCCCGCCACCACCCCGCCGCCGAGCGAGCTCGACAGCGCCAGCCTGCCGGCCCGCTGGCAGCTGGTGTCGCTGCCGTTCGGCCCCTCGATCGCACTGCTGCGCCAGGCCCGCGCCGGCGCCAGCGCCGCCCCCGTGCCGACGGTGCGCGTGACCTGGCTGAAAGTCAGCGTCGACGGCCTGCCGGCGCAGGCGCGCCGCCTGGCGCTGTACGGCGCCCGCGTCAAAACCGACGGCACCATCGCGGTCTACGTCAACGGCCGGCTGGCGCACCAGGCGCAAATCAGCGGCCCATCGTGGAACAGCACCCGCACCCCGCTCTGGTTCACGCTGCCCGCCGATCCTGGCGCGCCGCCGGTGCATGAAATCCTGCTGCGGCTGGAACACAGCCCAGCCTCGCAAACCGCCGTCTCCACGCTGCACCTCGGCCCCGAGGAAGCGCTGCGCACCCGCTACCATGTGCGGCTGTGGCTGCAGCAACAACTGCCGGCCATGCTGAGCGCCGCCTTCCTGGCGGTCGGCGTGTTCGCGCTATGCGTATGGCTGCGCCGCCAGCATGAAATCGCCTACCTGCTGTTCTTCAACCTGGCCGTCACCACTTTCCTGCGCGGCCTGCACTTCTACATCGAGCTGCCGGTCGAAAACGGCTGGTTCGCCTGGCTCACCGTCAACTCGCTGTTCTGGCTGGTGCTGGCGGTGCACTACTTCCTGTGCCAGTTGCACCAGCGGCCGCTGGCCTGGCTGACCCGGCTCCTGGTGACGGTGACGCTGGCGATCGGCGTGCTGACGCTGCCGGCGCTGGCGCTGCTGCCGAATATGCCAACCGTGACGCCGCTGATCTACATCGTGGCGCCGATGATGAGCGCGCTGGCCTGCGTGGTCGGCGGCATCTGCGCCTGGCGCCACTCGGCCGAGGGCCGGCTGGTGGTGTACGGCATCGTCGCCTGCACCCTGATGGGCATGAGCGACTGGCTGCTGCAAAACAACGTCATCAGCGCCGAAGGCTGGTACCTGGGTGCCTACACGCCGGCGGTGTGCTTCATCACCTTCGGCGTGCTGATGTACCGGCGCTACGTCGCCGCCATCGTCGAAGTCGAGCGCGTCAACGCCAGCCTGGCCGAACGGCTTGCGCGGCGCGAGGCCGAACTGGAAGCCAGCCACCAGCGGCTGCGCGACATCGAACTGCGCCAGACCATCAGCGACGAACGCCAGCGCCTGATGCAAGACATGCACGACGGCCTCGGCTCCTCGCTGATCGGCGCCATCCGCTCGGTCGAGCGCGGCGGCCTGGGCGAAGCGCGGGTGGCGCAAATCCTCAAGGACTGCCTGGACGACCTGAAACTGACCATCGACTCGATGGAACCGGTCGAGGCCGACCTGCTGCTATTGCTGGCCACCTTGCGCTTCCGGCTCGAACCGCGACTGGAAGGCAGCGGCGTGCGGCTGCTGTGGGCCGTGCGCGAAACCCCGGCGCTGCCGTGGCTCAATCCGTCCAGCGCGCTGCACATCCTGCGCATCGTCCAGGAAAGCATCGCCAACATCCTGCGCCACACCAGCGCCAGCGAAATCCGGGTCGACACCAACGCCGGTGCCGACGGCGTGCAAGTCCACATCATCGACAACGGCGCCGGCTTCAACGTCACCCACGCGCTGCGCCAGGGCGGCGGCCGCGGCCTGCAAAACCAGCAGCGCCGCGCCGCCGCGCTGGACGGCCGGGTCGACTGGCAGTCGGACGCCGGCGGCACCCGCTTCACGCTGTGGCTGCCGCTCACCCGGCCCGGCCACAGCTAGGGACAAGGCGCCGCCCCCGGCAGCGCGCCCAGCGTCTCGGCGGCCGCGATCGCGGTCGCGGTGGGCAGCGTCAGCGGCAAGCTGAGGAAGGAAAACAGCGGCTGATACAGCACCGCGCGGCACTCGCCGCTGTCAGCCGGATCGCAGATGCGCGCCCGCACCAGCCGGATGCAGCTGGCGTCATACGGGTCCTTCATGCAGACCAGGCGATTGTTGGCCGGACAGGCCGGCAACGCCGCCGCCGCGATCGGCGTCATCGCCGCGCCATTGCTGGTCAGCGCCAGATAATCGATGCGCACATAGGCCGCGCTGACCGGCGCCCCCAACAGCAGGCCGCCGCCACCATCGCGCAACAGCGCCTGCTGCCGCAGCACGGCCAACGCCGCCGCATCGGCAAAATCGGTATGCGCGGCGGCGCTGGCGGCGCGCAGCGTCACCGCCTGCAGCGTATTGAACATATACAGCACGCGCGCCAGCTCCAGCACGCCGCAGCACAGCAGCATGAACCACACCAGCACGATGCTGAACTCGGCCGTCACCACCCCACGCATGCTCACCTCCCGATATAGGGATAACTGGCTTCCACCACCAGCGGCAGCGGCTGCCAGGTCAGCCAACTGAAACTGGTGTCCTCCAGATACAGCTGAATATTCACCGTGACCGTGCTTGGCGTCACCACCCCGATACAGATCTGCCCATCGCACAACGTGGTCAAACCGTACGGAATGCTGCCCGGCGACAGCTCGGCCAACTCGGCCGCCACGATCTGGCCGGCCACCGCCGCCGCCGCCGGTGCCCGCGCCGGATTATTCATATCGCCCAGCGGCACCCGCGACAGATAGCGCGCCGCGTCCTGCGCCGCCCGCTCGATCGCCGTGTAATGCCAGAACACCCGCCCCAGAAACAGCGGAAACACCAGCAGCGACACAAATAGCGGCAGCAGCAGCGCCATTTCCACCGCCGCCAGCCCACGCCGCGCGCGCCGGCGCCTCATCGGTACAACTCCACGCCGCCGCCCAGCGTGGCTGGCGCCGCCACCCCGCCAAACTCGGCATACAAGGCGCTGGCGGTGGCCGGCACCGTCATCAGAAACTTGCCGACCGCCAGCACCGTCGCGCTACCGCCGCTGACCGGACACGCCAGCAGCGGCACATTCAGCACCCGCCGTCCCGCCACACCCTTGTGCGCGCTCGACGGCGCCAGAAAAAAGCTGCCGCTGCTGGTCTTGTACGGCGTCAGCGTGCCGCTCGGATACGTGGTCTTGGCCACCGGCAGCCCCGGCGCGTACAGCGTGGCCCAATCGCCGGTGGCAAACGGCGTATAGCCAGCGCTGGGTTCCGCTGCGCCAGCCACATAACTGCTGTAAGGCACCGCCCGCGCATACGCCCACAGCGGCCCGTACATCGCCGCCGTATTGCCGGTCGGCGCCGGCAGCGGATCGGCCACCGTCCACAGCTTGCCGCCGCTGGTGGACGACTGCGCGCCCTGCGCGGCCGGCGTCACCGTCATCCACGGCGCCGCGCTGCTATAGACATACGACTTGATATTGGTATCCGGCGGCGCCGTCACAAACGAGCACAGCGCCCCGCTGTACTGATCGAAACGCGCATTCAGCTGGTTATACAGCGACGCCAGCGGAAACGGCCTGGCCACCGTCAGCGCGCCACCCGTCACGCGCGGCATCGCCAACTGACCGGTACAGACATACGGCCCGACCAGACTAACGGCGGTATTACCGGCCGCGCCAGTCGCGCCGGGCGGCGTAAACGGATCGACCACAAAATTCTCGGCCGTAGTGCCGTCCGGATTCAGCTGCATCAAATCATAGGCCACGCCACGGCGGAAACCATATTCCACCAACTCGGTATTGGCCGGTGGCCCCGGATTGGCGCGCGCCGTGGCCGGCGTGGCCGACAGCGCGCACAGCGCCAGCGGCGCCACATCGATGGTCGAGCGCCCGGCCACCGCCACCGCCCGCACCGACGCCGAAGCCAGCGCGGCCGACAGCACCCGCATGAACAAGCCATCCACCGTTCCCGGATCGCTGGCCAGCGCACCGGTATCGACACGCACGAAAAACAGCGCCTCCGGCGCCGCCTGCGCGCTGGCGGCATCGACCCAAACGCCATCCGACGCGCTGGAAAAACTGAGCGCCGCGCCGCTCCAGCTGATAGTCTGCTGCCGATACTGATAGCGCGCCCCCGCCACCGCGCTGGCCGCCTGCGCCAACGCATTGACAACCCCGGCCGCGCTGCCATTCAACTGACGCGCCGCCGCCAGCGCCGCCGTATTCGCCACCGCCCGCAACTCCGCCTGCCGGTTATACAAACACCCCAAATCGAGCGCCATCGCGATAAACCCTAGCAGGATGAACAACATTAACGCAAACACCAGCGCCACCGCGCCGCGCGGCGCGCCAGAGGGATAGCGATAGGAAGGATGCAGGCTCATGCGCCGATTCTAGGCCCGGCCTTTCCTGCGAGCATTGACGCAAGGCAAAAAAAAAGCCCGCTACAGAGAGCGGGCTAAATCTATTTCCTTGGAGGAGAATAGAGGAGACAGGTGCAATCATGCCCGTCGCCAAACTATTAATCCAATTTATCTTACTGATCTCAGAGATTCACACAACGCATAATGCTCTGCCCAGCCCGTGTCCACTTCGGGGTCAGTTCCAAAAATCGGACATTGAATCGCTCGCGATCCAATGTCCGATTTTTAGAACTGACCCCGAAGTTAGGACATTGCTTTCCAGCGTGCTAATTCCAGCTTGCCGATCTGGGCGCGGTGCACTTCGTCGGGGCCGTCGGCCAGGCGCAGTGAGCGGGCGCTGGCGTAGGCATGGGCCAGGAAGGGGTCGGCCATGCCGCCGCCGCCCTGTATCTGGATCGCCCAGTCGATCACCCGGCACGCCATGGCCGGTGCCGCCACTTTGATCATCGCGATCTCTTTGGCTGCTACTTTGTTGCCGACCGTGTCCATCATGTAGGCGGCGTTCAGCACCAGCAGCCGCGCTTGGTCGATCTCGATGCGCGCTTCGGCGATCCGCTCCAGCGTCACGCCCTGCTCCGCCACCGGTTTGCCGAACGCCACCCGCGCCAGGCTGCGTTTGCACATCTGCTCCAGCGCGCGCTCGGCCAGGCCGATCAGGCGCATGCAGTGGTGGATGCGGCCCGGCCCCAGCCGGCCCTGGGCGATTTCAAAGCCACGCCCCTCGCCCAGCAGCAGATTCGATGCCGGCACCCGTACCTTGTCGAACACGATTTCGGCGTGGCCGTGCGGCGCGTCGTCAAAGCCGAACACCGGCAGATGGCGCAGGATGGTCACGCCCGGCGTGTCGCGCGGCACCAGTATCATCGACTGCTGCTTGTGACGGCTGGGGTTATCCGGATCGCTCTTGCCCATGAAGATGAACACCGCGCAGCGCGGATCGTTGGCGCCGGACGACCACCACTTGCGGCCATTGATCACATACTCGTCACCGTCGCGCGCGATCGAGCTTTCGATATTGGTCGCGTCCGACGACGCCACCGCCGGCTCGGTCATGCCGAAGCAGGAGCGGATACGCCCATCCAGCAGCGGCTCCAGCCACTGCCGCTGCTGCTCCGGCGTGCCGTAACGCGCCAGCACTTCCATATTGCCGGTGTCCGGCGCCGCGCAGTTGAACACTTCCGGCGCCCAGTGCACCCGGCCCATGATTTCGCACAGCGGCGCGTATTCCAGATTGGTCAGCCCGGCGCCATGCTCGGAATCCGGCAGGAACAGATTCCACAGCCCGGCCGCGCGCGCCTTCAGCTTCAGCCCCTCCATGATGCGGGTCGCCACCCAGGCATTGCCGGCGGCGCGGTTGGCGTCCACCTCGGCGTGAAACGCCGCCTCGTTCGGATAAATGTGCTGCTCCATGAAGGCCGTCAGGCGGGCCTGCAGTTCCCGTACTTTCGGGCTGTAGTCGAAATCCATGTGATGTCTCCTTATCGGTATGTGACGGCGCCGGGTTGTCCCAGCCATTCCAGATGCGCGTAATTATTCAGATAGCCCAGCGTGAACTGGCCGGGCCGCTGCAGGATTTTGGTGACGGCGCAATTGGCCAGCGTCCAGTTCAACTCCATCACCTGGAAGTCCTGCAGCCCAAGCAGATGCTGCATCAAGGTCGCGATCACGCCGCCCGAGGTGAACACGATCACCTCCTGGCCGCGCGTGTCGGTGTCCAGCCGCTCCAGCGCGCGGATGCAGCGGCGGCGGAAGTCCGGCCAGGTTTCGCTGTATTCGTCGTCGTGCCAGCCGCTCATCCAGCGCTGCATGGCGGCGCGGAACAGATGCTCCAGCGCGCGCGGCGGATCGACGTGATTCGCCAGCAGCGCCTTGAACGCCACCGCGTCGGCAAACTCCGGCACGTGCCGCAGCAGCACTTCGTGATGATCGAATTCTGCGAAATCCTCGTCGGTGATCCATTCGGCATCGACCAGCTGCTGTTTCGGCAGCTCGCCCAGGCAGGTATCCGCCGTCTGCCGATGGCGCGCCATGCCGCCGGTGATCACGTGGCTGAACGATTGCTGGCGGTTGGCGTACCACTGTCCCAGCAGGCGCGCCTGCTCATAGCCCAGCGTCGACAGCTGATCGTAATTGGCGCTGCCGAACGAGGCCTGCCCGTGGCGCACCAGATAAATTTGTCCCATATCGCATCCTATGTAAGACCCGTAGCTTACCGGCCGGCCTATAATTCATCAAATGAATAGAATTAATGTGAATGGATAAATCTCATGCATATATCCAAGGTCGACCTCAACCTGTTCACCGTGCTGGACGCCATCTACACCGAAGGCAGCATCACCCGCGCCAGCCTGAAGATGAACCTGACCCAGCCCGCCATCAGCCACGCGCTGAACCGCCTGCGCCAGCTGTTCGACGATCCGCTGTTCGAACGCCAGGGCCACACCATGACGCCAACGCCGCTGGCGCGCTCCATCATCGAACCGGTGCGGCGCGCGCTGCGCGGATTCGAGGTCACGCTGAGCGGCGCCGCGCGCTTTGAAGCCGCCAGCAGCGAGCGCAGTTTCTCGCTGGCGGTGCGCGACGTGCTGGAAGCCAGCGTGCTGCCGCCGCTGATGGCCAATATCGCCCACAGCGCGCCTTCGACCACGCTCAACACGCTGCAGGTCAGCCGCCGCGAGCTAGAAAGCGAACTGGCGGCCGGCACGCTGGACGCCGCGATCGACATCCTGCTGCCGCTATCGAACGACATCCGCCGCGCCCAGTTGGCCGGCGACCAGACCGTGGTGCTGGTGCGGCGCGGCCATCCGCTGATCAAGCGCCGCAAGCTAACGCTGGAGACCTATCTGGAACTGGAACACATCCAGACCAGCTCGCGCCGCCGTGGTCCCGGACTGGAAGACGTGGAACTGAGCCGCCACGGCCTGCAGCGCCGCATCCGCCTGCGCTGCCAGCACTACTTCGCCGCCTGCCGCGTGGTCAGCCAAACCGACCTGGCGCTGACCATGCCGGACCGGCTGGCGCGCATCGTCAACCAGCAGTTCGACAACCAGATCCTGCCGCTGCCGCTGGAGATGCCGTCGCTGGACGTCTATCTGTACTGGCACGCCAACGTCGACAACGACCCGGCCAATAGCTGGCTGCGCGCCCAAATCGCCGCCGCGATGAACTAAGTGCCCGCATTTTCCGCATAAGTTTTCCGCATAAGTTAGCGCAATTTCATTCGTTCCCAAGTTTTTGCGACGCCGATAGACTCGGCCTCATTCGACATAACCTGTTATGACAGGTTATACCTATCAGAGTGAGGCCATGAAAAATTTCCGTACCATCGAACTGTCGCCGGTGCCGTTGTACACCCAGGTCAAAGAGAATCTGCGCGAGCGCATCCTGGATGGCACCTACCTCGCCCACGCCAAACTGCCGGCCGAGAGCGAGCTAAGTACCGTGTTCGGCGTCAGCCGCATCACCGTGCGCCAGGCGCTCAGCGACCTGCAAAAGGAAGGCGTGATCTTCAAGATCCCCGGCAAAGGCACTTTCGTCGCCAAGCCCAAGGCGTTCCAGCAGTTGACGCAGCTGGAAGGCTTCGGTGAAGCCATGGGCCGCATGGGCTACGAAATCTACAACCAGGTCACCAGCCACAAGACCGTCGCCGCCAGCCCGCACGTCGCGCAGCAGCTGCAAGTGGCGGTCGGCAGCGACGTCACCGAAATCAAGCGCATCCGCCACCTGAACCGCGAGCCGGTATCGCTGGAAGTGACCTATCTGGCGCAGGACATCGGCGAGCGCCTGCGCCGCGAAGACCTGGCCACGCGCGATATCTTCCTCATTCTGGAAAACGACTACGCCATCCCGCTCGGCCGCGCCGACCTGCAGGTCGACGCCATGCTGGCCGACGATAGCCTGGCGCACGCGCTGCGCGTCGAACAAGGCAGCGCCGTGCTGCGCATCGAACGCCTGACCCACCGCGCCGACGGCAGCCCGCTCGATTTCGAATACCTGTACTTCCGCGGCGACGCTTTCCAGTACCGCCTGCAAATCAACCGCCGCCCATAAAAGGAGCCGCCATGCAAACCCATATCGAAACCGTCGACGTGCTGGTGATCGGCGGCGGCACCGCCGGCCCGATGGCCGCCGCCAAAGCCAAGGAAGCCAATCCGCAGCTGCGCGTGCTGCTGTTGGAGAAAGCCCACGTCAAGCGCAGCGGCGCCATCTCGATGGGGATGGATGGCCTCAACAACGCCATCGTGCCCGGCTTCGCCACGCCCGAGCAGTACGTCAAGGAGATCACCACCGCCAACGACGGCATCGTCAACCAGAAGACAGTGATGGCCTACGCCGAAAACAGCTACGCCATGATCGAAGAGCTGGACCGCTGGGGCGTCAAGTTCGAGAAGGACGAAACCGGCGACTACGCGATGCGCAAGGTGCACCACATGGGCACCTATGTGTTGCCAATGCCCGAGGGGCACGACATCAAAAAGGTGCTGTATCGCCGCCTGAAACGCCAGCGCGTCGAGATCACCAACCGGCTGGTGGCGACCCGGTTGCTGCTGGCGGAAGATGGCAGCATCGCCGGCGCCATGGCTTTCGACTGCCGCACGGCCGACTTCCACGTCATCCGCGCCAAAAGCGTGGTGCTGGCCACCGGCGCCGCCGGCCGTCTCGGCCTGCCAGCTTCCGGCTACCTGTTCGGTACCTACGAAAACCCGACCAACGCCGGTGACGGCTACAGCATGGCCTACCACGCCGGCGCCGAACTGTCGGGTATCGAATGCTTCCAGATCAACCCACTGATCAAGGACTACAACGGCCCGGCGTGCGCCTACGTCACCGGCCCGTTCGGCGGCTTCACCACCAATAACAAGGGCGAGCGCTTCATCGAATGCGACTACTGGAGCGGCCAGATGATGCAGGAGTTTTACAACGAACTCCAGGGCGGCAACGGCCCGGTATTCCTCAAGCTGGACCACCTGGCCGAGGAAACCATCAGCACCATCGAAACCATTTTGCACACCAACGAGCGTCCGAGCCGCGGCCGTTTCCACGCCGGTCGCGGTACCGACTACCGCCAGCAGATGGTGGAGATGCACATCTCTGAAATCGGCTTGTGCAGCGGTCACTCGGCGTCCGGCGTATGGGTCAACGAGCGCGCCGAAACCACGGTGCCCGGCCTGTACGCCGCCGGCGACCTGGCCTGCGTGCCGCACAACTACATGCTGGGCGCCTTCGTCTACGGCAAACTGGCCGGCGAGGCGGCGGCCGAGCGCTGCGCCGCCATCGAACTGCCGGCGCTGGATGAAGCCCAGGTCGAGACCGAGCGCGCGCGCGTGTGGGCGCCGCTGGACCGGCCGGATGGCTTGCCGCCGTCACAGGTGGAATACAAGCTGCGGCGCATGGTCAACGACTATCTGCAACCGCCCAAGGTTACGCGCAAGATGGAGATCGGCCTGACCCGCTTTGAAGCGATCCGCGCCGACCTGGATCGGCTGTCGGCCCGCAATCCGCATGAGCTGATGCGGGCGCTGGAAGTTCACGCCATCCGCGATTGTGCCGAGATGGCGGCGCGCGCCTCGCTGTATCGCACCGAGAGCCGCTGGGGCTTGTATCACAACCGCGTCGATCATCCGGACCGCAACGACGCCGACTGGCTGTGCCACGTGCAGGTAAAGAAAATCAACGGCGCCATGCAGTGCTTCAAGCGCCCGCTGGAACCCTACATCATCGCCCTCGAGGAAGAGGAAAAACAAGCTTACCAACGCCTGCGCATCGTCGCGCCGGCACTGGCAGCATAAGGAGAACATCATGCCCATCGCCCTGACACCCAGCAGCGTGCCGGTGCGCGTCAACGACGCGCTGTGCATCGCCGACAAAGGCTGCACCGTGTGCGTTGACGTCTGCCCGCTCGACGTGCTGGCCATCGATTTCAGCAAAGGCAAAGCCTATATGAAGTTTGACGAATGCTGGTACTGCATGCCCTGCGAAAAAGACTGCCCGACCGGCGCGGTAACGGTCGACATCCCTTATTTACTAAGATGACTGGAGAAGCACCATGACTTTGCACCAGAAACTGATTGCCCTGCTGGCCGCCACCCTGACTTTGAGCGCGGCCCACGCCGAAACCATCCGCGTCGCCATCGGCACGCAGGACACCACCATCAACTGCGCCACCGGCGGCCTGCTGATCCGCGAACTGAAGCTGCTGGAAAAATACCTGCCGCACGACGGCAAGTACAAGGACGTCCAGTACGACATCCAGTGGAAGAACTTCACCTCCGGCGCGCCGCTGACCAATGAAATGGTAGCCGGCAAACTGGATATCGGCTCCATGGCCGACTTCCCCGGCTCCTTCAACGGCGCCGCCTTCGCCAAGGCCGGGAAGAAAAGCCTGTTCATCAGCGTCTTGTCCGGCAGCGTGCAAGGCAGCGGTAACGGCATCGTGGTGCCGAAGTCGTCGCCGGTGCAGTCGCTGTCCGAGTTGAAGGGCAAGACCATCTCGGTGCCATTCGCCTCCACCGCGCACGGCATGCTGCTGCGCGCCATCAAGGCCCAGGGCTGGGAGCTGGACAAGGACATCACCGTGGTGACGCAAGCGCCGGAAGTCGCCGGCTCCGCGCTGCAGTCCAACAAGATCGACGCGCACGCCGACTTCGTGCCGTTCGCGGAACTGTTCCCGCATCGCGGCTTCGCCCGCAAGATCTTCGACGGCTCGCAGGCGCAGGCGCCAACGCTGCACGGCAGCCTGGTGGACGCCGACTACGCGAAAAAATATCCGGAGATCGTCACCGCCTTCCTGCGCGCCGCCATCGAAGCTGACCGCATCATCGCCGCCGAGCCGGAAAAATACAGTGAGCTGATCGCCAAGGTGACCGGCATCGAGGCCGAAGTCGATTATCTGTTCCATGGCCCGCTCGGCCTGCAGACGCGCGACTTCACCTGGAAGCCGGAATACCGTCAGGCTGTCAAGACCTCGATTGAAACGCTGCGCCTGATGAAGCGCACCGACCAGGATCTGGACGTCAACAGCTTCATCGACGACAGCTACATCCGCGCCGCCTTCAAACAGGCCAACCTGGATTACGACGCCGCGCTGAAGAACTATGCGCGCCGCCCGCTGGTCGCCAAGGACGCCGCCACCGGCAAACCGATCACCGACTTCTCGCGCCTGACGCAGGTGTGGGTGGACGGCGAGCCGCTGGTGCGTCACTACGCCAACGTGGAATCGGCCTTCGCCGCCGTGCGCAAGCTGGAAAAGGACGGCAAGAAGATCCGCGTGGTGTATGCGCATGACCGCAACAGCGGCCTGAAACTGTTCGCCTACGATGCCTGGTTCGTCACCGCTAAAAACGAGACCAGCGCCTTCCTGTCCAAGTCCTCCGCCGACGCCTGGGCCAAGCAGCATGGCGGCACCGTCGCCAGCTACGCGGCCGTGCTGGATGCCGCCGGCGACCGTAAGCTGGCCAGCCAATAAGGATAGCCGCCCATGAGCGCAACCACCATCCATCGCGCAGCCAGCCGCAACGCGCTGCGCTGGGGCCTGCGTCTGGCTTCGCTGGCGGCCTGTCTGCTGGCCTGGCAGTGGGCGGCAGGCCACCACCTGAATCTCGGCCTGCTGACGTTCCAGAACGTGCCGCCGCCGGTGGAAGTGGCCCAGGCCGCATGGGAGTTGCTGCACTCACCGCAGTTGCTGGGCCACCTGCGGGCCAGCCTGTGGCGCGTGTTCAGCGGCTTCGCGGTGGCGGCGCTGGTCGGCATCGTGCTCGGGCTGACCATCGGCCGCTGGCAACGCTGGCAGGACGTGCTGATGCCGCCACTGGAAATGCTGCGCCCCATACCGGCCGTGGCCTGGATTCCGCTGGCGATCCTGATGTTTCCCTCGTCCGAAATGTCGATGATCTTCATCACCTTCACCGGCGCGCTGTTTCCCATCCTGCTCAACACCATCCACGGTGTGGAGCAGATCGACCCGCGTCTTATCGCCTCCGCGCGCAGCCTGGGTGGCGGCGCGTGGGCCATTTTTGTCGAAGTGGTGCTGCCCGGCGCCGCACCCAGCATCGTCACCGGCCTGTCGATCGGCATGGGCACGGCGTGGTTTTGCCTGGTGACGGCCGAAATGATCTCCGGCCAGTTCGGCATCGGCTATTACACCTGGGCCTCGTACACCATTCAGAACTACGCCGATATCGTGGTCGGCATGCTGGTGATCGGCGCGCTGGGCATGGGCAGCAGCGTGCTGGTGAAACGCGCCGGCCACGCGCTGATGCCGTGGCATCAACAGGAGGGCAAGGCATGAGAGACGTGAACCAGGCATTGGGCCGCATCGATATCGGGCAGCTGTCGCTACGTGTCGGCCACGGCGAGCAGGCATTCGAGGCGGTGCAAGATGTTTCGCTGAACGTGGCGCCGGGCGAATTCGTCTGCCTGATCGGTCCATCGGGCTGCGGCAAATCGACGCTGCTGGGCGCACTGGCCGGCCATCTGCAACCGAGCAAGGGCAGCATCGCGGTCGATGGCGTGGCGGTGAAGGGGCCACATGCGGAGCGCGGGCTGGTGTTCCAGCATCACACGCTGTTCCCGTGGCGGCGTGTGATCGACAACGTGGCGTTCGGCCTGAAGATGCAGGGCGTTCCGCGTGCCGAGCGTCATCGCCGCGCGCTGGAGCTACTGACCATGGTCGGCCTGCGCGATTTCGCCCAACACTATCCGGCGCAGCTGTCGGGTGGCATGAAGCAGCGGGTGGAAATCGCCCGCGTGCTGATCAACCATCCGCGCGTGATTTTGATGGACGAACCGTTTGGCGCACTCGATGCGCAAACGCGGTTGATGATGCAGCAGTTGCTGTTGCAGCTATGGGCGAGTATCCGCACCACCATCGTCTTCATCACGCACGACATCGACGAGGCGCTGTTCCTGGCCGACCGCATTCTGGTCATGAGCCCACGGCCTGGCCGCATCATCGAAGAAATCGCGGTCGACTTTGCGCGGCCGCGCGACGCCTCGCTGGTCACGTCCGAACATTTCACGCGGCTGAAGCGACGCTGCCTGCAACTGCTGCAGCCGCACGGCGCCGAGCTGCCGCTGGAGCGCCTGTCCCCACTAGGCGCGTCCAACCTGCAATTTGCGATTTAAGGAAAACATGAACACGATTTTTGACGAAGACGCCGAGCTCGCGCAGTACCGCGAACGCCTGCACCACCCGGACAGCGCGGTGCGCCGCATCGCCGTGCTGGAACTGGCCGATCTGGACGGCGACGAACACGCGCCACTATTCATCGAAGCGCTGCGCGACAGCGATGCCAGCGTCCGCGCCGAAGCCGCGCGCGCGCTGGAAGCATTTGAAAGCGTGGACAGCGTGGCCGGCCTGGTGCCGCTGCTGTCCGACGCCGACGAAGAAGTCCGCGCCGCAGCCGCGCAAACACTGAGTGAATTGAAGCACCCCGCTTCGGCGGCGGTGCTGCTGCCGCATGCCGCGCATCCGCACGCTTTCGTGCGCGTCGCCGTGCTGCGTGCCGTGCGCGAACTGCGCGCCGCCGGCAGCTATGCCCCAGCCCTGGCCGCGCTCAACGACACCGACGCCGCCGTACGCCGCGAAGCCGTCACCGTCCTGGGTTACCTGAAGCAGCCAGCCGCCCTGCCCGCGCTGACACAACTGGTCAGCCAGGACGCCGACGCCGAAGTGCGCCGCGCCGCCACCGGTGCGGTGGGCTATGCCGGCATCGACGACGCAGTGCCAGTCCTTTCCGCGCTGCTCGACGGCCTGCGCGACAGCACCTGGCAAGTGCGCGAAGAAGCCGCCACCACACTGGGCAAACTGGCGTTGCCGCCAGCCGGCGCGTCACAAGCCGGCAACGCCCTGATCGCCGCGCTGGAAGACGCTTATTGGCAGGTCCGCCTGCGCGCCGCCCGCAGCCTGGGACGGCTGCGCCACGCCGCCGCGCGCGAAGCGTTGGTGCAAACATTGGCCCACACCATCAGCAACCTGCGCAAGGAAGCCGCACTGGCGCTGGGTGAACTGGGCGACGCCGCCGCCGTACCGGCGCTGAGCGTGGCCGCCGAAGACTCCGACCCCGAAGTCCGCAAAGCCGCGCGCCTGGCACTGGCACAGATACAGGCAGCCACACGATGAACAGCCCACAGCAGATCACCAACAACCGCCAGCAGCGCGTGCTGGACATCATCTGGGACGACGGCAGCACCCAGCAACTACCGCACGCCACCCTGCGCGCGCAATGCAAATGCACCGTCTGCCAATCGCAACGCCTGCTGGCCGGCACCGATGCCGATGCCGACGTCCCGCCGCCGCCCGCGCCCGCAGCCGACATCCGCATCGAAGAAATCCACCCAGTCGGCGCCTACGGCATGCAACTGATCTTCAGCGACGGCCACGAACGCGGCATCTACCCCTGGCCCTATCTGCGCTCCTTGGAAATGAACGCAAGCGAATCAGCTATTGACTCCAATCCTCCAACTGCAGTCCAGCGGAAAAAAAGCCAAATGCTGCATCGCTAGTCACGAGGGTCGCGCCGATTGTTTTCGCATGAGCGGCGATCAATAGATCCATCGGTGCCAACGGAGCTCCCGCAGCCTCGCGCATGACACGCATCGCTGCATAAACAGGAACCAGTTTGCTACCCCAAGGCAGCACTATTACCTGCAATAGAAAATTCTCCACCCGTGCAGCCAATTTCACTGGATTTCCGCGCTTGGCTACTCCGTAATCGTCAAAAAGGTCGCGGTCTGCTCGCCCTGGTTTCGGTCCGCTGGAGACATGAAATCCGCTGGCACAATCTCCCTGACGTCTTCCTTGAAGAACTCTTCCCATGACATGGGGCGCCGCGACAAAATGACATCTCCGCTAAACGTATCGTACCGAACATAGATGTCATTTCCTTTGAGCATCATCCCCTCCGGCAAATGAACCAACTGCCTGGAGCCATCGAAATATAACTGAGCCTTTTCGTACATGATGCGCTCCCGAGAAAAAGAGAGCTCTCAATATACGCCCGATGCAGAGTAGATCAAACCACGTTCACATGCAGAGTTTGATCCAGGCCAAATCAGCACGCCGGCTTAGCGCCCTGCGCCAGCGCGCGCACGGCTTTGGAAATGTCGGCGCCGATGCGGGTGATGGCGCGGCGGTGGCCGGCCACCAGCTCGTCATAACCGGCGCTGACGCTTTCCTGCGCCACGCTGCGGCAGGTCAGCACCTGCGTGTCCCCCACTTTGCGCACACTCCACACCGCATCGATCAGCGCATACTGCCCCGGCGCCGATTCGAAACGCTGCACGTTGGTGCTGATGCGATACACCGTCGCCGCCTCCGGCGCCGGCGTGCGGAACACGTCCACCGTTCCCAGCTCGCCTGTGATGGCCAGCGACAACGCCTGCTGAACCTCCGCCGCCGGCTGCTGCGACCAGCGCTCCTGCTCCAGCAAGTCAACGCGCCCGCCGCCCAGTGTCACCACCAGCTGATTGCGTGCCACCTGCTGCGGCACCGTCACCGCCGGCACTTCGATGTAGTATGCGGCCGGTGCCGGCGCTGCCGCCGCCCCCAGGCCCGTGCTCAAACTGTAAAAATGTTCCGGCGGCGCGCTGGCACATCCCGCCAGAGCCAGGGCCAGCGCCGCTGCGGCGGCATAGACACGCATCATTTCTGCTCTCCTTTTCGTTCCGCCTTACCGCGGATCAGCGACTCCGGATGCCGCTCCAGATAATCCGACAAAGCATTCAGCGATTGCAACGTCTGCGTCAGCTGCTGCAAGGCTTCGCGCAAATCCGACTGCACCGGCGAATCCTTCTGCAGCAGCTGATCGGCCTCGTTGAAGGTCTTGCGCGCCGCGCCCAACGTATCCTTCATCTCCGGCACCACCTGCGCGTTCACCTGATTGAACAAGGCGTTCGCGCTCTTCAGCGTATCGCGCAGGTTTTTGCCGATTTCATCGAAAGGCACCTTATCCAGCTTGCGCGCGATGCTGGAAATCTGCGTTTGCAATTCATCCAGCGAATTCGGCACCGTCGGCAGTTCCGGCACCTCGGCCGCCATGTCAACCTTGACCGCCGGTGCATTCGGGAAGAAGTCCAGCGCCACATACAGCTGTCCGGTCAACAGATTTCCGGTCCGCAGCTGGCCGCGCAGACCGCGCGCCACCAGCTTCTCCAGCAACTGCGGCCCGGCGTTGCGATCCTGATCGGCAGTGATCGACTGCGCGAAGTTGCGGCCCAGCCGCGCCGGATACATATCCACCGTCACTGGCATGCGGAAGTTCTTCTTCACCGGATCGAACTCCACGCCCACCGAGCGCACCTCGCCCATCACGATGCCACGGAAGTCCACCGTCGCCCCCGGCGACAGGCCGCGCAGCGACTGGTCGAAATACAGCACCGTGGTCACCGGCACGCCATCCGGTTCGCGCATCGCGGACGCCTGATCGTCGGCCAGCGAGAACTCGCTACCCTGCGGCGCCACCGCCGATGGTTTCTGTCCGCTCACCGATTCGAACGCAATGCCGCCCACCAGCAACGCCGCCAGCGATTGCGTGTTGACCTTGAAGCCGCTGGAATCCAGTCGCACATCGACGCCGCTGGCATGCCACCAGCGCGTGCTCTTGCCCACATACTGGTCATACGGCGCGCCGACAAACACCGTCATCTTCACGCCGCGTCCCTTGTCTTCCAGGTCAAACCCGGTAACCTGTCCCACCTGAATGCGGCGATAGAAAATCGGTGAGCCGACATCGATGGAGCCCAGCGAGTCGCCATGCAGCGTATATGTGGTGCCCTTCTCGTCGCGCGTTACCTGCGGCGGTTTTTCCAGCCCGGTGAATTCATGACTGGTGTCCTCCGACTTGCCGGCATCGACACCGATGTAAGAACCGGACAGCAGCGTATTCAGCCCGGTCACGCCACTGGCGCCGATGCGCGGCTTGACCACCCAGAAGCGTGTATCGGCCGCCGTGAAGCGCTTGGCTTCCTTGCTCATGTCGATCATGACCAGCACTTTGGACAAATCGTGTGCCAGCGAAATCGAGCGCACCAGGCCAATATCCACGTCCTTGTATTTGACCTTGGTCTTGCCCGGCTCCAGCCCATCCGCACTGCGGAAGCTGACCGTGACGGTCGGCCCCTGGTCCAGCACCGACTTGACCACCAGCGTCAGGCCGATAATCGCCGCCAGCAGTGGAATCAGCCACACCAGCGACGGCAGGCGGCTGGGCTTTTCCACCTGTGGCTCCGGCAGCGGCGCTGTGCCGCTCTCGTTTTCAGACATGCTTCTCTCCGTGAGTATCGACAGGATCCCAGATCAGACGGGGATCGAATTGCATAGACGCGATCATGGTCAGCACCACCACCGCGCAAAACGCCAGCGCGCCCGGGCCGGCCGTGATCACCGCCAGCGACTGGAAACGCACCAGCGCCACCGTCAGCGTGATCACAAAAATATCCAGCATCGACCAGCGGCCGACAAACTCCACGATGCGATACAACAGCGTGCGCTGCAACGGCCGCCAGCGCGAGCGCCGCTGCGCGGTCCACGCCAGCAGCGCCAGCGCCGCCAGCTTCAGCACCGGCACCACGATGCTGGCGACGAAAATGATGGCCGCCAGCGCCGGCGAACCGCTGGTCCAGAAGTAGACCACGCCGCTGATGATGGTGTCGTCCTCCTGCCCGAACAGCGAATGGGTGTACATCACCGGCAGCAGATTGGCCGGAATGTACAGAATGGCCGCCGCCAGCAGAAAGGCCCAGGTGCGGCCCACGCTGTCCGGATGACGGCGATGCAAACGCGCGCCGCAACGTGCGCAATACTGATGCCGCACCGTGCGTTTCAGCGATTCCACCAGGCCGCAACTGTGGCAGGCCAGCAGCGGCGCGCCCTTGGCCAGCGCCGCGTAACGGAATGGCTGCTGCGCCGCGCGTCGTGGTCCCGGCAAGTGCTCACCGATATTCCATAAAATCTTGGGGTCGAAAGACACCACCACCGCCAGCATCAGCGTCAGCGCGCCGAACGCAAACAGGCCAGGTTGCACCAACACCTGCGCCAGGCTGGTCATCTTCACAATCGTAATCAGAATGCCGATCATCAGCACTTCGGTCATGCCCCAGCGCCGCGCCAGGCCCACCGCCCGCAGCAGATGGTCAAAACCCGGCGGCCGGCGGCCCTCGCGCAGCGACAGCGTCACGTACAGCAGCGCCCCCAGCTCCACCGCCGGCAGCACCATGGTGAACAAAAACACCACCGCCGCCACCAGCTGCATGCCCTCGCTCCACAGCACGCGGATGGCGCCCAGCAGCGTGGCGCTGCTGCTGTAGCCATTGACCTCCAGCTCGACGATGGGGAAAAACTGCGCGATCAAAAAGACAAACACCGCGCCCAGCGTGATGGCCGCCATGCGGTTGGCGTCGGAATGGATGCCGCGATACAGAATCGAGCGGCAACGCACGCAGCGCGCTTTCTCGCGCGGGCGCAGCGGGCGGCGCTGATGCAGCACGCCGCAATCGTGGCAACTTATCAGATCGTATCGATGCACAGGCTATGGCCGTTCAGTCAAACATCCGCCTATCATACGGCAAAGCGAATCGGCTATCATAAGCTTTACACCTTGCTTTGCCCCTTACATTCCGGAGACAGCCCATGCCCCGCTGTTGGCCAATTCTGGCTATCGTCACGATTACAGCAGGCGCGCGTGCGCAGGGTCCGGACACGCTCGTTTTCGGCACCACGCACGAAACCGACTCCGTCGTGTACCAATTTGCCAGCGAATATTTGCAGCGTCTGTGCGGTGAGATACATCAGCGCTGCCAATTACAAAACCTGCCGGGCCGGCGCAGCGAAGCGATGCTGGCTAACGGCAGCCTGGCTGGGGAAATGGGACGGGTCAAGGACTATGGCAGCAAGCACCCGCGCTACCAGCGGATAGAAGAGCCGTTCGTGCTGACCAGCACCTACATCTTCACCCCCACCGGCAAACCGGTCATCGACAGCTGGGAAGCGCTGATCCGGCAGGCACGCTCGGTCAGCTACAAGCGCGGCATCTACACCTATCAGACACGCCTGGAAGCGCTGCGGCCACGCATCCAGCCGCACGACGTGCAAAGCGTGCCGGCCTGCCTGCAAATGGTCATCAACGGCCGTGACCAGGCATGCATCTACGACGACGGTAGCCTGAGCGCCGCCTCGCGCGCCATGCTGTCCATGGGAGGCACCGGCAAGCCGCTGGAAGAACTGGGGCTGTATATCTACCTGAGCCCCGACCAGCGCGCACTGGCGCCGGCCATCAACGCCGCAGCGCGCCACCTGCATGCCAAGGGCATTCCGGCGGAGCTGCGGCGCAAGTACTTCCTCAAGTAAGGAAGTCGAACAGCGTGCAGGCCACCACCTTGGTGGCCTTGCGCAGGTCTTCGAGCTTGAGGCGCTCGTCGGCCTTTTTGGCGTTCGATTCGGGCACGGTGCGCGGGCCGGCGCCATACAGCACGGCGGGAATGCCATGTTCGCCGTACAGGCGGGCGTCCGCGTACAGCGGCGTGCCTTGTGCAGGGATCTTCTCGCCGATGAAGGTTTCGGCGTTCTGCTGAATCGCCGCCACCAGCTTTTCCGTGCCCGGACGTTCGCGCAGCGCGTGCGACAGCAACAAGCGCTTGATCTCCAGCGTGATGCCGGGCACACCCTGCACCGCGTTTTCGATCAGCGCGCGCACCTGCGCTTCCACTTCCACCGGATCTTCTTCCGGTATCATGCGGCGGTCCATCTTCAGCACCACTTTGCCCGGTACCACGTTGGTGTTGGTGCCGCCATCGATACGGCCCACCAGCATGGTCGGGGAATCGATGCCGGCGATCTTCGATTTGATCTTTTTCAGCTCCGGCAGCTGGTCGTAGATGGCGTTGAGAATGCGGGTCGCCGCCTGCAGCGCATCGTGGCCGGTTTCCGGCATCGCGCCGTGGCCCGACTTGCCATGCACCGTGATCTCCAGCTGCAGGCAAGCGTTGTGCGCGGTGACGATGTTGTAGCTGAAGCCAGCGGCGATCACGTAATCCGGCTTGGTCAGCTTTTGCTCCAGCAGCCAGCCCGGCCCCAGCAAGCCGCCGAATTCCTCGTCGTAAGTGAAGTGCAGTTCGAGTCCCCCCTTGAGCGGCACGCCCAAAGCCTCCAGCGCGCGCACCGCGAAGATGTAGGTCGCGAAGTCGCACTTGGACACCGCCGCCGCGCGGCCGTAGATATAGCCGTTATCGATCACCCCACCGTATGGCGGGTAAGTCCAGTTATCGCCCGGCGGCACCACGTCGCCATGCGCGTTCAGCGCCAACGTCGGTCCGCCCGCAGCGTAGGGGCGGCGCACGATCAGATTGGTGATGCTCTCCATGCCGTAATCGCGCACGGTCTGCTCCGGCACCGCGTGCTTCTCGGTGATCCAGCCATAGCCCTGTAGCAGTTCCGCCACCATGTAGGCATGCGGCGCGTTGTTGCCGGGTGGGGTATCGGTCGGTACGCGCAGCAGTTGCTGCAGCACGCCGACTTCCTCATCGAAGTGTGCATCGATCCATTCTGCCAGTTGTTGCTTGCTCATTTCGTGTTCCTTCATTTGGCGCCGGATTCATACCAGGCGGCTATCTGCGCCCGTTCGGCATCGGTCATATTGGTCAGGTTAGCCAAAGGCATGGCCTTGGTCTGCACCACCTGCTTGTAGATTTTTTCCGCGTTCTGATGAATCTCGGCGGCGTTATCGAACGCCACGCCCAACGGCGCGGCCGCAAATCCAGGCTGTGTAGGATGCGCCGAGTGGCAGCTCACACAACGCTGTCCAATCACACCCTGCACAGCGTTAAAGGCCGCCGCAGGATCTGCCGCCGGCGCTACCGCAGCAGGCTTGGGCGGCGCAATCGCCACCGCCACGCCAGCCAGCAGCGCCAGGCCAATCGCTGGATAGCGCCATTCCACGCGGCCCTTGTGGCGCAGATTGAAGAAGTGGCGGATGAACACACCGGCCGCCATGATAAACGCCAGCACCAGCCACGCGTGGTCGTTCCGGTAAGTCATCGCGTAGTGGTTGCTGATCATGATGAACAGCACCGGCAGCGTGAAGTAGTTATTGTGCACGCTGCGCTGCTTGGCCTTCTGGCCGTGCACCGGGTCCGGCATGCGGCCGGCCGACATGGCCTCCACCATCTTGCGCTGGCCCGGAATAATCAGCATCAGCACATTGCCGACCATGATGGTGCCGATCAGCGCCCCCACATGGATGTAAGCGGCGCGCCCGCTCAGCACATGCGTCAAACCATATGCCGCGCCGACGATCAGCGCAAAGATCACTACCCCGAACAGGCCATCGCGCTTGCCCAGCGGCGAACGGCACAGCAAATCGTAGACCGTCCATCCCACCACCAGCGTGCCGATGCCGATGCCGACCGCCTGCAGGCTGCTGATGTCGGCCACCGATTTATCGATCATCATCGCCTGCGCGTTGAAGTAGTAAGCGATGGTCAGCAGCGCGATCCCGGACAACCAGGTGGAATACGCTTCCCACTTAAACCAGTGTAATTCCTTCGGCAGCTCGGCCGGCGCCACCAGATACTTCTGCGGATTGTAGAAGCCACCGCCATGCACCGCCCACAGCTCGCCCGACACGCCCTTCTTCGCCAGTTCCGATCCCGGCGCCGGCGGACGGATCGAATTATCCAGCCACACAAAGTAAAACGAGGCGCCTATCCATGCGATGCCGGTGATGATGTGCAGCCAGCGTACGAGCAGATTCGCCCATTCAAGTCCATAAGGGATCAGATATTCCATGTAGTTTTCAAGAGGTCAAAGATGTGGCTAATTTACAGAAGATAAACGGATTTGATTCCTGCTACATGAACATTAGAGTATATTAGACATATCCGATCCCGTATAAAACTTAGCCTGCACATGTCCGCTTTGCCGCAACACCTGGACCTTCACCTGATCCGCATCCTCTACCTGCTGCTGGTCGAGAAAAACGTCTCCCGTGTCGCCCTCAAACTGAATCAGCCGCAGCCCTCGATTTCGGCCTCGCTGCGCAAACTGCGCGAGCTGACCGGCGATCCCATTTTGGTGCGCGGCGCGCGCGGCATGGTGCCGACCCAGCATGGTGAAAGCCTGCTTGCACCAGCAAAGCGCATTCTCGACGAAACCGAGAACCTGTTCCTCAAGAAGGCACCTTTCGTGCCACAGGAAGAGGCACGCACCTTCCACGTCGCCGCGCCGGACTATCTGGACAGCCAGTTCCTGCCTAATCTGGTGGCGCTACTGCGTCGCGGCTCACCCAACAGCCGCGTGAAAATCCATGGCCTTGGCCCCGGTGTCGACTACGTGCGCCTGCTGTCCGATGGCGACATGGACCTGGTCATCGCCAACTGGGACGAACCGCCCGAACACCTGCACATGTCCAAGCTGTTCGAAGATCCCATCATCTGCGTGATGCGCGCCGACTGTCCGTACGCGCTACGCACCGCGGCCGACAAGATGACGATGGACGATTACCTCACGCTACCGCACGTGGCGCCAACCCAGATCCTGCCCGGCTACACCGGCGTGATCGACAACTACCTTGAGCGCCAGGGTTTGCAGCGCAACGTGATGGTGGAATCGGCCTACTTCGGCCTGATCCCGCACATGCTGGCGCAGACCGACCTGGTGCTGACCACCGGCAGCCAGTTCGTGCGTCACTACGAAAAGCTGATGCCCCTGAAGACTTACGCCGTGCCGGTGAAGTTCCCGCCGATGCGTTTCTACCAGCTGTGGCACGAGCGCGTGCACCAGGCGCCGGAACACAAGTGGCTGCGCGAGCAGGTCGGCGCCGCCGCCAAGGCGCTGGCGCAAAAGTAAGCGCGACGATATAAACCTTACCGCATACTGCATATATTGTGGCGGCCCTGCCGCGTTATGATGGAGTCATGATGACACTCTCCGACCTGAATAACTGCGACACCGCCAGCTTCGTCGAACGCCTGCGCGGCATCTACGAACACTCGCCATGGATACCGGAGCGCGCCGCCGTGCAGCGCCCGTTCGCCAACGTCACCGCGCTGAAGCAAGCCATGCAGGCCGTGGTCAGCGCCGCCACGCTGGACGAACAACTGGGCCTGATCCGCGCCCACCCGGAGCTGGCCGGCAAGGCCGCCGTGGCCGGAGAACTCACCGCCGAATCCACCAGCGAACAAGCCAAGTCCGGCCTGCACCTGTGCAGCGCCGAGGAATTCGCCACGCTGCATCAGCTGAACGCTGACTACAACGCCAAATTCGGTTTCCCCTTCATCCTCGCGGTCAAAGGTCCGACCGGACAAGGACTGACACGACAGAGCATCATCGCCACCTTCACGCGCCGCCTGAAGAATCAGCGCGCCGATGAAATCGCGGAATGCCTGCGCCAGATAAAACGCATCGCCGAGATGCGCATCAACGACCTGCTGGCGGTGCAGCTGGAGTTCGGTCCCACCATCATGCAATGGAGCGAAGACCTGGCCGCGTGGAGCGACGACGACGGCGCACTCACCTGCGCCTACATGACGCCCGCCCACCGCAAGACCGCCACCCAGCTGCTGGACTGGATGCGCGCGGCTGGCATGGATGCGCACATCGATGCTGTCGGCAACGTGGTCGGCGTCTACCGCGCCGACGAAGACGACGCCAAAACCCTGATCACCGGCTCGCACTACGACACCGTGCGCAACGGCGGCAAGTACGACGGCCGTCTCGGCATCCTGCTGCCGATCGCCATCGTGCGTAGCCTGCATGCGCGCGGCGAGAGGCTGCCATTCAACTTTGAAATCATCGGCTTCGCGGAAGAAGAAGGCGTGCGTTTCAAGAGCACCTTCCTCGGCAGCACCGCCGTCACTGGCCGCTTCGACCTGTCGCTGCTGGAGCAGCTCGACGCCGATGGCGTCAGCATGCGCGAGGCACTGCTGGCCGCTGGCCACGACGTAGCGCGCATCCCCGCCATCGCCCGCAATCCGGCCGACCTGCTGGGCTTTGTGGAAGTCCATATCGAACAAGGGCCGGTACTGCTGGAGCGCGACCTGCCGCTGGGCGTGGTGACGGCCATCGCCGGCAGCTCGCGCTATCTGGTCGAACTGACCGGCCTCGCCAGCCACGCCGGCACCACGCCGATGAGCATGCGCAAGGACGCCGCCGCAGCGGCAGCCGAAATCGTGCTGCTGGTCGAACAGCGCTGCGCGCAGGCGCCGTCGCTGGTCGGCACCGTCGGCCAGTTGCAAGTGCCGGGCGGCTCGGTCAACGTGATTCCCGGCGCCTGCAAACTGTCGCTGGACATCCGCGCCGCCGATGACGCGGTGCGCCGCGCCGCCGTCAAGGACGTATTGGACGGCATCGCCGCCATCTGCGCGCGCCGCCAGATCGAATCCAGCCTGCAGCTGCTGCTGGACGCCAGCGCCGCGCCATGCGCGCCGCGCCTGATGCGGCAATTCGGCGACGCCATCGAACGCGCCGGCCTGCCGCGCTTCGACCTGCTGTCCGGCGCCGGTCACGACGCCATGGAAATGGCGTCCGTCACCGACGTCGCCATGCTGTTCACACGCTGCGGCAACGGCGGCATCAGCCACAATCCGCTGGAGATCATGACCGCTGACGACGCCGACCTGGCCGCCCGCGTGCTGCTGGACTTCCTGCGTAATTACAACAGTGACAAAAAGTGAGTTTGTTGACAACATAAAAGTCATACAATTCCGGGCCTGAACAGATCGATGTGCTCACCGGCCCGGAGGTTGTCATGGCAGCTCTTAGCAGCAAGCTCGTACAGCTTTTTTCGCTCACCGTTTTATTCCTTTCCGCGCGAGCGGACAACCTTCCCACCGCCGCGATCCACAAGGTAGAAGACACCTACTTCGGTGTCACCGTCAACGACGACTACCGCTATTTTGAAGACGTCAAGAACAAGGAAGTGGCGCAGTGGATCAAGACCCACAGCGACTATGCCCACAACACCCTGACGCATATCGGCGGTCGCGACGCCATGCTGGCCGAGTTGAAGAAACTGGAGTCATCGGTGCCGGGCCGCGTCTACAGCGTGACCCGCACGGCGGGCGATAAATGGTTTTACGAGAATCGCGGCGCGCAGGACAACCAGTTCAAACTATGCATGCGCGTCGGCCTGACCGGCAAAGAGGTGGTACTGGTCGATCCCGACAAAATCGCCAAGCGCGCCGGCAAACCGTACGCCGTCAATTACTTCATGCCTTCGCCGGATGGGCGCTATCTGGCCTACGGCCTGTCGCAGCAGGGTTCCGAAAGCGCCAGCCTGTATCTGATGGACTTGCAGACCGGCCGCAATATCGGCAAGCCGTTCACGCGCGCCGAATTCGGTGCGCCGGACTGGGCTCCGGACAGCAAATCGCTGAACTTCGTGCGGTTGCAGGAAATGAAGCGTGGCATGCAGGCGACCGATAAGTTCCAGAAATCGGCGGTGTGGCACGTCGACCTGCCATCGTTGAAAATATCGGCGGCGCCGGTGTTCAGCCTCAAGTCGCCGGGCGTCGCGATCACGCCGGCCGAGATTCCCTTCACCGATACCAGCCCCGATGGGCGCTGGGTATTTGGTATCGTCGTCAATGGCGTGCAGCGCGAACTCAAGGTCTATGCCACCAGGGCCAGCGACCTCAAAGCTGGCAAGCCATTGTGGCGCAAGCTGGTCGGCTATCAGGACGAAGTGACCGATGTCGCCTACATGAACGACAAGCTGTATCTGCTGTCGCACCTGAAGGCGCCGCGTTCGGAAATCAAGCTGCTGGACATCAATGCGCCAGACGCCGGCACCTCCACGCTGGTCGCGCAAGGCAATCGCGTCATCACCTCCATCGCACCGGCCAGCGATGCGATCTACATCGAAGCGCGCGACGGCAATATCAAGCGCCTGTCGCGCCTGACCTACCAGAACGGCGCCCAGCAGCAGGACGTCAAGCTGCCGCTGGAAGGCACCTTTAATCTCGATGACATGGAATCCAACATCAGCGCCGCCAATCCGCGCTTTCCCGGCGTGGTGCTGGATCTGCAAAGCTGGACCCAGGCGCGCCAGATCTACAGTATCACGGCCGATGGCACAGTGACCAATACCGGCCTTCAGCCGCGAGGCCTGTACGATGCGCCAGCCGACATCGAAGCCCGCGAAGTACTGGTGCGCAGCCATGACGGCGCCATGGTGCCGCTCTCCATCATGTACCGCAAAGGGACGGCGCTGGATGGCCGCAGTCCCACCCTGCTATACGGCTACGGCGCCTACGGCATAACCGAGGAACCGCGCTTCTCGCTGTACCGGCTGGCATGGATCAACCAGGGCGGCGTGTGGGCGGTTGCCAATCCGCGTGGCAGCGGCGTGTTTGGCGAAGAGTGGTATCGCGGCGGCTACCAGGAAACCAAGCCGAATACCTGGAAGGACTTCATCGCCTGCGCCGAATATCTGATCGCACAGGGCTACACCAAGCCCGCCAAACTGGGGATCTACGGCGGCAGCGCCGGCGGCATCCTGGTTGGCCGCGCGATGACGGAACGGCCGGACCTGTTTGCCGCCGTGGTGTCCGCCGTGGGCGTCAACGACACGCTGCGCGCGGAATTCACCGCCAACGGCATTCCCAACATCCCGGAATTCGGCAGCGTCAAAACGGAGGCCGGCTTCAAAGGGCTGCTGGCCATGAGCACCCTGGCCAACGTCAAGGATCACACAGCTTATCCGGCCTTGCTGGTGTATGGCGGCTTTAACGACCCACGGGTCGAGATCTGGCACAGCGCCAAACTGGCGGCACGCGTGCTGGCCGCCAATGACAGCGGCAAACCGGTGCTGCTGCGCGTCGATTACGATGCGGGGCACGGCATCGGCGCCACCAAACAACAACAGCTGGAAGAGCGGGCCGACGTATTCTCCTTCCTGCTATGGCAATTCGGCCAGCCCGGATACGCCTTACGCCCCTGATGGCGACTGCTCGCGCACGTACTGGCGCGGCGAGCAGCCCATCACCCGCTTGAAGGCGGTGCTGAAGGCGCTGTCCGATTCGTAGCCCAGCGATTGCGCGATGGTCGATACCGGCTGATTGGAATGCACCAGCCGGTCGCCGGCCAGCAGCATGCGCCAGCGCGTCAGGTATTCCATTGGCGAGCTGCCAACGGTCTGCTTGAACTTCAGCGCCAGCGTGGAACGCGACATGCCGACATGCTGCGCCAACCGCTCCAGCGTCCAGCGTTGCGCCGGTTCCGCATGCAGCGCGCCGATGGCGCCGCCGATCTGCGGATCGGCCAGCGCATACAGCCAGCCCACGCCGCCGCCCTCTTCAGCCAACACCAGCCGCAGCGCCTGCACCAGCATCATGTGCGCCATGTGCTGCGCGATCAGCGCATGGCCGGGCCGCTGTTCGCGCAGCTCGGCGGCCAACCGCTGCAGCGACCAGCGCAAGGTATCGCGGTCCGACTCCTTGTGCACGTGGGCGATCGGCGGCAGCGCCTCCAGCAGGATGCCTGTGTGCTTGCCGTTGAAGACGAAGTGGCCGCCGACCATGAAGCAGTTACCGCCATCGTTGATGATGCCGATACCGCCTTCCCGCCGCTTGCGCAGCACATCCAGCGCGTTCACCGGCGGCAGCGAGAGATCGCTGGCGATGCGGAACGGCAGGCCACGCGGCAGCAGGAAGCAGTCACCGGATTTCAACAGCACCGGCTCCGGCACGCCCTCCAACGCCAGCCAGCACTGGCCGGAGACGATGGCGTAGCACTTGATGCCCTCGTGCTGGTGGAACTGCAGCGCCCATTCGCCGCCCACGTCGAAGCCGCCGGCCATATAGCTGCTCGGCTTGAGCAGCGAAAGCACATCTGACAATGGATCCATGATTTCCGGACGATCGCAAAGAAAATACGGATTGTATAGCATGGATCGTCTGGCGATGCGCGTCTATCATGCCTCCATCTCAACAAGGAGGACAGCATGAAAGTATTCGTCACCGGAGCAACCGGCTGGGTGGGATCAGCCGTGATACAGGAACTGCGGGCCGCAGGACACGAGGTACTGGGACTGGCGCGCAGCGACGACGGCGCAGCCCTTTTGCGCGAGCGCGGCGTCACCGTGCATCGCGGCTATCTGGAAGATCTGGATGCGCTGGCCGCCGGCGCGCGTGCCTGCGATGGCGTGATCCACACCGCCTTCATACACGACTTCAAGGACTTGAATGCCGCCGGAGAAACCGACCGCCAGGCCATCGAAGCCATCGGCGAAGCGCTGGCAGGCAGTGGCAAGCCGTTCATCACAACGTCTGGCAGCGCGCTGCTGCCACATGGCCGCGTCGGCACCGAGAGCGATGCCGCCAATCCGGACGGCGCGGCCACACACCGCAACGCCTCGGAAGTGCTGACACTGGCGCTGGCCGCGCGCGGCGTACGTACTTCGCTGGTGCGCCTGCCGCCCACGGTGCATGGCGATGGCGACCATGGCTTCGTGCCCATGCTGGTTCGCATCGCGCGCGACAAGGGCATAGCGGCCTATGTGGGCGATGGCCAGAACCGCTGGCCGGCGGTGCACCGCTTCGACGCGGCCCGCCTGTATCGCCTGGTGCTGGAACATGGGGTGGCCGGCACCCGCTATCACGCCGTCGGTGAACAGGCCGTGGCCACGCGGGACATCGCCGCCGCCATTAGCAAAGGATTGGACCTGCCGCTGGCGAGCCTGTCGACCGAGGAAGCGGCAGCGCACTTCGGCTTCCTGGCACGCTTCTTTGGCGCCGACTGCCCAGCCTCCAGCGAACTGACACGGCGGCAGCTGGGCTGGCAGCCTAACGGCCTGCCGCTGCTTGAGGATCTGGCGCTGCACTACTTCCGAGACTGAGCAACGCCGCCGCCACCTGTTCGATAACAGGCTTCCAGCCGCCGTCGCGCGGCTGGCGGAACAGGCGCATGCCTGGATACCACGGCGTATCGTCGCGCTCCTTCATCCAGCGCCAATCGCAGCGATAGTCGGGCAGCAGCAGCCAGCATGGCTTGCCCATGGCGCCGGCCAGATGCGCGACCGCCGTGTCCACGCTGATCACCAGATCGAGATTGGCGATCACCGCCGCCGTCTCCGCAAAATCCGCCAACTGCGATGCGATCGGATACAGCACCATGCCGGCCGGTGGCAACAACGCCTCATCCTCGCCCGCGCCTTTTTGCAGGCTGATGAAATGGGCCGGCACGGCGGCCAGCGGCGCCAGCGTCATCAACGATGGCAGCGAGCGATCGGCGTCGTTTTCGAAATTCGCATTGCCGCGCCAGGCCAGGCCCACGCGCAAGCCTTGCTGCGGTAACGCCTCGCGCCAGTAGGCCACGCGCACCGGTTCCGCATGCAGATAAGGTACATCCGCCGGAATGCTGTCCAGCGTGGTCCCGAACATGCCAGGCAAACGCATCGGCCGCGTCCAGTAATCCCAGCCGCCGGGCAACGCGGTGCCCAACGCGTGCACAGCATCCACGCCTGGCAGCGTGGCGAACAAGCGCACCAGCGCTGGATGGCACACCACGTCCACCCGCACCGCGCCGCGCGCCTTCAGATACGGCGCATAACGGCAGAAATGGATCATGTCGCCATGCCCGGCCTCCAGGCCGATCACAATCGCCTTGCCGTCCAGCGCCTCGCCTTCCCACAACGGACAATCGAAGGACAGCGGAAAATGATCGAACTGCCAGCGCGCCTCCAGCATGCGCCAACCTTCGTCGAAGCGCGCCTGCCGCAGCAGCAGATAACTCAGATTGAACTGCGCGCGCGCATGGCCCGGCTCCAGCGCCAGCGCGCGCCGGTAGCACGCTTCGCCTTCCTCTTCGCGATGCGTACACACCAGCAGCACACCCAATTGACTCAGAGCCGAAGGCGATTGCGGCGCCAGCGTCACTGCCGCCCGCGTCGCCACCTCCGACTCTGCTAGCCGCTTCTCCTTGAACAGCAGGGCACCCAGATTCTGCTGCAGTTGCGCGTGCTCCGGCATCAGCGCAATCGCCTGCCGATAATGGAACTCCGCCTCGGCCGCAATGCCCTGCTGCTCCTTCAGATAACCAAGATTGGCCCGCGCCGCCGCATGCCATGGCTGCAAAGCCAGCGCCTGCAAATAACACGCCTCCGCCGCCGCGAAGTCGCCTGCGGCCATGCGGTGGTTCCCGTCGATATAAGCTTGCTGTGGATCGGTGTGCATCAGGATCGCGCGATGAGCGCCGTCAATTCATGCTCCGGCAGCGGCTTGCTGAACCAATAGCCCTGATAATACTGGCAGCCTTCGGCGGCGACGAAGGCCAACTGCTCCGGCGTTTCCACACCCTCGGCCAGCAGCGACATGTTCAAGGTTTTTCCCAGTGCGGCGATCATGCGGACGATGGCCTCGCCATGGCCTTGCTGGCCGCTTCCGGCGATGAAGGAACGGTCTATCTTCAGCTGCGACAGCGGCAATCGGTGCAGGTAGGACAGCGACGAATAGCCGGTGCCGAAATCGTCCACCGCGAAGCTCACGCCCACGGCGCGCAGGCGTTCCATTTTCAATATCGTGCTTTCCACGTCCTTCAGCAGCAGGCTTTCGGTCAACTCCAGCCGCAGCCGCTCCGGCCGCGCGCCGGTCAGCGTCAACACTTCCAGCACTTGTTCGACAAAGTCGGGCCGGTGGAACTGCACCGGGCTGACGTTGACCGCCATTTCCAGCGTGGCAGTGCGCGTGTCGTCGGCCCAGCGTGCCAGCAACTGGCATGCTTGCAGCAGCACCCAACGACCCAGCTGCAAAATCATATTGGTCTCTTCGGCCAGCGGAATGAATGCGCACGGTGACACCATGCCACGCAGCGGATGCTGCCAGCGGATCAACGCTTCGGCGCCGGCGATCTGACCGTCAGTGCTGGCCAGCGGCTGATAATGCAGTACGAATTCATCGCCCGCCAGCGCGCGCCGCATTTCGCTCTCCAGCTGGGCGCGCGCAGATACCCGCGCCTGCATGCCGGGATCGAAGAGGGATACACAGTTGCGGCCCTCGGCCTTGGCATGGTACATCGCCAGGTCGGCGCGCTTGAGGACTTCGTCGACGGTGGTGGGCTCGCGGCCGAACACCGCCACGCCGATGCTGGTGGTGCTGTAGTGCTGCGCGCCGTCGATTTCGAACGGTTCATGGAACGATTGCAGCACCTTGGTCGCAATCTCCTGCGCCGAAGTGGCGGCGTCGATGCCCAGGTCTTCAAGCAGGATGACGAATTCGTCGCCACCGAAGCGCGCCACCGTGTCGCAGCTGCGCACTGCGTCGTCCAGCCGGTCCGCCACCAGCTGCAGCAGCATGTCGCCCTTGTCGTGACCGCGCGTGTCGTTGATGCTCTTGAAGTTATCGAGGTCGATGAACAGCGCCGCGCCAGGCCGGCCGCCGCGTTGGCCCAGGGCCAGCGCATGCTCCAGCCGGTCCAGCAGCAGCTGGCGGTTGGGCAGGCCGGTCAACTTGTCGTAGAACGCCAGCCGGTGAATCTCCGCTTCGGTGGCCTTGCGGCCGCTGATATCGCGGAAGTAAATGGTCAGTCCCTGTTCGGATGGATAGGCGCGGATCTCGGTCCACAGGTTGAGTGGCGCGTAATGCTCCTCAAACGACACCGGCGTGTTGGTCTCCACCGCCTGGTGATAGGCGCGATAGTAAGGCCCATCCACCGCTTCCGGGAACACGTCCCACAGGTTGCGACCAAGGACATCGGCCCGCACCAAGTGCGTCAGCCGCTCGGCATTGCCGTTCATGTAGCGGATTTCCCACGCATGCCCAAGGATCAGCACCGCGTCCGAAATGCTCTCCAGGGTGGCGGTCAAGGCGGCGCCTTGGAGCGCTTCAACGTGAGATTCGTGTGGTCCTTGCATGGCAATAGCTGGGCATACTGATATGGAACAGTCAGTATGCCCTGAGGCAGGACGCCGGTCAAACCAGCCGTGCGCGCTCCAGCATGGCGTGCAGCAGCACGTTGCAGCCGGCTTCCAGGTGCTCGGCCTTGGCATCTTCGATTTCGTTGTGACTGATGCCGTCCTTGCAAGGCACGAAGATCATGCCGGCTGGCGCCAGGCGGGCGGCGTAGATGGCGTCGTGGCCAGCGCCGGACACCACGTCCATGGTCGAGTAACCCAGTTTGGCGGTGGCGCTGCGCACCGCGTCCACGCACTCCGGATGGAACGGGCATGGCGGGTAGTAGGACACGCGCTCGATCGAAATCTTCAGGCCCGATTCGCTACGCGTCTTGTCGATAAACGCCAGCATCTCTTCGTGCATGGTGTTGAGCAGTTCATCGTTCACGTTGCGCAGGTCGATGCTGAATTTGACCTCGCCCGGGATCACGTTGCGGCTGTTGGGGAACACCTGCACCATGCCCACCGTGCCGCGTCCATACGGCGGGTAGCGGTTGGCGATCGCCACCACTTCCTGCATGATCCTGGTGGACACCTGCAGCGCATCCTTGCGCAGTCCCATCGGCGTGGGGCCGGCGTGGGCTTCCATGCCGGTGACCACGCAGTCGTACCACGACAATCCCATCACGGCCGGCACCACGCCGATCACCTTGTCGGCGTCTTCCAGCACCGGGCCTTGTTCGATATGGGTTTCGAAGTAGGCGCCGATTGGATGGTCTCCCGGCACTTGCGGGCCTTTGTAGCCGATGCGTTCCAGTTCTTCGCCCACCGTTTTGCCATCGACGTCTTTCGCCGCGTAGGCGGTTTCCAGGCTGAAGGCGCCGCAGAATACGCCGGAGCCCATCATCACCGGCACGAAACGCGAGCCTTCTTCGTTGGTCCAGAAGGCGACTTCGATCGGCGCTTCGGTTTTGATTTTGAGGTCGTTCAGCGTGCGCACCACTTCCAGCCCGGCCAGCACACCGTAGTTGCCGTCGAATTTACCGCCGGTGGGCTGGGTGTCGATATGGCTGCCGGTCATCACCGGCGGCAGCGCGTTGTTCGTGCCGTCGCGGCGCATGAACACATTGCCGATCTGGTCGATGGTGATGGACATGCCGGCTTCCTTACCCCAGCCGACCACCAGATCGCGGCCCTGCTTGTCGAGGTCCGTCAGCGCCAGGCGTTTGACGCCGCCCTTTTCCGTCGCGCCGATCCGCGCCAGTTCCATCAGCGATGCCCACAGGCGGTCACCATTAATTTGCATCTCATACTCCTTAACGTGCCGACGTTGCTTTGAACGCCGGCCGATTGATATAGCGGCCCGCGCCCTCGACGGCCATCAGCACGCCGCGATGGAACACGACGTTACCGGCAGCCAGCGTGGTGCTGGGGATGCCGCGCACGGTGCGGCCTTCGAACACATTGAAACCACCCTTGGCGAACTGCGTCAGCGCGGAGATGGTACGCGTACCTTCGGGGTCCCACACCACCACGTCCGCATCCGCGCCCGGCGCGATCACGCCCTTGCGCGGATAGATGTTGAAAATCTGCGCCGTATTGGTCGAGGTGATGCGCACGAATTCCGACGGCGTCAGCATGCCGCTGTTGACGCCCGCATCCCACACCACCGACATGCGGTCTTCGACCCCACCGCAGCCATTCGGAATTTTGGTGAAATCGTCCTTGCCCATCGCCTTCTGCTCGGCGCAGAAGGTGCAGTGATCGGTGGCCGTGGTGTGCAGATTGCCGCCGCGCAGACCTTGCCACAACGCGGCCTGATGATGCTTGCTGCGGAACGGAGGGCTCATCACATGGCCCGCCGCGAATTCCAGGTCATCACTCTGGTACACGCTGTCGTCGATCACCAGATGGCCGGCCAGCGCCTCGCCATACACTCGCTGACCATGCGCGCTGGCGCGCGTGATCGCCTCCAGCGATTCGGCGCAGGAGACGTGCACGATATAGATCGGCGTATTCATCACATTGGCGATGGCGATCGCACGGTTGGCCGCTTCCGCCTCCACTTCCGGAGGACGCGACAACGGATGCGAGCTTGGCCCGGTCAGCCCACGCTTGATCAGATCCTGCTGCAGCTGGTACACCAGCTCACCGTTCTCCGCGTGCACGGTCGGAATCGCGCCCAGCTCAAGACAGCGGCGGAAGCTCTTCACCAGCGTTTCATCATCGGCCATGATGGCGTTCTTGTACGCCATGAAGTGCTTGAAGCTGTTGACGCCATGGTCCTTCACCAGTATGCCCATGTCGCGGTGCACCGTCTCGTCCCACCAGGTGATCGCGACGTGGAAGGTGTAATCGCCGGCCGACTTCTGCGCCCACTCGCGCCACTGCTGATACGCCTCGATCAGATTCTGCTTCGGCGAAGGAATCACGAAATCGATGATGGAGGTGGTGCCGCCGGCCAGGCCGGCGGCGGTGCCGGTATAGAAATCATCCTGCGTCACCGTGCCCATAAAGGGCAGGTTCATGTGCGTGTGCGGATCTATCCCGCCCGGCATCACATACTGACCGCCGGCGTCGATCACCTTGGCGCCGGCCGGCACTTCCAGATTCTCGCCAACGGCGATGATCTTGTCGCCATCGCACAGCACATCGGCGCGGAAGGCGCGGTCGGCGTTGACGACAGTGCCGCCACGGATGATGGTCTTCATAAAACGTCTCCTTACGGGTGAGCCGGCGCGCGCACTGCGGGCACGGTTTTCCCTTTCATCATTACCCCATACACCACGGCCGAAATGGCCAGGCCAACGAACCAGGCGTAGGTATAAATCGTTTTAAACGCGACCGACACGTCCGGGAAGGAGGCCGGGAAAGCGGCGTTGAGGAAGCCGGGTATATTCGGCAGCACGCCCACCACGAACGCCGCCACCGCCGCCATGTTCCAGCCCTTGCCGTACGAGTACTGGCCATCTTCGCGATACAGCTCGGTGACATTCAACTCCGTCTTGCGCACCAGGTAGTAGTCGACAATCAGCACGCCGGCGATAGGACCGAGCAGCGCCGAGTAGCCCACCAGCCAGGTAAAGATATAGCCTTGCGTCGATTCCAGTATCTTCCACGGCATCATCAGAATGGCGATGGTGGCGGTGATGTAGCCGCCGACCTTGTAGCTGATCTGCTTCGGCGCCAGCGACGAGAAATCATACGCCGGGCCGACCAGATTCGCCGCCAGGTTCACCGACACGGTATCGATCAACAGAATCAGCAGCGCCACCAGCACCGCCGCGCCGGTCATGCGGCTGGACAGGTCGACCGGGTCCCAGATCGCCTTGCCGTACAAGACCACCGTGGCCGACGTGACGATCACCGCCATCGCCGCCAGCAGGCCCATAGGGATCGGCAGGCCGACCGACTGGCCAATCACCTGGTCGCGCTGGGTTTTGGCGAAGCGCGTAAAGTCCGGAATGTTCAATGCCAGCGTGGCCCAGAAGCCCACCATGGCCGTCAGCGAAGGCCAGAATACGGCCCAGAACTGGCCCGCCTTCTTGCCGCCTTCGACAAACTGCGATGGTGCCGACAGCAGATCGCCAAAGCCGCCGGCCTTGCTGTACACCCAGCCGAGCAGCACGAAGCAGATCAGGATCTTCAGCGGCGCGGTATAGGTTTCCAATTTGCGGATCGCATCCATGCCATGCACGATGTAGTAGAACTGAATCGCCCAGAACACCAGGAAGCACAACAGCTGCGAGCCGTTGATGCCCAGCCCAGCGATCTTGTCGCCGCCGATTTCGCCGCCCATCATCACGCCCAGCAGCGTGTAGATCATCTGACCGCCAAACCAGGTCTGGATGCCGTACCAGCCGCAGGCCACAATCGCGCGCATCAGCGCCGGCAGCTTGGCGCCGGAGGTGCCGAACGAGGCGCGCGCCAGCACCGCATACGGAATACCGTACTTGGTGCCGGCATGACCGATCAGCAGCATCGGCAGCAGCACGATGGCATTCGCCAGGAACACCGTCAGCACCGCCTGGTAACCCGACATGCCGCCTTCGATCAAACTGGCGGACAGCGTGTAAGCCGGAATGCACATCACCATGCCGACCCACAGCGCGGAGAAGTGATACCAGCGCCAGGTACGCTGCGCCGCCGTGGTCGGTGCCAGGTCTTCGTTCCAGAGTTGCGTGCTGCCAGATAGTTCTGTGCTCAAGGCGTTCTCCAAAAAGGTTGAGTTATCGCTTTAACACTGCAAGTTCCGTACCTATGCAGCCTCCACCACCTTGATATTTTCCGCACGCGGATTGCGCGGGTCCTGAGTCCAGTTCATGTATGGCTTGCCGGTATCCTGCGGCACCATCGTGATGCAACCCTGCACCGGACAGGTGATCTCGCACAGATTACACCCAACACACTCCTCTTTGTTCACTTCATACGTGCGCGTGCCGGTGACCGCATCGATCAGCTGATTGATCGATTGGTGCGAGGTATCTTCGCACGCCACGTAGCAGCGGCCGCACTTGATGCAATCATCCTGATTGATCTGCGCGATCACCTGATAGTTCATGTTCAGGTATTTCCAGTCGGTGGTATTGGGCACTGCCTTGCCGACGAAATCGGCAACGCTCTTGTAGCCCTTCTGATCCATCCAGCGCGACAAGCCATCCTTCATCTCTTCAACGATGCGGAAGCCGTGCAGCATCGCCGCCGTGCAGACCTGCACGCAGCCCGATCCCAGCGCCATGAACTCGGCCGCGTCGCGCCAGTTGCCAATGCCGCCGATGCCGGAAATCGGCAAGCCCGCCGTTTGCGGATCGCGCGCGATCTCGGCCACCATGTTGAGCGCGATCGGCTTCACCGCCGAACCACAGTAACCACCGTGAGTGCTGGCGCCGCCCACAATCGGGAACGCCACCATCTGGTCCAGATCCAGATGCGTGATCGAGTTGATGGTGTTGATCAGCGAGACCGCATCCGCACCGCCAGCCTTGGCGGCGCGCGCCGGCGCGCGCACGTCGGTGATGTTGGGCGTCAGCTTGACGATGACCGGCAGCTTGCTGTGTGTCTTGCACCAGCGCGTCACCATCTCCACGTACTCCGGCACCTGGCCCACGGCCGCACCCATGCCGCGCTCCGGCATGCCGTGCGGGCAGCCGAAATTCAGCTCGATGCCATCGGCGCCGGTGGCTTCCACTTTCGGCATGATCTCGGCCCACAGCGCTTCCTCACAAGGCAGCATCAGCGAGACGATGATCACGCGGTCCGGCCAGTCCTTCTTCACCTGCGTGATCTCTTGCAGATTGAGTTCCAGCGAACGGTCGGTAATCAACTCGATGTTGTTGAAGCCGAGGACTTCGCGGTTCTTGCCGTAATGCGCCGAGTAGCGCGACGACACGTTGACGGCGGCGGGGTCTTCACCCAGCGTCTTCCACACCACACCGCCCCAACCGGCTTCAAATGCGCGCACCACGTTGTAGGCTTTATCGGTCGGCGGCGCGGAGGCCAGCCAGAACGGGTTGATGGATTTGATGCCGCAGAATTCTATGCTCAGGTCAGCCATTATGCAGCCTCCTTCAGACCGTTGATGTCGTGATGAATGGCGTGTGCCGCCAGCTTGCCGTGTTGGACCGCTTGCACGGTCAGATCCTGTCCAGGCGCCACACAATCGCCGCCGGCGTAGATGCGCGGCAGGACTGTGCGGAACTGATCGTCGACGTGGATTTTGTCACCGTCGCGTTTCAGCGTTTTCGCCAGCGGATCGCTGATGCTCGTTTCGTCCATGCTCTGGCCGATGGCTTTGAAGATCGCGTCGGCCGCGATCTCGAAGGTCTCGCCGGTGCCGGACAGGCGGCCATTGACCACCGCCGTTTTCTCGAAGCGCATGCCGCGTACGCGGCCGCCGTCATCCAGCAGTACTTGCTGCGGCTGTGCCCAGGTGCGCATGCGAACCTGATTCTCTTTGGCGATGTGCTGTTCGTGTTCGGTCGCGCTCATCGCTTCGAAGCCGCGACGGTAGACCAGCGTGACTTCGTCCGCACCCAGACGCTGGATCTGCACCGCCATGTCGATCGCGGTATTGCCGGCGCCGACGACGATGGCGCGCGAAGGCACCGGCAGCTTGCTCAGGTCATCGGCCTGACGCAGTTCGGCGATGTAGTCGACGGCGGCCAACAGGCCGGGCGCTTCTTCGCCGGTGAGGCCGAGCTGCTTGCTGGCGCCCAGGCCAAGGCCAAGGAAAACGGCATCGTATTCCGCATGCAGGTCTTTCAGCTGCACGTTACCGCCCAAGGTCTGGCCATGCTTGATGCTGATGCCGCCGATCTGCAGCAGGAAGTCAACTTCCTTCTGTGCGAAGTTGTCGGTCAGTTTGTACTTGGCGATGCCGTATTCATTGAGGCCACCGGATTTTTCTTTGGCTTCGTAGATCACCACGTCGTTGCCCAGCATGGCCAGGCGGTGCGCGCACGACAGGCCGGCGGGGCCGGCGCCGACCACGGCGATCTTCTTGCCGGTTACGGCGGCGCGCTGGAATGGATGTTCTTCGAACTGCATATTGTCGATGGCGTAGCGCTGCAGCAGGCCGATTTTCACCGGCTGGCCTTCGGCATCGTGATTGCGCACGCAGGCATCTTCACACAGGATTTCGGTCGGACAGACACGCGAGCAGCTGCCGCCAAGGATGTTCTGTTTGAGGATACCGGCGGCGGCGCCGTTGATATTTTCGTCGTGGATGTTGCGGATAAAACTGGCCACATCGATATCCGACGGGCAGATGCGCGTGCACGGCGCATCGTAGCAATACAGGCAGCGCGAGGATTCAATGGCGGCCTGTCGTGCGTTCAGCGCCGGTGCCAGATCAGTGAAGTGTTTCGCCAGTGATTCATTGGCTTCCTTCGATTTCGGCAGGTAGCTTAGCGATTCGAGAATCATGTTGGTTCCTGGTTGATTATTTCATCTGTGGGAATGCAAATTCTGCGCCAGCGCTGGCGGTGTTGGGCCAGCGCTGCATCACTGCCTTGTGGCGCGTGTAGAAGCGCACGCCTTCAGGACCGTATGCGTGATGATCGCCGAACAGACTGCGCTTCCATCCACCGAAACTATTGAACGCCATTGGCACCGGCAGCGGCACATTCACGCCCACCATGCCGACCTGAATCTGCCGCACAAATTCGCGCGCCACACCGCCATCGCGCGTGTAAATCGCAACGCCATTGCCATACTCATTGCGATTGATAAGCTCCACCGCAGTGCCCACATCCGGCGCGCGCAACATGCACAGCACCGGACCGAAAATCTCTTCCTTGTAGATCGTCATCTCCGGCGTGACGTGATCGAATAAAGTACCGCCAACAAAGAAGCCATTCTCGCGATCCGGCACTTTGTAATTACGCCCATCGACCACCAGTTTCGCACCCTGCTCGACACCTTCACCAATCAAGCGCTCTATACGCTGCTTGGCCGCGTTCGTTACGACAGGCCCCATTTCGGCGTCCGACGACATCCCGTCGCGCACTTTCAGTGCAGCGGTGCGCTTTGCCAGTGCATCGACAATTTTGTCGCCCGCGTCACCCACCGCCACCACCACCGAAATCGCCATGCAACGCTCGCCGGCCGAACCGAAGGCGGCACCCATCAGCGCATCGACCGTCATGTCCATATCCGCGTCCGGCATCACCACCATATGATTCTTGGCGCCGCCCAAAGCCTGCACGCGCTTGCCCGCCGCGCTGCCGCGCGAGTAGATGTATTCCGCAATCGGCGTCGAACCGACAAAGCTCACCGCCTGCACCACCGGATGATCGAGCAGCGCATCGACCGTGACCTTATCGCCCTGCACCACATTGAACACACCATCCGGCAAACCGGCTTCCGTCAGCAGACGCGCATGCAGCAGCGACGGCGACGGATCGCGTTCGGAAGGCTTGAGCACAAAGGTGTTCCCGCATGCCAGCGCGATCGGGAACATCCACATCGGCACCATCACCGGGAAGTTGAACGGCGTGATGCCGGCCACCACGCCCAGTGATTGGCGCATCGACCACGCGTCGATGCCGCGCGAAATCTGATCGGTGAATTCCCCCTTCAGCATCTGCGGAATGCCGACTGCGAACTCCACCATCTCGATGCCGCGTGCCACTTCGCCCTGCGCGTCGGCAAAGGTCTTGCCATGCTCGCGCGTGATCATCGCCGCGAATTCATCCACATGCTGTTGGCACAGCTGCAGGTATTTGAACAGCACGCGCGCGCGCGTCAGCGGCGGCGTTGCGGCCCACGATGGAAATGCTTTTTCCGCTGCGCGCACGGCGGCGTCGACTTCATCCGCCGTGCCCAGCGCGACTTTGGCTACCGGCTCGCCCAGTGCGGGATTGAACACGTCTGCATGGCGGCCGCTTTGCGTATCGACGGTAACACCGTTGATGTAATGGGTGATGGTGTCCATAATGCTCTTTCAAGTTTGCGGTTCAACCCAGAAGGCTGTCCGCGTCTACATAGTTATAACCAAGGCCGTGCGCCACCGCTTCATAGGTGACTTTGCCGAGGCTGACATTCAAACCATTCTTCAGATGCGGGTTGGCTTTCAACGCTTTCTGCCAGCCCTTGTCGGCCAATGCGACTGCATGGCCTATCGTTGCGTTGTTCAATGCGAAGGTCGAAGTGCGCGCCACCGCGCCCGGCATATTCGCCACGCAGTAGTGCACCACGCCATCCACCACAAAGGTCGGCTGCTCGTGCGTGGTGGCGCGCGAGGTTTCAAAACAGCCACCCTGATCGATTGCCACATCCACCACCACCGCGCCCGGCTTCATGCGCGAGATCATCGCGCGCGTCACCAGCTTGGGTGCTGCGGCGCCGGGCACCAGTACGCCGCCAATCACCAGGTCCGCGTCCAGCACCGCTTCCTCGATTGAATGCGCGTTGCTGTACATGGTGGCGACGCGGTTGCCATACACGAGGTCCAGCTGGCGCAGGCGATCCACGTTTTTATCCAGGATGGTGACGCGCGCGCCGATGCCCACCGCCATCTGCAAGGCATTGGTGCCGACTACGCCGGCGCCGATGATGGCGATATGCCCTGGCGCCACGCCCGGCACGCCGCCCAGCAACAAACCCATGCCGCCCTTGGATTTCTCCAGGTGTGCGGCGCCGGCCTGAATCGACATCCGCCCCGCCACTTCACTCATCGGCGCCAGCAGCGGCAAGCCGCCGTTGGCACCGGTGATAGTTTCATAGGCGATGCACACCGCGCCCGATTTCACCAGCGCCCTGGTCTGCTCCGGGTCCGGCGCCAGATGCAGATAGGTGTACAGAATCTGCCCTTCGCGCAGCATCGCGCATTCCTGCGGCTGCGGTTCCTTCACCTTCACGATCATCTCGGCGCGGCGGAAAATGTCGGCCGCGTCTTCGACGATGCTGGCGCCGGATGCTTCATACATCGCATCCGTCAGGCCAATGGCCGCGCCGGCGTTTTGTTGTACCAGTACTTGATGACCACGCAAAATGAGTTCCTTCACACTGGCCGGGGTAAGGCCAACACGGGACTCCTGGTTCTTAATCTCTTTTGGGACGCCGACCAGCATGGTTGTCTCCTTTATTTAATCCAGGTTTTTAAGCACATCCCTCAACTTTCCAAACAGTTCATCGATGTGTTTTTTCTCCAGCACCAGCGGTGGCGACAACGCGATGATGTCGCCGGTAACGCGAATCAGAATGCCGTCCGCGAAAGCCTTCTTGAACGCCGCGAACGCGCGCGCGCCAGGCTTGCCGGCGATCGGCGCCAGCTCGATGCCGGCGATCAGACCGATGGTACGGATGTCGATCACATGCGGCAGTCCTTGCAGCGAATGCACGGCGTCGGCCCAGTACGCGGCGATGCCGGCCGCGTGTTCGAGGATCTTTTGTTCTTTGAAGACTTCCAGCGTTGCCAGCGATGCGGCGCAGGCCACCGGATGGCCGGAATAGGTATAACCGTGGAACAGCTCAATCCCGGCCGGCGCATCCATGAAGGCGTCGTGGATATGCTGTTTGCTGAATACCGCGCCCATCGGAATGGTGCCGTTGGTGAGCCCTTTCGCCGTCGTCATCATGTCCGGCTCGACGTCGAAATAGTCGGCCGCGAACGGCGTGGTCATGCGGCCAAAGCCGGTGATCACTTCATCGAAGATCAGCAGGATGCCGTGCTTGGTGCACAGCTCGCGCAAGCGCTTCAGATAACCCTTGGGTGGAATCAGCACGCCGGTGGAACCGGCCACCGGCTCGACGATCACCGCCGCGATGGTCGACGCGTCGTGCAGCGTGACAATGCGTTCCAGTTCATCGGCCAGATTGGCGCCGTGTTCCGGCTCGCCGCGCGTGTAGGCGTTCTTCTCCAGATTGTGGGTATGCGGCAGATGGTCCACGCCCGGCAACATAACGCCATACGGCTTGCGGTTGCCGGCGATGCCGCCCACCGAGATGCCGCCGAAGCCGACGCCGTGGTAACCGCGTTCGCGGCCGATGAAGCGGGTGCGGCTAGCCTCGCCGCGCGCCTTGTGATACGCCAGCGCGATCTTCAGCGCGGTATCGACCGACTCGGAGCCGGAGTTGGTGTAGAACACATGACCGAACTTGTGGTTGGTGTACTCCATCAGCTTTTCGGCCAGATCGAAGGCGGCCGGATGGCCCATCTGGAAGGTCGGCGCGAAGTCCAGCTGCCCCACCATCTCGCGCACGGCGGCGACGATTTTCGGCTGCGCGTGACCGCACGGCACGCACCACAGGCCGGCGGTGCCGTCCAGGATGCTGCGGCCGTCCACGTCCTTGTAATACATGCCTTCGGCCGACACCAGCAGGCGCGGGTGCGCCTTGAAGTCGCGGTTATTGGTAAAGGGCATCCAGAAGGACGCCATCGATTCTGGTCGGGATTCGTTCATGCACATCTCTCCTATGAAACAACTGCTTTCGGATTTTTTGGCGAACCGTAAAAAAAATTTACCAGTTGGCAAAATGATGATGCAATAATAGACAGCAGGACAACTATGGCACAGATACACAATTCATCAAACTGTCCAACCGTACAGGCAACAAAAACACTACAGTTTTGGAGTTGAGGATGGAAGAAGGAAGTTGGCCCTGCATTGCTATCGAGCGTAGACAAAAGGGTAGCCTGGTGGATCAGATCGTGACGGCGATCAGCGCCATGGTCGGCCGCAAGGAGTTGCGCGTGGGCACCAAGATGCCCTCGGTACGCCAGTTCGCCAAGTGTAATGGCATCTCTACCTTTACAGTTGTGGAGTCGTACGACCGGCTGGTGACGCTCGGCCTGTTGTCGTCGCGGCGCGGTTCCGGCTATTTCGTGGCGCGCCAGGAGGTGCCGGCGACGTTGCTGCCGGCCGCGCTGCACATCATCCCCAACGCCATCGACGCGCTGACGCCGGAGCTGTATTCCGGCGTGTCGGAAGCACTGCCGGTGGGCGCCGGCTGGCTGCCGCCCGAGTGGTATGGCGAAGACACCATCCTCGATGCCGTGCGCCAGGCGATGCGCATTCCGGCCAACCGCCTGCGCGGCTATGGCCATCCGCTCGGCTTTCCCTCGTTGCGCCAGCAGCTCGCCACCACGCTCAGCGACGAGCTGTTTCCGGTCGAGGCCGAGCAGATCCTGCTGACCCACGGCGCCACCCACGCCTTCGACCTGGTGCTGCGCACCTTGACGCGGCCGGGCGATACCGTGTTGGTTGAAGATCCCGGCTACAGCAATCTGCTGTCGCTGATCCGCCACCATGGCTGCATCCCGGTCGGCATCCCGCGCGGCGAGCAGGGGCTGGATCTGGAAGCGCTGGCGCAGCAAGCGGCGCAGACCCAGCCCAAGCTCATGTTCGTCAACACGGTGCTGCAAAATCCGCTCGGCACCTCGCTCAGCATCGCCCAGGCGCACCGGCTGCTGGCATTGGCCGAGCAGTTCGACTTCTGGCTGGTGGAGGACGATATCTACCGCGAGCTGGCGCCGCGCGGCGAGGCGTCGCTGGCGGCCATGGATGGCTTGCGGCGCGTGATCCGCGTCGGCAGCTTTTCCAAGACGTTGTCGCCGGTGCTGCGGGTCGGCTCGATCTGCGCCTCGTCGTCATTGATACCGGAGCTGCTGCGGGTGAAGATGCTGGCCGGCCTCACCACCTCCGAGATCAACGAGCGCGCCGTTTATCACGCCATCACCGCTCGCCCCTACAAGCGCATGGTGGACAAGCTGGTGACGCAGCTGGACGCCGGCCGCGAACGCGCCATGGCCAGTCTGCGCGACATTGGCATGACGCTGCTGGCGCGGCCGCGCGGCGGCATGTTCGTCAGCGCCGGCTGGCACGACGCGCCAACGCCGGAATGGAACGGCAAGATCATCGCCGACCTGGCGCTCAAGCACGGCATCCTGTTGTCGCCGTGCGACTTCTTCATGCTGCGCGCGCCGGAATCGATCTGGTTCCGCTTCAACGTCGCCTACGCAGACCACCCGCAACTACAAACCTTCCTCAAGCACATATGTCGACAGTAAAAATCAATCGTCGCCTGCTCAATCGCGACAAGCTGGAAGCCGAGATCACCGCCGAAGCGGTGCGGGTGTTTGCCGAATTCGGTTACGAGGGCACCTCGATCGCCATGGTGGCGGAAAAGGTCGGGCTGTCCAAGCAAAACCTGATGTACTACTTCCCCACCAAGCAGGCGCTGTATCAGCGCGTGCTGGACGAGGTGCTGGACGAATGGCTGGCGCGCATGGAGACGCTGGCCGCAGCCGACCAGGACCCGCGCGAAGTGCTGCGCACCTATGTGCAAGCCAAGCTGAAATTCTCGCGCGAGAATCCGTGGGCCTCGCGGGTGTATGCGATGGAAGTGATCAGCGGCGCGCCGCTGTACGGCGGCCAGATTCAGAACCGCGTGGTGCCGCTGGTGCGCAAGGATATCGAGGTGTTTGAACAGTGGATCAGCGAGGGCAAGATGGCGCCGCTGAACGCCACCCACCTGCTGTTCGCCATCTGGGCGATGACGCAGTCCTACGCCGATTTCTCGGCGCAGATGGCGCTGGTGCTGAATCGCAAGCAGCTGACCAAAAAGGATTTCGACGATGCCGAGAAGGTCATCGTCGATATGGTGCTGGCGGCGATTAGCGTGCCGCAGCCTTGCGGCGACGGCCGATAAAGCCCAGCAGACCGAGGCCGGTCAGCAGCATGGCGTAGGTATCGGCTTCCGGCACGGCGCTGACCGTCAGGCCGGTGACGTTCACCGACTGGAAGGCGTTACCGCTATTGATCTGGATGCCGGAATTCCAGTCCTTGACGATGACGTCGCCGGTGATGTGGCCGCCGCCATTGGTCACGGTGGCCAACGGCGCCAGCACGCTGGCTTCCAGGCCGACACCGTTCAGCGTCAGCGTGGTCGCCTGGTAGAAGTTGAACAGCACGTTGTAATTCGCCAGATCGGTGTAACCGCCGCTCAGCGTGGCGGTAGTGCCGCTGACGTTGAAGATAATCGTGCTATAGGTCGAGCTGTCGCTGGTGGCGCGGCTGGCCATGGTGCTGGTGATCAGATTATTGAACGTGAAGTTATTGATCGACGACAGCTGAGCGGCCGTGATGTCGATAACTTCCACCCGGTTGCCGCTGCTGGCGGTGCCGGTCACCACCAGGCCGCTGTACTGCACCACGGCGCTGGCGTTGGTGGTTGGCGTTACCGCCGCCAGCGCGGCCGAACGCTCGGCCTCGTAGGCGGCCAGCGTGTTCAGGTTGAGCGGCGCGGTGCCACCTACCTGCGGCGTCGAATAGACGCCGGCGCTGGTGATGGTGCTGCTCAGGCCAGCGTAGGTGTCGCCGTGATTGATCGAGCCACTGGTCAGGCTCAGATTGCCGCCAACGATCAGCGAGTAATGGCCCAAGGCATCCTTGTCGTTTTGATTGACCGAGTAGCTGCTCAGCGTAACATTGCCACGAGCAATGATCGAACCTTCGGTATCCGAGCCGGAAGAGGTGAAATTGCCCAACGTGAACACGTTCGCGCCGTTCAGACCCAAGTTCAACGTGGCCGCGTGCGCGGTTCCCAGGGAAGCGAGTGCAATAGTAACGGCTGCTGCTGCGAGTTTCATCGACATGGCAATTACCTCATGGAAATTTGTATTGTATGTATTGTATATAAAAATTTGTTCCATGCCAATGAAAATGGTGTTTGTTACAATTCAAGTTAATATGAATAATCTTCCCTCTTCCTGGGCGCCTTTCGCCCTGCATACTCCGCGCCTGACATTGCGCTTCCTCACCGCCGATGACGCCGACAGTTTGTTCCCGCTGTTTAGCGACCCGGAGACGCTGCGCTACTGGAGCAGCGTGGCCTGGCTCCATCCCGACCAGGCCCGCGCCAACATCGAGCAGACGCTGCAAGGCTATCGGGACGGCAGCAGCCTGCGCCTGGGGCTGGTGCTGCGCGACGGCGATCAGGCCGGCGCGCTGATCGGCACCGTCACCCTGTACGAGTTCGACCGCCGCAACCACCGCTGCGACATCGGCTACATGCTGGGCCGGCCATACTGGGGCCAACGCTACATGCAGGAGGCGCTACCGGCGGTCATCAGCCACGCTTTCGGTCCGCTGGAACTGCACCGTATCCAAGCCGATATCCATCCTGATAACATTGCCTCCGAGCGGCTGCTGCAAAGCCTGCATTTCCAGCGTGAAGGCCATCTGCGCGAGCGCTGGTTCGTCGGCGACGAAATCTCCGACAGCATCATCTACGGGCTGTTGCGGCGCGACTGGCAAGCCGCCGTTCATCCGGCACAATAACCGGCCAGCCCCGCCAAATTGCAGTTGATCGGAATCCGCTGCGGCAGTTGCCGCCGCTTTGTTACAGTGACCTCATCGCAACACTTTTATGGAGACACCAAATGGACAAAGTAAGCGCCCTGTTCAATGAAATCTTTGAAGCCTTCATGCGCACGCTGCGCTTTGGCGTCGGACTGATCGGCCGCATGTCGCCGCAAGCCCTGCTGGGCGCGGCGCTGGTGCTGGCCTTCATTTGCTCGATCCTGCCGCTGGCCCTGACGCTGTTTGTGGTATTCCTGCTGATTAAGCTGGCGGTCGGCGCCTGCTTCCTCAACCGCCGCCAGCGCCCTACGCCGTACAAGGATGTTGAATGAAAAAGAATAAGCTGGCCCAGGCCGGCTACAACAACGCCAAGACCTTGCTGGACATCGTGCGCGAGATCGGTGACACCGCCATCACCCTGTGGTGGCGCTTCTTCGACTGGCTGGCCCAGGTCGAGTGGCGCAAGCTGATGATGATCTGGCTGCTGTTGCTGCTGTTTAGCCTGACGCCGTTGGGCCTGTCCAAGCAGGCGGTGTTGTTTATCGCCGTCTCGGCCGGCCTGAAGATTCTGGCCGGCGGCAAGCGCAAAGCCGAGCTGAACGCGCGCGACGCCGAATCGCATGCCGACGAGGAAGGCATGGAGCGGCGCGTGGTGGAGGCGCGCATGGCGGCGCTGCAAGCCCAGGTCGAGCCGCATTTTCTGTTCAACACCCTGGCGCTGATCGGCCAGTTGATCGAGACCGATCCGCCGCAGGCCGCCCGCATCCACCAGAACCTGATCGACTACCTGCGCGCCACGCTGCCGCAGATGCGCGCCAAGGGCGCCGGCACGCTGGGCCGGCAAATCGAAATGTCGCGCGCCTACCTGGCCATCATGCAAGCCCGCATGCGCTCGCGGCTGGCGGTGTCGATCGACGTGCCGGACGAGATGCTGAGCGCCACTTTCCCGGTGATGATGCTGCAGATCTTGATTGAAAACGCCATCAAGCACGGGCTGGAGCCGAAGATCGACGGCGGCCGCATCGACCTCCGCGCCAGCGTGGAAAACCAGATGCTACAGGTCGACGTGATCGACGACGGCATCGGCTTCAACCACTTTGCCGGCGACGGCCTCGGTCTGGCCAATGTGCGCGAGCGCTTGCGCATCCAGTACGGCAACCGCGCCCAGCTGGTGATCGAAGCGCCGCTCACCGGCGGCACCCGCGCCAGCATCCGCGTGCCCTACGCCCCCGACATTTTTGCCGCGAGTCCCAAATGAGCCGCCCTACCGCCCTGATCGCCGACGATGAAGAAGGCATGCGCCAGCAATTGCGCAGCCGCTTGCAGGATGCGTGGCCGGCGCTGGAGATTGTGGCCGAAGCCGCCAACGGCATCGAAGCCGTGGCGCTGGCCGGCCAGCACCAGCCGGACATCGTGTTTCTCGACATCCGCATGCCCGGCCTGTCCGGGATTGAAGCGGCGCGCATGCTGTTCAACCGCTGCCACCTGGTGTTTGTCACCGCTTACGACCAGTACGCGATCGAAGCGTTTGAACAGGGTGCGCTGGATTATCTGCTCAAGCCGGTGGGCGGCGAGCGCCTGAAAACCACCTGCACCCGGCTGCAAGCGCTGATCGGCCATCAGCCGTCCAACATCGAGCGCCAGCTGAGCCAGTTGCTAACGCACCACAGCAAGCCGACGGCGGCAGCGCCCGAATACCTGCGCTGGATCCAGGCCGTGGTGGGCGCCAATCTGCGCATGATTTCCACCCGCGAAGTATTGTTCTTCCAGGCCGACGAAAAATACACCCGCGTGCAAACCGAACAGTCGGAAGTGCTGATCCGCAAGACGCTGAAAGAGCTGGCGGACGAGCTGGACCCAAACGAATTCTGGCGCATCCACCGCTCCACGCTGGTGCGGGTCGACGCCATTCAGGAAGTCACGCGCGACCTGCGCGGACGGCAAATGGTCCGCATCCGCAACCACCCGGAGCTGCTGGAAGTGAGTCGCGGCCACACTCATTTATTCCAGCAAATGTAACGCAGGGCGCTGATGGCTCGGCGTATACTGGCTATTCTCACTCAAGGGAGGGAACGATGACCAGCATACCCAAGCAAACGCTTTGCGGCGTCATACCATGTCTGCGTTACCGCGACGCGCCGGCCGCCATCGTGTGGCTGCGCGACACGCTGGGCTTTAACGTCCAGTTCGTGGTGCCCAACGCGGATGGCAGCATCGCCCACGCCCAGCTCACCTTCGGCAACAGCATGATCATGCTTGGTTCCGCTTTCGACAGCGAATATGGCCAGTTGCTGAAACAGCCCTCCGAGACCGGCGGCTACGTCACCCAAAGCGCCTACCTGGTGGTCAACGATGCCGACCACGTCTACGGCCGTGTGCTGGAAAACGGCGGCCGCATCCTGCTCGACATCAAAGACGAAGACTACGGTGGCCGCGGCTTCACCTGCAGCGACCCCGAAGGCCACGTCTGGAGCATCGGCACCTACGATCCCTACGCGGATTAAGACAACGCGGCAATCAGCGCGGCATCCGCGACTTGGGTGGGGTGGATTTGAATGATGTCGCGATAGAGCGGCGGCATGGCAGCGCAGATGGTGTGCAGTTCCTCTGCTGGCATCGAGGTCAGCACGTATTGGAGTTGCGTCGGATTGTTGGGTGGCAGCGGGCCTTCCATGGTGGAGCCGTAGGCACCCAGATCCATATAGCTGATGGCGCTGGCGTCCGGTCCCTGGGCAAACACGAAAGTGCCGTACTTGGAGTGGCCGAGGTAGCGCCGCACTTCCGTCTGCTGCTGCGCGCCGGCGCCATTCAGCAGCTTGTAGCGCAGTTGCGCGTAGGCGCGCGCGGTTTCCATGAAGGCGCTGCGGATGCCGGACTGCGTCATGCGTCCGCTCATGCACAGCAGCAGATTGCCGAACGCATCCAGCAAGGCCACCGCATCCCCCGCCCCGCCATGTTCGCGGTCGCGCGCCATCGCTTGCCGCAGGAAGGGCGCGAGGCCGGCGTCCGGCTGGTGCGGCGTGCAGCGGTAGGCCAGCGCATCCGGGTACTGCTGCTTCAGCGCGTGGACGATGAAATGGTCGGCCGGCAGCGTGGCCGGATCCAGCAGCTGATCCTGCGGCAGATCCGCATTAATCAGCGCCATCACGTCGGACGACGTGGCCTCGAACACCAGCGCGCACAAGGCTTGCGTCGGTTCAGAGATGGTTTTCCCGATGAAGAACGATTTCGGCGTGGCGCCCAGCGCCGCGCGCGCGTACAGCGAGGAGCCAAGAATGGCCGGATAGCTGAAGCTGTCGGCCGCCTGCGCGCGCAAGGGCTCGGGCAGCGTGGCGAACACCGCGCTGGCATCGTAGTTGATGCCGGATTGCGGATCGGGCGCCGCCACCACCACATTGAAGCCGCCGGCCAGAATCGCGCCGCTGCACATGCAGCACGGATCGAGCGAGGTGACGATGGTGATGTCCTGTGGCTCCGGCAGCACACGCCCCTTGGCGCGTTCGGCGTAGTACCAGTCGATCAACTGGCGCTCACCGTGCGCGGTGGGGTCGAACACCAGACCATCCTTGATGACGTTGTTGTGCAACGACTGCAGCACGTTTCCGTGCTGGTCGAGCATGACGCCGCCGACACCGAAGGTGCCCTGGGTCTTGGCCGCAATCGCTTCGGATGCCGCGATCGCGACGGCGGCCTGCACATCAATCGTCTTTTTGAGTGCCATTACTGCTTTTTCAAATCCTGGCCGCCGAATGCATTGGGCAGCTGCGCGGCGGCGGTGGTTTCGAAAATATCGCCTTTGAGGTTGGTCAGCAGGACTGGCAGCTCATTGCCGCCCAATTCCAGGATCACCTGGCGGCAGGCGCCGCACGGCGCGATCGGACCATCGGTTTCGCCGATCACCACCAGATGGGCGAAATCGCCCTGCTTGTAGCCGTGGGCGAAAGCGCTGAAGAAGGCGGTGCGCTCGGCGCAGTTGCACAGGCCATAGGACGCGTTTTCCACGTTACAGCCGTGGAACACCTTGCCATCGTTGGTCAGCAGCGCGGCGCCGACCTTGAAGTTGGAGTACGGCGTGTAAGCCTTCAACCGCGCGGCGGCGGCTTCGGCGATCAGTTCTTGTTTATTCATGGACGGATCGTGCGATAGATGACAGGGTTGGCAGCAGGTGCTGCATCGGTGATCTGGTAAGCCGCCTGGATTTCGCGGATCGCCTGCTCGGCCGCTTGCTGGGTGCGCGCGTGCACCATCGCCAGCGGCTGGCCGGCTTCGATCTTGTCGCCCAGGCCAGCCAGATCGGTCAGACCGACCGCGAAGTCGATCGGATCGGCGGCACGGCGACGGCCACCACCCAGCGATACCACCGCCAGGCCGATATCGCGGCAGTTGGTCGACGCGGCATAACCCGACGTCAGCGCAGGCGCCGGTACGATGATCGGCGAACGTTCCAGGTACTTGTCCGGATTGTCCATCAGATCGGCAGGACCGCCCAGCGCCACCACCATGCGCGCGAAGCGCTCGGCCGCTTCGCCGCTGTCCAGCGATGCCTGCAGCTTGGCGCGCGCTTCTTCTTCGGTGGCGGCCAGCTTGCCCAGCACCAGCATCTCGGCGCACAGCGCCATGGTCACTTCGTGCAGACGCGCTGGACGCGACTTGCCACTCAGGTAGTCGATCGCGCCGCGCACTTCAACCGCGTTACCGGCATACGGTGCCAGCGATTCGTTCATGTCGGTCAGGATGGCCGAGGTCATCATGCCGGCGCCATTGCCGACCTTGACGATGCTGTCCGCCAGCTCCACCGATTTCTCGTAAGTCGGCATGAACGCGCCGCTGCCAACCTTGACGTCCATCGCCAGCGCATCCAGGCCGGCCGACAGTTTTTTCGACAGGATCGAGCCGGTAATCATGGCCACCGACTCCACCGTCGCGGTCACGTCGCGCACGCCGTAGAAGATCTTGTCCGACGGTGCCAGCGACGAAGTCTGGCCGATGATGGCGACGCCGACTTCCTTCACCACCTTGCGGAACAGCGCATTGTCCGGCACCGTGGTGTAGCCAGGGATGGAATCGAACTTGTCCAGCGTGCCGCCGGTGTGGCCCAGGCCACGGCCGGAAATCATCGGCACATAGCCGCCACAAGCCGCCACCATAGGGCCGAGCAGCAGCGACACCACGTCACCGACGCCGCCGGTGGAGTGCTTGTCGACCACCGGGCCGTTCAGGTCCAGCGAGCGCCAGTCCAGCACTTCGCCGGAATCGCGCATGGCCAGCGTGAAGGCGACGCGTTCGTCCATGCTCATGTCGTTGAAGTAGACCGCCATCGCCAGCGCGGCGATCTGGCTTTCGGTCACGCGGCCCGAGGTGATGCCGCCAACGAAGAACTGGATCTCTTCGGCCGACAGAATGCCGCCGTCGCGCTTTTTGCGGATGATCTCTTGAGGTAGGTAGGACATGGAATGCTCCGTTTAAATCGAGGTATTTTTTAAGTGCGATGGGCCGGCGCCCGAAAATCGGAGCGCCGGCCCTCGCCGTCCCGCAGCGCGATTAAACGCCGTACGGAATCCAGATGTTTTTCACTTGCGATGCCTGCGCCAACACGGCACGACCGCCCGACTGCGCGGTGCTGTACCAGTCGCGGCCTTTGGCGCCACCGACCCAGGTCCGCTTCAGCGTCGCCGCCGACAGGCGCTCCACTTCAGCACAGCCTTCGGCCGAACCGTCGTGACGCCATACCGCATCGATATCGCCATGGGTCGCCAGCGTGCGCGCCAACTCGTCGGCCGAACCGGTAACGATATTGACCACACCGCCCGGCAGATCCGACGTATCGAACACCTGATACAGATCGGTAGCCGACAGCGGATGCGCTTCCGACGGCACCACCACCACGCGGTTACCCAGCGCGATCGCCGGCGCCACCAGCGAGATGAAGCCCAGCAGCGGCGCCTCGTTCGGGCACACGATACCAATCACACCCAGCGGCTCATTCAGCGCCACGGTAATGCCGTGCATCGGCGGCTGATGCGCCAGGCCGTCGTACTTGTCGGCCCACGCGGCGTAGTAGAACAGACGCTCGATCGACGCCTGCACTTCCTTCTCGGCGTTCTTGGTGCCGGTCATGGCGGCGATGCGGGCGGCGAATTCCTCGCCGCGCGCGGCCAGGTTTTCAGCGATGTAGTACAGCACCTGTGCGCGATTATGCGCGGTGGCCTTGGTCCAGCCGCCGGCTTTGTGCGCGGCTTCCACGGCGTTGCGGATGTCCTTGCGGCTGCCCTCGCCCACTTCGGCGATGAAGGCGCCATCGGCACCGTGGATCGCACGGCTGTAGGCGCCGTCAGGGCGGGCTTGTTTGCCGCCGATGTACAGCTTGGCGGTACGGTCGATGGCGAAAGCGCCGCCGGTCGACGGTGCGGCTTTCGCCTTGGCTTTCGGCTCGACCAGCGGTGCGGCCGGACGCGCATCTTCCGACAGTGCCGTCATGTACTCGTACATGCCTTCGCGGCCGCCTTCACGGCCGTAGCCGGATTCGCGGTAGCCACCGAAGCCGCAAGCGGCGTCGAACTGATTGGCGGTGTTAATCCACACCACGCCAGCCTTGATCGCAGGCGCGACGTCCAGCGCCAGCGAAATATTCTCGGTCCACACGCAAGCAGCCAGGCCGTACACGGTGTTGTTCGCCAGTTGTACCGCTTCCGGCGGAGTGCGGAAGCTCATCGCCACCAGCACCGGGCCAAAGATCTCGGCCTGCGCCACGGCGGCGGCGGTCGAGGCGCCGGTGATCAGGGTTGGCGGGAACCACGAGCCATCGGCTGGCAGTTCGCACGCTGGCTGGTACACGGTGCAGCCTTCGTCGCGCGCCGATTGCACCAGACCTTCAATACGCTGCTTCTGCACCGGGTCGACCAGCGCGCCGATGTCGATCGATTTTTCCAGCGGCGAGCCGAGGGTCAGCTTGTCCATGCGGGCACGCAGCTTGGTCAGGAATTTATCCTGCACCGATTCCTGCACCAGCAGGCGCGAACCGGCGCAGCACACCTGGCCCTGATTGAACCAGATCGAATCGACCAGGCCCTCAATCGCGGCATCCAGGTCAGCATCTTCGAATACGATGAACGGCGACTTGCCGCCCAGTTCCAGCGACAGCTTCTTGCCGCTGCCGGCGGTGGCTTCGCGGATCAAACGACCGACTTCGGTCGAACCGGTGAAGGCCAGCTTGTCGATGCCCGCGTGCTTGACGATGGCTTCACCCACGCGGCCATCGCCGGTGATGATGTTGACCACACCGGCCGGCACGCCAGCCTGCACGCAGATGTCGGCGAACAGCATCGCGGTCAGCGAGGTGAATTCGGCCGGCTTGAAGACCACGGTGTTACCGGCGGCCAGCGCCGGCGCGATTTTCCACGCCAGCATCAGCAGCGGGAAGTTCCACGGCACGATCTGGCCGACCACACCCACGGCGCGGTAGTCGGCGAATTCTTCGGCTTGCAGCTGCGCCCAGCCAGCGTGATGGTAGAAGTGGCGTGCCACCAGCGGCAGATCGACATCGCGGGTTTCGCGGATGGTCTTGCCGTTGTCTAGCGTTTCCAGCACCGCGAACAGGCGCGCGTGCTTTTGCATCAGGCGCGCGATCGCGTACATGATCTTGGCGCGGCCATGGCCGCCCAGTGCTTGCCAGCCCGGTTGCGCGGCACGCGCGGCGGCGACGGCGCGGTCGACGTCTTCGGCGCTGCCCTGGGTCAGGTCGGCCAGCTTGCTGCCATCGGCCGGATTGATGGAGGCGAACAGCTCACCGGCCGCGCTCCACTCGTTGTTGATAAACAGGCCGAATTGACGGCCACGTTGTTCCAGCCACGCTTGCGCTTCTTTGGTGCTTTCCGGTGCTGGGCCGTATTCCATAGTATTCAGGATCTCTTTAATTGATGGCATGACGTGTCCGTAATTAAGGTTGCGCGTGGCGGTGAGCGGCCGAGTAGGCGCCGGTCACGTAATGTTCGAGCTGACGTTCGATGTCGGTCAGCAGGCTCGATGCGCCGATGCGGAACAGATGCGGTTCCAGCCACTCGTTGCCCAGTTCTTCCTTCATCAGGGACAGGTACTGCAGCGCGGCCTTGGCCGTGCTGACGCCGCCCGCAGGCTTGTAGCCGATCTTGAAGCCGGTCTGCTCGTGGTAGTCGCGAATCGCGCGCACCATGGTCAGCGACACCGGGATGGTGGCGTTGACCGACTCTTTACCGGTCGAGGTCTTGATGAAGTCCGCGCCGGCCATCATGCACACCCACGATGCCTTGGCCACGTTTTCCAGCGTGACCAGTTCACCGGTCGCCAGAATCGCTTTGACGTGCGCTTCGCCGCAAGCTTTGCGGTAAGCCAGCATCTCGTCGTACAGCGCTTGCCAGTTGCCGGTCAGGACGTGCTGGCGGGTGATGACGATATCGATCTCGGTCGCGCCAGCGGCCACCGACAGTTCGATCTCGCGCACCTTGGTTTCCATGCTGGTCAGGCCGGCCGGGAAGCCGGTCGACACGGCGGCGATCGGCAACCGGCCTTGCAGCACTTCCACCGCCGGCTTGATCATCTCGTGATACACGCAGACGGCGCCGGTGGCCAGGTTGACGTCCTGCAGGCCCAGTGCCTCCACCAGATCGGCGCGCAGCGGACGCAGCGCCTTGCGGCACAGGCGCTCGACGCGGCCAGGAGTGTCGTCGCCGGACAGCGTGGTCAGGTCGATCAGGCCGATGGCCTTGACCAGCCACGCGGCCTGGTATTCCTTCTTCACCGTGCGGCGGTTCGCCAGGCTGGCGGCGCGGCGGTCCGAGGCCGATTTATTAACGCGGATGTGATTAATCCAGCTGAGGTCCAGCGGGACCGCTTCATTGCGCTTGAAGTCGCTCATAACAGATTGCTTCCGTTCGAAAGTGGCTTGACGCCGAGGTGATGGGCCAGGGTCTGGCCGATGTCGGAGAAGGATTCGGAAATGCCCAGCGATTGCGCTTGCACCTTCGGACCGAAGAAGATCATCGGGATGTGTTCGCGGGTATGGTCGGAGCCTGGCCAGGTCGGATCGCAGCCATGGTCGGCGGTGATCACCACCAGATCGTCCGGTTGCAGCTTGGCGATGAATTCCGGCAGGCGCGCATCCATTTCATGCAGCGCGTTCGAATAGCCATTGACGTCGCGGCGATGACCGAAAGCCTGGTCGAAGTCGACAAAGTTCACGAAGGTCAGCGATTTGTCGCCGGCTTCGTCGGCCACTTTCAGCAGCGCGTCGAACAGCGCCATATTGTCCTTGCCCTTGACCACGCGCGATACGCCTTGTGTGGCGAAGATGTCGCTGATTTTACCCAGCGCGATCACTTCGCCGCCATCGTTCTTCACGTGGTCCAGCAGCGTAGGCGCTGGCGGGGCGACCGCATAGTCGTGACGGTTGGTGGTGCGGGTGTAATTGCCGTTGGCGCCGACGAACGGACGCGCGATCACGCGGCCGATGTTGTACGGCTCCACCAGTTTGAAGGCGATCTCGCACACTTCATACAGGCGCTCCAGACCGAACGATTCTTCGTGCGCGGCGATCTGCAGCACCGAGTCGGCGGAGGTGTAGATAATCGGCTTGCCGCTGGCGACATGCTCGTCGCCGTGCTTGTTGATAATTTCGGTGCCCGAGGCGTGGCAATCGCCGAGGAAGCCCGGCACGCCGGTCAGTTCCTGCAGCTTGGCGGTCAACTCGGCCGGGAACGATGGCACGGTTTTCGGGAAGTAGCCCCAGTCGAATTCCACCGGCACGCCGGCGATTTCCCAGTGGCCGGACTGGGTGTCCTTGCCGGTCGAACGTTCGCGCGCGGCGCCGTAGGCGGCGGTGAAGCCTTCGCGTTGGGTGAAGCCGGTGGCCCATTCGCCGCTGGCCAGATGCGCGGCGGCGGTCAGGCCCAGGTTTTCCATGGTCGGCAGCGACATCGGCTTGCCGCTCTTGGCGACTTGCTCGGCGATGTGGCCGAAGGTGTTGGCGCCGGCGTCGTTGTACTTCGCCGCGTCGGGCGTGGCGCCCAGACCAAACGAATCGAGCAGCAGGATAAATGCGCGTTTCATAACGAGACTCCTAAAAAGCAAAAGGGCGGACTAGCCGACCCTGTTTGGTTCCTTAAGCCTGCGGCGTTTTCGCTACATTGCCCAGGAAGCCCAGGATCACTTCAACCAGCGAAGTCGCCGCAACGGCAGCGTACTTCAGGGTCTGTTCATGCGACAGCGGGAACGGCGACAAGCCTTCGGCCAGATTGGTGATGGCCGATACGCCCACCACTTTCAAACCGCAGTGACGCGCCGACACCACTTCCGGCACCACCGACATGCCCACCACGTCCGCGCCCAGCGTCTTGAAGGCGCGGATTTCCGCAGGCGTTTCAAAGTTAGGACCGGCGTAGGCGATGTACACGCCTTCATGCAGCGTCACGTTTTTCTCTTTGGCCGACGCTTGCAGCAGCGCGCGCAGTTCGGCGTCGTAGGCATTGGCCATGCTGAAGAAGCGCGGACCGAAACGCTCATCGTTCGGGCCCATCATCGGGGTGCCCGGCAGGAAGTTGATATGGTCGGTCAGCGCCACCAGCGAACCGGCGTCCACTTCAGTGCGCAGCGAACCGGCCGCATTGGTCACGAACAGCATTTCGCAGCCCAGCAGCTTCATGGTGCGCACGGCGCTGGTCATCACGCCCAGGCCATAGCCTTCGTAGACGTGGCCGCGGCCCTTCATGCACACCACCTGCACGCCCGCCAAGGTGCCGATCACCAGCTCGCCGGCATGGCCGTGCACGGTGGAGATCGGGAAGCCCGGCAGCTGATCGTAGCCAATGGTGATCGCGTCGGTCATTTGTTCCGCCAGCACGCCCAGACCGGAACCAAGAATCATCGCTACACGCGGCTTGAAGCCTTCTGGAAGACGGGAGCGAATAATGTCGGCGGCCTGAAATGGGGAATTATTAGACATGAAATCCTCGAATATTTTTGATGTGACTGGGGAAGCTGACACTATGCATCATCGTCCATATGTATGGCAAATACCATTTTTCTTATCCATTTATACAAATCACATATAAATCAGGCGTATTATAAACGACAGAAAACTGAGCCGCAGCGCAGCCATTGACCGCATTCAGACAAATGTTTACCATTAAGGACAATTGTTTAACGAGGCCACTACCGTGTCCGATTCCTCCAAAAAGGACCAGCTCTACCAGCTGATCCGTGCCAACCCCTTTATCTCCCAGCAAGACCTGGCGGTAGAGCTGCGCCTGTCGCGCTCCGCCGTGGCCGGTCATATTGCCAGCCTGATCCGCGAACGCCGCCTGCTCGGCCGCGCCTACGTGCTGCCGGACAAGCGCCCTGTAGTCTGTATAGGCGCTGCCAACCTCGACCGCAAGCTGCGCACCATTGCCTCGATGCAACTGGGCACCTCCAATCCGGCCACCGCCGAGGAAGTCTATGGCGGCGTGGCACGCAATATCGCCGAAAACCTGGCCCGGCTGAGCCTGCCGGTCGCGCTGCTGACCGCGCTGGGCGATGACGGCGCCGGCCGCAATCTGCAAGATCACGCGGAAGCCGCCGGCATCGACACCCGGGGCAGCCTCAAGCTGCAGGACGCCGCCACCGGCACCTACACCGCCATCCTCGACGACAAGGGCGAACTGGTGGTGGCGCTGGCCGATATGGCGCTGTACGACCGCATCACGCCCGACTTCCTGACCAGCCGCCTGCCGCAGCGCGCGGCCGCCGCCATGACCGTGGTCGACCTCAACCTGCCGGCCGACAGCATCGCCGCGCTGCTGGACAGCGCGCGTCACGACAACGTGCCGCTGGTGATCGTGGCGGTATCGCAGCCGAAGATGGCGCGCCTGCCGCAAGACCTGCGCGGCCTGCGCCTGCTGATCCTGAATCGCGGCGAACTGGAAACCCGCGCCGGCCGCGCCCTGCCCACCGAGGCCGACGTGCGCGCCGCCTGCCACGCGCTGCGCGAACAGGGCGTGCAGGATGTCATCGTCACCTGCGGCAGCCAGGGCGTCTACCACACCCGCGACAGCGAACTGGTGTGGCTGGCCGCGCATCAGGTGGACGTGGTCGACGTCACCGGCGCCGGCGATGCGTTTTCCGCCGCCGTGTGCTGGTCACTGTATCAAGGCAGCGGCGATCTGACGCTGGCCTGCCGCCGTGGCCTGAAGGTCGCGGCGATGACGCTGGAAAGCCCCGAGACCGTGTCGCCAGTACTGGCCGCCGACGTGCTCGACGAAATACACGATTTTGACTTGAGCGCCCCACTCTTCCCAAGTAAAGGATAAAACCATGCACCAATACCTGCTGTTCTCGCCGGAAGTGGCCGCCGCCCGTGCCGCCGGCAAACCCATCGTCGCGCTGGAATCGACCATTATTTCGCACGGCATGCCGTATCCGCAAAACGTGCAGATGGCGCGTGAAGTGGAACAGATCATCCGTGATGGCGGCGCCGTGCCGGCCACCATCGCCATCATCGGCGGCAAAATCTGCATCGGCCTGTCGGATGAACAGCTGGAGCTGCTGGGCACCGCCGGCGACGCCATCAAGGTCAGCCGCCGCGACCTGCCGTTTGTTCTGGCACAGAACAAACTAGGCGCGACCACCGTGGCCGCCACCATGATCTGCGCCGAGCTGGCCGGCATCCAGGTGTTCGTCACCGGCGGCATCGGCGGCGTGCATCGCGGCGCCGAAACCAGCTTCGACATCTCGGCCGACCTGCAGGAACTGGCGCACACCTCGGTGGCGGTGGTGTGCGCCGGCGTCAAATCGATTCTGGATATCGGCCTGACGCTGGAATACCTGGAGACGCATGGCGTGCCAGTGGTCAGCGTCGGCCAGCGCGGCTTCCCGGCGTTCTTCACGCGCGAAAGTGGCTTCAACGCCGACTTCCAGCTGGACACGCCGGCCGAGCAAGCCGCCTTCATTCACACCAAGTGGACGCTGGGCCTGAAAGGCGGCATCGTGGTCAGCAATCCGGTGCCGGCCGCCGAGGCCATGCCGAAGGAAGAAATCGACCGCATCACCGAACAGGCGCTGGCGGAGGCCGAGCAGCAAGGCGTCACCGGCAAGAACGTCACGCCGTTCCTGCTGGCGCGCATCAAGGCGCTGACCGAGGGCCGCAGCCTGGCCACCAATATCGCGCTGGTGAAAAACAACGCCCGCTGCGGCGCCGCGCTGGCGGTGGCCCTGCTGCACAGCTGACAACACCACCATGTCCATCGACCTCAAACAACTGAAGTACTTCCTGGCCGTGGCCGAAGAAAAAAGCTTCAGCCGCGCGGCCGAACGCCTGCACATCTCGCAGCCACCACTGAGCCAGCAGATCATGAAGCTGGAGAGCGAACTGGGGGTCAAACTGTTCGCCCGCACCACCCGCACCTTCGAACTGACGGTGGCCGGCAAGGCGCTGATGAACGAGGCAACCGACCTGCTGGCCAAGATGCGCATGACCATCGACACCATCCGCCAGATCGATCGCGGTGAGGTCGGCCGGCTGCGCGTCGGCATCGTCGGTTCCGCCATGTGGGGGCCGATTCCCAGCCTGCTGGAGGAGTTCCAGACCAAGTTCCCGCGCGTGACCTGGACCCTGCACGAACTGGGGCCGACACTGCAATACGAAGCGCTGCGCGCCAAGCAGGTTGACGTTGGTTTCTGGCGCGAGCCGCGCCTCAACGAGGACGATTTAAAGAACGATAATCTGCGTCAGGAACTGTGCTTCCGCGAGGACGTGTGCGTGGCCATCAACGAGCATCACCCGCTGGCCAAGCAGGAAGCCATCGAATTGATGGACATCGCCGACGAACCGATGCTGACACTGGCGCTCGACAAGTCGCCCTTCCCGCGCTACCTGCTGCAATGCTGCGTCAACGCCGGCTTCCAGCCGACCATTTTCCAGGAAGCCTCCGAGCCGCAAACCTTGCTGGCCATGGTCGGCGCCGGATTGGGCGTGGCGCTGATGCCGGAAACCACCAGCCGCATCGGCTGGCCGGGCGTGGTGTTCGTACCGATCCGCACCAACCCGCCGTCGGCCAATCTGTACATCACCTACACCACGCAGGATGACGCGCCGGTGGTGCGGGCTTTCCTCAACATCCTGAACCCGCCGGCGCGCGCAGATTAGTGCGTCAGTCCGCCCGCCTCGCGCATATCGACCGTGTGCGCGAGCGTGGTGCGGACCGCGATACGCAAGCCTTCGACCACGTCTTCCAGTTTCATGCTGGCCGCGCCCGGATGCTGCGCCGCCTGTTGCGGCAGATAGGGAATATGAATGAAGCCGGCGCGCATGGTGGTACCCCACTCGTGCGCCGAATGCATCAGACCATAGAACACATGGTTGCAAACAAACGTGCCGGCGGTCTGCGACACCGACGCCGGCAGGCCCGCCTCGCGCAGCTCGTGCACAATGGCCTTGATCGGCAAAGTGGAGAAGTAAGCGGCCGGGCCGCCATTGACGATAGCTTGATCCACCAGCACGCGTTGCTGGTTGTCCGGAATCGGCGCGTCATCAACGTTGATGGCCACGCGCTCGACTGAAATATCAACCCGGCCGCCAGCCTGGCCAACCGCGATCACAATGCTGGGCTGCAGTTCTTCCACCGCACGGTGGACCACTTTCAGCGCGTGACCAAATACACACGGCAGCTGCCGCACATGGACCACGAATTCGCCTTCGTGCCAACCGTCCAGCTGACGCACTGCTTCCCACGAGGGATTGATGGTCTCCTTGTTGAACGGCTCAAAGCCCGTTAACAATATTATCTTTTTCATCTCGCCTGCTCCGGTGATGCTCAGACCCGAAAGCGTCTCACAGATTCATCAAAAAATAAAGGAGCGCAATATTTGCTAACAATAATGGCAACGCGGTCGGCACTTGCATTTTTACCACCGCGTTCTTGTCCGGCAGTTCCAGCAGCGCGGCCGGCACGATGTTGAAGTTGGCCGCCATCGGCGTCATCAGCGTGCCGCAGTAAGCGCTGAACATGCCGATCGCCGCCATCACCGCCGGGTTGGCATGGTAGACGCCGACCAGCACTGGAATGCCGACCCCGCCCGCCATCACCGGAAAGGCGGCAAAGCCATTCCCCATGATGATGGTGAACAGCGCCATGCCGACGCAGTAGACCGCCACCGCCACCAGCCGCACGTCCATGTTGATGTAAGAGGTGACCACGTGCGCCACCGCCTTGCCCATGCCTGCCTCGGTGAACAACAGACCCAGCACGGCCAGCATGTGCGGCAACACCACCGCCCAGCCCAGATGGTCGATCAGGCGGCGCGATTCGCGCATCGCCTGGGCCGGCGTCGAGCGCGTCAGCCAGCAGGCGGTGGTAACCGCGAACAGCGAGCCGCAGCCGAGGCTGACCAGGGTCAGGTTTTTCGGATCGAGCAGGAACAGGCCGTCCCATTTGACGTCCTTGAACAATGTGGAACCGATGACGGTGGTGATGGGAATCAGCAGCGCCGGAATCAGCAGCTTGTGGCCCAGCCGCTGCGCGCTGTCGCGGCGTTGATCCGCCGTGCGCTCGCCGTAGCGGCCCAGCGTGACGCCGCCGAAGCCGGCGATCAGCGCCATCACCGCCATCAGCACGCCGGCCAGCACCGGCGGCAGATAATCGCCAGCCAAGTAGATCAGCGCATACAGCGCCCAGAACAGCGCGCTGCTATAGCGCTTGGGATTGTGCGGATCGCGCAACGCCATCCACGCCACCGCCAGCAGCATCGCGCCCAGCACGTAAAAGAAGAAATCCAGCGTGACGATCATGCGGCGCTCCGGGCGATCGCCAGGTCGAGGCGGCGCAGGCGCCAGGCGTGAATCACGAAAGCGCAGATGGCGGTCGGGATGCCCCACAACGCCATGTGCAACGGATCGACTTCCACTCCCTCGCCGCGCAGAATGGTTTGCATCAGCACGATGGCGCCGAAGGCGACGAAAATATCCTCGCCAAAGAACAGGCCGACATTATCGGTGGCGGCCGCCATGGCGCGGATGCGGTAACGCATGTCCTGCGTGATATTGGGATAGCGCACCTCGGCGGCGCCCTCCGCCATCGGCGCGATCAGCGGCCGCACCATATTGGGATGGCCGCCGATGCTGGTCAGGCCGAACGCGGCCGCCAATTCGCGGATGGCCAGGTAGACGATCAGCAACCGGCCGGTGGTGGCCGAGCGGATGCGCGCGATCGACGCCTGCGCGTGTTCTTTCAGGCCGTGCCGCTCCAGCAGGCCGATGGCGGCGATCGGCAACAGCAAGATCATCGGCAGGTTGCGGGTCTTGATGAAGGCCGTGCCCAGCGTGGCCAGCAGCTGGTCGATCGGCATGGCGGCGGTGAGGCCGGTGACGATGCAGGCGGCGATCACCACCAGCACCGGATGGGCGCGCAGCGCGAAGCCGGCGACAATGACCGCCACCCCAAGCAGCGGCCACAAATTAACGACTGTGTGATTCAAATCCGGCTCCCAAAGAAAAATCCCCGCAGGGCGCGGGGATTGTAACCTTAGAAGCTCATCTTGAACGAAGCACCCCAGGTACGCGGCTCATTCAGCATGCCGGTCAGGTTGTCAAAGTCGATGGCGCCGATGATGACCTGCTTGTCGGTGATGTTGCGGCCAAACGCAGCCACTTCATACTTGCCGTCGCCCCATTTGTAACCCAGGCGCACGCCACCTTCGGTCAGCGGCTTGGCCTTGTACTCCGGCGCTTCGTACAGGAAGAAGTTGTAGCTGCTGCGGTAGGTCCAGTCGGTGTAAGCGTAGAACTCGCCGTTGCCGACTTCGGTGCTGTACTTCAGCGTGAAGTTGGCCTGCGTCTTCGGCGCGCGCGGCAGCGGGTTGCCGTTGATGCTGGAAGTGCCCGCGAACGGACCTGCCTTGTTGGTCGGGGTGCAACCGCTGGACGCGTTGTTACTCACGTTGCCGCAATACTGCACGAACAGGTTCGGGTCCTTGATCTCGGTATCGTTGTAGCTGTAGCCGAAGGTGCTGCTGAAGCCATAGCCCAGGTTAGCCTGCAGATCCAGCTCCACACCCTGGCCAATGACCTTCTCGGCGTTGATCAGCTGGTTCATATTGACGCTGCCGCTGCCGGCGGTCAGCTGCTTGTCCTTGACGCGGTATTTGAACACCGACGCGCTCAGGCGCGCGCGCTTGTCGAACAGATCCTGCTTGACGCCGAACTCACCCGACAGCGCTTTCTCGGCGTTGGCTTGCGACGGCACGTCGGTCAGGGCACTCAGGCGGCCCTGCATTGACGGCGCGCGGTAACCGGTGGCGACGCGGGCGAACAGATTGGTGTTCTTGTCCAGTTCATAGGTGCCGCTCAGATCCCAGCTCAGGTTGTTGGAATTGCTGTGCAGGTCGTGGGTCACCGTGGTCAGCGTGGTCGAACCGGTTGGGTAGTCGATACGCGAGGCCGAGAAGTCCTTCTTGTCGTTGGTGTAGCGCAGGCCGCCGCGCAGCTTGAATTGCTCGGTAACCGCGTAGTTCAGGGTGCCGAACGCCGCCCACGATTTGTTTTTCTGATACTGCACCGCATACGCCGGGCTCAGCACGTTGCCGACGCTGAAGGTGTTGTAGGCAACCGAGTTGATCTGGATGTTCTCGTCAAAGAAGAACAGGCCGCCAATCCACTGCAGCGGACCGCTGTAGTTGGACTCGGCACGGAACTCCTGACTGAACTGCTTGTGGTTCGGCAGTTGGTCTTCGGTCTCGACCGCGAACGGGATGTAGCCGGGGCCGTACGGCGGCGCGTATACCGCGCCATAGCCGCCGTCGACGTCGGCGCGGCTGTAGAACTCCAGCTTCTCGTAACCGGTGATCGAGTTCAGCGTGATGTCGTTCAGGTTGTACTTCAGGCGCACGCTGCCGCCCTTGGTTTCCAGGCGCTGATAGTTGATGCCGTCGCTAGGATAAGAACCGTAGTCGAAGCCATCCACCAGGTCGTTGGTGCCCTTCTTGATGATGTTGGCGCGGAACAGCGTGGCGGTGCCGTGATAGTCGCGCTCGTGGTAGTTGAACAGCGCGCTGAAGTCCTTGCTCGGCTGCACCAGTGCTTGCAGGCGGAAGGCGTTGTCGCCATAGCCTTCGAAGTCCTGGGTGCCCTTGCCGGCGGTCGGATTGGTGTTGTGCACGCGATCGTCGCGATGCTGGGTGGTGCCGGAGAAGCGCAGCGCCACAGTGTCGCTGACCGGGATGTTGAACACGCCTTCGGCATTCTTGGCGCCGAAGTTACCCACGCCGAGTTGCAGATAGCCTTCGGTCTTGAACACCGGCTTGGCCGAGTCGAACTTGATGACGCCGGCCGGCGAGTTACGGCCAAACAGCGTGCCCTGCGGGCCGCGCAGCACCTCGACCTGCTCCACGTCGAACACCGGGAAACCCTTCAGCATGGCGTTTTCCTGCACCACGTCGTCCATCACGTAGCCGACCGGCTGCGAGGCGTTGAGGTCGAAGTCGGTATTGCCCAGGCCGCGAATGTAGAAGCGCGGGAAGGTGCGGCCATAGTCGGATTCGACGTTGACCGACGGCGAGCGGCCGGCCAGGAAGCGGATGTCGGCGGCGCCGGAGGTCAGCACGTCCAGCTTGTCGCCCTTGAGCGTGGCGATGGACATCGGCACGTCCTTGATGTTTTCAGCGCGGCGCTGGGCCGTCACGATCACTGTTTCCAGCTGGTCTTTGCTGGCGGCGGCCGGGGCGTCCTGTCCCTCAGCGGCTGCCGGCTGGGCGTTGGCCTCAGCTTCGGTGGCCAGGGCCGCGTGCAGCGGAAAAGCGCTGGCGACGGCCAGGGCGATCAACGATCGCACTGCGAAACCTTGTTTGCTCATTTTGTCCTGCTCCCTTGATTGTGTAGTGGATATTTATTATTGAATCTGTATCGAAACTGAACGTGGAGCGCATATCGATATACAAATTACCAATCATGCTAGCACGGAAAAAATTGCAGGAAAGAGCACTTTTGGCGGAATTGATTCATATCTATTTTGAATAAATCACTAAGTAAAAACGAATTTGTCCTACATATCGGCACTGATGCATAGTATTGGACTCCCTGCGGATGGGGCTAAGCGAACGCTTGCTCTATGAAATCGGGGTAGCCCGGCAAGCCGCATGGACGCGTGATTTTTTCCAAACGGACAAAAAAGCAACAATATAAAAATATTTAATTCGGCGGACGCTGTTGTTGCAGTGCGACATACATTCTTGGACGGTAGATGAACAACATGCTCGAACACAGCCGCCTGCAGGCAGTTGGCAGGCTGGGACAACAAATCTGGCTCGACAACCTGAGCCGCGACCTGCTCGCCTCCGGCCGCCTGGCCGAACTGATCGCCGAAGACGGCGTGCAAGGGCTGACCTCGAATCCCGCCATCTTCTATCAAGCCATCCAGCACGATCCGGCCTACCAGGCCGCGCTGCCGCTGCTGCGCACCGCCCACGCCACGCCGGAAGCGCGCTTTGAAGCGCTGGTGATTCCCGACGTGCAGCGCGCCTGCGACCTGTTCGCGCCGCTGTACCGCGACAGCGATGGCCGCGCCGGCTTCGTCAGTTTTGAAGTGTCGCCGCGTCTGGCGCATGACGCCGACGCCACCGTGGCCGAGGCCAAACGACTGTGGACGCTGATCGCCCGCCCCAACCTCATGATCAAGATTCCGGCCACGACGGCCGGCATCGCCGCGCTGGAGCAAGTCATTTACGCCGGCATCAACGTCAACATGACGCTGATCTTTGCCGCCAGCCAGATTCAGGCCGTGCGCGCCGCCCACCGTCGCGGGCTGGCACGCCGCTTGCAAGACAAATTATCGGTACAACGCATCGCCAGCGTGGCCAGCGTGTTCATCAGCCGCATCGACGTCGCGGTCGATGCGCTGCTGCCGGACGGCGACCCGCTGCGCGGCCAGGCGGCCATGGCCGCTGCCCGCATCGCCTACGCCGACTGGCAGCAGGACAGCGGCTTCGGCGTGTTCGCCGCCTTTGGCGCCACGCCGCAGTGGCTGCTGTGGGCCAGCACCGCGACCAAGACCGCGGCCGAGCGCGACGTGCGTTATGTGGAAGGCTTGATCGGCGCCGACACCATCAACACAGTGCCGGACGCCACGCTGGCCGCGTTCCGCGCACACGGCGTGGCTGAAACCACGTTAACGCGGCAGGTGGAAGGCGAGCGCGCGCTGCTGGCGCAGCTGGCGCATCGCGGTATTGATTTGGAAACTATCGGTGAGCAATTGCTGGCGGCGGGGCTGCTGCAATTCGAGCAAGCTTTTAGCAAGTTGCTAGCACTTACCGAGTGAAATCAGGGATTTAGAGGAATTAAACGGCCGGGAATTATATGTTTCGGCCAATAAAAATATACAATACGGATCTTCCAGGAGCCTATTCATGAAACTTTCACAACTTAGTTTGACGGTTGCAGCACTGTTTGTCGCTGCCAGCGCGTCCGCGGCTGACCCTAAGCTGGGCATCGTGTATGACGCAGGCGGCAAGTTCGATAAGTCGTTCAATCAATCCGCTTTCGAAGGCGCATCGCGCTTCAAAAAAGACACCAACATCAATTTCATCGAGGTCCAGGCCTCCAGCGATACCCAGGCTGAACAGGTGCTGCGCGGCCTCGCCCGCAAGAACCTCGACCTGATCGCTTCGATCGGCTTCGCCCAGCAGGCGGCGGTGCAGAAGGTCGCCAAGGAATTCCCGAAAGTCCACTTCGTGCTGATCGACGGCGTGGCGCAAGGCGCCAACGTCAACTCCATCACCTTCAAGGAAGAAGAAGGTTCCTACCTGGTCGGCGTGGCCGCGGCCATGGCCTCCAAGTCGAAGAAGCTGGGCTTCATCGGCGGCGTCGACATCCCGCTGATCCGTACCTTCTCCTGCGGCTATGCCCAGGGCGCCAAGGCCGTGAATCCGAAGGTCGACGTCACCTCCAATATGGTGGGCACCACCTCCGATTCGTGGAATAACCCGGCCAAGGGCGGTGAGCTGGCCCGTTCGCAATTCGACCGTGGCGTTGATGTGGTGTTTGCCGTGGCCGGCGGTTCGGGTCTGGGCACGCTGCAAACTGCCAAGGAAAAAGGCAAGCTGGCGATCGGCGTCGACTCCAACCAGAACCACCTGTACCCGGGCACGATCCTGACCTCGATGGTCAAGCGCGTCGACAACGCCGTGTACGACTCCTTCATGCAAATGAAGAATGGCACCTGGAAGGCCGGCGTCACCGCCAAGGGTCTGAAAGAAGGCGGCGTCGATTGGGCGCTGGACGAGAACAACCGCAAGCTGATCACGCCGGAAATCGAGAAGCGTGTGACGGGTGCGCGCAAGGACATCATCGACGGCAAGGTTAAGGTCATCGATATCCGTTCGGGCGCCGCCTGCCCGGTCTAAAATCTGTTTGAACATTGAGCGCGCCGCCGGAGTCATTCTCCGCGCGGCGCGTTTTACTTAATTTAAAAACGATCCTATGCAGCCAGCAGTAGAATTTCGCGGCATCTCCAAGCACTTTGGAGCTGTAAAGGCGAACACGGACGTCAACTTCGCCATCGCCAAGGGCTCGATCCATGGCCTGGTGGGCGAGAACGGCGCCGGCAAATCGACCCTGATGAGCATCCTGTATGGATACTACCGCGCCGACGGCGGGGAGATCCTGCTCGATGGCCAGGCGCGTCGCATCCACAACAGCCAGGAGGCGATTGCGCTCGGCATCGGCATGGTGCACCAGCACTTCATGCTGGTCGAGAACATGACCGTGCTGGATAACGTGATGCTGGGCAGCGAGGGCGGTTTCAAGCTCAAGCCCAAGCGCGCGCGCGTCGAACAGGAGTTGCGCGAAATTTGCACGCGCTACCAGCTGGACGTCGATCCGCTGGCCACCATCCACGATTTGTCGGTGGGGGCGCAGCAGCGGGTCGAGATCCTCAAGCAGATCTACCGCAGTGCCAATATCCTGATCCTGGACGAGCCGACCGCCGTGCTGACCGCGCAGGAGACCGCGTCGCTGTTCGAGATCCTGCGCCTGTTCAAGGAACAGGGCAAGACCATCATCCTGATCACCCACAAGCTGCAGGAAATTCTCGACATCACCGACACCGTGACGGTGATGCGCGCCGGCCGCGTGGTGGGCGCGGTGCCGACCGCCGGCACCACCAAGGAAGATCTGGCCAATATGATGGTCGGTCGTCCGATTGAAAACAACCTGCCGCGCGCGCCCTACAATCCGGGCGCGCCGGTGCTGCAGGTCGAGAACCTGCAACTGCTGGACGACCAGGGCGTCAAGCTGCTGGCCGATATCGGCTTCACGCTGCGCGCCGGCGAGATCGTGGCGGTTGCCGGCGTCTCCGGCAATGGCCAGAGCGAATTGATGGAGATCCTGTCGGGCATGCGCCTGCCGACTTCCGGCAAGCTGGATTTCCTCGGCAAAGCCCTCCCCGGTCTGTCAACCCGCGGCCGCTCGGATGCCGACGGCCTGCCGCGCAAGTTCCGTGAGCTGGGCATCGGCCACGTGCCGGAAGATCGTCTGCGCGATGGCGTGATCAAAGCCTTCTCGGTGATGCACAACACCATCTTCGGTTATCAGGACAAGCTGAAAAATCGCTGGGGTCTGCTCGACTTCAAGGCCATCGCCGCGCGCTGCGCGGACCTGATGAAGAACTTCGACGTCCGCCCCAACAACCACGACCTGCGTATCGGCCTGCTCTCGGGCGGCAATCAGCAAAAGGTGGTGATCGCGCGCGAAGTGCTGGCGCAGCCCAAGCTGATGCTGGTCGGCCAGCCGACGCGCGGCGTGGACATCGGCACCATCGAAAGCATCCACACCCAGTTGCTCAAGCTGCGCGATGAAGGCGTGGCGATCCTGCTGGTCTCGGTGGAACTGGAAGAAGTACGCGCGCTGGCGGACCGCATTCTGGTCATGTGCGGCGGCCGCATCACCGGCGAACTGAAAATTGAAGAATTCGACACCACTCGCATCGGCCTGCTGATGGGAGGCATGCATAAATCATGAATAAAGACCTGCCACGCTGGGCAACCGGCTTTGTAATGCCCGTCCTGAATCTGCTGTCCGCGCTATTGGTGACGGCACTGGTGATCCACCTGCTGGGCGAGAGCCCGACCGAATCGCTGGCCATTCTGGTCAACAGCGCCGTGGTCAATCCGGAAGGCTTGAGCTACACGCTGTTCTACGCGTCGACCTTCATCTTTACCGGGCTGGCGGTGTCGATCGCCATGCAGGCCGGCTTGTTCAACATCGGCGCCGAAGGCCAGATGTATGTCGGCGGTCTGGGTTTGACCTGGGCCATGCTGGCGTTTGACAGCTCGCTGCCGGCCATCGTGCTGATCCCGCTGGGGATCGCCGGCGCGGCGGTGTTTGGCGCGCTGTGGTCCTTCCTGCCCGGCTATCTGCAGGCGAAGCGCGGCAGCCACGTGGTGGTAACCACCATCATGTTCAACTTCATCGCCTCGCAGTTGATGAACTTCGTGATCGTTAAATACATGATCCCGGACGGCGAGCAGAATCCGGCCAGCCGCGCCTTTGCCGCCGCCGCCGAAATGCCACGCCTGAACCAGTGGTTCCCGGTGCTGGGCGAGACGCCGCTGAACATCAGCTTCTTCCTGGCGATTATCGCGCTGGTGATTTACGGCGTGGTGGTGTCGAGGTCGGCCTGGGGCTACAAGCTGCGCGCCACCGGCTTGAACCAGCATGCGGCGCATTACGCCGGCATCCGCATCAGCAAGATGATCATCGTCGTCATGCTGATCTCGGGCGCACTGGCCGGTCTCGGTTCGGTCAATTCGATCATGGGTTCGACCCATTACCTGTCGCTGAACTTCGTCGGCGGCGCGGGCTTCATCGGCATCGCGATTGCGCTGATGGGCCGTCAGAACCCGATTGGCATCTTCCTGTCCGCCGTGCTGTTTGGCGCACTGACCCAGGGCGGTTTCGATCTGTCGCTGGAAAAGCAGAACATCCCTCCGGAGATGGTGATTCTGGTGCAGGGCGTGATCATCCTGTTCTGCGGTGCGATGGAGAATATGTACGGCCCGGCCATCGCCAAAATGCTGAAATTGAAGAAGTGAGGACGATATGACTTTTGACGATCTCCATATCGGCAGTATCCTGGTATCCACCGTGCGCAACGCGCCGGTGCTGATTTTCGCCGGCATGGCCGGCCTGTTCGCGGAACGTTCGGGCGTGATTGACATCGGCCTGGAAGGCAAGATCCTGGCCTCGGCGTTTGTGTCGGCGGCGGTGGCCTTCACCACCCAGAACCCATGGTACGGCGTAATGGCCGGCATGCTGGCGTCGGTGCTGCTGGCGTCACTGCAGGCTTACGTCGCGATCACCCAGAAGGGCAACCAACTGGTGGCCGGCATCGCCATCAACATCGCCATGAGCGGCCTGACCTTCGTGGTGGCGCAATACATCTTCCAGCAGGGCGGCCGCACCCCGGACCTGGGCTCGGCGCGGCTGTTCGACGTGGTGCTGCCCGGTTCCGCAGCGGTGGAAAACATCCCCTTCCTCGGCTGGTTCTACGCGCACCTGATCGGCGGCCATTCGGTGCTGGTGTACGTCGCCTTCCTGCTGGTGCCGCTGGTGCACTGGATCGTGTATCACAGCCGCTTCGGCCTGCGCCTGCGCGCCTGTGGCGAGAACCCGCACGCCGCCGACGCCGCCGGTGTCAGCGTCGAACGTCAACGCTACTTCGCCATGCTGATCGCCGGCGCACTGTGCTCGCTGTCGGGCGCCTACCTGGCGATCGTGCAGAGCGGCTTCTTCCTGCGCGACATGTCGGCCGGCGCCGGCTACCTGGCGCTGACCGCCATGGTGTTCGGTAACTGGCGTCCGCTGTACACCTTCCTCGGTTGCCTGATGTTCGGCTTCTTCGGCGCGGTGCAAATCCAGATCGAAGGCGTGGAACTGCCGGTGGTCGGCCGCCTGCCGGGCGCGCTGATCCAGATGATCCCTTACGTGCTGACCGTGATCGTGCTGGCCGGCCTGATGGCCAAGTCGGTGGCGCCAAAAGCACTCGGCACGCCGTTCGTCAAATCGCGCTGATTCTTTGTTCCATGACAGCAGGCCCAGAGCCTGCTGTCGCTACTTCGCCAACGACAGAAACAGCTGCGGCTTCACGCGAAAATATTCAGCCAGTTTCCGCGCCAAGGTAGCGTCAATCTTTTGATTGCCTGCGAGTACCGCAGCCAATCGAGAGCTATCAATAATTCCCGCCAAGTCTGCGGCAGTGCGTTCGCCCTGCTCCATCATAAACGCCAACATTTCATGCGGCTCGCTTCGGTCTTGCCCGATAGCAAAGTGCGTTTTTTCATATTCACTGATCATGTCTACCAAGAGGTCGAACAAGCTCGACAGCGGATGGGCTGCGTCCTCGCCTACCACGCTCCAAATTGCCTCCACCAGTTGCAAGGCATGCAGATGATCAGCATCGGCTCTCAGCGGCCGCAATCCGCTAACCAACTCCAACCTCATCCATGCCGCTGTCAGATCATCAATATCAAGCGTCTTTACGTCGTCCGCAAAGTTATTCATGGCTTAATCCTCCCGCTGCGAAACCGACTTTAGTCCATTTTGCCGATTGAGCGCACGCAAAAGACAGCGGTCAGGTTAAATGCAGCGCCGCGTACTGCAGCAGCATGATGGTCTTGCCATCGGCGATGTCGCCGGTGGCGATCATGTTCAGCGCTTGTTCCATCGGCAGTTCCAGTACTTCGATATCCTCCCCCTCCTCCGCAATGCCGCCGCCCTGACTCGGGCGTGACGCCGGATCGTATTCGGCCACGAAGAAGTACAGCCGTTCCGTCACCGAACCGGGACTCATGAATGCTTCGAACACCTTGCGCACTTCGCCCACGCGGTAGCCGGTTTCCTCTTCCACTTCTGCCTTGATGCGCTCCTCCGGGCTGGCCTGGTCCAGCAAGCCCGCCGCCGCTTCGATCAGGAAGCCGTCATGGCCGTTGCCGTAGGTCGGAAAGCGGAACTGCCGCACCAGCACCACCGTGCGTTGCGCGCGGTTGTACAGCAGGATGGTGGCGCCGTGACCACGATCGTAGGTTTCGCGCGTCTGGCGCTGCCAGCTGCCGTCGCTGCGGCGGTAGTCGAAGGTGGTTTTCTGAAGCAGGAACCAGTCGTGCGACAGGGTTTCTACCTTGTGAATGCGGATCCGGTCTTCGGGCATGAGATTCTCCTGGTTGCGTATTTTTACGATATCATGCAATATCGTGCAACATCAAGAAAATTCATGCATATGCTGACACGCCAACGCAAGGAACTGCTGCTCACCCGCCTGAAACAGGAAGGGCAGATCGTGGCCCGCTCGCTCAGCGAGGAGCTGGGCCTGTCCGAAGACACTATCCGCCGCGATCTGCGCGAACTGGCCGCCGAGGGCTTGCTGCAACGGGTGCACGGCGGCGCGCTGCCGCTCGATCTGCCGCCATCGCCGGCGCTGGGCGACTTCGCCGCGCGCCAGCAGATTTCCAGCGACGCCAAGCCAGCCATCGCGCGCGCGGCGGCGGCCATGATCGAAGACGGCCAAGTGGTATTCATCGATGGCGGCACCACCGCCGTGCAGCTGGCGCGCGCGCTGCCGCTGACATTGCGCTGCACGGTGGTGACGCACAGCCCTTCGGTGGCGGTGGAGCTGGTGGCGCATCCGCTGATCGAAGTGGTGCTGATCGGCGGCCGCCTGTTCAAGCATTCCATCGTTGCGATGGGGCCGGCGGCACTGGAGGCGATCGCGCAGATCCACACCGACATCTACTTCATGGGCGTGTGCAGCCTGCACCCGCAGGCCGGCGTCAGCACCGGCGATTACGACGAAGCGGGCATCAAGCGCGCCATCAGCGCGATGGCGCGGCGCACGGTGGTGCTGGCGTCACCGGAAAAGCTGGACAGCGCGGCGCCGTATCAGATCGTACCGATGTCGCAGGTAAGCGCCATCGTGGTCCACCGCGACGCGCCAGCAAAGCTGCTGGCGCCCTACCGCGAGCTGGGCATCGCGCTGCACAGCGCAGGCTAGAAGGCCCGCATGTAGGACAGCAGGTCAGCCAATTGCTGCTCGCTCTTGACACCCAAGAAGCGCATGCTGGTACCGGGCACCACGTCATGCGGCGCGCGCAAAAAAGCCATCAGCGTTTTCTCATCCCAGGTGAGGCCGGACTTCTTCATCGCCTCCGAATACTTGAAATCCTTGGTCGACGCCGCGCGCCGGCCGATGATGCCGTTCAGCTGCGGCCCATAGCCCGCACTGGCATACTTGCCCACCGCATGACACGAAGCGCAGCGCAGAAAAAGGAATGCGCCGTTTTTCGGATCGCCCACCAGAGCGGCCGCAGGTGCCGCTTGGCAGATCGCCAGAAGCACAAATAAAAGATATGATCTCATGCGAACGATGTTACCCCACATGCCTATGCCCTTGCTGATTCTAGTCTCCGCAGTATTCATCCACCTGGCGGCGATTGCCCTGATGGGGAAAATGATCGGCGTGAAGCTACACGTATTTTCACTGGGAGTCGGCCCCGCCATTCTGACTCTGGGCCGCTTCCGGCTCAGTGCCATCCCCACCGGAGGCTATGTACGATTTCGCGATTCAACGCAGGACATCGTACCGCCAGGCGAAATGAATACAGCCTTGGATGGCAGGACTACGCTCGAACAATTGGTTGTGGCGCTCTCCGGATGCGTTGTCCTGTTTGCTCTGGGACTGGTACTAGCCGGCGCCGATGGCCTGCATGCCTTTCTCTGTCTTCCTCAACAACTTTTCAGCGGCGTCATCTCACCATTTGAGCGCGCTCCAGCGCTGATCAATAGCAGCCTGGCATTCATGCGTTTAGCACCACACGGTATTCTCGCCGGCACCGTCTGCGCCAAACTTGCAGCCCTCAATCTGCTCCCCCTGCCCGGCATGAATGGCGGCGCCGCACTGCGCATCATCGGCATCCGCATCGGCGCTGCCAAATGGTGGCCCGACGCCGCCACCAGAGCGCTCACTCTCGTGTATGTCGCACTACTCCTTGGCTGGTGCCTCGCGCTGATCGTCTTCCTGCTGGCATAGGCAGATACCCCTCGAAGCTTGCGGGGCGGTGGACTGCGTGGCACACTCCCGACATGATACGTTTCCAATCACCCCGAGTATCCCTGACGCGCTGTTTGCTGTTGGCCGCCCTGTGCCTGGCCGGCAGCGCCGGAGCGGCGGCGATGCGGGTGGTGTATCCGCTGACCACCACCGGCGATGTCGACAGCCGTTATGAGTATGACTGGGCGGTGCTGCGCATGGCGCTGGACAAGACCACGCCGCGCTACGGCCCGTATGAGATGCAGCAGTCGTCCTATCCGATGTCGACGCCGCGCGTGGTGCAGGAGTTGATGACGCCGGGTGGCCGCATCAACGTGTTCGCCCGCGCCACCTCGCCGGAACTGGAACAGCAGTTTGTGCCGGTGCGTCTGCCGATCGACAAGGGCTTGCTGGGCTATCGCATTTTCCTGGTCCGGCGCGATAAGCTGCCGCGCTTTGCGGCCGTCCGCACGCTGAACGATTTGCGCGCAATGAGCGTCGGACAGGGCAAGGACTGGACCGATGTTTCGATCCTGCGCCACGCCGGTTTCAAGGTGGTCGAGGGCACCAATTATTCCGGCCTGTTCGCCATGCTGAACGCCGGTCGCTTCGATTTCTTTTCACGCGCGATCGATGAAGCACAGCGCGAATTCAAAGAGCGCACGGCCGCCTATCCAAACATGCTGATCGAACCGACCGTGCTGCTGCAATATCCGCTGCCGCTGTACTTCTTCACGCGCCGCGACGCCGAGGGCAAGCTGCTGGCGCAGCGCATCACCGACGGCATGGAGATGATGATCAAGGATGGCTCGCTCAACGTCCTGTTCCTGCGCTACAAAGGCGAGCGTATCAAGGCCAGCGCGCTGGTCGGCCGCCACATCCTGCACCTGACCAATCCGCACCTGACGCCAGAGACGCCGCTGTCGCGCAGCGAACTCTGGTTCAATCCCCTGACCGGAAAGTGATTACGGCCAGATCGCCTTGAGCACCGCCGCCAGGTGATAACCTCCCTGGATCAGCTGCGCCTTGGCCTCGGCCGACGACTGCACCGGATAGTTGTCCGGAATCGCCAGCGGCCACACGTTGTAAACCTCACCGCTCTTGCTGGTCTGCTGCGCCATCGCGCCCGGCACCACATCGGTATAGGCCAGCTTGGCCACCACCAGCGTCTGATCGGCCCACTGATACGGCCAGGTCACCGGATCGCCGCTGTTGGGCGCCACCACCGGAGCGTCGGCAATCACCATCTGCGCAAACTGCGCCGGCGTGCGTGCGCCGATGCGGCGGAACGCGTAGTTGACCACCGTGGTATCCCAGTACGAGTGGAAGGCACGCGTGGTCGGCGCCTTGGCCGGCGTGGCGGTGGTCGGCTTGTCGTCGGCCGGCGCGGCCGGAATCAGCTGCGTGCTGTTGGCCGTCAGCTTGGCGTCATCCAGTTGCAGGTTGTTGCCGCCCTGCGTGGCAAAGGCTTCCTTGTCGTCCAGCTGCTTCTGGGTCGGCACCATGAAGCCGCCGCTCTTGGCGACATAGCCCTCGCCCACGTGCAGCGGCTGCGCGATGTCGCCGGTCAGGTGCGTCAGAATCAGCAGCGCCTGGCGCGGCGTGAAGTGATGCGGATTGCTGGCGGCATCCGCCTTGCCCTGCAACACGGCGATGCACTGCTTCGCGGTCTGCACGATGTCGTGATCGGTGGTGCCAACGCCATGGTCCTCATAATGCGACAACTGATACGGCACATCGGTGTAGTGGTACTCGCTGTGTTTCGGATTGGCGGTGGTGTAAGCCACCATCTCCTCCGTTTGCGGACCGCAGTAAGTGCCCTTCACGCAGTCGGCCCAGCTGGCGATCTTCTCCAGGCTTTCGCCCGGCAGCAGCAAAGCCTGCACCTGCTTCTCGGCGTTGCTGCCCTTGATCAGCTGATCGGCAATCGCGCCCACCGCGCGGTGGCCATCATTGCCCCAGGCGTGAGCATTGAAGGAAACGAAGGCGCTGCTCAGCGCCAGTATGCATGCGAGCTTTTTCATTCAGGGCTGCCTTTCGCTGGCTTCGGATATTGTTTATTGATGTCGAGCGCTTGCGCGTACGACGACGACCAGGCCTGCTCATGCAGCGCGGCCAGGCGCTGCGCCATTTTCTCGTTGCGCATCACCACTTCCAGATTGCGCGACAAGTCCATATAGCCGCCGCTCCAGTTGCTGGTGCCAACCCAGGCGATCTGATTGTCGATCACCATGGTCTTGCTGTGGATGACGCGCGCGAACGGAATGAAGCCGGTCGACACCACCGGCAGCGTCACCACGCGGATCTCGACGTTGGGCAGAACCGCCAGCGATTTCAGATACGCCTGCGCCGGCTGCTCCAGATTCCAGTTGGAGACCATCAGCTTGATCTTAACGCCACGGTTGGCGGCCGAGCGCACCGCATTGTCGATCACCGCGTAGTAAGGGCGCGTGCCTTTCGGGCCGTAGCTGAGCGGCGCGTAGTCCAGCAGCTGGATACGCACTTCGCTCTTCGCTTCCGCCAGCAGCTCCGGCAAGCCGGCCTCGGAATTGCCCACACCGGCCGGGTTGTACTGATTCGGGCTGGCCAGCAGGAATGTATCCTGATGGATGTCCGGCAGCGCGCTGCGCACGTTCAGCACCGGCGCCACCTGGCCTTGCGAAGTCAGCGCCTGCGCGGCCCAGTCCTGGTTGAAGATGGCTTGCACCTGCCCCACCACTTTCGGATCGGTGATGCGCAAGCCGGTTTCGTGAATGTGCTCAAACGAGCGCCAGTCGAAGTTCTGGCTGCCGACATAGGCGGTCTGGCCATCCACCACCAGATACTTGGCGTGGATGATGCCGTTGCCGGTCAGCTTGTTGAAATCGATGATGCGCAGTTCCAGATTCGGAATCGCCTTCAGGCGTTCGATGCTCGGTTTTTCCGACAGGCCCACGCCCTTCTGGTCCAGCAGGAAGCGGATCTTGACGCCGCGCTTGCCGGCAGCCTCCAGATGCTCAACCACTTTGTCGAACACGCTGCCCGGCTTGATGACCACGTAAAACTGGCCGATGACGATTTCGTTTTTGGCGTGATCGAACAATTCGCTCCAGACCTGCGCCGGATTGCGCAGATCGTCGCTGTGCAGCGTGGTTTCGACCGGCGCGGTCTGCACCAGCTCATAGCCGGGAATCGAAAATTCGGCGCGGGCCGGCGCGGCCAGCACGCTGGCCGCCACCAGTGCGGATAACAAAATACGACGCATCATTTCTCCTTATAGCGTGCCTGCGCCGCAGCGGCGCCGGCGGGCTTCAAATCCTGTTCGCGCTTCGCCAGATACTCGGTGAAAGCGTCGAGATCGCGAATGCCAGTCGGCGCGCGATTGCTGCCCTTGGTGAAGCCGGGGAAGCCGTCACCACCTTCGGCCAGGAAGTTATTGGTCATCACGCGGTACGAGCCGTTCGGGTCCAACGGCACGCCATTCAGCTTGACGCTGCCCGGCACCACGCGGCTGCCTTCCGGTTGCATCGCATCGTACTCATAGCTGAAGCCTTCCGATACCTGCAGCAGGCCGCGTTTGCTGTCACGGTTGTCCAGCCATTGCTGCTCCAGCAGTTCGACGATCTGCGCGCCGCGCAGATTCATCACCACCAGCGCGTTCCCAAACGGCAGCACCGCCATCGCCTGGCCCAGCGTCACGCGGTTGCCGGCGCTGGTTTCCAGATCCTGGCGAATGCCGCCCGGATTTTGCAGCGCGATCTGCGCGCCGTAAGGACGGCCGGCGTACAACATCGAATCGGCGACCAGATCACCCAGCGCGGATTCGCGTTTGTGATCCTTGTCGCGCTTCACGCTCGGCACCGCGATGGTGGCGACCGGTTGCGCCAGCGCGGCTTCGCTGCGCGCGCGCGCTTTTTTCAGATACGCGTCCAGCGCCGGATCGGCGGGCCAGGTGCCGGGCACCATGACTTCCTGTTTGGCGCTGACATCACGCACGCTATTGGTGTTGGTATCCACCGTCAGCTTGATACGGCCCAGCAGGTGGCCACCCATATCGGACTGCGTCACCAAACGGCCATCCACCTTGCACAGATAACCCTGGTGCGAATGGCCGGAAATCACCAGCCGGATCGCCGGGTCGAGGCGCTTGACCACGTCCACGATCGGACCTTCGAGATGGGCGCAATCCTGCTGGTCGAATTTATCGGTGGTGCGGCCGCCCTGGTGAATCAACACCACGAACACGCCCACGCCCTGCTTGCGCAGTTCCGGCAGTTGGCGGTTGATGGCGTCCGCCTCGTCGACGAATTCCAGGCCAGCGATGCCCGAGGCCAGCGATGCCTCGGCGGTTTCTTTCAGCACGGTGCCGATGAAGGCGATCTTCACGCCATGCGCGGTTTCGATTTTGTACGCCGGCAGCACCGGTTTGCGGGTCGTCATGTCGATCACATTGGCGGCCAGGTACTGGAACTGCGCGCCCTGATAACTACCGTCGAATTTGCAGGCTTTGTCAGCACGCGGCGACTTGCAGCCGCCGGTCTGCTGACGCAGCAGCTCAATCCGGCCCTGGTCGAATTCGTGATTGCCGACCGAGGTCGCGCGCAGGCCGAGCAGATTCATGGCGCCGATGGTCGGTTCGTCGGCCCACATCGAGGAGATGGCCGGGCTGGCGCCGACCAAATCGCCGGCACCCACCAGCAGCAGTTCCGGGTCCTGCTTGCGCCACGCCTGCAGCGCCGCGCCCAGCGTGTCGATACCGCCGGCCGTGATCACGCGCTCGCCGCCGCCGGCCGCGCTGTCCAGCGTGTACTTGCTGGCTTCGAGATTACCGTGGAAGTCATTGACGGCCACCAGCTGAACTTCGGTGACGCCGGCCGGCAGCGCCGGCGGCTTGCTCGCGCAGCCGGCCAGCGTAACGCCAAAGGCCAGCAGCAGCGAGGTGGAAAGAGTGTGTGGGATATGCATAGAGAGATGAAGCGCTTGCGGAGCAAAGCAGTTAGCGTACACGAAAAAACGGGCCCGAAGGCCCGTTGAATTGTTTCGCTTTGTCGCTGCGGCCAGCCATGACCGGCCGCAGTTCCAGGTGACTTAGAAGTCAGCCGAGAAGGTGACCGACGTGAAGCGAGGAGCAGCAGCGTAGTACGACACAGTCTTCGCGGTGACGCCGGTGTAAGCCAGCGCGTTGACCACGGTTTGCGAAGCTGGGTTCAGGTACTGTTTGTTGGTCAGGTTGCTCATGTTCAGCGAGACCTTCGGACGTTTCAGCCAGCCCTGGTTCGGGAAGGTGTAGCCAGCGTCGAAGCCGTAGGTGGTGTAGCCAGCGGTTTGCTCGTCGTTCATCAGAGTCGACTGCTGCTTGCTGGTGGCACGGGCTTTCACACGAGCGTAGAACGGACCATCGCTGTATTCCAGGCTCAGTGCTGCTTTCTGACGTGGGGTCAGCGGGTACTCTTTACCCACGGTGTCCAGGTAGTACGAGGTTTTCACGCCGTTGACGGTCGCCACGTTGGCCAGGAACTTGCTCTTGATTTCCGACTTGCTGTAGCCGTACGAAACGTAAGCTGCCCAGCCGTTGATCGGGGTGTTACCCAGTTCCAGTTCCACACCCTGGTTGGTGACTTTACCCACGTTGGCCACTACGCTGGTCGCGGTGTTAGGATCGTAGGCGGTAGCCAGACGGTCCTTGAAGTTCACGTTGTAGAAGGTGATCGAGCTGACGATCGCCTTGCTCTGGTGACGGTAGCCGATGTCCAGATTGGTCGAGGTCTCTGGATTCACTGGCACGGTGTACTGTGCCACGCCGTTCACCACGGTCACGTTGCCGCTGGTTGGAGCGAAGGTGAAGTTGGCAGGTGCCTTGAAGTTCTGCGCCACGCTGGCGAACAACTGGTCGTCGTTGGTGATGCGGTAACGAACACCCACTTGCGGCAGCACTTTGTGGTCGGTCTGCTTGAAGGTGTAAGCCACTGGCGACGCTTCGGTTGCGTAGTTGGTGAAGTCGCGCTTGCTGTAAGGCGTACGGATACCGAAGTTGATGGTCAGCTTGTCATCCAGCGTGGTGAAGGTATCTTGCAGCGATGCCTGGTACGCGGTCGAAATGGTTTGCCAGTTACGCGACTCGAATGGCGAGCCGTCGGAACGCAGCAGCTGGCCGTTTTGCAGGTAGTCGTCCACTGCGGTGCCGTCGGCGTTGACGCCAACCGCAGGACCGGTTTGACGGTGCTTGGCGCGTTCGAACCAGAAGCCGGCCAGGATGGTGTGGTCGCCGTAGGTGTAGGTCGCCGATGCGGTCACGCCAGGACGGTTGGTCTTGGTGACCGAGGAGTTAGCCACGATCACGGTGTCCAGGGTGTCGCCGTCGCCGTTCAGGTCTTTCGAGGCGGTGACTTTGCCGGTCGATGGATCCAGGAAGCTGCTGCTTTCAGCCAGCGCGCGCTGCTGCGTGCCGCCGGTGCCGAAGCCGTACCAGTAGTAAGGAACGATCTTGATGTCCAGATTGTCGTTCAGACGGAACTTGGCGGTGGCCGAAGCGATCGCGTTCTTGAACGGGTTCTTCGACAGCGCGTAGTAGGCTGGGCTGTTCGCGGTTTCCTTCTGGGCGGTGCCTGCCACTGGGGTCAGGTGGCCGTTGAAGGTCGACGAGTAATCGTAGTAGTAGCCATTCTTCGCAAAGTCGGACTTGGACGCGCTCAGGAAGTTGTTGTTGTTGGCATCGTTGTACAGAATGGTCGCTTTGATGTAGTTGAAGCGATCCCAGGTGTAGTTGTAGCCGGCGTCGATGTGATCGCGCAGACCCTGGCCCAGGCCCTTCCATTTGTCGGTTTCAGCGTGCGAGGCCGACACGAACAGTTTCTGGCGCTGGCTGTCACCGAACAGGCCGGTGTCGTAGCGCAGGAAGGTTTTCTTCATGTTCAGCTGACCGATGGTCTGCATGGCGCGGAAGCGCTGCTTGTCTTCAGGGTCGCAGGTGGTGATGCCAATGTTACCGCCCGAGGCGCCAACCTGTGGCGAGTCGACGTCGGTCGAACCTTGGGTCACGTATTCCTGGCAGGTGTTTTCCTGGTCGACGTACTCTTGTGGGTACACCGAGTAGCTGCCCGAGTCATTGACCGGCACGCCGTTGATGGTGAAACCGATCTGATCGGAGTTAAAGCCGCGCAGGGTCAGACCGCCGCCGAACAGGCCGGTGGCGTCGTAGTTGTAGCTGTTAACTGCTGGCAGCATTTCCAGTGCTTCATACGCATTGCCGGTTGGGCGCTGCTTTTCCAACTCTTCCGCAGTGATGGTGGAGCGTGCTTTTGGCGCGTCTTCCGTAACCATCAGGCCCATACCCAGTTTTTTACCGGTGATGACTACCTCAGCCTTGCCTGGAGTGACGGTATCGTCCGCGTACGCCGCGCCGGCTGCCAGCGCAGTCAGGTGGGCCGCTACGGCGATGACGCTCATGCGCAAGACCGGAGATTGTTTGGATTGCATTAAAAACCCCTTAGAGTGTTATTGTGAAAACTAGAAACTAGCGAAATCTGCTGGCGAGAGCGACAAACCTCTGCACCAAAATGAGGAGTGTAATTGCTCTAAATGACACTGGTATGACAATAAAAGTTGTCAATTTGCTCTAACTGACTATAACTATTGCATGACGCTATAAGCGCGACAAATACGTTTTTACTATGCGATTAAGTGGAAAAACATATAAATAGCCATGAGTTACTATGTTTTTGGCAATTTCTACGGCCAACAGAGGCTGGATCGGGGCGAATTATAAAAGCAGTGCTAGTCGATGAATTTTATTCATGACAACTTTTAGAGGGAATTTCTCAGTTTTGTTGTTTGTGCACCACAGCAAACGGAGGAAATTTTGACAAAAAACAAAGCCGGCTGGTATTCCAGCCGGCTTGTTTTTTTTGGTGCCGGTGTGGTGTATTTTTAACGTTTGGCCTGGGTGGCGGCGCCGGCGATGTCCGCCTCAAATTTGGTGAACTTGCCGTCCAGCGCTTTCAACAGACGTTGTTTGTCGGCGTCGGCAAGGAAAGAGTAACGGATACTGTCATATGACAGTTTTTTCACTTCCGCATAGTCCGGCTGGTAACGCGCCGCGTACAGCACGTATTCCCCCGACAGATTGTTACGCGAGACGCCGGCATCGTCGGTGGCCAGCACGTACGGCACGCCGTACTTGCGGTACAGCGTGACCGGGTGCGACTGCTCCTTCACGCCCAGGATAAAGTCGTTGCTACTGAGGTTGACCTCGACCGCGATCTTCCGATCACGCATTTTTTTCATGATCGCCAGCGCATTGGTCTCGTGCGCGATATCCATGCCGTGACCGATGCGGTTGGCGCCAGCCAGATCAACCGCCTGCTGGATGTGGAAGGTCAGCCCTTCCGGCGGCACCATGCCCAGCGACAGTTCGCCGGCGTGCAGCGCCAGTTTCACGTCCGGGTACTTGGTTTTCAGGTATTTGTACATCTGCATGTGTAACGTGTAGTCGCGCATCGAGACGTTGACGCTTTCCTGGCCGACGATATTGATGCCGACGATTTTCGGATGGCTGGACGCCAGCTTGAAGCTGGACAGAATCTGCGAATACACCTGCGATGGCGACAGGAAGCGCAGCGCGAACGGCTGGTAGCGCAGCGTGAACTGGTTGTCGTCGATGCCGGCGCTGGATTTGTTGACGTTGTCGATGTAGGCGGCGATCCAGCCGGTGTAGGCAGGATCTTTTTCCAGCTTGGCCGACAGCGCGGCGAAGTCGGTGTCGCCAACGCCACCCGCCAGCGCCTTCTTGTCGAAGTCCGCGTCCTGCGCGATCGGCGCGATTTCAAACACGGTCTCGATGTAGCTGACGTTTTCCTGAATCGCACGCTGCTTCAGGCGCTGCAGGCCGTCAACGGTGTTGGTCGAGGCCACCGGGCCGAAATAGGCGAAGGTGTCGAAGAACTGGCGATCCGGCGGCGACTGAATGCCGCTGTGGTTGTAAAAGTCCTTGTCCGACCAGCGCTGCAGCAGATTGGCCAGCACGGTGGTGTCGTTCATCACCGCTTCGCCGGACAGGCATCCTTCGGCAGGCTTGTTCTTCTCGATGGTGTAGTTGGTCTTGTTGACGCAGAAGCCTTCCTTGTCGACCCACTCCAGATACTGCTCGGCGTAGATCGCGCCCGAGTAGTGGTGATGCAGGTCGCCGCCTTTCGGCATCATGGTGAAGAACATCGTCAGCTCGGCGAGCTTGGGTTCCTTGCCCGGAGCGATCAGCGACGCGAAGTGGCGCTTGGTCGCTTCCTCGTTGGCGTTGGCCGCCTGCGCGCCATGCATGGCACAGACGGTGGCCGCTGCCAGCGCGACGGCTTTCAGGCTGACGATCGATTTCTTCATGTGGGTTTCCTTAATTAAGTCGTTTCACGGACATGCACCTGACGGCCGGCTGCATAGGTGGCGGCGATGGCGCGATCGTCACCCAGCAGGGCCAGCGCGAACAGCAGTTCTTCCAGGCTCTCGCTGCGCGCGGTACGGCGCTGCAGCAGCGGCGTAGCTTGCGGATCGATGACGATGAAGTCCGCCTCGGCGCCGGCGCTGAAACTGCCGATCGTGCCTTCCAGCTGCATGGCGCGGGCGGCGCCCAGTGTGGCCAGGTAGAACATGCGCAGCGCCGGCAGGTAGCTGCCCTTCAAGCGCGCTACTTTATAGGCTTCGTTCATCGTTTGCAACATGGAGAACGAGGTGCCACCGCCAACGTCGGTGGCCAGCGAGAGCAGCACGCCGGCATCGTCGGCGCGTTCGAAGTCGAACAGGCCGCTGCCGAGGAACAGGTTGGAGGTCGGGCAGATGGCGGCGGCAGACTGGGTTTCGGCCATGCGCTGGCGGTCGCGTTCATCGAGCCAGATGCAGTGGCCGTACATGGCGCGCGGACGCATCATGCCGTAGCTGTCGTAGACGTCGATATAGCTACGAGCGTTGGGGAACAGCTCGCGCACCCAGGCGCATTCGGCTTCGTTTTCCGACACGTGGGTCTGAATGAACGTGTCCGGATAGGCGCGCGCCAGTTCGCCGGCCAGCTGCAGCTGCAAATTGGTGGAGGTGGGCGCGAAGCGCGGCGTGATGGCGTACAGCGAGCGGCCACGCTTGTGCCAGCGCTGGATCAGCGCTTCGGTATCGCGCGCGCTGGATTCGGCGGTGTCGCGCAGGAAGTCGGGGCAGTTCCGGTCCATCATCACCTTGCCGGCCACCATGCGCAGGCCGCGCTGCTCGCTGGCGGTGAAGAAGGCATCCACCGATTGCGGATGCACGGTGCAGTAGACCATGGCGGTGGTGGTGCCGCAGCGTAGCAGTTCGTCGAGGAAGAAGTCGGCCACGTCGGCGGCGTGGTGGGTGTCTTCGAACTGGCGCTCGACCGGGAAGGTGTAAGTCTCCAGCCATGGCAGCAGCCCTTCGGACGGTGAAGCGATCATGTCGGTCTGCGGGTAGTGCAGATGGGTGTCGATAAAGCCGGGCATCAGCAGCTTGCCGCTGTAGTCGTGCACCACGGCGCCTTGCGGCAGTGTCGCGTGCAGCGTGGCGTAGTCGCCGGCGGCTTGGACTTTGCCGTCTTCGACGATCAGCAGGCCGTCTTCAAACCAGTCATGCGACTGGTCGCTGAAGGCCGGATCGGCGAGAAAGTGCAGCAAGCTGCCACGGTAGGCTTGCAGGTTGGAGGTCATGGAGGTCTTTCTTTAACTTGAATGCGAATATTAGCGGAGATGGGCGCGCGCAGGGGCGCGTCAGGCGCCGGCCACCAGCCGGACCGGCTTGGTGGCGTCGAGTGCGGCGATTTGCTGCCGCTCCCAGACCATCAGCAGTTGCGCGCACACCGAGGCGGCGATGGCGGCTGGCAGTTTGCTGGTAATGCCGGGCAGGCCGATCGGGCACACCATATTGTCGATGCGGTCTTGCGGCAAGCCGCGCGCGGCCAGGCGGCGTTCGAACTGCACGCGCTTGGTATTGGAGCCGATCAGTCCAAACCAGCCGACGTCCTCGCGCGCGAGGATCGCTTCGCTGAGGCGCTGGTCGAGCGCGTGGCTGTGGGTCATGACGAGGTAGCTGGCGCCAGCCGGAGCTTGCGCGACCGCCGCTTCGGGCGTGTCAGTGGCTTCCACGATGACGTTGGGCGGCAGGCTGGCGGGGAACATGTCCTCGCGCTCGTCGACCCAGGTGACGGTGCATGGCAGCTCGCCCAACATGCGGACGATGGCGGTGCCGACGTGACCAGCGCCGAACAGCAGCAGATGCGCGCGCGGCGCCAGGCAAGGGTCGGCCAGCCAGCGATGGCCATCAGCGTCGCGCAGAATGTGCGTGCCACGCTGGCGGTCGAGGTGCGGCGCGTCGACAACGGTGCCGGCGACGATGGCGCCGCTGGCGTCGAGCAGCAGCGCTGCGGGCGGGCCGTCGATAGCGCTGAGACGCCAGCTATCTTCGCGGCGGCGAGCGCGCAAAGTCTCCAGCACCGCAGCCAGCGACGCGTCTACCAGCTCAAACGCCAGATGCACGACGCCACCGCAGCACTGCCCCAGCGTCGGCCCGAGCGCGTAGCGTTCCAGCCACGCGCTGGCGGCCGGGGTGGCGAGCATGTCGCGCGCCAGTTCGATCGCGCACATTTCGAGATGTCCGCCGCCGATGGTGTCGTGCTGACCGCGCGCCGACACCAGCATGCGGGCGCCTGGCTCGCGGGGGCCGGAGCCCTCCACGATCGCCACCGTCACCAGCACCGCCGGCTCCGACACCTGCGCTGTCAGCCACTCATTCATCACGCCGCCATTTCCACTGCGGACACTGCCCGCAGTATCTCTTCACTGGTCGCCGGCGCGTTCAGCGGTGGATTCACCTTGTGGCCGCCCACCGACGAAATCGCATCGCGAATCGCAAAGAACACCGAGAACGGCAACAGCAACGGCGGCTCGCCCACCGCCTTCGAGCGGTGAATGCTATCCTCCACATTGCCGTTATCGAACAGCTGGACGCGGAAGTCCTCCGGACAATCCGAAATGCCGGGGATCTTGTAGGTCGAAGGCGCATGCGTCATCAGCTTGCCCGCCGCGTTCCACCACAACTGCTCCGTCGTCAGCCAGCCCATGCCCTGAATGAACGCGCCCTCGACCTGGCCGATGTCGATGGCCGGATTCAGCGAACGTCCAGCGTCATACAAAGCATCGGCGCGCAGCAGTTTCCACTCGCCGGTCAGCGTATCGACCACCACTTCCGACACCGCAGCACCGTAAGCGAAATAGGAGAACGGATGCCCGTTCATAGTCTTCGCATCCCAATGCAAATGCGGCGTCGCATAGAAACCATCGGACCACAGCTGCACCCGCGCCAGATACGCCTTCTGCACCAGCTCCGCAAACGCCAGCTTGTGGCCATTCACATGCACGTGGTTATCCAGGAAGCGCACTGGTTGGCCATCCTCATCTCCATACAGCTTGACGGCGTAGGCCGCGAGACGCTCGCGGATCTGCCGTGCCGCATCCTGCGCCGCCTTGCCGTTCAGGTCCGCGCCGGTGGAGGCGGCGGTGGCCGAGGTGTTGGCGACCTTGCTGGTGTCGGTGGCAGTGACGCGCACGTGCGACAGGTCCACGCCCAGTTCATGCGCCACCACCTGCATCACCTTGGTGTTGATGCCCTGTCCCATCTCCGTGCCGCCGTGGTTCACCAGCACCGAGCCATCGACATACACATGCACCAGCGCCCCCGCCTGATTCAGGTGAGTGACGTTGAAGGCGATGCCGAATTTCAGCGGCGTCAGGGCGATGCCCTTCTTCAGCACTGGGCTGCTGGCATTGAAAGCCGCAATCGCCTCGCGGCGCGCGCGGTATTCGCTGGTTTGTTCCAGCTCCGCCGTCAGCTTGTCAATAACGTTGTCGACGATCTCCTGTCCGTAGGGCGTGACGTTGCGGTCGGTGGTGCCGTAGAAGTTGATGCGGCGGACATCGAGCGGATCGCGGCCCAGGTTGCGGGCGATTTCGTCGATCACGTATTCAATCGCGATGGCGCCCTGCGGACCGCCAAAGCCGCGGAATGCGGTATTCGACTGCGTGTTGGTCTTGCCGCAGCCGGCGCGAATGTCGACGTCTGACAAATAATAGGCATTGTCGAAGTGGCAGACCGCGCGCGTGGCCACGGGGCCGGACAGATCGGCCGAGAAACCGGCGCGCAGCGTCATATCGGCGCGGGCGGCGAGAATTTTTCCGTTGTCGTCGTAGCCAACTTCGTACTCGTAATAGAAACAGTGACGCTTACCGGTGACCAGCATGTCATCATCGCGGTCGGCACGCAGCTTGACCGGGCGGCGCAGCTTGGACGCGGCGATGCCGGCCGATGCGGCCCACAGCGCCGATTGCGATTCCTTGCCGCCGAAGCCACCGCCCATGCGGCGGCACTCGACCTGCACCTTATGCGAGTGCACGCCGATGGCATGTGCCACCACGTGCTGCATCTCGCTCGGGTGCTGGGTTGAACATTGCACCAGCAGGCCGTTGTCTTCTTTCGGAATGGCGTAGGCGATCTGGCCTTCCAGGTAGAACTGTTCCTGGCCGCCGACGAACAGCTGGCCTTTCACCACATGCGGCGCTTGCGCGAATGCGGCCTGGTAGTCACCACGTTTGAGCTGCATCGGCGGCAGCACGTAGGAGTTGGCGGCCTTGGCTTCTTGCGGCGTGAAGATCGCCGGCAATTCGTCGTAGGTGACCAGCGCGCGGCGCGCGGCGCGGCGGGCATTGTCATGGGTATCCGCCACCACGACGAAGATCGGTTGGCCGACATACATCACCTCTTCCACCGCCCAGATAGGATCGTCGTGGATGATCGGACCGCAGTCGTTGGTGCCGACGATGTCGGCGGCGGTGTAGACCGCCACCACGCCCGGCGCGCTGCGCACCGGCGACAGATCGAGCGCGGTAATGCGCGCATGTGCCTTGGACGACAAGCCCAGCGCGGCGTGCAGCGTGCCTTGCAGTTCGGGGATATCGTCGGTGTAAGTGGCCTGGCCAAGCACATGCAGCTCGGCCGATTCGTGCGGACGCGAGACGCCAACGGCTTTCCAGCCTTGACCAGCCGCCAGCGCGGCGGCGGGCGTTGCATGGGCCGTGCCGGCATCCGGCGCATCGGCGCGCGCGGCAGAGATGGCGGCGGGAGCGTGAGGTTGATTCATGATGGCTCCTTTCAGGCGCGGCAAGCAAAGGCGTTGACGGCATCGGCCGCAAGCGGCGCATCGGCGCGCGTCTCCAGCCAGAAGCGGCGCAGCAGATTCTGTGCGGTCTGCATGCGATAGCTACTGGATGCGCGCATGTCCGACAGCGGCGCAAAGTCCTGCTGCAGCAAGTCCATCGCCACCCGCAGATTGATTTCATTCCAGCCCAAGCCAGTCAGCGACGCCTCCGCGCGCGGCGCGCGGCGCGGCGTGGCCGCCATGCCGCCATAAGCGATGCGGGCATCGACCACCTTGTCGCCATCCAGCGTGAACGCAAACGCGGCGCAAACGGCGGAGATATCCTGGTCGAAGCGCTTGGCCAGCTTGTACGTGCGGAAGCGCACATCGGCACGCGGCAGCGGCACCCTCACGGCGGCGACAAATTCGTCGGCCGCGAGGTCTTTCTTCTGATAGTCGAGATAGAACGCCTCCAGCGGCAGCACGCGGCGGCCGGCCGGGCCTTGCAGCACTACCTCGCTGCCCAGCGCGATCAGCCACGGCATCGAATCGCCAATCGGAGAACCGTTGGCGACGTTGCCGCCCAGCGTGCCCGCATTCCGGATCGGCAGCGACGCAAAGCGCTGCCACAACTCGCCCAGCTCGGACGGATACAGCTCGCACAAGGCGGCATAGGCATCGTTGAGCGAAACGCCAGCGCCGATTTCCAGCATGCCGTCCTTGCGCTCCACGCTTTGCAGCGCGCGCACATGGCCGAGGTAGATGATGTCGCCTAGTTCGCGCATCTGCTTGGTGACCCACAGTCCGATGTCGGTAGAACCCGCCAGCAGCGTCGCTTTCGGATGCGCGGCGCGCAACGCCACCAGCTCCTCCAGCGTGCGCGGCGCGTGGAACGACTGGCCACGCGCGCTGTAGCTGGCGCCGGCCTCGCGCTGCAAGGCTTGCAGCTGCTGGGTCAACGCGGCGCGGTCGAAGTCCACCTTTGGTAGCTCGGTCATGCGCTGCGCGGCATCGATGATCGGACGGTAGCCGGTGCAGCGGCACAGATTACCGGACAGGCAGTCGGCCACCTCCTTGCGCTCGGCCGGCTGGCCATCCTTGTCCAGATACATGCCCCACAAGGACATGACAAAACCCGGCGTACAGAAGCCACATTGCGAACCATGACATTCCACCATCGCCTGCTGCACCGGATGCAGCGCGCCATCCGGCTGCTGCAGATCCTCGACCGTGAACAGTGCCTTGCCATCCAGCGTGGGCGCGAACTGAATGCAGGCGTTCACCGCCTTCATCTCCAACTGGCCGTGCACATTCAGGCTGCCCACCACCACAGTGCAGGCGCCGCAGTCGCCTTCGGCGCAACCTTCCTTGGTGCCGGTGCAATGCAAATCCTCGCGCAGGTGCTGCAGCACGGTGCGGGTAGGCGCGGCGCCATGGATTTCCTGTACTTGGCCACGGAAGTAAAAACGTATCGGTTCAGACATCACAATCTCATTCAGCAAATGGGTGCACTTTGCGCCAGTGTTCGGCGATATCGATGCGGCGCGTGATCCACACGTTATCGTGGCTCTGCACATAATCCAGGAAGCGCGCCAGCGAGGCCGCGCGCGCGGGCCGGCCGACAATGCGGCAGTGCAGGCCGATGTTCAGCATCTTCGGCTGGTTCAGGCCATTCGGATCACCCTCGGCGTACAGCACGTCGAAAGCGTCTTTCAGGTAATCGAAGAACTGGGTGCCGGAGTTGAAGCCCTGCGCGGCGGCGAAGCGCATATCGTTGGTCTCCAGCGTGTACGGCAGGATCAGCTGCGGCGCGCGCGTCGGTTGGCCATCCTTGTCGGTGAAATCGACCTGCTGCCAGAACGGCAGGTCGTCGCCGTAGTAGTCCGAATCGTAGGCAAAGCCGCCGTGTTCCATCACCAGTTTGCGGGTCTGCGGCGAATCGCGGCCGGTGTACCAGCCTTGCGGCGCGCTGCCGGTCAGTTCGCGGATGATGTCGACCGCTTCCTTCATGTGGGCGCGCTCGGTGGCCTCGTCTATGTATTGATAGGTGATCCAGCGCAGGCCGTGGCAGGCGATTTCATGACCCAGTTCGCGGAACGCGGCCACCGCCTCCGGATGGCGCTTGAGCGCCATCGACACGCCAAAGATGGTCAGCGGCAGCTTGCGCTCTTCGAACATGCGCAGCAGCCGCCACAAACCGGCGCGCGAGCCGTACTCGTAAAGCGACTCCATGCTCATGTGGCGGTTGGTGAAAGAAGCGGCGCCGATGATCTCGGACAGGAAGGTCTCTGAGCCGGGATCACCGTGCAGCACGCTGTTTTCGCCGCCTTCCTCGTAATTGAGGACGAATTGCACGGCCACGCGGGCCTTGTTCGGCCACTGGGCGTGGGGCGGGTTGCGGCCGTAGCCGATCAGGTCGCGCGGGTAGTTGTCGTAGGTGGTCATGGCGCCGGCAAGTCTATGGGGAATATAACTCTAATCATATATGCCCAGATTCATGGCAGTATATGATTTACATAATAGATACCTGTTACAAGCAAATATAGGACCAATCATGGGCAAACTCAGTACGCACGTTCTCGATATCTCGATCGGCAAGCCAGGCGCCGGCGTTAAAGTGGCTTTGTATGCGGTGGAAGCGCAGGGCCGGACGCTGCTGAAAACCGACGTCACCAACAGCGACGGCCGCTGCGCCGCCCCGCTACTGGAGGGCGATGCACTGAAACAGGGCAAATATGAGCTGGTGTTCAGCGCTGGCGACTATTTCGCGGCGCAGGGCGTGGCGCTGCCGGAGCCGCGCTTTATCGATGAGGTAACGCTGGCGTTTGGCGTCGCCCACGCCGACCAGAATTACCATGTTCCGCTTGTGGTCTCTCCGTGGGCCTACTCGACTTACCGCGGCAGCTGACGCCCGTCTGCTAAGATGCGGGCACTATGACTGACTCTCTGGCCGCATCTTTACTTCAACAGGCCGTCGAACTGCATCAGCAGGGACGGCTGCAACCGGCGCAAGCGCTGTACCGCCAGGTGCTGGAACTCGATCCACGCCGTTTCGACGCGCTGCATCTGCTGGGCGTGATCGCGCGCCAGCAGGGCGACCACGCCATCGCCATCGATCTGATTTCCCGCGCACTGGCGGTGGATGACGCGCAGGCCAACGCCCACTGCAACCTCGGCGTGGCGCTGATGGATGTCGGCCGCGCGCAGGAAGCGCTGGCCAGCCACGAACGCGCGCTGGCGCTCAATCCATCGTATGCGCTGGCGTGGAGCAATCGCGGCAACGTGCTGCGCCGCCTGGGCCGGCACGACGAGGCGCTGGACAGCTATCAGCAAGCGCTGAAACTCAAGCCCGATTACGCCGAGGCGCACTGCAACCGTGCCATCGTATTGCAGGATATGGCGCGCTATCTGGATGCGCTGGGCGCTGCCGAGGATGCGCTCAACATCAAGGACCGTTACGCCGATGCGTGGCTGGCGCGCGGCCACGCGCTGCACTGCCTGCGCTATTTGCCGGAAGCGGTGGAGAGCTTCGACCGCGCCATTCATCTGCGACCCGATTGGGCGGAAGCCTATGTGGCGCAAGGCACGTCGCTGCAGCGGCTGGGCGAGTTTGCGGCGGCGGTGGACAGTTTCGATCAGGCGCTGAAGCAGCGCGCCGATTACGCGCTGGCGCACTACCATCGCGGCAACGCCCTGCGTTCGCTGGGCCGGCGCGAGGAAGCGATTGCGGCTTACCGCGCCGCGCTGGCGCATGGCGACAATCCGGAGACCATCGCGTTCGCGCTGGCCTCGGTGGGCGCGGGCGAAACGCCGGCCGCGCTGCCGGAGGATTATGTGCGTTCGCTGTTCGACCAGTATGCCAATCACTTCGACCAGCATCTGACCGAGGTGCTGGGCTATCAAACGCCGGCTGTGCTGGACGCGCTGCTGCGCCATGTGGCGCCTTCGTCCGAGCTGGCGACGGTGGATCTGGGCTGCGGCACCGGTCTGTGCGCGCCGTATCTGCGGGCTTATTCGCGCCGGCTGGATGGTGTCGACCTGTCGCAGCAAATGCTGGACAAAGCCGCTGAGCATGGGCTGTACGATACGCTGGCCTGTGCCGACTTGACCGGCTATCTGCAGGGGCGCGCGGCGACGTGGGATCTGGCGGTGGCGGCCGACGTCTTCGTCTACATCGGCGATCTGGCGCCGGTGTTCCGCGCCGTGCACGCGGCGCTGCGGCCCGGCGGCCGGTTCTGCTTCTCGGTGGAGGCGGGCGAAGGCGACGACTATGTGCTGCGTCCATCCAATCGCTATGCGCACACGCTGGACTATCTGCGTCGGCTGGCAGGCGAGACTGGCTTCAACGTGCTGGCCACGCAGGCGCTGGAAGCGCGGCACGAGAATGGTGAGCCGATCGCCGCGCACGCACTGGTGTTATGCAAATAGACCACATCTTCATCCGCGTGCCGCGTGGCGGCGAAGCGGAAGCCACCGCCTTGCGCGCGTTCGGCCTGACCGAAGGCAGTGGCAACACACATCCAGGCCAGGGCACGGCCAACCGGCGCTTCTTCTTCGCCAATGCCTTCATTGAATTGCTGTGGATCGAGAATGAGGACGAAGTGGCCAGCCCGGTAACAGCGCCGACGCGGCTGCGCGAACGGCTGTCCGGCGACGCGAACGTATCGCCATTCGGCATCTGCTACCGCCCCTCGGCGGACCAAAGCGCGGCGACATTTGCGACCTTCGCCTACACCCCATCCTATCTGCCGCCAGGCATGAGCATCGACATCGCCAGCGACACGCCGCTGTCCGAACCGATGTGGTTCTTCTTCCAGCCCGCCACCGCGCCAGAAAGCTGGGACGGCACACGCCAACAACCGCTGCAGCACACCATCGGGCTGCAGCGCATCACCGACATCGCGTACACGACCGGCGACGGCCACCTGCTGGAAATCACCTTCGACAATGCCGCCCAAGGCTTGCAAAAAGACTTTCGCCCCACTCTGCCCTTAATTTTCAGGTATTCGGAATAAGGTCGACATCTATGCATCTGACCATCGCTCAGTTCATTAACGGCGCGGTTCTGCAACGCGACGAGGTGGGCGAGTCGCCTTGTGAGGTGCACAGCTTCTATCGTGGGGAGGAACTTTATTTTCTGAAGACGTCGCCGGCGATCTACCAGGCCACCACGTACAGTGTGTTGCGCGAGGCGGCGGTGTTGCGGTGGTTGGCCGGTAAGGTGAATGTGCCGGAGGTGGTGCTGACGGCGCAGGATGCACAAGGCGAGTATATGATTACCCGCGCCGTGCCCGGTGTGCCGCTGGCCGAGCGCATCGGGGATGCACCGGCGCTGTTCGCGCAAGCGCTGCGGCAGATGCAGTCGATCGACATTGCCGACTGTCCTTTCGATTCCAGCGCGGCGATGCGGCTACGCGAACTGGAATTCCTGCTCAACGAAGGACTGATCGACGAGGACTACGATTTGTCCGACTGGCCGGGCCTACATACGCCGCAGGATCTGCTGGCGCACCTGCACGCCACCATGCCAGACGAAGATCTGGTGTTCTCACACGGCGATCTGGGCGACAGCAATATCTTCGTCACCGATACGGACGAACTCTACTTCATCGACCTCGGCCGAGGCGGCAAAGCCGACCGCTGGCTGGACATTGCCTTCATCCACCGCAACCTGCGCGAAGAAGTCAACGACGCCACCGCAGCCCGCTTCCTCGCCGCCCTCGGCCAGCCAGACGCCGCCGCAAAACGCCGCTTCTTCGAACAACTGGACGAGCTGTTCTGAACGCTCCGACATCAACCTCCCTCCAAAGTCCTGCAACATCATCAAACTTGCACGTAACTCATCATTGCCTTAGAATTCAACACTGTTGCCTACACGTTGACGCCCTGACCGGCGCGCCATCTCCCCATGCAAGCTTCCTTACGGTGACCCTTGGATACCGTGCCTCTTTGGGTGCAATTTCTTGCACTCGCATTCCTGATCCTGTGTTCGGCCTTCTTCGCGATGGCGGAAACCGCGCTGATGGCGGCCAACCGCTACCGCCTGCGCCATGAAGCCAAACGCGGCAGCCGCCGCGCCATCACCACGCTGTGGCTGCTGGACCGCACCGACAAACTGCTGTCGCTGGTGCTGATCGCCAACACCCTGTTCAACGCCGCCGCCACCGCGCTGGTCACCTCGATCGCGATCCAGAGCTTCGGCCACGACGACAACGTCATCACCATTTCCACCGGCGCGGTGGCCTTCCTGCTGATCGTGTTCGCCGAGATTTCTCCGAAAGTGATCGGCGCCACCTTCCCGGAAAAAATCGCGCTGCCGACCAGCATGGTGCTGAAGCCGCTGATGGCGGCCGCCAAGCCGATGATCTGGTTCGTCAACCTGTTCGTGTCGATGCTGCTGAAGCTGTTCGGCATCAAGGCCGGCGCGCACGCGCGCGACTCGCGCCTGTCGCCGGAAGAGCTGCGCTCGATCGTGCTGGAAGGCGGCAACTTCATCCCGCAAAAACACAAGAGTATCCTGCTCAACCTGTTCGACCTGGAAACCATTTCAGTCGAAGACATCATGACCCCGCGCGCGCAAGTCGAAGCGCTGGACCTGGAAATGTCGGTGGAAGAAATCATGCGCGAGCTGACCACCTGCTACCACAACAAGCTGCCAGTCTACGAAGGCGAGATCAACCGCATCGTCGGCATCCTGCACGTGCGCAAAGCCGTCGCATTGCTCAATCAGGAAGACGACATCAGCCACGACGACCTGCGCGCGATGCTGACCACGCCCTACTTCATCCCGCAGGACACCCGCTTGTTCACCCAGCTGCAGTACTTCCAGGAGAACAAGGAACGGCTCGGCATCATCGTCGACGAATACGGCGAGGTGCAAGGTCTGGTCACGCTGGACGACATCATCGAAGAAATGATCGGTGAATTCACCACCTCCACCCCGAGCGCCGCCAAGGCCGATAGCTTTGGCTGGGACGCCAACGGCGAATGCCTGCTGGACGGCACCACGCCGCTGCGCGACGTCAACAAGCGCCTCGGTCTCAACTTCCCGCTCGACGGTCCCAAGACCTTGAACGGCATGCTGCTGGAAGAGTTGCAAGAAATTCCAGACGCGCCGATCAGCCTGAAAGTCGGCCAGTGCATCATCGAAGTGGTGCAGGTGCACGACCAGGCCATCAAAGTCGTTAAATTGCGACGCACCGGCGCCAAAACCACCCCGTAAAGCCACGCAAACGCGTGGGCGGGCGCAACAGAGCGGAGTACAATCGTTGCGCGGGCTTTACAAAAATGATGCCTAAGAGCATCATTGTGTAATCCGCCCTCACCCAACCTGACCAACGCTCTTATGGCAGCTGTCCTTCCGAACGCCGTGCCAGGCGCCCCCATACCGGGGCTGGCGCGAGCTTTGATGCAAGCCGGACGGCTGTCCGCGGCCCAGGCCGAGAGCTTGCAAAAAAAGTCAGTAGCGGAAAAACAAGCCTTCATTGATGTGCTGCTGTCCAGCGGCACCATCGAATCCAAAGCGCTGGCGGCGTTCTGCTCCGAAACCTTCGCCTACCCGCTGATGGACTTGAACGCGCTCAGCATGGAAGCGCTGCCCGCCAAAGTCATCGACAACCGCTTGATGCAGACCCAGCGCGTAGTGGCGCTGTCCAAACGCGGCAACAAGATGTCGGTGGCGATTTCCGACCCGACCAATATCCAGGCGCTGGACCAGATCAAGTTCCAGACCGAGTCCACGGTGGAACCGGTGATCGTCGCCCACGACGCCCTGCTGCAACTGCTGGCGCGCATCAACAAGAGCAGCGAACAGACCATTGCCGACCTGGCCGGTGATGAAAACGAAATCCAGTTCGCCGAGGAAGAGGACGCGCCGGCCACCCAGGCCGCCGCCGACGCCGCCAACGAGGTCGAGGACGCACCGGTAGTACGCTTCCTCAACAAGATGCTGATGGACGCGGTCAACCTGGGCGCCTCCGACTTGCACTTCGAACCGTTTGAAAAGTTTTACCGCATCCGCTTCCGCGTCGACGGCGTGCTGATCGAACATGCCCAGCCGCCGATCTCGATCAAGGAAAAGCTGGTGTCGCGCATCAAGGTGCTGGCCAAGCTGGACATCTCGGAAAAGCGCGTGCCGCAAGACGGCCGCATGCGCCTGATCGTCTCGCCCACCAAGACCATCGACCTGCGGATCTCGACGCTGCCAACGCTGTTCGGTGAAAAGACCGTGATGCGGATTCTGGACGCGACGCAGGCCCAGATGGGCATCGACTCGCTGGGCTACGACCCGGACCAGAAGGAACTGCTGCTGGACGCCATCCAGCGTCCCTACGGCATGGTGCTGGTGACCGGCCCCACCGGTTCCGGTAAAACGGTGTCGCTGTACACCTGCCTCAACATCCTGAACAAGCCCGGCATCAACATCTCCACCGCCGAAGATCCGGCCGAGATCAACCTGCCCGGCGTGAACCAGGTCAACGTCAACGACAAGGCCGGGCTGACCTTCCCGGTGGCGCTGAAATCGTTCCTGCGGCAAGACCCGGACATCATCATGGTCGGTGAGATCCGCGACCTGGAAACCGCCGACATCGCCATCAAGGCGGCGCAGACCGGGCACATGGTGTTCTCCACGCTGCACACCAACGACGCGCCGTCGACGCTGACGCGGCTGATGAATATGGGCGTGCTGCCGTTCAACATCGCCTCGTCGGTGATCCTGATCACCGCGCAGCGGCTGGCGCGCCGGCTGTGCAACTGCAAACAGCCGGTCGACATCGCGCCCGAACTGCTGGTCAAGGCCGGCTTCAAGCCCGAGGATGTCGACGGCACTTGGAAACCCTACGGCCCGGTCGGCTGTGAGCGCTGCAATGGCGGCGGTTACAAAGGCCGGGTCGGCATCTACCAGATCATGCCGATCACGCCCGCGATCGAAGCCCTGATTCTGGCCAACGGCAACGCGATGCAAATCGCCGCCCAGTCCGAGGCGGAAGGCGTGAAGTCGCTGCGTCAGTCCGGCCTGGTCAAGGTCCGCGCCGGCCTGACCAGCCTGGAAGAAGTGCTCGGCTGCACCAACGAATAACAGGAAAAACAGATCATGGCGACATCGGGCAACCAGATCAAGGAATCAGTCTTCGCCTGGGAAGGCAAGGACAAGACCGGCAAAACCGTGCGCGGCGAATTGCGCGCCGGCGGCGAGGCGGTGGTCAACGTCACCCTGCGCCGCCAGGGCATCATGGTCACCAAGGTCAAGAAGAAAGCCTACCGCGCCGGCAAGAAAGTCAGCGACAAAGACATCACCCTGTTCACCCGCCAGTTGGCCACCATGATGAAGGCCGGCGTGCCGCTGCTGCAGGCGTTCGACATCGTCGGCAAGGGCCACGCCAATCCGTCGGTGTCCAAACTGGTGATGGACCTGCGCGCCGACATCGAGACCGGCACCAGCCTGAATCAGGCGTTCCGCAAATTCCCGCTCTACTTCGACCCGCTGTTCTGCAACCTGGTCGGCGCCGGCGAGCAGGCCGGTATCCTGGAAGACCTGCTGACCCGGCTCGCGATCTACAAGGAAAAAACCCTGGCCATCAAGGCCAAGATCAAATCGGCGCTGACCTATCCGGTGTCGATTCTGGCGGTGGCCTTCCTGGTTACCGCCGTCATCATGATCTGGGTGGTGCCGGCCTTCAAGGAAGTGTTCACCAGCTTTGGCGCCAACCTGCCGGCGCCGACGCTGTTCGTGATGGCGCTGTCGGAATTCTTCGTCAAGTGGTGGTACGCCATCTTCGGTAGCATCATCGCGGCGATCTACTTTTTCTTCCGCGCCTGGCAGCGTTCGGTGCCGATGCAGCGCTTCATGGACCGCACCTTGCTCAAGCTGCCGGTGTTTGGCGCGGTGATCCGCAAAGCCACCATCGCGCGCTGGACCCGCACCCTGTCCACCATGTTTGCCGCCGGCGTGCCGCTGGTGGAATCGCTGGACTCGGTGGGCGGCGCCGCCGGCAACGCCGTGTACCTGGACGCCACGCGCAAGATCCAGACCGAAGTCAGCACCGGCACCAGCCTGACCGTGGCAATGCAGAACGCCGACGTATTCCCCAATATGGTGACGCAGATGGTCGCCATCGGCGAGGAATCCGGCGCGCTGGACGCCATGCTGGCCAAGGTGGCCGACTTCTACGAAGAGGAAGTGGACGAGGCCGTCGCTTCGCTGTCATCGCTGATGGAGCCGGCCATCATGGTCATCCTGGGCGTGCTGATCGGCGGCCTGGTGGTGGCCATGTATCTGCCGATCTTCAAACTGGGTTCGGTGGTGTAAGCCTAGTGGGTGCAGCCCAGCCACGCCGCAAAGCGGTGCTGCCAGTCCAGCGGATACGGCGTCTGGTAGCAGACCGCGCCGGGCACCTTGAGGATGGCCTCGGTGCCCAGTCCCGGCAAGCTCATCACATCGATGGTCGCGCTCAGCCGCGCCGCGCGCGCGCGCAACTGGTCCAGTGCCGGCGGCGGCGCGCCATCGTCGCCACTGTCGCGCGCGTGCAGTTCCAGAAATGCGCAACCGTACACCAGCTCCAGCGCCACTTCGCCATCCCGCGCCTGCTGGAACAGGTGCTGCAGCAGCTCGCGCATGATGGCGTAAATCGCCTCGCTGCAATCGCCATGCACCGGCACCGGCCGACCATGCACCTGCAGCCGGAACACGCGGCCATAGCTGTCCTGCAGCGCCTGCCCGAGCGCGGCCAGGCTCTGGCTCAGATTGTCGCCATACACCAGCGGCATGCGCAGCGCCAGAATCTGATGGCGGCCCTCGGCCAGCACCTCGTCGGCCTGATCGAGGATGTGTTCAATCGTGACGCGCTCCGGATGGTCGGCCGCCAAACGGTGGCTGACGCTCTGAAAGCGCAGTATCATGCCCTGCATGCTTTGCAGTAGCGTATCGTGCAGGCTGGTGGCCACACGCTCACGCTCTGCCAGCAAACGCAGCCGTGCCTCGTAGGCGCGACGCGTGCGGCGTAAGCTGAGCAACCATGCGGCGCCCAGCACCAGGACCATGAGTAATAGCCCGGGCAGCAAAAGATATGGTGACGGCAAGGAATGCTCCGAGCGGAAAAACAGAGATCACACCTTGCCAGCGTTTGCCTGCTTTTCCAATCTCCCCGACGAGAGAGTGCATTCCGAAAAACCGTCCGCAAGCGTGTTGTAATGCTTTAATATGGCCCCGTGACAATTAACGTACTTTGACGCCCATGCTGCAATCCACCCTGTTGTTCGCCCCCGCCGGCGACCTCGCCATCAGCCTCATCGCCGCCGTGTTCGGCCTGCTGTTCGGCAGCTTCCTCAACGTGGTCATCCACCGGCTGCCGATCATGATGCAGCGCGAATGGGACAACGACTTTGCCGAAGCCTCCGACAAACCGCCGGTGCACACCACCCGCTACAACCTGGTGGTGCCGCGCTCGGCCTGCCCGCACTGCCAGCATCAGATCACCGCGATGGAAAACATCCCGGTCATCAGCTGGCTCGCGCTGCGCGGCAAATGCAGCAACTGCAAGGCGCCGATCTCGCCGCGCTATCCGCTGGTGGAGCTGCTGACCGCCGGCCTGTCGGCACTGGTGGTGTGGCAGCTGGGCAGCGGCTGGGCCGGCCTGGCCGGGCTGTTCCTGCTGTACATGCTGATCGCGCTGACCTTCATCGACTTCGATACCCAATTGCTGCCGGACGACCTGACCTATCCGCTGATCTGGGCCGGCCTGCTGGTCAACCTGAACGGCACCTACACCTCGCTGCACAGCGCGGTGATCGGCGCCGCCGCCGGCTATCTGGTGCTGTGGTCGATCTATTGGCTGTACAAGCTGACCCGCAAGCGCGAAGGCATGGGTTATGGCGACTTCATGCTGCTGGCCGCGCTGGGCGCGTGGATGGGCTGGACCATGCTGCCGGCCATTATCCTGATGTCGAGCGTGGTGGGCGCCGTGGTCGGCATCGTGCTGATGATTATTAACCGCCGTGGCTTCGACCTGCAGATTCCGTTCGGCCCTTATCTGGCGGCGGCCGGCCTGATCTGCTTCCTGTACCGCGAGCAGCTGCAAACCATCAGCGGCGTGCTGTATCCCTTCCTGAATCCGTGATGACGCAGCTGCCTTTCTCGGTCGGCCTGACCGGCGGCATCGGCAGCGGCAAGAGCACCGTGGCGGACATGTTTGCCGCGCGCGGCGCCAGCATCGTCGACACCGACCTGATCGCCCACAGCATGACCGCGCCCAATGGCCCGGCCATGCCGGCCATCATCGCCGAATTCGGCGCCGAGTTTGCCGACGCCAGCGGCGCCATGGACCGCGCCCGCATGCGCGCGCTGGTGTTCAGCGACGCCGGCGCCAAGGCGCGGCTGGAAGCCATTCTGCATCCGCGCATCCGCGACGCCGCGCTGGCCGCCGGCGCCGCCGCCACCGGCAGCTATGTGATCTACGCGGTGCCGCTGCTGATCGAATCGGGAACGTGGCGTGCACGGGTCACGCGCCTGTTGGCGGTAGACTGTCCGGAGCAAGTGCAAATCGCGCGCGTGATGGCGCGTAACAATCTGCCGGAAACGCAGGTGCGCGCCATCATGGCGGCCCAGGTGAGCCGGGCCGAACGGCTGGCGGCGGCGGATGATGTCATTGTCAATAATGCAGGATTGGAGGCACTGGAACCGCAAATCGAGCGTTTGCATCAGTTATATCTGGCATTTTCACGCGGAACAGCAATAATGCCTACGCAACGTTTGTAATTTTGCTTCGCTTGCTTCAAAATCACGAGAATTCTTTGCTGCAGGTCCATCTATAGAGGGATGTTATTTTGATCGTCTACGAATATCCTTTCAACGAGCGCATCCGCACGTTGCTGCGCCTGGAGGATTTGTACGAGAAATTCAAGTTCTTTGTGCATCAAGAACATCCGATGCAGCACCATGTTGCGCTGGCCACCATCTTCGACATGCTGGAAGTAGCCGGCCGCGCCGATCTGAAATCCGACCTGCTGCAAGAGCTGGAACGCCAGCGCCAGACACTGCTCAGCTACCGCATGAATCCCAACGTCGCGCCGGACATGCTGGACGCCATCCTGGCCGAAGTGGACGGCGTCAGCGGCGCGCTGGTCGCGGCCCAGGGCAAGACCGGCCAGAACGTGCGCGACAACGAATGGCTAATGAGCATCCGCGGCCGCACCATCATCCCCGGCGGCGCCTGCGAATTCGACCTGCCGTCCTACTACGCCTGGCAGCAGCGGCCGGCCGAGGCGCGCTTCAACGACATCATCACCTGGTTCACGCCGCTAGCGCCGTTGTTCGACGCGCTGGCTTTGGTATTGCGCCTGCTGCGCGACTCCGGCGGCCCGGTCAAGATGATCGCCACCGCCGGCAGCTATCAGCAAATGTTGCAGGGCAAGGTGTACCAGATGCTGCGCCTGACGCTGGATGAATCGCAGGGCGCGATTCCAGAAATCTCCGCCAACAAGTACATGCTGTGGGTGCGCTTCACCTCGCAAGGCGGCGACCTGAAACCCAAGCCTTTGGAAGATGATGTACCATTCGAGCTCACGCTCTGTAACTTCTGAAGAAATAAATGGCTACTGTTGTTGAATGCCCGACTTGCTCCGCGAAAGTGGAGTGGAAGCCGGAAAACAAATTCCGCCCGTTCTGCTCGGAACGCTGCAAAAAAATCGACCTCGGCGCCTGGGCCGAGGAAAAATACGTCATCCCCGCCGCGCCGCCCAAAGACCCTAACGACGAGGAGTGATCGTCAGCCGTAACGCACCTGCTCCAGCCACTCCAGCAATGGAATCGTGGCTGGCAACAGCGGCTCCACACCCACCGTCCCCTGCCAGGCGAACGCCTGCCCTTCCAGGCTTTGCGGCTCCCCCGACCAGTCGCGGCTGATGAAGAAATGCAGCCGCACATGCGCATGCGGATACACATACTCAACGCCACACCACTCCTCGGCGCTGTGAATGCGCAGCCCCAGCTCCTCCACGAACTCGCGCTTCAAAGCTTCCAGGATAGTCTCGCCCGGATCGACCTTCCCGCCCGGGAATTCCCAGTAACCTTCATACGGCTTGCCAGCCGGACGCTGGCCCAGCAGCAGGTCGCCATTCGGCTTGATCAGCACGCCGACAGCGACATCAACAGGTTTGCTCATGCCAGCTTCCCTGCGTAATCCTTGGCGAACTGCCACGCCACCCGGCCCGAACGCGAACCGCGCTGCAAGGCCCAGCGCAAGGCATCGCCACGCGCCGCCTCGATCTGCGCCTCGCTGCAACCGAGCGACGACAGCCAGTGACCGACGATGGTCAGATAATCATCCTGCTTGAACGGATAGAAGGTCAGCCACAGGCCAAAGCGCTCCGACAGCGAGATTTTCTCTTCCACCGTCTCGCCCGGATGCAGATCGCCGTTCTCGTCGTGCTTGTACGTCATATTGTCGGACATGCGCTCCGGCAGCAGGTGGCGACGGTTCGAGGTGGCGTAAATCAGCACATTGTCCGACTGCGCGGCGATGCTGCCATCCAGCGCCACTTTCAACGCCTTGTAGCCACTCTCGCCCTCTTCAAACGACAGGTCATCGCAGAAGATGATGAAGCGCTCGGGACGTCCCGCCACCAGATCGACGATATCCGGCAACTCGGCCAGATCGGCCTTGTCCACCTCGATCAGGCGCAAACCATCCTTGGCGAACTGGTTCAGACAAGCCTTGATCAGCGACGACTTGCCGGTGCCCCGCGCGCCGGTCAGCAGCACGTTGTTGGCCGGCTTGCCGGACACAAACTGACGCGTGTTCTGTTCGATCTGCTCCTTTTGCGGGCCGATATGCTGCAAGTCATCCAGCGCGATGTCGGACACATGCGCCACCGCCTGCAAATAGCTCGGGCCATTGGCGCGCTGGCGCCAGCGGTAGGCATAACCGCGCGCCCAGTCGGTCTGCGGCGCTGCCGGCGGCAGGATGGCTTCCACGCGCGCCAGCAGCGCCTCGGCGCGCACGAGGAATTGTTCGAGGGCGGCCGACATCTTAAGAACGGTAGTCAGCGTTGATCGACACGTAATCGTGCGACAGGTCGCAGGTGTACACCGTGGCCGATGCCGCACCGCGCGCCAGCTTCACGCGTACCGTGATTTCAGCCTGCTGCATCACGCGCTGGCCGTCTTCTTCCTTGTAGTCCGGATTGCGGCCGCCGTTCTTGGCCACCCACACATCGTCCAGATACAGATTCAGTTTGCTGACGTCCAGGTCGTCGACACCGGCGTAACCGATCGCGGCCAGGATGCGGCCCAGATTCGGATCGGACGCGAAGAAGGCGGTTTTCACCAGCGGCGAATGGCCGATCGAGTAAGCGATCTTGCGGCATTCTTCCACGCTGGCGCCCTCTTCCACAACGATGCTCATGAACTTGGTCGCGCCCTCGCCGTCACGCACGATGGCCTGGGCCAGGAACAGCGACAGCTCGGTCACCGCGTCGCGCAGTTGCGCGTATTCCGGCTGCTCCACCGAGGTGATTTCCAGCGCGCCGGCGCCGGTGGCGATCAGCATGAAGGAATCGTTGGTCGAAGTATCGCCATCGATGGTGATGCAGTTGAACGAATGATTGGCGGCGTGTTTGACCAGTTGGTCCAGCACCGGCTGCGCCACCTTGGCGTCCAGCGCCAGATAGCCCAGCATGGTCGCCATATTCGGCTTGATCATGCCGGCGCCCTTGGAGATACCGGTCATGGTCACGCTGTGGCCGCCGATGGTGACGGTGCGCGAGCCGGCTTTCGGCTGGGTGTCGGTGGTCATGATGGCTTCGGCAGCGTTATACCAGTTGTCGGCCTTCAGACCGGCCACCGCCTGCGGCAGACCAGCGATCACCTTGGCGGCCGGCAGCGGCTCCAGAATCACGCCGGTCGAGAACGGCAGGATCTGCGCCGCGTCCACGCCCAGCTGCGCCGCCAGCGCGGCGCAGGTCTCATTGGCCAGCGACAGGCCCAGCTCGCCGGTGCCGGCGTTGGCGTTGCCGGTGTTGACCAGCAACGCGGCGATCGGCTTGCCGCTGTCCTTGGCCGCCGCCAGATGCGCCTTGGCGATCTGTACCGGCGCCGCGCAGAAGCGGTTCAGCGTGAACACGCCGGCCACGGTGGCGCTCGGCGCCAGTTTCATCACCAGCACATCCTTGCGATTCGGCTTCTTGATGCCGGCTTCGGCAAAGCCGATTTCAATGCCGGCAACCGGCTTCAGTTCGGAGGCAATGGGCAGGGGGGAATTGACGGCCATATTCGTGATCTCGTGGGTGAAAAGAGGGAGCCGCTATTGTAATGCCTGCGCCGCCGCATGCGCGGAACCGCGCGGAAAGAGGCCATAACAGAACATCAAATTTGTTTAAAAATCACTATAAAGATATCGTACAACCCCCTGTTTTTACACAGGTTTTTGCACAAAAACCACAAAAATTTAGTACGTTCGTTCGGAAATGCATTTTTCATTTCATGCTCTGGGGAAATTAGTCTAAGGTGTCAACGAATGCCCCATCCCCGCATTATCAGAGACACAAGACGGCACAACCGTCACACCAACAACAACCCCTAGGATTGAACTCATGAAAAAGCAACTGTTAGTAGCTGCAGTATCTGCCGCCCTCGCTGCCGCCGCCGCCCTGCCGGCCCGCGCTGGCGCCATGGATGACGGCAATCTGAGCATCAGTGGTTTCGGCACGCTGGGCGTGGCCAAAAGCAATACCGACGAGGCGAAATTCGCCCGTTACAACCAGGCTGACGGCACCGGCGACAGCGCCCGCATCGGCCTCGACACCAACCTCGGCCTGCAAGCCACCTACAAATTCAACGACTGGCTGTCCGGCACCGCGCAGGTTTTGACCCGCAAAGCCACCCAGCCGAACTTCACCACCGACCTGACCTGGGCCTTCCTCAAAGCCCGCATCAACGATGAAGTGTCGGTGCGCGTCGGCCGCGTGGTGGTGCCAACCTTCCTGATCTCGGACTACCAGAACGTTGGCTACGCCAACACCATGATGCGTCCGCCGATCGAGATGTACAGCCAGAACCCGATTGAAAACTCGGACGGCGCCGACATCAACTATCAGCACGCCTTTGGCGATCTGAACTTCACCGCCCAGGCGTTTGCCGGCGTCAGCCGCGGCAAGCTGTTTGTGTCCTCGGGTACCGGCTCGACCGCGACCTACCGCGCGCCAGCCGCCGGTATCAGCCTGAGCGGCGAATACGGCCCGGTGCTGCTGCGCTTCGCCCACGCCCGCGCCGACATGCACATCAACGACCTGCAGCCGATCAACAGCCTGACCACCACCCTGAACAGCGTGGGCCTGAGCCAGCTGGCATCGGACCTCACCTTCACCTCCGGCAAGAAGATCGCCTTCACCTCGGTCGGCGGCACCCTGGACTGGAACAACATCGTAGGCCAGGCCGAGTACGCTCAGCGCCGCGCCAAGGAACCGGTCTATCTGCCGGACACCAACTCCTGGTACACCATGGTCGGCTACCGCATCGGCAAAGTACTGCCGTACTACGCGCATGCTTCGGCCAAGGGCGCCGGCAGCTCGGTCACCCCACCAGCCGCGCTGGCGCGCATTCCGGCGCTGAACAGCGTCGTCACCAGCCTGCTGGCCTCGTCCGAACAGAGCTCCGACATCATCGGCGTGCGTTGGGACTTCGCCAAATCGCTGGCACTGAAAGTACAGGTTGACCGCGTCAAGCCGCAAGCCAAATCGGGCCTACTGATTAACGTGCCGACCGCCGGCTACAGCAAGGACGTGACCGTGGTCGCGGCCGGCCTGGACTTCGTATTCTGATCGGGAGACTATAACAATGAAAAAAATTATGAGTGCGCTCCTGCTGACCGTGCTGGCGGCGGCAGCGCTGCCAGCCTCGGCGGAAATCGTCGTCATCGTCAGCAAGCAGAATCCGGCCACGCGCATGTTCTCGGAACAGGCGTCGCAATTCTTCCTCGGCAAATCCAACCTGTTCACGCCAGTCGACCAGGCTGACGGCTCGGCCATCCGCAACGAGTTCTACCACAAGGTGGCGGACAAGGACGCGGCCCAGGTCAAGGCGCTGTGGTCCAAGCTGGTGTTCACCGGTAAAGCCACGCCGCCGAAGGAATATCCAAACAGCGCCGAGGTCAAGAAAGCAGTTGCTGCCGATCCGAAAGCAATCGGGTATATTGATAAATCGGCAGTTGACGATAGCGTCAAAGTGATCCTGACACTGCCTTAACCCAGGCTGCCACCGGCCTGCCGCATCACCACTGCGGCAGGCGCGTACGCTCCTGGCATCGCCCAACAAGGAGTGAACGATTTGAGCCTGTCGCTACGCGCGAAATTTTTAATGCTCAGCGCCGTGGTGCAGGCGCTAGTGGTTGGCCTACTGATCTGGAACGGCCTGCGGCTGATGAACCACGCCGTCAACACCAATGCCGAACGGGTGGCGCAGGAATACGCCGTCACCCTCAACCTGTCCCTCAGTCCCTATGCCCTCAGCGGCCGTCTGCCCGAGCTCAACAGCTATCTGGGCGAAATGCTGTCCGATCCCGACGACAGCTTCCTGCGCTACCTGACCATCCTCGACGAACACGAGCAGCCGATCATCGCGGTCGGCCGCCGCGATACGCCGTTGCCGACGCTGCTGCGCGAAGGCGGCGGCACCAGCTTCAAGGGCGTGCGCACGCTGCTCAGCGCAGCCACGCTGCACGCGCGCTCGCCGCTGCTGCTGGCCAACAACCGCATCGGCAGCATCAACTTCGGCCTCACCACCAAAGACCTGCAACGCGCGCGCGACGAAGTGCTGATGCAAAGCGTCGGCATCGCGCTGTTCGGCTTTGCGCTGGGGGTGCTGATGTTTTACGTGTTCACCCACGGCATCGGCCGCCGCCTACAGGCGCTGACCGGCGAAGCGCAGCAACTGGCGCTGGGCGATTACAGTCGCGCGCTGCCGGTGCAGGGCGAAGATGAAATCGCCATCTTCACGCGCACCCTCAACACCATGAGCGCGGCGCTGCGCGAACGGATCGGCCAGCTGGAGCAGTCGCAGCAGCGGCTGTCCGAATCCGAGGCGCGCTTCAAGACCCTGTTTGAAATGGCGCCGCTGCCACTGAGCGTGTCCGACCGCGACGGCCGCATCGTGGCCGCCAACCGCGCGCTGGTGCACACCTTCGGCAAGAGCGCTACCAGCCTGATCGGCAAGCGCAGCGACGAAGTGCCGTTCTGGGCCAGCAGTCTGGAGCGCGAACGGATCTGGCGCATGTACCGCGACGATGGCGCCGTGCATGGCGCCATCGCCGGCGTGCTGCTGCCGGACGGCAGCGTGGGCAGCGTCGCCATCTGGTCGTCGTCGCTGACGCTGGACGGCAACGGCGCCATCATCTGGGCGCTGCTGGACCTGACCGAAGAACTGAACGCCAAGCGCGAACTGAAAGACCTGAACTACTCGCTGGAAAGCCGGGTGCGCGAACGCTCGGCCGCGCTGGAGCGCGCCAACACCGACCTCAGCACCGCGCTCGACACGCTGCGTCATACCCAGGACGAACTGCTGGCGTCGGAAAAAATGGCGTCGCTGGGCTCGCTGGTGGCTGGCATCGCGCACGAGCTCAACACCCCGATCGGCAACAGCCTGCTGGCCTCCACCGCGCTGCGCGACCGGGTGCAGGAATTCGAACGCCACGTCGCCGCCGGCGCGCTGCGGCGCTCCGAGCTGAGCGCCCACCTGGACGAAGTGCGCATGGCCAGCGAACTGATCACCGGCTCGCTGCACAAGGCGGCCGAACTGATCTCCTCGTTCAAACAGATCGCGGTCGACCAGACCAACGACCAGCGGCGCGGCTTTGATTTGCTGGCGGCGGTGCAAGACACCATCGCCACCTACATGCCACGACTGCGGCGGGTGCCGTGCGAAGTGGTGTTGCAGATCCCGGCGGGGCTGGTGCTGGACTCGTATCCGGGTGGCGTATACCAGATCCTTAACAACCTCATCAACAACGCCCTGACCCACGCGTTTGAAAAGCGCCAGCGCGGCGAAATCACCGTCCGCGCCGAAGAAACCGCGGACGGCATGATCGACCTGCAATTCAGCGACGACGGCTGCGGCATGACCGAAGAAGTGCAACGCCGCGTATTCGATCCCTTCTTCACCACCAAGATGGGCCAGGGCGGGACCGGGCTGGGCATGAACATCGTCTACAACATCGTCACCGGCGTGCTGGGCGGGCGCATCGTCATCGACAGCGCGCCCGGCGCCGGCACCACCATCCGCATGACCTTCCCCCGCGTCGCGCCCCAAAAATAACCCCGGAGTTAGTCGATGCCGTAGGTGGTGGGCCAGTGGCGCGGCAGGTAGTGGGTGCCGAAGACGCGGTCCAGCACCGGCAGTGTGGAGGCGTAGTTGCGGTTGATGTGGTCGCGCCGGCTATGGTGCCAGTGGTGGAACGCTGGGGTTGCGATCAGCCATTCCAACGGTCCCAGCCGCCAGCGCAGGTTGGCGTGAATGAAAAAGCCCCATAAGGTGCCCAGCAACAGCAGCAGCGCCGGCGCGCCGCTGCCGGCCAGGCTGGGGCCGGCCAGTCCCAACAGGTATAGCGGCACCAGGCCGAATAACCGTGTCACCACCATGTCCACCGGATGGGTGCGGGTGTTGGCGAGGAAATGCATGTGCTCGGTACTGTGGTGGACCGCGTGAAAGCGCCACAGCCACGGCAGTTCGTGGCTCAGCCGGTGTCCCCAGTAGAAGCCGATTTCGCCGACCACAAACGCCAGCAGCAGCCGGACGCCGAGCGGCAGGCTTTGTAGTGCTGAACTCAGCGCTTGCGGCACGATGTGCTGGGCTGTCACCGCCAGCAACGCCGTCGGCGCGCTCAGCAGGACGATCGGCACCAGGCTGCTCATCACGTAGAAGCCCAGATCCTGCAGGCGCTGACGCCATGAGCGCGCCGGCTGGGCGGCGCCAAACCAGCGCTCCAGCGGCACGAACAACGCGGTCAACAGCACCAGCCACAGGCTGAGCCGTACGACCGCGGCAAGGAACTCGTTCAGCGACGGCATGCGGCTGCGACGCGGCGACGACGCGCCATAAAGCCCAGCAGGCCCATGCCGCCAAGCAGCATGCCCCAGGTCGACGGCTCAGGCACGGCCGAGATCAGCGATACGCTGTCCAGCAGCAGGAACGGCGGCGCGCCCGGCGTCGAGCCTTGCGCCAGGAACGACAGCAATTCGCTGGCGCTGGTGGCGGTAAAAGTCATGGAGGCGGTTTTCCAGCCGCTGAAGCCGCCACTGGCGATGCTCAACGCGCTCGAATTCTGCGTGCTGCTGCCCAGCGTCACGGCCCAGTAGTTGTTGCTGTTGTCGCCGTCAAAACCGACCTGCTGCGCCAGCGCGTAGTCAAACGTCAGCGTGTAGGTGCCGCCCACGGTCAGGCCGCTGATGCTCTGCGACAGCGCGCCCGGATAGTACAGCGCGTCGGAAGCGAAGATGTTGCCGCCATTGGCCGAGGCGGTGTACGGGCTTTTCAGCCAAATGGCGGAATCCCAGGTGCCGGCAATCGCGCTGTTCAGCACGAAGTTGTAGCCGCCATCGTTGATATTGCTGTTGTAGCTGCTGCTCCAGCCGGTTATCGTGGTGCGGTTGCTGTCGCTGGTGTCGGCGCCCGACAGCTGTTTGTTGGTGCCGTTGGTGGTTTGTTCGAAATTGCCGTTGGTGACCAGGTTGGTCGAGGCGTGGGCCACACCGCCGCTCAGCGTGGCAACGGCGAACAGGGACAACAGAATAGTTTGAATGCGCATAACGCAAAGCTCCAAAAAAGGTCGATAGGAATACAAGCTATCGGCGTTTTTCTGGGCCGAGATGGGATTCGAAGAGGCACTTCTCTGTCGAACCGGGCGGTAGGATTCGGGACTTGGAGTCATCCAAAGTCATTGCACTAGAGATATTCTAGCAGAGCTTGCGTAAAAAATCACCAATTCTCACTTTCACAGCGACGCATAAAAAAACCCCGTAACGCCATCCGCGCTACGGGGTTTTATCATGGGCTACAGCCGATCAGGCCAGCTTGCCGTGGCAGGCTTTGTATTTCTTGCCGCTGCCGCATGGGCATGGATCGTTGCGGCCGACTTTCAGGCCCAGTTCCATCAGCTGCTCGCCGCTCAGGTTGGCCAGCTCCGGCGGCAGGCCGGTGAATTGCGGCGGCGCCAGCAGGTCTTCCGGCGCGGCGTTCGGGTTGAAATCGGCGTGCTGGTAGCTGACGTTTTCCACGTGCGATTGCTGCATCGCGGCTTCCGCTGCGTCGATCTCTTCGCGCGACTGGATGCGCACGGTCATGATCAGCTTGACGACTTCATTCTTGATCATGTCCAGCATCTGGCCGAACAGTTCGAACGCTTCGCGCTTGTATTCCTGCTTCGGATTCTTCTGCGCATAGCCGCGCAGGTGGATACCCTGACGCAGGTGGTCCAGCGCCGCCAGGTGCTCGCGCCAGTGCGAGTCAACCGACTGCAGCATGACGTTGCGCTCGAAGCCGCCGAACGATTCCTTGCCGACGATGTCCACCTTCGACTGGTACAGCGCATCGGCCGCCGCCAGCACGCGTTCAACGATTTCGTCGTCGATCAGGTTAGGCTCTTTCTCGACCATGGCGCTCAGCGGCACGTCCAGCTGCCACTCGGCGGCCAGCGCCGCTTCCAGACCTTTCAGGTTCCACTGCTCTTCGACCGATTCCGCCGGCACGTATTCACGCACCAGGTCGGTGAACGCGCCGTGGCGCAGCGAGGCGATCAGTTCCGAAATATCGGCCGCTTCCAGCAATTCGTTACGCTGGGTGTAGATCACTTTACGCTGGTCGTTGGCGACGTCGTCGTATTCCAGCAGCTGCTTACGGATGTCGAAGTTGCGCGCCTCAACCTTGCGCTGCGCCGATTCGATCGAGCGCGAAACAATGCCCGCTTCGATTGGCTCGCCTTCCGGCATCTTCAGACGGTCCATCACCGCGCGCACGCGGTCGCCGGCGAAGATGCGCAGCAACGGGTCGTCCAGCGACAGGAAGAAGCGCGACATGCCAGGGTCACCCTGACGCGCCGCGCGACCGCGCAGCTGGTTGTCGACCCGGCGCGATTCGTGCCGCTCGGTGCCGACGATGTGCAGTCCGCCAGCGGCCACCACTTGCTCGTGCAGCGCCTGCCAGCCGTCGCGCAGCTTCTGCGCTTGCGCCGCCTTGTCGGCGTCGCTCAGGTCCGGATTGGCTTCGATGAACTGAATTTGCTTTTCAACGTTACCGCCCAACACGATGTCGGTACCGCGACCGGCCATGTTGGTGGCGATGGTGATCGCTTTCGGCGAACCCGCCTGGGCGATGATCTCCGCTTCGCGCGCGTGCTGCTTCGCGTTCAGCACGTTGTGCGGCAGGCCGGCCTTGGTCAGGATGCCCGACAGCAGCTCGGAGTTTTCAATCGAGGTGGTACCCACCAGCACCGGTTGGCCGCGATCGTAGCATTCGCGGATTTCCAGCATCATGGCGTTGTACTTTTCTTGCGCCGATTTGTACACCTGGTCCTGGCGGTCTTTACGGGCCGACGGACGGTTAGGTGGAATCACCACGGTTTCCAGGCCGTAGATTTCCTGGAATTCGTACGCTTCGGTGTCGGCGGTACCGGTCATGCCGGACAGCTTGGCATACATGCGGAAGTAGTTCTGGAAGGTGATCGAGGCCAGCGTCTGGTTCTCGTTCTGAATCTTGACGCCCTCTTTCGCCTCGACCGCCTGGTGCAGGCCGTCGGACCAACGGCGGCCGGTCATCAGACGGCCGGTGAATTCGTCGACGATCACCACTTCATTGTTCTGCACCACGTAGTGCTGATCCTTGAAGTACAGCGCGTGCGCGCGCAGCGCCGCGTACAGGTGGTGCACCAGCGTGATGTTGGCCGAGTCGTACAGCGAGGCGCCTTCCGGCAGCAGGCCCATCTGGGTCAGGATGCCTTCGGCCTTTTCGTGGCCGGCTTCGGTCAGCAGCACCTGATGCGATTTCTCATCCTTGGTGTAATCGCCCGGCACTTCGACATTGTTCTTGCCGTCCGGGGTTTCCTCACCAATCTGCAGGGTCAGCAGCTTAGGCAGTTCATTGATCTTGTAGTACAGGTCGGTGTGGTTCTCGGCCTGGCCGGAGATGATCAGCGGGGTCCGTGCTTCGTCGATCAGGATCGAGTCAACTTCATCGACGATGCCGAAGTTCAGCACGCGCTGCACGCGGTCCTTGGCGTCGAACACCATGTTGTCGCGCAGGTAGTCGAAGCCGAATTCGTTGTTGGTGCCGTAGGTGATGTCCGAGGCGTAGGCCGATTGCTTCTGGTCGTGCGGCATCTGCGACAGATTGATACCGGTAGTCAGGCCCAGCCAGCTGTACAGCTTGGCCATGGTCTCGGCATCGCGCTGCGCCAGGTAATCATTGACCGTGACGATGTGCACGCCCTTGCCCGACAGCGCATTCAGATAAGCCGGCAGGGTCGCGGTCAGGGTTTTACCTTCACCGGTGCCCATTTCGGCGATTTTGCCGTAGTGCAGAACCATGCCGCCGATCATTTGCACGTCGAAGTGACGCATCTTCATCACGCGCTTGGACGCTTCGCGGCATACCGCAAAGGCTTCCGGCAGGATGGCGTCCAGCGTCTCGCCGGCGGCGATGCGTTCCTTGAAGGCGGGCGTCTTGGCTTGCAGCTCGGCGTCCGACAGTTTTTCCATCGCCGGTTCGAGCGCATTGATCTCGCGTACCGTTTTTTGGTATTGCTTGAGCAGGCGCTGGTTGCGGCTGCCGAAAATCTTGGTCAGAAAAGACATGCTTGAATTCTTGAAAAAACGCCGTTAAAAAAAGCTCTGCGCCTTGACGCACGGAGTTGGACTATGGCAAAAGACGGTGATTTTATCACGCGGCCGAAGCTACATTGGGTTATTAGCCTATATAACAATAGCACTAAGGTGAACAATGTCACAAAATCAAGCAATTTTAACCGGTGGTGACGATTTTGGGGCGCTGTGATATGGTTCGCCGCATGCGTTTCAACTCCTCCAACAATATCGCGCTGGCGCGCCGCACCGCGGTCGGCGCCACTGACTTCCTGCGCCGCCACGACAAGATGGCCGCGCTGATGCCGGCCGTCGAGCGCATGGCGCGGCTGCAGAAGGATTGCGCCGAATGCCTGCCGGCGATGTTCAAGTACTGCGAAATCCTGGCGTTCGAGGATGGCCAGCTGACGCTGTCGCTGCCGACCACCGCGCTGGCGGCCAAGCTCAAACAGCAATTGCCGAAATTACAAGAAACCCTGGCGCGGCGCGGCTGGCAGGTCGCCAACGTGCGGCTCAAGGTGCAGATGACCAAGCCGGCCCAGATCAAGGAAAAGATGCGGGCGCTGGAATTGCCAGGCGCCGCCGTGGAGGCCTTCGACCAGCTCAGCGCGACGCTCGAGCCCTCGCCGCAGAACACGGCGCTGATCGACGCGGTGAAGGCCATGGTGGCCCGTCGCCGCGCCGGTGGCGGCTAACTCGGTTAGCAGCTCAAGTTAGCGCCCACTCACGCGCCATCTGGCGCACATAGGACTGCGGCGCCACGTCGTGGCTTTCAAAAGTGACGATTTCATACGCATCCGGATGCTTGAGCAGTTCCAGCAGCAGCTGGTTGTTCAGCGCGTGGCCGGATTTGTGCGCCTCGTAGCTGGCCAGCAGCGGATGGCCGACCAGGTACAGGTCGCCAATCGCGTCCAGGATCTTGTGGCGCACGAACTCGTCTTCATAGCGCAGACCGTCCGAGTTGAGGATGCGGTACTCATCCATCACAATCGCGTTTTCCAGCGAACCGCCGCGCGCCAGGCCGATGCCGCGCAACATTTCCACGTCTTGCATGAAACCGAAGGTGCGGGCGCGCGCCACGTCGTGCACATAGGAGACGTCGCCAAAGTCGACGGTGGCGCGCTGCTGCGTGCCATCCACCGCCGGATGGTTGAATTCGATGAAGAAGTCCAGCTTGAAGCCGTCGTGCGGCAGCAGGCGCGCCCACTTTTCCTTGTCGCCGCTGCCCTCGCGGATTTCGACCGGCTTCAGCACGCGGATGAATTTCTTGGCGGCCGGCTGCTCCAGCACGCCCGCCTGCTGCAACAGGAACACGAACGACGAAGCCGAACCGTCCATGATCGGGATTTCTTCAGCGCTGACTTCAATGTACAGATTGTCAATACCGAGGCCGGCGCAGGCCGACATCAGGTGCTCGACCGTGGAGACGCGGGCGCCATCCTTCACCAGCACCGACGCCATGCGGGTATCGCCCACCGCCATCGCGCTGGAGGGAAACTCCACCATCGGCTGCAAGTCGACGCGGCGGAACACAATGCCGGTATCCGGCGCGGCCGGCCGCAGGGTCAGCTCGACCTTGGTGCCGGAATGCAGGCCGACACCCGTGGTGCGGACCAGTTCTTTGATAGTGCGTTGTTTTAACATCCGACGATTATAACGAACTTGCCATCGCTATGCTGTTGGACAAGTTCTGAAATCATTTAACGGATAAGGCAAACACCCACTTCCTCAATTGCTATACACTGACTTTCACCAAATCCCGAATGAGGTGTGTCATGCAAGAACCTATTGCGGAGCTCGATGACATAACAATGCAGGCGCTGGCTAAAATGGCGCGCGCCGTAATCGCCGATTCAGGCGGCAAGTCCGGTGCTGAGCTCTTAAAAATGCTTATTCCTGAGCTGGCAAAGCCACGCACGGCTACCGAAAATGCCGCCATCGAGGCACATGCCATGCGACTCCTTACCGCCATGAGCATGCATGGAATCTGGCGGCATAAACCGGACATCATCAAGGACGTCGCCAACTATCAGCAGGAGATCCGGGCTGAATGGCAATAGTCCTATTCGACACGAACATCCTCATCGATTCCTTTGCCGGCTACGGTGCCGCCACTCTGGAGCTGGCTCGCTACGAAGACGCAATCATTAGCGTCATCACCTGGATGGAAGTAGCATGCAAAATGGACGAGGAGGAATTGGCACAGTTCCAATACGTGCTCGATCGTATGGGAATACGTGTTGTCCAGACCAATGAGGCGATCATGCATGCCGCTGCCGCCATCCGCGGTAAGAGTCTCGTCATACACCCTAAAATCGCGCTGCCAGACGCCATCATACGCGCCACCGCAGAAATTGATGGTAGGTTACTCATCACGCGCAATCCCAAAGACTTTGGCGGCATCAGCGCTTCCATACGTGTGCCTTATACTATCGTAGGTGGAGCGGCGATCAATATTCAACCGCCACCTCCCTGAGCGTCATGGATGCTCAGCCTCGGCGTGAACGGCTTCCCGCCGCACCAGATAGATGCCGCTGGCGATAATGATACCGGCTCCCAGCAGCGTGTAACCGTCCGGCAAGGTCTGCCACAAGGCCCAGTCGATCGCCACGCCCCAGGCCAGCGCCGTGTACTCGAACGGCGCCACCACTGACGCCTTGCCCATGCTGAAGGCGCGGGTGATCGCCAGTTGGCCGAAAAAGCCGCTCAGCGCCAGCGCCAGCAGCACCCAGCCATCGTCGGCGCGCACCGGCACCCAGTGCGGATACGACAGCGCCAGGCCAGCGCCGGCCATCATGATCAGATACCAGAACATCATCGACTCATTGCTGTCGGTGCGCGCCAGCACGCGGCTGTTGATGGCGCTGGCCGCGTAGCAAGCCGCCGCGCCCAGCACCGCCAGTCCGCCCAGCGACAGGAAGCCGGTACCCTCGGGCCGCAGCACCACCACCACGCCCAGCAACCCGACCCCGATCGCCACCCACTGGCCGCGGCTGACATGCTCTTTCAGGATGAACACCGACAGCGCGGTAATCAGCGCCGGCGCGATGAAGAACAGCGAATACGCCTCGGCCAGCGACAGCATGCTGAGGCCGTAAGCGAACATTGTCAGCATGCCGGTGCCGAGCACGGCGCGCAGCACGTGCATCGACCAGCGCACGCGCCAGATGCCCTTGAAGGCGCCGCGATACAGGATGTAGCCGCACAGCAGCGGCAGCGAACTGAGTGCGCGCAGCGCGGTCACCTGGGTGGCGGGATAATGTGCGGACAACAGCTTCATGGTGGTATCCATGAAGGAGAACATGGCAACGGCGATCAGCATCGCATAGATCGCGCGCAGATTTTCTTGACGGCTGGACAGGGGAAGCTCCTGGAACGGGAGAACGTCATCATGGCGACGTTGTGAGCCAGGACGGCGCGAGCGCGCCATCGCTGGCATTATAACAAGCCGTTCTAGCCGTCAGGCCAGCAAGCCATCAGGCGGCGGCGCGCAATTCCGCCAGTCCGGCCTCCGTGCTCATCACCGGCTCATAGCCCAGCTCGCGGCGCGCCTTGCCGATGTCCAGCGTAACTTCAACCGCCATGGTGGCAAACTCCTGGCGCGAAATCGGCGGCTTGATGCGGCCCTGGCTGAGATTGGCGAGCAGGTCGCCCACGGCGGCGATCTTGCGCAGCAGCGCGCGCGGCACGCTCTTGTCCGGCGCCACCACGCCCTGCGTGGCCAGCAATTGCGTGATGAACTCGCGGAACAGCTGCGGCTGATCATCGGTAATGAAATACACCTCGCCGCTGCGGCCGCGCTGCAGCGCCAGCTCAACGCCGGCGCACAGATTGGCGATATGCGTGGTCGAGGTGCGATAGCCGCCGCCATCGATCCAGGCCAGTTTGCCGGCGCGGGCGGCGGCCAGCAGCTGCGGCAGCGCGGTGCTGTCGTCGCGGCCCCAGACGAAGCGCGGCCGCAGCGCCATCACCCGCATCGCCGCCGTGGCGAACGACAAGGCAATGCGCTCAGCCTCGCCCTTGGTGCGCGAGTAAGCGCCGGCCGGCCGCGCCGGGAACGGATGTTCTTCGGTGGCGTTGACCAGCGGCTGGCCATCCAGCAGCACCGACTCGGTACTGATGTGGACTGCCTGAGCAATGCCGGCATGGCGCGCGGACGCGAACACATGGCGCGTGCCATCGAGATTGCTGAGGCGCTGCGCCTCGCTGCCCCAGCCGTGATTGGTGTCGGCGGCGGCGTGGATCAGCATGTCGCAGCCTTGCATGGCGGTACTGAGGCCGGCATCCAGCAAATCGCCGTGATACGGCACCGCGCCCAGTTGCGCCACCGTGGCGGCGGCCTGTTCGCTGCGCGCCAATGCGATGACGGTATCGCCGCGCGCGACGAAATGGCGGATCAGGTTGCGGCCGACATAGCCGCTGCCGCCGGTGATGAAGAGGCGGCTCATGCGTCCACCTTCTGCTCGGCCAGCCAGGCGATATCGGCCAGAATGGCGCTGCGCTGCTCCTGCGGCCAGCGATGGAAATCCAGCGATTCCAGCAGCTTCAAGCCTTCCAGCGCCAGATACGCCAGCAGTGCGCCGCGCGGCTGGGCGGCGGTCGCCGTCACCTTGTCGATCACGGCGGCCTGGTTGTTTTGCACATGGGCGCGCAGCTCGCGGTCCTGCGTCAGGGCGGCGCACAGATTGAGCGCGACGGCGCGGAATTCTTCCGGCAAGGGTTGCGCGGCGGCCGCGATGCGGCCACGGATGGCCACGCTGGACACTTCGCCCAGGCTGGCGATAACGGCGTCGTTGTGCGCGTTATCGTTGCGCACCGCGCGCTGCACCACGGCGGCGATCAGCGCCTGCTTGGACTTGTAGTCATACAGCACGCTGGCCTTGCTGATGCCAGCCTGCTCGGCCACCGCCTCCAGCGTCAAGCGCGCCGCGCCATCGCGCGCCACCACCTGCTCCGCCGCATCCAGGATTTGTTCCTGATCGATTACCCGCTTACGCCCCACAACCACCTCCGATAATTTATTTCCGACCGGATGGATATTAATTTTATACAAGCAGACTGTCAAGTAGTGGCTCGTATCAAAACCACGCTCAAAAATCGGCGTAGCATGCGAGGAAAGGAGGCCACGCGATGAAAACACTCACACTCAAAGTGCAGCAGGTGGACGCGCAATTTATTGTTGTAATCCCTGCCGATATTGCCACCAAACTGCATCTATCTGCGGGGCAGCCAATTAAGGTCATCATTCCGTCCACCGCCGATGATATCCATAACGCTCAAAATGACGCTTTAACGTTAGAGCAAAAACTCGCGCTGTACGACGCCGAAAAAATGGGTGGGGAAGTCATGGCTGACATCCCGGCGGGCAAAGAGGTTATCAGATGAAACACACCAAGCTCTGGTCACCAGGGCGGCGCGATATCATCTGGATCGACTTCAATCCACACGTCGGTCTTGAAATGAAGGACTATACACAGCAACCTAAGTCCTTCGATTGGCGCAAGCGTGGCGCAAAACCACACCCGATGAAACAAGCCCCTGTGACCGCATTTCGTTCAGCTTGCGATGCATTAAACCAAATCGTCTTGCTCTGCTAGGCGGGCAGCAACATCACCAACTTGAGGTCGTGGCGTTTGGCGAGGTGGAGGGTGACTTGGTTGAAGCTGAGTTCGCCCGCGCGCGGATGCTGGAAGCGGCGCAGTCCGCCCTCGCGGCCGACCACTTCCTGCGAGGTCCACAACGCCTGGAATTCGGCGCTATCGCGCGCCAGATCGGCAATCAAGGTGGCCAGCGCGGCATCGCCGGCGTGCTTGCCGATGTCGGCGCGGAACTCGGCCACCAGCCGGTGCGCGCGATCTTCCCAGTCGACGATCAGGCCGCGCGCGGCGGCGGCGCGGAACATGAAGCGCAGCAGATTGGGCCGCTGCGCTGCCGTCGCCTCCACATCCAGCCAGCCACCGAACAGTGCCGCCGCGTGCGTGTTCCACGCCACCGCGTTCCACTGCCGATCCAGCACATAGGCCGGCGCGTCGATCGCGGCCACCATCGTATCCAGCGCATCATCGTCGCCGACGCCATCCTCGTCATCGTGTTGCGGATCCAGCCGCTCGGCCAGTTGGAACAGATAGCCGCGCTCGGCCGCGCTGAGTTGCAGCACATCGGCCATGCGCGCCAGCAGCTTGCCGGACGCCGCCACCTCCCTGCCCTGCTCCAGCCACGTCAGCCAGGTCGGGCTGACTTCGCACAGTTGCGCCAGTTCCTCGCGCCGCAAGCCCGGCGTGCGGCGCCGTCCGCCGCCCGACAGGCCGACGCTGGCGGGCGTGGTGCGCTCGCGATGAGCGCGGATAAATTCTCCGAGGGTGGTCTGCATGGTAGTCCTTATACCAGGATAAATCCTTGTCTTGTTACAGGATAAAACGTCCTCTATTCTGCCCTGACCAACTCACTTTTTGGAGAAAAGATCATGCAACAGCCAGCCGTCGTCGCCCAGCAGTTCGGCAATACCGCCAGCGCCTACCTGACCAGCACCGTCCATGCGCAAGGCGCCGATCTGGTCGCGCTGCGCGAGATCGCAGCCGCGCTGCCCAAGCGGCCGGTGGTGCTGGACCTGGGCTGCGGCGCCGGCCACGCCAGCTTTGCCGTGGCGCCGGTGGCGGAATCGGTCACCGCCTACGACCTGTCGCCGCAAATGCTGGAGGTGGTGGCCGACGCCGCGCTGGCACGCGGCCACGCCAACCTCGGTACCCAGCAGGGCAATGTCACCAGCCTGCCCTACCCGGACGGCATCTTCTGCATGGTCATCACGCGTTTTTCGGCGCACCACTGGCAGGATGTACCGGCGGCGTTGCGCGAAATCCGGCGCGTGCTGAAGCCGAAAGGTATCGTCGTCATCATCGACATCACCGCGCCCGAAACGCCGCTGCACGACACCACCTTGCAGGCGGTCGAACTGCTGCGCGATGGCTCGCACGTGCGCGACTACCGCCCGTCCGAATGGACGCGCATGCTGAACGAGGCCGGCTTCCACAGCGAGCGCCTCAACGACTGGAAACTGGAGATGAAATTCGACGAGTGGACCGAGCGCATGCGCACCCCGGCCGAACGGGTGACCGCAATCCGCAGCCTGTTGCGCAATGCACCGGAAGAAACCCGGCAGTATTTCGCCATGCAGGCCGACGACTCCTTCAGCATCGACTCGACCATGTTCCAGGCCCGCAAAGCATAGGCCCGCGCACCGCATCGGCCGATGCAGCTATACTGGCGATCATGCCGCCCATCTGATTGGAGTGTCCGCCATGCCACGCGATGTCCCATCCGAACGCCGCAGCTGGCTGCTGCGGCGGCGCAGCGTGATGAGCCGTCGTCAGCTCAAGCTGCTGTTCGCGGCGCTGTGCGTGCCATCGCTGCTGATCGCCGCCTCATTTTTGTGGTGGGGCTACTGGTACATACTGGCCTACTCGGTACTGGAACTGAGCGTGATCGCCTTATGCCTGCGCCATCACGCCCGCCACAGCGGCGACTACGACCGCATCGACATCTCACCGGCCGTCATCATCATCAAACAGCGCCGGGCACGCAACAGGCGCCGGGTACTACTGAATCCCTGCACCACTCGCCTGCAAGCGCCTGCCCGCGAGCGCGATCCGCTTGTCCTGTCCGACCTCGAAACCCGCATCACCCTGGCCGAATTCCTCCCCGCCGCCCAACGCCGCCAACTGGCACTGGACCTCGTCCATCACGTCCAACAATTCAAGGATACCGGCGACTTGTATGGATCACGTTCAGCACCGTAACTGTAGTAGTCGTCTCAAGAAATATAACGACATAGTGCTTATGAACGACTAACTCGAACGTCCCAGGGACGCGTCCGCGCCTCTGCGTATCGACGCCCACTCATCCGCAGAAAACACCTTATTGCTGCCGTCATTGATGCCGGCAGCCGAGCTTTGGACCTTTGCGGTCAGCCAAGCCATATAGTTCTGCGAGCCTGGACTAGGTACCCATCCGTCGGTATGGACATGGACCGCTACGATGTCCAGTTCGTTCAACATCAGCAAGGCTTCTGCTGGATCGGCAAAGCGCATGTGCGACTGGCCATCGTCCTGAGTTACCCCCGCAGAACCAGAGGCCATGACAACTCTCACTTCAAATGCCTCAACATCCGCCACCAAGCTCACAGACATCACTTGGCCAGCGGCATGCGCCTTTTTTAAATCCTGCACAGTCAGAAATTTCATCGCAATCCCCTTTGTCACAGACTAACCGGCTCGCTCAAGTGGGCTATTGCCCGGTATCAAAATGCTGTGCACCCGCTGGTAGATCACATGGCATAATCAATTAAGTATTCTACATACTAACCAGGTAGAGGGAATATCCAAAGGGCTATCCGTACCCATATCCGAGCCATTACACCCAACGTTAAGACTATGGTATTGGCCGAAGAGTTCGGCGACTGGGTAGGCGCAAATCGACGCATAGATCTTCTCTGCTTGGATGATCAAGCCAACCTTGTTATTGTCGAGCTAAAACGCGATAACAGCGCTCATATGGAACTGCAGGCGTTACGCTACGCTGCGATGGTCTCAACTATGCGCTTTGATCAGGCAGTACTGTGGCTCAACAAGCAGGGGCTGGACCTGCGCTGCGTCCAAATGCGACCACATTAAATTGGTGATCGTGTCTTACTTGATATTCAACAGGTAATTCCGCTGCCGCAAGTGGAGCAATATCACGTGGCAGTTCGCGAGAAGTCTATTGAACAAGGCGCGGCACGCAAGCAAGACAAAGACATGACTCGCTATGACCTTACGATCGGAGAATTTAAGTTCAGAGAGATGGAGTACCAATCAATCCTGTCATGCCTGTGTTGCGCGAACTCGCAACCAAACTGCAGATTCAACTTATCAATGGAAGTGGTAACACTTTAAACACAAGACAACTCGGGCTTGCGGTGATGGATGCGTTGCAAGCTTAGTGCTCATTGCAAAATACGGCTAAAAGTAAAACGGCGCCTAAGGCGCCGTCTTCGTTATTACAGTTGACCCAGCAGGGTTTCAGCGTTCGATACTTCAAACTTGCCGCCCTGCTCGATGTTGAGCTGGGTGACCACGCCGTCCACCGCCAGCAGCGAGTAGCGCTGCGAACGGGTGCCCATGCCGAATTTGCTGAAGTCGGCGTCCAGGCCCAGCGCTTTCGAGTACGCGGCGTTACCGTCGGCCATGAAGCGCACGATGCCGGTGGCTTTCTGATCGCGGCCCCACGCGCCCATCACGAAGGCGTCGTTGACCGAGATGCACCAGATCTCATCCACGCCCTTGGCTTTCAGTTCGTCGGCCAGTTTGACGTAGCCAGGCACGTGCTGTGCCGAGCAGGTTGGGGTGTAAGCGCCTGGCAGGCCGAAGATGGCGATCTTCTTGCCCTTGACCAGATCTTGCACGTTGAAGGTGTTCGGGCCCAGCGAGCAGCCTTCGGTTTCGGTTTCGATGAATTCGGCCAGGCTGCCTTCCGGCAGTTTGTCGCCAATCTTGATGGTCATGGGTAACTCCTTTTTTTAAAATGTAAAAAAGCCGCACCAGAGGTGCGGCTCTTCCCTCGGATAGAACCCGAAGTATGCCTTAATCGGCTTGTTTGCGCAGGAAGGCTGGAATGTCGTAGGTTTCCATGCCGTTCTTCTCCATCGCGCGCACCTGCTCCGAAGCCGACTCGCGACGCCATACCGCTGGCGCCTTCATGCCGTCGAAGGCTGGCGACGCGCCGCCGCCCATGCCGCCGGCCGCGCCCATCGACAGGCCTTGTGCCGCCGCCGCGCCACCCATCGCAGCCGATGGCATCATCGGGCTGTTGTGGGTACCGGTGCGCAGCATCTGCTGCGGTACCAGTTGCACATGCTTCTTGGCCTTGCCCAGACCGGTCGCCACCACGGTGACGCGGATGCTGTCGCCCATGGCGTCGTCGTAGGCGATACCTTGTGCGATCGATGCATCCGGTGCCGCGAACGCGCGCACTGCGGCCATGACTTCCTTGATCTCTTTACCTTTCAGGCCACGCGATGCGGTCACATTGACCAGCACACCGCGCGCGCCCGACAGGTCGACGCCATCCAGCAGCGGCGACGCCACCGCTTGTTCAGCGGCGATGCGCGCGCGATCAACACCGGCGGCGGTGGCGGTACCCATCATCGCCTTGCCCTGCTCGCCCATGATGGTCTTGACGTCGTTGAAGTCGACGTTGATGTGGCCCGGCACGTTGATGATCTCGGCGATACCGGCAACGGCGTTATTCAGCACGTCGTCGGCGTGCTGCAGCCATTCGATCAGCGATTCGTCTTCGTAGATTTCTTCCAGCTTCTCGTTCAGGATCACGATCAGCGAGTCAACGTTGGCCGACAGCTGTTCCAGACCTTCGTCGGCGATGTCCATGCACTTCTGGCCTTCGTGCGAGAACGGTTTGGAAACCACCGCCACGGTCAGCGCGCCCAGCGACTTGGCCACTTCGGCCACGATAGGAGCGGCGCCGGTGCCGGTGCCGCCGCCCATGCCGGCGGCGATGAACACCATGTGCGCGCCGCGCAGCGAGTCTTCAATGCGCGAACGCGATTCTTCCGCCAGCTTGCGGCCGACGTCCGGCTTCATGCCTGCGCCCAGGCCGGTGTCGCCGATCTGGATGATGTTGTCGGCCTTGGAAGTCGCCAGCGCTTGCGCGTCGGTATTCGCGGCGATGAACTCCACGCCGGACATGCCTTTGTTGATCATGTGTTGCACCGCATTGCCACCCGCACCGCCGACCCCGACGACCTTGATGACGGTACCCAAAGCTGCGTTATCGACCATATCGAACTCCATGATGTGACTCCCTATCAGTATGCGGTTTCCAAGCGCCAGTCCTCATAATTGTAGGAGAACTGGAGGTTGAAAACTGCGGTTTTATATAAAAAATTTTGTGCTTCGTGCTTGCTTCGTTCTCGCCTCAGAAATTCCCGAGGAACCATTCCTTCATGCGCTGCCAGACTGCCTTCACTGATCCATCTTGCCGCGTGACGATGTGGCCACGCAGGTACTGCTTTTTCGCTTCCAACAACAGGCCAAGCACGGTCGCGTAGCGCGGGCTGCGCACCACGTCGGCCAACTGGCCACGGTAATCCGGAGTGCCCAGGCGCGCCGGCTTGAGGAAGATGTCCTCCGCCATTTCGACCATGCCCGGCATGATGGAGGTACCGCCGGTCAGCACGATCCCCGACGACAGCACCCCCTCGTAACCCGATTCGCGCACCACCTGGTGCACCATCGCGAACAACTCTTCCACGCGCGGCTCGATCACCGCCGCCAGCGCCTGACGCGACAGATTGCGCGGGCCGCGATCGCCCAGGCCCGGCACTTCCAGCGACTCACCCGGATCGGCCAGCACCTGCTTGGCCACGCCGTAACGGATCTTGATCTCTTCCGCCTCGGTGGTCGGCGTGCGCAGCGCCATCGCGATATCGTTGGTGATCTGGTCGCCGGCGATCGGGATCACGGCGGTGTGACGGATCGCGCCATCCGAGAACACCGCGACGTCAGTGGTACCACCGCCGATGTCGATCAGCACCACGCCCAGTTCTTTTTCGTCGCCGGTCAGCACCGCGTCGGCCGAAGCCATCGGCTGCAGGATCAGGTCCGACACTTCCAGGCCGCAGCGGCGCACGCACTTGACGATGTTCTGCACCGCCGACACCGCGCCGGTCACGATGTGCACCTTCACTTCCAGCCGGATGCCGCTCATGCCGATCGGCTCGCGCACATCTTCCTGGCTGTCGACGATGAACTCTTGCGGCACCGTGTGCAGCAGTTGCTGATCGGTCGGAATGTTAACCGCCTTTGCCGTTTCAATGACGCGCGCTACGTCGGTCGCCGTCACTTCCTTATCCTTGATGGCCACCATGCCGCTCGAGTTGAAGCTGCGGATATGGCTGCCGGCAATGCCCGCGTAGACATTGCGGATTTTGCAGTCCGCCATCAGCTCCGCTTCTTCCAGCGCGCGCTGTATCGATTCAACAGTCGCTTCGATGTTGACCACCACGCCTTTTTTCAGACCTCGCGATTCGTGCTGGCCCAGGCCAATCACTTCGTGGCGTCCATCGCCCATCACCTCGGCCACCACAGCCACCACTTTCGAGGTGCCGATATCGAGGCCGACGATCAGGTTTTTCGCGTCTTTAGTCATTTATTTTCTGCCTGCTCAGTTATGCTTGGTGTCCGGTTTCTTCACTAATGATTTAGGTTTCGCCCCATCCGCAGGAATCTTGAGTCCCTGCGCGCTCAACGCCAAACCGTTCTGGTACCGCATGTCTATCGTGTCTATATCGGGCAGATGCTCCACCAGTTGCGGATAAATCCCCACCAGGCGGTCCACCCTTTCCTTCAATGTGGTGCTGGTCTGTTCCCGTCCCAGCGCCACGCTCATTCCATTGTCCAGCTTCACCGTCCACGCATAGCGACCGGACAGCGACAGTGCCTGCGGCACCAGCTTGAGCGGCGCAAACCACGCGCGCAGCTCGTCGTAACGCGACAGCACTTCCTTCTCGCTGCCATCCGGGCCATCGAACTCCGGCAGCGCGTGGTCCTCTTCCGCCTCGGCCAGGTTGGCGGTGAACGACTCGCCCTTGGTCGACAGCAGCTTGCCATCCTCGCCCCAGGTGCCCAGCACCTCGTACTCTTCCAGCGCCACAATCAACTGGTCCGGCCATTCGCGACGCACCGTGGCGCGGCGTACCCAGGGCACCGTTTCAAACGCCTGGCGTACCGCGTCCAGGTTCGTCGTGAAGAAATTGCCCTTGATCCGTCCCAGCGTGTTATTACGCAGCGTCAGGTGATTCACGTGCTTCAGTTCTTCTTCACTGCCTATCGTCTCAATCCGAATGGTGCGCAGGTTGAACATCGGTCGCTGCGACACCCACCACACGCCGGACGCGATACATGCCAATACCGTCAGCGCAAAGATCCCGCTGGCGGTGGCATTCAGAGCTTTCGCGTCATGCCACATCTACCACTTAACCCTTCATCTTCAAACGCGCCGTGCGCAGGATCTCCACGCACAGGTCTTCGTAACTCATGCCTTCCGCGCGCGCCGCCATCGGCACCAGCGAATGACTGGTCATGCCCGGCGAGGTATTTACCTCCAGCAGGAACGGCTTCTGGTCACGCTCGCGCAACAGCACGTCGACCCGGCCCCACCCTTCGCAACCCAGTTCGCGATAAGCTGCCACCGCGATGCGCTGCATCTCCGCCGCCAGCGCTTCAGGCAGCGCGGCCGGGCAGAAATACTGGGTGTCGTCGGTGAAGTACTTATTCTGATAATCGTAATTGCCCTCTGGCGCCACGATCTCCACGATCGGCAGCGCGCGCGCGCCGGCGCCGCTGCCCAGGATGGCGATGGTGAACTCGCGGCCGGTGACGAATTCCTCGGCCAGCACCGAGTCATCCAGTGCGGCGGCGGTGTCGTAGGCCGCCTTGAATGCGCCGGCTTCGCTGACCTTGGTGATGCCGATGGTCGAACCTTCATGCGGCGGCTTGACGATCAACGGCAGGCCCAGATCGGCGGCGGTGGCCGCCAGATCCGATTGCGCGTTCAGCACCGCGTAGCGCGGGGTCGGCAGACCGGCCGCCAGCCACACGATCTTGGTGGTGATCTTGTCCATGCCCACCGAGCTGGCCATCACGCCGCTACCGGTGTACGGAATACCCAGCAGTTCCAGCGCGCCCTGCAGGCTGCCGTCTTCGCCGAAGCGGCCATGCAGCGCGATGAACACGCGGTCAAATTTTTCCGCCGCCAGTTCGGCCAGCGAGCGTTGGCCCGGATCGAAGGCGTGGGCGTCGATGCCCTTGCTTTGCAGCGCGGCCAGCACGCCGCTGCCGGACATATTCGACACTTCACGTTCCGCCGAGCGGCCGCCGAACAGCACGCCGACCTTGCCGAATGCTTTCACGTCTTGTGGATTCAAAGTGCTCACGATTCAGACCTTCGGATAATTAGTCAGTTTGGCCGGGACGCCGCTGATCGAGCCTGCGCCCATGGTCATTACGACGTCGCCGTCGCGCACCACGCCCATGATGGTCTCCGGCATATCGCCGATGGCCTCAACAAAAATCGGTTCCGTCTTGCCGCGTGCGCGCAATGCGTGCGCCAGTGCGCGGCCGTCGGCAGCCACCACCGGCGCTTCGCCGGCAGCATACACCTCGCCCAGCACCAGAACGTCCGGCGTGCCGAGCACTTTGACGAAGTCTTCGAACAGGTCGCGCGTGCGGCTGTAGCGGTGCGGCTGGAACGCCAGCACCAGGCGGCGGCCAGGATAGGCGGCGCGCGCGGCGGCCATGGTCACTTCCATTTCCAGCGGGTGATGGCCGAAGTCGTCCACCAGCGTGAAGGTGCCACCGCCTGGAATCGCCACATTGCCGTACTTGGTGAAGCGGCGGCCAACGCCGGCAAAACCGGCCAGGCCGGCCTGCGTGGCCGAGTCTTCGATGCCGATCTCGCGCGCGATGGCGACAGCGGAGCAGGCGTTCTGCACGTTGTGCAGGCCGGGCTGGTTCAGTACCACGTCCAGATCCGGATAGCCTTCCTGCTTGACGGTGAAATGCATTTCTGTGCCGACCGCGCGCGCGTTCACGGCGCGCACTTCGGCGTCTTCGGCAAAGCCGTAGGTGGTGACCGGCTTGGTCACGTGCGGCAGAATCGCGCGCACATGTTGATCGTCGATGCACAGCATGGCGCGGCCGTAGAACGGCAGGCGGTGCGTGAAGTGGACGAACGCCTGTTTCAGCTTTTCGAAATCGTGCTCGTAGGTTTCCATGTGATCGGCGTCGATGTTCGTAATCACTTCGATCATCGGCGTCAGATTCAGGAACGAGGCGTCGGATTCGTCAGCTTCCGCCACCAGATATTCGCCGGTGCCCAGCTTGGCGTTGGCGCCAGCCGCGGTCAGACGGCCGCCGATGACGAAGGTTGGATCGAGACCGCCCTGCGCCAGCACCGATGCCACCAGGCTGGTGGTGGTGGTTTTGCCGTGGGTGCCGGCGATGGCGATGCCGCGCTTCAGGCGCATCAACTCGCCCAGCATCACGGCGCGTGGGACGATAGGAACCTTGCGGCCGCGTGCTGCTATAACTTCAGGATTGTCCTGCTGTACAGCGGTCGAGGTCACGACAGCATCGGCCTTGCCGATGTTTTCCGCCGCGTGGCCCTGATACACGGTCGCGCCCATGTCGGCCAGACGCTGGGTGACAGCATTGCTGCCCAGGTCCGAGCCGGACACGTTGTAGCCCAGCGTCAGCAGCACTTCCGCGATGCCGCTCATGCCGCTGCCGCCGATGCCGACGAAGTGTATGTTCTGTACCTTATGTTTCATGCCAGTTCTTCCAAAACTTTAGCGATTGCTTCATTCGAATCGCGCTTGCCGACGTCGCGCGCGGCGTTGGCCATGGCCAGGCACGATGCGCGGGTCAGCGTTTCCAACAGCGTCGCAACTGCTTGCGCGCTCAATTCCGTTTGCGGCATGTGTATCGCCGCTTTTTGTTTCGCCATCCACTGCGCGTTGTCGCGCTGGTGGCTGGTGGTCGATGCCACGAACGGCACCAGCACGCTGGCCACGCCAGCCGCCGTCAGTTCGGACACCGTGATCGCGCCGGCACGGCAGATCACCAGATCGGCGGCGCTATAGGCGGCCGCCATGTCGTCGATGAAGTCGACCACGTTGGCCGTCACACCGGCCTGCTGATACGCCGCGCGCAGCGCATCGATATTCTTCTTGCCCGATTGGTGCGTCACCAGCGGACGCTGTGCCTCGGGGATCAGCGCCAACGCCGCCGGCAGGCTGTCGTTCAGTGCTTTCGCACCCAGGCTGCCGCCCACCACCAGAATGCGCAGCGGACCTTCGCGGCCGGCGAAACGCTGTGCCGGTGACGCCATCTCCAGAATCTCCTTGCGCACCGGATTACCGGTGACAACCGCCTTGCCGGCCGCGCTACCGAAATTGGCCGGGAAGCCAAAGCACACGCGGCCCGCGAACGGCACCAGCGTTTTATTCGACAGCAGCAGCGCCGCGTCGGCGTTCACCAGCACCAGCGGCGTGCCGCGCAGGCGCGACATCAGGCCGCCCGGCACGGTGACATAACCGCCCATGCCCATCACCACGTCCGGCTTGCGGTGGCCGATGAAGCTGAAGCAGTCGGCAAACGCCTTCACCATCTTGAAGGCGCCGCCCAGCGTGTGCTTCAAGCCCTTGCCACGCATGCCGGTGAAATTGATGCTGTCCATGCTGATGCCGTGTTTCGGCACCAAATCCTGCTCCATGCCGGTGGAGGTACCCAGCCAGCTCACTTCCCAGCCCCGCGCGCGCATGGTTTGCGCGATCGCCAGGCCAGGGAAAATATGACCGCCCGTACCGGCCGCCATAATCATTAATCGTTTCATAGTCTGCCACCACGCATCAGTACCCGGTTCTCGTAGTCGATCCGGAGCAGAATCGCGAGTCCGATGCAGTTAATCACAACGCCCGTGCCGCCATAGCTCATCAGCGGCAGGGTCAAGCCCTTGGTTGGCAGTAAGCCCAGGTTCACACCCATATTGATAAACGTCTGCACACCGATCCAGATGCCGATGCCTTTGGCGGTGAGGCCGGCAAAGGTCTGGTCGATGGCGATGGCCTGGCGGCCGATGTCGAAGGCGCGCTTGATGATCCAGTAGAACAGCGCGATCACCACCAGCACGCCGGCCAGGCCCAGTTCTTCACCGATCACCGCCAGCAGGAAGTCGGTATGCGCTTCCGGCAGGTAGTGCAGTTTTTCCACGCTGCCGCCCAGCCCAACGCCAAAAATCTCGCCGCGCCCGAAAGCGATCAGCGAGTGCGTCAGCTGGTATGCCTTGTTCAGCGCATTGTCTTCTTCCCACGGATTCAGGTAAGCGAAATAGCGCTCGCGGCGGAATTTGGACAGCGCGATGATGGAGCCGAAGATCACCACCAGCACCGCGCCGATGCCGCCGAACCAGATGGCGTTGATCCCGCCCAGGAACAGGATGCCCATGGCGATGCAGACGATCACGCCGAATGCGCCAAGGTCTGGCTCCAGCAGCAGCAACAGGCCGACGAAGCCGACCGCCGCCGCCATCGGCATGAAGCCCTTGGTCAGCTTGTGCATGTATTCCTGCTTGCGCACGGTGTAGTCGGCGGCGTACAGCACCGCCACCACCTTCATCAATTCGGACGGCTGCACGTTGAATACTTTGAGTGACAGCCAGCGGCGGCCACCGTTGACCACCACGCCGATGCCGGGGATGAGCACCAGCACCAGCAGCACCAGTGTGCCGATGAATAGATACGGCGCGGCTTTCTGCAGGTCGGCCACGCGGATGCGGAACACGAACAGGCCAACCACCAGCGAGACCGCGATGAACATAGCCTGGCGCTGCAGGAAGTAAGTGTTCTGCCAGCGCACGTAGTTGGCGAACTTGGGCGAGTCCGGCAGCGAAATCGAGGCCGAGTACACCATCACCATCCCCAGCAGCATCAGCAACAGGGTGACCCAGACCAGCGGCTGGTCGTACTCCATCATCTTGGACTGCCGCGCGCGGCTCTCCAGCGGCGTTTCAGCCGACTTGGAACCAAAGCGGAATGGCAGCTGGAGCGGCATTTAGATCTCCTGTCCAGCGTCGAGCGCGATGTCGCGCACGGTGTCGATGAACACCTGGGCGCGATGCGCGTAGTTCTTGAACATGTCCATGCTGGCGCAAGCTGGCGACAGCAGTACGGCATCGCCGGCTTGCGCCAGTTCGCTGGCGCGCTTGACGGCTTGCGGCAGGTCGGTGCCGCAGTCTTCCAGTTCGTACGGCAGCAGCGCGCCCTGCTCGCGCGCGGCCAGCTCCAACGCGGCGCGGATTTGTGCGGCATCGCGGCCGATCAGCAGTGCGGCGCGGGCGTAGCGTTGCATTGGTTCTGCCAGCGGCGCGAAGTCCTGGCCCTTGCCGTCGCCACCGAGGATGACCAGCAGGCGCTGGTTATCGCCAGCGAAGGCTTTGCCCAGGCCATTCAGCGCGGCCACGGTGGCGCCGACGTTGGTGCCTTTGCTGTCGTCGTAGTATTCAACGTCGTTGATGGCGCCGACCAGTTCCACGCGGTGCGGCTGGCCGCGATATTCGCGCAGGCCGTGCAGCAGTGGCGCCAGCGGCAGGTCGATGGCGCGGCACAACGCCAGCGCGGCCAGCGCGTTGGCGGCATTGTGGATGCCGCGAATTTGCAGCGCGTCGGCGGGCATCAGGTTTTTGACGATGCACTCCACCGGTGGTGGTGGCGGGTCGTTCTTTTTGCGTTTCTTCGGTTCGCCCTCTTCCTCGGCCGGGATGGCGGTGGCGAGCCACAGCACGCCGCGTTCGTTGTTCAGGCCAAGGTCGTCGCGCAGGGTGGGCGCGTCGGTGCCGAAGGTGACGTTGGTGCCGGTGGCGCTGGCCATGCGCATGGTGGTGGCGTCGTCGCGGTTCAGCACGCGGACCGTGTTGGCGGCGAAGATCCGGTGCTTGGCGGCGGCGTAGGATGGCATGTCGCCGTGCCAGTCGAGGTGGTCCTGGGTGACGTTCAGCACAGTCGCCGCGTCGGCTTCCAGCGTGAAGGTGGTCTGCAGTTGGAACGACGAGAGTTCGAGCACCCAGATGTCCGGCAGAGCCGATGGCGATGCGGCGGTCGGGGCGGCGGCAGGCTGCGCGACGGCCTCTCCGGCCTGCGCGGTGGCGGCGGCCAGTGCAGCGGCATCAGTGGCGGCGGGTGCGGCTGCATCGGCGGCGGGTGCCGCTGCGGGCGCGGGGCCGGCGGCGTCGAGCACTTCGCGCAGGACGTCAAGCGCGGCCGGACTGATGTTGCCGGCCACGCGCACGGTCTTGCCGGCGCGTTCGCACAGCTGGCCGACCAACGTGGTCACCGTGGTCTTGCCGTTGGTGCCGGTGATGGCGATGATCTTCGGCGCGTAGCCGCGTTCCGCCTTCAGCGCTTCCAGCGCCTGCGCGAACAGCTCAATCTCGCCCCACACTTCAATACCAGCGGCGGCGGCGGCCGGCGCAATCTCTGCCAGCTCACGCCCAGGTGCCAGGCCAGGACTGACGGTCACAAAGTCCACGCCATCCAGCAGCGCGGCGCCAAACGGGCCGGCGACGAATTCAACGTCAGGCACGGCTGCGCGCAACGCTGGCAAGCGGTCCGGCGACTCACGCGTATCGGCCACGCGCACGCGCGCGCCGCTGCGGGCCAGCCACAGCGCCATCGCCAGGCCGGATTCCCCCAGCCCTAATACCAGTGCGTTTTTGCCTTCGTAAATCATCAGCGCAGTTTCAACGTCGACAGACCAACCAGTACCAGAATCATCGTCACAATCCAGAAGCGGACAACGACCTGGGTCTCTTTCCAACCTTTTTGCTCAAAGTGGTGATGCAGTGGCGCCATCAGGAACACGCGACGGCCGGTGCCATAACGCTTCTTGGTGTACTTGAACCAGCTCACCTGAATCATCACCGACACCGTCTCCGCAACGAAGATACCGCCCATGATGAACAACACAATCTCCTGACGCACGATCACCGCGATGGTCCCCAGCGCACCGCCCAGCGCCAACGCGCCCACGTCGCCCATGAACACCTGCGCCGGATGGGTGTTAAACCACAGGAAGGCCAGACCAGCACCCGCCAGCGCGCCGCAGAAAATAATCAGCTCGCCCGCGCCAGGAATATGCGGAATGAACAGATACTTCGAATACGTCACGCTACCGGTCAGATAAGCGAACAGGCCCAGCGCCGAACCCACCATAATCGTCGGCATGATGGCCAGACCATCCAGACCGTCCGTGAAGTTAACGGCGTTGGACGAACCCACGATGACACAATAGGTCAGCGCGATGAAGCCCCACACACCCAGCGGATAGCTGATGGTCTTGAAGAACGGGACGATCAGGTCAGCCTTCGGCGGCAGATCCAGCGAGAAGCCCGACTGCACCCAGGCGAAGAACAACTCGAACACCTTGCCGGTATTCGGCGCCGACACCGAAAACGCCAGATACAGCGCGGCCGCGATACCCACCAGCGACTGCCAGAAATACTTCTCGCGCGATCGCATGCCTTCCGGATCCTTGTACACCACCTTGCGGTAGTCATCTGCCCAGCCCACGGCGCCAAAGCCCAGCGTCACAATCAGCACCGGCCAAATCAGACGGTTCGACAGATCGCACCACAGCAGCGTCGAAATCGCGATCGACAGCAAAATCAGCACCCCGCCCATGGTCGGCGTGCCGTGTTTTTTCAGATGGGTCTGCGGACCATCGGTACGCACCGCCTGGCCGACCTTCATCGCGGTCAGCTTGCGGATCACTGCCGGACCAGCGGCCAGACCGATAAACAGCGCAGTCGCGGTGGCGAACACCGCGCGGAAGGTGATGAAGTTGAAGACCCGGAGTAACCCGACGTCCTGCTGGAAGAGTTGTGCGAGCCAGAGCAGCATGATTAGTGACTTTCCTTGTTAGCTTGTTGCGACCCAATCAAATGCTGCACGACCCGCTCCATCTTCATGAAACGGGAGCCCTTGATTAAAACCGTTGCATCAGGCGACACCGCCGCATCCACCGCGGACAGCAAATCGCCAAAATTCTCAAAATGACGAACCTTCGCGCCGTGGATATGCGCAGCCAGTTCGCCGGTTACCAGCACCGTTTCGATGCCTTTTTCTTGCGCATACGCGCCAACTTCCTCGTGGAACTCGCGTCCCTGCGTGCCGACTTCGCCCATGTCGCCCAGTACCAGCACGCGTGGCGCGGCGGCGTTGGACAGTACGTCGATGGCGGCGCGCACCGAATCCGGATTGGCGTTGTAGGTGTCATCGATGACCACCGCGCCGTTGGCCGCCGCCTTTTTCTGCAGGCGGCCGCTGACCGGAGCAAACGTATCCAGTCCGAGTTTGATTTTTTCCAGCGATACGCCTGCAGCGTAAGTACAGGCCACCGCCGCCAGCGCATTGCGCACATTGTGCTCACCCGCAGCCAGCAGGCGCACGAAGAACTGGCGCACGTCGGCCTCACTCTCGCTGATGGTGAAGAACACCTCGCTGCCAAAGTCATTGGCGCGGAAGGTGCAGCTCACTTCAGCATCCTTGGTGAAGCCGAAGCGCAGCAGACGACGACCGGCCGACAGTTCTTCCCACACCGGCGTGAACTCATCGCCATACGGGAACACCGCCACGCCGTCGGTCGGCAGCGCTGACAACACCGCGCCGTTCTCGCGCGCCACCGCTTCCACCGTGTGCATGAATTCCTGATGCTCGCGCTGGGCGTTGTTGACCATGGCGATATCGGCGCCGGCGATGGCGGCCAGACGGCCGATTTCGCCCGGATGGTTCATGCCCATCTCGATCACGGCGGCTTGCTGTTGCGCGTCCATGCGGAACAACGTGAGCGGCACGCCGATTTCGTTATTCAGGTTGCCGCGCGTGGCCAGGCGGCCTTCCTCACCGTGGGCGGCGGCCAGAATCGCGGCGATCATTTCTTTCACCGTGGTCTTGCCGTTGCTGCCGGTGACGCCGATCACCGGCATGTCGAACTGCCGGCGCCACCAGTTAGCGATCTGGCCCAACGCCGCCAAGGTGTTCGGCACAACGATGGCTGGCAGGGTCCAACCCTCCGGAAGCTCTTCCACCACCACCGCCGCCACACCCTTCTCCGCCACTTGCGACAGGAAGTTGTGAGCGTCGAATACTTCGCCGCGCAGAGCGACGAACAAAGCACCTGCGGATACGCTACGGCTGTCGGTCGACACGCCGTCAAAAGCAACATCGCCGGCGTTCACTAAGCGTGCGCCGGTCAGAGAAGGCAGAATTTGTGCGACTGCTGCACGCATTAATTCGTCCTCATCATGGTTAAACGTGCCGACAGCGCCAGCTGGGCGTGATCGGCGTCCGAGAATGGCAGTTTCTTGCCCTTGATTTCCTGGTATGGCTCGTGGCCTTTACCGGCCAGCAGTATCACGTCCGGCTTGGCCGCATGCTTGATCGCGGACAGGATGGCACCGGCGCGGTCGTCCAGCGCCTGCACCGTCGATGCCGGATTGTTCTGGTCCATGCCGGCCAAAATCTGTTCGATGATCGAATGCGGATCTTCGCTGCGCGGATTGTCGCTGGTGACCACCACATGGTCGGCCGCCTGCGCGATCTTGCCCATCTGCGGACGCTTGCCCGGATCGCGATCGCCACCGCAGCCAAACACGCACCACAGTTGGCCGCCACGATCATTGGCCACCGGACGCAGCGCGGCCAGGGTTTTCTCCAGCGCGTCCGGCGTATGCGCGTAGTCGATCACGATCAGCGGCGCATCCTGGCCGCCAACCTGCTGCATGCGGCCCGGCGCTGGTTGCAGCGCTTCCACCGCCTCGATGGCGGCGCGCAGGCCCAGGCCTTTCGCCAGCAGCGCGCCCATCACGCCCAGCGCGTTGCTGATGTTGAAGCCACCCACCAGATGCGTGCGCACCTGCGCCACGCCCAGCGGGCACTCCAGATGGAATTCAGTGCCGCCACCACGGCCGCTGCGCAGCTGGCTGGCGCGCAGTATCGTCACGCCGTCGATGTCCGGACGCGCGGTAGTGTCGTGCAGCGTGTAGCCGATCAGCGGCAGGTCGCCGGCTGGCAGCACCGGCTTGGCTTTCAGATGATCGATGATGCGCACGCCGGCCGGATCGTCCAGATTGACCACCGCCGATTTCAGGCCCGGCCAGTCGAACAGCTTGAGCTTGGCCGCCTCGTAGGCTTCCATGGTGCCGTGATAGTCGAGGTGATCGCGGGTCAGATTGGTGAACAGCGCGACGTCGAAATGCATGCCCGACAGGCGGCCCTGTTCCAGGCCGATCGACGAGGCTTCGATCGCCAGCGAGCTCGCGCCCTTGTCGCGCAGGTCCGCCAGCGAGCGCGCCAGCAGCACCGCGTCCGGCGTGGTGTAGCCGGTGACGTCGTATTCCACATCGCCGCGCGGACGGAACACGCCCACGCCCAGCGTGCCGATCACCGCCGCCGGCTCGCCGCCGCGCGACAGCGCCTGGCCCAGCCACACGGCGCTGGAGGTCTTGCCGTTAGTGCCGGTGACGGCCGCAGTATACATCGCGCCATCCGGCTGGTTGTAGTAAGCGTGGGCGATGAAGCCGGCGTGCTTCTTCAATTCAGCGACCGTCAGATAAGGCACGGCCCACTTGTCGTTCCAGGTAAAGCCGGCCGGGTCGAGCACCACCAGCGCGGCACCCTGCTCGATGGCGCCTTCAATAAAGTTACGCCCATCGCCGGCGTCGCCAGGATAAGCAAAGAACACATCGCCCAGCTTGATGCGGCGCGAATCCGAAGCCAGGTGCGCGGTCGGCGCCAGCTTGCGGATCGCGGCTGCGATCGTGGCAGAATCGGCCATCGGGTCGAAAGTAGAAGTCGTCACATGTTCCCCTGTGCTGCTGATTCAGGAATGATGATATGGGTCAGGTCCGAGTCCGGCGCCACGTTCTTGGCGCGCAGCGCCTGCGCCGCCAGCGCGGAAAACACCGGACCGGCCACGTCGCCGCCGACGTGCACCGGACCACCCGGTTCGTCGATCATGACGGCGATGATGAAGCGTGGGTCCGACATCGGCGCCATGCCGACGAAGTTACCGATATATTTGGTTTGCGAGTAGTGACCGTTCAGGAACTTCTGCGCGGTACCGGTCTTGCCGCCGACGCGGTAGCCCGGCACCTGGGCCTTAACGGCGGAGCCGCCCGGCTGCGTCACCATCTCCAGCATTTCGCGCATATCGGCGGCGGTCTTCGGCGATACCACCTGGGTGCCGTGCGGCGCCTCGTTCAGCTTCTGGAACGACAGCGGAATGATGTCGCCGTTGCGGGCGAAGATGGTGTAGGCGCGCGCCAGCTGAATCAGTGAGACCGAGATACCCTGGCCGAAACTCATATTGGCCTGCTCGATCGGACGCCAGGATTTATAAGGACGCACGCGGCCCGCCACCGCGCCGGGGAAGCCCCACTTCGGCTGCTGGCCGAAGCCGACTTTGGTGAACATCTCCCACATATCCTCGGCCGGCATGCCCAGCGCGATCTTCGACGTGCCGATGTTGGACGACTTCTGGATGATGGTCTGGACGTCGATCAGGTAGTGCGGATGCGTATCGTGAATCACTTTGTCAGCGATCACCATATAGCCGGGACCAGTGTCGAACATGGTGTGCGGCGTGACGCGTTTTTCATCCAGCGCCAGCGCCACCGTGAACGGCTTCAGCGACGAACCCGGCTCGAAGGTGTCGGTCATCACGCGGTTGCGCAGCTGTTCGCCGGTCAGCTTGGAGCGGTCGTTGGGATTGTAGGTTGGCCAGTTGGCCAGCGCCAGCACTTCGCCGGTGTGCACGTCCAGCACCACGGCGGCACCGGCCTTGGCGTGGAACTTCTCCACCGCGTCCTTGACCTGGGTGAAGGCGATGTACTGGATTTTGCTGTCGATCGACAGCGTCAGATCCTTGCCGTCGTGCGGCTCGCGCACCGACTCGATATCTTCCACGATGCGGCCCAGGCGGTCCTTGATGACGCGGCGGCTGCCGGTGATGCCCTGCAGCGTTTTCTGCTGCGCCAGTTCCATCGATTCCTGGCCCTGGTCTTCCACGTTGGTGAAGCCCACCACGTGGGTGGTCACCTCGCCCTGCGGGTAGAAGCGCTTGTATTCCTTGCGGGTCTGGATGCCTTCGATTCCCAGCTTGGTGATCTGGTCGGCCACGTCCTGCTCGACCTGGCGTTTCAGGTAGACGAAGTTGCGGTCGGAGTCGAGTTTTTTCTGCAGCTCGGCGTCGCTCATGTCGAGCAGCCTGGCCAGCTGTTTCAGCTTGGCCGGCGGCGCTTCCTGCACATCATCCGGGATCGCCCAGATGGCTTTGACCGGCACCGACGACGCCAGCACCTGGCCATCGCGGTCAGTGATCTTGCCGCGCGTGGCCGGCAGTTCCAGCGTGCGCGCGTAACGGATCTCGCCCTGCTTCTGCAGGAACTGGGTCGACAAGCCTTGCAGCCACAGGGCGCGGCCGGCCAGCGCGGCGAAAGCGGCAAACAATACGAACAGCACCACGCGCGAACGCCAGGTTGGCAGACGCACCGCCAATACTGGGCTCTTCGAGAAGGCCACGCCTTTGGAGGCGGCCACGCGTGAGGTGTTCACATTGCTGCCGCGGCTCATTTGGCTTGCTCCGGCGTCAGGTATTGGGTACGTGCCGCAGTCAGCGGCGTCATATTCAGGTCACGGCGCGCGATCTCCTCGATGCGGGCGTGCTTGCCCAGCGTCGATTGATCCAGCTGCAGCTGCGCCCATTCGATGTCCAGCTGGCGCGCCTGCGACTGCGCGCGTTCCAGCTCAATGAACAGATGGCGCGCCTGGTACTGGGCGTTCACCAGCGACAGGCCGCATGCGACCAGCAGCATGGTCAGCACCAGATTGACCTTGCCGCTCATGCGCCCTCCGGAATCGGCAGGCGGCGCGCCACCCGCATCACCGCCGAACGGGCGCGCGGGTTGTCATCCACCTCCTGGTCGGAAGGCTTCATCTTGGCCAGCAGCTTCAGTTCCGGCTGCGGCAGGTCGACCGCGCGAATCGGCAGGCGGCGGTCCGGCTGCTCCACATTCGCTTTCGACGCGAAGAAGCGCTTCACCATGCGGTCTTCCAGCGAGTGGAAGCTGATGATGGCCATGATGGCGCCGGGCGCCAGGCTGTCATACGCGCGCGTCAGACCGACTTCAAGGTCTTCAAGCTCTTTATTGATGAAAATCCGGATAGCCTGAAATGTGCGGGTTGCCGGATCCTTGCCCTTTTCGCGTGTTTTGACCGCGCCTGCCACGATACCGGCAAGCTGTCGTGTGCTTGAAATTGGCTCGACTGCCCTGCGAGCAACAATCGCCTTTGCAATCTGAAAAGCAAACCGTTCTTCCCCATATTCCTTTATCACCTTTTCCAGTGTCTGTTCGTTTTCTGTGGCGAGCCACTCCGCCGCCGACATGCCGCGCGTGGTGTCCATGCGCATGTCGAGCGGGCCGTCGTTACGGAAACTGAAGCCGCGCGCGGCGTCGTCCACTTGCGGCGACGAGATACCCAGGTCGAGCAGAATGCCGTCGACCTTGTCCACGCCGTTGGCCGCCAGCGCCTCGCGCATGGTGGCAAAGCTGTCGTGGACGATGGTGAAGCGTGGGTCCTTGATTTGTTCGGCGGTGGCGATGGCTTGCGGATCCTTGTCGAAGGCGATCAGGCGCGCCTTCGGGCCCAGTTTGGACAGGATCAAACGCGAATGGCCGCCGCGACCGAAAGTACCGTCGACGAATACGCCGTTGGCGCGCGCGCCATCCAGCGCCAGCGCATCCACCGCTTCGTCTAACAGCACCGTGCGATGCTGGAATTCAGGCACCGTTGTCGTGTTCATTTGACGGAGCCTTAGAAAGAGAAATTAGCGAGTACATCGGGGGTGCCGGCTTCGAGAGCCTGCAGCTCTTTTTCCGCCATTTTGGCGGCGTCCCAGATCTCGAAGTGCGAGCCCATGCCCATCATCATCACCTCCTTGTCCAGGCCAACAGCGGCGCGGAGTTCGGGCGAAATGAGGATGCGGCCGGCGGTGTCCATTTCCACGTCGGTGGCGTAACCGAGGAAAATGCGCTGCCAGGCGCGCGCTTGCATGGGCCATGCGGAGATTTGTTGACGGTGTTGCTCCCACACAGGACGGGGGAACAGCATGACGCAGCCGTCGGGATGGCGCGTCAGGGTGAGGCGGCCTTCACACTGGATCGACAGCGCGTCACGGTGCTTGGCAGGGATGGACATCCTGCCTTTGGCATCGAGATTGATTGCGGACGCGCCTTGAAACACGTGATTACCTTTAGACCTCAGTAGTTAGCGGAGCATGAAACGATGACTGTTCGCTGTAATCTTCCCTGTCCGCTAAGTCAGGCAAAATTTCCCACAAAAAGACACTTTTTCACACAGATGCCCACTTTAGAGGATGCAAGAATAGTGGTCAAGCGCTTTCAGCCAATCGAAACAGCGATTTTATTAATGAAATTAAGGACTTAGCGCGATTCCTTGAAGCCAGCTGAAAACAAAATAATTCGATAAATTAAGTACTTAGCAAAGTTTGTGAAGGTGCTACCTCACTTGTACCCATGTGTTTTGGTCGAAAAATGCTGATTTAAATAAATTGACCTAAATGCATAAAGTTGCAAACCGCCAACATTGCAGTATCAAATGGACAACAAGGTAACAGGGAAGGAAAATGCAGGTAACAGAGAGGGGGACCAGCCAGTAGGTCGCATCAGGAGCGCCCTGACGCGGAATGGAGAACCTTCGCAAAACAGCCACAGCAATCTTCAACTTTTACTTCACAGCAATGCCTTGGACACAACTTGTCTATACAAATTTTGCGGTGCACAATGGCGTTTCAGGCGCCATTATACGCCGTCAAAACGAGGCCGCGCGTCCCTTTAGTGCGGCGCGATAGTCGGCTGCGTATTGGCGCCAGTCGGCCACCACCTGGGCGTGGTAAGCGCGGGCGTAATCCAGCAATCCGGCCCGCCATTGGGCGGCGTGGCGGCCGTATGCTATCCATTGGTCGGCCGTGGCCGAGCCCTGGCGGCCGCCCGAGCGCAGATGTGACCAGGCGACGATGGCGCCCATGGTGCGCATCACGCTTTCCAGCCGGCGCAGCTTGCCGCCCCACTGGTTCAGCGACAGCCGGTCCTGCTGCGGCAGCAGCTCTTTCAGCACGTAGGACTGCGAGCCGATGCTGACCGCCGACAGGAAGGCTGGCGCGATCGCCTGCATGCGCTGCTGCACCGCCACCACCCGCTCGGCCTCGTTGTGCCATTGGGGCTGTGCCAGCGGCACATAAGGCGCCAGCGCCGAGCCGGTGGCGATTTTCAGGTCGAGCAGGAAATTGCCGTCCAGCCCGCCGCGTCCGCGCACCAGCACGGCATAGCGCTCCAGCCCCAGGCTGCCGGTGCCGGCGATGCGGCGCGCCACGTCCAGCACGCGGAAGAATGCCGGCGTGGGCTGGGTGTCGGCATAGGCGGTCATGAACTGGACGACCTTGTCGCGCTCGGCATGGCTGACCGGCAACGCCTTGACGCCATCCAGCCGCAGCCGGCGCTTGCCCTTCTTGATGTCGGTACGGCGGTCGAGGAAGGCTGGACGCTCACGCAGGCGCAGGTCGCGCAGCAGATCGCGCACCATGCCATCGGCGGTGGCGCGCTCCACCCAGCGCGCCTTGCCTTCGATCAGATTGGCGGCATAGGCGTCGAGGAAACAGTGGCACAGGCCGATGGCCTGCTCCGGGCCGACCTTCAGCGTATCGGCTGCCACCAGCACGCTCACCAGGAAACGGCTCAGCTCCCAGCTGGCCGGCGCCAGCACCGCTTCGTCGAAATCGTTGAGATCGAAATAGGCCAGGCGGTTGTCGCCCTTGTAGCTGCCAAAGTTTTCCAGATGCAGATCGCCACACACCCAGGCCGGCGGCGCCTGGTTGAACTCCGCGTCGGCCGGAAAGTCCTGATAAAACAAATGACAGCTGCCGCGCAGGAAAGAGAACGGATTATCGGCCAGCAGCCGATACTTCATCGTCACCCGCTCCGGATCGCGGCCGGCATTGAACGCCGCCACCAGCCCCACCACATCGCGCTCGCGCAAGTTTGCCATTGCCATTTCCTGAAATACCTCCCAGCTAAGTCAAGGCGGCTCAACATCGAATGATAGCTGACGGTGGTGCTTAATTGACAAAAGATGAACTATAGCCCCATCCGAAGAATATAGAATCAGATAGGCGTCCCACAGAAGTTCCCGCAGCTCGGTGTTATGCGGGAGTTTTGCTTGCAAGACGGCCAGTTCGCGAGAAACTTCAGCCGACCTGTCTGCACGGTCAAGAAAGGGCAGGCCGAGCTCAGGGAAGTGTTCCAGATTAGGGATGACATCGTTGAGCAGTCCAGCAAGTAAGGTATCAAATACCTGCGGCGCCTCGGCATCCAGGAAAAATTGTTCGATAGCCGACAGATTGCGCTCAAAGTTAGCGCTCAGATAAACGTTGGCTCCGTGAGGAGTCACCGTCTTTTCAATGCAGAGATGGCTGCTCGCGCATCCTTGACGCGGCCTGCAGCTACATCGTCAATTCCTTTGGACGCTTCGTCGATCAATGCTAACTGCGTGCGCTCACGCTCCAATTGATGGTAGTACTCCAACCGCGCAGCATCAATTAGCGCCACATAGCTTTTGCCGTTCTTGGTGATGATTTTTTCCGCGCCAGCCTTTACCTGGTCGGCCAACTCCGACAGATTCTCTCCAGCCTGCGACAGGGACACAATATCAGCAGCAGTGATAGCCATAGCATCCTCAGAATCCAATTGATCCTACACATTATAAACTTCAGCGAACAGTTGCCTTGCGATATCACAAACTCGCTGATCAGCTCTCCCAGCCGCGCGAGCGCTCGACCGCGCGTGACCATTTGGCCAGCAATTCGGCGCGGCGGTCCGTACTCATGGCCGGCTCGAAGCGGCGATCGCACTGCCATTGGGCGGCGATTTCTTCCTGCGTTTCCCAGAAGCCGACCGCCAGCCCGGCCAGATAAGCGGCGCCGAGGGCCGTGGTTTCGGTGACTTTCGGTCGCACCACCGGCACGCCCAGCAGATCGGCCTGGAATTGCATCAGCAAGTCGTTGCGGGCAGCGCCGCCGTCGGCGCGCACTTCGACCAGCGGCAGCGAGCGGTGCGACGCTTCAACGTCGCGCTGCATCGCTGTCAGCAACTCGGCGCTCTGATAGGCGATGGCTTCCAGCGCGGCGCGGGCGATGTGGGCGCGGGTGCTGCCCCGGCTCAGGCCAAACAAGGTGCCGCGTGCGTAGGCATCCCAGTGCGGCGCCCCCAGCCCGACAAAGGCCGGCACCATGAACACGCCATCGCTGTCCGGCACGCTGGCGGCCAGCGCTTCCACTTCGGCTGAAGACTTAATGATGCCCAGCCCGTCGCGCAACCACTGCACCGTGGCGCCGCCCATGAACACGCTGCCCTCCAGCAGATAGTCGGTCTCGCCGTCAACCCGCCAGCCCACCGTGGTCAGCAGGCGATTGTGCGAGGCCACTGGATGCCGCCCCAGATGCATCAGCATGAAGCAGCCGGTGCCGTAGGTGTTCTTCACCATGCCCGGCTGATGGCACATCTGACCGAAGGTGGCGGCCTGCTGGTCGCCGGCGATGCCGGCCACCGGTATCGCGGCGCCGAACAGGCTGTGATGGGTGTTGCCCACTTCCTCGCTGGACGAAACGATCTGCGGCAGCACCGATTCGGGGATGCCGAACAGGTGCAGCAAATCGTAATCCCAGCGCATCAGGTGGATGTTGAACAGCATGGTGCGGGCGGCGTTGCTGACGTCGGTCACATGCTGGCCGGTCAGCTTGTACACCAGCCAGCTGTCGACAGTGCCGAACGCCAGTTCGCCCTGCTCGGCCTTGGCGCGCACGCCGGGCACATGGTCCAGCAGCCATTTGAGTTTGGTGGCGGAAAAGTAGGCGTCCAGCTCCAGGCCGGAGATGTCGCTGATTTTTTTCGCCTTGCCATCGGCGCGCAGGCTGTCGCAGATATCGGCGGTGCGGCGGTCTTGCCAGACGATGGCCGGCGCCAGCGGTTCGCCAGTCTTGCGGTCCCACACCACGGTGGTTTCGCGCTGATTGGTGACGCCGATCGCCAGCACCTGGTGGGGGTCGACATGCTGGTCGGCCAGCACCTTGCGCGCCACCGCCAGCTGACTGTGCCAGATGTCCATCGGGTCGTGTTCGACCCAGCCGGGATGCGGAAAATGCTGAGGGAATTCCTGTGCCGCGCAGCCGCAGATCTGACCTTGATGGTCGAACAGAATGGCGCGCGAACTTGTGGTGCCCTGATCCAGGGCCAGGATGTATTTTTTCATCGGCAGTCAGTCCCCAGCGCGGCGTGCGCCTGGTTCCGCGTCCGCCGCGAATATGTAATTAGTTGAAGCAAGCCGATAGGCCGGATTTTGTTACGGCACAGGCGAACCTGCGCTATGACAGCCATTCCTCTAGGCGCTGGATTACTCCAGCGCTCAAGCTTCCTACCCGCACGCTCCGCGAGCAACATCATCGCGTGCCTATTTGGAATTGCTCCAGGTGGAGGTTACCGCGTTTCACCGTAACTTAATACGCTCGTCTCTGTGGCCCTATTCCTCGCCTTATAGCCTACTCCAGCGTACAAGTACGCTGGAGGGGCCTTTCGACGGACGGCCGTTAACCGTCACCCCGCTCTATGGAGTCCGGACCTTCCTCCCGCCAGGCATTACGCACTGGCCAGCGGCTGTCTGGCTTGCATCAGCCGCTATTGTACCAGCCCGGGTCTGCAAATCTGAAATTTGGTGTCGCCATTCGAAAAGCCGCCCCGCCCGCCCAGCCGTAGAATGCTCCGATAATTCACCCACGAGGCTCACAACAATGACGCAACCCTCCCGCACCGGCGGCCAGATTCTGGTCGATGCCCTGAAGATCCACGGCGTGGACACCGCTTTCGGCGTCCCCGGCGAAAGCTATCTGGACGTGCTCGACGCGCTGCACGATTCCGATATCCGCTTCATCATCAACCGCCAGGAGGGCGGCGCCGCCTTCATGGCCGATGCCTACGGCAAGATGACCGGCAAGCCGGGCATCTGCTTCGTCACCCGTGGGCCTGGCGCCACCAATGCCTCGATCGGCGTGCACACGGCCTACCAGGACTCGACGCCGATGATTCTGTTCATCGGCCAGGTCGGCAGCGACTTTATCGACCGCGAAGCGTTCCAGGAAGTCGACTACCGCCGCATGTACGGCCAGATGGCCAAGTGGGTGACGCAGATCGACCGCGCCGACCGCATCCCGGAATACATCGCGCGTGCGTTCCAGGTCGCCACCAGCGGCCGTCCCGGCCCGGTGGTGCTGGCGCTGCCGGAGGATATGCTGACCACGCGCACCACCGTGGCCGATACTCGCAGCTACCAGGCGGTGCAAGCCTCGCCATCGGCGGCACAGATCGACACGCTGCGCACCATGCTGGCCGGCGCGAAGAAACCGCTGGTATTGCTGGGCGGCGGCGGCTGGAACCCGCAAGCCTGCGCCGACCTGCAGCGCTTTGCCGAAGCCAATCAACTGCCGGTGACCTGCGCCTTCCGCTTCCAGGATTTGCTGGACAACGGGCATCCGCATTATGCGGGCGACGTCGGCATCGGCATCAATCCCAAACTGGCGGCGCGCGTGCGCGAGGCCGATGTGATTCTGGCCATCGGCCCGCGCCTGGGCGAGATGACCACCAGCGGCTACTCGCTGCTGCAATCGCCGGTGCCGGCGCAGCGCCTGATCCACGTCCACGCCGATGCCGAGGAACTGGGCAGCGTCTATCAGGCCGAGTTGATGATTAATAGCGGCATGCCGCAAGTGGCGGCGATGCTGGCGGCGATGCAGCCGGTCGACGCCTCGGCCTGGGCCGGCAGCGTGGCGGAAGCGCGCGCCGATTATGCGGCGTGGCAGCAGCAGCCGGCCATCTTCAAGGACGGCAGCGCGCCGCTGGACCTGTGGCAGGTGGTGCAGCAGATCGAGCAGCTGGCGCCGCACGACGTCATCATCACCAACGGCGCCGGCAACTACGCCACCTGGGCGCACCGCTTCCATCGCTACGGCGGCAAGTGCACGCAACTGGCGCCGACCAGCGGCGCCATGGGCTACAGCGTGCCGGCTGGCGTGGCGGCCAAGATCATCGATCCGGCGCGCACCGTGATTACCTTTGCCGGCGACGGCGAGTATCTGATGAACGGCCAGGAGCTGGCCACCGCCGTGCAGTACAAGGCCGGCGTCATCATCATCGTGTTCAACAACGCCATGTTCGGCACCATCCGCATGCACCAGGAGCGCGAGTATCCAGGCCGGGTGTCCGGTACCACGCTGCACAATCCGGACTTCGCGGCGCTGGCCGTGGCCTTCGGCGGCCAGGGCGAGGTGGTGACCACCACTGCGGAATTCGCGCCGGCGCTGGAGCGCGCGCTGGCCTACACCAGCGCACAGAGCCTGCCGGCGGTGATCGAGCTGCGCTACGACGGTAATCTGATTACGCCGGGCGCCACGCTGGACACCATCCGCAAAAACGCCGAAGCGGCGCGCCGCTGACGCGGGGCCGCCTGAACGCGCCGGCCTCGGCCTAGAGGCCGGCGGTGGTGGTCGAGCCGCTGTCCAGCAGCGGTTTCTGTTCTTCTTTTTCCTGCTTGATTTTCGGCGCCGGACAAGCGCGGCAAGCGCCGGCCTTGCGGCCGTAGTCGGTCACCAGCGGCAGCCGCATCGGCACCGACTCGTCGCCGCAGTAGCCGCCATCGAGCACGATAGCCTTGCCGTTATCCACCACGCGGGCATTGATGGTGCGCTCATCCTCGTCGGGCGGCGCCACCGTGAAATAAAACTGCTGGCCGCGCGGATCGATGGTCACGTCGCTGGCCACTGCCGGCCAGCTCAAGCCGCCGGCCGTGTATTCATATAACACCGTATCGACTTCGGCAAAGCGCTGCAGCGTGATGCGCTGGCCGCCAAACTCGCCGCTGTCCGGGTGGATGCACAGATCGGAATACACCAGCATGCCATAACGCGGCAGCGCGCCGCCCGGCTTGGACTTGGACTTGGGCGCCGCCAGCACCGCGCAGGACGCCAGCAGGATGGCACCGGCCAGCAAGGCATGTCGTGTCATCTTCATCATTACCGCTTTCAGAAATGAACAACGGCTGCACCAGGCAGCCGTTGTTGGATCTAAACCTGAATAATCAGATTAGAACGAGTGCTTCAGACCCAAGTTGAAGGCTTTGTCACCGGAACCAGCTTCGGTGTTGTTACCAACGGTGTAGCCGGCGCCGTTTTTGTTCTTGATCTTAGCGTAAGCAACGTAGGTGCTGGTGCGCTTCGACAGAGCGTAGTTGTAGCCGATTGCCCATTGGTCAGCGTCACGGTTAGCAGCTTCTTTGTCGTTCTTGCGGATGTACGAAGCCATCACGGTGCCGTTGCCTGCTGGCGCGGTCAGACCGATCAGAGCGTCGCTGCTGTTCTGCGAAGGAGCGAAGGTGTAGCCGTAGAAGCTGGTGGTCGCGGTGGCGGTCGAGGTGCCGTTGATCGGGGCGCTGCCCAGACCTTTGTCGCTCGAGAACGCGCCGTACAGCTTCACAACCTGGAAGTCGTAGTTGGCGGCGATCAGCGAGTTGTGGCCAACACCGGTGGTTTTCACGGTCGCGGTGTCGTTGTTTTTCATGTTGTAAGCAGCGGCAACGTTCAGAGGACCGTTGCTGTAGCCCAGCGAGCCGCCCACTTGACGAGCAGCCGAAGCGTCGCCAGCGGTTTCACCCAGGCTGTACGAAACAGCGCCGGTGAAGCCTTCCAGGTTAGGGGTTTTGTACACAACTGCGTTCGAGTTGCGGGTCATGTACGCAGCAACTGGGAACAGGTTTTTAGCGGTACCAGCGTAGCCCATTGCGAATGGATCGCCAACGTCGCGCAGGGTTTCGTAGTACGGGGTGTACTGACGGCCCAGGGTCAGGGTGCCGGCGGTTTTCGACGACAGGCCAACATAGGCTTCACGGTTGAACAGGGTGCTGGTGGTGTTGTCCAGGGTGCCGTCATCAACTTTAACGCCGGTTTCCAGTTTGAAGATCGCGCTCAGACCGCCACCCAGATCTTCGGTGCCTTTGAAGCCGATACGGGAAGCCGAAGCCGCGCCGCTGGTCACTTTGGTGACGTTACCCGTGGAGCCGCCGCGTTCCGAGGTGATGCCTGCGTCCAGGATACCGTAGATGGTGACGTTCGATTGAGCAAATGCTGCGGAGCTGGTAGCAGCCAGCACGGCGATAGCGATAAGGGATTTTTTCATTACGTGTTTCCTTCAGTTGTGTTGCTGTAAAAATAAGCCAGTAGTACGGCGTGTTCGGTGCTTCTGTCGGCTAGAGCCGGTTGTGCGTGAGGGCAAACTCCCCAGCTGCCACGATGCATCCCGGAGGATGCGTTCACTTAAATGCGGCCGATGAACCTACGCCGGCTTGGTCGCAGCGCCCTTCTGAGGCGCCGGACGCGGCACTATACTGATGCCTTGAAACTTCAACAAGTGTAAAACCATTCATACTGAACAGTCTGTTACCTTGCAGACCACAAGGCGCCCGCATTTTACCGCATCGCAATATTTCCTGCCGATCAAGCGAAACAGGCAAGTCTTTCCAAACGATGAACACGGTGGTTGTACCACTTCTTCGTCGGACCAAGTAAAAATAGCCACATTGCTATTTCTGACGCCATTTTATACTGAACCCCTGCTTCGACTGCCCCTACCGAATGGTAATAAGCTAACAACCCCGCAGTTTGTTCAGCCGGTTTTTATCAGCGAAATGGCCCCGAAACCAACTTTGCTCCTAGCATTACACCTTTAGTTGTGTAGTAAATTTTGTAAAACGCGACAGAAGTTGCATGTCGTTACCGATTTGTAAGAAATTGCTACCTGTTGTATGGAGGAGACAAAGCGGTGCGTTTTATTGAATGACTGCACTAATTTAGTGCATGAAATTGATTCATTCGGCCAGCTGTGGCGCGCTGCCGACGGCAAAAACCGCACTTTTCACCAATAGTTACAATACTGATATCGAAGTGGGCAAAAATTCCACACCCAGCCATATTATTTTTCGTATGGCTAAAATATATTTGTCATGGACAACTATGGCTCTAGCTCCATATTCATTGAAATAGTTCCAGATGCCAACTGTGTGTCGTGGACAAGCAGTTTCCAGTAAGTTAGAGCGGTCCAACGCGCCCCTGTTGGCGCGGTGCTTTCGGGCTAAAAACAAATGTAAAATGCAGATCGCAAGGGAGGCGGCCAGCCCTTCTCTCTGCGTGTGCACCCAAGCCCTGTGCCAACCAACGCGACCGCCGGACCGGCAGCCGCATAAGATGCGTCATGACTAATATCGTTTCCCCACAATCCGCGCCCAGCACCATCAGTGACGTCGAACGCGACACCGGCGTGGCCAAGGAAACCTTGCGCGTCTGGGAACGGCGCTACGATTTCCCGCAGCCGCTGCGCGATCCCAACGGCGAGCGCATCTATCCAATGGAACAGGTGCACAAGTTACGGCTGGTTAAACGCCTGATCGATCTCGGCTTCCGCCCCGGCAAGGTGATCCAGTACAGCACCGCGGAACTGCAGGAATTGACCGGCAAGGCCAGCGGCGCGGGCAACGGTCCCCTGACGGCCGGCCCCGAGCTGCAAACCTATCTCGACTTGTGCAAAAGCCATCAAATGGAAGCCATGCGCCGCAAGCTGTCGCAGGCGCTGCTGATGATGGGCCTGAAAAGCTTTGTGATCGAACTGGTGGCACCGCTGACCACGCTGATCGGCGAAGCCTGGGCCAGCGGCCAGCTGGCCACGTTTGAAGAACACTTATATACAGAGTCGCTGACGGTGGTGATGCGCAGCGCGATCTTTGCCATGCCGCAGTCGAGCGCCAGCAGCAGCGGCGCGCCGCGCATCCTGCTGACCACGCTGCCGCAGGAGCGTCACGGCCTCGGCCTGCTGATGGCCGAAGCCATGTGCGTGGCCGAAGGCGCGCAATGCATTTCGCTGGGCGTGCAAACGCCGCTGCTGGACATCGTCGAAGCGGCGCGCGCGCAACGGGTCGACATCATCGCGCTGTCGTTCTCGGTGGCGATGAATCCGCGCCAGGCGCTGGACGGCCTGGCCGAACTGCACGCCCGCCTGGCCGGCAGCGCCGAACTGTGGGCCGGCGGTTCCAACGCCGCCCTCAAACGCCGCCGCCCAGCCTATGTGCGGGTGTTCGAGCTGGCCGACCTGGCCGCCGCGATTGCCGAATGGCGGCGCCGCCACGCCGCCGCCATCGCCAGCTAAGCGGCTCGCCAAGCGCTGGCGGTGTGGCCGCTCTGGTAAAATAGTCACATTCCCGTGCTGGCCAGCACCCCAATCACACATCCATGTTCAGCTTTTTCAAGAAAAAACCTGTCGCTCCCGAAGCGCCTGCGGCGCCTGTCGCCGCCCCCACTCCCGTCGCCACAGCGGCGCCCGCCCCCACCGATGTCGCCGCCCTGTTGCCGATCGAAGAACCGGCCGAGAAAAAACAATCGTGGATGACGCGCCTGAAGGCCGGCCTGTCGAAAACCTCGAATAATCTGTCGATCCTGTTCGTCGGCGCCAAGATCGATGACGATCTGTACGACGAGCTGGAAGCGGCGCTGCTGATGTCCGACGCCGGCGTCGACGCCACCGAATACCTGTTGGCCGAACTGAAACGCAAGGTCAAGGAAGACAAGCTGCTGGACGCCGCCGCCGTCAAGGCCGCGCTGAAGCAACTGCTGGTCGAACTGCTGACTCCGCTGCAACGCCCGTTCGAACTGGGCCGCCACACCCCGACCGTGATGATGATTTCCGGCGTCAACGGCGCCGGCAAGACCACCACCATCGGCAAGCTGGCCAAGCACATGCAGACCCACGGCCAGTCGGTGCTGCTGGCCGCCGGCGACACCTTCCGCGCCGCCGCCCGCGAGCAGCTGATGGTCTGGGGCCAGCGCAACAACATCACCGTGATCTCGCAAGCGTCGGGCGACCCGGCGGCGGTATCGTTTGACGCCGTGCAGTCCGGCAAAGCCAAAGGCGTCGACGTCGTCATGGTCGACACCGCCGGCCGCCTGCCGACCCAGCTGCACCTGATGGAAGAGCTGAAAAAAATCCAGCGCGTGATCGGCAAGGGCATGGAAGGCGCACCGCACGAAACTCTGCTGGTGATCGACGGCAATACCGGGCAAAATGCGCTGGCGCAGGTCAAGGCCTTCGACGACGCCCTCAAGCTGAGCGGCCTGGTCATCACCAAGCTGGACGGCACCGCCAAGGGCGGCATCCTGGCCGCGATCGCGCGGGTGCGGCCGGTGCCGGTGTATTTCATCGGCGTGGGCGAAAAGATTGAAGACTTGCAGCCGTTTGTCGCGGCCGAATTTGTAGAAGCACTGCTTGGATAATCAGACCTCTATGATCGAATTCCGGAACGTCTCCAAACAATACTCTTCCGATGTGACGGCGCTGCGCGACGTTTCATTGACAGTCAATAAAGGCGAACTGGTCTTCTTGGCCGGCCCCTCCGGCGCCGGCAAATCCACCCTGATGAAAATGATCGCCGCCATGGAGCGCCCCAGCTCCGGGCAAGTGATCGTCAACGGCCAGGATATTTCCCGCATCAAGCCGGTGGCGGTGCCGTTTTTGCGCCGCAACCTGGGCCTGATCTTCCAGCAGCAGCGCCTGCTGACCGACCGCAGCGTGCTGGCCAACGTCATGCTGCCGCTGCTGGTGACCGGGGCCTCCCATGGCCAGGCCGAGCAGCGGGCCCGCGCCGCGCTGGATAAAGTCGGCCTCGGCGACCGCGCCAGCGCCCAGCCGCTGGCCCTGTCCGGCGGCGAGCAGCAGCGGGTCTCGATCGCGCGCGCCATCGTCAACCGGCCGCAAGTGATTCTGGCCGACGAACCAACCGCCAACCTCGACCGCGCCAGCGCCAACAAAGTGCTGGAAGCGCTGAAGGCATTCAATTCAGTCGGCGTCACCTGCTTGATTTCCAGCCACGACGAAGTGATGCTGGATGCCGCCGCGCGCGTGATCCATCTCAACCAGGGCCAACTGGAGGTGGCGGCATGACCTACTGGTTCCGTCAACACCGTTACGCGCTGGCTGCCGCGCTGGTGCACCTGCGCCGCTCGCCGGGCGGTTTCCTGTTCAATATATTAGTAGTGGCGATCGCGCTGGCCCTGCCCTTCATGGGCGTGACCTTGCTGGACAATGTGCGGCCGATGTCGGAGTCGCTGTCGGTCGATCCGGAAATCAGCATCTTCCTCAAGCAGGACACGCCACGCGACCAGGCCGAAGCGCTGGCGACGCAACTGCGCCAAACGGTCAAGGACAAGCAAGCCAAGATCATCTTCACCCCGCGCGAAAAAGCGCTGGACAACCTGAAGGACAAAAACGGCCTGGCCGACGTGCTGGCCACGCTGGGCGACAACCCGCTGCCGGACAGCTATGTACTGAAGCTGGACGCCTTCCGCAACGCCCAGGCCGGCGGCGACGTCGACCAGCTGGCCGAGCAGATCCGCACCCTGCCCGGCGTCGACACCGTGCAGGTCGACTCCGCCTGGGTCAAGCGGCTGGCGGCGCTGCTGAATATCATGCGGCTGGCGCTGCTGCTGCTGGCGGCCACGCTGGGCACGGTGGTGGTGGCGGTGATTTTTAATACCATCCGGTTGCAGGTGCTGACCCAGCGTGAAGAAATCCTGGTCTCCAAGTTGATCGGCGCCACCGACAGCTTCATCCACCGCCCGTTCTACTACACTGGCGCCCTGCTCGGCCTGTGCGCCGGCGCAACGGCGCTGGGCGCGGTAACGCTGACGCTGAAGCCACTGAACACCGCAATTGCCGAATTCGCAAGACTGTACGCCTCCGAATTCCAGCTGACCGCGCTGCCGCCGCTGGCCATGGCCGGCCTGCTGGCGCTGTCGGCCACACTGGGCCTGATCGGCGCCCGGCTGTCGGTCAAGCGCCATACCGCGCGCCTGAACTAAGCGCCTGAGCCATTCCGTGCGTCCGCGCACGGAATGCGCCCTTCCCCCGGCCTACGATGCTTTCTATCGTTAAGGCATCTCTAAGATCCATCGCGCATCCTAAACACATCGGAAGACCTCATAGTATTTTTGCTATCAGGCCCATTTATTTCGGATGATTGGCACTCAACGACAGAGAGTGCTAATATATGTTCGAAAGAGCACAAAAGTGCTCACCAGCAACTCAAGCGAAGGAAACGAAAATGACTATGATGTCCGTGGTACCTGCAAGCAACAGTACTCTGGGACTCGGGTTTAGTGGCAACCTGGGTAACCTGGACGCCTATATTTCGGCCGTTAATCGCCTGCCGATGCTGACGCATGAAGAAGAAATTTCGCTGGGCAAGCGCCTGAAAGACCAGAACGACCTCGGCGCCGCCGAGCGGCTGGTGATGTCCCACCTGCGCCTGGTGGTCTCGATCGCGCGCGGCTATCTGGGCTACGGCCTGCCGCACGGCGACCTGATCCAGGAAGGCAATATCGGCCTGATGAAAGCCGTCAAGCGTTTCGACCCGGATCAGGGCGTGCGCCTGGTGTCGTACGCCATGCACTGGATCAAGGCCGAGATGCACGAATACATCTTGAAGAACTGGCGCCTGGTCAAAGTGGCCACCACCAAGGCCCAGCGCAAACTGTTCTTCAACCTGCGCAGCCACAAGCAAGGTCTGGACGCGATGACGCCGGCCCAGATCGACCAATTGGCCAAGACGCTGGACGTCAAGCGCGAAGAAGTGATCGAAATGGAAACCCGCCTGAGCGGCCGCGACATCGCGCTGGAATCGCCGACCGACGACGAAGATGACAAATTCGCACCGATCGCCTACCTGTCGTCGGAAGCGTCGGAACCGACCCGCGTACTGGAAGCCGAACAGGTAACCCGTCTGCAATCGGAAGGCCTGGAAGAAGCGCTGAGCAAGCTGGACCCGCGTTCACGCCGCATCATCGAAGCGCGCTGGCTGGCCAACGATGACGGTTCGGGCGCCACGTTGCACACGCTGGCCGACGAATTCGGCGTCTCGGCCGAGCGCATCCGCCAGATCGAAGCCGCCGCGCTGAAAAAAATGAAAAGCGCCCTGGCCGCCTACATCTAAGTCCGCCAACCATCCCCCGAGTGCCGCCGGCGTTCACGCCGCGCGGCATTTTTTTTTGCCCCAACTCCGGGGTCAGGTCCATCATTTCTACACGAGCTCAACGGTAGGCGTACGCCTACCGTTGAGCTCGTGTAGAAATGATGGACCTGACCCCGGAATATCTTTGAGCTAAAGCTGACCTTGCGCCGTTCGTGCGCCGCTGAGGTGGTCTTTTTGTTAAGCTTGCCTACAACTGAAGGTCGAGGTGTATGATGAAAACAACAATATTGCGGCAGCTCTTTGTGTTGCCTCTGCTCGTGGCCGTCATGGCCGCGCTATATGCTTGTGGCAGCGCAGGCTCCACTACCCGCGCCGCGCCGGCGCCATTCTCTACTACCTATGTGTTGCGGCAGGGTTCTAGCGCGGCGATCACGCCGGCGGCGCCGGCCGGCCTGGCTACAGCCGCGCCGGTGCTTAAGCTGGAGCGCGTCAACGATAGCCGCTGTCACGCCGGCGCGGTGTGCGTCTGGGCCGGCTATATCAGCTTCAGCTTTACGCTGCATCAGCCCGATGGCAGTAGCAGTAGCTTTGTGCTGTCCGATAACATGCCCAACGGGGTCGCCAGCATCAGCAGCAACGGCCTGCACTTCACGCTGCAGGGCTACGAGCCGCGGCAAGTACCGGCGAAAAATGAGCCTGCGCCGGATTATCAGGTAAGCTTAAAGGTGAGCAACATTAACTCTCCTTAAAGCTTGCCCACATGACCCTCTCCCATCCAGTCCGCACTCTCCTCGTTTCTTCCATCCTTGTTTCCCTGGCCTTGCCGGCCGTAGCCAAGACGCCAGTCGCCACCGGCACTGGCGGCGCTGTGGCGACTATCAGTGAACCGGCTTCGCAAGCCGCGATTGCCATTCTGAACCAGGGTGGCAATGCCATCGACGCTGCCGTGGCGGCGGCCGCCACGCTGGGCGTGACCGATCCGTTCAGCTGCGGCATCGGCGGCGGTGGTTTCATGGTGATCTATCTGGCCAAGGACAAACGCGTGATCACCATCGACCATCGCGAAACGGCACCGGCCAGCTTCACGCCGACGGTGTTCCTCAAGGATGGCAAGGAGCGCGATTTCGAGACGGTGGTGGCCAGCGGCATGTCGGTCGGCGTGCCCGGCACGGTGCGCGGCTGGCACGAGGCGCTGGACCGCTACGGCAGCATGAGCTTCAAGCAGGTGCTGGCGCCGGCTATTGACGTCGCCAGCAAGGGCTTCAAGGTCAACGACAATTTCTCCCATCTGGTGCAGGAGAACGAAGCCAAGTTCTCGCTGTTCCCCGCCACCGCCGCGCTGTATCTGCGCAATGGCAAAGCCCTCCCTGCCGGCAGCACGCTGCGCAATCCGGACCTGGCCAAGGCATATAAAGAGCTGGCGGCCGGCGGCGTCAAAGCCTTCTACAACGGTAAGCTGGCGCGCGCGATTGTCGATGCGGTCAACGCACCAGCCACCCCGCCAGGCGTGCGGGTCGACGCCGGCAACATGACGCTGGCCGATCTGGCCAATTACGAAGCGCGCCTGCGCCAGCCGGTGCACAGCACTTATCGCGGCTATGATTTATACGGCATGCCGCTGCCCAGCAGCGGCGGCGTGGCGGTGGCCGAAGCGCTCAACATCCTGGAGGGCTACGATCTGAAAGCCATGCCGCGCGCGCAGGCCGAACATCTGTATCTGGAAGCCAGCCGCCTCGCCTTCGCTGACCGCAACGCTTATCTGGCCGATCCGGAATTCATCGACGCGCCGGTGGCCGGTCTGCTGAACAAGGATTACGCCGCGCGCCGTCGTGAGCTAATCAATCCCGCGCAGGCCAGCCTGCATGCGCCGGCCGGCGATCCCTATCCGTTCCAGAACGATGTCAGCGTGCCGCTGCGCCCCAACGCCAGCAAGCTGATTGCGGAAGGCGCGCACACCACCCACCTCACCGTCTCCGACAAGGACGGCAATATCGTCTCCTACACCTACACCATCGAATCGTGGGGTGGCAGCGGCATCGTGGTGCCGGGTTATGGCTTCCTGCTGAATAACGAGATGACCGACTTCGATTTCTCCGGCCCGGCGCCAAATGTGCCGGAAGCCGGCAAGCGTCCGCGCAGCAGCATGTCGCCGACGCTGGCCTTCAAGAACGGCAAGCCGGCGTTCTCGATCGGCAGCCCTGGCGGCGCCACCATCATCACCACCGTGCTGCAGACCATCTTCAATTACGTGGATCTCGGCATGTCGATGCCGGACGCGGTGAACGCGCCGCGCCTGTCCGAGCGCAACGGCCAGGCCACCGATGTGGAGCCGGGCTTCAGCGGCAGCGCGCAGGCGCAGGCGCTGGAGAAGAGCGGCCAGCACTGGAGCCAGACGGCGGAGGAAATCGGCGCCGCCAACGCGCTGGTGTTCAATCCCGACGGCACCGTAACCGCAGTCAGCGAAGGCCATCGCCACGGCATTGGCAGCGCGCTGGTGCAAAAGACTGCGCACTAAGGATTGATTAAGATTCTGCTCACAGTATAGACGTCGTCGGCCACTCGGCCGACCGTCCACCACTTGGGAGAATAATAATGAACAACTGGCTGCGCGCCAATAAAGGCTTTCTGCTGTTCCTGGCACTGTTCGGCATCTTCCGCACCGCCGTCGCCGACTGGAATCCGATTCCCTCCTCGTCCATGCATCCCAACCTGCTGGAAGGCGACGTGGTGTTCGTCAATCGCCTCGCCTACAACGTCAAAGTGCCGCTGACCGACATCGTGATCGGCCACACCGGCGAGCCGCAGCGCGGCGACATCGTCACCTTCTCCTCGCCCGCCAATGGCACCCGCCTGATCAAGCGCGTGATCGCCCTGCCCGGCGACCGCGTCGAGATGCGCAACGAACAGCTAATCATCAACGGCCAGCCAGCCGCCTATACCGAGCTTGGAGCAGCCACCGAAAACATCCACGGCGTCGGCCCGCTGGCCGCCGTGCGTGTCGATGAAACCCTGGGCAATAGCAGCCACGCCATCCAGTTCCTCCCGCAGGTAAAGGCGCGCCGGGATTTCGCGCCGCTGGTGGTGCCGCCTGGCGAATACATGATGTTGGGCGATAACCGCGACAACAGCGAAGACTCGCGCTACATCGGCCTGGTGCCGCGCGCGCTGCTGATCGGCCGCGCCGAGCGCGTACTGGCCTCGGCCGACATCACCAGTAACTGGATGCCGCGCGCGGAACGCTTTGGCATGAGCCTCTACCCGCGACAGTAAGCCATCGCGCCGGCGGTGTTATGATGGCGTAGTAAATTCATAATATTGCCGGTGCCATCATGATCGAGTTTCAAGGACTGACCAAAGTCTACGGCGGTTTCCAGGCCGTCAAGCCGCTGTCGCTGACGGTGCGGCGCGGTGAAGTGTTCGGCTTCCTCGGCCCCAACGGCGCCGGCAAAACCACCACCATCCGCATGATGATGGGCATCCTGATGCCAAGCGCCGGCCAAGTGCTGATCGACGGCCTCGATTGCCACGCCGAGCCGGCCGAAGTAAAACGCCGCGTCGGCTATCTGCCCGACACGCCCATCTTCTACGACTACCTGCGCGGCCGCGAGATCCTGCAATTCGTCGCCGAGATGCACGGCTTTACACGTCGCGACGCCGCCGAACGTGGTGCGCGCCTGCTGGCCGAATTCGGCCTGGAGGAAGCCGGCGAAGACTACGCCGTCAACTACTCGCTAGGCATGAAGAAGCGCCTCGGCCTGGCCTGCGCACTGATTCACGATCCGTCGGTGCTGATTCTGGACGAACCAATCAACGGCCTCGATCCGCGCGCCTCGCGCGAGGTGCAGGAGCGCTTGCTGGCAGCGGCGGCGCGCGGCGTCACCATCTTCGTCTCCACCCATTTGCTGGACATGGCCGAGAAGCTGTGTGACCGCGTCGGCATCATCCACCATGGCCAACTGGTCGCCACCGGCACGCTGGATGAAATCCGCGCCGAAGCCTCGGCCAGCGGCTCGCTGGAAGACGTCTTCCTCAAGATCACCGACGAAGCCGCAGACGAGATCGCGCAATGAGCGCGCTGCAAACCATCTGGCTGATGACGCGCATGCGTCTGACCCGCCAACGCAACATGGTGCTCAACAACCTGTTCCGCTTCCGCAAAAAGAAAGCGCGCGACGCCAACGCCGGCAAGAGCAACAACCTGTGGATACTGACCTTGCTGATGGTCGGCTGCATGCTGTTCTCCTTTGTCCACGTGGCCGACAACGCGGTGCTGAACATGCACTGCCACCTGGATGCCAGCAGTGCCTGTCGCTACACCGACAGCGTTGGCGACCCGCACACCGACCTGCACAAAGCCGCTGCGGAACTGGCGGTCGCACCGTTCGCGCCGGCGCTGATGAACGGGCTGACGATGGAGCTCAGCATCCTGTTCCTGGTCGCCGTGCTGCTACCGCTGGGCAGCAAGGAGATGACGCAGCCGGACTGGGATCTCGAATGGCTGGTCACCATGCCGGTGGAACGTGGCACGCTGCTGTGGGGACGCGTGCTGGAACGCAGCGCATCGAATATCTCCGGCTGGTTCGCGCTGCTGCCGGCCTTCGGCACCATCGCCTGGCACTCCGGCTACACCTGGAGCGTACTGCCGATCGCCGTGCTGTCGGTGGCCACGCTGCTGCCGCTGGCGGCATTGCTGCACACCGTGGCCGACACCGGCCTGCGCATGTGGCTACCGGCGGCGCAGCTACGCAACCTGCAAGCGCTGACAGGTCTGTTCAACATGCCGCTGATTTATCTGGTGATGGCGCTCGGTATGCCACAGGCCAACGCCTTCGCCATGGAGTGGGCGCGCGCCTTCCCGGCGTGGATGCAATGGACGCCGCCCGGCCTGGTGCTGCAGGCGATCCAGGCGCAGCACAGCGGGCAGCTGCTCTCCAGCGTGGCGCTGCTGCTGGCACAGATCGTAGTGCTGATGTGGGCCGGCATGGCGCTGCTACGTCACCAGCTGCGCCACGGCGTGGTCAATTCCGGTGCGCGCGAAAGCGGCCGCGATGCCGCGCCACGCGCCCTGCGGCCCGCCGACGCTGCCGCCACACACAGTCCGTTTGCGTTTCTAAGCGCCGTGCTGTCGCCGTTGCAGCGGCGCGAATTGCGTCTGCTGAGCCGTGATCGCAACTTCATGTTCCAGACCTTGCTGGTGCCGGTGATCGTGGTGTTCAGCCAGATGCTCTTCAACGGCAAACTGAATAGCATGGGCGAGCTGGGCGAACATCACACGCTGGCCGCCGCCATCGCCTTCGGCATCGGTGTCTATGTGCTGATGCTGTCGGCCTTCCAGACGCTCAACAACGAAGGCCACGTCCTGTGGTTGCTGTACACCGTACCGCGTTCGCTGGAAAGCGTGTTGAAGGAAAAGGCGCAACTGTGGGCGGTGCTGACCATGATCTATCCCGCCATCGTGATCGGCGTCAGCGCCTGGTACACCACGCATTTCGAGTGGAGCATGCTGGTGCTGGTGCTGACCGTAGCCGCCGGCATTCCAATCTACTCGATGATCGCCGTCTCGCTCGGTGTGTTCGCCTGCGACCCGCTGGCCGTCGATGCGCGCACCCGCGTGCGCCCCACCTACGTCTACCTGTACATGCTGCTGGCCAGCTTCTATACCTGGTCCATCTACAGCAACGTGTGGTCGCAAAAGCTGGTGGTGATGGTGTTGATCGCCTCGATGGCACTGGCGCTGTGGCAAAAAGCGCGCGACTCGCTGCCCTATCTGCTCGATCCGGCCGCTGCTCCGCCGCCGCGTGTATCGACCGCCGATGGCCTGATCGCCGCCACCGCCTTCTTCATCCTGCAGGGTATCGTGCTGATGGTGGCCGGCCGCATGGACATGCAAGCCCTCACCATCGCCTTCGGCGTCGCCGGGCTGGTGGTGTATCTGCTGATGCGCTACGTCTACTGGCGCAACAAGGCCGCCGGCGTGCCGACCATCTGGCGCGGCGCCGACCTGCGCCTGTCGCTGCGCTACGCCGCCATCGCCACCGCCGTCGCCTGTGCGGTGGGTCTGAGCTATCTCGCCATACTGCGGCACAGCGCACTGTGGGAAGAACTGACCAAATCCGCGCCAGCACTGCCGGGTGGCCGTAGCTGGATCTACGCGCTGGCGGTGCTGGCCGCGCCGCTGTGCGAGGAATTCATTTTCCGGGGCTTGATCTACGGCGGCTTGCGCCGCTCGATGAAGGCACCACAGGCGATGCTGATGAGCGCCGCCGTATTCGCTGTGGTCCATCCACCGCTATCGATGCTGCCGGTATTCGTGCTTGGCCTGTGCACCGCATGGACCTACGAACGCAGCAAAACCCTGCTGGCGCCGATGCTGGTCCACGCGGTGTACAACGCCATGGTACTGACCTTCGGGTCCTAGAACTGATACTTCAAGGTCAGCAGCGCATTGCGCGGATCGCCGTACACGCCGGTGCCGTATGAGCCCAGGCCCGGCATATAGGTTTTGTCGAGCGCATTATTGATGTTCAGCGTCACACTCAGATGGCGGTCCAACTCATAGCGCGCCATCAGGCCGAGCACCGCGTAGCCTGGCTGGTTGGCGCGCCAGTAATTGCCGTCCGAGGTTTCATAGTAAGTCGAACTTTGCACCGACAGCGAACCGCCAACCACCAGCTGGTGCAAGCGATATGAGGTATTCACCTTGAACAGATGCTTGGGCTGATTGGTGTTCACCGCGCTCAGAATCACATCCGGCTGCGCTGGCACCCGCGAGCGGCGATAGGTATAACCGCCGGAGACGTTCCAGGCCGGCGTCGGCTGGCCGGACAGCTCCATTTCAATGCCATCGCTGGTGATGCCATCCACCGGCTTGTAGATCTCCTCGAAAGTATCCGGATTCACATCCACATACTGGGCGGCGTTGTTCTGCTTGATCTTGAACGCGGCCAGGCTGACATTGAGGCGCTTGTCAAACAGCTCGCCCTTGATGCCGACCTCACTGCTCTTGCCGGTCAGCGGCGCCAGTGGACGGCCGTTGGCATCCTTGTAGTAAGTCTGCGGATTGAAGATGTCGGTGTAGCTGGCATATACCGACCACTCGCGGTTAAGGTCAAACACCACACCGGCATAGGGGATGGTTTTGGTGCCGGTATTCAGATCGTCCGACACGCTGCGCTCACCGGCCGTGCTGACCTCATAGTCGAGCAATTTGTACTGGCTGGCGCGCGCGCCGAGTATCACCGACAGCTGGTCAGTCGGACGCAGCCGCACCGCCGCCGATACCCCCTTCTCAATGATGGTGGTGTCGCGGTCCGCGCGTTTGGTGAAGGTCGGCTGCGTCAGATAACCATCCCACGTGTAGTAATTGTCGACCGCCACAAACACCGAGCGATACAACTCCGCCGTCTTGTGCTGGCGCGAATAACCAGCCGTCAGCACCAGTTCATGCGTGCGGTCCAGCAGCTGGAAAGGACCGGATAGCGCCAGATTCGCGCTGTCGGTCTTCGCTTCCGACGGCAGCAAACCAGTCAGCGCGCGGATGCCGGCGCCGGTCTCGCGATTGACGCTGCCGTTGTAGGCCGAGCCATACATCACGTCCTTGGACTGATCGAGATGGCTGGCCGTGGCATCCAGCTGCCAGGCATTGTCGAAAGTATGCTTCAGCGTGGCGAAGCTGTTGGTGCTGTCATTATTCCAGTACGACCAGCGCGCGCCCGGATTCAGCGAGCGGCGGAAATGAGTTTGCGTGCCGTCGCTGTAGAACAGCGGCAGATGACCAAAGGTGGCGCCGTTGGCGCGCGTCTCCATATGATCCACACCGGCGCTGAGCAAGGTGCGCGGTCCCAGATCCGCCTCGATGATGGCGTAAGCATTGCGCGTATCGCGGCTGTAGTAGTCGATGTAGGAATCGGCGTTTTGCGCCGCCACCACCACGCGCGCCCGCACGCTGCCGTCCGCGTTCAGCGGCGTCGAAAGATCTCCGGTGACGTGGTATTTACTCCACGAGCCGGCGCTGGCCGCCACGCTGGCCGCGAATTCCTTGCCCGGACGCTTGCGCACCAGATTGATGGTGGCGGAAGGATTACCGGCGCCGGTCAGCAGACCGCCCGCGCCCTTGACGATTTCTACCCGGTCGTAGATGGCGCTATCACCGATCGCGCTGGTGTACTGGTTGGAGCTGTCCAGCGTATTCGGCATGCCGTCGAACTGGAAATTCTCGATCACATAGCCGCGCGCGTAAAAGGTGGCGCGTTCGCTGTCATTGCGCCCCACCGTGACGCCGACCGTCTTTTCCAGAATATCCGGCACCGTAATCAGCGCCTGATCGTCCATCTGCTGGCGTGTGATCACGCTGACCGATTGCGGCGTCTCGCGTACCGACAAACCGAGACGAGTGGCGGTGCCCATCGACGGCATGGTGTACAAGCCACTGCCCTCGGATGGACCATCGGCGCTGGCCGCCGCGGTAATCGCTGGCAGCACCTGCGGCTGTTCGCTGTCCCGCACCTGCGATGGCGCGGCGGCCACCAGCACATAACCGGCGTCGGTGGCGCCGATGGCGTAGCCGGTGCCGCGCAACAGGCGCTCAAAGCCTTCGTTGACGTTGTAACTGCCTTTCAAGCCCTGTGTGCGCAAGCCCTGCACCTTGGCCGGTTCGATCACGATCGAGACCCCGGCCTGCAGCGCGAATTGGTTCAACGCCGGACCTGGCGCGCCGGCCGGAATATCGTATTGACGCGCGGACGCGGACGCCTGTGCCAGCGCGGCCGGCACGGCAGCCTGCAGCACAACGCCGCAAGCGAGATGGATGGCCAGCGCCAGCGGCGTCAGGCGGGTGCTCATGATACGGGTAGCAAACATGTTGATGATTCCTGTTTTCGTTGGTTTCACAGCGTTTAACGAACCACAGCGAAAAACACGAACCATTATTTTTTATCGACCACCACCCAGTACGGTGTGAAGCGGCGGATGCGCAGTTGCGGGAAGTTGTTGAGCAGGAGTTGCAGCGCGCGGTCGGTATCGTCCAGCGGCAGCACGGCGGTGACGCGGATGTCCGCCAGTTGCTGCGCATCGAACGACAAACGGCCGGCGCGATAGCGGTTCAACTGTGCCAGCACTTCGGTCAGCGGACGGTCTTCCACCGCCAGCTTGTGGTGCTGCCACGCGTAGTCGGTACCGGTGGCATCGATCTGTTCCACCGGACTGACCGCGCCGGCGCTGATGCGTACCCGCTCGCCGGCTTGCACCACCACCGCGTGCGTGTCGCCAGCGGCGCGCTCATTAGCGGTCCGCACCGCGACCTTCGATTCCAGCATCGACAGCGTGGTCGCGTCCTCGCCGCGCTCCACCATGAAGCGCGTGCCCAGCGCACGCATCTCGCCTTGCGGCGTGTCGACCACGAACGGTCGCGCCGCATCCCTGGCCACCACCACCCGCACGCTGCCCTGCACCAGCTCAACCTCGCGACGCTGCTGACTGAAGTGCAGGTTGACGGCACTACCGCTGTCGAGCGCGATGGTGCTGCCGTCATCCAGCGTGACGCTGCGCCATTCGCCGGTGCCGGTTCGCAGGTCGGCACTGAAGTAGCGCGGACTGTGGCTGTCCAGCGTGAGCGCGAGCGGGACGCCGATCAGCACCGCCAGCACCAGCGTTACAGCGGCCACGCGGTTGCGCCGGCGTTGGCCGGAGCGCGACAACACCGCATTCAGCGCCACGCGCGCCGGCCGCGCCTGCGCGCCTCGCATCGCCTGCAGATGATCGAGCAAAACTTCGATTTCAATCGCCGCCTCGGCATGGCGCGGATCGGCCGCCTTCCACGCCGAGAAGCCGGCTTGCGCCTGGCGGCGCTCCACAGCGTTGTCGCTGCTGAGCAGCACCAGCCACTCGGCCGCCTGTTCGGCCAGTACCGCGTCGTCTGTCACAGCGCGGCTTCCGCCATGGCAGCGCACTTCAGGCGGCACTGCAACAGCGCCTGCACCAGATACTTCTGCACCATGCGCGTCGAGATGCCCAACCGCGCCGCCACTTCGGACTGCGGCTGATCGTCCAGATAATGCAGCATGAACGCTTCGCGCGCCTTGGGCGGCACGCGCTCCAGCGCCTGCGCGATCTGGTCCAGCGCCTGCAGCGCCAGCATGGTCTGTTCGGGCGACGGATAACCCTCGGCCGACGCGGCCACCAGCGCCAGTTCGGCCAGATAGGTATCGTGCAGCAGCTTGCGGCGCGCGCGGTCGATCAGCAGGTGTTTGGCGGTGGTGGTGAGATAGGCGCGCGGCTGCTGCCGCACGCCGAGCAAGGCGTCACGCGAAGCGATGATGCGCATGAAGGTGTCCTGCGCCACATCGGCCGCTTCATGCGCGCAGCCGAGTTTAGCGCGCAACCAGCCCCGCAGCCAGTCGTAATGGCTGATATACAAAACATCCAGCTGATGCTCGGGGGCTGATTCGGCTAAAGGCACAAAAACCGCACATGAGAATAAGAATTACTCTCATTATACGGCCGACTTGCCGAAAATGTCAGCAAGCCGTGTAAAACTCAGGCCTTGTAGCGCACTTCGGCCAGCGCGAAAGCGCCGCCGTGGTAGGTGACCGAGGCGTTCGGCGCCGGGTAGTCGCCGCTGTCGGGGAACTTGGCGTCAAACTGCGACGAGCTGTCCTTCGGCTTGTAGCCGAGATGCGCGGCCTTGCTGTTGTCCCACCACGCCACGTCGTTGTTGGACATGCCGAACAGGATGGTGAAACCGACCCGCGTCGCAAACAGCGAACGGCGCAGCGCCTCCTCCAGATCGTCGTAGCTCAACCAGGTGACCATCATGCGGCGGTCGTTCGGCTCCGGGAACGAGGAGCCGATGCGCAGCGCCACCGTCTCCAGGCCGGTGCGGTCCCAGTAGTAGCTGGCCAGCTGCTCGCCGAAGCACTTGCTGACGCCATAGAACGAATCCGGCCGCGTCACCGCGCCGGCGTCGATGTAGTCGGTGTTGCGGTAGAAGCCCACCGTGTGATTCGAGCTGGCGAACACGATGCGTTTCACGCCCAGCTTGTGCGCCGCTTCATAAATATTGGCGGTGCCGAGAATATTGGCCTGCATGATGTTCTCGAAGGTGTTCTCGGTCGAGATGCCGCCGAAGTGCAGCACCGCCTCCACGCCTTCCATCAGCTTCATGACCGCCGCCTTGTCGGCCAGGTCGCACTGGACGATTTCCTCGCCCTCGCGCGCCTCGCCCATGTCCGCGATATCGGACAGCACCACCACATCGGCCCAGGGCTTGATGCGGTCGCGCAGAATCTTGCCCAGGCCACCAGCGGCGCCGGTCAGCAACAGTCGTTTGAATGGTTTTGTCATCATGTCTCCGTTGTTATATTTTTTACGTCACCGGGGCCGGATTGAACAGCACCAGTGCATTGTGCAGCTTCCACTTCTCGGCCCAGGTCTCCTTGCCGCTGGCGACATCCAGCAGCATCTGGAACAGCTCCCAGCCCACGTCCGGAATGGTGGCCTCGCCGCTGGCGATGCGGCCGGCGTTGATGTCCATCAGATCATGCCAGCGCTTGGCCAGATCGTTGCGGGTGGCGACCTTGATCACCGGGACTTCGGCCAGGCCATACGGCGTGCCGCGGCCGGTGGTGAACACGTGCAGATTCATGCCGGCCGCCAGTTGCAGCGTGCCGCAAATGAAGTCGCTGGCCGGGGTGGCGGCGTAGATCAAACCCTTTTGCGTCAATTTGTCGCCCGGCGACAGCACGCCGGTGATCGGCGCGCTGCCGGATTTGACGATCGAGCCCATGGCCTTTTCGACGATGTTGGACAAGCCGCCCTTCTTGTTACCCGGCGTGGTGTTGGCGCTGCGGTCAACGCCGCCGCGCGTCAGGTAAGCGTCGTACCAGGCCATCTCGCGGATCATGGCGTCGGCCACTTCCGGCGACGAGGCGCGCGAAGTCAGTTGGTCAATGCCATCGCGGACTTCGGTCACTTCCGAGAACATCACGGTGGCGCCGGCGCGCACCAGCAGGTCGGTGGCAAAGCCCACCGCCGGATTGGCGGTCACACCGGAGAAGGCATCGCTGCCGCCACATTGCACGCCCACCACCAGCTCCGAGGCCGGCACGGTTTCGCGCTGGCGCTTGTTCAGCTCCGCCAGATTGACCTCGGCCTGCTTCATAATCGAGTCGATCATCGACATGAAGCCGACGTGGTGCGCGTCCTGCAGACAGACCAGGCCAGGATCGGCGCCGCCGGCGTTCTGGATCGGGATCGAGCCTTTCGGGAACAGCCGCGTAGGCTGCAGCTTTTCGCAACCGAGGCTGACCACCATGGCCTGACCGCCGAAGTTCGGATTCAGCGCGATATTGCGGATGGTGCGGATCGGGATCGGCGCGCCCGGCGCCTCGATCGCCACGCCGCAGCCGTAGGTGTGCTCCAGCCCAACCACGTCGTCGACGTTGGGGTACTTCGGCAGCAGTTCATTCTTGATGCGCTCGACCGCGAATTCGACCACGCCCGACACGCACTGCACGGTGGTGGTGATGGCCAGGATGTTGCGCGTGCCAACGCTGCCGTCCGGATTGCGGAAGCCCTGGAAGGTATACCCCTCCAGCGGCTCCATCGGCGGCGGCTTGACGGTGGCGATCGGCAAACCTTCCAGCTCGCGCGCGGCCGGCATCTCCACATTGTGTTCGGCCAGCCAGCTGCCGGCCGGCAGATCTTTGGCGGCAAAACCGATGGTGACGTTGTAGCGGATCACATGATCGCCCTTGGCCAGGTCGCGCAGCGCCACCTTGTGACCCTGCGGGATCGGTTCCAGCAGCGTCAGGCCGTTCGGGAAGACCGCGCCGGCGGGCAAACCGCCGTCGTTAACGACAATCGCGACGTTATCGTTGTCGTGCATGAGGATATAGCGCGGTGTAGCGGCGCTCGTCGGTGTCGTCATATGGATTCCTACGTTGTTTTTTGGTCTCGTAAAGTGGTCTGACCACTTATGTTATTGGTCGGCCAGCTCGATGTTGTGGCCTGCGCGCCACACTCTGAAAGCCGCATGTTTACAAGCTTGTAGCCTTGAAAACATGGGCCGCAGACGGCTGCACCATGAAATCAGTATGCCAGTTTAAAATTAATTTGGCTAGTCCACATTGCGTATTTGGTCTGACCACCTTAGAATGGCCTGACCAGATGGCAATATATAAAGCCACATAAAAAAGACGAGACATCAATGCTGAAAAAGACTGCCCTTCCTGCTGAAAGCAACGCTCACGAACCGCGCCTGTACCGGGTGGTGGCTGACCGTATCCAGGAACTGATCCGCAACGAAAACATCGCCGCCGGCGAGCGCCTCCCCTCCGAGCGCGACCTCGCCACCAAGCTCAGCGTCAGCCGCGCCTCCCTGCGCGAAGCCCTGATCGCGCTGGAACTGGGCGGCGTGATCGAAGTGCGCGGCGGCTCGGGCGTCTACGTCAGCGAACTGCCGGAACCGGCCGAAACCGATCTGCCGGAAGCTGGTCCGGGTCCGTTCGAAGTGCTGTCCGCGCGCCGCCTGATCGAATCCGAAATCGCCGCCATCGCCGCCCGCGTCGCCACCGACAGCGCCATCGACGCCATCCTGCAAGCGGTGGTCGAGATGGAAAAACACCACGCCAATTATTCCAGCAACGAGCAGGCTGACCGCAACTTCCACCTCGCCATCGCGCGCGCCACCGGCAACAGCGCGCTGGTCGGATCGCTGAACTATCTGTGGGACCAGCGAGGCCGCCTGTGGCACAAGCTCAAAGAACACTTCCAGACCGAAGAGCTGCGTCAGGAAACGCTGAAGGACCACCGCCGCATCCTGGAGGCGATCGCCGCCCACGATCCGGCAGCGGCGCGCAAAGCCATGCGCGCCCACCTGGAACGCGTGACCCGTACTTTCTCGCGCGGATAAATAGTACCCGAAGTAACGCAGGTCCGGCCTCGATGCCGGCCGCGAAACATAAAGTAATCAAGTTATTGACCGGCTTGACCTAGGCACGCCCGCGCATCGCGCGCGGCACTGCCCTCGTTACAGCGGCACGGAGTACGCGAGGTGCTCCAATCACGCAGCCACCTGCCCTGCTGCGTATAACTTTATTCAAGAGACGAAGGAGACAACACCATGAAGTCCGAGCACTCGGTCCAGAACCGTTCCGCCCAACCTCGCCTGCTGCTCACGGCCATTGCACTGGCCGTGGTCACGCTAGCCAACCAGGCTTCCGCGCAGACCGATGACGCCAACATGACCCGTGTCGAAGTGACCGGTTCCAGCATCAAGCGCGTAGCCAACGAAGCATCGCTGCCAGTCACCAGCGTCAAGGCTGAAGACCTGGTCAAACAAGGCATGACCACCCTCGCCGACTTCATGATGGCGCTGCCGCAATCGGCTTCGCTGGCGCCCTCGAACGCCGGCTCCGGTACCAACATCAACCTGCGCGGCCTCGGTGTCAACCGCACCCTGGTGCTGCTGAACGGCCGCCGCATGGCCAACGAGGCGATCGCCGACGGCTACGCCAACCTGGACGTGATTCCGCTGTCCGCCATCGCCCGCGTCGAAATTCTGCGTGACGGCGCATCGTCGATCTACGGTTCCGACGCCATCGGCGGCGTGGTCAACTTCATCACCAAGACCTCGTTCGAAGGCACGCAAATCACCGCGCAAGCCGTGCAGCCAGAGAAAAAAGGCGGCGGCGACGAACAGCGCATCAGCGCCACCTGGGGCAAGGGCAATCTGGAACGCGACGGCTGGAGCTTCTACGCCACCATCGATGCCCACCAGCGTTCGCGTCTGGCCGCATCCGACCGCGCCTATCTGAGCTCGGCCGCCGTGCTGACCGCGCTGGGCCGCGCACCAACGCTGGGTACCGGCGGCAACGCCACCCCGGCCAACTTCACCACCGCCACCAACAAGACCGCGCGCAATCCATACGCCGGCACTTGCGATGCGCCCTACTCCATCGTTGGCCAGAAAGGTACTTGCGTACTGGACGCCAATGAGTATGGCACCGCGCTGTACGCCAACCAGCAGGTCACTTTCTACACTCGTGGCGCCTACAAGTTCAGCGAAGACCACATCGTCACCGTCGACTACGCGCGCGGTCAGGAATACATCCTCGGCACCAAGAACCCGACCAATGCGCTGGCTGTCAACGGCGTCTCGGCGACCGTGCCATCGACCAGCAAATGGTATCCTGGTAACAGCGGCGGCGTGCCCGCCGTCGCCGGCCTAACCGGCGAACCGCTGACCGTCACCTGGGCGGTGGCGGACGGCGGCCTGGCCACCACCAAGGACGTGCAGGTCAATCAGCGCCTGGCCCTGAGCGACGAAGGCGTGATCGCCGGCTGGGACTACAAGGCCGGCCTGGTGATCGGTATCTCCAACCGCGACAACTACTACTACTCCGGCTACTACAAAGGCCAGGGTCTGATCGACGGCCTGGCCAGCGGCGTGCTGAATCCATTCGGCACCCAGGACGCGGCCGGCAGCGCTTACCTGGACACGATCAGCGTCGACGGCCAGAAAAACCGTACCTCGAAATCGACCTACAAGGGCGTTGACCTGACCATCAGCCGCGCGCTGGCCGAACTGCCTGGCGGTTCGCTGGCAGTGGCGGTGGGTGCCGACGTGCACCGCGACACCACCGAAGACACCAAGCTGCCGATTACCTCGCTGGTCACCTACGCCGGCACTAGCCCGTCGCACGGCGAAGGCGCGCGTAACGTGTCCGCGCTGTTCACCGAGATCAACGCGCCGGTCACCAAATCGCTGGAACTGAACGCCGCCGTCCGCGCCGACCATTTCAGCGATTTCGGCACCACCGTCAATCCGAAGATCAGCTTCCGCTGGGAAGCCAGCAAGGCGCTGATGTTCCGTGGCTCGGCCAACACCGGCTTCCGCGCACCGACGCTGTTTGACGCCTACGGTTACCGCCTGCCAGGCGCCACCACCACCACTTCCGCCAAGTGGGACGATCCGGTACTGTGCCCAGGCGGCACCCCGGGCGTGGCCGGCACCGGCACCGCGCTGCCAGGCTATGTGGCATCGACCGTCTGCAACACCACGCTGCCTAAACAGACCGGCTCCAACGCCAATCTGAAGCCTGAGAAATCGAAGGGCTACACGCTGGGCGTGGTGATGGAACCGATCAAGAACAGCATGATCTCGCTGGACTACTGGAACATCAAGATGAAGGACATGCTGGCCAACCTGCCAGAGCAAGTGTACTTCCTCGATCCAGTGAAATACGCATCGTACTTCGTGCGTAATGCGGACGGCACCATCGCCTACATCAACAACACCACCATGAATCTGGGCGGCCAGCGCGCGGCGGGTATCGACGTATCGGCTTCGTATGCGTTCCCGAGAACCGCTTACGGCGACTTCAAGGTCTACCTGGACGGTACCTACCTGACCCAGTTCGACAACCAGCTGTATGACGGCTCGGCATTCGTGTCGAACATCGGTCAGTTCGGCCTGGCCAGCAACGGTACCACTTCCAGCTTCCCTATCATCACCTACCGCTGGAAGCACACCGCGCGTTTGAACTGGGCCAAGGGTAACTGGAACAGCACCCTGACCATGAACTACAACTCGAAGTACACCGACCAGAATCTGGTGGCGCAGCAGTACTGGCGCAACATCAACTCGTACAAGCTGTGGAACCTGACCACCACGTACAACGGTTGGAAAAACATCCAGGTCACCGGTGGCATCACCAACCTGTTCAACGCACCACCGCCAGCAACCAACAGCAGCCTGTATAGCTATGGTTACCTGAGCAGCGCCGGCAGCCCGATCGGCCGCGCTTACAACGTGCGTGTCACCTACAACTTCTGATGAAGCTGTGGGGTCATAAACCGCGTCACTCCGCCTGAGTTGTGGGCGCCGGACCGCATCGCGGCCGGCGCCCTTTTTTTGTGGATTTCATCATGAAACACCTGATTTCCTGCGCCGTCCTGGCCCTGCTGGCCGGCGGCGCTCATGCAGCAGACAAGCCAGTGCGCTTCATCCTGGTCGGCGATTCGACCATGGCCAACAGCAGCGGCTATGGCGACGCCTTCTGCGCGCGCGTCAACCGCGCCAACACCTGTCTCAATCTGGCCAAGGGCGGCCGCAGCTCCGGCAGCTTCCGCGCCGAAGGACGCTGGGACGAAGTCGAGGGACTGCTGCGCGGCTCCGCCGCCTACCGCGCCACCTATGTGCTGATCCAGTTCGGCCATAACGACCAGCCGGGCAAACCTGGCCGCTCCACCGATGTGAAAACCGAATTCCCCGTCAATATGAATCGCTACGCGCAGGAAGTGAAAGCGCTGGGCGGCATACCGGTGCTGCTTACGCCGCTGACGCGCCGCACCTTCAAGGACGGCGTCCTCGAAAATAATTTCGGCCCATGGAACGATGCGATTCGTGCCGCCGCCAACGCGCAGCAAGTGGCTCTGCTGGACCTGAACGCGGACAGCTACGCCGCCGTGCAGGCCATGGGTCAGGACGAGGCGGACACGCTGGCCATGGTGCCGCGTCCGGCCGACTATGGCGTCCCCGCCGCCGCAGGCAAGGTCGAAGTGGCCGGCGCCGCCAAGACCGCGTTCGACCGCACCCACCTGGGCGTCAAAGGCGCGGCCTACTTCTCGCGCATGGTGATGGAAGAACTCAAACGCACCGTGCCGGAAACGGCCGGGCAATTCAAGCCGGAGAGCGAGCAGTGAAGCAGCACGCCATGCCCCATCGCGCCGGCCGCCCCGACGCGCCGCGCCGCGCCATGCCGCTTGTCGCGCCATCCACCGCAGCCGGTCTGGCCGGCGCTGCTGCTCGTCGCAAGTTTGCGGCCGCAGCGGCGACGCTGATCGCGGCAGCGCTGCAACTGCCGGCCCACGCGCAGGACGCGCGCAAGGTCAGCGAACCGGTGGCACCGCCCTCGTGCGCCGTGCTGACCGCTGGCGCGGCGGGCGGCGACGACACCGCGCGCATTCAGGCCGCCATCGACAAATGTCCTGCCGGCCGTGCGGTGCGTCTGTCCGCCAGCAACGACAAGCAGCGCTTTGCCGCCGGCCCGCTGACGCTGCGTAGTGGCGTCAGTCTGCAGGTGGACGCCAACACCACGCTGCAAGCCAGCGGCAATCCCAAGCTGTACGACAAAGGCGCCAACACCTGCGGCACCATCGACCAGCAAGGACGCGGCTGCAAGCCCTTCATCACCATCGACAACGCCAAGTCCAGCGGCATCTACGGCGAAGGTGTCATCGACGGCCAGGGCGGCCGCGTGATCGACGGCGGCAGCGAATCCTGGTGGCAGTTGGCGCGCCGTGCGCAAAAGGAAGACGCACGCCAGAACGTGCCGCGCCTGATCGAAATCACCAACTCGCAGGACATCAGCCTGCACAAGATCACGCTGCGCAATTCGCCCAACTTCCACGTCACGCTGAACAAAGTGGATGGCTTCACCGCCTGGGGCGTGCGCATCGACACCCCTGCCACCGCGCGCAACACCGACGGCATCGACCCGATCTCCTCACGCAACGTCACCATCGCCTACAGCCATATCCGCACCGGCGATGACAACGTCGCAGTCAAAGCCGGCAACAACGGCCCGACCGAAAACATCTCCATCCTGCACAACCGCTTCTACAGCGGCCATGGCATGTCGATCGGCAGCGAAACCAATGGCGGCGTGCGCCGCGTGCTGGTGGAAGACCTGAGCATGGACGGCACCACCTCCGGCCTGCGCATCAAGAGCGACGTCTCGCGCGGCGGCGTGGTGGACCTGGTCGCCTATCGCAACGTCTGTTTGCGCGACGTGAAAACGCCGATCGACATCAGCACCCGCTACAGCAAAACCGCAGAGGGATCGCAGATTCCGGTCTACACCAACATCGCCTTCGACGACGTGCACAGCGTGTCGCCGGGCCGCGTGCTGGTGCAGGGCTACGACGAACAGCGTCCAGTACAGGTGGCAATGCGCAACGTCAGCATTACCGGCAAGGCCGATCGCAAGATCGAATTCGCCCAACTGGCGGGTAACATCGGCGCTATCGACACCAGCACCTGCGCCCAGCGTTTCGCGCCCTTCCCTGAAACAGCCGCCGCCAGCGCGCGGCCGCAACTCACGCTGGAACAGGCGAAGCAGTTCTCCTATGCCGAGGTACTGAAATACGTCGGCATCGCCGGCCAGGAAACGGTCGACCCGTGGGACCCGCTAAACGATCCGCTGGCCAAAGGCGCGGCGTTCACGCCGGACTACATCGTCGACAAAGCCGCGCGCGCCGACGGCATCCGCAGCTTCAACACCGTGCAGGAAGCCGTCAGCCACGCGGTGCTGGACAGCGCCGCCCATCCGGCCAAGCGGCTGTATCTGCTGCTGAAACCCGGCGTGTATCAGGAGCTGGTCTACATCCCCGCCTCCGCCGCACCGATCACCATGTACGGCGAAGGCAAGGATGCGGCGGCGACCAAAATCACCGCAAAACTGGATGCCTCCAACACCGGCGCCGAATACAGCGCGCGTCATGGCGCCCAGTTCGCACAAGCCGCGCCAGACGTGCAGGCCATGTATGCCAGCATCAAAGACCGCCCGCAGATCGGCACCTTCGGCACACAGACCGTCTGGGCCAGGAACAATGGCTTCCAGGCGCGTAACCTGACCTTCGAAAACGGCTACAACAAAGACACCGGCAACGCCCGCGCCGAAGCGCTCCCCAACATCAACAACATCCACCATCAGGCATTGGCGCTGAACGTGGACAGCGCCGACAAGGCGCAATTCGAAAACGTCCGTCTGCTTGGCTTTCAGGACACGCTGTATCTAAAGTCGCCGCAGCCCGGCAGCACCGTGCGCAGCTTCTTCAACAAATCCTATATCGAAGGTGATGTCGATTTCATCTTCGGTGACAGCACCGCTTACTTCTACCAGAGCGAAATCCGCACACTGGGCGACCGTGGCGTGTCCTACGTCGGCGCGCCGGACACCCATGTCAAAACCAAGTACGGCTTCGTGTTCGACAACGTGCGCTTCACCCACGAAGGCAAAAAGGACGGCGATTTCTACCTGCTGCGCCAATGGTTCCACAGCTCGCGCTGCACGCCGTACGCGCCGTTGCCGCTGGAAGGCTATCGTTGCACCTACGGCCCCACCAACGTCTACACCGCCCCAACCGGCACCGTGGCGCGCGTATCGCTGGAAGCGGTCGGCAAAATGGTGGTGATGAATTCGCACATCGGCGCCCACATCAACAAACAGCATCCCTGGTCCGACTGGAACAAGAAAGGCACCCTCTCCTACCGCCCCGCCCAGTACAACTCGGACGACCATTGGAACAACCTGATTAAAGCCGGCATCGATCCCGTCAAGGATCTCGGCTACAGCAAACCACCTTCGCCAGCCGACGTGTTTATCGGCGAATTCAATAATTCGGATGAATGAGGAATACCGCATGACCATCAATACCCAACGCCGCCACCTGATGAAAGCACTGCCAGCGGCGGGCCTGTCGTTCAGCCTCCCCGCCGTTGCGGCGACCGCGCCCGATCCGTGGCTGCAGGCGCAGGCCATCATCGATCACGTTTCGCGTCCGTGCAATTTCCGCAAGCAGGATTTCGACATCACCGCCTATGGCGCCAAGCCGTGCAAGCTGACCAAGGTGCAAGCCTGGGTATCGCACGAGGATCGGGACAATATCGACACACCGGCCGCCGATGCCACCGACTGCTACGCCGCCATCAAGGCCGCCATCAAAGCATGCAATGAAGCCGGCGGCGGCCGCGTGCTGATTCCGGCCGGCGACTGGTTCTGCGCCGGTCCTATGGTGCTGCTGTCGAATGTGAATGTGCATCTGGCCAAAGGCGCGCACGTGTACTTCAGCCACAATCCGGCGGACTACGCCAAATACGGTGATATCGACTGCGGCAAGCACGGCAAGCTGACCATCTCGCGCTGGCAGAGCAACGACTGCCTGAACTACTCGCCGATGGTGTACGCCTACGGCCAGGACAACATCGCGCTGACCGGCGAGGACTGGACCGCGATCCTGGACGGCCAGGGCGGCGTGGCCTTTAACGACGCCGGCGATTGCTGGTGGACCTGGAAGGGCAAGCAGAAAACCATCAATTCCATCGGCCAGGGCACCACGCCCAACTTCAAGGCCGGCAAGATGTCGGAAAACACCGAGAATCCACTGAACCCGACTTCGCTGGCGGCGGTGGCGCCGGCGCTGACCGAAGCTGAGCGCGTGCTGATTCAAGGTGAAGGCGGCAAGTGGCGCGCCGATGCGTCCTATCTGCCGGCGCTGTCGGAAGCAGGTGTGGCGTTGTCGAAGCGCGTATTCGGCATCGGCCACTATCTGCGCGCACCGATGATTCAGATTATCGGCTGTACCAATGTGCTGCTGCAGGGGTACAAGGTGCAGAACACGCCGTTCTGGCAGCACCATCCGGTCCATTGCCGCAATCTGGTGATCCGTAACGTCTACATGCACAGCCACGGCCCGAACAGCGATGGCTTCGATCCGGAAGCCTGCGACCATGTGCTGGTGGATGGCTGCACCTTCGATACCGGTGATGACTGCATCGCCATCAAGGCCGGCAAGGATCTGGATACGCAGTATGGTCCTTCGCAGAATATCGTGATCCAGAATTCGATCATGCATAGCGGCCATGGCGGTGTGACTTTGGGCAGCGAGATGGCGGGCGGGATTCAGAACGTGTTTGCGCAGAAGCTGGTGTTCGAGAACGCGAACTGGAAGACCAATCCGCTGAATACGGCGATTCGGCTGAAGACCAATATGAACCGTGGCGGCTATCTGCGCAATTTCTATGTGCGCGATTGCACGATACCGAATGGGGTGCAGACCAGTCCTTCGTTCTATGCCTCTCTGCCTGGATCGCCGATTCAGTCGAAGACGGTGGCGACGGCGGCGGGCGCGATCGTGACCTTCGATTGCGATTACACGCCAACCAGCGACAACGTGCGTACGCGGCCGCCGGTGGTGGACAATGTGCAGATCTCGAACATCAAGGCAGGCAATGTGACGACCAAGGATGGCAAGCAGGTGTCGTGCTATCAGGCGATTGTGGTACTGGGGCCGGTGGCTTCGGACTACAACGGATCGCAGCCGATGCCGCCGGTGCTGCCGGTGACCGGCGTTACCATCACCGACTGCGATTTCGGCACGCCGGTGAATGCCGCCGCGCCGTGGTACCTCTACAACGTCAAAGGACTGACGCTGAAGAATGTGACCATCGGCGGCAAGGTGCACAACGCCACGCTGTCAGCCTGAGAGCGGCGACCATGCGCGCGCACTTAAGGGCCGTCACCATGACGGCCGCGATCACGCTGGCGCCTGCCGTGGCGCTGGCCGTCGCGGCGGCCGATCCGGCGGCAGGGGCCGAAGCTGCGGTGGCGGATGCCACGACGGCGGTCACTCCGGCGCTCATCGCGCTGCAGCCGGCCGATGGTGCGCGGGAAGTGAATCCGGATACGCATCTGGTGCTGCGCTTCGCCCAGCCGCCGGTGCTGGGCGCATCGGGCCTGATCCGCATCTACGACGCCGCCACCGGCAAGCTGGTGGACACGCTGGACCTCAGCATCCCCGCCGGCCCAACCGAGCGCACCACGCTGCCACAAGCGCCCTATCTGGCCACGCCCTACGTCTACGCCGACGGTCCGCGTGCCACCAACGCCACCACCAAAGCCGGCACACCCTCCACCGGCGCCGATCCCGGCGATCCAGGCCGCTACCAGCTAACCATCATCGGCGGCTTCACGGACGGTTTCCACTTCCACCCGGTGATCGTGCAAGACACCAGCGCGACCATCTACCCGCACAACAACCTGCTCGCCTATGGCAAGCGCTATCGCGTGCAGGTGGACCAAGCGGTATTCGGCAAAGCGCTGCAATGGGAATTCAGCACCAAGCCACACGGTCCTGCAAAAGACACCGAGCGCGTGGTAGTCAGCGCCGACGGATCGGCCGACTTCAGTACCGTGCAAGGCGCGCTGGATCATGTGCCCGACCATCCAGCCAAACGCGTGACCATCTTCGTCCGCAACGGCGACTACGAGGAAATCGTCTACTTCCGCAACAAGCGCAATCTCACCATACAGGGCGAGCAGCGCGACAAAGTCCGCATCCATTACGCGAATAATGAAGTATTCAACCCGCATCCACCCAACATCAGCACCAACGAAGTAGCCGGCACCTTCCCTTCGCGACGCGCGGCCTTCGCGGCGGACAACGTGCGCAGCGTGCACCTGCGCGACCTCACGTTGGAGACCACACTGCAAGGCCAGGCCGAAGGCTTGCTGATCACCGGCGCCGAAAATATCGTCGCCAACACCACCATCATCGGCTCCGGCGATGCGCTGCAGGTCAACGGCAGCACTTACCTGCCGGATGTCAAAGTCATCGGCGGCGGCGACACCATCCTTGGACGCGGCCCAGCATTCTTCGAGCGCTGCGAAATCCAGTCGCAGCATGCGTATATGTGGATCCGCAACCCGGCCGGCAATCACGGCAACGTATTCGTCGGCTGCCGCTTCACCACACTGGGCGGCGGACAAACCGAACTGGCGCGCCTGCCAGCGAACAAAGGCAGGAACTACCCGTACGCCGAAGCCGTGCTAATCGACGCCACGCTGAGCGGCATCAGTCCTGCTGGCTGGGGACCGGTGGAAGGAGACGTCAGCAACGTACACTTCTGGGAATACAACAGCCGCAATGTGGATGGCACGCCGGTGGATGTCAGCAAGCGCCATCCGGCATCGCGCCAGCTGACCATGGAGCGTGATGCTGAGACCATCCGCAACTATCGCAACCCGGCGTGGGTGCTGGACGGATGGATGCCGCCGCGCTGATATACTGCCTCAAATTACATCAGGAGGCCCATCATGCGTCCAATGCTCGCGTTGTTGCTGTTGTCTTCCACCGTAGCGCAGGCCGCGCCTGCGGAGGCGCTCAAGCCGATGGCGTTTTTGGCGGGGCATTGCTGGAAAGGGGAATTCCCTGGCGGGCAGCAGACCGACGAGCATTGCTTCCAATGGACGCTGGACGGACACGCGCTGCGCGACGTCCACACCGTGCGCGCGCCGGGCAAGCCGGACTACGTTGGCGAGACGCTGTACTACTACGATTCGGCGGCACAGCAAGTCGCCTATCTGTATCTGGAAAACAGCGGCGGCTACAGCCACGGCACCATGAAGCCCACCACCACCGGCCTCGAATTCCCCGAAGCGCGCTACATCAACGGCAGCATGGTCCTGCCCTACCGCAGCCAGTGGACCATCGGCACCGACTCCTACGAAGCCTTCAGCGAAATGTACATCAAAGACAAATGGACCACCCAACTGCGCATGGTGCTGAAGAAGCAGTGATCATTTTTTCGAACCACTCGTAAAATAGAAAGAGATGACCAATGTCGCCATCGGCAACACGCCAATCTTAATGACTTCAAATAATGCTGCAAGCGCCCTATTTTCTGGATAACAGCCGTATCCAACCATGATTGCCGAGCTAATAATCGCCAGTCCTAGCGTTATCTGCTTGGCGAAAACCAAGCGATCGGCCTCATTGATAGCAACACTTGAATCACGCTGGAAAATGTCCTCGTGATAATTAACGATGGGCTTGTCCGAGATTGGCATTATGCCCCCGTCACCAAACCGACTACTTCCAATGAATCATCTGGCATGCGCCGGATCAGGCCGAGCGATGAACCATCGCCCTTTCGTTTTTGATCGTCCGCGATTTTCAAAAGCGCAAATGCTCCCTTTATCGCTTCTGCCTTCGTAATTCCTCGCTCGCAAGCATAGGCATTCAGGAAGTCATCAATATCTTCCGACAAACTCAAAGTCATGCTTCTTTTCATGGCACACCTCCGCATGGTGAACAAAAATTATACTGCGGGGGTTTGGGGCGCGCGTTTGACGCAGGCCAAACGGATCAGGGAGTGACGCGGAAGTAGTCGATGTCGACGTGGCCGGTGGTGCCGGCGCTGAACAGGCCCATTTGGGCGCCGACCCAGCGGCCCATCCTGGCGGTGAACTGGGCACCGATCGGCGTGTACTTTTCGCCGTCGACGCTGTACGAGAAATTGGTCACGCCACCCGCCAGCACCTGCATGCGCAGCCACACCTGCGGTGACGACAGCTCGACACCAGCCTCCTGCTGTTCGTGACAGTTGGCCTCCGCCTTGTAGCAGCTGACCAGCGCCAGCTGGGTGCGGCCATCGGTGCGGCGCGTACCCAGCCAGGCGTAATCGAAGCCATACATCACCAGCCCCGCCACGCCAGCCTCGCCCAGCGCGGAAGCGTCGACACGCGTGGTGACAGTGAAGGTCTCTGCCGGCAGCTTTTGCAACAGCACCGACGGCACATCCCACAGATTGCCGGAACGCGGCTGCGCAAACAAGCGTAAACGCCCATCCGCCACCTGATACCACGACGGCTGCCAGTTAGCATTCCACTGCCACTGCAAGCCCAGCGCGGCGCCATTGAATTCATCCGACGTTGGCGGCGCCGCAGCGGTCTGCCCCGCCACCGGCAAACGATAACGCAGCACCGGCTCCCCCGCCGCCGTGCCGACATCCTTACCGATCAACGGCCAGCCATCGCGCCACGCCATTGGCTGCAGATGCACCACGCGCCCATAAGCGCGCTTGTCCTGGAAGTGAACGAACCAATCCTCACCCTGCGGCGTCTGCACCCACGCGCCTTGATGCGGACCGTTCACCGGCGAGCCGCCTTGCGCCATCACGATGCGGTCCTCATACGGCCCGTCGACGCGACGCGAACGGAACACCGACTGCCAGCCGGATTCCACGCCACCAGCCGGCGCAAACACATAGTAATAGCCATCACGCTTGTAAAACTTCGGTCCTTCCAGCGTGGTGTACTTCGACAGCTTGTTACCGTCGATGATCACCGTACCCTTGTCGTCCAGCAGACGGCTGCCATCCGGCGCCATGCGGCGCAGCGTCAGCACGTTGGCGAAACCTGCACGACTCTTGGCCCACGCATGCAGCAGATAAGCCTGACCATCATCGTCCCACAGCGGGGTTGGATCGATCAGCCCTTTGCCTGCCGCCAGCAGCTGCGGCGCGCTCCACGGACCAGCGAACTCCTTCGCCGTCATCACGTAGATGCCGAAATCGGGATCGGGATAGAAAATCCAGAACTTGCCGTCGTGGTAGCGCAGGCAAGGCGCCCACACGCCCTTGCCATGCTGCGGCTTGGCGAAGACATCCAGCGGCACCAACTGCGGCAAGGCGTGGCCGACCAGCGTCCAGTTGACCAGGTCCGGCGACTCCAGCAACGGCAGGCCGGGCGCATTGTTAAAGCTGGAGGTAATGAGATAGTACTTGTCGCCCACGCGGATCGCATCCGGATCGGAGTAATCGGCGTGCAGCACAGGATTCTGATAATCGCGCGGAGCGGTCGCGCAGGCGGCCAGCAAGGCCGCAAAAACAAAGGGCAGACACCGCAACAGTATCCGCCCCATGATCATGCTCCAAACAGCGTTTCTGCAACGCCTTTGACACCGGGCCGCAGCATCACCACCGAGCCGCCCCACTCCGCATCTTCCGGCTTGCCGGAGACGATGGAGGTGACCAGCAGCGTGTCCAGATCCTTGCCGCCGAAGGCGCACATGGATGGCTTCAACATCGGCACATCAATACGACGATCCAGCTTGCCGTCCGGCGTGAAGCGCAGCACGCAACCGCCGTCGTTACCGCATACCCAGTAGCAGCCATCGGCATCCACTGCGGCGCCGTCGGGACGACCGGCATAGCTGGTCATGTCGGCAAACACGCGGCGATTGCTCGGCACACCGTCGTCGATATCATAATCAAACGCCCACACCATGCGCCGCGCCGGATGCGAATCCGACAGATACATGGTGCGGCCATCCGGCGCAAACGCCGTGCCGTTCTGCGTCACCAGCTCCGACACGAACGGCGCCGAAATACCGCGCGCCGCATCGTAGCGGAACAGCTGACCGACCGCCTTCACCGCGCTCATATCCATGAACATGGTGCCGGCCCAGAAGCGGCCCTGACGATCGCAGCGGCCATCGTTAAAGCGCATGCCCTCGCCCAGACCCGAAGCCGGCGTCGCCAGCTTGAGCGCGGTCGCGGCTTGCGCCTCGCCCAGCTCCAGACTGAAGATACCGGACTCCATGCCCGCGATCAGGCCACCGCCAGCCTTGGCCGCCACACAGGCGACCATCTCGGCGTTGTCCCAATAGCGCACGGCGCCGGACGAAGCGTCCAGACGCCACACCCGGCGCGCCGGGATATCGACCCAATACCAGGCCGATTCCGCCGCGTTCCAGGTTGGGCTTTCGCCCACCGTGCATTGAACGCTGTTTACGCGTTCCATACCAGATCGCCGTTCACTACGCGCGGGATCTTCTGTGGGTTGGCGTCCTGCAGCGATTCAGGCAGCAGGTAGGCCGGTACGTCCTGGTACGACACTGGACGCAGGAAGCGATCGATCGCCGACGCGCCCACCGAGGTGGTGCGGCTGTCCGAGGTCGATGGGAACGGGCCGCCGTGAACCATGGCGTGCGCCACTTCCACACCGGTGCCGAAGCCGTTGAACAGGATACGGCCCACTTTACGCTCCAGCACTGGCAGCAGCTTGGCGGCCAGTTCCTTGTCGTCGGCGGTGGCGTGCACGGCGCCGGTCAGCTGGCCTTCCAGATGCTCGGCCACAGCCAGCAGTTCGGCTTCGTTTTCAGCCACTACCAGCAGCGAGGTTGGGCCAAAGATTTCGCCTTCCAGCGCGGTGTCGGTCAGGAAGCGCTTGGCGTCAACCTGGTACAGGAACGCCTGCGCGCCGCATGGCAGTTCGCCAGCCTGGCCGGCCGCTACCTGCTTCACGCCTTCCACGCCGGCCAGACCTTTGACGCCGCCGGTGTAGGCTTTGTGGATGCCAGGGGTCAGCATGGTTTGCGCTGGCTTGGCGCCGATGGTGCCGGCGGCCGCGTCAACGAAGGCTTGCAGCTTGTCCGATTTCAGCGCGATCAGCAGACCAGGGTTGGTGCAGAACTGGCCGGCGCCCAGCGTCAGCGAATCAGCGAAAGCCTGTGGCAGCTTAGGATTGTCCAGCGCGCCCGGCAGCAGGAACACAGGATTGATCGAGCTCATCTCTGCGTACACAGGGATCGGTTCTTTACGGGCAGCTGCGGTGTGCATCAGCGCCACGCCACCAGCGCGCGAGCCGGTGAAGCCGACGGCCTTGATGAATGGATGCGCCACCAGGTTTTGACCAATGGTCTGGCCCGAGCCGATCAACATCGAGAACACGCCTTCCGGCAGGCCGCACTCTTCCACCGCTTTGGCGACAGCCTTGCCAACCAGTTCCGAGGTACCCAGGTGAGCCGAGTGAGCTTTGACGATGACCGGGCAGCCGGCTGCCAGTGCCGAGGCGGTATCGCCACCAGCCACCGAGAATGCCAGCGGGAAATTCGAAGCGCCGAACACGGCAACCGGGCCCAGGCCGATTTTGCGCAGGCGCAGGTCAGGACGTGGCGCAGGCGCGCGGTCCGGCAGCGCGCTATCCAGCGCGGCGGACTGGAAGCGGCCATCGCGCACCACTTTGGCGAACAGACGCAGCTGGCCCACGGTACGGCCACGCTCGCCTTCCAGGCGGGCTTGCGGCAGACCGGTTTCCTGCATCGCGCGTTCGATCAGGGTCGGGCCCAGATCCAGGATGCGGTCAGCGATGGTTTCCAGGAATTTGGCGCGCTGTTCCAGGCCGGTGGCACGGTACACATCGAAGGCCGCGTTGGCCAGCTCGGCCGCGCGTTGCAGATCGGCGGCACCAGCCAGACCGAATGCCGGTTCGATTTCGACGTTGCGCGATGGGTCGACGGCTTTCACCGAGCCTTCTTTACCAACGAAGGCGGTACGACCAATGATCATTTCTCCTGCTACTTGCATTTTTGTGCGCTCCTATGTGTGAAAAGCGCGGACAAGCCGCGCTTAATGTGTGTTACCCGATAGCTTAGCCGATTACTGCGCGCCTTGCTTGAGCATCAGCTTGTGGAGTTGCTCAACTTCTTCCGGCGTCAGATCGGTCAGCGGAGCGCGCACCGGACCGGCATCGTGACCAGCCAGTTTGGCACCCGCCTTGACGATCGACACTGCGTAGCCGGCCTTACGGTTACGGATATCCAGGTATGGCAGGAAGAACTCATCGATCATGCGATTCTGTTCAGCGTGGTTGTCCGATGCCACGGCGTGGTAGAAGTCCATCGCCAGTTTTGGCATGAAGTTGAACACAGCCGACGAGTACACTGGGGTGCCCAGCGCTTTGTAAGCAGCGGCGTAAACTTCCGCGGTTGGCAGGCCGCCCAGGTAGCTGAAACGGTCGCCCATTTTGCGCCAGATCGAGACCATCAGTTCGATGTCGCCGATACCGTCTTTGAAGCCGATCAGGTTAGGGCAACGGTCGGCCAGGATCGCCAGCGAGGTTGGGCTCAGGCGGCAGTTGGCGCGGTTGTAGACCACAACGCCCAGGTTGGTGGCTTTGCAGACTTCCGCCACGTGTTCGATCAGGCCGTCTTGCGACGCTTCGGTCAGGTAGTGTGGCAACAGCAGCAGACCTTGCGCGCCGGCTTTTTCAGCTTCCTTGGCGTAAGCAGCGGCAACGCGGGTTGGACCACCAACGCCGGCCAGAATCGGCACCTGGCCACGGCAGGTATCGACGGCGGTCTTGATGATTTCTGGGTATTCCTGTGGGGTCAGCGAGAAGAACTCACCGGTGCCGCCGGCGGCGAACAGCGCGGTCGCGCCGTACGGTGCCAGCCATTCCAGACGCTCAATATAGGTCGACTTGCGGAAGTTGCCTTCTGCATCGAAGTCGGTTACCGGGAAAGACAGCAGGCCGGAGGAAAGGATTTTTTTCAGGTCATTCGGTTGCATTACGGTCTCCAATATTGGCGTCTGATGAGGTGAGGAACGACATTGCGCGTCGTGTTGTATGACATCGTACAACCAGATTCGGACGGAAGCAAGCGATTTAACGTAAACCGTCAGATCACCGCCGCGAACGTTGCTTATCCGCTCACTTCCTGCTGCGCACGGCGCAGGCGCTCGCGGCTGTTACTCAAATGGGTACGCATCGCGGCGCGCGCCGCCTCCGCATCCTGACGCAGGATGGCGTGATAAATATCGTCGTGTTCGCGGTTGACGCGTTCCTGGTAGGCCACCGGATCGTCATGCGCCAGCTGCGCCGAATCGAGGCGCGCGCGCGGAATGATGGTGTTGCCGAGATCGCTCAGGATATCAATGAAATAGCGGTTGCCGGTTGCCTGCGCGATCAACAGGTGGAACGCCTTGTCCGACTCCACTGCCCCGGCGCGGTCCGGCGCGGTGATGATGCGCTTCAGCGCGGCATCCATTTGCTGCACCTGCTCTTCGCTGCGGCGGGTGGCGGCCAGCCAGGCGGCCTCAGTCTCCAGGCTGATCCGCAGTTCCAGGATGGACAGTACATCGCCAATGGTGCGGATGGTGTCGGACGAGAACAGATTGGACGGCTGCGGCTCCAGCACAAAGGTGCCGATGCCGTGGCGGGTCTGCACCAGGCCGGCGGCCTGCAGGTGCGAGATGGCCTCGCGCACCACGGTGCGGCTAACGCCGTGCATTTCCATGATGACCGACTCGGTCGGCAGTTTCTCGCCCGGCTTCAGCGTGCCGCCCTGGATGCTGCTGGTGAAGGCTTCCACCACGCCCTGGGCGAGGTTGCGGTGCTTCTTCTTGGGCGGGGCGACGGAGGCGGCTGTTGCGATCTGATTCATGGCACGTAAACTGTTGTATGACGACTATTAGGATACACGCATTGGCGTATAAAACGATGCGCATATTGCCAGAGATTGGCGTCCGATAGTATCGGCTAGGTCATTTTTGCCACAAATTGCAGGGTTAGACCAGCAAGGCGGCACTCATGGAAGCGGCCTCATCGGCCGATTCGCGCAGCATCTGCTCGACCAGCGCGTTGTCGTCCAGGAAACCGTCGAGCGAGGGGTTGTCCTGCTCCCCCGCCAGCGGCGACGATACCGGCGCCAGCCGCTTGGCGATTAGCAGCGTGTCGCGCAGGCCCAGCGGCGGCGGCGTCAGCGTGGCGCCGCGCAGCGAGACGATGGCCTGGCTGACCGGTTCCGGGATGGCCAGCTTCTTCATCATCTCGCGCGAGATGATTTCCATCGCCGCACCCATCCAGTCGGCCGGGTCGTCCAGCAGGCCCGGCATTTCGTCGGCGCGCGACAGCAGGTAAAAGCCGCCGGCCTCGTGCACGATGCCGGCAAACAGCGCGGTATCAGCATCGCTGGCGGTCAGCTTGCGCGCCACCACATGGGCCAGCGCCGCCACGTGCGCGGTGTGGCGCCACAATTGCTCGGCCTGGGCGCGCAGCTGCGGGTCGCGGATGCGCGCGCCGAACTGCCGCACCACCATCGCCGCCGTCATGCTGTACAGATTGCGATACCCCACCCGCTGCACCGCCGCCCGCACGCTGGTGACCGGCGTGCCGCTGCGGTTGAACACCGCCGCATTGGCCAACGCCACCGTGCGCGCCGCCAGCACCGGCTCGGCCAGCACCTTGCGGATCACATCGTCCAGCTCGCAGTCCGGATCGGCCAGCGCCAACTGCAGCCGCAAGGCCGCGTTGACGCTGGTGGGAAACACCAGCTCGCCGCGCGATGCCTGCGCCACGATCTGCGAGAAGTCTCTGAGTTTTTCCATGGAAATATTATAGCGCGTTGTCCAACGGCGCTACTTGCAGCGCTTAAGCCGGTCAGCAATCAAAGCACATTTACTTCCAAATGCTAAGTATGCGTTCGTTTTTTGCAAGTGTGTTTTCCCTGCCACGAATTTATAGAACACTCGTGCCATTCTTTCCGGACTGCTATAGAGTCGAGTTACCGAAACATAACAAAACATCGGAGACAAACCACATGAAGAGAACCGCCGCATCCGCAGCGTGCCTGGCCGCGCTCGCCCTGATCACCGGCCATGCCGCCGCCCAATCCTCGGTCACCATCTACGGCACGCTCGACGTCGGCCTGGACCGCGTCGACAAAAGCCAGGGCAATGTACAGGGCACCGTGTTTGGCAGCAGCGGCGGCGTCGCCGTGCCCAACAGCGTGGCAGCGCCGGCCAGCGTCACCAGCCGTCTCAGCCCGTCGCACACGCGCCAGAGCAATATCGGCTTCAAGGGTGTGGAAGACCTGGGCAGCGGCTGGCGCGGCCTGTTCGTATTGGAGGGCGGCATCACTATCGACAACGGCGGCCTCGCCAACGACAACCGCCTGTTCGGCCGCCAGGCCTATGTCGGCCTGACCACGCCGGGCGGTGAAGTCAAGCTGGGCCGCCAGGCCAGCCCGATGCTGATCTCCTACTACCTGGTGACGCCGGAAGCGCTGGGCAGCACCGACCTGTTCGGCGCCGGCCTGGTGCTCAACACCGTGCAGACCTGGCAGGACAACCAGGTCAGCTACGCCATCAAGCAGGGGCCGATCACCGCCATCCTGTCGTACGCCACCAATGCCGGCATTGGTTCCGGCATCAGCGCGGCGCGCTCGGTGGCCACTTCGTCGACGCCGGTGGCCACTGCCAGCACCGGCCAGATCGTCGGTGGCCTGACCGCCGGCGCCGAAACCGCCAGCGGCCGCGGCAAGGCGGCCGGCGCCATGCTGGCCTACCGCACCGAGGAACTGGTGGCGCTGGCGTCCTACCACCGCAACAACTTCGACAACGTGCCGATCGGCGTGGTGTCCGGCACCACGCTGGTGCCGCTGTTCTACGGCGAGAAGTTCAGCTCCTACATGGGCGCGGTGAAATACACCATACCGGGCGTCGGCACCTCGATCGCCGTGGCCGGCCATGAAGCCAAGTTCTCGCTGCGCGGACCGATCGATCCGAAAGTGCGCACCTGGACCGCGACCCTCAAGCATCCGATCGGCGCGTTTGACCTCAGCCTGATCCTGCTGGACGCGCGCTTCACCAACTACACCGAGGGCAAGGACCGTGGCGCCATGCTGGGCCTGGACTACAACTTCTCCAAGCGCACCGCGCTGTACTCGCGCTTTGGCGGCATCAAGGACACGCGCGGCAAGACCGTGGTATCGAGCGCAACGCCGCTGCCGTTGTCGGGCGGCCCTGGCGCCATCCTGATCCCGCTCGGCACGCAGGAAGTGCCGCTGTTCTCCGGCGCCGGCCAGAACATCGATGCCCGCACCACCATGCTGAGTCTCGGCATCCGCCACTCGTTCTAAAAAAAAAACGGCGCACTGTTGGTACAGTGCGCCGCAAAAGACTACAGCCGGAAATCGTTATAACTTACAGGTGGGTGGCGATCTGCGGCAGCAGATCGTCAAAGGTGCGGCCATTGCCGTTTTCGCCGATGGCATGCATTTTCCACTCGCCGTTGTGACGGTAGACCTTGGCCATGATCTGCGCCGAGTGCGGCCCTTGCACCGACAGGTTGAAGCGCGCCACCTCGCGGCCGTTGGCCGCATCCAGCAGACGGCAATACGCATTCTCCACCTGCGCGAACGTCTGGCCGGTGAAGCTGTTCACCGTGAACACCAGGCTCTTGATGTGCGACGGCACCGCATTCAGGTCGACATTGATCTGCTCATCGTCGCCATCGCCGGCGCCGGTGCGGTTGTCGCCGGTGTGAACCACGCTGCCGTCCTTGCTCTTCAGCTGACGGAAGAAAATCACATCCACCGGACGATGGCCTTCGTCGAACAGCACGCACGACGCGTCCAGATCGACCGCTTCGGTTTTGGCGCCGAAGCCGAGGAAGCCCTTGGTCTTGATGGCGTCCCACCCCAGGCCCATGGTCACGCGGCCCAGCGCGCCGCCGGCTTCCTTCTCCAGCGAGATCTTCTGACCCTTGCTCAAATTGACTGACATAGTTGCTCCTTAATTTTTACGATGCGGATTGGCGCATCAGCCAGGCCTGCAGCGACGCGCTGTTGCGCGAGCAGATCAGCACCTTGCCTTTGCCCGAGAAGCGCAATACCACGCCCTCGCCGCTGGTCTGGCTGTTCACCAGATTGCTGAGAAAACCGCTGTTGCCGCCGGTGGTGACCGAGATTTCATGGTGCAACGCACTGTCCCATGCCACCACGTGCGAGTTGTCGATGATGATGTCGCGCCCCGGCTCCACCTCCAGTTGCGAGATCGAGCCAAAGCCCGATACCACCACCTGGCCGACGCCGCTGGTCTCGGTGACGAAGAAGCCACCGCTACCGGCGAACAGCGCATTGCCCAAGCTTTGCGTGCGCACCTTCAGCTCGACGCCGGAGGTGGCGGCGACAAACGCACCGTCGCTCAGCATGTATTGCTGGTTGCCGGTGTCGAGCGTCTGCAACGCGCCCGGCAGAGTCGGCGACAGCAGGCAATCGCCATCGCCGCGCACCGCCTCGATATGCTGCTGGAAGAAGGACTCGCCGTTGGCGAAGCGCCGCATGATCGCCGCACCGATGCCACCGGTGATCTTGCCCTTCAGGTCGAGCGCCGCTTCCATCATCACCATCGCGCCGGATTCGCAGTAGATCTTTTCGCCCTGCCGCATCGACACGTGCAGGAAGGGATCGACATCACCGGTGATCGTAAATACTGGCATGATTGCGAGTCCTTTCTATGTTGAGTTAAACGCCGACGCCGAACGAGCCAGCCAGCGGACCGAGGCCGCCCTTGAAACCCTGGCCCACGGCCTTGAACTTCCAATCGCCACCATTGCGATACACCTCGCCGAAGATCATCGCCGACTCGGTCGAACCATCTTCCGACAGGTCGTAGCGAGCGATTTCGGTGTTGCTGCCGGCGTTCACGGTGCGGATGAAAGCCTTCTGCACCTGGCCGAAGTTCTGACGGCGCGCGTCGCCCTCGTGGATGGTGACGCAGATCGCGATACGTTCCACATCGGCCGGCACCTTGGTCAGATCGATGGTGACGGTTTCGTCATCGCCATCACCGGCGCCGGTGCGGTTGTCGCCCGAGTGCGCCACCGACTGGTCGGTCGATTTCAGGTTGTTGTAGAAGATGAAGTCGGTGTCATTGCGCACCTTGCCATCCGCTTTCAGCAGGAAGGCCGAGCCATCCAGGTCGAAGGCATTGCCATCGGTGGCGCGCACGTCCCAGCCCAGGCCGACGGTGATCTTGGTCAGGCCAGGGGCCTCTTTGCTCAGGTTGACGTTGCCGCCTTTTTGCAGACTGATTGCCATTTGTATTGCTCCTAAAATGAGAACCGGACTATGGGTACTGCAGGCGGCGGGCCGTTGTCCGTAATGAACGACCCGCCGGATTCTTTACGCCGTCACGGCGAGGCTGGCTTGCTGGCGGCGGTGACGTACCGACGACCATACCGAGGCGGCGATAAACGCCACGCCGATCAAGCCGGTGAAGATCTCGGGCACATGGAACTTCATACTCGCCAACATGATCACGGCCAGAATGCCGATCGCGTAGTGGGCGCCGTGCTCCAGGTACAGGAACTGGTCCAGCGTGCCTTTCTTCACCAGGTAAATCGTCATCGAGCGGACAAACATCGCGCCGATCGCCAGGCCCAGCATGATGATCACGACGTCGGTGGTGATCGCGAAGGCGCCGATCACGCCGTCGAAGCTGAACGAAGCATCCAGCACTTCCAGGTACAGGAAGCCTCCGATACCGCCGCGCTTCACCATGTCACCGACGTTGCCGCCGCCTTCTTCTTCCTTCTCCAGCAGGCTGCTGATGCCGTCGACACCGACGTAGATCAGAATGCCCCACAGGCCGGAAATCAGCACCACCAGCTTCTGCGCTTCAGTCACCAGGCCCATACAGCCCAGCAGCACACCGATCGCGATCATCACCGAGATCGAAGAGACCTTGCCCAGCGAGCCCAGTTTCTTCTCGAAGTTGCCCAGCCAGTGGGTTTCCTTCTCGTGGTCCAGCAGGAAATTCAGAAACACCAGCAGCAGGAACATGCCGCCGAATGCCGCCACTTCAGCGTGGTGATTGGTCAGGTGGGTCGAGTAGGTTTTCGGGTCGTTCAGCGCCAGCGTCCACACGTCCAGCACATTCATGTCCGCCGCCACCGCCACAATCACCAGCGGGAACACCAGTCGCATGCCGAACACCGCGATGATGATGCCGACGCCGAGGAACAGCTTCTGCCAGTACTCATCCCAAGTCTTCAACACCGAGGCGTTGACCACCGCGTTGTCGAACGACAGCGAAACTTCCATTGCCGCCAGAATCAATGCAATACCGAAGGCGGACAGCGCGCCGCCCCACCCCGCCAGCCCGTAGCCCCACCAGCCTGCAACGGCAAGGCAGATGAGGCTGACGAGAAATGAAAATCTAAAGTGCTTCATCGTCTATCCCCGTGTTTATTAATCAGTGGGATGCAGTGTAAAGAATTCCGACACTTTGAAAAATAGAAGATAATTGAAGCTTAACTTCGTAAAAATCGAACTATGAAAAACAGCGGATTGAATTTCAGACACCTGTATTTCTTCTGGACAGTAGCCAAAGAAGGCGGCGTCACCCGTGCCGCTGAGCGGCTGGGGCTGGCGGTGCAGACCATCAGCATGCAACTGGCATCGCTGGAGCAATCGATCGGCAAGCAGCTGCTTGAACCGCAGGGACGGCGGCTGGTGCCCACCGAAGCGGGCAAGCTTGCGCTCAGCTATTGCGATCAGATCTTCGCGCTGGGCGATCAGTTGCAGGATGCGTTGGAGGAAGCCGAGACTGGCAAGATGCGCCTGACGGTCGGCATCTCCGACTCGCTGCCCAAGCTGATCGCCTACCGCCTGCTGCAGGCGACGCAAAGCATGGGCACGCAAGTGCGCCTGGTCTGCATGGAAGATGAATTTGAAAACCTGCTGGCCGAGCTGGCGCTGGGCAAGCTGGACGTGGTGCTGACCGACCGCACCGTGCGCGCCGGCGGCAGCCTGAAAGTGTTCAGCCACCTGCTGGGTGAAAGCGACATGAAACTGTTTGGCGTGCCGCGCCTGGCGCGCAAGTACCGGCGCAACTTCCCGGCCAGCCTGCACGGCGCGCCGCTGCTATTACCGACCCGCAACAACGCCTTGCGCGGCCGCATCGACGCCTGGCTGGTGGAACGCGAAGTGCGACCGGAAGTGATGGGCGAGTTCGAGGACAACGCCATGCTCAACACCTTCGGCCGCAATGGCCTCGGCATGTTTTTCGCGCCATCGGCACTGGCGCAGGATATCGAAGACCAGTTCGGCGCGGTGCTGATCGGCGACGCACCGGAGCTGCGTGAACACTTCTACGCCATCTCCAACGCCCGCAAGATCACCCATCCGGCGATTGAAGCGATATTGAGCGCGGTGCACACGGGAACTTTCCTCACATCCACTCACGAATAATTCAAGAGCATTCTGAAGCAGATCAAAACCTGAGCGGTTAGGCGGACTAAATTAGTGGATATTCGCCGTCAGCCGTCCAGGGGAGATCGCCGTGAAAACACGCTATGTCATCGCCGTTGCCAGCGTCTCCCTGCTGAATGGTTGCGCCACCGATCCGCGTACCGGCCAGCCCTCGCTACAGGAAACCTTCGCCAGCAAAGATCCGTGCTCGAATAACGCCCGCAACCTGGGCATTGCCGGCGGCGTCATACTGGGAATCCTCGTCGCCAATCAGGTCAGCCATTCGGACCGGGCGCGCATCGCTGGCGCGGTGGCCGGCGCCACCGTCGGCGGATTGATCGGTCAAGATATGGACCGCCGGCGCTGCGAGCTGGCCAGGATCGCACAGCAATACGACCTGCAGTTGAAAACCTCAACCGTATTGAGTAACGGCGCGGTGGTGCCGGATACCAACCGCAAGGACGCGGCCGGCATGGTGGTGGAGGTGCACGAGCCAGCTGGCCGGCCAGGTCATTTCGACAGCAATTCCGATCAATTGACCCAGGCGGCGCAAAGTTACTTCTCGGCGATTGCCGATGCTTATCATCAGCGCGCCAGCAGCAGCGGCGGCGTCCAGCGCAAAATCTTGCTGATCGGCCATACCGATGATACCGGCGATACACGCCTGAACGCCGACTTATCCGAGCGCCGCGCCCGCACCGTCGCGGCTTATATGGAAAAGCGCGGCATCCCGCCAGCATCGCTGTATTACCAGGGCGCGGGCGAAGCCTATCCGATCGCGGACAACAGTTCGGAACCGGGACGCGCCCAGAACCGCCGCGTGGAAATCGTTGAAGTGGCCGACAGCGCCACATTCAACCGCTACCTGGCTGACCGCAAGCCGCGCTACGACTTGTATCGCACCACCGAGGCATCTGCCGTCGCCCGCCTCGACGTCGCGCCACCACAGACGAAAGCCGCACCCGCGCGGCCATCCGCACCGGCAAACACGACACCCCCGGCCAGCGATGGCATCGATTTTGGCGGCACGCCTTTCAGCGGCACCGCCGCCATCGATATCGGCAAGCCGGCCGAGGCCAGCCGCCTGTTCTCCCTGATCAGCGCGGCGCACGCGGATGCCCCCGCCATCATCACCGATTGCTCCCGCGACCGGCCGCGCATCGCCAACAGCGTCAAGACGCTGGCGGATGGCAAGACCTACCGGACCAGCGAGTACCTCCCCGGCCTGTACGGCAAAACCTGGGCCGACCTGGTCAACGGCCATCTGGTGGTGCTCAACAAAGTCAGCGTACTGGCCAGCGAAGGCGCCGCCGCCAACCTGCCCGAATTCAAGGTCTACCCCAACTACAAGCCTGCCAACAGCGCCATCGCCGCCATCAACGCCACCCCGGACGTCAACACCTATCTGGGCGACAAAGGCGTGCTCTACCGCATGTTCCTGAAGGACAAAGGCGGCCTGCTCTGCGCCGACGTGGTGTTCGGCAAAGACGGCGGCAACTCGGCCCACGGCGGCAGGCTGATCTACTCGCGCGGCGCGCGCCTGATGAGCGCCGACTTCAAACCATCGATCAACCGCAGGGGAAGCCCATGAAAGAATTCATCGACCTTCATCCGGCGCTGCTCTGGAGCATCGCCGGCCTGATCCTGCTCCTGGTGCTGGCCGCCACCTTCTGGCAGCAAATCAAATGGTGGTGGTTCAACACCTGGGTCAACTTCCCGCTGATCGGCCGCATCGCCACGCTATCGCGCGACGCCAATGAAGACATCTGGTATCCAGGATGGTTCTGCGGCGAGCGCACGCTATGCCAGGAATACAAAGACTTCGTCCACCTGCAGGACGAGCTCGACTTCGACGAGAAAGTCACATACCTTACCAAAGCCGGTGACAATGGCCGCAGCGGTACACCCGGCTGGATCTGGTTGCTGACGGTGGTCATGGTATTCATCGAGGCATTGGGTTTCTCCTACGTGCTGGCCGGCTACACCATTCCTGGCGCCAGCGAAAACCTGCAACAGACCGGCGCCTACGGCATCGCCTTCCTGATCGCCGCGATCCTGGTCGCCTTCACCCATCTGGCCGGCCACGAACTGTACAAATCCGGCCGCATCAAGAACGCCCGCCGCGAATGGGTAGAAGACAAGCGCCGCTTCAAACTGTCGACCGGCACCATCCCGCTGGCGCGGCCGCAGAACAGCGACGACCACATGCCCGCCTACACTCAGCTATGCAACCGCGTCGGCGCCCATCCCACCTATCTGGTGTCGATCGCCACCCTGATCATCGTGCTGCTGATCGCCGGCGCCGCCACCTACGTGCGCGGCCAGGTATTGGAGAAAGAACTGGTGGCGCGCGTCACCCACAGCAGCCAGCGGATCGACAGCATGGACCTGAGCCGCCCCTTGCCACGCTTGCCGGATGCCGATGCCGCGTCCGATCGCGACGCCGACCGCAAGGCAGCCAGCGACGAAGCGGACATCGACCGCCATGGCGGCTGGGCCACCTTCATTGTGCTGGCGTTTGTATTTGTCTTCCTGCAGATGCTGGGCGTGATCTTCGGCTACCGCTGGGGCTTTGCCGGTCAAAACAGCGCCCAGGCGTTTCGCGAGATGGGCCACGGCCAGTATTCCAGCTACGCCGCCATGCGTGAAAGCTACCGCCGTGTGGCCGACACTGCGCAGGCAAGGTTGGCCGTCCTGCAGCAGAAGATCATGGCCCGCAACAGCCATGTCGGCACCTCCGGCCAACACCTGAGCAAGACCTTTCGCGACTACATTCAGGAAACCCGCATCGCCGATCAGGCCGAATGGCAGAACCAACGCCATCACGCCGAAGCCGTGCGGCGCCAGCAAGCCGCCAGCCAGGACATGGGTGACGCGGCGCCGCCAGCGGATTCCGCCGTCGACGCCGTGATGGAACAACTGGCAGCACTCGGCGACGACAAAGCGGCCAAGCTGGCGATACTGTCAGACTTACCGGACCAGCTGCAGCAACAGGTGATCACCGCTCTCAAGCGGCGCAAGCAAGCACAGGCCCGTCGCGCCCGCAATACCGAACTGGAGAACCTGCTGTGAAGTGGAACACGCTGCTGCCAGCGCTATTGCTGAGCGGCGCCGCGCTGGCCGGCAACACCGACGCCGTGCCCAGTTGCGCGCACCAGGCGCTGCCCGTCTTCCCGCCGATCGCGCGCGAACTGATGGTGGCCATCGACCAGACCACGCTGCTCGACAGTTCGCTACAACAATCGGTCGCCAACGCCATCAAGCCCTTTCTGAGCGCCGGCAACCGCTTCAGCATCGTGGTGTTTTCCGCCTACACCCAAGGGCACTACACCGATGTGCTGGTCTCCGGCGGACTGGACGCCCCGCTGCCATCGCAAGCGCGTGACGACATCGCCAAACCGCTGCTGGTCCGGCTAGACCTGTGCCAGCAACGCCAGCGGGAACAGGCGGCGCAAGCCGCCAGTCAGGCGTTGCGCGCGGCGTTCCAGGGCAGCAGCGGGCATATCGCCCGCTCCGACATCTACGCCAGTCTGCGGGCAACCTCCAGCATCATCCGGCGCTCCGCCGCGCCGGACAAGGTGGTGCTGATTGTGTCCGACATGCTGGAGAATTCATCGGTGGCCAACTTCTACGGCGACGCCGGCAAATCGGTGCGCAACATCATCACCGCGCGTGAAATGCGCATCGTCGAAAACAACCACTTGCTGGCAGACTTCGGCGGCGCGCGCGTCTACGTCATCGGCGCTGGCCTGTTGGCCGACGATGCCGCGCACAACAAGAGCTACCGAGATCCCAAGACCATGCAAGCGCTGCAAGCCTTCTGGAGCGCGTACTTCAGCAAGTCCAACGCCCGCTTGATGGAGTTCGGCCAACCGGCGCTGCTCAATCCCATCCCCTGAAAATCATGACGCGCACTGCCGCACGATCCAGTCCTGCAGGCTGTCCAGCGCTTCCCAATGCTCGCGGCCATGCGGCGTGACCAGGTGGTAGCCGCGCGCGGTTTCCAGCGGCGGCACCGCCGGCGCCACCAGTTGGCCTTCTCGCAGCAGCTCGTCCACCAGCGGGCGCCAGCCCAGCGCCACGCCGCGTCCGGCCATCGCGGCCTGTATCACCAGCGGATAATTCCCCAGCGTGAGGCTTTGCGTGTGCGCTGTCGCTGGCAGCGCTTGCAACTGCGCCCAATCGTCCCACGTCATCCAGCGCGTGCGGTTGCCGCTTTCCAGATGCAGCAGCGGCATCCGCATCACCTCGGCCGGCGTGCCGGCGCCTTGGTGGCGTGCCAATAACGATGGGCTGCAGACCGGCACCACCAATTCCGGCAGCAGCTTGCGCGCATCGCAGCCCGGCCACACGCCGTCGCCAAACACGATCGCCAGATCGACCGGCTCGTCGCGGATGTCGAACATGCTTTGCGCCGTCATGATGCGCACGTCGAGCTCCGGCCGCTGCTCCTGAAACGCGGCCAGGCGCGGCATCAGCCAGAAATTGGCGAAGGCGAAATCGGTGGCCACCGTCAGCACCCGGCGCGTGCGGCGCGTGCGGATCTTGTCCACTGCGGTGTGAATCGCCGCCAGATGCTCGCGTATCGCCTCGTACAGCGTGCTGCCTTCCGCCGTCAGCGACACGCCGCGATGCGCGCGCTTGAACAGCGGCGTACCCAGATCTTTTTCCAGCGCGGCGATGCGCTGGCTGACCGCCGGCTGGCTGGTCCCGAACTCCTCCGCCACCTGGGTAAAACTCAGATGGCGCACCGCCGATTCGAAGTACACCAGATTTTGCAGCGGCGCGTTGGCGGGCTTGTATGACATAATTTTTCCTTATGCATCCATAATCAAATACGCTGAATATACGCTATAAATCAGTGACTTAGACATAAACTTAGATTATGAATTCGCATATGAATATACGAATTGATACGTTCCATTGATGGTGGTTTGGCATGCAGAATGAGGGCCATTCATCTGCTTTTGACAACGTTTATGCCGCAACGCCAGCCCAACATCCTGATCGTGATCGCCGACCAACTGACGCCACGCGCGCTATCGGTCTATGGCAATCGCGTCACCCGCACGCCGCACATCGACCGGCTGGCGGAGCAGGGTGTGGTGTTCGATTCGGCCTATTGCAATTCGCCGCTGTGCGCGCCGTCGCGCTATGCCTACATGACCGGCCGCCTGCCCTCGTCCACCGGCGGTTACGATAACGCCGCCGAGCTGCCGGCCGATGCGGTCACCTACGGCCACTATCTGCGCCACGCCGGTTATCGCACCATCCTGGCCGGGAAGATGCACTTCTGCGGCGCCGATCAGCTGCACGGCTTTGAAGAACGCCTGACCACCGATATCTATCCGGCGGACTTCAGCTGGACGCCGGATTGGGAGCGCCCGCAGCTGCGTCCCAGCTGGTACCACGACATGAGCTCCGTCACCGAGGCTGGTCCGTGCGTGCGCACCAACCAGCTGGATTTCGACGACGAGGTGGTGTACGCCACGCGCCAGAAACTGTTCGACCTGGCGCGCGATGCCGATCAGCGGCCATTCTGCCTGACCGTCTCGCTGACGCATCCGCATGATCCCTACGCCATCTCGCGCAAATACTGGGATCTGTACCGCGATGAAGAAATCGACGCTCCGCGCGTGCCGCAAGCGCCGGCCGATGAAGACCCGCACTCGCGCCGTCTGCGCGACGTCATCGACATCGAACGCACGCCAGTCACCGAACAGCAGGTGCGCGATGCGCGCCACGCCTATTACGGCGCCATTTCCTACGTCGACGAGCAAATCGGCACGCTGCTGCAAACGCTGGAGGAGACTGGCCAGGCCGACGACACCATCATCATCTTCACCTCCGATCATGGCGACATGCTGGGTGAGCGTGGCTTGTGGTACAAGATGACTTTCTTCGAGCCGGCCACCCGCGTGCCGCTGATCGTGCACGCGCCGCTGCGCTTTAACGCGCGCCGCGTGGCGGCATCGGTATCGCTGATCGATGTGCTGCCAACGCTGCTCGACCTCACGCACGCCGACAGCGCCGACAGTCCCGACTTCCCGCGCGAGCTGGATGGCCGTAGCCTGCTGCCGCACCTGCAAGGCGCAGCGGGCCACGACGGCGTCACCGGCGAATACCTGGCTGAAGGCGCGCTGGCGCCGCTGGTCATGCTGCGCAAAGGCGCCTACAAATATATCCACTCGCCGGCCGATCCGGACCAGTTGTACCACCTGGGCGATGATCCCGATGAACTGCACAACCTCGCCACCGATGCCAACGCCGCGCCAGTGCTGGCCGCGTTCCGCGCCGAAGCACAGCAACGATGGAACTTCGAACAGTTGCACCAGCAGGTAGTGAGCAGCCAGCGCCGCCGCCGTTTCATCGGCGCCGCCAACGCGATCGGCACGCATCACGCGTGGGACTATCAGCCGAAGCAGGACGCCAGCCAGCGCTACATCCGCAACCACCTGTCGCTGGGCGAGCTCGAAACGCGTGCCCGCTTCCCGGCCGTGAAAAAGGGCGCGGCATGAAGCCCTCGCTACGCCTCCGCCTGCATCACCTCGCCCACCTCGGCCGCCTGTGCGCAGCCGCCGCGCTGGCCGCCAGCGCCGCAGGCATGGCAACGGCGGCCGGCGCCGCCCCCATCACCGATCCCGCCTCCTGCCGACTGGTGAAGATGGCCGATCCTGGCTGGACCGACATCGCCGCCACCAACGCGCTGACTGGCATCGTGCTGGAAGCACTGGGCTACGAACAACGCGTGATGCCGTTATCGGTGCCAATCACCTACGCCGGCATGAAGAAAGCGCAGGTCGACGTCTTCCTCGGCAACTGGATGCCAGCGCAATCGCGCCTCGTCACGCAGCTGCTGAACAAGGGCGTCATCGAACAACTGCACGCCAACCTGCCCGCCGCCAAATTCACCCTGGCCGTACCAAACTACGTCGCCAAAAACGGCGTGCGTACCTTCAGCGACCTGGCGCACCACGCCGACAAATTCGACCGCAAAATCTACGGCATCGAAACCGGCGCGCCGGCCAACCAGACCGTGCGCAAAATGCTGGCGGATAAAGCCTACGGTCTGGATGGCTGGAGCATCGTCGAATCCAGCGAACAAGGCATGCTCAGTCAAGTCGCGCGCAAACAGCGCAGCAATGAATGGATCGTCTTCCTCGCCTGGGAGCCGAACCAGATGAACAACACCTTCCAGCTCACCTACCTCGACGGCGACAAAGACTACTTCGGCCCCAACTTCGGCAGCGGCAGCGTGCATACCGTCACCCGGCGCGGCTACCGCGCCGCCTGCCCCAACCTCGGCCGCCTGTTCAGCCAGATCGAATTCAACACCGCGCTGGAACACGCCATCATCGCCGACATCGTCCACAAACGCCCACAGGCGCGCCCCTCCGCGCTACGCCAACTGCAGGCGCATCCCGAATTAATCAACGCCTGGCTGACAGGCGTCACCACCCTCGATGGCCGTGACGGCGCCGCCGCCCTGCGCGCGCGCCTGGCCCAACCCTGATTCCACTTCCCCCTAACAGCCAACCGTCGGAGCACCTGATGCGACAAAAATTAAAAATCCAGCCCCTCACCTTCGCCGTCCTGCAAGCGCTGGCATGCAGCGCCTACGCCGCCGAACCAGCCGATCCCGCGCCGCTGCCGTCCAGCGATGCGCAATCGATCGACACCGTGTTCGTACAAGGGCAAGGACGCCAGGTGCAAAACATCACCCGCAAGGATCTGGAACAGGCCACGCCCGGCAGCAGCCCGCTGAAAACGCTGGAGAAGCTGCCCGGCGTCTCGTTCCAGTCGGCCGACGCGTTTGGCGCGTATGAATGGTCGACCCACATCGCGATTCGCGGCTTCAGTCAGAACCAACTGGGCTACACGCTGGACGACATCCCGCTGGGCGACATGAGCTACCGTAACCACAACGGCCTGCATATCAGCCGCGCCATCTCGTCCGAGAACATCGGCAACGTCACCGTCTCGCAAGGCACCGGCGCATTGGGCACCGCATCCACCAGCAACCTTGGCGGCACCATCAGCTTCACCACACGCGGCCCGGCCGACGTGGCGGGTGTAACGCTGGCACAGACGCTGGGTCAGGACAGCACCTCGCGCACCTTCGCCCGCTACGACACCGGCTTGCTGGACACTGGCACCAAAGCCTACCTGTCGCTGACGCGCCAGCGCGCCGACAAATGGAAAGGCGACGGCGGCCAGGATCAGGACCAGTTCAACTCCAAAGTGGTACAGAACTTCGGCGCCAATAAACTGAGCGCCTTCTTCAACTACTCCACCCGCGACGAAACCGACTACCAGGACTTGTCGTTCGACGCCGTGCACCGCCTCGGCTACAACTGGGACAACTACGCGCCGGACTGGCAGCGCGCCGTCAATGCCGCCAAAGGCATCTACAGCGGCGGCGTGAATAATCTCGACGACGCCTACTACCTTGGTCGCGGCCTGCGTAACGACTGGCTGGGCGGCGTGGCGCTGGAGCTGAATCCCAACGACGACGTGCGCGTCAAGCTGAACGCCTACAACCATCGCAACCACGGCGAGAGCCACTGGTACACACCGTACACGCCATCTTCGGCCACGGTGCCGATCTCGGTGCGCGCGCAGGAGTACTTCATCGACCGCGATGGCGTCACCGCCAATGTCGACTGGTCGCTGGGCGATCACACCGTGTCGTTCGGCGGCTGGGCCGAGCGCAGCGTGCATAGCTGGACCCGCGCCTTCTACGCCGTCAACGGCCCGGAAAGCACCGACCACTTCCTGGAAAATCCATTCTCCACCGTGATCGCGCAGCGCTTCGTCACCCACACCGCGCAGCTGTATCTGCAGGACGTCTACGCCGCCAGCGACAAACTGAATCTGAGCTACGGCTTCAAGAGCACCAAGGCCAAGATCGACGGCGAAAACCAGATCGGTGGCCGCGCCGGTGGCACGCTGAACGCGCAAAAGAACTTCCTGCCGCAAGCCGCGCTGACCTACGCGCTGACGCCGCAGGACGAACTATTCGCCTCCTTCGCCAAAAACATGAAGGCCTACCAGGCCGGCGCCGACGGTCCATTCTCACAAACGCAGCAAGCATTCAACCTCAGCGCCGGCAAGGTCAAGCCTGAAACTTCGACCAGCATCGACCTTGGCCTGCGCTCGCGCCACGGCCCGCTGCAAGGATCGCTGGCGCTGTACGCGGCCGACTTCAAGGACCGTCAACTGAACGTCGCCACCTGCACCGGCATCGTAGGCTGCGCCACCACGCTGGCCAACGTTGGCAAAGTGCAGACCAAAGGTCTGGAAGCGGCGTTGGACTGGAAGATCGACAGCGCGTGGGGCTGGTTCAACTCCTTCACCTACAACGACTCCACCTACAAGGACGCGCCGCTGTACTACGAAGGCACCACCGCCATCAACGTCAACGGCAAGCGCGTGGTCGATGCACCGCGCCTGCTGTTCAACACCGAACTGTCGTACGAACACGCCGGCTGGTTCGCCAAAGCCGATGCCAAGTACACCGGCACCCGCTACTACACCTATCTGAACGACAGTCCGGTGCCATCGTACTGGCTGGCCAATCTCAGCGCCGGCTACAAGCTTGGCAAGGTCGGACCATTCAAGAGCGCGACGCTGCAGCTGAACGTCACCAACCTGTTCGACAAGCGCTACTTCGCCACCATCGGCACCAATGGTTTTGTCAGTTCGGATCCATCGGGCAGCTTCGCCACCATGCTGGCCGGCGCACCGCGCACCGCCTTCATCACGCTAAGCGCCAAACTCTAAACGAAAGGAACACCATGTCCGCCATCAAAGTCGCGCTGCGCAATGTGTCCAAAGTGTATGGCGCCGATACCGCAGGCGCGTTGGCGCGGCTGCGCGAGGGCGCCGGCCGTGACGCGCTGTTCGCCGCCACCGGCCAGACCGCCGCGCTGGACGACGTCTCGCTCGACATTCCCGAGGGCGGCATCTGCGTGCTGATGGGGCTTTCCGGCTCCGGCAAATCGACGCTGCTGCGCACCATCAATGGCCTGGTCACGCCGTCGGCCGGCCAGGTACTGGTGGATGGCGAAGACCTGGCCGCGATGAAGCAAAAGCAGCTGCAACGCGTGCGGCGCGGCGGCATGGGCATGGTGTTTCAATCGTTCGCGTTGCTCGATCATCGCAGCGTCATCGACAACGTGTGCTTTGGGCTGGAGATCGCCGGCGTCAAACGCGCCGAGCGCCAGCGCCGCGCACTGCGAGCGCTGGAACAAGTCGGGCTGCACGCGCATGCGAAGCAGTATCCGCATCAACTGTCCGGCGGCATGCGCCAACGGGTCGGACTGGCGCGCGCGCTGGCGGTCGAACCGTCGCTGCTGCTGATGGACGAAGCCTTTTCCGCGCTCGATCCGCTGAAGCGGCGCGAGATGCAGGAACTGCTGTTATCGCTGCAACGAGAACAGCGCCGCACCATCGTCTTCGTCTCGCACGACATCGAAGAAGCGCTGCACATCGGCGACCGCATCGCCATCCTGCACGGCGGCCGGCTGCTGCAATACGCCGCGCCGCGCGAGCTGCTGAGCAATCCCGCCGACGAACATGTACGCGCCTTCTTCCAGGGCGTCGACACCTCGCGCTACCTGCAAGCCGCCGACCTGATCGACCATGCCGCCGAAGCACCAGCGCTGGCGACCGACCCGGCGCAACACGTACCAGCACACACACGCCTGTCCGAACTACTGCCACGCCTGACCGACTTCCGCACCCCGCTCGCCGTGCACGACGCCAGCGGCGCCACACTAGGCCTGATCACCGCCGCCAGCGCGCTGCGCATCCTGTCCCGCAACAGCGCCCGGATCTGACCATGCAGGCACACGACTACCTCGCCCTCGGCAGTTGGATCAACGACGGCGTCCAATACCTCACCGAGCACAATGGCCACCTGTTCGACTACGCCGGCAACGCCATCGAAAGCTTCGCCAGCGCGGTCGAAGCGCTGCTGCTGTCGCTGCCCGCGTGGGCGTTGATCGCGCTGGCGACCGTGGTGGCGTGGCGCCGCCTGTCATGGCGCTTCGCCGTGTTTGCGGCGCTGGCGCTATCGCTGATCTACGCGCTCGGCTACTGGCCGCAAACCATGGTGACGCTGGCGTTGACCTTGTCCGCCACCTGTATCAGCCTATTGCTGGGTGTCCCGCTGGGGATCTGGGCCGCCAAAAGCCCCACCCTGCGCAACGCCGTGCGGCCGCTGCTCGACTTCATGCAAACCATGCCAGCCTTCGTCTACCTGATCCCGGCGGTGATGCTGTTCGGGCTGGGACGCGTGCCGGGCGTACTGGCCACCGTCATCTTCGCCATGCCGCCGGCGGTGCGGCTGACCACCATGGGCATCTTGCAGGTCGACCGCGAACAGATCGAAGCCGGCCAGGCGTTTGGCGCCAGCGGCACCCAATTGCTATTCAAAGTCCAACTGCCGCTGGCGCTGCCGGTGCTGATGAGCGGCATCAACCAAACCATCATGATGGCGCTATCGATGGTAATCGTCACCTCAATGGTCGGCGCGGGCGGGCTGGGCGGCGAAGTACTGAACAGCATCCAGCAGCTCGACGTCGGCCTCGGCTTCGAGAGCGGCCTGTGCGTGGTCCTGCTAGCCATCATCCTGGACCGCACCACCCAAAGCTTCGGCCGCTAAGGCCCACCTCGTGTCCACTTCGGGGTCAGTTCTAAAAATCGGACATTGAATAGCGCGCTATTCAATGTCCGATTTTTAGAACTGACCCCGAAGTGGACATTTCACTGGGGAAAATGGTGGATTTTGCGCTGTGTGGGGGCGCAGTCGTTTAAGATGCAGGTTTCAATTACGGAAATCTGCCGCTCGGCCCCTATGCAAAATGTCCTGCTTGTCGTTCTCGCCCTGTTGCTGGTCGCTTTGAACGGTTTCTTCGTCGCGGCCGAATTCGGCATCGTCACTCTGCGAAAAACGCGCGTGCGCGCCATCGCCAAGACTCAGGGATTAAGGGGGCGCATCCTCGGCAAGGTGCACGGCGAGCTGGATGCTTATCTGTCGGCCTGTCAGCTCGGTATCACGCTGGCTTCGCTGGGCCTCGGTTGGGTCGGTGAACCGGCCTTCGCCGGCCTGCTGGAGCCGCTGTTGACCTTTGTCGGCATCACTTCGCCCGAGCTGGTGCATGGCATCGCTTTCGTGTTCGCGTTTGGTGTGATCTCGTTCCTTCACATTGTGGTCGGCGAGCTGGCGCCAAAGTCGCTGGCGATTCGCATGCCGGAGGTGATCGGTCTGTGGAGCGCGCTGCCGCTGTATGGCTTTTATTGGGCCATGTATCCGTTCATTTATCTGCTGAACGCCAGCGCCAATATGGTGCTGCGCCTGGCCGGCCTGTCTGGCAAGGGCGGCCATGATAGTCACTATTCGACGGAGGAGCTGAAGCTGATCCTGCGCACCAGCCAGCCGGGCGAGAAATTCAATCAGGACGAGCGCAACATCCTGGCCCACTCGCTGGATTTCAGCGATCTGGCGGTGTCGGACCTGATGCGCCCGATTAACGAGGTGATCAGCCTGCACGCCGCCCGTCCGCTGCAGGACAATCTGGACGCCATGCTGCGCAACCGCTTCAGCCGCTATCCGTATTACGATAAGGATGGCGAGACGGTGCTGGGCGTGGTGCACCTGAAAGACTTGTTCTTTGCCATGCAGTCCGGCAAGCCGGTCACCGATCTGGTGCCTTTCCTGCGTCCGGTGGAGACGATTTCCGCCCGCACGCCGGCGCTGGAACAGTTCCGCCGCTTCCGCGACGGCGCGCCGCACTTCGCGCTGATCGGCGAGAAGGGCAAGCGTCCGGTCGGCTTCATCACGCTCGATAATCTGCTGGGCGCGATGGTGGGCGAGATCCACGACGAGTTCCGCCTCAACGAGAACGATTGGCTGAAGCAGCCGGACGGCACGCTGATCGGCAAGGCCAGCCTGCCGATCTTCTCGCTGGAACGCACGCTGGGTATCGATATCGAAAATGAGGAGCTGGGCCTGGAAGAGGTAGAATCTGTAGGCGGCCTGATCATGCTGAAGCTGGGCGATATCCCGAAACAGGGACAACGCATCAGTTTCCGCAGTTTCGACATCGTCGCCAAGAAAATGAATGGCCCGCGTATCCTGCTGGTCAAGGTCATCCCCAAGGATGACACCGAGGATAACGCCGACCAGGACTGACCGGCGTCCGACGCCAGGGAGGAGACATGTTAGCCCGGCTGATCGTTTGCGGTGCCCTGCTGTGCCTGTCCGGCGCGGCCAGCGCCGACCACCATGGCCCGACCTGCGGCCATCTGCGCAGCGCTTTCTATGAATACGGCGCGCTCTATTACAAAACCGCCGACGGCCACTGGACCGGCATCGACAAGGATGTGGTCGACGAGGTGGCGCGCCGGCTCGGCTGCACCATCGAGGCGCTGACCGATTCGCGGGTGCGCATCTGGGCCGGACTCAGCGGCGGCAGCATCGATATGTCGGTGTCGGCGGTGGCGACGCCGGAGCGCGAGAAGATGGGCCGGCTGGTGCCGTATCTGGCCGAGCGCAACTATGTGCTGCTGCAAGCCTCGGCGCCGGACAACATGCACAGCATGGATGACTTCCTGGCCAATCCCGCGCTGAAAATCGGCGTCATCAAATCCTTCCGCCACGGCAAAGCCTACGATGCCTGGCTGGCGCAGTTGCGCGCGCGCGGCCGCGTCTACGAGGCGCCGGATTACGAGGCGCTGCTGCGCCTGTTCAAAGTGGGCCGGGTACACGCGGTGATGGCGATCAGCACCGGCTGGTATCCGCTGTTCAAGCGCGAACCGCTGCGCATCATGGACTGGGCGCCGCCCAAGGATGCCGTGATCGGCGGCCTGATCCTGTCGCGCCAACACATCGACGAAGCGCTGGCCGAACGTTTCAGCCAGACCATCCGCGCCATGCGCGAGGATGGCACGCTGAAGCGCATTTTCGAGCGCCACCTGAATCCCGAGCTGGCGGCCAAGCTGCTGAATTTCTAGGGCTGGTGGGCAGCTGTCCAGTTGCGCAACAGGCCCAGCGCCACCGCCAGCAAGGTCGGGCCGATGAACAGGCCGACAAAGCCGAACGCCAGCACGCCGCCCATCACGCCCAGCAGTACCAGGATGAATGGCAGGTCGCTGCCGCGCGAGATCAGCATCGGCTTGACCACGTTGTCGACGCCGCTGATGACGAACATGCCCCATACGAACATGAAGATGGCCCAGCCGGTGCTGCCCTGGTTAAACAGCCAGATGGTGGCACCGCCCCAGATCAGCGGCGGGCCGACCGGTATCAGCGAGAACAAAAAGGTGGCCACCGACAGCAGAGCCACCGCCGGCACGCCGGCGATCAGGAAGCCGATCGCGGCCACCACCGCCTGCGCCAGTGCCGTGCCCAGCAGGCCGTACATGACGCCGCGCACGGTGCGGCTGACGGTGTCGGCCACCGCCACGCTGTGTTCACCGATCAGCTTGTCCATGGCGATGGCCAATGCGCGCAGCATGGCCTGGCCATCTCGGTACAGAAAGAAGCTGACAAACACCGCCAGGCTGACCTGGGCCACACCGCTGCCCAGCACCATGCCGCCGCCCAGCAGCAGCCGGCGCGCTGGTTCCAGCAGGTTCTTGGCCACGTTCAGCAATTCCTCGCGGTTGTGCAGCAATTTGTTCAGATAGGTGTCGAGGTACTCCCCCACCACCGGAATATCCTTCAGCCAGGCCGGCGGGTCCAGCGTGCCGCTACCCAGGCCGGCCTTGATCTGGTCGTAGAAATCGGAGGCGTTGTCGGCGATATTCCAGGTCACCAGCGTCAGCGGCACGATGATCAGCAGCGTCAGGCCCACGCTCATCAGCAGCGCGGCGATGGTGCGGCGCTGCTTGAGCTTGTCCAACAGCCGCAGATACAGCGGCCAGCTGGAGATGGTGATGGCGGCGGCAAACAGAATCGCGGCCAGGAACGGCCGCAGCACGGTCAGGCAGCCGATCACCAGCAGGATGGTGGCGGCCAGGCGGGTGTAGGGCTGGAAGCGCTGTTGCATGCGGGGCTCCGGGGTCAGGACAGCAGCAGTTTCAGATCATGCACGGTGGTGCTGGTTGGCTGGCCGGGACGCAGCAGCAAGCGCAGCTTGCCGTCCTTGTCGAACACATAGCTGGCGGCGGTGTGGTCCATCGAATAGCTGCCCTTGGTCGTGCCCGGCACCTTGTTGTAGATGACCTTGAATTCCTTGGCGACGGCGGCGGTCTGCTCGGCGGTGCCGTACAGGCCGAGGAAGCGCTTGTCGAAGGCCGGCACGTATTCGGCCAGCAGCTTTTGCGTGTCGCGCTCGGGATCGACGGTGACGAACAGCACTTGCACCTGCTCGGCCTGCGGACCGAGCTGCTTCATCACTTCCGACATCTCGGCCATGGTGGTCGGGCACACGTCCGGGCACTGGGTATAGCCGAAGAACATGATCACCGCCTTGCCCTTGAAATCGGCCATGGTGCGCGGCTTGCCGTTATGGTCGGTCAAAGCGAAATCGCGACCGAAGTTGGCGCCGGTCAGGTCAGTGCCCTGGAACACCTGCTTGGGCGCCGCCGCCCCCGGCTTCTCGCCGCAGCCGGCCAGCAGGGAAACAGCAATCAGGACAAAGGCTAGGAGTTTTTTCATTGGGGCGTGTCTTTCAGTTGAACTTGTTTTATCGCAGGCTGGTCTAAGCAGCATGATGCCATCATCAATGCTTGAGTTGCACACAAAGAGGCAATCATGACCGAAAGCGACACCAAAGAAAAGATTCACACCGCAATCACCAGATCCGAACACCTATGGCGTACAGCGACGGGCATCGCGCGCGATACCGGTCTGGCCCTGGAAACAGTCATAAAAACCCTCGAAACAGGCGATGGATTTCTACAGGCCGATCATACCAATGGGAGGGGGCAATCCCTGTACACAACCAGAGAGAAATACCTTTCGGACACGCCTTGGCACCGCAGACTACTTGATCTGATAGTCAATAAAGTCGGGGTTTGACATGCATCCAATCGCCCCTACAACCAACTTGGAATTGGTGCTCATCGCAGGTGCCGGTCTGAGTGTCTCCACGACATTGCAGTCTATGGTCGCGAAAGCATCGGTCGATTCAAGTCGTGCCCACACGGGTGAGCAAAAATAACTTAGGGGAGTAACAGCGGGTGCTGGGCGGCGGTGTGGAAGTCGCGCCAGACCTGGTTGAGCGGGCTGGCTTCTTCGGCTGCCCACAGGCCGCAGTACGGATACAGCGTGTTCACGGCGGCGCGCGCGGCGCCTACCAATCCCAGCGAGGCGGCGCGCACGGCGGCGATGGTCGCCGCGTCCAGCGTCTTGCCGGACTCGACTTGCGCCCAGCTGCTGTCCAGCATAGCAAAAAAGTGGATGCGCGCGTCGGCCAGTGCTTGTGCGTGTGTGTCCAGCAGGCTGACCTCATGGCGTTTGCGACGCACAATCTGCTCACGCGCCAGTTGCAGGAAATGCGAGGCCATGCCGGCGATGCTGGCGCTCAGCGTGACGTCGGCCAGCGAGTAGAAAGGGTAGCGGTACAGCGGACCCGGCGCGGTGGCCGCGTCCGGGCTGATGGTGAAACCGTGATCGGCGTGCACCCATTGCGCATCGATGCGGTAGCGATGCGTGCCGCTGGCGCGCATGCCCATGCACTGCCATGACGGCAGCATTTGCACCTGCGCCGCCGGCACGATGAAGGCGCGCACGCGCGGCGCACCCTGAGCGTCCAGCAGCGGTTGGCCGGCACGTTGCAGCACCGCGTTCAGCGTGAAATGCGTGGCCATCGGCGCGCCGCTGGCGAAGTCCCAGGCGCCCGTGATGCGGTAACCGTCACCCTCCTCCTCGGCCACGCCGGTCGGCGCGCCGCTGCCACCAACACACACGCGCCGCGTGCCGATGATGTCGCGCGCCACATGCGGCGGCAGGAAGCCGGCAAACCAGCCGGCGCCGGCGCACAGCGTCAACACCCAGCCCATGCTGCCATCGACCGCCGCAACCGCCTCCTCCAGCCGCACCGCCTGCGGCAGCGGCAATTCCGCGCCGCCGGCCGCGCGCGGCGCCAGCATGCTCAGCCAGCCGCGACTGTGCAGCAAGGCGCGCTGCACCGGATGCAGAAAGCGCGCGGCATCGGCCGCCGCCACATGGCGCCGGATCCGGTCAGCATCGCGTGTGTTCAGTGGCAGCAATCAGAGTTTGATGTAGTGGTCCACCAGCAAGGCCACGAACAGCAGGCCGAGGTAGATGATCGACCAGGCAAACGCCTTGCGGGCGATCAGGTCGGTGTAGTGGCGGTAGATTTTCCACGCGTGACGCAGGAACACCGCGTTCAGGATCACCGCGCTGATCAGGTAGATCAGGCCGCTCATCTGCACCGCATACGGCAGCAGCGTGGTGGCCGCCAGCGCGATCGAATACAGCCAGACGTGGAATTGGGTGAACTGCATGCCATGCGTAACCGGCAGCATCGGCAGCCCGGACTTGGCGTAATCATCGCGACGGTACAGCGCCAGCGCCCAGAAATGCGGCGGGGTCCAGACGAAGATAATCATCACCAGCAGCCACGCCTGCATCGGCACCTCGTTGGCGACGGCGGCCCAGCCCAGCGCCGGCGGCATCGCCCCCGACAGACCACCGATAACGATGTTCTGCGGCGTGGCCGGCTTCAAGATCATGGTGTAAATGATGGCGTAGCCGAGGAAAGTGACAAAGGTCAGCCACATGGTCAACGGATTGACCTTGTTATACAACACCCACATGCCGGCGCCGCCAATCACCAGCGCAAACACCACCGTCTGCCCGACCGAAATATCGCCCAGCGCCATCGGCCGCCGCGCGGTGCGCGCCATGCGGGCGTCAATCTCGCGCTCGGCCAGGCAGTTGACGGCAAACGCCGCCCCGGTCAACAGCCAGATGCCCACCGTGGCCCACAGCACCAGTTGCCAATCCGGCAATCCATCCGGCGTGCCGAGGAACATGCCGATGACGGCACAGAACACGGCCAGCTGAGTGACGCGCGGTTTGGTCAGCGCCCAGAATTGCGAGGCGCGGCTCTGATGTTTGGTGGTTACGGTTTGCGTGGTCATGAGGGTTGCAGAGTCAATGCCGTACCGTTGACGCAGGCGGATGTGCACTGCCTGACGCTGCCTTTTTGGCAACGTCATATTGGTACTTAGCCTTGTAGTTTAACATGGTCAGCAAAAGTACCAGCAGCGCGGCCCCCGCGTTGTGCAATACAGCAATTGTCAGCGGGAAACTCAGATAGATGGTGGCGATGCCGGTGGCCAGCTGCGCCACCAGCACCAGCGCGATGTTGCGCGCGGTTTTATGCAGGGTATCGTGGCCCCAGGCGCGCCACGCCGCGTAGCCGGCCACCAGCGCCACGATAAAGCCCATATTCCGGTGCACCCAATGGATCGCCGTCAGCGCCGAGAACGGCAGATAGTGGCCGGCCGCCGTCTTGCCCAGCTCGCGCCACAGCGTGAAGCCGTGCTCGAAGTCCATCTCCGGCACCAGCTTGCCGCCGCACAGCGGGAAATCGGTACAGGCCAGCGTGGCGTAATTGGTGCTGGTCCAGCCGCCCAGCGCCAGTTGCACCAGCAGCGCGACCGCCGCCAGCGCGGCAAAGATGCGGATATTGCGCATCGCCGGCGCCGAGGCGCTGACCACGGTGCGCGGCGACGCCAGATGATTCTGGCGGCCGCCGTACCACACCAGCATGGCCAGCAGCCCCATGCCCAGCAGCAGATGGGTGGTGACGATCACCGGCTGCAGCTTCAGCGTCACGGTCCAGGCGCCGAACGCGCCTTGCAGGCACACCGCCAGCAACAGCGCGGTCGGCATCCACGGCGCGTACTCCGGGCGGCGCTGCTTCAGCCATTGGTTCCAGCTTTGCGCCATCATCGCCACGATCAGCACACCGATGGTCATCGCCAGATAGCGGTGGATCATCTCGACCCACGCCTTGAATACCGTCACCGGCCCGGTCGGCATCAGCGCCTCCGCCGCCACGATCTGCTCGTGCGCGATGAAGGGATTGGCGGCGCCGTAGCAGCCCGGCCAGTCCGGGCAGCCGAGGCCGGAATCGGTCAGGCGGGTGAAGGCGCCGAACACGATCAGGTCCAGCGTCAGGAATACGCAGACCCAGACCAGCTTGCGGTATTTGTTGGCGTCCGACGAAGTCCAGACGATGGCGGCCGGCAGCAGCGCGATCATCAGCGCGGTAATGGCCATTTGAGCGAGAGTGAGATGCATGACTAACCTATTGCGGAAGCTTTCAACAGTTTGGCGATGTCCTTGTGGACCCGCTTGACCTTCTCGATATCGCTGGACACCGCGCCGGCCGGGAAGCGCATCATCAGATTGCCCAGCGGGTCGATCAGGTACACATGATCGGACGCGCGATCGGCCACACCGGGTTCCAGCGGCAGCCAATGATCCACCGCCGCAGCCGGCGCGCGCAGCATGCGGGTGCCGTCGTTCACGCGCAGCAGCATGGTTTCCAGCGGCTGGTTATCGGTAATCAGCCAAACCCGCTCGATGCGCTCCATTTCCTTGCCCTGCATGGTGCGCAGCTGACGCATCGCGAACAACTGATCCTGGCAGGCTTGCGTGCAATCGGACGGCCCCACCTTCAGCATAATCCATTTGCCCTTGAAATCCTCCAGTTTCGCCGGCTTGCCGTCCAGCGTGGTGCTGGCCATGGCGGGGATCGGGTAGGCGCGCGGATCGATCAGCGCGCCGTAATTGGTTGCCCCACCTTTGGGTTTGACAACGTAGTAAGTAAAGTACGACGCCAGCAGCGGCGCCGCGCACACCGCCAGCACAGCCAGCAATTTCCAGCGGCCACGGCCAACCGGGTTATTTGGTTTTTCCACGTCTGAATCCATTCACAACAAAAAAGACAACGGCCATCGCCGACAGCGCATACCACTGGAAGGCGTAGCCCTGATGTTTTTCCACGCCCAGCGACGGCGCCGGCCAGTCGCGCACCAATTGCACATCGTCGCCGCCCGGCTGCGCCGGCGCGCTTTGCTCGACCACGAACGGTTGCATGGTCAGGCCGCTGTCCTTGGCCAGTTGCAGCGGATCGGCATTCTGCACGATGGCGTTCGGGGTCAGCGTCGGCGTGGCGGCCAGTTCCATCACATGACCGGCATCATGCCGCGCCACGCCCTGCAGCGTGACGGTGCCCTCAGGCGTTTGCAGCGGCGGCAGCTTGTCGCGCACTTGCGGATCGCGCGGCAACCAGCCACGCGCCACCAGCACATGCATATTGGAGCCGGCGAGTTTAAACGGCATCAGCAGATAGAAACCGGCGCGCCCCTGATACGGCCGATTGTCCAGATATACCGGCCAGCCGCGCACGAATTCGCCGCTCAGCATGACGCGGCGCCACGCCACGGCATCGGCCGCCAGCGGCACGCCGTTCAGCGTCAGCGGCGCCGCCTGCGCGCCCAAGGACAGCTTTTGCTGCAGCGCGATCTTTTGCTCGGCGCGGCGGGTCTGCCAGTTACCCAGCTGTATGCCCAGCGTCACCACCAGCGCCGTGGCGACGAAAGGAATCAATTTAAAGCGGAACGCCATTACAATGGAACCTCGATCAAATCGCCACTCCTGATGCCATGAAAATTGCCGTCGCCATCGCGTTCATCCTGATCCTCGGCAGCCTGGGTTCGGCCTGGTTCTTCCTGATGCGCGACAAGGGCCGCAGCAACAACACCGTGCGCGCGCTGGCGCTGCGGGTAGCGTTGTCGATCACGCTGTTCCTGCTGATTCTGCTGGCCTACCGCATGGGCTATATCCACCCCACCGGCATCCGCGTCGGATAAAAAAAGCCGCACCGGAGTGCGGCTTTTGTGCCTGCCATTATAGCGCTTACAGCCAATACACGACGATGTACAGGCCAAGCCAGACCACGTCCACAAAGTGCCAGTACCAGGCCGCGCCTTCAAACGCGAAGTGGTTATCCGGCGTGAAGTGGCCCTTCAGCACGCGGTACAGCACCACCGACAGCATGATCGCGCCCATGGTCACGTGGAAGCCGTGGAAACCGGTCAGCATGAAGAAAGTGGAGCCATAGATGCCCGAGGTCAGCTTCAGGTTCAGTTCGGTGTAAGCGTGGTGATATTCATACGCCTGGAAGCCCATGAATACCGCCCCCAGCAGGATGGTGGCAAACAGCCAGATCGCGGTCTGTGCGCGATGGCCGGCGCGCAGCGCGTGGTGGGCGATGGTCAGCGTCACGCCCGAGGTCAGCAGCAGCGCGGTGTTGATGGTCGGGATCGGGAACGGGCCCATGGTGTGGAATTCTTCCACCGTGCCGGCCGGGCTGGCGCCACCCCAGTGCGGCGCGTAGTCCGGCCAGATGAATTTGTGATCCATATCGCCCAGCCACGGCATGCTGATGGTGCGCGCATAGAACAGTGCGCCGAAGAAGGCGCCGAAGAACATCACCTCGGAGAAGATAAACCAGCTCATCGACCAGCGATAGGAATGGTCGATGCGCTGGCTGTACAAGCCGCCCTCGGATTCCTTGATGGCGTCGCCAAACCAGAAGTACAGCACGATCAGCGTGCCGACGATGCCCAGCAGGTTGGCCACCGGCCCCCACGACACATCGTTGACCCAGGCCGAGGCGCCGGCCATGGTGATCAGCAGGCACAGGCCCGCCAGCAGCGGCCAGCGCGATGGCCCCGGCACGAAATAGTACGGCGCAGCGGCGTTATTTGAACTCATCTTCATCTCCCCATCACTATTTAGCTACTACGAATTTGACGATTGTTATCAGTAACCCTATGAACAGCGCCACCGCCAGCAGCGCCGCGATGATGATGTGTACCGGATTCAGCCCCTGCTGGTCCGCATCGAAATCGCGCTTGCGGCGCAAGCCCACAAACGACCACAGCACAGCCTTCAGCGCATACAGAAAGCCCGGTTTGTCCGCCATCTCAGTTGGCCGCCGTCTTCACCAGCCCGCCGCCAACCTCGAAGAAGGTGTACGACAGCGTGATGGTCTTGACCTCTTTCGGCAGCTTGGGATCGATGTAAAACACCACCGGCATTTGCCGCGCCTCGTTCGCCTTCAGGGTCTGCTGCTGGAAGCAGAAGCACTCCACTTTCTTGAAATACGGCGTCGCGTTCTGCGGCGCATAACTCGGGATCGCCTGCGCATGCATCTCGCGCTTCTGGGTGTTGACCACTTCATACACCACCGTGGTCAGCTCACCCGGATGCACGCTGATGTTGCTCACTGTCGGACGAAAGCGCCACGGTCCCTGCGCATTGCCGTCCAGCTCAACCGTGACGCTGCGGCTCAGGTCCACCTGCGAGTTGACCGGGCGGTCCACCGTGCCATCCTTCTGCGTCAGCACGTTCAAGCCCAGCGCCTCGCAGATCTGGCGGTAGAACGGATTCAGCGCATAGGCAAAGCCGAACATCGCCACCGCGATGATGATCAGCTTGCCCAGCAGCGCGCGATTGGTGCCCATGTCAGCTCAGCCAGATGCGCTTGACAAACACCGACACAAAGAAGAACAGCACCAGCCCGCCCAGCAGCAGAGCGGTGCGGACATTATTCGGCTTGTTCTGGCCGCTCATGATTATTTGAACTCAGGTGGCGTTTCGAACGTATGGAACGGCGCCGGCGACGGCACGGTCCACTCCAGCCCTTCGGCGCCTTCCCATGGCTTGGCTTCCGCCTTTTTACCGCCGCGTATGGTTGGCAGCACCACGAAGAACAGGAAGAACACCTGCGACAGACCGAAACCGAAAGCACCGATCGAGGCGATCATGTTGAAATCGGTGAACTGCGCCGAATAATCGGCGTAGCGGCGCGGCATGCCGGCCAGGCCGAGGAAGTGCATCGGGAAGAAGGTGACGTTGAAGGTAATCAGCGAGGCCCAGAAGTGGGTCTTGCCCAGGAACTCGTTGTACATATGGCCGGTCCATTTCGGCGACCAGTAGTAGAAACCGGCGAACAGCGCGAACAGCGAGCCAGCCACCAGCACGTAGTGGAAGTGCGCCACCACGTAGTAGGTGTCCTGCAACTGGATGTCGATCGGGGTCACCGCCAGGATCAGGCCGGTGAAGCCGCCGATGGTGAACACGAAGATAAAGCCGACCGCGAACAGCATCGGGGTTTCAAACGTCATCGAGCCGCGCCACATGGTGGCGATCCAGTTGAACACTTTGACGCCGGTCGGCACCGCGATCAGCATGGTGGCGTACATGAAGAACAGCTGCGACGTCACCGGCATGCCGGTGGTGAACATGTGGTGCGCCCAGACGATGAAGGATAGGATCGCGATCGACGCGGTGGCGTACACCATCGATGCGTAGCCGAACAGCTGCTTGCGCGCGAACGCCGGCAGGATCTGCGACACGATGCCGAACGCCGGCAGAATCATGATGTACACCTCGGGGTGGCCGAAGAACCAGAAGATGTGCTGGTACATCACCGGATCGCCACCGGCGGCGGCGTTGAAGAAGGTGGTGCCGAAGTGGCGGTCGGTCAGCGTCATGGTGATGGCGCCGGCCAGCACCGGCATCACGGCGATCAGCAGATAGGCGGTGATCAGCCAGGTCCAGCAGAACATCGGCATTTTCATCAGCGTCATGCCGGGCGCGCGCATATTCAGGATGGTGACGATGATGTTGATCGAACCCATGATCGACGAGGCGCCCATCAAGTGCATCGCGAAGATACCCATGTCCATGCCCATGCCCATCTGGGTCGACAGCGGCGCGTACAGGGTCCAGCCGGCGGCGGTGGCGCCGCCCGGCACGAAGAACGAACCGGCCAGCAGCAGCGCGGCCGGCGGCAGCAGCCAGAACGAGAAGTTGTTCATGCGCGCGAACGCCATGTCGGAAGCGCCGATCTGCAACGGAATCATCCAGTTGGCGAAGCCGACGAAGGCCGGCATGATGGCGCCGAACACCATCACCAGACCGTGCATGGTGGTCAGCTGGTTGAAGAATTCAGGCTGGAAGAATTGCAGGCCGGGCTTGAACAGCTCGGTGCGGATCATCAGCGCCAACACGCCGCCGGACAGCAGCATGATGAACGAGAACCACAGGTACAGCGTGCCGATATCCTTGTGGTTGGTGGCGAACAGCCAGCGCGACGGGCCGTGCGGATGGTCATGGTGCGCATGGTCATGACCATGATCGTGACCGTGGTCCAAAGTAGTTGTGCTCATCTGTAACGCTCCTGATTACTTACGTGCAGCCACAACTTCGGCTGGTTGAACGATGTTTTCCTCTGCCTTGTTCGTCCAGCTATTGCGGGTGTAGGTAATGACAGCCGCGATATCCGTATCCGACAGTTGCTTCCATGCTGGCATTTCGGCGGGGAACTTCCCGCTCTTCTTGCCGTTCAGCAGAACGTGGATCTGCTCCGCTTTAGGACCGTTGACCACCGGCGAGCCGTCCAGCGCCGCGAACATGCCCGGCGTGCCGCGGCCATTGGCCTGGTGGCAGACCGCGCAGTTGGTGTTGTAGACTTTTTCGCCCTTGGTTTTCAGCTCATCGATGGTCCAGGTCTTGGTAGGATCGTCGGCCAGCGCCGCCATTTCCTTCTTCTTGGTGTCGACCCAGGTCTTGTAGTCAGCATCGCTGACCACCCGCACCACGATCGGCATGAAGGCGTGTTCTTTGCCGCACAGTTCCGAGCAATAACCACGGAAGGTGCCGGTGTGCTCGGCCTTGAACCAGGTGTCGCGCACGAAGCCCGGAATCGCATCCTGCTTGACCGCGAAGGCCGGGATCGACCACGAGTGGATCACATCGTTGGCGGTGGTGATCAGGCGGATCTTGCGATGCACCGGCACCACCACCTCGTTATCCACTTCCATCAGATAATTGTCGCCGCGCTTCTCGGTCGGCTCGAAGCCGGGCGCGCCCACTTGCGCGCGCGGGGTCGACAGGTTGGACAAGAAGGAAATGCCCTCGCCCTCGCCCTTCAGATAATCGTAGCCCCACTTCCACTGCATGCCGGTGACCTTGATGGTGATGTCGGCGTTGGAAGTGTCCTTCATGCCGACCACGGTGCGGGTAGCCGGCAGCGCCATGCCGATCACGATCAGGAACGGCACGATGGTCCAGGCGATTTCCACTGCGGTGGATTCGTGGAAGGTGGCCGGCTTGTGGCCCAGCGACTTGCGGTGCTTGAAGATGGAATAAAACATCACGCCGAACACGGCGACGAAGATGACCAGGCACACCACCATCATCCAGTTGTGCAGGTCGTAGACTTGGGAAGCGATTTGGGTGGCGGGAGGTTGCAATGTCAATTCGCCGGCGATCGGTCCGCCGGTGCCGCCGGTGGCCGGGCCATAAGTGCCGGCTGTGGTGGCTGCGGTGTCAGCTGCCCACGCTGGAATGCCCGTGGCCAGCACCGCCAGCCCGAGCATCAACGCTTGAAGTCGCTTCGCAAGTATCATGTTTTCCCCAACTGCCCAAGAAATTAAAATATTTTTTTAACGTCTTACCGGCTATCGGTGAACTGAACCGGCGACGCTCCTTAAACAACATCGCATCGGTGCCCTGATGCGCGATTCTGCTTAATGCAACTGCTCGTTCGTGCTCGATGTAACCTGGATTTGCCTAGGCGGCAAAGTTAGTGATTGATTATATAGAACAAAAACGTGGCACATCAAGCAATTAACTATTTCGTTGCCATACGGCTTTACGCCGCATGGCAACATGAAATCCACTACGAGCGCGGCTTGCGCGGCGGATCGAAACGGATAATCGCCTCGCCCTTGGCGGTGACCTTGGGCGCCGGCCGGAAGGCGTGGCCGTAGATAACTTCAAAGGTCAGGCCCAGTTTGCCGTCGCTGCGGCGGCCGCGTTCCAGCGTGTCCAGCATGCGCTGCCAGGCCGCCTTGCCCATCATGCTGCGACGCAACGTGGTGAGCGGATTACCGCCCAGCGCGCGCACATCGGCCAGCAACGCCTGTGGCGTGTCATAGGTCACCGTGATGGTTTCCATGTCCAGCACCGGCGTCGAAAAGCCGGCCTCGACCAATTGATCGCCGAAATCGTGCATATCGACAAACGGCAACACGTGCGGCGCCAGGTCGGCCTCGGCAAACGCGTGGCGCAGCTCGCGCAGCGAATCCGGGCCGAAGCAGGAAAACATCAGCAGACTGTTCACGCGCAGCACGCGGCGCCACTCGGCAAACACCCGATCCGGCTGAGGATGCCAGTGCAGTGCCAGATTGGACCAGACCAGATCCAGCGAGTTCGGTCCCAGCGGCAAATCGGCAAAATCGCCGCACAGCAGGTCGACCCCGCTTTTCGACGGCAACAGCTTGCTCAACAGCTGATTCAGCGATGATTGCCGGGCGCCCGGCCCCTGCGCCGCGCGCAACATCGGCTCGGCCACATCGATGCCAAGGATCTGCGCCGCCGGATATGATTTTTGCAACAAAGGCAAATCGGCACCGGAGCCGCAACCGGCATCCAAAACGCGCGAAGGCGCTATTTTAATCAATTCCAGCCGATCGAACATGCGGGAAGATATCTCGCGGCGCAGGAAATCGGCGGCGGCGACGCGTTCAGGGCGGGAAAACAGCTTGCGCACGCGCTCCAGATCGATCGGCGCGCTCAGTTTCGGGGGATTAGCGGGGACTTGCATGGGTAAACAGGAGTCGTAATGCGATAATGTCGGCAGTGTACATGGTTGCACGCCATCGCGACGACGACCGGGCCGGTTTTCAGCAGCGGGAGCGTGGCATGAATAGCAAGATAGCGATCGCGACAAGCGCCGGCCGCTGGCTGCTGCGGCACCTGCTGCCAGGCGCCTGCGCCCTGTGCGGCGGTGCCAGCGACGCCGCCGTCTGCCCCGGTTGCATCCACCAATGCCTCGCCACCACACGCCCCCGCTGCCCCCGCTGCGCCAACCCACTGCCCAGCCCGTGTCCACTTTCCGGACCTGACCCCGAAGTGGACATGTCCACTCCGGGGTCAGGTCCGGAAATTGAACACGAGCTCGGCGGTTGGCTGAGTTGGCTGTGCGGCGCGTGTCTGGCGGAGCCGCCGGCGTTCGATCGCACGCTGGTGGCGGCCGATTACGCGCTGCCGGTTGATCAGTTGGTGTTGCAGCTGAAGTTTGGTCATCGGCTGGCGCTGGCGCCGCTGTTTGCCGGTCTGCTGCGCGATGTTGCGCTGCGCACGCCGGATCTGGTCCTGCCCGCGCTGCTGTGCCCGGTACCGCTGGGGCCGCGTCGTTTGGCCGAGCGCGGCTACAACCAGGCGCTGGAGATCGCCCGGCCGCTGGCACGCTGCATGGGCGTGGCGCTGCATGCCCGGCTGGTGCTGCGCGTGCAGGATACCGCCGCCCAGAGCAGCGTCGCGCCCGACCAGCGCCAGCAGAACATCGCCGGCGCCTTCGTGGTGCCGGATGCGGCGCTGGTGGCCGGCCGTCACATCGGCGTCGTCGACGATGTGATGACCAGCGGCCACACGCTGAACGAACTGGCGGCCACATTGAAACGCCATGGCGCCGCGCAGGTGAGCAACTTCGTGTTCGCCCGCACGCCGCCACATTGATTTATACAAGGAGAACGCTTTGTTCCACGTCGTCCTGGTCCATCCAGAAATTCCGCCGAACACCGGCAATGTCATCCGCCTGTGCGCCAACACCGGCGCCCAGTTGCATCTGATCGAACCGCTGGGCTTCCCGCTGGAAGACTCCAAACTGAAACGCGCCGGCCTCGATTACCACGAGTACGCCCGCATGAAAGTACACAAGGACTGGGATGCTTTCCTGGCCGCGCTGCAACCCGATCCAAGCCGCATGTTCGCCATGACCACGCACGGCTCGTCGCCGTTCGCGCAATGCCAGTTCCAGCCGGGCGATGTATTCGTGTTCGGCTCCGAAACCGCCGGCCTGCCGGTGGCGCTGCGCGAAAATTTCGCGCCGGCGCAGCGCATCCGCCTGCCGATGCGTCCGGACAACCGCAGCATGAACCTGTCCAATACGGTGGCGGTGGTGGTATTCGAAGCCTGGCGCCAGAACGGCTATGATGGTGGCTCCTGACACCGGAGTCCGTTCATGCGCCGTCTGCTGTCCCTGCTCTGCCTGCTCACCATCAGTCTGCCGCCGGACGCATACGGCCAGCAGCCCACTTATGTGCTGATCGCCGCACTGGGCGACACGTTTAACGTCGTCATCGAAGAGCAAGGCATCGGCTCGAACATGTCGCCCTATAAGCGCACCGCGCTGCCGGTGGCCGACAATCTGCTCAACAAGCTGGTACTGCGCGATCTCGATGCCATGGTGGAGACGGCCTATCCCGGCAGCCAGCGCATCACCATCGCGATGCGGCCGCCGAACCTGCGCACCACGCCACATGAGCAGCGCGGCCAGGCCAGTCTGGACGCCGTGCTCGACTATCTGAAACAGCAGCCGCAGCGGACCGCGTGGGAGCGCGTCATCGTCGTCACGCCCGCTTACCGCGCGCTTGACAAGGATGATATGGCGGCCAATCTGGAAGGCATGGGCTTGTTGCTCAAGCCGCTATGCCAGTCGGCCGACAGCGCCTGCTCCACCAACGCGCGCTCCACCGCCGGCCCGGAGGTGGCGACGCTGAACCACGATACGGTGTACGCCAACAGCTACGCCGCGCCCTACTCCTACATCACGGTGTGGCAGATCGATCCGGCCACGCTGCAGGTGATTTCGCAGCGCACCACCTACAGCAAGCAGAAGATAGCTGACGAGCGCGGCGAACTGCGCGGCGTCCTGCAGGATGAGAACAAGGGTGCGCTGGCGCAGCAGTTGGTCAAGCTGGTCAGCGTGTCGGTGCACGATGCTCTCAAGCGCACCGAATTCACCGGTCACGTCGAGGTGCGCGACGTGCACGAAGTCCCGGCACCGCCGTCGGATTGATGTGGCGCCGGCCGCGCGTGCAGCCATACCGAGCCGGCCACCCCGGCGATCAGCAACACAATCGCCGTCAGCTCCAGAGGACGCGGCATCTGCTGCTGATAAACAAAACCGTACAGCAGGCCGAACAAGGTCTCAAACAACAGCAGTTGCCCGGACAGCGTAACCGGCACGCGCCGGCTGGCGAGATTCCACAGCTGGTTGCCGATCACCGACGCGCCCAGCGCCACCAGGCTGACCACGCTCCAGAAGCGCAACCAATCGCGCATCACGCCGCCCTCGCCCGGCCCGCCGACACCGCCGACCGCCAGCGCGATCACACCCATCGCCAGCGCCACCAAGCCGGTACTCAAGCCATACAGGCCGGACCACTCGGCGCCGCTGTAATGCGGATTCCGCTTGAGAAAGCGCGCGTTATCGACCGCGTACCAAGTCCAGCACAGCAGCGCACCAAACGCGCCCAGCATGCCCAGCGCCACGCGCGGCCAAGCCATCTGCTGTGATGCCGCATGGTTGAACACATCGACGTTGATGCAGACTATGCCCGCCACCACCAGCGCCAGCGGCCAGACCAGCTGACGCAGCGGCAGCGCGCCATGATCGCGCCGTCCCAGCAAGGTCACGCTCAACGGCAGCAGACCGATAATCAGCGACGCTGGCGCCACACCCGCCAGTTGCACGCCGCCCGACAGCAGCAGGTAGTACACGATGTTGCCGGCCAGCGCGTGGCGCAGCAGCACCGCGCAATCGGCCCGCGTCAACCGGCGTAGCAGGCCGCGCAGACGCGGCAACAGCAACACCAGCGTGATCAGCCCATAGGCCAGATAGCGTCCCAGCGCCAGCTCCATCGGCGAAAACGCCGCCAGCCAGCGCGGCATCACAAAGATCGTGCCCCAGAAGGCTCCGGCCGCAAGGCCGCATAACACGCCATACCACATGCTGATTCTCCTTTTGAACAGCATTGTGGCGGCGCACGGCCGATGAGGATTGTGTGGGACTAGCGGATTTTTGTCTGATTCTGCTTGCGGTAGGCCAGCGGTGTGATGTCCATCGCGCGCCGCATAGCATGCGTCAGCGCGCTCTGATCGGCGTAGCCGGCCAAGGTGGCCAGTTGCGCGATCGGCAGCGAGGATTCCACCAGTTGGCGACAGACGTAGCGCAGGCGCATCGCGTTCAGCCAGGCTTGCGGCGTGGTGTCCAGCTCTTCACGGAATACGCGATGCAGGCTGCTGACGCTCATGCAGGCCAGCTTGGCCATGCTGTCGGTATTCCACGGCTGGCCGGGCTGTGCTTCAAAGCGCGTCAACGCGGCTTGCAGGCGCGAGACGGGACGGATGGTTTGCGCCGTCAACGATTCCAGCAGCAACGGTGTCCAGTTGGCCAGCACACCGGCGCTGGCCGAGCCTTGCGCCTGCAGCATGCCCATGAAGTCGACCAGCTTGCTGGTGGCTTCGCTAATCGGTGTGAACGGCCGCTCGGACAATCGGCCCGCAGTTTCGGGCGAAACGGCGGCCAGGTCGAAATCCAGGATCAGCGAGGCATTCGCTTCGTGCGAAAACTGCGTGTGCACCAGGCCCGGCGCGATATAGGCCGCGCGCAACGGATGCAGCAGGCCGCTGTTGCCGTTGATGTCCAGCGTCAGCCGGCCCTTGAGCGGCAGGACCATCTGGGCGTAGTCATGCGCATCCGAGAACGGCGTGTCGTAACTGCGCAGATCGATTTCGTGAGTGGCCATGCCAGCGAGTGTACCGCTAAAGCCCAGCTCGTGTAGAAATGATGGACCTGACCCCGTCTTTTCGCCGCACCTCGCGGAGCGGCCCCTCTTATTTAACGGCGGGCGCCCCACAGGGCGAGCAGGGCCAGCAGGCCGGCGCCGAGCAGGCCGACCAGCAGCGTGGTGGCGGCCATGATGGCGGCGGGGTTGCGCAGGCCGGAGAATTCGGCGGCAAACGCGAGCGCGACGGCGGCGATCAGCTGCGCCGGCAATACGAAGCGCAGGTTGCGGAAGGCCCAAGGATTGTTGCGCAGCCAGAATTTGCGCGCGACCATCAGCGGCGGCCCCCACAACGCCAGCAGGAAGGCCAGCACCGCCACCAGGATCAGGATGATCCTCATTTGAACGAGCGTACCTTGGCCAGCAGCTTGGTGGTCGAACGGTCGTGCTCAAAATCGATGGCGACCGCTTCGCCGCCGTAGGCGATCACGGCTTTGCCTTCGGGGATGGCGTCCATCTGGTAATCGCCGCCCTTGGCGTAGATTTCGGGACGCGCTTGCTGCACCACTTCCAGCGCGGTGTCTTCGTCAAAGTCCACCACCAGGCTGACCGACTCCAGCGACGCCAGCACCGCCATGCGGTCGGCGCAGTTGTTGAGCGGACGGTCGTCGCCCTTGCCCAGTCGCTTGACGGAAGCGTCGGTATTGGCCGCCACCACCAGCGATGCGCCCAGCGCGCGTGCCTGCGCCAGATAGGTGACGTGGCCGCGGTGCAGGATGTCGAATACGCCGTTGGTCAACACCACCGGCTTGGGCAGTGCGGCAACGCGTGCGGCCAGTTCGGCGCGGGTACAAATCTTGTCTTCAAATTGAGGCATGGTCAGGTCTTGGATTCTTCGTCTTCAGGTTTGTCTTCTTCGATGCTCAGCGCGCCAAACGCGCCGCCACCTTCGCTTGGTTCCGCGCGGCCGCCATGCAGCTTGATCTGCAGCCGCAGGCCATTGGCCGAATCGGCGTTGCGCAGCGCTTCTTCGTAGGCGATATAGCCCTTATTATAAAGTTCGAACAGCGCCTGGTCGAAAGTACACATGCCCAGCTCGCGCGACTTGGCCATGATTTCCTTGATCGACTGGAAATTGCCCTTGAAGATCATCTCGGCGATGGTCGGCGTGTTGAGCAGGATTTCAATCGCGGCCTTGCGGCCCTTGCCGTCCTCGGTGCGTATCAAGCGCTGCGACACGATCGCGCGCAGATTCGACGACAGGTCCATCAGCAACTGCGCGCGCCGCTCCTCGGGGAAGAAGTTGATGATGCGGTCCATGGTCTGGTTGGCGTTGTTGGCGTGCAGCGTGCCCAGACACAGGTGCCCGGTCTCGGCAAACGCGATCGCGTGCTCCATGGTTTCGGTGTCGCGGATCTCGCCGATCAGGATCACGTCCGGCGCCTGGCGCAGCGTGTTCTTCAACGCGTTGTGCCATGACAGCGTGTCGACGCCGACTTCGCGGTGCGTGATCAGACAGCCTTTGTTTTTATGCACATATTCGACCGGATCTTCGACCGTGATGATGTGGCCGGCCGAGTTGGCGTTGCGGTGATCGATCATCGCCGCCAGCGTGGTCGACTTGCCGGAGCCGGTGCCGCCCACCACCAGCACCAGGCCGCGCTTGGTCATGATGATGTCCTTGAGGACTTCAGGCAGTTGAAGTTTTTCCAGCGACGGGATCTCGGAGGCAATCGTGCGTATCACCATTGCCACATTCTGCTGCTGCACGTAGACGTTGACGCGGAAGCGGCACACGTCCGGTAGCGAGATGGCAAAGTTGCATTCCAGTTCAGTCTCGAACTCGCGCTGCTGCTTCTCATTCATGATCGACAGCGCCAGCGCGCGCGTCACGCTACCAGTCAGCTTCTGCTGGCTCAGTGGCTTCATCGCGCCTTGCGATTTCATACTCGGTGGGAAGTCGGCCGAAATGAATAAATCCGAACCGCCGGTGTGGTGCATCACCTTCAGCAGCTTGTGCAAATACGCCTGGGCTTCTTCGGGACCAAATGTGGAGGACATACATCGCCTTTCAAGTTTACGCTGCATTATATCGACAGCATTCCGCTACAATAGCTCAACTTGGCGTTCCTTTATTGCATCCCAGCATCGCCTGTGTTCAAATACATTCATGACACTGACCGAACTGAAATATATTGTTGCCGTGGCAAGGGCTAAACACTTCGGACACGCAGCCGAAGCCTGTTATGTCGCCCAGCCTACGCTGTCGGTCGCCATCAAGAAACTGGAAGATGAATTGGGCGTGGTCCTGTTTGAACGGGGCGGCGCCGAAATCTCGGTCACGCCGCTGGGCGCGCAAATCGTCGCCCAGGCCGAGCGCGTGCTCGAACAAACCGCCGCCATCAAGGAACTGGCCAAGCAGAACAAGGATCCGCTGGCTGGCCCGCTGCGTCTGGGTGTGATCTACACCATCGGCCCTTATCTGCTGCCACCGCTGGTCAAGGGCATGATCGACAAAGTGCCGCAGATGCCTTTAATCCTGCAAGAAAACTTCACCGTCAAGCTGCTGGAGATGCTGCGCCAGGGCGAGCTGGACGCCGCCATCATGGCGCTGCCACTGCCCGAGCACGGCATGGCGATGCAAGTGTTGTACGACGAACCGTTTGTGGTGGCGATGCCATCGCAACATCCCTGGACCAAGCGCCGCACCATCCCCGCCGACGACCTCAAGACCGAGAACATGCTGTTGCTCGGTAACGGCCACTGCTTCCGCGATCAGGTGCTGGAAGTGTGTCCGGAAATGGCGCGCTTCTCGGCGCCGGGCAATGGCATGCAGCGTACTTTTGAAGGTTCGTCGCTGGAGACCATCCGCCACATGGTGGCCAGCGGCATCGGCCTGACCGTGCTGCCGCGCGCCTCGGTGCCGGACATGGAGACGCGCGACGGCATGCTGCAATTCCGCGCCTTCGACGAGCCAGCGCCATCGCGCCGCGTGGTGATCGTGTGGCGTAAAAGCTTCACCCGCAAGGCCGCCATCGACGCCGTCTGCGAGGTGGTCGCATCGTGCAACCTGCCCGGCATCACCACCCTCTGCGCTGATCAATGACAGGCGAGCGCAGGATTTGCGATAATCATCGCTTTCCTGTTATTCAACTTGGCATATGAACAAGCTGCCGTTGTACTTCCGCCTGATCCGCCTGGACAAACCTATCGGTACCGTTTTGCTGCTGTGGCCTACGCTGTATGCGATGTGGCTGGCGGCCGACGGCGTGCCGGACTGGCATTTGCTGCTGATCTTCACGCTCGGCACCTTCCTGATGCGCTCCGCAGGCTGCGCCATCAATGACTATGCGGACCAGGATTTCGACAAGCACGTCAAGCGCACCGCGCAGCGGCCCATCACCAGCGGCCGCGTCAGCGGCAAGGAAGCGCTGGCGATCGCGGCGCTGCTGGCGATTATCGCCTTCTGCCTGATCCTGCCGCTGAACGCGCTGACCAAGCAGATGTCGGTGGCGGCGGTGATCATTGCCGGCACCTATCCATATTTCAAACGCTTCTTCGCGATACCGCAGGCGTATCTGGGGATCGCGTTCGGCTTCGGCATTCCGATGGCGTTTGCCGCGATCCAGAATCAAGTACCACCGCTGGCCTGGCTGCTGCTGGTCGGGAATATCTTCTGGACCCTGGCCTACGATACCGAATACGCCATGGTCGATCGCGATGACGACCTGAAGATCGGCATCAAGACCTCGGCCATCACCTTCGGCCGTTACGATGTGGCGATCGTCATGTTCTGCTACGCCATGCACCTGGTGATCCTGCTGCTGTGCGGCTGGCAGCAGGGATTGCGGCTGTGGTTCGTGGCCGGACTGGCGGTGGCGGCCGGCATCGCCTGCTACCACTACACGCTGATTCGCGACCGCGATCGCGACGGCTGCTTCTACGCCTTCCGTCACAACAACTGGCTGGGCGGCGTGATCTTTGCCGGCGTGGTACTCGACTACGCGCTGCGCTGAGCACAATTGAGCGCGCACAAAAAAGAGTCTTCGCCCATACTTACACTGTTTAGCCCATCCCACCGGACAATACAGACGAGGTCACCATGGAACAAACTCCCTTGAACGGCCAGGCGGCCATCGCCGACAGCCAGGCCGCCAGCGCCACCGCCCGCGACAAGCTGATGAATGAGCTGACGCACACCATCAGCGAAGCCGAGAAATGGCTGACGGATAGTGTCGAACAAGCCGGCGGCATCAGCGCCGAAACCCGCGCCCGTTTTGACGATGCGCTCAGCACCGCCAGGAGCGACCTGCGCAAGCTGGAAGACAGCTTCCTGGCCCACAGCCGCAACGCCGCCGACACGGTCGATAGCTACGTGCGCAACAACCCGTGGCAAGCGGCCGGCATCGGCGCCGCCATCGGCGTCGTCCTAGGCCTGCTGATCGCCCGGAAATAACGCTCCAGCATCTCACGACTCAAGCCGCTCGGCAAAGTGACTGCCCATGAAAATCCGCTGGGCGTTGCCGCGCTCCGCCAGCCTGTGCTGGCGATGCCGGAGCTGTCGCTGGCGTTCACGCTCTCCCTCGACCAGTTCGGCCAGTTTGATAGACAGTAATTGCGCAGCAAGCCGCTTATTGGCATGCTGGCTGCGCTGAGACTGCACCTTGACCGAGATGCCCGTCGCCATATGCGTCGCGCGGATCGCGCTGTCAGTCTTGTTGACGTGTTGCCCACCGGGGCCGGAAGCACGTATCGCCTCATAGCGAATTTCCCCCTCGGTCGGCAGTGCATCGGCGCAGCGGAACACAGAGCCCTGCAGGAACCAATTCTTGCGCTTGTGCTGTATCCGATAAGGACTCTGGCACACCCACAAAATACTCCCGCTCCATCGCTGCGCCAGCACGGATGCCGCCTGGCCCTCCAGTTGCAACAGTACCGAACGCAAGGTACCGTTGACCGGTCCTGGCTCCTGCTCCAGCAATTCGATATGCACAGCGCTGGCCTCCGCCTCCTCAAACAGACGGCGCAACGCATGCTGAACGCCGAGGCAGCATTCCGCCGGGCCAGAATTGGCCGATAATTGGAGTACTATCATCAGCAGCACTCCCCTCGTGTTTTATACGTCAGCACCGGCTTACTGCGATACAGCACCCGCACCAGCCCTGCACCCACCAGGCAGGCCAGCACACTGTCAACACGCTTGTATGCCTGCGCCGCCTCCTCATAGATCAGCGCACGGTCATTGCAGATGACTCGCCCTCCCAACGAAGTACGGCTTAACTGCGACGGCGTAGCGCGCGCAATCAAGCGGTCCTTGCATTCGCTCCGCTGCCATTTGCGCCCCGCGCCATGAGCCAGCGACTGCAAACTCACAGCACAATGGTCAGTCAGAGGTTCCAACATGTAGCTGTAATCGTCGCGCGACCCCGGCAACATGACCAGCCCGCAGTCGGAAGGGGTCGCGCCCTTGCGATGCAGCCAGCCCAGTTGATCGTCGATTCGAGCCGGCGTGACCGTGTTGTGATTGACGTCCAGAACCAGCCTCGCCCGGCAGCGCAAGCGATGCAGTATGCGCGCACCGATCAGCGCCCGGTTCAATTCGGCAAACTGTACAGCGGCGGCATGTTGTTGCAGATATGCCTGTGCCGCGATGCCTTCGGGCGCCAGCCCGGAATGGCCAAACGCCGCGACATGGCTGGACAACACAGCCTGCCCCAACCCGCGCGAGCCGCTGTGCACCAGCAACTGCAAACACTTGTGCTCCACGCCGGCGCCACTAACACTATCTGCACATTCGAGCTGATCTATCATCTGTAACTCGGCAAAGTGGTTGCCCCTGCCGATCGTTCCCAGCGAGCGCAGGTGCTCCTGCCCTAAACCCGCTACCGCTAGTGCTTCCGACAGCGCCTCCCTGCGTTCAAGCAGCGATTGATCGGAACCCACCAGCACGGCCCACTCATCGTCATTGACCGGTTGGTCAAGATTGCCAATCTGCTTGTCCAGCTTATCGAGTTTCCCCCTGCCGGCGGGCAAATCCGTCTGCCATAACGCCATGCCGCAACCGATATCGTTGCCGACCAACGCGGGGTAAAAGCGCCCTACACTAAAAAATGCCGCACCGACCGGATAGCCGCGACCGGGATGCAAATCCGGCAGGCCTGCCACCTTCAGCATCCCCGGCAAGCCAGCCGTCGTTGTCAGTTGTTGTACTGCAGCGTCCTCAAGCCACAGGCGAGCGGATGCAATGACCGTCACACGGTCAGAAATCTGTTGAATAAAATTGCCCATAACGGAGCCTTATCCTGAAATGAAATTGAGGATGGGCGTGGCAACGCACCGGCAAAAGATCGCCGCTACGGGTGCGAGAACTTGCGGATGAATTAAATCAGGAAGTCAGCAGACGCCAAGCCCAAGGGGAAGCGGTGATGGTGACGTTTTGCATTGCTATCTCCTTTCTGAATGGGTTGGCCGTGATTGGAGGGACTATGCTAAACCAGATCCAAAAATGCTACAAGTCTTTTAATCTTGCAATCCCAATAAAACTTACTGATATACTAAATCTCGACTAGCGCCTGAATAACAAAAAGTTGAAGGGGGATAGCAGATGAACGGGGCATTACGCGTATTCGCTGTATGTGGTTTCATCGTCGTCCTGCTGGCCGCCTGTAGCAAGACCGACGGCCCGCCGGTGTCGGCGGAAAAGGCCAGCGCCGATGCGGCGTTCCAGAAGAAGCTGCAGGAGCAACTGCTCGACGCCAAGCCCGGCACCGTCATCGAAATCCCCGCCGGCACCTATCACCTCACCTCCGGCCTGTCGCTGCGCGCCGATGGCGTCACCATCCGTGGTGCCGGCATGGAGCAGACCATCCTCTCGTTCAAAGGCCAGGTCACCGGGCCGGAAGGCATGCTGGTCTACGGTAACGGCTTCACCATCGAAAACCTCACCATCGAAGACTCCAAGGGCGATGGCCTGAAGATCAACGACGGCGACACCATCACCATCCGCAAGGTCAAGGTGCAATGGACCGGCGGCCCTAAAGTCACCAACGGCGCCTACGGCATCTACCCGGTCAAAACCAAAAACGTGCTGATCGAGGACAGCGTGGCGATCGGTGCCTCCGACGCCGGCATCTACGTCGGCCAATCCAATGGCGTGATCGTGCGCCGCTCGCGCGCCGAGGGCAATGTGGCCGGCATCGAGATTGAAAACACCGTCAACGCCGATGTCTACGACAACGTCGCCACCAACAACACCGGCGGCATCCTGGTGTTCAACATGCCCAACCTGTCGCAGCCCGGCCATAGCACGCGCGTCTACAAGAACAAGGTCGACAAGAACAACCTTGGCAACTTCGCCGCGCGCGGCACCGCCGTGGCCAGCGTGCCGGCCGGCTCCGGCATCGTCATCAACTCCAACTCCAAGGTGGAGATCTTCGACAACGACGTCACCGACAACCAGACCGCCAACGTCATCATCTCCAGCTACCACTCGACCGGCTACTACACCGAGAAAGGCGTCGCTGCCAATTACGATCCGTATCCAAAAGCGATCTACGTCTACGGCAACCGCTTCAAGGGCGGCGGCGATTCACCCGATGGCCTCGATCTGAAAGCGCTGAAGATCGCCATGTACGGCCTGGGCGGCCACTTCCCCGACGTGATATGGGATGGCTATGTCGACACCAAACTGCTGGTCAAGGGCGCGCTGCCGCCCGAGCAGCGCATCTGCGTGCAGAAGGATGCCGAGGTGCTGAACGCCGACGGTCCCGGCAAATACAAGAACCCCAGCAAGGACGCCGCGCCGTTCCGCTGCGAACTGGCCAAGCTGCCGCCAGTGACCATCACGCAGCTGGCCGCGCAGTCATGAGGTCGTGGTGGTTTGCGGCTGGCGCGCTCGCACTGGCCGCCTGCACGCAAAGCCAGGCGCCGGTCAGCTTCATCGTCGACGGCAATCCCGCCAAGCTCAGCGACTGGCATCTGATGGCCGCCAGCGGCGGCCAGCTGAATCTGAATCAGGGCGTGGTGCCGTATGACCTCAACACCGCGCTGTTCACCGACTACGCGCACAAGCTGCGCACCATCTGGATGCCGAAAGGCCAGAGCGCTACCTACAACGCCGACGCCGCCTTCGATTTCCCGGTCGGCACCATCATCAGCAAAACTTTCTACTACCCGAAAGCAGGCGATGGCAAAGCGGTGCTGGCCAACTACAGCAACGAAGGCCAGCAACTCGATCTGTCGCGGATGCGGCTGATCGAAACCCGGCTGCTGGTGCGCCGCGCCAGTGGCTGGATCGCCCTGCCCTACGTGTGGAACGCCGAGCAGACCGACGCCGTGCTGGCCCGCACCGGCGAACAGATTCCGCTCGACGTACGTCACGAAGATAACAGCAGCAACAAGATCACCTACGTGGTGCCGAACGTGAACCAGTGCGCCTCCTGCCACGTGGCCGATTTGAAAACACACCAGTTCCAGCCTATCGGCCTCAAGGCGCGTCACCTGAACCGCAGCTATACCTACGACGGTGCCAGCGCCAATCAGCTGGATTACCTGGCGCGCATCGGCTACCTGAGCGGACTACCAGCCGATGGCAGCGCCGCCGCGCCGCGCAACGCCAACTGGCACGACACCGCGCAACCATTGGAAGCGCGTGCCCGCGCCTACCTCGACATCAACTGCGCCCACTGTCATAACGACAAGGGCGCGGCCAACACCACCGCGCTGCATCTGAACATGGGCGCGCCAGCCGACCTGCATCTGGGCCTGTGCAAACCGCCGGTGGCGGCCGGCGCCGGCACCGGTGGCCGCAGTCACGACATCGCGCCCGGCCAACCGGACGACTCGATCATGCTGTACCGCCTGAACTCGGCCGAACCGGGCATCATGATGCCGGAACTGGGCCGCAGCTCGGTGCACCGCGAAGGCGTGGCTTTGATACGCGAGTGGATCGCGGCGATGAAGCAGGGCTGCGGAAACAGCTCGTAACATTCCCGATACATACGCGACGCGAAAGTCCCAACGAATATCGTTTTTATTCAAGGTCAGCGCAGCGCGCTTTGCCTACCATCCTTGTTTTCAGGTACACGTAACAACAAGGACGGAGACAAATGACTGACCAACGCACGATGGCCCTGCGCGCCATGCCTGCAATCGCCCTGGCTTTTTGCATCAACGCACACGCACAACAATCCTGGAACGAGACCACCGTCGGCGCGCGCTACGCCAGCGACTTCTACTTTCCCGGCAGCGACGCCAAAGTGGCGCAGAAGATCGCCACTCTGAACACCACCGGCGGCTTCCAGTACGGCGGCTATATGTTCAATGTGGACTATCTGATCTCGGACAGCAACAACCCCGAGGCCAACGGCAACGCCGGTGCACGCGAGATCTACTCGGTGAGCCGGATCAACTGGAGCGCAGCCAAAATCCTCGGCACCCAGTTCGACAACGGCATCGTGCGCGACGTCGGCCTGATGACCGGCTATGACCTGAATACCAAGAATGACGCCTATGCCGCCGCCGGCCGCACCTGGATGATCGGCCCCAGCGTGCAGCTGGCGGTGCCGCGCGGTTACTGGAGCGTGACGGCGGGCTTGAGCAAGGAAACCAACCACAACGGCATCGTCCACGCCGACGTGCACTACGATACCGCGTGGCGCGCCGAAACCAGCTGGATGACGCCATTCGCCATTGGCCCGGCGTCAGTGGTGTTCAAAGGCTTCGTCACCGTGACCGGGCCGAAGGGACTGGACGGCTTCCACGTCCAGACCAAGACCGAAACGCTGGCGCGCACGTCACTGATGTTCGACGTCGGCGCCCTGATGGGCAAGCCGCATTCCTTCTATCTCGGCCCCGGCTATGAGTACTGGAAGAATATGTTCGGCACGCCGGCGACCGAAGCGCCGGGCACCAAGCGTTCGGCGGCGACGCTCAACGCCGAATTCCACTTCTGATTTAAGCAGCACCCAACTCGTCGCCCAGTTCCTTGCCACGGGCCTGGGCGGCCTTGATGGCGGCCACCACGGCGGCCTTGACGCCGCTGGCTTCCATGCTGGTGATGGCGGCATAGGTGGTGCCGCCTTTCGAGGTGACGCGCTCGCGCAGCACCTGCACCGGCTCGGTCGAGCGCGCCGCCAGCTGCGCCGCGCCGCCAAACGTAGCCTGGGCCAACTGCAGCCCCTGCTCCGCGCTCAAGCCCATTTCCGCCGCCGCCTGCTGCATCGCTTCCATGAAATAGAACACATAGGCCGGGCCGCTGCCCGACACCGCGGTGACGGCGTCGATCTTGCTTTCATCGTCCAGCCACACAGTCTGGCCGACCGCGCTGAGGATATCGTCGGCCTGCTTGCGCTGCGCCTCGCTGACCCCGCCGGTGGCCGCCATGCCGGTGATGCCCATGCCAATCAGCGCCGGCGTATTCGGCATGCAGCGCACGATGGCATCGTATCCACCGAGCCAGCGCGCCAGATCAACGCTGCGGATGCCGGCCGCGATCGACACGATCAGCGGCTGCTTCGCCTGGTCCAGCAACGGCAGCAGCTGCGCCGCCACTTCACGCATATTCTGCGGCTTCACCGCCAGCACGATGACGTCGGCGGCGCCCGCCGCCGCATCGGTCGCGCTCGCGGTGCTGACGCCGTACTGCTGGTGCAAACGCGCCAGCGCCTCGGCATTAGGGTCGACCACGTGGATATTGGCGCCCGCCGTCAGTTTGTTCGCCAGTCCCGCGATCAGGGCGGTGGCCATATTGCCGCCGCCGATAAATGCTATTTTCATGTTCAAGCCTTGTTGTAGTTTCGTGCGCCAAAAATAGCGCTGCCCACGCGCACAATGGTGGCGCCCTCGAAGATCGCCGCCCGCATGTCAGCCGACATGCCCATCGACAGCGTATCGAGCGCCAGCCCGTCGGCAAGCAATTGCTCATATAAAATCCGCAGCCGGGCAAACGCCGCCCGCTGCTGCGCGAATTCCACGGCCGGCTCGGGGATCGCCATCAGGCCGCGCAAGGTCAGATTCGGTAACGCCGCGACCTTATGAGCCAGCGCCGCCACTTCTTCCGGGGCGATGCCGCTCTTGCTGGCTTCACCACTGATATTGACTTGCAAACAAATCTGCAGCGGCGGCAGACCGGCCGGCCGCTGCTCCGACAGCCGCTGCGCGATCTTTTCGCGCTCGACTGTATGCACCCAGGCGAAGTTCTCGGCGATCGGGCGCGTCTTGTTGCTTTGAATCGGGCCGATGAAATGCCAGTCCAGCGCCGGCGCCCCGGCTTCCTGCACGGCGCGGATCTTGTCCAGGCCCTCCTGCAGATAATTCTCGCCAAAGGCGCGCTGGCCGGCCTGTACCGCCTCCAGCACCGCCTCCGGACCGAAGGTCTTGGACACCGCCAACAGCTGCACAGCCGCCGCTTCGCGCCCCGCTTCTTGAGCTGTGGAAATAATTGTCGCGGTGATGGCTTGCAAGTTCTGGCGAATCGGGGACATAATCATCGAGTAAAAAGCGTTAAAACGGACCAAACCAACGTCTGGGCACAGGGATTATAAATGGACATTTCCGAACTACTCGCATTCTCCGTCAAGAACAAAGCCTCGGACCTGCACCTGTCGGCCGGGCTGCCGCCGATGATACGGGTGCACGGCGACGTGCGGCGCATCAACCTGCCGCCGCTGGAGCACAAGGATGTGCACGGCATGATCTATGACATCATGAACGATGGCCAGCGCAAGGTCTACGAGGAAATGCTGGAAATCGACTTCTCGTTCGCCATCCCCGGGCTGGCGCGGTTCCGCGTCAACGCCTACAACCAGGAGCGCGGCGCCTCGGCGGTGCTGCGAACGATTCCATCCAAGATCCTCAGCCTGGAAGAACTGAACGCGCCCAAGATCTTCGCCGAATTCGCCCTCAAGCCGCGCGGGCTGGTGCTGGTGACCGGACCGACCGGCTCCGGCAAATCGACCACCCTGGCGGCAATGGTCAACCACCTCAACGAAAATGAATACGGCCACATCCTGACGATTGAAGACCCGATCGAATTCGTCCACGAATCCAAGAAATGCCTGATCAACCAGCGCGAGGTGGGACCGCACACACTGTCGTTCAACAACGCGCTGCGCTCGGCGCTGCGCGAAGACCCGGACTGCATCCTAGTCGGCGAGCTGCGCGACCTGGAAACGATCCGCCTGGCCTTGTCGGCGGCTGAAACGGGCCACCTGGTATTCGGCACGCTGCACACCTCATCGGCGGCCAAGACCATCGACCGCATCGTCGACGTGTTCCCGGCCGACGAAAAGGAAATGGTGCGCGCCATGCTGTCCGAATCGCTGCAAGCCGTAATCTCGCAAACGCTGCTAAAGACCAAAGACGGCAGCGGCCGCGTCGCCGCGCACGAAATCATGGTGGCCACGCCAGCGATCCGCAATCTGATCCGCGAGGCCAAAGTCGCGCAAATGTACTCCGCGATCCAGACCGGCAGCGGCGTCGGCATGCAGACACTGGACCAGAACCTGACCGACCTACTCCGTCGCAACATCATCAGCAGCGCCGCCGCCCGCAGCGCCGCCAAAACCCCGGACAACTTCCCCGGCTAAAACCGGGGCAAAACCTGGGGTCAATCCTCCCAATCACACACGGCCTCTGCCGTAGTGACCTTATACGGCAGAGGCCGTGTGTGATTGGGAGGATTGACCCCGGATTTGCCCCCGTATTAAGGATCTAGTATGGAACGCGATCAGGCTTCTAAATTCATGTTCGACTTGCTGCGCCTGATGCTGGCTAAAAAGGGCTCGGACTTGTTTATTACCGCCGGCTTTCCACCGGCGATCAAGATCGATGGCAAGATGACGCCGGTGTCGTCGCAGGTGCTGACCGCCGCTCATACGCTGGATCTGGCGCGCTCGATCATGAACGATAAGCAGGCGGCGTCGTTCGAGCTGACCAAGGAGGCCAATTTCGCCATCAGCCCCGGCGATCTGGGCCGCTTCCGCGTTTCGGCGTTTGTGCAGATGAGCTCGGTCGGGATGGTGCTGCGGACTATCACCTCGGAGATTCCCAAGCTGGAAGACCTCGGCCTGCCGGAGGTGCTGAAAGAGGTGGTGATGGCCAAGCGCGGCCTGGTCATCATGGTCGGCGCCACCGGCTCGGGCAAGTCGACCACGCTGGCGGCCATGGTCGGCTATCGCAATGAGAACAGCTATGGCCATATCATCACCATCGAAGACCCGGTCGAATACGTCCACCCGCACAAGAACTGCATCATCACCCAGCGCGAGGTCGGCGTCGATACCGATGACTGGGCGGTGGCGCTGAAAAACACGCTGCGCCAGGCGCCGGATGTGATTCAGATCGGTGAGATCCGCGACCGCGAAACCATGGACCACGCGATCGCTTTCGCGGAAACCGGTCACCTGTGCCTGGCCACGCTGCACGCCAACAGCGCCAATCAGGCGCTGGACCGCATCATCAACTTCTTCCCGGAAGAGCGCCGCCAGCAGCTGCTGATGGATCTGTCGCTGAACCTGAAGGGCATGGTCTCGCAACGCCTGATTCCGAAGAAGGAGGACAAAGGCCGCGTGGTGGCCATCGAAATCATGCTGAATTCTCCGCTGATTTCGGATCTGATCTTCAAGGGCCAGGTCCACGAGATCAAGGAACTGATGAAGAAATCGCGCGAACTGGGCATGCAGACGTTTGACCAGTCGCTGTTCGATCTGCACGAGGCAGACCTGATCACCTACGAAGACGCGTTGCGCAACGCCGATTCGGTCAACGACCTACGACTCGCCATCAAGCTGGAAGGCAAGGCCGCGAAGAACCGCGACCTGTCGGCCGGCACCGAACATTTGGGAATCATTTAATGAGCACTATTTTCGATATCAGCGCCGATAGCCTGTCCGGCCAGCCGGTCAACCTGGGGCAATACAAGGGCAAGGTGCTCTTGATCGTCAACACCGCCAGCAAGTGCGGTTTCACGCCGCAGTACAAGGGACTGGAAGCGGTGTACCAGCAGTTCAAGGATCGCGGCGTGGAGGTGCTGGGCTTCCCCTGCAATCAGTTCGGCGCGCAGGAACCGGGCGACGCCGGTGAAATCGGCGCCTTCTGCGAAAAGAACTACGGCGTCACCTTCCCACTGTTCGCCAAGATCGATGTCAATGGCGACAATGCCCACCCGCTGTTCAAGAAGCTGAAGAAGGACGCGCCGGGCATCCTCGGCACCGAGGGCATCAAGTGGAACTTCACCAAATTCCTGATCCGTAAAGACGGCACGGTCTACAACCGCTACGCGCCGACCACCAAGCCGGAAGAGCTGATGGCCGATATCGAAAAGCTGCTGGCCGAATGACGCGCCGCGCCGATTAGCCGCCTATGTCCTTGATGGGGAAAATACTGTCGCCTTGGCTGCGCATGGGGATGTACTCCCGGCTGTTCCTGCCGATCTTCCTGATCATCGCAGTGGTGGTCGGCGTGCGCTTTCACCTGATGCTGGGCTCCGAGACCGCCCATGCGAGCGCCCGCTACCAGAAGAACGCCGATGAATTGGCCGACCATCTGCAACGCACGCTGCAACCCATCCTCGCCGCTCACGACCGCAACGCCATGGATGCCGTGCTGTCGTCGGTGCTGGTGCTCAACGGCGACGTCGGCGCGGTGCGGCTGGACTATGCCGGCGGCCATCTGGAAGCCTTGCGCGGCGCGCGGATGGAGGCACGGTATCCGGACTGGTTCCCGCGCTTCTGCGCGATCAACGCCGTCAACCGCACCGTCAACATCGGCGACGCGGTGCTGGTGCTGTCGCTGGAACCAACGCGGCCGCTCAACGGCGTGTGGCGCAATGTGCTGCAGCAGGCGGTGGTCTCGGCGGTCAACATCGCCATCATCTACACACTACTGACCATCATTATCTTCGCCAACAAGCGCATGTTGCGCCGCCTGGCCGACGCCACCAACCGCTTCCAGGGCGGCGACCATGATGTGCGGCTGCCGGTCAGCGGCACCCTGGAAGCGCGCATGCTGGCGTCGACCTTCAACAATATGGCGCAGCGGGTACAGGCGCTGGTGCACAAGCTGCAGCAAAGTCAGAACGACTTGAGTGCGCAGCTGACCCGCACCCTGCTGGCGCAACAGCAGCTGCAGGTGGAGAAGGATCGCATCGAGGTCACGTTGGCTTCGATCGGCGATGCTGTCATCACCACCGATCTGACCGGGCGCATCGACACCATCAATGAAGTGGCACAGCAGCTCACCGGCTGGGCCGAGTCGCGCGCGCGCGGCATGCAGCTGCACCAGGTGTTTGTACTGGCGAATAACTTCGGCCAGCATTCGCTGTTGAAGGCGATGAAAGCGATTTACGCCGGCGGCGAGGTGGTCAAGGTTGGTAACCAGAGCCTGCGCAATCGCATGGGCGGCATCTGCACCGTGGAGTACACCGCCAACGCCATCCGCACGCCGGGCGGCGAGGTGCAGGGCTCGGTGCTGGTGTTCCGCGACGTGACCGAACGGCGCCAGTTGATGCAGCAGATTTCATGGCAGAGCAATCACGACATCCTGACCGGCCTGCCCAACCGCGCGGCGCTGGCGCTGCGCTTCGAGCAGGAAGTGACGCGCGCGCGTCAGCACAACTATCTGCTGGCGGTGTGTCTGTTCGATCTGGATCACTTCCAGCGGGTGAACGAAAGCCTGGGCCAGGCGGTGGGCGACGAGATTCTGAAGCAGGCCGCAAGCCGCCTGCACGACTTTGCCGGCCAGCGTCATTACGTGGCGCGCCTGGGCGGCGACGAATTCGTGCTGCTGCTGCCGGAGCTGAACGACCGCACCGCCATCGAGTACGCGATCGGCAAGCTGATGGCGGCGCTGGCGCGCGACTATCAGTGCGATGGCAAGGCGGTCGGCATGTCGGCCAGTGTCGGCATCGCGGTCTACACTGGCAATGACATCAGCGCCGACAGCCTGCTGCGTCACGCCGACCAGGCGCTGTATCAGGCCAAGATCACCGGCCGCAATCGGCATCACTTCTTCGATTCGGATCTGGACGAGCAGGTGCGCACCCACCATAACCGCCGCACCGAGGTGCGGGCGGCGGTGCGCGCCAATGAGCTGGTGCTGTACTACCAACCCAAGCTGGATATGCGCAAGGGCCGCATCATTGGCATGGAGGCGCTGGTGCGCTGGGAACATCCGCTGCGCGGCACGGTGTCGCCGGCCGAGTTCCTGCCCATCGTGGAGCACAGCGATGTGATCGTCGATATCGGTGAATGGGTGCTGCGCGAGGCGCTGCGGCAGTTGCAGCTGTGGCGCGCGTTCGATCCGGATTGGGTTATCAGCGTGAATATCGCGGCGCGGCATTTCCAGCGGCCGGATTTTGTCGAGCGGCTGACGGCGATTCTGGGCGAGTTCCCGGAGGTGCCGCCGCATATGCTGGAGCTGGAGATACTGGAGTCGTCGGCGTTGAGCGATATCGCCCATGTGCGCGCCATCATGCTGGACTGTCAGGCGCTGGGCATCAGCTTTGCGCTGGATGATTTCGGCACTGGCTATTCGTCGATGTCGTATCTGAAACGGCTGCCGGCCGACATACTGAAGATTGATCAGAGCTTTGTGCGCAATATGCTGGTGGATCGCGATGATCTGCACCTGGTGAGCGCGGTGATTGGTCTGGCGCGTTCGTTCGGCCTGGGTGTGATTGCCGAGGGCGTGGAGACTATCGAGCATGGCGCCATGCTGATGCGTCTGGGCTGCGATCTGGTGCAGGGTTACGGTATTGCGCGGCCGATGCCGGCCGATGAGGTGCTGTCGTGGGTGGCGCGCTTCGATACCGCGCCGGTGTGGCAGGCGGCGGCTTCTCTGCCGCCTATCGTCACGCTGCACAACGAGCCACCGGCTGGCGGCACCTCGCAGATGGCTTTAATTTAAGGCGCGGTCTATCAGTTCTATCCAGTGCAGCACCGGGGTGTCGGTGCCGGATTGCAGATGGGCGGTGCAGCCGACGTTGGCCGAGACGATGGTGTCCGCGCCAGTGTCGGACAGATTGGCCAGCTTGCGGTCGCGCAGTTGCAGCGAGATTTCCGGTTGCAGCAGCGAGTAGCTGCCAGCCGAGCCGCAGCACAGGTGACTGTCGGCGCACAGCACGACGTCGATGCCAACGGCGCGCAGCACGCCTTCGACCTTGCCGCGGATCTGCTGGCCGTGTTGTAGCGTGCAGGGAGGATGGTAGGCGACGCGGCCTGCTCCGGCCACCCGCGCGCGGCGTGCCAGCTCTTCCTCGAACTCCGGCATGATCTCGCTCAGGTCGCGCGTTAGCGCGGAGATATGCGCGGCCTTGGCGGCGTAGGCGGGATCGTGCGCCAGCAGATGGCCATAATCCTTGACCGTCGCACCGCAGCCGGATGCCGTCATGACGATGGCCTCAACCGCCGCATCGCCGCCCTGCCCGCCCTGCACATACGGCCACCACGCATCGATATTGCGGCGCATGTCGTCCAGCGCGGCCTCATGGTCGTTGAGGTGATGGCGCAGCGCGCCGCAGCATCCGGCCTTGGGCGCGACGATCAGCTGCACGCCCAGCTTATCCAGCACGCGCGCGGTGGCGGCATTGATGTTGGGCGCCATGGCCGGTTGCGCGCAGCCATCCAGCACCAGCATCTTGCGCGCATGCTCGCGCGATGGCCATACCCCGGCACGCTGACGCTGTGGGATCTTGTCCTGCAACGCAGGCGACAGCAAGGGCCGGAAGATCTGCCCCGCGCGCAATGCCGTGCCAAACAACGCCTTGCGTGGCAAGCCCTCCTTCAATACCTTTCGCTTCAAGCGTTCACCCAGCGGACGTTCCACCCGCTGCTCCACCACCTTGCGGCCGATATCCACCAGCCGCCCATACTTCACGCCGGACGGACAGGTGGTCTCGCAATTGCGGCAAGTCAGGCAGCGGTCCAGATGCAGCTGGGTTTTGTCCGTCACCGGCGCGCCCTCCAGCACCTGCTTGATCAGATAGATGCGGCCACGCGGCCCATCCAGCTCATCGCCCAGCAGTTGATAGGTGGGACAGGTCGCCGTACAAAACCCGCAGTGCACGCACGCGCGCAGGATGGCCTCCGCCTCCTCGCCCTCGCGCGTATGCTTGATGAAATCCGCCAGATTAGTCTGCATACATGCGCCCTGGGTTGAAGATCCCGGCCGGATCGAACGATTGCTTCAAACGCCGGTGTATGCCCGCCACCGCCGGCGCCAGCGGATGGAACACGCCCACGCCCTTGTCGCCACCACGGAACAAGGTCGCATGCCCGCCTGCCGCCGCCACACTACGCCGGATCGCATCCGCGCGCACGGCCGCGCCGCCGTCGCGATCGCCGTCACCGCTGTCGCCACCGGCGGCCAGCTTGAGCCAGCGCTGCGCCCCGCCCCACTCGATCAGCTGTTCGCCGCGCAGCACCAGCGCGCTGGCATGCGAAGGCAGCGACATGCGCCACAACACGCCATCGCTGAAGTAGGCATGCGTCTGATCGCGCAACGAGGTCCAAAACGCCGCGCTCTCCGCATCTTCCAGCACCTGCCCACCCAACCGCCGCTGCGCCGCCACCACCGCCGCATCCGCGCCGGAAAGCCGCAGCGTCAACACGCCCTGATGCCAGCAACTGGCCGATACCGGTAACGGCTGCCCGGCCCATTCGTTGAGCCGCTTGAGCGCATCGATCTCGCTCATCTCAAAGCGCAGACTGGCCTCGCGCAACGGCACCGGTAACACCTTCAGCGACACATCCAATATCAGCCCCAGCGTGCCGAGCGATCCCGCCAGCAGGCGCGAAACGTCATAGCCGGCCACATTCTTCATCACCTGCCCGCCAAAGCGCAACGCTTCGCCGCGACCATCCATCAGCAGCGCGCCCAATACGAAGTCGCGCACCGCGCCGGCATTGGCGCGGCGTGGGCCGGATAGCGCACTGGCCACCACACCGCCTGTCGTCGACGCCTCACCAAAGCGCGGTGGCTCAAACGCCAGCATCTGCTGATGCTGCGCCAGCAGCGCTTCGATCTCCACCAGCGGCGTGCCGCAGCGCGCCGTGATCACCAACTCGGTCGGCTCATAGGAAACGATGCCGCTGCAGGCACGCGTGTCCAGTACTTCTCCCTGCAAAGCCTGGCCGTACCAATCCTTGGTGCCGCCGCCGCAAATGCGGAGCGCAGTGCCAGCGGCGCTGGCGGCGCGAATGCGGTCGGAAAAATCTGCGTAGGAAGTCATCGTTAAAAACGCGGAAGATGGGCAAACGGCAGCGCACCGCCACTGACGCGCATCTTGCCGAATTCGGCGCAACGGTGCAGCGTGGGAATCGCCTTGTCGGGATTGAGCAAACCATGCGGATCGAAGCTGCGCTTGACCGAGAAGAACGCCTCCAGCTCGGCCGGCGCAAACTGCACGCACATCGAATCGATCTTCTCGATGCCGACGCCATGCTCGCCGGTGATGGTGCCGCCCACCGCCACGCATAGCGCCAGAATCTCGGCGCCAAAGGCTTCGGCGCGCTGAAACTCGTCCGGAATATTCGCGTTAAACAGGATCAACGGATGCAGGTTGCCGTCACCAGCGTGGAACACGTTGGCGCAGCGCAGGCCATACTTGAGCTCCATCGCAGCGATCCCCGACAACACCTCGCCCAGCCGCTTGCGCGGAATGGTGCCGTCCATGCAGTAGTAGTCCGGCGAGATGCGGCCGGCGGCGGGAAAGGCGTTCTTGCGGCCGGACCAGAACTTCAGCCGCTCCGCCTCCGACTGCGACACCGCGATCGCAATCGCGCCGGCGTTGTTCAGCACCGCCGACATGCGCGCGATTTCCTCCTCCACCTCTTCCACCGTGCCATCGGCCTCGCACAGCAGGATGGCGGCGGCCTCGGTGTCGTAGCCGGCTTTAACAAAAGGCTCCACCATGCGCGACGAAGTCTGGTCCATCATCTCCAGCCCGGCCGGAATGATGCCCGCCGCGATCAGCGCCGCCACCGCGTGACAGCCTTTCACCACCTCGTCGAACGACGCCATGATGACGCGCGCACAGGCTGGCTTGGGCACCAGCTTCACCGTCACCTCGGTGACGATGCCCAGCATGCCCTCGGAGCCGATAAACACCGACAGCAGATCCAGCCCCGGCGCATCCAGCGCCTCGCTGCCCAACTCCACCACCTCGCCATCGATGGTCACCATGCGCACGCGCAGCACGTTGTGCACCGTCAGTCCGTACTTCAAACAATGCACGCCGCCCGAATTCTCGGCCACATTGCCGCCGATGGTGCAGGCGATCTGCGACGAGGGATCGGGCGCGTAGTACAAGCCATGCTGCGCCGCCGCTTCCGAAATCGCCAGATTGCGCACGCCCGGCTGCACCACCGCCGTACGCGAATAAGCATCCATGCGCACGATGCGGTTCAGGCGCGCGGTGGACAGCACCACGCCATCGGCAATCGGCATCGCGCCGCCGGACAAACCGGTGCCGGCGCCGCGCGGTACCACCGGCACGCCGTGTTCGCGGCAAACCTGCAACACCGCCACCACTTGCTGTTCGTTGTCGGGCAACGCCACAATCATCGGCAGTTGGCGGTAAGCGGCCAGGCCATCGCATTCATAAGGGCGGGTATCTTCGGGTTCGGACAGCACGGCCCGCGCCGGCAAGTGCGCGCGCAGGGCGACGGCCAATTGTGCGCGGCGCGCGGCGATGGCGGCGGGATCGGCGTGAATGCTGTGCATGGGCGCTCTGTCTGGCGATGGAATCAGTGAAAGGATTGTACAGGCGTCCGCACCACATCCGCTAGAATGCTGGAAATACGACACTTTTAACATAAACACCATGGCATTCCCTCATCCCGCCCAGAATCACATCCGCTACCTGTGCATGGTGCTGCAAGTGGTGCTGCAGATTTTTCTGGTGGTGCAGGTCTCGTTCTTCATCCTGGCCTGGAGCGCGCCGGTGCCGCTGCAGCCGTTGGGCTGGCACATGCAGGTGCTGCCGGATGGGATGACCGTCGCCGACATGCAGCAACTGCCATCGCTGCAACGCTTGCTGGGCGTGGTGATCGGCCTGCTGCCGCTGGGCTTCCTGGTGTTCGGCGTGATCCGCCTGCGCCAGACGCTGAATGAATTACAACGTGGCGCTATCTTCGCGGCGCGCACCATCGGCTATCTGCGCACCTTTGCCGGCGCCGTGTTTGCGTCGGTCAGCCTGGCCAGCCTGGAACGGCCGTTGCGCGCGATCGCGCTGAATCTGACCTCGGACCACCCAAGCTTCGAAGTGCGGCTCGACGTCACCTCCAACGAAGTGCTGCTGTTGCTGGTGTGCGGCCTGTTCTATCTGATCGCCGCCATCATGCACGAAGGCCGCCGCCTGGGCGAAGAAAACGAAGGCTTCATCTGATGGCCATCATCGTCAACCTGGATGTGATGCTGGCCAAGCGCAAGGTCAAGTCGAAGGAGCTGGCTGCCTTTGTCGGCATCACCGAGCAGAATCTGTCGTTGCTCAAATCCGGCAAGGTGCGCGGCATCCGCTTCACCACGCTGAGCAAGATCTGCGAACGCCTGGCCTGCCAGCCCGGCGACATCCTCGAATGGCGTCCCGACGCCGATGACGGCGCCGACGAAGGCGCCGGCGGCGACGACTTCTAACCCCTGCATCCCGTTCACAAAGAGCACCGCCCGCGCACGCAGGCGGTGCTTTTTTTATGTCCGCACGTCAAGCCGTATAACAAAAAAACAACGGTAAAAAATATCGTAAAACAATAATTAAATATCGATAGACAAAAAATAATGATCGATTTACTATTGTTTCCAGCTGATACGGAAAACCACTGCTGCAGCCAGGTGTTGATCTCACAGCTATTCCAACCTTCACTTTAAAGGAGCTTCAAAATGCAAAACATGGACATCGCCCAAGTGGAATTCGTTGTAGAAGAACTGGAAGCCCGTTTCGAAATGGAAGCCGTGCCAAGTGGCGTTGAATCGCCAGATTGGACCTGCACCTGCTCGATCTCCGACAAGTAATCGGGCGCTGGAAGCAGGGTGGATGCCCGCCCTGCTTCCCTCTTCCCGGCCGCCCTCTTCCCTCTCTCGCAACAGCGCGCCATGACCGCCATCCCCGCACTCAAAACCGGTATCGTGATCTCGCCCTACCAGCCAGCGCCGGGCAGTCAGCAGGAGCGTTTTCTGCTCGAAGTGGAGCAGCACCATTTTCTGATTTCCGCCAAGTCGCGCGCGCTGATCGTCGCGCTGCAGGCATCTCCGGCCAACGCGGCCGAACTCGAACAACACTATCAACAGCACAGCGGCGCCTCGCTGCCGGCCGCCGATTTGCTGGCCCTGGCCCAGCGCACGCTGCCGCCAGCGCTGTTTGCCGATACCCCATCCACGCCGCGCCGCAACCCGTTCACCGTCAGTATCGACCTGCTGTCGCCACGTCGCGCCGGCGTGCTGACCGAAAAACTGACCTGGCTATTCCAGCCACGCCTGGCGTGGCCGCTGGTCGCGCTATTCCTGATGGTGCACGCCTGCGTGCTGCCGGACGCGCTACGCGCGGCGCACAGCAGCTGGTCGGCCAGCAGCGGCGTCACGCTGATCGCACTGCTGCTGTTGAGCGGCTTGATACACGAATTGGGACACAGCACCGCATGCCGCTATTTCAATTGTCCACACGGCGCCATTGGCTTCGGGCTGTATCTGATTTTCCCCGCCTGGTATGCGGACGTCAGCAAAGCCTGGCGGCTACAGCGGCGCCAGCGCGCCGTGGTCGATCTGGGCGGCGTCTATTTCCAGTCCGTGTCGCTGATCGCGGTCGACCTGTATGCGCTGTACAGCGGCGATCCCGGCGCGCTCAAACTGATCTGGATGGTGACCTTCACCATGCTGTTCACCCTCAACCCGGTGTTCAAGTTTGATGGTTACTGGCTGCTGTCAGACCTGAGCGGCCAGCACAATCTGCACCGCCAGGTGCGCGCCGCCGGCGCCGATCTGCTGATGCCCTTGTTCGGCCGCGCGCGCCGTGCGCCGCCATCGCTGCTGCTGCTCACCTACGGCACGCTGAGCACCGCGTATCTGGCGTACTTCGCCAGCTTCCTGTGGCGTGAGGTGGGCCACATGGCGCAGACCCTGCCCGGCGCGCTGAGCGGCAGCCTGCAACGCCTGCAGGCTGCCGGCACCACGCATCTGATCGATGCCGGCTGGTCGCTATGGAGTTTGCTGGGCCAACTGCTGTGGCCCACCGTGATCGCTTCGGCCTGCGCGATGCTGGTGCTGAAGCTGTGCAAGGCGGTGGGCGAACTGCGTCTCGCCATCCACAGCGCCCGCCTGGCGAGCCGTCCCGGCTCCTACACCGAACGCCAGCAGCGCCAGCGCGTGGATGCCAACACCACCCGGCTGGCGGTGAAGGGCATGCAGCAGATCCTCAAGCTGAGTCAGGACGATGCGCTCAGCCATGCCAATGCCGCAGCTGCCGCCTATCAGCAGCTGTGTGACCAGCGGCCGGCCAGCGGCACCGTGGCCGCCGCGCCAGCGCCACTGCTGCGCGATCTGGAGCACGGCCTGACGCAGCATGCCTGTCTGCTGGCCCTGCCGTTCAACATCCCGGCGCTGCAACTGCTGCGACAACTGGCTGCAAGCGAACTGCGTCTGACGGTCATCGGCAATCCAATGCTGGATCAGGTAATGGCGGGACTCGGGCTGCAGCATGTGTCCACGCTCACCACCGGCCAAGCGGTGCGCGAACTGAAACGCGGCCCGCAGCCGCGGCACACGCTGTATATCAGTTTCCCCGAACTGCACGCCAGCAGCGACGGCACCCGCGCCTGGATGCACTTCAACGGCACCCGCTACAGCCGCTCGGTGCTGGAGGGACTCTTGTGCTGCCTCGGCCTGGGCACCTTGTACACGCTGGGCACGGACAATACGCTGGCATCACTGCCGCTAACGCCACAGCAGCCGCGCGAAGCCGGCCGCGCCATTGCCGACATCACCGGCTGGCTGGCTACGCATCTGCAGCAGGCCGCCGCCGCCCGCCCGGATCTGAGCCTGGCCTGGGCCTGGCTGTACCGCGCCAGCGACCTCTATCTGGCGGTGGAACGCGCCGACCAGTTGAAACAGTTGTCGGCCTATGTCGATGCATGGCAGCGCGCCGGCCTGGCGCCGGCGGTCCACGCCGCAGCGCGCGCGCAACTGGCCGCGTGGAGCGCTTCACCATTCCCTACCCAGCGAGGATAAACATGTCGACCCTGCACGAATGGCCGCTGCAATGGCGTTTGCGTCTGGCCCAGGCGCAGTTGAAACTGAGCTTGCTGACCGATGATGAAGGCCAGCGCCAATTCGAACACGCCATCGCATCAGTATTCCCGGCGCTATCCGCCAGCGAACGGCGGCAGCTATATGGCCGCCACCGGCGTTCGATGCGGGCCTTCCACCTGATCCAGTCGCATCTGACCCAATTCGACGCGGCGCAACTGGAAGACTTCATCACGCGCCACGTCCAGGTGGAAGGCGAGTCCTGCCTGGAGCAACTGCGCGACAACGACAAACCAATCATCTTCGTCACGCCGCACTATGGCACTTTCCAGCTGGGCTGCCTCAAGGTGATCCAGCAAATCGGCCGCCGCAAAACCGTCAACGCCTTCTACAACCCGCCGTCGGTGAACCAAAGTTCGGCCGGCTTCGAAGAACTGTTCCAGCGCCTGGGCTACGGCTTCAACACGCTATTCAACGACGACAGCGCCGTACTGCGCGCGCTGCGCGTCCTGCGCCGCGGCGAAGCGCTGACCATGATGCCGGACGTTTTCGACATCAGCGGCCACGCGCTGTATGTTCCCTTTTTCGGCCGTCTGGTGCCGGCCATGGCGGGCACCGCGCTGTTCGCGCTGAAAAGCGAGGCCACCGTGGTGGTCGGCTACAGCTGCCCCGGCCAAGGGCTGGACAGCACGGTGCGGCTGGGCGCACCGCTGACCATCCAACGCAGCGGCAATCTGGAAACCGACATCGCCACCCTCACCGCCGCCATCTTCCGCGACATCGAAGCCCAGATCCGCCGCGCGCCGGAACACTGGATGTATCTACCCAGCCTGGGCGAACTGCTGCAAACCCGTTTGCCGGTGACGCCCGCCACAGCGCAGGACTGGCTGGCCAGGCTGCAGGTGGCGGCGCCGATCTTCAACGCCGCCGTGCCGGAGCTGCCGCAACTGCTGCAAACGCTGGCTTCCCATACCGACCACACGCTGACCAGGAATGCCCCATGCGCCAATTGATCCCCGCCCTGCTGCTGGCCTGCCTGTGCCTGCACGCCGGCGCAGCCGAACGCGAATTGGCCGACTACGCCACGCTGCTGAAGCTGACCCGCCTGGACCGGGTCTATGAATTTCCGCCCGAGCAGCGTAACCATCTGGTCATCCGCGCCAATATGAAACCGCGCAACGCCGCCATCAAGCCGGAAACCGTGCGGCTGACGGTGGACGGCGTGCGCCTGCCGGTCAGCGCCGATGGCGACTTCGAACTGAACGCCGAACCGCAATGGCTGAAGACCAATCCCGTCATCTACACCAGCCTGACGGCGGATGAGAAATCCGCGCTGTCCTTCAGCGCCCGGCCACTGGTGCCGGAAGGACTGAGCTTCAGCTACGCCAGCCTGATGGTCAGCGTGCGCCAGATGAACACCATGATGCGCGCCAGCGCCGGCGCCATGCGCTTCTTCGTGCCGACCTTTAATGGCGTCGAACTGCAATTCGCCGGCGCGCCGGCGGTTGAGCTGCGCACCCGCGATGGCGTGCGCCAGTTGCGTCCCGACGCCCAGTCGCGCATCCGCATCAAGCTGGACGAGACGTTGATGCAAAGCGAAGCGCTGATCGTGATGGCGGCGCGTCCGCTGTCGGCCGACTTCCTGACCGAATGAGCAGCGCGCCGATGCCACCGGCGCGCGGCGCCGGCATACTGAGACACTGGGGCGGCCAGCTGCTGCAACAGTCGTGGGCGCGCATTGTGCTGGGCTGGTGCCTGGTCGGCGTCGCCGCCTATGTGGTGCCGCCGCTGTGGGGACGCGCACCATCGGCGCCATGGCGCCAGCTACAGCCGCTGGTGTGGACCGCGCTGTCGCTGGCGGTCTACTACGCCTACGTGCGGCTGGTGGAACGGCGCCGCGTCAGCGAGCTGGATCTGCACCGCGCCGGACAGGAATGCGCGGCCGGTCTGCTGCTTGGCACGCTGGCCTTCACGCTGGTGATGATGCTGCTGATTGGCTGCGACGCCTACCGCATCCTGGGCTACCGCGACTGGTCGGCGCTGCCGGCGGAACTGCCGCGCTATCTGCAGGACGCCATCACCGAAGAACTGCTGTTCCGCGCCATCCTGTTCCGCATCCTGGAGCAGCGCTGGGGAAGTCTGACGGCGCTGCTGGTGTCGGCGCTGCTGTTTGGCGCGCTCCATCTTGGCAATCCGGGAGCATCGCTGCTGAGCGCCGCCGCCATCGCCATCGAAGCCGGTCTGCTGCTGGCGGCGGCCTACATGCTGACGCGCCGTCTGTGGCTATGCACCGCCATCCACCTGGCCTGGAACTATGTACAGGGCGCGGTGTACTCGGTGGCGGTGTCCGGCACCACCCAGCATGGGTTGCTGATCGGCCGCATGGACGGGCCGGACTGGCTGACCGGCGGCAGCTTCGGCGCCGAAGCCTCGCTGCCGGCGGTGCTGGTCTGCGGCGCGGCCGGCCTGATTTTACTGAGGATGGCACACCGTACCGCAAACGCAGCTTGAAACCTGCACAGGGACGCCGAAAACTGATCAGAGTAGGCACACAACAGAAGGAAACAGCATGGACCTCGTACTGCACAACGTACCTGAAATGAGCGATTACCTCGAACAGAAACTGGCCCTGGTACGGGAGGTGGTGTTCGACCAGATTGAATCGGCGCCGAAAGCGATCAACTGGACCTGCCCGACCGGCGAGCCGATGGAATACTAAGCAGCACCGCATCTTCCGCTTTTCCGATTGTAGTTCGCCCCTGGTTTGCAAAGGCGCTCCGCCGCCTTTGCTTTTTTTACCATGCAAAAATCCCGCACCGTCATGGCGTTGGCCAATCTGCTCAAGCTGGGCATGGCGCGCAGCACCGCCTATGCCCATCTGCGCAAATGGCTGCGCTATCAGCAAACCTTGCTGGTCCATCCAGACATGGATCTGCGCTACCGCTATCACGGACCGGCGCTGCAGCATTGCGGCGCCACGTTGTACATGTCCTGCCACTATGGCGCCTATCCGGTGTTGATCAAGGCGCTGGCCGACGCCTCGCCCAGGCGCACCATCTACTGCTGCATGAGCACCCAGAGCGACCAGCATGCGCAACTGCTGCAAGGTGTGGCGACACTGCACAACATCACCATTCATTTCATCCTGGGCGGCATGGCCCTGCTGAGGGGACTGCGGCGCGCGCAGGCCGAAGGAGCACCGATCTTCGTGCTGATCGACCTGCCGTGGGGCAGCCCGTCGCCCAGCGATACCCGCCACGCTTTCCTGGATGGCCAGATCCTGGCCAAAACCGCGTTGTTCACACTGGCCGAGCGCATGCGGTTGCCGCACCGGCTGCTGTTTGCCGATATCGAAGCCGATGGCCACGTCATCACCGATCTGGGCGCCCTGCCGCAACGCGACTGCCTGCGCGCGCTGGAGCAGCGCATCGTCGCCCATCCGTACTATTTCGATCGCTTGTTCGACCTGCACAAATTCTTCCGCAACCAGCGCACCCACCACGCCTACCTGATGTTCAAGGTGGGGGCCGCACGCTACATCCTTGACGTTGACCGCGACCGCTGCTTCCAACTGCCGCCGGCGGTGCATGCGTTGCTGCGCCAAAGCCAGCGCCGGGACGGGAATTTCGAACAGTTCGACGAACAGGGAGCCACCGGCCAAAGCGCCATCTTCCAGCAGAACAGCCGCCGCATCGCCTGGTAAGCGCGTTTTGCGGTATTCTTCCAGCCTGCACCGATATACGAAAGGCTGAAAAGATGGGCAACCGACTCTCCAAAATCGCCACCCGCACCGGCGACGGCGGCACCACCGGGCTGGGCGACGGCAGCCGCACCGACAAGGACAGCGTGCGCATCGTCGCCATCGGCGAAGTGGACGAACTGAACTCGCATCTCGGCCTGCTGCTGTGCGAAGACATGCCGGCCGATCTGCGCGAGGAACTGGTCAGCATCCAGCACGATCTGTTCGACCTGGGCGGCGAGTTGTGCATCCCCGGCTACCAGATGATCAAGGAAGAACACGTCGAGCGGCTGGACGCGCTGCTGGCCAAGTACAACGCCACGCTGCCGCCGCTGACCGAATTTATTTTGCCGGCCGGCTCGCGCGCGGCGGCGCAGGCGCATGTATGCCGCACCGTGTGCCGTCGCGCCGAACGCGCCATCGTCACGCTGGGCAAGGCCGAGACCATTCACGAACATCCGCGCCAGTACGTGAACCGGCTGTCGGACCTGCTGTTCGTGTTGTCGCGCGTATTGAACCGCTACGCCGGCGGCAGCGACGTGCTGTGGCAGCACGAGCGCAAACGAGGTTAATCGTTCAGATTAGTCGTCGTTGAACAGCAGCGCCATGCCGCGCGCCATGCTGAGGCGCGAGGCGTTGGCCGGATAGGCGCTGGATACCAGCGCCGCCTGCTCGCCCTCGGCCAGCTTGCGGTAGAAGCTGACGATATCGGCCGCCGACCAGCCGGCGCGATGCGCCAGCAGCATGCCCAGTTGATCGGCCTCTGACTCCTGCAGGCTGGATAGCGCCGACAGGCGGATCTGCAGCGACAGATCGCTATCCAGCCGCGCCATTACCACCTCCAGCGGCACGCTGGGCAGACGGTTCAGCAGCATCGCCTCGGAGAAGGTTTCGCGGTGATGTTCGGCCACCGCATGCGCCACTTCGTGGGCCAGCAGCGTCGCCAGCTCGCCATCCGTCAGCGCCAGCTGGCGCACAAAGGCGCTGCCGACCAGGATTTTACCGCCGGCCATGCAGATCGCGTCCACTTCGGAATCACTGGTGGTATGCACTTCCCAACGCCAGTTCGCCGTCTCCGGCTTCAGCGCGACGGCGGCGCGGATCAATTCCGTGCTGATGTAGCGCAGGCGCGCCAGCAGCACGCGGTCCTCATCCAGCTTGCCTTCCGCCGCCAGATCGACCGTGCGGTCGATATAACGCTCCTCCATGCCGGCATCCACCTCCTCCGCGCTGTAGCGCAATTCCTGCGCGCGGCCGGACTCCGGCACCTGCGCGCAGACCGCGCCACAGGCGAGCAGCAAACCGGCCAACAGGGATGCGGATGCATACATGGCAATATAAACGGCATAAACTGTTTATACCAATGTAGGCCACAAAACCGATACATACAAGAAAAATGTCCACCTTCGGGGTCTGACCCCGAAGGTGGACATTTTTTTAGAGCAATGGGGGGAATCAGCCGTTGTTGACCACCAGGCGTGGTTCGCCGCTGGCAAAACGCTGTTTGATGGAGGCGGTGATGCCGGCGGCGTCCAGGCCGACGCTGGCCAGCAGCTTGGCCGGATCGCCATGGTCGATGAATTTGTCCGGCAGGCCAAGCATCAGTACCGGCTTGACGATGCCCTCGGCGGCCAGCGCCTCGGCCACGGCGGCGCCGGCGCCACCCATGATGCAACCCTCTTCCACGGTCACGAAGTAATCGTGGTCGGCGGCCAGCTGTTTCACCAGTTCGACGTCCAGCGGTTTGACGAAGCGCATATTGGCCACGGTGGCGTTCAGCGTCTCGCCGGCGGCCACCGATGGCGCCACCATGGAGCCAAACGCCAGGATGGCGATGCTCTGGCCCGTGCGCTTGATTTCGCCCTTGCCGATTTCAATCGAGGTCAGTTCCGGCTTGATGGCCGCGCCAATGCCGGCGCCGCGTGGATAGCGGATCGCGGCCGGGCCGTTGTAGTGGTAACCGGTGGTCAGCATCTGACGGCATTCGTTTTCGTCCGAGGCGGCCATCACCACCATGTTCGGGATGCAGCGCAGATAAGCCAGATCGTAGTTGCCGGCGTGGGTGGCGCCGTCCGCGCCCACCAGACCGGCGCGGTCCAGCGCAAAGGTCACGTCCAGGTTTTGCAGCGCCACGTCGTGGATCAGTTGATCGTAGGCGCGCTGCAGGAAGGTGGAGTAGATCGCCACCACCGGCTTCAGACCCTCGCAGGCCAGGCCGGCACCAAACGTCACCGAGTGCTGCTCGGCGATGCCGACGTCGAAGTAACGGTCCGGATACTCGTGATTGAAGCGCACCATGCCCGAGCCTTCGCGCATGGCCGGCGTGATGCCAACCAGCTTCTTGTCGGCGGCGGCCATGTCGCACAGCCAGTCGCCAAACACTTCGGTGTAGGTTTTCTTCGACGGCGCGGCGGCCGGCTTGATGCCTTCGGCCGGATTGAACTTGCCGGTGCCGTGGTACAGGATAGGCTCGGCCTCGGCCAGCTTGTAGCCCTGGCCCTTCTTGGTCACCACGTGCAGGAACTGCGGACCCTTCAGGTTCTTGATGTTCTGCAGGGTCGGGATCAGCGAATCCAGATCATGGCCGTCGATCGGGCCGATGTAGTTGAAGCCGAATTCCTCGAACATCGTGGCCGGCACCACCATGCCTTTCGCATGTTCTTCCAGCTTCTTGGCCAGCTCCAGCACCGGTGCCGGCAGCACCGATTTGCCGACGTTCTTGGCGGCGGCGTAGAACTGTCCGGACATCAGGCGCGCCAGGTAGCGGTTCAGCGCGCCCACCGGCGGCGAGATCGACATGTCATTGTCGTTCAGGATCACCAGCAGGTTGACGTCATCCTGCACGCCGGCGTTGTTCAGCGCTTCGAACGCCATACCGGCCGTCATCGAGCCGTCGCCAATAACGGCGATGGCGTGACGATGCTCGCCCTTGATCTTGGCCGCCTGCGCCATGCCCAGCGCGGCCGAAATCGAAGTTGACGAGTGGGCGGTGCCGAAGGTGTCGTACTCGGATTCGTCGCGCTTGGGGAAGCCGGACAGGCCGCCCAGCTGGCGCAGCGTCGACATCTTGTCGCGGCGGCCGGTGAGGATTTTGTGCGAATAAGTCTGGTGACCGACGTCCCACACGATGCGGTCCTGCGGCGTGTTGAACACGTAATGCAGCGCCACCGTCAGCTCGACGGTGCCGAGGTTGGACGACAGGTGACCGCCGGTCTTGGAGACCGAATCCAGCAGGTAGGCGCGCAGTTCGTGCGCCAGCGGCGTCAGTTGGCTGTACGACAGTTTGCGTACGTCGGCCGGGGAATCTATTTTATCGAGCAAGTTCATTTATGCCTTCCGCTGCACGATCAAATCCGCGAGTTCGCGTAATCGCAAAGCTTTTTCACCAAACGGCGCGAGCGCTGCGTGCGCGTCGAGCCGCAATTTTTCCGCCAGCGCGCGCGACGGTTCCAGACCCAGGATCGAGACATAGGTCGGCTTGTTGTCGGCAGCGTCCTTGCCGGCGGTTTTGCCCAGCGTGGCCGAATCGGCGGTGGCGTCCAGCACATCGTCCACCACCTGGAACGCCAGGCCGATGGCGCGCGCATAGACGTTCAGCGCTTCCAGTTCGGCCGCGTCGAGATCCTTGCCGGCCAGCGCGCCCAGCACCACCGAGGCGCGCAGCAGCGCGCCGGTTTTCAGCTGATGCATCTGTTCCAGCTGTTCCAGCGTCAGGCTGATGCCGATGCTATCCAGGTCGATCGCCTGGCCGCCGCACATGCCGGCCGAGCCGGAGGCGGTGGCCAGCAGGCGCACCATCGCCAGCACGCGCGCCGGCGGCACCCCGGAAGCTTCGGACAGCACGGTAAAGGCTTGCGATTGCAGCGCGTCGCCGACCAGCAGCGCGGTCGCTTCGTCGTAAGCCACGTGCACCGTCGGTTTGCCGCGACGCAGCTCATCATCGTCCATGCACGGCATGTCGTCATGCACCAGCGAATAGGCGTGGATCATTTCCACCGCCGCCGCCGCGCGGCTCAAGGTGGCCGCGTCGACGCCGAACAGCGCGCCGGCCGCGTACACCAGCAGCGGACGCACACGCTTGCCGCCGCCCAGCAGCGCATAGCGCATGGCATCGTGCAGCTTGGTCGGGATTACGTCGGGGGCGGGCAGGAAACCGGATAAATCGTTTTCCGATCCGGCCTGCACGGTTTTCATCCAATCGTCGAAGGCGGCGCTCATTGCTCGCCCTCGCCGCTGGCCACGAACGGTTTCAGCATCTCGCCTTCCAGCACCTTGACCTGGGATTCCACTTTTTCCAGCTGGGCGGCGCAGAATTTCACCAGCTCCGAGCCACGCGCATAGGCGGCCACCGAAGCTTCCAGCGGCAATTGGCCTGCCTCCATTTGCGCGACCAGTTGTGCCAGTTCCGCCATCGCTTCTTCAAACGAAGCGGGAGCGAGGGCGGCGGCGGTCGCGTCGGCAGTTAATTTCTTAGACATAGGCATTCAGTTATCTTAGGCACGCTTTGGCAGCTAACAGGCCCGCGCAGTGTAACCCGGTATTTTAGAACAAACCATCTGATCCGGTTGGAACATTGGCGGCCAACACTGGATTTTATCGCACTCGTCCCCATTTGCTGAGCAAGCATGCTGGAATTACAAGTTTTTGCACAAAAAACGAGCACGCCTGGCTGTCCTCTAAGAGTAAAACACGGTATAATCGCCGGTTCTGTCCTAAATACCACCTCAACGCATACGAAATGCGGGTCGTCTTTACGGATTCTGTCTCTTCTTGGTTTGAAATTTTAATTAAGGGGGGTTTGGATGTCCGATCTGGGTACCCACGCCAAGCTAGCGCGGCCAACCGCGCAACTTCCGGTTAACGTCTATTTTGACGAAGCGCTACTGCAGCGCGAAATGCAGCAACTGTTTAAAGCCGGTCCGCGTTATGTCGGACATGAGCTGATGGTGCCGAATGTCGGCGATTACGCGACCCTCGCCGCCGAGAATGAAGGCCGCATGCTGGTGCGTAACGCCCAGGGCATCGAGCTGGTCTCCAATGTCTGCCGCCATCGTCAGGCGCTGATGCTCAACGGGCGTGGCAATACGAATAACATCGTCTGCCCGCTGCACCGCTGGACTTACGACCTCAAAGGCGATCTGATCGGCGCACCGCATTTCCCTGAAACGCCTTGCCTGAACCTGCCCAAGACCCAGCTGCAAAGCTGGAACGGTCTGCTGTTCGAGCAAAATGGCTACAACGTCATGGAAACGCTGAACCAGCTGTCGGTCACCAAAGACCTTGATTTCAGCGGCTATATGCTGGACCACGTCGAAGTCCACAACTGCGACTACAACTGGAAGACCTTCATCGAGGTCTATCTGGAGGATTACCACGTCGAGCCGTTCCACCCCGGCCTGGGCAACTTCGTCAGCTGCGACGATCTGCGTTGGGAATTCGGCAAGGAATACAGCGTGCAGACGGTGGGCGTGCACAAGGGGCTGCAGAAGTCCGGCTCGGACGTCTACCAGCACTGGCAGGAGCAGGTGCTGAAGTTCCGTGGCGGCGAACCGCCGCCATACGGCGCGATCTGGCTGACGCTGTACCCGAACATCATGGTCGAGTGGTATCCGCACGTGCTGATCGTGTCGACCCTGTGGCCGGAAGGTCCGCAGCGCACCCGCAATGTGGTGGAGTTCTACTATCCCGAGGAAATCGTGCTGTTCGAGCGCGAGTTCATCGAGGCCGAACGCGCCGCCTACATGGAAACCTGTATCGAGGACGATGAAATCGGCCTGCGCATGGACCAGGGCCGCAAAGTCCTGCGCGACCGTGGCGAGACCGACGGCGGCCCCTATCAGTCACCGATGGAAGACGGCATGCAACACTTCCATGAGTGGTACAGTAGAAAAATGGATTTATAAGGTTTAAACACGATGCAGTCACTTTGGATGTTGTTTGCGAGTTTCATGTTTGCGGTAATGGGGGTGTGCGTCAAACTGGCCTCCACCGAGTTCTCAACATCCGAATTGGTCATGTACCGGGGCGTGGTCGGCGTGATCGCGCTCGGCAGCATCATCAAACTGTCCGGCGAAACCTTCCGTACCTCGATGCCCGGCGCCCACCTGTGGCGCGGCGTGATCGGCGTGATCTCGCTGTGGCTGTGGTACTACTCGATCGGCCAGCTGCCGCTGGCCACCGCCATGACCCTCAACTACATGTCGCCGATCTGGATCGCGGTGTGGCTGTTTGCCATGGGCTGGTGGCATGCCAAGGGCGACGTCAAATGGCCGCTGATGCTGGCGGTGGGCTGCAGCTTTATCGGCGTCACGCTGCTGCTGCGGCCAGCCTTCCACGCCAACCAGCTGACCCCGGCGCTGATCGCGCTCAGCTCCAGCATGATCACCGCCATGGCCTATATGCAGGTGCGCAAGCTGGGCCTGGCCGGCGAGCCGGAAAACCGGGTGGTGTTCTACTTCACCGTGATGAATCTGGTGGCTGGTATTGTCGGCGTGTTCCTGACCGGTGGCGCCAACGGGCCAGTGTGGCATCCGATCACCAGCGTGCGCAGTGGTTTGCTGTTGCTGGCGATCGGCGTCTGCGCCACCAGCGCGCAAATCGCCATGACCCGCGCCTACCGTCTCGGCAACACGCTGGTGGTGGCCAATCTGCAATACACCGGGATTGTGTTTTCCAGCGTCTGGGGCGTGTTTGTGTTTGGCGACGTGTTCAGCTGGCATAGCTGGGCCGGCATCGGTATCATTCTCGCGTCCGGTATGGCCGCGACGTTCTACAATACGCGCAATACCGACAAAGGCAAGGCCGTTGCCAATACCGATCCCATCGCCAGCGAAGTCTAAGGAACCCGTACATGCATACCACCCTGATCGACGCCGTAACCCTGTCCCAACATCTGAATGATCCGAAATGGGTCATCCTCGATTGCCGCCACGACTTGATGAACCCGAACGCCGGCATCGACAGCTTTGCCATCGGCCATATCGCCGGCGCGCAGTTTGCCAATGTGGATACGGATTTGTCCGGCGCCAAGGTGGGTGTGGACGGCAAGTTCCTCGGCCGCCATCCGCTGCCGGGCCGTGCCGCCCTGCTGGAAACGCTGCGCGGCTGGGGCATCAGCGACGATAGCCAGGTGGTGGCCTACGATGCGCACGGCGGCATGTTCGCGGCGCGGCTGTGGTGGCTGCTGCGCTGGGTCGGACACCCGGCGGTGGCGGTGCTGGACGGCGGCCTGGTGGCATGGCAGGCGGCTGGCCTGCCGATGGTCACACACGCCGAACGCCGCACGCCCGGCACCATCAGCGAGCGCACCCCGCTGGTATCGACCGTGAGCGCCGACGATGTGGTGGCCAATCTGTCCTCCCAAGCCCGCACCGTGGTGGACGCGCGCGCCAACGACCGCTATCGCGGCGAGAATGAAACCATCGACCCGGTGGGCGGCCACATCCCCGGCGCCAAGAACCGCTTCTTCAAGGACAACCTGAACGCCGACGGCCGCTTCAAGGACGCGGCCCAGTTGAAAACCGAATTCGCGCCGCTGTTCAGCGATGCATCGCAAGCCATCATGCAATGCGGCTCCGGCGTCACCGCCTGTCACAACCTGCTGGCCCTGGAAATCGCCGGCCTGCCCGGCGCCGCGCTGTACCCCGGCTCGTGGAGCGAATGGGTAGGCCACCCAAGCCGCCCGGTGGCGACTGGCGCCAATTAAGATTGACGCCTCGATGTGCGGAATTGTGCGGCCCGCCTTAAAGTTCTTCTGCACTGATATCGATGAGCGCAGCCAAATGCTCAAGACGCAGGTGGTCCGAAGCAGATAGGGCTGCCAACGCGGCAGCTAGTGTGCGCTATGGCCTTGCTGGCGGCAACATTCTCGTTTGCCGTGCCCAGCGGATAATCCGGATCTCGACTTTAGTGACGCGATAGTCGATGACATGGCCGGTTTTCGGGATAGGGAATCGCCTTAACCCGCGTTTTACCAGCGTTCCTATGTCTGGCTGAATTTGGATAAGAGCCAGCGCACTGGCCACACGACCAGTAACAAGATCCGCTGCATGTCGGTCCTGTGCAGCGATATAGCTAAGCGAGTTCGAGTATCCAACTCGCGCACGGGGCGACCAGCGAACTGGCAGGCTACCCTGTTTTGCGTTTTGGTTTGCCATAAGTGGCAACCAATGCGCGGGCTTCCGCCATCACCTCAGCATTGTCAATGCCGGGATTTTCCTTGAAGTATTCCTCTGCCTCAAGATCCGCATCAATGCTGTCTTCGACGTCATCAAAACCGTATTGCCAGACTTCCGGCCAGAGGTCTTCGGGACTCAGCTTCGCCAGCGCGGCCAGCCGTTCAAGACGGGCTCGGTCTTCAGGCGAAAGGGCCGCCAGGGCGGCGGCTTGTTTTTGCAGGCGGGAGTTCATCTTGCCATCATACTCCGCGCGCGGTTGACGGCAAGTTGAGGCGGCGCAGGCTTAGTGGTGGTGGCCGACCAGGAACACGACGATGGCGACGCCGGCGGCGATCAGCAGTACTTGCGGGATCGATTCGCGCAAGGTGGCGCGGCGCTGCATCTGCGGCATCAAATCGCTGACGGCGATGTAGATGAAGCCGGACGACGCAAACACCAGCACATACGGAATCAAACTGCTGGCGCGGTCCAGCGTGTAATAACCCAGCAAACCACCGGCGATCGCCAGCAAGCTACACAGCAGGTTGTACACGTAAGCGCGGGTGCGCGAGAAGCCGGCGTTCAGCAGCACGATGAAGTCGCCGATTTCCTGCGGAATTTCGTGGGCGATGATGGCCAGCCCGGTCACCAGCCCCAGCTCGGGATTGGCCAGGAAGGCGGCCGCGATCAGGATGCCATCGGTGAAATTGTGCATGCCATCGCCCACCAGGATCATCCAGCCAGCCTTGCCCGCCTCCATCTTGTCGTGGCCATGATGATGGTGGTGGCCATCATGCTCGTGATGATGCGAATGTCGCAAGATGGCCAGTTTCTCAAGCAGGAAGAACGCCAACAGCCCGCCCAGCAGCGTGGCGAACAGGCTGTGCGGACTGGCCTGCGATTCAAACGCTTCCGGCAGCGCGTGCAGCAGCGAGGTCGACAGCATGATGCCAACCGACAGGCTGACCATGCGCTCGACCACTTTGGACAGCAGCGTAAACGAGAACACGGCCGCCGCAGTGATGCTCACTACGCCAGCCAGTGTGGTCGCCAATAGGATGGAGATGAGTACGGGATCGATGTTATAGCCTCTGGTACCTGGAGCCGTGCACGCCGCTGCGCAGGCCGGGGCGCTATTTTACCGTCCGGCCCGCTTTTTTGCTGAAAAACCCCTCAGAGCACGCCGTTTTGGCGGAACCACGCCAGAGTACGGCCCCAGCCATCCTTGGCATCGGCCTCGACGTAGCTGGCACGATAGTCGGCGTGGAAGGCATGGCCGGAGTTTGGATAGATGACAAAAGTCGACTTGTTCGGCCCCTTGGCCAGCGCCGCTTTCATGACTTCGATCGATTCCTGCGAGATGCCGGTGTCCTTGCCGCCATACAGGCCCAGCACCGGAACGGTCAGAGTGCCAGCAACATCGATTGGGTGCCTGGGAAAGTTGGGGGTGCTGTCCCCCATCAGCCGGCCATACCAGGCCACGCCGGCCTTGATCGATGGATTGTGCGCGGCGTACAGCCAGGTGATGCGGCCGCCCCAGCAGAAGCCGGTGATGGCGATCTTGTCGGCGTTGCCGCCGTTGGCCTTGGCCCAGGCCACCACCGCGTCGAGGTCGGTGAACACTTGCGCGTCCGGCGTGTTGGCGATGATGCCTTTCTGCAGCTCGGCAATCGAGGTCACCCTGGTCGGGTCGCCCTGGCGGATGAACAGGTCCGGCGCCAGCGCCAGGTAGCCCTGTTTGGCGAAGCGGCGCGCGACGTCGGCAATGTGCTCGTGCAAGCCGAAGATTTCGGAAATCACCAATATCACCGGCAGATTGGTCTTGCCTTCCGGCTGAGCGCGGTACACCGGCACATTCTGGCCGTTGACGTTGATCTGGATGACGCCGGCGGTCAGGCCGGCGGTGTCGGTCTTGATGACGGTCTGCGCCGCCACCGGCAGCGCGGCGGCGGCAAAGCCGGTGCCGATTGCCGCCTTCAGGAAGTCGCGGCGGTCCACGCCTTCCGATACGCCGGTCTTACCCAGCAAACTCTCTGCATCCCGTATCAAATCATCCATGCACATCCTCCTTAGTCTGCCGAGACGCTCAATGCGCCTCTTCCCAATTCTTGCCGACGCCAACTTCCGCCAGCAGCGGCACTTTCAGTTGCGCCACGCCGGCCATCAGTTCCGGCAGCTTTTGCTTGACCAGCTCCAGCTCGGCGTCCGGAACTTCCAGCACCAGCTCGTCGTGCACCTGCATGATCATGCGCGTACCCAACTTTTCCGCCTCCAGCCAACCCTGCACCGCCACCATGGCCAGCTTGATCAGGTCGGCCGCCGTGCCCTGCATCGGCGCGTTGATCGCCGCGCGTTCGGCGCCCTGGCGACGCGGACCGTTCGGCGAATTGATCTCGGGCAGCCACAGGCGGCGGCCGAACACCGTCTCGACATAGCCGCGCGCCTTGGCTTGCAGGCGGGTGTCGTCCATATACTGTTTGACGCCGGCAAAGCGCGCGAAGTAGCGCTCGATATAGCTCTGCGCCGCGCCGCGTTCGATGCCCAGATTGCTGGCCAGGCCAAACGCGCTCATGCCGTAGATCAGGCCGAAGTTGATGACCTTGGCGTAGCGGCGCTGCTCGCTCTCAACCGCCTCCGGCGCCACGCCGAAAATCTCGGACGCGGTGGCGCGGTGAATGTCGACGCCGTCGGCAAACGCGCGCAGCATGGCGGCATCTTCCGAGATGTGCGCCATGATGCGCAGCTCGATCTGCGAATAGTCGGCCGACACAATGTGCGAACCGGCCGGCGCCACAAACGCTTCGCGGATGCGGCGGCCCTCGGCGGTACGCACCGGAATGTTCTGCAAGTTAGGATCGTTGGACGCCAGACGGCCCGTCACCGCCACCGCCTGCGCGTAGTTGGTGTGCACGCGGCCGGTGGTGGCGTTGATCCCTTTCGGCAGCTTGTCGGTATAAGTCGATTTCAGCTTGGACAGGCTGCGGTATTCCAGCAGCACTTTCGGCAGCGGATAATCCTCGGCCAGCTTTTGCAGCACTTCCTCGTCGGTGGATGGCGCGCCGCTTGGGGTTTTCTTCACCACCGGCAGCTTCAGCTTCTCGAAGAAGATTTCGCCGATCTGCTTGGGCGAGCCCAGGTTGAACGGCTGTTCGGCCAGTTCATGCGCCTTGGCTTCCAGCTCGACAATGCGCTTGGCCAGTTCGGACGATTGCTGCTCCAGCAGGCCGGCATCGATCTGCACGCCGTTGCGCTCGATCTTTTGCAGCACCACCGAGGTCGGCAGTTCGATGTGACGGTAGATGTAGTTCAGCTTTTCATCCGGCTCGACTTCACCGATCATGGCCTGGTGCAAGCGCAGCGTGATATCCGCGTCTTCCGCCGCATAAGCGGTGGCACGGTCGATCGCGACCTGGTCGAAGGTAATCATGCTGGCGCCCTTGCCGCACACGTCCACGAAGGGAATCGTGGTGTGGTTCAAGTGGCGCAGCGCCAGGCTGTCCATATCGTGCGTGCGGTGCGATTCAAACACATACGATTCCAGCAGCGTATCGTGATGGATGCCTTGCAGCGACACGCCATGGTTGGCGAAGATGTGGCTGTCGTACTTGAGGTTCTGGCCGACTTTCAGCTTGGTCGCGTCTTCCAGCCAAGGCTTCAGCTTGGCCAGCACATGCTCGCGCTCCAGCTGCTGCGGCACGCCCTGGTAGGCGTGCGCCACCGGGATATAGCACGCCTCGCCAGCCTTGACCGACAGCGAGATGCCAACCAGCTGTGCCGTCATCGGCTCCAGCGAGGTGGTTTCGGTGTCGACGGCGGTCAGCTCGGCGGCGTTGATGCGCGCGATCCACTGGTCCAGCTGCTCATCGGTGAACACGGTTTCGTAATTGGTGGCGACCGGTTCGGCAAACAGGTCGCCGGTGGCGGACACGACGCCGCCGGCCGGCACCTCGGCGGCGGCCTTGGCCGTGGCGGGCGCAGCGCCCGCAGCGTTAGCCGAGCCCAGCTCGCGCAGCAGCGTCTTGAAGCCGTACTTGCCGAAGAAGGCCAGCAACGCTTCCTTGTCCTCGTCGCGCGCGGTCAGCGATTCGTTGATCGACACCATGTGAGCACTCAGATCGCAATCCAGTTTCACGGTAATCAGCTCACGGCCCTTGGGCAGCCATTCCAGCGCATCGCGCAGGTTCTGGCCGACGGCGCCGCTAATCTTGTCGGCGTTGGCGATGACGCCATCCAGCGAGTCATACGCGGTCAGCCATTTGAGCGCCGTCTTCGGACCGCACTTGTTCACGCCCGGCACGTTGTCGACGGTGTCGCCGATCAAGGTCAGGTAATCGATGATGCGGTTAGGCGGCACGCCGAACTTGGCCAGCACGCCAGCCTCGTCCATTTTCTCGTTGGTCATGGTGTTGATCAGCATGACCTGGTTGTTGACCAGCTGCGCCAGATCCTTGTCGCCGGTGGACACCACCACATTCATGCCGGCCTTGGCGGCGTCAACCGACAGCGTGCCGATCACGTCATCCGCCTCCACGCCCTCCACCATCAGAATCGGCCAACCCATGGCCTTGACCGCCTCGTGAATCGGCTCGATCTGCAGGCGCAGGTCGTCCGGCATCGAAGCGCGGGTGGCCTTATATTCCGGGTACATATCATCGCGGAAGGTCTTGCCCTTGGCGTCGAACACACAGGCGATGTAGGCGGCCGGGAAATCCGCGCGCAGGCGGCGCAGCATATTGACCATGCCGTGCATGGCGCCGGTCGGATGGCCATCCGGGCTGCGCAGGTCGGGCAGCGCGTGGAAAGCGCGGTAAAGATAGCTGGAGCCGTCTACTAACAACAGGGTATTTTGCATAGGGTACTGAATATGGAGATGAGGGGCGCCAACAACAATGGCAACTTTGCCACGGGCGCGAATAGCGCATTATCGCAGGTTTTGGCCCGGCTCCGCCTGCCTTGCCACGTTTCCATAATGGCAATGACACGCCTCTATCCAATGGGAAAGCACAGCGATGCGTGTCTGTTTGTTACAATGGACCATACATAAAAATTCTGCGGCTTTTACACTGCTAAGGCGACCCATCATGAAGCGCTCTTCTCTCCTCTGGCCTACCCTCGTCCTGACCCTCAGCGCCCACACGGCGCTGGCCCAGTCGACGCCGAGCCAGGCTCCGCCAAAACTGGAAAAAATCGAGGAAGTGGCGGACGATGGCGTCACCATCAGCTCCAAGCAACAATCCGAGAACAAAATCACCGAACGCCGCGACAACAACGGCAATGTGGTCGAAGCCACCGTCAAAAGCGGTCCCAGCACTTACACCGTGAAGCCGAATCATCCGGTGGGCGCCTCGCTGCCCGGCGACATGACCAGCGGTAACCAGCGCGGCCCGATGTGGACCGTGCTGGAATTCGACCTCGGCAAGAAGAAAAAGAAAACCCCGGAAGAGGAAGCAGCACCGGACGCCAACGTGCCGCCGCCGCCCACGGTCAAATAACACCCCTGCCCGTCGGCACGCGTCGGCGGACTCATCGAACTCATTCATTCTCACATGGCAGTCTTTACTCCGGTATCGCTGGACGATGTCACCCAGTGGATCACCCAATTCCCGCTCGGCAAAGCGCTTGAGCTCAAAGGCATTAGCTCCGGCATTGAAAACAGCAACTTCTTTCTGACGACCGAGCGTGGTGAGTATGTACTCACCATCTTCGAGAACCTGTCGTTCGAACAGCTGCCGTTCTACCTCAACCTGATGCGCCATCTGGCCGATCGCGGCGTGCTGGTGCCGGCGCCGGTCGCCAACCACCAGGGCGAACTGATTACCGCGCTGCACGGCAAGCCGGCCTCCATCGTCAGCAAGCTGGAAGGCAGCTCGCAGATGGAGCCGCAAGCGGTGCACTGCGACGCCGTTGGCGCCATGCTGGCCAATATGCACCTGGCTGGCCGCGATTACCCGCTGCGGCAGCCGAATCTGCGCGGTCTGGAATGGTGGCATGAGACCACGCCGCTGGTACTGCCGTACATCCCGGAAGACAAGGCACAGTTGCTGAAAGCCGAAGTGCACTATCAGGAAACGTTTGCCGCCTGCGATCATTACAAGCAGCTGCAAGTCGGCCCGGTCCACGCCGACCTGTTCCGCAACAACGTGATGTTCGACGGCGAACGCCTGACCGGCTTCTTCGACTTCTACTTCGCCGGCTGCGACACCTGGCTGTTCGACGTCGCCGTCACCGTCAACGACTGGTGCATCGATCTCGACACCGGTGTGCTGGATGAAGTGCGGGTGCGCGCCATGCTGGACGCCTACCACGCCGTGCGGCCGTTCACCGCAGCCGAACAGCACGCCTGGCAGACCATGCTGCGCGCCGGCGCGCTACGCTTCTGGCTGTCGCGCCTGTATGACTTCTACCGTCCGCGCGAAGCCGAGATGCTGACGCCGCACGATCCGGCCCACTTCGAGCGCATTCTGCGCGAACGCATCGCCACGCCGGCGCCAGGACTGTTCTGATGGATAAGCTGCCCGCACGCACCGGCTGGCTCTGGGTCAAACAGGGACTGGACGTATTCCGCAAGCAGCCCGGCGCGCTGATGGCGCTGCTGTTCAGCTGCATGTTCCTGTCGATGATCGCGGCCGTGCTGCCGATCGTGGGCGGCTTGCTGCCATCGCTGCTGGCGCCGCTGTTCAGCGTCGCCCTGCTGCAAGCCTGTGCTGACGTCGACCAGGGCAAGCGCGCGCTGCCCTTCCTGGTCGCGATCGGCTTCAAGAAACCGATGCGGCGACCGCTGCTGCAACTGGGCGGTCTGTACGTGGCGTTGACGGTGGCCACGCTGGTGGTGCTGCGCCTGATGGGCGATGACATCTTCGCGCAGTTGGCCTCCTCCGACCAGGTGGTGCGCCTGGACCGCGACATGCTGGAAAATCTGCGCCTGCCGCTGCTGGTGTCGTCGCTGGTGTATCTGATCGGCTGGATGCTGCTGTGCCTGGCGGCACCGCTGATCTACTGGCAGAAGATGGCGGTGGGTAAAGCGCTGTTCTTCAGCGTGGTGACGGTGGGACGCGAATTCAAAGCCTTCATCACGGCGGCGGTGATGCTGTATCTGTTGTGCCAGGTGCTGACCTTGGTGCCGTTGCTGCTGCTCGGCCTGCCGAGCGTGGCGGTGGCGCTGCTGTTCGGCATTGTGTTGATGATGATGATGCTGGTGCACTGCACGCTGTACGCCAGCTACCGCCAGATCTTCGGCACGCCCCCGGCATCGCCGGAGGCGCTCAACCTGAATAAACCATAATGCCGTCGTCCCGGCGAAAGCCGGGACCCATGGAACGCTTGCTCAGCATGGATCCCGGCTTTCGCCGGGACGACGTCAGATCCGGTCCAGCTTGGCGATGCTGAGGTCCAGCACCTTCATGCCGGCGGCGCCGAAGTTGATCTGAGCGCGGGCATTATTGCCGCTGCCTTCGATATTCACAATCACGCCCTCGCCAAACTTGGCGTGGGCCACCGATTCCCCGATCCGCCAACCACCCCCGGTGGAGATCGCCTTGGCGGCGAACTTCTGCGCAATCGCATTATCCGAACCCACCAGCGGCGCCTCGTCCCAGGCCGACTTGCGGCCGCCGAACCAGCTCTGCTGCACCTTCGGCGTCAGCCACTTCAGCGCATCTTCCGGCAACTCCTCAAAGAAGCGTGACTTCATGTTGTAGCGAGTCTGACCATGCAGCATGCGAGTCTGCGCAAAGCTCAGGTACAGACGCTGGCGCGCGCGCGTAATCGCCACATACATCAGGCGACGCTCCTCTTCCACCCCATCATGCTCGCGCGAGCTGCTCTCGTGCGGGAACAAGCCCTCTTCCAGACCGGTGATGAAGACATTGTTGAACTCCAGCCCCTTGGCCGAGTGCACCGTCATCATCTGCACCGCCTCCTGGCCGATGGTGGCCTGATTGTCGCCCGCCTCCAGCGAAGCATGCGACAGGAAGGCCGACAGCGGCGACATCACCGTCGCCAGCGGCGCATCGGCATCCAGGATCTCAAAGCCATCCTCATTGACCACGGCGGTGCCGGACGACGCCTGCGCCTGCGGTCCCAGATGCGCCGGCGCGCCCTGGCCATAGCCCTCTTCCGACAGGAATTGGGTGGCGGCGCTGACCATCTGCTCCAAGTTTTCGATGCGGTCGGCGCCTTCTTTTTCAGTGGCATAGTGCGACAGCAGCGTCGATTGCTCCAGCACGATGCGCACCAGTTCCGGCAACGCCATCTGCTGCGTCTCGAAACGGGTGCCCTCGATCAGCTTGACGAAGCCGGCCAGCGAAGTGCCAGCCTTGCCGGTGACATACGGCACGGCCGCGTACAGCGACACCCGATACTGATCGGCCGCCGCCTGCAGCGTCTCGATCGAGCGCACACCAATGCCGCGCGCAGGGAAATTCACCACGCGCAGGAAGGCCGAATCGTTGTGCGGATTGTCCATCAGTTGCAGATAGGCGATCGCATGCTTGACCTCGGCGCGCTGGAAGTAGCGCAGGCCGCCATACACATGGTACGGAATGCCGGCCGAGAACAGCGCATGCTCGATCACGCGCGACTGTGCATTGGAGCGGTACAGCACCGCGATCTCGCTGCGCGAGGCGCCATCGTGGATCAGATTCTTGGTTTCCTCGATAATCCACGACGCTTCGGACAGGTCCGAATTGGCTTCGTAGACGCGCAGCTGCTCGCCGTGGCCGGCGTCGGTGCGCAGATTCTTGCCCAGACGCTTGCTGTTATTGGCGATCAGCACGTTGGCGGCGTCCAGGATGTGACCGTGCGAGCGGTAATTCTGCTCCAGCTTGATCAGATTCTTGACGTTGAACTCGCGCTCGAAGGCGCTCATATTGCCCACATTGGCACCACGGAAGGCGTAAATCGACTGGTCATCGTCACCAACCGCGAACAGCACGCCGCCCTGCTGGCCGCCATGACCGGAGAGCAGCTTCAGCCATTTGTACTGCAGATCATTGGTATCCTGGAACTCGTCGACCAGAATGTGCTGGAAGCGCTGCTGATAATGCTCGCGCAGCGGCTGGTTGCGACTCAGCAGCTCATAGGTGCGCAGCAGCAGTTCGGCGAAGTCGACCACGCCTTCGCGCTGGCACTGATCGTCGTACAGCTGGTACAGCTCGACCTTCTTGCGCTCATCCGCGTTGTACGGCTCGATATCGTGCGCACGCAGCCCCTGGTCCTTGGCGCCGTTGATGAAGTACATCACATCCTTGGGCGGGAACTTCTCGTCATCGACGTTCTGCGCCTTCAGCAGGCGCTTGATGGCCGACAGCTGATCCTGCGTATCCAGAATCTGGAACGTCTGCGGCAGCGCGGCATCGCGATGATGGGTGCGCAGCAAACGGTTGCACAGGCCGTGGAAAGTACCGATCCACATGCCACGCGTATTAATCGGCAACATCGCGGACAAGCGGGTCAGCATCTCCTTGGCGGCCTTATTGGTGAAGGTCACCGCCAGGATGCCGGAAGGCGACACTTGGCCGGTCTGAATCAGCCAGGCGATACGGGTCGTCAGAACGCGGGTTTTACCGGAGCCGGCACCGGCCAGAATCAGCGCGCTTTGCGCCGGCAAGGTCACAGCGGCGAGCTGTTCCTCGTTGAGGTTGTGAAGAAGATTTTGCATCCCGTGATTATACCGGCACCCGGGGCCAATCCTCCCAAAGCTACACGGGCTCTACCTTAGCGGAACGCTACGGTAGAGCCCGTGTAGCTTTGGGAGGATTGACCCCGGTTTTTTTAAGCGGATGGCGCGGGAACGGCGCTGCCGTTTTTCAGGCTTTCGTTCATGATGGCGCGGATGGTGCGCTCGGCGTTGCGTACGGCGTCGATATGCTGCATGTTGAGCTTGGCCATTTGCGCGCTCAGCTCGCCCATCGGACGGGCGGCTTCGGCGATGCGTTTGTTCAGCTCATCCAGCGGGTGGTTTTGGGCGCGCAGTTTTTCCATTTTGGCGGACAGTTGGCGTTGTTGCTCAGCCATTTGCTGGCGCAGCGGTTCCATCTGGCGCTGCAGGCTGGCCTGCTTTTCGTGGAAGGCGCGGATTTTCTCCGGGCTGCTGTCGGCACCCAGTTCGCGGCTGGCGGCTTCCTCAATGCGGCGGGCCAGGCTTTCCTGGGTTTGAGCCAGTTGCTCTATCTTGCGGCGGTGTACTTCTGCTTCCTGGTTGGCTTGCTTGCTGAACTCGCCCGCTTCCTTGCCGATCTGGGAGGCGGTGGCGTCCAGGATCTTGCCTTGGGCGTCGAGTTTCTTGCCCTGTTCGTCCATCTGCGCGTCCAGGCGGCTAACGCCTACCCACGCGTCGTCGATGCGGGCCAGTGCCGAGGCGTCGCGCAGCACGTAGGTTTTGTCGCCGTCGCGGAACCATAGGAAGTCGCCTTTGACGCTGTCACGCAGCTGGGCCACTTGTTTGATGTCCTTGCTGGTGGCGGATACCATCATGCTGTCGCGGTTGGCGCGGACGATGGCGTAGCCGCTGCGGGTGCCGTCGAACTGGCTCGGACGTTTGGCATTTTCTTTCGCCAGGGCGGCGCGCACTTCGCTGCTGACCGGATGCGGCGCCGGGGCCGGCGATGGCGCGGCAGCAGGCTCGGGGGCGGCAGCAGGAGCGGCCAAGGCAGCTGGTGCGGCTGGTGCGGCTGGCTCTACCGGGGCAACCGGAGCAACTGGAGCAACGGGCGGTACCGGCGGTACCGGCGCCACCAGATCCGGCACCGGCGGCGCTTCGACAGCGTCCACGGCCGGCGCGGCGTCCGCCGGCGCGGCCGGGATGGCAGGCGGCGCCGGTGGTGCGACAGGATCGGCCAGCGCTGGAATCGCTGGCGGTGCGGGCGGTTCCGGTGGCTGTGGTGCGGCATGAGCATAGAAGACGGCGCCAGCCGCCAGCAAGCCGGCCAGCGGCATGGCGATTTTCCAGCTGACCGGTTCTACATCAGGACGCAGCAGGCGTTTGATACGAGACATGAGATTTCCTCCGTGAGCCGCGTGGGCTAGTTGTGTGGTGTCGAACTGAAATTGATCCAGTTGCGACAGGGCTTGCGCCAGCTTGTGCGGCTGGCCGAGCATACCCACGGCCAGGTCGTCGGCGATTTGTTCCCGCTCGATCCGTATCCTGCGCGATATAGCCCAAACACTAGGGTGATAGAACAGCACGACCTCGATCGCGCTTTGTATGAGGTTGACCAGGTAGTCATGTCGTTTGACGTGCGCCAGCTCGTGCGCCAGCAGCGCTTCCAGCAGATCGGCCGGCATGCCGGTGATCAGCGCCGCCGGCACCAGCACGATCGGCTTCCAGCAGCCGGCGGTGATCGGGCTGTCGAGCTGCTCGGCCACGCCCAGCCGCACATGGAACTCGATGCCGAAGCGGCAGGCCAGCGTCGACAGGCGGCGCTGCCAGTAGGGATTGCTTGTATATTGATCGGCGCGGGTACGCTCTGCCACCCACTTGAGGCCCAGCGCCAGCCGCAAGGCCATCAGCGCCGCGCCCGCCAGCCACAGGCCGACCACCCACGGCAGTTGCCGGCGCAGCAGGTCTTTGAAGCCGTCCAGTACGCTGTCGTTGAAGACGCCGGCAGTGCTGTCGCTGGCGCCGGAAACCGCCACGGTCTGCACGCTGCCGCCGACGTCGGCTGCCACACGCAGATCGGCCAATTGCACGATGATGCTGGACAGCGGCAGCGCCGCGCACAGCAGCATGCCGCCGCAGGCAACGGCGTAACGCGTCTGCGGACGCGCCTTGCGCAGCAGGTGCATGGCGAGCGTGACGCCCCAGCCAATCAGCAGTCCCTGCCAGATAAAGTGCAACAGTGCCCAGCCTACGGCGGACACCATGGCTGGCAGCATGCTATTCATCGCCGCTGCCCACCGTGAAATTGAGAAGAGTAACCATGCCGCCCTCCAAGTCGATGGATGTAGAATAAATTATCTAGATTGCGATGTCTAGAAATTTTTTTCTACATCCATCCCGGTGGCTTAGTAGACCACCACCGAGCGGATCGACTCGCCGGACTTCATCAGGTCGAAGCCTTGGTTGATGTCTTCCAGCTTCAAATGGTGAGTAATCAGATCGTCGATATTCAGCTTGCCTTCCATATACCAGTCGACGATCTTCGGCACATCGGTGCGGCCACGGGCGCCACCAAACGCCGAGCCCTTCCACTCGCGCCCCGTCACCAGCTGGAACGGACGCGTGGAAATCTCCTGCCCGGCCGCCGCCACGCCGATGATGATCGACTTGCCCCAACCCTTGTGGCAGCACTCCAGCGCCTGCCGCATCAGCGTGGTATTGCCGACGCACTCGAAGCTGTAATCAGCGCCGCCATCGGTCAGCTGGATAATATGGTCAACCACATTCTCCACCTGGCTCGGGTTGATGAAATGGGTCATGCCGAACTTGCGCGCCATCTCTTCGCGCGCCGGGTTGATGTCAACGCCAATGATCTTGTCCGCGCCCACCATCTTGGCCGCCTGGATCACATTCAGACCGATGCCGCCCAAGCCGAACACCACCACATTGGCGCCCGCCTCAACTTTGGCGGTGAACAGCACCGCGCCCACGCCAGTCGTGACGCCGCAACCGATGTAGCAAACCTTGTCGAACGGCGCATCCTCACGGATCTTGGCCAGCGCGATTTCCGGCACCACGATGTAATTGGAGAAGGTGGAAGTGCCCATGTAATGAAACACCGGCTTGCCGTCGATGGAGAAACGGCTGGTGGCATCCGGCATCAAGCCGCGCCCTTGAGTGGAGCGGATCGCCTGACACAGATTGGTTTTGCGCGACAAACAGAATTTGCATTGGCGGCATTCCGGCGTGTACAGCGGAATGACGTGATCGTCTTTCTTCAGAGATTTGACGCCGGGACCAACGTCCACCACCACGCCCGCGCCCTCGTGGCCCAGAATGGCCGGGAAGATCCCTTCCGGATCGGCGCCGGACAGGGTGTAGTAATCCGTGTGACAGATGCCGGTGGCCTTGATCTCGACCAGCACCTCGCCCTCGCGCGGGCCACCCAGTTCGACTTCTTCGATCGTCAGGGGCTGGCCCGCTTGCCATGCAACGGCTGCTTTGGTTTTCATGATGCTCCTTTCGTGGTGGAGCACCATGATAGCGCATCAGTCGTGGAAGGCGTCCACCACTTTACGCTGGCCCAGCATGAAGCCATCGGCCACGTGGCGCAGCGGCGAAACATCGACGTCCGACTTGCCGGCGCGGATCAGCGACGAGAAGCGCTGGTACAGCGACGGGTACTCGGCTTCCTTCTCCAGCGCCTGCTCGGCGCCGTTGATCCACAGGCGCGCGCCGCCATCGGCCAGGCGCACTTCGCCCTGGGCGGTAGTGACGATGATGTCCCAGCTTTGCTTGCCGGTCTGGCGCCAGTCGAACTCGGCGTGCACCTTGACGCCATCGGCATCCTGGAAGTGCAGGTCGGCGGCGATCGGCGCGTCGCGGTTTTCAGGGAATTCCAGCGAGGCCTTGGTCAGGAACACGGCCGAAGGCAGGATTTCGGTGACGATGGACAGCGCGTTAATGCCCGGATCGAACACGCCCAGACCACCCGCTTGCCAGATCCAGTCCTGGTTCGGGTGCCACTGGCGCACGTCTTCTTTCCAGATCACGTGCATGGCGGTCGGCTTGTTGGCGGCCAGGTACGCCTTGGCCGGCTGCACACCCGGCGCATAGCGCGAGTGCCAGCTGGCGAACAGGGTCACGCCTTTTTCGGCGGCGAAAGCTTCCAGGTCGGCTACTTCCGACAGCGTGGCGCCCGGCGGTTTTTCCAGGAACACATGCTTGCCGGCGGCCAGCGCCTTGCGCGCGGCGGCGTAGCGGTACTGTGGCGGCATGCACAGCGATACCGCTTCGATGTCGGGACGCGCTTCCAGCATCGCTTCGATGGTCGGGAAGCTGGGGACGTTGTCGATGGTGTTGTTGCGGCTGGCCGTCGCGACCAGCGCGTAGTCGGCCGCCTGGCCGGTGATCGCTGGCAAATGTTGGTCGTAAACGATTTTGCCCACGCCGACGATGGCGAGTTTGATAGGTGACGTCATCTTGGAGAGTCCTGATTGAGTGATCCGGCAGACTATCACCCAGCCAGCCGCTCAACAAGCTCCCACGGACGTCACTCTGTATTTATTATCAATAATCCGATTATTGGGGTTCAACCGGCATCGCAGGACCGATGCCCAGCAGGTCGGATACGGTGCGCCACAGCTGGCGCGGCGAGGTCCACGGCTTGGGCAGGAAGGCGTTGCCGGCGTGGTGCTGCTCCGGATGGCGCGCCGAATACATCAGCACGCGTGCGCCCTGCTGATGCATATTCAAGTCCGGCAGCAGGTCGACGCCGTCGCCGTCCGGCAGGTCCGGATCCATCACGATCAGAGCGAATTTCTCGGATTGCAGCAGTTCCTGCGCCGCCGCGATCGACGGCACATGGGTCACCTGGGTTTCCGGCACCAGCAACGCCGCCAGCACCAGCGCCGAGTCGTGGTCGCTGTCGATGTGCAGCACGCGCGGCGCGGCCGCGAAGATGGAAAAGCCGATGGCACCGCCGCTCTCATCGGTAAATGGGCGATAGGTGCTCGTGGGGAAATCATTGGTCATGACGGTCTCCGCTTGAAAAGCTGAATAAGCGCGGCGGAGTTGGGCCGACAAGAATAAGAGGTAGCGCAGGGAACAGGCGCTGATTGAGGCGGCGGGCGCTGGGTGTGGCCCGGCCGCAATCGAGGCAGGCGGATGAATTATCCGCTGCTCAGGCGATAGTGTATAACAAAAATGACGCAGGGCAAGAAAAATTGCCCTTGCCGTTTACTTTTTCAGACGGTTGTTGAATGCAGAATGCAAGCTATTGAGGGTTTCCTCGGCCGCCAGCAGCTGGTCCGCCACCTCATTGACCTTGCGGCGGTTGGAGCGCGCATGGTCGCGCAGCACCTCGAAGGCGGTATTGCGGTCGGTTTGGAATTTACACATCAACAAGCCCACGGCCAAGCTGGTTTCGCGGCCGGCGGCCAGTGCGGCGTTCAGGTTCAGCTCGGTGCGGCGCAGCTGACGGATTTCGTCGGCGCGCGCCAGGCCGGCGGCGAACGCGGGCATCAGGTGCTTTTCATCGACCGGCTTGACCAGGAAGCCGACCGCGCCATACGAGGCGGCCTGCTTGCCGGCGTCGGCGTCGCCGCGGCCGGACAGGAACATGAACGGCACCGAGCTGGTGGCGTGCAGTTGCTTGGCCAGTTCCAGGCCGTTCATGCCGGGCATGTGGATGTCCAGCAGGGCCAGGTCGGGTTCGCGCTGGGCGATGGCTTGCAGGGCTTGTTCCGCCGATGAAGCCTTGGCGATGTCGTAACCGGCGTGACCCAGTACTTCACCGAGGAAATCGAGCAGCAATGGATCGTCGTCGACGATGAGGATCAGACGCTTGGGGTTGATGTTGGATAAAGGCATAGGGCGGCAACCTTGGGCTATTGCTAACCGCCCCATTATAAAGCCGAAAACCGTCCACACTCCAAGCGTTTTATTGCTTTACGAAAAGCGATTGAAATTCTCTTACGGCGTTCGCCACACTTTCAGCCTGATAGACGCTGCTGATGGCGGCCACCATGTGGGCGCCGCGCTGGATGAGCGGGGCGGCGTTGGCGGGCGTCATGCCGCCGATGACCACGGTTGGGACGCGGATCACCTCGTTGGCCTGGTCGAGGATGGCGGGTGGAGTGGTGACGGCGTACTTCTTCACTCGCGATGGGTAAAAGCCGCCGAAGGCGACATAGCTGGCGCCGGCGTCCTGGGCGTGCAGCGCGCGCGGCAGGTCGCCATAGCAGGAGGCGCCGATGATTTTGTCTTTGCCGAGTTTTGCACGGACCTCTGCTACTTCGTCGTCGGTGCCGCCGAGGTGGATGCCGTCGGCGTCCAGCTGGACGCACAGGTCGACGAAGTCGTTGATGATGAAGGGGACGTTGTGGCGGCGGCACAGGGTTTGCAGTGCGGCGGCTTGTTCGTGGCGCTGCTGCGGGCCGGCTTCTTTGTGGCGGTATTGCAGCAGCGCGATCGGGCCGGCGGCGAGCGCCTGCTCGGTAATGACCAGCAGATGGTCGGTGTCATCCCAGTTGGGGGTGACGAGGTAGAGTCCTTGCATGATGGTTTTCCTGTAAGTGATTAGCGCGATGGGATGCGTTGGCCGGGGGCGATGGCGTAGGCGTCGCGCAGCGCGTGCCAGGTGTAGCGTTGGGCGGCGTCCAGCGCGTCGGTGAGCGGCAGGCCGAGCGCGAGCTGGCCTGCAATCGCCGCCGCCAGCGTGCACCCGCTGCCATGAAATTCGCCCGCCAACCGCGCCCAGCGCCATTCGCGGACCAGCGCCGCGCCACCACCGCCGACGCAGGCCCGCCCGACCGTGCCCGCGTCCGTGCCCAGCGCGGCGGCCGTGGCTGGGGAGGCCGGGGCGGCGGTCGCGGTCGCGGTCGCGGCGGGCGCGTACCAGCGGTTGACCACCTCATCGCCGTCGTCGTGGCCACCGGTGATCAGCACGTGCTGACAGCCGCTTGCGTGCAACGCGGCGGCTTGCGCGTGCGCTTGGGTCGCATCGGTCATCATCCTGGCCTCCACGCCGTTGGGCGTCAGCACCGTCGCCAGCGGCAGCAACGGCGCCAAAGCCTGCACCGCATCATCACGCGACAGCAGATCGCCATGGCCGCTGGCCAGCACCGGGTCCAGCACCACCGGCAGCTCCGGCTGCTGCTCGCGCAAACGCACGATCACCTCCGCGATCGCCCGCGCATTGGCCGCACTGCCGGTAATGCCGATCTTGACCGCGCTGACCGCGATCTTCTGCGTCAGCGCCGCCGCTTGCAACAGCAGCATCGCCGCATCCACCGGCTGCACGCCGTGCACACGATCGTTATCCTGCACCGTCAGCGCCGTGCAGACAGTGAGCGCGTGCGCGCCCTGCCCGGCCACCGCCTGCGCATCCGCCGTCAGCCCCGCCCCACCGGACGGATCCAGCCCGGCAAACACCAACACGCATGGCCGGGACGACGTCATGCCAACCGCCCCGCCATCGGCGACGACGGCGACGCCGCGAACTTGCGCGCAATCCGCCCCGCCAGATAAGCCTCGCGCCCCGCCTGCACGCCCAGCCTCATCGCCCGCGCCATCCGCACCGGATCTTGCGCGCCCGCGATGGCGGTATTCATCAACACCCCATCGCAACCCAGTTCCATCGCAATCGCCGCATCCGACGCCGTGCCCACGCCGGCATCCACCAGCACCGGCACTTTGGCCTGCTCAATAATCAGCGACAGATTCCACGGATTCAAAATCCCCATGCCAGAACCGATCAGCGACGCCAGCGGCATCACCGCCACGCAACCGATATCCTCCAGCATGCGCGCCTGGATAGGATCATCGCTGCAATACACCATCACATCGAAACCATCCTTCACCAGCTCGCGCGCCGCCACCAGCGTTTCCGGCATATTGGGGAACAGCGTCCGCTCATCCCCCAACACCTCCAGCTTCACCAGCTTGTGACCATTCAGCAGCTCGCGCGCCATCTGCAACGTGTACACCGCATCCTTGGCCGTATAGCAGCCGGCGGTATTCGGCAAAATCGTGTACTGCGACGGCGGCAGCACATCCAGCAACGACGGCGCCTTCGGGTCCTGGCCGATGTTCACGCGGCGGATCGCCACCGTAATAATCTCCGCCTCGGCGGCGTCGGTCGCCTCGCGCGTCTGCTGCAAATCCTTGTACTTGCCGCTGCCCACCAGCAGCCGCGATTTGTATTCCTTGCCCGCGATAGTCAATACATCACTCATCTCATTCTCCAATTAGCCGCCGCCGATGGCGCGCACGATATCTACTTTGTCCCGCGCCTGAAGCAGCCGTTCGGGCCACTGCTGGCGCGGCACCACCTGACGGTTGACCGCCAGCGCCAGCGCCTGCCCGCTCAACTCCAGCGCGGCAATCAGCTGATCCAGCGATTGCCGCGCCGGCACGCGGTGCGGCGCGCCGTTCAATTCAATCTCGATCATGATTCAGGCCTTGCTATACAGCTCGGCGCCGCTCTTGATGAACTCCACCGCCTTCACCTGCATGCCGTTCTCCGCATAGGCGCGCACTTCCTGCGTGATCTTCATCGAACAGAAATGCGGACCACACATCGAACAGAAATGCGCGACTTTGGCCGAATCTTTGGGCAAGGTCTCGTCGTGGAACTCGCGCGCCTTGTCCGGATCGAGGCCGAGATTGAACTGGTCGTCCCAGCGGAATTCAAAGCGCGCTTTGGACAGCGCGTTGTCGCGGATCTGCGCGCCCGGATGGCCCTTGGCCAGATCCGCCGCATGGGCCGCGATCTTGTAGGTGATGATGCCGTCCTTGACGTCGTTCTTGTCGGGCAGGCCCAGATGCTCCTTCGGCGTCACATAGCACAGCATCGCCGTGCCGTACCAGCCTATCTGCGCCGCGCCGATGCCGGAGGTGATGTGGTCGTAGCCGGGCGCGATATCGGTGGTCAAAGGCCCCAGCGTGTAAAACGGCGCCTCGTGGCACTGCTCCAGCTGCAGATCCATATTCTCTTTAATCAGCTGCATCGGCACGTGGCCCGGACCTTCGATCATCACCTGCACATCGTGCTTCCAGGCGATCTGGGTCAGCTCGCCCAGCGTTTTCAGCTCGCCCAGTTGGGCCTCGTCGTTGGCGTCGTAAATCGAGCCGGGACGAAGGCCGTCGCCCAGCGAGAACGACACGTCATACGCCTTCATGATCTGACAGATTTCTTCAAAGTGCGTGTACAGGAAGTTCTCCTTGTGATGCGCCAGGCACCACTTGGCCAGAATCGAACCGCCGCGCGACACGATGCCAGTCATGCGCTTGGCCGTCAGCGGCACATAGCGCAGCAACACGCCGGCGTGAATAGTGAAGTAATCGACGCCCTGCTCCGCCTGTTCGATCAGCGTGTCGCGGAAAATCTCCCAAGTCAGGTCTTCGGCCTTGCCGTTGACCTTTTCCAGCGCCTGATAAATCGGCACCGTGCCGATCGGCACCGGGCTGTTACGGATGATCCATTCGCGGGTTTCATGAATATGCTTGCCGGTCGACAGATCCATCACCGTATCGCCACCCCAGCGGATCGCCCAGGTCATCTTTTCCACCTCCTCGCCGATCGACGAGGTCACCGCCGAATTGCCGATGTTGGCGTTGATCTTGACCAGGAAATTACGGCCGATAATCATCGGCTCCACTTCCGGGTGGTTGATGTTGGCGGGGATGATGGCGCGGCCGCGCGCAATCTCGTCGCGCACGAATTCCGGCGTGATCTCAGGCGGAATCGCCGCGCCATATGCCTGGCCTGGATGCTGGCGCCCCATCATCTCGGCCAGCCGCTGGCCGGTCGGGCCTGAGGTTTTCAGGCTCTCGATGTATTCCTTGCGGCGCAGGTTTTCACGAATGGCGACAAACTCCATCTCCGGCGTGATGATGCCCTGGCGCGCGTAATGCATCTGCGTGACATTGCGGCCTTCGCGCGCGCGGCGTGGCAGGCGATGCAAGTTGAAGCGCAGCTCGGCCAGCGCCGCATCGGCCAGTCGCGCCTGGCCATACTCCGAGGTCGGGCCGTCCAGCTCCTCGGTATCGTCGCGCTCCAGTATCCACGGCAGGCGCGGCGTTTCGGCCAGGCCGGAACGGATGTCGATCTGCGCCAGCGGATCGGTGTACGGGCCGGAAGTGTCATACACATACACCGGCGGATTGGCTTCAAAACCGAACGAAGCCGGCGTATCGGCCTGGCTGATTTCGCGCATCGGCACGCGCAGGTCGGCACGGCTGCCTTCGATGTAAATCTTGCGGGAATTGGGTAAAGGCTTGATTGCGGCCTCATCCACCGTAGCGGTGGCGGACACGAATTTCGGATTGGCGTTCATTTGGCTCCTTTGTTAGGCAGGAGCCAGCAAAGGAGGTAGGACGGCGACGCGCGCGCACAGACAACATGGATGGCGGCGGCGATATCCTTGGCTTCCCTTCGCTGGCATTATCCAGATCAGGTTCGGAGGGTATTTCTCACCCGCGCCACTTGCGTGCAGCAGGACCCCTAGCGTGTGCCACCTTGCGGCAGCGCGCCGATTATAACCGCCCGCACGCGTTTCGCCTATCTCTGCCAAAGGTCATCCGCGCAGTAGCAAAAAACCCACATTTTTTGCATGAAGCCTCAGGTATAGTGTCCTCATGCCATACAGCAACGTTCCTTCACTGCCCCGACTGACGCGCCTGTTGCGCGCCGCCGCCGCGCTGTGTCTGCTGTTGAACTTGCTGAACCTGCTGGTCCATGGCCCGGCCAGCGCCGGCAGCGCCCCGCGCTGGGCCGGCCTGGCCCACACCAGCTTCCGCCACCTGCCGCAGCTGGACCTCAGCAGCGGCATGTGCTTCGCCCAGGATGCGCAAGGCTTTGTGTGGATCGGCACCCAGGCTGGCCTGGTGCGCTGGGATGGCAACCGCTACGTCAAATACGTGGCCGACGCCGCGCGCGACGACGCCCTGCCCGACAGCTACCTCACAAGCTTGCATATCGATAGCAATGGTCGGTTGTGGGCTGGCATGAATTCCGGCGGACTGGTGCGTTACGACGCGGCGCGCGACCGCTTCGTGCGCTACAACGGCCTGCGCGACCCGCGCGTGTCGGCCATCACCGACGATGGCCAGGGCGGCCTGTGGATCGCCAACGGCGCCGGACTCGACCACCTGGCCGCCGACGGCAAGTTCAACCGTCTGGGTGACGACTGGGGCGCGGCCGCGCTGCGCGACACCGGCATCGACACCCTGCTGCGCGATGCCGACGGCACGCTATGGGCCGGCACCCGCAGCGGCCTGTTCCAGCTGCGCCAGGGCCAACCGGCGCGTCAGGTCGCGCTGGGCGGCAAGACCGGTCTGGCGGTGGTACAGCTGTTGCGCGATAGCGCGCAACGGCTGTGGATCGGCACCCGCACCAGCGGCGTCTTCCTGCTCGCGGCCGATGGCGCCGGCGCCACTCCGCTGATCGAGAGCGGGCCGGTATCGACGCTGCAGCATGAGTGGATATGGTCGATGATCGAAGCGGCGCCGGGCGAGATCTGGTTCGGCACCAGTGGCGCCAACGGCGGCATCGTGGTCTTGGACGTGCAGAACAATGTCACCCACCGCATCCGTCACCGCTCCGACAGCCCGGACAGTCTGTTCGACAACGACATCATGGCCATGTACCGCGAACGCAGCGGCGTGATCTATGTGTCACACATGACCGGCACCAGCCAGCACAACCCGCAGCCGCGGATGGTCGCGACCATCCGCCACGCCGAGGCCGAGCGCAGCGGCGTGCTCAGTGTGCCGGCCATGATGCAGGCGCCGGACGGCAAGTTGTGGCTGGGTACGCTCAGCAACGGCATCGACATCATCGATCCTTACCGTGGCTACATCGGCCGGGTGGCGGCCGGCGCCAGCCTGCCGCAGGGCCGGGTACTGGCGCTCGCGCCCGGCCCGGACGGCGAAGTCTACATCGGCACCCAGCGCGGTCTGTTCGTCACCTCGGCCGATGGCAGCCACACCCGCCGCGTGCGGCTGCCGCAACGGCGCGATGAGGAAGAAGTGTGGGTGTTAACCATGGTCGGCCGCACGCTGTGGCTGGGCGGCCTGGACGGCGTGTGGGCGCTGGACCTGCCGCCCGGCGGCCAGCCGCGCGTGCTGCGGCATGAAAGTAAAAGCCTGGGCGACAGCCGCGTCAGCGCCATCCTGCCGGCCGGCGACGAGGTCTGGGTCGGCACCCGCAACGGCCTGGCGCGGCTGGGACCGGACGCGGTGGAAGTCATCCCCAGCGAGCTGGCGGCGCCGGACCGGCTGCCGCCCGGTTATGTGTCGTCGCTACTGATCGATGGCCAGGGCCGGCTGTGGATCTCGAACTTCGGCACCGGCCTGGTCGTACTGGAACGCACCGATGCCGACGGCCGACGCCGCTTCCGCCGGCTCGGCATGCAGCAGGGCTTGCCCGACAGCGGCGCCAACAAGCTGCTGCAGGACCGCGACGGCATGATCTGGGCCAGCACCGACAACGGCCTGGCCCGCATCGACCCGCGCACGTTGGCGGTGCGCAGCTTCGGCGGCGCCGAGGGCGTGCACATACAGACCTACTGGACCAATTCCGGCACCATCGGCGCCGATGGCGAGCTGCTGTTTGGCGGCCTGTCCGGCGTCAGCGTGGTCCGCCCGCAATGGCAGAACGCCTGGCAGTACCAGCCACCGGTGGTGGTCACGCGCATCCTGCTGAACGACCAGGACATCCCGAGCGGCATCTACAACACCGGCCTGGGCGCCAAGGCGCCGCCGATCACGGTCAGCACCGCAGCGCGCGAGCGCGGCTTCTCGGTCGAATTCGCCGCGCTCGACTACACGGCGCCGGAGCGCAATCACTATGCCTACCAGCTGAAGGGCTTCGATTCAGGCTGGGTCAACAGCGAGGCCGGGCTGCGTCGCGCCAGCTACAACAACCTGCCGCCGGGCGACTATCTGCTGCAACTGCGCGGCTCCAACCGCAATGGCGACTGGAGCGCGCCGTTGCAAGTGCCGGTGCGGGTGCTGCCGGCCTGGCATCAGCAGCCGCTGACACGGGTGGCGCTGGCGGTGCTGGCGCTGCTGCTGTGCTTTGGGCTGCTGCAGGCGCGCACCGCCTACCTGCGTCGGCGCCAGCGCGAACTGGAAGCCATGGTGCAGGCCCGCACCGCCGAACTGCGCGCCACCCAGGCCCAGCTCGAAACGCTGGCCTACGGCGACCCGCTGACCGGCCTGGCCAACCGCCGCCTGTTCAACGACCAGCTGCGCCATCTGACCGCGCAGGCCGAGCGCGGCGGCCCGGCTTTCACGCTGCTGCTGATCGATCTCGACCGCTTCAAGCCGGTCAATGACACCTTCGGCCACGACGCCGGCGACGCCGTGCTGATCGCCAGCGCCGACCGCCTGCGCACCGCCATCCGCGAGGCCGATCGCCCGTTCCGGCTGGGTGGCGACGAGTTTGCCGTGCTGCTGGCCCAGGCCACCGACGCCGACACCTTGGCGCCGGTGTGCGCCCGCATCCTCGATAGCATGGCCACGCCGCTGCCGCACGGCGAGGCCGTGATCACCATCAGCGCCAGCGTGGGCGCCGCCATCTACCGCCCCGGCGACAGCCATGAACAAGTGTACAAGCGCGCCGACATCGCCCTGTACAACGCCAAGGCGGCCGGCCGCCACACCTGGCGTCTGGCCGAATGAGGCTGCTGGTAAAATGAAGTAAAAACCCCGGCGATTCCGGTCCGGCGCCACATTTCCCGGCTAATATCGGGCGTTTGTGCCTCTTTTTTAAGCTGCTTCGTGACTGCACCCAAAATCGATTTACGCAACGTTAGCCTGGTCTGCGTGGAAACCCGCTATCCGGAGCTGGCGCGCTACGCGCTTGACCGCTGCCTGGCTGCGGCCGAATTCAAGGAATGCCTGCTACTGAGCGCCACCCGCCACGACCTGCCGGACTACATCCAGCAAGTGCCGATTGCGCCCATCGACAGCGTCGAAGCCTATTCCGCCTTCATGCTGCGCGACATCGGCCGCTACTTCAACGGTGAGCACGTACTGATCGTGCAGTGGGACAGCTTTATCCTGCACGGCGAACAGTGGGACCCGGACTTCCTCAATTACGACTACATCGGCGCGCCGTGGGAACACCGGCCGGTGGCGGTCGGCAATGGCGGCTTTTCGCTGCGCTCGCGCCGGCTGGTGGATGCGCTGGCAACCATGCAATTCGATCAGGTGCATCCGGAAGACCACGTCATCTGCGAACTGCGGCGCGACGAGCTGGAAGCGCGCGGCATCATCTTCGCGCCACCGGCATTGGCCGCCCGCTTCGCCTTCGAAGCGCGGCCGCATGCCACGCCCAGCTTCGGCTTCCACGGCTTGTTCAACTTCCACCACGCACTGCCCGACCCGGCGCTGGACGCCTGGCTGGCCATGTGCAGCCAGGCCACCTTGCGCTCCGGCGAAGCGCGCCGGCTGATTCGCGGCCTGTACCACACCGGCCGCCACGCCATGGCGCTACGCCTGCTGCGGCGCCGCTACGGCGGCACCGCCAGCCAGAAAGCCGAAACGCTGCGGCTTGCCGGGCGCTGCCTGTGGCACCGGCTGACCCACCCTAGTCTTTGAACTGCGGCGCCGACTTGCTCATGCCGGCCATCATGGCGGCTTGCAAATCGGCCGACATCAGCATCGCGGCATTCCAGGTGGCGACGTAGTTGAGACCATCGGCCACGGTATGGTCACGCGCATAGTTGACCATCTCCTTCACCCCGCGCACCGACAACGGCGACTTGGCGGCAATGGTAGCGGCAATCTCGCGCACGCCCTCACGCAGCGCTTCCGGCGTCTCGAACACACGGTTGACCAGCCGGATCTCGCGCGCCTCCGCCGCCTCCACCTTGCGCGCCGTGTACGCCAGCTCGCGCGTGATGCCATCGCCTATCAGGCGCGGCAAGCGTTGTAGCGTGCCGACGTCGGCCACCATGCCGACATCGATTTCCTTGACGCTGAACCAGGCATCGGCCGAGCAATAGCGCATATCGGCGCAGCAGATCAGATCAATGCCTCCGCCGACGCAGGCGCCGTGCACCGCCGCCAGCACCGGCTTGCGGCAGCGTTCCAGGCTGGTCAGCGTGTCCTGCAGATCGAGGATCACGCGACGCAGGTTTTCACGCGTGCGGCCATCGCAATCGTCGCGCACCTGCGCGCCCACGCCCAACATCATCTGCAAATCGATGCCCGCCGTGAAAGCGCGGCCCTCGCCCTCCAGAATCGCCACCCGCAGCTCCGGCGTGGCGTCCACATACTGGAAGGCGGTGCGAATGTCATGCCACATGGCAAGATTCATCGCATTCATCTTGTCGGGACGGTTCAGGCGAATGGTGGCGATGTGGCCATCCACCGACAGACTGACCGCTTCAAGCGTTGGAATCATGGTTGTCTCCCCTTTTATAGAAGCCATATCTTAGAGTAAATAAGCTATATTGATCGACGCGGCATGCATATTCCGAATAACAAAACAGGAGGATAGACATGGCAACAAAGTTCAAGCTCAATGGCAAGGAAATCACCGCGCAGGCCGAGGCTGACACCCCGCTACTGTGGGTGATCCGCGATGAAATCGGCCTCACCGGCACCAAGTTCGGTTGCGGCATGGCGCTGTGCGGCGCCTGCACCGTGCACCTGAATGGCGAACCGATACGCTCCTTTCAGACGCCGCTGTCGGCGGTGGCCGGCAAGCAGGTCGCCACCATCGAATCGCTGTCCAGCGATAACTCCCATCCGCTGCAAAAAGCCTGGATCGCGCACGACGTGCCGCAATGCGGCTACTGCCAATCCGGCCAGCTGATGAGTGCCGCCGCCCTGCTGCGCACCAATAAAAATCCCAGCGACACCGACATCGACAACGCCATGAGCGGCAACATCTGTCGCTGTGGTACCTACAACCGCATCCGCGCCGCCATCAAAACCGCCGCCGCAGAAATGCGCAAGGCATAAGGAGACGGCCATGACCACCAATCGCAGGCAATTCCTGAAAACTTCCGCCGGCCTGACGCTGGGCGTGTTCCTGCCGCTGCAGGCCGATGCCGCCGGCACGCTGCACACGCCCAACGCCTGGGTTCACATCGCGGACGACAACACCATCACGCTGCTGTCGGCGCGCTCCGAAATGGGCCAGGGCGTGTACACCGCCATGCCGATGCTGATCGCTGAAGAACTGGGCGTGGACATCCGCAAGATCAAGGTCGAAATCGCGCCGGTGGCACCGGTCTACACCAACGCGCTACTGGGCGGCCAACTGACCGGCGGCTCGACCTCGGTGCGCGAGGGCTGGGACAAGCTGCGCATCGCCGGCGCCCAGGCCCGCACCATGCTGGTCAGCGCCGCCGCCGCGCGCTGGAAGCTCGACGCGGCACAACTGCGCGCGGCCGACGGCAAGGTCACCGGTCCCGGCGGCCGCAGCGCCACCTACGGCGAACTGGCGGCCGACGCCGCCAAACTGCCGGTGCCGGAAAAGGTGACGCTGAAGGAGCCCAAGGACTTCAAGATCATCGGCAAACGCACCAAGCGTCTGGATACCGCACACAAGGTCAATGGCACGGCCGAATACGGCATCGACGTCAAGCTGCCCGGCATGGTGTACGCGTCGCTGGAACAATGCCCGGTCATCGGCGGCAAAGTGGCCAGCTTTGACGGCGCCAAAGCCAAGGCCATGCCCGGCGTGATCGACGTGGTGCAGATCCGCGACGGCGTGGCGGTGGTGGCCGACAGCTACTGGCGCGCCAAGAAAGCGCGCGAAGCGCTGGCCGTGCAGTGGGACGAAGGCGCTGGCGCGCGCATCGACAACGCCGCCATGCGTGACGGCATCCGCAAGGCGGCCGACGCCACCATCCCGATCAAGAAAACCGGCGATGCCGCCGGCGTGCTGAAAAGCGCCAGCAAGAAGCTGCAGGCCGAATACTGGTCGCCTCTGCTGGCGCACGCCACCATGGAGCCGCAGAACTTCACTGCCGACTACCGTAACGGCAAATGCACGGTGATCGGCCCTGCCCAGTTCCAGCAAGGCACGCAGGGCAATGTCGCCGCCGCGCTCGGCATCAAGCCGGAAGATGTGACGGTGAAGACCACCTTCCTCGGCGGCGGTTTCGGCCGTCGTCTGGAATACGACTTCGCGGTGCAGGCGGCCGAGATTTCCAAGGCGGTCGGCAAGCCGGTCAAGCTGCTGTGGACGCGCGAGGACGATACCACCCACGACTTCTACCGGCCGATGGCGCTGCACCGCATGGCCGGCGCGCTGGACGCCAGCGGCAAGCCGGTGGCGCTGACCTTGCAACTGACCTCGCAGTCGGTGACGCAGCGCGCGTTCGGCCTGCCGAAAGGCACGCTCGATCCCTTCATGGCCGAAGCGTCGGTGGTGCCGTATGCGATCCCCAACATGACGCAGGAGCTGATCGAACATGACAGCGGGCTGCGGGTCGGCTACTGGCGTTCGGTCAGCCACGCGCTGAACGCGTTTGCCAACGAAAGCTTCATCGACGAGATGGCGGCGGCGGCCGGCAAAGATCCCTACCAGTTCCGCCTGTCGCTGCTGGGCGAGCAGCCGCGCTTTGCCAAGGTGCTGAAACTGGCGGCGGAAAAATCCGGCTGGGGCAAGCCGCTGCCCAAGGGCCACCATCGCGGCATCGCCCTGATGGAGGGCTATGACACCTACATGGCGCAGGTGGCCGAGATTTCGGTCGACAAGGATAACGCCATCAAGGTACACCACGTGTGGGTGGCGGCGGACCTGGGGCAGATGGTCAATCCGGACACGGTGGAAGCACAGATCCAGTCCAGCATCGCGTTTGGATTATCATCGACGCTGGGCGCGGAAATCACGCTGGACAAGGGACGCGTCCAGCAGACCAACTTCCACGACTACCCGGTGCTGCGCATGAACGAGATGCCGAAGATCGACATCACGCTGGTGCCCAGCGGCGAGAAGCCGGGCGGCATCGGCGAGCCGGCGACGGCGCTGATCGGCCCGGCCGTCGCCAACGCCCTGTTTGCCGCCACCGGCAAGCGGGTGCGCCAATTGCCGCTGTCGGCGGACCATATCAAATCAGCCTGAAAGGATACGCATGAAAAAATCTGTTTGTGGTGTTGCCCTGCTGGGCTTGCTACTGGGGTCCGCCCACGCGGACGATGTCAACAGTCTGGTCCAACTCTACAAACAGATCCATGCGCATCCCGAACTGCCGCACCAGGAGGAAAAAACTTCCGCCCTGGTGGCGGCGGAATTGCGCAAGGCGGGTTACAAGGTCACCGAGCGGGTTGGCGTTTATGAGGATGGCAGCCGCGCTTACGGCGTGGTGGCGGTGCTGGAAAACGGCCCCGGCCCGCGTCTGCTGATCCGCAGCGAACTGGATGCGCTGCCGGTCACCGAGGAAACCGGCGTCGACTACGCCAGCCATGTCCGCAGCAAGAACGCGGCGGGCCAGGAAGTGGGCGTGATGCACGCCTGCGGTCACGACATCCACGCCACCACGCTGGTCGGCACCGCGCGCGCGATGGCGGCCCGGCGCGACCAATGGCATGGCACGCTGATGTTTGTGGCCCAGCCATCTGAAGAAACCGCCGACGGCGCGCGCGCCATGCTGCGCGACCGCCTGTACGAACGCTTCGGCCGTCCCGATTTCGCCATCGCCCTGCATGACACTTCGGATCGCGCCGCCGGCACGGTCGGGGTGATGGGCGGCTTTTCGCAGGCGGGCGTGATTTCGATCGACGTCACGCTGCGCGGCATAGGTGCGCATGGCGCGGCGCCGCAGGATGCCAAAGATCCCATCGTCATGGCCGGCCAGTTCATCACCCAGGTGCAGACCATCGTCAGCCGGGTGCAGGATCCGCGCGATCCGGCGGTGATCAGCATCGGCTCCATCCACGGCGGCGCCAAGCGCAATGTGATTCCCTACGAGGTCAAACTGGAACTGACCGCGCGCGCCTTCAGCGACAAGGCGGTGAAAAACATCACCGAAGGCGTCAAGCGCATAGCCAACGGCGTCGCGCTGGCGGCCGGCGTGCCGGCGGACCGCATGCCCATTGTCACCGTGCTGGAAAGCGAGACGCTGCCATCCGCCTACAACGATCCGGCGCTGAGCACCCGCGTCAAAGCCGCGCTGGTGCAATCGCTGGGCGCGCCGCAAGTGGGCGAGGACGAACCGGTGATGTACAGCGAAGACTTCGGCCTGTTCGGCTTGCCGGGCCGCGCCATTCCGGTAGTGATGTTCAGCCTGGGCGTGGCCGATCCGGCCAAACTGGCAGCCGCTCAAGCCGAAGGCCGCGCACTGCCGGGACCGCACACCAGCCGCTTCGAACCGTTACCCGAGCCCAGCCTGCGCACCGGCGTCCAAGCCATGAGCGCCGTCGCCACCGCCCTGCTGCAACGCCAGCAGTAGCGAACGGACGACACGGGCCGCCGCCGCTGCATTTTTGGTTGCTAAAAAATCCCGGAGCCGGACCAGGTCTGACTGTGCTTTACTGGTCCAGCGAACCCGCACTAGCGAGGTTGCGGGCATGGATGGTTGGCTTCCAGGCTGTCAGCCCAGGCTTTGACATCGTCGTGCTCAACCAACCTGCCGGCATCAACGTCATCCAGCGCTTCCCGGGTCAACTGGTCTTTTTGCGCCGCTGCGCCATCATCCAGCAGCAGCTCCAGCAAATGCTGTTTTTCCTCAGCGCTGAGGAGTCTGATAGCAGCTTCAATCTCTGCAACTGTCATGGGCACGCCCTCCTTGATCGCATTGTAACGCCGCTCGGAAACGCCAGAGTGTGACGGAAACCAAACTTCCAGCCGTCAAAATTATCATATAAGTAACTTAAAACCGAATTTCAGCCCCCAGTCGGCTCAGTGCCGCGCTGCGTCATTTATAATGGTCGTTTCGCAAAATTAAAATCTGCCAATCATGGAATTAGCCAAGTCTTTCGAGCCTGCCGACATTGAACAGTTCTGGCGCAACGAGTGGGAATCGCGCGGTTACTACACCGCCACCCTCGACGCCGGCAAACCTTCTTTCAGCATCCAGCTGCCGCCGCCGAACGTCACCGGCACCCTGCACATGGGCCATGCATTCAATCAGACCATCATGGATGGCCTGACCCGCTACCACCGCATGCTGGGCCATAACACCGCCTGGATCCCCGGCACCGACCACGCCGGCATCGCCACCCAGATCGTGGTGGAACGCCAGCTGGACGCGCAGAAAGTCTCGCGCCATGACCTCGGCCGCGAAAAATTCATCGAAAAAGTCTGGGAGTGGAAAGAGAAATCCGGCTCCACCATCACCGGCCAGATGCGCCGTCTGGGCGCCTCGCCGGACTGGAAGCGCGAATACTTCACCATGGACGCCGAGCGCTCCAAATCGGTGACCGAAGTGTTCGTGCGCCTGCACGAGCAAGGCCTGATCTACCGCGGCAAGCGCCTGGTCAACTGGGACCCGGTGCTGGGCACCGCCGTCTCCGATCTGGAAGTGGTGTCGGAAGAGGAAGATGGCTCGATGTGGTACATCCAGTACCCGCTGGCCGATGGTAGCGGTCACCTGACCGTGGCCACCACCCGTCCGGAAACCATGCTGGGCGACGTCGCCGTCGCGGTGGACCCGACCGATGAACGCTATCAGGCACTGGTCGGCAAGATGCTGAAGCTGCCGCTGGTCGGCCGCGAAATCCCGATCATCGCCGACGAATACGTCGACAAAGCCTTCGGCACCGGCTGCGTGAAGATCACCCCTGCGCACGACTTCAACGACTACGCCGTCGGCCAGCGTCACAAGCTGGACATGCCGTCGATCCTGACCCTGGAAGCCAAGATCGTCGACGACGCACCGGAAGCCTATCGCGGCCTGGACCGTTTTGAAGCGCGTAAAAAAATCGTCGCCGACCTGGAAGCGCTGGGTCTGCTGGAACAAGTCAAACCGCACAAGCTGATGGTGCCGCGCGGCGACCGCACCGGCGTCGTCATCGAACCGATGCTGACCGACCAATGGTTCGTCGCCATGAGCAAGCCGGCGCCGGAAGGCACCTACTTCCCGGGCAAATCGATCGCGGAAACCGCGCTGGAAAAAGTCGCCAACGGCGAAATCAAATTCGTGCCGGAGAACTGGACCACCACCTACAACCAGTGGCTGAACAACATCCAGGACTGGTGCATCTCGCGTCAACTGTGGTGGGGCCATCAGATCCCCGCCTGGTACGACGACGCCGGCAACATCTTCGTCGCCCGCACCGAGGAAGAGGCCAAGGCGCAAGCCGCCGCCAAAGGCATCACCGCGCCGCTGCGCCGTGACAACGACGTGCTGGACACCTGGTTCTCGTCCGCGCTGGTACCGTTCTCGACCCTGGGCTGGCCGGAAGAAACCCCGGACATCAAAGCCTTCCTGCCATCGTCGGTGCTGGTGACCGGCTTCGACATCATCTTCTTCTGGGTGGCGCGGATGGTCATGATGACCGCGCACTTCACCGGCAAAGTGCCGTTCAACACCGTGTACGTGCACGGCCTGGTGCGCGACTCGCAGGGCCAGAAGATGTCCAAGTCCAAGGGCAACACGCTGGACCCGATCGACCTGATCGACGGCATCGGCATCGATGCGCTGGTGGAAAAACGCACCACCGGCCTGATGAACCCGAAAGCGGCCGAGAAGATCGCCAAGGCCACCCGCAAGGAATTCCCGGAAGGTATCGCCGCCTACGGCACCGACGCCGTGCGCTTCACCATGGCCTCGTACGCCTCGCTGGGCCGCAACATCAACTTCGACCTGGGCCGTTGCGAAGGCTACCGCAACTTCTGCAACAAGATGTGGAACGCCACCCGCTTCGTCATGATGAACACCGAAGGCAAGGACTGCTCGGCTTCCGAAGCCGACCTGTCGAACGCCGACAAGTGGATCATCTCGCTGCTGCAAAAGGCCGAGCTGGACGTGGCCAAAGGCTTCGAGGACTACCGCTTCGACAACATCGCCTCCACCATCTACAAGTTCGTGTGGGACGAGTACTGCGACTGGTATCTGGAAGTGGCCAAAGTGCAGGTGCAGAGCGGCACTGAAGGCCAGCAACGCGCCACCCGTCACACCCTGCTGCGCGTGCTGGAAGTGGTGCTGCGCCTGGCGCATCCGGTGATCCCGTTCGTGACCGAAGCACTGTGGCAAGCGGTTGCGCCGCTGGCCGGCAAAACCGGTGATTCGATCATGCTGCAACCATACCCGATCGCCAACACCGCCAACATCGACGAAGCAGCCGAAGCCTGGATGCAACAGCTGAAAGCGCTGACCGATGCTACCCGCAACCTGCGTGGCGAAATGCAGCTGGCGCCATCGCTGCGCGTGCCGCTGATCGTCGAACCGGGCAGCGCCGCCGACAAAACCGCGATGGAAGGTTTCGCGCCGTACGTGCAATCGCTGGCCAAGCTAGCCGAAGTGCAGATCGTCGACGCCCTGCCGGATTCGCCGGCAGCGGTAGCGATCGTCGGCACCACCAAGCTGATGCTGAAAGTGGAAATCGACGTGAAGGCAGAGCGCGAGCGCTTGAGCAAAGAAATCACCCGCCTGGAAGGCGAGATTGCCAAAGCCAGCGGCAAGCTGTCGAACGAAAGCTTCGTCGCCCGCGCCCCGGCCGAGGTGGTCGCGCAAGAGAAAGAACGCGTCGCCAACTTCACCGCCACGCTGAGCAAGATGCGCGAACAAATCGCCAAGCTGCCAGCCGCCTGAGATCGCGCTTGAACGATAAAAGCCGCCCGCCGCAAGCCGGGCGGCTTTTTTATTGCCGCGATCAATTATTTTGTTGTTATTTTTATGATAACGCGATCTACTTGTCATTCCAACAATGACGAGGGATCGGATGATGAAGAAAATTGCCGCTCTAATAGCCGCGCTGTCGCTGGCCTGCTCGGCGCAGGCCGAGGTGCTGACGTTTTCCTACACCGCCAAAATCGACCACATATTGTGGTCTGTCGGCGGCAGTACTCTCCAGCCCTCCACTGCCACGGTCCGCGACCGGACTGTCAGCAACGGCGATGTCGTGACAGGCTATTTCAGCATCGACACCAGCACCGCATTGGTTGGGGAACACACTTTCCCAAACCTGCTATTGCAAGTCTATCTGGATTCCAGCAGCGCCAATGCAGTGACATCCAAGATAGGCAGCGCGGGGCCGGTGACCGACAGCACCTCGCTTCGGACGCTGCAGATTTCAGTGATCCACGCCTCCACTGGCGGTCTTGACGGCCTGGGGGTGAATAGCTATGAATACCAAGCGGGGAATTACTTCGAGGAGGCGAGCATTATTTTCGAGGCGCCTTCCACCGGCCCCGGTAGCGGCATCGATACCTCTCTGATCGCACTCAATCAGAACTCGCGCTACGAGTACTCCTTCGTCGACTACACCGCCAGTAGCTTCACCGCAATGAGCGCCACCGCGCATCTCACCTCGCTGACGTTCCTCAGCTCGGTGCCATCGGCGGCGGTACCGGAAGCGGACACGTACGCCATGCTGCTGGCCGGCCTCGGCGTGCTGGGCTGGGCCAGCCGCCGCCAACGACGGAGCCGAGAAGTTTCTTAGGCATCGCCGCGTCGCTTGGTCTGCGCAATGTGCGGCGCCAGCACAAAGGTGCAGCTGATCAACTGATCCCGCTCCTCGCTGCGGGCATGACTCATCAGCTCGCACAGGCGCTCCAGTAGCTGATTGGCCTCCTTCACTTCATCTGGACTCAGCCAGGCCTTGTTGCGGGCGGCCCAGAGCTGCCGCTCCGCACCTTCCAGCACCACACCCTCGGCCTCCAGCGCATCGCCAAAATCCTTTTCCGCCACTTGCAGCAAACCATGCGCAAACTTGCGCAGCGCGGCCTGATGACGCGCGCCGGTTTTGTACGCGAGCCGCAACGGTAGCGAGACGTCACCGGCCAGACGGTAACGACGCTCGTCGCCATCGCCCTCCATCTCGACAATAAGTCCGGACTTGCCCAGCAATTTCAGGTGGTAGTACAGGCCATCCGCATGCCGGCCCAGCTCGGTCGCCAGCTCAGCCACACTGGCCTCGCCGCCCAACGCCGCCAGCGTATCGACAATTTCCTGACGCACGGGCGAAGCCAGCAGTGTGATCAGATCCGGATCGTCTATCGCGCGGTGATTGATTGCGGTCTTTTTCATGGTCTTTGCACACGTTGAAAAATACATATATTATTTCAACAAACAACTTACCGCAAGCGCCGATGAAAACCCGATCGCTGATACTGATTTTGTCCCTGCTGTGCAACCTCGCACAGGCCCAGACGCCGCTACAGCAGGATGCGGATTTCATCCGCCAGACCATCCGCGAGCAACACCCCAACCTCGGCTTCTCGGCCGATGCCGCTGCTGTGGAGCGGGCGCTGACGACCATTGCCGCTGACGCGCCCGCCTCGCTCAGCCGCGACGAGAGCTGGCAACGCCTGGCCGTCCTGAATGGCTTGTTTGCCGACGCCCATCTATTCATCGGCTCTCCCGACTGGCGCGCCGACACGGCGGCGCACCTGAAGAGCGGCGGCGGCCTGTTCCCGTTTGAAGTCGAGATCGATGGTGATGGCCAGCTCGTGATCCGCGCGGCACTAGGCGACGCCACCACCGAGTTGGCTGGTGCGCGCATCGTCGCCATCAACGGCGTGGCGGCCGGCGCGGCATGCGCGCAACTGCTGCTGCGCACGCACGGCGACACGCCGCGGTTCCGCAGCCATCTGCTGGCACAGCGATGGTGGCTCTATCACTGGAAGATGTATGGCGCCGCGTCGCGCTATCAGCTGGATCTGGCTCGCGAGGATCGCGCGTGGCAAGTGACAGTTGCGGCCAGCACACAAACGCCGGCGATTCTGCTGGCCGAGCGCGATCCCTTCGGATTCGAGCTGAGGCCGGACGGCAGCGCGCTGCTGAAAGTGGACAGCTTCGACCACGAGTTCAAGGAACGCTTCATGGCGCTGACACACGCGGCGTTCACGCAAATGAACGAGCGACACATCAGCACGCTATTCATCGACATCAGTAGCAACGGCGGCGGCGATGACGACCTGTGGCTGGACGGTCTGATGCCCTACCTCGCCACCCGACCTTACCGTACCGGCTCGACCTACACTAAAAAAACCGCAGGCAGCCCGGCCATCGATGGCGAGATCCAGACCTGGCGCCCAGCGCAGCCCGACAATCCCTTACGCTTCAGCGGCAAAGTCGTGGTCGTCATCGGTCCGGCGACATATTCATCGGCGGTGTTGTTCGCCAACGTGATGCAAGACTTCGGCTTCGGCACGCTGGCTGGCGAAGGCAAGGCCGCGCGGCGCGCACAATCGGGTGGCATCCGCAAATTCATCCTGCCGCAGAGCGGACTGGCGCTATGGGTACCACGCTTTGTGCTCGATCCGCCAAACGGCGAAACGCGACGTGACACTTTGCTGGCGCCACGCTGACTACTGGGCCAGCAGTTCAGCGTAGCGGGCGATGTCGACGTTGCCGCCGCTGATGATGATGCCGACACGCTTGCCCTGCAGTTGCTCCTTCATGCCGCGCGCGGCGGCGTAGCCGAGGCAGCCGGTCGGTTCGACCACCATTTTCATGCGCTCGGCGAAGAAGCGCATCGCGGCGCGCAGTTCGTCGTCGCTGGCGGTCAGGATGTCGTCCACGTCGCGCTGGATGATCGGGAAGGTCAGGTTGCCCAGGTGCTGGGTCTGGGCGCCGTCGGCAATGGTCTTCGGCGTGTCGATGTGGACGATGCTGCCGCTGCGGAACGATTGCTGGCCATCGTTGCCGGCTTCCGGCTCCACGCCGTACAGCTTGCTGGTCGGCGACAAGGCGCGCGTGGCCAGCGCGGTGCCGCTCAGCAGGCCGCCGCCACCCAATGGCGCGAACACATAGTCCAGCCGCCCCACTTCTTCAAACAATTCCTTGGCCGCCGTGCCCTGCCCCGCGATCACGTCGGCATGGTCGTAGGGCGGGATCAACGTCAGGCCATGTTTGGCGGCCAGGTCGCGGCCAATCTGCTCGCGGTCTTCCTTGTAGCGGTCGTAGATCACCACCTGCGCGCCATAGCCGCGCGTGGCGGCGACTTTGGCGGCCGGCGCGTCATGCGGCATGACGATGGTGGCAGGTATGCCCAGCAGCTTGGCCGACAAGGCGATCGCCTGCGCGTGATTGCCCGACGAGAAAGCCACCACGCCAGCCTTGCGCTGCTCGGGCGTGAACTTGGCCAGCGAGTTGTAGCCGCCACGGAATTTGAACGCGCCCATGCGCTGGTAGTTTTCGCACTTGAAGAATACTTCGGCGCCCAGTTCGGCGTTGGCGGTGGATGAGGTCAGCACCGGCGTGCGGTGCGCGACGCCGGCAATCCGTTCGGAGGCGGCAACCACGTCTTGAAAAGTAGGCAGTGTCATAGGGTTTCCTGTAGTGAATTAGCGCGCGTCGTTGTAGACGGTGGCGCGGGATACGTTGAGGTAGGCGGCGACGATGTCCATGGCCCGGCGCACGTCGCTCAGGCCGGCTTCTTTCAGCTCGCGCATCAGCGCCTTGCGCTCGTCGGCCTTCAGCGCGCGCGGCGTGGTGCCCAGCCGCGCGGCAAACTGGTCGATGCGCAGGCGGATGGCGTCGGCGCCGGCCGGCGCCATGGTTTCGCTGACGGCAGCGGCGGTGTCGACGCTGCCGAACTGGCTCAGCATGGTGTTCAGGCTGCGGAACACGGTCAGGTCGACGTTCAGGCACAGCGCGGCCACATACTGACCCTGGCTATCCTTGATGCCGACCGAGGTGCTCTTGGCCAGCCGCCCATCGGGAAAGGTGTTGGGATAGTTGGCGATCACCTGTTCATACGCCGGATCGGCCGCCCGCGCCAGCCCCAGCTCGGTCGCGGGGTCGCCCACGGCGCGACCGGACAGGTTGTTGTGGATGGCCAGGATGGCGTGCTCCGGCTCGCTCAGGTCGTGCAGCACCACTTCGCAGAACGGCGCCAGCGTCTTGCCCAGCCCTTCCGCTACCTGTTGCATCTGCACCAAGAGATTCTGATGTTCGGCTGATTTTTTCATCCGAACATATTATCTTATTTTAGACGATTCGTGTAATTTCGGGATTTTGGACGGCGCCCTCTAATTTCGCGGCGGCGCCGGTTCGTATAATCAGCGGACAACGACAACCTGGAGACACAAGCATGAAATTCCTCGCCTTCATCGCCGCCGCCGCGCTGACCATTTCGCCGGCGTTTGCCGACAGCAGCTCGCCAGCCGGCCTGTGGAAAAACATCGATGACGAGACCGGCAAGCCGAAAGCGCTGATCCGCATCACCGAAACCAACGGCGTGCTGACCGGCCAGATCGAAAAGCTGTTCCGCGACGCCAACGAAGAACAAAATCCGAAGTGCGACAAGTGCGACGACGCACGTAAAAACCAGCCCATCGTCGGCATGACCATTCTGTCCAACCTGAAGAAGGATGGCGATGAATACGCCGGCGGCGAGATCCTCGATCCGAACAACGGCAAGGTCTACAAGAGCAAGCTGCACCTGACCGACGGCGGCAAGAAGCTCAGCGTGCGCGGCTACATCGGCGTGCCGATGCTGGGCCGCTCCCAGACCTGGGTGCGTCAGGACTAAGCGTTTATTGCTTGATCCCTTTGCCGGTGGCAGTCCACCAGATGCCACCCATCAAATGCGCCAGGTATTGCGGATCTTTGTACATATTGCCGTCATGCCCCAGCGCGGTCACAAACACGCGGCTCTTGTCGACGTAGTGATACCAGCTGACCGGATGCTCCTTGCCCATGCCGTGTGACACCTGCCCCGGCCAGATTTTGGTCGGGTCATAGCTGCTCTCGTCCACGTTCAGCACCGGGTTGATCTTGATCTGGTACGGATTGTCGAACACATACCATTCATCGCTCCAGATCCAGTGATCCGGCAGGCCGAAGGCGGCGGGGAATTTTTTATCGACCACATCGGCCACGCCGGTCTGCAGCATCGGATGGGTGCCAACATGGCGGCCGATCAGCTTCTCGAACCATGGCCAGGTCTTCTCCGGAATAATCAGCGAACGGTGCACCAGCATGGCGTTGCCGCCGTTCTTCATGTACTCCTCGAATTTGCGACGGCGCGCTTCGTTCAACTCTTCCGGCGGCGTGTTGAGGAACATCACCGCCGCGTACTGGCTCAGGTCGCCATCGAAGACTTCCGGCTTGTTGGTGTAGGTCATCTCAAACGCATGCAGCTTGCCCAGCTTTTCCAGGCTGTCGCGCGCGACCGGGATGTATTCATAGTGGTACTTGCTCGGCATCGCCAGCACCAGGATTTTGTACTGCGTATCGGCCCAGGCCGCTGGCGCCAGCGTGGCGGCGGCAGCGGCAATTGCGGCCAGCACAGTCTTCTTCATCGTCTCCTCCAGAATAAAGTTAGCGCTAACATTTTGGCATAGTCTACCCCAAGGTGATACGATTTGGCCAAATGAAAATAATTCTCAACACCGTAGGCATTCTGGCCGTGATCCTGGGCGTGCTCGGCATCTTCCTGCCGCTGCTGCCGACCACGCCGTTCCTGTTGCTGGCTTCGGCCTGCTTCGCGCGCGCCTCGCCACGCATGCACAACTGGCTGCGCACCAATCCCGTATTCGGCAAATACCTGCGCGATTATGAAAACGGCGCCGGCATCCCCTTGCGCGGCAAGGTGTGGGTATTGATCTTCATGTGGGGCTCGATGAGCTATTCGATCTGGCGCACCGACCTGCTATGGGTGCGCCTGCTGATCGTCTGCATCGGCACTTGCGTGACCATCTACCTGACCCGTTTCGTGCCAACCATGCGCGTGCAGAAAAGCGATCGCTAGACCGGCGCTATAATATTTTTTTCATCGAAAGAACTGCGGATGGCAGCGAAGATCGCGTTGAAACTGCGCCTGTGGCGCGACGATGAAGTGGCCATGGGACCGGGCAAGGCCGACCTGCTGGAAGCCATCGGCCAGACTGGCTCGATCAGCGCGGCGGCGCGGGCGATGGACATGTCCTACCGTCGCGCCTGGTTGCTGGTGGATGTGATGAACCGCAGTTTCCGCGAACCGCTGGTGCAAAGCGCGGTGGGCGGCACGCGCGGTGGCGGCGCTCAGCTAACCGAGGCCGGCGAGCGCGTCCTGAAACAATTCCGCGCGATGGAAGCGGCCGCCGTCAGCGCCGCCGAACGCAAGCTGGCGCCGCTGCTCAAGGAACTGGCGTAGCGGAAGACGCCGCCAATCCGGCCGGTGCTTCGTCGTACAAGCGCTGCATCAGTTCGACAAAGCTGGCGACACTGGCGCTGCGGATCGGATGGCAGGGAATGCCATGACGGGCGCAGGTCTGCTTGGCCACTTGCATGGCGTTGTGGCTGATGAAATCAACCGGGAACACCACCAGCTGCGCGCGCGGCAGCATCGCCGCCAGCAATCCGCGCCTGTCCTCCACACCGCCATCGTGCACCAGCAACTCACCGCCAGCGGCTGCCACCAGCTTGGCGAGCACCGCCGTCGCGCCGGGCCGTCCGCCCACGTACAACACATTCAGGCCATGCAACTGCGGCAGCGCGCTTTGGCCGTCGTCGCCGTCCAGCGTTTGCTGTAGCACCTGCTCCAGCGCGTGCAGCTCGGCACGCGCCGCGCCGGCCGCCTCGTTGGCTTGTTGCAGGGCCGAGTGCAGCACCACATTGCGTTCCTCCCTGGCCTGCAGCTTCTGCTCGGTGTCATTGCGGCGCCCGGTATGCAGCGCCAGCTTTTGCTCGCGGTCGGCCAGCGCGGCGCGCAGCTGCGTCACCTCGGCCGATAAATCGTGGCTGGGTCGCGCGGCCTGGCGTGTCAGTTCGGCCTGTAGCGTTGCCACCTGCTGCACCGCCTCCGCGTGCCGCGCGGCCATGTCGTGCAGGCGAACTTGCTGACTGGCGCTCTGTTCTTTCAAACGTTCGCACTCGTCTTCCAGCGCGGTCAGACGGCGGATGTCAGCGCGGTTCGAGGCGCCCACCAGATGCGACAGCATGTGCACATCGCCAAACGCCAGCGTGCGCACATCAAAGGTACTGGCGGGATGCGTCATCAGCGCCCAGTAAGCACCCGGCACGTCGCCGTTCGACATGGCTTCCTGCCACAACCGCTTCAGATCCTTCTCATCGCGCGCGGCGCGGAATTTGGTGATGGCCAGCGCATGGCGCGCATCCAGCGCTTTGTTGAGCTCCTTGGCGACCACGCTGCCGCCGGTGGTCAGCTCCACCGCCGTATGGTGAATCTGCAAATCGGTCGCCAGTTTGCGATCGAGTTGCGGCGCATGGCGTGGAATCAGCTTGCGCAGCTCGGCCGTGCTCAGGCAGGTGCCGATAATGGAGCAGTGCAGGTTGGGATCGAGATCCGCCAGCTTGCCGCGCCGTGCGGGCGCGGGCGTGGCCACTGCGGATACCGCCGGCGCACAGCAGATGTCCCACTGCGGCGGCGGCACCAGCCGCGCGCCCAGCACTGGTGCTTGCTCGTGTTGAGGTGTGGAGACGGGGGCAAACAGCTGAGGCATGGGCCATCCTTGTGCGATACGCTATGTTTTTAGAAATATAGCGCATCGCAACATAATCCGCCACAACGCAATATAATTTACTATATAACGCTTCTCATCTTTCACTACGGAACCATCCATGAGTTCATTCCTGCCTCGCCTGGTACTGGCCGCCACCCTCGCCTGGGGCGTGAGCGCGCAAGCCCACGACACGCCAGCACCGGCCACGCCGGCGGCCCGGGTGGCGATCGGCGGCGCGGTACAGCAAGCGATATCGCTAAGCGTGGATGATCTGCGCCAGTTCGCGCCGGACCAGATCGTCGAGCTGCGCCTGCCCGGCAAGCAAACCGACGCGCCGGCCAGCGTGCTGAAAGGCGTGCGCCTGCGCGCCGTGCTGGAACGCGCCAAAGTGCTTACGCCGGATCACAACACGGTGAAGAAACTGGCCATCATCGCCAGCGCGAGCGATGGCTACAAGGTGGTCTTCTCGTGGAGCGAATTATTCAACAGTGCGCTGGGCGATGAGGTGCTGGTGTTATTCGAGCGCGATGGCCAGCCGCTGACGGCGGCCGAAGGCCCGCTGGCGCTAATCTCGGGCAAGGACATCCGCACCGGCCCACGCCACGTCAAATGGCTGCAAGCGATCGAAGTGCGGCAAATCGTCGATTAGGAGAACTATGAAAACTGCGCTGGTTTTACGCCATCTGGCTTTTGAAGATCTGGGACTTCTGCAACCAGTCCTGCAACAGGCCGGCTACACCATCCGCTATCTGGAAGCCGGCGTCGATGCGCTGGACGCCGCCCCGCTGGAAGCGGATCTGCTGGTTATCCTGGGCGGGCCGATCTCGGTGTACGACGTCGAGGATTATCCCTGGTTGACCGAAGAAATCCGCTGGATACGCGAACGCCTGCTGGCCGACCGCCCCACCCTCGGCATCTGCCTCGGCGCGCAACTGATGGCCAGGGCGCTGAATGCCAAAGTCTATGGCGGCGGCACCAAGGAAATCGGCTGGGCGCCGTTGCAACGCGGCCGCGAAACCGAAGACACCGCCGGCTTCGACGCCTACCTGGCGCAAACCGGCACCGTGCTGCACTGGCACGGCGACACTTACGACCTGCCGTCCGGCGCCCGTCATATCGCCGCCAGCGCGCTGTATGAAAATCAGGCGTTTGCCTGGGGCGCGCATTGCCTCGCCCTGCAATTCCATCCAGAGTTCGACGCGCGACGACTGGAGCAATGGCTAATCGGACACTGCATGGAAATCGCCGCCACGCCGAACGTCACGCCGGCCAGCCTGCGCACCGACACCGCGCTGCACGCGTCGCAAGCGCGAGCCGCCGCCGAACAATTCTTCTCAACCTGGATCGGCAGCCTGTCTAACTGCCGCTGCAAAACCGCTCCCGCGCAGACGCAGCACGTGATGCAGCGCTGCGCGCGGAATTTTTAGTTACGTGGCTTGCCCGGTCGGCATGACGACCACCTGCTGCAAGTTCACATGCTTGGGCTGGTCCGCCAGGAAGCCCACCACTTCGGCCACGTCCTGCGGTTGCAGGAACGCCATGTTCTCGGCGGCGTTGGCGATCCAGTCCTTGGCGCCCTGGAAGGTCCAGTGGCCCTGCAGCTCGGTCTCGGTGATGCCCGGCTCAATCAGCGACACACGGACATTCTTCGGTCCCAGCTCCGCGCGCAGATGCCGGCTCAAGTGGCTGACATAGGCTTTGGTGCCGCCGTAGACGGCAAAGTAGGGATAGATGTTCTGCGCGGCGATCGACGAGGTATTGACCAGATCCGCTGTGGCGCCCTGCTCCGCGCTCTTGACCAGTTGCGGCACGAAGGCCGAAATCACGCGCATCACGCCGGTGACGTTGAGGTCGATCTGCTGTTCCCAGACTGCGGTTTCGCGCGCCTCGATGGCGCCCGGCAGCATGACGCCAGCGTTATTGAACACCAGATTGGCCGGGCCATAAGCGCTCTCCACCGCAGCGGCGGCCGCATCAACCGATGCCTGGTCGGTGACATCAACCGCCAGCGCCAACGCTTCGCCACCTGCGGCGCGGATTTCATTCACCGCCTGGTCCAGCACCTCTTTACGGCGCGCCAGCAAAGCGACTTTGGCGCCGCGTGCGGCCAGCAGTTTGGCGGTGGCAAGGCCGATGCCGCTCGAAGCACCGGTAATCACAGCAACACGATTGTTCATGGTAGTTCTCCTGTTTGATTAAGCCGGAATATGCCGGCGACAGGTGAACTATAGGCGTGCCCTCACAACCAAAGTAGTGGCAATAAACCGTTACAGTGGCAACTTAAAGTTGATACAGAATTCCTGGCTATTGAGCAGGCGCTCGATGATGAAATCGACAAAGCGCCGCACGCGGCCCGGCATATCGGCCCGCTGCGGGAAGTACAGATAAAAGCCCATGCGCTCGCTGAGGTAGTCCGTCAGCAGCGGTTTCAGCAGTCCGGCGCGGATGGCGGCGCTGGCGTTGATGCTGTCGATCTGGCCGATGCCGATGCCAGCCAGCACGGCATGCATTTCGGTATCGGGATCGTTGCTGAGCAGGACAGGTTGCACGTGATGGAACACCGTCTCACCATCAATCTCAAATTCCCAGGCCATCGGCCGTCCGCTGCCCGGCTGACGATAAGCGGTGCAGCGGTGCGCCACCAAGTCCTGCAAGCTGTCTGGCGCGCCGTGGCGCCGCAGATAGTCCGGCGATGCGCAGACGATTTGCTGGACCGGAAACAGTCGCCGGCTGACGATCTGCGCCTCCGGTGCATTGCCGCCACGGAAGCCGACATCGATGCGGTCATTCACCAGATCGCTGAACGCGTCGTCCTGGATCAGGTCGATCTGGATGCCGGGATACATCAGCTGAAACTCGGCCAGCAACGGCATCAGGATGCGGCGCCCCATGGAGCCGGACGCCGCCACGCGGATCAGGCCCTCATCCTCGCGCGCTGCGCTGCGGACCCGTGCCAATGTGCCGACCACACCGTCCATGCTGGGCTTGATCGATTCCAGCAAGCGCTGCCCCTCTTCGGTCAGTGTGCTGTTGCGTGTGGTGCGGTGGAACAGGCGCACGCCGAGGTGCTGTTCAAACTGGCGAATGGTTTTGCTGACGGCTTGCGGTGTGCTGCCCTGCGCTTCGGCGACCTTGTTGAAGCTGCCCAATTCGGCAGCGCGGATAAAGGTCGAGATCGCGCGCAGTTCATCCATGGCTGCTGCGTTTGTGTCTGGCCAGATGGCGGTCGAGACTGTTGGCGAAGTTCTGGCGGTCGGACTGGCTGAAGGCGGCCGGGCCGCCGGTATCGACGCCGCTGCCGCGCAATTCGTCCATGAAGGCGCGCATGGTCAGCATCTGCGCGATATTGTCGTTGGTGTAGAACTCGCCGCGCGGATTGAGCGCGTGGCCGCCCTTCTTCAACACATCCGACGCCAGCGGGATATCGCCCGTGATCACCAGATCGCCCGGCGCCAGCAGGCGCACGATTTCCTGGTCCGCCACGTCGGCGCCGGACGGCACTTGCACCGAACGGATGAAGCGCGATGGCGGCACGCGTAGCAGTTGGTTGGCCACCAGCGTGACCTGCATCTGCACGCGGTCGGCCACGCGGTAGAGAATTTCCTTGATGACGGCGGGACAGGCGTCGGCGTCCACCCAGATCTGCATTACAGATCGCTCCACAGTTCACCATTGGGATTGGTGCGCGGTGGACTCATGCCAAAGTGCTTGTACGAGGCTGGCGTGGCGACGCGGCCGCGCGGTGTGCGCTGCAGGAAGCCTTGCTGGATCAGATAGGGTTCGAGCACGTCCTCGATGGTGTCGGCGGCTTCGCCGATGGCGGCCGCCAGGTTGCCGATGCCGACCGGGCCGCCGCCGAATTTGTACAGCACCGCTTCCAGCAGCTTGCGGTCCATGACGTCGAAGCCGACGGTGTCGACGTCCAGCATCACCAGCGCGGCGTCGGCCACCGATTTGGTGATGTTGCCATTGCCTTTCACCTCGGCGTAGTCGCGCACACGGCGCAGCAGGCGGTTGGCGATACGCGGCGTGCCACGCGCGCGGCGGGCGATCTCGCGCGCCCCGTCTTCGTCGATTTCAGCTTTGAGCAGCGCGGCGCTACGGCTGACGATCTTGGTCAGCTCTTCGGTGGTGTAGAACTCCAACCGGGCGACGATGCCGAAGCGGTCGCGCAACGGATTGGTCAGCATGCCGGCGCGGGTGGTGGCGCCAACCAGCGTGAACGGCTGCAGATCCAGCTTGACCGAGCGCGCGGCCGGGCCTTCGCCGATCATGATGTCGATCTGGTAGTCTTCCAGCGCCGGATACAGAATCTCTTCGACCACCGGCGACAGGCGGTGGATTTCGTCGATGAACAGGACGTCGTTGGCTTCCAGATTGGTCAGGATCGCCGCCAGGTCGCCGGGACGTTCCAGCACCGGGCCGGAAGTCTGGCGCAGGTTGACGCCCATTTCGCGGGCGATGATGTTGGCCAGCGTGGTTTTACCGAGGCCCGGAGGGCCGAACAGCAGCGTGTGATCCAGCGCCTCCTTGCGCTTGCGGGCGGCGGAGATGAAAATCTCCAGCTGATCGCGGATCTTGGCCTGCCCGACATATTCATCGAGATGCTTGGGCCGCAACGCGCGTTCGATCGCCTCTTCATTGGGAGAGGACGGCGCGGCGTCAATAATGCGCTGCTCGGTAAAATTGTCGGTCTGTATGCTCATACAGCTATTTTACCCTGCCTGCGCGTTCACGCCCCCATGATTGCGCGCAGGTCGGTCATGAAGGCGTCGATGATATCGCTGCGCCGGCTGGAGCGGCGCAAACAGGTATGAATGGTGACCCGGTACGACAGCTCGTCCTCGTTCAGCACCTGCAGCAAGCCTTGCCGCACATACGGCTCGGCGAAGTGCGAAGGCAGGAAGCCGCAATAGCGCCCGGACATGATCAGGATCGCCACCGCCTCCATATTGTCGGCGCGCGCGCCATAGTTTTTCTGGCCGAAGCGACTTTCGAATTCGGGCACCGGATAGCTGCGCCCGATCCACTCATAGTTGCCGACATCCACCGCGCCGATCCGGTCGGCGGTGCCGAACAGCGCATGTCCCTGGCCACAGTAGGCGATCTGGTTTTCCACATACAGCGGCACATACTCCAGTTCCGGCAGCTGGTGCCAGAAATAGCCGATGCCCAGATCCAGCTCGCCGGCCAGCATCTGCTCTTCCAGCTCGTTGGGCGAGCGGTTGAAGATATGGAAGCGCACCGCTTCGTCGCGTTTGCGGAAATGCGCGATCGCCAGTCCCAGCTTGGCGTTGTGGGTCGGGTCGGTGTGGCCGATCAAGCCGATGCGCAGCGAACCACTGAGCTTTTTCTCAATGTTGCGTGCTTCTTCACAAAAATCGGTGACCACATCCAGCATGCGGCGCGCCGCCTGGGCGAAGCGCTCGCCCTTGGGCGTCAGCCGGAAACCGCTGCGGCCGCGCTCACACAGGCGGAAGCCAAGCCGCGCCTCCAGCGTCGACAGCTGGGTGCTGATGGTGGACTGGTTCACATTCAGCACCGCCTGTGCCAGCGACAGGCCGCCAGCGTCGACCACGGCCAGATAGACGCGGATCAGCCGTAAGTCCAGATCGGAGAGGTTGCTCAACATGATGCTCAGTCCAGGAAAGTATTCGCTTGCATTGTCATTCACCGGCAATGCAAGCGTCAAATTTCTGCTTAGAATGTTGCCACTACAGATGCCGCGAGCAAGGTGTTGTTATTGCGGTACTGGTTGTCGCCTGGCTTCAGGAACACGTTCTGGCTGGCGTGATCGTAGCGTCCCTCGAACTTGAACACCACGTTCTCGTTGTAGGCGTAGTTGCCGCCCAAGGTCAGCGCCGAACGGTTGGCGCCGCGCAGCGTGCCGCCGGCATCCGCCACCGCCAGCGCTTCAGGTGATGGTCCCAGACCGTTTCGATAATCGCCGCCATCGTCGCTGAACACGGTGGCGATGGTGCCGCCGCCGTTCTTGTCGTTCTTCAGATAGTCGCCGCGCGCCACCAGTTCCAGTCGCGGCGTGACCTTGTACGCGGCTTGCAGCGACGTGCCGGCCCAGCGCGCATCGCCGCCGTTAAAGGCTTTGTTGCGCCACTGGCCAACGTTGATCTGGCCATTCAACGATACCGCACCGCGCGTGTAAAACGCGTCGCTGGACAGCATGGTCAAGCGCTGGCCCAGGTATTTTCCGAATTGGCCGGTGACGCCAACCCCGCTGAATTCCGAATGCAGATAATCGGTGCGGAACACCACGATCGGGTCATGCTCACGGTCCGACTGGCTGGACTTGTTCATGTTCGCCACCAGCACCTTGGTGGTCCACGCATCCACCACCGCCTCCACACCGGCGCCGACGTAGTAGCTTGGCTGGGTGAAGTCGAACAGCAGATTGTGCGTCACCAGCTTGGTCTGGTGCGCCAGGAAGTATTCGTAGCCGGTGAAGTCGGCAAACTGGCCGGCCAGCATGCGCACGTTCTTGTCTTCCAGCGGAATCGTGACCGTGGCCTCGTGGATGATAGAGCCGAGGTTCATCGACGAACTGGCGCTCTTGTGCGGCACCAGCTGCAAGTGCCACTTGGTGCCGTTTTCGGTTTCCTTGTCGAAGGCCAGCATGGCCATGCCGAAGAAGGAGTTATCGAAGGCGTAGGTCGAATCCTGGCCGGCGCCGCTGCGATCCACGCCATCAAAGTTGTTCAGGAAGTTGAAGCCGGCGCTGCGGCGGTTGCCGCTGGCGATGAAGGTCGGGTCGATCATGCCACTGATTTTCAGACCGGCGAAACCGGCATCGCTGTGCGCCGTTTCCATGCCATCCAGCTTGACCTGCATGCGCGCGATGTCGGCGCGCAGTTCTTCGATTTCACTCTTCTGGTCCTGCGCACAGGCCAGCAGCGGCAGCGCGCACACCACGGCTGCCATCAGTTGATTGCGTTTCATGTCGTCTCCTTGATGAGTTGTTGTTCTTGTGCCGGCCGCGCCGCGCCTACGCCTACGGCGGCGGTCGGGCGGGACGGCTTGGCGGCCGCCCCCGTGGCGGCGTCACGGATGCGCGCCTCGCGCTGGCGCTGACGGCGCAGCCGCGCTTCGTACAGTGCCGACAGCACCACGCAGGCCGTCACCACGAACACGGTGGCAGCCGCCGCCGCGTTGACAGTCGGGTTCAGGCCGAACTTGGCGCGCGAGAAGATCACCACCGGCATGGTGGTCGCGCCGGGACCGGCCAGGAAGGCGGAAATCACCACGTCGTCAAACGACAGCGTGAACGTCAGCAGAAAGGCCGAGACCAGCGACGGCACGATCAGCGGCAGCGTGATATGCCAGAACACCGCCAGCGGCCGCGCGCCCAGATCCTGCGCCGCCTCTTCCAGCGAGATATTCAGCTCGCGCAGGCGCGAGGCCACCACCACCGCCGCATAGGCCATGCCCAGCTGGGTATGGCCGAGCAGGATGGTCTTCATGTCGCGGCCACCGAAACCGGTCAGATCCTGCACCATCACCAGCAGCAGCATCACCGACAGCGCGACGATCACCTCCGGCATCACCAGCGGCATATTCAGCATGCTCTCGAACAGCATGCGGCCACGGAACCGCTTGTAGCGCACCACCACCATCGCCGCCATGGTGCCCAGCACCACCGACAGCAGCGCGCACAGGAAGGCCACTTTCAGCGACAGCAGCAGGCCGTCGATCAACTCCTGGTCGTGCAGCAGCGACTGATACCACTTGATCGAAAACTGCGACCACACTGTCACCAGGGTCGACTCGTTAAACGAAAACACCACCAGCGATACGATGGGCAGATAGAGGAACAGGTACACCAGTCCCATCCAGCCACGGGTCAGATACTTCGTCATCATTTCGCCCTCTGGTATTTGTTGAAGATCGCCATCGGGCCGAGAATCAGCAGGATCATCACGGCGGCAACCGCCGACGCCATGGCCCAGTCGTTATTGCCGAAGAATTCATCCCACAGCACGCGGCCTATCATCAGCGTTTCCGGACCACCCAGCAGCTCGGGAATCACGTATTCACCGATCGACGGGATAAACACCAGCATCGAGCCGGCGACGATGCCGTTCATCGACAGCGGCACGGTGATGCGCCAGAACGCCTGCCACGGCGTGGCGCCCAGATCCAGCGCCGCTTCCAGCAGCCGCAAATCCATCTTCTGCAGCGTGGTGTACAGCGGCAGTATCATGAACGGCAGATAGGTATAGACCATGCCCAAGGTCAGCGAGAATGGCGTGTTCAGCATGTGGATCGGCTCATGGATCAGGCCCATGCTCATCATCACGTTGTTGAATACGCCGTTATTGGCCAGCAGCCCTTTCCACGAGTAGATGCGGATCAGGAACGAGGTCCAGAACGGCAGCATCACCGCCATCAGCAGCGATGGACGCAGCGATTCCGGCGAACGCGCCATGAAGTAAGCGAACGGATAGGCGATCGCCAGGCACAGCACGGTGTTCAGCGTGGCGAACTTCAGCGACGACAGATACGCCTCGATGTACAGCGCATCAGTCAGCAGGAACAGGTATTTGTTCAGATCGACGCGTACATTCAGCACGCCCTGCGCCACCGACCAGGGCGGAATCAGCTTCGCCACATCCATCTGCGAGATACTGAACTGCAGGATGATCAGCGCCGGCACGGCGGTCATCACCAGCAGCCAGACAAAAGGCAGCCCCAGCACCAGCCGGCGTCCGGCCTGGTGCTTCAAACGTTGAGTCAACATACCGCCTCCTTAGCGCGTGACGACGACCATGGCGTCGTCGCTCCAGTGCAGATACACCTGGTCGCCCGGATTGAATCCGAGGTCGTCATGGCGGTAATGGTTCAGGTGCGTGACCTTGAGGCGCTGGCCGTCGTTCAGGCGCACGTGGAACACGGTCAGGTTGCCATAGTAGGACAGCTCCTCCACCGCGCCCGGCACCGTGTTGTAAGGCTTGGCCACCGGCTGGCGCGACAGCGAGATTTTTTCCGGCCGCAGCGCGATGCCGGCTTGCGATCCGCGCGGCGCCGCCACGCCACGGCCGACGTAAATCGGACCGCTGGCGGTGTCGATGATGGTGTGGTCGGCATGGTCTTCCGTCACCGTGCCCTCCAGCAGATTGACGCTGCCGATGAAGTCCGCCACGAAGCGGCAATTCGGCGACTCGTAGATATCCTCCGGCGTGCCGACCTGCAGGAACTGGCCCTCGCTCATGATGGCGATGCGCGATGCCATCGTCATCGCCTCTTCCTGATCGTGGGTCACCATCACGCAGGTGACGCCGACACGGTGGATGATGCTGACCAGTTCGAGCTGCGTTTGCTCGCGCAGCTTTTTGTCCAGCGCTCCCAGTGGTTCATCCAGCAGCAGCAACTGCGGCCGCTTGGCCAGCGAACGCGCCAGCGCCACGCGCTGCTGCTGGCCGCCGGACAGCTGGTGCGGCTTGCGAGTGGCGAACTTCTCCAGCTGCACCAATCGCAGATTATCTTCCACGCGCTCGGTGATTTCCTTGGCCGGCAGGCCATCGCGACGCAGGCCGAAGGCGATGTTGTCCCACACCGTCATGTGCGGGAACAGCGCGTAGGACTGGAACATCATGTTGATCGGCCGGTCATACGGCGGCAGACTGGTGATGTCCTGACCCGCCAGCTGAATCCGGCCGGAGCTCGGCGTTTCAAAGCCGGCCAGCATGCGCAGCAAGGTCGACTTGCCGCAGCCGGAGCTGCCCAGCAGGGCGAAGATCTCGCCCTTTTTCACCTGCAGGCTGATGTTGTTAACCGCCGTGGTGCCGTTATCAAAGACCTTGCTGACGCCTTCAATCGACAGGAATTGTGATTCGTTGGGCAAAGCGCTGCCCTGGCTTGTTGCAGCCATGATGATTCTCCTCGAAAGCGTCAGTTCAGACGCCGGTCTTGAACTTGGTGTACAGGCGGGTCACGGTGCGGCGCACATCGGCGCCAACGGCGTCGGGCACCACCATTTTCTTGGTGTCGTCCGGGGTCAGGAACACGGTCTTGTTCTGTACCAGTTGCGGCTTGACGTACTTCAGCGATTCTTTATTCGCGTTGGCGTACAACACCTTGTTGGTGATGGCCGCGTGCACTTCAGGACGCAGAATGTAGTTCATCCACAGGTGGGCGTTGTGCGGGTGCGGAGCGTCGGCCGGAATCGCCATCGATTCAAAGGTCAGGATGCCGCCGTTGTTGGGGATCAGCGCTTCGATGTGCTGGCCGGTCTTGTTGTCGATGGCACGCTGGCGGGCCACGTTGAAGTCGCCGGACCAGCCGACCGCCACGCAGATCGAGCCATTGGCCATGTCGTTGATGTAGCCGGTGGTGGAGAACAGCGTCACGTAGGGACGAATCGCTTGCAGGTGGGTGTAGGCTTCCTGATAGTCGGCCGGGTTCTTGCTGTAGGGGTTCTTGCCCATGGCGTGCAGGGCGGCGGGGAACAGTTCGGAAGCGGAATCCAGGATCGACACGCCGCAGGACTTCAGCTTGGACGCGTACTCCGGCTTGAACACCAGATCCCAGGCATTCTCCGGCATCGGCGTATTGCCCAGCGCGGCCTTGACCTTGTCGACGTTGATGCCGATGGTGGTGAAGCCCCACAGCCAGCTGACCAGATACTGGTTGCCCGGATCGACCTGCGCCATCTGCGCTTGCAGCACCGGATCGAGGTTCTTCAGATTCGGCAGCTGGCTCTTGTCGATCTTCTGCATCAGGCCACCGGCGATCTGCATCTTGGCCCATGGCGACGATGGCACCACGATGTCATAGCCGGTCTTGCCGCCGACCAGTTTAGCGTGCAGCACCTCGTTGGTGTCGAACACGTCGTAGCGTACCTTGATGCCGTATTCTTTTTCGAAGTTGGTGATGACTTCCGGCGCGATGTATTCCGCGAAGTTGTAGATGTTGAGGACTTTTTCTTCTTCGGCGCGGGCGGTGCCGGTGCCGGTCAGCGCCAGCGCGGTCAGTGCCGCCAGCAGTGGTGCACGCCAGGCGCTACGTCGGGATGTGGTCATGTGGTTCGCTTCCATGTGGGTGTCTCCTGATTGGTTTTTTGTGCAAACAACGTGGCTGCGGCGCCCGCAGGCGCCGCATGGCCGGTTTACTCCAGCGTCACATAGAATTTTTTGGCGTCGGCGATGGTGATCCAGCGGCCGGCGAAACCTTTCGGCAGAATGTAGCCCTGGCCGGCGCCGAATTCCTTGCGGCTGCCCTGCTCGTCGATCAGCGCGACCTGGCCTTCGATGATCCAGCACGCTTCGTCGTACGGCATGGCCGGGAATTCCACCTCGCCCGGCTTGCCTTCCCACAGGCCGACGCCGTAGGCGCTGTTGCTACCGCTGGACGCGCGCCAATCCGCTTCGTCCATGCCGTAATCCAGCTTCTGGAATTGGGCGATGCCGCCGTTGATGGCGATGATGTCTGCTACAGTCTTGCTCATGTTTGCTCCCGATTTAAGCGTTTTTAAGAACTTGTTTCATTTCCTGATAGGCGCGCACACCGGCGACGCCCAGCTCGCGGCCAATGCCGCTGCGTTTGAATCCTCCCCACGAGGTGCCGGGGAAAATGATTTGCGGTGTGTTGATCCACACCAGGCCCGTTTGCAGCGCCTCGGACATGGCGGCCGCCGCCGCGCTGTCCTCGGTCACCACGGTGGCGACCAGACCGTATTCGCTGTCGTTGGCCACATGTACCGCTTCGTCATTGGTGGCGAAACGGCGCACGCAGGCGATCGGGCCAAAGATCTCTTCATTCCACAGCGGATGGCTGCGCGGCACGTCCGCGTACAGATGCGGCGCCACGTAGTAGCCATGGCTGGCGTCATCCGGCAGGCTGCCTTCCGCCACCGGACGCAGGCCATCGGCGCGCGCCTGGGCGATGTAGGACAGCACTTTGTCCTGCTGGCGCGCGCTGATCACCGGCCCCATATTGGCGCCGCCATGCTGCGGGCCGCCGACCTTGAGGTTGGCGATTGCCTCCTTCATGCGCAGGATGAAATCGGTGTAGACACTGTCGTGCACCAGAATGCGCGAAGTGGCGGAGCACATCTGGCCGGCGTTGCAGAACGCGCCGCCTATCGCCAGATCGACCGCCAGTTGCAGGTTGGCGTCGGCGCACACGATCAGCGCCGACTTGCCGCCCAGTTCCAGGCTGACGCGCGCCATGCGATCCGCGCAGTCGCGCATCACGGCGGCGCCAACGGCGGTGCTGCCGGTGAACGATACCTTGGCGACGCCCGGATGCTGGACCAGCGCGCGGCCGGTGTCGGCGGCGCCGAACACCAGATTCAGCACGCCCGGCGGCAGGCCGGCTTCGTGGATCAGACCCGCCAACGCCAGTTCGGCCACCGGCGTCAGCTCGCTCGGCTTGAGGACGATGGTGCAGCCGGCCGCCAGCGCCGCCGCCACTTTCCAGGCGGTGGTCACCATCGGGAAATTCCACGGCACGATCAGACCGGCCACGCCCACGGCTTCGTAATTCATTTGCGCGTGGTAGCCGCTGACGCCGATGTCCAATTCATCCGACTGCAGGTTCTTCATGCCGGCGCACAGATCGCCGTAGTAGCGGAAGACGTTGATCACGTCCAGCACATCCACTTCCGCCTCGCCAGCGGGCTTGCCGTTGTTGGCCACTTGCAGCGCGGCCAGCGTGTCGTGCGCTTCTTCGATGCGGTCGGCGATGGCGCGCAGCACGCGGGCGCGCTCCAGCCGGTTACGCGCTTTCCATGCAGGCAGCGCCTGCTGCGCGGCCTGCACCGCGCGTTCCACCTGAGCGGCGGCGGCGGCGTTGAATTCGGCGATGGCGCCACCGGTGGCAGGATTCAGCACGATCTGCTGCGCGCCCTTGCCGGATTCAAAACTGCCGGCGATCAGCGCGCCGGGTAGCACCAGCGCCGCGCCGGTGGATAAAGCGGCGGCGAGGTCGCCGGCGTTGGTTGGGTAGTCGTAGGTATTCATGGGATTATCGGTATTTCACGCCGGGCAGTACGCACAGCATTTCAAAAGCCAGATTGGCGCCCAGCAGCGCAGTGACACCGGCGTTGTCATAAGGCGGCGCGACTTCCACCACATCGCAGCCGACGATGTTCAGGCCGCGCATGCCGCGCACGATCTCCAGTCCCTGCGAGACGCTCAGGCCACCGATTTCGGGCGTGCCGGTGCCAGGTGCGAAAGCGGGATCGATGCCATCGACGTCAAAGGTCAGGTACACCGGACGGTCGCCAACGCGTTCGCGCACTTCGGCCATCAACGGCACCAGCGAGCGGTTCCAGCACTCTTCCACCTGCACCACGCGGAAGCCCTGGTCGCGGCACCAGTCGAAATCCTCGGCCGCGTAGCCGGTGCCGCGCAGGCCGATCTGGGTCACGTAATGCGGTTGCAGCAAGCCCTCTTCCACCGCGCGGCGGAACGGCGTGCCGTGGGCGATTTTTTCACCGAACATGGTGTCGTTGACGTCGGCGTGGGCGTCGATGTGCACCATCGCCACCGGGCCATGCTTGCGGGCGATGGCGCGCAGGATCGGCAGCGTGACGGTATGGTCGCCGCCCAGCGAGATCGGCACACAATCGTGTTCCAGAATCGCGTCGTAAGCGCGCTCGATGCGGGTGATCGAATCGGCCAGGTTATAGGGATTAATGGCGACGTCGCCGATGTCCGCTACTTGCAGCGAATCGAACGGCGCGGCGCGGGTGGCCATGTTGTATGGACGCAGCAGCGACGATTCGCTGCGCACCTGGCGCGGGCCATAACGCGCGCCGCTGCGGTTGGAGGTGCCAAGGTCAAACGGGATGCCGACAAAGCAGGCATCCAGACCCTGGGCGCTGGCCGCGTGCGGCAGGCGCATCATGGTGGCGATGCCGCCGCTGCGCGGCATGTCATTGCCGCCCAAGGGCTGATTGAAAATAGCTTGCTCTTGCATGATGTATGCACTTTCTTATCGGTATGGAGAAATCTTAATTCGCGGACGCGCCGGCAAAAATACACATCTCGCGAAGTAAACATTGATGCGGCCGAAGCAAAGCCCGGCCGCCGCCGATTACATCGGGAAGCCCAGCTTCTTGATGCCGTCGATCCACATGCGCTTCCAGCCGCCCTGCTCGTCGGCGCCGTCAAAAGCGTGGAAGGTGATCTTGGCGCCGGCCCAGCGCAGCGGCTCTGGCGGGATCCAGTTCGGGCCTTGGGTGGAGATGTCGAGCTTGCGCTCGGGGGTGTCGCGGTCGAACAGAATGTTGAGGCCCATCAGCGCGCCGAAGCGGCTGCCGGCCACGCCGAAACCGGTGTAGCCGGCGACGTAGACCACTTTCTCGTTGAAGTAACGGCGCGCGAACACGGCGCCGCGCGAACAGTAATCGATAGGACCACCCCAGGCGTGCGAAAAACCAACGTCGCGCAACTGCGGGAAGGTTTTGTAGAACACTTCGCCCAGCTTGTAGTAGGTGGATTCCTCACGGTCCGCCGCCGGGTTGTTATTGCCCTTGAAGTGGTAGCTGACCAAACCGCCGAAGATGATGCGGTTGTCCTTGGTCAGGCGATAGTAGTTGAGCTGGGTGCGGGTGTCGTAGATGCCCTGGCGATTCTTCCAGCCGATACGCGACAGCTGTTCGGCGCTCAGCGGCTGCGTGGCCAGCACGTGGTCGCGCACCTGCATCACGCGAGTGCTGATGTCGGGGATGCCAACCGAGGCGGTGCCGGTGCCCAGCAATACGCGCTTGGTTTTGATGCGGCCGGCCTGGGTGTGGACGATCATGTAGTCGCCGCAGTCTTCCCATTTCGTCAGCGGCGTCAGTTCGTACAGCCGCACGCCCAGTTTCAGCGCGGCGGCTTTCAGCCCCCACGCCATCTTGGCCGGATGGACGATGCCGCTGCGGTCGCGCGACCACATGGCGCCGGCGTACAGCGGCGAGCCAAGTTGTTCTTGTGCTTCCTGGCGGTTCAGCAGCACCACATTGTGGCCATGCTGCTTGTGCAGTTCGAAGTCTTCACGCAGATGCGGCAGGTGGCGGTCTTCGACGGCGACCGTCATCTCGCCATTCCATTCGAGGTCGGCGTCGATGCCGTAGCGCGCCACGGTCTCTTTGAAGCCGTCCAGATTGGTGTGGCCGAATTGTTCGAGGATGTCCAGGTCTTTGGGGAACACGCGGGTGGCGTTGGGCAGGCCGTGCATCACCGAGGTGGAGATGATGCCGCCGGCGCGGCCGGAGGCGCCGTAAGCGACTTTGCCGGCTTCGATCACCACCACATCCAGATGTGGCATCAGTTCCTTGGCCTGCACTGCGGCCCACAGGCCGGTGAAGCCACCGCCGACGATCAGCAGGTCGGCGCTGGTGGGGCCGATCAGTTCGCGCTCGACTTCCGGCGCGGCCGGATTGTCCAGCCAGTAGGGGAACAGCTTTACATCCTTGAAACTTTTTTTAATATGGTCCGTCATCACTGCGTCCTTCTTTTTATGTCTCCAGTGATAACAGTCTAGCCGGGCCGCCACCAGAGAAAAATAACGCAGTTGCTATCTTCACTTTGATGGCGGCCAAGGTATTACTGGATGCCGAGGCAGATGTATTTCACCACCAGGTAATCCTCGATACCATACTTCGAACCCTCGCGGCCCAGACCGGACTGCTTGACGCCGCCAAACGGCGCCACCTCATTCGAGATAATGCCCGTATTGACGCCGACCATGCCGCATTCCAGCGCTTCCGCCACCCGCCACACGCGGCCGATGTCGCGCGAATAGAAGTAGCTGGCCAGGCCGAATTCGGTATCGTTGGCCTGCTGGATCACCTCGGTCTCGGTGTGGAAGCGGAACAACGGCGCCAGCGGGCCGAAGGTTTCCTCGCCGGCCACCTGCATCTGCGGCGTGACGTCGGTCAGCACGGTGGGCTGGAAGAACGAGCCGCCCAGCGCATGGCGTTGGCCGCCGGTCAGCACGCGCGCGCCTTTGGCGATGGCGTCGGCCACATGTTCTTCAACTTTCTTAACCGCCTTCTGGTCGATCAGCGGGCCTTGGGTGACGCCTTGCTCCATGCCGTCGCCAACCTTGAGCGCGTCCACCGCGCTGGCCAGCTTGGCGGCGAAGGCGTCGTACACGCCGTCCTGCACGTAGATGCGGTTGGCGCAGACGCAGGTCTGGCCGGCATTGCGGAACTTGGAAGCCAGCGCGCCCTGCACCGCCGCGTCCAGATCGGCATCGTCAAACACAATGAACGGCGCGTTGCCGCCCAGTTCCAGCGAAACCTTCTTCACCGTTGGCGCGCACTGCTGCATCAGCAGCTTGCCGATGGCGGTGGAGCCGGTGAAGCTCAGCTTGCGCACCAGCGGATTGGCGGTCAGCTCGCCGCCGATGGCGCGGGCGTCTCCGGTAACCACGTTCAGCAAACCTGGCGGCAGACCGGCGCGATTGGCCAGCTCGGCCAGCGCCAGCGCGGTGAACGGCGTCAGCTCGGATGGCTTGACGATGATCGGGCAACCCGCCGCCAGCGCCGGGCCGACTTTGCGGGTGATCATCGCGGCTGGGAAGTTCCATGGCGTGATGGCGGCGCAGACGCCGATCGCTTCCTTGGTGACGACGATGCGGCGGTCTTCCCATGGTGATGGCAGCGTGTCGCCGGCCACGCGCTTGGCTTCTTCGGCAAACCATTCGATGAACGAGGCGGCGTAGGCGATTTCGCCTTGCGCCTCGGCCAACGGCTTGCCCTGCTCGGCCGTCATGATGATGGCCAGATCGTCGGCGTTGGCCATGATCAGGTTGTACCAGTTGCGCAGCACGGTGCCGCGCTGCTTGCCGGTTTTGGCTTTCCAGCCGGCCCAGGCACGGTTGGCGGCGACGATGGCGCGGCGCGTGTCGTCAGCCCCCATATTCGGCACCGAGCCGAGGAAGGCGCCGGTGGCCGGGTTGGTGACTTCGATCACGCGGCCATCCTGCGCAGCGCAGAAAGCGCCGTCGATAAAGGCTTGCTGCTTGAGCAGGCTGTTGTCTTTTAATTGCATGTGTTTCTCCTTAGGCTCGCAGTGCCGCGTCCAGAATCGCCAGCGCTTCGGTCATCACGCTGTCTTCGATGGTCAACGGGAACAGGAAACGCACCACGTTGCTGTGCACACCGCAGGTCAGCAACAGCAGACCTTTTTCCAGCGCTACGCGCTGAACTTTTTTGGTGAAGTCCGGGTCCGGCTTGCCGCTGGCCGGGTCGTTGAATTCCACCGCCACCATGGAGCCGAGACCACGCACGTCGGCAATGTGCGGCACGCTGGCGCGGACTTCGTTCAGCATGGCTTGCAGCTGATCGCCCAGACGGTTGGAACGATCCAGCAGCTTTTCGTCGTCGATCACGTCCAGCACGGCGTGGGCCGAGGCCACCGCCAGCGGATTGCCGGCGTAGGTGCCACCCAGACCGCCCGGCGCCGGCGCGTCCATCACTTCGGCGCGGCCGCAGACCGCCGCCAACGGCATGCCGCCGGCCAAGCTCTTGGCCATGGTGGTCAGATCCGGCGCGACGTCGTAGTGCTGCATGGCGAACAGCTTGCCGGTACGGGCGAAGCCGGTCTGCACTTCGTCGGCGATCAGCAGGATGCCGTGGTCGTCGCAGATCTTGCGCAGCGCGCGCATCAGCTCTGGCGGCGTTACGTAGAAACCGCCCTCGCCTTGCACCGGCTCGATAATGATGGCGGCCACGCGTTTGGGGTCGATATCGGCGCGGAACAGCTGGGCGATGGCGTCCAGCGAGTCCTGCACGGTCACGCCATGCAGCTCGACCGGGAACGGTACGTGGTAAGTCTCGCCGGGGAATGGGCCGAAACCGACTTTGTACGGTACTACTTTGCCGGTCAGCGCCATGCCCATCATGGTGCGGCCGTGGAAGCCGCCGCTGAAGGCGATCACACCGCTGCGGCCGGTGTGGGCGCGAGCGATCTTGATGGCGTTTTCGACCGCTTCGGCGCCGGTCGAGAACAGCGCGGTTTTCTTGGCGAAGTCGCCGGCCGCCAGCGCGTTGATGCGCTCGGCCAGCGCGACGTAGCTTTCGTACGGGACGATCTGGTAGGCGGTGTGGGTGAAGTGCTGCAGCTGTTCCTGGATCGCGGCGACCAGGCGTGGGTGGCAGTGGCCGGTGTTCAGCACGGCGATGCCGCTGGCGAAGTCGATGAAGCGGCGGCCTTCGACGTCCCACAGTTCGGCGTTTTTGGCGCGTTGCGCGTAGAAGTCGCACATCACTCCGACGCCGCGCGGGGTGGCGGCGTTTTTGCGGGCTTGCAGGTCGGCGTTTTTCATTTTGGGGTCTCCAGTGGGTTTCTCAGTGGGACCACTGTAAAATAGCGCGGACTCATGGCATAGAGCCATTCCTGATTATTTGATAGAGCCAATCCGATGAGCGAAGTGTCGATTTCCGATTACCTGCTGACGCATTTGCAGCGCGGCGGCCCGGTGCCGATGAACCGGCAGCTATACGCGCTGCTGCGGGATGGCATCCTGAACCGGGCAATCCAGCCCGGCTTGCAGGTGCCGCCCACGCGCGCGCTGGCGGCGGACCTGGGCGTGTCGCGCAATACAGTGACCTATGCCTATGACCAGTTGATCGCTGAAGGCTACCTCGAAGCCCGCACCGGTGACGGCACTTATGTGGCCGACACCGAGCCGAACATGGCGCGCCTGTCCGCCGCCGCGCCAGCCCGGCCCAAGGCGACGCGCAGCGCCGCTGGCACGACGGTGGCGCGCATGGCTTCTGGCACGGTCGCGGGAGGCGTGGCGCGTGGCGCGACGACGGGATCGGCGGCTGACGACGCGGTCGGCGCTGCGATCGATAGCGGCGCGGGCTCGGCGCTGAGTTCGCGCGGCGCGCGGCTGCTGTCGGGGACTGGCGCCAGTTCGGCGCAATGGGGCGCGTTCATGCCGGGCATTCCGGACATCACGCGCTTTCCGCACGCGGTGTGGAGCAAGCTGCAGGCGCGGCACTGGCGCCGCATCGCGCCGGCCTTGCTGACCTATGGCGACGGCGCCGGCTATCCGCCGCTGCGCGAAGCCATCGCCGGCCATCTGCGCACGGCGCGCGCGGTCAACTGCACGGCCGATCAAGTCATCGTTACCTCCGGCACCCACCAGTCGATCCAGCTGGCCGCCACCCTGCTGGGCGAAGCCGGCGACACCGCCTGGGTCGAAGACCCCTGCTACTGGGGCACGCGCAATGTGATCCGCTCCAGCGGCCTGACACCGCTACCGCTGCCGGTCGACGCCGAGGGCATGCAGCTGCCGGAAGAAGCCCTGCGCACGCCGCCACGCTTCATCTTCGTCACGCCATCGCACCAGTATCCGCTGGGACCGGTGATGAGTCTGGCGCGCCGGCGCCTGCTGCTGGAATACGCGGCGCGGCACAACGTCTGGGTGGTGGAGGACGACTACGATTCCGAATTCCGCTACAGCGGGCCACCGCTGGCGTCCCTTCAGGGGCTGGACAGCAACGAGCGTGTGATCTACCTGGGCACGTTCAGCAAAACGCTGTTCCCTGGTTTGCGCATTGGCTTCATGGTGGTACCGGCAGCGCTGGCTCCACGCTTCGCGCGCGCCAACGCGGAACTGTTCCGCGACGGCCAAAGCTTCCTGCACGCGGTGCTGGCGGACTTCATCAACGAAGGCCACTTCTCATCGCATGTGCGCAAGATGCGGCAGTTGTATGCCGAGCGTCTGGCCTGCTTGCAAGCGGCGATCCGCGTCGAGTTGGGCGACACCGCCACCATCTCCGGCAGCGACGCCGGCCTGCACCTGGCGCTCGGCCTGCCGGCCGGCACCAACGACGTCGCCATCAGCCAGGCCGCGCGCGAACGCGGCATCCTGACGCGGCCACTGTCCGCCTACTACGCCGATCCCGCCAACGCCAAGCCCGGCCTGATGCTAGGCTACGCCGCCGTCCCCACTGAAAACATACCCATGCTGTTCGCGGAACTGGCAAAGGACATCCGGGCCCAGGTCAACGTATGTGCCTAATAAGCTACGTGCCCTGGCCCTGTTCTGCAGTTCAACGTCCGTCGGCATAGGATAGGGAATACCAATTAGCTGTGCCGGTGAATCAATGCCCAAAGAAGACAACTTAGCGTGATCCTCATCGTTCAATTGCGACCAGGCTTGCAATAATGCTCTCAGACGAGCGAACCCGGCAGAGATATCTGGCTTCTGACGCAGTGAGGCATTCGAAGCCGAAACCGAATCGTTGTCGCCACCAGTATTCGATGCGTCCATGTCTGCTCCTTAGTTCAGATAATATCGTGCCAGTCAGCGCCAGCTCCGCGTTGCAATCATCGCCGGCTAAAACGGTGGCTCCGATCACGCAACCCTTCTGTTCGAGGATATGACCTCGGAAGTTGGCAAGAGTTCCGCCGTGCTCGATAAATTCATCAACCAACAGATAGTTCAAACCAATCACCACTGGGCCATCATAAATCGCTTGGCGTTGAAGTCGTTCGTATCCAGTATCGCCTACACCACCGCTCCTGATAACTCTGTTCTCACAGGGCCATTGCAGGAAATCGGAAAGTACGGAAGCCAACACCTGGGGCGTTGTGCTAAGACCAGATTTTTCTGCAACCTGCGGACTGACCAACACCGGAGCGAGTGCATCAAAACGCTTCGCTAATTGCTCCAGCATACTGACAGGAATCGCATCAGCGACCAACTTCATTGATGCGCGACTATCGCCTGCCCTGGCGGCCACAAAGGCGTGATGTGTCCTGACAAAGCGCTCGGACGTGTGGAGATAGACCGGGGGAAAGTGGTTCCAGGGGAAGCGTGGGGGATGGTTCATGATGGGCGGCTCCGCTAGGCTCGTTGATCGAGCTTAGGCGCAGCCGCCGGCGATACAATTGAGGCGGATCAGCCTTTGGACAGGGCTTTGAGGGCTTGCTTGATGCCGTCCGAGACCGAGGCGCCAGCGGGCACGGTCTTCAGTGCCAGCAGGGCTTCCTTGTCGGAGTAACCCAGCGCCAGCAGCGCGTTCAGGATGTCGGACTGCGAATCCGGCGCGGCGTGCGCGCCGCCAGCGCCAATGTCGGCGCCCAGCTTGCCCTTCAGCTCCAGCAGCAGACGTTCGGCGGTTTTCTTGCCGATGCCAGGTACTTTGACCAAACGGCCGGCTTCCTGCAGCGTCACCGCCTGCGCCAGATCGGCGATCGACATGCCGGACAGAATCGACAACGCGGTGCGCGCGCCGACGCCGGTGATCTTGATCAGCTGACGGAACACCGCGCGTTCCTCGGCATTACCGAAACCGAACAGCAGATGCGCATCCTCGCGAATAGCCTGATGGGTGAACAGCACCACCTTCTCGCCCACGCCAGGCAGGTTGTAGAAGGTGCTCATCGGCACATCGACTTCATAGCCAACGCCGCCAACGTCCACCAGCAGTTGCGGCGGATTTTTTTCGAGCAGAATACCGGAGAGACGTCCGATCATTGTGTTTTACCTTTAAAAGTTAGCCGACCAGACGGCCACGACGCACGCGCATGCCGGCCAGCGGGCCGGTGGCGGCGGGATTGGTGCCGCCAGCGATCAGCGTCAGCGTTTCGCGGCTGTGGGCATGGCAGATGGCGATACCCAGCGCATCGGCGGCGTCGGTGCCGGGCAGGCCAGGCAGTTGCAGCAGACGCGCGACCATGTCCTGCATCTGCGCTTTCACAGCGCGACCGGTGCCGACCACCGCCTGTTTGATTTGGGTTGGGGAATACTCGGCCACGCTCAGTTCGGCCGACACCAGCGCGCAGATTGCTGCGCCACGGGCCTGGCCCAGCAGCAAGGTCGATTGCGGGTTGACGTTGACGAACACCTGTTCGATGGCCGCGCAATCCGGGCCGTAGGTGCGGGCGACTTCGCCCACGCCGTCCAGAATCACCTTGAGCCGCGTCGGCAGATCGCCCTCGCCACTCTTGATGGTGCCGGAGGCGATGTAACGCAGCTTGCTGCCATGCTTTTGTATGACGCCAAAGCCAGTGGTGCGCAAGCCGGGGTCGATGCCGAGAATTATCATTAACGGATTGTATGCACTAAAGAAAAAGCCCGCAAGCAATGCGGGCTTTTCGGGCCGGGGCCGGGTTCCGATTAATGACGGAAGTGACGGGTGCCGGTGTAAACCATCACTACGCCGCGCTCGTCAGCCGCGTCGATCACTTCCTGGTCGCGCATCGAGCCACCTGGGTGGATCACGCAGGTCGCGCCAGCGTCCACTACCACGTCCAGGCCATCGCGGAACGGGAAGAACGCATCCGACGCCACCACCGAATTGGCCAGCGACAGACCGGCGTTCTGCGCCTTGATCGAAGCGATACGTGCCGAGTCGATACGGCTCATCTGGCCCGCGCCCACACCCAGGGTCATGTTATTGCCGCAGAAGACAATCGCGTTCGACTTGACGTACTTGGCCACGCGCCATGCAAACATCATGTCCTGCAATTCCTGCTGGGTAGGCTGCTTTTTGCTGACCACGCGCACGTCGGCCAGCAGCACGTTTTTCGAGTCAGCCGACTGCACCAGCAGACCGCCGCCCACGCGCTTGAAGTCCATGGCGTTGACACCATCGCCCAGCGGGATTTCCAGCAGACGCACGTTCTGCTTGGCCGACAGGATCTGTTTGGCTTCAGCGCTGAACGACGGCGCGATCAGCACTTCCACGAACAGCTTGGCCAGCTCGGTCGCGGCGGTGGCGTCCACTTCCACGTTGAAGGCGATGATGCCGCCGAACGCCGAGGTCGGGTCGGTTTGCAATGCGCGTTTATAGGCATCGGCAGCGCTGCTGCCCAGGGCCACGCCGCACGGATTGGCGTGCTTGACGATCACGCAGGCGGCCGACTGGTCGAAGCCGCCCATGCTCTTCACGCATTCCCACGCCGCATCGGCGTCAGCGATGTTGTTGAACGACAGTTCCTTGCCTTGCAGCTGCTTGTAGTTGGCCAGCGCACCCGGAGTGGTCACCACGTCGCGGTAGAACGCGGCCGACTGGTGCGGGTTCTCGCCGTAGCGCATGTCCTGCACTTTTTCGAACGCCACGTTCAGCTTGGCTGGATAGGCGCTGCGGCTGGCGTGGGCACGGGTCGCGTCCAGGCTGGTCAGGTAGTTGGCGATGGCGCCGTCATACTGCGCGGTGTGCGAGTAGACCTTGGTGGCCAGCGTGAAACGGGTGTCGTAGCTGACATAGCCTGGGGCGTTGTCGGTGGTTTTCATTTCCGCCAGCACCACGCCGTAGTCGGCCGGATCGCAGATCACCACCACGTCCTTGTGGTTCTTGGCCGCCGAACGCAGCATGGCCGGGCCGCCGATGTCGATGTTCTCGATGGCGTCGTCCAGCGTGCAGGTGTCCTTGGCAACCGTTGCCTGGAACGGGTACAGATTGACCACCACCATGTCGATGGTCGGAATATTGTGCTCTTCCAGCTTGGCCACGTGCTCCGGGAAATCACGACGGGCCAGAATGCCGCCGTGAACTTTTGGATGCAGCGTTTTGACGCGGCCATCCAGCATCTCCGGGAAACCGGTGTAATCGGCAACTTCGGTCACCGGCACGCCGTTATCGGCCAGCAGTTTGGCGGTGCCGCCGGTCGACAGAATGTTGACGCCCATGGCGGACAGCGCGCGCGCGAAGTCCAGCACACCGGTCTTGTCGGATACGGAGATGAGAGCTTGTTTAATCATGGCTATGTATGACTAGGGTGGTTAAATAATTCTGGATGAACGGCATTGCGGCCGTCCCCAGCCACACCATGCCGGATCGAACGGGCGCTATTACAGCAGGCCGTGCTCTTGTAATTTCTTGCGCAAGGTATTGCGGTTGATGCCCAGCATCTGCGCCGCGTGCGACTGATTGCCGTCGGCGCGGGTCATGACCACTTCCAGTATCGGCTTTTCGACGGTCAGCACGACCATGTCGTAGATGTTCGAGGCTTGCTGCTCGCCCAGGTCGTTGAAGTACTCTTCAAGGCTCTTCTGAATGACTTCCTGGATACTTTCTTTGCTCATTTTTTGTCGTTCGGCTAATTAATCTATAACGCTGGCAAATCATTTCGGGCTTGTGGCTGGAAACGTTTGCCGTTCTGATAATGTGACTTTTTTTAGTACTTCTCTCTTGCCGCTCACGCGGCCTGCAAATCTTCGGCAGGGCGGTATTGTAACCGTTCGCCGTACCGCCACTGCGATTCGAAGAACTGGTCGACCGCCAGCAACTGCTCGCCGACCGATTCCAGCAGGTTCATCTTCTGCCGGAATTCCTCGCCGCCCAGGAGGTCGCGCACATACCAGCCGATGTGCTTGCGCGCGGTCCGGACGCCCAGGTAATCGCCGTAGAAGGCATAGTGGGCGCGCAAATGTTCATCCATCAGCGCCCTCACCTCGTCCACGTACGGCGCCGGCAGGTGCTTGCCGGTGCGCAGATAATGGTCGATCTCGCGGAAGATCCACGGCCGGCCCTGCGCGGCGCGGCCCACCATGACGGCGTCGGCACCGGTGACATCCAGCACGTAGCGCGCCTTTTCCGGCGAGGTGATGTCGCCATTCGCGACCACCGGAATTGAAACCGATTTCTTCACGGCCGCAATGGTGTCGTACTCGGCGTCACCCTTGTAGCCGTCGGCGCGCGTGCGGCCGTGCAGCGTCAGCATCGCGATGCCGGCGTCCTCGGCAATGCGCGCGATGTTCAGCGCGTTCTTGTTTGCCCGGTCCCAGCCGGTGCGGAACTTCAGCGTGACCGGCACGTCCACCGCGCCCACCACCGCGTCGACGATGCGCTTGACCAGTTCCTCGTCCTGCAGCAACGCCGAACCGCACCAGGCGTTGCACACTTTCTTGACCGGGCAGCCCATATTAATGTCGATGATCTGCGCGCCGCGTTCGACGTTGAAGCGCGCGCAATCGGCCAGATCCTTGGGATCGGCGCCAGCGATCTGCACCGCCTTCGGCTCCATTTCGCCGGTGTGATCGGTGCGGCGCGAACTCTTCTCGGTAGCCCACAGGCGCGGATTGGAAGCCGCCATTTCAGACACCGCGTAACCCGCGCCCAGCTCTTTGCACAGCTGGCGGAAAGGACGATCCGTCACGCCCGCCATGGGGGCGACAAAAACGTTGTTACGCAGTAAATGAGGGCCGATTTGCACTGGCAATACCTGAATTGGGAGAGAAGGAACCTTCTATTTTAACCCAATCCCTGCTCAAATAATAAGCACTATTTTTTATGAATTCGGCAAATGTGCAGCCTTGACTTCATCAGATAATGTCATCCTTGGCGGCCGGCGCCAGGTGGTCGACCTCGCCCCAGCTAGTGAGCACCAACTTGTCGTCGGTGACGTCGAAGCGGTTGATGCTGGCGTTCTTGACCTGAAAGTCACGCGGGCTGTCGAGCTGGATGCCGCGCGCGGCGCGGTAGGCGCATTCCAACACGCCGCCGTGCGCCACCACCGCCACCGTCTGGCCAACGTGGCGCACGGCGACGTCGTGCAGCGCGGCGATGGCGCGGTCGTAGAACTGGCGGAAGCTTTCCGCCATGCGCTCGCCGTGCGGCATCACGGCGTCCACATCGCGCGCCTGCCACAAGGCGAAGTCGGCCGGATATTCGTCCTCGATATCGTTGTACAGCATGCCTTCGAACACGCCGTAGGCGCGCTCGCGCAACTGCGGGTCGGTGCGCAGCGCCAGCCCCTTGTGCTGTGCCGCCACCGCTTTCGCGGTTTGCATGGCGCGCTGCAGGTCGCTGGAGACGATAGCGTCCAGCTGTTCGCCGGCCAGCGCGCGCCCCAGTGCTGCGGCCTGGCGCTCGCCCTCCTCGTTCAGCGGGATGTCGATATGGCCTTGCAGACGGCGCACGGCGTTCCAGGCCGTCTCGCCGTGGCGGATCAGCAGTATGGTGGTGTGGTTCATGCTAATTTCTTTGATATGTGCCGATCAGCTGCGCTTCATCGACGATATGGCCGTACATCGCGTCCAGCACGTCGGCGCAGGTGAAATCCGCCGGCAGCGCCAATCGCGGCACGTCCAGCGCATACAGGCGGAAGATATAGTGGTGTTTGTTGTTTGGCGGTGGCAAGGGACCGTGGTAGCCATAGCCACCGTAGTCATTGCGGCCCTGGCGCAGCGGCACCCCATGCAGCGTGGCCTGCGCGGCGCACGGCAGCGCGCCCGCCGCCAGCGCATGCAGGCCGGGCGGGATGTCGACCACGGCCCAGTGCAGCACATCGGCGCCATTGGCCGGCGCGTCCGCATCCATGCACAGCAGGGCCAACGATGACACGCCAGCCGGTACCTCGCTCCAGCGCAGCTGCGGGTGAAGATTGCCACCATCGCCGTGCGCATGCGGCGCCGGTATGGCGCTGCGGTTGCGGAAGCTGTCGCTGGCAAGCTTCATCGTTTATTTCGCGCCGGTTTGCAGCCAGAAGGTAACCGGGCCATCGTTGGTCAGCGACACTTTCATGTCCGCCCCAAACTGGCCGGTCTGCACCAGCGGATGCTTCAGGCGCGCCTGTTCTACAAAATAGTTAAACAGCCGCAGGCCATCGGCGGGCGCGGCGGCCGGCGTGAACGACGGACGGGTGCCGGACTTGGTATCGGCCGCCAGCGTGAACTGCGGCACCAGCAACAGGCCGCCGTTGGTGTCAGTCACGCTGCGATTCATCTTGCCAGCATCGTCGGCGAACACGCGGTAACCGAGCAGCTTCGTCAGCAGCGCATCGGCTTCCTTTTCTGTATCGTTGCGCTCGGCGCAGACCAGCACCATCAAGCCGGCATCGATGGCGCCTATGGTAACGCCATCGACCACCACACTGGCGCTGCTTACGCGTTGCAGCAGGCCGATCATGCGGACAGCGTCACGCGCGCGAACTTGCGCTTGCCGACTTGCAGCACGAAGGTGCCGGCTTGCAGTTGCAGTGCCTTGTCGCTGATGACGGTGCCATCAACGCGCACGCCGCCCTGCTCCACCATGCGCATCGCTTCCGAGGTCGACGCGCACAGATTGGCCTGCTTCAGCAGTTGCGCCACACCCAGCGGCGCGCCGCCCAGCGCTACTTCCGGAATGTCGTCCGGGATGCCACCTTTGGAGCGATTGACGAAGTCGGCCAGTGCATCCTCGGCCGCCTGTTGCGAATGGAAGCGCGCCACGATTTCCTGGGCGATCGCCACCTTGGCGTCGCGCGGGTTGCGGCCGCCGGCCACTTCGGCCTTCAGCGCGGCCACGTCGGCGATCGAGCGGAACGACAGCAGATCGAAGTACTTCCACATCATATCGTCGGAGATGCTCATGATCTTGGCGAACATGGTGTTGCCCGGTTCGGTGATGCCGATGTAGTTATTCTTCGACTTGGACATTTTTTCAACGCCGTCCAAACCTTCCAGCAGCGGCATGGTCAAAATGCATTGAGGCTCCTGACCGTAGTCCTTCTGCAGCTCGCGGCCGACCAGCAGATTGAATTTCTGGTCGGTGCCGCCCAGCTCCAGATCCGACTTCAGGGCCACCGAGTCGTAACCCTGCATCAGTGGGTAGAGGAATTCGTGCACGGCGATCGGCGTGCCATTTTTAAAGCGTTTGGTGAAATCGTCGCGCTCCATCATGCGCGCCACGGTGTAGCGCGAGGCCAGCTGGATCATGCCGCGCGCGCCCAGCGGGTCGCACCATTCGGAGTTGTAGCGGATTTCGGTTTTGGCCGGGTCCAGTACCAGCGAGGCCTGCTTGAAGTAGGTCATCGCATTCTGCTCGACCTGCTCTTTAGTCAGAGGCGGACGGGTGGCGTTGCGGCCGGACGGGTCGCCGATCATGGAGGTGAAATCGCCGATCAGGAAGATCACCTGATGGCCCAGATCTTGCAGCTGACGCATCTTGTTCAGCACAACAGTGTGGCCAAGGTGCAGGTCGGGCGCGGTAGGATCCAGGCCCAGCTTGATGCGCAGCGGGACGCCGCTTTGTTCCGAGCGCGCCAGCTTTTGGGCGAACTCGCTTTCAATCAGCAACTCGTCGACACCGCGTTTGGTGATGGCGAGCGCCTCTTTTACGTTGTCAGATAACGGCAACGCTTTAGAGGGAGCCGGCGGTATCGAAGAAGGAGTAGTCATAATTTTTTAAACGGTTTTTTCAGAAAAAGGTAGTCAGCGTCAGGAGTTTGTTATAATCCTCGATCCATCAATCTTGCCGCACGAAAACTAACAAAACATATAATTAGAAGAAATAAAACGTTCCTGAATAGTTCAAGCGGCAAATTTTAACTGATTGCATGAACCAAATACATAAATTCACAAGCTCACGCTTGTTCAACCTGCTAGGGTCTACGCGCAAGGCGCGCATCATCAGCGCCTCTGCTCTGTTTCTCGCAGTATGTGCTTTTGGTGCAGCCGGTGTAGCTCCTCTCGCGCCTGACGCGTCGGATCTGCCAGTGAAAACCGTTCAGGAAGCCGTGGTTGTACCGGACCTGAGCGCGCAAATCAACGCGCTGGACCAACAGTCTTCTAATGAACATTTTGTGCACGAAGAGAAGATCCGTGCCGGTGATACCCTGGCAACGTTGCTGCACCGCCTGGGTGTAGACGATGATGCGGCCGAGAACTTTATCAAAAAAGATAAAGTTGCGAAAGGCGTGATGCAGCTGAAAAGCGGCAAACGCGTGCAGGCACAGACCGACGACGAAGGCAATCTGCAGTGGCTGCGCGCCACCGTGGTCGACGGCAAGGACGATCCAGTCACCAATATCAAGATCACCCGCAAGGGCGATGGCTTTGTCGCGAGCGCCGAGCCGGCCAAGCTGGAACGCCGTGTGGAAATGCACGCGCGTAACATCACCTCGACCCTGTACGCTGCAACCGACTCCAGCGAAGACGGCGCCAAGCTGCCGGACACCATCGTCAAGCAAATCATTGAAATGTTCTCGACCAACGTTGACTTCCGCGGCGACCTGAAACGCGGCGACAGCTTCAACGTGGTGTATGAAACCTTCTGGCAGGATGGCGAGTTTGTGCGCGCCGGCCGCGTGCTGGCGGGCGAGTTCACCAACAAGGGCACGACCTATCAATCGGTGTGGTTTGAAGATCCGCAAAGCAAGCAAGGCGGCGGCTACTACAGCTACGACGGCAAATCGCTGAAGAAAGCCTTCCTCAAATCGCCGGTCGAGTTCTCGCGGATTTCGTCCGGCTTCGCGATGCGCGTGCATCCGATTTCCGGCAACTGGAAACAGCATAAAGGCATCGACTTCCCGGCCCCGACCGGCACGCCGATCCGCGCCGCCGGCGATGGCGTGATCGATTTCGCCGGCACCATGAATGGCTACGGTAATTTCATCACCATCAAGCACTGGTCCAACTACAGCACCGCCTACGCCCACATGAGCCGCTTCGCGCCAGGCATGAAAAAAGGCACCAAGGTGTCGCAGGGCGACGTCATCGGTTATGTCGGCACCACCGGCTGGTCGACCGGCGCCCACTTGCACTACGAATTCCGCGTCGGCGGCGAAGCCAAAGACCCGAGCAAGATGAACGTGCAGGCGCAGGCGCCACTGACCGCCGCCGAGATGGGCCGCTTCAAGGGCTACGCCAACGACATGATGCACCGCTTCGCGCTGCTGCGCCCGGCAGGCGGCGGCAGCACGCGGATGGCCTCGGTCTCCGCCAAATAAGCTACAACCAACAGGCCGCCTCGTCGGCCTGTTTTTTTATTATCATGCGCTTTAATGACCAGCTCTTCCGTGTGGCAACGCACACACGGCAGCAGCCGCATCAATTGGACGCAAGCGATGATTACCAGGCGATTAGTTCTCCAGGCCGCAGCCCTGCCGCTGCTCTCTGTACCGCGCAAGACCTTGCGGTTTGTGTTCTCGCGTCCCTACGACAATCCGCGCACGCAATGGCTGATCAAGGTCTATCAGGACGTGTGTGCGCTCAGTGATCTCGGTTTCGAATTCATCGACGTGCCGCCCAAACGCGCCACCGCCATGGTGCAATCCGGCCTGGCCGATGGTGAACTGGGCCGCACCTTTGGCTATCTGGATTATTTTCCCGGTCTGATAAGACTCAGCGAACCGAACAACGCGGTCAACTTCTGCGTGTACGGCGCCAGCGCGGCCGCGCGCTTCGACGGCATGGAACAGCTCAGACAGTTGCGCCAGCGCTGCGAATGCCGCCGTGGCATCCTGGAGCTGGAAGCGCTGCTGCGAGTCCATGTGGACGAGGAGCAGCGTTCGCTGATCGACGACGTCGGCCAAGGCTTGCGCAAATTGCAGCTGGGCCGCACCGATCTGTATTTTGACGTGCAGGAAGCGGTCGACGATTACCTGCGTTTCGACGATTGTCATGAGGCGCTGCCGCGCACCCCAGCCATCCGCGAGCTGGGCAAGGTACTGACCACCACCGGCCATTGCTACCTCAACCCGGCGCAGGCCGAACACGCGCCCAGGATGGCCGAGGCGCTGGCGCAGCTGAAACACAATGGCACGGTGGCGCGCTATCTGCAGCAATCTTTGCAGGAGTACCAGCAACGCTGCCGGCATCGCCTATAATTTCCAGCATCATCGGGAGGAATCGCATGGCTTTGTATATCGGATTAATGTCGGGCACCAGCCTGGATGGCGTCGATGGCGCGCTGGCGCAGTTTGACGGCGCGGCGATCACCACGCTGGCCGCCGCGTACATCGCATTCCCGCCGTCGCTGCGGGCCGAGCTGATGGCGTTGCAGGCCAGCGGCGACAACGAGATCGAGCGCGAGGCGCTGGCGGCCAACCAACTGGCGCAGCACTACGCGCAATGCGTGGCCGAGCTGCTGCGCGAATCTGGCCGCGCGCCAACCGAGGTGCGCGCGGTGGCGGTGCATGGCCAGACCATCCGCCATCGTCCCGAACTGGGCTTTACGCGCCAGACCAATAATCCGGCGCTGCTGGCCGAGTTGTGCGGCATCGACGTGATTGCCGACTTCCGCAGCCGCGACATCGCCGCCGGCGGCCAGGGCGCGCCGCTGGTGCCGGCCTTCCATCAGGCCTTGTTTGGCAAGGAAGGCCAGCCGCGCGTGGTGGCGAATATCGGCGGCATCTCGAATATCAGCGTGCTGTCGGGCGATGGCCGCGTGATCGGTTTCGATACCGGTCCCGGCAACGTGCTGATGGACGCCTGGATTCACCGCCATCGCCAGCAGGAATACGACGCCGACGGCGCCTGGGCCGCCAGCGGCAAAGTCATCCCCGAATTGCTGACGGAACTGCTGAAGGAACCTTATCTGGCACTGCCCGCGCCGAAAAGCACCGGCCGCGACCTGTTCCATCTGGACTGGCTGGACACGCGTCTGGCCGTGCATGCGCCAGCCGCGCCGGAAGACGTGCAGCGCACGCTGACGCAATACACCGCCGTCACGCTGGCCGACGCCATCAAAGCTTACGGCGGCGGCGCGGATGCGGTCTACATCTGCGGCGGCGGCGCCTACAACAGCGTGCTGATGTCCGCATTGGCGGACGAGCTGGGCAATCAGGTATTGGTGGCGTCCACGCAGGCATTGGGCGTCGCGCCCAACCGCGTCGAAGCGCTGGCCTTCGCGTGGCTGGGCTACCGCTTCAGCGAACGCCTGGCCGGCAACCTGCCCGCCGTCACCGGCGCGCAAGGCGAGCGCGTACTGGGCGCGCTCTACCCGCGCTAACGCACCACCTCGCTTGAAAACAAGCTCCAATCAGCCTATTCTGGACAACTGATTGGAAGTACCAACATGCCGACGAAAGACCCTGCATCCCGCGTTGACGGGCGGCCACCGGCAGCGGACAGCTTCAGTAAGCTGATCGCCCGATACGCCACCGACCGCAGCGGCGCGATAGAAGCTATCCGTACCGGCCTACCGGCAAGTTTGCTGAAGGATGCAGGTCAGTATTTCGCCGTTCCTACTCAGCGCATCCGCACGATTCTCAAACTGCCGGAAACGACGGCGCATTCGCTGATAAAGCGCGGCGCCCTGATGGATGCGGCAGCATCGGAACGCATCTGGCGTCTGGCTGACCTCATGCACTTCGCCCAAGAAGTATTTGAAGATGATGAGGCAGCAAAAAACTGGCTACGCACCCCAAGTCTGACGTTCCTGAATGTCGCCCCCATGGATTATCTGGACACCGAGCCAGGCGCAATCGCGGTACGTCAAGTGCTTAATGCGATTGCCACCGGCGGCGTGCTATGAAATTGTGGCGCATTGCGCAATCCAGATACGCATTGGACAAGCAGTGCGCCGGCACGACCTTATACGGTGGGCGCTGGAATCAGTTTATGAGCGCCGGGCGGCGATGCGGAACTGGCTTGGGGTTTGGCCCACTTCCTTGCGGAAGAAGCGGGTGAAGTAGGCGGCGTCGGTAAAGCCCAGCCAGTAGGCGATCTGCTCCATCGTCATGTCGCCGAAGATCAGGTTGCGCTTGGCTTCGGTGATGATGCGGGCGTGGATCATTTTGGTCGGACTCTGCCCCACCGCCGCCGCGCACGAGGCACGCAGCTGCACCAGCGATACGCCCATCATCGACGCGTAATTCTGCAGCTGCAGATTCTCGCGATAATGCTGGTCGATCAGCTCGCGGAAACGATCAGCCAGACGAATCTCGCTGCCACTGGCAACCTTGCTTTCCAGCTCGTCCATGTGCGCGCCGCGCACCAGCATCAGCAGCAGCGACGTCAGCAGCGCTTCAGTGCCGACCACGTGACCGATGGTCTTGGCCGCCACTTCGTGCGACAGCTTTGTGATGACGCCAAAGAATTCGTCCGCCGACTCGGCCGCGTATGACAGCGGGATCACGCGCGGCGACGCCCACAGCTTGATGAAGTCCTGCAGCTTGCTGTTGATCTGGTGCAGATACGATACCTCGATCGTCACCACCCAGCGATCGACGTCGACCTCGTAATCCAATCCGTGCACCGATTCATTCGGCAGCAGCAGCGCGCACGGCGCTTCGAACGGCACTGAGTGCCCTTCCAGATTCATCACGCCACGGCCATTGCGCACAAAGATCACCTGCCCGTAATGCGGGTGTGCGTGCGGTTCGGTACGCCAGCGCCCACGCTCGGTAACGTGGCCGATATTTACAAACCAGTTGTCACGTTCCTCTTGTTTTTCCACGTACAGACGCACCTTGGGCACCGTGGTCAGACGGGCTTTGCCGTCGGGGTCGCGTTGATACTTTGTCATCGCATTTTGAGTCATTGTCGCCTCCTGGCAAGCACTATATCCCTGACCTTTGACAGAGACAAGGCCCGAAACAAAAAGTGCCAGCGAATGTAATTTTTGTGTAGAGACTACTGCGAGGCCAGCTCTTATTCTTGCACCATCAAACACAAGGAGAATGAAGTTGGCTAACAAAGTTAAGCTCACGATCGCCATCGCCGATCACCCACACACCATCGCCATCAAGAACGGTTCGATTCCGATCGAAGGCGTGGATGCCGAATTCATCACCGTCAAACCACAGATCGGCGCCTTCCGCCGCATGGTGCGTGACGTTGAATTCGATGTGTGCGAACTGGCCCCCACCACCTACATCATCGCCCGTTCCTACGGCGCGCCTTTCGTCGGCCTGCCGATCTTCGTGGTGCGCCGCTTCCACCACGGCGGCCTGCTGGTTCGTCCGGACGCCAACATCAAACACCCGAAAGACCTGGAAGGCAAGAAGGTCGGCGTGCGCGCCTACTCGGTCACCACCGGTGTGTGGAACCGTCAGGTGCTGATCGACGAATTCGGCCTGGACGCCTCCAAAGTCACCTGGGTGGTGGACGATGAAGAACACGTCACCCAACTGAAACTGCCAGCCAACGTGATCCACGCCGAGAAAGACACCTCGCTGGCCGACATGATGGCCAAAGGCGAACTGGTGGCCGGCAACGAAGGCGCGGCAGGCATCGGCCGCACCGGCGCGCCAACCGGCGGCTGGCAGGAAGTGGAAGCCGACTACCCGGACCTGCTGCCGAACGCGGCCGAGCTGGAAAAGGAATACTACGGCCGCACCGGCGTGTACCCAATGCACGGCACCATCGTGGTCAAGGATTCGGTACTGGCCGAGCATCCATGGATCGCCCAATCGCTCTACAAAGCCTTCGATCAAGCGAAGAAAGAATGGCTGGCCAAGCTGGATTCGGGCGAAGCCAACACCGCCGGCGACAAAAAGTACAAAGCGCTGCAAGAGATCGTCGGCCACGATCCGCTGCCATACGGCCTGCAGGAAAACCTGAAGACCATCGAAACGCTGGAAGCCACCGCCTTCAAGCAAGGTCTGACCGCGCGCCGCATGGCCATCGACGAACTGTTCGTTGATCCAAACGCCCAATAACACCGGAGACACCATGATTATCGATTGCCACGGTCACTTCACGACCGTCCCAAAATCCTTCCGCGACTTCCGCGCCAAGCAGGTTGAGTTCGCCAACGATCCAACCAACGGTCCATCGCGCGATGAAGCCTATGTGTCCGACGACCAGATCCGCGAAGCCATCGGCGGCGGCCAGCTGAAGCTGCAACAAGAGCGCGGCGGCGACCTGACCCTGTTCTCGCCGATCGCCGGCCTGATGAGCCACCACCTGGGCAACGAGCGCACCAGCCTGGAGTGGGCCGAAATCTCGAACGACCTGGTGTTCCGCGTCACCGAAATGTATCCGGACAATTTCGCGCCAGTGTGCCAGCTGCCGCAATCGCCACTGGCGCCACCGAAGAACAGCGTGCCTGAACTGCGCCGTTGCGTCGAAGAGCTGGGCTTTGTCGGCGCCAACCTGAATCCCGATCCGACCGGCGGCTACTGGACCGGCAAGCCGATCACCGACCGCGAGTGGTATCCGATCTTCGAAGCGCTGTGCGACCTCGACGTGCCGGCCATGATCCACGTCGCCGCCTCGTGCAACCCGTGCTTCCACGGCACCGGCGCCCACTACCTGAACGCCGACACCACCGCCTTCATGCAGATCCTGCAATCGGACCTGTTCAAGGACTTCCCTACCCTGCGCCTGATCATTCCGCATGGCGGCGGCGCCGTACCTTACCACTGGGGCCGTTACCGCGGCATGTCGCTGGAGATGATGGACCGTCCGCTGGAAGGTCTGCTGAACAACATCTTCTTCGACACTTGCGTCTACCACCAGCCTGGGGTCGAACTGCTGACCAAGGTCATCCCTGCGGACAACGTGCTGTTCGGTTCCGAAATGATCGGTGCGGTACGCGGCAAAGACCCTTGCACCGGCCACTACTTCGACGACACCAAGCGCTACGTCGACGGCATCGCCTCGCTGAGTGCTGAAGACCGTCAGAAAATCTTCGAAGGCAATGCGCGCCGCGTGTTCCCACGCCTGGACAAACGCTTGAAAGCACAAGGTAAATAATATGACCTCTATCGTAGACATCCACCCGCACATCATCTCGGACGACGAGAAGGCCTACCCACCAGCACCGCTGTTCGGCAAACGCTCGGACTGGTCGCAGGAACGTCCAAGCACCGTGGAAGCGCTGATCGCCGCCATGGACGCCGCCGGTGTCGCCAAAGCCGCCGTGGTGCACTCGTCCACCACCTACGGTTTCGACAACAGCTACGTCGTCGACGGCTGCAACCAGTACAAGGATCGCCTGGTCGCAGTCGGCTCGGTCGACGTGCTGGCGGAAGACGCCACGCAAAAAATCATCGAGTGGAAAGAACGCGGCCTGGCCGGCCTGCGCCTGTTCACCGGCGGCAGCACCAAAGAGTTCGATCCGAGCGAACTGGAAGATCCGCGCTCGTATCCATCGTGGGAACTGTGCGCCGAGCTGAACATCCCGATGTGCATCCAGACCGGTCCGATCGGTCTGCCGCAAGTGACCGCGCTGGCCAAGCGTTTCCCGAAAGTGAAGATCATCCTCGACCACCTGGGCCGCCCGGACGTGCTCGACGGTCCTCCATACGCCAACGCCAAGTCGATGTTCGACCTGGCGCCGCTGGAGAACATCTACTTCAAGCTGACCCCGCGCATTTTCGGCGACGTGAAAAAGGAAAAGGCCAGCGCCGACACCTTCTTCCCGGCCGTGGTGAAAGAGTTTGGCGCGCAGCGTCTGGCCTGGGGTTCGAACTTCCCGACCTCGCCGGGCACGCTGGCCGAGATTCTGGCCACCGCGCAAAAAGGTCTGGCCTCGCTGAGCGATGAAGACCGCGCCTGGATCTTCGAGAAGACCGCCAAACAGCTGTACCCAAGCCTGGCCTAAAGCCTGAGAAAGAAGAATATGGAGACGAACAAACCAGGCAAGCCGGTGCATGGCGCCGCCAGCCGCTGGACCATTCTTGGTCTGCTGGCGATCGGCGTACTGATTTCCTTCATCGACCGCACCAGCATTTCATCGGCGCTGGCCGACCACAACTTCGTCAAGGAATTCGCGTTGTCGAGCGTGGATCGCGGCTGGATCAACGCCGCCTTCTTCTGGTCCTACGGCCTGTTCCAGATTCCGATGGGGGTGGTGGCCGACCGCTACGGCGTCAAGTGGCCTTACGCGATCTGCTTCGCCGCCTGGTGTCTGGCGACGGCGGCGATGGGGGCGGTGACGGCGCTGTCGGCGCTGGTCATCATGCGCCTGATTATCGGCGCCACCGAAGCCATTGTTATCCCGGCCAGCTACCGCTGGATACGCAATAATTTCGACGAGAGCCAGAACGGCTTCGCGGTCGGGATTCTGGCGATGGGCAACAAGTTCGGCCCGGCCATCGGCGCGCCGGTGGGTGCCTGGTTGATCGTCAACTATTCGTGGAACATCATGTTCGTCGCCACCGGCATCGTCGGCCTGCTGTGGCTGGCGCCGTGGCTGGGTCTGGTCCGCAACGACTTCCCCAACAAGGAACAGCTGGCCACGGCCAAGCGCAAGGCCTCGTCGGTGACGTTCGGCGCCATCTTGTCCAGCCCGGTCGTGTGGGGCGGCATGATTACCAACTTCTGCTACGGCTATTTCACCTTCTACTGCATGAGCTGGATGCCGGCCTATCTGGTCGAGCAGCGCGGGCTGTCGCTGGAAAAATCCGGCGTCTACACCTTCTTCAGCTTTGCCGGCATCGCCATCGTCGCCGCCATCGCCGGCTGGGCGGCCGACCGCGTGATCGCCAGCGGCAAGGACCCAGTGCTGGTGCGCAAGGCCTTCATCATCGCCGGCTTCATCGGCGGCTGCACCGTGCTGCTGGGCGCGTATGCGCAGACGCTGGAAGCGGCGCTGTTCTGGAACGTGCTGTCGCTGTCGCTGCTGGGGCTGGCCACCGCCAACAACCTGGCGCTGTCGCGTCTGACCCTGATTCCGAAACAGGCGATCGGCGCCGTCACCGGCGTGCAGCAGGTCGCCACCTCGCTGGCCGGCGGCGTCGCCGCCAGCTTGTCCGGCTGGTTGTTGCACATCAGCGGCAGCTATGACTTGCCGATGCTGGTGATCTTCGTATTCCTGATCATCGGCGCGGTCGCCACGGCGGTGCTGTTCCGTCCCGAATGGGCACCGAAAGTGACCGAGCCGGCGGCCCCGGCAACCAAGACTCCCGACAACGGCACGCAAAACAAAAGCGCAGCCTGACACATAAAACTACAGAGGATTACTCATGGCAAAAATCGTATTCGGCATGGCCGTCCCTCACAGCGGCATGCTGGGCCAGGCGCCGGAAGACTGGCTGAACAACGGTGAGCGCGACCGCAACAATCCGGAACTGTGGTTCCGCAACCGCACCTGGACCTACCCGGAACTGGAAGCCCACCGCGAAGCCGCGTTTGAACCGTTCCTGACCATCGAAGAACGCACCGCGCGCGCCGCCCGCTGCCGCGCCGCGCTGGACAAGATGGCCGAAGCCTATCGCGAAGCCAAGATCGACGTCGCCATCATCCTCGGCAAGGACCAGAAGGAAATCTTCCTCGACTTCTCGCCGTCGATCGCGATCTACACCGGCAAGGACGTGCACAACGGCCCACCACAACGCTCGGTGTACGCACCGGACCACCATGTGACCCACGCATGCCATCCGGAACTGGCGAACTACCTGATCGACGCCTTCCAGAAAGAAGGCTTCGACCTGACCGACCTGTTCAAGTGGCCGGACAACGTATGGATGAAACCGCTGCCGGAGTATCCGGTCGCGCCGCACGCCTACAGCTTCGTCTATCACCAGATCATGGACGACAATCCGCCGCCGCACGTGCCGGTCATCATGAACTGCTTCTACCCGCCGACCCAGCCGTCGATGGCGCGTTGCATCGAGTTCGGCCGCGTGCTGCGCGATGCGATCAAAGCCTGGCCAGCTGACGTGCGGGTCGGCATCTTCGCCTCCGGTGGCCTGTCGCACTTCGTCAACGATGAAGAGTTCGACCACAAGGTCATGAAGATGTTGAGCGAGTACGACTACGACGGCCTGGCCGCCATCCCGGATGGCTACTACCAGTCCGGCACCTCGGAAATCAAGCTGTACGTCAGCGTGATGAAAGCCGTCGAAGAGACCGGCGCCGAGATGACTCTGGTCGACTACGTACCGTGCTGGCGCACCGCCGCCGGCACCGGCGAAGGCATGGGCTTCATGTACTGGAACGCCGACAAACCAACAACCAAATAAACGAGGAACACCATGAGCAACAACCGCTTGAACGGCATCATCCGCGCCTGGGAACAAGGCAAAGTCGCATTCACCGCGTTCTCCAAAATCGACAAGCAGTCGGCCATCGACATGAGCGACGCGCCGTATGACGGCATCGTGTTCGAAATGGAGCACAACCCGTACGACGTGTCGGCGCTGGGCGATTCGCTGCAGTACCTGCTGAACCGCAAACAGATCGCCACCAGCGGCTCGCTGGCGCCGCAAGTGACCCCGCTGGCGCGCATTCCGGCCAACGGCGTCGAGATGAATCAGTCGTTCGCCAAGCAGGTGCTGGATCGCGGCGTCTACGGCGTGATCACGCCGCACGTGGCGACGGTGGAACAGGCTTACAACGCGGTGGCATCGTGCCGCTATGCGCGTCCGAAAAACGCTCCGCTGTACGAGCCCAAAGGCGTGCGCGGCGACGGTCCGATGAACGCTTCGCGCTACTGGGGTCTGACCCAGCAGGAATACTACGCCAAGGCCGACGTCTGGCCGCTGAACCCGAACGGCGAAATCCTGTGCGGCCTGATGATCGAATCGACCCAGGCGATTGAAAATCTGGACGACATGCTGAAGAACGTGCCCGGCATCGGCTTCGTGCTGATCGGCGAAGGCGACCTGTCGCAGGAACTGGGCCTGGCGCGCCAATACGACCACCCGGAAGTGCTGGCCGCGATGGCGCAGATCGTCGCCACCTGCCATAAAAATGGCGTCAAGGTCGGCAATCCGCACGTCACCGCCGCCAACTACGAGCGTCTGCTGAAGGAAGGCTACAGCTTCCTGATGTCGGCGCCGCAGCGCAGCTACGGCGTGATCGGCAAAGCACGCGAAATGGCAGGGTACTAAGATGAACGGCGCCGAAAGCCTGGTCAAGACCCTGACCGACCAGGGTGTTGATATCTGCTTCGCCAATCCCGGCACCTCGGAGATGCACTTCCTGAAGGCGCTGGAGAACCCGCGCATGAAGAGTGTGCTGTGCCTGTTCGAAGGCATTTGCACCGGCGCGGCGGACGGCTACTACCGCATGAAGGGCACGCCCGCCTCCACCCTGCTGCACCTGGGGCCGGGGCTGGCCAACGGCCTGGCGAATATTCACAACGCCAAGCGCGCTTCGTCCGGCATGGTCAACATCGTGGGCGAGCATTCGGCGTCGCACCTGAAGTACGATCCGCCGCTGACCTCGGACATCGAAGGTCTGGCGCGACCACTCAGCCATTGGGTGCGCCGCGTTGAATCGCCGCAGTCGGTGGCGTGGGACGTGTCGACCGCGATCGCCAAAGCGAGCGAGCATCCAGGACAAATCGCGACCTTGCTGCTGCCAGGCGACGCCTCGTGGCAGGAAGCTGGCGACGCGGCCGCGCTGGTGCCGCCACCGGCGGCGCCGCAAATCAAGCGCCCCGAGCCGGCGCGCATCGAAGCCATCGCCAAGGTGCTGCGCTCCGGCGAGCCGGCGCTGGTGATCCTGGCCAACCGCGCCACCCGTGGCCGCGCCGTGGAACTGGCCGGCAAGCTGAAGGCCGCCACCGGTTGCCGCCTGGCGACCCAGTTCTTCACCTCGCGCATCGAGCGCGGTGCCGGCCGCGTCACGCTGGAACGCATCCCGTACGCGGTGCCGCAGGCGCTGGAATTCCTCAAGGGCTTCAAGCACATCATCACGCTGGAAACCACCGAGCCAATCGCCTTCTTCAGCTACCCGGACAAACCGAGCCTGCTGAAAGCACCGGGCACCGTGGTGCACAAGCTGGCCGAAGCCAATGAAGACAGCGAAGCCGCGCTCGACATGCTGCTGTACGCGCTGGATGCCGGCAGCGCCACGCCGGTGCTGCAAGCGCGCGCCGAAGCCGTGATTCCGCAAGGCGCGCTGAACCCGGCCAGCATCGCCGCTGCGTTGGCCGCCGCGCTGCCCGAGCACTGCATCCTGGTCGATGAATCGCTGACCACCGGCCGCGAAACCATGGGCCTGACAGTCGGCGCCGCGCCGCACGACCTGATCAACAACATGGGCGGCTCAATTGGCTACGGCACGCCGGTTGCCACCGGCGCCGCGCTGGCCTGCCCGGACCGCCGCGTGTTCTGCATGGTGGGTGATGGCAGCGCCATGTACACCATCCAGTCGCTGTGGACCCAGGCGCGCGAAGGCTTGAACGTCACCACCATCATCTTCGCCAACAACAGCTACGCGATCCTGAAAGCCGAATACGCCAACATGGGCGCCGGCGCGCCAGGCCCGCAAGCACTGGCCATGATCGATATCGACAGGCCAAGCATCGACTGGCTGGCGATGGCCAAGAGCATGGGCGTGCCGGCCGTGGCGGTCGACAGCGCCGAAGGCTTCTATAAAGCCATGGCCAACTCCGCCCGCGAGCAAGGCCCAACCCTGATTGAAGTCCGTCTGTACTAATCAAGGAACCAAACATGACCACCGTATTACGCACCAACCTCTCCGAATACAAAGTCACCAAGGCGCTGCTGGATGGCCGCGTCTCGTCCGACATCGTCAAGCTGGACTTCTGCGGTCCTACGCCTGCGCACAACGGCTTCAAAGCCATGGTGCGCGAGAATAAATTCGACGCCGGCGAACTGGCCATCGTCACCTTCCTGCAAGCCAAGGCGTTCGGCAAGCCGTACGTGCTGCTGCCGGCGCCGATCTCGGGCCGCTTCCAGCACCACTGCGCCGGTTTCAATATCGACTTCGGCCACCTCGATCCGAAAGACATCGAAGGCCGTGAAGTCGGCGTGCGCACCTACACCCAGACCACCGCACTGTGGATACGCGGCATTCTGCGCCACGAATACGGCGTCGATCTGGACAAAGTCCTGTGGCGCACGCTGGGCGATGGCCATCTGGCCGAGTACAGCGATCCAGAAAATTGCAAGCGTCTGCCGGCCGGCTCGTCGATTCCCGATCTGATGATGAAAGGCGAACTGGCCGCCGCCCTGCTGGGCGAGGACATGCCGAAAGATGAACGCGTGCGCACGCTGGTGCCGGACGCCCACAACGCCGCGCTCAAATGGTTCGAGCGCGAGAACGTGGTGCCGGTCAACCACTTCTTCGTGGTGCATGAAGACGTATCGAAGCAGAACCCGGCGGCGGTGCGCGAGATCTACCGCATGATCACCGAAGGCCGCCAGCAAGCCGAAGGCGGCGTGCCGGCGATCTTCCCGCCGCTCGGCCTGGAAGCCAATCGCAAGGGCATCCAACTGGCCATCGACTGGGCGCTCGATCAAAAAATTATCCCGCGGCGACTGTCGGTCGATGAGCTGTTCGACGACGTGACCGGCAGCCTCGGATAAGCAGCCGTACCCCGTAAAAAATTACAACAACGGAGACAAAAATGAAGAAACTGGCAATCGCATCCGCCATCGCCGCGATGGTGGGTAGCTCGGCGCACGCCGCTGATCTTAACCCCGGCGGCGACTGGCAAATCCGCTGGGATAACACGCTGAAATACAGCGCCGGCGTCCGCGTCGAATCGCAGAATCCGGCGCTGACCACTGGCTCGACCAAAGTCAATAACGACGACGGCGACCGCAACTTCAGCACCGGCCTGATTTCCAGCCGCTACGACCTGCTGACCGAGTTCGACATCCAGAAAGACGGCTTCGGCCTGCGCCTGAGCGGCGCCGCCTGGTACGACTCGGTGTACAACAACCACACCTCCAACACCTCGACCGCGACCACCAACAACGTCGGCGTCAGCGCCAACGAGTTCTCGGACGAAACCACCCGCATCGCCGGCCGCAACGCCGAAATGCTGGACTGGTTTGTGTTCGGCAAAAACCAGATCGGCGACAGCACCCTGTCCTACCGTCTGGGCCAGCACTCGCTGATCTGGGGCACCACGCTGTTCTTCGGCATGAACGGCATCGCCAAGGGCATGGCGCCGATCGATCTGTACAAGCTGTCGATTCCGGGCACCCAGGCCAAGGAAACCACGATTCCAGTGCCGCAGCTGTCCAGCACCCTGCAGCTGACCAACGACACCAGCATCGAAGCCTATGTGCAGTTCAAATACCGTCCGACCCGCCTGAATCCGGCCGGCAGCTACCTGAGCTCGACTGACATGCTGGGCGATGGCGCGGAATCGATCTGGGCCGGTCCACTCAAACTGCGCAACGCCGGCCTGTTCAAGGGCGATCTGCCGAAGAACTTCGGCGTGGCGCTGAACACCCGCAGCGAACTGCTGGATTCCGATCTGGGCTTCTACGCGATCCGCTACAACGACACCTCGACGCAAGTCGTGACGCAGGCCGCGACCCGCACCTACTACCTGGCCGTGCCGAAAGGCGTGAAGTCGTTCGGCGCCAGCATCTCGCGCCTGATCGGCATCGCCAACGTCGGCCTGGAAGCCTCGGTCCGCGACGGCCAGGCGCTGAACGCCAAGCAAGGCACGGTGGTGCTGCCAGCCGGCCAGACCGCGTCCTGGCTGGACGCCAATACGCCCTACCCTACCGGCCGCACCTCGCACCTGAATCTGTCGACCACCATCGTCAGCGGCGCCAGCGGTTGGTATGACGGCCTGAGCGTGGTGGGCGAGCTGTCGGCCAATCACCTGCTGAGCGTGAAGGACAATCCAGAAAAAGTCGACACCGCGCTCAACAAGACCGCCTACGGTGGCCGCGTCGTGTTCACGCCAAGCTGGTATCAAGTGCTGTCCGGCCTGGACCTGGCGGTACCGGTTAACGTCGGCTGGGCCTTCAAGGGCAAATCGGTGATCGATACCGCGTTCCCGTTCTCGGGCAGTCCCGACCATGGCGGCGAGATCGCGCTTGGCGTCACCGGCACCTACCTGACCAAGTACATCGCCAACCTGACCTTCATCAATTATCGCGGCAAAGCCACCACCCAGCCACTGCTGGACCGTGACTACGTGCGCTTCAGCCTGCAAACCAGTTTCTGATAGAGGAGACATTGAGATGAACAAGAATATTCGCAATCTGGTGGCGGTCAGCATGGCCGCCCTCGTGGCCAGCGCTTTTGCTCAGGCGCCTAATCTGAAATCCGGCAACCTGACGCCGATGGGCGCCGAGCGCGCCGCCAACAAGGAAGGCACCATCCCGGCCTGGGACGGTAAAGCCGTGGACACCAAACCGGGCGCCGACAACAAGCGTCCCGATCCGTATGCCAGCGAGAAGCCTGTGCTGCAAATCACCAACGCCAACCAGACTCAATATGCCGACAAGCTGAGTGATGGCACCAAGGCGCTGCTGGCCAAATGGTCGGGCATGCGTATCGACGTCTACCCATCGCACCGCAGCGCGGTGTTCTCGCAGGCGATCTATGACGCGGTGGCCGCCAACGCCACCCGCGCCAAGCTGGCCAACGGCGGCCTGACGGTGGAAGGCGCTTACGGCGGCATTCCATTCCCGGTGCCGAAGAACGGCCACGAAGCGCTGTGGAACCACATGCTGAGCTATCGCGGCCAGCTGACCACCTTCACCGCCGACAAATACGTGATGACCTCCAGCGGCGACCGCGTGCTGACCAACCGTCAGCGCACCGGTCTGGCATATCCGTACTACGATCCGAAAGGCAAGGCGGACGGCTTCAACGGCGAGTGGGCGCGCGCGCGTCTGGACGTGACCGAGCCGCCAGCCAATGCCGGCCAGGCGCTGATGACCATCGACTATGTCGACAACTACACCAAGCCGAAGGATGGCTGGCAGTATGTGCCGGGCCAACGCCGCGTGCGCAAGTCGCCTTCGCTGGTGTATGACACTCCGGATCCATCGGCAGCTGGTCTGGCCAACTTCGATGACGTGAATCTGTTCATCGGCGCGCAGGACCGTTATGACGTCAAGCTGATTGGCAAGAAAGAGATCTACATCCCGTACAACAACAACGGCCTGTTCCGCAAGCCGGTGAATGCGGTGATCGGCAAGGGTACGCTGAATCCGGACGCGGTGCGTTGGGAACTGCACCGCGTGTGGGTGCTGGAAGCTTCGCTGGCCAAGGACAAGCGTAACGTGGCGGCCAAGCGTCGTCTGTATCTGGACGAGGACACCTGGCAGGCGGTGCTGGCCGATACCTGGGATGCGCAGGGCAAGCTGTGGAAGACCGGTCAGGCCTTCACGCTGCTGGCGGGCGATGAGCCGTCGGCCAGTACGCTGAGCTACACCTGGTTCGATCTGCTGAGCGGCGGCTGGGTGTATGCGGCGGCCATCAACGAAACCGGTGGCGTGAGCTATCAGGACTACGATGCAAAACAGCTGACCAAGTTCACGTCCAGTGCGCTGGCCAGCGGCGGCGTGCGTTGATATGAAGGCGATCAGCATCCTCATGCGGCGCAATGCCGCAGCGGTGCTGGCAGCGTTGGCCGCCCTGGCGGCTGACGCGTTGCTGGTCGGTGCCGAGGCGGCATCCACTGCATCGCCTGCCGCAGCAGCTGCCGCTGCCGTGTTGCCGGCGACGGCTACAGCGACTGCCGTTGCGACTGGGGCGGCGGCTTCGTTGTCGGCCGCTGCGGCTGCGACGGCGGCTGCAGCGGCGGCAGCGCCCCCCGGCGTGGCGCTGCCTGCCGCCCTGCTGCGTCCGGCGCTGAAGGTCGCGCGGCCGGAGCAGGCCAATCTGATGGCCGTGGTGCGTAGCGGCAGTCGCTTGGTGGCGGCTGGCGAGCGCGGTCTCATTATCTATTCCGACGACTCCGGTCAGCATTGGTCGCAGGCGCAGGTGCCGGTCAGCGTGACGCTAACCGCGCTGCGTTTCGCCAATGAGCGTGAAGGCTGGGCGGTCGGCAATATGGGCGTGGTGCTGCGCAGCAGCGACGGCGGCCAGAGTTGGAAGCGTGTGTTCGATGGCAAGCAGGCCGCCGAGCTGGCCGAACAAGCCGCGCAACAAGCCTGGGATGCGGTCAAGCCCGATCCGAATAATCCCGATCATCCGCTGAATCTGTTGCTGTCGGACGCGCAGCGTCTGGTGGACGAAGGTGCCGACAAGCCTTTCCTTGACCTGTGTCTGCAGGGCGATGGTTCGGCGCTGGTGGTGGGCGCCTATGGTCTGGCGTTCTCGACCGCCGATGGTGGCAAGAGCTGGCAGGCGCTGATGAAGAATCTGCCGAATCCGAATGGTGCGACTTACTACGGCATTGCAGAGCGCCAGCAGGAGCAATATCTGTTTGGCGAACAGGGCGTGCTGCTGCGCGCTACCGGTACCACCGGCGCCGATGCCGCGTTTTCCGCGCAGACTTCGCCGGCCAGCGGCAGCCTGTTCGGCGGCCTGGCCACGCGTCAGGGCACGCTGATGTTGTACGGCCTTCGCGGCAAGGTGTATCGCAGCGCCCAGCCGGGCGCGGCATGGACCGAAGTCCAGACGCCGGTTGATGCATCGCTGATCGCCGGTCTGCAATTAGCCGATGACACCGTGCTGCTGCTCGGCTCGGCCGGCCAGATCGTCGCTAGCCGCGATCAGGGACAAAGCTTCACCGCGCTGCCGCTGAAGACCCGCTTCCCGTTCACCGGCGCCACCGTGGCCCCGGACGGCACGCTGATCGTCACCGGCACCCGCGGCCTGCTGCGCCTCCCCGCCGCCAGCCTGACCGCCGCCGCTCCGGCCAAGGCCACGCCGTCGACCACCGCCACGCACAGCGCACCAGCGGCCGTCGCGCCTGACGACGCGGCGCGCAATAGCGCCGCTGGCGCAGCAG
>NZ_WKJK01000009.1 GCF_009674535.1 Duganella guangzhouensis
TAAAAACAGCTCAACTGAGCCCATGAAACGGAGGAGATCACGACAGTATACTGGCTGAAAAATCACATCAAAAGAGCGGGTCGGAATTCAATGCAAATTCCGGGTCAGAGTTCAATGCAATTCAACACGCCGCTTGCAAAAAGAGCGGTCTAAGTAGATTTGCGGCTACGCCCGTTGCGGCATTTCCAGTCGCTCGACTTTCGGCAACGGCAGCAAGAATTGGCGACTTAAATACGCGACTTGCCAGTGCCGACAACACCCCAACCTCCACCAACGTCGCGCGGAGCACTTTGCCTTGCATATCAATTGAATTAAATTTCGGAAGCAATGATCTCTGTGTCGCTCTGCGATCCATCGAAAGTAGAAAGCTGACGTCCCTGGCGAATACTCCGCACGCAAAAAAACCCGCTGGAGTCGAAGATACCATTACCTTTTCCGCTCGCAGCATCAAGGAAGACACCAATTTAGAATCGTTAGCCTGTCGCGCCTGATCAAGGTGAAGTATCAGGTGGCGGGCATGACGACCGGCAGCAGTATTTATCACGCGGTCATAGAAACGCTCTCCATCCTCTAGTTCCAGTTTTTCAGTATCTTCATGCCCTTCTAAAACTAGCCATAGGCGATCCCACCACGTCAGGTCGGGGGCAGTGGGCCAAAGATCTACTAACCGGTTAACAAGTCCACCGACAATGTTGCTGCCCGAACGTCTGAAGCGACGGAATACCAAAAGGGCCACGCGTTCGCGGATGGCCTTCGCGTCATCGCTCTCGTTTTGCGGAGCCCAAGAAATCGCACCGATGAGGTCGGACCACAGACCAAGATTTTTCGCGTTCTCGCGACTGGCCGCCAACGTTTGAAATGCTCCGACAGGATCGGCAGCACAGTATGCACTCCAATTGCGCTGTACATCCGGATCCCAAGCACCTTGCTCAGAAAGGGCTTTTTCAAGCCGCTCTTCAGGAGGCGTGCTTAGCAGCACCTGTGCATTCCCCGCCACATACGTCACGCCAAACGAGTATGTAGTGAATAAGTCCCGATCCTCGTAGTCCCGCCCTTCAATATGAAGACTGGCAGCGATTTTTCGCAACAATGTGCGACCTGCTCCGGTTAGCGCCCCCGCGCGATCTATTGCTTTTAATCGCAACCACATTTCCCGGCTTCTAGCATTCGGTCGCCAATCAGTTTCGCCATTCTCGCTAAGCTTAGGAAAAAGCTTCGGTCCCTCCTTGCCGATACGTCGCCAGAGCTGGGCTACCGACTCTGTAGACGCCTCTCCAATGCGTTCTTCCAGCGCCAAAATTAATTCTCGGCGGATTCCCCAAAACTGATCATGAGACAATTTGGTCAAGATCGTTGCAACCTCGTCCCCTGAGTACAATAATCGATTTCGTAGGCAATGCAGCCAAAGCCGCGCGCCAAGCTTTCCTGGCAATCTTCCGAGCATTTCAACCGCGGCTTTTACTTCCTGCGTATTTGTCTTCGCGAGAACTGCCACTAGGGTGGTCGTCAACATGACCAAGTCGGCTAGACCGTAGTGGTGACCGTTTTGCGCATGCTCTTCCACTGCCGGCACATCTAAATCAAAACGGTCCCAATCGGAGTCAACTAGTTCGACGTCACGTGCCTCGTAGAGAACAGAACGCACTGCAAATACTGCGAGCTGAAAAATCCGCTCCGCGTGTGCTGGTAGCTGTAGCAAGGCAACCCGGAGACGCGCTGATTCCCGTTCCTCTGGCGCGCGCATCTCGACCCATAATAGCTCTGCCAGTTTCGCTGGTTTAAGCGCGGGTGGCTTCGTCACGTCAGACCATTTCGCGCGGTCCTTCACAGTGACGACAGGTCGCATGCAATCAATTGCGGCACGCAGATCGGAATCGCTGACGTTACCGGATTTTACCCTTTGCAGTACCTGCATTCCAATCGAGTAAACTTCACGTACTGGCGCCGCAGCTTTTGCAATAACATCCCACGCCTTTACGTACACAGGTGGGATGTGTTCCCGAAGCCGCAATTTTAAACTGAGGCTTCGGGAAAAATCCGGCCCGAGTTTTGTGTGCCATTGAACGGCAGTTTCGATATGAATGTGGCTTGTCCATCCTCGCGCCAGCCATGACGGCAAAGAGCGCGCCATGTCTTCTTTATTTACGAGACGTTCCGCATATAAAAAATCAAACCAGGATGGATCCCGAATTGAGACAACGGCAACCTCTAAGAGGTCAATTTTGCCCTCAAATAGCCACTTGACAGTAACTTTTGCGGCCTCATCGGCACTTGCGAATGGCATTGATAAGATCTGGCCAGCCCTTTCTCGCCTTACAGCAGCAGGCGACTCAACCAAACGGGCAAGGAGTTTGAGGTCGTCCCACAATGCCGCGTGCCCCCTGCGCGTTTTCCGATAGGACAGGGGAGTGACAGCAAGAGCTGACCAGCGCGCCTCGGACTGCGAACTATGACTTTCCACGCCATCAAATGCGTACACTGATCTGATATCTTTGAAGCGCTGTCGATCAGCGTCGAGAACGTTGAGAAAATATCGAACGGACGCATCACCAGCGCTATAGCCGATCAGTACCAACGTTTTGCACCGGAGTAAATCGAACAAGAAACGCGACGCTCCGCCAGACCGCATATAGACGTCGCCGTAGGCAGCACTGGTTAGTACAAGTGGCGTGGAACTCAGTCCTAGTTCGGTGTCCTCAATCCTTCCATGTATGTGGATAATGCCGCCGAAATCAGGAACTCCGGGCGAGGGCAGCGATTGTGAGGCATAGCTCGCCTGCTTACCTACGCCAACACCGTCGAGTCGTTCCAGCGCCTGTTCGAATAGCGTATCAAAGTTGGTGGTAATAAGGCACACGCGATCGTCAAGATTGCGGGCTAATCGTAGTAACGTTAAATGATTTTCGAGGTTCGGGGAGGGTGGACGAAGGCGCCGCGAGACCGACTCAATCATTGCCGACGGGCGCGATAGACGGCGCTCCAATGATCCGAACGCCTCTTCAAATCGATAAGCGTCTGCAGCTTCTTTCTCTGCGGGCGTTGCATCAACTCCGAGATCGGCATATACCTCGTTTAACAGTCCAGCAAAACCCGGAAGCTGAGGTGCGCTAACGCCAGCGCCACATAAAAAGACGACCTCGCCGTTAATGAAGTCATCCACCAGCTGAGCCGGGAACGCTGGGCCATCGTTGGAAAAACGTATTTCCAAATTACCTCCACTAAAGCGGAACCATAAAAATTTCCGTCAAAACTCAACTGGCGCTATGCGATTGCGTGTTGGCAAGCAAACTTTATCGATTGCTATGCGACATGTAAAGCTCTGGCAGCACCATAGATTCGGCCTTCACAAACGAAAGCGAGAAGGCTGGCAACTCGGCGTCAACCCAGACCGATTGCTGGTACTCCCTGGAACAGCTGCGGTGCGGGCTTGGCTGGCGCAGAAGACATCCGCGATTGCACATCAATCACAGAATACCAAAACATTTCACACTATGAGATCTGTGAATAATGTGCAAAAGATAGGGTGATTCTTATGCACACCATCTCAAACCATGCCGGTATGAGGGATGGCCGGGATTACGAATTTTTTCGCAGAAATTGAACTAACTCGTTGATCTATAATAGAAAACTGCGTTAATGGATAGCTCTCTTTCCTCGACCTATCCGACTTAGTCATCAAGAATCAGAGGCCTTCAGTCCCCGCCTATTTCCAGGAATTTTTGGTGAATTGGCCTTTTTAGCTGCCCAGCAAAAAGGGACGTTTCGCCAAATTTTGATGCTCTCATATAGCGAACACCCATGTAATTGATGCGAACGCCTTGTCACTGGCGTGGCCGCTACTCAAAAACGATTAAAGCTGAGAGTGAAGGACGTCATTTTCGGCGTTTTTGCCAGGTCTCCAGCCCAAACAACGTGACCGTGTGGGCGCAATGAATCGCCAGTCGCGCGTGGCGTGGTTCTAGACACAGAAACGGGATTTCAGCAGCAAGCCAATTCACACCTGTGCCTTATTCCTTCTGCCAGCATCATGGAAATATGAAGGAAAGCTTGCCTCACCTCGCGATATAACTCCGGATCCGAATCACGTTCACCAGGTCCAATAGAAATTTCGCCCAAGACAGAACCATCTTCCAGTCTCTCTGCTGCTTTGAATTGTTGGATGAGTTGGCTGATATGGAAATCAGAAAAATGTATAGCACCTGAAGTTTTTGTATAAACAATAGGTATCCATTTTCCAAGCGGTTTGATCTGCTCAATCAGCCATCGATCAGTCGCGTTCTCCTTCGATTTCTTAAACTTCATGTTCTTAATACTTTTCCCCTGCGCGATATCCTTTGCAAGGGATTCTGCCGACATTCCCTCTGTCTGCTCTGCCCAATACAGGGTGTAGAACCTCGCTAAAGTGTCAAGGTTCAAACGAACGAGTGTCATAGCCATTTGGCCGTTATTAGACTCAACCGACTGGACAAAGGCTTTTTCTAGAGAAAGTGTTCGTCGAATCGCAGCCAGGAGAAAGTGGCGTTCGTGCTCATTTTTTTGCGGAAATGCGAGGACCCTTGCGCACATACCGTACAGGTCGCTCCGCAATTTCTCATACTGATCCCAATCGCCAAATCTTTCGGCAGGGGTAGAATTTACCATCGCGCACTCACTATTATTGTTCATCATTGTCAATCTGCCGTGGCGGCGCCGGCCGGTAGCGCGCAAAGCGGTCACTGCTGTCAATGTAACGCATCGCGCTTTGAATGCTTTTCCAGCCGACGTACTCCATCATGGATTTAGTATCCCAGCCGTCGGCTGCGGCCCAGTTCGCAAAACCGCGACGCAGGGAGTGTCCGCTGTATCCGTCGGCGTCGTCAATGCCGGCTTTACTAAAAATCGAGCGAAGCAAAGGTATCAGGCTGTTGGAATGCAGGCCATCATCCCCGACATGCCCTCAGCGGTCAATGCTGCGAAATGCGGGGCCGATCTCGATGTGCGCCAGCGAGACCCAGTCCAGATAGGCAGACACCGGGCATAGACGTGCCAGTGCCGGCGCGTGGAACGTGACACCCTTGTGCTGGCGGTCCCCCTTCGTGCGCGGAAAGAAGCAGCTCATGCCTTCGCCGGCGGCGACTTGAACATGCTCGGCCTGCAGGCTGGTCAATTCATCACCGCGAAAGCCGCGCCAGAAGCCCAATAAGAGGGTGTGCCGGGATAAGGGTGGAAATGACACATAAGCGATAAAGTAATAAAGAGTTAAATCGTTATGCTTTTACTGCTCATTGAATGAGACGAGCTTCGAGCTGTCAAAATGCGGAAAGCGCTCTACCAGATGGATGCTGGCCCACCGGCCCCGCTGAAGTCCGATGTTCCTGAACTGGCTAGTTTTACAAAGGCGGCAACATCAACAATGCCTGCGAGTCCACGCTTGGTTTTTGGGTCAAACTGCAAAATGCGCCAGAAACCATGCTCTGCCCCAAAATCAATGAACACCGGCTTGATGGTGTGCCAACGTAAAAACAGCGTGCTTTTACCAAACCACTGGAACTGCGCTGTGCCGTCTTTCCCTATCTTTTCACGCATGTTCGAGAAATTAAATCGGTCTGCATCGTTCTTGCAGCCGTCTACAACCCAGACCATTTTCTGATGGAAATGCTCTCGGGCCTTGACCTCGTCGAGCGTAATGGTCGACCGCTGGAATTCGAGTACCAGGCCGAAGGCAGTTTTTACATCTGCGATGTGCAGTTCTCCTGATTCGGCATCGCGCGCGGGGATTTCCTGCCACTCAGTCGGAAAGCGATTTTTCCAGGCGCGATGCCATTCCGTTTCCGATTCCCACCAAGGGTCGCAATGAATTCGTGATACATGGGCCCAATGCCAGGTGATGTATTTTCCGCATTTGGATACAACCTCGGCGCCGCAACCCGGGCAAGTAGCCCTCAGTTTCGGAGCCGCCTCGACTCGTTGGCCCGCCAAAAGAGCAAATCGCATGTTCTTCCTTTGTGTCGGGATAAAATCTCACTCTAAGTCATCGGCTGTTACCAGCCCCAAATCCAGTAGTAATCTTCCCCAAACAAAACCCATCATCATCACGAGATCCGGACCTGATATGCTGTTGTTCCGTGTGCGGACCATAATTTCCTGGACCGCGGCGGGTTCATTTCCGATCGAGGCAGGGTCTACCTGGAAATCGATCTCCGTTATCACTTCAGGACCGCCATTCGCGTTCATGACAAAATGCTTCGCGGCAGTCGCTAGTTGAAAACTCATGCTCATCCACGGGCTATTCGTCGTGAGAAACGAACCGAAATCCTTCACTCCCCTGATCTCGCGGCCGGCAAAACGATGCAGCTCATCTAGACGCCCGGCGTCGCGCAGCGCGACGTACACCCAATCTTTCATTTGCCATGCCGTAGTGATCGCATTCATTACGGCATAAGCGCGCTCAGTGAGGTCATCTGGAGGCGCCTGGCGAAGTGATATCGCCTCAAACCTGAGTTTTCGGTACAGGTCGCACGGAGTTTGCAGAGAGAATGTACGACCGTTACTGGCTTCAGGCGGCATGGTTAACCCCGGTGCTTGGCTGCACAAAAATGATTATCCCGACTTAAAAACGATTACAAATGCCTTCACAGGCCAAAAAACGATTATAACGATATCCGTTTCGCAATAAAATGCAGTATCCCACCTGGCTCAGCTTTTAGAATCTGCCGCACTTGCAGTGGTCGCTATCTTGTCCAGATAAGCACGCAGTTGCTCCCCAATCTGTTCGTGAGCCGTTGCTTTTGCGTTTGCCCGCGCCAGTTGTATCTCAAGCTCGCGGGTGCGTGCATGCGCAGGCTCAATCAGCGCGTTTGCGGCTTTCAGCTGCTCAGCGAGTAGTTCGACCTCGGCAATCTTGCTCGCAAGTTGCCGTTCAATGTCTCCAGCACTTTGCTGCATCGCTTGCAGCTGCTCGATCTTCTGTTCCAACTTGCGGCTATTTGTCAGCTGCTCGTAGAGTGATTGCTTAGTGTGGGCCAGCTCGGCGACCAGGCGCGCGCACTCCTGATTCAGCTTCGTGACCTCTTCCTGCTTGGCCCCGGTAGCTAACTGCTGACGCCGCAGCTCAGCCTGTGTTTGTTGTACTTGCTCCTCGTGGCGGCGTTGATCTTGTTCCCGCTGATCCTTCACCGACTGGCGATAATGATCCAGTGCGTCGCGTGCGTGCGTGTGCTTTTCTTCGAGCGATTTCCGATGCTGCTCATTTTCCGCCAGCCGTTCCTTTAAATCCCTAACTTGCTGTTCAGCGGTATGCCTGGCGATCGATTCGGCCTGGAGTTGCGCCTGCGTGTTGGCATGTTCGGCGATCTCCGTGCTGAGGCGAGCCTCCAAGGTGCCCAAGGTTTCTCGCGCGGCGCTTAACTCACTCTCCAGCAAGTTCCGAGCTTGAACCTGTGCCCGCTCGCGGCTGTCCAGCTGCTCTTTGGCGTGCGCGACGCCGGCGTTCGCTTCCTCCTGCAGCCTGCCGGCGAGACGCTCAACCAGATCCTGGATTGCATCGCTGATCGATGCTTTCTGAGGGCCGGCGCCTTCTTCCTCTTCGAGTTCCTTGAGGTACTTATGGATGGTAGTTTTCGATCCGGTATTGCCTAGCGCCATACGTACGGCATCGATGGATGGATATTGCGACTGGGCGATCAGGCTATCCCGAGCCCGTTTCACATCCGACTTGTAAAGTCCCGATCTGGCCATGCTTCCTCCATTAAATTTGATACTGCAATACGTACTACGTAAATACATACTAATTTTATCGCCAAATTTGAATTCATGTGCCTGAAATTTAGCACTTGATAATGTCACATTATCACGCCTGTGCGCCAAAAATCGCGTTAAAATCGTCCGAAACCAGTACATTTCGCGGATCAGTCCCAACAAACCGTCTTTTTTGGAAAATCGACATGAATGGTATCGCCCGCATGCATCACTGGGTGCCCCAGTGCTATCTGAAGGGCTTCGCGCGCAGCCCCAGCAAAAAGGCGCAGCTATTTGTGTTCGATCGCAAGACGCAGCGCACCTTTATTTCTCACCCTAGCGGCATCGCCGGCGAGCGCGATTTCAACCGCATCTCCTCTGAAGGATTTGATCCCAATTACATGGAGACGCAATACGCCTTATTTGAAAGCGAGTTGGCGTTGGTGCTGCGTCGCATGTGGCAGGATCGTCGGCCGGCCGTCGGCGAAGATCTAAACCTATTGCTGAACCTGATTTCGTTACTCGCGGCACGTAATCCACGCATGCGTGAAAATGTTCGTGACTTCAGTGAGCGAGTTATTAAGCAAATGATGCATCTGTCCGTCGCCACGGAAGAACGCTACGAGGCCACATTTGGTCGGGCAGTTAAGGACGGGCACGTAGCCCCAAATCCGGAGGTTGACTATCAATCCATGAAGGAGTTCATCGATGGCGAACAGTACAAGATCACGATGGCCACAACCCGGCATGTCGAAAACGAATTGCACATGCACGAGTCGATTTTGGACTTGCTCGGGCATAGGCAGTGGTGTTTGCTGCGTGCTGCGCCTGGCAGCGGTGGATTTGTCACGTCAGACCACCCAACCTGTCTTATCTGGACCCAGCAGCGCGACCGCGGCTTCTTCAGCTCACCAGGTTTCGGCCTCAAAGGAACCGAAGTAGTATTCCCAGTGTCGCACGACTTGGCCATAGTTGGCCTGTTCGAGCGCATTCCCGATGTGCGCGACGTCGGACCAGATATAGTTGCTCATATCAACGGGATCGTCGCGCATTACAGCGATCGCCAGGTCTACGCACGCGACGATAAGTTCGTATTCATGCTGCCCGATGGTCGAGTTGCACGTGGCGCCGATCTGCTACGGCATCTCCCCAAAGGAGAGAAAACCGATGGACACTGACGATATCGACCGTTACCTTGATGCCGCGAACCGCAGCAATACCAACCGCAGCTACCAAGGCGCTCTACGGCATTTTGAGGTCGAATGGGGTGGATTTCTGCCAGCCACGCCAGATAGCGTCGCCCGCTATCTGGCACACTATGCTGACTCACTCGCTATCAATACGCTCCAGCAGCGGCTTGCGGCACTCGCCAAATGGCATAACGAACAGGGTTTTGCTGACCCCACCAAGGCGCCAATCGTACGCAAGGTTCTGAAGGGAATACGCACACTGCATCCAGCGCAGGAAAAACAGGCGCGACCAATCCAGCTAGAGCAACTACGCTCTCTCGTCGACTGGCTTGATTCCCAGATTGCTGACGTTGGCATCGGACCAGCATCGCTACGCTACCGCCGCGACAAAGCACTCGTGCTGCTGGGATTCTGGCGCGGGTTTCGTGGTGACGAACTGACGCGACTTTGCATCGAACACGTCAAGGCTGTCGCCGGCGAAGGTATGTCCTGCTTCCTGCCGTTTTCAAAAGGCGACCGCCAGGCACATGGCATGACGTTCCGCGCACCGGCGTTGCTGAGCCTTTGCCCAGTCGACGCCTATCTGGATTGGATCGCTGCTGCAAAACTAACGGATGGGCCTGTATTTCGCGCTATCGATCGCTGGGGCAATGTGGGCACCGAGGGCTTGCATATCAACAGCTTGATTCCCTTGCTTCGCTCGCTGCTCGACGATGCCGCCATACCGCACGCCGACGAGTACACTAGCCACTCATTGCGCCGTGGTTTCGCCAATTGGGCAACAGGCAGTGGCTGGGATATGAAGACACTGATGGAGTACGTAGGTTGGCGTGACGTCCACTCAGCTATGCGGTATGTGGAGGCGGCAGATCCGTTCGCCAGCGTACGCCAGCCCAACGAATAATTAGGTCAAAGCACAAGAACATGAATGCCCAGTTGCAGGAGCTTCCCGCATCTGGGCAGTGACCATGTACTAAATCAATCCCGGCGCATTGCGCTAGGGGGCGCCGCGTGCGCCTTATCACGCTGCCGCCGGCGCAATATCAGGTATGCCGCAGGCACCACAAGCATGGACAACAATGGCGCCGTGATCATTCCCCCGACCATCGGCGCCGCAATGCGCTGCATGACTTCGGAGCCTGTCCCGCTACCGAACATTATTGGCACCAGTCCCGCCAGAATGACGGCAACGGTCATCGCCTTGGGGCGCACGCGCAGTACGGCACCTTCGCCGATCGCGTCCAGCAGGTCTTCAACGCTGGTTTTGCCGGCCTGTATGCGAGCATCCCAAGCCTGTTTCAAGTACAGCTGCATGATCACGCCAAACTCGGCCGACACCCCCGCCAGGGCGATAAATCCCACGCCCGACGCGATAGAAAGGTTGTGACCCAACAGCCATAGCAGCCACACGCCGCCTGCCAACGCAAAAGGCAGCGTCGCCATGATCAATGCAGCTTCATCAAAGCGCTTGAAGATCAGGTACAGCAGCACCACGATGATCGACAAGGTCGCCGGCACCACGATCTTGAGCCTGGCCGTGGCCCGTTCAAGGTATTCGAATTGCCCAGACCAGGAAACGGAGTAGCCGGGCGGAAGCCGAACTTCCTTGGCGACCACCTGCTGCATCTCGTGTACCGCCGAGCTGAGATCGCGTCCGCGAATATCAATATACACCCAGCCAGACAGGCGTGCGTTCTCGCTCTTTAACATTGGCGGACCATCCTCGATGCGGATGGCGGCGACGTCTCCGAGGCGAATCTGCGCGCCGCGCTCAGTGAGCACCGGTAGCTCGCGCAATTTCTCGACCGAGTCGCGCACCTCGCGCGGGTAGCGGACGTTGATCGGGAAGCGCTGCAAGCCTTCGACGGTTTCACCGATATTGTCGCCCCCGATTGCCGACGACACGATGCTTTGCACGTCGGCGATATTCATGCCGTAGCGGCCTGCAGCGTCGCGGTCGATCTGCACATCGATGTAGCGGCCACCGTTCAGACGCTCGGCCAGCGCGGAGGACACACCGGGTACATTTTTGACGGCCCGTTCGACTTCGCCGGTGATGCGATCGATTTCCTTCAAGTCGACGCCGGCGACCTTCACACCCACCGGGCTCTTGATGCCGGTGGCCAGCATGTCGATCCGATTGCGAATGGGCGGTACCCAGATGTTCGACAGCCCCGGCACCTTCACGGTGCGGTCCAGTTCTTCGACCAGCTTATCCGGCGTCATACCCGGGCGCCACTGGTCACGCGGCTTGAACTGGATCGTGGTCTCGAACATCTCCAGCGGCGCCGGATCGGTGGCAGTTTCGGCCCGGCCAGCCTTGCCGAACACACTTTGAACCTCCGGCACCGTTTTTATTAGACGGTCGGTTTGCTGCAGCAACTCGGCAGCCTTGCCAATCCCAATGCCGGGCAAGGCCGAAGGCATGTACAGCAGGTCGCCCTCATCAAGCGGTGGGATGAATTCGCCTCCCAGGCGTACCAGCGGCCAGATGGTCGCCATAGTGACGATACCGGCCGCCACCAACGTCGTCTTCGGATATTTCAGCACGCGCTCCAGCAACGGTCGGTACAACCGGATCAGTGCGCGATTGAGCGGATTGCTTTGTTCGTCCGGGATACGGCCACGAATCAGGTAGCCCATCAACACGGGGATCAGGGTAACGGCCAAGGCGGCCGCGGCGGCCATTGCATAGGTCTTGGTGAAGGCCAATGGCGCAAACAGCTTGCCTTCCTGCGCTTCGAGCGTAAAGACCGGCACGAACGAGAGCACGATGATCAGGAGCGAGAAGAACAGCGCCGGGCCGACTTCGGCGGCGGCCTCACCCACCACGCGCCACTGTTCGTCGCCAGCGAGCGCCTGGTCGGGATGGCGGTGCCTCCACGCCTCGATGTGCTTGTGCGCATTCTCGATCATCACCACGGCCGCGTCGACCATCGCCCCAATGGCGATCGCAATACCGCCCAGCGACATGATGTTGGCATTTACCCCTTGGTAGTACATCACCAGGTAGGCCGCCAGTACACCGAGCGGCAACGAAACGATGGCCACCAGGGCCGAGCGCAGGTGGAACAGGAAAATGGCGCAGACCACGGCCACAACGACAAATTCCTCGATCAGCTTGTGTTCGAGATTGGTCACGGCCCGCTTGATCAGGTTCGAGCGATCATAAGTCGGCACGATCTCCACGCCTGGCGGCAGGCTGGCTTTGAGCTTGTCGAGCTTGGCTTTGACAGCCTCGATGGTCGAAAGCGCGTTTTTCCCTGACCGCATAACGATCACGCCGCCGGCCACTTCGCCTTCACCGTTCAGTTCCGCCACGCCGCGCCGCGTTTCCGGGCCGACTTGTACCCGGGCGATGTCGCCCAGCCTGACCGGCACGCCGCTATCTGTCGTGCGCAGCGGGATCTTGCGGAAGTCGTCGAGCGAGGTCAGGTAGCCCGATGCGCGTACGATGTATTCCGCTTCGCCCAGTTCCAGCACCGATCCGCCCGTTTCCTGGTTGGCCTTTTGTACCGCCTCGATCACCCGGGCATGGGGGATGTTATAGGCGCGCAGCTTATCTGGGTCGAGCTGGATCTGGTATTGCCGCACCATGCCGCCGATGCTGGCCACCTCCGACACATTGGACACCGCTTTGAGTTCGTACTTGAGAAACCAGTCTTGCAGTGCACGCAGTTGTGACAGGTCGAGCTTGCCGCTCCGGTCGACCAGGACATACTCATAGATCCACCCCACGCCGGTGGCGTCAGGGCCAAGTGCTGGCCGCGCCTGTGCTGGCAAACGGGACTGCACCTGGTTGAGGTACTCCAGCACGCGCGAGCGCGCCCAATAAGGATCGGTGCCGTCGTCAAACAGCACGTAGACGAAGGAGTCGCCGAAGAATGAATAGCCGCGCACAGTTTTGGCGCCGGGCACCGAGAGCATGGTTGTCGTCAGCGGATAAGTGACTTGATTTTCCACGATCTGCGGCGCCTGGCCTGGGTAGGTTGTGCGAATGATGACCTGTGTGTCTGACAGGTCCGGGATCGCGTCCAGCGGCGTCTTCGACAGCGCCCAGATGCCCCAGGCGGCCAGACCCGCCGTGGCCAGCAGCACGAAAAACCGGTTCACGATAGACCAGCGTATGAGCTTGGCGATCATCGCTTGCCTCCCTTAGACGCTTTGTCCATCGCCGGCGGCATCGCGTCAGGCTTCATCGCGGCCGGTGCGCTATTGGTAACAGGCGTTACGGCCGTCAGTTGGTAGCCATCCGGCACCTTGCGCATCTCGAAGGCTACCGTGTCGCCGACTGCAACATTGCGTGGCAATCCGTCAGGCGGCGGCTTAAATGCCATCGTCATTGGCCCCCAATGCAGCGAAGGAATCGGTCCGTGGGATAACGTAACGCCCTCCGGGCCGATTTTTTCGACGCGGCCGGTTCCGCGGTGGCTCGCTTCCGCCGTCGGCTTATCGGTTTGCGGCGCAGAAGCTGACGAATCTTCCATCCGGGCAATCGTTCCTTTCAGACTGGCCTCCGAATCGACCAGGAATTGTCCCGAGACGACCACTTTCTGGCCCGCCTGCAATCCTCGGCGAATCTCAGTTTGATTCCCTGCCTGCGCGCCGATTTCGACGTTCACCGGGGTGAACTTGCCGTCGCCGGCGGCCACAAAGACCACACTGCGGGGGCCGGTCAGGATCACAGCTTCGCTGGGTACCAGCAAGCTGCGTTGGCCGGTGGCGGGCGTCAGACTGATGTTGGCGAACATGCCCGGCGCCAGCCGCTCCCCTGGATTGGCCAGTTCGATACGGGCCTTCAAGGTGCGGGTGGCGGCATTAATTTCCGGCAGGAGCGATTCCAGCTTGCCCTGGAACGTTTGCCCCGGCCACGCGGGCGTGCGCGCCGTCACGGCAGCGCCAGGACGTACCTGCCCGGTGGCTGCCTCGGGAATCTCGGCAATGATCCATACGGTCGATAAGCCGTTGATGCGGTACAGCGGTGCGCCAGCGGCGACGGTCAAGCCTTCGCGCGCTGCCAGCTCATCGACGACACCCGATACCGGAGCGTTGATGGTGATCCTGGGATGGACTTTGCCGGTACTGGTGACCAGGCGGATCTGCTCCTCGTTCATGCCAGCCAGTCGCATTCGTTGGAGCGCGGCATCAGCGAGGTCCTGCGCGCCTTGCATGCGACGGGCAGCAAAATATTCCTCTTGTGCCGCCACCCAGTCAGGCACGTACAGCTCTGCCAACGGCTGGCCTTTGCGTACCCGGTCAAGCGATGCGCGCACATAGAGGCGCTCCACATAGCCGCTGGCGCGGGCCTGCACCACGGCGACGTCGCGCTCGTTATAGGCGACACTACCGACTGCTTCCATCGTGCTGGACAGCTTACCTTCCACCACGTCGGCGGTGCGAATGCCCAGGTTTTGCTGGACGCGGGGACTGATGAGTACCTTACCGTTGTCCCCCGATTCGTCGGCAAACATGGGGACGAGCTGCATATCCATGAATGGCGATTTGCCCGGCTTGTCAAACTTCGGCCCCGGTACCATCGGGTCGTGCCAATAGAGAACCTTCTTGCCGGTGGCAGGATCGATTTGGCCGCCAGGGCCGCCCGTGGCTGGCTGGGTAGCACCATGTGTTTCTTGTCGTGCGCCGGCCCAGTAGCCGCCCGCTCCGGCGACGGCGATGACGAGAGCGACGATCGCAGTGCGCGTGATGTTTTTTTTCTGGTTCATTTGATACCTTCAATACTTGCTGTCGGCGCTGGGCCATGCGTAGTCGGAAAGAGGAAATTGAGTTGTGCCCAGAGCCTCGCGGTGTCGGCTTCAAGCTGGAGCGCTGACAGGCGCACGTCCAGTTCGTTGCGCCGTGCCGCGAGCACTTCGCCCAGCGCCGATTTGCCACCTCGATAGGCAGCCAAGGCGGCCTCGCTACGCTCCTGAGCTAAGGGCACCAGCTCGCGGGCATACCGTGCAAGGCGATCACGGTTGGTTTGCCATTCGTTTAGCATGGTGCGCGTCTCGGCGACATGCGAGCGCAGCATCTCGTCGCGCCCGGCCCGGACCTGCTCTGCGGTGGCAAGCTTGGCAGCCAACTCGCGGTCCTGTCGGTTCTTCTGATCCCATTGCAGTGGCACGGAAATGCCGACCGACACCATGTTGGAATAGGCGCCACCGCGCTGCTGGTACGCCACCTCGATACTCCAGTCGGACTTTTTATTGGCTTCGGCCAGCTTGACGTCGAGCGCCGCGATGTCCTCCTGCCGGCGCAGGGCTGCAATTTCAGGATGGTGGTTGAGCTGCGTCTCCAGCGCGACCGGATCGAGGCGCACCGTGTCGATGGCCGGCTCCCCGGCCAATGGCCGGTTACCGGCTTCGCCAACCCAGCGGGTCAGCGTGATCGCGGTGCCGCGCACGCGGCGGACGGCATCATCGTGGCGGTCGTCTAATTGCGCGATATCACCTTTGGCGGCAAGTACATCAGCTTGGCTGCCGCGCCCACCTCGGTAGGCCGCCTCAGCTGCCTGCAACTCGCGCACTGCCTGATCGCGCTGTGCACTGACTACCTCGGCCACCGCCAAGGCGTAATAACGGTCTAGCCAGGCGATGGCGGTATCTCGCTCGATAGCTGCAATGACCACGTCTTTCTCGGCCAGCGCCTTATCGGTTTCGCGAGCATAGCGTTCGCTGCGAAGATGGCGTTTATCTGAGCGCGTCAGCTCTTGCGAGAAACCGATGCGCCGCATGGTCATGAAGTCGGCGGCAACGCTGCCGCGATCGCGGCCCGTCACTGGCAGGTTGTCGATACCGGCCTTCAACACCGGGTCTGGCAGTTGGCCGGCGGCCACCGACATGTCGCGCGATGCGTTCACGGCGGCGTCTTCAGCGACGATCTGGCGTGACCGCTCAAGCGCCATGCGCTGCGCCTCGGCTAACGATAACGGATCGGCGGCAAGAGCCGCCCACGAGGATGTAACGAGTCCGATGGCGACGGCAAGGCGGACCATAGAATATGAATTTGCACGCCCGTTACGGCGTGCGGAAATAAGATGCGGCATGAGGCCTCCACAAGCGTTGAACCACATCGCAGACGCAAACGCGCACGCGACGGCAAATCAAGCGAATGAAGGTGTCAAATACGGAAGCAGCAGTGCCGTATTGACACAGGCGGCGCTATGGCATGGGCCAGGGAGGTGTCTGTCAACGCCGCAATGTCGGTCGGCATCGACACGTCCAGCAGAATAACTGTCTGAACCAGGGTGATCGGATGGAATGGTGGGATCTGCGGCAAGTCCGGCTTGTCGAGCGATTGATGCCCGGTGTGGCCATAGGCGTGGCACAAGCTCGGCTGCGCTTTATCCATACCCGTACAGTTCGCCATTGGAGGCATGCCGGCATCTGCCGTCATCGTCGCGCGCTCGGGCATACTCATGCCTGGGCAAACATAGGACGCCACAGCCAGCTGCGTGAACAGCAAGCTGAACACGGCTATGATGGCCGCAACGAAGCGCGATGTACGGGAAAATTTCATGGTTGGGCCGATTATATCTGCTTTTACACAGCCGTGATCAGTGCCCTCGGTAGCCAATGCGCCGTTCGTGGCACCGGCATTACAGCGGTGGGGCGGTGCGTAGTACTTTCGAAATGCGGGACAAGCCGCCGGCCGAACAGTCGGCCGGCCAAAGCTCAACAACGTCTCCTTCCTTGAGGGAGAAATTCGCCGGTACGGCGGCCACCGCGGTGCGTGTCAGGCGCACGTGCTGGTAGCGAACCAACACAAATCGCTGCTTGGCGTACTGGTCTGGGGGCAGCGCCGCCACGCACGCCGGGCGCTGGGCAGGCGCAGTGTCAGCGCCATACGTAGTGCTGACCACGCCGCGCCGCGCGCCATGCTGCCAATCGACGACACCGAAGGTTGGGTCCGAAGCGCAGCCGGCGAATCCCAGCAAGGCGATCACCGTTACTGCAAAACTGCCTTGCCAATTCATCCTGATTCTCCTTTTCCGCCTCTGCGGCCGACAGCCTATTATTGAAGACGCAGAATGCGGCGCGCGCCGCCCAGCACGATCACACCAATGATGAGGCCAATAATCAGGTCCGGGTAGCGCGAACCGGTCCACGTCACGAGCGCACCGGCGATGATCACGCCCAGGTTGGCAATGACGTCGTTGGCCGAGAAAATATAGCTGGCCTTCATGTGCGCGCCGTGGTCACGTTTTTTGGCGATCAGGATGAGGCACGCGATATTGGCCACCAGCGCGACGGCGCCGATGCCCATCATCGTCACCGACTCTGGTTCACTGCCCGATATGCCACGGCGGATCACCTCGGCAATCGCGCCAATGGCCAGCACCAGCTGCAGCCATCCGGCCAGGTGCGCTGCACGGCGCTTGTGGGCCAGCGACCGCCCGACTGCGAACAGCGCCAGGACATACACCGCCGCGTCGGCGAACATATCCAGCGAATCGGATATCAAGCCGGTCGACTGGGATATCCAGCCCCAGATTATCTCCACCAGGAACATGGTTCCGTTGATAGCCAGCAGCCAGCGCAGCGTGCGGGCCTCGCCAGCGTCATCACGAGATTGCATTGCCGGCACGGTGTCGGCCCGTTCCGTGCTGGTCAGCTCAGCGCCCAACCCAAGAGGCGTGAGACGCTCCAGTAGCGGTTCGGCGTCGCCCGTGTGTGTCACGCGCAGCTGGCGGCCGGCCAGATCAAACTGCAATGCGCTAATGTTTGGGGTATCGGCCAGCGCCATGCGGATGAGATTTTCTTCCGAGGGACAGTCCATCTTCGGAATCGCGATCGTGCTGACGACAACACCGTGTTCGCCGGCCTCAATTTTCCGGCTTTCGCGCAGCTGGGCGCCGAAGTTCAATGGTGCCAACGCATCGACAAGCGACTCGGCCGCGCCGGCATGCTCGATGGTGACAGTGCGTGCGCCAAGGTCGAACTTGAGAGTGCTGATACCGCTGATCGGCGCCAAGGCCAGGCGAATCAGGTTCTCCTCGGATGGGCAGTCCATTTTCGGTACCGACAGGATGCTGCGATGGCGGTCAGCCGTGGACGCTTCGACCCCTTCTAGGGAGATATTCGTATTCATACCCCAAGGCTAGACCTTGAAGTAGCTTCAACGTCAAGCGAATTCGCAGAACTATGCTCTGGGCTGCAATGCGTCGATGATGCGGCAATTGGCCACCGGTCCCCCCTGGCACGAAGCCAGCAAGCCGGTGAGTTGGTCTTTCAGCGCCAATAAATCGGCAATTTTCTGCTCGACGGCGCGTAAGTGTTCGGACGTCATCGCTGTCACCGTGCAGCAATCAGCGTCGCGCTGATCCGAAAACGCCAGCAGGCTACGGACTTGATCGATCGTGAAGCCGATTTCGCGCGCCCGGCGCACAAAGGCCAGCCGGTTAAGATCCTCGGTGTCGTACAGCCGGTAGTTGCTGTCGGTGCGCGATGGCTTGGACAGCAAACCGATTTTTTCATAATACCGGATCGTCGCCGCCGGTGTTTGCGCGGCGCTGGCCAGCTGGCCGATCGAAAAAGATGTCGTCATGTTACTTGACCTTGAAGTGACTATAAGGTTTATAAACCTTACAAAATCACCCGTCAAGCACCCACTATGCCCCTTCGACTATCTCGTACCCTGATTCATGGAATTTTTACGGTGAGCCTGCCTCTAACCACCCTGGCGCAGGATCTGCCGCTGACGCTGCGTGAGGCAGTGGCGCACGCACAAGAGCGCGCTCCGACATTGCGTGGCGCCGATGCCGCAGCAAGGGCAGCCGACGCCGGCGTGGAGGTGGCGGGCTTGCGCCCGAATCCCACGTTGTCCATTGAAGCGGAAAATGTGCTCGGCACAGGCCGCTACAGCGGCTTTGGCGGCGCCGATCGCACTGTGTCCTTGGCCGTGCCACTGGAACTGGGCGGCAAGCGCCAGGCGCGCATCAATGTCGCACAGGCGGAGCGCGCGGCGGCCGGCATCGGACTGACCGGTGCGCGGGCCGACCTGACGCAGCGCGTGACCGAAGCGTTTGTGCGGCTGGCTGCCGCCCAGCGACGGCAGGACATTGCCCATAGCGCCCTGGAGTGGGCCGAGCGTGCCGCCCACGCGGCCCAGGAACGTGTCCGCACCGGCAAAGCGTCCCCGATCGAGGAGCAGCGCGCGCAGGTGCTCAAGCTTGGCGCCGATACACGGTTCGGTAAAGCAGTGCGCGCACTGGCGCTCGCCCATGCCGACCTCACTCAACTGACCGGCGACGCAGCACTCGCTATTTCGGCGTCCTGGTTCGATACGGTCGCACTGGTTGAATCCGCACCGTCCGGGCAACCGTCACTTTCCGTCGTCGCGGCGCAGGCCCAACTGGCTATCGCCAACGCGCGTGTCGATGCGGCCCGGAGAGACCGGATGCCCGATGTGACGATCACGGCCGGCACGCGCCGCTATGGCGATTCTCCCGACAAAGCGGCGGTTCTTAGCCTGTCGATACCGCTACCGCTGTTTAACAGCGGTAGCGGCGCACTGGTGCGCGCTAAGGCGCAGGCGGACCAGGCGAACGCGGAGGGCGAATCGGCGGCCATCGAGGCCCAGCAGGCGCTGGCGCACGCCGTCGCCGACGTTGCCGATGCCCGTGCGGTGGCGCAGACGGCGGCCGGCCCGGCCCTCACTGCAGCGCAGGAGGCGGCCAGGATTGCCCGGTTGGGTTACGCCGAAGGCAAATTTCCTCAGCTTGAAATGATCGAGGCGGAGCGCTCCCTTGCCGAAACGCGTGAAGCGGCGCTTGAAGCGCTGACTGACTACCACCTTGCCCAAGTCCGTCTGGCCCGGCTGCAAGGCAGCATACAACCCATCTACAAGGATTAAATCATGCAAATGCCATATCGTTTGAGCGTTTGCGGCATATTGCTGATCCTGGCAGCGTGCTCGCGCTCTCCCAAGCCCGAAGAAGGCAAGCCCCAAGCTTCCGCCGCTGCGTCGGCCGCGCCAGCAGCAGCGCAAAAACACGCCGACAAAGACAAGGATGACGACGACAAGCCCACTGAGCGCAAAGGCGGCGAAGAAAAGGATGGCAAGGACGCCGATTTTGTAAAACTGTCGGACAAGCAGATCCTGGCCGCCCACATCGAGGTGGCGGCAGTGCGCACGGGATTCGCCGGCGCTGTCGAAGCGCCCGCCGTCATCATCGCCGACCCGCAGCATGCCGCTGTTGTCAGCAGTTCGGTCAGCGGCCGGGTAATTTCAGTGCGCAAGAATTTGGGGGAAAACGTGGCACGAGGCGATATTCTGGCCGTTATCGAAAGCCGTGAGGTGGCCCAGTTCAGCGCCGATGTGGCGTTGGCGCGCCGGCAGCTGGAACTGGCCGACGCCGGGTTTAAACGTGAAGACCGCCTGTACGCAGAAAAGGTGTCCTCGCGCCAGGAATATGAGCTGGCACGATCGGCGCTCGACGACGCCCGTACCCGGCTGCGCCTGGCGCAGCAGCAGCTTGCCACCAGCGGCGGCGCCGAACATAGCGCCCAGCTGACACTGCGCGCGCCCGTCGCCGGCGTCGTCACGGCCCGCCAGGTGGCGCTCGGTGACATAGTCGAGGCCAATGCCAAACTGTTCGAGCTGGCCAACCCAGACCTCCTTTCCGTCGAACTGTCGCTCGCGCCAAGCGATGCCTCGCGCGTGGCGCCCGGTACGCCAATCGAAGTATCGGCCGATGGCCGCTCGGGAACCGGGCATGTGGCTTTCCTCTCGCGGGTGCTGGACCCGGCCACGCGCCAGATCCGGGCCATCGCCACGCTGCCGAACAAGAATGCGCTCTGGCGCATTGGCGAGACGGTGTCCGCCTCGGTGGTGCTCAAGCCCGAATCTTCCGGAGAGCAGATCGCTGTGCCGCGCTCCGCGGTTCAGACCGTCGAGGACAAACCCAGCGTGTTCGTGCGCCAGAAAGACGGCTTTGCAATCAAGCACATCGTGCTCGGCAAGCCTGCAGCCGGGTTTGTCACCGTGCTGTCAGGGCTGGACGGCTCTGAGCGCATCGCCACCAGCAACACCTTCGTTATCAAGGCCGAGCACGGCAAGGGTGAAGCGGGAGGCGACAATGACTAAACAGCCGCATTTCGCGTGGTCGCCGGAGGTGTGGGCATGATCGCGCGGATCGTCAACGTGTCGGTACGCCACCCTTGGGAGATTTTGTTTGCCGCGCTCTTTGCTGCCGTGGTTGGCGCTTTCGCGTTGGTGCGCCTGCCGATTGATGCAGTACCTGACATAACCAACACGCAGGTCCAGATCAACGTGGTGGTGCCGGCGCTGGCCCCGGCCGACGTGGAACGACAGGTAACTTACCCGATAGAGACGGCTTTTGCCGGCATACCGGGACTGGAATCGACGCGCTCGCTGACGCGCCACGGCTTTGCCCAGGTCACGACCGTGTTCAAGGACGGCACGGACGTGTATTTCGCGCGCCAGCAGATCGCCGAGCGCCTGCGTTCGGTGGAACGTGCACTCCCGCCGGGGGCGACAGCCACAATGGGGCCGATCGCCACTGGCCTCGGCGACGTCTACATGTGGACCGTGGAGTTCTCCAATACGCATACCGGTGCCAGCGGTGCCGGCATGGCGCCGGATGGCAGCTACATCACGCCTGCAGGTGAACTGCTGCGCACCGAAAAAGACAAGGCGACCTACCTGCGCACGGTGCAGGACTGGATCGTAGCGCCACAACTCAAAAATACGCCCGGACTGGCCGGCGTGGACGTGATCGGCGGCTACGTCAAGCAGTACGTGGTGACGCCAGATCCGCAGCGCCTGGCGGCACTTGGCATCGGATTGTCCGAACTGGCCGAAGCACTGGAGCGTAACAACACCAGCGTCGGCGCCGGTGTGCTGGTGCAAAACGGTGAGGCACTTACCATCCAGGCCGACGCTCGCCTGACCAACAGCGCTGAGTTGGCCAAGAGCGTCATCGCCACGCGCGGCGGCATGCCCGTGCTGTTATCCCAGGTGGCGCAAGTTGGTGTCGGCCAGGAGATCCGCTTCGGTTCAGCTTCGGAAGGCGGTGTCGAGGTGGTCCTTGGTACCGCCGTGATGCGCATTGGAGAAAACAGCCGCACGGTCGCAGCGGCCGTCGATGCCCGCTTGAAGGAAATTGCCCGCTCGCTGCCGCCCGGCATCGTCATCAAGCCGGTGCTCAATCGGACGCGTCTGGTCGATTCAACGATCAACACCGTCGCCAAGAACCTCACCGAGGGCGCCTTACTGGTCATCGCGGTGCTGTTCGCGCTGCTGGGCAACCTGCGCGCGGCGCTAATTGCCGCCGCCGTCATCCCCGTGACGATGCTGCTCACATCGGCCGGCATGCTGCAGATGGGCCTGTCCGCCAACCTGATGAGCTTGGGAGCCCTCGACTTCGGCCTGATCGTCGATGGCGCGGTCATCGTTGTGGAAAACGTGCTGCGCCGTCTGGCCGAGCAGCAGCATGCCAACGGCGCAATACTGACCCGTGCGCAGCGCTTGGAGGTGGTCGGGGCTGCGGCGCGCGAAATGATCCGACCGAGCGTCTACGGACAGGCCATCATCATTCTGGTGTATGTGCCGCTGTTGACCTTCCAGGGCGTTGAGGGCCGCATGTTCACGCCGATGGCGATCACGGTGATCCTGGCATTGCTGTTCGCGTTCCTGCTGTCTCTCACCGTCGTGCCCGCCGCGATCGCGCTGTGGCTCTCCCGCCCGATCAACCACGCCGACAACAAGCTGGTATCAGCAATCGGCAAACTGTATGCCCCCTGGCTGGACCGAGTGCTGCCGCGCCCCATGTTGACCGCTGGCCTGGCCACGGCCGCTTTTGTCGGCGCGATCGCTTTGTTTCACACGCTGGGGCAGGAATTTCTGCCGACACTAGATGAGCATGACGTCCTGCTGGAGATAGTTCGTATTCCGGGCACATCCCTGGATCAAAGTCAGGCGATGCAGTTTGAGGTAGAAAAGGCGGTGACCAAGGTGCCGGAAGTAGAACTGGCATTTTCGCGCACCGGTACGGCCGAACTGGCGTCCGACCCGATGCCGCCGAATCAGGCCGACACCTTTGTGACCATCAAGGATCGCTCCCAGTGGCCAGACCCATCGCTGAGCAAGAGCGAACTGATAGAGAAGATCGAACGCGCTCTGGCGGATATTCCTGGGCAGAATTACGAGTTGACCCAGCCAATCCAGATGCGCTTCAACGAATTGCTTGCCGGCGTGCGCGGCGATATTGCCATCAAGGTCTACGGCGACGATTTTGCGTCCATGCTCAAAGTGGCCGACAAAGTCGCCGACCAGCTGCGCGCAATTGAGGGCGCGACGGGCGTACGCGTGGAGCAAGTACAAGGCATGCCACGGCTTGACGCCCAGCTCGATCGCGATGCGATGGCCCGTGTCGGGCTCACGGCAAAGGACGTATTCGATACGCTGGCTGTGGCTGTGGCGGGTCGCGAGGCTGGCCAGATCTATGAGGGAGACCGCCGGTTCGATGTGGTGGTGCGCCTTACTGACAGCGCGCGCAACGATATCGAGGCGCTACGCCAGCTGCCCGTGCTGACACCTGCCGGCAAGTTTGTCCCGCTTGGTGCGGTTGCTCGGCTGGAATTGGCCAAAGGAGCAGGCCAGATCAGCCGCGAGAACGGCAAGCGGCGCGTGGTCGTGCAGGCGAACGTGCGCGGCCGTGATATCGCCAGCGTGGTCAAGGATGCACAGGCAGCGATCGATGCCAAGGTACCTCGTCCTCCGGGCGTCTGGCTGACATGGGGCGGCCAGTTCGAAAATCTGGAGCGCGCCCGCCTGCGGTTGGCCGTGGTGGTGCCAGCCTGTTTCTTGCTGATCGTTGGCGTCCTGTATTCGGCAGTGGGCTCCTGGCGCGCGGCGGCGGTGGTCTTCACCGGCGTGCCGCTGGCCTTGATCGGCGGCGTGCTGGCACTCTGGCTGCGTGGCTTGCCGTTCTCCATTTCTGCCGCAGTCGGTTTCATCGCGCTCTCTGGCGTGGCCGTCCTGAACGGGCTCGTGATGGTTGGCGCGATCGACGAATTGGCCAAGACGCAGCCTTGGAAGGATGCGGTGCGCCTTGGGGCGTTGCGCCGCCTGCGGCCGGTGCTGATGACGGCGCTGGTGGCGTCGCTCGGTTTCGTGCCGATGGCCTTGGCCAACGGCGCCGGCGCCGAGGTGCAGCGCCCGCTGGCGACGGTTGTGATCGGCGGTCTCCTCTCGACCACGCTGCTTACGCTCTTGGTGCTGCCCGCGCTCTACGCCAGGTTCGGCAAGCCAGTGCGGCAAGGCGACGCTGTACACTGATTTCAAATCTGCAATTAAATAATCGTTTTTTTGCAAAATGGCCGATTTCTAATGATTTTTGAGTCGCAATAATCGTTCTTGGGTAGGATCGGCCGGATTTATGTGCGGGTACAGGCGGTTGTCGTCTGTCCATGAAAATCAGCCACACGGAGGTGTTGATGCGCTCGTTAGCGGAGGAAATCCCCGATATCCAGGTTTTGCTGGCCTTGGCGCCGGAGGAGTTGGCCTACACGGTGCTGCGCATGGGAAGCCTCAATGATCAGAATGGTCTGTTCCACCCAGCCTCATTCGAAGCGCAGCCGAACGGGCCACGGTATCCCCAAGAGCGGGCTGCGCAAGCCGCAGTTGCACTTGGGGAGGCGTTGGCGTGGCTGACGGTGAACATCCTCGTCATGCCGGCGCCGGGCATCAACGGGAACAACGGCCATTTGATGATCACGCGCCGCGGACGCGAAGCCCTGCAGCGGCAGGCATTTGACCAGTACCGGCAGGCTGCCGCTTTCCCCAAGACACTGCTGCATCCCCAGATCGCTGACCAGGTGTGGCTGAATCTCGCCCGCGGCGACTATGCCACTGCCGTCTTTCTGGCATTCCGGGCTGTTGAAGAAGCAGTCAGGGAGGCTGGGGGCTTCCGGCCAGAAGACATAGGTACCCGCCTCATGTTCAATGCGTTTAGCCCCGCCAACGGCCCATTGACCGATCAGAACCCCAACGCGCCCGCCGCCGAGAAGGAGGCGCTGGCCAGCTTATTCGCCGGCGCCATCGGATCGTACAAGAACCCGCACTCGCATCGTACCGTCGCGATCGTCGACCCGGCAGAGGCACAGGAGATGGTACTGCTGGCGTCGCACCTACTGAGGATCGTTGACGCACGGCGGCGCCATTAGCGGCGCAGCTGATGAACCGAATGCAGGTCACAGGTGAGCCGATCAAGGTCACGGTTGAGCCGTTCTAGCTCACCCGTGAGCTAGTTGAGGTCACGCCTCGCGAAGTTGCGCTACAGGACGTTCTCTGCACCTGTTTTTACGCATTTATTTGTTGACAGGAAGGTATCGTCGGGTCAAGCTTTATATTGTTCAATTAACCATGCTAAGCGAACTGCGCGATCGATGACCAGCGTTCACGAAACGGCTTACCCAAGGCTAAAACCTGAGGTCACGGACCAGGAACTGGTGGCCATCTACACGCCTTCGCGTTCCGAAATCGAGCACATCTTTTCGCTGTACAGGCAAGCATCTCACCGTACATGGTGCATCATCCAGTTGATGCTGCTAAAACGGCTCGGGTACTTTGTGCCGCTCACCACCGTGTCGCCTGACATCATCAGGCACATTTGCGATCGGTCTGATCTGCGCGTGCCACCACGTCGGGCGCTCAGCCAATATGACCAGTCCGGCAGCAAGACCATACACCAGCGACGCATCAGGGATTACATCGGCTTGCGCTTGATGACAGCCGTTGATGAGCGCTGGCTTGAACGGCTGGCCGAACAGACGGCGCAGACCAAGCAGGAGCTGCCAGATATCATCAACGTCATGATCGAGGAGCTGGTGCAGCGGCGCATGGAGCTCCCCGGCTTCACGTACTTGTTCAAGCTTGCCCGCAAATGCCGGGCGAGCGTGAACGACGGCATTTACAAGCGCGTCACGGGCGCCTTGTCACAGGAGGTCGTCGACCGCTTTGAGTCGATGCTCAACGCCGGTGGCAACCAGAGCGGCTGGGATGGTCTAAAACGCGAACCGAAGCAGCCTAATGTGCGCGAGGTGGTCGACTTTTTAGCCCACATCGACAACATGCTGGTCTTGTCGACCGGATTGCCGCAGCTTGATGACATTGCGGCGACCAAGCGCGAACAGCTGGTGTTGGAAGCGCGGGCGATGGACGCGGCGGAAATGCGCCGGATGAAACCCATCAAGCGATATGCGCTCATGGCATTGCTGATCCAGGGGCAGCTGCAAAAAGCGATCGACGATATCGCCGAGATTTTTATCAAGACGGTGCGCAGCCTACACAACGGCGCCGAAGAAAGGCTACGCCAGTACCACCTGCAGCATTCGGAACAGATCGAGCGTCTCATTGGTCAGTTCCGGGAGGTGCTTACCGTTTTGAATGAAGACGCCAGCGAAGCGGAGCGCGTCGCGCGGGTGGAGAGCGCACTCAATGGCGATCTCGAATCGTGGATACTTGAGTGCGATGAGCACATGGCATACGCCGGCAACAATTATTATCCGTTCATGCTAGTTGGCTATGTCAGCAAGCGTAGCCTGTTGTTCAAGTGCCTTGAGGCGATGAGCCTGAAATCCAGTTCGCAAGACGACGGTTTGCTGGCAGCCATCGCCATCATTCAGAAGCACCGTTCCAGCCATAAAGAGCTCTTGCCATTGAAGGAGGACGAGCTGCCCGAACTGGCGCTGGACTGGATCTCGGATAAATGGCGCAAGTTGGTATTTGAGCGCACGGGCCCCGACGAGCCGATGCGTATCAACCGCAAATACTTTGAACTGGCCGTCCTGAGCGAGGTGATGGACGAGCTGAAATCGGGCGATCTGTATGTTGAGCACAGCGGTGACTACGACGATTATCGTAACCATCTCGTCAGCTGGGAGGAGTACGAGCAAGACGTCGGAACCTACGGCGAAATGCTGGGCCTGCCGGTGGAAACACAAGCCTTCATCGATCAGCTGCACAGCAAACTGTCAACGCTGGCCAGCGAAGTTGACCAGCACTTCCCGGAGAACGAGCACGCAGATATTGACCACACCGGCATCATCATCCGTAAAATGGACCGCCCGAAGCCGCCACCAGAACTGGAAGCTGTCGATCAGGTGCTAACTACGCAGATGAATCAGGCCAGCATATTGGACGTGCTGACCGAAACCGAAAAATGGCTCGACCTGCATAAGCTGTTCGGACCGCTATCTGGCTTCGAGGCGAAGGTAGATGATCCGCGCAAGCGTTTCATCACTACGTTGTTCTGTTACGGCTGCAACCTTGGCGCAACGCAGACCGCGCGCTCAGTGAAGGGGCTGAGCCGCAAGCAGGTTGCATGGCTGAACCTCAAGCACGTCACCGAGCAGAGGCTGGATAAAGCGATCGTCAAGGTCATCAACGCTTACAATCGTTTCGCCTTGCCGCGCTACTGGGGCTCGGGCAAGAGCGCCTCGGCCGACGGCACCAAGTGGAACATTTACGAGGCGAACCTGCTGTCGGAATACCATATCCGGTACGGCGGCTACGGCGGCATCGGCTACTATCACGTCTCAGACAAATATATCGCGCTGTTCAGCCATTTCATCCCATGCGGGGTCTATGAGGCCGTCTACATTCTCGATGGCCTGATCAACAATCAGTCCGATATCCAGCCAGACACGGTGCATGGCGATACGCAGGCGCAGAGCACGCCGGTCTTTGGTCTGGCGTCGCTTTTGGGGATTGATCTCATGCCACGCATCAGGAACATCAAGGACCTGGTGTTCTTCAAAGCCGGCAGGGGAGACCAGTACGAGCATATCGGCAGCCTGTTCCGAGGCACGATCGACTGGGAACTGATTGGCAGGCACCTGAAAGACATGCTGCGCGTCGTGATTTCCATCAAAGCTGGCAAGATCGCGCCGTCGACGATCCTGCGGCGCCTCGGCACGGCCAGCAGGAAGAACCGCCTGTACTATGCGTTTCGCGAATTGGGGCGAGTACACCGCACCATGTTCCTGCTGAAATACATCAATGATGCAGAGCTGCGCCGCACGATCAACGCCGCGACCAATAAGAGCGAAGAATTCAACGACTTCATCAAGTGGCTATTCTTTGGCGGGGACGGCATTATTGCCGAAAACGTGCGGCACGAGCAGCGCAAGGTGATCAAATACAACCAGCTTGTCGCCAACATGGTCATCCTTCACAACGTGCATGAGATGACCAGACTGTTGAAGGAGATCCAGTCGAAAGGGTATGAGCTAACGGAAGAGGTGCTACGCGGGTTGGGACCGTACCGCAAAGGGCATATCAATCGCTTTGGCGAGTATGTGCTTGATTTGGACAAGGAGGTGGAGCCGATGAACTATAAGGTCGAATTCTCGCAATAAATCATAGAGTTAAGACACTTTCTGCGAAAAAATCCGCAATCCCGGCCGACCCTCGGTATTGCCCGTAAGGCGAGGCGACGGCGGCGACGTGATTTTACATAATATAAATTATGCGAAGTTATGGAGATTTTGCCATGTGCCGAAACGGCTCATACAGCAATACCTTCAGCATCTAACTAAATAGTTAGTTATACTTGCGTCTTCGGCTTATTTCAGCGAAGCCGATTTATGAGATGCGGTGCCGGCCGCCCGGTCGGTGTGAATCTGCGTGCGTTCCTGCAGCGCAGACGACAACGCTTGCCTTCACGGCGCAGCCGACACGTCGAGCGCGCCCGCCACCGTTTCAATGCAGGATAGTTCTCGGAGAATTTTCAAATGACAAAAAGTGAAACCCATCATTCAGTTGCACTGAAGACCGGGTGTATATTGCTCGGCCTGGTCTTGCTGGCCACCGGCCTGTTCTTCGCCATTGGCGGCGCGAAGCTGGCGGCCTTGCACGGCAGTCTGTACTTCTTAATCGCTGGCATCGTCATCGTGGCGGCTGCGATCCAGTTCATGCGGCTGAAGTCGTCCGCAGTCGTCATTTACGGCGCGGCTTTCGTCGGCACCTTGATCTGGGCGTTGGCGGATGTTGGCCTCGATTTCTGGCCGCTGGTGTCGCGCCTGATGCTGCCCGCCGGTCTGATGCTGCTGGCCTTGCTGGCATGGCCGTCGCTGCGCAAGGCCAACACCGGGACCGCCGCCGGCAAGCACGCCTACGCCGTGGCCGGCGTGCTCGGGCTAGCGATGGTTGCCGTCTTCGTGCAGATGTTCCAGCCGCACCCGACCGTCCCATTCGAAGGCACGCCTACGCCCTTGGTCAAAGTTGCTCAAGGGAAAGAACAAAAGAACTGGAGCCATTACGGCAACACCGCAGGCGGCAGCCGCTTCGCCGCGCTGGACCAGATCACCCGCGACAACGTCCAGCAGCTTGAGGTCGCGTGGACCTTCCATACCGGCGATACCCCGATCAGCCCGTCGGGCAACGGCGCGGAAGACCAGGAAACGCCGCTGCAGATCGGTGACCGGGTCTACCTGTGCACGCCGCATAACAACGTGATCGCGATCGAGGCCGATAGCGGCAAGAAGATCTGGGAGCGCACCATCAACGCGCAGGCCCAGGTGTGGAACCGCTGCCGTGGCCTCGCCTATTTCGATGCGACCCAGCCACTGGCGCAACCAACCGTGGCCGGCGCGACGCCGGTCGTGGCGGCCACGCTGCCAGCCGGTGCGAATTGCCAGCGCCGTATCCTGATGAATACCATCGACGCCCGCCTGGTCGCCATCGACGCCGACACCGGCGCCATGTGCGACGGCTTCGGCAACGGCGGCTTTGTCGATTTGAAGGCGGGCCTGGGCAGCGCGGACGATCCCAAGTACCAGCTGACGTCGGCGCCTACCCTGGCCGGCACCACCGTGGTGGTCGGCGGCCGCGTGGCGGACAACGTTCAGACCGACATGCCGGGCGGCGTACTGCGCGGCTTCGATGTCATCACCGGCCAGATGCGCTGGGCCTTCGATCCGGGCCATGACGATCCGAACGCGCGTTTGCAGCCGGGCCAGACTTATGCCCGCAGCACGCCGAATTCGTGGGCGCCGATGTCGTATGACGCCGCGATGAACACCGTCTTTATCCCTATGGGCAGTTCCTCGGTCGACCTGTGGGGCGGCAATCGCACGCCGCTGGATCACCGCTACGCCACCTCGATTCTGGCGCTCGACGCCAGCACCGGCAAAGAGAAATGGGTCTACCAGACCGTGCATAACGACTTGTGGGACTTCGACGTGCCGATGCAGCCTAGCCTGATCGACTTCCCGACCAAGGACGGCGCGACTACGCCGGCCGTGGTGTTCGGCTCCAAGTCGGGCCAGATCTTCGTACTCGACCGCCTGACCGGCAAGCCGGTCACGCCGGTCGAGGAACGTCCTGTGAAAACGGCCGGCATCACCGCCGAGCAGTACTCGACCACGCAGCCGTTCTCGGTCGGCATGCCGCAAATCGGCGCCGAAACGCTGAAGGAATCGGACATGTGGGGCGCTACCCCGTTCGACCAGTTGGCGTGCCGCATCAGCTTCAAGTCGATGCGCTATGAAGGCCTGTTCACGGCGCCGGGCACCGACGTCTCGCTGAGCTTCCCGGGTTCGCTGGGCGGCATGAACTGGGGCAGCCTGTCCACCGATCCGAACCACCACGTCATCTTCGCCAACGACATGCGACTCGGCCTGTGGGTGCAGATGATTCCGCAGAATACCGACCACGCCCAGGCCAGCAACGGCGGCGAATCGGTCAACACCGGCATGGGCGCGGTGCCGCTGAAAGGCACGCCGTATGCTGTCAACAAGAACCGCTTCATGTCGCCACTCGGCATTCCGTGCCAGAAGCCACCGTTCGGCACGCTGTCGGCGGTGGATCTGACGACCCGCAAGGTGTTGTGGCAGGTCCCGGTCGGCACGGTGCAGGACACCGGTCCGTTCGGCATCAAGATGGGCATGAAAATGCCGGTCGGCATGCCAACGCTGGGCGGTACGCTGGCGACCCAGGGCGGCCTGGTATTCATTGCCGGCACCCAGGATTACTACCTGCGCGCCTTCGACAGCGCGACCGGCAAGGAAGTCTGGAAAGCCCGTCTGCCGGTAGGCAGCCAGGGTGGTCCGATGAGCTATGTGTCGCCCAAGACCGGCAAGCAGTACGTGCTGATCTCGGCCGGCGGCGCACGCCAATCGCCAGACCGTGGCGACTACGTGATCGCCTATGCATTGAAAAAATAATGATCTGATTTGGTTTGAAACGATATATGCAATACGAAAATGAACTTATGGCGCGGTCCCGGCGCGACGGCGTCCGCCGTCCACGCGCTTGGGCGCGCACCTGCCCGGCGGCTTTGGTAGCTATCGTCGCGCTTGCTTCGCCAGACACCCGAGCGGACGACTTGCAGACGTCAACGGAATCGTCCACGCTCACCGGGGACTGGGGCGGCGCGCGCTCCCGTTACGCCAAGGCCGGCGTGAACTTGCGTGGCGATTATGTCTCCGAGACGTTTGCCAACGTCAGCGGCGGTCTGCAGCGCGGCAGCACCTATGCCCAGCAAGTACGTCTGGGTGCCGATTTCGACATGGCGCTGCTCGCCGGCTGGTCCGGCACCACGCTGCATTTCACTATCAACGACCGGCGTGGCGAGAGCGTGTCGGCCGACTATATTGGCAACCGGATGCCGGTCCAGGAAGCCGCCGGCGGCTCTTACACGCGGCTCAGCGAGGCCAGCGTTGAACAGAAACTACTCGGCGACAAGCTCAATCTGCGCCTCGGCTTTTTCGCCATGGGCAATGACCTGGGCGGCATGGCCGTGGGTTGCCAGCTGGTGAACGCGGCGTTTTGCGCGCACCCGCTGTCGATGTCGGGAAATAGCGGCTGGTACAACTACCCGAATGCGCGCTGGGGCGCGGCTGTCCGTTACCAGCTGCAGCCGGAACTGTATTTGCGCAGCGGTGTTTACCAGGACAATTCCAAACTTGGCAACAAGGAGAACGCCTTCCGTCCGTTCGCCGCCGGCACCACGGGCGTGGTGCTGCCGTTGGAGCTGGAATATGCGCCGGGCAGCGCGCCGAACAGTGCGGCATTGCCCGGCCATTACAAGCTGGGCGCGCTCTACGATACCGCGCAGGCCAAGCGTCAGGGCGAAGCCGGCACGGTGGGCGAACGCTACGGTGTTTACCTGCTGGCGGACCAGATGATCGTGCGCGACGGCGCCACCGGTCGCGGCCTGGCGCTGTTCGGTCAGATCACGGCGAACCCGCAGGCGTCGGCGCAGATCACACGCTGGTATGCGGCCGGCCTGGTCAAGACCGGCACCTTCGCCGGCCGGGATCGCGATACGGTCGCGCTGGGCGTGGTGCGGGCGCAGGTCAATCCGCGTCTGCGCGCGAGTGCCGCCGCCGCCGATCCCGACATCGGTGGTTATGCCGCGCTGCCGGCCGGTGAAACCGTGGTCGAACTGAGCTATGGTTGGCAGCCGCTGCGCTGGCTGGGCGTGCGGGCCGATGTGCAGTACATCATCGACCCGGGCGCTTTCAGCTACCGCTCGACGCAAAACGCGTTGGCGATCGGCACCCAGCTCAAAATTACTTTCTAAGCCGCAGTCAGGGCACGCACACCGCGCGCAGCACGGTTTCCACCACCGATGCGCGCCGTGCGGCGTGCACCTCGGCGGTCCCGAGGTCGCGGTCGAAGATGAAGCTGAAGGTATGGCGATTCGACACGTTATAGAACGACAGCGCGCTGATCGACATGTGCAGGTCGACCGGATCGACATCGGCGCGGAACACGCCCTCGGCAATGCCGCGCTGGCACACCTGTTCCAGCAGCGTGATCGCGGAGTGGTTAATCGCGCGCAGTTCCGGAATCTGGCGAATGTACTCGCCCTGGTTGATGTTCTCGCCCATCACCATGTGGATGAATTCGGGATGGGCCGCATGGAAGTCGAAACTTGCACTGACCAGCTGGCGCAAAGCCTGCACCGGCGCCAGACTGGCGTCGACCTCCAGCCCGCCCTCGATCTCGCGGAAGCGCAGATAGCTTTCCTTTAGCGCGGCCACGTACAAGTCTTTCTTGCTGCCGAAGTGGTAGTAGATCATTGCCTTGTTGAGTCCGCTCTCGGCCGCGATCGCGTCGATGCGGGCGCCGCTCAGCCCGAGTCGGGAAAATTCCCGCAGCGCGACATCCAGAATTCTTGCGCGGGTGCTGTCTTCCTCGGTCTTGGCAGGAGCGGTCTTCAATCTGCTTGCTTTAGTCATCAAGCCATTCTATCTAACTTTGAGAAGTAACGGTACGTGTGCCGTTCAGCGACGCCAGGATTTCGTCGTGTCGCTCGTTGTCGGTTTTATGCAGATACGCCGCAGTGGTGGCGATGCTGGCGTGGCCGGCGGTTTCCTGCAGCGTCTTCAGTTGCACGCCATTGTTGGCGTGGTTGGTCAGCATGCTGTGCCGCAGCCAGTGGGCCGAGGCCTGGCGCAGCGTGGCGGCCATATCCACGTCGCCCATGCCGGCCGCCGCGCTGGCTGCGGCCGCGAAAATCGCCTTGAGCGCGTCGGACGCCGCTTCATCGGTGATACGGACCAGCGCCGCTCCACGGCTCGACAGCACCAGCGGCGTGTGGTCGCTGCGCACGGCATGCGGCAGCAAGTCGTAGGCGGCACGGTATTGGCGGAACGCGGCCAGCATGTCCGGCGGCACCGGCAAGCGGCGCGGTTTGTCGCCTTTGCCCATGACGTCCAGCCACCAGCGGCCGTTGCCTTCGGTGTAGAACGCGCCCATATTGGCGCTGACGATTTCGTTCAGGCGGGCGCCGGTGTGGATGTAGGTGATTAACAGGAAACGATCGCGCTCACGCCGGCGTACCGCCGCTGGCGTCAATGCCTCGCGCGCGGAAACCGTGGCGATCGCCAGTTGGAGCGCGTCCGAGGTCAGATAGCGCGTGATCCGGCTGGCGCCGATGGTTTTGACGTGCTTGACCAGCGCCGCCGGATCGCGCCGCAGATAGCCGGTTTGGGCGGCGTACGCAAACAATCCTTTGACCGCGATCATGGCCTGGCGCCGGCTGGCGTCCGACAACGGACCGCTGAACGGCCGATAACGCGGATCGTTGCGCGGCCATTTGGTGGTCGACACCCAGTCCGGCGGCGGCGCCTTGATGAATTCCTTGTAATGATTCAGGTCGGCCACATTCAGCTGGCGCAGCGTTTTGCCTGCCTCCTCCCGGCACCAGGTCAGGAAGCGGAACAGCTCTTTCTGGGTGTTGGCGACCGATTTCGGTCCCAGCTCGCCGTGGCTGATGAATTCGCGGGCAATTTCGCTATCGGTGCGGGCATCGGTGATGGCGTCTTCGGCGATGCTACGCAGGGCGTTGGGATCGCGAAAACGTCGTTCCGCAGCGCCGCCGCTTTGGGAGGGAAACGGGTCCAGGTTGATGAGGTCGAATTTCTTTTCCGGCATTGCAGGCTGCACAAAATACTGTATGAACGTCTAGTCGATTATACAGTATTTCATACAGTTATATTGATCGACAATATAGGTAGTAATGTCGATTAGACTGGGCTACCAGAATTCATGTCAACTGGTCGCGTCGTCTCTTCGCAGGGGCGGTTCTTCGACCATGGCTGTTAGCATGGCTTTCAGGGTGCCGCAGGCTTGGTCAAAGGTCGGGTGAAAATTGAGGGCATCGACCGCCTCGAATTGCTTTTTCAACGGCGCATATCGCTCGTCGAGTTGCTGGAACACTGCGGCAGCATGGCGGACCATCCATTCGGCCGCCGCCATGAGTGCCTCGGTCTCCCGCTCGGCAATCAACGCAAAGTCGAAGATATCGCGCCCCGTGATGCGATCACCCCGATGCCACATTTTCTTGGCGATGATTTCCACCGAGGTTTCCACCCGGACCTCCTGCCCCATGATGGTTTTAATCTCGAAGCCTGGTGCGGTCAGGTTCGGCGCCGCCACGAAGTCAATTTCTCCCTCGGGGAGATAGAGCTTCACGTAGCTGGCCGCTTCGACGTAGTCGTTGGTGATCGACTCAGCGACCTTGCTCAGGCGAGGCGTGACGAAACCCAGGGACTGCGGATCGGGAACGAAAATGTCAATGTCCTTGCTGAAACGGTGGCCGTAGCGCAGCATCAGGACCGTGCCGCCGCCAAAAGTCCAGAACGGATCAGCACGGCCATGGCGGGCGATCTCGCCGATGACCGTCAGGGCATTGGCGAACAGCGTCTCCCATATCGTAGGGATGCCCGGATCGCCCGCCATCACCAGACCGTTCTGCATACTTGCCACTGCTCGGCCCACGAGCTTAGGTTTTTCATGATTTTTCTCGCAGGCACGTCGGGCGTCGCCGCCTCGGTCACAGCCTTGACGACGACCGGCAGCGGGGTTTCATCCAGCAACGTCATCAGGTGTGGCTGGAATTGTTCAGGCGCCTGGCCAGAACGCAGCATCAGCGAAAGCATCTCGGGCGTCACGACATCCCGGTAACTGGTGCTGATGCTGCGCGCAGCGATCACTAGCGCACTTTTCAATCCAGAGGGCTGTACTGTTTCCATGTCGATACCCAAAATGTCCATCACGGCCTTGAGCTTGGTGTAGCCCAAGTCCTTCAGCGCCCCATTCTCCAGTTGATTAATCGTGACGCGGGACAGACCCGCAAACTTGGCCAGATGCTCCTGCAGCAGGCCGGCCTGGACACGCTTGATATGAATTTCACCGCCAATTTGTGCAAGATTCATGTTAAAACCAAGGTTAAAACTAAGTAATGTTAAGTATATTTAACATTATAGCTGTAGTCGCGGCAATTCCAAGCCCTTGTTTCATCTTAGGTCGCGCGTCCGATATATATCGCGTTATTGTCATCAAGCGAGACTTGCCAGTTCATATAGTTCTCGCGCAAATTCAGGCAGTAGCACCAATGACTCATGTTCTATCCAGCGTTGGCTGGTAACCAGTTCATGCAATATCGGCCCAGACAGTAACGACGCCGGCAGGTCCTGCACTGGCCACGGCTGCGGTAGCGGCAACGCATGAGTAGATAGCAACGTGCCGGCCGCGCGGGGAATCCATGGCGCAGGTCGCCTCCCGTCGGCAGCACAGCGCAAAGATAAGCCTATGCGTAAGCCATTGGGGTCGAGATCGGCGAAGTGCAACCACGGAATATTGTCGGGTAAGCGGGCGATGAACTTCGTTGCCAACCCTGCATTCCAGCCCGGCGCCTGCAGCATCAGTACGGAGGGCACAAGAGGAAAGTCCACAAAAGCGCCCAGGTTTTCCACCGTGAGGATCAATCGCGGCATAACGCCGGCCAGCTGCCACTCCCCTGTCAACGCCCGCTCCGGTATCGATACCTCGCCCAGTAACGCCAAGCAGGCGTCCAACTCCATTCTGCTCCCTGCCCCCACCATCTCCAAGCCCGCGTTTGGTCGCAGGCGCAATACCTCATCGGTCGTCAACAGTACGCCTTCAGGAGGCGCGCGCTGGCCCGACTTGGAATGCGCGCCGGCCCACGCCGCCCACGTTTTGCGATTCAGCCGGCTGATGCCCGCCGGCAGTATTAGCGATGATCGCCGCTGCGCCCGCAACGCGGCCGTCGAAATGCTCTGCGGGTTGGCGGAAAACGCCGCTTCCACTTCCGGCAGTTGCGGCCACCGCTGCAGCAGATAGCAGCGCAGCACGTCCACCTTCTCGGCGTGTAGCTGATATTCTCCACTGCGGCGAGTTGGCCCGATCAGTCCAAGCTGCTCAAGTTGCAGCAGCCACGATGCGGCCGCCTTCGTGCTTGTCAACCGACGTGTGAGCAATAGCCGCAAGGCCCCTGCCCGCACAGAATCATCATCCCAGTTCATGCGCTCATGCGAGTGCCGCGGATGGTGACATATTCCTCCCTCCCCCGCAGACTGCGCTGGAGCTGAAACACCGTGGATCGCCGCGGCTTGTCCAAGCCGGGGGCCGCTACCAGCGCCTGCACGTCCATGCGTTGGCAAAACTCCGTCAGGGTATCGAGTGCGGATTGATCAAGCCGGTTTGCCTCATCCAGCAGAATTTGTTGCATGGCATAGCCGGCAGCGCCGGACAGGCGATTCGCTTCATCATTCCACGTGCGCAAGATCATAATGAGCACTGCCGCGCCCACTCCGATCGCCTCACCTGTCGACAGGCCGTCGGTCGCTTCCCATTTACCGTTCAGACGTTGGACTTCAAGATGCAGGCGCAGATAGTTGCGATAATCGAGTAATTTCGTACCCTTGATGGTTCCGCCCGTTTCGCGGTGATACATTTGCGCCAGCGTTTCTTCCAGCGGTAAGCCAGAATCAAACAACGACAGCTGGTTATGCTGTCGCAGACAGTTCAGCATCGTCTCCATGTCCTCCGGCTGACTGGACTTGATCGTCAGGCCCTGTATCGATCCGAAGCGGACCTGCTCCAGCTCATGACTAAGGCGGTTGACCAGCGCTCTTGCTGAGCGCAGACGCACGCTAATGCCATCCGCCAAGCCGGACGAGCGGTTCCGCATGTCTTGTTCCTGCACCAGCAAAGTACGTCGCAACTCGCCCAATTTTTCGGTCATTTGCGCCAGTGCCAGTTGAGGATCGTCGGCGGTGGCAATGGTACGCGGAATCCGCTGCTCGATATGCAGCCGCACTCGCTGCCAAGCGTGCAATGTCTGGATCGCCCTGCGCTTGCCGGCATCCTCGGCAAATCCTTCAATACGCTTCACCTTTTCCAGCACGTCGGGATATGACCTCAGACGCTCCAGCAAGATCCCCTGCTGCTCCTGAGACGCGTGAAAAGCGTTAATAGGGCTTCCGGGCGGCAAATGCTTTTGCCGATTGGCCGTAGTGTCAATTTTTCCATGCAGGCCCAACTCGTCCACCACGCGCTGCAACTCGCGCTTCGCCTGGCGCTCGCCCCGCAACACCGACAACTGCTGGGTGGCCGCCTTGTCCTGCGCCGCCATCACGTCAGTCAAGCTGCCAAGTAAAGTGACCGCCTCAATGTGCTGCTTGTTGGCAGCTTCGCGCGCCGGCGTCAGCTGCGCCAGCAGGGCACGAAGGCGTTCCAGGTGGCGCCGAGACAAGCACACTTCGTCGGTGCTGCCGGTGGCGCCGGTGGCGGCCAGTTCTTGCTGAAGGGATAGGCACTGCGCCTCTTTCGCTTGTAGGTTGCCCTGTTGCAGCGCGTTACTGGTTGCTGCTGAGCGCGTGAGTTCCCGCGCTTCCTTCAGTTGGCCCCGGCTGATATCCAGTAGTGTCTTCGCTGGCGTAAGCTTTTTTTTCAGGGCGTCGATCACACTCCCCTGTTCATGGTACTGCCGCTCGTCGTCGTCACGGTCCAGATGATCGATCACGCTCAGCAACCGCTGCAGCGCATCGCGTTGCCGCGCAAGATGTGCGCGGCTGGAGGTCAGCCGTGCCATTTGCTGTTCCAGCGCTTGCAGCTGGCCGGCCACAGGCACCGCCGCCAAAATCGGCAATTCTGCCAAGATCTGCGTCACCGCATCGCCGTGCTGTCGCAGCCATGCGCGCGCCTCCTGGCCCGCTTTCAGCTCACGTTCCAATTGCAACACCGTTTGCGCAAACAACGGTGGATCCAGCAAACTGCGCCGCGACTCCAGCTCGACCAGTCGTCCACGGCGGTGATCGGCGCGGACGGCCTGCTCGCGCAAGCTGTCCGCCCGCGCCTGCAAGGTTGCAATGGTCTGGGTGAGCGTCCTCACTTCTACCTGCAAGGCGTGATAAGCTGGTTCGGGGTTCGGCTCCCAGGCAGCGCTGCCGAGCGCCAGCCAGTCCGATGCGAGACCGAGACTCCGCTGCAGCGTACGCGCCTGCTCATGCAGGCCTGCCAGCGCCGCTTCGAGCATGGTGACATCGTTCTTCAGCCGGGTCATCTCCAGCTGGCGCGCGCGGCGCCCCAGCACCGGTCGCTCGGGCCGGCGCGTGAGCCGTGCCAGGAGTTGTGGCAACTTGCCTTGCGTGACCAGCTCGCTATCATCAAGACTGATGGCATCGAGCGATTGCCGGGCCAGTTGTTCAGACATGAAAAGCAGGGTATCCGGGCGATCGCCGAGCTCTGCCGCCAGACGGGCCGCATGCGCCGGCTGGTCAACCACGATGGCATCTGCGAACAGGCCCAGCCGTGCTTCAGTGGTGGCCGCCTCCCCTGCGGCCAGATCATCAAAACGTTGGGCCAGCAACGAGCCTTCGACATGGGCCGCGACCGTGGCGATACGCGGGTCCAGCGTGCCGGTGCTACTTTCCAGCTGACCTATTCGATGACGCAGCAGATATAAATCCTTTTCGGCCACGCCGCGGTGTTCCTGCACCACGAATTGCTCCTGCCGCTTGAGATCAGCCATGCGCTGGACTTCGGCTGCCGATGTCAGCGGGGACCACGCCGTGTCAAGTGCCGCCAGCTCGGCACGGAAGTTACTCGCCAACTGGTAGCAGCGCAGCGCTTCCTGCAGCGTCGGCAACTTGCCTTTCACTTCCAGCAAGCGCTCCTGACGCGTTGCCAGCTCAATGCCCAATGCATTTTGCTCCGTCTGGTTTTTAGCCAGTTCCGCATGAACCATGGCCTGCGCGTCGCTCAACTCGGCACCGCTATGAATACCCAATTTTTCCGCCTGCTGACGAACCGCCCGCTGTTCGCCAGCAGTATTGCGGGCGTATGCGAGATCGTGCTCCAGCCTGTCAATAGCATCGGCAGCGACAAGTTGTTCGCGCCGCCGTACCTCCAGCGCCATCGCGTAGGCATGCGCGCCCTGCATGGACGGTGGCGTTTTCGATTGCGCCCGCGCCAACTTGCTGATTTTGGCGTACAAATTTTCAAATCGCTCCCGTTGCTGGTCAAACGCATCGAAGCGCGCCTGCGCATCGGTCTGGCGCAATGTCGCCACCTCGTACTGCACATCGACCACGTTCTTGATGGCTGCTGCGGTGTGCTGGTCTACACGCAGTGGCACCATCACCGCCTGGGCTGCGGCCCAGTGCTCCCGTGCGATACGCAACTCCGTCACGCGCCGTATCAATCCTTCATAGGCTTGCTGAGTGTTGCCCAATTCTTCGGCCAAGCGCGTGTGCTCATCCTCCGCGCGCTGCTGCACCAGCATGGCCTGCCTTTCCGCAAGCTCATATTGTTCACATTGAAGGCGGGCAGCTGCGGCAGACTGCGTCAGCTCGGCGCGCTCCTCGTCAGCGGTTTGCAGTTGGGTGCGCAGCTTGTGTGCCTGCTCCTTGCTCTGCAAGTCAATGGACGCGGCCTGCGCCTGCTGCTCAGTAGTGCTGAGTTGCAGGCTTAGCGAGTCCACCAGCTCCTGTAATCCCGCGGCCTTTTCGGTATCACAGGCATGACGCCTGCGCACCTGCTTGGCCAAGCAGGCTTGCTGACGCCAGTTGCCGAGCTCCTGCTCGTATCGGCCCAGTGCGCCGAACAGCGCAAACGATGTCATCTTCCAAGCGGCATCAAACAAGCCACTGATTTCGGCATGGGCTTTTTCAGCTTCGTCCAGCTGACCACGGGTAATACGGCATTGTTCAAGCGCGTCGCGCATCAATACGGTACGGCGCTCAAGCGTGGCATCTTCCAGCAGCAGATAATCGCGCAGGCCGGTCTGGATCAGGCTGGCCAACGCGGAGCCTTGCATCGAGGTCGACAACACCCGGTAAAACCGTTCCTGCTCCTCGTGTGTGGTCATAGGCAAGGGGGTAATGCCGAGATCGAACAGCGATTTCATGTACTCGGCCAAGGTCTTGCATATGGTCAGCTTTCCGCCACGAAAGTTGATTTGATCTCGCAACGCGTTCAGTTGCGGGATCACGCTGCGTTCTCCATCACGCACCAGCAGGATCTCGTACGGACTGGCTTCGGTCGGCACGTCTTCAATAATGAAACTCTTCACATCGATGGCCGGCATAGCTCCCCGCAGCAGGGCCACGCCGGCCCATATACTCTTGCCACGCGGAGTGATCCACTCGATCACGGCATAACTGATGCCCTGCTCACCGAGCCGCCCCCACAAACCGCCATCACCGCGCGTGGCACTCACGGCACCGTTGATGTTCTTGAACTCCAGCAGGCGCAGGTTGGGCAAAATCGCGGTGACAAATGCCGCCATGACCGTAGTCTTCCCCGAGCCATTCTGGCCCTCCAGACCAGTCACGTGGCGGTCCAGGTCAAAACAGTGAAATACGATCCCCTTCCAGTTGGCAATTACCAGCCGTCTTGCATATGTGCGATACAGTTTCATCTCAACCTCCGGTCAAGTGTCAGGGTCGGCTTCGTCATCGTCTTCTTTAATCTGTCCTTCGGCAATCAGGCGGCCCAGCGCCAGTTCCAGCTCCTCGGCGCCGCGCACCGGATCGGCAAAGCGCATCACAGCCGACAGCGGCACCACCACACCCAGTTCGCCACGGCCTTCGCGTCGCACGAACCCCAGCCGCTCCAGCGTCCGTAGCGCCATGGCAAATGCTTCGCGCAATTTACGCGCATCCTGGCCCAGGTCCTTGCCGCGCCTTCTGCCGGCCAGCCGTATCAGTCCTTGCTCGCCAAGTAATTGCTCCATCAGCCCGAAGATAGCGAGATCCGGTATCCGGTGATTGGTTTCCAACCATTTGTGATCCAGTCGCATCAGGGCCAGGGTCTGGCCGGTCAGCATTTCCATGACAGACAACTTGCGCAGTCCCAGCGGTGGCGGCACCGCCAGCCGGTCGGGCAGCAGATAGAAGTAGCCCTCGCTCCCCTGCAGCAGGGCGACGCTGAAGTAACTGTAAAAGCGTTCCATCAGCTTGCTCGTACTGCTGAGAAAATCAAACAGCGCGGTATCATAATCGGGGCCGATATGTCGGCCGCGGCGCAAGGCAAGGTCGGCGCGCGCGAACATCGGGTCCTCGATCACCTCTTCCAGGGTGTGATAGATCATTCCGGCTCCTTCACGTTGAACGGTGGTGCGCGCTGCAGCTGCGGCAACCCGGCCGGCAGCCGCAGTTTGAGCGTTTGCGCTTCCAGCCGCAGCGACAGCGCAATCCATGGCTGGGGCAACATCGTCTCATGCGTGCTACCGTTTTTCAGCAGCTCGGGCGTGACGTGAGATAGCAGAGTGAAGCGCTCTTCGTCGGTAAAGTCGACGGCGATGTCCCGAACCGCCGCCACAATGTCGATATCGCCTTCGCCGAGTAGCCGTTGGACCAGTGCCGCCACCGCCTGTTCGACACGGTCGGGCTCAGCTTCGACGCGCTCCTGCAATCCTTGAGCAAGCAAGATGTCGTTTGGCACCGCGAGCGAAACGGTGGCCTCGGGCTTCAGCACCTCGCGCATGTGACGGAACGGTTCCGGCGCCACCAGTACCAGACCGAATGGGCGATCCTGGAACTGGCGTATTTGCTCGACCAGCCGGCCGCGCAATCGGTTATCGGGGTCAGTCTGAACAAAGTAACGGATATAGATCTGGACGTTGGCGTAATATTGGGCCCAGTCTTCGTGCCGGCGCGCGCCCCAGGCGGCCAGCCGCAACAACTGGTTCTGCGCGCGCTCCACCACTGGCGACAGTTCAGCGTGGCTGACCGCGAGCTCAGACAAACTCAACAATTGCCGCTGCAGCGACTCCACGTGTTCGCACAACACCGCGTTCAGCTCGCTCAGCGTCCGGTCGACGCTGCTCACCATCTCCTTGCAGCTGTCTGCAGCAACCAACCACTCACTGTCGAACAATTCGGTAATTCGCTGGCGCAGCCGCTTATGGGCGGCGTCCAGTCCCAGTTGCCGCTTCTCGACCGCAGCCATCATTTCCAGCATCACGTCGCGCATCGGGAAGATGACTTTCATTTCCCAGTGTTCATGCGTTCCGCCCTCTGCTGCTGCCGCAAGCACCTGGGCCAGTTCGGTACGCATGCGCATCAACATGAATTCCAGACTGCGCCGGGTCAGCGTGCGTTCGTTCTGCATGCCTTCCGCCAGCGCCATTCCCAGCGGCGACAATGCGTACTCGCCTTCGTAAGACCATCCGCCGGAGTCGATGCGCAATAGTACGCCTTGCGCATGGAGACGGGCGATGATGAACGTGGCGCGCTGCGTTTCGGTGTCTGTTCCGGCGTTGGCCAATTCAAACACTACGGCATACACTCGGCGCAACGACTGCTCATCCAGGCTAAGGATAGTGGTATGTTGCAGGTACGCATGTATCCCTGCGATAAACGCGGTCTCTTCCCGGCCCAAATGCAGCGCACAGCCGCTGAGCCAGACTTCGGTAATCACACCGGCGACCGAAGGCCGCTCCTCATGCTGTTCCATGCATATCCCCACGCTATGTCAAAACGCTTGCACACTTTGCAATAAGCTAAAGTCTCCGCTCACGTCTGTCGCACGGTTTGATACAACGCAAGCGGACTCTCGATGCCAGGCTCGAAAGAGCCTGTTTGTCACCCGGGAATTACGACCACAAGGAATGGTCAATATAGCATGGCCTGACGTCAAATTTCTCGTATTAAGCCCTTGATTTCGCTATAATTCCCGCCTTCACACGTAAGGAATCAAGCCATGACTCTGCTAGCCCACCAGCTTGAACTGCTGTCGCCCGCCAAAACCGCCGAGATCGGCCGTGAAGCGATCCTGCACGGCGCCGACGCCGTCTATATCGGCGGCCCGGCGTTCGGCGCGCGTCACAACGCCAGCAATTCAATCGAGGAAATCTCCCGCCTGGTGGAGTTCGCGCATCGCTACCGTTCGCGCATTTTCGTTACCCTCAACACGATTCTGCATGACGCCGAACTGGACGCCGCCCGCAAGCAGATCTGGCAGCTGTACGAGGCCGGCGTCGATGCCCTGATCGTGCAGGACATGGGCTTGCTGGAAATGGACCTGCCCCCTATCCAGCTGCACGCCAGCACCCAGTGCGACATCCGCACCGTGGACAAGGCCAAATTCCTCGGCAACGTCGGTTTCTCGCAGCTGGTGCTGGCGCGCGAGCTGACCATCGAGCAGATCAAAAAAATCCATAGCGAAGTCGATACGCCGCTGGAATACTTCATCCACGGCGCGCTGTGCGTGGCCTATTCCGGCCAATGCTACATCTCGCACGCCGACACCGGCCGCAGCGCCAATCGCGGCGACTGCTCCCAAGCCTGCCGCCTGCCCTACACGCTGAGCGACAGCAAGGGCGGCGTGGTCGCCTATGAAAAGCACCTGCTGTCGATGAAGGACAATGACCAGAGCGCCAACCTGGAAGCGCTGGTCGACGCCGGCATCCGCTCGTTCAAGATCGAAGGCCGCTACAAGGACATGGGCTATGTGAAGAACATCACCGCCCATTACCGTCTGCTGCTGGACGAGATTCTGGAGCGCCGTACCGAGTTCACGCGCGCCGCCAGCGGCAGCACCGAGATTTTCTTCACGCCGGATGTCGACAAGACCTTCCACCGCGGCCACACCGATTACTTCGCCAACGGCCGCCTGGATGATATCGGCGCCTTCGACAGCCCTAAATATGTGGGCGTGGAATTGGGCACCGTCAGCCGCGTCGGCACCGACCATTTCGACGTGGTGACCAATGCCGCCATGGCCAATGGCGACGGCCTGAACTACATGCACAAGCGTGAAGTCCACGGCATCCAGGCCAATGTGGTCAAGAAGCTGGATGAAAACGACGAAGGCCAGGTCTGGCGCGTGTTCCCGAACGAGACCATCAGCACCCTGCCCGGCCTGAAAGTCGGCTTGTCCGTCAACCGCAACCGCGATCACCACTGGGAAGCCTCGCTGAACAAGAAATCGGCAGACCGCAAGGTCGGCGTGCATCTGACCTTGAGCGAACAGAACGGTGGCCTGCGCCTGTCGCTGTGCGACGAAGATGGTTATCTGAGCGACACCAGCGCCACCATCGCGCTGCAGCCGGCGCAGAACGCCGAGCAAGCCGACGCTTCGCTGCGCGGCAGCCTGGCCAAGCTGGGCAACACCATGTTCGTGGCCGACAGCGTGGAACTGAAGCTGTCGCAGCCGTGGTTTGTGCCATCGGCCGCCATTAACGCGCTGCGCCGCGAGGCAATCGAGGCACATGAGGCGGTGCGTCTGGCGGCCTGGGACCGTCCACAGCGCAAGGCGCCGGCCGAGCCGCCAGCCACCTATCCGGAGACGCAGCTGAGCTATCTGGCCAACGTCTACAACGAAAAGGCGCGTGCCTTCTATCATAAGCACGGCGTGCAGCTGATCGCCGCCGCTTACGAGGCGCACGAGGAAGCCGGCGAAGTGCCGCTGATGATCACCAAGCACTGCCTGCGCTTTTCGTTCAATCTTTGCCCGAAGCAGGCCAAAGGCGTGCAAGGTGTGCAGGGCCAGGTGCGGGCCGAGCCGATGACCCTGGTCAGCGGCGACGAAACCTACACCCTGCGCTTTGACTGCAAACCATGCGAGATGCACGTGGTGGGCGCCATGAAGCCCGGCATTCTGAAGTCGGCGCCACCGTCGAATATTCCTTACAGCCCCCTCGTTTTCCATCGCCAGCGCCCACGCGCTTGAGCGATTTTCACCTCGCACGCGGCTTTCTGCCGCGTGCATTCATACCCCTGTGGCGTTTTTGTTGCACATCTGTCCAATTGGCTTGACAGGCAATAGTACGCAAGCTATCTTCACCGAAGTTGCCGCACGGAAATAATTTAGCAGCGCCCGGATTCCTGTTGATTCGTGCGCTGTTAAAACTTTTTCTATAGCAAAATGCGCGTCGCTCGCGGATTGACCGCTAGGCAACTTCCACTCTTCCAGCCACTACCAGCCACAAGCCAAGGGGATAGCATGAGAAAACTTCCATATCGACAGCGATCACTGGAAACCTTTCAACGTTTCACCACAACAGGACTTCCACTCGCCATCAGCCTGACACTAGCCGCCTGTGGCGGTGGCAGTGACGGCACCCAGGACACCGCCAGCGCCGGCCCGGCGCGCATGATGAGCGCGCTCGCGGCCAGTCCGGAGGCGGTGCTGACACCGGTCGCGGCCACCGCCAGCGGTGCCGAACGCGGCGATTTGTCGGCCGCCGCCGCCATCGACCATGATCTGACCACCCGCTGGAGCAGCCTGTTCAGCGACACCCAGTGGCTGACGCTGGACTATGGCAGCAGCAAGGTCATCAACCACGTCCACATCGATTGGGAAAACGCCCACGCCACGCAGTATCAGTTGCAGGTGTCGGACGATAACCTGAACTGGACCACCATCAAGACGGTGGACAACAGCCAGGGCGGCAGCGAGGATTGGACCGGCTTGAACGGCCAGGGCCGCTACCTGCGCATGCAGGGCGTCAAGCGTTCGACCAACTACGGTTATTCGATCTTTGAAATCCAGGCCTATTCCGGCGGCAGCGTGTCGACCGATCCGGTAACCACCGAGCCGGTGACGGTCGACCCGACCAAGCCTGGCGTGGCGATCAAACCGGTGACGGCGACCTCGTCGGCGCTGGAAAACCCGGGCAATTCGGCCACCAATGCCATCGACGGCAGCACCACCACGCGCTGGGCCAGCGCGTTTGAGGACGGCGCCTGGATTCAGTTCGACTTCGGCGCCAAGACCCAGGTCGGCTATATGAAGCTGCTGTGGGAGAACGCTTACGCCAAGCAGTACAACCTGCTGGTCTCAGACGATGGTCAGGCGTGGACGCAGATCCGCTCTGTCAGCAATGGCCTGGGCGGCACCGAGGAGTTCTTCAACCTGGGCGTCAACGCGCGCTATATTCGGTTGCAGGGCGTGGCGCGCGCCACGCAGTATGGCTACTCGCTGTTTGAGGTGTCGTTCAAGACGCCGGGTAGCGACAACTCGCTGTCCTCGTCAACCACGTCGGCGTTCAAGTTCCCGGCCAGCGGCGCCGGCTGGGCGCCCTTGCCTGCCGCCGCCGAGCCGCTGGAATCGCTGCAGTTCACGCTGGCCGACGGCACCCTGGTCACCCGCTTCGGCGCACGCGGCCTGGCGCGTCACGGCCGCGAACGTGGCGAGGAATGGAATGAAATCGGCTATGGCCTGAACGAAACGGTGGACCCGGTCACCGGGCTGCCGGTCGATAAAGGTCCGGGCAATTATCTGACCTTTGTGCCGCAGTACTTCAAGAACCGCACCTGGGGCATGGAGATCATCGACAACAGCCGCGTGGCTGGCGTGACCAAGCCGCAACTGATCGTCAACCAGTACTCCACGGTCGATTTCCTGCAAGGTGGCGTGGCCTTCTTCCGCGCCATCGACCGGCCGGGCGTGACCGGCTACGGCTGGATGGCGCCGGGCCAACTGGTGGACGACAGCGTCAAGGTCTGCAAGCCGATCGCCTACCCGGCCAATAACAAGCTGGCCACCACCAACGGCATCAACGGCGCCTGCACCTTGCTGGTCAAGGAGTATCCGGGCATGACGGCGCTGGATACCAATGGCTTCCCGATCGAGGGCAAGAACATCGCCGCGCGTCCGTTGGTACAGGGCGATGTGATCGAAGTGTCGCCATCGATGTTCTCGACCACCGAGTCGATGCTGGCCAAGGGCGACAACGGCGGCATCCGCTACTACTCGTATGAGTGGGTGTATGTGGTGGGTCAGGGTCTGAAGCCATGGTATGGCGTGCAGCCGCGTCTGAATTCGGTGCCGCTGCCGGCGGAAACGCTGTCCGGCGGCCTGGGTTCGGTGTCGTACAACTATTCGGACAACGCGCTGTTCATGTTCCAACAGCCGCAGACCAATGTCGGCATGCAGAATATGCAGCGCTTCGTCGAGGGGCGGCGCCTGTTCCATACCAACTTCACCACCGGCGACCATAACGAGCCGGGGAATGATCGTTATGATGCGGCGGTCGGCCTGCAAGGACAGCTGTTCAATCAGTCGTCGTGCTTTGCCTGCCACGTGAATAACGGCCGCAGTGTAGCGCCGACCACGCTGAATCAGCGTCTGGACAGCATGTCGGTGCGGGTGGCGTCCACCAGTGCGGCCGGTGTGCAGTCGCCACATCCGCTGTATGGCACCACGGTGCAGATGAATGCCCTGTCCTCTTCCGGAACGCCGCAGAACTGGGGCACCGGCGTGCGCGTCGGCAGTTTCGAAAGCACGATCAAGACGCTGGCCGATGGCAGCACGGTGGAACTGCGCAAGCCAGTGCTGGCGTTTGAAGGTCCGGTGCCGGATACGGTATCGCTGCGCGCCGCCCAGCCTATCATCGGCGCCGGGCTGCTGGAAGCGGTAGCGGAAGCTGACATCCTGGCGCGTGCCACCGGCGCGGCGGACGTGGATGGCGTCAAAGGTGTGGCGAACTATGTCTACGATCCGGAGAGTGGCGCGGTGCGTCTGGGCCGCTTCGGCTGGAAGGCATCCAAGGCGACCTTGCGCCAGCAGGCCGCGTCCGCGCTGCTGCAGGATATGTCGGTGGTCTCGCCGGTGTACCGCAACCGCTCGTGCAATACCGATCCCGCCGGTTGCCAGGCCGCCGCCGCGCAAAAAGGCATCACCGAAGATGACCTGCAAGCGCTGTCGCGCTATCTGGCGCTGGTGGCCGTGCCGGCACAACGCAGCCTGGCCAGCGGCTTCCCGAAAGGCGTGGCGCCGATCGACGAGATGAATGTGGATCCGGTCAAGGTGGCGGCGGGCGCCAAGGTGTTCACCACCATGCGCTGCTCGGCGTGCCACACGGTGGAGATGAAGACTGGCAGCGGCCATCTGTTTGCAGAACTGCGTAACCAGACCATTCGTCCGTATTCGGATCTGCTGCTGCACGACATGGGCACTGGATTGGCCGACAAGTTCGTCGAAGGCCAGGCCAAGGGCAATATGTGGCGTACCGCGCCGCTGTGGGGCATCGGTTATACCGACAAGGTGATGGGCAACAGCACCAAGGTCGGCTACCTGCACGATGGCCGCGCGCGTAATCTGACCGAGGCTGTCATGTGGCACGATGGCGAGGCGGCCAAATCGCGCCAGCGCTTCGAGAATCTGTCGAAGACTGACCGCGAGGCGCTATTGGCCTTCCTGAAATCGCTGTAACGACAAAGCCGGGCACCTGCCCGGCTTTTTTCATTTTGCCGCGTTGACGATGGCCGTGATCACCGCCGGATACACCTGTGCGCCAGTGGACCGGTTGAACAGGCCGGATTGATGGTTGGTGGTCGGACCATTGTCCCAGTACACCGGCACCATCCCGTGCTGGTAGGCTGACTTGGTGATGTACTGGTCCCAGTACTGACGGTATTTGCCGGCCGCATCGTACTCGGTGCGCTGGCTGGCCGCGTACTCCCCCAGAATCACCGCCACGCCCTTGTCGATGAAGCGGGTCTTCATCTTCTGGAACTGGGCATCGACGTAGGATTCGTTGGCCCAGGTTTCGGTGGCCGCAGTGTCGGTGGCGATGCTGCCCCATTGCCAGATCGCGCTGCTGGTGTTCAGCGTGAAGTTGTATGGATCGTAGTCGTGCACCTCCATCATCAGGCGGCTGGTGGCGCTGTCGGTTGGCACCGTATTGGTCGCGTAGGTGTAGTCGATGTTGGTGTTGTAGCCCTGGACGATCAGGTGGCGGCTGGCGTTGTTGCCGCCGGTCGCGCGCACCGTGTTGACGAACACTTGATTGAAGCCGTTCTGCACCGCGATGTTTTCGGCGGTTGGCGCGGTGTAGACGCCATCCACCATCACTTCGTTGGTGCCGGCGAACAGCAGGTAATCGTCGTAGTACTGGAAGGTGGTGGCGATCTGGGTCCAGAACTTGGCCAGGCGCGCATTGGCTGTCGATTGCGCGGCGTAGGTTGGCTGCAGCCAGCCGCCGTCCCAGTGCACATTAATCATCACATACAGGCCAGCGCTGCGGGCCGCGTCCACCACTTCCTTCACGCGCGCCATCCAGCTGGCGCTGATGTTGTAGTTAGCGTCCGCGTACTGACTCCACGATACCGGAATGCGCACGGTCTTGAAGCCGGCCGCCTTCACGGCGGTGAACAGCGCCTGATTGGCCGGCGGGTTGCCCCAGGCGGTTTCGCCCCCAATGGCTTCCAGCGAATTCCCCAGATTCCAGCCCGGCGACATCAATGCGGACAGCTGCACGCTGGTCAGGCTGCGCATGGCGCCCACGCGTACGGCGGTGGCGGAACCGGAGCTGGAACCGCCGCTGCTGGTGGTGAATTTGACCCAGTACCAATACGGTACGCCGATGGTGGGCGTGGTATCGGTGTAGGTGGTGGCGCTGGCCGCCGGAATCGCAACCCGGGTACGGCCGGTGGCGTCGCTGTCGGTGTCGCGGTAGATTTGCAGGCCGGTGACGGTGCCGGTGACGGTCCACGTCAGCTTGATGTTGTCGGACGAGCCGGCGGCGCTCAGGCAGACGGTGGCGCCGCCCCCGGTGCCGCAACTCTGCGCCTGCGCTGCGCCGCACACCGCCAACATGGCCAGCAACGCAGCCGGCAGTTGCAGCCTGCGGCGAGCGCGCCACACCAGCAGTGTCAGCCCCGCCATCAGCATCACGACCGAACCCGGCTCCGGCACCGGCGCCGCGCTTTGCGTGATGAAGTCATCCATCACAAACCAGCCGTCGTCACGGGTGATGCTCAGGCGCGAAACATTGCTGAAATTCGCCGCCACCCACTGGTAGCCCAGGCCGATGCTGACATTGCCGGTGCTGCCGATCACGTGGTCGGCAGCATCGTAGGCGGTAATGTTGATCCAGCTCGCGACCGCGCCGTTGGTGTTGGGCGCTGCGAACCACGCGCCAGCAAAGTTAAAGGCGGTGGCGCTGCTGATGCCCAGATTGTCCACGCCATAGCCGTTGGTGACAAAGGAGATGCCGGAGTGTGCGCCGTTGTCATAGCCTTCGACGGTGGTATCGCCGTAGTACCAATCCTCGCTCCACTGCAGCCCTGCATAGGGGCTGAGCAGCGCGGTCAAATCGCCATCCGCGTGCAGGTCTTCAAAGTCCACCGCTGCTTGTGCCTGGCCCACCAGCATCAGCGTCAGGCCGGCCACCAGGCCGATCAGAAATTTTTTCATGGTCTCCCCTTTTTTAGTTACATGCATCGCCGGTGACGACCGGGATGGCCGAGCCACTGACCGTCATCCCGAATTCCACTGTATTGCCAGGATAAATGTCGTGATTCCAGCTCTGATTAGGTGTCGCTGTATAGGTCGGGCTGCTGCCTGTAACGGCGGCGTTCCAGTACCCTTGCACCACTGAGTTGTCTGTATAGGTCCAGGTGACCGACCAGCCGCTGATAACGGTGCTGCGGTTGTTGGTGATGCGTACCGCCGCGTTGTAGCCGCCCTGCCATGCTGCCGTGACCACGTAGCTGCATTGGTTGACCGGCTGGCTGGTGCCAGGACCGTTCGCCACCGCCGTCACAGCGACGTCACCGCTGTCGTCCACCTGGCCGTAGGCGATGCCACGCCCGGCGGTACTCATGTAGACGCGGCCATACACATTGGTGTCGCCATTGATCATGTGCGCATTGCCGCTGCCGCCGTACTGGTGAGCGTCATCGTTGACGCGTACCCAAGTGGCACCGGCGTCGGTGGAACGCAACACGCCCTGCGTGGTGCCGACCGTACCGATCATGTACAGCGTGGGATAGGACGATGCCGGCGCCGCCTTGCCGAAGCCAATCGCGCCGCATTGATTGACACTGGCGATTTTGCTGAAGCTGGCGCCGGAATCGGTGGAACGCGTCAAGCCGCCGCCGTTCAGGCACACCCACACGTCGCCTTCCCTGCCCGGCGCCACACGAATGATGCTGGAGCCGCCGGAACCCGGACTACCCTTGGCCACAAAACTGACGCCGCCATCGACGCTGGCCAGCAGGCTGCCGCCGTCATACGCATAGAACTTGGCCGGATTGACCGGATCGGCCACCGGGCGCGCATTGTTAACCGCCAGGCCGGTGACCGGCGTCCAGCTGCCACCGTAGTTGGTCGAGCGGTAGCTGGTGGTGGAGTCCGCAGGGCTGTGCAGCAGCACATAGCCATCGGCTGACAGCGCCAGTTGCCCCTGCGCGCCATTAATCACAGCCGATTTGTTCCAACTGGCGCCACCGTTGCTGCTGTAGTACAGCGACGATCCGGCACGTGCCATGATGCGGCCATCCAGCGCGGCCACCGCCAGTCCGCTGGTGGTGCCCATCTGTGGACTGTGCTGGATGCCGTATTGCGCCGGATCGGTGTTGAGGAAGCCATCGAAGTCGCCGATCACCGACACCAGCGGGCCATTCGGCACGGCCTCGAAGTTGAACGGCACCGTTTCCTCAATGCCGGCCACGTCAAAGGCCCAGGTGGTGGTCGCGGCGTCGATATTGGCGGTCTTGAACAGGCCATTGCCCGAGCCTACCCACACGTTTTTAGCGTCAAACGGATCGAATTCAATCGCTCCGGCCCAATGGATGGAAGCGCCATTGCTGATCCAGCCGACGCCTGCGCCATCCAGAGCGAAGCCGCGCGCCACCACGTCGGTCCAGCTGCGGCCCGCGTCCAGCGAAGTGTAGACGCGATCGCCGTAGCTGTTGGCGCCCTGCGGCAGCCAGGTGTTGATGGTGGACGCCACCAGGTGCTTGGGATTGGCCGGGTCCACGCTGATGCCGCTGTAAGGATGGGCCGCGCCAGCCGGCGTGATATTGGCCCAGTTGCCGCCGACCGCGTTGTATTCCCAGATCTGGCCATTGTCCATCGGCTCACCCGTGACAGGATATGGTCCCGCGCCGTTGGCGTACGTGATGTACAGCTTGCCCTTGGACGAAATCGCGGCGCGCTGCGGCATCAGCGCGGTGGTCGGGCCGCCCTTCACCGCCGTGAACGTGGCGCCACCGTCGGCGCTGAAGTACAGATTCGGGCCGACCGAGGCTAGCCGCGACACACCGACGAAAATGCGCTTGGCTGCTCCGGCGGTAGCGCTGGTCGGATCGAGCAGCACGAAGCTGATGCCGTTGTCGTTTGGCGTGGTGGTCAGATCCAGCCCGGCCAGGCGGTTCCAGGTCGCGCCATAGTCGCTACTCCGGTACAGTCCATTGCGGCGCGTGCCGGTGTACAGGACGTTGCTGGCGCCGGGATCGACCTGCAGCTTTTCGCCGTTCTGCCGGCCCATGCCATTGCCGTGCGCTTTGAACTGCGACGACACATCGATGACGGTGAAGTTCTTGCCATAGTCGCTCGAGCGCAGGATGGCGGTTTTACCGTTGCTGAAGTAGCTGGTGCCGGCCAACAGGTAGACGTTGGCGGCATTGCGTGGGTCGACTGCCAGCGATTCGATGCCCAGCAAGCCGATGTCCGCTTCACCGATCCAGTCGGTGAGTGGAATCCAGCGCGCGCTGTTCTGGTCCCAGCGGTAAGCGCCGCCGACGTCGGTGCGGGCATACACCACACCGCGCTCCGATTTGCTGGGAATGACGCCTGTGACAAAGCCGCCGCCGCCCATCGCCACCGCGTCCCAGCGGTAGTTCTCCGCTGTACAGGCGAGCGGCATCACCAGCGCTGCCATCAGCAGCGCCAAGCCGTGTTGTGCCTTCATTGATATCGTCTCCGTAGTTTTATAGTTATCGCGCATTAGCACGCGTGAAATTATTCTGAGACTGGTTTCACGCCGCCGCAATTACGAAAACCGCCAAACGCGGGAACGAAATTTGGCAGAGACCAAGGTTCACAATGCGTGGATGATCTACAATCTGCTTGCCAATACATCAACAAGAGGAACCATGAATCTGATTGCTCCCGTAGTTTGTGTGGCCTTCGCCGGCGTGTCGGTGGTGTTGTGGTGGCGGCTGAGCCGCTCCCGGCGCGAAGCCTACATCCGTGACTTCATCCTGCCGCAAGGGCTGTTCGACAAGCTGCGCGCGCGGCATCCGCATTTGTCGGTCAAGGACTGTCATCTGGTGGCGCAGGGGCTGCGCCAGTTCTTCCTCGCGCACCTGAAAAGCGGCCGCCGGTTCGTCTCCATGCCGTCGCAGGTGGTGGACGATTTGTGGCATGAGTTCATCCTCTATACTAAAAACTATCAGCAGTTCTGTGGCCGCGCTTTTGGACGCTTCCTGCATCACACACCGGCGGCAGTGCTGAAGAAAGGCCAGCAAGGCAATGGCGGCATACAGCGCGCCTGGTACTACGCTTGCCAGGAGGAGAACATCAATCCACGCCATCCCTCGCGCCTGCCGCTGCTGTTTGCGTTGGATAGCAAGCTGAATATCGTGAATGGATTTGTCTACGTCCCCAATTGCGCTAGCGTGCAGCGGCAAGGCGATAGCAGCGGCGCCACGCCTTACTGCGGCGCCGACTTGGGCGCCGCCGGTGCTGGCTGTGGCGGCGACAGCGATTTCAGTGATGGCGGCGGACATGGCCACGGTCACGGTCACGGCGGCGATGGTGGCGATGGCGGCGGCCACGGAGGTGGCGATGGTGGTGGCGATGGTGGTGGCGGGGACGGCGGCTGTGGCGGAGGTGGCTGCGGCGGTGGCGGAGACTAATCATGAAAATGATTAAATCGCACACACCGTTGACACAGTTGGAACCGATCCCGATACTAGACCTGCACTCCTTCCCTGCCGGCGACACTCTCCGCTAACTCCCGTCTCCGCCGGCAGGGCTTTCTCATCACTCCAGAGGTGTCAGCGTAACGTGACGAAGTTCGTAAGGCGTCCCCTCCAGCTGGAAGCCGATGCGTCCCGATGCCGGCGATACCTGCGTCACCCGGTTCTGCGGCACACCGTTCAAAGTCACCTCCACCACGCCATCGCGACTGACGATATCGCATGCATTCCACTCGCCCACCGGCTTCTCGCTGTCCGCCGCCGTATGCGCCTTGATGCGGGTTTCGGCGCCCGGCGCGCTGGTCAGCGGTTCGGCAAAACTGCCGGCCGCCATCGGCAGCAAATCGCCAACATTGCCGTTCTTGGTCTGCACCTGCAAACTGACCGGCCACACGCGATCAAACACACCAGGGCTGATATGCAGCAACACACCGCTGTTGCCTGGCTTGCCGCTCCAGCGCCACTCCACGTGCAGCTTGTAGTTGCGGTAGTTCTGCTGCGTGGCCAGGAAGCCGGACGGTTTGCCGGTCGACGCGATCACGCCGTCCGGCAGCATGCGGAACGCATCGTCAACCACCGCCTCGGGTTGCGTCTTCAATTCCCAGCCGCTGAAATCGCGGCCGTTAAACAATTCCACCGCGCCCGCCGATTGCGCGGACAACGTTATGATCACTGCACTTAACCACTTGTTCACCTTGTCTCCTCTATGAAAAAACTACTGCTTATTCTGATGTTCAGTGCCGCCGGACTCGCATGCGCCGCGCCGCCCAGCGTGATTCCATTGTGGCCGGAAGGCGTGCCTGGCAAGCGCGATATCGGTCCCGAAAAAATCGGCGACGGTTATAACAGCAACGTCAGCGAGCCGACACTGACCATGGTCGGCCCGGCGGTCGATCACCCCAACGGCACCGCCATCATCATCTGCCCCGGCGGCGGCTACGTGCGCATGTCCACAGCGCGCGAAGGCGACCAATACGCCACCTGGCTCAGCACCCTGGGCGTGACCAGTTTCGTGCTGAAGTATCGCATGCAGGAGTATGGACATCCAGCGCCGTTACAAGACGTGCTGCGCGCGGTACGCACACTGCGTTCACGCGCCGCCGAATTCGGCATTCGTCCCGACCGCATCGGCGTCATGGGCAGCTCGGCCGGTGGTCATCTGGCGGCCAGCGCCGGCACACTGTTCGACAGCCCGCTGGGCCGTACCGGTGCACCACTGGACAGCGTCAGCGCCCGGCCGGACTTCCTGATGCTGATGTACCCGGTCATCACCATGCAAGATCCAGCCGCGCACGCGGGTTCGCGCAAGGCGCTGCTGGGCGCCACGCCATCGCAGGAAAACCTGCAGCTGATGTCGCTGGAAAAGCAGGTCACGTCCGCCACCCCGCCCACGCTGCTGATCCACACCCAGGCCGATAGCGCGGTGCCGGTCGAGAACAGCATCCTGTTCTATCAGGCGCTGACCAAGGCCAAGGTGCCGGCCGAGATGTACTTGTTCGAACATGGTGGCCACGGCATGGGCATGCGCGATGGACTGGGCACCTCGTCGCTGTGGCCACGTCGCGCCGAAGAATGGCTGCGCGACCGTGGCCTGCTCACCCCAGTGACTCAAGCGAAGTAAAACACCTGCTTGAGCGGCCATTCGCGGGGCCGGTTACCCGGCTCCACTTCCATCAGGTCCGCCATGTAGTCCCACCAGCGCTTCATCACCGCTTGCTGCGGCAGGTCGGCTATGCTGTTCTCGGGCCGCAGCTTCAGCACCGCGAACAACGACAGCGTTTCCTCGTCGAGGAAGATGGAGTAGTCGTAGATGCCGGCGGCACCCAGCGCGGCGCCGAGGTCCGGCCATAGTTCATCATGGCGGCGCTTGTATTCTTCCACAGTGCCGGGCTTCAATTGCATACGGAATGCGCGTGTCGTCGTCATATCACACGATCCCACTGCTGCTGGCACCGGCCTTCGCCGGACGCGCTTCCGCCACCCGCGCGCGATAGCCGCTGTGACGATAACAAGCCACCGGATCGATGGCGCCATCATTACGCACCCGCGCCATCGCCAGAATGGCGCTGACGTCGGTGCGGTAAGCCTGCTTCAGCGTCTGCGCCGCTTGCAGCGCATCGTTGGCTTCCTGATGCGCGCGCAGCGCCACCCGGTCCACCAACTGCGCCTGCACGAAGGCACGCTGCACTTCGACCGCGCTGCTCATCAGGCTCTCGATCGGATCGGTCACATTGTGCGACTGGTCCAGCATATAGGCTGGCTTGAAGGCCGCGCCGTCGCGCTGCGCCGCATCGGCCAGCTCGTTAAACACCAGGAACAGCTGGAACGGATTGATGCTGCCGGAATCCAGGTCATCGTCACCGTATTTGCTGTCGTTGAAGTGGAAGCCACCCAGCTTGCCGAATTGCGCCAGCCGCGCGACGATCATCTCGATGTTGGTGTTGGGGGCGTGATGGCCCAGATCGACCAGGCAGCGCGCCTTGTCGCCCAGCGTTTGCGCGCAAGCGAAGCTGGTGCCCCAGTCAGCGATGGTGGTGGCGTAGAACGCCGGCTCAAACAGCTTGTGTTCGATGAACAAGAGCCAGTCGGCCGGCAGCGCCGCATAAATGTCACGCATGCTGTCCAGATAGCGTTCCAGCGCGCCGCGCAGATTGTGTTGACCGGGGAAGTTGGCGCCATCGCCCACCCAGACCGTCAGCGCTTTTGAGCCAAGCGCTTTGCCCAGTTCTATGCATTCGATGTTATGCGCCACCGCCTGTGCGCGGGTGGCGGCGCTGGTCGCGGTCAGGCTGCCGTACTTGTAGCTGTGCTGCTGATCCACCTGATCCTGGAAGGTGTTGGAGTTGACCGCGTCGAAGTACAAGCCATGCGCCTCCGCCTGCTGTCGCAGCGCGCGCGCATCGGTGGTTTTATCCCACGGGAAGTGCAGCGAAACGCCAGGCGTGGCGCGCGTCAGTTGGTGGATGACAGCGCAGTCGTCCAGTTTTTCAAATACATTGCGCGGTTCGCCGCGACCAGGAAAGCGCGCAAAACGCGTGCCGCCGGTGCCCACGCCCCAACTGGGCAAAGCCACGGCGAAGCGTTGCGCGGCTTCGGTCAGATGTTCGATGTCGACGCCGCGCCGGGCCAGCATGCCGCCCAGCGCTTCGTAGTCCGCATCCAGGCCGGCGCGCAGCTGAGCGTTATGCTCCGCCACGCGGCCGCTGTCGATGATGATGCTCATAGTGTCTCCTTGATTGCTCTTATCGCGTGAATGCGCCCGCGTTGCCGGCGTCCACGTTGAGGATATTACCAGTGCTCTTGGCGGATTTGTCACTCGCCAGGAAGTACACCGCTTCCGCGATATCCTCCGGTAGCACGCTCAGTTTCAACATGCTGCGGTCGCGGTAGAAGGCTTCGACGTCGTCGGTGCCGATCTTGTTCGACTGCGCGCGTTCTTCCTTCCACTTGCCGTCCCAGATGCGCGAACCGCGTATCACCGCGTCCGGATTGACGACGTTGACGCGAATGCGGTGCGGTGCGCCTTCCAGCGCGATGCAGCGCGCCAGATGGATCTCAGCCGCCTTGGCGGTGCAGTAGGCCGACGCGCCGGCCGACGCCACCAATCCGTTTTTGCTGGCCACAAACACCATGCTGCCGCCCAGCTTCTGCTGCTTCATCATGCGGAAGGCGGCGCGGCTGGCCAGGAAGTAGCCCTTGACCAGGATGTCCTGATTGCGGTCCCACACCTCCAGCGAAGTATCCTCCAACGGCGACGACGACGCGATACCCGCGTTTGAAACCAGCAGATCCACCCCGCCGAAACGTAGCGCGGAGGCGCTCAACACCTGCTCCACCTGCTCCTCGCTAGTGATGTTGGCCACCACGCTGCCGACATTGTCCTTGCCGCCGACCTTGGCCAGATCCTTGTGCGCCTGCTCCAGCGCCTCGGCATCGATATCGGTCAACAGCACGCAAGCACCTTCCTGCAGCAGCTGTTTGGCCACCGCCTGGCCGATGCCGCCGGCGCCGCCGGTCACCAGCGCGATGCGGCCGGCCAGGCTTTTCGGCTTGGGCATGCGCTGCAGTTTGGCTTCTTCCAGCAACCAGTATTCGATGTCGAAGGCTTCCTGTTCCGGCAGGCCGACGTAGCTGTCGACACCATTCGCGCCACGCATCACGTTAATCGCGTTGACATAAAACTCACCGGCGATACGCGCCGTCGCTTTGTCCTTGGCGAACGACAGCATGCCGACACCGGGAATCAGATAGATGATCGGATTAGCATCGCGCACCGCCGGGCTGTTAGCGTGCTTGCAGCGTTCATAGTAGGCCACGTAGTCGGCGCGGTACTGCGCCAGCGCGTCATCGAGGCCGGCCACCACCGCATCCACATTGGGCTGGCGCGGATCGAAGTCGATCACGAAGGGACGAATTTTGGTGCGCAGGAAGTGATCCGGGCAGGACGTGCCCAGCGCCGCCAACGGCTTCAAATCGGCGCTGCAGACAAATTCCAGCACCGCCGCGCTATCATCGAAGTGACCCAGCTTGTACTCGTCGCGGCTGATTTTCCCGCGCAGCAGCGGCATCAGTTTCGCCGCCAGCGCGCTGCGCTCTTCCTGCGGCAGCGGCGCCACCGCCTGGCCGCCGAATACCGGCTGCTGCACGTTCGCGGCCAGCCATTCTTCGGCGCGCTTGATGATGGCCAGCGTGGTTTCGTAGCAGGACTTGGCAGTGTCACCCCAGGTAAACAGGCCATGGCCTTCGAGGATGATGCCCTTCAGTTGCGGCTGCGATTGCGACAGCGCTTCCAGCTTCAGGCCCAGGTCATAACCGGGACGCTGCCACGGCAGCCAACCCAGTTCACCCTCGAAGATCTTCTGCGTCAGCGCAGCGCTGCTGGCGCAAGCAGCAATCGCGATCACCGCATCCGGATGCATGTGATCGACGTGCTTGCGCGCGATGTAGGCATGCAGCGGCGTGTCGATACTGGCCGCACGCGGATTCAGATTGAAGGTGCAGTGTGGCAGATACGCCACCATTTCATCTTCATTCGCCAGTCCGCGATAACGCCCTTTGAGCGCCTGCAGCTTGTCCATGTACAGCGTGGAGAAGCCATCCAGCTTGATGCTGCCAAGGTCACCGCCGGAGCCCTTCACCCACAACACCTCCACCTGCTGGCCGCTGAGCGGATCTTCCATCATCACTTTGGCCGAGGTGTTCCCGCCGCCGAAATTGGTGATGCGCAGATCGGAGCCCAGCAGATTGGAACGGTACAGCAGCAGTTCCGGTTCGCTCATTTTGGCGGCGGCGGCATCGTCCCATAACGAGGTAATCGGGGCTGGCGCGGGTAGGTTCATTGCGGGTCTCCATGGTTGGCGTTTGATTCCAGCCAGTAGAAATCAGCGGCAGATGAGTGTCAATGCGGAAGCAATCAACTTGGTGACCAACAGAAGAAATAATCATATCGATGATCGGTTAATGAAAGCGATCATTTCTTTTTATCGAAACAGTCAATTCCTTGATCGAAGTGTGATTGACGTCGCGAGATTAAACGTTTAGCCTAGATATTAACAAACAGACACGCCGCAGTAAACGACGGTAGTAGTCACAATAAAGGAGACTGAAATGATCAATCACAAGCGCCGCAAACGCCTGCTGAAGCTTCTTGCAGAACACCAGACCGCCAGTGTGCCCCAATTGGTTGATTGGCTTAACGCCAGTCCGGCCACCGTACGACGCGACATCAGCTGGCTGGCCGCGCGCAGCCTGCTCACGCGCACGCGTGGTGGCGCCGCCAATCTTGAGCAGAAAAAGCGCGGCTTCACGCTCACCAGCGAGACCTTCCAGAACAACATCCAATGCCGCGCCGAGCACAAACGCGCGATCGCGCGCTACGCGGCCGGCATGTGCACCGAGGGTGAGACCATCATCATCAACGGCGGCACCACCACCTTCATGATGGCCGAATTCCTGGTCGATCAGCACCTGAAGATCCTGACCAATTCCTTCCTGATGGCCGAGCGTTTGCTGGTCTCCAGCGAGAACGAAATCATCGTCCCGGGCGGTAAGGTATACCGCGAGCAGAACGTGATCCTCAGTCCCTTCGATAACGACATCACCCAGCACCACTACGCCGCCAAGATGTTCATGAGCGTCTACGGCCTGTCGCTGCTTGGCCTGATGGAAGCCGACCCGTTGCTGATCCAGGCCGAGAAGCGTTTGATCTCGCAGGCGGAAGAGCTGATCGTGTTGGCCGACAGCTCCAAGTTCGCCAAGAAGGCGGGCCTGATCCTGTGCGGTCTGAATCGCGTATCGACCGTCATCACCGATACCGATGCCTCCGATTCGGCGGTGCAGCTGCTGGAGCAGTCCGGCGTGCGCGTGGTCACGGTGGAGCCGGAGGCGATGCCGAAGCAGATCCACACGCCATCCACCTACTCCGCGCCTTACGGCTTTGATACGGCCAGCATGTACCATCCGGAGGCCGCACATTGAAGCTCAAGTCGATCGTATTGGCGGCCGTTGCCGCCGGTCTGCTCACGGCGATCGCGGGCTGCAAGGAGAAAGCGCCTGAACACATCCGCATCGCGATGGTGGTGAAAAATCTGGGCAATGGATTCTTCGACGCCGCCCACACCGGCGCGCTGGACGCGGCCAAGGAACTGAAGGATGTCGAAATCATCTACACCGGTCCCACCACGCCGAGTGCCGAAGGCCAGATCGAAATCATCAACTCGCTGATCAGCCAGAAGGTCGACGCCATCGTCATCTCGGCCAACGATCCGAATGCGCTGGTGCCGATCACGAAAAAGGCCATGGCGCGCGGCATCAAGGTGGTGTCGTTCGACAGCGGCCTGGCGCAGGAAGGCCGTTTGATGCAGCTGAATCCCTCCAACGCGGACTTGATCGGCTTGAAGCAGATCGAGATGGCGTCGGACGCCATTGGCGGTGAAGGCGACGTCGCCATTCTGTCGGCATCGGCGCAAGCCACCAACCAGAATATCTGGATTGGCGTGATGAAGAACGTGCTGCAAAAGCCGGAGTACAGCAAGATGAAGCTGGTGGCGGTGTCCTACGGCGATGACCAGTCGGACAAGAGCTACCGCGAAGCGATCGGCCTGCTGCGCAGCTACCCTCACCTGAAAGCGATCATCTCCCCGACCACGGTGGGCATCAACGCCGCCAGCAAGGCGGTGGTGGATGAGCACCTGGTGGGCAAGGTGTTTGTCACCGGTCTGGGGCTGCCGTCCGAAATGGCGGGCCACGTCAAAAGTGGCGCGGTGCGCGAGTTCGCGATCTGGAATCCGATCGATCTCGGTTACGCGGCCACTTACGCGGCGTATGACTTCGTGAAGAACAAACCGAACGCGCACCCGGGCGGCAGCGTCTCGGCCGGCCGCATGGGCGACATCGCCATCGATGCCAAAGGCGAAGGTGCGATGGCGCCGCCGTTCACCTACAACAAGGCGAACGTCGACAAGTTTTCCAAGATCTTCTGATCCGCAGACGTCTCTCTTAAGCATCTGGCACAAGGGAGAAAAAGCGCGCTAGACTATGGCCATGGCCATCTACGACACCTTCAAAACCCGCACCGCCCAGGCGCTGCCGACGCTGACCGCGACCGAAATCCGCCGCATCCAGCGTTTTGGCAACGTGGTTTGCTATCGCGATGGCGAACGCCTGTTCGACGCGGGTCTCAGTACTTTCGGCATGCTGGTGGTGCTGAAAGGGAGCCTGCGCATCAGCCGTCATGATGGACTGGGTAATACCTCGGTCATCACTGAACACCACGCGGGCGAATTTGCCGGCGAAATCAGCCAGTTGTCCGGCGCGCCCACGCTGGTGAATGGCGATGCCGTGGGCGATCTTGAAGTGCTGACGCTGACCACCGAGGCGCTGCGCGCGCTGCTGGTGGCGGATGCGGAACTGGGCGAACGCATCGTCCGCGCCTTCATCCTGCGTCGCGTCGAGCAGATCGATAACAAGGAAGGTGGCTTGGTATTGGTGGCGCCACCGGGCCATGCGCGCCTGCATGCGCTGCAGGGCTGGTTGACCAGCAACGGCCTGCCGCACCGCGTGCTCGATCCAGACAGCGACCAGCAGGCGCGCGCGCTGACCGAACGCTATCAACCCGAGGCCCACGACTGGCCGCTGGCGGTCTGTCCCAACGGTGACGTTAAAAAGAATCCCTCCTCAGTGGAGCTGGGGCGCTGCCTTGGCACCTTACCGGAACTAATCCCGGACCATATCTGGGATGTGATCGTGGTCGGCGCCGGTCCGGCCGGACTGGCAACGGCGGTGTATGCGGCATCGGAAGGCTTGTCGGTGCTGGTGCTGGAAACCCGCGCCTACGGCGGCCAGGCCGCTGCCAGCGCGCGCATTGAAAACTATCTCGGCTTCCCGACCGGCATATCGGGCGGTGCGCTGGCCGGTCGCGCCTTTGTGCAGTCGCAAAAATTCGGCGTCAAGATGGCGATCCCGGCGCCCGCCGGCCGCCTGCTGTGCGACACCTATCCGCTGCAGGTGGAAATGTGCGGCAGCCTGACGCTCCTGCAAGGCCGCACCGTGGTACTGTCCTGCGGCGCGCGCTATCGCCGCCCTTCGCTGGCCAATCTGCGTCAGTTTGAAGGCAAAGGCCTGTACTACTGGGCCTCGCCGCTGGAGGCCGGGCTGTGTGCCAGCGAAGAAGTGATCCTGGTCGGTGGCGGCAACTCGGCTGGCCAGGCGGCGGTCTACCTGTCCGGCCATGCGGCCAAAGTACACATCCTGATCCGCAAGGACAGCCTGGCGTCCACCATGTCCAGCTATCTGATCGAGCGCATCGCGGCCACGCCCAACATCGAGCTACACGTGGAGTCTGAAATCGTGGCGCTGGAAGGCTGCGACGAGGAAGGCTTGCAGCAAGTGCGCGTGCGCGATAACCGTAGTGGCCTGGAGACGGATTACGATATCTGCCGCGTGTTCCTGTTTATCGGCGCCGACCCGAACACTGGCTGGCTGAGCGAATGCGGTGTAGAGGTTGATGATAAAGGCTTCATCCTGACCGGCTTTGACGTGCCGGGAGCAGCCAGCACCAGCCGCGCAGCGCTGGAAACCAGCGTGCCGGGCGTGTTTGCCATCGGTGACGTGCGCGCCAATTCGACCAAGCGCGTGGCGGCCGCAGTGGGCGAAGGCGCCGCCGTGGTGTCGCAGATCCACGGCTTCCTGGCCAACGCCGCTAGAGAATGTTGATGTGCTGGTGCGGTTCCAGGTCGTGGAACACGTCTTCCTGATGCAGCGGGATATACAGATGAATCGCTTTCCCGCGATGGAACACGCCGCGTAGCTGATTACACACCTGCCAGACCCGCTCGTAGGAATCCGCCACTTCGATCAGCGCCCAGGGATTGTCGCTGATGCCGTCGCGGATCATGGTGACGTGCTTGACGTGGAAAAAGCGCGCCAGCCCCTCCGACACGCTGTCCTCGCACGCGTCGCCGTGCAGTCCGGATAAGATCACTTGCATCGATAGCTCCTTTCAGGCGACGATATTCAAACCGCCATCCACGTAGACAGTGCTGCCGGTCAGTCGCTTCGCATACGGCGAGGCCAGATAGGCACAGGTATTGCCGACGTCTTCGATGTCCACCAATTCCCCCAAGGGTGAACGCGCGATCGCCTCGGCCAGCAAATGGTCGAAGTCCTTCAGGCCAGAAGCGGCGCGGGTTTGCAGTGGGCCGGGCGAAATAGCATGCACGCGGATGTCGCGCGGTCCCAGTTCATACGCCAGATAGCGGCAGGTCGCTTCCAGCGCCGCCTTCACAGGTCCCATCACGTTGTAGTTGGGGACCACCTTGTCGGCACCGTGATAACTCATCGCGAACATGCTGCCGCCTTCGGTCATCAGTGGCACGGCCAGTTTCGCCATCCTTACAAACGAATGGCACGAGACGTCCATCGCCTGCAGGAAGCCGTCCAGCGAACAATCGAGCAAGCCGCCTTGCAGGTCGGCCTTGGGTGCGAACGCGATCGAATGGACCAGAATATCCAGCTTGCCCTGCTGCGCCAGCGCGGCGAACACCGCTTCCAGCTGACCGGGCTGCGACACGTCCAGCGGCAGCAGTTGGGCGCCGATTTGTTCCGCCAATGGCGCCACGTGCGGCAGCGCTTTCTCGTTCAGATACGTCAGCACCACTTCGGCGCCCAGCTTGCGGAACGCCAGCGCGCAGCCCCAGGCGATCGAGTGTTCATTGGCCACGCCGACCACCAGCGCGCGCTTGCCGGTCAAAATGGGATAGACGGTATCTGTACTCATGCTGCCTCCACCAGATCAAGTGCATGCTGCGCGATCATCAATTCTTCGTTAGCGGGAATGACCCAGACCGCGACCTTGCTGTCTGCTTTGCTGATGCGGGCGATGCCTTGCGGTTTGGCCGCGTTCCGCTGCTCGTCCAGTTGCACTCCCAGCCAGGCGGCGTCGCGGCAGACGGCGGCGCGCAACGCCACGCTGTTCTCGCCTATGCCACCGGAGAACACCAGTGCGTCGACACCACCCAGCGCGGCGGCCAGCGAGCCCATTTCGCGGCCGATGCGATAGATCATCAGATCGATTGCCTGCCGGGCGCGCGGATCATCACTCTGTTCGAGCGTGCGCATGTCGGACGAAATGCCGGACACGCCCAGCAATCCGGACTGCTGGTACATCAGCTTCTGCACCGCCGCCACGTCCATACCCAGCTCCTGCATCAGATACAGCACCACGCCGGGGTCGAGCGCGCCACAGCGGGTTCCCATCGGCAGGCCGTCGACGGCGGTAAAGCCCATGGTGCTGGCGACGCTGCGGCCCGCATCGATGGCGCACATGCTGGCGCCATTGCCCAGATGCGCCGCGATCACGCGCGCGTGGGCCAGGCCGGCGTCGGCCTTGGGCAGTACACTGGCGATATACTCGTAAGACAGGCCATGGAAACCGTACCGGCGCACGCCCATTGCAGTGATCTCGGCGGGCAGCGCGAACGCCTGTGCCTCGGCCGGCTGGCCGACGTGGAACGCGGTGTCGAAGCAGCCGATTTGCGGCACATGCGGCGCCATCGCCAGCACCGAGCGCACCGGCGCCAGATTGTGCGGCAGGTGCAGCGGCGCCAGCGGAATCAGTTTTTCCAGGTCGGCCAGCACGGCCGCATTGAGCCGCACCGGGCCGCTGTAAGCGACGCCGCCGTGCACGATGCGATGGCCGACCGCCACCACGCGGTGCCCGTCCAAATGGCTTTGCGCGAAATCGACCAGGAAGCGCATGCCTTGCTCGTGAGTCAGAGCGCTATCCGGCCATTCGTTCGCGCCCACCACAGCGCCCTGCGCGTCCTGCGCGATGAAACGGGCGACACCGCTGTACAGGTTTTCGATTTTGCCGCGCATGGTGAGGTCCAGCGCGGCGCCGCTATACATCGAGAACTTGATGCTGGACGAGCCGGCGTTGATGACGATGATGCTATCGTTGGCCAACATGGCATCAGCCTCCGAGAATACGCGCACCAGACAGTTTGCTATGCGCCACCAGCACAGCCACCGCACACGACGCCAAGCGTGCCTGTACAGTATCCGCACGGCTGGTCAGGATCACCGGTACACGCGCGCCCAGCACAATCCCGGCCGCGCTGGCGCCGGCCATGAAGGTCAGACTCTTGGCCAGCATATTGCCGGCTTCCAGATCCGGCGCCACCAGTATATTGGCACGTCCGGCCACCAGCGATACCAGATGCTTGATGGCCGCCGCTTCCGGGCTGATGGCATTGTCCATTGCCAGCGGGCCGTCCAGCAGCGCGCCGGTGATCTGGCCGCGATCAGCCATTTTGCACAGCGCGGCGGCGTCAATGGTGGACGGCATTTTGGCGCTGACGGTTTCCACCGCCGCCAGGATCGCCACCTTGACCGGATCGAAGCGCAGCACATGCGCCAGGTCGATGGCGTTCTGCACGATGTCGACCTTGTCGCTGAGCGTGGGGATGATGTTGACGGCGGCGTCGGTGATAATCAGCGGTTCGTCGCGACCCGGCACGTCCATCACAAAGCAGTGACTGAGACGGCGCGCGGTGCGCAGGCCGGTGGCGGTGGCCACCACGGCGCCCATCAATTCATCGGTGTGCAGGCTGCCCTTCATCAGCACCGAGGCGCGGCCTTCGTGTATCAGCTGTACCGCGCGCGCCGCCGAGGCGTGACTGTGTTCGGTATCGACCAGCGGCAACGCGCCGATGTCCAACCCCGCTGCCTCGGCCTCCTGGCGGATGCGCTCGACCGGGCCAACCAGAATGGGTTGGATCAAACCCATGCGGGCCGCATCGAGCGCGCCTTCCAGCGCACTGCGGTCACAGGGATGGGCGACGGCGACGGTAACCGGCCCTGCATGCCGCGCTGCAGCGATCAGTCTATCGTAATGCGGATGCGGTCTTTCCATGCGAGCTCCTTAGTAAGCGGCACGGGAATGATAGCAACAAATGCTAATAAATCAATCGTTTTTTGTGCGACGCCGCAAGCCAAACCAGCAGCACAGCGCCACCGGTATGCCCAGCGCGACGGCCGAGATATGATCCCACACGCCGTCACCAACCAGCGCCGAAATCAGACCGACCAAGGTGAGGACCGCCAGCGCGATCGGTGCGCCCCACATGCGCATGAAAGGGCTGTTCATCGCGCATCTCCTTCGGTTGCCAGGGCCGGCTCCGCGCCCTGCTCTTCGCTGCGCGCGACATTGCGCGCAGCCGCCGGCGCCGGCGCACCACGCTTCAGCCACAGATACAAGCCGCTACCCAGCACAAAGATGGTGATGACATCCAGCGCCGCCCACAGGAACTGCATCCACGCGCCGCCGTAGTCGCCAAAGTGCAGTGGCTGCGAAATCAGCAGGCCGGTAAGATACCAAGGCAGTTCGCGGCGATCAGTGATCTCGGTGGTTTGCGCGTCGATCAGCACCGGCTTGTACAGGCGCGAAGTCAGCGCCTCGTCGCCGCGCATGAAGATGCCGTAGTGATGCGGGCTGCTGAACGGCGTGCCGGGGAAGGCGACAAAGCCGATCTTCATGCCCGGTTCCGCCGCCACCGCATGCTCCAGCGATTTCTGCATCGAGCCCAGTTGGGTCGGCGCCGGCATGCCTTTGTACGGCGCGATCATCTCGGCCATTTCGGTGACCTGCCAGTACTTCAACATCAGATCGGCCCAGGTGTTGATCATGCCGGTGGCGCCCACCACCAAGGCCCAGGTCAGTGTGACGATGCCCAGCATATTGTGCAGGTCCAGCCATTTGACGCGTGGACCGCGCTGGCGCCGCACCTCGCCAAACTCCAGCTTGCGCATGAACGGCGCGTACAGCACCACGCCGGAAATGATGGCGATCACCAGCAGCAGGCCCATAAAGCCGAGGAACAGCTTGCCCCACAAGCCGGCGTACAGGTCGACGTGCAGGTGGAACATCACACCCAGGAAGGTGCCTTCGAAACTGGGTTCGCCCAGCACCTTGGCGCTGCGCGCGTCCACCGCGATCGACTTGAAGGATTCGTCGGTGGGATTGTCGCCCAACGTCAGATACCAGATATTCGGCTCGTCCGCCTCCTGCGACAAATACATGGCGATCTTGTTCGGATACAGCGCCTTGCCGGCGGCGATCACGTCATCCATGCTGGCCTTGGGCGTGCCGGCCACCATCTCGGGCGCCTCAATGGCGTTGCCCAACAGGTGATCGATTTCATGGTGATAAATCAGCGGCAGGCCGGTCAGGCAAAGCAGCAGCATGAATACGGTGCAGACCAAACTGCTCCATTTATGTATCCACGCCCAGCGGCGGACGGCGATCGGTGTCATTTTGCTATCCCAGTACAGTCAAACAGACTGCAATGATAATGCAAATTAGTCGCATTCAGCACAATATCCGCGTGTTCAGCCACGCTGAAACACCACTTCAACCCGCAGTCCGGGGCCATCGGCGCGGTTGGCCAGCTGAATGGCGGCCTGGTTGTAAGCCGCCGCCCGCTCCGCGATGGCCAATCCCAGCCCACTGCCCGGCTGGTCCTGCCCCGGCAGGCGGAAGAAGCGCTCGAAGACCTTGCGCTGCATCGCCGGCGCGATCCCCGGACCCTGGTCCACAACCGACAGCACCACCCGCTCGGCCGACGCCGCGATCGCCACCGTCACACGGCCCGCCGATGGCGAGTATTTAACCGCGTTGCTGACCAGGTTATCGAGCAGCGACGCCATGCTTTCCAGATGCAGCGGCAGCACGCAGTGCTCCGGCGCCTGCAATTCGATCTCGATGCCGCGCATGGCCGCCAGTTGCCCGGCCAGCGCCAGGCGGTCCGCCACCAGTTCCACCAGATCCAGCGGCAGCAGGCTGGCTTGATCTCGGTCGCTACCCGAACGGGCCAACGCCAGCAACTGATGCACCGTATGGGTGGCGCGCGCCACGCCGGTGCGCAATCCACGGCCCGCCTCCTCTAGCCGCTCCGGCGTGCGTGCCTGCTCCAGGCTTTCGGCATTGATCTGGATGACGGAGAGCGGCGTTTTCAGTTCATGCGCGGCGTCCACCAGGAATTCCTGCTCGCGCTCCAGCCGCTCCTTGAGCCGCTCCATCAGCCGGTTGACCGCCGCCACCAGTGGCGATAATTCCTGATACGGCGACGGCGCCAGCGAACTCAAATTGGTACCGGAACGCTGCTCGATCTCGCCGACGATGCTGCGCAAAGGACGCAAGCCGGCGCGGATGATGAACCACGCCGGCAGCAGCAGGAACGGAATGCTGAACAGCAGCGGCGACAGATAGTAGCCGACGCTGGACACCTGCAGCAGCCACTCGCCTATCACCTCGGTTGTCATGCGCACCGTGACCCCGGTCGCTGGATCGCTCTCCACCGCCACCACCCAGCCATCGCGCAGCGGCTGGCGATACGGGCCGGCGGCGGCATCGGTGGGTGGCAGCCCCGCGTCCGGCGACTGATACAGCAACCGTCCATCGCGCCACACCTGCGTCTGCAGCGCCGGGGTGTACCAGCCCAGCTCTTTGTACAGCGCGTAATGCAGCTGCTCCATCTGACGCACCACCGGCTGTATCTGCTCCGGCTGACGCCCTTCCATGGTCTGCATCACCACCAGAATCCGCAGCACACTGGCGCGCAGTTCGCGCTGCATGTCGCGCCGCTTGGCGGTGCGCGTTTCGTAGACGTCCAGCGCCAGATTGGCCAGCCACACCAGCGCCATCACCGACACGAAGCCCAGCAGCAGCCGGCGGAACAGCGAGCGGTGCGTCATTTGTCGACCACGTAACCGACGCCGCGCACGGTGCGGATATAGCCTTCACCGATTTTCTGGCGCAGATGCGACATGTGCACGTCCAGCGCCGCGCCCTCGCTGTGCGGCAGTGCGCGCGCCTCCAGCTCGCGCCGGGTCAGCACCCGCTCCGGATAACGCATCAGCGCATGCAGCAGCGCGAATTCAGTTTTCGACAGCACCACATTGGCGCCGCCGCGCGTTAGCAGCATGCGTTTTTCGTCCAGCACCAGATCCTTCACCTTCCACACCGGTTCACCGTTTTCGCTCCAGCCGGTGACGCGCCGCATCACCGCGCGCAGCCGCGCCAGCAGCTCGCTGACGGCAAACGGTTTAACCAGATAATCGTCGGCGCCGCGATCCAGTCCATTGAGCCGGTCCTCCAGGCTCTCGCGCGCGGTGATCACCAGCACCGGTAGCCGATGGCCGGCGGCGCGCAGCTCGCGCAGCAGGTCCATGCCGTTACCATCGGGCAGACCGAGATCCAGCAGCGCGGCATCGAATGGCTCGCTATCCAGCCAGCGGCGTGCATCGCTGGCGCGGCGCACCCAGACCACCTCCTGCCCCGCATCCTGCAGCGACGACTGGAGCGCCCGGCCCAGTTCCAGATCATCTTCGACCAGGCATATCTTCATCTATGCGTACCTCGTGTTCTCATGGCCGATATCTACGCACTTTATTGCAACCAAGTCAATCGCCTGCGCGCCACAGTCTTAGGCAAACATTAAGGTTTCTTTTCGATTTAGTTAAGGAAGGCTGGCCAGAATCGACTAATAAATCCACCACCAGACGAGGGAGAGCAATGGAACGCATGAGAACCGCACCGACGCCGATTGCATCGGCTGTCTTGATGATGTTGGCCTGTAGCGCAGGCCAGTCCTGGGCGCAGGAGGCCGACAAGCCGATGGAGCAAGTGGTGGTGTCCGGCATTCGCGCCTCGCTGGAGCAGGCGCTGACCCGCAAGCGCAACAGCGATACCCTGGCCGAAGTGGTGTCGGCCGAGGACATCGGCAAACTGCCGGACAAGAACGTGGCCGATGCGGTACAGCGGGTGCCGGGTGTGAACATCTCATCCTCCGCCGGCGGTGAAGGTGGCTTTGCCGAAAATGACCGGGTCAGCATACGCGGCACCAGCTCCAGTCTGACGCAAACGCTGGTAAACGGCCATGCCATCGGCACCGGCGACTGGTTTGTGCTGGACCAGGCCGGGGCGGTCGGACGCAGTGTGAGCTACGCGCTGCTGCCTTCGGAAATCGTCAGCGCCGTCACGGTACAGAAAAGCCAGCAGGCGGACATGGTCGAAGGCGGCGTGGCCGGCTCGGTCAACATTGAAACTCGCAAGCCGCTGGACTTCAAAAAGCAGTTCACCGCCGAAGCCACGGTACAAGCCATCTACGCCGACCTGCCGCGCAAGACCGATCCGCAAATGAACGCGCTGTTCGCGTGGAAGAACGACGCCAAGACCTTCGGCGTCCTGCTGCAGCTGTTTTCCGAGAAGCGCCACGAGCGGCGCGACGGCCAGGAATTCTACGGCTACGCCCCGATCGACGCGGAAAGCAACGCGGCCAAGGCCCATCCCGAGCTGGCCGGCGTGCTGGCGCCGGCCGGCATCAGCGCCTCGCTGTTTGAGCAGGAGCGCAAGCGTACCGGCGGCGCCATTGATTTGCAATTCAAGCCATCGCGCGATTTCAGCTTCGATATCAACGGCTTTAGTTCCTCGCTGGACGCAGCCAACTACAACCGCAGCTTCTACAACAACATCGCCGGCAATCTGAACGCGACCGATCCTGTCACCGGTGCCTCGGTCGGCGTGGTGCCATCGTCGTATGTGATCAAAAGCGGCACCCTGGTGTCGGCCACGATTCCGGCGTCGCAGTACCCGGCGGTCAGCGCCACCCAGCCGTATAACCCGTCGTTGTACGCCGCCTTCGGTGACCAGATCTACCGCCCCGGCTCCTCGTCCTCTTCGGCCTATATCGACCTCGATGGCAGCTACCGCGTCAACGAGAACTTGCGCATCACCGGCAGCGCAGGCTATACGCGCGGTACCGGCAAGACGCCGGCGGACATCGGCTACGAGGCCGGACTGACCGGGGTCGGCTCCAGCTACACGCTGAACGGCATGTCGCCGGCGCTGATGTCCTTCCCTGGCGCGGACACCTCCAGCTTCACCGGCTATGTGACGGCTTCCGCCTGGGGCTCGCATGTGGTCACGCTGGACACGGAAAAATACGCCCAACTGGATGGTGAGTTGCGACTGGACCGTGGCGTCATGGAGTCGGCCAAATTCGGCGTGCGCTACGCGGAGCATCACCGCAATGTGAGTCAGCCGGAGAACCGCAGCTGCGCCGTGTGCGACGGCACCACCTCCGCACCGCTGCCGCAATGGAGCGGCGCCACCTATCCGTCCAACTTCGGCAGCGGCATCAGCACCGGCGCCGGCTTCCTGCGCAACGTGTGGCAGATCGATCCGGCCGCAATCGCCGCCTGGGCGGCGCAATACGACCTGACCGGCGGCGCGACTACCCGCAACTGGGCCGGCGAGCTGGATGTGCGCGAAAAAGTCAGCGCGGCCTACGGCATGCTGAATCTGGCGGGCGACGGCTGGCGCGGCAATGTCGGCGTGCGGCTGGTGCATACCAACCAGGCCACCATCACCAATATTCCCGGTGGCGACAATCCGATCGGCCAGGACAACGTCAACGGCGAGTACACGCCGACGCTGAACCAGCGTAGCTACAACGACGTACTCCCCAGCGCGAACTTCAAGTTCGATCTGTCGCCAACGCTGGTGGGCCGGGTCGCTGTGGCCAAGACCATGGCGCGCGCCGACTACAGCGCCATGGTCGGCGCGGTTACGCTGAACGATACCAATCTGACCGGCAGCAGCGGCAATCCGAATCTGAAACCGGTGCGCTCGCTCAATTACGACGCCGCGCTGGAATGGTATTTCGCACCGAAGTCGCTGCTGTCGGCGGGTGTGTTTTACATGGACATGTCGTCCTACGTCACGTACGGCACGGCCAACCTCACCTACTACAACAATTCCTTCAAGCGCTTCGACAGCTACACGATTTCGTCGCCGACCAATATCGGCGCCACCAACCGGGGCGTGGAACTGGCGTGGCAGCAGCACATCTGGGGCGGCTTTGGCGCGCTGGCCAACTACACCTACACCGATGGCAAGGCGGACGACGGGCTGGCGGTGGTGGGCAATTCCAAAACCACCTACAATGCCGAGGCATATTACGAGGACGACAAACTGAGCGCGCGGTTGGCCTACACCTACCGTTCGGCCTTCTCCGGCGGCCTGTATAACAGCTTCCCGCAGGTGATGGCCGGCACCGGCAATCTGGCCGCATCGCTCAATTACAAGATCAACGAGAACCTGTCGATTACCTTCGATGCGCTGAACCTCAACAACGCCGTGCTGCGCTACTACGGCATGAACAAGGACCAGCCTATCGCTTCGTACTCCAACGGTCGTCAATACTATCTGGGGCTGCGTGGAAAACTCTAAACCTGAGCGTATCCTGGCAATCGATGCCTTCCGCGGCATCACCATCCTGGTCATGATCTTCGTGAACACGCTGGCCGGCGTGCGTGGCATGCCGGCCTGGCTCGATCACGCCCCGGCCGATGCGGACGCGATGACCTTCCCGGACGTGGTCTTCCCGGCCTTCCTGTTCATTGTCGGCATGTCGATGCCATTTGCGATGGCGCAGCGGGAAGCGGCCGGCGATCATGGTTGGCGGCTGTGGCGCCATGTGCTGGCCCGTACCGCAGGGCTGCTGGTGCTCGGGGTCTTCATGGTCAATGCCGAGGAAGGCTATAACGAGGCGGCGATGGGATTCTCCATCCATCTGTGGTCGCTGCTGTTCTACGGCTGCGCCCTGCTGGTGTGGGCGGTGTACCGCTTCCGGCGCCCGGGCGTGGCATGGGTGCTGCGCGCGCTGGGCCTGGCTGGGCTGGTGGCGCTGGCGCTGCAGTTCCGGGGCGGCCCGGACGGCAGCACGCGTCTGGCGCCGCAGTGGTGGGGCATACTGGGACTGATCGGCTGGGCGTACCTGTACAGCGCCATTGCATGGCGCCTCACACGCAGCCACCAGCTTGCGATCACTTTACTCATCCTTGCCGGTACGGCCGCATCACGCTACGAAGACGCCACCCATACAGTGATCGCACTGTGCGGGATGTTGACCGCACAGATCTTCTTCGCCGGTCACCAGCGCCAGCGATTTGCCCGCGCCTTGCTGCTGGCGGCGGGACTGGCGGTGCTGGCCTGGTTGCTACGGCCCGTATTCGGCATCTCCAAGATCCATGCCACGCCCAGCTGGGCGCTGTATAGTGCCGCCATCTGTGTGCTGTTGTTCGCCGCCCTGTACTGGATCGTGGACCTGAAGCGCTGGAGCGGATGGACCGTCTGCTTGCGTCCCGCCGCCGCCAACCCGCTGCTGGTCTACATCATCCCGTACATCGTCTACGCCGCCATGCAGCTGCTGCACCAGTCGTTTCCCGCCGTGCTGGGAGCCGGCTGGCCAGGCTTGCTGTGGGCGATGACCTATGCGGTGATCATCGTGGCGATGGCGGTGCCGCTCAATCGTCTGCACATCAAACTACAACTCTGAACACTATGCGCATCACCTCTATCGACGCCGTGCGTGGCCTGACTGTGGCAGCCATGCTGCTGGTGAACGACGCCGGCGACTGGTCTCACGTCTATCCCTGGCTGGAGCACGCGGAATGGCACGGCTGCACGCCCGCCGATCTGATTTTCCCGGTGTTTATGCTGATCGTCGGCGTCTCGCTCCAGCTTGCGCTGAGCCGTCAATTTGAAACGGCGACACCGCCCCAGGCCATGGCGCGCGCAGTCCTGCTGCGCGGTGCGCGCATTCTGCTGCTGGGGATTGCGCTCAACGCCGCCGCCGCGCTACTGCTGCATGACCGCGAGATGCGCCTGCCCGGCGTATTGCAAAGGATAGGCATCTGCTTTGCCGCCGGTGGCCTGATAGCGATCTGCCTGCGCAGCGCGCGCCTTCAATGGGCGCTGTTGGCAGCCATCCTGCTCGGTTATTGGGCGCTACTGCTTAATACAGGAGGGCTGGAGCCCGGCGCCAATCTGGCCGACCGCATCGATACCGCGCTGCTGGGACATTTCGCCTACCAATACAACCCGACCACCGGCCTGGCCCACGATCCCGAAGGTGTACTGGGCACGCTGCCGGCGCTGGGCACGGTGCTGCTGGGATTACGTGCGGGCGATTGGCTACGCGGCCGCCGGATTGGCATACTGGCTATCGCGGGAATCGCGGCGATGCTGATTGGCGCCACCTGGTCGCTGCTACTCCCATTGAACAAGCAGTTGTGGACCTCGTCGTTTGTGCTGTGGAGCGGCGGATTCGGCATGTTGCTGATCGCCCTGGCCGCGTATTTGATCGACGCGCGAGGCTGGCCGCCGCTGGGCCGCGCGATGGGTGTCAACGCCATCACCGCCTATGCTGGCTCCTGGCTGGCGACCTGCCTGCTATCGGCCGGCGGCGTACTAGGTCCGCTGTACGAACATGTGTTCCGCGTCCCCCTGGCGCCGCTGTTCGGACCGGAATTCGCATCAATGGCGTTCGCCGCCGCCTTCACCGCCGTGTTCTGGCTGGCGATGGCCTATGCCTGGCGACGCGGCTGGCGCATCACAATCTAGAAGAGGGTCGGCCGGGATTACGAATTTTTTCGCAGAAGATGCAGCAGGGTCTTGGGGAGCGCGAATTAGCCACGCATACGTGCTGGCGCCGGATCCTCTTCGCCCTGCTGCGCTGGCGGGACTGTTGGCGCAGCGGAGCTGCGGCGGCTAAAGCTTTGCTTCAAACGGCCCAGCAAACCCGCCACACTGGCCAGGCCCAGCAGCGACAGCAAGCCATTGATCAATGTGACTCCTTCCGTGGCAGCTTTGATGAGCCTGATAGATTTCTGCCACAGCGTCTGCGGCGCCGCCTCCACCGCAATGCTCTCATGCACGCTTGGGAATGCATCTTGGTCGACGCCACGGTCGATGCTGGCTTGCAGCACCAGCTTGAGTGCGGCGCTGCCGCTGGCATGCTTGGGTGTCACGGACCAGTCCCAGCGGGCCATGCCTTCGTTGATCAGGGATTTGCCGGCTGGCCCTGAGGGAATAATAATGAAGTCGGCTTCGTTGCCGCTTAAGGTCGCAGTCATATGCTGTCCCACATACACCTGGTCGCGGCCACGCACTTGCTCTCCCCCAGCCGCAGGGTCTTTTGCTCCAGGCTTCACCTCGATTTTGATATTGTCGCTGTCCATCTGCAAGGCTTCGGCCAGCTTTGCCTTCAACTGATCCGCAGGCATGTTCAAGGCGATCCATAAATCCACGCGTGAGGCGACGCCCTCTGTCATTTTGGCTGGAATATGAAACGCCATGCTGCCGTTGGGCGAGACTTCGCCAGCCGCTGGCGGTTGAGCAGGAAGAGACGCTGGCGGCGGGTTGGGCACTTTCCTTCCGTCATGGCTCGCGCGCGGCGGAGGGCGTGAACCTGTCACTAGTACTGGGTTGATAATGGGCGTCGCCACGATGCGCGGCGGCGCTGACGGATCTGGCGCAGCCAACGGCGTCGGTTGTGGCGACGGTTCGCTAGCAACGGGAGCGGGTGCTGGCGCGAGCGACGCAAGTTCGGACGAGCCGCTGATTTGCGTGGCGCAGGACGACAGCAAACACATTGCGGCAACGAGAGCGAATGATCTGAAAATAGCCAGTTTCACGACATCCTCCGGTAAAGCATGTCATTTTGCGCTTTTAATCAGTTATATTTCCTCTCGAATTGTCACTTTTACACGAAATTACGAAGCGCTGTCCAATCCGTCCCCCTTAGCTGCGCGGCGCTTGCTTGCCTGAAATATACGCGAAATTCTAGAAGCGCCAGCGCAGAGACACCGTCAGGCTGCGATCCGTCTGCTGCGGCGACGTGGCGATCAGGCTGCGCGCGGCACGATCGCTGCGCACCCAAAGCGCCTCCGTCATCAGCGACAGGCTGTCGGACAACGCCAAGTCATACGCCAGCGCCAAGCCGTCGCCGTCCTCGTTATTCGGGTCCGATGGCAGGATGTCGTGCTCGCGGGTCAGGAAACGATCGTAACGAACCGCCGCCGTACCGCTACCCAGCGGGTGACTGGCTAGCACATACCAGGACTGAAAGGTGACGGCCACCGCATTCGGTCCCATCAAGGTATCGCCACGCATCGCCTGCGCCAGCAACTCCCACTCTCCGCGCGGACGCCATACCGCGCTGACATGGTTGAAACGGGTGCGCCAACTGTACTGCCAGTCCTTCACCACCATGGGGTCGCCGAGATTGTCGTAATGCAGTGCGGCCAGCTCCAGCACGGAGCCGAAATTCAGATTGGCACCGGCATAGTAGCCCAGCCGGCCGTCGATTTCGCGGTATGGATGGATGTCGCGCCACTGACGCGGGATGGCTCCGGTGCGCCGGTACACCGGCAGGTCAGCCAGCTTCACAGTATCGTTAAGGCCACCAATACGGTCACTGATCGACCAGCCGCGCCACGCCAGCAGTGTGCCGGTAGGGTCGTTGCCGGTAAAAACAGCGGCCAATACACCGACGTCGTAAGGCGCATCACTGTAGCGGCCCAGCCGGCGGGCGCTCCACTCCAACCCCTTGGTGCGCACCTCTTCGCCTATCCAGCTGTTGATGGCGGAACTGGAAATGGTGTGCCTGGGGACCCAGCCCACGCTGTCGTAATCGATTTCGACGCTGGTGGGCGGAAAAAAGAAACCGGCCTTGACGCGGGTTTTCCACGCGCCCGACGGCAGTGGATTCCAACTCAGGAAAGCCTCGCGCACATCGACCACGCCGCGATGCTGCTGATCGGCGCTCAGCTCCAGGCTGGCGGAGAAGCTGTCGCTAATATCCGCATCGCCACGCAGCACGGCCTGGCCTATGCTCAGCAGCGGCGAGCCGCTGTCGTAGCGCAGCTTGCCCAGGCCGCTGTCGAGGAAACTGCGATCGCTGTCCGCATCGACCGCGCGCACATCGACCAGACCACGCCATTCGGCGCCCTGAGCGATGTCGACGACCAGCGCCAGCAATATGCACGAGGAATATCGGAGTAGTTGCATTCCGACATCATACGTCAGTTTTGACGGGGCATCGCATGCCGCTGCGCATGCCCATGATTCGCTATAATCCAACGTCCTTAACCGAACCCTGAACCAGGAAAGAAGCTTCAGATGATGAAACATGTGCGTATTGCCGGGCTGGTTGTGCTGGCTTGCCTGTCCGGCGCGGCGGCGGCCGATACTTTCGAGACCATCGAATCGGCGCCGGCGCAGGAACTGTGGCTCAATGGTGGTTTTTACACCTGGCACTTCCAGCGCGACAAAGACCTGAATGGCGCCAACGGCGGCCTGGGCGCCGAATATCGCTTCTCGACCGTGGCCTCGGTCACCGCCGGCCGCTTCTATAACAGCGACCGCGCCTATTCCAATTATGTCGGCGTCTACTACCAGCCCTGGAAAGTCGGTCCGGTGCGCATCGGCGCGGTGGTGGGCGGCTTCGACGGCTACCCAAAAATGCGAAATGGCGGCTGGTTCCCCGCCGCCATCCCTACCCTCAGCTATGAATACCAGCGTGTGGGCGTCAACGTCGCCATCATCCCGACCTACAAGGACCGGCTGTATGGCGGCATCTCCATACAGCTCAAGCTCAAGGCATTTTAAGCACGGCCCTTGGTCACGGCGATCTGATCCAGGATGTGTTTCGGCACTTCGGCATAGTGCTTGAACTCCATGGTGTAGGTCGCCCGGCCCTGGGTCAACGAACGCAGCGTGGTCGAGTAGCCGAACATCTCGGCCAGCGGCACCAGGGCGCGGATGATCTTGCCGCCACCGCCAGGAATTTCATCCATGCCCTGCACCATGCCGCGCCGCGACGTCAAGTCGCCCATGGCATTGCCCATGAACTCTTCCGGCGTCTCCACCTCCACCGTCATCATCGGCTCCAGCAGCACCGGGCCGGCGCGCTTCATGCCGTCCTTGAACGCCATCGAACCAGCCATGCGGAACGCATTCTCGTTCGAGTCGACGTCGTGGTAGGAACCAAAGGTCAGCGTGGCGCGCACGTCAACCACCGGATAACCGGCCAACACGCCCTGCTTCAGCGTCTCCTGAATACCCTTGTCGACCGCCGGGATGAACTCGCGCGGCACCACGCCGCCTTTGATGGCGTCGACAAACTCATAACCCTTGCCGGGTTCCAGCGGTTCCACCGTCAGCACCACGTGACCGTACTGACCGCGCCCGCCGGACTGCTTGACGAACTTGCCCTCGACATCGCTGGCGGTCTTGGTGATGGTTTCGCGGTAGGCCACCTGCGGCTTGCCCACGGTCGCCTCGACGCTGAATTCGCGCTTCATGCGATCCACCAGAATCTCCAGATGCAGTTCGCCCATGCCGGACATGATGGTCTGGCCCGATTCCTCGTCGGTGTGTACGCGGAACGATGGATCTTCCTGCGCCAGCCGGTTCAGGGCGATGCCCATCTTTTCCTGGTCAGCCTTGGTTTTCGGCTCCACCGCCTGCGAAATCACCGGCTCGGGGAAGATCATCTTTTCCAGCACGATCACGTGATCCGGTGAGCTCAACGTATCGCCGGTGGTCACGCCTTTCAGGCCGACCGCCGCCGCGATATCACCCGCGTACACCTCTTTGATCTCCTTGCGCTCGTTGGCATGCATCTGCAGGATGCGCCCCAGCCGCTCCTTCTGCGACTTGGTCGGGTTGTACACCGTATCACCCGAATTCACCACGCCGGAATAGACGCGGAAGAAAGTCAGCTGGCCGACAAACGGGTCGGTCATGATCTTGAACGCCAGCGCCGAGAATGGATCGCTGTCGGTCGGATGGCGTTCGATCGGCTGGTCGTCTTCGTCGGTACCGGCGATCGCCGGCACATCCACCGGCGACGGCAGATATTCGATCACCGCATCCAGCATCGCCTGCACGCCGCGATTCTTGAAGGCGCTACCGGCCAGCATCGGCACGATCTCGTTGCGGATGGTGCGCTGGCGCAGGCCGGACTTGATCTCGTCCTCGCTCAGCGTGCCGCCTTCCAGATATTTTTCCAGCAGCTCGGGTGAACCTTCGGCGGCGGCTTCCACCATTTTCTCGCGCCATTCCTGGGACACCGCCAGCAGATGCTCCGGGATATCCTCATAGGTGAACTTGACGCCCAGCGTCTCGTCGTCCCAGTTAATCGCGCGCATCTTGACCAGATCGATCACGCCATGGAAGTTATCCTCGGCGCCCAGCGGCACCTGAATCGGCACCGCCACGCCTTTCAGGCGATTGGCGATCTGCTCGCGCACGCGGAAGAAGTCCGCCCCAACGCGGTCCATCTTGTTGATGAAAGCGATGCGCGGCACATGGTATTTGTTCGCCTGGCGCCACACGGTTTCCGACTGCGGCTGCACGCCGCCGACCGCGTCGTACACCATTACCGCGCCGTCCAGCACCCGCATCGAGCGCTCGACTTCAATCGTGAAGTCGACGTGGCCCGGGGTGTCGATGATATTGATGCGGTGCTCAGGGAAATTGCCGGCCATGCCTTTCCAGAAGGCCGTGGTCGCCGCCGAGGTGATGGTGATGCCGCGTTCCTGTTCCTGTTCCATCCAGTCCATGGTGGCGGCACCGTTATGTACCTCACCAATTTTATGGTTAACTCCGGTATAAAACAGGATGCGTTCCGTGGTCGTGGTTTTACCAGCGTCAATGTGGGCGCTGATGCCGATATTGCGGTAACGCTCGATAGGGGTCTTGCGGGTCATCACGAATCTCCTTGAACAGACTGCCAGGAGCTCTCAAGTGCGGCACTGCCGGCCGAATTCAAGAGCGCGTTAGCGTGCGACGTGTTTAATGGCAATTAATGTAGTCTCTCGAATAATCCATCAGCTTAACTCTCAACCAGAAAATCTGCATGCCAATGCGAGCCAAAACTACCCTCATCCTCTCCTTCGGCATGGCGCCGGCTCTGGCTTTAGCCCAGGTATCCGACCTTGAACTGCGGCTGGAACGCTGCGCCGTGCTGGGCGACGCCAGTGCCCGGCTGGCTTGCTACGACGGCCTGGCCAAAACCGCCCCCGTGGTGCAGGCCGCCGGCGACAATGCCGTGGTGCCGCCAGCCGCCGACGTCACCGGCAATAAGGTCGCCACCGTCCCCGCTGCGGACGCGCCGCCACGCACCCAGCCCGCAGCGCCGCCGCCGGAACCCAAGGTGTCGCCCAAGGTCGCGGCGCTGACCACCATTCCGCCCGAAGACACGGTGTCGCGCATGGTGCAGGAATGGGAACTGGACCGCTCGTCCAAGCGTGGCGTGTTCAACTTCCGGCCGCATCGTGACAGCTATTTGCTACTGGCGAATTACAGCACCAGCTCCAATGATGCGCCTTTTGAGGAGTTTACGCCTGCCGGCATCAAATCCAAGCACGTCGAGCTGACTTACCAGATCAGTTTCAAGATGAAGCTGATCGAGCAGCTGTTAAGCTCGCCGGTCGACCTGTGGTTCGGCTACACCCAGAACAGCTTCTGGCAAGCCTACAACCGCGCCGCCTCCAGCCCGTTCCGCGAAACAAACTACCAGCCGGAGCTGATGCTGACCACGCCGCTGGCGCTGGACCTGGGTGTGCTGGACGTGCGTTACCTGACGCTGGCGCTGAATCACCAATCGAACGGCCAGACCTCCACGCTATCGCGCAGCTGGAACCGGATCTATGCGGAAGTGGGAGCGGAGAAAGGCAAGTTTGGTCTGCAGCTGCGCCTGTGGAAGCGGCTGGACAACGCCCGTTCGGATAACGACAACATCGACATCGTCGATTTTATGGGGCACGGCGACCTTACCGCCAACTATCGTTTCAACGGCAATGAGCTGTTTGTCGCGGCGCGCCGCAACTTCAAGACCGGTCACGGCGCCGTCAAGGCCGGCTGGGCCTTCCCGGTGGCGGCCAATCTGAAAGGCTATCTGCAAGCCTTCAGCGGTTATGGCCAGAGCCTGATCGACTATAACTACTCGCAAAAGTCGCTGGGCGCCGGCTTTATGGTCGATTTTTAACGCGGCGTCCCGCCCAAAATGCGCGCCGGCAGCATGACTATGGCGCGCAGCAGCTCAAACACGCCTTCGACGCCGATGCCGATCAGGCGGAACGGCAACAGCAGCAGCCACAGCAGCGGATACATCACCAGCGCCAGCAAAGCCAGCGGCCAGCACAGGAACAGCAACCCCAGCCACAAGATAAAACTCAGCATGACAAGCCCCCGATAGCGTTAAATAATTGTCTATAATGTCACTCTAATAGAGTAGCGGGCCGCCGGCAATCATCGTGCGACCAACTGCGGATAACGGCGATCAATCGCGACATTTTGGGGACAAACGGGAGCATTATGATGAAACCGTGGTATATCGCGCTGCTGCTTGGCAGCGCCAGTCTGGCCGTGCAGGCCCAGCAGCAAGCACCGGCGCCAGCGTCGGCCAGCGTGGTGGTGGCCGGCCAACGCAACGCTTCCGAATGGTTCCGGGTCGAAAGCCAGCACTTCATCGTCTATTCGGACACCAGCAACGACGACGTCGCGCTGCTGCTGAACCAGCTGGAAAAGCTGGACCACATGCTGCGCATCTACACCCAGCCCTATCTGAAGACCACCGGCACCGAGCCCAAGCTGACCTTTTACTACCACGGCCGCGCGACCGACCTGAACGCGCTGGCGGTCAGCCAGCCGCCCTACGCCATCGGCCTGTACAACAGCTGCAGCGCCGGCGTGCAGGGTTTCGGCGTCCACCTGGCCAAGCTGGAGCGGCTGACCAATGCCGACCTGCCCAAGGCGCTGCCGAATGAAAGCCTGGCCTATCTGTTTGAAGCGTACACCCGCCACTTCATCTACCGTTACACCGATATCCGCTCGCCGACCTCGTTCATTGACGGCATGGCGCAGTACTTCGCCAGCGTGCGCTTCTCGGATGCGCAGATGCTGCTGGGCCGCATGCCGATCAATATCGCGCGCTATTACACCTTCCTCGACAAAGGCCGGATGTACAGCCTGGACTACACCGACGTGCTGCAGCAGAACGACAACCGCACCAGCGGCTACGGTTCCAAGGCTGGCGTCAAGCTGGAATTCGCCGCCCGCTCCTGGCTGCTGACGCATTACATATTGTCCAGCGAAGAAAACCGCAAACACCTGCCCGGCTATCTGGCGGCGGTGTATCGCGGCGAGCCGATCCCGCAGGCGTTTGAACAAACCTGGGGCATCAAAGTGGCCGACCTCGGCACCACCTTGTGGCGCTACCGCCGCCAAGCGGTCAAAGTGATGCAGGTGGATGTGCCGGACCTGCCGGCGGCGGTGATGGAGTTCAAGAGCCTGCCGCAATCGTCGGGCGAATTCGTGCTGGCCGAGGCGGCGCTGAAATCCTGCCCGGCGCGCAAGGCTGGCGAAGGACTGCTGCGCCAGCTGCGCGAGTCGGCCGCCCGCTATCCCGCCAACGAATACGCGCAACGCACGCTGAGCCGGGCACAGATCGACTGGGGCAATCCGCAGGATGCGCTGCCCTATCTGGCCAAAGCCACGCAACAGCCGGACGCAGAAGCGTTTTACCTGCTGGGACTGGCAAACCTGAAGCTGTCAAAGCTGGACGCCGCGCGCGCCGCGCTGAACCGTTCGCTGGCCTTGCAACCGTCATCGGCGGAAGCCGCCTACGCGCTGCACCTGACCGGCCTGCAAAGCGGTGCCGTGCCGGACGACGCCACCTTGCAGGCGGCCGTCACCGCCTGGGACAACGGTCATGAAGTGAATACGCTGGCGCGCTCGGCGGCACTGGCTTATGCCTACGTTGGCGACGCGGCACACGCCCGCAACGCCCTGAAGCTGATGGCGCATAACATCCGCGAACCAGATTTGCAGACCTGGGCTCAGACCTGGCTGGACAAACTGGCCAAGGGCGGCGTCACGCAGGATGAAGTGCTGGCCGAGATGCGCATCCTGCCGGCGGCCGATCAGGCCTTCCGCGAATGGACCATCGCCAACGCCGATGTGATGAAAGAAGTGGAATACAACGCCGGCTTGCAGGATGCGCGCGGCCATCTGGACCAGCTGAGCATCAACCCATCCAGTCCGGACAAAGCGCTGCAAAGCACCTACGGTAACCGCTGATCAGGCGAAGGCCGGCGCGCGGTAAGGTTGCAGCACGGCCTCGTACAGCACTTCGGCGCGCAGCGAGGCTTGCAGCGACGCGATCGAGCCGCCGGCGCGGTACTGGAAGCTGACTTGCAGCACATCGCCCTCGCGCGCCTGCACCGGCGTCGCGAGCGGCACCGTCATGTACGGATTCAGCCAGTCGATGGTGGTCGAGCGGTCTTGCACCACCGCCAGGATATTCTTGGTGACGAAGCGCATCGCGTTCACCTCGCCGTTGCGATCCACCACGAACTTGCCCTGCCACGCATAAATCAGCTCATTCGGCTGGTTGAAATCGATGATGCTGTACACCGACGGGCTGGCCAGCTCCACCGTGCCGGGATAAATCCCGGCGGTGTCCTGGAACTGCACGATCGGCGCATGGAAGCCCTCGAAATCGTACTCCTGCTGCAGCGGCTGCACCGCCATGATGACGGCTTCCGGCAGGAATATCGGCAGCGGACCGTCGAACCGTTCGGCGTAACGGCGCTTGAACGATTCAATCACCTCCACCTGCTTCTCGCGCAGCATGCCGACGTGGATCATTTCGCAGATCACCACATCGACCGGCTCCGGCGGCAGGTATTCGAAAGCATCGGCATGGATCACCTCCACTTTTTCGCCGTTGGGATTCAGCGCCAAAAACCTGCGCGCTTCCTGCACCATGTCCGGATTGAACTCGATGCAGTAGACCTTGGACGCCTTGGCCGCCGCAAACCACGACAGCACGCCGGTGCCACCGCCCAGCTCCAGCACCTTGGCGCCCGGCTTGACCGCGTAATCGATCGCCGACTTGAACCCGTGCATGCGGTTCTGATCCATCAGCATATTGTGATGGTATTGCAGCGGGATGAACTGCCCCAGGTAGCAGCTTTCAATTTCGCGTTCGTTCAGCATGGTGATCCTTGATGAGTATCCTGGACCAGATTATGTTCAGGATTGCCCTCACACCATGCCGCGAACTACGCGACAAAACCCCGCCAATTCCCACGCTGCCACTGGCTGAGTTAGTCAATCGACATGTATACGACTATACTAGGGCGATCAACCTGCCGAGGGCCACATGTCAGTTCAGCACCGCAACAACGTTCATTGCCATGGCGACGGCCCGGCCACCATCGTGTTCGTGCACGGCTACGGCTGCGACCAGCAGATGTGGCGCTTCATCTACCCGTCGTTTGCCACGCGCTACCGGGTGGTGTTGATGGATCTGGTGGGCTGCGGCGGCTCCGACCTCAGCGCCTACGACCGCGACAAGTACAGCACGCTGCACGGCCATGCCGAAGATCTGCTGGATGTGATCGACTTGTATGCGAAGGCGCCGGCGGTGTTTGTCGGCCACTCGGTGAGCGCGATGATCGGCATGCTGGCGACCATCATCGCGCCGGAAAAATTCCGCGCCCAGATCATGGTCGGGCCATCGGCCAGCTACATCAACGATGGCGATTATGTCGGCGGCTTCAATCCGGAAGACATCGACGGCCTGCTGAAACTGATGGAAATCGATTACGACGCCTGGGTCAAGCGCATGGCGCCGGCCATCATGGGGGCGCCGCACCCGCAACTGGCCAAGGAATTGCTGACCCGCTTCGAGCGCAACGACCAGGACATCACACGCCACTTCGCGCGCGTCACCTTCACCGCCGACCACCGCGCCGACGTGCCGAAATCGACGGTGCCGGCCCTGATCCTGCAATGCAGCGACGACATGATCGCCCCGCGCGAGGTCGGCGACTATCTGCACCAGCACATGGCCAACAGCCGGCTGGAAGTCATCACCAACATCGGCCACTGCCCGCACATGAGCTCACCGTCAGCCAGTGCGGATATCATCAATGAGTATTTGGCCCAACTGGGCGCTACCGCTTAACGCTTTGCTTTGTTGGCCAGGAAGGTATTGATGGTCTTGGCGATCCACGGCTTGTCGGCCTTGAGGGCGAATTCAGCGGCGGTGAGGTGGAAGCCGCCGTCTTTCAGGGTGGCGTCGGCGCCTTCCTTCAACAGCAGTGCGACCACATCTTCCTGGCCTTCGCGGGCGGCGATCATCAACGGCGTCATGCCGGATGGCGATTCGGCGTCGATGTAGGCGTGCTTGTCCAGCAGCAGCGCGGTCAGCTCGACGCTGCCGGCTGCGGCGGCGTAATGTAATGCAGTCCAGCCCTTTTGGTTGACCTGCGCGCCGTGCTTCAACAGCTCCAGCACCGCCGGCTTGTTCTGGCGGAAGGCCGCCATCATCAGCGCGGTATTGCCGTTGGGCGCCTTGGCTTCGAGGTCGATGCCCGGCGTGTTCATCAGCAGACGGCCGACATTCAGCGCTTCGTAGCGCATGGCGACGATCAGGCCGGTCTCGCCATTGGCATCGCGCGCATTCGGATTGACGCCGCGCGCCAATGCCTTCTTCACGCGCTCTACGCCATCCAGCTGAGCGGCGCGGAAGAAATCGACTTCATCATCGCTTTGCTCGGCCGCCATCGCCGGCAAGGCCAGCGCGGCGCCCAGCGCCCACAGCATCAGACGGCGCCGCATCATGCCGCCACGTTGAACAGTTTGCGGAAATTGGCCGTGGTCTGGGCCGCCACTTCCTCCACCGTCACGCCCTTCAGCTTGGCCAGATATTCGGCCACGTGCGCCACAAAGCCCGGCTCGTTCATTTTGCCGCGGAACGGCACCGGCGCCAGATACGGCGAATCGGTTTCGATCAGGATGCGCTCCAGCGGCAGCTCCAGCGCCACCGCCTGCAATTCCTTGGCGCTCTTGAAGGTCACAATGCCGGAGAAGGAAATGTAAAAGCCCATCTCGATCGCCGCCTTGGCCACTTCCAGCGACTCGGTAAAGCAATGCATCACACCAGCCACGCCGCCAGCCTCGGTGCCGGCGCCCTCTTCGCGCATGATGCGGATGGTGTCCTCGCTGGCGCTGCGGGTATGAATAATCAGCGGCTTGCGGGTGATGCGCGATGCCTTGATATGAGTGCGGAAGCGCTCGCGCTGCCATTCCAGATCACCTTCCAGGCGGTAGTAATCCAGCCCGGTCTCGCCGATGGCGATGATTTTCGGATCGTCGGCCAGCTGTACCAGCTGTTCAACGGTCGGCTCAGGCGTGTCTTCATAGTCCGGATGCACGCCAACAGAGGCGTAGATGTGCGGATACTGGTGAGCCAGCGCCAGCACTTGCGGGAAATCCGGCAGATCCACCGACACGCACAGCGCATGGGTGACCTGGTTGTCGGCCATTTTGGCCAGGATTTCGGGCATGCGAGCAGCCAGCTCGGGGAAATTGATGTGGCAGTGAGAGTCGATATACATGCCGCGATTGTAACCCACCGGCGTTTGTGGAAGCGATGCCACGCTCGCGAAGAAAACGCTTTCAGTTTTAACATTGCAAAGATATCATCCATTCAGCGTTATGTAATTACATTACAAAAATCAAGGAGACCTATGAGTACCACCGAAATTTTCCTGCTAGCGATGCTGCTGATTTTCGTTGCTCCCTATCTGGTATGGCGTCTCGGCCGCACCGATTACTTCGCGCCGCTGGTGGTCGTCCAGATCATCATGGGCATCGTGCTCGGCCCAGGCGTGATGGGCGCGCTATTCCCCGACTATCACAAATTCGTCTTCAATCCGGACGTGACCAAGACCCTGAACGGCATTTCGCAATGGGGCGTGATGCTGTTCGTCATGCTGGCCGGCGTTGAGCTGGACCTGAAAAAGGTCTGGCAATATCGCCGCGAAAGCGTCACCACCGCCGGCCTGTCGCTGGGCATCCCACTGGCGTTCGGCTGCGGCGCCGCGCTGCTGCTGATGCAATACCAGGGCTGGATCGGTGCCAAGGCCGCCAACTGGCAATTCATGCTGGGCACCGGCATGGCCTGCGCCGTCACCGCACTGCCGGTGCTGGTGCTGTTGCTGGAAAAACTCGACATCCTGCGCCAGCCGATGGGCCAGCGCATCCTGCGTTACGCCAGCCTGGACGACGTCGCCATCTGGGGCGTACTGGCGCTGATCATGCTGGACTGGGAACGCGTCGGCCGCCAGGCTGGCTTCCTGCTGGCGTTTGCCGTGCTGACCGTGGTATTCCGCCGCCTGATGGCGCGTCTGGGACAGAGCGACCGCTGGTACGTGGCCCTGATTTGGCTGATCGCCTGCTCGTTCGGCGCCGACTGGGCCGGCCTGCACTTCATGGTCGGCGCCTTCCTGGCCGGCGTGGTGATGGATAGCGACTGGTTCGGCCAGGAGAATCTGGACCGTCTGTTCAGCGCCGTGCTGCTGGTGTTGATGCCGGTATTCTTCCTCAGCACCGGCCTGCGCACCAAATGGGATCTGGGTGGTTACTCGGTGTTCTTCGTGGCGGGCCTGCTGCTGTTGGCCTCGGTGGGCGGCAAGCTGGCTGGCGCTCATATCGCCGGCAAGGTGCTGAAATGGAAGGATGGCGAAGCCTCCATCATCGGCTGGCTGCTGCAGTCCAAAGGATTGATTGAAATCGTGTTTGCCAACATCCTGCTGGACAAGCAAATCATCACCAACGAGACCTTCACCGCGCTGTTGCTGATGGCGGCCGGCAGCACCATGTTGACGATTCCAGTCGTGCACCCTAAACTGAACCGGGCACAAAACCGTGGGCTGGTGAGTCAAGCCAGCTCCTGACATCTGAAGAGGCAATATGGCGCGTAGCGGATTAACCAAGTCACAGGTCAAGGCAAGCCGGGACCAATTACTGGCAGAGGGGCGCTACCCCTCGGTGGACGCGGTCCGCCACGCGCTGGGTGACACCGGCTCCAAGTCCACTATCCACAAATACCTGAAAGAGCTGAGCGCGGAAGATGGCCAGTCCGGCATCACCCGCGAGCAGACTGCGAATAGCCTGCAAGCCATGGTCGAGCAACTGGCTGACCGACTGCACAGCGATGCCGAACAACGCATGGAACTGGCATTGCAGGAAAAAGACGCGGAACTGGCGGCGCTGCGCCGTCAAGTCGCGCAATTGCAGGCGCGCTTGGATCTGCTGGAAGTCGATGGCGACAACGCGCACGACCAGGGATTCGGCAACTTCAGCAACCTGTTCGCCAGCTCGCGCAGCGGCCAGCGCGACGACACCCCATTCAACATCATCCTCGCCGGCGGCCGCAGCATGACCATCGACTTCGACAGCCCGCAGATCCGCCTCAACAGCGCGTTCAGTTAAGCAGTTGCCGTCCCGTCCGGGGCTATTTCAAGCGTTTGAACTTGCTGCCTGTTCTAGGCTTAACGGGTGTGTCGCCAGGCGGATCGACGTTCACAACCATAGTTGTCGATATTGTCTCCAGTTCATAGGGAACGCGAACATTCCGACCTCTGAAGTCCTTCGTATTGCGGGTGATGATCGTGAGATTTTTCACATCGGCGGTCGCTTGAATGATAGCGTCGGGCAGAGCGATCCTGGGGCCATGGCGGCGGCGCTCAGAGACTATGCTTGCGGCTTTCCGCATGATCTCGGCATCGATCTCGATAATCTCAAACCCGAAATCGGCCATAAACTCATCGAAACGCGGCACATCCATCACGTCGGCGCCGCCATACAACTCCATCCAAGTGATAGCGCTGATTGCCGGATTATCCCAGTGGGCCAGCTCGTTCAGCGCTTCCTTGTAGCCCTTGCTCCAGTCGATGAGAATGTTGGTATCGAATAGGACTAAGCCTGCCATTCAGACCTCAATTGGCGCTGGTATTCAAGGCCATCCGCTGGGATGTCAAGCCGATCTACCCAGATCCCCGCAACCTTCTGCAAGGCAGCCATACGGCGCGCGCGGCGTGCCTCTATCGTATCTTCAACAGCAGGCTTGTCGTTCCCAGTCGTATCGAGAACGTGATGATCTTCGAGTGAGTGCTTAAGCGTCGCCATTACACACCTCCCTTGATTGATATTGCAAGTTTAGCGCAATCAGCCAGGCATGGTTTACAGCGTATGCGTAGCGCGCGACGAGCGTAGTGCGGCGCCGAGGATGTCTTCGATGCGCGAGCGGGCGCGTTGGCCGCTCTCGTCGTCCGGGAAATGCACGCCGATGCCTTGCGCCTTGTTGTTATTGGCACCCGGTGGGGTGATCCAGGCGACCTTGCCGGCGATCGGGTATTTGTTGGGGTCGTCCATCAGCGCCAGGATCAGGTAGATCTCGTCGCCGATTTTGTACGGTTTCTGGGTCGGCACAAACATGCCGCCGTTTTTGAGGAAAGGCATGTAGGCGGCGTACAGCGCCGCCTTTTCCTTGATGGCCAGCGAAAGCACCGTCGGCCGTGGCGTCATCGGCACGGTGTTCGGATCGAGTGGGCTGGCAGCGGACATTCCTTACCTTTCAGGCGCAGCAGTTGGCGTAGTCAAGCAGCATCTCTTCCAAAAACAGCTTGGGCGACAAGGGGTGATCGGCCGTCGCCCGCCGTTCGTTGGCGCCCTTGATCGCGGCCAGCAAGCGGCTGACATGGACCTTGTCCGCCAGTCCGGCCAGCTCTTTCTGGTAACGAGGATAATACCGGATGTTACCCGCGAGTTTGTACGAAAACACGTCGTAAAGCCAGCGCTGCAACCAGGACACCGGGCCGCTGAGTGGTACTTTCTGCAACTTGTCCGCCACCTTGAGCGCGCCTTCGACGCTCGGATGGGCCAGCAACTGCAGCAGCGTTTCCAGCTCCTCGCGACTGCCGGCCTCGGCCTGCGCCATCGCCGCCAGCGGCGCGCCGCCCTGCTCGCGCAGCCAGCTGTCGGCGTCCGGCGCGCCTTGCGCCTTCAGCCAGGCCAGCGCCTCGGCGTGACTCGGCATCGGCAAGGCGAACTTGCGGCAGCGCGACAGGATGGTCGGCAGCAGCCGGTCAAGGCTGTTGGAGGCGAGCAGGAACACGGTGCCCGGCGGCGGCTCTTCCAGCGTCTTCAGCAAGGCGTTGGAGGCCGGCATGTTCAGCGCTTCAGCCGGGTACAGCACCACCACGCGCAAGCCCTGGCGGTGGGTCGAAATATTCATGAAATCCGCCAGCGAGCGGATCTGTTCGATCTTGATTCCCTTGGACGGAGTCTTGGTCTTGGCGGCCTTCTTGGCCTCGCCATCGCCCTCCTCGCCATCGGCGGCCGGCTCGTCCTCCATGGACTCGGGCCGTACCCGGCGGTAATCCGGGTGGTTCTGCTGCGAGAACCAGCCGCAGGACGCGCATTGGCCGCAGGCGTGGCCGTCCGGCAGCACCGCCTCGCACAGCAAGCCTTGGGCGAAACGCTCGATGAAGTCGGATTTGCCGATCCCGGCGGCGCCATGGAACAGGATCGCATGCGGCATGCGCTGACGCAGCGTTTGCAGCTGCTGCCAGGCCGATTCCTGCCACGGATAGATGGAATTACTCATTATTCAGCATTCTATGTCAAAAGCAGGCGTCGAGGATGGCGGCGATTTGCTGCTGAATCTCGGCGATGCTTTGCGTCGAATCAATGACACGGAAGCGCTGCGGGAACTGGGCGGCGCGGCGCAAATATTCGTTACGCGTTGCGAAAAAGAAGTCAGCCTTTTCCTGCTCGAACTTGTCTAGCTCGCGGGTGGCATCCAGCCGCGCGCGCGCCACTTCCAGCGGCACGTCGAACAGCAGCGTCAGGTCCGGCTGCAACTCCGGATGCACCCACTGCTCCAGCACCTCCAGTTTGGCCAGGCTGGTGCCGCGGCCGCCACCCTGATAGGCGAAGGTGGAATCGGTAAAACGGTCGGAGATAACCCAGGCGCCGCGCGCCAGCGCTGGCTGAATCACCTGGGCGATGTGCTCACGGCGGCTGGCAAACACCAGCAGCGCCTCGGTTTCCAGATGCATTTTTTCGTGCAGCACGATCTGGCGCAACTGTTCGCCCAGCGGCGTGCCGCCCGGTTCGCGCGAGCTGACCAGCTCGACGCCGCGCGCCTTGATGTAGTCGCTGACGAAGGCGATGTGCGTGGACTTGCCGGCGCCATCAATGCCTTCGAAGGTGATGAATTTACCCATTTAATTCTTATCGTTGATACTGGTTGACTGCCCGATTGTGATCGTTCAGGTTGTCGGAAAACTGGCTGGTGCCATTGCCGCGCGAGACGAAGTACAGCGCGGCGGTCTTGGCCGGCGACAGCGCCGCCGTCAGCGATTGCAGGCCCGGCAGTGCAATCGGCGTTGGCGGCAAGCCGGTCCGCGTATAGGTATTGTAAGGGGTGTCGGTTTCCAGATCCTTCTTGCGGATCTTGCCGTCGTACTTGCTGCCCATGCCGTAGATCACGGTCGGATCGGTTTGCAGCAGCATGCCCAGCTTGAGGCGGTTGACGAACACGCCGGCGATCATGCCGCGCTCGGACTTCTGGCCGGTTTCCTTTTCGACGATGGAAGCCATGGTCAGCGCCTCGTATGGCGTGCGGTACGGCAGCGCCGGATCGCGCTTATCCCAGGCTTCGGCCAGGCGGGTCACCATCATCGCATACGCCTGCTTGTAGATCTGCAAATCGCTGGCGCCCTTGGCGAACAGATAGGTATCCGGGAAGAACAGCCCTTCGGCTTGCTTGTAGTCGGACGCGATGGCGCTCAGCACTTCGGTGTCGGACAGCGCCACGGTGTCATGCTTGAGCCCCTTGTGGGCGGCGATCGCGGCCCGCATCTGGCGGAAGGTCCAGCCTTCGATGATGGTCAGCTGCTCCTGCGCGAACTCGCCGCGCGCCAGTTGGTCGATCAGGCGCAGTGGGGTCGAGCCTGGCTTCAGCTCGTAGGAGCCAGCCTTCAGCTTGCTGCTCTTGCCGGTCGCGCGCGCCAGCAGGTTGAACAGCAAAGGCTGAATCGGCACGCCGGCCTCGGCAATCTGCTGGCCAGCCGCATGGGCGCCGCTGCCGGGCGTGATGGTGAATTCGATGGCTTCGGCCTCATCCGGAATAATCGGCTGCTTGGACCAGTATATGAAATAAGCGCCGCCCAGCAGGGCCAGCAACACAAACAGACCAATTATTTTTTTGATAAAAGCCATTATTAAAGCCGAATTGTTGGGTCAAGTCGCACAGCTTGCCAGTTCCCGGCCCGCTTCGCCAGTGCCGCGTTTTGTGCGGCACCTGACGCGATCTGCGCGACATCACTATAATGAGCCCGTAATGATAATGCTTCCAACGTCAAATAACGAAAAATTATGTCTTCCTGGAATGAACTTTTAGCGCAGCGCACGGCGCCGCTGACCACCGCCCAGCTGGCGGCCGGCTTTGTCGCCCCAATCAACGACCTCGGCCTGATCGCCCTGGACGGCGAGGAATCCGCCACTTTCCTGCACTCCCAGCTGACCAACGATGTCGAGCACCTGAGCCTGGGCGAAGCGCGCCTGGCCGGTTACTGCTCGCCCAAGGGCCGTCTGCTGGCCTCGTTCCTGATGTGGCGCAGCGCCTCGACTATCTTCCTGCAATTGGCGCGCGACATTCAGGCGCCGGTGCAAAAGCGGCTGTCGATGTTCGTGCTGCGCGCCAAGACCAAGCTCAGTGACGCCAGCGAGTTGCCAGCCAACGCGGTGGTGCTGGGCCTGGGCGGCGCCAAGGCCGACGCCGTGCTGCAAACCTGGTTCGACACACTGCCAGCCAAGCCGTTCACCAAGATCGACCACGCGCTGGGCACGCTGATCCGCGTCGCCGATGCGTTTGGCGCAGCTCGCTATCAATGGCTGACGTCGGCCGAGACCGCGCAGACGGTGACGGCGGCGCTGGTCGATGCACTGGCCGTCGGCAGCAACGATGCCTGGCATCTGTCCGAAATCCACGCCGGCGTGCCGCAGATTGCCAAGGCCACGCAAGAGCAGTTCGTGCCGCAGATGATCAACTTCGAGCTGCTGGGCGCCGTCAACTTCAAGAAAGGCTGCTACCCGGGCCAGGAAATCGTCGCCCGCAGCCAGTATTTGGGCAAGCTGAAGCGCCGCGCCACGCTGGTCACCATTCCCGACCTGAGCGCGGTGGCTGGCGCCGAAGTGTTTGCCACCGCCGATCCGGAACAGCCTTGCGGCATGATCGTCAACGCCGCGCCGAATGGCAACGGCGGCGTCGACGCGCTGGTGGAGATGAAGCTGGCCGCCATCGAGTCCGGCTCGGTGCGTCTGGGCTCGGCCCAAGGCACGGCGCTGACCTTCCTCGACATGCCTTACGTGCTGGAACCGCTCGACCTCTAGCATGGATCTGTATATTTACTACAAGGTGAAGGACGCCGACGTAACGTCGCTGCAACCGGCCGTGGCCGCCATGCAGGCGGCGCTGGCGCAGCAGCATGGCGTGCAAGGCCAGCTCAAGCGCCGCCCGGGCAGCAAGGACGGCTTGCAGACGTGGATGGAAGTCTATCCCGCCACGCCAGCTGGTTTTGGCACGGCGTTGGACAGCGCGGTGACCCAGTCCGGCCTGCTGGCGTGGATAGCCGGCCTGCGCCATACCGAACAGTTCACGGACGTGCCGCCATGTGCCTGATCGTCTTTGCCTGGCAAGTCGTGCCGGCGGTGCCGCTGATCGCCGCCGCCAACCGCGACGAATACTACCAGCGCGCCACCGCGCCGGCCGGCCCGTGGCCCGAACATCCGCAGATCTACGCCGGCCGCGACCTGCAAGCCGGCGGCAGCTGGATGGGCATCACCCAGCCCGGCGCCGATGGTGGACCGTCGCGTTTTGCCGCCATCACCAACATCCGCGCGCCGTCCGAGCACAAGGACGATGCGCCGTCGCGCGGCCAGCTGGTGGCCAACTATCTGGCCGGCAGCATGACGCCGCAGGAATATGTGGAGCAAATCCGCGCCACCGCCGATGAATACAACGGCTTCAACCTGGTGCTAGGCGACCGCGACACCCTGATCTGGTACTCCAACAAAGGCGACAACGACCCGCGCAACGGCCAGCCGCTGGCACCCGGCGTGTACGGCCTGTCGAACGCGCTGCTGGACGCGCCATGGCCGAAAGTGCTGAAGACCAAAGCCCAGTTCGCCAGCCTGTTATGCCTGGGCGCGCCCGACGAAGCCTTCTTCGAAATGCTCTCCGACACCGCCCCCGCGCCTGACCTGCGCCTGCCCGAAACCGGCGTGCCGCTGGACCTGGAACGCGTGCTGTCCGCTGTCCGCATCGAAAGCCCCAGCTACGGCACCCGCACCTCCACCGTGGTCAAGCTATACGCCAACGCCCCCGCAGTCCTGCAGGAAATATTGATTCATTGAATCTTTACTTGAATTAACGCTGGTTAACACATGTAGCAAGCATTCGTGCATAAGATGGTTAATCTTGCCATTGGCAGCTTAACCAGCGATTTTCATGATTATTGCCAACGCAGACAGCACTTGGATCGACGTATTCGACAAGCCCATCAGTGAACGCCACGGCCCCGCGCCGAGCGAGGCGATTCGTCACATTTCACTGGTCAACGCCGGACGGGTGCAAGGCGGCACGGTGCCGGTCACGCCGGACGCCGCGCTGGTGGCGCTGGTGCGCGCGGCCATGGACAGCATGCCGCCAGCCGTCACGGCCCGGCTGCGCGACACTTTTCTCGGGGTGTATTTCGCCAACGGCCTCGGCTCGTCGGCCGTGACCGATATCGTGGTCTCGCCGCGCAGCGAATTCCTCGGTTTGATGGTGGTGATCGATGTCGAAGGTCTGGCCCACGACGGCGCCAACGCCTGGGCCAGCTGGCGCGAACGCTCGCCGTTCGACCACACTACCGCAATGGCATTGGAAATGCAGATCACCAACGATGATGATGATGGTCTGCTGCACGCCATCCAATTCCTGCTGCTGCACGAACTCGGCCATGCACTCAGCGCCGGCCGTTCCTTCCTGCCCGACTGGTGGAGCGGCCTGCCGGACCGCAGCAGCGCCAACGATTATTCCTTCCTGCCGATCTCATGGCAGATCGACGAGAAGCGCCGCATCGTGCCGCTGCCGGGCAACGATTTCCCGCTGCGCGCCAACGTCTCGCACTACGAGGGCGACACCCGACTGCCGGCCGGCTACATGACCGACATTTATCGCGCACTCAAACGCACCAGCTTTCCGACCCTGTATTCAGCCTCCAGCGTGCATGAAGACTTCGCCGAATCCTTCGCCTGCTACGTCCACATGCAACTGATGCACAAACCGATGTCGGTCTGCATCCGCCAGCACGGCGAACTGGTGCTGCACTGGCAGATGGACTGGCGTAGCGAGCGCTACGCCGCCAAGCGGGCTTTCTTCGAACGCCTGTTAGGCGTTGCGGCCTGACGCCTTCTGCAGCAAGGCGCGGAAGCCGTTGAACACCTTCTGCATCGCCGGTACCTTGTAGGGGAACATGTCTTCCGGGTCCATGGCGTGCACGATCATCGCATTGTCGGCCTCGAAAATCAGCAGATCGCCGTTCGGCATTTCGGCGCAATCGATGCCCAGATAAGGCAGGTTCATGCGTCGATCGATCGCGCCCAACGCGGCCTGGTGACGCACCGCGAAACCGTCGTCGAAGCGGGCCATTTCGGCCGCTTCCTCGGCGCGCTTGTCGGCGCTTTCGGTCATGCCGGCGTTCAGATAATGGATCATCCAGTTCTGCGAAATCGCGTAGTGGCAGATGTAGGGCTTGCCGTCGATCAGCGCCACACGGTATTTGCGGAACAGGCCATCGGCGCCGCGATAATCGACAAAGCGCGAAATATAGAATTGGCTGCCCTCCACCTCGCGCAGATATTTGCCCAGCTGGGCCGGCGTATCGACCTTCTCCAGATTGGTGCCCGCATGCGAACCCAGCGGACGCACGATGATCGGGAAGCCGCCATCGGTCAACAGCGTTTCAATCGGCAACTCGCCGGCCACCACCGAATTCAGCGCGCCACGGCCGGTGCGCACCGACAGCGGCATTTCCACGCCCGGCAGGCCGCGCAGCGCCGCACATACGCCATCGCGCGACAGCGTGCGGATGTGCTCGGGACGATTGATGACTGGCCGCGGCCAGTCGGCGGTGTACTCGGTCAGGCGCTCCAGCAGCGGCTGGTTGGCCTGCGATTCCGCCACCGCCACCAGCATCACGTCGTGGTCCGGCACTTCATCCGGAAAATCTTCGTCGGCGCGCAGGTACAGCAGCTCCAGCGTGACATCGCTGTTCTCGACCAGGAATTCGACCGGCGTGTTGGCCATCAGGTCGCCCGGCCCCATCAGCACCAACAGGGTCAGCCCCGGCTCGGGACGCTGCGCCGGAATGGTGTAATGCGGTTGCAGAATGATGGCCTCGGACTGCACCGCCAGCGCATCCTCGCGGTTGCCGGTCAGTTGCAGCACGGTGGAAAAATCCATGTAGGCGTGGGCGTCGTTGGGATACGCTTGCGCGCGTTGCAGCAGCGTCTCGCCCACCGGCGTCAGGTCTTCACCGGCGAACGCGCGGCGCATCAGCGGCGCCACGCCGATCAGCGGGGCATTGTGTTGGCCGATAAGGCTTGCATCAAAAGTCATGCGGACTCCGTGGTAAGTAAGTTCAGGCGCCGGGCGCCCAGATTCAGTACCGCATCCAACAGCGCGTCAATGTCCTGACGGCCGGTGCGGTGGTTGACGATGGCCACACGGATGGCCAGATGGCCGCGCACCGTGGTCACGGACGGCGCGGCAATGCCAGATTCCTGCAGGTCCGCCACCAGCGCGGCGTTGAAGGCATCAACATCGCCCTCGCTGCGATAACGGAAGCAGACGATATTCAAGGCGACCGGCGCCAGCAATTCCAGTTCCGGCTGCGCCTGCACGCGCTCGGACAGGTAGCGCGCCAGCACGCAGGTTTCGTTGATCACCTGGCCGATGCGCTCGGCGCCAAACACCTGGAAGGTGAACCAGGTCTTGAGCGCGCGAAAGCCGCGCGACAAGTCGGGACCGAAGTCGGTCGGCCACGGCGAATTGGCGGCCATGCCGCGCACGTCGCGACGCAGATAAGTGTCGCGGGTGGCGAAGGTGTCGAGGTGGGCCGTGCCATCGCGTACCAGAATGAAGCCGGCGTCGTACGGCACCTGGCCCCACTTATGGAAGTCACAGGCGATCGAATCGGCCAGCTCGATGCCATCCAGCAGCGGCTTCAGCTCCGGCGCCAGCATCGCCAGCGCGCCATAGGCGCCATCGACGTGGAACCACAGGCCGTTGCGCTCGGCGATCGCGGCCACTACCGGCAGCTCGTCGATGGCGCCAACGTCCACTGTGCCAACCGTCGCGGCCACGAAGAATGGCTGCAGACCGGCCTGGCGGTCGGCGGTGATGGCGGTTTCCAGCGCCATGGTATCCATCTGGAATTGCGCGTTCATCGGGATCTTGCGCAGGTTGGCGCTGCCAAGGCCGGCCAGATCCATGGCTTGAGCGATGCAGCCATGCGCGCCGGCCGACGCGTACGCCACCAGCTGGCGCTTGGGTGGAACGCCGTGGGTGCGCACCTCGCGCCCCAGCGCGCGGTAACGCGCCACCAGCACCGCGATCATATTGGCCATCGAACTACCGGTGAGGAACAGGCCGGTGGCGTCGGACGGGAACTCGAACAGATCGGCCATCCAGCGCACCAGTTGGCGTTCAACTTCGATCGGGATCTGGTCGCGGCCGCCGCAATTGGCGTTCAGCCCGGCGGCCAGCATCTCGGCCAGCATGCCGACCGGCGTGCCACCGCCCTGTACCCAGCCGAAGAAACCAGGGTGGATATTGCCGATCGTGTAGGGCAGGATGTTTTGCTTGAATTGCTGGTGCACGTCGGCCAGCGTACTGCCTTGCGCGGGCATCGGGCTGCGGAAAGCAGCGCGGGCCGTGTCCGGTATCGGCTGCCAAACCGGGCGCTGCCGTATGCCCTGCAGATAGTCGAACATATCATCCAGCATGCTATGACCCTGGGCGCGGAATTGCTGCCAATCTTCAGGATCCAGCGGGCCAGCGAAATTATTTTCCATTTTCTTTGACATTTGACTCAATTTTTTTTCAGACCTGCCGTTATTGCCAGTAGCGGGGTAATTTATCCAATGCCGTTATCCCACTAACTTGAAGGAAAACGATCATCATGGACCTGAGCAGCATTACTCGCCTGGATACACTTCCCGCAGCCTCCGCTTCGTCGGCTGCGGCATCCGTGCCTGCGTCCGTGAAAACTGTGGGCGCAGATAGCGCACAGTCTATTGTCGCCGCTAAAGAAGACAGCGGGGCCAAGACGCCTAGTAAAACTGAGTTAAAAAAGTCTGTTGATGAAATAAATCGTTTCCTGCAAAACAATAGTGAGGTAGAGTTCAGTATAGACGAAGCCAGCGGGTTGTCGGTAGTCAAGGTGATTGATACCGAGACCAACAATGTATTGCGCCAGCTACCGTCCGAACAGTCGCTTGAAATTGCCAAGAATCTTAACAGCACCCGGAAAGGCTTGCTCATCGATAGCAAGGTATAGCAATCCGACTTGATTCACCACCCCGCCGACCTCTGCCAGCTACCCTCCACTGCCGATTTGCTGGTCGCAGGCGGCGATGAGCGCCTCGCGCTCGACGCGGACTCAGGCCGCAACCGCTACGGCTGCCGGCCAACACCCGATCCGGGCCTGATTGCGCTGGGCTCCTCCACCGCTTCCAATATCTCCACTGCCGCCTATCAGGCTGCTGGTGCGTTGCGCACACGCTGCCTGCAAGCGTTGCGCAGCGCGCCTGAAATGACGGTTTACCGGGCCGCGCTGGCTGAGCTGCGGCGCCGTCTGCTGGCGTTCTGCGGTTGCGGCGTCGATGATAGTCCGATGGCCTTGCTGGCGCCGTCCGGCACGGATTTGTTCATGTTGGCCGCCAATCTGCGCCAGCCACAATGCACGGTGTTGATCGACCCGGCCGAAACCGGCAGCGGCGTGCCGCTGGCGCTGCTTGGTCCGCGTCAGGGCGCGGCGCATACGGTCGCGGTGCGGCGCGCGGATGGCAGTTTGCGCGATGCGCGGGAGGTGGATGCGGAATATGCCGCCATCGTCGACGCGGCGGCCGCGCGCGGGCAGCGGGTGCTGCTGGTGCTGACGGATGTCAGCAAGACGGGGCTGATTTCGCCTGGCATCGCTTCGGTGCTGGCCTTGAAGCGGCGCTGGGGCGCGCAGCTGGATGTGCTGGTGGATGCCTGCCAGTTCCGCATCGATGGGGCGACCGTGCGGGCTTATCTGGCGCAGGACTTCATGGTGGCGCTGACCGGCTCCAAGTTCATGGCCGGTCCCACCTTCAGCGGCGCCCTGCTACTGCCGCGCGCGATGGCCGCCAACGCGGTCGATGCCGTCACCAACAAGGCCAATTTCGGCATGCTGCTGCGCTGGGAAGCCGCGCTCACGGAGATGGAACGTTACGCCGCCGTGCCACCCGCTACCCGCACCGAATGCGCCAGGCGCTTCGAACACGCCGCCACCCACGCGCTTGGCACGGGCTCGACGCTGACATTTGAGCCGCTGCCGGTGCCCGCGCTCGACCGTTCCGCGCTGGGCGCGTCTTCGGGATGGGATTTGGTGCAGACCGTCTTTCCGTTCACGCTGCGCGCGCCGGGCGGCCGCTTGCTGGACGGCGCCGAAGCACGCCGCCTGTATCTGCTGTTGCAGCAGGCCACATCCGGCCGCAAACGCTTTCATTTAGGCCAACCGGTCGGCAACGCGCTGCGTCTGTGCTTGAGCGCGCCCATGATTGCCGACGTCCACGCCGGCCTGCGCGTCGACTACGCCGCCGACATCGCGGCGGCGCTGCAAAGCCTCAGCCTAAGTTTCGCTGCATGTTGATGTGCGCGATGCCGGCCTCGTAAAACTCCTCGCCCTCGATCGCAAAACCGTGACGCTGGTAAAACGGCGCCGCATGCGTCTGCGCGCTCAACGCCACCAACTTGTCGCCACGCGCGCGTGCCTGCGCCATCAGCGCCTGCAGCAACGCCGCGCCTACACCGCTACCGCGCGCCGACTTGCGCACCGCCATGCGGCCGATATGCCCGTCCGGCAGCAGGCGACCAGTGCCGATCGGCGTGCCATCTGCCTCGTAGGCCACGGCGTGCAGACAGAGCGCATCCATGTCATCCATCTCCAGTTCGGCCGGCACCTGCTGTTCCTCGACAAAGACTTCGGTGCGTATCAGCTTGGCGTCCGCCTGCAACGTGGCCCAATCGCCCAGCTTGATGGTGTGCTCGCTCATCGTAAAGATCCTGTGCAAAAGCTCGATTGTCGCACGTCAGCCTACCGCTTGGAAGCGGCCGCGATTTTGGCGCGCAAGGCATCGCGCAACTGCGGCGCCGCCGCGTACGGATCGGCCGGATTGGCGCCATCCACCATGTGCTCCAGTCGCTCGCGCACGCCGGCCAGCGCCTCCGGATGCGAGTAAATATAAAAGCGCCCTTCGGCGACCGCCTTGAAGGTGACCTCGGCCACTTCCTCCGCCGACACCTTGCCAGAAGTAACCGCCTTGTCGGTCATGGACTGCGCCGCCAGCTGGCTGGCGGTCGGTCCCGCCGTCATACGCACATCCTCGGGACGGTTGCGGTGCGACTGGCTGATCCCGGTTGGCACAAAATACGGACACAGCACCGAAGCGCCCAGCGGCGCCCCCACCAATTGCAAATCGTGATACAGCGTTTCGGTCAACGCCACCACCGCATGCTTGGAGACGTTGTAGACGCCCAGCGTCGGCGCATTCACCAGCCCCGCCATCGACGCCGTGTTGACGATGTGCCCCTCAAACTCCGGATCGCGCGCCGCCGTCTCCAGCATCAGCTTGGTAAAGATACGCACGCCATGAATCACTCCCCAGACGTTGACACCCATCACCCATTCCCAATCCGCCTCGGTGCTTTCCCAAATCAGGCCGCCCGAGCCAACACCGGCATTGTTGAACACCAGGTGCACCGCGCCAAACTCAGCCACCGCCGCATCGGCCAGCGCCTGCACTTGCTCGCTCTTGCGCACGTCGCATAACAGGCCGATGACGCTGGTGCCCTGCGCGCGTAATTCCTCGACCGCGCGCTCCAGTGCATCGGCCTGCACATCGGCCAGTACCAGCTTCATGCCTTCGCGCGCCGCCACGTTGGCGAATTGACGACCCAGACCACTTGCGCCGCCAGTAATGACGGCCACCTTGTTGCGGAATGTTTTCATATGAGCTTCACCAGTTGTTTACCAAAGTTGCGCCCCTGCAGCAGGCCCATGAACGCTTCCGGCGCGGCGGCCAGGCCGTCCGCCACCGATTCGCGGTATTTGATTTGACCATTGGCGACCAGCACGGCCAATTCCTGCAAGCCCTGCGGCCAGTACTCCATGTGTTCGGTGATAATGAAACCACGCAGCGTCAGCCGGTTAATCAGCAGCAGGCGCGCGTTTTTGATCGGCAGTTCGCCGCCGTTGAAGCCGGCGATCAGCCCGCACAGCGCTACCCGGGCGAAGGCGTTGGTGCGCGCCAGCGCCGCATCCAGACAGGCGCCGCCGACGTTTTCAAAGATGGCATCGACGCCGTCCGGCGTGGCTGCGGCCAGATCGGCTTCCAGATTGCCGGCCTTGTAATCGACGCAGGCGTCGAAGCCCAGCTCGCGCACCACGTAATCGCACTTCTCCTGACCGCCGGCGATGCCGACCACGCGGCAGCCGCGCAATCGCGCCAATTGGCCAACCACGCTGCCGACCGCGCCGCTGGCGGCGGAGACCACCACCGTTTCGCCGGCCGCCGCTTGCATGATCTGGTTGAAGCCATACCAGGCCGCCATGCCCGGCATGCCAACCACGCCAAGAAAGGCCGACAGCGGAATCCGCGTCGCATCCAGCTTGCGCAGCAGCACGCCGTCCGACACGCCCATCTCGGCCCAGCCCAGAACGCCGTTGACGTAATCGCCTACCTGGTAGAGCTCGTTGCGCGAGGCCAGCACTTGGCCGACCGTGCCGCCGATCATGGTCTGATCCAGCTGCTGCGACGAGGCGTAACTCTTGGCCGCGCTCATGCGGCCGCGCATGTACGGGTCCAGCGACAGATAGTGATTGCGGATCAGCACTTCGCCAGCGGCCAGTTGCGGCACCGGCACCGTCTCCAGCCGGAAGTTTTCCGGCGTGACCGGCCCGCGCGGACGCGAAGCCAGCACAATCCGCTGGTATGTTGCGGGAATACTCATACCGCCGAAACGCCTCCATCCACCGCCAGGATCTGGCCGGTGATGTGCTTGCCGGCGTCGGACGCGAACAGCACTGCGGCGCCTTTCAGGTCTTCGTCGTCGCCCAAGCGGTTCAGCGGCGCGTGCGCAGTCAACTGGTCGCCCATGGCGGATAGCAGGCCTTTGGTCATCTTGGACGGGAAGAAGCCCGGCGCCAAGGCGTTGACGGTGATGCCGAATCGGCCCCATTCACCAGCCAGCGTGCGGGTAAAGTTGACCAGCGCGCCTTTCGAGGTGTTGTAGGCGATGGTCTGCATGGTGCCCGGCGGATTGCCGGCCAGGCCGGCGATTGACGCGATATTGATAATGCGGCCGCTCTTGCGCGGGATCATCGAGCGCTTGCCGACCAGTTGCGACACCACGAAGATGCTGCGAATGTTCAGGTCCATCACCTTGTCCCAGGCGTCGACCGGATGGTCCTCGGCCGGCGCGCCCCAGCTGGCGCCGGCGTTGTTGATCAGGATGTCGATGTGGCCGAGATGGGCAATGGCGCCGTCAACCAGCGCGGCGGCCTGCTCGTCCTGCGACAGGTCGGCGGCGATGGCGTGCGCGCTGATGCCGTGCTGTGCCAGCAAGGCGACCGCTTCATCCAGATCGGCCTGCTTGCGGGCCGACACCACAATCTTGGCGCCCTGCTCGCCCAGCGCCAGCGCCATCTGCAGGCCCAGCCCGCGCGAGCCGCCGGTGACCAGCGCAGTACGGCCGGCCAGCGAAAACAGTTCTTGGGTAGTACGCATATTGTCTCCTCCGCTTGTTCTAAAACCACGCATCCTGCATATCGAGCGTGGTGGTGTCTATGCTGGCCAGCAGTTCCAGCTGCGGCCCGATTTTCGGCAGCTCCCACTGGAAGAAATACCGGCACGCCTGCAGCTTGCCGCGATAGAAATCCGCGTCGCCGTGGTCCAGCGACGCCGCCGCCAGCAAGGCTTGCTGCAGCCAGATCCATGCGACCACCACATGGCCCACCGCTTCCAGATACAGGCTGGCATTGGCCAGCGTCTTGTTCAAATCGCCGACAGCATACAGCTTCTGCGTCACTTGTTCCACCGACTGCCAGGCGTGCTCCAGCGCGGCGGCATGCGCCATCAACTCAGCGCTGAGCGATGCCAGCCCCGGATCGAGCGCATCCGGCGTACCGACGCTGCCGCGCACTTTGCGCACAGTTTTACGCAACTCGGTGCCAAATGCGCGGAACAAGGCGCCATCTTGCAGTGCCACCTTGCGCCCCAGCAGATCCAAGCCGTGGATGCCGTGCGTGCCTTCGTGGATGGCATTCAGGCGGTTATCGCGATAGAACTGCTCAACGTTGTATTCGCGTGTGTAGCCATAGCCGCCATGCACCTGGATCGCCAGACTGTTGGCCTCGACGCACCATTGCGACGGCCAGGACTTGGTGATCGGCGTCAGGAAATCCAGCAGGCGCGCAGCGTGTTCGCGCGCTTCTGGCGTCTCGGCGCTGTGCTGCTCGTCGACCAGGCGGGCACTGAATAGCACCAAGCCCAGACCGCCTTCCACATAAGCCTTCTGCGCCAGCAGCATGCGCCGCACGTCGGTGTGTTCGATGATGCGCAGCTGAGCTTGCGACGCATCCTTTTGCGCCGGATGCCGGCCTTGCGGACGGTTGCGCGCATAATCCAGCGCGTGCAGATAGCCGGTATAGCCCAGCACGGCCGCACCGAGGCCAACGCCGATGCGCGCCTCGTTCATCATGTGGAACATATTGGCCAGACCCTGGCCCGGCTTGCCGACCAGATAGCCAATGGCGCCGTCCCGCTCGCCGAAGTTGAGCAGGCAGTTGGTGGTGCCGCGATTGCCCATCTTGTGGTTCAGTCCGGCTAGCGCGACGTCGTTGCGCTCGCCCAGGCTGCCGTCGTCGTTGACCAGAAACTTCGGCACGATGAACAGCGAAATGCCTTTGACGCCTGGAATCAGCTTGCCGTCCTCGCCCGGAATTTTGGCCAGCACCAGGTGGATGATGTTCTCGGCCAGCTCATGCTCGCCGCCCGAAATCCACATCTTGTTGCCCTTGAGGCGATATTGCGCCTCGCCGTCCGGCAGCGCGCGGGTGGAGATGTCCGACAGGCTGGACCCGGCTTGCGGCTCCGACAAACACATGGTGCCGAAGTAGCGCCCTTCCAGCATTGGCTCGACGAAGCGGCGAATCTGATCCGGCGTGCCGGTCTTGAGCAAAGTGTTGGCATTGCTCATGGTGAGGAAGGTGTAGGCCGAGGTGGCGACGTTGGCGGCGGTGAAATAAGCGGCCAGCGCCTTTTCAACCACCACCGGCAATTGCATGCCGCCACGTTCGAAATCCTGACCGGCCGCCATCAGGCCGGCGGCGGAGAAAGCGTCCAGCGCCGCCTTCACCTCGGGGATGATGCGCACCGCGCCGTCGACCACATGCGGTTCGTTGGCATCCGCCTTCTTGTTGTGCGGGGCGAACAGCTCGGTGGCCAGACGCTCGGCGGTATCGAGCGCGGCGTCGAACGTTTCTCGGTTGTGTTCCTGGAAGCGGGGCCGCTTGGTCAGCGCCTCCGCATCCAGCCACTCATACAGCATAAACGCCAGATCGCGGCGCGACAGAATGAGCGAGTCCATGCGGCTTACACCACTTCGAACAGACCTGCCGCTCCCTGGCCACCACCGATACACATGGTGACCACCACATATTTGACGCCACGGCGCTTGCCTTCGATCAGCGCGTGACCGACCAGGCGCGCACCCGATACGCCGTAAGGGTGACCGACCGCGATCGCGCCGCCATTGACGCTGAGGCGATCCATCGGAATGCCCAACGTGTCGGCGCAGTACAGTACCTGCACCGCAAACGCCTCGTTCAACTCCCACAGGCCAATGTCTTCAACCTGCAAACCAGCCTTCTTCAGCAGCTTGGGAATCGCAAACACCGGACCGATACCCATCTCGTCCGGCTCGCAGCCGGTCACCGCGAAGCCGCGGAACACGCCCAGCGGCTGCAAGCCCTTGGCGGCGGCGGTCTGGGCGTTCATCACAATCGCCATCGAACCACCATCAGAGAACTGGCTGGCGTTGCCGGCGCTGATGACGCCGCCCGGCACCGCAGTGCGGATCTTGGACACGCCTTCGTAAGTGGTATCGGCGCGGATGCCTTCGTCGGCGGCAATCGTCACCTCGCGCGACAGCAGTTGGCCGCTGGCCTTGTCGGCCACGCCCATCACCGTGGTCATCGGCACGATCTCGGCATCGAACAGGCCGGCGGCCTGGGCGGCGGCGGCACGCTGCTGGCTTTGCACGCCATACTGATCCTGACGCTCGCGGCTGATGTTGTAGCGCTTGGCGACGGTTTCGGCCGTCTGCAGCATCGGCCAATAGATTTCCGGCTTGTGCTGCGACAGCCAGACTTCCTTATACATATGCAGATTCATTTCCTGCTGCACGCAGGAAATCGACTCGACGCCGCCGGCGGCATAGATATCGCCCTCGCCAGCGATGATGCGCTGGGCAGCGGTGGCGATGGTTTGCAGGCCGGACGAGCAGAAGCGGTTGATGGTCATGCCGGCGGTGGTCACCGGACAACCGGCGCGGATCGCGACCTGACGCGCGATATTGCCGCCGGTAGCGCCTTCAGGATTGGCGCAGCCGACCAGCACGTCCTCGACCTCCCCCGCCTCGATGCCGGCACGCTGTATCGCCGCCTGCAGCACATGGCCGCCAAGGGTGGCGCCATGCGTCATATTGAACGCGCCTTTCCACGATTTGGCCAGGCCGGTGCGGGCGGTAGAAACAATGACGGCATCTATCATGGGAGTCTCCTATAGTGAATGTGTTATACAAACCAGAATAGCATACATTTAGTACGGTCGTTCGCAAATTTAATTTGTAAGTTTGGCGTAAGTTTGGTGCAAGTATCCCGTAAGGTTAGCGCTACACACTGAAATCAAGCTGACGAAGTATTAACTATCTCAGCCGGGGACTGATTCCTAAAAAAACCAAAGGAGACACATCATGGCAAATTCAGGTACGGCGGACACCCGCAACCTACCCAAGCAAGCCACGCCGATGACCGCCGAGGAGCGCAAAGTGATCTTTGCATCCTCGCTGGGCACGGTTTTCGAGTGGTATGACTTTTATTTGTACGGCTCGCTCGCGCCGATCATCGCCAAACAGTTCTTTATTGGCGAACCGACCACCACCTTCATTTTCGCGCTGCTGGCGTTCGCCGCCGGCTTCATCGTGCGTCCGTTCGGCGCCGTCGTGTTCGGCCGCCTGGGCGACATGATCGGCCGTAAATACACCTTCCTGGTGACCATCCTCATCATGGGCGCCTCCACCTTCATTGTCGGCCTGTTGCCGGGGCATGCGGCGATCGGCATCGCCGCGCCGATCATCCTGGTCGGGCTACGCATCCTGCAAGGTCTGGCGCTGGGCGGCGAATACGGTGGCGCGGCCACCTACGTGGCCGAACACGCGCCGCACGGCAAGCGTGGCGCGTTCACCGCGTGGATTCAGACCACCGCCACGCTGGGCCTGTTCCTGTCGCTGCTGGTGATTCTGGGCACCCGTACCGCCGTCGGCGAGGAAGCGTTCAACGCCTGGGGCTGGCGCGTGCCGTTCCTGGTGTCGGTGCTGCTGCTGGGCATTTCGGTGTGGATCCGCCTGTCGATGAACGAATCCCCCGCCTTCGCCAAAATGAAAGCCGAGGGTAAAACCTCGAAAGCCCCGCTGAGCGAAGCGTTCGGCCAATGGAAAAACCTGAAAGTCGTGATCCTGGCGCTGATCGGCCTGACCATGGGCCAGGCGGTGGTGTGGTACACCGGCCAGTTCTACGCCCTGTTCTTCATGACCCAGGTGCTGAAGATCGACGGCGCCAACGCCAACATCATGACCGCGCTGTCGCTGGCGCTGGCCACCCCGTTCTTCATCATCTTCGGCATGCTGTCGGACAAAATCGGCCGCAAATGGATCATCCTCGGTGGCTGCGTGCTGGCTGCCGCCACCTACTTCCCGCTGTTCGGCGCCCTGACCCACTACGGCAATCCGCAGCTGGAAGCGGCGCTGAAAAACTCGCCGGTGGTAGTGTATGCCGATCCAGCGTCGTGCAACTTCCAGTTCAACCCGACCGGCCAGAAGAAATTCACCTCCTCGTGCGACATTGCCACCAGCATCCTGTCGAACGCCTCGGTGAACTACACCAAGCAAGACGCGCCGGCTGGCAGCGTGGCCAAGATCAAAGTGGGTGACAAGGAAATCAACACCTTCAACGCCGTGCTGACCGCCGACGGCCTGAACTTCGACAAAGCCTCGAAAGACGCCGACGCCGCACTGAAAAAAGACGTCGCCGCCGCAGTGAAGGCCGCCGGCTACCCAGCCAAGGCCGACGAAGCGCAGATCAACAAACCGATGGTGGTGCTGATCCTGTTCGTGCTGGTACTGTACGTGACCATGGTGTACGGCCCGATCGCCGCCATGCTGGTCGAAATGTTCCCGACCCGCATCCGCTACACCTCGATGTCGCTGCCCTACCACCTGGGCAATGGCTGGTTTGGCGGCCTGCTGCCGACCATCTCGTTCGCGCTGGTCGCGTTCAAGGGCGACATCTACTACGGCCTGTGGTATCCGATCGTCATCGCCGTAATCACCGCCATCATCGGCGCCCTGTTCGTCGGCGAAACCAAAGACAACGACATCTACGCCGGCGACTAACCCCCACCGCCCCCACCAAGCCGCCCACGGGCGGCTTTTTTGTATCCGGGGTCAATCCTCCCAATCGCACACGAGCTGGACTGTAGTTCGGCTTCCACGCGGCGGATGATACGGCTGATGGTGCTCTTCGACACGCCGAAGTAGCTGGCGAGTTGGGTCATGGTGTAGGCGGTGGAGTGGTAGGCGGCTGTGATGGCGCTGTCGCGGTCCGCACTGCTTGCACGGTATTCATCGAGCGACAGGGCTAGCGCGCGGCGGTGTTCTTTCTTTACCTCGGCCAAAGCAGCCTCCGGTCTCGGCTGGCGATGGCGCGCTACGAAGGCATCGTCGCCTAGCAGCAGTTGGTGACGAAGTTGCTTCAGTGGGCTGTCCATGCCGATGCCGGCGCCGACGAAGCGTTTGTAGGCGTCGATGGCTTGCTGTTGGGAATCGGCAAACACCTCCAGCATCCAGCGGGTTTGCAACCACGCGGGAGACTGTCGCTCCTGAATCATGTAAGCGTAACTGCTCCAAGGCCAGCCATCCACCGTGGCAACCATACCCGCCCGCACCGGATTCAGCACCACATAGCGCGCCAGCTCGCGCAGATGATTGTCCTTCTGAACCAGCACCGCCGTGTAACGTCCCTGGAACAAATGGCCGACCACCTCATGCCGCCGGTTGAAATACTGCGAATACTGCGCATTCAGCTGCCGCATGCCGTCCGACAAATTCGGCTCGCTGGTCTCGATCAGCACATGGTAATGATTACCCATCAGGCAAAAGCCGTGCACCGAAAAAGCGAAGCGCGCGCAAATCCGCGCCAGTATGTCCAGCCAGACGAAGCGATCGGTATCGTCGAGATAAATGGCCTGACGCCGCTGACCACGCGAGGTCACGTGGTAGACGGCGCCGGCAAATTGCAGTCGTAGTAGTCGGCTCATAAGGGGCAAGATACCCCGCAATCGCCGGGCGGATCATGAGCCGCATCAGTCCCCCAATCATTCACTAGCGCAGAGGCCGTGTGTGATTGGGAGGATTGACCCCGGATACAATTAGCTGTTGAAGCCTTTGTTTTCGGCGGCGAGTTTGAGCAGCAGCGGGGCTGGTTTCCATGCCTGGCCTTGGTGGCCCTGGGCGTAGCGGTTCATGGCGCTGAGCACGTTCGGCAGGCCGACGGTGTCGGCGTAGAACATCGGGCCGCCGCGGTATAGCGGGAAGCCGTAGCCGGTCAGGTAGACCATGTCGATGTCGGAGGCGCGCAGGGCGATGCCTTCTTCCAGGATCAGCGCGCCTTCGTTCACCAGCGAGTACACCAGCCGTTCGACGATTTCCTGGTCGCTGATTTTGCGCCGGGTGATGCCAAGGTCGGCCGAGTGCTGGACGATCATGGCGTTGACTTGCTCGTTCGGATACGCTTTGCGGTCGCCCGCTTTGTAGTCGTACCAGCCGCCACCGGTCTTCTGGCCGTAGCGCCCCATTTCGCACAGCAGGTCGGCGGTTTTGGAGTAGCTGATCTCCGGCTTTTCGACATAGCGCCGCTTGCGGATGGCCCAGCCAATGTCGTTGCCAGCCAGGTCGCCCATGCGGAACGGTCCCATCGCAAAGCCAAACTTCTCGGCGGCTTTGTCGACCTGCTCCGGCAACGCGCCCTCTTCCAGCAGGAAGCCGGCCTGACGGCTGTATTGTTCGATCATGCGGTTGCCGATGAAGCCGTCACACACGCCCGATACCACGCCGGTTTTCTTCAGTTTCTTGGACAGCGCCAGCGCGGTGGCCAACACATCTTTCGCAGTCTCTTTGCCACGCACGATTTCCAGCAGTTTCATGACGTTGGCCGGCGAGAAGAAGTGGGTGCCGATCACGTCTTGCGGACGCTTGGTGAAGGCGGCGATCTTGTCGACATCCAGCGTGGAGGTGTTGGTGGCCAGGATGGCGCCCGGTTTCATCACCTCGTCCAGCTTGCGGAACACAGTTTCCTTGACGCTCAGCTCTTCGAATACGGCTTCCACCACGATGTCGGCATCGCCGATCTCTTCGTAGGACAGCGTGCTGCTCAGCAGGCCCATGCGCTGGTCCAGTTTTTCCTGCGTCAGCTTGCCCTTTTTCAGGGTGTTTTCGTAGTTCTTGCGGATGGTGGCGATGCCTTTGTCCAGCGCTTCCTGTTTGGTTTCCAGCAGCTTGACCGGAATGCCGGCGTTCAGGAAATTCATGGCGATACCGCCGCCCATCATGCCGGCGCCGATGATGGCGGCCGATTTGATGGCACGTACCGGTGTATTCGCCGGCACATCCGGCACTTTGCTGGCGATGCGCTCGGCAAAGAAGGCATGACGCAGCGATTTCGATTCGCTGGTCTGAATCAGGTGCATAAAGCGTTCGCGCTCGAATTTCAGGCCGTCTTCAAACTTCATGGTGACCGAGGCGGCCACGGTTTCCACGCACTCCAGCGGTGCCGGGAACGGACCGGCCATGGCTTTGACGGTGTTGCGCGAGAATTGCAGGAAAGCTTCGTGGTTCGGATAGTCCACCTTGCGGTCGCGCACTTTCGGCAGCGGACGCACATCGGCGATTTTTTCCGCAAAGGCGATCGCCGATTGCAGCAGGTCGGCATCGGCCGCATACAGTTCGTCGAACAGCGCCGGCAGCTTTTCCGACGGCACCGGGTTGCCGGACACGATCATGTTCAGCGCCGGCTCCAATCCCAGCACGCGCGACAGGCGCTGGGTGCCGCCGGCGCCCGGCAGCAGGCCCAGTTTGACTTCCGGCAGCGCGATCTGCGCGCCCGGCAGCGCCACCCGGTAATGACAGCCCAGCGACAGTTCCAGCCCGCCACCCATGCAGACGGTGTGGATGGCGGCAATCACCGGCTTGGTCGAGCTTTCGGCGGTGGCGATCAGCGTGTGCAGATTCGGCTCGGTCATCGCCTTGGGGCTGTTGAATTCCTTGATGTCGGCACCGCCCGAGAACGCCTTGCCGGCGCCGGTGATGATGATGGCCTTGACCGCGTCGTCGGCCAGCGCGCGCTGTATGCCTTGCACGGCGGCGGTGCGGGTTTCCAGTCCCATGCCGTTGACCGGCGGATTGTTCAGGGTGACGACGGCCACGGTGCCGTGCACTTGATATTCAGCAGTCATTGTCTCGTTCCTTATGGTTTTAGTGGTGAGGTACGCCATCCACTATACCGCATAAAAAGAACGATCGTGTTTTTATTTTTATGACACGGAAGCAGCGTCTGCGCAGCGCGCGATTTTGAATGCGGCGACAGCTCTTTGTAACGCCGCGAACATAAGCACAATCATGTTGCTACAAACGGACAGCCGAGCCAAGTTATATAGTGCTCGGCTTGCCTCAGATTTAAATAAAAGAAATAATTACAGAAGCACGAACATATATTCCCCACCCCCGAATATTAAAACAAATCTCACCAAATACCACGTTAAATAAATAACTTGATATTTGGACCACATTATATTTGACAGGGATCCCCCCAATGAACGCTCCTAGCCAGGTCATTCAAACTCAGGACATCGAACTTCAAGCCATCCACGCCGCGCTCAACCGCGTGCAGGCGGTGATTGAATTTGACCTGGAAGGCAAGATTTTGCACGCGAACGAGAACTTCTTGCGTGCCATCGGCTACACGCTGGCCGAGGTTCAGGGCCGTCATCACTCGATGTTCTGCGAGCCGGAGTATGCCGCTAGCCCCGCTTACAAACAATTCTGGGCCGGCCTGGCAGCGGGCGAGTACGACCACGGCGAATACAAGCGCATCGCCAAGGGCGGCCGCGAGATCTGGATCAACGCGTCCTACAACCCCATCATGGACGCCGATGGCAAGCCTTACAAAGTCATCAAATTCGCCACTGACATCACCGACAGCCGCATGCGCAACGCCGAATACGAGGGCAAGGTCAGCGCCATCAGCAAGGCCCAGGCCGTGATCGAGTTCGATATGCAGGGCCATGTGCTTTCCGCCAATGATAATTTCCTCGATGTCATGGGTTACTATCTGGATGATATTAAAGGCGAGCATCACCGCATTTTCTGCGACCCGGAATTCGCCGCCAGTGCCGAATATAAACGTTTCTGGCAAAAACTGAATCGTGGCGAATTTGACAGCGGTCGCTATAAACGTCTTGGCAATAATAAAAAAACAGTATGGATTCAAGCCACTTATAATCCGATTCTGGATTTAAATGGCAAACCTTACAAAATAGTGAAATTCGCAACCGATATTACCGCCCAAGTGGCGCTGGAAGAGTCGGTGGCGGCCAAAGCCAAGGCCGACGGCGACAAGATCGCCCGCCTGCTGGAGTCGGTCGCGTTGGCCGCCAATGGCGACCTCACCAGCAAAGTGCTGGTCGAGGGCGACGAGCCGCTGGACCAGCTGGCCGAAGGCATCAGCAAGATGATTGCCGACCTGCGCAAGGTGATCAGCGACGTGGTGATGTCCGCCAGCGGTCTGGCCGATGCCTCCACCACCATTTCCGAGCGCTGCAACGGCGTCGCGGTCGGCACCCAGGCGCTGGGCGCCACGGTGGAAGAAATGAACGCGTCGATCGACGGCCTGACCAGCTCGATCAACACCATCGCCGGCAATACCTCGGACGCCGACGCCATGGCCAAGTCGACCCAGCACGAAGCGGAAGTCGGCGCCAAGGCGGTCGCCAAGTCGATCGAAGCCATGGACTTGATCAACCGCTCGTCCGAAGATATCGGCGAAATCGTCAAAGTCATCAGCGACATCGCCAACCAGACCAATATGCTGGCCTTCAACGCCGCGATCGAAGCCGCGCGCGCCGGCGAGCACGGGCTGGGCTTCTCGGTGGTGGCGGACGAGGTGCGCAAGCTGGCCGAGCGCTCGTCGCAGGCCACCAAGGAGATTTCCAAGCTGATTAACGAGTCGGTCAAGCGGGTGTCCGCCGGCAGCGAGATTTCGCGCCAGGCCAGCGACGCCTTCGACAAGATTCTGGTCGGCGTGGTCAAGACCACCAATGCCATTTCCGACATTTCCAAAGCCACCAACGAGCAGCTGCTCACCGCGCGCGAAGTCAGCACCGCGGTGCAATACATCGCCGAGGAGGCCGAAAAATCGGCCGCCGCCTGCGATAGCATCGCCCGCTCGACCGAAGGGCTGAATCAGCGCGCCGGCGACTTGAATAAAACCGTAGCCGGCTTCGCGGTGTAATCATGGATGCCGGCGGTTTCCCCCCCGCGACGCTGAGCGCGCTGATCGCGCTGGTGCGCAAGCACACGGGCATCGCGATGACCGAGCGCAAAAGCGTGCTGCTGGAGCGGCGTCTGCGTCCGCGCGTGCAGGCCTTGAACCTCAGCAGTTACCAGGCATATCTGGACAAGGTGGAACAGGATCGGGCCGAAGTACCGCATTTTATCGACCTGGTCACCACCAACGACACGCTGTTTTTCCGCACCCCGCAGGTATGGGATTACGTGGAAAAAGAGTTCCTGCCCAAGTGGTGGAGCGAACACCAGGGCCAGAAGCTGAAAATCTGGTCGGCGGCGGCCTCCAGCGGCGAAGAGCTGTATTCGATGGCCATCCTGTGCGAGGAATTCCTGGAATCGCATCCAGGCTTCAGCTACCAGATCCATGCGACCGATATTTCGCGCCAGATCCTGGCGCTGGCGCGTGACGGCCAGTACACCGGCCGCTCCGTCGAACGCATCCAGTCCACGCATCCGGACTGGGTAAAAAAATACTTCCGCCCCAGCGCCAACGGGCTGCGGGTGGTGGATGCACTGAAACGCAATGTGGAGCTGGCCCAACATAACCTGCTGACTCCGTTAAAGCCTGCCAGACAGTTTGACCTGGTGTTTCTGCGCAATGTACTGATCTATTTTGACCAGGAACAGCAGCAGATCATCCTCCAGCAAGCACGTCCGAGCATGGCACCCCACGCCATCATGATAGTGGGTGAATCCGAATCGATCTCTGGCCTCAACACCGCCTACCAGTTCGACCGGCCGATGATATATCGAATGGAATAGGCGGTCGACATGCAAGCCACACTCAATCCCACCCTGCCCCTGCCCTATGGCACACCGTTGCCATGGCCGGAACCGGAGCCCCGTCAACGCAGCGATAGCCCGCGCGCGCCGTTGCAGGTGGCCATGGGCCAGCTGAAAATCGGCACCCGCACCGAGCAGTTGCAAGCGCTGCTGGGCTCCTGCGTCGGCATCGGCTTCATCTGGAAAAAGCGCGGTATCTGCGGGCTGGCGCATTGCCTGCTGCCGGAATGCCCGCAAATGGAAGATGAATTCGGCGCCCGCTACGTCAACCAGGCGGTGCCGTCGCTGCTGCGCCTGATTGGCGCCACCCCGGCCGACTACGCGGATATCGAAGTGATTCTGGCCGGCGGCGCCACCATGCTGAATGTCTGCTCCAGCCGGTTGCAGATCGGCCAGCAGAACGCCGACGCGGCGCGCAAGCATTTGCGCAAGCGCGGCCTGAACGTCAGCTATTGCCGCATCGGCGGCAAGTGCGGCCGCACCATCAATATCGATTGCGCCAGCATGACGTGTTCGGTCCAGGAAATTATCGCCACTTGCGCGGAGAATACCCATGCCTGATGCGTCGTCTGCCGTCCCTTGCACCGAATTGTTTGGCTCGTTTGTCCTTGGTGACGATGAGTTCGCCCTACCCGCCAGCTGCTTCCGCGAGGTGGTCAATTATCCGGACAAGGTGTCGGCGCTGCCGCTGTCGCCGCGCTTTCTCGAAGGGATTTTTACGCTCCGCGGCAGCGTGATCCCGGTGGTCAATCTGGGCCGGGTGTTCAACCCGGACGCGCGCGCCGCCCAGCCGACCGACAAGATCGCCATCCTTGATTATCACGGCGTGCTGATCGGTATTCTGTTCGACGCCACCGGCGAGATTCTGCGCGTGCGGCCCGAACAGCGCAGCACGCTCAGCTACACGGACGGCGAGCAGCCTGGCGTGGTGGCAGGCACCATCCTGCTTGACCATGGCACCCGGCTGGTACAAGTATTGAATCCGGACGCGCTGGTGCGCATCGAGAACGTGCCGCAAGTGCTGGCGCTGCAATGCAACGACCAGTTGACCCAGCGTCGCCACGGCGAGCGCCGCCAGTGCGTCAGCTTCCGCGCCGGCGACTCCTCGTTTGCGTTTGAAATGCGGGCGATCCAGGAAATTATCCGCGTGCCCGAGCTGCAACCGTCGGTGCTGAACAGCGCCTTGTGCCTGGGTCGCATCAACTTCCGCGGCAGCCCGGTGGCGGTGGTGGATTTTGCCACCCTGCTCAACGCCGGCACTGGCGACAACCGGGTGCGCAGTGATGACAGCGACCAGCGCATCATCGTTGCCCGCATCGACGATGCCACCATCGGCTTCCTGGTCGATTCGGTCGACAATATCGTCAATTTCTACGGCGAGGAAGTGATGCCGATTCCGATGCTGAGCAAGGCACGGGCCGGCATGTTTGCCGGCTGCCTGTCCAAGCCGGAGCTGGGCGACATCTTCCTGCTCGACCATCAGAATATCTTTTCCAGCAATGAAATCAAGGAGATGCGCGCCGGTCACGCCAATCTCTATCCGAAGGACGAGGCCCAGCTGGCGCGCAACGATGCACGCGATGCGCGTCGCACCCAGCGCAAGGTCTACATCACCTTCGCGTTGGAAAACCGCTATGCGGTGGAAATCAAGCAAGTGCGCGAGATTATCGACCTCAGCGTGAGCGACATCACGCGCCCGCCCGGCCTGCCGGCCTTTATGCGCGGCATGATGAATCTGCGCAAGCAGATGGTGACCGTGATCGACCTGCGCGGCCTGTACGATATGCCGCCGCTGGAGGACACCTCGCAAGCCAAGATCCTGGTGGTGGACCGTGGCGACGATTGTTACGGCCTGATGGTGGACGCGGTGGAAAACATCATGACCATCGAAGACAGCAAGCGCTACGGCGCGCCCAAGATGATGCGCAATCCGAATGCGCACGGCGACCCGCGCGCCGAAATGGATGAGGTCATCAATATCGACGGTGCCGACGGCGCGCAGCAAACCCTCAGCGTATTCGAATGCAACCGCCTGCTGGAACGTCTGACCCAGGAGATTCCCGCGCTGGCCACTTGACCGCCGCAGGAGTACAGTAGCGTTATTGTTAACTTGAACGCCACTGCCATGACCATCTCGCGCCGCGCCCTCGTCCTGTTGTTCCCCCTGAGCCTGCTGGCCGCCAGCGTGCAGGCGCTGTCGTTGGACGATATCAGCAACAAGGATGCCTCCGGCGGCCTGAAGGCGGCGCTGGAAGCCGGCTCCAATCAGGCGGTCAGCAAGCTAGGTGCCGAGGGCGGCTTCCTCAACAACGACAAAGTGCGCATCCCGCTGCCCAAGATCCTGGAACAAGCCCGCCCCATTCTCAAGATGACCGGCAAGGCCCAGCAGCTGGACGATCTGGTGGTGCAGATGAACCACGCCGCCGAATCGGCGGTGCCGATGGCCAAGCCGCTGCTGCTGGACGCGGTTAAATCGATGAGCATCAGCGATGCCAAGAACATCCTCACCGGTGGCGAGACCTCGGTCACCGATTTCTTCCGCTCCAAAACCCAGGACAAGCTAGCGGTACAGTTCCTGCCGGCGGTCAAAAAAGTCACCGACCGCTCCGGCCTGGCCACCAAGTACAACTCGGTGATGAGCCTGGCGCCGAAAATCGGTGTGCTGCCCAAGGAACAGGCCACGGTGGAAGGCTACGTCACCCAGCGCGCGCTGGACGGCCTGTACACCATGATTGCCGAGGAAGAAAAAGCCATCCGCGCCGATCCGATCGGCACCGGCAGCAAGCTGATCGGCAAAGTATTCGGCGCGCTGCGCAACTGATTTTCTGAACACCCGCTTGCGATACGCGGGTGGCTAGTCTAATATGGATAGGTAGCCTACCTATATTAGTTGACCATGACATCAGAAATCCCCCAATACGCGGTCGAGCTGGCGGATGAGCTGCGGCTGGCGCTGCATCACGCCTTCCGCCGCATCCGCCAGGAAAGCGACGACGATCCCTCCGGCCTGAGCTTGCAGCAAAAGCTGCTGCTGTCTCACATCAGCCTGCAACCCGGCATCGGCGTGGCCGAGCTGGCGCGCATGGAAAAGCTGCGCGGACCGACCATGAGCGGCCATATCAAGACGCTGGAAAACAGCGGCCTGGTGCGGCGTTCTCCGCCCGATCCCGAGGACCGCCGCCGCAACGGCGTCGAGCTGACCGAACACGGCCTGGCGGTGCTGGAAGCGATCCGCGCCCGCCGCCGCGACTGGCTGGCACGCAAACTATCCCAACTTCCGCCCGAAGGCGCCACCGCGCTGCGCCAGGCGCTTATATATCTGCAGCAGATAGGCAATGACGATGACTGAAACAACTGTGAACGCGGCACTGATCCGCAAAATCTATATGGGCCTGGTCATCATGATCGGCCTGGCGGCGCTGGACCAGAGCATTGTGGCAACCGCGCTGCCGCGCATCGTCGACGAGCTGGGCGGCATGACCCATCTGTCGTGGGTGGTGACGGCCTATGTGCTGGCCTCCACCGCCGTGATGCCGCTGTACGGCAAGCTGAGCGATCAGTATGGCCGCAAGCCGCTGCTGTACACCGCCATCATCACTTTCCTGATCGGCTCGGCGCTGTGCGGGCTGGCGCAGAATATGGTCGAGCTGATCGCCTTCCGCGCCATCCAGGGGCTGGGCGCGGGCGGCTTCATGCCGCTGGCGCAGATTGTCATTGGCGACCTGATTCCGCCGGCCGAGCGTGGCAAGCGCCAGGGCAGCATCGCCGCCGTCTATGCGCTGACCAGCGTGCTCGGCCCGGTGCTGGGCGGGCTGCTGACCGATTGGCTGTCGTGGCACTGGATTTTCTACGTCAATCTGCCGGTGGGCGCGGTGGCGCTGTATGTGATCGCCAAATCGTTGCCACACGACAAGCCGCATCACGCCCACAAGATCGATTACCTCGGCTCGGTGCTGCTGACCGGCGCGGTGACGGCGGCGCTGCTGGTGCTGGCGCTGGGCGGCACTGAATGGGCCTGGCAATCGCGCGAGCTGTTGTACACGGCACTGCTGGCGCTGGCGATGATCGCGCTGCTGCTGTGGCATGTGCGCCGCGTGCCGGAGCCGGTGTTGCCGCCGGATCTGTTCCAGAATCGCGTGTTCAACGTGGCCAGCGTGGTGCTGGCGCTGACCTTTGTCGGCATGATGGGCTCCAGCGTGTTCTTCCCGCTGCTGTTTCAAATGGTGATGGGCGCCAGTCCGGCCAGTTCCGGCCTGCTGACCATGCCAATGATGGTGGGACTGATTATCTCGTCGACGCTGAACGGTCGCGTGCTGGGCAAGACCGGCCGCTACAAGCCGGCCCAGGTGCTGGGGCTGGCGCTGGCGACGCTGTCGTTTGGGGTGCTGGCCTGGGGCATTTCCAGCGCGGCCGGCTATGGTGTGCTGGAGCCGGCCATCTTCGTGCTGGGTGCCGGGCTGGGTCTGGTGATGCCGAATATGACGATCGCGGTGCAGAATTCGCTGCCGGCGATGCGGCGCGGCGTCGGCACTGCGATGCTGGGTTTTTTCCGCTCGCTGGGCGGGCTGATCGGCGTGACCGGTTCCGGCGCCATCCTGGCGCAGCAACTGCACGGCCAGGCGGCGACGGCGGGTTTGTACCGCCATGCGATTGGTAATGTCTTTACGGTGGGGACGGTGATGGTGGGCCTGGGCTTGCTGATGCTGGCCCTGCTGCCCGAGCTGCCGATGGCAACCCGGGCGTCTGCAAAATAAGCTTAGTGTTCCAGCGCCAGCGCCGGGCGGCGCAACGGGCCACGGCCGCCACCCAGACGGTGCGTGGACTCGCGATCCAGCTTGAAGGTGCTGACCATCTCTTCCAGCTGGGCCGCCTGCTCTTGCATGGCATTGGCGGCCGCTGCCGCCTCTTCCACCAGCGCCGCATTCTGCTGCGTCACTTCATCCATCGACACGATGGCCTGGTTGATCTGGTTGATGCCCTCGCTCTGCTCCTCGCCGGCGATCATAATTTCCGTCATGATGCTGGTGACACGTTCCACGCTACTGACAATCTCATTCATGGTGGCGCCGGCCTTGTCCACCAGCTGCGTGCCGGCATCCACCTGCTCCACCGACGCCGTAATCAGCTCCTTGATTTCCTTGGCCGCCGCCGCCGAACGCTGCGCCAGATTACGCACCTCGGTCGCCACCACCGCGAAACCACGGCCCTGCTCACCGGCGCGCGCCGCTTCCACCGCCGCATTCAGCGCCAGAATATTGGTCTGGAACGCAATCCCATCGATCACGCCAATGATGTCGGCAATCTTGCGCGACGAAGTGTTGATGGTGCCCATGGTATCCACCACCTGCGACACCAACTGACCACCCTTGCCAGCCACATCCTGCGCGCTCAGCGCCAGTTGATTGGCCTGACGGGCGTTGTCAGCGTTCTGACGCACGGTCGAGGTCAGCTCTTCCAGCGACGACGCGGTTTCCTCCAGCGCGGCCGCCTGGTTCTCGGTACGGCGCGACAGATCCAGGTTGCCCGAAGCGATCTCGGCACTGGCGGTGGCAATCGCGCTGCTGCCGCTGCGGATGCTGCTGACGGTGTTGGACATCTGGTCCTGCATCTTGATCAGGCCGCCCATCAGCTTGCCCATCTCATCCTGACGCTCAACGCTGATGTGGTTGGCCAGATTGCCGGCGGCGATCTGGTCGAAGTGGCCCAGTGCCTGCTCCAGCGGACGCAGAATCGCCGCCAGCAGACGCACCGCCGAAAACACCAGTAAAGCCGCGCCCAGCACCAGCGCAATCGTGAAGCCCTTGGTGAAGCCGCCGAAGAACGACTGGCTGTCGTCATAGTGCTCTTTGGCCGAGGTCATTTGATACTGTTCCAGCTTGTTCGAAGCGGCGTCAAAAATGCCGAACTGGGCCGACAGCGTCTTCATCGACAGTTCGTCGATCTTGGCGCTGTCCTGGGCGCGCAGCGCGCTCATCAGCGCGCGCAGCTCGTTGACGTACAGCGCGCGCTTGCCGTCCAGATCCTTGGCCAGCACTTTTTCTTCGTCGCCCAGCGGCAGATCAAGGTAAGCTTTCCACGCTTTATCGGCGTCCTGCATGAAACCATCGGCGCGGCCCAGGGTTTTCTCCAGATCCGCCGCTTCCGGATGGAACACGCCACGGTCGATCACGAAACGGGCGCGGTTGAGGAAGTTCTTGGCGGCGCCCAGCGCGATGGTCGACGCCATCTGGTTCGAATACACGTCTTTCAGTGCGTAGTTGACGGTGTTCATGCCGAAGATACTGACACCGCCGAGGCCGAGCAGCAGTGCTCCCAGTAAGGTCATGGTGGCGATCAGGCGCGTGCGAATGGTTATGCTGTTGAACATATCTTTTTTCTCGTATGTATAAAGAATGGACCGGGAGCGCCGGAAGCTGTCATCACGGGGATCTGCCCGTCGGGGGGTGCGCGCCTGGGTGGCCGAAGTGGCTCTATTAATGCCGTAAGGCAATAATGTACGAGAAAAGTAGTTCGGGGTCAAACCATTTATTTGTGAATTAACCTAGTTTCATGCCACAGAGCAACAAACCCGGCGTCTGGCCGGGTTTGATTTTGCAAGCCACTATGCTGTGGGCAGGCGGTAATCGCGATATTGCTCGCGCAGCTTGTTTTTCTGGATCTTGCCGGTGCCGCCGACCGGCAGCGCGTCGGCAAACACCACATCGTCCGGCAGCCACCATTTGGCGATCTTGCCGTCGAAGTGGGCCAGCAGTTGATCCCGGCTCAGTTCAGCACCCGGCTTGCGTACCACCACCAGCAAGGGCCGCTCATCCCATTTGGGATGCGACACACCGATGCAGGCGGCCTGCATCACCGCAGGATGCGACATCGCGATGTTTTCCAGGTCGATGGTGCCGATCCACTCGCCGCCGGATTTGATGACGTCCTTGGCGCGGTCGGTGATCTGCATGAAGCCGTCCGGGTCGATGGTGGCGACGTCGCCGGTCGGGAACCAGCCGTCCTCCAGCACCTCGCCGCCCTCGCCCCTGAAATAGCTGGCGATAATCCACGGCCCCTTGACCAGCAGGCTGCCGGAATGCACGCCATCCCACGGCAATTCCTGCCCCAGCTCGTCGACGATTTTCATGTCGACACCGAAGATGGCGTGGCCTTGCTTTTGCAGGATCTTGCGCTGCTCTTCCTTCGGCAGCGCCATATGCTTGCTCAGCAGGCCGCCGGTGGTGCCCAGCGGCGACATTTCGGTCATGCCCCAGCCGTGAATGACTTCAACGCCGAACTCGTCGATCAGCGTATTCATCATCGCCGGCGGACAGGCCGAGCCGCCAATCACGGTGCGGCGGAAGGTCGAGAACTTGAGCTGGTTTTGCATCGCATAGTTAATCAGGCCCAGCCAGACTGTCGGCACGCCGGCCGAGAAGGTCACGCCCTCCTTCTCCATCAGCTCGTAGACCGATTTGCCGTCCAGCGCCGGGCCGGGGAAGACCATCTTGGCGCCGGACAGCGGCACCGAATACGGCAAGCCCCAGGCGTTGACGTGGAACATCGGCACCACCGGCATGACGGCGTCGCGCGAGGACACATTCAGCACGTTCGGCAAGGCCGATGCGTAGGCGTGCAACACCGTCGAACGGTGCGAGTACAACGCGCCTTTGGGGTTTCCGGTCGTGCCGGATGTGTAACAGAGTGTAGCGGCGGCGTTCTCGTCGAAGCTCGGCCAGGCGTATTCTTCGGACTGGGCGGCCAGCAAATCCTCGTAGCACAGCAGATTCGGAATCTTGCTGTCGGCCGGCATGCGGTCGGCCGCGCCCAGCAGTATCCAGCCCTTAACCGTCTGGCAGTGTGGCGCGATGGCCTCGATCAAGGGCAGGAAGCAGAAGTCGAACAGCAGGTATTGGTCTTCGGCATGGTTGCAGATATAGGCCAGTTGCTCAGGATGCAACCGCGGATTGATGGTGTGCAGCACCGCACCGCTGCCGGACACGGCGTAATATGCTTCCAGGTGACGGTAACCATTCCAGGCCAGCGTGGCCACGCGCTCGCCGCTTTGCACGCCCAGCGCCCGCAGCGCGTTGGCCAACTGGCGGGCGCGCCGGGCGCAGTCGCGGAAAGTGTAGCGGTGCAGATCGCCTTCCACCCGCTGCGAGACGATCTCACTATTGGCGTAATGGCGGGCGGCAAATTCAAGGATGCTTGAGATCAGCAAGGGCTGATCCATCATCTGTCCCATCAGCATGCGGGAGTCTCCGTTGGTAGTGATTATTGGCCCGAGTGTGGTGCGCCGCTCCACCCAGCGTCAATGCTTTTCGATGCTGCACTGCCGCATCGCCGGCCTGCGGTAAAATCCGAGCCTGGCTTATTCTCGATTGGAACCATCATCACTGCCGCTAACCTGCCGCTGGACAATTCGTTTGCGTCCTTGCCGCCTGCTTTCTATACCCGGTTGATGCCTACTCCGCTGCCCGCGCCCTATCTGGTGGGCGTCAGCGCGCCGGCGGCGCAGCTGATCGGGCTGACACCGGATGACGTCGCCGCCAGCCTCGACATCCTGATCGGCAACGCCGTGCCCGAGCGCGCGCAGCCGCTGGCGGCCGTGTATTCCGGCCATCAGTTCGGCGTTTGGGCCGGCCAGTTGGGCGACGGCCGCGCCATCCTCTTTGGCGATGTCGCCGGTGCCGACGGGCCGCTGGAACTGCAATGGAAAGGCGCTGGCCTGACGCCCTACTCGCGCATGGGCGACGGCCGCGCTGTGCTGCGCTCGTCGATTCGCGAATTCCTGTGCTCGGAAGCCATGCATGCGCTGGGCATTCCGACCTCGCGCGCGCTGTCGGTGGCCGGTTCGGACCAGGGCATCATCCGCGAAACCATGGAAACCGCCGCTGTGGTGGTGCGCATGGCGCCCAGCTTCGTGCGCTTTGGCTCGTTCGAGCACTGGTACTACCGCAAGCAGACCGATCAACTGAAAGTGCTGGCCGATTACGTCATCGACCGCTTCTATCCGGCGCTGCGCGACGCCGAAAATCCCTACGCCGCGCTGCTGGAAGAAGTCACGCGCCGGACCGCGCACATGATCGCGCAGTGGCAGGCGGTCGGCTTCATGCATGGCGTGATGAACACCGACAATATGTCCATCCTCGGCCTGACGCTGGATTACGGCCCTTACGGCTTCATGGAAGCCTTCGACGCCAACCACATTTGCAACCACACCGATCAGCAAGGTCGCTATTCCTACGCCAACCAGCCGCAGATCGGCCACTGGAATTGCTACGCACTGGCGCAGGCCATGCTGCCGCTGATCGGTGACGTCGAGGCCACGCAGGCCGCGCTGGACGTCTATCAACCCGAGTTCGGCAGCAAGATGGACGAGCTGCTGCACGCCAAGCTGGGCCTGACCATGCTGGATGAGCATTTCGAGGCCGACCGCACGCTGTTCGACGACCTGTTTGCCATCTTGCCGGGTGTGGACTTCACGCTGTTCTTCCGCCGCCTGAGCGGGGTGCGCGCGGCCGATGCCGGCGGCGACGAGCCGCTGCGCGATCTGTTTATCGACCGTCCCGCTTTCGACGCCTGGGCCGAGCGCTACCGCGACCGCCTGCGCGCCGAAGCAAGCGACGACGTCAAACGCGCGGTTGCGATGAATCAAACCAACCCCAAATACGTGCTGCGAAACTATCTGGCCCAGGTGGCCATTGAAAAAGCGCAGAATAAGGACTTTTCCGAGCTGGAGCGGCTGCTAAAGGTGTTGCAGCGCCCCTACGACGAACAGCCCGAACACGAGCAATACGCCGCCTTGCCGCCGGACTGGGCAAGCCACTTGGAAGTTAGCTGTTCTTCTTAAGCGAGAAATAAGCCATGAGCAATAAAGTTGCCAAAACCGACGCCGAATGGCGTACCCAACTGGACCCGATGGAGTATCAAGTCACGCGCCACGCCGCCACCGAACGCGCTTTCACCGGCAAGTTCTGGGATCACCACGAACCGGGCATCTACACCTGCGTATGCTGCAACACGCCGCTGTTCCGCTCCGACACCAAGTTTGATTCCGGTTGCGGCTGGCCCAGCTATTTCGAACCGATCGATCCGGCCAACGTGATCGAAAAAGTGGACCGTTCGCATGGTATGCTGCGCACAGAGACCATTTGTGCCGTGTGCGACGCCCACCTCGGCCATGTATTCCCGGACGGCCCGCCGCCAACCGGCCTGCGTTATTGCATCAACTCGGCGTCTCTGCGCTTTGACCCACAAGACTAATAAAACCACATCATGAAATTCCTCTTCGACCTGATCCCGGTATTGCTGTTCTTCGGCTCGTACAAAATGGCCGGCTGGAATGCCGAGGCAGCCCAGCATTTCATCAACACCCATATGAGCGGCATGATTTCCGGTGGCTCGGTGACGGCGGAACAGGCGCCGATCGTGATCGCCACCCTGGTCGGCATCCTGGCCACGATGGCGCAGATCGCCTGGATCAAGCTGCGCGGGCGCAAGGTCGATGGCGTGCTGTGGTTGTCGCTGGGCATGTTTGTCGTGTTTGGCGGCCTCACCATCTACCTGCACGACGAGGATTTCATCAAATGGAAGCTGAGCATCGTCTACTGGATCTTCGCGGCCGGCCTGTTGATCAGCGACCTGGTGTTTAAAAAGAACCTGATGCGCCAATCGATGCAGGAAATCATCGATTTGCCGGAAGCCATCTGGAGCCGTTTGAATCTGGCCTGGATCGCATTCTTCAGCTTCATGGGCGTACTGAACTGGTATCTGGCATTTGTGCTGTTTAAAGGAAATACCGACGCCTGGGTGAATTTCAAAGCCTTTGGTTCGACCGGCATCATGTTCGTATTTATTGTTGGGCAGACGATTTATTTGTCGCGCCATATCAAGGACCAGGCATGATGAGCCAGATTCAAGATACCCGCCTGGAGCGCATGCGCGCCCGCTTCACCGACAAGCTGCAGCCGCTGGAACTGGTGGTCGACGACGACTCCGCCGCGCATGCCGGCCATGCCGGCGCCGCCTCTGGCGGTGGCCACTACAACGTCAGAATTGTTTCGTTACAATTCGAAGGGCTTAAACTCGTCACAAGACATCGACTCGTGTATGATTCTGTGCACGATATGATGCATAAAGAAATTCATGCATTGGCCATTACCGCATTGGCTCCGTCCGAAGTATGATGGAGCGCTGGATCGGGGATGGCCTGATCGGCTTTTAAAATAATTGAAGACAAAGACGGATTACAGTCCAACCCCATCCAGGTATTTTCGCTATAACTTTCCCCTTACAGGAATTAATAATGACCTTCAAGCCAGCCAAGTTGCTGATTGCACTTCTCGTTGTCGCTGTACCAGCTTTTGCGCAAAACGTTGCCGTGGTTAACGGCAAAGCGATCCCGACCTCGCGCGTGGACGCCATCGTCAAGCAAGTTGTGGCCCAAGGCCAGCAGCCAGATTCGCCACAGCTGCGCGATATGATCAAGAAAGACCTGATCAGCCGCGAAGTGCTGATGCAAGAATCGGACAAGCAAGGCTACGCCAAGAGCGCCGACGTCAAAACCGCGATCGAAAATGCCCGCCAAGCCATCATGATCAATGCTCTGCTGGCTGAATACGTGAAGAAAAACCCGGTCACCGACGCTGAAATCAAGGCGGAATACGACAAAGCCGTGGCCGCCAATGGCGACAAGGAATACCACGTGCGCCACATCCTGCTGGGCACCGAAGCCGAAGCCAACGACGTGATCGCCAAGATCAAGGCTGGCGCCAAGTTCGAAGACCTGGCCAAGCAGTCGAAAGACACCGGCTCGGCAGCCAACGGCGGCGATCTGGACTGGGCTGTGCCTGCCTCGTTCCCACCAGTGTTCTCGCAAGCTTTCGTGACCCTGCAAAAAGGCCAGGTCACCGAGAAGCCAGTGCAGACCCCGAACGGCTGGCACGTGATCAAAGTGGACGACATCCGTCAAGCCAAACTGCCAACCCTGGAAGAAGCCAAACAGCAAATTGGCGAAGGTCTGGTACAGCGTAAAGTACAGGCTTACCAGGAAGAACTGGTAAAGAAGGCAAAAGTACAGTAATGTTATGAAAGGCGGCGCCCTGCGGGGCGCCGTTTTTGATTCCGCGTTGGTATCATGCACCCTCAAGTGTATTTTTTATAGGATTTAAATAAATGATGTTGAAGCCAGCCCGTCTGATGTTAGCCCTGGTCGCTATCGTTGCCGCTCCAGCTTTCGCGCAAAACGCCGCGACCGTTAATGGCAAAGCCATTCCAGCCGCCAAGGTTGATCAAATGGTCAAACAAGTGGTTGCCCAGGGTCAGCAGCCGGATTCGCCGCAACTGCGCGATGCGGTTAAAAAAGAACTGATCTCCCGCGAAGTCATGCTGCAGGAAGCAGATAAACAGGGTTATGGCAAAAAGCCGGAAGTCACCGCCGCGATTGATAATGCGCGTCAAAGCATTATTATCAATGCCATGCTGGCTGATTATGTGAAAAAGAATCCGGTAAAAGACGCTGAAATCCAGGCTGAATACGACAAATATAAAGCCGCTGTCGGTCCAAACGAATATCACTCGCGTCATATTCTGGTGGCCACCGAACAGGAAGCGAAAGACATTATCGCCAAGCTGAAAGCTGGCGGCAAATTCGAAGAACTGGCCAAAGTATCGAAAGACGGTTCGGCCAATAATGGCGGCGACCTTGGCTGGATGTCCCCAGCTAAACTGGTGAAACCATTCGCCGACGCCATGGTGGCACTGAAAAACGGCCAGATCACCGAAACCCCGGTGAAAACCGAATTCGGCTACCACGTGATCAAACTGGAAGAATCGCGCCCGACCAAGTTCCCTTCGTTCGACGAAGTGAAAGGCCAGATCGCCGAAGGTCTGCAACAGCGCAAGATCGTCGCCTACCGCGAAGAACTACTGAAGAAAGCCAAGATCCAGTAAGCTGGACCCGCTCCAAGGAAGCGCCTGCATGCAGGCGCTTTTTTTACGCCCTTTGCAGACTCGAAACTGGCTTATACAAGCCAACAACTAGCATGAAACCTGACTTCCTGGCCGACCTCAACGCCCTGCTCACCTCTGTCATCGACAATGACCGTGCGCCCGCCATGCGCGCCTACATGCGCGACCAGTTCGACTTCCTCGGCATCGGAACGCCGGACCGCCGCGCCGCCGCCAAGCCGCTGTTGCGCACTCTCAAAGGCCAGAACCTGCTGACGTACGCCAGCGCGCTGTGGCAACTGCCGCAGCGCGAATATCAATACATCGCGCTGGATTTACTGGCGTTGCATCATCGGGAATTATCGGCGGCGGATATCCCCGCCTTAATGGTACTGATACAGAATAAACCGTGGTGGGATACAGTGGATGCCATGGCCGGCATTATTGGCGACGTACTGCGGTATCAGCACGATTATATGGATGAAGTGCTGCGTGATTCAAATATGTGGATACGCCGCATCGCCATACTGCACCAACTAGGCTGGCGCGATAAAACAGATGAAGCCCGCTTATTCGATTATGTACTGACCTGCGCCCACGAAAAAGAATTCTTCATTCAAAAAGCCATCGGCTGGGCATTAAGAGATTATGCCCGTCATGCTCCCGACGCCGTACGCATATTCACCCACAAACAAAAAGAGCGGCTCGCGCCGCTCTCTTTCCGTGAGGCGAATAAACACCTCTAATGTCCAGCACGTGTCCACTTCGGGGTCAGTTCCAAAAATCGGACATCGAATCGCGTACGATCCAATGTCCATTTTTTAGAACTGACCCCGAATAGGGGACATTAATTACCCGACGAATTTACGGGCGTTGCGGAACATCCGCATCCACGGCGATTCCTCGCCCCAGCTTTCCGGCGCCCACGAATGCTGCACCGAGCGGAATACGCGCTCGGCGTGCGGCATCATCACGGTGAAGCGGCCGTCGGCGGTGGTGACCGAGGTCAGACCTTGTGGCGAGCCGTTCGGGTTGTATGGATACGCCTCGGTGGCGGCGCCACGGTTGTCGACGAAACGCATCGCCGCCACCGCTTCGCCGATGTTGCCGGTCTGCGAGAAGTCGGCATAGCCTTCGCCGTGGGCGATGGCGATCGGGGTTTGGGTGCCGGCCATGCCGCTGAAGAAGATCGACGGCGAGTCCAGCACTTCCACCATCGCGAAGCGCGCTTCGAATTTCTCCGATTTGTTGGTGGTGAACTTCGGCCACGCCTGCGCGCCAGGAATCAGCGGTTTCAGGTTGCTCATCATCTGGCAACCGTTGCAGACGCCCAGGCCGAAGGTGTCTTTGCGGGCAAAGAACTTGGCGAACTGGTCGGACAGCGCGTTGTTGAACAGAATGGTCTTGGCCCAGCCCTCGCCGGCGCCCAGCACGTCGCCGTACGAGAAGCCGCCAACGGCGATAACGCCCTGGAAGTCGTCTAGCTTGGCACGGCCCGAGATCAGGTCGCTCATGTGGACATCGACGGCGGTAAAGCCGGCCTGGTGCATTACGTAGGCGGTCTCGATGTGCGAGTTGACGCCTTGCTCACGCAGAATCGCCACGCGTGGACGCACGCCGGTGGCCAGGAATGGCGCGGCAACGTTGTCGGTCAGATCAAACGTGACTTTTGGCGTGATGCCTGGGTCTTGCTCGTCCAGCAGACGGTCGTATTCGGCGTCGGCACAGGCCGGATTATCGCGCAGACGGGCGATGCGCCAGCTGGTTTCGCTCCACAGACGGTGCAGTTCGGCACGCGTCTTGTTGTAGATGACTTTGGCGTCACGGGTGAATTCGATCACGCCGCGATCGTTGGTCTTGCCGATGATGTGGCTGCAAGCGCCCAGGTTGAACGAACGCAGCACGTCCATCACCGCCGATTTTTCGTCGGCACGTACTTGGATCACCGCGCCCAGCTCCTCCGAGAACAGCGCGCGCAGGGTTTGTTCGTTGCGGCGTTCGGCGATCTGGGTAGCCCAGTTCTTGGCGTCGCCCTGGTCGGCGCCGTGGCCTTCTTCCAGCGTCAGGATGTCGAGATTGATCGACAGGCCGGCGCGGCCGGCAAACGCCATCTCGGTCAGCGTGCCGTACAGGCCGCCATCCGAGCGATCGTGGTAAGCCAGCAGCTTGCCGTCAGCGTTCAGTTGCTGGATGGCGGCGAAGCAGGCTTTCAAGTCTTCCGGGCTGTCGACGTCCGGCACGCTGTTGCCCAGCTGGCCCATGACTTGCGACAGCGCCGAGGCGCCCAGACGGTTCTTGCCGCGACCCAGGTCGATCAGGATGATCGAGGTGTCGCCAACGTCGGTACGCAGCTGCGGGGTCAGCGACTTGCGCACGTCGTACACAGGGGCGAACGAGGAAACGATCAGCGAAACCGGCGAAATCACTGCCTTGGCTTGGTCGCCCTCTTTCCAGGTGGTGCGCATCGACAGCGAATCCTTGCCAACCGGGATGGAAATACCCAGCGCCGGGCACAGCTCCATACCCACGGCTTTCACCGTGTCATACAGCGCCGCATCCTGGCCAGGCTGGCCGCAAGCCGCCATCCAGTTGGCCGACAGTTTGATGTCTTCGATCGAGCTGATCGGCGCGGCGGCGATGTTCAGCACCGCTTCCGCCACCGCCATACGGCCCGAGGCGGCGGCATCGATCACGGCCAGCGGCGTGCGTTCGCCCATGGCCATGGCTTCGCCTTTGTAGCCTTCGAAGCTCATCGCGGTCACTGCGCAGTCCGCCACAGGCACCTGCCACGGGCCGACCATCTGGTCGCGCACCGACATGCCGCCCACAGTCCGGTCACCAATGGTGATCAGGAACGATTTGTCGCCCACGGTTGGCAGCAGCAGCACGCGTTTGGCGGCCTCTTCCAGATCCATGCCGGTCAGGTCGATGGCCGGGTAGTCGTTTTGCACGTGATGCACGTCGCGCTGCATTTTTGGCGGTTTGCCCAGCAGCACTTCCATCGGCATGTCGACCGGGCTGTTGCCCAGATCAGGATCGATCAGTTTCAGTTGACGCTCTTCGGTGGCGGTGCCGACCACGGCGAACGGGCTACGCTCGCGCTCGCAGATGGCCTGGAATGCCGGCAGGTCGGCCGGCGCGATCGCCAGCACATAACGCTCCTGCGATTCGTTGGACCAGATTTCTTTCGGCGCCATGCCGCTTTCTTCCAGCGGAATCTTGCGCAGATCGAAGATCGCGCCGCGCTTGGCGTCGTTGGTGATTTCCGGGAACGCGTTCGACAGACCGCCAGCGCCCACGTCGTGAATCGAGATGATCGGGTTGTTCGCGCCCAGCTGCCAGCAGGAGTTGATGACTTCCTGCGCGCGGCGTTCCATTTCCGGGTTGCCACGCTGGACCGAATCGAAGTCCAGGTCGGCGGTGTTGGTACCGGTCGCCATCGACGACGCGGCCGAGCCGCCCATGCCGATGCGCATGCCAGGACCGCCCAGCTGCACCAGCAGGCTGCCAACCGGGATGTCGTCCTTGTGGGTGTGTTGCGACGAGATATTGCCGATACCGCCGGCAATCATGATCGGCTTGTGATAGCCGTACACGGTGTCGTGCGCGCCGGCAAACTGCTTGCCGATGTTCTGCTCATAGGTACGGAAGTAACCGCCCAGCACTGGACGACCGAATTCATTGCTGAAGGCGGCGCCGCCCAGCGGACCGTCGATCATGATTTGCAGCGGCGAGGCGATGCGCTCCGGCTTGCCGTATGGCGTGCCGGTATCGCGGTAATCGCCATCCTTGACCGGTGCGGTGACCACAGCATCGCTTTCCCAGGCGCGCACAGCGCCCGGCAGCAGCAGGTTGGACACGGTGAAGCCAGCCAGGCCGGCTTTCGGCTTGGCGCCGCGGCCGGTCGCGCCTTCGTCGCGGATTTCGCCGCCGGCGCCGGTCGAGGCGCCCGGGAATGGCGAAATCGCGGTCGGGTGATTGTGGGTCTCCACCTTCATCAGGGTGTGGGTCAGCTCGGTGATCGGCGCATATTCCTGGTTGCCGGACTGCGGGAAGAAGCGCATCACTTCCGCGCCTTCCATGATCGACGAGTTGTCGCTATAGGCCACCACGGTGCCCTTAGGCTGCAGCTGGTGGGTGTTCTTGATCATGCCGAACAGCGATTTAGGCTGCGCCACGCCGTCGATGGTCCAGTCGGCGTTGAAGATCTTGTGGCGGCAGTGCTCGGAGTTAGCCTGCGCGAACATCATCAATTCAACGTCGGTCGGATTGCGGCCGGCCTTGGTGAAGGCGGCGTCCAGATACTCGACTTCATCTTCCGACATGGCCAGGCCGAGGTCGGTGTTAGCCTTGTCCAGCGCGGCCTTGCCGCTGCCGATCACGTCTACCGATTCCAGCGGACGCGCTTCCAGCTCGCGGAACAGGCCGGCGGCGTCATCCGCCGAGCCCAGCACCGATTCCGTCATGCGGTCGTGCAGCAAGGCGATTATGGCTTGCTGCTCTTCCGTGCTTAGCTGCTTCTGCGCGCCCAGCGAGGTGCCCAGCAGGCCGGTCTTCAGGTTGATGCGATACGCCACACCGCGCTCAACGCGCTTGATGTGCACCATGCCGCAGTTATGCACGATGTCGGTCGCCTTGGACGCCCACGGCGAAATGGTGCCGAAGCGCGGAATCACGAAGAATTCCTCTGCATGGCCTTCGGTGTTGTCGGCGTGAGCCGGCTCGCCGTAGGTCAGCAGACCTTGCAGGCGGCTGGTGTCGTCGGCCGACAGCGGTGCGCCGGCGTCGATGAAGTGGACATAGCGCGCCTGGACGGCGGCAACAGAAGGCAGCACCGCTTGCAGTTGGTTCAACAGGCGTTGGCTACGGAATGCGGACAGGGCGTTAGAGCCCGGCAGAATCAGCATGGTTGGAAGATAGTTGATGCAGCTAGGCTGCGGTTTAAAGGGGAATGGGGCACGAGATACTTGGTCTTGCAGATTTTCCTTTGCGCGCATTATACCTGCTATCAGCCCGGCCATATAGTGGGGACAACAGCCGAAACCTGCCACAGAAGCAACATTTAGCACTGAAAATCAGGTATTTTGACTTGCCTTGGAGTATGCTGAGCGAAACTTAGCTTGGATGTGGAACAATGGCAGAATATAGCGACTTGTCAGTGCTGATCGTGGACCCCAACCCCGGGATGCGCGGCAACCTGCACAATATGCTGAGCCAGGCGTCGATCACGCGCATCGACTACGCGGTGAGCTCCGGCACGGCGGTACGCCAGCTGGCGAAGAAACCGTTTGACATCATTTTGTGCGAATACGACCTCGGTAACGGCAGCGGCGACGCCAATGGCCAGGACGGCCAGCAGCTGCTGGAAGACTTGCGTCACCATAAATTGATCACGCCGTGGACTATTTTCATCATGCTGACCTCCGAGGGCGAGTACAGCAAGGTGATCGGCGCCGCCGAGCTGACGCCGACCGACTATGTGCTCAAGCCATTCACGGTGGACGCCCTGCTGCAGCGCATCCAGCGCGCGGTGGACCGGCGCGCCGCCTTCATGCCGGTGTATCAGCTGGTTGAGCTGGGCAATATCCGCAAAGCCATCAGCGAAGCCAAGGCCTCCGAAGAAAAGAATCCCCGCTACGCGATCGAATTCGCCCGCCTGCGCGCCGAATTGCTGTTCTCGCTGAACGAGCTGGCCGAGGCGGAAATGGTCTATCAGTGGATTTTGATGACGCGACCGATCGCTTGGGCCCATCTGGGTCTGGCGCGCTGCCGTTACGGGCTGGAGAAATACGTTGAGGCGCAAGAGACGCTGAACGCGCTGCTGGGACAAAATCCGCGCTTCATGGCCGCCTACGATCTGCTGGCGCGCACCCATGAGGCGCTGGGCCAGCAGGAAGCCGCCAAACGCGTGCTGGAAGACGCGGTGGCGATTTCGCCGCACATGGTGCGCCGGCTGCGCCATCTGGGCGAGGTGGCGCTGGAAACCGGCGACGTTGGCGCAGCTGAAAAAGCCTTCAAGCAGGTGGTGGCCAAGGCCAAATATTCCGAATTCCGCGACCCCGAGGACCACGTCAAGCTGGTCAAGACGCTGGTCAAGAAAGGCGACGCCAACCAGGCCAGCGGCGTGCTGCGCGATATGGAGCGCTCGCTACGCGGCGGCCCCAACGTGGATGTGTGCCGCGCCGTCGCGGCCGGCATGCTGCAGCAGATGAACGGCAACACCAGCGCCGCCGCCAACGAGCTGACCCAGGCGGTCAACGCGGTGGCGTCCAGCCGCGGCCTGTCGACCGGGTTGAAGCTGGGGCTGGTGCAAAGTTGTCTGGACGTTAAGCTGGACCAGCAGGCGTCGGACCTGATGCTGAATCTGATGAACGACACCGACAGTGGCATCTCCATGGACGACGCGGTGCAAGTGTTTGAAAAGGCTGGCCGCCACGATCTGGCTGCGGGCATGGGCGAACAGATCAAGATTCAGGTCGACGAACTGCTGGCGCACGCCAACGAGCAGCGCACGCAAGGCGATCTGCGGGCGGCGGTGGATACGCTGAACGCCGGACTGCGCAAAGCGCCCGGCAATATGGCGCTGCTGCCGGCGGCTCTGGCGGCCATCCTCAAGCAGTTGGACGATCTCGGCTGGGAGGCGCCGTTGGGCGAACAGGCTCAGTACCTGCTGGAACGCATGCGCCAGCTCGACCCTGGCCACCCTACCCTCGACGCGCTGATGGAGCAATACCATCACACCCAGCGCAAATACGGCATCTCGGTGGTGGCCTGAGATCTACTCGGGGCTGTCGATCTGGTAGCCCTTGGCTTTCAGCGCGTTCAGGTAGCTGTCCGGGCCCAACAGGTCCGACAAACCGAGCGTGGCAAAGCTGGTGGTATTGCTGCTGAGCGCCTGCTCGGCGGCGCTGACCCACGCTTCCTGGATGCGCTCGCGCACGTTTTGCCAGCCGGGTTGGTTCTTGACAAACTGCGCATTCTGCATGGCGTCCTCGCACGCCTGCTCCTGATCGGGATAACTCAGTTGTTGAATCGCGGCGATGTCGCCTTTGGCCCAGGCGTTGGCGCGGGTGCGCATGGCCTCGATATCGCTTTCCAGCCGCGATAGCGTCTTGTCGAAACAGGCGGTATCGGACAGCGCGCCTTGCTTGAAATCGCTGAGCGCCTGCGACATATTGCTGGTGTCCAGCTTGATGCCGGTGCTGGTGGTCTTGATCTTGCGGTCCTTGACGATACTATTGATTTTGGCCAGCACGTCACCCCCGCGCGACAGACCTGCTTGTTTCAGGCCGGCCTCGTACAGCGTTTGTGCCACGAAGATCGGGCGTTCGCGCTCAATGCTGTTGTCCTTGCCGATGTATTTGGCTTTCAGCGGCTGCCAGCGGGCGTAGACGTCGGCCGGCAGCACGTCATGCAGGGTGGCGCCATCAGGATTCTTTTTCACGCCGATCAAACTCGGCAGCAGCGTCAGGCCGCGCCAAAAGCCGACTTGGGCGTGGGCACTAGGCGGTGACAAGTATTCCTGCGATTGGGCAAGGATGGTTTCCACCTGCTGCGAGCGCCATTCCATTTTCTGCGGCAGCGGCGAGTAGGTGCCGAAGATCCACAGCGTGTGGTCGCCCTTGCTGACCTTCCACAGGCCGGGGCCGGGTCGCTGGCCGACCAGCAGGATTGATTCGGGAATGGGTTCGGCGGCTTCCTGCTCAGCCGGCGCCGCTTCGGTTTGCGCCCAGCTGGCGATGGGCAGTATCAAGCACAGCGTCGACAGCAGGCGCGTGCGCATGGCTTAGAACGCGATCAGGCCAGTGCTGAGGAAGTGGCTGATGATGTACCACGAGGCGAAGTACAGGCCGCACAGGCCGAAAGCGGAGAGAATCGCGCCGCGCGGGCTACCGTTCCGGAACACTGTCAGTAATGTGCGCATGCTGCGGTCTCCTTGCCTGTCGAAAACCCGACTGTACGTCGCGCTTGCCCCTGGGACAAGCAAGGATTCCCCGGTAGCAGATGGCGATACTGGAGGTATCGCCAGATAGACCGCCGCCCACTGCAGTCTAGTCCGCCGCCGGCCCGTAACCACCGCCGCCCGGCGTTTCGATGACGAACACATCATCCGGCTGCATGGCGGTCTTGCCGATATGACCCAGCACATCGACCCGGCCATCGGCCCGCTGTACGCTGTTGCGCCCCAGCGCGCCCGGCTCGCCGCCGGCCATGCCGAACGGCGCATGGATGCGGTTGTTGGACAGGATGGCCGCCGTCATCGGCTCCAGGAAACGCACCTTGCGCACGCCGCCGTTGCCGCCATGCCAGCGCCCCGCTCCGCCACTGTCGGCGCGGATCTCGTAGCTGTCCAGCCGTACCGGGAAGCGGAACTCCAGGATTTCCGGATCGGTGAGGCGCGAATTGGTCATATTGGTCTGCACCACCGAAGTACCGTCAAAGCCATCACCGGCACCGGAGCCGCCGCTGATGGTCTCGTAGTACTGATAGCGCTCATTGCCAAACGTGAAGTTGTTCATCGTGCCCTGCGCCGCCGCCATCACGCCCAGCGCGCCGTACAGCGCATTGGTGATGCAGGTCGAAGTCTCCACATTGCCCGACACCACCGAGGCCGGATAATGCGGATTCAGCATCGAACCCGGCGGTATCAGCACCTTCAGCGGCTTGAGACAGCCGGCATTCAGCGGAATCTCGTCATCCACCAGCGTGCGGAACACATACAGCACCGCCGCCATGCATACCGCCGATGGCGCGTTGAAATTATTGTCCAGCTGCGGTGAGGTGCCGGCAAAGTCGATCTCGGCACTGCGCGCCGCCCGATTGACACGCACCGCCACCTGAATCTGCGCGCCGTTATCCAGCGGCAGCGTGAAACTGCCATCCTTCAGCGCGCTGATGACGCGGCGCACCGCCTCCTCGGCGTTGTCCTGCACATGGCCCATGTACGCCTGAACCACGTCCAGCCCGAAGTGCGCGACCATCTTGTGCAGCTCGTCCACGCCCTTCTGGTTGGCCGCGACCTGGGCGCGCAGATCGGCCAGATTCTGGTCCGGATTGCGCGCCGGGTAGCGCGCCGAAGCTAGCAAGGCGCGCGTTTCCGCCTCCAGCAACTGGCCGCCGTCGACCAGCTTGAAGTTATTGATTAAGACGCCCTCTTCCTCAATCACGCGCGAATCCGGCGGCATCGAACCCGGCGTGGTGCCGCCGATGTCCGCATGGTGGCCGCGCGAGCCGACGTAGAACAGAATGCGGGCACCGGTCTCATCGAACACCGGCGTAATCACCGTCACATCCGGCAGGTGGGTGCCGCCGTTGTAGGGATCGTTGAGCATGAAAACGTCGCCGGCGCGCATCTTGCCAGCGTTCTCGCGCATCACCGTCTTGATGCTTTCGCCCATCGAGCCCAGATGCACCGGCATGTGCGGCGCGTTGGCAATCAGATTGCCGTCGGCGTCGAAGATGGCGCAGCTAAAGTCCAGCCGCTCCTTGATGTTGACCGAATAGGCGGTGTTCTGCAGGCGCAGCCCCATCTGCTCCGCGATCGACATGAACAGATTATTGAAGATCTCCAGCATCACCGGATCGGCCGTGGTGCCGATGGCGCGCCGTTCCGGCAAGGCCACCACGCGGCGCAGCACCAGATGATCGTTCAGCGTCACTTCCGCCTGCCAGCCGGCTTCGATGATGGTGGTCGCATTTGCCTCCGCGATGATGGCCGGTCCTTTGACGATATCGCCTATCCGCGTGGCCGAACGTTGATACAAGCTGGTCTGGCGCCAGCGGCCGCCGGTGTACATCGGCACCACCGCGTGCGGCATCAGGCCGGACAGGCGGCGCGCCGCCGGCTCCACCGATTCGGACGGCACCTCGGAACGACCGATCGCCTCCACCGACACCGCCTCCACGATCAGCGCGCGCGCCGGCATCAGGAAGGAATAGCGTTTGCGGTAGGCCGCTTCGAACTGCTGGCGCATGCTGTCCACCGCATCGAACAGCACGATCAACGCGGTGTCCGTGCCCTCGTAGCGCAGATGCACGCGGCGTATCAGCGTGATGCGCGCATCCTCCACCTGCTGGTGATGCAGGTCGGCGCGCGCCTGGCGGCCCAGCGCGTGCAGGCGCGCGTCCAGCTCGACCTGACCTTCGATGCTCAATTTGGCCTCAACGGCGGCCTCACGCATCGCGGTCTGATCGGCCAGGCCCATGCCGTAGGCCGACATCACGCCCGCCAGCGAATGCACGAACACCGTCTTCATGCCGAGCGCGTCGGCCACCAGACAGGCGTGCTGGCCGCCGGCGCCGCCAAAGCTGGTCAGCGTGTACTCGGTGACGTCATGGCCGCGCTGCACCGAAATCTGCTTGATGGCGTTGGCCATATTGCCGACCGCGATGGCGAGGAAGCCCTCCGCCACCTGCTCCGGCGACGTCTCCTTGCCGGTGGTTTTGACGATTTGCGTGGCCAGTTCGGTAAAGCGCTGGCGCACCGCAGCGGCGTCCAGCGCCTGCTTGCCGTCAGCGCCGAACAGCTGCGGAAAATGCTGTGGCTGAATTTTGCCCAGCATAACGTTGCAGTCAGTGACCGCCAGCGGCCCGCCGCGCCGATAGCTGGCCGGGCCTGGATTGGCGCCGGCGCTGTCCGGGCCGACGCGATAGCGGCTGCCGTCGAAATGCAGGATCGAGCCACCGCCGGCCGCCACCGTATGGATACTCATCATCGGCGCGCGCATGCGCACGCCGGCCACCTGAGTTTCGAACACGCGCTCGAACTCGCCGGAGTAATGCGAGACGTCGGTCGAGGTGCCGCCCATGTCGAAGCCGATGACCTTGTCAAAGCCGGCCAGCTTGCTGGCGCGCACCATGCCGACAATACCGCCGGCCGGGCCGCTCAGGATCGAATCCTTGCCCTGGAAGGCGCGCGCATCGGTCAGGCCGCCATTGGACTGCATGAACTGCAGATTCACGCCTGGCAGCTCCTGCGCCACCTGGTCGACATAGCGGCGCAGAATAGGCGACAGATAGGCATCCACCACCGTCGTATCGCCGCGCGCCACCAGCTTCATCATCGGGCTGATTTCGTGCGAGACCGACACTTGGGCGAAGCCCATCTCGCGCGCCATGTCGGCCACCTTGGTCTCGTGCGCATGGTAGCGGTAACCATGCATGAACACGATGGCCAGCGAGCGCAACCCCTTGTCGTACGCCTCGGCCAGGCCGGCGCGCGCGGTGGCCAGATCCAGCTCGCGCACCGTGTCGCCGTGGGCACCGATGCGCTCGTCAATCTCCACCACATGGCTGTACAGCAGCTCCGGCAGCAGGATGTGGCGGTCAAACAGGCGCGGACGATTTTGGTAGGCGATGCGCAGCGCATCGCGGAAACCGCGCGTGATCGCCAGCGCGGTCGGCTCGCCCTTGCGCTCCAGCAGCGCGTTGGTGGCGACGGTCGTGCCCATCTTCACCGCGCCGATTTGCGCCACCGGAATCGGCTTGCCCTTGGCCACGCCCATCAACTGGCGGATGCCGGCAATGGCGGCGTCGGCATAATGCTCGGGATTCTCGGATAGCAGCTTCAGCGTGCGCAGGCGGCCGTCCGGCGCGCGCGCCACGATGTCCGTAAAGGTGCCGCCGCGATCTATCCAGAATTGCCAATCCATGCATCCCCCACCGAGCTGTGAAGCGCCTATTGTAGTACCTGTCGTGCCGCGAGGTGATGCCGCGCTGGCCGCCTTTACAGAAATTTAGATGATAAAATGGCACGATGAGTCCACTTTACGACGTTGCCGACATCCGCGCCATTGAACGCGCAGCCGCCGCCATGCTGCCGCCTGGCGCGCTGATGCAGCGCGCCGGCCAGGCCAGCGCCAACGCCGCGCTGGACCTGCTGCCGTTCGCCACCGCCCACGCCAAAGTACTGGTGCTGGCCGGCCCCGGCGACAACGGTGGCGACGCGCTGGAAGCGGCGGCCCACCTATCCTACACCGGTGCGCAAGTCACGCTGATTCACTTCGCGCCCGGCGCCACACCATCGGCCGAACGCCAGGCCGCGCTGGAACGGGCCAAAGCCAGCGACACCCGCTTCCGCGCGCTGGAAGACGCCGCCATCGCCGGCACCGACTGGAACCTGGTCATCGACGGCCTGTTCGGCATCGGCCTGAAGCGGCCGCTGGCCGGCGACTACCGCGCGCTGGCCGAGGCCGTCAACCAGCTGCGCTGCAGTGTGCTGGCGCTGGACGTGCCGAGCGGGCTGGATGCCGACAGCGGCAGCGTGATCGGCGGTACCGATGGCATCGCCATCCATGCCAGCCACACCATCACCTTCATCGGCAACAAACCGGGGCTGCATACCTGCGACGGGCGCGATTACGCCGGGCTGGTCGACATCGCCCGGCTCGACATCGACGCCGCGCTGTTTCCGCCGGCGCGGCTGCACCTGAACGACGTTAAGTTTTTTGCCCGCCAGCTGCGCGCACGGCGTCAGAACAGCCACAAAGGCAGCTACGGCAATGTAGCGGTGATTGGCGGCGCCGACGGCATGCGCGGCGCGCCAATCCTGGCCGCACGCAGCGCGCTGCATAGCGGCGCCGGCCGCGTCTACGTGCTGTTTCCGGATCAAGCGCTGGCCAACGATCCCGGCCAGCCCGAGCTGATGTGCCGCCAGGCCGAAGGCTACGACTTCAGCCTGGCCACGCTGGTGATCGGTCCCGGCCTGGGCGACAGCGACCATGCGCGCGAGCTGCTGCAACGGGCGATCGTCTGCGGCAGCGCACTGGTGGCGGATGCCGACGCCCTCAACCTGCTGGCCGCCGACCCGGCGCAACAAAGCGCGCTGGCGCAGCGCCCGGCCGCCGTCATCCTGACCCCGCATCCACTGGAAGCGGCGCGGTTGCTGAACACCAGCATCAGCGCGGTGCAAGCCGACCGCCTGGGCGCCGCGCGCACGCTGGCGGCGCGGCTGCAAGCGATCGTCGTGTTAAAAGGCTCGGGCACCGTGATTGCCGCGCCGAATGGCGACACCGTCATCAACAGCACCGGCAACCCGGCGCTGGCCACCGCCGGCACCGGCGACGTACTAGCGGGCCTAAGCGGCGCGCTACTGGCGCAAGGCTGGCCGCAATGGGAAGCCGCGCTGGCCGCCGTCTGGCTGCATGGCATGGCGGCCGACGTCCTGGTCACCGACGGCCACGGCCCGATCGGCCTGACCGCCGGCGAACTCATCCCCGCCATCCGCACCGCCCTCAACCGCATGGTCCAACACCATGTCCACTAATTCGGGGTCAGTTCCAAAAATCGGACATTGAATCGCGCACGACTCAATGTCCGATTTTTGGAACTGACCCCGAAGTGGACATTTAGACCAGACGGCCGGCGGCGATGGTGATGGTGCGGCGGCAGCGTGCGGCCATCGCTTGGTCGTGGGTGACCAGGACCAGGGTGGAGCCGTGTTGGCGGTTGAGCTCGAACATCAGCTGGATCACGGATTCACCGGTCGCGGCGTCCAGCGAACCGGTCGGTTCGTCGGCAAACAACAGCGGCGGTTCGCTAACGAAGGCGCGTGCCAGCGCGACGCGCTGTTGTTCGCCGCCGGACAGGTATTTGGGATAGTGCTTGAGCCGGCTCGACAGACCGACCCGTTCCAGCATCGCTGCCGCTTTGTCGCGCGCGCCACTTACGCCGGCCAGTTCCAGCGGCAGCATGACGTTTTCCAGCGCGGTCAGATGCGCCAGCAGCTGGAACGACTGGAACACGAAGCCGAGCTTTTCCTTGCGCAGCGCGGCGCGGCCGTCTTCATCCAGCGCGTAAATGTCGACGCCATCCAGCACCACGTTGCCGGCGCTGGGGGTGTCAAGGCCTGCCAGCAAACCGAGCAAAGTCGACTTGCCGGAGCCGGAGGCGCCAACGATCGCCAGCGTCTCGGCCTTTTGCACGGTAAAATCCACTTCGTGCAAGATCGTCAGTTCGCCACTGGCGTCAGCCACGCGCTTGGCCAGGCCGTTGACGGCAATCGCTGGCTGCGCGCTGGCGGCGCCGGCCGGCGGGGTGGCCAGGGCCGGACCTTCCGGCATGAAATGGGAAGACGCTTTAGGGAAATCAGGCATGCTTAATCTGTTGAATCGTTTATCGGGAAAATTTCTGGCCACCCTGCTCTTGTTGTCGGCAGCGGCGAGCGCCTATTCTGCACCAAAAACCGTGCTTGTGCTCGGGGATAGTCTGTCGGCCGAGTACGGTCTGGCGCGCGGCACCGGCTGGGTCGCGCTGGCGGAGCAAAAGCTGAAGCAGAATAACATCGAAGCGGTGGTGGTCAACGCCAGTGTCAGCGGTGAGACGACCAGCGGCGGCCGTTCGCGCCTGCCCGCGCTGCTGAGCAAGTACAAGCCGGATCTGGTGGTGATCGAGCTGGGCGCCAACGATGGCTTGCGCGGTCTGCCGGTGCCGGCCGCCGAGGCCAATCTGCGCGCCATGAACGAGGCCGCCACCAAGGCCGATGCCAGGGTGATGTTGATTGGCATGCGCATGCCGCCCAATTATGGCCGCGACTACGCCGACAAGTTCTTTGCCATGTACGGCAAGCTCAGCAAAGACATCAAGGCGCCGCTGGTCCCATTCATGCTGGATGGTGTGGCTGACAAGCCGCAATTGTTCCAGCCCGACCGCCTGCATCCGCTGGCCGAGGCCCATCCCACCATCCTGGCCAATATCTGGCCGCAGCTGCAAAAGAGCCTCAAGGCTAAGTAATCCCCCTATCCGGATTTCACCAGCGCTGTCGGCGCGCTGGTGAATGCTGAACATGGGCGACGCGCGCGCCCAGCCGCGCCTAACCGGCCGCAACACCGCATAAAACCTGCATATCCGGCCAAATGTCGGCCAAATTCCTTAGCTTCCATACCACTTTGCCATCCTGGCATGCCGCTTGCAAACAGGGAGGGAATGTTATCCCAGATTCATTCCCAACCCTAAGGAGCCTCTCCAATGAAGCAAGCTTTGCGCATGAAGAAAAGTGTGTTGACCCAGGCGGTACTGCTGGCCCTGCAAGCCGGTGCCGCTGTGACCGCCTTGGCCGCCGAGGACGATACAAGCGGCGCCAACGCACCTGCCGTCGCTGCGCTGGGCGATAACGTCGGCGCGGTGATCGTCACCGGCACCCGCCGCAGCGGCCTGAAGGCGGTCGACAGCGCCTCGCCGATCCAGGTGGTGGACGCCGGCACGCTGGAGCGCACCGGTCAGCCCGACCTGATTCAGGCGCTGGCGCAAAACCTGCCCTCCTTCACCGCCCAGGCTTTCGGCGGCGATACCGCCAACCTGACGCTGTCGGCCCGTCTGCGCGGCCTCAGCCCGAACGATACGCTGGTGCTGGTCAACGGCAAGCGCCGCCACACCACGGCCAACCTGGCGGTGCTGGCCGGACCGTTCCAGGGCGGCGCCGCCACCGACCTCAACTTCATTCCGGTGGCGGCCATCGACCACATCGAGGTGCTGCAGGACGGCGCCGCCGCCCAGTACGGCACCGATGCGATTGCCGGCGTGATCAACATCATCCTGAAAAAGGACAATACCGGCGGCAGCCTGACCACCACCGGCGGCGCTTACTTCGACCAAGGCGGCAGGACCGGCGACGTCTCCTTCAACAAGGGCTTTGAGCCCAGCAGCAATAGCTACATCAATCTGAGCGGCGAGCACAAATACCATGGCTTCAGCGACCGCGGCGCGATCGACCCGCGCGTGGTCAGCGCCGCCAACCTGGCCGCGATCCCGACCCTGAGCCAGGCCGAGGGCTACCCTTACGTCAACCACATCTCCGGCGACGCCGCTTATCATATCTCGCTGCTGGCGCTGAACGCCGGCGTCAACCTGGGCGACACCGAGCTGTACTCGTCGGCCACCTACGGCAAGAAGACCGCGCAATCGTATGAAAACTACCGCTTGCCGAACCGCCTGCCGAAAGTCTATCCAAAAGGTTTCAGTCCGCTCGAAACCATCGATGAAACCGACTTCGGCTTCACCGGCGGCGCGCGCGGCACGGCGGCCGGCTGGAACTGGGATTTAAGCAGCACCTACGGCCGGGACAAGGCTGACATCGGTGTAGTCAATTCGGCCAATATCTCGCTGTACAACGATACCGGCTCAACGCCGACCAGCTTCCACGCCGGCACTTTCACCGCCAGCCAATGGACCACCTCGCTCGAACTGAACCGCGACTACGCGGTCGGCTGGTCCAGCCCGCTGACGGTGGCCGCCGGTCTTGAATACCGCCGCGACACCTACGACATCGGCGCCGGCGATGCCGCCTCGCGTTACAAGGAAGGCTCGCAGTCCTATCCAGGCTTCTCGCTGACCGACGCCGGCAGCCACGCCCGCCACAACCAGTCGGTGTATGTCGATGTCGCCGGCTCGCCGGTGGCCCAGTTCAAGCTGGACCTGGCCGCGCGTTATGAGAACTACAGCGACTTCGGCAGCGCCCGCGTCGGCAAGATCACCGGCCGCTACGACTTCTCGCCAGAAGTGGCGCTGCGCGGCACCGTCAGCAACGGTTTCCGCGCGCCCACCATGGCCGAGCAGTACTACTCGGCCACCAATGTAACGCCGACCCAGGCGTCGGTGCAGCTGGCGCCCAACTCGAAGGCCGCCGCGCTGGTCGGCATCAACGGCTTGAAACCTGAGAAGTCCAGCAACTACAGTGTCGGCCTGGTGCTGCATCCGCTGCCACGCGCTACGCTGGCGCTGGACGCCTACACCATCATCATCCATGACCGGATTGTCGGTAGCGGCACCGTGTATGGCTCGGGCAATACCGTCAATTCGCCGGCGGTGGTGGCGGCGATTGTGGCCAACGGCAATGTGCTGGACCCGACCGTGTCCAAAACCGGCATCAGCATTTTCTCGAACGCGGCCAACACCAAGAATACCGGACTGGAAGCGGTGTTCAGCTATAACACCAACCATGACGACTGGGGCAAAGTCGACTGGACCGTGGCCGGCAACTACAACAAGGTCGAGGTCACCAAGGTCAATCAGGCGCCGTCGCAGTTGTCGCCGCAAAAATTGCTGGACCAGGCCGCCGTCGCCTTCCTGGAAAAAGCCTCCCCCAAAGTGCGTCTGAACTTTGGCGCCTTGTGGAAACGCGGCGACTGGACCGTCAATCTGCGGGAATCGGTGTACGGCCCATCGTCCGGCTTCGCCTCGCTGGACAATGTGACCTACTACGAGACCAAGATCAAAACCCTGGCCACCACCGACCTGGAAGTCTCTTACCGCATCAACAAGGCGTGGACCGCGTCGCTGGGCGCCAACAACCTGTTCAACAAGTATCCGGACCAGATCAACGGCGATTATCTGCAAGCGGCACGCAACGGGCTCAACAATCTGGCCGTCACCCAGTATCCGTCGTTCTCGCCGATCGGCATCAATGGCGGTTATTACTACGGCCGGCTTAGCTACGTGTTTTAAGGCTCTGCCTTTTGCAGGGTAAAATCCTAGCCAGATAAAACATCATCAAGGCAATATGAAATACCCTGAAGTTCTCGGCATCGCAGAGGTGCTGGCGCAGTTGGACAGCTTTGATGCCATCATCGATGTCCGCAGCCCCTGCGAGTTCGCGGTTGACCATCTGCCCGGCGCTATCAACGCGCCGGTGCTGGATGACGAGCAGCGCATCCGTGTCGGCACCATGTACAAGCAACAAGGAGCGTTTGAAGCAAAGAAGGTCGGCGCCGCGCTGGTGGCCAAAAACATCGCGCGGCACATTGAAGAACGCTGGATCGATCAGCCACGCGAGTGGCGGCCGCTGATTTATTGCTGGCGCGGCGGCAACCGCAGCGGCTCGATGGCGCACATCCTGGCCAAGATCGGCTGGCCGGTGGTGCAGCTGGACGGCGGCTACAAGGCGTTCCGGCAAGAGGTCAACGCGGCGCTGGAGCAGACGCCGCAGCTGCGCTTCAAGGTGGTGTGCGGCACCACCGGCAGCGGCAAGAGCCGGTTGCTGGAGGTGCTGGCCGCGCAAGGCGCGCAGGTGCTGGATCTGGAACAGCTGGCCGCGCATCGCGGCTCGGTGCTGGGCCATTTGCCCAACGCGCCGCAGCCGTCGCAGAAAGCGTTTGAAACCCGAATCTGGAACACGCTGCGCCGCTTCGATCCGGCGCGCCCGGTGTTCGTGGAGTCGGAAAGCAAGAAGGTCGGCAATCTGCGCGTGCCGGCCGCGCTGATGGACAGCATGCGCGCTTCAGACTGCATCGCGTTGTCGTTGTCGGTGCCGAACCGGGTGCGGCTGCTGATGGAGGATTACGAACATTTCCTGCTCAACCCGGAGTCGCTGAACGGTCAGCTGGAACACCTGACCCAGCTGCACGGCCGCGACAAGATCGGCCAGTGGCAAGCGCTGTCACACGCCGGCCAGATGCCGCAGCTGGTGGAGCAGCTGCTGGTTCAGCATTACGACCCCGCTTATCTGCGCTCTATCGACCGCAATTTCGTCCGCTACGGCCAGGCTTTGCCGCTGCATCTGGACGATATCGGCAGCACCGCCTTCAACGCCGCCGCCCAACAATTGATCGCCGCTACGTAGTAACCACTATGGCCATCGCGGTGCGTCTCCCAAAGTAGTGCGATGGCCGAAACTTCTTTATTTGCAGCCCGCGCGCGTAGTCTTGCGTAATGGATTCCCTTAAGTCGCCTCCGGCGAGCCCGGCTGGCGCTGGTCGCTTCGCACGCAAAGTGCTTACATGCAAGTTACTGGCATGTATTTTGCGGAACGTTAAGAAAAATTATTATTTCTTAACCTGAAGGAGCGGCATCAATGAAGCATCCGAAGCACATCAAGAGACGTTGGTTGACCCAGGCAGTCCTGCTGGCCCTGTACGCCGGCAGCGCTGGCGCAGTGTACGCGGCCGACACCACAGCCGATGACAGCGCCGCCGCAGCACCAGCCGCCCCAGTCGCCGCCGGCGAAAACGTTGAAGCCGTGATCGTGACCGGTACCCGCCGCAGCGGCCTGAAGGCGGTCGACAGCGCCTCGCCGATCCAGGTGCTTGACTCCGGCTCGCTGGAACGCACCGGCCAGCCGGATCTGATCCAGGCGCTGGCGCAGAATCTGCCCTCCTTCACCGCCCAGGCATTCGGCGGCGACACCGCCAACCTGACGCTGTCGGCCCGCCTGCGCGGCCTCAGCCCGAACGATACGCTGGTGCTGGTCAACGGCAAGCGCCGTCACACCACCGCCAATCTGGCGGTGCTGGCCGGGCCGTTCCAGGGCGGCGCCGCCACCGACCTCAACTACATCCCGGTGGCCGCCATCGACCACATCGAGGTGCTGCAGGACGGCGCCGCCGCCCAGTACGGCACCGATGCGATCGCCGGCGTGATCAACATCATCCTGAAGAAAGACAGCTCGGGCGGCTCGCTGACCACCACCGGCGGCGCCTATATGGACCAGGGCGGCAAGACCGGCGACGTCTCGTTCAACCAGGGCTTCGAGCCCAGCGCCAATAGCTACCTGAACGTCAGCGGCGAACACAAATACCACGGCCACAGCGACCGTTCCGATGTCGACCCGCGCGTGGTCAGCGCCGCCAACCTGGCCTCGATGCCGACCCTGAGCCAGGCCGAAGGCTACCCTTACGCCAACCACATTTCCGGCGACGCCGCCTATCACATCTCGCTGTTGTCGGCCAACGGCGGCATCGACCTCGGCGGCGTCGAGCTGTACAGCAACGCCACCTACGGCAAGAAGAGCGCGCAATCGTACGAGAACTACCGTCTGCCGAACCGCATCCCGAAGGTGTACGCCTACGGCTTCAGCCCGCTGGAAGCAATGGATGAAACCGACTTCGGCTTCACCGGCGGCGCGCGCGGCAGCGTGGCCGGCTGGAACTGGGACTTGAGCAGCACCTACGGCAAGGACAAGGCTGAAATCGGCGTGGTCAACTCGGCCAATATCTCGCTGTTCAACGACACTGGCTCGACCCCGACCAGTTTCCACGCCGGCACCTTCACCGCCGCCCAATGGACCACCTCGCTGGACGTCAGCCACGATGTCGATATCGGCTGGGTCAGCCCGCTGTCGGTGGCGGCCGGCCTGGAATATCGCCGCGACAGCTATGAAATCGGCGCCGGCGATGCCGCCTCGCGCTACAAGGAAGGTTCGCAATCCTATCCCGGCTTCTCGCTGACCGACGCCGGCTTCCACACCCGCCACGACAAATCGGTGTACGTCGACCTGGCCGGTTCGCCGATCGCCAACCTCAAGGTGGATATCGCCGCGCGCTACGAGGATTACAGCGACTTCGGCGCCGCCCGCGTCGGCAAGATCACCGGCCGCTACGACTTCACGCCGACCTTTGCGCTGCGCGGCACCATCAGCAACGGCTTCCGCGCGCCGACCATGGCCGAACAGTACTACTCGGCCACCAACGTGTCGCCGACCTCGGCCTCGGTGCAGCTGGCGCCGAACTCGGCGGCGGCGGCGCTGGTCGGCATCAACGGCCTGAAACCGGAGAAGTCGACCAACTACAGCCTCGGCTTCGTGGCCCACCCGGTGGCGCGCTCGACCTTGACGGTGGATGCCTACAGCATCGAAATCCGCGACCGCATCATCGGCTCCGGCACCATCTACGGTTCCGGCAACACGGTGAATTCGGCGGCGGTGGTGGCAGCCATCAAGGCCAACGGCAACGTGCTGGATTCGACCGTGACCAAGACCGGCATCAGCATCTTCTCCAACGCCGCCAACACCAAGAACACCGGGCTGGAAGCGGTGTTCTCGTACGCCAGCAATTTTGGCGACCTGGGCAAGGTGGACTGGTCGGTGGCGGGCAACTACAACAAGGTGGAAGTGACCAAGGTCAATCAGGCGCCGTCGCAGCTCTCGCCGCAGAAACTGCTGGACCAGGCCGCGATCGCCTCGCTGGAAACCGCCTCGCCCAAGGTACGCGTCAACCTGGGCGCGTTGTGGAAGAAAGGCGACTGGACCGTCAATCTGCGAGAATCGATTTACGGCCCGTCGTCGAGCTACAGCTCGCTGGATAACGTGACCTACTACGAAACCAAGATCAAGACGCTGGCCACCACCGATCTGGAAGTGTCGTACCGCGTGACCAAGCAGCTGACCGCGTCGGTCGGTGCCAACAACCTGTTCAACAAGTATCCGGACAAGGTGAACCAGGCATACGTGGCGGCGGCGCGCGCGGCGCTGAACACGGCGGCGGTGACGCAATATCCATCGTTCTCGCCGATCGGCATCAACGGCGGTTATTACTACGCCCGTTTGAACTACAGCTACTAAAAACAAAAGGGCCGCATTAGCGGCCCTTTTTTTAATTACTTCACTTCGGTGACTGTCGTCGTCGAAATCGGCTTCAGGATCTTGACCTTGGCCTTTTGTTTCAGCAGTTCGACATATTGCGCCATCTCTTGCTGAGCGATGATGTTACCGATCTGCTCAGCTTCCGATTTACGCTGCGCCGCATCCTGCTGCACAGGCTGCTGCACTTTGGCGATGCGGTACAGGCCGTAGCCCATGCCCGGCACATCCACGCCAGTGTAGGCTGGCAGCTTGCTGGTGTCGGCCTTCATCACGGCTTGCAGCGCCAGACCGTTGATGCCTTCAGGCTTGGAACGCGAGACCACTTTGGCGGCGCCGAAACCGGTCGCATCGCCCGACTTCTTGAAGGCTGCCAGTTTCTCTTCACCCGCCTTGGTCGCCAGCTGAGCGGCTTGTTCCATGGTCACGCGCTGACGGATCTGCGCATCGACTTCGGCCAGCGGACGCTTGGAGGCCGGCTTGAACTCGACGATACGGCCCGAGATCAGGGTGTTCGGTGCGACTTCGACCGCTTCGGTATTGCGCTTGCTGCTCAGCGAATCGTTGGAGAACAGCGCGGTCAGGAACTTGGCGTTGTTGTACGGCGCGGCGGCAGCCATCGGCGATGGCGTGCGCGACACGTTCTCGGCGCTGACGATCTTCAGGCCCAGCTTGTCGGCGGCCGGTTTCAGGCTGTCAGCTTGCTCGTAGACGGTGTTGGTGAAGGTCTCGGCCATTTCCGAGTACTTCTTGCCGGCCTTGCTCTTCTTCAGCAGGTCGGCCACGTCGCCCTTGACGGCGTCGAATGGCTTGACCACGGCTGGTTTCAGCTCGGTCACGGTCAGGATGTGGAAGCCGAAGTCCGACTGCACCAGATCGCTGATCTCGCCTTGCTTCAGTTTGCCGATGGCGGTTTCCACCACTGGCACCAGTACGCCTTTTTCAATCACGCCCAGGTCGCCGCCTTGCTCGGCCGAGCCCGGGTCTTCCGACTTGGCTTTGGCGATTTTGGCGAACTCGGCCGGAGCCTTGCGCACTTCGTCCAGGATCGCTTGCGCCTTGGCCTTGGCGGCGCTGATCTCAGCCGCGCTGGCGCCCTTCTTCACGGTCACCAGAATGTGGCTGGCGCGGCGGGTTTCCGGGGTGGTGAACTGGACCTTGTTCTTGTCGTAGTAATCCGACACTTCGGCATCGGTCACGCTGACCTGGCTCATCACCGCGTCGTTGTTGAACACCACGTATTCGATCTTGGCCTGCTCAGGCACTTCGAACTGCTTGCTGTTCTTGTCGTAGAACGCCTTGACCATGTCGTCGGTCACTTTGACCTGCGGCACGAAGTCGCTGACCGGCAGCAGCAGTTCCTGCACTTCGCGCTCCTGGCCGGCGATGTCGGACAGGTTCTTGGCGACAGAGCGCGGCGCGAAGCCGCTGCCTTCGATGGCGCCGGCCAGCTGCTGCAGCGCCAGGTCGCGGCGCATGCGGGCATCGTTGTCCTGTGGACGCAGACCTTGCGCCGCCAGGATGGCCTTGTACTGTTCCATGTTGAACGAGCCAGGGCCGCCAAACAGGTCCATGATGGCCTTCTGCAGCTGGGCGTCGCTGACGCTCAGGTTGCTGTGAATGACTTCAGCGGCCACCGCGCGCTGGGCGATCAGCTGGTCCAGGATGCTTTGCTTGAACTCAGGCGTGTCGAACATTTTCTGGTCGAACTGCGCGCCCAGGCGCTGGCGGTAGCTGTCCAGCTGGTTACGCACGGCGTTGTCGAACTCTTGCTGGGTCAGCGGCTTGCCATCGATCTTGGCGATGGTATTGGCGTCATCGCCAAAGCTCTTGTAACTGCCGATACCGACAAATGCAAACGATGGCACGATGATGATGGCCAAGAAAATCTGCATCAAGCGTTGATGGGTACGAATAAATTCAAACATGGTCTGCCAATTCGGATTAAGTGGGGCTTGCACATACAAAAAAGGCGAACTCGCGTTCGCCAATTCCGGTTGCCGGATTTTACAGTGCACACCCCTCTATAGCAAGGGCCATCCTTGGCAAAAGAACTATATTGCCACTCAGCCCTGGCGACGACGGCGCGCCATGAAGCCCAGCAGGCCCAGGCCGGCCACCAGCATGGCGTAAGTCTCGGGTTCCGGCACGGCGGCCGTCACCGACACATTGTCCAGCAAGGCGCCGACATTATCGCCGCCGGCATTGTGGAAGCTGAACGACGCCAGCCCGGTCGAGGTGGCGGTATAGCTCAGCATGTAGGTGGTGAAAGCGTCGCCGCTGTCGCGGGTGATGACCTGGCTGCTGCTGCCGAAATTCACGCTCACGCTGTCGGTGCTGTAGCCACGGTGGTTGCCGGCCAGATCAAACGTCAGCGTGTAAGTCTGCCCTGCCGTCAGCGTCACCGAGTTGGCAAACAGCGCGGCTTGGCTGGTGGAGCCGTCCAGATCGATATAGTGGCCGTCGGCGCCGCCCACCAGGTCGTATGGCGTGCCAACACCGATCACATCCACGGTGCCGCTGGTGGCGCTCCAGCCGCCAGCAAAAGACGGCGTGTTCAGCGAATATGGATCAGTATTGAAGTTATCGGAAAACAGTGGCGCAGCTTGAGCTGCTGAGGCGCACAACAAGGCTGCGGCAATTGCGAGTTTTTTCATGGTATCTCCCAGGGGTTTAATTATTCTTGAAGCAACTTCATTTGCATAATAGCACCATCAGATGCCACAGGCCCATGAATTTTTCCTTGGGAAAATCCAACATCGATAGATGTTGCCGGGAGGGATATTAATTAAAATCGGGAGATAAAAAAGAAAAACCCCGCAGCTTGAATAAAGCTGCGGGGTATCTTGTTCTTGGCGGAGCGGACGGGGCTCGAACCCGCGACCCCCGGCGTGACAGGCCGGTATTCTAACCAACTGAACTACCGCTCCTAGTTGGGCACTACAATCTCGATATTTGTTGGCGGAGCGGACGGGGCTCGAACCCGCGACCCCCGGCGTGACAGGCCGGTATTCTAACCAACTGAACTACCGCTCCAGCTGAATATCAAGGTGCTACATACTACAGTAAAACTTAATTTTCGGCAAATGTTTTTTGGTGGGCGGTGAGAGGCTCGAACTCCCGACCTAAGCCTTGTAAGGGCTCCGCTCTACCAACTGAGCTAACCGCCCATTTGCCGCAGTGAACAACTTAGTTACCTGAGCTGCTCACCGAAGTCCGTTAGTTTACAGCATCTTTCAAAGCTTTGCCAGCTTTAAATTTAGGAACTTTCGCTGCGTCGATGGTGATCTCTTCTTTGGTGCGTGGGTTGCGGCCGGTACGGGCAGCACGCTCGCTTACCGAGAAGGTACCAAAGCCAACCAGGGTCACGCTGTCGTTGTTTTGCAGGCTGGTGGTTACGCCGTCGATAACAGCGTCCAGTGCGCGAGCAGCAGCCGCTTTCGAAATATCAGCGGTGGTGGCGATATGGTCGATCAATTCAGTCTTATTCAAAGCAATTCCCCGTCACTAAGGTTATTCATTCTCGAAAATCCGAGAATGCGAAAAAATTCAGGCCGTATTAAACAAGCCAGCCCACTACTGTGTCAAGGCTGCACAATAGAAAAACAAGTAAAAATAAAAAAACAGGCGCTATATAAGCGCCTGTTTTAATGTTATTACTGCAGCGGAGTTAGTGTTTTACCACGTCACCCTGGCCGTCGGCCTTGGCGGCGGCGGCTGCCACCGCTTCCACCGGCGCGGTTTCCACCAGCGCTTCCGGCTGGCGTTCCAGCGCGATTTCCAGCACTTTGTCGATCCAACGCACTGGCACGATCTCCAGTTTGTTTTTGACATTGTCCGGAATGTCGGCCAGATCCTTGACGTTCTGCTCAGGGATCAGCACGGTTTTGATGCCACCGCGTTGCGCCGCCAGCAGTTTTTCCTTCAGGCCGCCGATCGGCAGCACTTCGCCGCGCAGCGTGATCTCGCCGGTCATGGCGACATCGGCACGCACCGGAATGCCGGTGAAGACCGAGACCATGGCGGTGGTCATCGCGATACCGGCCGATGGACCATCCTTAGGCGTCGCGCCTTCCGGCACGTGGATGTGGATGTCGGACTTCTCGAACTGCTCAGCCTTGATGCCCAGACGGGCGGCACGGCTGCGCACCACGGTGCGCGCGGCTTCGATCGATTCCTTCATCACATCGCCCAGCGTACCGGTGCGGATGACGTTGCCCTTGCCCGGCATGGTCACGGACTCGATGGTCAGCAGATCGCCGCCCACCTCGGTCCATGCCAGACCGACCACCTGGCCGACCTGATTTTCTTTCTCGGCCACGCCGAAGTCGTAGCGGCGCACGCCCAGGAATTTATCCAGGTTTTTCGGCGTGACGGCGACTTTCTTCTCCGACTTCTTCAGCAGCAGCATCTTCACCACCTTGCGGCAGATCTTGGACACTTCACGTTCCAGCGAACGCACACCGGCTTCGCGGGTGTAGTAGCGGATCACGTCGCGCACCGCCGCTTCGCTGATCGAGATCTCGTCCTCTTTGAGGCCGTTGTTCTTGATCTGCTTCGGCAACAGATAACGCTGGGCGATGCTGGTCTTCTCGTCCTCGGTGTAGCCCGACAGGCGGATCACTTCCATCCGGTCCAGCAGCGCCGGCGGGATGTTGTACGAGTTCGAGGTCGCCACGAACATCACATCCGACAGGTCGAAGTCGACCTCGATGTAGTGGTCCGAGAAGGTGTGGTTCTGTTCAGGATCCAGCACCTCCAGCAGCGCCGACGATGGATCGCCACGGAAGTCCGCGCCCATCTTGTCGATCTCGTCCAGCAGGAACAGCGGGTTGCGCACACCAACTTTCGCCAGCGATTGCAGAACCTTGCCCGGCATCGAGCCGATGTAGGTACGACGGTGACCGCGAATCTCGGCCTCGTCACGCACGCCGCCCAGCGCCATGCGCACGAACTTGCGGTTGGTGGCGCGCGCGATCGACTGGCCCAGCGAGGTTTTACCCACGCCTGGAGGACCGACGAAGCACAGAATCGGCGCTTTCAGCTTGTCGACGCGTTGTTGCACCGCGAGGTATTCCAGAATGCGTTCCTTGACCTTGTCCAGGCCATAGTGATCGCCTTCCAGCACTTTTTCAGCGTTGGCCAGATCGTTGTTGACCTTGGATTTTTTCTTCCATGGCAGGCTGACCAGGGTGTCGATATAGTTGCGCACCACGGTGGCTTCGGCCGACATCGGCGACATCAGCTTCAGCTTTTTCAGCTCGGCGGTGGCCTTGTCCAATGCCTCTTTCGGCATCTTGGCCAGCGCGACTTTCTTCTCCAGCTCGTCCAGGTCGGCGCCATCTTCGCCCTCGCCCAGTTCCTTCTGGATCGCTTTCACCTGCTCATTCAGGTAGTACTCGCGCTGCGACTTCTCCATCTGGCGCTTGACGCGGCCACGGATGCGCTTTTCCACTTGCAGGATGTCGAGTTCGCCTTCCAGCTGGCCCAGCAGATGTTCCAGGCGCTTGGCGACGCTGAAGATCTCCAGGATCACCTGTTTCTGCTCCAGCTTGAGCGGCAGATGGGCGGCCACGGTGTCGGCCAGGCGGCCGGCGTCGTCGATGCCCGACAGCGAAGCCAGGATCTCCGGTGGAATCTTTTTGTTCAGCTTGACGTACTGGTCGAACTGCTGAACGATGGCGCGGCGCATCGCTTCGATTTCCGAATCGTCGCCCAGCTCGGAATCGAGCGGCGTCAGATCGGCCACGAAGTGCGTCGGCGTATCGGTAATGCGGTTGATGCGGGCCCGCTGCGCGCCTTCCACCAGCACCTTGACGGTGCCATCAGGCAGTTTCAGCATTTGCAGGATATTGGCCACGCAACCGATTTCGTAAATGTCGGAAGCAGAAGGTTCGTCTTTAGCCGCGGCTTTCTGGGCGGCGAGCATAATGCTCTTGCCCTGCTCCATAGCGGCTTCCAGTGCCTTGATCGATTTTGGGCGCCCCACGAACAGCGGTATCACCATATGCGGAAATACGACGACGTCCCGCAGCGGCAATAACGGCAGTTGAGTTTGCTCAGTTAATTTGGAAGTAGTCATGGCGTAACCTTATGTGTAAGCGTGATTATGATGTGGGCGCTGTTTTGCCGAATCACAAGACCGACCTGCAAGAAATAATTCCTTATAAAAAAGAATGTTTTTCGAAGAAGCTAGTCGCACTCTAAAAGAAATTCAGCGTCAAATAAAAAAGCCACGCGCGACCTGTCGTCACGAGTGGCTTTTCGAATGAAGCCTGCATGCTTTTATTGATTTTTATTGTACCGCCTTGCCCCACGGATGCGAAATGAATTTTGCGGCCGCGTGAGGCAAGTGTGCACAAGTTATTTAATTCTCACCAGAAGCTTTGGCCTGCTCCTGATAAATCAACAAAGGTTTAGCGCCACTGGTGATGGTATTCTCATCGATAACCACTTTGGTGACGTTGGTTTCATTTGGCAATTCATACATGGTGTCCAGCAGCGCGTGTTCCAGGATCGAACGCAGGCCACGGGCACCAGTCTTGCGCGCCAACGCTTTCTTGGCGATCGCGTGCAAGCCGGCCGGACGGATTTCCAGTTCGGCGCCTTCCATCTCCAGCAGCTTGGAATACTGCTTGATCAGCGCGTTTTTCGGCTCGACCAGGATCTGGATCAGCGCTTCCTCGGTCAGCTCGGCCAGCGTGGCCACCACCGGCAGACGGCCCACCAGCTCTGGGATCAGGCCGAATTTGATCAGATCTTCCGGTTCCGCTTCCATCAGCACGTCGCTGACGTTGCGCTCCGACTTGCTCTTCACCGAGGCGCCGAAACCGATGCCAGATTTCTCCGAACGGTTTTCAATCACCTTGGCCAGGCCGTCAAACGCGCCGCCGCAGATGAACATGATGTTGGTAGTGTCGATCTGCACGAAGTCCTGGTTAGGATGCTTGCGGCCGCCTTGTGGCGGCACCGAGGCCATGGTGCCCTCGATCAGTTTCAGCAGCGCCTGCTGCACGCCCTCGCCCGACACGTCACGGGTGATCGACGGGTTGTCCGACTTGCGCGAGATCTTGTCGATCTCGTCGATGTAGACGATACCGCGTTGCGCCTTGTCCACATCGTAGTTGCAGCTTTGCAACAGTTTTTGAATGATGTTCTCGACGTCCTCACCCACATAGCCGGCTTCGGTCAGCGTGGTGGCGTCGGCGATCACGAACGGCACGTTCAGCATGCGCGCCAGAGTCTGCGCCAGCAGGGTTTTACCCGAGCCGGTAGGACCGACCAGCAGGATGTTCGATTTCGCCAGTTCGACGTCATCTTTCTTGCCCAGATGCTTGAGGCGCTTGTAGTGGTTGTACACCGCCACCGACAGGATGCGCTTGGCCGTTTGCTGGCCGATCACGTACTGATCCAGCAAGTCCTTGATTTCATGCGGGGTCGGCAGGTCCGACTTGGCGCCCGTCACCGATTCGATGGCCGAGGTCTCGTCGCGGATGATGTCGTTGCACAGATCGATGCACTCGTCGCAGATGAACACCGATGGGCCGGCGATGAGTTTCTTCACCTCGTGCTGGCTTTTGCCGCAGAACGAGCAGTACAGAAGTTTTTCGCCGCTGGAGGATTTTTTGTCTGACATGGGGGCAGTCTTCTTTGGTTACAGAAAGCAAGTACGGTGTAATGCGGCTCGGAAACTCCGCCTACAACCACATGCTACCCGAAATAAAAACGAAACGCCCGAACGATTAATATCGCCCGGGCGTTTTTTCTAGCAATGCTGCAAAGGAAGCATCAAGCCCGGTTGGTCAACATTTTGTCGATCAGACCGTACTCTACCGCCTCTTCCGCCGACATGAAACGGTCGCGATCGGTGTCTTTGGCGATCTGTTCAACGGTTTGGCCGCTGCGTTCGGCCATGATCGAGTTCAAACGGTGGCGCAGGTACAGGATTTCCTTGGCCTGGATTTCGATATCCGACGCCATGCCCTGCGAGCCGCCCGAAGGCTGGTGAATCATGATGCGCGAGTTCGGCAGCGAGAAGCGCTTGCCCTTGGCGCCGGCGGCCAGCAGGAACGCGCCCATCGAGGCGGCGATACCGGTGCACAGCGTCGATACGTCAGGCTTGATGAACTGCATCGTATCGAAGATGGCCAGACCGGCCGAAACCGAACCGCCAGGCGAATTGATGTACAGCGAGATGTCCTTGTCCGGATTTTCGCTTTCCAGGAACAGCAGCTGCGCCACCACCAGGTTGGCCATCTGGTCGTTGACCGGGCCGACCATGAAGATAATGCGTTCCTTCAGCAGACGCGAGTAGATGTCGTAAGAGCGCTCGCCGCGACCGCTTTGTTCCACCACCATCGGTACCAGACCGAGCATTTCAGTGTCCAGTGCCGGATTACGGTTCATACCAGTCATTCTTATTTCCTTGTGAAGCAGCTTTAGGGGCCGGAATGCTTATATTACATCATCCGGCCCAAACTGAATTACGCCTGAGCGTTGCTTCCCATCAGTTCGTCAAAGGCGATTACCTTGGACGAAGTCTTCGACAGGCCCAGTACGTAGTTGACGACGTTTTCTTCCAATACAAGTGCTTCCACTTCGGCCAGACGACGACGATCGCTGTAGTAGTACTTCAGCACTTCGCGTGGGTCTTCGTAGCTTTGGGCGAAGTCTTCGATTTGCGCTTTGACTTGCTCAGGCTGGGCTTGCAGCTTGTTCTCGCCGACCAGTTGCGACAGGATCAGGCCCAGGCGTACGCGACGCTCGGCTTTTTCCGCGAACAGTTCTGGTGGGAATGGCACGTCCTTGACGTTCATGCCGCGCTGCGCCATGTCCTGGCGGGTCATTTCGGCCAGACGCTCGGTGTCCTGAGCGATCAGGGCTTTCGGCACGTCCAGGGTGGCGGTCTTGACCAGGGTGTCCATCACGGCTTCTTTGTTGCGTGCTTTCACGCGGCCGGCGACTTCACGCTCCAGGTTGACCTTGATGTCTTCGCGCATTTTAGCGACGTCGCCATCGGCCACGCCCAGCGACTTGGCGAATTCGCCGTCAACTTCCGGCAGGTGCGCCCATTCCAGGTTTTTCAGGGTGATGGTGAACGAGGCGGTTTTGCCGGCCACGTCTTTACCATGGTAGTCCTCTGGGAAAGCCAGTGGGAAGGTCTTGGCTTCGCCCACTTTCAGGCCGACGGTGGCGGCTTCGAATTCTGGCAGCATGCGGCCTTCGCCCAGCACGAAGGTGTAGTCTTCGGCTTTACCGCCTGGGAATTCCACGCCGTCGATCGAGCCGACGAAGTCCACGGTCACGCGGTCGCCGTTGGCGGCGATGGCTGCACCACCGTCGCCGTGCTCACCGGCTTCGCCCTTGGTGTGGAAGTGCACGCGCTGCTTGCGCAGGATGTCGATGGTCTTGTCGATTTCAGCGTCGCTGACTTCGGCTTTGACGGTTTCGATTTCCACCGTGGTCAGGTCGCCGATCGCGACTTCCGGGTAGATTTCGAAGGTGGCGTCAAAGGTCAGCACGCCTTCTGGCGACTCAGCCTTAGGCTCAATGTTCGGGTAACCAGCAACGCGCAGCTGGTTTTCGTTTGCGGCGTCGTTGAAAGCACGGCCAACTTTATCATTCAGCACTTCGGTTTCGATCTGGTAACCGTACTGTGCTGCGACCATTTTCAGAGGAACTTTGCCCGGACGGAAGCCTGGTGCCTTAGCCGTTTTGGCTTGCACTTTCAGGCGCTTCTCAACTTCAGCGCGGACTTCGGTCAGCGGGAAGGAGATCGTGATACGACGTTCGAGTTTGCCCAAGGTTTCGACTGCAGTTGCCATGTTAAAAAATCGTCCAAAAAAAATAATAGTACAGTTGGTGCGAGGAGGGGGACTCGAACCCCCACACCATTGCTGGCGTCAGGACCTAAACCTGGTGCGTCTACCAATTTCGCCATCCTCGCGGCATGTTTGCACAAAAGCAAAGGGCGACCTGTAAGTGAAAAAGGGTCGCCCTCTTCCTGCTTTATACGCAGGAGCTTTCAACTTCAACGCGGTATTCTAACGGGTTTTCCAGCGAAATAAAGAGGTTTTTTATTAGGTCGCCAACATTACCGCGAAAATTAAGCGTTTTTGCCCGTTTTGCTCCTTATTTTGCCCATTAAACAGGCTTTTTCACTCTAAACCAGGCCGCATACAGCGCTGGCAGGAACAATAAAGTCAGCGCCGTCGCCAGGATCAGCCCGCCCATAATCGCCACCGCCATCGGCCCCCAGAATACCGAGCGCGACAAAGGAATCATCGCCAGCGCGGCGGCGGCCGCCGTCAGGATAATCGGGCGGCAGCGCCGCACCGCCGATTCGACGATCGCGCTCCAGGCATCGTGACCGGCCCTGATGTCCTGCTCGATCTGGTCGACCAGAATCACCGAGTTACGGATGATCATGCCGAACAACGCGATGATGCCGAGATTGGCCACAAAGCCCAGCGGCCGCCCCAGCACCAGCAATGCCATCGCCGCGCCGGCCACGCCCAGCGGCCCGGTCAGGAACACCAGCAACGCGCGCGAGAAGCTGTGCAGCTGCAGCATCAGCAAGGTGAAGATGATGAACACCGCCAGCGGCAGGTTGACCGCGATCGAGGCTTCCGCCGCGCCGCTATCCGAGGCCGCGCCCTTGACCGTGATCGCATAACCGGCCGGCAGCGCGTCGCGCAGCGGCTGTAGCAGCGGCTCGATCTGATTCGACACGGTCGGCCCCTGGATATGGTCGCCAACGTCGGATTGCACCGTGATCGCCCAATCGCGCCCCTCGCGCCACACCACGCCCGGCTCCCACACGAAATGCGCACGCGCCAGCTGGCTGATCGGTACCGACTTGCCGCTGGCAGTCGGAATATTGGTATCGTTCAGCACCGAGATGGTGGCACGCTCCTCGATCGGCTGGCGGATCTGAATATCGATCAGCTTGATGCCCTCGCGGAACTGGCCAATGGTGGTGCCGGACAGGATGGTGTTCGCCGCCCGCATCACGGTTTGCGAAGTCACGCCCAGCGCGCGCATCTTGTCCTGATCCAGGTCCAGCCGCAGCACTTTGATCGATTCATTCCAGTTGTCGTTGACGCCGATGGTGTTCGGATTGGCGCGCATGATGTCCTTGACCTGGTCGGCAATCGCGCGCACCTTGTCGACCTCGGTGCCGGTGACGCGGAACTGCACCGGATACGGCACCGGCGGCCCGTTCGGCAGCAGCTTGACGCGACCGCGCACCTCGGGGAAATCATGCTTGAACAGGTCGACGATCTTGTCGCGCAGCTCGCCGCGCGCCTGCAGGTCTTTCGGCAGCACCACGATTTGCGACACATTGGTCTGCGGGAAAATCTGGTCCAGCGGCAGGTAGAAGCGCGGCGAGCCGGTGCCGACATAGCTGGTCACGCTGACCACGCCCGGCTGCTTCTGGATAAACGCTTCAAACTTCTTCACCTGCGCCTCGTTGGCGGCGTAGGTTGTGCCCTCCGGCGTCCACATCTCCACCATCAGCTCGGGACGGCTGGAATCCGGGAAGAACTGCTTCTCGATGAACTTGAAGCCATAGACGCCCAGCCCGAACACCGCCAGCGACGCCGCGATCGTGATCCAGCGATACTCGACGCACCAGTTCACCAGCGCGCGGAATTTGCGGTAGCCCGGCGTATCGAACAGCTCATGCTCGCTACCGCCGTTGGCATGCGGCTGCACCTTCAGCAGCACGTAGCCGAGATAGGGCGTGAACGTCACCGCCACCACCCACGAAATCACCAGCGCCAGCGCGTTCACAGAGAACAGCGAGAAGGTGTACTCGCCGGCCGCCGACTTGGCCATGCCGATCGGCAGGAAACCGGTAACGGTAATCAGCGTGCCGGTCAGCATCGGAATCGCGGTGGACTTGTAGGCAAAGGTGGCAGCATCGAAGCGCGACATGCCCTCCTCCATTTTGCGCACCATCATTTCCACCGCGATGATGGCATCGTCCACCAGCAGGCCCAGCGCGATAATCAGCGCGCCCAGCGAAATTTTATGCAAGTCCACGTCCAGCACGCGCATGAACAGGAAGGTTACCGACAGCACCAGCGGAATGCTCAGCGCCACCACCAGGCCAGGCCGCGCATCCAGCCGCAGCTTGGGTTTGGTGTGCAGACCCAGCGAGACGAAACTGACCGCCAGCACGATCAGCACCGCTTCGATCAACGTGTGCACGAATTCGCCCACCGAGGCTTTGACCGCTTCCGGCTGGTCCGACACGCGCTGCAATTCGATACCGACCGGCAGCTTGGCCTTCAGGTCGCGCACGGTCTTTTCCATGTGCTTGCCAAGCTGGATGATGTTGCCGCCCTTCTCCATCGACACGCCGAGGCCGATCACTTCCTTGCCGTTGAAGCGCATCTTGTTGCCCGGCGGATCTTGATACTCGCGCTTGATGGTGGCGAAGTCGCCCAGGCGGAAGGTGGTGCCGTTGGCGCGCAGCTCCAGCTCTTCCAGATCCTTGACGGTCTTCAGCGCGCCGGTGACGCGTACTTGCAGGTTATCGGTCGGCGTCACCAGCACGCCGGTGGCCTCCACCGTATTTTGGGTGGCGATCTGGTTGGCGATGGTCTCGATCGGAATGCCCAACTGGGCGAACTTCTTGTGCGAGAACTCGATGTTGATTTTCTCATCCTGCACGCCAAACAGCTCAACCTTGGACACCAGCGGCACGCCCAGCAGTTGCTGCCGCACGAAATCGGCATAATCCTTCATCTCGGCATAGGTAAAGCCGTCGCCGGACAGCGCGAAGATGGAGCCATAGGTATCGCCGAACTCGTCGTTGAAGTACGGCCCCTGCACGCCGGACGGCAGCGTGCCCTTGATATCGCCGATCTTCTTGCGCACCTGATACCAGGCGTCCGCCACACTTTTAGGCGGCGTCGATTCGCGCAGCTTGAGGATGATGACGGTCTGGCCCGGCTTGGAATAGCTGGAAATCTCGTCCACGCCAGGGGTTTCCTGCAGCTTTTTTTCCAGCTTGTCGGTGACTTGCTCAGCCATTTGCAGCGCGGTCGCGCCCGGCCATTGCGCCTGCACCACCATCGCCCGGAAGGTAAACGGCGGATCTTCGTCCTGGCCCAGATTCATATAACTGAGTACACCGCCCAGCAGCAGCACGGCGATCAGGTAGCGGGTCAGCGGGATGTGTTCCAGCGCCCAACGTGACAGGTTGAAGCCCTCCTTCATTTGGCCGCCCCTGGCAGGTCATTGCCGAGGATTTTGACCTTCTGGCCCGGCTTCAGCAGGTTGACGCCGGCCGTCACCACAGTCTGGCCAGGCTGGACGCCGCTGGACAGCACGATGTCATTGCCGGCCACGCCGCCGATCTTCACCGGCACCAGCTTGACCGCGCCCTGCTCCACCAGCCATACCGAGGTGGCGGATTTTTCATAGAACAGCGCCGTCAGCGGCACCTTGATCTGCGGTGTCGGCGTCTTGGAAGCGAACTGCACCACCGCCGTCATGCCGAGCTTGGCTTCGGTCAGCGAATCCGGTATCGACACCTTGACGGTATAGGTACGGGTGGCGGCATCGGCCACTGGCGAAATCTCGCGGATCTTGCCGGCCACGGTGTTTTTCGGATCGGCCCACAGTCGTACCTGCACGTCTGGAATGCGGCGCAGCGCATCGACCTTGTCTTCCGGCAGACCGATGACGATCTCCTTCTCGCCCGCCTTGGCGACATTGACCACCGGCGTGCCGGCCGCCACCACCTGGCCGATTTCGGCGTTGACCACCGTCACCACCCCGTCCACATCGGACAGCAGAGCCGCGTAGCCAGCCTGATTAGCCTGACCGCGATAGGCGGCCTGAGCCGCATCGACGCTGGCCTGGGCCGATTTATAGGTCGAATCCTTGGCATCCAGCACCGCCTGGCTGACGAAGCTCTTGCTGCGCAATTCCTGGTAGCGCTGCAGCTCGGCCTTGGCCAGGTCGCGATTGGTCTCGGCGGCGCGCAAATTGGCCAGCGCCTGTGCCTGTGACAGCTGCAGATCCTGCGGATCAAGCTGCATCAGCACCTGGCCTTTCTTGACCAGCGTGCCAACATCCACCTTGCGGCTGACGATCTTGCCGCCGACGCGGAAGCCGAGGCGCGATTCCACCCGCGCCTTCACCTCGCCGGAAAACTCGGCGTTGACGTCGATATCGCTGCTGACCAGCTGAATGACGCGCACCGGGCGTATGTCCTCGGTTTTATCCACCTGCTTCGAGCAGGCTGCCAGCAGCGTCAGCGCCGAGGCGGCAAGCATGAAATTCTTGAGATTAGACACAGCAGCTTCCTTTAATGACTGAAGGGTTATTTATAAATTATAAGCTCAACAACTGCATTTGCAAATGACTTGAGCGTCATTAATTTAGCCTTCCAAGCACCAATACTTGCTCTCGTTTCAAGATCCCTCTACCATTACGCGCTGGAAACCCAATCCGGCACCCGCCGCTGCTCCTTCATTATGCCGGTCGATCACTACGAAAACTTCCCTGTTGCCTCCATTTTGCTGCCCAAGCGCCTGCGCCCGGCGGTCGAAGCGATTTACGCCTTCGCCCGCAGCGCCGACGATCTGGCCGACGAAGGCGACGCCACGCCCGAACAGCGCCTGGCCGCGCTGAACGCCTATGAAGCGGCGCTGGACCGCATCGAACAAGGCGCCATCGATCATCAGCCGATGTTCGAGCGGCTGGCGCAGGTGGTGCGCGAATACGAAATGCCGCTGAAGCCGCTGTACGAGCTGCTGTCAGCCTTCAAACAGGACGTGCTGGTGAGCCGCTACGCCACCTATGACGCGCTGCTGGACTATTGCGCGCGCTCGGCCAACCCGGTCGGCTACATGATGTTGCACCTGTATGGCGCGGCCGACGAGGAAAATGTGCGTGATTCGGACGCCATTTGCACTGCGCTGCAGGTCATCAACTTCCTGCAGGACGTGGCGATCGACCTGCACAAGGAGCGCATTTACATTCCGCTGGAGGATCTGAACCGGTTTGCGATCTCGCCGGCGGCGCTGGATCATCCGAGCGCGCGGCCGCGCTGGCGTTCGCTGATGCGGTTTGAAGTCGAGCGCGCGCGCCAGTTGATGCTGAGCGGCGCGCCGCTAGCACTGCGCCTGCCGGGCCGCATCGGCTTCGAGCTGCGCATGGTGGTGCAAGGCGGATTGCGCATTCTGGATGCGATCGAGGCGGCCGAATACGATGTATTCCTGCACCGCCCCAAGCTGGTCAGGCGCGACTGGCTGGCCATTTTCTGGGCCGCCGTGCGCATGAAAAAACAGATGAAAGCGCTCAGACTGGCGCGAACGACTGGGTAGACGTGATTTTCTGATCGTTGCGCAGCGGCGCTGGCGGCACCGACGACGATGGCGGCGCCGATACCTTGGGCGCGGCCACCGGGGCCGACGACTTGGATTGCTTCAGCACGAATTCGCGCATCGAATCCGCTTCCGACACCGACAAGGCGGTCTGGCAATTGACGCCTTCGTTGGAAATCTGCCATTCCTGATAATCGACCACGCTCAGCGAGCGCTGTTTCTGCTCGTCCATCAGCTTGCAGCGGGCGGCGACCTGGCGCGCCTCCTGCAAATGCTGGGTGTAATAAGTGGCCGTTTTCATCGGCGACGCATCCTGCGCAGACGAACCCTCGCATCCGGCAAGAACCGGTACAACGATCAGGGCGGCACAAATCTGCGACTTCATACGTTATATCTCCACAAAGGTAACATATTGTATCCCTAAATCGCCTAAAGTTGCAGACCGCGCCTCTACTCCTTCCTATAGAATAGCGGCTTCGAATAGCCCATTGCTTTTTTATTCATGTCTCCCGACGACTACTGCCAGCAAAAGACCGCGCAAAGCGGCTCCAGTTTTTACTACAGCTTTTTGTTCCTGCCGCCGGAGCGTCGCCGCGCCATCACCGCCCTGTATGCGTTTTGCCGCGAAGTGGACGACACCGTCGATGAATGCACCGATGAGTCGGTCGCCCGCATCAAGCTGGCCTGGTGGCGCAAGGAGATCGCGACCATGTACGCCGGCAGCCCGTCGCACCCGGTGACGCAGGCGCTGCAGCCGCACATCCAGCCCTACAATCTAAAGGAAGAACACCTGCAAGCCATCGTCGACGGCATGGAGATGGACCTGAACCAGTCGCGCTACCTGGATTATGTGGCGCTCAACAAGTACTGCTGGCACGTGGCCAGCGTGGTCGGCATCCTGTCGGCCAGCATTTTCGGCGTGACCAATCCGCAGACGCTGCAGTTTGCCGAGAAACTGGGCCTGGCGTTCCAGCTGACCAACATCATCCGCGACGTGGGCGAAGATGCGCGCAAGGGCCGCATCTATCTGCCGATCAGCGAGCTGCAGCAATTCAACGTCACCGCCGCCGAAATCCTCAACGCCAAGCACACCGACAAGTTTGAAAAGCTGATGGCGTTCCAGATCGCCCGCGCCCAGACCGTCTACGACGAAGCCTTCGCCCTGCTGCCCAAGGAAGACCGCCGCGCCCAGCGTCCCGGCCTGATGATGTCGGCCATCTACCGCACCCTGCTGACCGAGGTCGAGGCCGACGGCTACCACGTGCTGACACACCGCATCTCGCTGACGCCAATCCGCAAGCTGTGGCTGGCGTGGAAGACCTACGTTCGTGGCTGACGCGATCATCGCCGGCACCCCGGCCGACAAGCGCGGCCACGCCGAGCCCATTCCGCCGTCGCGCTCGATTGCGGTAATCGGCGCCGGCTGGGCCGGCTGCGCCGCCGCCGTCGAACTGGCGCAGGCCGGCTACAAAGTCACACTGCTGGAAGCCGGCCGCACCCTGGGCGGCCGCGCGCGTCGCGTCGAAACCGACCGCAAGCTGCTGGACAATGGCCAGCACATCCTGCTCGGTGCCTACCGCGAAACGCTGCGCCTGATGCAGCAAACCGGCGTCGACCTGAAACAGGCGCTGCTGACGCTGCCACTGCAAATGCGCTATCCGTCCGACAGCGACGGCATGGACTTCGTCGCCCCGGCGCTGCCGCTGCCGGCGCCGCTGCACCTGGCCGCCGCCCTGTTGCGCGCCAAGGGCCTGCAGCGCGAAGACAAACTCAGCCTGGCCCGTTTCTCAACCAGCGCACGCTGGATGGGTTGGCGGCTGCACACCGATTGCAGCGTCAGCGAACTGCTGGAACGCTTCGACCAGACCCCGCGCCTGATTCAGCTGATGTGGCGCCCGCTGTGCCTGGCGGCGCTGAACACGCCTCCGGAGCGTGCCTCGGCCCAGATTTTCCTCAACGTGCTGCGCGACAGCCTGGGCGCCAACCGCCGCGCCTCCGACATGCTGCTGCCGCGCGCCGACCTCAGCAAACTGTTCCCGGAAGCCGCCGCCGCCTACGTGGTCGAACGCGGCGGCTCGGTGCGCAGCGGCGCCAAGGTGCAGGCGCTGCGTTCGATCGAGGGGCGCTTATGGCAGCTGGACATCAGCGGCGCCGCCGTCGGCGGCACCTGGAGCACCTATTTCAGCGGTGTGGTGCTGGCCACCGGCGCCGCCCAGGCCGCCGCCCTGCTGCACGACATCCCGGACGCCGACACCAGCGCCCTGTGCGGCCAACTGACCGCTTTCGAGCCGGAAGCCATCACCACCGTCTACCTGCAATATGACGCCGCCACCCGGCTGGAGCTGCCGTTTTACGCCCTGCTGGACGATCCGTACAACCACCATTACGGCCAGTTCGTGTTCGATCGCGGCCAGCTGGACGCCAGCCAGGCCGGCCTGCTGGCCGTGGTGATCAGCGCCTCCGGCCCGGCCGCCGCGCAGCCGCAGGAACTGCTGGCCGAGGCGGTGGCGGTGCAACTGGCGGTCGATTTCCAGCGCCCGGAACTGGGCCGCCCGAGCTGGTTCAAGGTAATCACCGAGAAACGCGCCACCTATGCCAGCTCCCCCGGCCTGGCGCGCCCGGACAACGCCACCGGCCTGCCCGGTCTGGTTCTTGCTGGCGATTACACCGCCGGCGACTATCCGGCCACGCTGGAGTCGGCGGTGCGCAGCGGCGTCGCTGCCGCCCGGTTACTCAAAAGGAGCGCCGTCCAGTAGCCGGTTTTTGTCGCCTGTGCCGTCATTTATGCAGCCTGTCACATGACTGTGGCAGATCGACAGCCGCTTGGGTACAGTTGCATCATGGGCAAAAGGCAAGCAACATTGTGGACTTAACATCATGACCAAGCAGCAATACCTCGACGCGCTCAAGCAGGCCATGCACGGTCTGCCACCGGAACTGGTGGCCAAGACCCTGGCTTACTACGAGCAACGCTTCATCGACGGCCTGGTGGCCGGCCAAAGCGAAGCCGAGGTCTATCAGGAGCTGGACGAACCGCGCAAAATCGCCATGACGCTGCGCGCCAACGCTCACCTGAACGCTTTCGAGCAAAAGAAAACCCCTTTCAACTTTGCCCGCACGGTGGCGTCGTTTATCGGCCTGGCCATCTTCAACCTGTTCATGGTGATCCCGGCCATGGTGTACGCCAGCCTGCTGGGCGCGGTCTACGTGTCGGCATTCGCGTTTTACATCGGCGGCGTGGCGCTGACCGCCAGCGGCCTGTCCGGACAAAACGAACTGGCGCTGGAAGGTCCGTTGCGTCACCTGATGGAGTACACCAACAGCCACTTCGACAACCAGGACGAGGAAGAGGATATCCAGGGCTGGCGCGTGTCGATCAACAGCATGGGGGTGCAGGTCAACAAGGACGAGGCGCAGTCGCCATCCCCCGAGGATGAAAGCCTGAGCCGCAGCGGCCGCCTGCTAGACCGTGCCGAGGCGGTGGCCACCGGCGATGTCCACATCACCACCGATTTTGACAACGGCGCCCGCACCACGCAGTCGGCGATCGGCCTGGGGCTGATTTTGGGTGGCATTGGCCTGTGTTTGATCAGTATCGTGCTGACCCGCTACACGGTGATCGGCTTGAAACGCTACGCGGCGATGAATCTGTCGCTGCTTCGCGGACGCTAGGAGTTCATCATGCGCGCATTAATGAAAATCGGAGCCGGTCTGCTGGTGCTGGCGTTTGTGCTGATCGGCGTCACTTACAGCATGCTGAAGGCATATGGCAGCAGCAGTCCGACCAGCGTGGCTGGCCGTTCGCTGGGCAGCGAAACCCGCAAGATCGACGCCATGGCGACGGCGGTGGAGCTGAATGGGCCGATCGATCTGATTCTGACCCAGGGCCAGAACGCCTCGCTCAAGGTGCGCGGCGAACAGCGCTCGCTGGCGAATATCGAAACTATCCAGGATGGCCGCGATCTGCACATCGGCACCAAGGGCATGCTGCTTAATCCGCGCCATCGGCTGCAGGTGGAGCTGATTTTGCCATCGCTGGAGGAGCTGGTGGTCACCAGCAGCGGCGACACCAAGGTATCCGGATTTAACGGCGAGCGGCTGGAATTGCAGTTACACGGCTCCGGCAATGTGAACTTCAGCGGCCGTTATCGCGAGTTGAACGCCAGCGCACATGGCAGCGGCAACTTGAATATGAATGCCGGCAGCACCGAAACCGTGGAGCTGGAGATGGTGGGCTCAGGCCAGATCACCGCATCCGGCAGCTGCAAGACGCTGAACGCTGAGCTGACCGGCTCCGGCGACCTGAATGCGCGCCACCTGGCGGCCGATCAGGTGACGGTGAATCTGAAAGGCTCGGGCACCAGCCACGTGTTCGCCAAGCAGTCGGCCGACCTGACGCTGCGCGGCAGCGGCGATATCCGCGTGCTGGGCAACCCGGATCGCCGCAACGTCAACCGCACAGGTTCCGGCGAAGTCAGTTGGGAGTAATCCCGCGCCAGGCCAGCGCGTCGCGCGCGGCGGCGATGCCGCTGGCAAAGCAGGCCGTTAGCAGATAACCGCCGGTCGGCGCTTCCCAGTCGACCATTTCGCCGGCCACGAACACGCCCGGCGCGGCCTTCAGCATGGTCCCTTCCAATCCATCCCAACGCACGCCGCCGGCGGTGGAAATCACTTCATCGATCGGGCGTGGACGCAGCAGCCGCACCGGCAAGCGCTTGATCGCCGCCGCCAGCTGCGCTTCGTCCGCGAACTGCTGCTTGCTCAAACACTCGCGCAACAGCCCTGCTTTCACGCCCTTGATGCCCAAGCGGCTTTGCAGATGGCTGCTCATGGAACGCGCGCCACGCGGCCGCGCCACTTCGTCCGCCACCCGCTCCGCACTCCAATCCGGCATCAGATCCAGCCAGATGGTGGTGCCGCCATCCGCCGCGATCTGATCGCGCAACGCCGCCGACAGCGCGTAAATCAAGCTGCCCTCAATGCCGCCCTGCGTTACCACGAATTGTCCCTGCTTGCGCATTTCGTCGCCGCGCGCATCGCGCGCGATCACCGCCACCGTCATCAACGGCTCGCCGGCGTGACGGCTGCTGAAATGCTCGCTCCAGGCGACGTCGAAACCGCAGTTGGCCGGCGCCAGTGGCGCCAGCGGCACGCCGCGTTCGGCCAGCAGCGGCATCCATTTGCCATCCGAACCCAGTCGCGCCCAACTGCCTCCCCCCAGCGCGAGGATCACCGCGTCCGGCCGCACCAGCAGCTCACGCGCGCCGGGCGCACCGTCTTCGGCTGGGGTGGAAAAGCGCAGCGCCCCATCCTGCCAGCCCAGCCAATGGTGCCGCATGTGGAACTGCACGCCGCGCTCGCGCACCGCATGCACCCACGCCCGCAGCAGCGGCGCCGCCTTCATATCGGTCGGGAACACCCGGCCCGAAGTGCCGACGAAGGTCTCCAGGCCCAGGCCATGCACCCAGTCGCGCACAGCCTGCGGACCGAAGGCGTCCAGCATCGGCCGCAGCGGCGTCGCCGAATTACCATAACGCGTTACAAAATCAGCATACGGCTCGGCGTGCGTGATATTCATGCCGCTGCGTCCCGCCAGCAGGAACTTGCGGCCGACCGACGGCATGGCGTCGTACAGATCCACCTGTGCCCCGCCATCGGCCAGCGTTTGCGCGGCCATTAGCCCGGCGGGGCCGCCGCCGATGACGGCGACGCGAAAAGGTGTCAAACTAGACTGCATGCATTCGGTCCAATATCAAAAAACAAGGGAGATACCATGGGTGCGCTATTCTGGATAAAACGCTTTCTGCTGGCCGCCGTGCCGCTGTTCGCGATCCTGGCCGCAGTGGAATGGTTCAAAGGCTCGCCCCGGCAGGAAGACTACCTGAGCGCCGGCGCCTGGGCGGTGATCGCGGCCGGCATTTTCACCTACACCTCATGGCGGCGCTATCGCCACGCCAAGGCTTGCGGCATGTGCGACGATCTCGCCGCCGCCCGTAAGAACAAGAACATCAGCCCCCGGTAACCGGCGGGAAGAACGCCACTTCGGCGCCATCGGCAAGCGCGGCATCGGCGCCGCACATCACCTGATTGTGCGCCATGCGCAGCGCCGGATGGCCCAGCGCCTGCTGCCAGTTGTCGCCGCGCGCGGCCAGATGCGCGCGCAGTGCGCCCACCGTGGTCACGCCATCCGGCAGCGCCATCGCTTCCGACGACGCCCCCACAGCTTCGCGCACGCTGGCGAAAAATTTTACGGTAATACCCATCAGTACAATAACTCGCTAAACGGGATAAAGCGCACCTGATCGCCGCGCGCGATGGCCTGGCCAGGGGGATTGTCGATCACGCCGTCGCCCCACACCGTCGACGTCAACACGCCGGAACTCTGGTTGCGGAACAGCTCCACGCCGCCTTCATCGTTGATGCGGGCGCGCAGGAACTCGTTGCGCTTGTCGGCCTTGGGCCAGTCGAAATCGGCGCGCATGCTGAAGGCACGCGGCGCGATAGCGCCGGCCACGCCCTGCAGGCGCAGAATGAACGGCCGCACGAATATCAGGAAGGTGACAAAGCTGGACACCGGATTGCCCGGCAGGCCGATGAAGAACGCCTGCCGCACTTCGCCAAACGCCAGCGGCTTGCCCGGCTTGACGGCGATCTGCCACATATTCAGCTTGCCTTCGGCTTCCACCGCCGGCTTGATATGGTCTTCCTCGCCGACCGACACGCCGCCCGAGGTGATGATCAGATCATGTCCTTCGGCCGACTGGCGCAGCACCGAGCGGGTCGCGTCCAGCGAATCCGGCACGATGCCGAAATCAGTGATCTCGCAGCCCAGGTTTTCCAGCAGCGCGCGCAGCGTGAAGCGGTTGGAATTGTAGATCGCGCCCGGCGCCAGTGGCTCGCCAGGCATGGTCAATTCGTCACCGGTGAAGAACACGGCCACGCGCAGCTTGCGCTTCACCGGCAATTCGGCCAGGCCGATCGATGCGGCCAACCCCAGCTCCTGGCTGCGCAGGCGCGTACCGGCGGCCAGCACCACGCTGCCGCTGGCGATGTCCTCGCCGGCGCGGCGTATCCATTCGCCCGACTTGGGTGCGTGGTTGATGGTGACGGTGTCGCCATCCAGCGCGCACTGCTCCTGCATGACGACGGCATCGGCGCCTTGCGGAATCATGGCGCCGGTGAAGATGCGGGCCGCCGTCCCCGGTTGCAGAGCCTGCGGCACATGGCCGGCCGGGACGCGCTGCGACACCTTCAGCGCCGCGCTGCCGCTGACGCAATCGGCCGCGCGCACCGCGTAGCCGTCCATCTGCGTGTTATCGGCGCCGGGCACGTTCATTTCCGACACCTGCGCTGCCGCCAGCACGCGGCCGTTGGCCGCCAGCGTGGCTACCAGTTCGGTGTCCGCCAACGGGCGCACCGCGCCCAGCATCAGCGTCTGCGCTTCGCTGACCGACAGCATCGGCTTACGCGGCTCGCTCATCACAGCCCCGTGTTGGTCGCGATGTATGCCTTCATCGCGTCGACATCCGCCTTCATGACGACGAACTTCTGCGGCAGGTCTTCGATGTTCTCGAAGCCCGCAGGACGTTCGGCGTCTTCGCCCAGCGCTTCCAGGATGGTTTCGTTGAACTTGGCCGCCAGGGCGGTTTCCAGCACGATCATGGTCACGCCGGGTTCCAGGTTCTCTTTCGCCACCTTGATGCCGTCGGCGGTGTGGGTGTCGATCACGATGCCGTAATCGTCGGCCACGTCGCGAATGGTGTTGACGCGGTCGTCGTGGGTCGACTTGCCCGACTTGAAGCCGTAGTTGGCCACCAGTTTGAACTCGTCGCCATCGCTGCCAGGTTTGCCGGACAGGTCGAAGCCGCCGTGGGTTTCCACTTTCTGGAACAGCGCGCGGGTGCGGTCGCCATCGCGGCCTACCAGTTCATACACGAAGCGCTCGAAGTTGGACGCCTTGGAGATGTCCATCGATGGACTGGAGGTGTGATAGGTCTCGGCCGACTTGCGCACGCGGTACACGCCGGTGCGGAAGAATTCGTCCAGTACGTCGTTCTCGTTGGTGGCCGCCACCAGCTTGTCGATCGGCAGGCCCATCATGCGGGCGATGTGGCCAGCGCAGATATTGCCGAAGTTACCCGATGGGACGGTGAACGACACTTTCTGCTCGTTGGAGGTGGTCGCCGCCAGATAGCCGCGGAAGTAGTACACCACCTGCGCCACTACACGTGCCCAGTTGATCGAGTTGACGGTGCCGATCTTGTGTTTGGCCTTGTATTCGAGGTCGTTCGACACGGCTTTGACCATGTCCTGCGCGTCGTCGAACACGCCTTCGATGGCGATGTTGTAGATATTAGGGTCCTGCAGCGAGAACATTTGCGCGGTCTGGAAAGCGCTCATCTTCTTGTGCGGCGACAGCATGAACACGCGGATACCCTTCTTGCCACGCATCGCGTATTCGGCGGCGCTGCCGGTATCGCCGGAGGTGGCGCCGAAAATGTTCAGTTCCGCGTTCTGCTTGGCCAGCGCGTATTCGAACAGATTACCCAGCAGCTGCATCGCCATGTCCTTGAACGCCAGGGTCGGACCGTTCGACAGCGCCTGCAGCACCAGCTTGGTGCCGTTGGCCTCTTCCAGCACGCGCAGCGGCGTGATGTCGGCGGCGCTTTCGCCCTGGCGGGCGTTTTTGTACACATCCTGGGTGTAGGTCTTGGCGGTCAGCGCGCGCAGATCGGCTTCCGGAATATCGGTCGCGAACTTCTTCAGAATCTCGAACGCCAGCTCGGCGTAGGACAGCTTGCGCCAGGCATCCAGCTCGGCGCCGGTCACTTGCGGGTAAGCGGTCGGCAGGAACAGGCCGCCGTCAGCGGCGAGGCCACCCAGCAGAATATCGGAAAATTGTTGGGAAGACGAAGCGGCGGCCGACGACGCGGCACGGGTAGACACGTATTGCATAAAATAGAAAAAGTCCGGTTGGGCTGCAGAACGGTACAAAGGCGAGCGGGTATTATAGTGCCCCCGACGCCATCCCGTGAAATTCACGTTGTTTTATGGTCATGCCTCGCAGTTGCGGTGCTGGCCGCTGCGCTAAGCAGGCCATATACTGTCGAACTCCGCCGCTCGTCGTACAACACCATGAAGTCTTCGCCACCTTCCCCCTTCGCCAGCTATCTGTGGGCCTGTTTCGGCACCCTGCTGCTGGTGGCGGCGGCCTTCATGCTGTACGTCTGGACCGAGAAGCGCATCGACCATGCCAATGAACTGCGCTACACCTCGCACAATCTGATCGAGGAACTGCGCCAGTCGTCCGACGATCTGACCCGCATGGCGCGCACCTATGTCGCCACCGGCGAGGCGCAATACCGCAAGAATTATCAGGAAATCGTCGACATCCGCGAAGGCCGCGCGGCGCGCCCCAAGAATTATGAAAACGTCTACTGGGATCTGGTGATGGCCAACGACCGGCGGCCACGCCAGGGCGAGCTCACCGCGCCACTGATGCAACTGATGCGCGAAGCCCATTTCGCGCCGGAAGAACTGGCGCTACTGGCCGCCGCCAAGAACGAATCGGACAAGCTGATAGGACTGGAGACCACCGCCATGGACCTGCGCGCTGGCGGCGGCGACGTGGTCCAGGCCACCGCTATGCTGCACGATGCGGTCTACCACCGCGCCAAGGCCGACATCATGCGCCCGATCGGAGAAGTCAGCGAGAGCGTGGACCGCCGCACCCGCCTGCTGGTGGAGGAAACCTCGCTGGACGCCAACGTGGCGCGCATCGCCTTCATGGTCAGCTCAGTGGTGCTGGTGCTGCTGGTGTGGCGCACCAAGCGTCAGCTGAATGCCTCACTGGGCTGCTCGGTCGACCAGTTGCGCGCCGCCATGGAAAAACTGGGGCGCGGCGATTTCAGCGTGGCGCTACAGGCATCGGCGCAGGCACAGGACAGCATCTGGGGCTGGCTGGTCCACACCCAGCAAAGCCTGGCGCGGCTGGATGCCGAACGCTCGGCGGCGCTGGAGCGCACGCAGCGCGTCAGCCGACTGTACTCGGCGCTCAGCCAATGCAACCAGGCCATCGTGCGCAGTCACAGCGAGGCCGAGCTGTTCGAGCGTATCTGCCGCGACGTGGTCTGCTACGGCGGCATGGCGATGGCGTGGATAGGATTGATCGACAAGGAGCATGGACGCATCGTGGTGGCGGCATCGTTTGGCGGCGGCGTTGAATATCTGGACCAGTTGGAGGTCTCGCTCGATGCCGGCACGCCGGAGGGGCGCGGGCCGATCGGCCTGTCCTACCGCAGCGGCCAGCCTTACTGGTGTCAGGATTACCAGCACGCGCCGGAAACCGCCTACTGGCACGCGCACGGCGCGCGTTACGGCTGGTCCTCGTCGGCCGCGATTCCGCTGCGTCGCGACGGTGAGATCATCGGCTTCTTCGCGCCCTATTCCAGCGCGCTCAATGCCTTCGACCAGGAGGTGCGCGAGCTGCTGTTGGAAATGACGCTGGATATCGAATTCGCGCTGAAGAACTTCGACCGCGAAGCGATCCGCCAGCAGGCCGACCAGCGCGTGCAGTATCTGGCGCACTACGACGTGCTGACCGGCCTGCCGAACCGCTCGCAGTTGCACGAACGCGCGCGCCAATTGGTGGAGCAGGCGCGCAGCAAGCGCACGCCAATGGCGCTGATGATGCTGGACCTGGATCACTTCAAGGACATCAACGATTCGCTCGGCCACACGGTAGGCGATGCGTTGCTGTCGGAACTGGCGCTGCGCCTGACCGGCTGCCTGCGCGACGGCGACATGGTCGCCCGCCTCGGCGGCGACGAGTTCATTTTCGTGCTGCCGGATGTGAGCAGCAGCGAGGCCAGCGACGTGGCCCGCCAGTTGCTGGAGATGGCCGGCCAGTCCTACACCGTGGGGCCGCACGATCTGAAAGTATCGGCATCGATCGGCATCGCCATGTATCCGGATGATGGCGCCGATGTCGAAACCCTGCTGCAGCGCGCCGACGCGGCGATGTATCAGGTAAAGCGCGCCGGCCGGCACGACTTCCGTTTCTTCACGGCGGCCATGCAGCAGCGGGCGGCGCGCCATCTGCAGTTGGTGAATGCGCTGCGCTATGCGGTGGAGCGCGATCAGTTGCGGGTGGTGTATCAGCCGCAGGTGTCGCTGAAGAGCGGCCGCGTGGTCGGCGCCGAGGCGCTGCTGCGCTGGAGTACGCCGGAGCTGGGCGCGGTGTCGCCGGTCGAGTTCATTCCGGCGGCGGAGGAAAGCGGCTTGATTATCCCGATTGGCGAATGGGTGCTGCGTCAGGCGGTGCGTCAGGCGCGGGTTTGGCTGGATGCCGGGCTGCCGCCGCTGGTGATGGCGGTGAACCTGTCAGCGATCCAGTTCCGCAGCGCCGACCTGCCGTCGCGGGTGGCGCAGATCCTGTACGAGGAGGGTTTGCCGCCCGAGTATCTGGAGCTGGAATTGACCGAGGGCGTGGCGCTGCAGGATCCGCAAGGCGCCATCAACACCATGACGCAGCTGCACGATCGCGGCATCCGCATGTCGATCGATGATTTCGGCACCGGCTTCTCGTCGCTCAGCCATCTGAAGAAATTCAAGGTGTACAAGCTGAAGATCGACCAGTCCTTCGTGCGCGATATCAGCACCGACGCCGAGGACAAGGCCATCGTCAGCGCCATCATCAACATGGCGCGCAGCTTGGGCTTGACCACCATCGCCGAAGGCGTCGAAACGGTCGAGCAGCTGGACTTCCTGCGCGAACAGCTGTGCGACGAAATCCAGGGCTACCACTTCAGCAAGCCCCTGCTACCCGAAGCCTTCCGCGCCCTGCTCGAAAAAGAATAAGCGGTTGACGGCATCGATTACACATGTAATCATCCAATCGTTTACACTCGTAATCGATTAAGCCATGAAACCAATACCGATCAGCGAAGCAGAATCGCAGGTGATGGAAGTGCTGTGGAGCGGCAGCCCGCGCACGGCGGAGGATGTGGTGGCCGCCTTGAGCGAACGGCAGGACTGGCAGGAAGCCACCATCAAGACGCTACTCAACCGCCTGCTGAAAAAAGGTGCCTTGCGCGCCACGAAAGATGGTCGGCGCTTTCTCTATTCGCCGGTGCTGACGCGCGAGCGCTGGGTGGCGGCGGAAAGCGGCAGCCTGGTCGACCGCCTGTTCGGAGGCCGCATTGCGCCGCTGGTGGCGCATTTCGGCCAGCATGGCAAGCTGAGTGCCAGCGACATCAAAGACCTGAAGCGGCTCATCAAGGAGCTGGAAGACGATGCTTGAGCCGCATGCGTCGAGCACCGACATTGGCACCATCATTGGCGCCAGCATAGACGCGGCCCCAGGCATCGCAGCTCTCGCCCTCGCGGCCATGACCTGCGTGCTTTTGCTGATCTGCGCATTGCGACTACCGACGCGACGCGTATTCGGCGCCGTCATCGCCTACACGCTATGGGCGGCGGCACCAGCCACGTTATTGGCCATCTTGCTACCCGCCGCGCAGCTGGCCGCAGGCATCGCCGCACACATTGGCGCGCCAGGGCAGTTGGTGTTCGCGCCGTTGCACCGCGTGATCAGCATCGCCCCATCGCCCGCCAGCACACCATGGCAATCATGGCTGCTAGCCGCCTGGCTGGCCGGCACGGTAGCGATGGTGGCCAGGCTGTGGCGCACGCACGCCTCCTATCATGCCTACCTTGGCCCGCTGAGCCAGCGGCACGGTATCCACAACAGCGCATGCGACGACCACAGCCCCGCAGTCGTCGGCTTGTGGCGCCCCATCATCGTGGTTCCGCGAAATTTCGCAACGCGTTACACAAAACAGGAACAGCAGCTGATCCTGGCGCATGAAACCATCCACGCCCGCCGTCACGATCCACTGGCAAACGCCACGTGCGCCCTGCTGCAATGCCTGTTCTGGTTTCACCCGCTAGTCCACTACGCCGCCCGCAGATTCAGGCTCGATCAGGAACTGGCGTGCGACGCCGCCGTCATGCGCGTGCATCCGGGCCGCAAGCGCTGCTACGCGGAAGCCATGCTGAAGACCCAGCTCTCAACCCAGGGCGCGCTGATTCATTGCCACTGGCAGTCCATCCACCCACTGAAGGAGCGCATCATGCAATTGAACGCAAACCCGCCACGCACGCTACGCCGCTGGTCTGGCCGTATCGCCATCATTGGCAGCTGCGGCTTGGCCGCGCTGGCCGCGCATGCGGACGTCGAGCCATCAGCGGCCAGCTACGCCATCGACATGCGACTGGACGCCAGCGGCGAATCGGCCACGCCGAAACTGCTTGTGAAAGAAGGAGTACCCTTCGCTGTCGCCAGCGAAGGCAAAGGCGGCGCGTGGCGCACCGAGTTCGTCTTGAATCAGGCCGGTGAGAATACCGTGTTCCTGAAAGCCATCATCAAGCATGACAGCCAAGTGGTCAGCCAACCGGGCCTGCTGGTGCGGCTTGGCGAAAAAGCCGCCGTCACCGGCGACGATTTCAGGCTGACCGTCGCCGTCAGCAGGCAGCGTGATTGACGGTGATGACGTGGATCGCCAGGCCGCCCAGTGAGGTCTCTTTGTACTTGGCCTGCATGTCGGCGCCGGTCTGGCGCATGGTTTCAATCACTTCGTCGAGGCTGACGAAGTGGGTGCCGTCACCCTTCAACGCCAGCGAGGCGGCGGTGATAGCTTTGACCGCACCCATGCCGTTACGCTCGATGCACGGAATCTGCACCAGACCACCGATAGGATCGCAGGTCATGCCCAGATGGTGCTCGATGCCGATTTCGGCGGCGTTCTCGATCTGGCCATTGCTGCCGCCCAGCGCCGCCACCAGGCCAGCGGCGGCCATGGCACACGCCACACCAACCTCGCCCTGACAGCCGATTTCCGCGCCGGAGATCGACGCGTTACGCTTGCACAGCATGCCGATCGCCGCCGCCGTCAGCAGGAAATTGTGCACACCTGTGGCGGGATCGCTAGGCTTGCAGTCTTCCGCGTAATAGCGCAGCACCGCCGGGATGATGCCGGCCGCACCATTGGTCGGCGCCGTGACCACCCGGCCGCCGGCCGCGTTTTCCTCATTGACCGCCATCGCATACAGGCTGACCTGATGCAACGCGTCGTGCGGCAGAGCGTTGGCGTGATTGGTGTTGGCCTTGGCCTGCGACCACAGACTGGCGGCGCGGCGCTTAACGTTCAAGCCACCCGGCAGTTGGCCCGGCGTCTCCAGGCCATGCGTTATGCAATCGCGCATCACCTGCCAGATTTTATCCAGGCCGGCGTTAAGCGCTTCGTCGCTGATGCGCACACGCTCGTTCGCGCGCAGCATCTGCGGAATCGTCAGTCCACTGCGTACGCCATGCGCCAGCAGCTCGTCCATGGTGCCGAAGGAATACGGCACACTGACCGCCGCCGCTGCCGCCACGGGCGGTTCACCCTCCTCGCGGATAAAGCCACCACCCACCGAGTAATAGACTTTGGACACGCTGCTGCCATCCTTGCGCGTCAGCGTGAAGCGCATGCCGTTCGGATGCTCGGGCAGCGATTCAGCCATGTGAAACACCAGATGCGTGCCACGCTTGAACGGCACCGCGTGCGCGCCCAGCAGCTTCAACGTGCCAGCCGCTTCGGCTTCCGCCAGTTGCGCATCGACGCGGGTCGGCACCACACCCTGCGGCGTCTCGCCCATCAGGCCAAGCAGCACGGCTTTGTCGGTGGCGTGGCCGACGCCAGTCAAGGCCAGCGAGCCATACAGCTCGGCCTTGACCTCGACCACCTCGTCCAACGGAGCGTTATCCAGCAAAAAGCGGCGTGCCGCCACCATCGGCCCCACCGTGTGCGAGCTCGAAGGGCCGATGCCGATCTTGAACAGATCGAAAACGCTCATGTCCATCAGGCGGCCTTACCCAGATCAACCTTGATATTGGCCAGCATGTCGGCCACCATTTCGTCCACGCCGATGCGCGCTTTCCAGCCCCAGTCGGCGGCAGCGGCACTGTCGTCCAGGCTATGCGGCCACGAATCAGCGATGGCGTGGCGGCTATCCGGCTTGTAGGCGATTTTAAAGTCCGGCAGCTTGCGCGCGATGGCCGCAGCCAGTTGCTCGGGGTTGAACGACACACCAGCCACGTTGTACGAGGAACGCGCTTTCACCTGCTCGGCCGGCGCATCCATCAACTCGATGGTGGCGCGGATCGCATCGGGCATGTAGATCATCGGCAGCGTGGTTTGCGGGCCGAGGAAGCATTCATAACGCTCGCCGCGCAGCGCCGAGTGGAAGATCGCGATCGCGTAATCAGTGGTGCCGCCGCCCGGTGGCGACTTGAAGCTGATGATGCCTGGGTAGCGAATCGAACGCACGTCCACGCCATACTTCAGGAAGTAGTACTCGCACAGGCGCTCGCCGGCCAGCTTGCTGATGCCGTAGATGGTGGTTGGATCCATCACCGTCAGTTGCGGCGTGGCGTCTTGTGGCGTGTTCGGGCCGAAAGCGGCGATCGACGACGGCCAGAATACTTTCAGCGGCTTGCCGATGGCGCCACGTTCGCGCGCGGTTTCCAGAATATTCAGCAGGCCGTCCATGTTCAACGTCCACGCCTTCAGCGGAGCCGCTTCGCCGGTGGCCGACAGCATCGCCGCCAGTTGGTAGACCTGGGTGATACCCTCTTCGGTAATCAGTTCGCACAGCGCCTGCTTATCCAGCACGTTCAGCGTGGTGTAGCGCGCCGCGTTGTAGACATTGGTCGGGCTGATGTCGGCGGCGATGACGTTCTGCGCGCCGTGCTGCGCGGCCAAGGCTTCCACCAGTTCACTGCCGATCTGGCCATTGGCACCGATGACGAGAATTTTTTGCTGAGTCATTTCATTATTCCTGACGATTTTCATGTTAGTTCTTCAGCAGGCCCAATTCATGGCCTGCCTGTTCGAATGCTTTGAGCACGATATCCAGCTGCTCGCGGGTATGCGCGGCAGACAGTTGGACCCGCACCCGCGCCTGGCCCATCGGGACCACGGGGTAGAAGAAGCCGCTGAGCAGAACGCCCAGCTCATACATTCGCGCCGCGAACTTCTGCGCCACCGGCGCATCGAACAACATGACAGGAACTACAGGGTGCGTACCCGGCTTGATGGTGAAGCCGATACGCTCGATCTCCTTGCGGAAGTAAGCGGTGTTTTCGTGCAGGCGGTCGCGCAGTTCGGTCGACGAGGACAGGCGCTCCAGCACCGCCAGCGAGGCTCCGGCAATCGATGGCGCCAGCGTGTTCGAGAACAGATAAGGACGCGATTTCTGGCGCAACATCTCGATCACTTCCTTGCGGCCCGAGGTGAAGCCACCCATGGCGCCGCCCAGCGCCTTGCCCAGCGTGCCGGTGATGATGTCGATCTTGCCGATCACATTGTGATGTTCGTGCGTGCCGCGACCGGTCTTGCCCATGAAGCCGGAGGCGTGGCATTCGTCGATCATCACCAGCGCGCCGTATTGTTCGGCCAGCGCCACAATCTTGTCCAACTGAGCGATGGTGCCGTCCATCGAGAACACGCCATCGGTGACGATGATCTTGTGGCGCTTGTCGGCGGCAGCCTGCAGCTGCTTTTCCAGATCGGCCATGTCATTATGCGCGTAGCGGAAGCGCGCCGCCTTGCACAGACGGATGCCATCGATGATCGAGGCGTGGTTCAGCGCATCGGAGATGATGGCGTCGTTCTCGTCGAACAGCGGCTCGAACACGCCGCCGTTGGCATCGAAGGCAGCCGCGTACAGGATGGTGTCTTCGGTGCCGAGGAATTTGGAGATCGCCTGCTCCAGTTGCTTGTGCACGGTCTGGGTGCCGCAGATGAAGCGTACCGACGACAGGCCGTAGCCGTATTTTTCGGTGGCGGCGATCGACGCCTGCGCCACCCATTCCTGGCCAGACAGGCCGAGATAATTGTTGGCGCACATATTAATCAGCATTCGACCATCATCGCCCATCACTTCCGAACCTTGGCGGGAAGCCAGCACGCGCTCCGGCTTGTACAGGCCCTGTTCGCGCAGTTGATCCAGATTTTCCTGGAGACCGCTATAGAAAGTATGTTTTTGATTGCTCATCATGGTCCTTGTCTGTGATACGATTTCGCCATCTTATGCGAAATTCGTTATTTCGAATTCAAATTCGATATATTGAATTTTATAGAGAACCAGTGAACTCCGCAACCAATATAATGAACAACGCACCTCCCGAAGTCGGCGCCGCCCTGCAGCGCCTGCGTCTCGCCCGTGGCCTGACGCTGGAAGACCTGTCGCGCATCGCCGGCGTATCGAAATCAATGTTGTCGCAAATAGAACGCGAAAAGGCCAATCCGACCATCGCCATCACGTGGCGCCTGGCCAATGCATTGGGCGTACAGATCGGTGAACTGCTGGCCACCGCCGAACGGGCGACCGAGACCATCCGCGTCATCGACGCGCACGAAACGCCCACCCTGCCCGGCCATCACGCCGGCTACGTGCTGCGCATCCTCGGCCCGCTGGAACTGGCCAGTAAATATGAGTGGTATGAATTGACGCTGGCGCCGGGCGGCATACTGGATTCGCAAGGCCACGATCCAGGCGCGCAGGAGCACCTGACGCTGTTACACGGCTCGGTGGAAGTGGAAGTGGATGGGGACAAGAAGAAGGTCAAACTGGGCGGCACCGCGCGCTACCCGGGGGACCAGCAGCACATCATCCGCAACGTCGGCAAGACCGAAGCGAAGGCGCTGCTGGTGGTGATACACCGCTAGCCGATTACCAGTTCGACTCGCGCTCGGGAGTCGAGGTAATGCGGTGGATCGACAGGTCGGCGCCCTGGAATTCCTCTTCTGGATCCAGGCGCAGGCCCAGCGTGGCTTTCAGCAGGCCGTAAACAGCCGCGCCGCCCGCCAGCGCGATCACCACGCCCAGCGCGGTACCGGCCAGTTGCGACAGCAGCGACACGCCGCCCATCCCGCCCAGCGCCTTCATGCCAAATATACCAGCCGCGATGCCGCCCCAGGCGCCGCACAGGCCGTGCAGCGGCCACACGCCCAGCACGTCGTCGATCTTCCATTTATTTTGCGCCAGCGTGAACATCCAGACGAATACCGCGCCGGCGATGCCGCCGGTGACCAGCGCCCCCAGCGGATGCATCAGGTCCGAGCCGGCGCACACCGCCACCAGGCCGGCCAGCGGGCCGTTGTAAGCAAAGCCCGGGTCATTCTTGCCCATCGAGAGCGCGACCAGCGTGCCACCCACCATCGCCATCAGCGAGTTGACGGCCACCAGGCCATTCATTTTATCCAGCGACTGCGCGCTCATTACATTGAAGCCGAACCAGCCCACGGTCAGAATCCAGGCGCCCAGCGCCAGGAAGGGAATCGACGATGGTGGATGGGCGGCGATGGCACCGTTTTTCATGTAACGACCACGACGCGCGCCTAGCAACAGCACCGCCGGCAGCGCAATCCAGCCGCCGACCGCGTGCACCACCACCGAGCCGGCGAAGTCGTGGAAGGCGAAGCCGAAAGTGTGGGTCAGCCAGTCCTGCACGCCAAAACGGTTATTCCAGCTGATGCCCTCAAAGAAGGGATAAACCAGGCCGACCAGCAAGGCGGTGGCGATGGTCTGTGGATGGAAACGCGCGCGCTCGGCGATGCCGCCCGAGATAATCGCCGGAATGGCGGCGGCAAAGGTCAGCAGGAAGAAGAACTTCACCAGTTCGTAGCCGTTCTTTTCAGCCAGCACATCGGCCGAGGAGAAGAAATTGATGCCGTAAGCAATGCTGTAGCCGACGAAAAAATAGGCGATGGTCGATACGGCAAAGTCGACCAGAATTTTTACCAGGGCGTTGACCTGATTCTTTTTGCGTACGGTACCAAGCTCCAGAAATGCGAAACCGGCGTGCATGGCCAAAATCATGATGGCGCCGAGCAATATAAACAAGGCATTGGCGCCGTCTTTGTGTGCATCCATTTAAAACCCACTCCCCAAAACAATGCAAAAGTTAAGAACGTTTCATGCTGAAAGCAATATTCGTTCCACTTTGGTGCAAATTTTAAGTGACTGATTTCAATAGATTTTCAAATGGTGCAAAAATGCGCACCGCGTGGGTGCGCACTAAAACGAGGCATTATTTTGGTGCGATCACCAATCAAATCGGTGCGCCGGGCGGCACTGGTGGTGCACCGCACAGTTTGACGCTACGTGGATCTTTCAGATAGGCGGCCACCAGCTCGGCCAGCTGCTTGCGGCTGGCAGCAGTGACATCCTTGCCGGGATTTTTCTGCGTCCACTGGGTCAGGTCCAGCAGCGACTGACGCACCTCGGCCGCCACCTGCGGATGCAGCTTGCCGCCTTCCAGCAGGTTCAGTAACGCATCCGACACCACCCAGTTAGCGGTCAACTGCACCGCCTCGCCGCCAATCACCGAGGCCGGTACTGGCTCGCGCTTCCAGGTCCGGTCCAGTACCTGCGCCAGCACTTCGCGCACGCCCGGCTGCTGGACGTCGCGCGCATGCTGCCAGGCGACGCGGTTCAGACGACCCGGATCGAGCAGGAAGCCGACGGTCTGGCCGGCGCCCGCTTCGGCGATCGAGAAGGCGTCGAATACCGAATCCATGCGGGTGGCGAAGTATTCGCGATTGCGCTCGTAGCCGGCGGCCGGCGGCGTCAGCACATCCAGCACGTTGGCGGGCAGCGCAAGGTACTCGGCGCGCAGGCTGTCGGTCAGGCGTTTGAGTGCCTGGCGCTGCACCTCGGCCGGCGTGACGTTGATGCCGGCCTTGCCGGCGCCGGCGCGCACGTCGCCGGCGCTGGTGTAATCGAAGTCGCCACCGCCGATCAGACGTGCCACCGCTTCGGCCTGATAGCGCTGCAGCAGATACACCGGCACCAGGCGCGCTTCCAGTTCACCGATCTGGCGCGCGTCCGGCAGCACGCCGGGAGAGAAGGTTTGCAGCGCGCGCTGACGTACGCCGCCCAGCTGATCCCAGGTTTTAAGTGTGTCCGGACCGAAGTCCCACAGCAGGCCATCCGGATGGCTGGCGCCGGGCGTGCGGGCATCCTGATCGCTGGAATACAGCATGCCGGCGGCACGGGCGTCCGCGCGCAGCTTGGCCAGCGCCGCCTGCTCCTGCGCGCCGCTGCCGAAATCGCCGTAGATGTATTTGACGATGTAGTCGTCCCACGGGCCGACGCCAACGCCATAGGCATCGGCCAGATCGACCTCGCCCTTTGCGTTCAGCTTGAGGATCGGATGCGGATAATCCATCACCGAGCCATTGCCCATGCGGCTGGCGGCAAAGTTGTGGGCAAAGCCCAGCGTATGACCGACTTCGTGCGCGGCCAGTTGACGCAAGCGGGCCAGCGCCATTTCCTCGGCCAGCTTGTGCTTGTCGGCCGGGGCGTCTTTGCCATACGGGGCCAGCAGCGCTTCGGCGATCAGGATGTCCTGGCGCACGCGCTGAGAGCCCAGCGTGACGGCGCCGCGCAGGATTTGACCAGTGCGCGGATCGGCCACCGCATTCCCGTAGGACCAGCCGCGCGTGGCGCGGTGTACCCAAGTGATGACGTTGTAGCGGATATCCTGCGCATCCACGCCTTCCGGCAACAGCTCGACGCGGTACGCATCCTTGAAGCCGGCCTTTTCAAACGCGCTGGCCCACCACGAGGCACCGGCGATCAGCGCCGAGCGCACCGGCTCCGGCGCGCCACGGTCGACGTAGTAAACGATAGGCTTCTTTACGCTGCTGACGGCGGCCGTAGGATCGGTCTTTTCCAGCTTGTGGCGCACCTGCCAGTGCACGTCGATGCTGCTGGCCAGTGGCGTGGCGAAGTCGACGTAATTGGCGTCGAAGCCGCCGGAATACGGATGATAGGGGCGCGGATGCCAGCTGTCCGTTTCTAGTTTGGGCAGGCGCACCATGCTGATACGCTGCCGCATCGACAGGCTAGCCGGATCGGCGCCCACCTGGCGCACGTATTCAGCCTGCCCCGGACCGCTGAAGGTCAGCAACGATTCGAGTTCGACGTTGTCGGGGAAGGCTTTGGCTTCAGCGGCCAGCACCGCGCTGCGCGCGGCATCCACCGCATAGCCGCCCTGCTTGGCATCGGCCAGCCGCGCCGCGATGCCGTGGCGGTCGGTCAGCAGGAAGCTGGAGAAGTCCACCAGGTGATGGCCATTGTCGCTGGCCAGAATCTCGCCCGACCACAGCACCGAGTTGGAGAACGATTCGCGCACGGCGGCGCGCTCGTCGCGGTCCGGCGAATTGGCGACATAGTTGGTGTTCTCCTGCACCAGGAGCAGTTTGGCGCCGTGTTTTTCGAAATGGACCATGCGCGTTTCGCCCATCTGCGCGCGGTCCAGGCCTACGTCGTTGGAGCCCAGCGCGTACGGCAAGGAGCTCGCCAGTATGAACGGCTGTTCCAGCGCGCTGACCGACAGCAGCACCCTGCCCTTGTCGATATCGCGCCAGACGTCGATGAAGCCGGGCTGTGATTGCAAGCCGCGCGTCAGGTCGGCCAGTTGCGGCATAGTCGGCGCGGCTGGCGCGGCGCCGGCCGGTGCGGCGGCTTGCACCGCCACCGGCACGGCGCCAGCCATCAGCGCCGCCAGCAGCAGCGGCATTGCGTTCGATGCGGCGCGCATTATTGAGCCACCGTTGCGGTGGTGGTGGCCGCGCTGTGCGCGGCAGTCGCAGTCGCGGGATCGCCGCCCGGCATATGCAGCGCGCGAGTCAGGAAGCCCCAGCGGTCCGCCACTTCTTCGATCTGCTTGTTGGTCGGCTTGCCGGCGCCATGACCGGCCTTGCTGTCGATGCGGATCAGGATAGGCGCACCATTCGGCGCCTGGTCGGCCTGCGCGGTGGCGGCAAACTTGAAGCTGTGCGCCGGCACCACGCGGTCGTCATGGTCGGCGGTGGTAATCATGGTGGCCGGGTAGCACACGCCCTTCTTCAGGTTGTGCAGCGGCGAATATTTGACCAGCGCCTTGAACTCGTCCGCATTGTCGGACGAACCGTAATCCGAGGTCCACGCCCAGCCGATGGTGAATTTGTGGAAGCGCAGCATATCCAGCACGCCCACCTGCGGGATCGCCGCCGCGAACAGGTCGGGACGCTGGGTCATGGTGGCGCCAACCAGCAGGCCACCATTGCTGCCGCCGCCGATCGACAGCTTGGCTGGCGACGTGACCTTGTGCGCGATCAGCCATTCAGCCGCGCCGATGAAGTCATCGAACACGTTCTGCTTTTGCAGCTTGGTGCCGGCCGCGTGCCACGATTCTCCGTATTCGCCGCCGCCGCGCAGATTGGCCATCACGTACACGCCGCCCATTTCCAGCCAGGCCAGATTGGCCACCGAGAAGGTCGGCGTCAACGAGATATTGAAGCCGCCGTAGCCATACAGGTAGGTCGGGTTGCGGCCATCCAGCTTCAGCCCCTTTTTCGAGACGATGAACATCGGCACCTTGGTGCCGTCGCGAGAAGTGTAGAACTCCTGGCGGGTTTCAAACGCCGCCGGGTCAAAGTCCACCTTGGGCTGACGGTACACGCTGCTCTTGTTGGCCTTCAGGTCGTAACGGTAGATGGTCGATGGCGTGGTGAAGCTGGTGTACGAATAGAAGGTCTCGCTGTCCGAGCGCTTGCCGCTGAAGCCACCGGCGGTGCCCAGGCCAGGCAGTTCGATATCGTGCAGCGGCTTGCCTTTCAGGTCGTAGACCTTGACCAGGCTATGCGCGTCGCTCAGGTAATCGACCAGCAGTTGATTGTTCACCAGCGAGGCCGACACCAGGGTATTGCTGCTTTCCGGGACAATCTGGTGCCAGCTCAGCACACCCGGCTTGCGGGTATCGATGCTGACGATGCGGCCGCGCGGCGCATTGCGCTCGGTGCGGAACAGGAACACCGGGCCGTCGTTGCCGATAAAGTCGTAGGCCGCGTCGAAGTCTTCCAACAGGCCGATCACCTTGCTGTCCTTTTTGCTCAAGTCCTTGTAGAACACGCGGTTCTTGTTCTCGGTGCCTTGAGAAGCGTGGATCACCAGGAAGTGGCCATCTTCGGTGACTTCGGCGCTGAAGCCCCAGTCCTTGTGGTCTGGACGTTCGTACACCAGCACGTCCGCGCTTTGCGGCGTGCCCAGTTTGTGGAAGTACAGCTTCTGGAAGTAATTGACGTCGGCCAGCTTGGTGGCCTCTTTCGGCTCGTCGTAGCGGCTGTAGAAGAAGCCGGACGCGTCGTGCAGCCAGGCGGTTTGCGAGAACTTGACCCACTTGATGTGGTCATCGACATCCTTGCCGGTATCGATGTCGCGCACCTTGATCTCGTTCCAGTCCGAGCCGGAAGCGGCGGTACTGTAGGCCAGGTATTTGCCGTTCGGGCTCACCGCCAGGCCGGCCAGCGCCACGGTGCCGTCGGCGGCCAGCGTGTTCGGGTCCAGCAGCAGGCGCGGCACCTCGGCCAGCGTCTTCATGGTGTACAGCACCGACTGATTTTGCAGGCCGTCGTTACGGCTGTAGAAATAGCGGCCACCTTCCTTGAACGGCACGCTGAAGCGTTCGAAGTTCCACAGCTTGGTCAGACGGGTCTTGATCGCCTCGCGGCTCGGAATCTGTGACAGATAATTTTGCGTCAGCTTGTTCTGCGCTTCTACCCAGTCCTTGGTCTCGGCGCTGTTGGCATCTTCCAGCCAACGGTACGGATCGGCGATGACGGTGCCGTGGTAATCGTCCTGCTGGTCCACGGTGCGCGTCAGTGGGTAGCTCACCGGCGCGCCGGGTGCGGGACAATTTTGCGCCATGACGGCGGCCTGGGTAAACATCAGCGAAGCCAGTAATGCTTTACGTTGCATGTGTGATCCGTATCGAGGTAAGGTTCATCAGGAACACAGATCATAACGTGAACTATGACAAATAGGACACGTTAGCAGAAATACCAAAGCGATTTTTATTTGGCGCAGCTGACATCCACCTCCACCACCGGCGTCGCCACCGCCACCGGCGCACGCCATTTCTCCAGCCAGCCAAACAGCTGATCAGCCGGAATTGGACGGCTCATGAAGTAGCCCTGGCCCTGGTCGCAGCCCAAATCCGCCAGCAGCCGCCACACCGCTTCGCTCTCGATGCCCTCGGCCACCACGCGCAGGCCCATGTTGTGCCCCAGGTCGATGGTGGAACGGACGATCTTGGTGTCGCCCACATCGTTTTCCATGTTCAGCACGAAGGACTTGTCGATCTTCAGCTCATTGACCGGCAGGCGCTTGAGGTAGGCCAGCGACGAATAGCCAGTGCCGAAATCGTCGATCGACAGATCCAGGCCCATCGCGCTCAGACGCTCCAGCGTGTGCTGGGCGCGCACCGGATCGTCCATGATGGCGCTCTCGGTGATCTCGAGGCAGAACGAGCCGGAGGTCAGCTTGTAACGGGTCAGCAGGTCGGCAAACTTGGCCGGCAAGTCCTGATCCAGCAAGTCGCGCGTGGACAGATTGACCGACACCTTGAGATGGTGGCCACGGCTGGTCAGTTCGCGGCACAACTCGGCCGACTTCTCCAGCACCCAGCGCGTCAGGATGCGGATAAAGCCGGTCTGCTCGGCGAACGGAATGAACTCGTCGGGGAACACATTGCCGCGCTCCGGATGCACCCAGCGCACCAGCGATTCCATCCCCACCACCTTGCCGGTCTCCAGCGAAATCTTCGGCTGCACGTACAGCCGGAACTCGTCGCGCTCTGCGGCGTGACGCAGTTCGGTCAGCAGCGACAGGCTCTTGGCGCTCGACTTGTCCATCGCCGCGTCGTACACCACCGGGCCTTCGGTGCGCTGCTTGGCGGCGTACATCGCCACCTCGGCCATGCTCAGCAGGGTTTCGCCATCGTCCGAGTGATCCGGGTAGCCGGCGATGCCCAGGCCAGCGCCGATGTCGACCATCTGGTCTTCCAGCGACAACGGGGTTTCCAGCGCCTGCAGGATATCGGCCGCCATCAGCTGCGCCGCATCCAGCCCGGCGGCCGGCAGCAGCACGGCGAATTCGTCGCCGCCCAACCGCGCCACCTGCGCCGACGATTGGCGCCGGTTGGCCAGCAGCAGCTGCAAGCGCCCCGCCACCTGGCGCAGCAAGGCGTCGCCAAAGGTGTGGCCCATAACGTCGTTGACGTGTTTGAAGCGGTCCAGGTCCATCATCAACACGTACAGTCCTTCACCACGGCGCTGCGCCTCCAGCAGCGCGTCGTTCAGCAGCAGCACGAACTGGGCGCGGTTCGGCAGATTGGTCAGCGTGTCCCAATATGCCAGGCGGCGGATTTCCTGTTCGCGCTTGGCGATCCCCTCGCGCATCGAGTCGAAGGCATGCGCCAGCGCGCCGATTTCGTCCTCGCGCCGGCTGTCGATCTGCACCTTGTAATCGCCATCCTCCAGCCGTTTGGCGGTCACCGCCAGCGCGCTGATCGGCTGGGCGATGCGCTTGGCGGTGAACACAATAGCCAGCGCCGAAACGAAAATGCCGCCCAGCGTCAGCGCCACCAGCCAGCGCTCAAGACGGCGGTAGTCGGCGGTCGATTCATCGATCGAGCGCGCCAGCAGTACGCTGGCGGTCTGGCCGTTGTCTTCACCGATCGACATCACGCGCGCGCTGTACTGCGCGGTTTCCACCGTCAGGTCGAACGGGCCGGTCGGGGTTTCCTTGCCCAGCGCCTGCAACTGGTCGACCACCACCTGCGCCGACGGGCCGACAAAGGTGGAACCGGCCGACAGCCAGTGCCCCTGCTGATCGCGCGTCAGCACCGAGGTATGCAGCGAGCTAACCTGACGCATGTCGTTGGCCAACTGGCGATCGATCGGAAAGGTCATGACGATCCAGCCGATGGTAATCGGCGCCTTGACCGGCATGGCGACGATCTGGAACGGACGATGGTCGACGATGGCGATGCCGATCGCGCCATCGGCCGCTTCGGCCGCATCCAGCATGCTGAGCGCCATTTTCTGCAGGCCGGCCGATTGCACCGGATTGGTGGTGGCGGTGATCTTGCGTTCGTCGTTAATCAGCATCGACAGCGACGCCTTGATGCGGCGGCCGCTGTTCTCCAGCGCCGACTCGATGGTGGCGCGGTCACCCTCGTCGTTGTTGCCGATGGCGGCCACGAAGGCGGTGTCGCGCGCCAGCAAGCGGGCGCCGAAACGCAGGTTCTGCGCATTCTGCTCCAGCAACCGGCGGAACACCTTGGCGCCGTTATTCAATTCGCCGCTGATCGCCTGCCGCGCATTGGCGTCGATGCCACGCTGGATCACCATCAGGCCGGTCACCTGCACAGCCACAATCAGCACCAGGAATAGCGTGACGATACGGCTTTCGAGGCTGCGGAAACGAAGCTGCATGCTCAGTCCAGTCCTTTACTAAGAGGATGGAGAATCACCGGCCACCGGCGGTTTCAGGGCCAGCTTGAACACCGTGGTGGCCAGCTCGCCGCTCTTCACCGTCAGTACCTGTTCCGGCGTGGCGCCGCCGGCGGCGTTGTAATGCCATGCCTTGACTACGTACTTGCCACCGGCCGGCAGTTCGATGCGGGCCGCGCCGGAACCATCGGTCTTGGCAAACCAGGGCGTGTCGACCACTTTGACGTAGGCGATCATTTTGTCATGAATATTGCAACCCAGGACCACGGTACCGGCTTTATCGAATACCTGTGGCGCAGCTGCCTCGCCGGAATACAGTTTTTGATCGAATTTGTGCGCCGGCGAGAACGAATAGATATGGTGCCGGACTTTGTCATTGTTGGGGAAGTTGATGGTGGCGCCGACCTGCACCACCGTCACCAGCGGCACGAATTTCAGTCCCTTTTGCTCGATCTGGGCGGCCGGGCCGGACCTGCCGGCCGCCGTGCCGCTTTCAGGCTCGACGTAGATCACGGTATCGGGTAGCACCTTGCCATTAACATCCTGGACTTGCACTGCAACGCCGGTGGCGGCAGCGGCCGCGCCGGAAACAAACAAGCAGACAACGAGACAACCGGTATAACGATGCATAGCGATCCTGCTTTCTCTGGCAACCAGCCTATTGTAGCGCTGTCCTGAACAAAATGTTTCCCCAATTCATCATGGCGTCATAAATCACCAATATGATCGTACAGTTAAAGCGATATTCGGCAAACGGTTCAACGTGAATTCCACATTCCAGGCCGGCGGCGGCGCCACAGTCACTTACCTGCAACCTCGCGAAGATGACGAGGAGGCGGTGTTGCGCGCCCACTTGTACGACATTCTGGCGCGGCGCCAGCTCAGCGCGCTGTTTCAACCGATTGTACACATGCAGAGCGGCGAAATCATCGCCTACGAGGGATTGATACGTGGTCCGTCCGACAGTCCACTGCATGCTCCGCTGAATCTGTTCAAGGCGGCGCGCGCCAACGACTTGACGGTGGAGCTGGAACACCTGTGCCGCAAAGTGGTACTGGAGCGTTTTGCGGAGTTACAACTGCCCGGCAAGCTGTTCCTCAACGTCAGCCCGGAATGCCTGCTGCAGCGCGACGCGCGCCATGGCGAAACGCTGGAAGTGATCCAGCAGATCGGTATCAATCCGGAACGCGTCATCATCGAGCTGACCGAAAACCAGCCGACCTACGATTATGACCTGATGCGCGAAGCGGTACTGCATTACCGCAAAATGGGCTTTCAGATCGCTATCGACGACTTGGGCGAAGGCTTTTCCAGCCTGCGCTTGTGGTCCGAGCTGCGGCCGGAATACGTCAAGATCGACATGCACTTCATCCAGGGCATCAACCACGATCCGGTGAAACTGCAATTCGTGCGCTCGATCCAGGAAATCGCGGAAAAATCCAATACCCGGGTGATTGCCGAAGGCATCGAAACCCAGGCCGAGCTGCTGGTGTTGCGCGATGTCGGGGTGGCCTGCGGCCAGGGCTACCATTTGGGCCGGCCGCATCCGCTGCCGGCGCGCACCGCTCCGGCCGAGGTGATCAAGGCGCTGGCGCGCGGCGGGGTCGCGGTCTATCCGCAACGCGCGGTCGACAAGCAGGCCACGGTGCAAAAACTGCTGCACGAGGTGACGGCGGTGCCGCCGTCAATGAACAACAACGAAGTGGTGGAAATCTTCCAGCGCGCGCCCAAGCTGATGATATTGCCGGTGGTGGATGGCGAGCAGCCGCTGGGCCTGATCACGCGCGCGGTAATGATCGAGCACTTCGCCCGCCCCTACGAGCGCGAGCTGTACGGCAAAAAGTCCTGCACCCAGTTCATGGACCACAAGCCGCTGATCGCCGACAAGAACACCAGCCTGCAGGAACTGAGCTTCCGCATGGCCGAGGCCGACGCCCATCATCTGTTCAACGGCTTCATCATCACCGACCAGGGCCGCTATCTGGGCATGGGCACCGGCCACGACCTGATGCGCGAGATCACGCAGATGCAGATCCACGCCGCACGCTATGCCAATCCGCTGACCCAACTGCCGGGCAACGTCCCGATCAACGAGCACATCGACCGGCTGCTGGAAAGCGGCTGCCGCTTCGCCGCCTGCTATTTCGACCTCGACCACTTCAAACCCTTCAACGACGTCTACGGCTACCGCCGTGGCGACGACGTGATCCAGCTGACCGGCAACATCCTCAGCGGGTATTGCGATCCCGACCGCGACTTCATCGGCCACATCGGCGGCGATGATTTCATGGTGCTGTTCCAGAGCGAGGATTGGGAGCGGCGCTGCGAGGCGGTGCTGGAACAATTCAGCCGCCACGTGCAAGACTTCTACAGCACCGACGACCGCGAGCGCGGCGGCTACATCAGCGAAGATCGCCAGGGCAAGAAGGTGTTTTATTCGCTGATGAGCCTGTCGATCGGCGCGATCCGGGTCGAACCGCACCAGTACTACACCCACCACCAGATCGCGGCCGCCGCCACCGAATCCAAGAAGCAAGCCAAGAAAATCCACGGCAACAGCCTGTTCCTCGACCGCCGCCACGCCGGTTCGCTTTAGTCCAGGACCTGGTTGCCTTGCTGCGGCTGGCGCGGATGGGCATCGCGCCAGCGCCGCGCCAGCGCCTGCGCGTCGGCCACGGCTTGCGGTGTCATCGCCAGCGCCATGCGGCGGCGATTGCTGAGCGCAGCCATGTCCCCGGCCTGCGCGGCCAAGGTCAGCCACATGAACGACAGCGCCGGATCGCGCCGCACGCCACGGCCGCTGCCGTACATGCCGCCCAGATTGAACTGGGCCAGCGCGTGATCCTGTTCGGCCGCCTTGCCATACCAGTCCACCGCCTGCACATCGTCGTGCTCGACGCCGACGCCGTTGGCGTACATGGCGCCGAGATTGTTCTGGGCACTGGCGTCGCCCTGCTCGGCGGCGCTGCGGTACCAGGCGGCGGCCAGCACGTCGTCGCGCTCCACGCCGTGGCCGTTGGCGTACATCACCGCGACATTGAACTGAGCGTGCGCCGTGCCCTGCTCGGCTGCCTTGCGGTACCACTCCAGCGCACGCCGCTCGTCACGCGCCACGCCCCGGCCGCGTGCGTACAGACCGCCCAGATTGTACTGGGCCAGCGCATGGCCGCCCTCGGCGGCGCGCCGATACCAGGTGTAAGCCTGTTCCTCGTCCTGATCGACACCCTTGCCGGTGGCCAGCATCACGCCCAGGTTGAACTGGGCGTCGGCATCGTCCTGTTCGGCGGCGCGCAGCAGCCAGGCGAAGGCGCGGCGCGGCTCGGCCCGCACGCCCAGTCCCTCGGCATAGGCGACGCCGATCAGGCGCTGTGCCACCGGATGATCCTGCGCCGCCGCCTGCTTGAACCAGGCCACCGCCTGCGATTCGCTGCGCGCCACACCGCGCGCGTGCTTGTACATCAGCCCCAGCTGCAACTGCGCGCTGGCGTCATTCTGCAGCGCGGCCTTGCGGAACCACGCTAGCGCCATCGGATAATTGCGCGCCAGGCCACAGCCGTGCAGATAGGCTTCGCCCAGCAGCGTCTGCGCGCTGGCCAGCCCCTGCTCGGCGGCGCGCGCGAACCAGCCCAGCGCCAGCTCGTCGCTTTGCACCAGTCCGCGTCCCTTCTTGTACATTTGGCCGAGATTTTGCTGGGCCGAGGCGTCGCCCTGGCGCGCGGCGGCGCGGAACCAGTAGGCGGCGTGATAATCGTTGAGGTCGACGCCACGACCGTAGTAGTACATGGCGCCCAGGTGGTTCTGCGCGTAGGCCAGCCCCTGGCAGGCGGCCTTGATCATCCATTCGAAGGCGCGCGCCTCGTCGCGCGCCACGCCGTCGCCGGACTTGAACATGCGGCCGAGATTGAATTGGGCATAGGCGTTGCCGCCCTCGGCGGCTTCGAGAAACCACAGATAACTGTCATAACCGTCTTTGGCCGTGCATTGTTTTTTCACGATACACCTCTGACCAACATGGCAACATTGTTGATTAAAGTGTAAAACGCGCCCCCAGCGGGGATTTGACGGCGGTCAAACGGGTTGGCCGCGCTTTTGCAGGAATTGCGGTACTTTGGCGGCCGCCAACTTGTTGACTGATACCAGCAGATCGGAATCGACCTGGCGGATGCCATAGGCCGAGCGCAAATGCTGGCCGATATGGATCAACACCTGCGCCGCCACCTCGGCATCGGCCTCGGCGCGGTGGGCGGTGCCACGGAAGCGGATGCCGAGCGCACTGGACAGATTGCCCAGCTTGTAGCTGCCCAGTTCGGGAAACACGCGGCGCGACAGTTTCAGCGAGCACACCAGCGAGGCATGACGCGGCGCCAGTTGCAGCCGCGCCGCTTCAGCCAGCAGGAATTTCTCGTCGAAACTGGCGTTGTGGGCCGACAGCGTATCTGCGCCGATGAAGTCGAGCAACTGCGGCACCACTTCATCCACTGGCGGCGCGTTGTCAACCATCTGCTGGGTGATGCCGGTCAGGCCGGTGATGAAGGCCGGAATGCGCACGCCGCAATTCACCAGCGACACATAGCGCCCGACCACTTCGCCGCCCACAATACGCAGCGCCGCCACTTCGGTGATGCGGTCGCCCTGCACTGGCGACAGCCCGGTGGTTTCAAAGTCCAGCATGATGATGGGTTGGTCGAGCATGCTCCGTCCTTAACCGAACTTGCGTACCGCATCCAGCGCCAGGCCGGCGCCGATGCTGCCAAACAGATCGCCCTCGACCTTGCGCGCCGACGGTACCAGCGCGCCGATGCGCTCGCGCAGCTTGAGCACGCCGCTGGAGCCGCCGGTGAAGAATACCGTGTCGACGTCTTCGGCCTTGACGCCGGCGTCACGCAGCAAACTCAACACCGTGCCTTCCACCGAGCCGACCAGATGGTCGATGGCGCCATCGAATTGATCGCGCCGCAGTTCCAGCGTCACCGGCGGCGCCAGACGATCCAGTTCCAGCTGCACCACAGCGTCGCTGGACAGGGCGATCTTGCCCTCTTCCGCCTTCATCGCCAGCCAGTGACCGGCGCGCTCATCGATCAGGCGCTGCAGGCGGCCCAGCTTTTCCTGCTCGGCCGAATCGCGCAGCAGGTCGGACAGCTGGCTCCACATCTTCTTGGTGTAGACCTGGTTGATGGTATGCCAGGTGGCCAGGTTGAAGTAATAGCTGGACGGAATCTCGCTGTTATTGCGCAGACGGCTGCCATACCCCAGCAGCGGCATCACGGACGACAGGCTCAGGTACTTATCGAAATCGGTACCGCCGATGTGGACGCCGCCGTTGGCCAGGATATCGTCGCGGCGCTCGGCCTTTTTGGCACGCTCGGGCGACAGCCGCACCAGCGAAAAGTCGGAGGTACCGCCGCCGATGTCGGCGATCAGCACCAGCTCTTCGCGGTCGATTTGCGACTCGTAGTCAAATGCCGCCGCAATCGGCTCGAACTGGAAGGCGATATCCTTGAAGCCAACCGAACGGGCAATCTCGGCCAGCGTATCTTCGGCCAGCTGGTCGCTATCCTTGTTATCGTCGATGAAATGCACCGGACGGCCGAACACGGCGGAAGTGAACTGACGGCCGCCGGCACGCTCGGCGCGGCGCTTCAGTTCACCGATGAACTGGGCCAGCAGCATGCGAAACGGCAGCGCCCGGCCACCGACCTCGGTCTGGCCGTCAATCAGGCTGGTGCCCAGCAGACTCTTCATCGAGCGCATCAAGCGCCCTTCGTAACCGGCCAGGTATTCGGCCAGCGCGGCGCGGCCGTAACTCACCTGGTCGTCATCCGCATTGAAGAAGACCACCGACGGCAAGGTAGTCTTGCCCTCTTCCAGTTCCAGCATCACCGGCTGGCCGGGACGTACCCACCCCACGGTGGAATTGGACGTGCCGAAATCGACGCCGCAAGCAATGGTCATCTTGCCCCTTCCGTTCGCTAAAGGGGCGATATGTTATCAGAAAAAGCCCCGGGACTCCAAAAATTGCATCATAGCCACACAGACAGCACTATTTCTTTTCAGAAAGGCGATATTTATTGCCATTGGGTAAGATTTTTATTATGCTGGGACAACATGAAAATTATGCAAGCTTAGCGCTGCGCCAGATGAGACGAAGAGCCCAACCATGTCGACAGTAGAGCATCGCGCCGCTGCGCTGAAAGCCTTGATCGCCAGTGAACATCGCCGCGTGACCTCGTATGATGTGGCGACGCTGGCTGGCGTCTCGCAATCGGCGGTGTCACGCTGCTTCAAGCCGGGCGCCAGCGTGTCCAAGACGACTTATGAGCTGGTGATGAAGGTCGCCGCATTGCTGGACTATATCCCCAACGCCGCCGCCCGCAGCCTGATTACCCGCCGCTCCAATATGGTGGCGCTGATCATCACCAATCAAGCCAATCTATACTACCCCGAGTTGCTGGCCGAAGTCAGCCAGCAAATCAATGCGCGCGGCAAGCGGGTGCTGCTGTTTACATTGCAGCGAGAATCCCAGGTCGACCACGTGCTGGCCGACGTCTGGCAGTACCAGGTGGATGGCGTGATCGCCGCCGCCCAGCTGTCGCCGGTGCACATTGCCGAATTTGAGCGGCGCGGCATGCCGCTGGTGCTGTTCAACCGCACCATGCGCGACCAAATCGTCAACACCGTCACCTGCGACCATCTGGAAGCCGGGCGCCTGCTGGCCTCGCGGCTGGCGGCCGCCGGCCATCGCCAGTTCGGCATCATTGGCGGCGGCCGCGATTCCAGCGTCGCCACCGAGCGCCAGCGCGGCGCCTGCGAACGGCTGGCGGAACTGGGCCTGCCACCGCCGGTGGTGGTGCCGGGCCAGTACGATTACCGCAGCGGCGCGGCCGGCCTGAAAGCCGTCATCGCGCAACTGGGCACGGTGCCGGACGCGGTCATCTGCGGCAGCGACGTGATGGCGATCGGCTGCCTGGACTGCGCCCGCCACGAACTGGGACTGGACGTGCCGGGCCAGCTGTCGGTGGCCGGTTTCGACGCGGTCGAGCCGTCCAACTGGGCCAGCTACAATCTGACCACGCTGCGCCAGCCGGTGCCACGCATGGCGGCGGCCGCCGCCGACCTGCTGTGCGAGCGCATCGACAGCCATGACCCCGGCACCGAAAAGCGCGTCTTCAGCGTCGAATTCATCGACGGCGCCACCGCGCGACTGACGCCGGCCGGCGCCACGCCGCCGCGTGTCGCTACCGGCTTGCCGCGGCCGGTCGCTATAATGTAGCGGATGAACCAACCCACTCCGCAAAATACGCCCCGCTTCACGCCGCAAGGACTGATCCCCACCGCCGAACAGACCGCCATTCAACTGGCGCAAAACAAGGTGGTGCTGGTGGACGCCAACGCCGGCGCCGCCAAAACCACCACGCTGGCACTGCGCATCGGCGAGGCGCTGGCGCGCAAGCTGGCGCCGGAGCAGATCCTGGCGCTGACCTTCACGCCGGAGGCGCGCGAAGTGCTGCGCCGTCGCTTGCTGGAAGTCGGCGTGCCGCCGGCCGTGGCGGCGCGGGTGCCGGTGCTCAGCTTTGAGGACTTCGCAGCCTGGATGATGGACCTGGCCGATGGCGACCAAGTCCGCCAGTGCGGCGAGACGCGCGCGCTGAAGGATTTTGCGCTGCAGGCGGTGGACCGCACCGGCGAACGCTACGCCGGCAGCATCGAAGGACTGGAACTGCATACGCACAGCGTGGCGCTGGCGCAGTTCCTCGAAGTTCAGCAGACCTTGAAAGCCACCATGGCGCTGGACGCCGACGTTGAATTCCTGGGCCTTGATGAAGCCGCCGAACTGCTGGGCATACCGTTGACCGACTATCTGACCACCATCGAATACGAAACGCTGCGCCTGGACGGCGGCGCCGGCGCGGTGTTTCGCGGCCCGTTCGACGCCACCTACGACCTGGCCTGCAATCTGCACGACGGCGCGCGTCTGGCCGAGCAATTCCCTGATTACCGGCTGGTGCTGTGCGACGAGCTGCACGACTTGAACGAAGCCTCGTTCCGTATTCTCGAAGCACTGATCGACCGCCCGCAAAGCTTCTTCGTCGGCGCCGGCGACAAAGACCAGGTGATCCACGCCAAACTGGGTGCCAGCGACGAATACCTGCGGCGCCGCTTCAGCGAACGCTTCCCGCGCCTGACCCGTTATCCGCTGACGCAAACCTGGCGCCACGGCCCGCATCTGGCCTATGCCATGGCGGAGTTCAAGCAAAAGACGGTGGAATCGGCGCTGCCGCAGCGCACAGAGATCCGCCACGCGCACTACGCCAGCGCGGCCGAATGCGCGCAGCGCGTGGTAGCTGCGGTACGCGAGTGGAAGGCCGACGGCCATGACTACGACGGCTGCGCCATCCTGATCCGCGACCGCCATCAGTCGATGGACATCGAAAACGCGCTGATCGAGGCCGACATCGATTACCGCACGCCGCCGATGGCCGGCTACCTGCAGCGCGACGAAATCCTGTTCCTGCGCGGCCTGCTGGCGATTGCGCTCAAGGACTTCGGCGCAATCAAATCCGAGCAGGTGCGCACCGCCATCGTTGACGCGCTGGTGGCCTTCAGCGAAATGAAGTTCTCCGCGCACAGCATGGACAACTTCAAGCAGCAGATCCTGAAAAGCCCGGACCTGCTGGGTGAACTATTCCTGATCGAAGACGAGCGCCGCGACGGCGTGCTCCCCGGCTACCGCGATGTCGCCAGCGAAGGCACCAAGCGCGCGGTGATCGCGGCGCTGGCGTGGCTGTCGCAAGTCGATCCGGCCACGCCGGCCGCCGCCGTGCTGACCGAATTGTGCGAACGGGTACAACTGGTGGCCACCGCGCGCCGCATCTTTGTGCGGCCTTACGACGCCGGCGTCATCAACAAATCGGTGGCCAGCCTGCTGGCGGCGGCCGCCGCTTCCGGCCACAGCCTGCGCGAGTTCTGGAACGCGGTCAACGCGCGCGAAGCCTTCGTGCGCCGCAAGCGCGACCGCAAGTCGGTGCTGATCGAATGCGCGGCCAATGCCAAGGGCAAGGAATTCGAACATGTCATCTTGCCCTTCCTGCAAGATGGCGAATTCCCTAACACCAGCCAGCCACGCGGCGAGGAAGAAAACCTGTTCTACGTGGCCGCCACCCGCACCCGCGCTCGCCTGACGCTGGTGTCGCCAGCCGAGACGGCGCAGCGCAGCAGCTTCATCAACCAGATGCGTTTGCCCAAATCTTCAGCAGCCGCCGAGGCCGCGATGACGCGCAACCAGCACGTCGTCCCGGCCGCGACCAGCCGTCACTATTTGAACGCCAGCTTCCACGACAAGGACCAGGTCAAGGCGCTGGGCGCCAAGTTTGACATCGCCAGACGGGCTTGGTACGTGGAAAACGACAGGGATTTAAGTCCTTTTTCAGCTTGGTTGAAAAAATAATGCATTCGACCAATTATTTCCAAGGGAAACCCTTATATAATATTGGTCGCGGCTGCAGAACAGCCACACACCTAGCGTGTATCTTTAGTCCCTCAAACAAAACCAATTCGGGAGTTTTTCCATGAAAGCTAAAACCCAAAGTCTGCTGGCAGCCTGCACCGTAGCTCTGCTGAGCGCCTGCTCGACCCCAGCACCTGCTCCAACCCCAGTTCCACCAGCACCAGCCCCGGCGCCGGCACCTGCTCCAGCGCCAGTTGCTGCTCCGGCACCAGCTCCAGCACCAGCACCGCTGCCAGCCTACCTGGATCCAAACAGCTCGATCTACAAAAACCGTAGCGTTTACTTCGACTTCGACAAGTACACCGTCAAGTCGGACTTCGACGCGCTGGTCGCCGATCACGGCAAATTCCTGGCTGCTAACCCGAACGTAGCGGTTAAAGTCGAAGGCAACACCGATGACCGTGGCACCACCGAGTACAACCTGGCCCTGGGTCAGAAACGTGCTCAAGCCCTGATCACCGCCCTGAAAGTACAAGGCGTGAAAGAAGGCCAGCTGGAAGCCGTATCGTACGGTAAAGAAAAAACCACCGGCACCGACGACGCAGCCCGCGCGCACGACCGTCGTGACGACATCGTCTACCCAAGCAAGTAATTTATCACTGCTAGACTGATGTAAGATAGAACGCCCGGCCCCAAGCCGGGCGTTTTTCATTTCCAGCCACCGATACCACCATGAAGACCCGCCACGATATCCGCCACGCCTTCCGCCAAGAGTTCAGCGATTGGAAGATCTGGCGGGCGCGCGGCGTGGTGATGGCCTTCGCGGCGTTGGCCGGGTTGGCGGTGGTCGGCTTCAGCAGCGTTTCCGAATTCGCCTTTGCCCAATTTTTCGGCATTTATCAACGCTGGTGGTGGGCGCCGCTGCTGTGGACGCCGGCCTGCGCCGCCGCCATCGTCTGGCTGACGCGCCGCTTTGCCGCCGGCGCCGGCGGCTCCGGCATTCCGCAGGTGATGGCGGCGCTGGAGCCGGTCACCGTGCCGGACACGCAAGGCTTGTTCGTCTCGCTCAAACTCAGCATCGCCAAAGTGTTGCTGACCACCTGGGGCTTGCTGGCCGGCCTGTCGCTGGGCCGCGAAGGGCCGTCGGTGCAAGTGGCAGCCGGCGTGATGCTGAGCGCACGCCGCTGGCTGCCCGAGCGCAGCGGCGTCAGCGCCCACGGCTTGCTGGTGGCGGGCGGCGCGGCCGGCATCGCGGCCGCGTTCAATACACCGCTGGGCGGCGTGATGTTCGCCATCGAGGAATTGTCACGCACACCAGAACAACGCAGCAGCGGCCTGCTGATGGGCGCGATCGTGCTGGCCGGCCTGATGGCGGTTTCCATCAACGGCAACGCCACTTACTTTGGCCTGATCCCGGCCAGCGTCATCGACACCACGCTGATCGTGCCCGGCCTGATGGTGGCCTTGCTGAGTGGCCTGTGTGGTGGACTGTTTTCGCGCCTGCTGATCGCCTCGCTGAGCGGTCCGCCGCGCGACTGGTTCAGCCGCCTGCGTGCGCGGCGGCCGGTTTGGTTTGCGGCAGGCTGCGGCCTGGCGGTAGCCGTGATCGGCGTCTATTCGGGCGGCGCGGTGTTTGGCAGCAGCTCGGATCACACCCGCGCCATGCTGACCGGCGGCGAGCATGAACCGGGCCTGTTTTTCTTCCTGAAGTTTATCGCCACCTGGTTCACCGCATGGTCCGGCGTGCCGGCCGGGATCTTCGCCCCCTCGCTGTCGATCGGCGCGGCGCTGGGTAATGACATCGCGCTGCTGCTGCACTATCCACACGCCAGCGCACTGATCGCGCTGGGCATGGTCGGCTTTTTGGCGGCCGCCACCCAGGCGCCGCTTACCTCATTTATCATCGTGATGGAAATGGTGGATGGGCATGCGATGGTATTGAGCCTGATGGCTTGCGCCGTGGTGGCGCGCACCGTGTCCCATGTACTGAGTCCACCGCTGTATGCGAATCTGGCGCAGGCGCAATTACTGCGTTTGCCCCAGGCGTCCTCTCCCTAAAGAGAGCGGCGCGAACCTGCTGTAGTCGTTAAGCTGGAAGTTTCCATTCAACCCATTCAGGCGAAGGAAGTTTCATGAAGAATCTCACTACTGCTGCCGGCGCGCCGGTCGTCGACAACCAGAATACCCAGACCGCCGGCCCGCGCGGCCCGGTCCTGCTGCAGGATGTGTGGCACCTCGAAAAGCTGGCCCACTTCGCGCGCGAAGTGATCCCGGAACGCCGCATGCACGCCAAGGGTTCCGGCGCTTACGGCACCTTCACCGTCACCCACGACATCAGCCAATATACGCGCGCCGCGCTGTTCTCCGAGATCGGCAAAAAGACCGACGTGTTCCTGCGTTTCTCCACCGTGGCTGGCGAACGCGGTGCGGCCGATGCGGAACGCGATATCCGCGGCTTCGCCGTCAAGTTCTACACCGAGCAAGGCAACTGGGACATCGTCGGCAATAACACGCCGGTGTTCTTCTTCCGCGATCCGCTCAAGTTCCCGGACCTGAACCACGTGGTCAAGCGCGATCCGAAGACCAATCTGCGTAGCGCCGAAAATAACTGGGACTTCTGGACCCTGCTGCCGGAAGCGCTGCACCAGATCACCATCGTCATGAGCGATCGCGGTATTCCGAAGGGCTACCGCCATATGCACGGTTTCGGCAGCCACACCTTCTCGTTCATCAACGCCGCCAATGAGCGCTTCTGGGTCAAGTTCCACTTCGTGTCGCAGCAAGGCATCGAGAATCTGAGCGATGCCGAAGCGGCGGCTCTGGTCGGCGCCGACCGCGAAAGCTCGCAGCGCGACCTGTTCGACGCCATCGAACGCAATGAATACCCGCGCTGGAAACTGGCGGTGCAGATCATGCCGGAAGCCGATGCCGCCAAAGTGCCTTACCATCCGTTCGATCTGACCAAGATATGGCCACATGGCGATTACCCGCTGATCGACGTCGGCGTTCTGGAACTGAACCGCAATCCGGAAAACTACTTCGCGGAAGTGGAGCAATCGGCCTTCTCGCCGGCCAACGTGGTGCCGGGTGTTAGCTTCTCGCCGGACAAGATGCTGCAATCGCGCCTGTTCTCATACGGCGACGCGGCGCGCTATCGTCTGGGTGTGAACCATCACCAGATTCCGGTCAACGCGCCCAAGTGCCCGTTCCACAGCTACCATCGCGACGGCGCCATGCGCGTGACGCCGAACGGCGGCGGCCACACGCCATATGAGCCGAACAGCCGTGGCGAATGGCAGCAGCAGTCGCAGTTTGCCGAACCGCCGCTGCCGCTGGAAGGCGCGGCCGGCCACTGGGATCACCGCGTCGACACCGACTACTACTCGCAGCCGGGCAATCTGTTCCGCCTGCTGACCGACGAGAAGAAGCAGCTGCTGTTCGAGAACACGGCGCGCGCGATTCATGGCGTGTCGAAGCCGGTGCAGGAACGTCACATCCACAACTGCACCCAGGCCGATCCGGCCTACGGTGCTGGCGTGGCGGCCGCCATCGCGGCGCTCGAAGCCAAGTAAAAATCGGTACAATGGGGCGGCCTGATTCTTCCGCCCCATTGTCCGATGCCCTTCATTTTTTTGTTCATCGCCCTGCTCTTTCCTGGCGCCGCCAAGGCGCAGCAAATCGCATGGCTGTGGGACGAAGCGCAAGCGCCGGCATGGTCGCTGCGCGAGGTCGCGGTGCTGCAGCGTCATATCCTGCTGTCCGGCGACCAGATTCAGATGCGGCCGCGCATGCGCTGGCCGGCGCTGCCGCCCGGCGCATTGGTGACGCCGGTGCTGCATGTGGAAGTCAGCATTGTTAATCCACCCGTACAGATTGAACGCGCGCGTCCGCTGATTCTGCATGCGATGATGGATGCCGCCGCCGTCAGCAGCACCGGTTGGGTGCAGCTGGATATGGAAGCGCGGCCGTCGCAGCGGGCTTTCTACCGCGCGCTGGTGAAGGAGCTGCGCGCCGCGCTACCATCTCATATCAAACTCAGTGTCACCGCCTTAGCCTGGTGGTGCCGTTCGCCGGCTTGGCTGGACGATCTGGCCGCCGATGAAGTGGTGCCGATGTTCTTCCGCATGGGGCGAGATAGCACCGCCATGCACGCCCTGCTCGACCTATCCCCCGACACCCTGCACCCAAGCTGCCGCGCCGGCGCTGCCGGCTTCTCGCCGCAGGAACCGTTTGCACGCAATGTCGTAACGCGTTACACAAAGACCTACTGGTTCGATCGCCACGCGTGGAAGCGCGGTGATGCCGACCTGCCGCCACTTTCAAGGAATTCGCCATGATATCTGCCTTACGCCACCTGTTCGCCGCTGCCGCCGTTGTGGCTTGCGCCGGTGCTTACGCCAGCGGCGGCGGTACGACATGGGACCCCTACGTCAACCGCGATGCGCCCGATATTGCACTGAGCCGCTATCAGTCCGGTGAGCTGGGCGTGGTGGTGAACAGCTACGATCGACTGTATCTGTACACCGCGTGGCGCAGCGTAATGCTCGGCGCGGAAGGTGTGAAGAAAGCGCCCAATCCGGATGGCGGCCTGCTGCGCGCACTCGGTGCGCGCGATGGCGGCTGGACCGGCAGCACACAAAGCGCCAACGCCTATCGTGTCTGGGAGGATGCCATCGCCAACGCGCTGCATCAGGCGCCGCTGAAGGCCAAGGATGGCAATGGCCTGGGTTATGGCTACGTCCAATGTCCGCTGGCCAGTTATGCGTTTGCGACCGACACGCTGAACGGCCTGGCCAAGCGCGACGACGCCACACCGGCACGGCTGGCGGCGTGGGTGGCGTCGCAACGGCAGGTGTTCAAGGTGTGCGGCGACGACCCGACTTCGACCCGTCCACCGTACAGCAGCGAGAAACCGGTGATCGCGGCGCCGCCCGAACTGCCGGCCAGCGAGGCGCTGTACTGGCGTCAGATGCAGCAGTATCACCTGGCCTCCTTCGCTTTCTATAACAACGACTATGAGCGCGCGGCCGCGCTGTTTGGCGCGATCGGCGCCACCGACAAGCATCCACTCCGTCAGTGGGGCGAATATCTGGCGTTGCGCGCGCAAGCTCGCGCGGCCGACTATGTGCCGGAAGACGAGCGCTGGAAGCAAATGCAGGCCATGCGCCAGGAAGGTCCGCAGGAAGCGGCCGCGCGTCAGGCCGTTCAGCAGAAAAAACTGGCGGCGATCCAGGCCAGCATCGCGCACATTCTCGCCAAGCCGGAGCTGGCATCACTGCACGAAGCCAGCCGCGCCATCGGCCGCTCCATGCAGGTGCGTTTGACGCCTGCGCTGCGCTTCGCGGAGCTGGGCAAGCTGCTGGACGATCCGCGCGCCAATCCGTATCTGGACGATCACCTGGGCGACTGGCGCGTGCTGGCCAGGAGCGAGTTGGAAGCGCCCGGTCGCAATCAAGCCGACAAGCGCGACGCCGTGCGCGCGCAAGCCGGTTTTGTCGACTGGATCCAGACGATCGGGCAGTGCCGCGAATTTGAAGCGCAACGCGATTGCGCCGTCGAGCGCCAGCATGCGCTGGAGATCTGGCGCCGCTACGTCAAGGAAGACAACAAGCCGCAGGCGCGCGCGTGGCTACTGGCATCGGTGCTGATGTCGGACCGTCTGACGGCGGAACAGGAGCAGGCCGCATCGCAAGTGGCGGCGTCGGCACCCGAATACCTGACCATGCGCCACGCGCTGGCGCGCCACTACCGCCTCACCGGTGCCGCCGACAAGGCACGAGCGATTGCGGATGCGGTGCTGGCCAGCCCCGCGCTGGCCGCAGCTAGCTCCACCAGCGCGCGCAACCTGTTCCTGCAAGAGCGCTTTGCGCTCGCAACCTCGCCGGCCGACGCGGCCAAATACCTGATGCGCGCACATAGTCGCAATCTGGATCCGGATACCGGTGAACAAGTTAAAAAGGAAGAAGCGCAGATCGACATCGCGGCCGATGGTCAGCGTTGGCTGAACAGCGGCCTGTCGGCGGCGGATATCCAGACAGTCGCCGCCGAGCCATCGCTGCCGGCGACCTGGCGCGCACGCATCGCCGTTGCGGCGTGGCTGCGCTTCGACCTGCTCGGCCGCCAGGATGCGGCGCTGACTGCAGCCAAACTGGCAGAACAAAGCGCACCCGAACTGGCGCCGGCGGTACAGGCATATCGCAATCAGCCAGCCGCTCCGGAGCGGCATTACACATTGCTCGTGAACGCCCTGAAATACGGCATGTCGCCGGTATTCCAGAGCTATGCCCAGCCACCGCAACTGCGCGCCGCCGATGACACTCTGGCCGACATGTGGTGCAAGCTGCCGGCCAAGACGGGCGACAGCTACAACGAAAACGTCGATGCCGAATTCTCTCTGCCGACGCCGCAGTTGGGCGACATCGCCACGCGCGACAAGGAACTGGCGCAACTGGGCGCACTGAAAACCGCCACCGGCTACATCGGAGAGGCCGTGCTGGCTCGCGTGAAAGCCACACCGACCGATCCGGATCTGCCATGGCTGCTGTACGTCACCGTGCAATCCACGCGCGGCGGCTGCCTGGACGGCGACGCCAAAACACTGTCGCGCAATGCGTTCTCCGTGCTGCACAAGCGCTACGGCAAAAGCGAATGGGCGACCAAGACGCCGTATTACTATTGATTGATCTCAAACGCGGGGCAAACCGCCGGCCTAAGCTGAAGCTTTGGGAGGCGCATCATGCAAACACTGGCCCAGCCCCGCACTATTTCATGCTACGACGAAGATTGGGTACTGTGGATAGACGCGCAGATCCGTTTACTGTCGAAAAAAAGATACTCCGAGCTGGACCTGGAGAATCTGGTCGAGGAGCTCGACGGCATGAAAAAACAATTTTCGCGCGAACTAAAACACAGACTCATCGTGCTAGTCATGCATTTACTCAAGTGTGAATATCAGCAAGATCACGCCAAAAACAAATGGCGCTCCACGCTAATCGAGCAGCGCTGCCGGATACTACTGCTATTGGAAGACAGCCCGAGCACTCGCAGCAAAGTCTTGCCGTATGCGATAAAGCACTATCCAGAGGCCAGGCGCATGGCGGCGGTAGAAACGCGAATGGCGATAGAAGCATTTCCGCCCCAACTTCCTTATTCCGTCGAGCAACTGCTCGACCACGACTTCATGCCGTAGCCATCACGCCCGAGCGCTGCAACAGGGATTCGCAGCGCTGCGACAGATGGCGCACCTGCAGCGCCTTGCCGGCTTTGGCGTAACGTTCGCTGAGCGCAGCCACCGCCACCACGGCGGAATGATCGGCCAGCCGCAGATGACGGCAGTCCAGTACCACCTGTTGCGGATCGGTCGCCACCTCGAACAGCTCATTGAAGTGCGCGATCGAGGCGAAGAACAGCGTGCCATGCGGGGTATAAGTCTTGACGCCGTCCACCACCGCCACCTCGCTGCGTACCTCGCGCGCGTGGCGCCACGAAAAGCTCAGTGCCGCGATGACGATACCGCACAACACCGCAGTCGCCAGATCGGTGGCCACCGTAATCGCCGTCACCGCCACAATCAGCAAGGCATCATGGCGCGGCACCTTGCCCAGCACCCGCAAGGAGCCCCAGGCGAAAGTCTGCTGCGCCACCACGAACATCACGCCCACCAATGCCGCCAGCGGAATGCGCTCGATCAGCGGCGACAAAAACAGGATAAACAGTAATACCATTATGCCCGCCACCGCACCCGACACCCTGGTGCGGCCGCCGGAACTCAGGTTGATCATGGTCTGACCGATCATCGCGCAGCCGCCCATGCCGCCGAACAGGCCGGACGCCACATTCGCCGCACCCAGCGCCACGCACTCCCGGTTTGGCAGGCCACGTGACTCGGTAATCTCATCGGTCAGATTAAAGGTCAGCAGCGTTTCCAGCAGGCCAACCATCGCCATCAACAACGCGTACGGCAGCACGATACGCAAAGTCTCCAGATTCAGCGGCACCGCCGGCAAAGCAAACACCGGCAGGCCGCCAGCGATATGCGCCATGTCGCCCAAGGTGTGCACCGGCAGATGCAGCACGGCCGCCAGCACGCCAACGCCCACAATCGCCACCAGCGCCGGCGGCAGCGCCTTGGTCAGGCGTGGCAGCAGATACACCACCAGCATGGTCAACGCCACCAGTCCGATCATCCACGCCAGCGCGCTGCCCTGCAGCCAGGCGCCATCGGCCTTGAAATGCTGCAGTTGCGACCACGCGATCACAATCGCCAGGCCGTTGACGAAGCCCAGCATCACCGGATGCGGCACCATGGTCACCAGCTTGCCCAGCCGCAGCGCGCCAAACAGCAGCATGATCAGGCCGCTCAACACCACGGTCGCCAGGAAATACTGCAGACCATGCTGGGCCACCAGCGCCACGATCACCACCGCCATCGAACCAGCGGCGCCGGACACCATGCCCGGCCGGCCGCCAAACAGCGCGGTAATCGTGCAAATAAAGAAAGCCCCGTACAAACCGGTCAAGGGATTGAGATGCGCAACCAGCGCAAAAGCGATGCACTCAGGCACCAGCGCAAATGACGTGGTCAAGCCCGCCAGCGCGTTTTTGGAAAAATTGGATGACATGAAAGAGGAAAGGAACGATGCGAAAAAGCAACAGCAACGATATTTTACACTCGCGGCTGTGTTTACTGATCGTTATGGGTGAACTGGCGCACATTCAGGCGGGGGCGCAAGCGTGCACAATGGCAACGTCTAACCGATCAACTCACAGTCAAACTACGCCATGACTACCTTGCTCACCGCCAGCCGTGCCCTGCACCGCCAGAAAATCGCCGTGGAAAGAACGCTGTATGCGCGTTCGGCCGAAGAATCCCAGTTGGCGGCCCGTTGGGCCAGCGCCTGGCACAAGCTGGTGCAGCGCAAGCTGGACCAGAATCTGGCCATGCGTCCCATGACGCAGGTCGATTTTGGCGGCTTCCTGATCCAGCCGCCGTCCCGCGTACTGCACTGATTAAGCCGCGTAGCGCTGCGACTGCGTGCCAGTGGTGCTGACCCGGCCCTGATAGCAGCTACCGGCGCGGCGTTCCATGCCATCCCGATCCAGCACCGTGACGCAACCGCGACGGTAGGTAATCAGCCCTTCCTGGGCCAGCTTGCCAGCGGCGCCGGTGATGCTTTCACGGCGCACGCCCAGCATATTGGCGATCATCTCCTGCGTCACCTTCAGCTCATTGCTCAGCGAACGGTCGAGGCGTTCCAGCAGCCAGCGGCACAGCTTCTGCTCGATGCTGGTGTGACGGCTGCCGGCCACGCTCTGCGCCAGCTGGGCGAACATCGCGCTGGTATAACGCATCAGCTGCTGGGCCAGCGGGCCGCCGGTATAAAACACCTCACGCAACAGCGAGGTTTTCAAGCGATAACCATAACCGGCGGTTTGCACCACAGCGGCATAGCTGGCACGCTCGGTTGGATGCAGCGCCACGCCAACCACGCCCTCACGGCCGACCACCGCAATTTCGGTGGTGGCGCCATCTTCCATCACATACTGCAGCGAGACGATAGCGTTGGTCGGGAAATAGGTGTACTCGACAGCATCGCCATAATCGAACAGATGCTTACCTTCCGACAACGTCACCAACTCCAGATCGCCGAACAGCGCGAGTAAATCCTCGCGGGACAGCGCGCGCAGCAAATCATTCTGTTGCGCGCCGATCAGGCTGACGGATTGTGGTGCGGCTGGGGAAGTATGGATAGCGTTCATAGTAAGCCTCGGAAAGTGTCTTATGTGTGGTTGATGTAGACACTATATCCAGCGGCCTTAACTGCCGGTATAGGAGCACTTTGTCATCCTATGTAGGCTGCGAACATTGCAAAATGTCATCTTAGTCCTACACCCACTCCGGGGTCAGGTCCATCATTTCTACACGACCTCGTCCGTATCTGCGGCAAAACAAGGTTTCGTTGCTGCAATTGCCGTAATTTGGCGCAATGACTCGGCCACTCAGAATTGAATTTCCAGGCGCCCTCTACCACGTCACCAGTCGCGGTAACAGGAAGGCGGCGCTATATCGCGATGACACCGACCGCGCGGTGTGGTTGCAGACCCTGGCCAACGTGTGTTCGCGATTCAACTTCTCCATCCACGCGTTTTGTCAGATGGGAAATCATTATCATTTGTTGGTGGAAACCTGGGATGGCCATCTGGGGAAAGGGATGCGCCAACTCAACGGCGTGTATTCGCAGTACTTCAACCGGCGGCATGAGCTCGTCGGCCACGTGTTTCAGGGGCGCTATCAGGCCATTCTGGTCGACAAGGAAAGCTATCTGCTTGAGCTGGCGCGCTATATCGTGCTGAATCCGGTCCGCGCCGGACTGGTGGAGCGGCCTGAGCAATGGCGCTGGAGTAGCTACAACCTCACCACGTCCCGCCATCCGCCGCCGGAATGGCTGGAAATTGACTGGCTGCTGGCCAAATTCGGCCCGCCGCAGGCAGAGACGATCGAGGCGTATCGCCATTTCGTCTACGCAGGGATCGGCGCGACCAGCCCGCTAGCAAACACATACCGGCAACTGATACTTGGCAGTGAAGAATTTATCAAACGCCTTCAACTGCCGAACTGCCCGCCTGCCGGCGCAGGCATCAACAAGACACACCGCAGCAGCCTTGCCCTCCCCTTGCTGAGCTACCAGCAAAACTTCCAGGACCGCGATACCGCGATGGCGGAAGCCTATCGCAGCAATGCCTACAGCATGAGCGAAATCGCCCGCCACTTCGGCGTCTGCGCCGCAACGGTCAGCCGCGCGGTCAAAAAACGCGGCTGATGCCGTTGAGCTCGTGTAGAAATGATGGACCTGACCCCGGAGTTGACCCCGGAGTTTAGTAGGTGGCGCGGAGTTGCAGGTAGGCGGTGCGGGGTGCGCCTGCCATGCGGCCGGCGTTGCCGTCGACGTTGCGGGTGTAGTAGCGCTTGTCGGCGATGTTGTTGATGCCGGCGCCGATTTCGTACGCGCGCAGTTTCCACGTCAGGTTGGCGTTCCACAGCCGGAAGCCGGGGATCAGGCCGGCGCCGCCGTTGGCCGCTTCGGCCACGGTGTTGGCGGTGTCGGAATACTGTTTGGTCTGGTGCGTGGTGGACAGGTTGGCGGTCCACGTGCCTACCCGGTAGCGCGCGCCGATGGTGTCGGTGTTGCGCGAGTAGAACGGCACATCCAGACCCGCCGTGGCGCCAGACTCCTGGATCGCTTTGGTGTAGCTGTAGTTGGCGTAGACGTTCAGGCCGGCCAGCACGCTGGCATCGTCAAAGCTGTAGTCGACGGCGCTTTCGATGCCTTCGTGATTGGTGGCGCCGATGTTCTGGAAGGTCGCCGGCGTTACGCCCGCCACTTGCACGATCTGGTTGTCGAACTTGAGTTTGAATACGGTGACTTCGGCACTCACCGCGCGATCCTTCCAGCGCGCGCCCAGTTCGGTGGTCTTGGCCAGTTCCGGTTTCAGCGGATTGGCCGGCGTCTGCGAGTTCAACTGGGTGTTCTGCACCGCGCCAAACGAGGTGGTGTAGCTGGTGAACACGGTCAGCGCCGGCGTCAGCAGATAGCCGATGTTCAGCGATGGCAGCGCTTTGTTATTGTCGGTCTCGAAGCTCGATTTGGCGGCAATGTCGTCACGCGTCGACGAGATTTTCTCGTAGCGTACGCCCGGCGTGATGCGCCATTGGCCCAAGGCGATGCGGTCGTCGATGTAAGCGGCGTGGGCATCGGTGCTGTTGACGAAGGTGCTGGTGGCGCCGAATGCGCCGCTGGCCACGGTCTGGATGTAGCTGTTGTCGTCGCCACGCTCGCGCAGGTAGCGGTAGCCGACCGTGACGTCATGCGTCATGCCTGCGGCCTTGAAGCGCTGGGTGTAGCGCGGTTCGATGCCCAGCACTTCGTAGTTGCGCGGCTGCCAGGTGATCTGGGTCTTGGCGGTGTTGATCAGCGCGCTCTGGCGGAAGCTTTCGTTGTAGTACGCCTTGATTTCGAATTCCTGATTGGCGGACAAAGTATTCAAATAACCGACGTCCACGCCCTTGCGGTCACCGCTCCAGAAGTCGGTCGGACGGGTGTTCTGGTACGGGTCGGCGTTGTACTGCGCCACGGTCAAACCACCCGGCGTGCGCGACAGCACGTCGTAGTAGGAGATCTTGCCGTACACCTCGCTGTGCTGGTCCAGCGGATAGCGGAATTTCAGTGCGACGTCGCTGACGCGCTCGCCACTGCCCTGGCGCCATTCGCTGCCTTCCATGCCGGAGTACAGCAGTGCGACACCGAGGCCGTTGCTGGCGGTGCCGCCGACAAAGGCGCTGTACTGGCGGTTGCTACCGCCCTCGCCAAAATCGTTGTAGCGCACGCTGGCGTCGCCATGCACGCCGTCGCCCGTAGGGATGGCGCGGCTGCTGAAGTTGATGATGCCGCCGACGTTCTGCGGGCCGTAGCGCACCGCGCCGCCGCCACGCACGACGTCAATCGAGTCGATGTTGTTCAGGCTGACCGGCGCGAACGACAGTTGCGGCTGGCCGTATGGCGCCACCGCCAGCGGGATGCCGTCCAGCAGCACGGTGGAGCGCGGCGAATAGCGCCCGGTCAGGCCGCGCACGCCGATGTTCAGCGAGATAGCGCTGCCCGCCGTGCCCGAGTTGTCGGTCGATTGCACGCCGGGGATGCGGCGCAACACGTCGCCAATGTTGGCGGCGCCGGTGTCGGCGATGTCTTCCCGGTCCACCACGCTACGCGCGCCGGCAAAGTTCTTCACGCTGTTCTGCAGGCCGGAACCCAGCCAGCTGCCGGACACCTGGATCGATTCGATCGGTGCATCGTCGGCTTGCTGCGCGTGCAGCGCGCCGGAGACGGTCAACAGGGATACCGCGGCGGCCAGCGCGGTCAGTTTGAAAGGCGCAACGTTCAAGGCAAAAGCAGGCATGGGAAGAAATGTTGTCATGTTAAACAGTCTGAATGATAACACTTCTCATTCTCAGTTGCCAAGAAAAAACATGGTTAAGCTATAATTGCCACATGCTGAAATCTCTCCGTCGCCAAACGCTGCATTTATGGATCGCCATGTTGGCCGTCCTGTTTGCCGCGCTCGCGCCGACGGTGTCCCATGCGCTGGCCTCGACCACCGAGGCGGCGCTGGCGGAGATGTGTACCGTCGGCGGCCCGTCCAAGAAGGCGCCGACCAACACCATGCACGGCATGGAGCATTGCCCTTACTGCGCCACCCATGGTGGCGCGCCAGTACTGCCACCGCCGGCCGCGCTGAGTTTCGCTGTCATCGGCGGCCATGACTTCTATCCGCCGCTGTTCTACACGGCGCCGCAACCGCTACACACCTGGAGTGCCAGCAGCCCGCGCGGGCCGCCCGTTTTCGCCTGATCGTTCGCTTTGTGCCGCTGCCCTGCGCTGTGCGTGGGCGGCGGTGTATCTCTACGCATCATCAGGATTAACATGAAAACCAATCTGTCTCCATTGGCATTGGCGCTTTTTGCCGCCTTTGCCGCCTCCGCTCACGCCGACGACGCGCCTGAACATCAACTGGGCACGGTTACCGTGATCGGCAACCGCCCTACTTCGCTGCCTTCGCAGATCCCCACCACCATTGAAGGCATCACGCGCGAAGAGATCGAGCGCGATATCAACGCCACCGACGCCGAGGACGCGCTGAAGTATCTGCCGTCGCTACTGGTCCGCAAGCGCTATATCGGCGATTACAATCATGCGGTGCTGTCGACCCGCGCTTCCGGCACCGGCAACAGCGCGCGTTCGATGGTGTATGCGGATGGCATCCTGCTGTCCAACTATCTGGGCAACGGCGCCACCTTCGCGCCGCGCTGGGGCATGGTCAGCCCGGACGAAATCGAACGGGTAGATGTGCTGTATGGCCCCTTCTCCGCTGCCTATGGCGGCAATTCAGTGGGCGCGGTGGTCGATTACATCACGCGCATGCCGACCAAGTTCGAGATGCACGCCAAGCTGACGCTGACGCATCAGCCTTTCAAGCTGTATGGCACCAACGATAATTACGATGGCAAGCAAGGCAGCATCGCGGTCGGCAATCGCAGCGGCGCGTGGTCGTGGTATGTGGATGTGAGCCACACCGACAGCGAGGGCCAGCCGCTGACCTTCCCGGCCAAGGCGGTCAGCGCCGGCGCGGTCGGCAACGCGGGCACGGTGGTGACGGGCGCGGTGGCGGGACTGGACCGCACCAACAATCCCTGGTACCTGCTAGGCGCCGGCACGCAGTATCACACGGTGCAGGATCAGGTCAAAGCCAAGCTAGCCTACGACTTCTCGCCCACCATGCGCGCGACCTATACCTTCGGCTTGTGGCGCAATGATTCGGAAGGTCGCCCGACCACGTATCTGCGCGACACCGCCGGCAATCCGGTCTACAGCGGGACAGTGAATATCAATGGCCGCAGCTACACGCTGGCTCCGACCGACTTCAATCTCTCCAACGAAGATCTGCAGCACGTCATGCACGGCCTGACCTTGAAAACCAATACCAAGGGCGTGTTCGATTGGGAAGTCGCGGCCAGCCTGTATGACTACGATAAGGACCAACTGCGCGCCGCCACCGTGGCGCTGCCGGCCGCGCTGAACGGCGGTGCCGGCCGGCTGGTGGACCAGCATGGCACCGGCTGGAATACGCTAGCGGCACGCGGCGTGTGGCGGCCGGATGCGGATCACATCGCGGAATTCGGTTATCAGCGCGAAGCCTACAAGCTGAGTACCGTCGAATATCCGACCATCAACTGGATCGACGGCGCGCCGGGCGCCACGGCCAACTCGCGCTTCGCCGGCAAGACCGAGACCAACAGCCTGTATGCGCAGGATACGTGGAAGTTCGCGCCGTTGTGGAAGACGGTGCTGGGCGCGCGCTTCGAACATTGGCACGCGCACGATGGCCTGACCGCCAACAGCTACGGCACTTACCACCATCCCGAGCGCAGCGAGAATTACGTCTCGCCCAAGGCGGCGCTGGCTTACCAGGCCAGCGAGGACTGGGTACTGAAAGCTTCGCTGGGCCGCGCGGTGCGCATGCCGACGGTGTCCGAGCTGTATCAGGGCAGCGTCAACGCGCAAGGCATACTGACTGCGGGCGATCCGAATCTGAAGCCGGAAAAATCGTGGACCACGGAGTTGAGCGGCGAACGCAAACTGGCCAGCGGCTATCTGCGCCTGACCGCGTTTGGCGAGCGCACCACGGACTCGCTGTACTCGCAGACCAACGCGCAAACGCTGGTGACCAATATTCAGAACATCGATCTGGTGCGCACCAAGGGGCTGGAAGTTTCTTACGCCGCGAATGACGTCGGCTTGCATGGCCTGGATCTGAGTTCCAGCCTGACCTGGACCGACTCCAAGATCATCCGCAATGCGAAGATGCCGACCAGCGTCGGCAAGTGGCAGCCGCGCATTCCGGAATGGCGCGCAACCGGCGTGGCCAGTTACGCCTTCAGCGACCGGCTGTCGGCAACGCTGGCGGCGCGCTACAGCGGCAAGCAGTATTCAACGTTGGATAACTCGGACGTCAACGGCTTCGCCTATATGGGCGCCAGCAAATACTTCACGGTCGACACCCGACTGCGTTATCGCTTCAATCAGCAGTGGAGCATGGCGCTGGGCGTGGACAACCTGAATAACTACCAGTACTGGAATTTCCACCCCTACCCTCAGCGCACTTACGTCGCTGAGCTGAAGTTCGATCTGTAAGCATGGAGGGCGCCATTTCGGCGCCTGCACGCCAAAACATTCATATGATATACTTCTTTACGTCGAAACTTCCTGAAGACAGAGATCATCATGCTGAGCACCGAACACAAAGCCATTATTAGCGCCACCGTCCCTATCCTGGAGCAAGGCGGCGAAACCCTGACCCGCCACTTCTACCAGTCCTTGTTCCGCGACTATCCGGGGGTGAAGCCACTGTTCAACCAATCGAATCAGCAGGACGGCAACCAGCAGCGCGCGCTGGCCAATGCGGTGCTGATGTATGCGAAGAATATCGAGAAGCTGGAGAATCTGGGGCCGCTGGTCAGCACCATCATCAACAAGCACGTGTCGCTGCAGATCCAGCCGGAGCACTATCCTATCGTTGGCGCCTCGCTGCTGAAGGCGATCCGCGAGGTGCTGGGCGCGGAAGTGGCCACCGACGCGGTGCTGGAAGCCTGGGGCGCGGCCTATGGTCAGTTGGCCGATATCCTGATCGGTGCGGAAGAAAACATCTATAAACAGAACGAGCAGGCCGAAGGCGGCTGGCGCGGCGCGCGTGCGTTCAAGGTGGTCGCCAAGGTTGAGGAAAGCGAAGAGATCACTTCCTTCGTGATGGCGCCGGCCGATGGTGGCAAGGTGGTGGCGCATCAGCCGGGCCAGTACATCGGTATGCTGGCCAACGTGAACGGTGGCGAGCAACGCCGCCAGTATTCGCTGTCCGCAGCGGCCAATGGCGAGACCTATCGCATCAGCGTGAAGCGTGAGCCGGGCGGCCTGGTGTCGAACTTCCTGCACGATCAGGTGAAGGTCGGCGACAGTATTCAGGTGTTCCCGCCGGCCGGCGACTTTGTGCTGGCGGACAGCGACAAGCCGCTGGTGCTGATCAGCGGTGGCGTGGGCATTACGCCAACGCTGGCGATGCTGACGGCTGCCTTGAGCGCCAAGCGTCCGGTGCACTTCATTCACGCGGCACGTCACGCCGGCGTGCATGCCTTCCGCCAGCATATCGATGCGCTGGCGGAGCAGCATCCGCAACTGCAGCGGTTCTACTGCTATGAGAAGGCCGACGCTGCGGCGCCTCAGCCGCATGCGACTGGTTATCTGAATCCACAGCAGTTGTCACAATGGCTGCCGCAGTCGCGCGACGTGGATGCCTACTTCCTCGGCCCCACGCCGTTCATGAAGGCGATCAAGGCGCATCTGGCGGAGCTGGGCGTGCCGGCGGCGCAGACGCATTACGAGTTCTTCGGTCCTGCTGAATCGCTGGCCTGATACGGTTTCCAACTATGTAAAGCAGCTTTTCTTCGTGTACTTGGGTGGGTGGCGATGCAATACTTTATGTATTTAACGCCTCTCTTCCAAGGACATCATGAAGCGCAGAACCCTGCTTAAACTGGCCGCTGTTTCGGGCCTGTCTCCTGTTTCGCTGGTGGTCGCCGCACCGCTCAAGGAGCTGCGGCTGGACTACGCTTACTATTCGCCTACCAGTCTGGTGCTGCGGCGCTTCGGCTGGCTGGAGGAGGAATTCAAGGCGGATGGCGTGCAGGTACGCTGGGTGCTAAGCGCCGGCAGCAATCGCGCGCTGGAGTATCTGAACGCGAACAGCATCGATATCGGCTCTTCGGCCGGGCTGGCGGCTTTGCTGGCCAAGGCGAACGGCAATCCGATCAAGACTCCCTATATTTTCTCGCGTCCAGAGTGGACGGCGCTGGTGGTGCGCAAGGATTCGCCGATCCGCACGATTGCGGATTTGAAGGGGAAGAAGGTCGCCGCCACCAAGGGTACCGATCCTTATCTGTTCCTGCTGCGGTCTTTGCAGACAGCGGGCTTGAAGCGTAGCGATATCGAGCATGTGAGTTTGCAGCATGCCGATGGCCGCGCGGCGCTGGAGCAAGGCAAGGTGGATGCGTGGGCGGGGCTGGACCCGCACATGGCGGCCAGTGAGCTGGAAAGCGGTTCGCGGCTGATTTACCGGAATGTGGCGTTCAATACCTACGGGTTCCTGAATGTGCGCGAGGATTTCCTCGCCACGCGGCCGGCTGAGGTGGCGCGGGTTATCAAGGCGTACGAAAAGGCGCGCGCATGGATACGGGCGAATCCTTCCGAGGCGGCGAAGATTCTGTCGGAAGAGGCCAAGGTGTCACTGTCGGTGGCGCTGTTGCAGGTGAAGTTACGTAGTGATTTCAGTAATCCGCAGCCGGGCAGCGAGCATGTGAAGGCGTTGCAGGTGGCGGCGCCGATTCTGAAGGACGAGGCGCTGGTCAAAGCGGATACGGATCTGAACCGCGCCATCGCGGAGCTGGTGGATACCCGCTTCGCGCAGCCGTACATCGCGCGGGCATAAGGAGCGGCGGTGAGCAGTCAACTGGCCGACATCAGCCGCACCCCAAGCGCCGACACCACGCCGCCAACGATCGCGCCACGCGACCTGGCCGGACTGGCGACCGCCAACGCCGCACCCGCAGCGAGACCGGCCGGCGCGGACAAGGCGCCCGCCGCGACAGCCGGCGACCGCGCCACGAGTGCTGCGCGCGCGCACCATATCGGCACTAATGCCGACACGGGCGAACGCGTGGCAGATGCCGAGCGCGGGCGGCGCGTTGGTGTTGATGTTAACGAACACGCGACGGTGGCGCAGCGAGGGCATCGCGTTGGTGCCGGTGCGGCCTGGCGGCGCTGGTTGCTTGGCGCGCTGCTGCCGGTGATGGCGCTGGTGGCGCTGGAGTTGGCGGTACGCAGCGGGCTGATTCCCGCCAATCTGCTGCCGGCGCCATCGCAAATCGTGGATACACTGCGCGACTTGGGTGCACAAGGACTGCTTGGCCACATCGCCGCCAGTACCGCGCGCGTGGCCGCCGGCTTCGCGGCCGGCGCGGTGCTGGCTGTGTTGCTGGGCGCCGCCGTGGGCCTGAGCCGCCACGTCGAAGCCCTGCTCGACCCGACTTTCCAGGCACTGCGCGCCATCCCATCTCTGGCCTGGGTGCCGCTGCTGCTGCTCTGGCTAGGCATCGACGAAGCCCCCAAGATCACGCTGATCGCGATCGGCGCCTTCTTCCCGGTCTACATGGGCGTAGCCTCCGGCATCCGGGGCGTGGACCGCAAACTGATCGAAGTCGCCCGCCTGTACCGCCTGTCCAGCTACGCCCTCACCAAACGCGTGCTGCTGCCGGCCGCGCTGCCCGCCATCCTCACCGGCTTGCGCAACGGCCTCAGTCTGGCCTGGATGTTCATGGTGGCCGCAGAACTGATCGCCGCCAGCAAAGGATTGGGCTACCTGCTCTCCGACGGCCGCGAAACCAGCCGCGCCGACATCGTGCTGGCCGCGATCGCCCTGCTGGCCATCCTCGGCAAAATCAGCGACAGCCTGATGGCCGTCATCGAACAACGCAGCCTCGCCTGGCGCGACTCCTACGCATGAGCATCGCACTCGACATCCACATCAAGCAAAAACGCTACGGCGAACGCACTATCCTGCGCGATCTGCGCCTACAGCTGCAAGAAGGAGAAGTGGTCAGCCTGATCGGCGCCAGCGGCTGCGGCAAAAGCAGCCTGCTGTCGATCGCCTCCGGCCTGGATCGCGAATTCAGCGGCGAGATCAAACTGGATGGCAAACCGCTGCAAGGCGTCAGCCGCGAGATCGGCTTCATCTTCCAGGAACCACGCCTGTTCCCGTGGTTAACCGTGGCAGAAAACGTCGCCTTCGACAGCGCCAACGCGCTATCCAGCCAACGCCTGGTCACGCGCCTGTTGGCAGAAGTCGGCCTGCAGGACCAGGCCCACGCGCTGCCGAAGCAGCTATCCGGCGGCCAGGCACAACGCGCCGCCATCGCGCGCGGCCTGTTCACGCAACCGCGCGTGCTACTGCTCGACGAGCCCTTCTCCGCCGTCGACGCCTTCACCCGCATGAAACTGCAAGACCTGCTGCTAAAGGTCGCCTACCAGCACAAGCTCACCGTGCTGCTGGTCACGCACGATATCGACGAAGCGCTCTACCTCAGCGACCGCGTAGTCCTGCTGAACGGAACGCTGACCGAGTTCACACCCGGCCCGGCACCCCGCAAGCGCGGCGACCTCGAAGCCGCCGTACTGAAGGCCGCCATCCTCGACAGCCTGCACGCATGAATGCCTGAATGCCGCTACTGCACGCCGTACTTGCTCCGAATCCGGCCAGCCGTGCCATCCCTCCGCATCGCCGCCATGACACGGTTTAATCTGCGCAGAAAATCGTCGCTCACCATGCCCTTCCTGAACATCAAATAACTACCGGTGAGCTCCAACGGCCTGCCCGCAACCAGCACGCTTGCACTTCCGCCCAGCTTTGCCAACATCGCCATGCCGGCTTGCCTGCCACAAATCACCGCATCGATACGACCCGCCATCAGCTTGCGGAAGTTCCACTCGTCCTGCGCAACATACTCAAGCCGTGAAAACATCCCGCCCGCAACCGCCGCATCAAATACCTCGCCATACGAAGCGCCGCGCAGCAAGCCAATCGAGCGACCAGATAAAACGCGCAAATCCCCCGTGTAGCCTATCATCGAGTCTTTGCGCACAAACAGCACAACCTCCTGCGTGAACAGCGGCTGGTCCGAAAAGGCGTAGAGCGCCTGCCTGGCCGGATTCCTCTTCATGATGAAGATGCCGGCGGCGTCGCCATGCGCAAACAAAGCCTGGGCGCGCGCAAGCGGGTAAACCCGCATTTCCGGCGCTACGTGCATGCGGCTGAATATCTCCCGCACCATCTCCACCGCCGCGCCTTGCGGCAAACCGTTCGCATCGACATGAATATAGGGCGGCTGGTCAAACGTGAGCAAGCGGAACTTGTCTAGCGTTGCCGCGCCGCCGGGCGGAGCGCATACACCGAGAAGCGACAGGATCAGAATAGCCGTCGCCAGCCGCATCAATTCAACAATTTGAGCGCACGCGTTTGCAGCAACGCTCGTTCCTGCTCGACGCGGAAGCCCGAGACCGTGGACCGCAAGTCCTGCGCCTGCACCGCCAGCGCATGTGCCGCCGCCGTGGCCTGCTCCACCAGTGCCGCGTTCTGCTGCGTCACATCGTCCATGCTGATGATGGCGGCGTTGACTTGTTCAACCCCGGCGCGCTGCTCCACCGATGCCGCCACCACGTCGCGCATGATGCCGTTCACGCGGCCGATCGCATCCGAAATCTCCGCCATCGCACGCCCGGCGTCGCTCACCGCCGTCGCGCCGCTGTCGATGTCGGACGCCGATCCCAGTATCAACTGCCGGATCTCCTGCGAGGCGGCGCTGCAGCGCTGCGCCAACGCGCGCACTTCGCTGGCGACGACGGCAAAGCCACGCCCCTGTTCACCGGCACGCGCCGCCTCAACCGCCGCGTTCAACGCCAGAATATTAGTCTGGAACGCGATACCTTCGATAGTGCCGATGACCTCCGTCATGCGTGCGCTGCCTGCGGACACCTTGTCCATTGCTGCGGTAACGCGATCCACCACCTGCGCGCCCGCCGCCGCGCGCCGCAGCGCCGATTCGGCCAGGTTTTGACCCTGCAGCGCATTGTCGCTGTTGTTACCGATGGTGGACGTGATCTGCTCCATGCTGGCGGCAGTTTCCTCCAGCGACGACGCCTGCGCCTCGGTACGGCGCGACAAATCGCTATTGCCTTCGGCGATTTCGCCGGCGGCGTTGGCGATGGCATCGGCCGCGCCCTGAATTTGCGCGACCACGCGACTCAGGCTGCTCCGCATCTGCTCCAGCGACACCATCAAGCTGTCCGGTGCCGCATGCTGCGCCGCCACCGCAACCGCCAGATTACCTGCGGCGATTTCGCCGGCAATCCGCTGCGCCTCGGCCGGGTCGCCGCCCAATTGCTTCATGACCGATCGCATTAACAACACGCTCACCGCGACACTCACCAGCAGCACCACGCCGGCCAGCACCATGATGGTACTGTACGCCACTGCGGCGCTGCGCTTGGCGGCATCGCCGGCTTCACTGTTAAGCTGCATTTCCTTCTGCTGCAGCGCCAGCGCCCCATTGATCCAAGCGCGTTGCAAAGGTCGCAGCTTTTCGACCGCCAGCCTGGTGGCCAATTCGCGTTGATTATTGACGCCCGCGTTCAGCACCTCGGCAAACACCGGCTTGACGGCCGCTTCATAATCGCTCAACTTGGCGAACAGACGTTTTTCTTCTTCGGTGGTGCCGGCTTCCTCGGCAAACAAGCGGCCCAGCTTATCGTGGGCCTCCTTGTAATTGGCTTCCTGACGCTGGATGCGCTCGATTTCACCAGCCACCAACTGCTGATCGGTAAACAGAATAACGTTGCGCACGGCGATCATGCGGTCCTGTATTGAGACATGCAGCTCGCCGGCATATTGCATTTCAGGGTTATTAATATCCACGATCTCACGCAGATTGCGCTCCAGCGCCGTCACCCCCAGCATGCCGGCCGCGCCGATCATTAAGGACAGTACCAGCAACAGGCTCAAACTCAGGATCAGTCGTTGCTTCAATTTTAACTTCATGATCTCTCCAGTAACTTTACTGTACGTATAGTACAGTGTTTTTCGCGAGAAATGGAAATTACAAAAGATTCATATCAACTACTGAATTTTCGATGCGTTGAAAGTACGCGTTGTAAAATGACGTGACTATTGCTATCAGATCAATCACCAAATGAACTCAACTCACGGCGCGCGCACCAGTCATCGCGACACGCTTTTGGATGCGCTGCAATCCATCATCATGGAAAGCGGTGTGCAAGAGGTCACGCTGGATAGCGTAGCGGCGCGCGCGGGCGTGACCAAGGGTGGCTTGATCTACCATTTCAAATCCAAGGAAGCCCTGCTGCTTGCACTGACCGAGCGCTTGCGGGCGCAGGTTGATGCCTACTGTGTCGATCCACAAGAAAATCCGCAGGACTCGGTACGAAAATTTCTGATCGCCCGCATCAACTATGCGTTCAATATGAACGCGCAGGAGAAAAAGCTGATGGCCAATCTGTTGATGGCCACCGGCTCCTACCCGTCGCTGCTGGGGCCAGTCAAAAGCATGTACGACGCCGGCACCGGCGAACTGGCGCTGATGGAGGATAGTGCTGGCCTGGCACTATCCGTGTGGACCGCACTGGACGGCTTTGTGCTGCTGGAGATGCTGAACATCCGCCACTTCTCGGCGCTCGAGAAGCAGCAGATGCAAGCGGCGCTGATCACCCTGGTCGAGCAACAACTGACCCGCCCACGCGACTAAGCGTCAGAACTTGGCGCGTACGCCAAACACCACGTTACGGCCCGGCAGCGGCGCGATATCCTTCAGCACCGAAGTCGAAACGCGGATTTCATCGTTGGTCAGGTTCTTCGCCAGCAGGAACCAGGTCAGGTCGTAATTATCGACCTTCTGCGTGTACGACAGATTCGCGTTCAGCTGATTGTAGGCTGGCGTGTCGCTGCTTTCGAACGACGCCAGACGGTCTTGCGACTGTGCGTGCACCAGCGACAGGCCGGCGCGCCAGGCGCCCATCTTGTACGCGGTGCTGACGCCGACACGGGTGGCTGGCTGCAGCGGCAGGCTGCCGCCCGCATCCAGCTTGCCGCGCGAGGTATCGGCAAACACGCGGCCGGACCAGCCGGCGCCGGTCGGGTTGTACTCCAGCTCCGCCTCGGCGCCCTGGATGGTGGCGTCGGCTTGTTCGAAGATGCGCTCGCGCAGCTCGTCGCCCGGATTGCCGTCTTCGTCCAGCAGATTGCCGGTGACATGGCCATAGATGAAATCACTGACCTTGTTGCGGAACAGGTTAGCCTTCCAGCGCACCAGGCCTGTGGTCTTCTGCAGGCTGACTTCAATGTTACGCGAGGTCTCTTTCTTGAAATCGGCGTTACCGATGTCGAATGTGACGGTGGCGTCGTGCGGGCCGTTCGAATACAGCTCCTCGGTCGACGGTGCGCGCTGTGCGTACGACAGCGTGGTGCCCAGCGCATAGCCAGGCACGAACGCCCACATGCCACCTACCGAGCCCGATTGCAGATTGAACGAACGCGCCACGCCAGTCACCGGCTCACGCTTGACGCGCTCAAGGCGCGCGCCGGCATTGAACTTGACCGGGCCGAAGTCGGTCTCCTCGACCATGAAGGCGGCGTTGGAGGTCGAATGCGTGACCGGCACCGTGTCAGGCCCGCCCTCGGCGCTCAGCGCGGAGAAGTTGGTGTTTTCGGTCTGCACGCCAAAGGTGCCGTGCCAGCCGGCCACCGGCTTGTGGGTCAGCTCCAGACGGGTTTCGGTCGAGTGGTTGCTGAACAGGACCTCAGGCGCGCCATCTTCGCCGATTTCCGCGTGCTTGTAATCGGTGTAGCCGGCCTTGAACTTCAGGCTCTCGAAGCCCTCAAACGGCGCCTTCACCAGGCTGTCGATGTCGTAGCGGGTTTGCTTCTGATCGATCTTCGAACCCTCGTCGCTGGGGATGCCATAAACATTGGACAGGCGCGATACCGACGCGCCGACAAAGCCCCAGCTATCCACCCACGAGCCACCGATACCGCCGGTGCGTTCGCGCGTGTCCGAGTGCGGCAGACGGCCGCTGGCCGAATCCGGATCGCCGGCCTTGGCGTTGCCGGGGATTTTATAATCGTCCGCGTTACGGAAATTGCCATCGACGTGCCAGGCGAATTTATCGACCGAGCCATCCAGCGTGCCGGACACATTGCGGCCGCTGTCGACCGTGCTGCCGCGCGCTTCGACCTGGCCGGTCAGCTTCGGCTCCAGCGTGGTCGGGATGCGTTCATTGACGACGTTGACCAGGCCACCAATCGCGCCCGAGCCGTACAGCAGCGCGGCCGGGCCACGCAGGATTTCGATCTGCTGCGCCACCGCGCCCTCCGCCGCCACCGCGTGGTCGTTGGACAGGCCGGAGACGTCGGAAACCGCCATGCCGTTTTCCAGCATCTTGACACGCGCCCCTTCCAGGCCGCGAATGATAGGGCGCGACGCGCCGGCGCCGAACGCCGAGGCGGACACGCCCAGCTCCTGCGACAGCGTTTCGCCCAGCGAGCTGCCGGTTTTGTCGCGCAGTTCGTCGCCGGCCAGCACCTTGGCCGGGGCCAGGATCTGATCGGTGGCGGTATTGCCAAACGGGTTGGCGGTGACCACCACCTGTTGAACGGTGGACTGGCCGAAAGCCAGCGAAGTATAGGCGGACAGGATCGCGCTGGCCAGCAGCGTACGTTGGATATTCATGTAAAACCTCTAGCGATATAGGAATAGCCGCGCAACAGCGCCTTGTGGGCGCCGGCGGCAAACAAACTCAAAATTCAGGACGGATTTCGGGTATCAGGCCAGAGGGGGAGCGCGCGACTGAAATACGCAGACGGTACGCTCGCAAGCCGGCAGCGTGACCGGCAGCGACACCGGACCGCTGCTCAGCGTGGAGATGGCCAGCGTCAGCGGCGCGGTGGTGATGGCCGCGGCCATCTGCGCCACCGACACGCACTCGGCACACATCTTGTGCGCGGCGATGCGCTTGCGATGCTCGCTTTCCTGGTCTTCGTCGCTGAGCTGCAGATTCTGCTGCTCGGCCGCGACCAGGTGGGTATAGACGTGCGTTACCCCCAGCTGCTGGGTCAACAGCAGCAGCAATGCCAGCAGAGAGTGAAGGAAGGTACGGCGCATCATGGCCGGTATTCTAACCGCAACCATGACGGAAGCGCCACCAGCTGGTTTCACGCTGCGTGTTACCATAGCGGTATGCAAACCTCGAATGCCGAATCATTGATACGCGCCACCGGCGCCCGCGTCACCCGCCAGCGCATCCTGGTGCTGGAGTTCCTGCTGCAACAGGAAAAGTCGCTGACCCACCACGAAATCCAGACCCACCTGGCCAAAAAGGTCCACGCCGAACTGGACTCGGTAACGCTGTACCGGGTGCTGGAATGGTTGACCGAAAATGAACTGATCCACCGCATCGCCGGTGCCGACCAGGTGTGGCGCTTCAGCGCCGGCGCCGGCCATCACGCACACGAACATGCGCACTTCCAGTGTGTCAGCTGCGAGCAGGTGACCTGTTTCACCGACGTCGCGCTGCCGAAGAAGATCAAGCTGCCGGACGGCTTCCACACCCAGGAAATCGACTTCCTCATCAAAGGCACCTGCCCTAACTGCAGTAAAAAGTAATTAACGCAACTCGATTGCATTTAATTTTGAATCCGCTTAATATGCAACTCGTTTGCATTAACTAGCGAGATTAGCCATGTCCGTCACCGATACCCGCCTGCCCGTCACCGTTCTTTCCGGCTTTCTGGGGGCCGGCAAAACCACCCTGCTCAACCACGTATTGGCCAACCGCGACGGCTTGCGCGTGGCCGTCATCGTCAACGACATGAGCGAGGTGAATATCGACGCCAGCCTGCTGCGCGATGGCGCCAGCAACGCCGGTGCAGCGCTGTCGCGCACCGAGGAAAAGATGGTCGAGATGAGCAATGGCTGCATCTGCTGCACGCTGCGTGAAGACCTGCTGCTGGAAGTGCGCAAGCTGACCGCCGAGGGCCGCTTCGACTACCTGTTGATCGAATCGACCGGCGTTGGCGAACCGATGCCGGTGGCCGCCACCTTCGATTTCGAGGACGAACACGGCGCCTCGCTGAACCAGGTGGCGCGCATCGACACCATGGTGACGGTGGTCGACGCCGTCAATCTGCTGGCCGACTATCACAGCACCGATTTCCTGGCGCAGCGCGGCGAAACCGCCGGCGAAGGCGACGATCGATCCTTGGCCGGACTGCTGTCCGAACAGATCGAGTTTGCCGACGTGGTGGTGGTCAGCAAAACCGATCTGGTGACGCCCGAACGGTTGCAGGAAGTGCGCGCACTGATTCACGCGCTGAATCCCGGCGCCGAGATCGTAAACGCGGAACGCGGCCGGGTGCCGCTGCATCGGCTGCTGGGCACCGGCAAGTTCGACATCGAGCAAGCCAGCGCCATGGCCGGTTGGGCGCGCGAGCTGGCCGGTGAGCATACGCCGGAGACCGAGGAATACGGCATCAGCAGCTTTGTGCTGCGCGAGCCGCGCGCCCTGCACCCGCAGCGCTTCGACCATTTCCTCGGCCTCGCCTTCCCTGGCCTGCTGCGCGCCAAGGGCTATCTGTGGCTGGCGACGCGGCCGGAATGGGCGGTGGCGTATTCGCGCGCCGGCCAGATCGCGTCAGTGGAACCGGTTGGACGCTGGGCCGAGCCATACGACGACCGCGTCAACGAGGTGGTGTTCATCGGCTGCGGCATGGACCGCGCGGCGATCGAGGCGGCGTTTGCCGGCTGTGTGCTGACCGCCGATGAAGCGGCGGCAGGCTTCAGCGCCTGGCGACGCTTTCCCGATCCATTCCCGGACTGGCAGATCGAGTGATATCATGCTGCCCCATGAAAAAACTGATTACCCTCCTCGCTTGCGCACTCGCCATCAGCGGCTGCGCACAGCTGCCGCCGCGCCAGCCCGACACCACGGTCTCCGCCCTGCGCTTCATCGGTGAACAGCGTTTGCCATGGCGCCTGAATTATCAGAACACCATGGTTGGCGGCCTGTCAGGCATCGATTATGACGCCGCCAATGATGAATGGGTGATGATCAGCGACGACCGTTCGCAGCACAATCCGGCGCGCTACTACCGCGCCAAACTGGCTTACGACCAGCATGCGTTCACGTCGGTGCAGCTGACCGGCGTGACCACGCTGCTGCAGCCGGAAGGCACACCCTATCCGGCCAAGGAAGGCTATCAGCCCGGCATCGGCATGGTGCCGGATCTGGAAACCATGCGGGTCGATCCGCGCGACAGCAGCATCTGGTACGCCAGCGAGGGCGACGTGAAGCTGTCGCTGGATCCGTTCGTGCGTCATGCCACGCGTGAAGGTGCCCATCTGTCCACGTTGCCGCTGCCGGCCATGTTCACGGTGTCGAAGCAGCAGTTGTCCGGGCCGCGCAACAACCAGGCGTTCGAGGGCATTTCGTTTACGCCGGATGGCAATACGCTGTGGGTGTCGCTGGAAGGCCCGATGTATCAGGATGGTCCGGCGCCCGATCCCACCCATGGCGCGGTCAATCGCATCACACACTTCAGCCGCGATGGCAAGGTGCTGGGCCAGTACGTTTATCCGCTGGGCGCGATTCCGGCGGTGCCGGGCAAAGGCAAGGAGTCCGACAACGGCATCTCGGAAATCCTGGCGCTCAGCGACACCCGCATGCTGGCCCTGGAACGCTCCGGCGTGCAGGCCGACGATGATTCGTACCGCACCTTTGTGCGTATCTATGAAATCGACGCCGCCGGCGCCAGCGACATCCAGCAACTGGCGACGTTGAAGGACGCGCACTATGTGCCGATGAAGAAGCGGCTGGTGCTGGATCTGGCGTCGCTAAACCTGCCTATCATCGACAACCTCGAAGGATTGGCGTTCGGCCCCACGCTGGGCAACGGCCACCGCAGCCTGGTGCTGATCTCCGACGACAACTTCAGCAAGACCCAGGTGACTCAGTTCCTGCTGTTCGAGGTCATCCCCTGACAATGCCGGCGGCGACCGGCAATTATCGCAGCGGCAGCAACGCTCGAAGCCCGGCGCCGCATCGCCGAAGTAATCCAGCAGCAGCTTCCAGCGGCAAAAGCCGCTTTGCGCGTAGCCGATCATGCGCTCCAGCTTTTCGCGGTCGAGTTCATGTTTTTCATCCGGCGCCTTGCTCTTCATGAGGAAGAATTTCTGCAAGCGGGTGTCTTCATGGAAGTACAGCAGCGTGCATTCGGCATCCTCGCCATCGCGGCCGGCGCGGCCGGATTCCTGATAATAGGCTTCCAGATTGCCCGGCACCTGGTAGTGGATGACGAAACGGGTGTCGGTGTTATCGATGCCCATGCCGAAGGCGTTGGTGGCAACCATCACGCGTCGTTCGCCGTTCATGAACAGGTTCTGATTCTCGCTGCGTTCTGCGGCCTTCAGGCGGCCGTGGTACAGCGTGACACTTTCGCCGGCATCGGCCAATAGCTGGTACGCCTGCTTCACCGCTTTGACGCTGGCGGCGTAGACGATGCCGACGCCGGGCGTGGCGCGCACCAATTCAATCAGCGTGGCGTCCTTTTCCTCGGGGTTGGTGACCTGCCGCACCCGGTACTGCAGATTGGGCCGGTAGATGCCGGTGTTCACCACCCGCAGCGCCGTCCGTCCCAGTTGGGTACGGATGTCGGCAATCACATCGTCGGTAGCGGTGGCGGTCAGCGCCAGCACCTGTGGCTGGCCCAGCACCGCCAGCGCCGCGCCGAGTTCAAGATAGGCCGGGCGGAAGTCATGACCCCATTGCGAGATGCAGTGCGCCTCATCGATCACCACCAGCGCGATATCGGCTTGACGCAGCAGTTGCTGGAATTCGTCCGTGGCCAGCCGTTCGGGCGTGCAGAACACCACGTCCTTGCCAGCGTTTTCGATCGCGTCCAGCGCGTCCAGCTCGTCGGCGCGCGACAGGCTGCTGTTGACCTGGGCGGCGCTGGCGATGCCGGCCTGCTCCAGCTTCTCGGCCTGGTCCTTCATCAGCGCGATCAACGGCGACACCACCACCGTCAGGCCCGGCCGCAGCCGCGCCGGCAGTTGGTAGCATAGCGACTTGCCGCTGCCGGTTGGCATCACAGCCAGCGTATCGCGGCCGGCCAGCACGCTGTCGATCACGCGCCGTTGGCCGTCGCGCAGCGCCTCGATGCCAAACACCTTGCGCAGCACGCGTTCTATTTGTTGGTGGGAGGAGGTTGTCATACCACCAGCGTAGTCAAGATCGCAACGCCGGTATGTGCGCCATCACACGGCGCTGGCAGTCTGACCAGCGGATCTGTCATACTACTGCTTTCACAGGCTATCCCAAACCCCGATGGACCCTAGACGCGAGCATGTACGGCGCTTGTTGCAAGTAGATGCCTACATCACCGATCTCCACGGCGACCACCCGGCGCCGGCGCAGATCATCGACATATCCCGCATGGGGGTCGCCTTTGTCAGCGATCGCCAGCTGCTGGCCGACGCCCAGTTCGTGCTGAGCTTTTGCTTCCCCGGCAGCAGCGAGCGCAACGACATCACCCTCACCGTCCTGCACAGCAATCCGGTCGGCACCCAGGGCCGTTATCGCAACGGCGCCCGCTTCCTCAGCATTTCCGACGCCAGCGCCGAGCGCATCTTCGAATACGTCACCACCGCGCCGGTCTGAGCTTCACCAGCCGTGACCAGCTGCGTAATGCCGCGTCTGGAACGGCAGGATGTCGCCCATGAAGGCTTTTAAATCGTAGCTAGCCCCCCACGCAATTGCACGCGGATCAAGGCAATTTTCAGACGGCATTGGACAGGCAGGCTTGTATGGGGCAACGGCATCGATCAACGCCAACTTGCGTTCTTTGGTCAGGACATTGAAGCGAGCCAGGCAATCAAACAAGTAACCCACATCGTTACGGAATGGTCCGTTGACAGCACTGAGGTCTGGTATCAAATCGTAATACCAAACGCTTTTGGCGATGTGAATGACATCCTCAGGATCTGCATACCCGAGCCCGTCTCGTGCTATCCGATTCAGCATATCAGTCACCGAAATCATCATCACCCCTTTCCTGATAACGCCACTTCAAGTGGGCAATTGCCCCTGCCAGATCTGGCCCAACGTAATACTGCGAGGACTCCATTGCAAGCCGTTCGAACTCGGCCCAACAAGCACCGGGTTGTTTAAGCAGGAGCAGAATGTCGTCGATATCAACTGTTGAAAATCTACCCAGCTTGGATATTGCCAAATCCAGAGGACTCGGCAGCCATACGGTCAGTGGCACCGTGTTTCTTTGACCTAGTTCCAATTGCACCGCACGATCTTGATAGTCCACGTGCAACGGGCACAAGGTCGTGGTGAAACGCGGGTCTAAGTCCAATAAGAACGGTCCCAATCCCGGGTGCTCAAAGTCAATAGGACGCAGACGGGAAAGGGCGAGTAAGACGTCTTCTCGATGTATAAGATTGTAGTCAAATTCAGCATCGATATCGACACTCAAACGACTATTCACGTACATATGCACCGCGCAGCCACCGAACAGATACGCGCGCACCGTCCCCTCAGGCAGGTTGGCCTCAGCCAGAAGATTCCCCAAGTTGCCAAACAGGTCAAGTACGGTTTGCCCCAATGTTTTCCGGTTCCCCATATGCCCCTCACGCAAATAAACTGAATGTGAGGAGATTGTGTGGAATGCTCAACCTTGGGGTGCTGATCTACCTCATACCGGCGCTAGTGTGGTGTCGATGCGCAGACCGGGTTTAAGGGTCAGTGTGACCGGGGTTTTCTCGGCGATTTCGGCCATGCGGTTGCGCTGCTCGTCGCTGAGCGTGCCGTTGATGGTGAGCGTGCGCCTTACCAGCATGGCGTCGTCGTCTCCGTGCGTCAGATGCAGCCCGACCTCGACCGCGTCCACCGGCCACTGCTTGCGGTCGGCATACATGCGCAGCGTGATCGCGGTGCACGCGCCCAGCCCTGCCAGCAACAATTCGTAGGGACCAGGACCTGCGTCCTGGCCACCATTGCGCACCGGTTCATCGGCCATCAGCGCGTGGCCGCCGACCTCGATGCGGGTGCTGTAATTATCCTTGCCAATCTGCGCGCAAGCCCTTGCCATATCACATTCTCCTTGTATGTAAAGCTCAGGTAAAGAAGCGTTAACCACGCTATTTTGCCATTTTCCCACTGGTACAATGGCAACCTCACCACCTAATACTGACCATGCAAAAAATTCTGCTCACCTGCTGCCTGACCGGCAGCGCGATTTTGCCAGCTTACGCCCAAACCACCACCTCCGACCAGCCAGCCGCCAAGCCAGCCACTTCGACGAGCACCACCTCGGCCACCACCAAGGCCAAGGAAGTCGTGCCGCAAGTGACGGTTGCCGCTGAGCGTCCTACCAATCGCATCGACCGCCAGGTCTACGACGTCAAATCCGACATCTCCAGCAGCAACGGCACCGCCGCCGACGCGCTCAACAACGTGCCCTCGGTCAGCGTCGACCCGGACGGCACGGTGTCGCTGCGCGGCAGCACCAATGTGCAAATCATGGTGGACGGCAAACCGTCGGCCATGCTGCAAGGCGATAACCGCGGCCCGGCGCTGCAAGCCATGTCGGCCGAGGACATCGAATCGGTCGAAGTGGTCAACAACCCCGGCGCCGAATTCGGCAACGAAGCCGGCGGCGGCCCGATCCTGAACCTGGTGATGCGCCGCAACCGCAAGCCGGGCGGCACCGCCACCGTCAACAGCAACTACGGCACCGCCGGCCGCTACAACAGCGCGATCAACGGCAGCTACAACGAAGGCGCCTGGGGCTTCCAGGGCAGCGCCAATTTCCGCCATGACGGCCGCAACTCGGTGGCTGAAACCAGCCGCGACACGCTGGACACCAAGAGCGGCGAATTCGTCCACAGCAGCCAGGAGTCGATCGGCAAAGGCTTGAACGACATGGCTGGCCTGAATGGCAGCGTCAGCTACAACGTGGACACCAAAGACACCCTCACCGGCAGCGCCTCCTACCAGGGCCGCACCAACGACCAGATCGGCACCGACCACTACATCAACGGCGCCACCAGCCTGACCTCGGCCAGCGATTACGTGCGCAGCACCGACCGCACCGGCGACAGCAAAAACTTCGCCTGGGGCGGCCGCTACGACCACAAAGGCGAACTGCCGGGCGAAACGCTGAAGATCGACCTGCGCGTGTCGACCTCGCTGAACGACAACATCAGCGACTACTACAACGACTACACGATTCCAGTCACGCCCGACACCCAGGCCAAGCAGCACAACAACTTCAGCACCCGCATCATCGACTTCACCGGCGACTACGAGCGTCCGCTGTGGGGCGGCGTCGCCAAGGCTGGCTACAAAGTGGCCACCAACGACAACACCTCGGACACGCTGTACACCGACATCGATCCAACCACCGGCGTGGCCACCGTCAACACCGGCCGCACCAACAGCTACGCGCTGGACGAAACCGTGTACGCGCTGTACAGCAACTACCAGCTGCGCCTGAACGAACGCTGGACCGCTCTGGCCGGCCTGCGCGCCGAGTACACCGACATGGACATCAAGCAGATCACCGGCGATGTCGAGGCCAAGAACCACTACCTGAACTACATGCCGAGCGCGTTCGCGACCTACAAGCTGACCGCCGATGCCAACCTGCGCTTCTCGTACGCGCGCCGCATCCGCCGTCCGCAAGCGGCCGACCTGAATCCGTACGTGACCTACCGCGACGAATTCAACGTCTCCTCCGGCAACCCGAACCTGAAACCGACCAAGACCGACTCGTTCGAACTGGGTTACGAAACCAAGTTCGGCGGCCTGGAAACCAATCTGCGCGGCTACTACCGCAAGGACACCGACGCCATCGTCGATCAGCGTTACTTCGTCTCGCCGAACGTGCTGCTGACCACCAAGACCAATGGCGAAGGCAGCCACTCCAGCGGCCTGGAATTCACCGTCAGCGGCAAGCTGACCAAGGACCTGACGCTGAACGCCAACGGCAACCTGATGCGCGCACAGCAAAGCTTCTACGACGACAGCAACACGCTGGTATCGCGCACCGCCAACTCGCTGAGCGGCCGCGTGCGCCTGAACTACCAGTACGACGCCGCCGACCAGATCCAGCTGGCACTGCAGGCACGCGGCAAGACCCTGTCCGGCGACGGCTACCGTTCGCCGACCCACTCGGTCAACGTCAGCCTGCGCCACACCGTGACGCCGCAGTTGACGCTGGTGGCCAATGTGACCGACCTGTTCAACACCAACAAGATGGAAACCATCGTCGACAGCTCAACGTTGCGTGAAACCAGCAGCCGCCACTTCGACGGCCGCGTGGTGTATGTCGGCTTCTCCTACCGCTTCGGCGGCGCCAGCTCGTCCAGCCAGAAAGAAGAAGGCGGCTGGAGCGGTCGTCCTGGCGGTCCGGGTGGTCCCGGCGGCCCAGGCGGTGACGGCGGCGGCCCCCCACCAGGCGCCTGACGCTCCCACGCGCCAGTCCTGGCTGTGCTAGACTGGCGCAAGGAGATGGCATTCCTCCTTTAACCGCCCTTGTGGCTGATGATGCCTACATTCATACCTGGCAACAGGGGATGTAGGCACGCGTCCATCGCACTCCCTTGCTTGTCCAGGTCCGTCGTAACCCTGAACTGGAACAAGCATGCTCAATCTACTTCCTTCCGAACCGCGCGCCGCGCTGACCCACCTGCTACGCTGGTCGCTGCTGGCGAGCGCCGTTGCGCTATTGGCCGGCGCGGCCTCCGCACTCTTCCTGTTTCTGCTGCAGCGGGCCACAGCATTGCATGGCCAGCATCCATGGCTGGTGTGGCTGCTGCCGTTGGCTGGCTTTGCGGTCGGCTGGATCTATCTGCGGATTGGCAGCCAGGTCGAAGCCGGCAACAATCTGCTGCTCGATGAAATCCGCGACCCGCGCGCCACCATCCCCTTGCGCATGGCGCCGCTGGTGCTGGGTGCGACGGTGGTCTCGCATCTGTTTGGCGCATCGGTGGGACGCGAGGGAACAGCAGTGCAAATGGGCGGCGCGCTGGCCGACCAGCTGGCGCATCGTCTCGGGTTGGCGGCCGAAGAGCGGCGCCTGCTGCTGATGACCGGCATCAGCGCCGGCTTCGCCTCGGTGTTCGGCACCCCCATGGCGGGTGCCGTGTTCGGACTGGAAGTGCTGAGCATAGGCTGCATCAACTACGCCGCCATGCTGCCCTGTTTGATCGCGGCGCTGCTGGCCGATCAAACCGGTCTGCTACTCGGCATCCATCACACGCATTATGCGGTGGCGTGGATTCCGCCGCTGAGCGCGTGGACCATCTGCGCCACCATGATTGCTGGCGTGCTGTTCGGCCTGACCGCGATGCTGTTCGCGCGCGCCACGCACGCCGCCGGCGCCGCGATGAAACGCTGGATCGCCTATCCGCCGCTGCGCCCCTTGTGCGGCGGCCTGCTGATCGCCCTCGCCGCTTACTGTCTGCCAGTGCAGGCATATTTAGGACTGGGCCTGCCGACCATCATGGCGGCCTTCCAGCAAATGCTGCCGCCGTGGGATTTTTTCGGCAAGATGATCTTCACCATCCTGTCGCTCGGCAGTGGCTTCAAAGGCGGTGAAGTCACGCCGCTGTTCTACATCGGCGCGACGCTGGGCAATGCGCTGGCACCTGTGCTGCACCTGCCCTTCTCGTTCCTGGCCGGACTGGGATTTGTCGCCGTATTTGCCGGCGCCGCCAACACACCGCTGGCATCCGCGCTGATGGCAATGGAATTGTTCGGCGCCGAAATCGGCATCTACGCGCTGCTGGCTTGCGTGGTCAGCTACGCCTGCTCCGGCCACACCGGTATCTACCGTGCGCAGCGCGTCGGCCAAGCCAAATTTTCTACTTGATGCAGGCGGAACAACGCGATATGACGATCAGCTCTTGCAACGGGCTATAGCCCTCGTGGCCGGCCGCCGCCACCAACTGGTTGGCCAGCGCCGGTTCGGCCACCTTGCGCCGCCTTCCGCACACATCGCATTCGAAGTAGCAGTTGCGCTTGCGTTCCGGTCCGCTGCGGATCTGGTAACAGGAATGGGTGCCGAGCGCGGTGTGGTGCCACTCCCGCTCCACCAGCGCATGCTGCTCCAGTTCCTTCAGTATGCGATACACCGTGGCCAGGCTGGCATCGCCGCCGTTGGCCAGCAAGGCGCGCTGCACCGACGCCGCGTCCACCGGCGCGCCAGCACAGGCCAGCACCTGCACCACCGCCATCCGCGCCACGGTCATGCGCAGTGAAGTTTTGCGCAACCACGCCTGCACTTGCAGTGTTACCGCGTCATCGCGCACTTCAGGGGATAGAGTCAACATCGCTGGGGTTCCTTTCTCTTCTTTGCCAAGCATGCCAACACAAAAGGGAACCCTGTAAAACAAAAAGCCCGCTGGGTAGCGGGCTGGAAGGCTTAGTACTTGAAGTTGGCAGTCAGCGTGCCGCTGCGGCCAGCCGCCACGCCGGCATAGTGCGGCGACGACACCTTATCGAAGTAGAACTTGTTGTTCAGGTTCTGGATATTCAACTGCAGCGTAATGTGCTTGTTGACGTCATAGCTGGCCATCGCATCGTAACGGCTGTAGCCCGGCGCGTACTTGGTGTTGTTGACGTTGGCGTACACGCGCGACATCGAGCTGACGCCACCACCCACCGTCAAGTTGGACAGCAGCTTGTACGAAGTCCACAGCGACGCACTGTTCTTCGGCGTGGTCGGGAACATATTGCCGTTGTATGGCGAGGCGGTGTAGATCGGCGCCGCCGTGGTACCCACGTTCACATAGCCGTTATCGGCCACACGCGCATCCAGATAGGTATAGCCACCGAACACTTGCCATTCCTTGGTGATGTTGCCGCTGGCGCCCAGCTCCACACCCTTCACCGTTTTCTTGCCGACGTTTTGCGAGGTGCCGTCAGGCGAGGTCACGCGCGCATTGCTCATATCGCTGCGGAAGATCGCGCCACTCAGTGACAGACGACCGCCCGGCAGCACTTCCCACTTGGTGCCCAGCTCGTAGTTCTTGCTTTCCTGCGGTTTCAGGTTCTGAATCGCAGTGGTCAGCGCATCCAGGCCATCGCCACCGTCATTACCCGGCGGGGTCGACGAGGTGCCGTAAGATACATACACGCTGCTGTTGGTCGATGGCTTGTACACCAGACCGGCCTGATAGTTGGCGAAGTCCGCGTTCACCACGGCATGGGAGGCAGCAGTGGTCACGCCGGACAGCGTGTACTGCGGCACGTCCAGCGCACTGCGATAGTCATCCCAACGCACGCCCAGGTTCAGCAGCCACTGCGGCGAGAACTCCACCGTGTCGAAGGCGTAAGCCGAACGGGTATTGGTGACGATCTTGTTGCGCGCCGGCGAAACGGTCGCGGTGTAAGCCCACGGATCGTATGGGTTCGGATTAACCGTGGTGGTGCAGTTGTACAGCGTGGCAGCGCCGGCGGTCGGGCACGTGGTGCCGCTGGTCAGCGGATTGTTGGTGCCTGGCGTGAAGATATAGCTGCTGCGATCGGTGTCCTCGCGGCTGATCTCGACGCCGGTGGTGTAGCTGTGCTTGATGCCAGCCAGGACCAGGCTACCGGTCAGGCTGGTGGCGTTGGCGGCCGAATCGGTGCTGGTGGTGCGGCTGTTGGCGCGACGCCATACAGTGCCGTACACCACGGTGTTACCCTTGGAGTCATCCGGTTGGGTCCACACATAGTCGTTGCTGGTTTTACCGTAACGCGTTACGTTGCGGAACACGGTGCCATCGGCAAAGTGATGCTGCACGTCGATGGTGCCGATGTCCGACTGCGTTTTGCGGAAATCGCGGTCCACCAGACCGTAGAACGTATCACGCGGGACGCTGATCGGCGTGCCGTTGCCGTTCTTGCTCAGATTGGTGCCGCTGGTGATAGGGTTGTTGAACGGAATGCCGCTATCCGGCAGCTCATCCGACTGCATGTGGTAGTAGCTCAGGTTGACCTGGGTGTTCGAGTGCAGACCAAACGCCACGCTCGGCGCGATACCCCAGCGACTGCCGCCAACCGGGCCACGGCCGGCTACGTCGGCATTATGGTCCATCAGGTTCAGACGCACCGCCACGTCGTCGTTGATCATGCGGTTGACGTCCAGCGTGCCACGACGATACTCGGACGAACCAACGCCAACGCTGCCGTTAATGAAGTTTTCCGCCTTCGGCATCTTGCTGACCAGATTGATGCCGCCACCAGCCGACGAACGGCCACCGTAGGCCGAGTTCGGACCTTTGACCACTTCAATCTGCTCCAGATCGAAGATTTCGCGCGAGCCTGAACCGCTGTCGCGGATGCCATCGATATAGGTATCGGTCTGCGCGTTGTAGCCGCGGATGAACAGATTGTCGCCCACTGGATTGCCGCCCTCGCCGGCGCCGATGGTAATCCCCGGCACCGTGCGCAGCGCGTCGGTCAGCGACACCGCGCCGGTCTGCGAAATTACTTCCGACGGGATCACCGTCACTGATTTAGGCGTATCCAGCAGCGGCGCGGTGAACTTCTGATTGGCCGACTTGGTCACCTGGAAATCGCTGGTGCGGGCACCGTCCACCACCACTTCCGGCAGTTTCTGCGGCTGCTCAGGCGCAGTTTCCGCGTGCAGCGCCAGCGGCATGGCCAGCGAGGCCAGCGCGGCGGCCTGCAGACGGTTCAGTTTGGAACTTGCGTGTTTGCGGCTCTTGATGCCCGCGTTCTTGTCTGTCGATTTCATAATCTTCCATAAGGCAGTTGTTGTCACTGGCTGGCTTGGGCAAAACGGCACCCTGGCTGGCTCTAAAATAGCTTCCATGTCTACCTTGCCAAGCGACAAACGCAAAAGGGAACTGCGAATGCGAATTATTTTTAAGTCGATTCACAACACGGATATCGGCACACATAAAAGTTCGCGATATAGTGCTCGGATCACGTGGACCACAGAGGAGGAAGGCATGTCGTCGAGAACGATTTTCATCCGCGCCATTGCAATAAAGGCACTATTCCTGCTGCTACTCGACTTCAACATCGCCAACGCGGCTGAGCCGGTGGCGGCCCAGGTCGACCAGTACGTAGCATCGCAGATGCAGCGACTGCGCATTCCCGGCATGGCCGTGGCCGTGGTAAAAGATGGCCACATTGCGCTGGTGCGTAGCTATGGCACGGCCAGTGTCGAATTCGGCGTACCGGTGAGTGATGATACGGTGTTCGCCATCAACTCGGTCACCAAGGCGTTTACCGGCGTGGCGGCAATGCGAGAGGTGCAATTGGGCCGGCTCGACCTGGCGGCGCCAGTGGAGCGCTACTTAAACGACCTGCCGCCCAGCTGGCACGGCGTCACCATCCGCCAATTGCTGAGCCACACCTCGGGCCTGCCCGACGTGCTTCGCGCGCCCACAGTGGAAACCGATGAGGCCGCCGCCTGGGACTGGTTGCGAACGCAAGCCCCTTTGTTCGCGCCGGGCACCCGCTTTCATTACTGCCAGACCAACTACATGCTAGTACAGCGCATCATCAATCAGTTGGAGGGACGTGCGCAGGACGCGCCTTTGGCGGAAGAACAAGTGCGCGTGGCCGGCATGACCAGCACCGCCTATGGCGATGCCTACAGCGTCATCCCGCGCAAAGCGCCGACCTACCGCTGGCAATGGACCGGCCCGAAGGTGCACGGCTACCCTGCCCCGACCGCCGCCTCGTCAATGCCAGGTAGTGCGAATCAAACGCTTACAGCCGTCTCCGAGCGCTTCCTGCCCTTCCGCCGCGCCGCCTCCGGGATGAACAGCAGTGCAATCGACATGGCCCGCTGGCTGCTCGCCCTGCAACAAAATAAGCTGCTGAACGACACCACGCTGAACACCATGTGGACGCCGGTTGCCTTCAACAACGGCCACGTCGGCCAATGGGGCATGGGCTGGCAGATCCTGCAACGAGGCAGCCATCGCGCCGTTGGCATGACCGGTGGCGGCCGCGCCGCCTTCTACCTCTACCCTGAAGACAAGGTTGGCATCGTCATTCTCACCAATCTGACCGGCAGCTACCCGGAAGACATGATCGACAAACTCGCCGCCCTCTATATCCCCGACCTACCGCTGAGCGGCGTACCCGGCCTACGCGTCGCGCTGGAAGCACGCGGCTACGACCAGGCCAACCAGGCCGCCACCGATATCGAACACCGCTATCCCGACCAGCCATGGCAGGAAGACGAACTGAACGACTGGGGCTACCGTCTGCTGGCGGCGGGTCGTCCGGCTGACGCACTGGCAGTACTCAAACTGACCGCCGAACGCTTCCCCGCGAGCTACAACGCCCAAGATAGCCTAGGCGAAGCCCTGGCCGTCAATGGTCAGCGCGAAGCGGCAAAGCGCGCCTATCAACGCGTGCTGGAACTTCATCCGGGCGACGCCAACGCCCTCAAGCAGTTGGAGTCGCTGTAACGCTGCCACCTTCGGAAGTGTTGCAGGGGATGCTTCAGCCCAATCGTGACAAAGCGTGAACTTTTCAAGGTAGCAAGATGATATCCTATTGGAAATAGGCCGAATACGGCCAAGAGCAGACCTTCAAACATGTGAGGTTTAATCGTAGATGAGTTTTGACAAAGTACGCGAAATCCTACACTTGAACGACGGCTCGCTACCTGACATCAATTTTGATTTTGGGCAGGAGCGCGTTGTCGGTGATGCATACGCGCTCATTCAAGGCCGAGCGACTCATCTAGCTTCGGAAAATGCATACTACTGGTCAAAAAGTCGAAGCGTGGAGTCTCCAATTCGATTTAGCGAAAACCCGGCGCTCGCTTTCTTGGATGGGGATGCGGAGGCATTTCATGTCGTGTTCAGCGGTCTGCGATCGACGGCTGGGGCGCGGATTCCTGATCTGGGTGTATTCGTGCTGGACGTAGGTTTCATCGCTCTCGATTATAGGATGGGGCTGGAATGGGATGAGCCCGCAATAGTCGGATTGTTTGAAGTAATGCGGGATCTAAAGGCGCTCTCTGATGCGGTCAAGATTTCTCACGTTGGCAACATCTTTGAGTCTGACGAAGGCATACTACTAACCGAATTCAAGAACTGGTTGGACGCTGACAATTCGCAAGGAAGTGTCGTTAGGTTTGGCAATCACCTATGATCTGTGAGTCTAGGTACGGCCAATACCTGACATTCAATGGACGCACCTTATAGAATGCTATATCTGAAGAGATTCAAACTGTGGATTGTGATCGCGCTAGCGACTATCGCCGTTGTTGGGTCCTATTTCAGTTTTAAGGCATATGAACGTGATTGGTATAGGCAGAAGATTCCGCCTGAAATTTTGACCGGTGATGCTGTGTTGATCGATGGCGAGTCGGGTTTCAGAGAGGGGTGCGGCGTTGCGATTTTTAAGTTGGCCGATGAGACGAAGTCGAAGATCGCCGCGCATGGGATGATTGCACTAGATTCTGAATCGAGTCATGGTCAGAGTGCATGGACACAGACCCCATACATAATCACTGGAGACGGCCTCACCCTTGAGGACAGATGGATGGCGGGAACTGGATGTGCGCGAATGGACGTCGAATTATCGAAAACACTTTCTGATGCATTGGTCAAGCCTGGGGCATTTGTTAAAAAGCTTCATGAGTCTGCTGTAATCGTCATTCCCACGGCCGGCATTGTTGCTTTAGTGTACGTCGGATGAGGCCGGCGGCTACCGGCCAGAAGCAATGGGATGGACTCCTCCTCACCACTAAGCGCCTCAGCGCCTAAACTGAAGTTTCGACACAAACAGTTTAGAGAAGGAGTCCACCATGAAGATTATCCGCGTCGGCGTCGATCTCGCCAAGAATGTCTTTCAAGTACATGCTGTTGATCGTTGCGAAAAGGTCGTGTGGCGCAAAAAGCTGGGGCGTGCCGAGTGGCTTACGGCATTACTAGAGAAAATTGAGCCAGGTTGTGTAGTGGGCATGGAAGCTTGCGGCGGTGCGCATCACTGGGCCCGGCAATTACAGAAGCGCGGATTCACGGTGAAGCTTATCGCGCCGCAGTTCGTCAAACCCTACGTGAAGAGTAATAAGAACGACGCAAACGATGCGGAGGCAATTTGCGAGGCGATGAGCCGGCCGAGTATGCGTTTCGTTGCGGTCAAATCGGTCGAGCAGCAGGACCTGCAGGCGATACACCGGATCAGAGCGGAGCTGGTGAGTCAGCGTTCCGCCAAAGGCAACCAGATCCGTGGTCTGTGCAGCGAATTTGGCCTGGTGGCGCCAAGAGAAATGATTCAACTGAGAGCAGCCATTCAGGAAATAGAAATCGCGGCATCGACCGATCCGGTTGCCACCAGGTTGCAGCAGCTGCGCGGCGTCGGCCCGATCATCGCCACAGCGATTGTGGCCAACGTGGGCGACGCGAAGCAGTTCAGCAGCGGCAGGCAGATGGCGGCGTCGCTGGGGCTAACGCCGCAGCAGAACAGTTCAGGTGGCAAGGAGCGATTGTTGGGTATTACGAAACGCGGTGACGCTCAGTTGCGAACGCTGTTGATTCACGGGGCTCGTTCAGTATTACGAACGGCGGCCAGCAAGAATGATCGAATGAGTCGCTGGGTGACGCACATCGCCGAGACGAGGCATCACAACATCGCGGCAGTCGCGCTGGCGAACAAGACGGCGCGCATTGCCTGGGCGATGATAACCAAGGGCACTGATTACCAGCCCGGAACAGTAGTAGTTTAAACAGTAGAACAGTCAGTACGTAAAAAGGAGCATCCAACCACGATTGCGAAACATGCCGATGATGGCCAATAGGTCGAACCGGCGCTGGCAGAACCCGACAACGGCTGCGGCCTTCGAGCCCGAAGAAGCAATTGCGAGCCAGCGCGCGAATAGCCCATTATGGTCCTTGCCCGACAACGGGCAATGCAGTTAGAGACCGAATATACGTGAGCAGTCGTACCTGAAAGTCAAAGACGGAATGTTTGCAAACGAGGAGGAGTCCATATACAGACCCTCGCGAGAAGAGCATGAAGAACAACGAGAAAACAGTCAAAGCTTGGCAGACAAAAATTCTTATCGATTGCGAACGCATTTTGCAACGGCAATTGACTGATGCCGAATCAAGCTTCGTACGTAGTCGTGAAGGTTTTTTGGCGCTTGAAATGATTGAAGATACCGTATCTCAAATGGATACTGTGGAGCTAACTGCGTACTTGAATTCCGGTCACTGCGGCTAACGGCCAAAAGCCGACGGAGGCGATATGGTTGAAGGAAAATATGAACAGCAATCAGCAAGTCAGTGAAGCGCTTGAGCAGTTCTCAGACTGGGCTATGCCATGGGCTTATGTTCGTGAAACGTTAGCTGCAAAAGGGCTTACGGTAAAAAATGCTGCTCTTGTTGAGGAAGTTTGGCGGGAGGCCAACTCTTCTACTCATTGGATGCAGCCGAGCTTTGAGAGTGGCACAGGATTAGCTTGCGCCGCATTGAAGACAAAGTATTCTTGGCTAAGTGAATTGGCGATTAATAATGTGGTACGTGGTGCTTCCTATATGTGGAAGTAACGCTAACGGCCACAAGCAGACATCATATTGAACTTTATTTTTGAAATCATCGCGATGTGAAGGTATGAATGGAGATTAAATCTCGAGATGGCTGTATTCATCACCCAGGAGGACAGTTCTCCGTGGACCATCCGGTTGTCGATGCATATCAGATTGATGACCGCATTATTGTGCTTTTCGACTATATGGCATTTCCCAAAGGTGAGTCGGCTCGAAATCTGTTCGCATATTCACTCGATGGAAATGTGCTTTGGCGTGCTGATGACATTGGCTGTGGCACTATTGATGCATATACGAACATCATCTCTACGACACCACTCGTAGTTGGAAATTTTGCTGGTTTCGTATGCTCGGTAGATGTTTCTTCCGGCAAAGTCCAAGCAACCTGTTTCACGAAATAGATTTTTATAGTTGGCCTATCGTGGCTGAGATCGGCCAGCAGCGGACATTCATGGTTGCCAAGCTGGAGTACAAAAAAAATATGATGAAAATTGATAATCCCACCGTCATTGCGACACATGATTTCATCTGGTATAAAAATGATGGTACTACAGTTCCTATGCAAATTATGATTGGTGCGCCATACAGGCAGGATACGGACTGGGCATGTCCTTGTGCAATATTTGGCTTTGAGGGACGTTATGCTGACATCATGGGAATTAGCTCAATTCAAGCGCTGTCGTTGGCAATCAGTTTAGTCAAAGAGCGACTTAGATGGATGATTGAAACGGGCGAAGTGTTAGACCTTTCACAGGATGGAAAGCACATCGGTGCAGAATTTATTGAATCGCTTTTTGGAGGTCGCTGACGGCCAATAGCTGCCGTTCGGAAATATTCTCTTAGGAATTACAATAATGAAAACTTCTGATATGGTTAGTCGAACTCAGATTACAGCGGCTGGAAATACGCTTGCACCAGCTTTGAGCATTTTGCGTAAGCTTGGCTATACCGTGACAAGAGAAACATCCAATGAAAGACTGTATGTCGCAGAAAATTCAATAAGTGTTTTCAGAGCTGATGACCCGCTGACCTTGCTTGGTTTGGTCAAAATTTACGAAATCCGGGGTATTGAGTGGCAGCCAAACGATGAGGAAGTCAACTCGCTTCTATTACTCGAAAGCGACCTGGGATCGTAGACTGTAGACGGCCAAGAGCCGCCATTCAATTTTTGAGAAATCAAGCGAGTAAAATGCAAGATAGATACAACGGTTGGGCTATAGATTTTACGAAAAATGTTCACATGTACACCCATAGTCTCAAGGCGGAAAAGAGCGGTGAAATCTTTGATGTGCCATGCGAAGATACGCCATTTGGCTATGTTGGGATTTGGCCTTTGGGATTACATTTGGATGCCCCGCTATTACAGGATCTGCTGCGAGGACTGGGTGATTGGGCAGAGCAAGCGAATATGCCTTATAGGCTCTACAGTACAGGGACCGATTACCAGACCAATGGTCGATGATAGCCAACATGCAGGCCTATGCACTTGATAAGGACGGCGTAAGTCGGCCAAAAGCCGCCCCTCGACTCTGTTCTGCCGAGCCTGACAAATGGCCGACCGATGTTATTCCAAAGTTACCATGTTATATTGGCAATTTCCGACATATAAAGTTATTTTCTAGAGGGGTATCGATGAGTGTCTTTCGAGAGAGGCCAGCTTTCTATTACACCGCAGTGGGTTTGCTGGTGACTTACATTATTTTGACTCTGATCTCTTTGGTTTCTCATCGTGATGTTAGTGGCGCAGACCAATTTTTTTACCTGAAGCACATCGGGATGATCTTTTTGAACATCTATTTCCTTTCCTCTAAGAATCGCTTTCTCAACTACCTTGCGTTAGTGTGGCTCATCGTTTTGCCGTTTGAGCGATATGTCGAGATCTATAGTTTGGTTTCGTCCGGCAGCGCTAGCCTTTGGGATCTGATCGCCAACATTGACGAACTACGAATCGTTGTTTTGATGGTCGTAGTTTTAGTTTTGGTATCGAAACTCGCTGTAGATCGCTATGTAAATCCGAAGGTCATCGCTGAGTAAAAGATCGATGTAAAATCACAACGGTCCGCAAAGGGGCTGCTACCTCAGACAGGCTGCCGACGGCACACGGCCAGCAGCGGACGGACGAAAGATAAGGAAAGCGCGTCGGATAGAATCAGGTATGGTAAAAATAAATTCAATAGGAACTATCGTAAATTCTGAACATCCAGCTCATCAGATTCGGGTCGAGTATGACGCGGAAAAGACTGGCGGCTATTTTATCTTTGAATGGTGGGCCGGTAGCGATGGAACAAACCCAAACAGAGCTTTCGACTCGTGGCTAGTCACTTTGAACGGTGTGTATCAGTTCATTGCCGAGTCTGGATGGAACATACATTGGCAATAAAATGTAAGACGGGAACCGGCCAATAAGAGACATTGATGATGAAATCTGTTTTGTGCCTCCCCGTGCGTGGTGTGGGACGTATCGTAAGACAGTCTGGAGGATTACATCGATACGGGCAGGTTGTCTTGATAGTCGAATCGGCGCCAGCAGAACTGTCGTTCTCTTGGGAGGTCACTGCTCGACAAATACCTGAGTTGTTCAAAGATGCCGTGTATAGAGGAGTGTCTAGGTCATTCGAGCCAGGTGCAATGTTCGGCTCCTATGTGTCAGATGGACTTAGAGTTCGGATAATTGATGGTTCATATCACGAACAGGATTCAAATGAAGGAAGTTTCGAAATCGCGGCAACATTAGCTTTGAAAGATGCGCTATACATGGAAGATTAAAAATCATTGGGGAAATTTCCGCATTCTTCAATGGTTGCAACCGGCCAATAGCAATGGGATGGACTCCTTCTCACCTGTCGGCGTCTAGGCGCCTAAACTGGGAGTTACCACACAACCAGTTAAGAGAAGGAGTCCACGATGAAGATTATCCGCGTCGGCGTCGATCTGGCCAAGAATGTCTTTCAGGTGCATGGGGTGGATCGTTGCGAAAAGGTCGTCTGGCGTAAAAAACTAAGCCGTGCAGAATGGCTGTCGGCGCTGCTGGAGAAGATAGAGCCAGGCTGCGAGATTGGTATGGAAGCTTGTGGCGGTGCACACCATTGGGCGCGGCAATTGCAGAAACGCGGCTTCACCGTGAAGCTGATTGCGCCTCAGTTCGTGAAGCCGTACGTGAAGAGCAACAAGAATGATGCCAACGACGCGGAAGCGATCTGCGAAGCGATGAGCCGGCCGAGTATGCGCTATGTCGCTGTTAAGTCAGTCGAGCAGCAGGACTTGCAGGCGATCCACCGGATCAGGGCGGAGCTGGTGAGTCAACGCTCCGCCAAGGGTAATCAGATCCGCGGGCTGTGCAGCGAATATGGTTTGGTGGCGCCGAGAGAAATGATCCAGCTGCGCGCCGCCATTCCGCTGTGGCTGGAGGATCTGGAGAATGGGTTGACGCAACGTTTCCGGCGTATGCTGCGTGGCCTGTGGCTCGATCTACTGAACCTGGAACTGCGGGTCAAGGAACTGGATCAGGAGATAGAAATCGCGGCATCAACCGATCCGGTCGCTAGCCGGTTGCAGCAATTACGCGGAGTGGGACCGATCATCGCGACCGCGATTGTAGCCAACGTCGGCGACGCCAAGCAGTTCAGCAGTGGCAGAGCAATGGCGGCATCGCTGGGGCTGACGCCACGGCAAAACAGCTCTGGCGGAAAAGAGCGATTGCTTGGCATTACGAAACGGGGTGATGCGCAGTTGCGAACGTTGTTGATTCACGGGGCACGTTCAGTTTTGCGAACGGCGGCCAGCAAGAATGATCGGATGAGCCGATGGGTAACGCACATCGCTGAGACGAGGCACCACAACATCGCGGCGGTCGCGCTTGCCAACAAGACGGCGCGTATCGCCTGGGCGATGATCACCAAGGGCACCGACTACCAACCAGGGCTGGTGGTGATTTAAGCGGTGCATTAACGAGTAGGTAAAAAGGAGCATCCAACCACGATTGCGAAACATGCCGATGATGGCCAACAGGTCGAACCGGCGCTGGCAGAACCCGAGAGTGTCTGTGGCTTTCGAGCCCGAAATAGCGATAGGGAGCCAGCGCGCGAATAGCCCATTATGGTCCTTGCCCGAAAGCGGGCAATGCAGTTAGAGACCGAATATACGTGAGCAGTCGTACCTGAAAGTCAAAGACGGAATGTTTGCAAACGAGGAGGAGTCCATATACGGACGTTCCACTCTAGTAGATTTTGTAATCAGATAAGTCAGAATGTAACCATGATTAACGCATACGCATACGTTGATGGCAGTAATCTCGATGGGGTAAGTTCCCAAATAGCCGAAGCCTTCGCCAATTTTCTGCCGACTTGGAGTATTTCTTCCGCCCGACTGGTGAACGAAAAGCTTCCACGTACTGCTGATTTGCGTGATGATGACCTGCCGGACTGGAACCTTGGCTTGAACTTTGAAGCAGAACGACTCTCACCGACCGAATTCGACCAGTTGGTATCATTTTTATCCCGGACGGCAGCGGAGACACAACGGGAATTCGTAATCGGCGGATATGGACCTACATATCAGCTCGCTGAGGACTGGGGATTTATTGGCACTCACGTTGAATCGCCCACGCTCCAATTTCTTCGAAAGCTCTTAGTCGGATAAAAAGAGATGAGTCTGACCGTCGGCTTCGGGGCGGGAGCAGTCAAATAGATAAACTCCAAACCCGCAGTCGTTGTCACAACGAAGCTAGTTTAAGTCCGATACTCAGAATCGCGTGTGCAAGCGCAAACGCAGGGTGCGTGGGGCGCCGGGGGAGATGTTGTTGTCGTTGTAGGCTGAGGCGTAGTACTGGCGGTTCAGTAGATTGTCGACCGCCAGTTGCAGGCGCAGTGTTGGCGTCGCTTGCCAAGACAGCGTGGCGTCGAGACGGCCATAGCCCGGCAGTTGCACCAGGTTGCTGGTCGAGCTGAAGCTGCTGCTGCGCGCGACCAGGCCCAGGGACGCCTCCAGCCCCGGCTGCAGCGTGTGCGTGCTCCACAGTGACAGCGTCTGGCGTGGCACGTATGGCATTTGCGCGCCCTCCTTCGCGCTGGAAGACTGGGTGCTGGTCAGCCACGAGCGCTGCCACGCGTAGCCGGCGCTGAGTTGCCATGATGGTGTCGGCCGTGCTGTCAGTTCCAGTTCCACGCCCTGCCCGCGCTGCCCTTCCACCAGTTCATTCTGGCCGGCGATGAGCGGATCGGCCAGCAGTACGTTGCTGCGCCGTAGCTGGTACAGCGCCAGGCTGGCCGAGCCGCTGTCACCGTGCGACCATTTGGCGCCGATTTCGGTGTTGCGCACTACTTCCGGCGCCAGATCCTGGGTGCTGACCGTCAGTGAGGACAATTGCTCGCCCACGCGCGGCGCGTATGCCTGGCTGTAGCTGGCGTACAGCGTCCACGCTTCCTGCGGCCGATAGAGCAGCCCGAGGCGCGGCGATACCGGATGATCGTGACTCGCCAGTTGCAGGCCGTTGCGGATGTCGCGGAAAGCCACGTCCAGCGTTTCCGCGCGCAGGCCGACCAGCAGTTGCCAGGCAGGCGACAGTGTGATTTGGTCCTGCAGGTACAGCGACAGATTGGTGGCGGTACTGGCATTGGCGGCGTCGGTGGCCGAGGCACGGAAGCTGATCGGCAAGCTGAAGGTCGGGTCGCCCAGCGACACCGACACCAGTCGCACGTCGGTGCCCAGGCTGTCGAAATAGCCAGTGGTGCGGGCGTTGTCGGTACGTTGACGGCCCGCGTCCAGACCGGCGTTCAACTGGTGCTGGACGCCGCCGGCATGCAGCGTGTACGCCAGTTCGGCCTGATAAAACAGGTTGCTGCGCAGGGTCGCGCTGCCGTAGCCCAGTATGCGCACGGTGTCGCTATCCGTCATGCCGCCAGCGAATACGTTTTGATAGTACTTGTCGTAGCGGGCGCCGTGCAGCTGGCTGGTGAATTGCAGCCCCGGCGCCAGTTGGCGTTCCAGCCGCAGGGTCAAGGCGTCGATGTTCACATAGTTATAGCTATTGGACGGATCGCCAAAGAAGGTCGATGGATCGGTGGCCACCGGCCGGCCGTTATATGACGGCACGCCGCGATCGGTGGTGCGGTGGTCGCGGAAATGTTCGTAATTCAGCTGCACCAGCGTGCCGGCGCCATCGCGCCAGGCTAGCGCGGGACTGACGCCGTGCCGTTTCAGCCAGACGCCGTCACGGAACGAGTCCGCGCTTTCGTCCACGGCGTTGAGGCGCCATGCCCATTGTGGGTTGATGGCGTCGCCGACGTCGATGGTGGCGCGGCGCTGTTGCCAGCTACCCAGCAGCAGGTCGGCCTCGGCCAGCGGTCGCCACTGCGCTTGCTTGGTGACGCGGTTGATGGCGCCACCGGAGCCACCGCGACCGAGTAGCATGGCGTTGGGTCCCTTCAGCACTTCTACCGCGTCGATGTTGTAGAAGTCGCGGAAGTACTGCACGTCGTCGCGCATGCCGTTCAGGTAAAAGTCGGCGCTGGAGTTATAGCCGCGGAAGACGGCGTTGTCGCGGTTGCCCTCGCCCTGGCTGGCTTGTACGCCGGGGACGTATTCGAGCAGATCGGCCATGCTGAGCAGGTTGCGGTCGCGGATTTGGTCGGCGCTGACGATGGATATCGCCTGCGGGATGTCGCGCAGGGCGCCGCCGCCTTTTAATGCAAAACCGCTTGCAGTGGCGGATGGTGGCTCGGCTTGCGCCACCACTTCGGGCAGGCGTTGTAGGGCGGCCAGTTCGGCTTCGCTGCGTGGTTCGGCGGGCGGCGTGGTCGCGTGCGGGGCGGCGGCGGCCGATGGTGCGGCGAGGCGCAGGATGTAGCTGCCGTTGGATTGTCGCAGCGCTTCCAGTCCGGTGCCGGCCAGAATGTGCGGCAAGTCCTGATCTGGCGCGGTGACGGCGGCCAGGCCGCCACTGGTGCGCCCCGCGAGCAGGCGTGCCTCGGCGCTCAGCAGCGCGCCGCTGGCGGACATGTAGGCATGCAGTACCTGGTCCAGCGCGCCGGGCGCAATTGATGGCGCGGCCGCTGCAGCGCTGGCCGGCAGCAGGGTTAGAGCAATCCAGCGTTTCATGGTCAGCGTGGCGTCACTGTCACCCACCACGGCAGGCGGTGGTGGACGCGCACCGGTAGCGATGCCTCCAGCATTTGCAGCGCCATTTCGGTATCGTCGAGCGGATAACTGCCCAGTAGTAGCACGTTGTCCAGCGCCGGATCGCAGCCCAGATAGCCGTGGCGATAGCGCGCCAGTTCGGCCAGCACGTCCTGCAAGCGCATTTGACGCGCGATCAGGATATTGCGGCGCCATGCGGCCTGGTTCTCGTCCACCGCCGTCGCCACGCCGATCGCGCCGGACGTGAACCGCACCTGGCTGCCGGCGTCGATGATGCGCTGCTGGCCGCCACTGGTTTGAATGCGCACCGCGCCGTCATACACCGCCAGCCGCGTCTCGCCGCCGTCCAGCAGCACCGCAAAGCGGGTGCCGAGCGCGGTCAGGCGGCCGGCCGGGACGTCCAGCACCAGCGGGCGGGCCGGCGTTTGGGCGTCGTGATGGCTGTGGATCAGGATCTCGCCACGGCGTAGCGCGATGCGACGCAGCGCGCCGTCGTAGACCACGTCGGCGGCGCTGGCGGTATTCAGCCAGGCTTGCGAGCCGTCCGGCAGCGACAGCGGCGCGGTCTCGCCGACGGCGGTGCGGTGGCCGGCATTCATCGCCGCCAGATAGGCGACGCTGTCGTCGCGGCTGGCCAGCAGCGCCGCCGCTCCGCCAACGGTGCACAGCAGGGCCAGCGCCTTCATCGCGCGCCGGCGTGGCGGCGGCAGCGTCAGTGCCTGCACCGCCGGTGCGCCCGGCAGCGCGCTGATTCTGTCGTGGATTTGCTCGACCCGCTGCCACGCCGCCCGGTGCGCCGGGTCGGCCTGCAGCCAGTCCTGGAAGGCGGCGCGTTCGGCGGCGGTGGCATCGCCCGCACCCAGCACGCCGAACCATTCGGCGGCCTGCTCCAGAACTTCGAATTCCGCGCTGCTGCGTTTAGTTGTCGGCATCGCTGATCAGCAGACATTGCAGCATGGCCTGCGCCATGTATTTTTTCACCATGCGCTCGGAGACTTCCAGCTGTTCGGCTATCGCCGCGTAGGTCAACCCCTCGACCTGCGACAGCAGAAAAGCGGTGCGCGCCTTCAGCGGTAAGCGTCCCAGCATCTGGTCGACCTGCATCAGCGCTTCGATGGCCAACGCGTGGGTTTCCGGCGACGGCGCCACGTCATGCTCCTGCACCGCCAACGCCTCCAGATAGGCACGTTCCACGGCCAGACGACGCCAGTGGTTGACCAGCAGGCCGTTGGCGATGGTGCTCAGGTAGGCGCGCGGCTCGCGCAGCGGCTCCGGCGGCCGCGCCTTCAGCAGCCGTAGAAAAGTGTCGTGCGCCAGGTCGGCCGCGCCGTCGCTGCAACCCAGCTTGCGCCATAGCCAGTTGTGCAGCCAGCCGTGGTGGCTGCTGTACAGTGTGTCGACGATGTCCGGGGGCGAAGTCAGGGATGGCACGGCAGTTGAATGATAATGAGAATCCTTTTTATTATTACATAGCTGGCGGCCGGCCTGTGTAAAGTGAAGGTAAAGATGACCGTTCAACAATCGCGGCAGCGCGCCGGGATGGTAATCTCGTCCGGCATCACAAACCCTTCCAGCGTCGCCACGCTGGCCAGTTGGCCGGCCAGGATGGCATCGGCAATGCGCTGCTGGCGGCCGCAGACATCGCAGCGGAACTGATAGCGGCGGCTCAGCGGCTCTTCCGAACGGATTGAATAAATCGCCTTCACGCCGCCGGAGGTGATGTGGCGGTCGCGCAGCACCAGGCCGTCGTCCTCCATCTGCTTGAGGATGCGGTACACCGAGCCCAGACTGATATTCTGGTGATCTTCGATCAACTGGCGGAACACCACTTCGGCGCTGATCGGCGCCGTCTGACGCAACAGCACCGTCGCCACCGCCGAACGCGCGCGCGTGATGCGCAGCGGCGAGTTGCGTAGCCATTCCTGTACGCGCGAGTGCGCGCCGGATCCCTCCAATATCTGTTGCATGCGTATTCCTCCCTCTCATTCTTTGCCAATCAAGGCGCAAAAAAGGGAACCGCAAATCGGAAAATATTTTTAGAACTGGCTGTGCAGCGCAATCTTCAGCGAGCGCGGTGCGCCCGGCATGATGTTATTGTCATTGTACGCCGCGCTGAAGTAGCTGCGGTCAAACAGATTTTCAACGCTGAGCTGCAACCGGTTGCGCCGGTCCAGCCGCCATGCCACGCTGGCGTCCACCCGTGCATAGCCGGGCAACACGGTGGCGTTGCTGGTCGAGCTGTACATGCTGGCGCGCGCGATCACGCCCAACGACGCCTCCAGCACCGGCGTCAGCGTGTGGGTGCTCCACAAAGAGAAAGTCTGATGCGGCACATGCGGCATCTGCGCGCCAGCCTGCGAGCTGGCGTACTGGGTGGCGGTCAGGCGCGAACGCTGCCACGCGTAGCCGGCGCTCAGTTTCCAGTCCGGCGACAGGCACGCCGTCAGTTCCAGTTCCACACCGTGCCCGCGCTGGCCTTCGACCAGATCGGATTCGCCGGCGTTGACCGGATCGTCCACCAGCACGTTGCCGCGCCGTGACTGGTAAAACGCCGCGCTCAGCGACAGCGCGTCGCCGCCTTCCCAGCGCAGACCCAGTTCGCGGTTGCGCACCACCTCCGGCTCCAACGCCTGGTTATCGGCCGTCAGCGACGCCATTTGCTCGCCGGCGCGCAGCACATAGGTCTTGCTGTAGCTGGCGTACAGCGACAACGGTGGCAGCGGACGATACACCAGGCCCAGACGCGGCGACAGCGGATGGTCATGGCTGCCCAGCTGCTGCGCGTTGCGGATATCGCGGAAGTCCACCCTCACCAGCTCACTGCGCAACCCCGCCAGCAGCTGCCATTGCGGCGACAGCGTGATCTGATCCTGCCAATACAGCGCGGCGCTCTGTGCCTTGCTGGCGTTGGCCATATCGGTATCGGTGGCGCGGAACGTCACCGCCTGGTGAACCGTGGGCTGGGTCACCGGCACATAAACAAAGCGCTGGTCGCCGTCGAAGAAGCCGGTGATGCGCGCGTTATCGGTACGCTGCCGGTCCAGCTCCACGCCGGCGCTGAGCCGATGCTGCAGCGCGCCGGTGCTGATCACGGTTTCCAGCTCGCCCTGATACTGCAGATTGCTGCGCCGCGTGTTGCGGCGGTACGCCAGCAGCAGCGCGCTGGCGCCACCATCGATCACGCCACCGGTGAATACGTTCTGATAGTACTTGTCGTAGGCCGCGTAATGCAGCTGGCCAGTGAACTTGAGCGACGGCGTGACCTGGCGCTCCAGCCGCAGCGTCAGGCTGTCGACGTCGATGCCGTTGCTGCTGTTAGCCGGATCGCCGTAAAACAGCGCGGCATCGCCGGCCAGCGGCCGCCCGTTATACGAGGGCACGCCGCGATCGGTGGTGCGCAAATCGTGAAAATGCTCGTAATTGAGCTGCACCCGCGTGCCGTCGCCATCGCGCCAGGCCAGTGCGGGATTGATGCCATAGCGCCGCATCCAGACGCCATCGCGGAACGAGTCCGAACGCTCCCCCACCGCGTTCAGCCGCCAGGCCAGCTGCGGATTGATGGCCGCGCCGATGTCGACGCTGGTGCGGCGCTGGTTCCAGGCCCCCAGCAGCAGATCGGCCTCGCCGATGTCGCGCCACTGCGCCTGCTTGACGATGCGGTTGATGGCGCCGCCCGAACCGCCGCGCCCCAGCGCCATCGCGTTCGGGCCTTTCAGCACTTCCACCGCTTCACTGTTGTACAGATCGCGGTAGTACTGCGCATCGTCGCGCAGGCCATCGACATAGAAATCGGCGCTGGAGTTATAACCACGGAATACCACGCTATCGCGATTACCCTCGCCCAGGCTGGCCTGCACGCCTGGCACATACCACAGCAGATCGCCGATGCCGCTGGCCGCGTGCTCCTGAATCTGCGCCGCTTCGATGATGCTCAGCGCCTGCGGCGTGTCGCGCACCTGGGCGCCGCCCTTGACCGCGAAGCGGCTCACCGTGTCGTAGGGTGATTGCGCGTCGGCGCGGGCCACCACTTCCGGCAGCTGCGCCGGCGCCGCCTCAAGCTCGGGATGCGAGGACGCCTGCCGCAGCAGGTAGCTGCCGTCCGCCGTGCGTACCGCTTCCAGCCCGGTGCCGGACAAAATGCGCGGCAAGTCCTGATCCGGCGCCGACAGCGCGTCCAGGCCGGGACTGCGCAAATCCAGCGTTAGCCGGCCGTCGGCACTGAGTAAAGCGCCGCTGGCCAGCGTATAGGCACGCAGCACCTGATCCAGCGATCCGGCCGGGATCACCGGCGCCGCCATCGCCAGCGATGGCAGCACGGCCAGCAAGCACAATCTCTTCATGGTCAGCGCGGGACGACCGTCACCCACCACGACAGCGTGTGCCGGACCTGTACCGGCAGCGCCGCTTGCAGCATCGTCAGCGCGCGCTCGGTGTCGTCAAGTGGATAGCTGCCAACCACGCGCAGCTCGGCCAGCGCCGGATCGCAGCCCAGATGGCCGTGGCGATAACGTCCCAGCTCGCGCAGGAACTCGTCCAGCCGCATCTGGGTGGCGATCAGCAAATGGCGCGACCAGGCGCTGGCCTCCTCGCTGCTGACCACCAGCGGCCCGGGATGACCATCGACGATGTCGACCTGCGAACCGGCCGGCACCACCGTCTGCGTGCCGATTTCCACCGCACCCTGATACACCGCCAGCCGCGTGCCCTGCTCCGTCATGCGCACCGAGAAGCGCGTGCCTAGCGCGCGCAGGCGCTGGCCGTTAGCCTCCACCACCAGCGGCCGGGCCGGTGCGTGGGCGTCGGCACCGCTGTGCAGCAGGATTTCGCCACGGCGCAGGATAATCAGGCGCTGGCTGTCGTCATAGGCCACATCGGCGGCGCTGTCGGTATTCAGCCAGCCGCGCGTGCGGTCCGGCAGCGGCAGCGTGGCGATGGCGCCTACGCCGGTGCGATGCTCGGCATTACGCGCCGCCACGTAGTTGCGCAACTCGGCCGGACGCCAGGCCAGGCTGGCCGCACCGCCACCGGCACACAGCAGCAGCAGCAGCGCCTTGATGGTGCGGCGCCGACGCGGTCCCGCCATCAGCGCCGTGCGCGCGGGCGCGCCGGGCAAGGCGTGCAACTGGGCGTGCAGTTGTTCGACCCGGCGCCAGGCCTCACGATGCGCGGCCGAGGCGTCCAGCCAGCGTTGCCAGGCTGCGTGATCGGCGGCGCGCGCATCGGGTGCGCCCAGCACGGCGAACCACTCGGCCGCCTGTTCCAGCACACTGTATTCGAGAACGGCGGATTCAGGCATGGCCATTCCCGATCAACAGACATTGCAGCATGGCCTGCGCCATATACTTCTTCACCATGCGCTCGGACACCCGCAGCTGCACCGCAATCACCGCATAGGTCAGGCCATCGATCTGCGACAGCAGGAAGGCTTCGCGCACTTTGGCTGGCAGCTTGTCCAGCAGCGCATCCACCTGCATCAACGCCTCCAGCACCAGCGCGCGTTCTTCCGGCGATGGTGCCAAGGCCTCATCCTGCACGGCCAGCGCGTCCAGATAGGCGCGCTCCAGCGTCAAGCGGCGCCAGTGGTTGACCAGCAGGCCGTTGGCGATGGTACTCAGGTAAGCGCGCGGTTCGCGCAGCGGCGGCACGGCGCCGCCATCCAGCACCCGCATGAAGGTGTCATGCGCCAGATCCGCCGCGCCATCGCGGCAGCCTAGCTTGCGCCATAGCCAGTTGTGCAGCCAGCCGTGATGGCTGCTGTACAGGGAACCGGCATTATCGGAAGAAGGCACAAGCGGGGTCACGAAGGTCAAAAGAAAGAATGAGAATCATTCCCATTATGACATAAGGCATAAGCCCTTGCCAATCTTCAAGCTGTGTTATGGTTATATTCTTACAATCTTTTCAAAAGGATATCCATGCGTCTGCTGATCATTGCAGCCTTCTGTTTGCTGCCCTCGCTGAGCTGGGCCTCGGCCAATTTCGAGTTCCAGCTGGAGCGCGGCCCGCAACCGGTTGGTATGCGACTGCTGCAGCAGTACGATTACGCGCGCGTCTACCGGCCACGCTACGACATGCTGAGCGGCCAACCGGTGCAGGGCGAACGCGCGCGGCCGGTGCAAACGCTGGTCTGGTATCCGGCGCAGGCCGGCGGCAAGCCGCTCCACTACATCGATTACCTGCGCACCGAGCTGACCGAAGAGGATTACACGCAAACACCAGCGCAACTCGAACAAAAGTTCAACAACTGGATCGCGCAGCGCGGCATCGCCAAGGACAAGGAACTGCTGCGGCAAATAACGGAGCAGCCAATGTGGGCGGTGCGCGATGCCAAACCGGCCGCCGGCCGCTACCCGGTGGTGGTGTACGCGCCCAGCTTCAACGCGTCGGCGCACGAAAACGTCGACCTGTGCGAATACCTGGCCAGCCAGGGCTACATCGTGCTGTCCAGCCCCGACATGGGCGCGCGCACGCGCTCCATGACCGACGACCTGGAAGGTATCGAAGCCCAGGCCAGCGACATCCGCTTCCTGATCTCCACCGCACAGACCTTGCCGCAGGCGGATACCAGCAAGGTGGCGGTGGTCGGCTTCAGCTGGGGCGGCATCTCCAATGTGTTTGCCGCTGCGCGTGATGACCGCATCCGCGCGCTTGTGAGTCTGGATGGCTCGATCCGCTACTATCCGGAACTGGTGGACGGCAGCGCCAAAGCCGCCAAATACGTGACGCCGGAGCGGGTGCCGGTGCCCTTCATGTTCATCGCCGCGCGTCCCAAGTCGATTGAAAAGCTGGCCAGCTCAAAGAACTCCACCAATTACAGCTTCATCAACAACATGAAGTATGCGGATACGTATTTACTCAGCATGCAGCCGATGGTGCACGGCGATTTTTCAGCCGCAGGCTTGCGCCTCACCATCCCCGACGCCGCCGCCGATTACAGCCGCGCCGAAGTGCTGACCGCGTATAACTGGAGCCTGCGTTACGTGGGGCAGTTCCTCAACGCCTATCTGAAGGAAGACCAACAGGCGCTGGCCTTCCTGCAAAAGCCGGCCACGCAGAACGGCAGCCCGCGCCACCTGATGACCATCGAACAGCGCAAGGCCAGCGCCAAGCCGCCCAGCTTTGAGAACCTGGCGCTGGAACTGCGCCAACGCGGTTACACCCATGCGCAGGAAGTCTATGAGCGCATGAAGCAGGCCGACAGCACCTTCAGCATCGGTGAGCCGCAAATGAATCTTTGGGGTTATGAGTTGCAGCGCGTGGGCTACGTGAAGGACGCCATTGAGGCGTTGAAGCTGGCCGTCAGCGTGTACCCGAACAGCGGTAATCTGTACGACAGTCTGGCGGAGATGTATGAGATCGATGGCCAGAAGCCGCTGGCCATCGTCAACTACCGGCGTTCGCTGGAACTGGATCCAGCGAACGCCAACGCGGTCCAGCACCTGAAGGGGCTGGAGCAGTAAGGCTTACTTCACCACCGCCAGCTTGGAACGGGTGCCGTTCTTGAAGGTGAAGATGGTCAGCACGCCGTCCTGCACATCGCCGCGCGCGTCGAAGGCGGTGTTGCCGGTCACGCCCTTGTGGCGGATCTTGGCCAGCACCGGCAGGTACTTGACCGGATCGGCCGAACCGGCCTTCTGCATCGCTTCCACCATCGTCATCAGCGCGTCGTAGGCATACGGCGCGTAGGTCTGCACCTCGATGCCGTACTTCTTCTTGTAAGCGGCGCGGAAATCGGCCATGCCTTTTTCCTGCGACGGCTCGACGCCGCCGGCTTCGGCGCAGATTACCTGACCGTCGCTCATGCCGTCACCGGCCAGACGCGGCACCGAGTCCGAGCACATGCCGTCGCCGCCCATGAACTTGATCGGGAAGCCCAATTGCTTCATCTGGCGCAGCATCGGCGCCGCCACCGCGTCCATGCCGCCGAAGAAAATCATGTCCGGCTTGGTGGCCTTGATGGCGGTCAGAATCGCCGTCATGTCGGTGGCTTTGTCGTTGGTGTACTGGGTCGAGACGATGCTGGCGCCACTGGCCGCGCCGGTGCGCTTGACGGTTTTGGTGAATTCGTCGGCCAAGCCCTTGCCGTAGGCGGTGCGGTCATCCACCACCGCGATGCGCTTGGCGCCCATGCTCTGCATGGCGTAACGCGCCAGCGCGGGGCCGAGCTGCTCGTCGTTGGCGATGTTGCGGAAGGTGGTGTTGTAGCGCTGGCGCGTGTATTGCGGCGAGCTGGCCGACGGCGTGATCTGCGGGATGCCGGCATCGTAATACATGCGCGAAGCTGGAATCGTGGTGCCCGAGGTTTCGTGACCAATCACGCCCTGCACCTTGGCGTCCACCAGCTTTTGCGCCACCGTGGTGGCTTGTTTCGGATCGCCGGCGTCGTCTTCGGCCTGCAGCACGATCTTGTATTTTTTGCCGGCGATGAGCACACCGCCCTTGGCGTTCAATTCGTCGACCGCCATGCGTGCGCCGTTCTCATTGTCCTTGCCCAGGTGGGCGATCGGGCCTGAAGTGGCGGCGACGTGGCCGATTTTGATGATGTCTTCCGCCTGGGCGGTGGCGGCGCCCGCAGCGCCGATAAAGGCCAGCGCAAGCGCCTGGCAAACTGTTTTTGTTGTGAACGGCATAAATCCCTCGTTAGTTAACTTCATTAGGATACCAGACGTCGGCGCACGATTGCCAAATGCTACTTGCACCCGAGGCCGATTGAAGTAGAATAAATCTTTCCTAAAGAGAATCAAAATGGATATTTCTCGCCGCATTGCCCGCTCCCAGCCGCTTGCTACCACGGCCATGCATGGTCGCGTCGATGCCATGAAAGCGCGCGGCGAGGATGTCATCGATTTCTCGATCGCGATTTCGCACTTCCAGGCACCGCAAACGGTGCTGGACGCGGTGCGGCAAAGCCTGCACGCTCCCCTGCCCTACACCGACGTTCCCGGCGACGCCGGCATCCGCGCCCGGCTGGCGGCCAAGGTGGTGGAGGAAAACCGCATTCCCGCTACCCCGGCCGAGATCCTGGTCACCAACGGCTGCAAGCAGGCCTTGTATCAGGCGCTGTACGTGATGGCCGATCCGGGCGACGCCGTCATCATCTTCAAGCCGCACTGGCCGGCCTACGTGGCCACCTGCCGGCTGCTGGAGCTGCAACCGATCCTGATCGACCTGCCGGCTGAAATGAGCGACGCCTTTCTCGACAGTCTGCCACCGGCGCGCATCCTCATCATCAACAACCCGCACAACCCGACCGGCGCGGTGCTGAGCGGCGTTGAAATCGACAGCATCGCGGCCTGGCTGAAACGCAGCGGCACCCGCGCCATCGTCGACGAAAGCTATGAAAAGCTGATCTTCGAAGGTTCCCACGTCAGCCTGGCCGCGCGGCCGGACTGGCGCGAACTGGGCATCGTCTCGCTGTACTCGGCCTCGCAAAGCTACGCCATGATGGGCTGGCGCGCCGGCTTCGCGGTGGCGCCGGCCCACATCGTCAAGGCGATGGAAACGCTGCAAGGGCCGATCACCGCCGCCGCGCCGATGCTGGTGCAGCAGGCCATGGCGGCCGCCTTCGAAAGCGGCGAACCGGAAGCCATGCTGGCCGACTACCGCCAGCGCCGCGACCTGGTGCTGGACCTGGCGCATGGCCTGCCGTGGCTGACCATGCGCCGCCCCGCCTCCGGCCCCTACCTGTGGGCCGACATCGCGCCACTGCGCATGGACGCAGTTCAATTCAGCGAACAGCTGCTGACGCGGCACCGGGTGGCGGTGATGCCGGGCGATGCGCTGGGCGTGCCGCATCACATCCGCATCGGCTACATCTCGGATGACGTGGCCACGCTGCGGCGCGGCGTACAAGCCATCATCGGCTTCGGCGCCTCCCTTTACCGTCCTGACTGACGCCGGCGCATGGCCTTTCTGCTCCTTCGGCTAAATAGCTTGCGCAGCAGGTTGATCCTGCTGGTGCTGCTGGCGATCGCGCCGATCGCCGTCATGACCGTGGTTAACGGCATGCGCGAGCGCGCTCACGCGGTCGAAGTGGCGGAAGAAAACCTGCAGCGCCTGACCAATCTGGCCGCAGCCAATGAGGCGCAATCGATCACCGGCGCGCGCCAGATCCTGCGCGATCTGGCCAGCATTCCGGATCTGATGGGCGATCAGGCCCATTGCAGCCGCCTGCTGGCCAACATCCAGAAGCAGAACCCCGACTACGCCAATCTGGGCCTGATCCAGATGAACGGCGACGTCACCTGCACCGCGATACCGGCCAAGTCCATGGTCAACCTGGCCGACCGCTCGCACTTCCGCCGCGCCGTGCATCTGAAGCGCTTCGTCGCCGGCGGCTACATCTTCGGCCGCGTGATCCAGAAGCACACCGTCAACCTGACCTACCCGGTGATGGACGAGGACCAGAACGTCAAGGCGGTGGTCTTCGCCGCGCTCGACCTGACCAAGCTGGATCGCTTCGTGGCTGATATCAAGCTGCCGCCCGGATCGCTGCTGCTGACCACCGACTCCGAAGGCAAAATCATCTCGCGCAAACCCAATCCGGAGCAGTGGTTCGGCAAGCAGGTATCGCCCGAAATGCGGGTGGCGATGGCGGCCGAACCGGGCAAGCCGGTGCTGCTGACCGGGCCGGATGGCATCGAACGGCTGCACCGCTTTGCGCGGGTCGGCAGCAACGGCTTGTCCGACTACACGCTGACCATCGGCATTCCAGCCGACGAGATCACCGCCAGCGCGCGCCATGACCAGATACTGGACTTCCTGGCGCTGGCCGCCACCATCGGCCTGGCGCTGCTAGCCGCGTGGATCGTCGGCGACGTGCTGGTGCTGCGCCGCGTGAAGCTGCTGGCCAACACCGCCAACAGCATCGCCTCCGGCGCACTGGAAGCGCGCAGCGGCATCAGCTACGGCAAAGAAGAAATCAGCGAACTGGCGCAGGCGCTGGACGCGATGGCAGAAGCGTTGCAGGAAAAAGAGCTGCAGCATCTGAAATCCGAGCAGATGCTGCGCGAGGCCGACCGCCGCAAGGACGAATTCCTCGCCATGCTGGCCCACGAATTACGCAATCCGCTGGCGCCGATCAGCGCCGGCGCCCAACTGCTGCAGAGCGGCCACGCCAGCGACGCCGCCGTGCAGCGCACCGCCGGCATCATCGTGCGCCAGGTGCACCACATGACGCGGCTGGTGGACGACCTGCTGGACGTGTCGCGCGTGACGCGCGGTCTGGTGACGCTGACGCGGGTGCCGCTAAACGTCGCCACCATCATGCACGACGCGGTGGAACAGGCCGACCCGCTACTGAAATCGCGCCAGCACCGCTTTGACGTCACACTGCCGCCTGCGCCGCTGGTGGTCAACGGCGATCACAAAAGGCTGGTGCAGGTGCTGGTGAATGTGCTGAACAACGCCGCCAAGTACACCCCGGCCGGCGGCGCCATCAAGCTGGCCGCGCGCGCCCAGGGCAGTAACGTGCTGCTGATCGTCAGCGACAACGGCATCGGCATGTCGCCCGAACTGCGCAGCCGGGTGTTCGAACTGTTCGCCCAGGCCGACCGTAATTCGGACCGTTCTCAGGGCGGGTTGGGACTGGGTCTGGCGCTGGTCAAGTCGCTGGTGGAACTGCACGGCGGCAGCGTAGCGGTGGACAGCGAGGGCGAACAAAAAGGCAGCACCTTCACCATCACCCTGCCCGGCGCCGAACAGCAGCCGGCCGCTCCACTGCCCGGCCACACCGCGCGCCCGGCGCGCAGGCTGCGCGTGCTGGTGGTAGACGACAATGTCGACGCTGCACAGACGCTGCAACTGCTGCTGCAGGCCGCCGGTCATCAAGTCAGCGTGGCGCACAATGCGATGACGGCGCTGGAATTGGCGCAGGCCGATGCACCGGAACTGTGCCTGCTCGACATCGGCCTGCCCGACATCAGCGGATTCGAGCTGGCACGCGGCTTGCGAGCCTTGCCACACACCGCGCACGCCACGCTGGTGGCGGTGACCGGCTATGGCCGCCGCGAGGACCGCGAACAGGCCAACAGCGCCGGTTTCGATCACTACTTTGTCAAACCGGTGGATGTGGACGCGCTATTGGCGCTGATCGCCGGACTACCCTAACGGAGCTTCATGAAACACCTGCTACTCAGTCTCGCCATCATCGCCGCGCTGCCGGCCCATGCTCAGGAGACCACGCTGGCGCGCATCGCCGCCCAGCCGGCCGTCAAACAGGCGCTGGCCTACATCGAGCGCAACGAGCCGACCACGCAGGCCAATATGCTGGCGATTAACGCCATCCCGGCGCCGACTTTTGCAGAAGCGGCGCGCGCCACCGACTACGCGGCGCGTTTGAAGGCGGCCGGCCTGGCCGAAGTGCGCATCGATGAAGCGGGCAATGTGCTTGGCCTGCATCGCGGCAGCGGCAAGGGACCGACCATCGCGCTGGCCGCGCACCTGGACACGGTCTACCCGGCCGCCACCAATCTGACTGTGCGCGAGAGCGAGGGTCGCCTGTACGCGCCCGGCATCGCCGACAATGGCCGCTCGCTGGCCGCGATGCTGACCATCGCGCAGGCGCTGCACGACGCCAAGCTGCAGACCGAGGGCGATGTGCTATTCGTCGCCAACGTGGGAGAGGAAGGCTTGGGCGACCTGAAAGGCGTCAAGCATCTGTTCGCGCAGCACAAGGAGATCAAGGCCTTCATCGGCCTGGAGCCGGCGCTCGGCACCGATGGCGACCCAGTGACCTACATGGGCGCCGGCAGCCGCCGCTTCAAAGTCAGCCTGAAGGGACCGGGCGGCCATAGCTACGAAGGTTTCGGCCTGCCGTCAGCCATCCATGCCGCCGGCCGCGTGATCGCCCGCATTGACGACCTGCGGGTGCCGGCCCAGCCCAAGGTCACCTTCAACGTCGGCGTGGTGCAAGGCGGGCAGTCGGTGAACAGCATCTCGGCCGAGGCATCGATGCTGATCGATCTCCGCTCGGCCGACGCCGCGCTGCTGGCCAAGACTGAACAGGAGCTGCGCGCCGCCATACAGCAAGGCGTGGCCGACACCAACGCGCGCTGGAACGCCAGCGGCGCCAACGCCATCAGCGCAGACATCGCGTTGATTGGCGATCGTCCGGCGGGCAAGATGGCGGCCGACTCGCTGATCGTGCGCACCGCGCTGGCCGCCGCCACCGTGCAGGGCCGCAAAGCGGTGCTGGACAGCGCGCATTCCACTGACGCCAACCTGCCGATGAGCCTCGGCATACCGGCCATCACCATGTCCGGCGGCGGCAGCTCCGGCGGTTATCACTCGGAGAAACTGGAGTGGTGGTCGGCGCAGAATGCCCACACCGCGCCACAGAACGTGCTGCTCACCGTACTCGGTCTGGCCGGCGTGCGGGACGTGGTGGCACCGCTGATTACGCCATGAGCCCTGCCAGCGTGAGCGCCAGGCTGACGGCAGCCACGCCGCCGGCCGCCAGGCCAACACGCACGATCGCAGCGGCGGCATAACTTAGCACCAGTACCAGGCCGATAGCGGCGGCGGTCAGCGTGCCGGCCCAGGCCACCCAGCCCTGCGACGCGCCCCACATGAACAGGCACACCAGCAGCGACAGCAGCAGGCTGCCCGTGCCGGCCCAGCGCAACAAGTTCCGTTGCCGGTCACTGGGCAGATTGCCGCGTCCATGCAGCGCTTCCCAATGCCGATCCATGGCCAGGCTGAGTGCCGCGAAACCGCCGGTGGCGCCGGACCATGCGGCAATGGCCGCGCACAACGTCACCAGCGCCGTCATGCCGCCACCTTCGCCATCTTGACCTTGGCTGCGGCTTTGGCGCCGCCAAGACGCTTGCAGGCAAACAGCAGGCCGCAACCCAGCAACAGCGTCACCAGATCGAAGCCGGCCACCGGCCACAGTCCGGCCGCCACGCTGGTGAACAAACCGGCGCCGCCACTGAGCGGATTCAGTACCGGCAGCAGCACCAGCAGCAGCCCGGCGATCGCCAGCTGGATTCGCCACATCCAGCGCAGCGGGAACGCCAGGGCCAGCACGGCGGCGATGCCCCAGGCGGTGAAGAAGCACTGGATTTCCAACTCCGGCCGCTGCGCCAGTCCCACCGGCAGCAGGCGGTTGGCCCAGAAGTAGACGCCAAACGCGATCAGCAGACCGGCGATGCCGCCCAGATTGAGACCATCCACCAGCCGCAGGCCAAAGCCAATGCGGCCGGCCCTCGCCTTCAGATGCTTGGGGCGTTCCTTGACAGCCCACAGCAGCACGCCGGTAGCCACCATCGCGCAACCGGCCAAACCGGACAGGAAGAACAACGCGCGCAGCAGCGGGCTGGCGAAGCGGCCGATGTGCAGGCCATACATCACGCCGCGCGTTTCAACCGCCGCCCCGCTCTTGTCGGTTTCGGTCAGCAAGGCGCCGGTGACGCCATTGAAGGTCAACGTCGGCAGGCTGGAGCTGATCGCATGGCCTTCCTGCTGCGTCAGCGTCACCGTGGCCACACTGTCGCCAGGATGATCCACCACCACCCGACCAACCGACGCGCCGCCCCAATGCTGGCTGGCCTGCGCCACCAGCGGCGCCAATGCAGTCAACGGCGCCGCTTTGCCGGATGCTTTGACGTCGGCATCCGGGCCACCATTCAGATCGGCGTAGAAGGCGTCGGTCTTGCCGGCATACACCTTGTCGATGCCGGACGGCAGATACAGGAACATCAGCGTCACCAGCCCGGTGTAGGTAATCATCAGGTGATACGGCAGCGCCAGCACGGCGGTGGCGTTGTGCGCGTCCAGCCAGGAGCGCTGGCCTTTGTTGGGACGGAAGGTGAAGAAGTCCTTGAAAATACGCTTGTGCGTGACGATGCCGGAAATGATCGCCACCAGCATGCACATGGCGCAGATGCCGACAATCCAGCGCGCCCAGATCACCGGCATGTAGTGCAGGTCGAAGTGCAAACGATAGAAGAATTCACCGCCCCGGGTTTCGCGCGCGGCGCTGACTTCCTGGCCGGTGGCCGGGTCGATGCTGGCACTTTCAAAACGGCGGCGGCCACGCGGCTTGGCTTGCTCGGGAGTCGGCGATGGCGCTGGCGCCCAGGTGGCGCGCACGGTCGGCTCGCGCTCGGACGGCAAAGAGATGAACCAGCGCGGGCTGGCGTCAGCCCGCCGCTGCAGCAGTTGCTGCGCATGGTCGATGGCGACGCCCTGCTCCACCTTCACCGGTGCCACTTGATGCAGCTCGGGTTTCATCCACAACGTAATCTCGTTGCGGAAGTAACTGGCGGTGCCGCCGGCGAACACCAGAAACAGCACCCAGCCGACCAGCAGGCCGGACCAGGTGTGCAGCCAGGCCATGGATTGACGGAAGCCCTCTTTCACGCGCGGCCTCCGATCAGAATGATTGCGCCGAGCACGAGCCCGGTAACGATCAGACCCAACCACGCCTTCAGCGCGGTACGAGTGGCGAAGCACCACATCACGGCACAGGGAAACACCACCAGCCCGATCAGGGTGGCGGCGACCACGCGGTCGACCGCGCGTCCGGGCAGCAGCAGGGCCAGCGCTGTAACTGCTAGTGAAGAAACGGCATAGCTGCCGCCGATTGCCGCCAGTGCCCGCGAGGCAACGCCAAGGCGGTAATTCATCAGGATTTGCATCATATTCATGGTGACATTTACCTGACGTACCGACGGGGAGGGGCAAATGTGAATCTAAGTGATAATTGTTCTCATTGTAGTGGTATGATGACGATGCTGTCAACATTACCACTTATAACTACCAAGTCTCCATGTCCCACTTCCCAGTATTGAAACCTCTCACCCTGTCTGTCCTCGCCTCGCTGTACGCCCTGCCCCTGCATGCGCAGCAGACCAACGACGACACCAACGTGCAAACCGTGGTGGTCAGCGCCAGCGCCGACGCCTCGGCGGCCGGCCTGTCCAAAACCTATGCCGGTGGCCAGGTCGCCAAAGGCGGCCGCGTCGGCCTGCTCGGCACCATGGACGTGATGGACACGCCGTTCAACAGCACCAACTACACCCAGCAATTCATCCAGGACCAGCAGGCGCGTAGCGTGGCCGATGTGCTGCAAGCCGATCCCGGCGTACGCGTCGCGCGCGGCTTCGGCAACTACCAGGAGCTGTACGTGATACGCGGCTTCCCGGTCAACTCCGACGACCTGGCCTATAACGGCTTGAACGGCGTGCTGCCGCGCCAGTACATCGCCGCCGAGTTGCTGGAGCGGGTGGAAGTCTTCCGTGGCGCCAACACCTTCCTGAACGGCGCCACGCCGGGCGGCGGCGGCATTGGTGGCGCAATCAATTTGCTGCCCAAACGTGCGCCGAATCAGGATCTGACCGAGATTTCGGCCGGCCTCCAGACCGGCAAGCAGACCTACTTGGCAGCCGACATCGCGCGTCGCTTCGGCGATGAAAATCGCTACGGCGTGCGGGTCAACCTGGCGCAGCGTAAAGGCGGCACCGGCATCGACAACGAAGACCGCGAAGTGCAGCTAGGCGCGATCGGCGCCGATTACCGTGGCCGTGGCTTCCGCTTGTCGGCGGACCTGGGCTGGCAAAGCGTCAAGCTGTCCAACGCGCGGCCGGCGGTCAACGCCGCCACCGTGGTACCGGCGGCGCCGGACGGCGCGTCCAACTACGGCCAGCCGTGGGACTACTCCAGCGAGCGCGATCTGTTCGGCACGCTGCGTTCCGAATTGGACATCGCCAAGGACGTGGTGGCGTGGGCCGCATTGGGCGGCCGCGAAAGCCATGAGCTGAATCGTTTGGGCAGCACCATCACGCTGTCCAACGCCAGCACCGGCACCATTCGCCGCTTCGACAACGCGCGCGTGGACTTGGTGAAGACCGGCGAAGTTGGCGTGCGCGCGACGCTGCAAACCGGCCCGGTGAGCCACAAGATCGCCGCCACCGCCAATGGCTTCAATATGGATTCGCGCAACGCCTACGCCACCTCGGCCTACCAGACCACCACGCTGTACAACACGCCGGCCCTCGCGCTGCCGACGCTGACCAGCTTCTTCAACGATCTGACCGCGCCGCGCACCACCAACAGCGTTACGCTGATCAGCGAAGCGGTGGTCGACAGCATGGGCTTCCTCAACGATACCCTGCTGCTGACCGTGGGCGTGCGCCACCAGTACATCAAGCAGGTGGGTTATGCCTACAACACCGGCATACAAAACGCCTACTACAGCAAGAGCGCCAACACGCCGATCGCCGCCATCGTTTACAAACTGACGCCGCAGGTATCGTTGTACGCCAACCGGGTCGAGAGCCTGCTGCAAGGCGCGATTGCCGGTTCCACCGCCGTCAACCGTGGCGACATCTTCGCCCCCTACGTCTCGGTGCAGAAGGAAGTCGGCGCCAAGTTCGACGCCGGCCGCTACGGCGCCACCGCCGCGCTGTTCACCACCACCCAACCGCAGGGCATCACCGACCCGCTCAGCAAAGTGTTTGGCATCGACGGCGAACAGCGCAACCGTGGCCTGGAGCTGACCGCTTACGGCCAGCCGCTGCGCGGCGTGCGCGTGCTGGGCGGCGCCACCTTCCTCGACGCCACCCAGATGCATACCGCCGGCGGCACCAACGACGGCAAGGACGTCATCGGCGTGCCGCATGCGCAGATGAATCTCGGCGTCGACTGGGACATCCCCGGCGTGCGTGGCCTGAGTATGTCGGCACGCGCGCTGCACACATCATCGCAACCGATCAACGCCACCAACACGCTGACGCTGCCATCTTGGAACCGACTGGACGCCAGCGTACGTTACGGCTTCAAGGTGCAGGAACATGAAGTGGTGCTGCGTGCCCGCGTCGACAACCTGACCGACAAGAGCTACTGGGCCTCGGCCGGCGGCTCGCAGGGCTCCGGCTACCTGGTGCTGGGCGCCCCGCGCACCTTCGCGCTGACCGCCACCACCGAGTTCTGATCCGTAGTAAACTCGCCCTCCAGCCGGACCATCGCGGTCCGGCTGTTTCCATTTTGGGGCGATGCGTGAAGCTTAGACTGATACTCGGGGACCAGCTCAACCACCTGCACAGCTGGTTCTTCCAGCCACAGGACGACGTGGTCTACGTGATGATGGAGGTACGTCAGGAGACCGACTACGTGCTGCATCACGCACAGAAGATCATCGCCATCTTCGCCGCCATGCGCGACTTTGCGCGGCGCCTGCGCGTGGACGGCCACCGCGTCCACTACCTCGTCATCGACGACGCCGATAACCGCCAATCGTTGCCGGACAATCTGGACTGGCTGCTGGCGCACTACCGCGCCACCGCCTTCGGCTGGCAAGCACCGGACGAATACCGGCTGGACCGCCAGCTGGCCGACTACGCCGCCGCCCTCCCCATCCCGTCCACGATGGACGACAGCGAACATTTCTACACCACGCGCGACGAAGCGGCGCAGATCTTCGCGGGCCGCGACAGCTGGTTGATGGAACACTTCTATCGCCGCATGCGCGTCAAGCACGGCGTGATGGTGTCCGACACCGGCAAACCAGCCGGCGGCCAATGGAACTTCGATCATGACAACCGCGAGTCCTGGCCCGGCATCCCGTGGGAGCCGGCCGACCTGCGCGGTCGCCACGATCACAGCGCATTGTGGCAAACCATCCAGGCATCCGGCGCCAAAAGCTTCGGAGAGCCCAACGCCGCCAACTTCGCCTGGCCGCTGAATCACGAGGAAGCCTTGCAGCAGCTGGGGCGCTTCGTCGAACACGCCCTGCCCCACTTCGGCAAATTCCAGGACGCGATGAGCTTCAAGGCGTGGCGCTTGTTCCACTCGCTGCTGTCGTTCGCGATGAACGTCAAACTGCTATCGCCGCAAACCGTGGTCGATCGGGTGCAGTCCGCGTGGCGCGACGGCGCGGTGCCACTGGCCTCGGCCGAAGGCTACATCCGCCAGATCCTCGGCTGGCGCGAATACGTGCGCGGCATCTACTGGCACCGCATGCCCGGCTACGATGAACTGAACGCCTTCGGCCACACCACGCCACTGCCGTGGTGGTTCTGGGACGGCCAGACCCGCATGCGCTGCCTGGCCACCGCCATCGGCCAGTCCTTGGAACACGCGCACAGCCACCACATCAACCGCCTGATGGTGATCGGGAACTTCGCGCTGCTGGCCGGCCTGTCGCCGCAAGAGCTGCATCGCTGGTACCTCGGCATCTATATCGACGCCTTCGAATGGGTCGAGCTGCCCAACACGCTGGGCATGAGCCAGTATGCCGACGGCGGCCTGCTGGCCACCAAGCCCTACGTCTCCAGCGCCGCCTACATCGACCGCATGAGCGATTACTGCAAGGGCTGCCACTACGACAAAAAAGCCCGCACCGGCGACCGCGCCTGTCCGTACAACGCGCTGTACTGGGACTTCTTCGACCGCAACCGCGACCAACTGGCCAGCAACCAGCGCCTCGGCATGGTCTACCAGCAGTTGCGGCGCATGGACGATGGCGCTCTGGCCGCGCTACGCGAACGCGCGGCCGACCTGCGCAGCCGGCTGCAGGAGCTTTAGAAACCGCCGCACCGGTGTCCGTTTCCGGACGACGGTGAGCGCAAGCGGTCAATTCCGCCATGGCAAGGTGGCCGGCTGTTCAGCTTAGGTGTTTGATTTATATGGTTTTGCCGTTTTGACCACGGCGTGGCACGGGGCTTGCACTATAGGTGGATCGCGACAGCGTTCGCATCGCCCGAGAGGAGCACACGTCCAGTATGCGCAAACTTTACATCACCGCGCCATGGGCTTTAGCTGCCCTCGCCGTCCACAACGCCACGCTAGGCGCCGACTTCAACATGATCGAGCAAGTCGCTGATGGCGGTGGCGCCATTTTGTTGACGCTCGGATTATCGATACTGTTCCTCGCCGTCACCATCGAGCGCCTGGTCCATTTCCGCCCCCGACACATTGTGCCCGACGGACTGATCGAGCGCGTCAAACCGCTATGGGCGGCGCAGGAATTCGGCAAGCTGCAACAACTGCTGGCCGAACAGGACAGTACCCTGGCCCGCGCCATCGCCTACGTTGTCGCGCATCGGCACCACGGATACACCGTCGTCAGCAGCGGCGCCGGCGACCTCGCCTCGATCGAATTACGCCATCATCAGCAAAAAGCCTATGCGTTGGCGATTGTGGCGACGGTCGCCCCGATTGTCGGCCTGTTGGGCACCGTGGTCGGCATGATTGAAGCATTCCATGTGATCGCCTTCTCCGACGGCATGGGCAATCCGGCCTTGCTGGCGGGCGGCATATCGAAGGCGTTAATCAACACCGCTTGCGGCCTGTGCGTGGCGCTACCAGCCTTGGGCATGCACCACTACCTCAAAAATCGCCAGGCGTTTTTCGGCTTGGCGCTGGAAAAAAAACTCAGCGGCCTGATCAACGAATGGTTCCTTGGACAGGACGCCCCAGCGCAGTATTTGCATATGGTGTCGCATGCGAATTAATCTGGGCGAAGACGAACAGCCGGAAATCGGGCTGATCGCGCTGATCGACTGCATTTTCTTCTTGCTGATGTTCTTCATGGTGGCGACCTCGTTCAAACAGCCGACCAATCTGAAGAAGCAGCCCGAGTTGCCGGTAACACTGCCCGTCTCCCAGGTGAGTCTTGAGCCGGGTGAATCCGGACCACCGCCGCTCGTCATCGGCGTCGACCAGGACGGCAAAATGTTTCTCGACGGCGCGCCGGTGTCGACTCAGATCCTGCATGGCCGCCTCAAGCAGGAAGCGGCCGCCAATCCAGGACGGCGGATACGCATTGATGGCGACCAACTAGCCAAGTATCAGGACATCGTACACGTGCTCGACTTGTGCCAATTCGAGCGGCTGACCAATATCTCCATGCACACGCGTAGCGCGCAATGAAGCTCGGCTCCGTTGATCAATGGTCACCGCCGCCGCGCCGTCTCGCCGAGCTGGCCAAGCGGCACATCTTCATCATGGTGTCGCTGACGGTACATGCCGCGTTGATTGCGCTGTGCTACTACTTCGGCTCTTACCGGATCGAGCTGACACGGCAACAGCAGCTGGTGCACGCTGGCGCCGAATTATCGAAGCAGTCGAGCATGGAAAAGCGCGTGCTCGACATGAAGCAGATTAACGATTTGCTGGAACAGAGTGGCCGCGCGTCCGATACGCGCCAAGACCAAACGAATTTCACCGCCACCTCGCTGCCGAAGGCGCCGACCGAATTGCTTGCGGAGGCCAGACAATTGTCCGCGTCTATCGATGAGGTGGAAAAGCGCCTAAAGGCTGATGAGCTCGCACGCATTGACGGTATCTCGAAAGAGCAAGCGCTTAAGCAACTTGATGTCCCGCCGCCGGCAGCAGCTCCAGCTCCAGCGGAGACCGCGACACCAGAACAGCTGGCGACCGAGATCGAGCTGCTTGAAAAGCGTGCGCGGGCATCGCTAGCGCAACGGCAACAGGATCTGCAGCGGCGCATGAACGGCGTTGCCGTACAACCACCGGGGAGCAAATCGGGCAGCGCATACGGCAGTGGCGATCACGAAAACGCAGTCCAAAGCGGCGCCAACGGAGAACAGGCCAAAGATGGTCAAGTCAGCGCCACGCCTGGCCGCAACGAAGGCGAGCTCGTCGAACGCATCGCAAAATTTATCAATCGTGATCTTGCGCTTCCCAAAGACGCCTCACAGCACTACTACCAAAATGGCGAGCGGATCTTCAACCCCGGGGTGGGCCAAATTCCAGCGGTCGATGCCGCCACCATGCACAAAGGCTTTGGCCGCATGCTGGGCCGCGAAGGCGAATTCGCCAACCGCGTGTACGTCAACAGCTGGTATCTGATCGGGCCGTTTGAAGGCAAACATGGCAGCGGACTCTTTTCCAACTATCGCTATCCGCCCGAAGATGGCGTCGTGCTGGACGCCGCCTACCGAGGCAAGGAAAATCGTGTGGTGAAGTGGCGCTACCTCAACGCCGACAGCTATCCGCTAGTGCCACCCGACTTCGCCGAAGACGCCGTGTACTACGGCTATACCGAACTCATGCTAGACCGCGAACAGCTCCTGACGATGTGGATAGGTGCTGACGACGATGCCCAGATATGGCTCAACGACGAGCAGGTTTGGGCGGGCGGCAACATCAACAAAACATCGTTCTGGCGCGACCTTTACGACACGCAGAACACCTACGCACGTGATTTCAACATGACCGAGGGAAAACGCAAAGTGCGCTTCAAGAAAGGCCGCAACAAGATATTTTTCAAGTTAGCGAACGGCCCCTCACGCACGTTTTTCTCATTAGTGTTGACGAAATAAACAGGCAATCGAGCGATGAACTATTTATCGGAAGCAGAATTTGATAATTTTGCGAAGTTTTCCAATAGCTCACCAATCTGCTTTTCGCTTGCAGGATGATTAAAGATCTGTCGTGCCGTCTGGCCTTGTTTATCGAGAAGCAACGAAATCCGAAGATGAAAACCTCGATATAAACCGCTTTGCTGGAAATCCATCAGAGGACTATTAATTCGGAAAAGGTGGTAATTTTCATCGAAATCAAAGTCCCCGCCTTTTCCCACATAGTCCGCATAACCTTCCATCAACCACTGTGGATATTGGAAGCTGACCAACCGTCCAAACTGTCGTGCTACAAGAATGTGCGCCGCTTCATGAGCGATGAAATAGGAGAGTGGCCGATGAACAGGATCTGCAAGAGAGCCCCCTCCCGGCGCAATCATTCGGTTTGATGCGATGTCCGATTCTCGAACATAGATATTACGTGTTATCGATGTGTCAGCATCGGCACCCACCTGATCGCTGAAATGCTGACCGTATAGCCATAGCCGCCATGAAGAGTTACAAAAGAAAATCTTGAAACGGCTATCCTTTTCCAGTAAATCAGACGTAGCAAGTCGTCGGCTGACATCATCAAGCACCTGATTAATTTGAGGTGGAATTGGTCGATCAGACCAAATTTCATAGTTCTTATATACGACATGGTTTTAGAACATTGGTTCAGGGAACGCACTTACACCGATATAGATACCAAAAATTATAGCAATCGTGGTCGACAAGTATTTTAAAATTTCAAATAAAAATTTCAATTTATTCGTATACTTTCATGAAAATTTCAACTTCCCGAAGTCCGCTATCGCCCCAAAGCCGCCGGTCAGATGCGCTAGTATGCGTCAATGACGTTCATGTCGTTTTCGGAAAAACTTCCAGATGCCATCTTCCTGAATTAATTTTGCGTCGATGCCGTCCAGTGGGAATGCGTATTCGTCTACGCCACTTGGAATAGGATGAACTGATTTTGTGGTTGCGGGGGACAGCCACACACTTCCATCTACAATCGGAATGGAATTTGACAGCGAATATCCATTATTGTAAGCGGTATATGAGCGTAAACATTGCCCTCTCGGCGCATCGCTCCAGCAGGCCTCAGTTTTTAATTGGGGCGCAGGAACTGCGATGATGATAATCGGCGATATCGTAACTAGAAAAAGCTTATACGGAACTTTTACTTCAACGGGTACGCTCCTAGTTCTGCCCCATGTGTTGGATTCAGGTATTTTCAAAACGAGCCTATCCAACTCGCTGACCAAATCATGAAACACCTCCTGCTTATTTCCAAATTCATCTTCAAACGCAATACGGCATTGCGGTGCCCCATCCATTAACCGCTGTTCACATTTCTGAAAGGCTTTGGCAAATACTCCCTCAGAGAGATACGGCCCGGCGCCTTCAATTGGCTTCCAAGACAGGTCATAGCCAACGCAACCGGAGAATGAGATTAGCAAGGCTAGAAAAGATATCAGAGTGTATTTATTCTTCATATGAATCGAGGGCGGTCACAGTCCGTTTTTGGCCGATTTAAGCCATCCCAGCAGCAGAGATGAAGAAAGATAGGAAACCTAAAACGGCAAGTACGGCAGTTAGCGTTTTACGTGTCCGCTCACTCAAATCTATCGACATTTCGAATCGGACGGCAGTCATGGCAAGGAAGAAAAACGGAGATAAACAAGCCAACCACAGAAGTGGTCCACTCAAAATTAAAGTACCCTTACTTCCTGGAAGAGCCAACTTGCCCAAAACCGCGCCTTTGACAAAATATATCAATACTCCTGCCAAGACTACATAATTAATTAAAATCGATGCTCTCGATACTGGCTTCAGTGGCATAGTACTTAGGATTGAAAGTTAGAAAAATTATTCGGAGACGGCAGCTTCTGGCCGGTTGCTGTCGAATCCAATTATTCTGGCAAAGATTTGTCTCTAAGCCATCGAAACCATTCACCGGCATACGAATCATGTACATTAAACAATGCATCTCCTGTCTCAAGGTCCAAAGATCTATTCAATATCTTGATGTGCTCTTGTGCTGTCTGCATGCTCCACGGCGATGCCTGAAATAACTGATCTGCTGGAAGCCGCTCGCCCGCTTGGTCCAAGTACCAGTCTTCGGGCTCGGACTCAACCAGCTTTCGCAGTTCAGCTCGCTTTTCAGCATTTAGAACAAATACTCCCTTAAACTGAGAATTGGAAACGTTGAATTCGAATTGACGGTTACTATGAATCAAAATCATTTGAGGTAATAGAGCTATTGAGTAATTTTTGTCCGCTTTTGGCCGCTAGGTGACTCTTTTGCGATAAAAAGTCTGCCAGCAAAAAATCATCGTCAAGGCTAGAGAGATGACAGAAAATCCAGTGACCAAATGCTCAGGTAGAAAAACCGGAAATACCTTATCGAAAATTGTGTGGCTTAGCGAAAAGGCGAAAATCAACGATGGTAACCATTGCTTTTGCCAAGCAAAGCCAGCCATCGCAACAGTTGAGCCTACGATACTTAAGATCGTGACGAAGTGCATTTCTAACCTCACAAATTTTTCAAGAGTCGTGACTGGAACAGTTGTCTTCTGCTCGGCGCTCGTCTTCGATTTAAACCAAACGAACATCCGCATTTCTTCCTTTGGCCCAACGTCTAAAATCAGCAGTGCTACAGCCCCCCGTTGGATCGCAGTTTTTGGCAAATCACCTTGAATAGTTTTCTCCCCAATTCATTTCATCAAGTCCCGCGATGAACATATCTCTGTCACCAATGCTCGAAAAGTACCATTCGTTGAATCCAAAGTCATAGTCGACCTTCTCGAACCAGTTAGAGGTCCAAGTTCCAGAATGCTGATGCGGTTCCGAATTAAAGCAGGTTCGATACTCGGAATGAACCTGAGAACACTCGCCGTCCCTCGGCCCAAACTTTTGCCAGCACCAACGATTCGCAAAATCAAGCTCAGGGTAAGAAACCTTGAGCATCACCGGAAACGGAAAACGTTTCACGAGCTCGTTCCGCAATGCTTCGTCAGATGCAGCGTTCTCGTGCAAATGCGAACATTCAGATAGGTATGCTTCGAAGCTTGACCTCTCCAAGGTTTTTCGTGCAGTCATTGTCGGTAGTTTTATGAAGCGGCGGAACTTGCTATAAATAGCGAATTAGCAATATATCATAATCGTCCGCAATTGGCCGAAGTCAGACTTCAAGGGGTTCCAATGCAAGCCGGTTCGGCGACGCTTAAGCTTGATACGGCATTCGACTCGTCAACTTTGAATTCAATACGAAGAAGACACGAAGGAAAAAATCCTTCCTTCTTTGTACAATCGAAGTTCTCTCTCTTCGCTCCACTTACAAAGCATTGATAGCCGCTGCTTGCCAGTTTCTGCTTTACAGACCAATAGGTATTTCCAGTGCGGACCCCGATTGAGGTGAGTTGGTCAGTGCTCATTTTTTGAGGTGTACTACATCCCGAAATGAACACCGCCACAGCGAAAAATTTAAGCATGCTACGGAAGTTGATGCATTGCATTTTTTCTTCCTAACGAATTGATGCGGCCGCTTTTCTAGCCGGTTGAAGATGTTTGCTGTTTAAAGATAGCGCACTTCCTCTGGCGGCCTTTCCCAGTTGTCGTTCTTACCGTCCAAATACATGATAGGCGCGTTCACGAGCTCTTCAGGAGGCACATCGTGAGGCGTCAGGTACTGCCACGCTGTATCAGCTCAAAGCCGGTGTTGAGTACGCGCTCGGCGGATGCGGTTTCGCCGCTGCCGCTCAACCGGTCCAGCAGCGCTTGGGCTGACAGTGCGCCGATGCGGGCGCCGTCTACTTTTACGGTCGACAGCGGCGGGTTGGTGTACTCCGAAAAATTCAAATCACCAAAGCCCATGATGGCCAGATCCTGCGGCACGCGCAGGCCACGGCTTTGTGCTTCGATCAGCACGCCGTGCGCCAACGTATCGGAGCTGCAGAAGATGGCGTCCAGTTCCGGATGCGTGTCCAGCAACTGTATCGCGCCCTTGCGGCCCAGCGGCAGCGCGCCCGGCGCTTGCACCACGTGCGAGGCGATCACGTTGACGCCTTGCTTGGCCAGCGCGACCTGGAAGCCTTGCGTACGCTGGCCGGCGCGCGGGTCGTTGGCGGTCAGCATGCCGAATTTGCGGTAGCCCTGCTTCAGCAGATGCTGGGCGCAGGCGTGGCCGACTTCTTCGTGTGAGAAGCCGATTGCCATGTCGATCGGGTGCGGGGTCAGATCCCAGGCCTCCACCACCGGTGTGCCGATTTGCTGCAGGCGCTGGCGCGTGCTGTCGGTGTGCAGCGAGCCGGTGAGGATGACGCCGTCCGGACGTCGGCTCAGGATGGTCTCAACCAGGATCTCTTCGCGCCAGGTTTCGTAGCCAACGATACCCAGCAGCAGTTGGTAGCCGGCCGCCGTCAGGCGGTCGGTGGCGCCCTGCACCATGTCGGCAAAGGTTTGGGTGGAGATGGTGGGCAGCACCAGCGCCACCAGTTTGCTGCGGCTGGAGGCCAGGCCGCCGGCCAGCATGTTTTTGACGTAACCGGTGCGCTTGACGGCTTCCTGCACCTTGGCCAGCGTGGCCGGTCGCACCAGTTGCGGCTCGTTCAGCGCGCGGGATACGGTAATCGGTGATACGCCAGCCGCCTTGGCGACATCGATCAGGGTGACAGGGGTTGCTGGCATCTTTTCTTTCATCATGTTGATTGCGTAATCATTCTATCCAATTGACATCCCTACCACAACTGCCTACACTTCAAAATGATTGCGCTACCATTACATGAAATCAGGAGACAGATTGAATACGCATCGCTATATAGGCGTGGGCCTGCTGGGCCTGACGCTGGCGGCCCATGCCGCCGACCGCCATTCCATCAACGACGGCTGGCGCTTCCAGCGCGGCGATCCGCAGGGCTATAGCGAGCAGCTGCAATACGACGTGCGGCCGGACATCAAGCAAAGCGCGGACGGCAAGGTAGCCGATGCGCGGCCGGATGAAGCGGAAAAGGTCCAGCGCCCCGTCGAAGGTTTGTTGAAGCCGTGGATACTCGCCAGTGGCAATGCCTTCATGGCCGATCCAAGCAAACGCACGCCGCGTCCAGCCACCGATCCAACGGTGTCGCCACCGCTGCTGCGCGCGGACTTCAATGACGCCGGCTGGCGCGCCGTCACGCTGCCGCACGACTGGGCCATCGAAGGCCCGTTCCTGGCCACAGGTCCGTATGGCGGCATGGGCCGGCTGCAAACCTGGGGACCGGCCTGGTATCGCAAGAAGCTGGACATTCCGGCGCGCGACAAGGGCAAGTCCATCTTCCTCGATATCGATGGCGCCATGTCATATGCCAGTGTGTGGCTCAACGGCCGGCTGGTGGGCGGTTGGCCGTATGGCTACAACTCGTTCCGCCTTGATCTGACGCCGTATGTCACGCCGGGCGGCGTCAATCAGCTGGCGATCCGGCTCGATAATCCGGCCGAATCGGCGCGCTGGTATCCGGGCGCCGGCTTGTACCGCAATGTGTGGCTGACTGTGGCCGATCCAGTCCATGTCGCGCATTGGGGCGCGGTGGTGCGCACGCCGCAGGTGTCGCGCGAAGCCGCGCAGGTGGAACTGGCCGTCACTGTCGATAACGATGGCAAAGATGCGGCCGCGCTGGAAGTGTCCACCCAGCTTTACGCGCTGGGCGACGATGGCAAACGCACCGGCGCGGCGGTGGCGACGCTGCCAGTGCAGCGTATGAGCGTGGCGGCCGGCGCCAGCGCCACCGTCAACGCGGCGGCACGCATGACCAATCCCCGTCTGTGGGGACCGCTGCCGCAGCAGCGCCCTCACCGCTATGTCGCCGTGACGACGGTTAGCCGCAACGGCAAGCCGATCGACACGCAAGAAACCCCGTTCGGCATCCGCTCGCTGCGCTTCGACGCCAACGAAGGGCTGTTCGTCAACGGCGAGAAGATCATGATCAATGGCGTCAACAACCATCATGACCTGGGCGCGCTGGGCGCGGCCTTCAACGTGCGCGCCGCCGAACGCCAGCTACAGATACTGCAGGAGATGGGCGCCAATGCGGTCCGCATGAGCCACAACCCGCCGGCGCCGGAGCTGCTGGAGCTGACCGACCGCATGGGCATACTGGTGCTGGATGAAGTGTTCGATTCGTGGGAGCGCAAGAAAACCCCGCTCGACTTCCACCTGATCTTCCCCGACTGGCACGAACAGGACTTGCGCGCCATGCTGCGGCGCGACCGCAATCATCCGTCCATCATTCTATGGAGCGCTGGGAACGAGGTCGGCGAGCAGTACACCGGCGAGGCTGGCGCGGCGATCAGCAAGCGGCTGCTCAGCATCGCGCGGGAAGAAGACCCAACGCGCCCCGTCACCAACGCCATGAACTACGCCAAATCGGACTTCCCGCTGCCGGCCACGCTCGACGTGATCAGCCTGAATTATCAAGGCGCCGGCATCCGCAGCCTGCCCGGCCAGTTCCCCAACTTCCATCAGAAGTTCCCGGACAAGATGATACTGTCGACCGAAAGCGCGTCCGCGCTGAGTAGCCGTGGCGAGTATCAGTTCCCGGTGCCGGGCGTGAGCAGCGCGCCGGTGCGGCCGGGCGTGGGCGGCGATCCGAAACGCCAGCAGGTCAGCGCCTACGAATTGTTCGCCGCCGATTTCGGCAGCTCGGCCGACCGCTCGTGGGCTGCGCAGGACCAGAACCCTTATGTGGCGGGCGAATTCGTCTGGACCGGCTTCGATTATCTGGGCGAGCCCACACCCTACTACGGCGCGCGCAGTTCGTATTCCGGCATCATCGACCTGGCCGGCTTCCCGAAAGACCGCTACTACCTGTATCAGGCACGTTGGCGTCCGGAGCTGCCGTTGGCGCACCTGCTGCCGCACTGGACCTGGCCGGAGCGCGTGGGCGAAGTCACGCCGGTGCACCTGTTCACTTCCGGCGACGAGGCCGAGCTGTTCGTCAACGGTAAATCGCAAGGCCGCAAGAAGAAGGCGCCCTACGAGTACCGTCTGCGCTGGGATTACGTGGTGTACGAGCCGGGCGAGATCAGCGTGGTGGCCTACAAGAACGGCAAGGAGTGGGCGCGCGACAGCGTGAAGACCGCGCAGGCGGCGGCCGTGCTGGAAGCGAAGGCCGACCGCAGCACTATCGCCGCCGATGGCCAGGATCTGTCCTTCATCACGGTGCGCGTTGCCGACGCCAATGGCGTCACCGCGCCGCGCTCCGATCAGCGCATCCGCTTCACGGTGGAAGGCGCCGGTGAACTGGTGGCCACCGACAACGGCGATCCGACCAATCTGGAATCGTTCAAGTCCAGCGAGCGCGCGGCCTTCAATGGCCTGGTGCTGGCCATCGTGCGCGCCAAGCCGGGACAGCGCGGCGCCATCACGGTACGCGCCAGTGCGCCGGGTCTGCGCGAGGCGGAGGTACAATTGCGCAGCAAATAAAAACGACAGGGGAAACGATGAAGAGAGTCATGCTGTTCGCCGTGATGCTGGCCACGCTGAGCTTCAACGCCAGCGCACAACAAGAGCCCCGCCCAGACTCCGGTCTGTCGTTCCGCACCTGGACCCCGGACAACGGCAATGGCACCTTCACCAATCCCCTGTTCTATGACGAGTTCTCCGATCCCGATTTGATACGGGTCGGAGAATGGTTTTACCTCACCGGCACCACCATGCACGCCATGCCCGGCCTGCCGATACTGCGCTCCAAAGACTTGGTCAACTGGGAGCTGCTCGGCTACGCCGCCGACAAGCTGGACTTCGGCCCGGCCTACCGTCTGGAGGACGGCAAGAACATCTACGGCCAGGGCATCTGGGCGCCCAGCCTGCGCTACCGCAACGGCGTGTTCTACATCTTCACCAACGTCAATGGCCGCGGCACGCAGATCTACTCCGCCATCAATCCGAAAGGACCGTGGACGCATTGGGAGATGAAGCGCAGCCTGCACGACCTGTCCGTGCTGTTCGACGATGACGGCAAGGCATACGTGGTGTGGGGCCATCAGGACCTGCACATTGCCCAGCTGACCGACGATCTGCTGGACCTGGTGCCCAACACCGAAAAGGTGATTTTCTCAAAAAACGAAGGCATGGGCGAAGGCGCGCACTTCTACAAGATAGCCGGACGCTATTACATCATCAGCGCCAACTACGCTGGCGGCTTCCGCATGCCGGCCGCGCGCGCCACGCACGTGTTTGGACCGTACGAAGTCAATCAGGCCATCAGCAAGGATGAGGGCTTCGGCCTGGTGGGCGGCTACCGGCTGAAGAACAACAAATATCCGTTCGAGGTGACGCCGCCCAATCCTGCTTCGCGCGACGCCACCGCCATGCACCAGGGCGGCATCGTGCTGACCGAGGCTGGCGAATGGTGGGGCTTCTCGATGATGGACTATAACTCGGTGGGCCGCCTGCTCAGCCTCGCGCCCATCACATGGAAAGACGGCTGGCCGTATTTCGGCCTGCCCGGCAATCTGGGACGCAATCCGCGTACCTGGATCAAGCCGCGCACCACCGAGTCGCAGCAGATACGCGCGCCGTTCGATCGCAGTGACGACTTTACCGAGCCTGCGCTCAAGCCGCTATGGCAGTGGAACCACGCGCCGGTGGACGATAAATGGTCGCTCAGCGAGCGCCCCGGCTTCCTGCGCCTGCACGCGCTGCACGCCGACAGTTTCTGGGACGCGCGCAACACGCTGACCCAACGCGCCATCGGGCCGATGTCGTCTCCGACGGTGGCGATCGATGTGGCGGGCCTGCTGGACAACGACGTCGCCGGCCTGGCCCTGCTCAACCTGCCCTACGCCACATTGGGCGTGGAGCGCAAAAACAGCAAGCTGTCGCTGGCCCTGTTCGACCAGGCGCGTAACCAGACCGTGCGCGTGCCGCTTGCCGCTACCCGCGTATGGCTGCGTGCCGAATGCGACTTCCTCACCGAGAAGGCGCGCTTCAGCTATTCGCTGGATGGCCAGAACTTCCAGTCCATCGGCGACGAGTTCACCATGATCTTCCAGCTCACCACCTTCCAGGGCGTGCGCTACGGCCTGTTCGCCTACAACACCGGGAAGCAGAATGGCGGCATGGCGGACTTCAACAGCTTCGACCTCTATCAGCCCTACCCGCGCGGCCTGATGCGCGCCATCCCGTACGACCAGCGCATCCAGCTGAAAGCGGCGACCGGACGCGCGCCGGCGCAGCCGCTCAACTTCACGGTGCAGAACATGGGATTAGGCCGGGTGGCGCTGCAAGCGGCGGACGGCAATTACCTCAGCATCGGCTTGAATGGTAGCGCCACGCTACAGGCCGTAAGACCCGGTCCGGGCGTGGCGCAAAGTTTCCAGTGGATGGAAACGCCCACCGGCGAACTGCTGCTGATGTCGCTGCTGACTAATTTCTACCTGCGCGTGCATCCGCAAAGCGGCGCACTGATCGCGGACAGCCCTGGTCCCATCCCGGATGGCAGCGACGGCGTGCGCTTCCTGTGGACAGCGACGGCGGCCAGGGCCGAATAGCGCCTCAGCCCTGTTGCTTGCGGCGCGCGGCAAAGCCCAGCATGGCCAGGCCGGCCACCAGCATGGCATAGGTTTCAGGCTCCGGCACGGCGTTGATGCTGATGTTGTCAACCGCAGATTGCGCGCTGCCGTCACCGTCCGACATCACCACCTTGCTCAGGTTGTTCCAGCCGCTGAAGGTGACATAGGTCGGACCAGCGGTGGTCGAGTAGACGTCCATCGAATAAGTCAGCACATTGTTGACATAGCCATCGAAGTGGGTCGTGCCGTCGTTCCAGGCTTTGGTCACGTACAATGACATCAGGCTGAAGCCAGTGCTGCTGGAGAACGTCGCCGGATTGGCAAAGCCATTAAACGCGGTGTTCAGTTGGCTGACTACGGCGTTGCCATAACCCGGACTGGTGGTATATGCCCCCAGGCCAGGCAGTGCGTAGAAATTGTCCCAGTCGAGGCCGGCATAACCATTGGCGATCGGGCTGCCATATGGGTCTGCGACGATATCGTCAAACGTGATGAGGGTGGCGGAAGCGGAAGCGGAAACGACAGCGAAAGCGGCGGCAGCGAAAGCTTTACGAGCAAAGTTCATGATATCTCCCCTGGGTTTTATTATTAAAGTATCAGGAAGATATCACGGATGAAGCTAGTGGAATTGCCGTTAGAAAAATTCTATCGCGATCATGCAACAAGTCATGCCACAGGCGCCGTGGCGCGCTGCAGGTCCGCCAAGGTAGCCGGCTTGGTCAAGTGCAGGTCGAAGTCGGCTTCATAGGCGCGCTCAATGTCTTCCTTTTGCCCGTAGCCGGTCAGCGCCACCAGCCGCAGCGGTGCACCGGACGCCGCCTCGCGCATCGCGCGCGCCAGCGCGTAACCATCCATGTCCGGCAGGCCGATGTCGAGGATGGCCACATCCGGCTTACGCTCCCACAGCAGCGCCAGCGCGCCGGCCGCGCTATGCGCCACCCGCACCTGATGCCCCATCAACTCCAGCAGCGTGCCGCAGGTGGAGGCCGCGTCCACATTGTCGTCCACTAGCAGCACCTGCAGGCTGGTAACGCCGTCGGTCCCCTCCAGCGCCGGCACTGCGGCGCGCTGCGCGGTCAACGGCAACACCACTTCAAAGCGACTGCCCTCGCCCGGTCCGGGACTGGACGCGCTGACGCGGCCGCCATGCAGGTCGACAATCTGGCGCACAATCGCCAATCCCAATCCGAGCCCGCCGGTACGGCGCGCCAGCGATTGCGGCGCTTGCTGGAACGGTTCGAACACCCGTGCCAACAGCTCCACGCTCATGCCGATACCATTGTCGATCACCACCAGCCGCGCCTCGTGGGCATCGGCGGTCAGCATCACCTGGGTGGCGCTGCTGCCGAAGCGTTCGGCATTGGAGAGCAGATTGTTCAACACCTGCGTCAAGCGGCTTTCATCGCCCATCACCCACACCGCGACCGGTGCTGCCAACGTTAATCGCTGGCCCGGCGCCACCGCCACCGCATGCCGCACCACCTCGGCCAGATTGACCACCTGGCTCTCCAGCTCGAACTTGCCGCTGCTGATGCGCGACACATCCAACAGATCATCCACCAGCCGCCGCAAGTGCTGCACCTGGCGCCGCATCATGGCGCGTTCCTTGCGGCTGGACGGGTCGTCGCGCCGGTCCAGCAAGTCCAGCGAGGTGACGATGGGGCTGAGCGGATTGCGCAGCTCATGGCCCAGCACCGCCAGGAATTCATCCTTGGCGCGGCCAGCCTGGCGCGCCTCGGCCAGCGCCGCCTGGTGGCTGGACAGCGCCTGATTCAGCGACGCCAGCAATTGATCGCGTTCGCGCTCATGCTCGCTGCGCTGACGCTCGGCCTGCACCAGCTCCTTGCCGATGGCTTCGATTTCCGTGATCGACGACGGTGCCAGCGTCAGCGGCGCACCCGAACCGAGCGCAGCGGCGCTGTGCTGCAGGGCGTTGATGGTGGACACCAGCCGCCGCGACAGCAGCGACGCCAGCACGATGCACATCACCAGCGACACCAGAATGCCGGCGCCATACACACCCAGGCTTTGCAGCCCGGCCGAATACAGCTGCTCGGCCGGACGCCCCACCACCGCCGCCCAGCCAAAGCGCGACAAGGTGGTGTAAGCGGTGGTCATCTCCTGGCCCTCGCTGGTGCGGGCACGGCCGACGCCTTCGGCGCCAGTCAGGCGCATCAGCTCCGTCAGCGACGCGCTGGGTGGCAGGCCCACCGTGCCTTGCTGGTTCTGCGAACGCGCCACCACCGCGCGTCCGCTATCGCGGATGGTGGTGACAGCGCCGTGTGGCACCTGCTGGCGTTCAACCAGACGCATCATGCGATCGGGCAGGATCACCGCCGTCAGGGTGTACAGCGCGCTGTCAGCGGTGGTCACCGCCACCCGCACCGGGAACGCCGCCCGGCCGCGACCACCGCGTGCGATACGCCCGGCCACCGGCTCGCGCGTGGCCAGCACCGCGCGCAAGCTGTCGGGATCGGCCACGCTGGTGACCGGCGTGCCGTAAGCATCCATGGTGCGGAACAGTACCTTGCCGTCGCGGTCGGTGAGGATCACACCCAGCCAGTCCGGCTGCGACTGCGCCAATGCGCTTGCTACGTTATAAAAACCACGCAGATCACCTTGTTGCAGCGATGGCGCGCGGCCCAGGCTGGCCAGGGTCGACACCACGCCATCCAGTTCGGCATCGGCGGCGCTGCTGAGCGCGCGCGCCAGATCCAGCATCAGCCGCTCCTGTTCGCGCTGCTGAAACTCGCTGACGGTGTGGATGCTCCACGCCCCCAGCAACGCCAGCGGCAGCAGGCCGATCGCGGTGAGCATGATGAGCAGGTAACGCAGAGAAAAGCTAAAACGGGGACGATAGGCCATAAGGAAGAAGATTGGCGGAAATTACACACATGCTTTTTTACCAATGATAACATTCAACAGTTAGTCAATATTATGAAAGGTAACACGCATGAAAGCTTTTTCCGTAGCTCATTTCGTCTTCGCCAGCCTGATCGCCGTGGCGCTGAGCGGTTGTGCCAGCCCCGAACCGCAAGCCGACAATGCCGACGGCACCAAGGTCGCCGCCGCCACCAAATGCAATCGCGTGGTTGACGCCCCGCTAGGCGCGCTGATGAAGAAGAGCTGCGCGCCATCCGAAGACAACAAGGTGGACACCCGCGAGTTCATGGACAACGTGCAAACGCCGGGCGCCGTTCCACAAAGCGGCCGTTAATCAACGCCGCATGGAAACGCTCCCGCCACGCGGGGCGTTTCTGTCGCATGCTATACTGCGCCGATGTTACGTCGCTCCGTTCTCCTGCTGATTACCTTACTCGCGCTGCAGTTCAGCTGGAGCGTGCTGGCGGCGTATTGCATGCACGAGAGCGGCAGCGCGGCGCAGCATCTCGGTCATCATCCGGATAGCGACAACGGCCATTCAGTGGCGCAGCAGGACAGCTCGCCGGACGCCAAGAAAAGTTCGCCCCACACGCACTGCGCCTCCTGCGCCCACGGCACTTTGTCGATAGACAGCCTGGACGGCATCGCACCACCACACTTTGCCAATGCCGCACCGCTTGCCAGCGTGGCCATTCCCTCCTCCCGCTACACCGCACCGCCAGAACGCCCCCAGTGGCATAAAACCGCTTAAGCCCGGCGGTTTCATCTCCCTACATTCGCGCCTGAACCAGGCCGCGTTGGCTATGCGCCGCCGGATTTCTTCGTCCCGTATTTTCGGAGTCATCCATGCAATCCCGATTTTTCATCATGGGAGCGGCTGTGCTATTGGCGCAGTGCCTCCCCGTGCGCGCCAGCGCACAAACGCTGACGCTGGAGCAGGCCGTTGCCCGCACCCTGTCCACCAGCCCCGAACTGCGCGCCGCCGCGATTGACGTCGCCATTGCCGATGGCGCGCGCGAGCAGGCTGGCCTACGCCCCAATCCCGAACTGTCGCTGCTGCGCGAAGGCATGAGCAGCGCCAACCGCACCGACACCATCCAGCTCAGCCAGCCACTGGAACTGGGCGGCAAGCGCAGCGCCCGCATCCAACTGGCCGAACAAGACCAGGCACTGGCCGAAGCCGACCTCGGCGTAGTGCGTGCCACACTGCGCGCCGAGGTCAGCGCCGCCTTCCTGCAAGCGCTGACCGCGCAGGAACATGTGGCGCTGGCGCGGCAATCGCTGCAACTGGCAAGCAAGGCCACCCATGCCGCCAGCCGCCGTGTCGCCGCCGGCAAGATCTCGCCGCTGGAACAGACCCGCTCCAGCGTGGCCGAAGCCGGCGCGCAGCTGGAACTATCGCAAGCCGAGGCCGACGCCGCGCAGGCCCGGCGCCGGCTGGCCGCGTTCTGGGGCAGCAGCGCGCCGCTGGACGATGCGCTGCAAGCACCGGACAGCGAACCAGCCGCGCTGCCGCCACTGGCACAACTGCAGGCCAGCCTGGACACCTCGCCGCAACTGCGACGTGCCCGCCAGCAGATCACGCGCGAAGAAGCCCAACTGAATCTGACCAAAGCCGAACGCCACCCCGACCTGACGCTGACCGTCGGCAGCAAGAAAGACCAGCAGTCGACGCTGACGCAAACCGTGGTCGGCATCTCGGTGCCGCTGCCGCTGTTCAACCGCAACCAGGGCAATATGCTGTCCGCGCTGCGCCGGGTCGACAAGGCACGCACCGAAGCCGAACTGGCGCGCCTGCACACCACGCAAGCCTTGGCCGACGCCTATCAGCGCGTCACACTGGCCGATCAGCAGATCGCCGTCATGCGCGCCGACATCCTGCCGGCCGCGCAAAGCGCCTTCGACGCCGCCGTCACCGGCTTCGAGCTGGGCAAGTTCGGCTTCATCGACGTGCTGGACGCCCAACGCACCCTGTTCCAGAGCCGCGCCCAATACCTGAGCGCCCTCTCCACCCGTCACCGCGCGCTGGCCGATCTGCAGCGCTATGTCGCATTACCAGGAACCCGCCATGAAGACTAAAGTATCCGTGCTGATCGCGCTGATCGGCCTCGCGCTCGCCGCCGCCATCCTGCTGTGGAAACCCGCCGCCGCGCCGGTTGACGCCGCCGCAGACCACGCCGAAGACGACGGCATCATCGCCATGAGCCCGCAACAAATCCAGAGCGCCGGCATCGTTATCGCCAAAGCCGGTTCGGCCAGCATGGGCAATGTAATCCAGTTGCCGGGCGAAGTGCGCTTCAACGACGACCTCACCGCCCACATCGTGCCGCGCATGCCCGGCGTGGCCGAGTCGGTATCGGCCGACCTTGGCCAGCGCGTCAAGAAAGGCCAAGTGCTGGCGGTAATTTCCAGCACCTTGCTGGCCGACCTGCGCAGCGCCTCGCTGGCAGCGCAAAAGAGGTTGACGCTGGCGCAGACCACCTATCAGCGCGAGCACAAACTGTGGCAAGACAAAATCTCCGCCGAGCAGGATTATCTGCAAGCCCAGACCGCGCTGCGCGAGGCAGAAATTGAAGCCCAGACCACCCGCGCCAAGCTGGCCGCGCTGGGCGCCGCCGACAGCGACGGCCCGCTCAACCGCTACATACTGCGCGCGCCCTTCGATGGCGAAGTGGTGGAAAAACACATCGCGCTGGGCGAAGCGGTGAAGGAAGATGCCAACGTATTCCTGCTGTCCGACCTGTCCAGCGTCTGGATCGAACTGGCGGTGACGCCGCGCGACCTCGAAACCGTGCGCGTCGGCGCCAGCATGACCATCACCTCACCCGCCACCCACTCCACCGCCACCGGCAAGGTCAGCTACGTCGGCAACCTGCTGGGCGAGCAGACCCGCAGCGCCAAGGTGCGCGTGGTGATCGCCAATCCCGACCAGGCATGGCGGCCCGGCCTGTTCGTCAATGCCAGCATGACGCAGGGCGAACGCCAGGTGCCGGTCGCCGTCGCCGCCGAAGCGGTGCGCGAAGTCGAAGGCAAGAGCGTGGTCTACGTCCAGGTGGCGCAAGGCTTCCGCGCCCAACCGGTCAAAACCGGCAGCAGCGACGGCAAGCTGACCGAAATCGTCGACGGCCTCAGCGCCGGCACCGCCTACGCCGCCGCCGGCAGCTTCCTGCTCAAGGCCGAGCAAGGCAAAGACGGCGCCAGCCATGAACACTGAGCGAGGACACGACCATGTTTGAACGCATTATCCGCAACGCCATCGAACACCGCTGGCTGGTCATGCTGGCCGTGCTGGCGATGGCCGCCATCGGCGTCTGGCAATACCAGAAGCTGCCGATCGACGCCGTACCCGACATCACCAACGTGCAGGTGCAAATCAACACCAGCGCCAATGGCTACTCGCCACTGGAAATCGAACAGCGCGTCACCTACCCGATCGAAACCGTGATGGCCGGCCTGCCGCAGCTGGAGCAGACCCGTTCGCTGTCACGCTACGGCCTGTCGCAGGTGACGGTGATATTCAAGGACGGCACCGACATCTACTTCGCGCGCCAGCTGGTCAACCAGCGCATCCAGGAAGCGCAGCAAAACCTGCCGCCCGGAGTGGTGCCGGCCATGGGACCGATTTCCACCGGCCTCGGCGAAATCTATCTGTGGACGGTGGAGGCCGAGCCCGGCGCGAAGAAAGCCGACGGCACGCCGTACACGCCAACCGATCTGCGTGAAATCCAGGACTGGATCGTCAAGCCACAGTTGCGCCAGGTGGCCGGAGTGACCGAAATCAACTCGATCGGCGGATACGCCAAGGAGTACCACATCACGCCCGATCCGCTCAAGCTCAGCTCCTACGGCCTCAGCCTGCGCGACGTGGTCAACGCCATTGACCGCAACAACAGCAACGTCGGCGCCGGCTACATCGAACGGCGCGGCGAGCAATTCCTGATCCGCGCGCCCGGCCAGGTGCGCGCGCTGGACGACATCCGCAACACCATCCTGCACAACGTCCAGGGCGTGCCGGTGCGCGTGCGCGACGTTGCCGAAGTGGCGCTCGGCCGCGAACTGCGTACCGGCGCCGCCACCGAAAACGGCCGCGAAGTAGTGCTGGGCACCGTGTTCATGCTGATCGGAGAGAACAGCCGCACCGTATCGCAGGCGGTGGCGCGGCGCATGGTCGACGTCAACCGCTCGCTGCCGGCCGGCGTCAAAGCGGTGCCAGTATACGACCGTACCGTGCTGGTCGACAAAGCCATCAACACTGTCCGCAACAATCTGCTGGAAGGCGCGTTGCTGGTGATCGCCGTGTTGTTCCTCTTCCTCGGCAACCTGCGCGCGGCCGTGATTACCGCGCTGGTGATCCCGCTGTCCATGCTGTTCACCTTTACCGGCATGGTGCAATACAAAATCAGCGCCAACCTGATGAGCCTGGGCGCGCTGGACTTCGGCATCATCATCGACGGCGCGGTGGTCATCGTTGAAAACTGCATCCGCCGGCTGGCCCACGCGCAGCAGCAAGTGCAACGCGAACTGACGCAACGCGAACGCTTTGACGAAGTCTACGCCGCCGCGCGCGAGGCGCGCCGGCCGCTGCTGTTCGGACAGTTGATCATCATGGTGGTCTACCTGCCGATCTTCGCGCTGAGTGGTGTCGAAGGCAAGATGTTCCATCCGATGGCGTTTGCCGTGGTGGCTGCACTGTTGGGGGCGATGATCTTGTCGATCACCTTCATTCCGGCCGCCGTCGCCCTGTTCATCGGCCGCCGCGTGGCGGAAAAGGAAAATCGCCTGATGACCATGGCGCGCGACGCCTACGCGCCGCTGCTGCGCAAAGTCATGACCAACGCCCAGCCGGTGCTGACCGGCGCCGTGGTCCTGATCGTACTGTGCGGCCTGCTGGCCACCCGCCTCGGCAGTGAATTCGTGCCCAGCCTGAACGAAGGCGACATCACCATCCAGGCGGTACGCATCCCCGGAACCAGCCTCAGCCAGTCGTTGGAAATGCAGCAGAAACTGGAAGCCGGGCTCAAAGCCAAGTTTCCCGAAATCGAGCGCATCTTCGCCCGCACCGGCACCGCCGAAATCGCCTCCGACCCGATGCCACCGAATATCTCGGACGGCTACATCATGTTCAAACCGGAAGCCGACTGGCCGCGCCCACGCAAGAGCCGAGACGAACTGATCGCCGCCATTCGCCACGAAGCCGAACAATACCCCGGCAACGCCTACGAATTCTCGCAACCGATCCAACTGCGCTTCAACGAACTGATCTCCGGCGTGCGCAGCGACGTCGCGGTCAAAATCTACGGCGACGACATGGACGTGCTGGCCGCCACCGGCCAACAGATCGCCAGCGTATTGCAACGCATTCCGGGCGCCAGCGAAGTCAAGGCCGAACAGACCGATGGCCTGCCGATGCTGACGGTCCAGATCGACCGCGAAAAAACCGCTCGTTACGGCCTCAACATCGCCGACGTGCAGGAAGCGCTGGCCATCGCCACCGGCGGAGGTGAAGCCGGTACCATGTTCGAAGGCGACCGCCGCTTCGCCATCCTGGTGCGGCTGCCGGAAAACCTGCGCAGCGATCCGGACGCACTACGCCGGCTGCCGATCCCGTTGCCAGCGCAGACTGGCGCGGCCACCGCCTACATCCCGCTGGCCGAAGTAGCGACACTGACCTTCGCCCCCGGCCCCAACCAGATCAGCCGCGAAAACGGCAAGCGGCGGCTAGTGGTCAGCGCCAACGTCAGCGGCCGCGACCTCGGCAGCTTCGTCACCGAAGCCGAACAAGCCATCGCCGCCCAGGTAAAAGTCCCGACCGGCTACTGGACCACATGGGGCGGCACCTTCGAACAACTGCAATCGGCCACACGCCGGTTGCAGATCGTCGTACCGCTGGCGCTGGTTCTGGTGTTGACACTGCTATTCGTCATGTTCAACAACATCCGGGATGGCTTACTGGTATTCACCGGCATCCCATTCGCGCTAACCGGCGGCATCATCGCGCTGGCGCTACGCGGCATTCCCCTGTCAATCTCCGCAGCAATCGGCTTCATCGCCCTATGCGGTGTCGCAGTCCTGAACGGCCTGGTAATGATCAGCTCCATCCGCGCACTACGCGAGCAAGGCATGCCATTGAACGAAGCGATCAACACCGGCGCCCTCAGCCGACTACGACCTGTCTTGATGACCGCCCTGGTCGCCTCCCTCGGCTTCATCCCGATGGCCCTGGCCACCGGCACCGGCGCCGAAGTCCAGCGCCCGCTCGCCACCGTCGTCATCGGCGGCATACTATCCTCAACCGCCCTCACCCTGCTGCTGCTACCGTTACTCTACAAAATGTCCACTTCGGGGTCAGACCCCGAAAGTGGACACGACCACGGCCGTAGTGCATAAAAATGTCCACTTCGGTGCCTGACCCCGAAGTGGACACGGGCACGGCCGTAGCGCAGGTGTTTGGGCTTATGGGGCGGCGACGCCTTGTACTTTCGGGCTGTATGGGGTGTACAGGAAGGAGCCGGCCCACGCTGGTGTGCGCACGTTGTAGCGGGCGGCGTCGCTGCTGTAGTTGGTGCCATCGTGCCAATCGCCAGTGCCGTTGTATTTGGCCACTGCGGGGTATGGATAGACCGGACGCGATGAGGTCACGGCGCCAGCGCTGCTCAGCTTGTAGGTCATGACCGACGATGGTGCGGTGCTCTGCTCCACCCAGCCGGTGATTTTCGATACCAGGTCGATACTGTCCAGGCCTTCGCCGCCACCGCAATGCGCCACGCCGGGCACCAGGTACATGCGGCTGAATTCATCCACGCTGCTGCTGCCCATCTGCGTCTGCATCGCTTCGTAGTAGGCAATGGTGTAGGCCGGCGAGATGTGCTGGTCGGCCCAGCCATGCCACAGGATCAGCTTGCCGCCGGCTTTCTTGAACGCCGACAGGTCGGGATTGGTGGCGTCGTACAGCGGATGGTTCTCGGCCAGGTAGGTTTGGTAGAAGCTGCTGTCGGTGTAGCCGAAGGTATCGATATTCGGTTTGCTCGGCGTGCCGGTGAAGATCAGGTTGTACGCGCCGGTGACGATGTTGTAGCTGAACACGCCGCTAGTGACCGGCACCGGCGTGCCGGTCGAGCTGGAGGTGGTCGGGGCTTCCACGCCCGGCCAGCTGTATTCCGAACCATACAACGGACGGCCAGCCTGCAGCCGCGCGCTGGTGCTGGCGTCCACCGGACCGCCATAGATCTTGCCGGCGGCCGCCACTTCCGCCGCGGTCAGGCATTTGCTGGTATCGGTGGCGCCGGCCGCGCAGGCAATCGAGGCCACTTCAAACTGGCAGGCACGCGGATCGCTGATCAGGCCGTCCGGCGTATCGCCGCACGAGGCCAGTACGGCTTTGTGCAGGATGGCGATCTTGTCACTGTACAGGATGGCGTTGCCGGCGCTGCTGCCTGTGGTGCTGTTGGAGATCACGTTCCAGCCGTGGTACACCGAGTTCTGCACCTGGAAGTGCGCGGCCGGCGCACCGGCGATGATGCCGTTGTAATCGTTAGGATAACGCTGCGCGGCCATCAAGGCTTCGCGGCCGCCATCCGAGCAGCCGATGAAGTACGAATATTTCTGCTCCTGGCCATAGTAAGCCTTGATCAGCTTCTTGGCAGCCAGCGTGGTGATGTGCTGACCACGATAGGCGAAGTCAGCCTGCTTTTGCGTATCAGTGGTCCAGTCCGACGCATTGCCCGAGTGGCCCATGTCGGTCGCTGCAGTCACGAAGCCGCCCTGCTGTACCAGCGGGCAGCTGTAGCTGAAGCTGAACGAGCTTTGCGCCGATGGATCGCTGAGGTTGCCGCACAGGCCGCCGCAACCGAGTGCGGCAAAGCGCTGGGTCCAGGTGCTGACCGGCAGCGCCACCTGGAAGGTGTTCGACGGCGCCAGCGTGCCTTTGACGTTGCAATAGCTGATCGCCACGCCGTTGACGGTGACGCTGGCTACGGTGGCGGAAGCGATGCTGCTGCCGGCGCCGCCGATGTCGGTGATGTCGATGGCGGCCAGTTTGCTGCAATCGGTGGTCGGCGCCACCACGCTCAGCGTGGTGGTGGCAGGCGTGGTGGTCGTGGTACCGGTGGTGGTGCCAGTATCGCTGCGCGTGCCGCCGCCGCTGCACGCGGCAAGCAGCGAGCCGATGAACAACATGGCCAGCCAGGCAGTGAAGTGTGTGAGAAATGTGCGGACGTGACGGGGCACGCCGCGTAAGGCTATCGCGGTCATAACAGTCTCCTTGTTTTTGTTAAAGTAAGTAAAAGATTGCAGCCTCAGATTACCGCCTCGGCACCCTTGCCATGGTTGCGTTAAAGCCTGCTCACCGTTTCAAATTACTTATCGCTGCCGACACCTCCGGTTAACCGGAGCCGAGCTATCGAGCATATCGATTGGTCAGCCCCGGCCAGCCAGCCTACAATCTGGCCATCTATTCCAAACAGGAGACGCCCGTCAATGAAGCATCTGTTCACCTTCCCTGCCCTGCTGTGCGGCGCCGCCGCGCTGGCCGCCGTGGCCGCACCAGTTCAACCACAACTTGCCCACGGCGCTATTCCGTTGCTAACCGTTAATGGCCTGCAGTTCCGCGATCTCAATCGCAACGGCAAACTGGACCCGTATGAAGACTGGCGCCTGCCGGCCGCCACCCGCGCCGCCAGCCTGGCCGCCGCGCTGTCGCTGGAAGAACAGGCCGGCCTGATGATGCATGGCACGCTGGTGCTGGCACAGAACAGCAATGCGGTCGACGAGCAGGCCATGAGCGGACTGATACAGCAGCGTTACATCAACACCTTCATCAGCCGCCAGCAAGGCGATGCCGCCACGTTGGCCAACACCTACAACCAGTTGCAGCAATTGGCGGAAACCACGCGCTGGGCGATTCCGGTCTCGCTCAGCACCGATCCGCGCAATCACTTCCAGCACGTGGTCGGCCAAAGCGTCACTTCCGGCGGCTTCTCGCAATGGCCAGAGCCGCTGGGCCTGGCCGCCATTAACGACGCCGCGTTGACGCGCCGCTTTGGCGACATCGCGCGCCAGGAATATCTGGCGGTCGGCTTCACCCAGGCGCTATCGCCGCAGGCCGACCTGGCCACCGAGCCGCGCTGGTCGCGCATCTTCTCCACCTTTGGTGAAGACGCCGACATCGTCAAATCACAAGTGCGCGCCTACGTGGCGGGCTTCCAGCATGGCGAGCGCGGCCTGGCACCAGGCAGCGTGGCGGCCGTGGTCAAGCACTGGGCCGGCTACGGCGCGGCCAAGGATGGCTGGGACAGCCACAACCCCTACGGCAAGTTCATGACCTTCCCCAGCAAGAATTTTGCTTACCACTTGAAACCGTTCGATGGCGCGTTCGCGGCACAAGCAGCGTCCATCATGCCGACCTATTCGCAACCGGACGGCGTGGTGCAAATCAACGGCATCACGCTGGATCAGGTGGGCGGCGGCTACAGCAAGGCGCTGCTGACCGACCTGCTGCGCAATAAAAAGAAATTCAAAGGCGTGGTGCTGAGCGACTGGGCCATCACCAATGATTGCAAGGGACCGTGTCTGGACGGCGCGCCGGAAGGCGTGACGCCGCTGGCCTTCTTCCCGCAGTTCGGCACGCCGTGGGGCGTGGAAGACCTGGACAAGCAAGCCCGCTTCGCCAAAGGCGTGATGGCCGGCATCGACCAGTTCGGCGGCACCGAGGAATCGCAATATCTGGTGCAGGCGGTACGTAGTGGCGCGGTGCCGGCGGCGCGTCTGCAGGAGTCGGTGCGCCGCATCCTGCTGCAAAAATTCCAGCAGGGACTGTTTGAAAATCCTTATGTCGATGTGGCCGCCGCCAAAGCGACGTTGGGCAAGCCCGAGTTCAGCGCCGCCGCGCTGGATGCACAACGCCGCTCGCTGGTGCTGCTGCAAAACCGGAATGCGCTGCTGCCGCTGTCCGGCGCCAAGCGCCGCGTCTACCTGCACGGCATCGATCCCGCCATCGCGGCTGGCTACGGTTTCACCGTGGTTGACACGCCCGAACAGGCCGAACTGGCCATCATCCGCGCCGCCACGCCGTTCGAGCCACTGCATCCGCGCTACATCTTCGGCACGCTAACGCATGAAGGCACGCTGGCCTACGCGGACGGCAATGCCGATTACGAAGCGATCAAGCGCGCCAGCGCGGTGGTACCGACCATCGTCACGGTCAATCTGGAACGGCCAGCGATTCTGACCAATGTGGTCGACAAGACCGCCGCCGTGCTGGCCAACTTCGGCATCAGCGACGCCGCGCTGTTTGACGTCCTGACCGGCAAGGCAGCACCGCAGGGCCGCCTGCCGGTCGAGCTGCCGTCGTCGATGGAGGCGGTGCTGAATCAGCGTTCCGACCTGCCGCATGATAGCGTCAAGCCGCTGTTCCCGTTTGGCTTTGGCCTCCGCTATGCGCTGGCCGCGCGTCATCCGGAAAGCAAATAGATCGTATCGGAGAAAACAACTTCTCTCCCCATGGGTGACGGCGTATGCTCCGGCGACTAACGTCAGCGGGGCCGCCGTCCCGCGTTTTCCTGAAAGCGCATGCCCATGAAGAAGAGTTTGATCTGCATTGCCTTGCTGGCCGCCGCGCTGGCCCGCGCCGAGGTGACATTCCAGAACCCCATCCAGCCGGGCACGTATCCGGACCCGAGCATCTGCCGTGTCGGTGACGACTACTACATGGTGCACAGCAGCTTTGGCTATTTCCCCGGCGTGCCCATCTTCCACAGCAAGAATCTAGTGAACTGGGAGCAAATCGGCCACGTGCTGGATCGCCCAAGCCAGGTACCGCTGGACAAGGCCGATGTCACGATGGGCATCTTCGCGCCGACCATCCGCTACAACAATGGCGTGTACTACATGATCACCACCAACGTCACCGCCAAGGGCAATTTCTATGTGACCGCGACAGATCCGCGCGGACCGTGGTCGGAGCCGGTGTGGGTGGATGTGCCGGGCATCGACCCGAGTCTGCTGTTCGATGACGATGGCAAGGTGTGGGTGACGTCCACGCTCAATTGGGGCAAGGATATTCACGAAGGCATCTACCTGGCGCAGCTGGATGTCGCCACCGGCAAGCTGTTGACGCCGCTGCGCAATATCTGGACCGGCACTGGTGGTCAGTATCCGGAAGGCCCGCATCTGTACAAGAAAGATGGCTGGTACTACCTGATGATCGCGGAAGGCGGCACCCAGTCCGGCCACAAGATAACTATTGCCCGCAGCAAGCAAATTGAAGGGCCGTATGAAGCCAATCCGGCCAATCCGATCCTGACCCACGCCACCAATGCCAAGCGCGACAGCGAATTCCAGGGCGTCGGCCATGGTGACATGGTGCAGGCGGCCGATGGTTCGTGGTTCATGGTGGCGCTGGCGTTCCGTGTGCATGAGGATCATCAGATCCTCGGTCGCGAGACGGTGCTGGCGCCGGTTCAGTGGAGCAAGAACGCCTGGCCGGTGGTCAACGGCGATGGCGGCATCACTGCGCAGATGAGCGTGGCGTCGCTGCCGGGCGGCCCGGTGACGCCACAAAGCTATGTGCAGCACGATGGCTTTGACGGCAAACGTCTGGCGCTGGTGTGGAATCATCTGCACGCGCCGGTGGCGGAGAACTATTCACTGACGCAGCGGCCTGGTTATCTGCGCATGCTGCCGGGCGATGGTCTGCTGAGGCGGCCGGATCAACTGAGCTTCATCGGCCGTCGCCAGCAGCATTTCAATTTTGAGGCCAGCACGCAGCTGGAATTCGAGCCACGCGCCGGCCAGCAGGCCGGGCTGACGGTGTACAAGGATGGCAAGCATCACTATGCGCTGTCAGTGCAGCGTGACGGCGACAAGCGCGTGGTGGTGCTCAGCTATCAGTTGGGCAAGATACATCATGAGGAGGCGCGCGCGCCGCTGGCCACCGGTCCGGTGCGGCTGCGCGTCTCGGGCGACAAGGATGCCTACAGCTTCTCGTACGCGCAGGGCAAGGACGGCTGGCGCCAGCTGGGCCAGGCAGATACGCGCTACCTCAGCAGCGTCACGGCGGGCGGTTTCACCGGCTCGTACATCGGCTTGTACAGCCAGGGCAAAGCCGCCACCGCCGCGCCGGCCGACTTCGACTGGTTCGTCTACGATCCAGTCGAGCAACCGGCGCAACACTGAGCGGGCGACGCCGGCTTATTGGCCGCTCGTTTCCAGCGTCACCGGGCCGATCAGGCCGGAGGGACGCAGGCGGCCATCGGCTTTGTAGGTCGGCTGCGGGGTCCATGTGACTTTGTCCTTGACGGCCGGGTCGGCATCGCGGATCAGCCGGTTGATCCACAGATTGGCGACGCGGATTTCGACCTGGTTCTGCCCTGGCTTGACCCACGGACCGATTTCCACCGTGTACGGCTGATGCCAGGCATACCCCGCCAACTGGCCGTTAACGCGCACCTCGGCCACCTCGCGCGCCTCGCCCAGATTCAGCGTTAGCGGCGCGCCAACCCGCCAATCAGCTGGCAACGCGAACGACTTGTCGTAACTGGCGATGCCGGAGAAGTAACGCACACCGGGATCGGCATTCCGTTCCAGCGCCTGCAACGATGGCAGCACCACACTGCCCGGCGCACCGCGACCAGGCTGGAAGCGCACCGCCCAACTGCCGTCCAGCATGGCCAGCGTCGTCCGGCTGGCGACCGGCACCACGCGCGCAGCGGCCCGCGCCGGCTGGCGGAACACCACATGCACCGACTCTTCACCGTGCAGCGCCAATGGCACCATGGTGACGCCATCGGCAATGCGGTAGCTGACCGGCTCGAACGTCCCGGTTTCGGCACGCCACAGTTCCGGCTCCAGGCCCACCACACGGAAGCGCGCTTCGATGTTTGCATCGCGATTCTTGCGGTTGACCACGAAGTAGCTATCGCCATCGCTCAGCTTGCGATGCGCGAACAAAATCTCGCCATCGCCGCTGTAGCTGAAGTCGGGTGCGATTCCGAGCCTGCGCAGCACAGCGTTGATGTCACGGCTGGCAATCACCTTGCCCTGTCCCACGCTGGTCACGTCGGCATCCGGCCACAGCCGGCTCAGCAGCGCGTCATACTCGGCCTGCTCACCCGCCAGGCTGGGCGAGCCTAGTGGACGCGCGCCGACGATGGTGGCACCGCCCTCGGCCAGCACAGCGATGCGGCGCAAGGCCGACAGCGTCATGCGGCTGGACGAGCCACCCAGGTAAATCACCTTGTAGCGCGCGCCGGCGGCCGATACCACCTCGTTGCCATCGTTTGACAACGCGCCCATCAGCGCATCGTAGTTGACGAAGTCATAGGCGTGGGCGGTCGGCGCATCCTGTACCGCGCGCTCGCTGTAGAGGCCGGTGAGCGGCGCTTCCTCGCCATAGAAATACGCCACGTCCGCGTAATTGCGGCCCTGCTGCAGCATCAGCGCGTTGCGCGACAAGTAGTCGACCCACGGCTTGGCCAGCTCGGCCCAGCTGTCCTGGCGATTGAAGAACTGGCCAATGCCGCCCAGCGAAATCCCCGGCAGCTTGTCATCGCGCGGCACGTGCACCGAGGTGTGGATGACCGGACGATTCACGCCCAGCACAAATTCCAGATCGGCCACGCGCTTCAGGTCGGCCGGACCGAAAGCCCATGGCGCCATGCCTGCCGTCATCGATTCGGCGGCGACGATGTTCTGGCCGTAGACATGCGCCACCGACGCGGCGCCCTTGATGTCGGCCAGATAGCTGAGCTGCGGCCCGGCCTGGCGCTCGAAGGCCCACATCGCGGCCATTGGATAATCGGTGTGGCTGCGCATCGCCATGTCGTCGCCCAGCATGGGGCGGCCGCTTTCCAGCGCTTCGCCGTAGACCTTGAGATCGTTGGCATGCGCGACCTTGGCCACCGTGCCGTAGAATTCGCTCGCGATCAAATCGGCCAGCGTGCGGCGGAAATCGTAGAGGAACTTGTCCGATTGTTCGCGGCTGCCGATCAGCGTGCCGGTCAGCGTTGGCAGCCATGGCGTTGGATCGTAGCCGCGCAGGCGCTGGAACTGGGCGATCAGCTGCGGTGTCCAGTTGGCGGCGCCGACTTCGATCGAATCGGTCAGCAGTGCGCGGACGCCGCGCTTGCCGAGTAGATCGTCGCCGGTGGCGGTGCGGTAGTTGGCCAGGTAGTGGTCGAAATAGCGTTGGTTGGCGCCGGCATCGAATTTGTCGGTTTCCAGGCCGGTCGCTTCGGCCGGGGCAGGATGGTTGGTCTTGCCGACCAGCGAGTAGCCAAGCCGCAGGATGCGCCAGTTGCCGGCCGGTGGCGTCCAGTCCAGCGTGCCGTCGGCGCGCAGTTTGCCGGTCAGGTTGATGACCTGGGTCGGGGCCGCGCCCTGCGCGCCATCAGCTACTCGCGGCAGCGCGTAGTAATCCGGCACCAGCGCGTAGCCGGCTTTCGCCTCGTACTGGTCGATGCGGGTGTCGGCGCTGAGTTGCAGCGTGGCGATCTGTACCGGCTTGGCGAGCAAGCCGCCGATCATCTTGCCAAAGACGTCTTCCATGGCGATGTCTTTATCCGGCCCGTGACCATCCTCGCCGCCGCCCATGGCCGGTTTGACGATCAGACGGAAGTGGCGCGCGGTGACGGCCGGGAAACTAAGCGTGGTCGGCACGTCGGCCAGGCGGATGGTGCTGATTAGTTGCCAGGTTTTGCCGTCCTGGCTGGCTTCCAGCTGCGGCGCCAGGAAGCCGCCCAACGGCGGCACTGCAGCGCCCGGCATGTGCAGCGTCAGCGAGCGCACGGTGACGGCGGCAGGATAGGTCAGCCGCAGCTCCGGCACTTTGCCGGTGACGATGGAGGGCAGCGTGATGCCGCCAACACTGCCACGCTTGCCCTTGTTGGCTAGCGGCTTGCCATCGCCGTCCGTCAGGCGTGGCGACGGCAGCGCGGACGACGGCGACAGCGGCACCGCCAGCACCGCCACGTCCCGGTAAAACGCTGGCGCCTGGTGGCCGGCCTGGCCGGCGATCAGCTCGGACAAATCCGGCTGCTGCGGAATGTCCTGGAAAGGGCCGGCCACCGATGGCGGCGCGGCCAGCCGCAATGGAGCGCGCTGGCCACCTTGAGCCGTGGTCTCGCTCCATACCAGCTTCTTCAATGCGTCTTCCGGCGGCACCCACGGCCCGCCCGCCTCCGACCAGCCCGGCGACGACGCGATCGCCAGTTCCAATCCCAGGCGATCGGCCTCGCTGGCGGCAAAGCGGAACGCTTTTTTCCAATCGTCGGTCATGTAGGGCAAGCGCTTTTCCACCACCAACGGCGTCGCCAGGTCGACGTCGAAATTCTGCAAGCCGCCGATGCCGACCCGCTTCATCCACTCCAGATCCTTGGCGATACCCTGTTCGGTGATATTGCCGTTCATCCAGTGCCACCACACGCGCGGCCGCGCGGCGTTAGGTGGGTCCATGAAGTCGGCCGCCAGCTGACCACCGCCTTCTGGCGCCGCGTGCACCGAACCAAGCACGGCACACAACAGCGACGCTCGCAACGCATATTTATACATCGGCGCTCGCATGTGGCTACGGAAGCACGATCGTCGCCAGCCGCTCGGCACGCACAAAGCTGGGCTGGAACTCGGGTGGGAAATAAGGCGAACGCACACGCGCGCAGATCGCCACCTTGTGGATGCCAGGCTTCAGGCCGCCCGCCTTCTTCACCACCACCGAACCCCACTCCTGCAATTCCCAGCGCACCTCGGCCGCCTCGCGGATTTCCTCCAACGTATAGGTGGCGTCACGCAAACGCAGCAGGTTCTGTTCGAACGGGAACACCTCGCCGTCGACCGTAATGTCGAAACCATCCAGCAGCGACAAGCGCATGCCGCGATAGTTCGGCAGCCGGATGCGGACCTCGAAGCCTTCGCGATCCTGTTCCGGGCCGTAGTTGCGGAAGCCCGAACTTTGTATCAATTGATGCTCAACCATAAAATATCCCTTCGCAATAGATCAGGCCAGGCGGCCTTCGTCGTAGTCTTGTTCCAGCTGGCGCAGGATCACATGCTGACGCCGCACCTGGTCGATCGCCACCCACGGATCGCGGCGGCCTTCGTATTCGCTGGACAGATAGCCGTCGTAGCCGGCGCGCTTCAGCGCCGGGATCACCTTGGCCCAAGGGATGTTTTCATCTTCAAGCTGGTCATTGATCTTGTGGAACTTGGCCTGCACGAACACCACGTATTTGGCGATGTCCAGGAACTCGTCCGGATTGACCTTGATGCCGTCCAGGAAGGACAGCGCGGTCTTGCGCATTTCCGGCGTTTCCTGCGGCCAGAACGGCAGCGGACGATCCTGGAAGATGCCGGTATCGACCATCAAACCAAAATGCCTGGTGCCGGTACGTTCGATAAAGGCGATGTAATCGTCCACCGCCTGATGCTTGATCGGCGTTGGCGAATGAATTTCCGGGCAAATCACGATGTCGTATTTGTGCGCCAGATCCAGCACGCGCTCGACTGCGCCTTCCCAGATCGGGTCCGGCATCAGATCGGAAGTGACCACACCGAACTTGGGCCGCAAGAACTTGAAGCCCAGTTGATGCGCCAGATGCAGATCACGTTCCAGCTCCGCCGCACCTTCCTGCTCGGTCAGCTTGCGCGACAGGCGCAGCTTGGTATCCACCCACGAGCACATATTGGTCGGTTCCAGCTTGTGCTTTTCCAGCAGGCGGAACCAGTTGTCCACCCATTGCGTGGCCGGCTTGGGATAGCCGGTCACATGCGCCTCGCCCAGAATTTCAATCCCGGTCGCGCCGGTCTCCGCCACATGATCGAAGCCGTCTTCGATATTCATGACGCTGGAGAAGTCTTCAGTGAAGCTGTACAGCGACACCCCGTATTTGAATTTTCCCGCCATTCCGATTCCCTCCTTACGAAAAACCCGTCCTGCCAGACGGGTGAAGGCAGAATACGTGGCTAACGCGGCGGCGAATAATCAATTATGTGGATAGGATCTATTCAAGCTGCCAGCGCGGACAGCGGCGGCAGCGCGATCGCGGCGCCGGAGAGAACAGCGCGCGGCGCCGGGCGAGCGCCGGCCGCATGTTGCGCCGCCAGTTCGGTCAACGCGTTGCGTAACCAGCGGTGCGCGCGGTCGTTGTCGACGATCGCGGACCACTGCATCACCTCCTCCATCGCCGGCACCGGCTGCGGCAGCTCGGCCATGCGCAACGGATGCCAGCGCAACAGCTGCTGCACCATGCCGCGCCGCATGGTGGCGATGCGGCGGCTACCGACCAGAAACTCGGGCAGGCAGCTGAAATTGGCGGCGGTGATCTCCACCCGGCGTTGCACGCCGAGCTGGCTCTCGACCCAGTCACGCGCGCCGGACCGCCCGCCGGCGGCGGAAAACTGCACCGTCACGTGCGGCAGGTTGGCGAATTGTTCGCGCGTGATTTGTGGTCCGACTTCCGGATGCTGATTCCACAGCACGCATACATAGTCGTCATGCAGCAGCGCCTGCTGGCGGTGATCGCCGGCCAAATGATCGCGTGGCCCGACGATCAAATCGATGTCGCGCCGCGCCAGCGCCACGTCCGCATCCGGATACGGCGGCGCGATTTCCAGCGTGATGCCGGGCGCTTCCTCGCTGATGCGGTTGGCCAGCGGCGCCAGCAGCACGCTGACCACGTAGTCGGTGGCGACGATGCGGAAATGCTGGGTGGCGGTGGCCGGATTGAACTCGGCGCCAATGTCGGAAATGGCGCGCAACTGTTGCAGCACCTCGCGCACCGGCTGCAGCAGGCTGTCGCCACGCGGCGTGCGTATCATGCTGCGGCCCTGCGATTGCAGCAGCGGGTCCTGGAAATAGTCGCGCAGCCGGCTCAGCACCGAACTGGTGGCCGGCTGCGACAGGTAAAGACGCTTGGCGGCCTTGGTGGTGCTGCATTCGGTCAGCAGCACTTCCAACGCCACCAGCAGGTTCAAATCCAAACGGTTGAAGCGCATGTGTGTCTCCTGTAAAGCGCCGGACTTCTGCTGAGCCGGTCATCTGGTGGCACAATAATGAATGAGAATTCGCATTCGCACAAATCGTTTTTATCAATAGCGTGTATCGATACAACAGCGGACTTGAGCGATTTGATTCGTGCTACAGTGCGGCCAACTTGACCCCCAGTACACTCATGACCAAGCCTCTCAACGCACCGCCGCCGGCCGTCCCCAAACAGAAACGCAGCCTGGAATCGCAGGAAGCCATCCTGCTGGCCACCGAACGGCTGTTGACGCGCGAAGGCGGCAATGACTTCACCTTGCTCGACCTGAGCCGCGAGTCCGGCATGTCGGTCGGCGGCATCTACCGCCGCTTCGTCGACAAGCAGGGCTTGATGCTGGTGATGCAGCAGCGCTTGAATGAGAGGATGTTGCAGGACTATACCGAGTTCGCCCGCGAGGCCAGCCAGAGCGCCGCCAACCTGAAGCAACTGGTGCCGGTGCTGATCGCCGGCATGACCGAGTTGCTGCGGCGTCACGCGGCGGTGCTACGCAAAATCGTGGAAGAATCGATGCACCATCCGGAGATGGCACAGAACGGCATTCAGATCTATCACGCCCACCTGGCGCTGTTCAAGCGGGATCTGCTGAGGTACCGCGCCGAGATCGCCCATGACGATCCCGAATATGCGATCGAGTTCTGCTTCAATGCAGTCTACGAACTGGTGGCGAGCCATCTGGCCTTCGGACGTGGCTCGACCGTGACAGAGCAGGACTGGCCGCGCCTGTTGGCGAATCTGCAGCGGCTGTGCCTCAACTTTCTGGCGTATCCGCTCTGAGGTTTCAATGCAGCGTGGCCACCAGCCGCACCGCGATGCCGGCATCCAGCAGCATGTGCAGGCTGGCGGCGCTGATGTGGTAATCGGTAATCAGGCAGGACACCCGCTCCAGCCCGCAAATCAGCAATCCCCCCTTGCCGGCCAGTTGCGACGACGCGGCCAGCACCACCACCTCGTCGGCCTGGGCGATCAGCAGGCGCGTGGCCTGGGCTTCGTTGTCGTCGCTGGCCAGCAACCCGCGCAAGGACAGCCCGCCGATGCCGATGAACACGCGGTCGGCGCTATAACCCTGGATGAAATCGAGATCCGGCGCCACCGTCAACGCGTCGCCAGCGTGCAGCATGCCGCCGGTGAAAAATACTTCATTCTCGCTGAGCAGCGCCAGGCGATTGGCGGCGCGCAGTGAATTGGTCAGGATGCGCAAGTGCTTGTCGATCAAAAAATCCGTCATCGCGTCAGCGTCGGCACCACACAGGATAATGGTGTCGCCATCGGCACACATGGCAGCCGCGCACAACGCAATCGCGCGTGCCTGCCGTGGCAGATGCTCATTGACCGGCATCGACCAGTTCGCGCCACAGGCGCGCGTACATGCGGGCAGCCGGCAGTTCCAGCGGCGCCACCGCCTCCCACGGCAGTTCGCCGGTGGCGCCCTGCCCGGTCAACAGCCAGCCGCCGTGCACGGTGCCACTGCTGTCGTCCGACACCATCACCCGCTGCTCCGGCCGCAGCCAGGCCAGCAGGCCGGCGTACAGACGGTTGGCGGTGAAGCTGCCTTCGATCACAATCGGACCGCGCGAGCCGAGCCGGCTCAGACAATGGTCGGTCACCAGCGCGCAATACAGGCTGGCCAGCGCGTAGCGTTCGCGCCCGCCGGCCAGCGGCGGTCCCACCAGCTTGCCTATACGGCGCTGGAACGGCCCGCCGTGCGGCGAGAAGGTCGGTAACGCCATCGAGCCCTGGCTGATGACGCGTTGCAAATCGTATTGGTCGCCCTCTTCGATTTGCTCACCAGCCAGCTCGGCAAATTCACGCCCGCCCATGAAGCGCTGGCACGCCACCGGCTGGCCGAAGGCGCTGACGTTGGCCAGCATGTCGGCGCCGGCATCCAGCTCGCCCAGCCGTTCCGGCGCAAAGCCCGGCGCGGCGACGATGACCCAGGTGCCAGTCGAAATCACGGTCGGCGCGTCGGCGCCGAGGTAGCGCAGCAGCGAGGCGTTGCTGTCGTGGATGCCGCACACGACCTGGCAATCGGCCGGCAAGCCGGTCTGCGCCGCCAGATGCGGATGGATGGTGCCCAGCACATCGCCGGCCGCGCGCAGCGGCGGGAACAGATGGCGCCAGCCCTGCTTGTCGACCATGCTGGAGAAATCGCCACGCTTGGGGTTCCATAAATCGGTATGGCAGCCCAGCGAGGTGACTTCGCTGGCGGCCACGCCGCACAAACGCCAGGCCCAGTACTGAGCGTACATCAGCACCGTGGTGGCGGCGCCGAATTCCTGCGGCCATTGCTGCTGTTGCCAGTACAACTGGCGACCCAGGTTCAGGCCGTTTGGCAGCGATGGCGACAGCGATTCGGAAAACAGTGGCCGCGCCACTTCGTATTCGCGCGCCTCGGCGTACGGGCGCTCGCATTCGTAGTCGAGCACCGGCAGCGCCAGTGCGTCGCCCTTCAGCAGCACAGCGGTGGCGCCGTGCGTGACCGGCACGATGGCGCGCACTTGCCAGCCCTGCTCGGTCCCGGCCTCGGCCAGCGCACCCAAGAACCAGGTCCAGATACGTTCAACGTCATGCTGCGGATACGGTGCCGCTTCCAGCACCGTGTTCGGCGTGCGCGCTTCGTGTACCACGCGGCCGCGCTGGTCCACCAGGCTGAGTTTGACGTTGGTCTTGCCGATATCGAGAACGGCGGTAACAGGTAATACCATGTGCCCTCGCTTAATGTCGTTTGCCCGGCGTGGACAGCAGGTGCGGCAACACGATGGTCACCAGCAATAGCACACCCACCAGTATCGTCATGATGATGCCGGGGATATTCGCCAGCGCCATGCCGAAGTTGACCATGCCCAGCACCGCAATCGCCAGCAGCACGCCCACCATCGAGCCCTTGCCGCCGGCAACCTTGACGCCGCCGAGGATGACCATGGTGATGACTTCCAGCTCCCAGCCCAGCGCGATGTTGGGACGGGTCGAGCCGATACGACCGGTCAGCAGGCAAGCCGCCAGGCCGGCCATCGCGCCCGAAGCGATGAACAGGCACAAACGATAACGGTTGACCCCGATGCCGGCGAAGCGCGCCGCCTCCGGGCTATTTCCGATCGCGTACAGGCGGCGTCCGACCACGGTGGCATGCAGCACAAACGAGAACAGCAGCGCGAACACCACGAACACCGCGAACGGGCGCGGGATCACGTCGAAGAAGTAGCCTTGGCCCCAGTCGGCCAGCAGTTGCGGATAGCTGGTGAAGGCTTTATCGCCCAGCACCACGCTGGCCAGGCCGCGGAACAGCGACACCGTGCCGATCGTCACCACAATCGATGGCAGGCGGAACGCCGTCACCAGCAGACCGTTGACCAGCCCGCACAACACGCCAGTGCCAATGCCGACCAGGAACAGCATCGGCGGCGGCAATCCGGCCTGATTGGCCAGCCCCATCGCCACCGACGACAGCGCCAGCGCGCCAGCCACCGACAAATCGATCTCGCGGCACAGGATCAGCAACGCCATCGGCAACGCGATCAGCGCTTTTTCGCTGAAGTTGAAAGTGCTGTCGGCCAGGTTATCCAGATCAAGGAAATGATCGAGCAGCACGCCGTTGGCGGCCATCACCACCAACAGCAGCAGCGCCAGCATGACTTCCCATTTCTGCAGCAGCGCGCGCCAGTTGAAGCTGGCGTTGTCGGCGATTTGATGTTTCGCCGCGCTCAGTGTCGCTTGCGTCATGCGGCACCTCCTTTCGATAAGTTGACGGGCAGGATCTGGCGCGCGCCATGGCCCTTGCCACGCGCGTTGATGACCACCGCCGCCAGAATCACCGCGCCGGTCAGCGCGCTCTGCCAGAACGGCGACACTTTCAGCACCGGCAAGGCGTTACCGATCACGCCCAGGAACAGCGCGCCCAGCACAGTACCAGCCACGCTGCCGACGCCGCCACCAATCGAAACGCCGCCGATCACGCAGGCCGCGATCACGGTGAATTCAAAGCCGTAGGCCACTTCGGTGTAGGCCACCGCGTAACGCGCCACCCACAGATAGCCGGCCAAGCCGGACACCAGCCCGGACAGCGCATACACCAGCACCAACCGCTGCTTGATCGGCACGCCAACGTAGCGCGCCGAGGCTGGCTGATTGCCGATCGCGTACAGGTCGCGGCCGAAGCGCGCGTAACGGGTCAGCCCCCAGAATAGCAGCACCGCACCGGTGGCGATCCAGAACAGATTGGTCATGCCGGCCATGGTCTCCAGCGGGAAGGCCAAGAAGTCCTTCGGCAACTGGTGCGACGACACCCAGGCGCCGCCGGACACCACAAACACCAGCCCGCGATAAATGCTCATCGTGCCGAGCGTGACCACGATAGGCGGCAGATTCAGCAGGCCAATCAGGGCACCGTTGACCAGGCCGCACAGCAGGCCGGTGACAGCCGCCAGCAGCACCACCAGCAACAGCGGCGTGCCGGGATAAGCCGCCACCAGCATCGCCGACAACATGCCCGACAGCGCCAGGCTGGACGCCACCGACAAATCGATGCCACGGGTGACGATCACCAGCATCTGGGTCAGCGCCAGCATGATCAGCAACGAACTGTCGGTCAGCACATTGGTGAAACTGTCGACCGACAGAAACACCGGCGCGCGCCAGCCGATCAGCAGCACCAGCAACACAATCACCAGCGCCAGTTGAGGTTCCCGCTGAGTCAGGAAACGCATACATTTACCTCCATCGATGGAACATGGCTGAGCGCCATGCCGGACGCCGCCGCGACCACCGCTTCCGCCGTGGCCTCGTGACGCGCAAACGTGCTTTGAACGCGGCCGTGGTACATCACCACCACCCGGTCGGCCAGGCCCAGCACTTCGGGCAGTTCGGACGACACCAGGATCACCGCCAAGCCCTGCTCCACCAGACGACTGATGAAGCGGTGCACGGCGGCCTTGGAGCCGATGTCGATGCCCTTGGTCGGCTCGTCGAGGATGATGACTTTCGGCTTGGTGGCCAGCCACTTGGCCAGCACCACTTTTTGCTGATTGCCGCCGGACAGTTCCTGCACCGCCTGATCCAGATGCGCGGCCTTCAGCTCCAGCTGCTCGGCATAGCTGCGCGCCAGCGCGCGCTCGGCGTCGCGGTGGCCGGCCAGCACCGGGCCAAACTGGTTGAGGCAGGCCAGCGTGCTGTTTTCCAGTATCGACATTTCCAGCATGGCGCCGTGGTGTTGACGATCTTCCGGCACGTAGGCAATGCCGCGCCGGATCGCCTCGGCGGCGCTGCGGATGTGAACCGGCTGGCCGTCAATGCGGATTTCGCCCGACACGTCCGAAGTCAGGCCGAACAAGCCCTGCATCACCTCGGAGCGGCCGGCGCCCACCAGGCCGTAAAAGCCCAGCACCTCGCCACGGCGCAGCGAGAAGCTGACCTCGTCGAATTCGGATGGGTGCGACAGGCATTCGACTTCCAGCACGGTCTCGCCCAGCGCCACCTGCGCCTTCGGATAGACTTCGGACACGCCGCGCCCCACCATCAACGCCACCAGGCCTGCCTCGTCGATATCGGCCAGCGCGCCAGTGGCGATGTACTGGCCATCGCGCAGCACGGTGTAGCGGTCGCACACCGCGTAGATTTCGTCGAATTTGTGGGTAATCAGGATCACCGCCTTGCCGGCCGCCTTCAGCTGGCCGATGATGCGGTACAGCTCCTGAATTTCCTTGCGCGACAGCGCCGCCGTCGGCTCATCCATGATGACCACGCTGGCTTCCTGCGACAGCGCGCGGGCGATTTCCACAAAGTGGCGCTGCGCGATCGACAGGTCCTTGACCTTGGCGCGCACCGGAATCTCGACTTCCAGCCGGCGCAGCAGTGCTTCGGCGTCGGCCTCCATCTTGCGCCAGTCGACCAGCCGGGTCCACGGATGGCGCGGCTGATGGCCGATGTAGATGTTTTCGGCCACCGTCAGTTCGTCGAACATCACGGTTTCCTGGTGCACGGCGGTGATGCCGGCGCGCGCCGCCGATTGCGGACCGCGCAGCACCATCGCCTTGCCGTCCAGCGTAAACGTACCACCATCCGGTTGATAAATCCCGGTCAAAATCTTGACCATGGTGGACTTGCCGGCGCCATTCTCGCCGACCAAAGCCATCACCTCGCCCGCGCGCACCGACAGCGACACATCGCGCAAGGCCACCACACCGCCAAAACGCTTGCTGATGCCGGACAGCTGCAGCAAGGCGTCACCATCGGCGGCGGGCATCTGTTTTACTGATTGCATGAACATACTCCTGGCGTTGGCTCAGAACATACGGGCGTACTTGTCGACGTTGGAAGCATCATAGACGAACGGCGGTGCCAGCGCGGCCTCGCCGCCGGCGCCGATGGTCAGCTGTCCCATGCGCCCCACCGCGACTTGCTCGCCGGCCTTGCCGCTGGCCTCGCCCTTGACGAAGCGATAGGCGGCATAGGTGGCGGCATACCCGAGATCGATGGGATTCCAGATCGCGAAGCTCTTGACCGCGCCGCTGTGGACGTGGCCCGCCATCTCGGATGGCAGACCGAGACCGGTGACATAGACCTTGCCGACCAGATGCTCATCCACCACCGCGCGCGAGGCGGCGACGATGCCCACCGTGGTCGGCGCCACGATCACTTTCAGTTTGGGATTGCTGCGCAACAGGCCGATCGCCTCGCGGTAGCTCTTGTCGGACTGGTCGTCGCCATACACGGTGCCAACCAGCGTCAGTTTCGCATATTCAGGCTGAGCCAGCACCTTCTTCATCTCGTTGATCCAGATGTTCTGGTTGGTGGCTTGCGCGGTGGCGGACAGCACGGCGATTTCACCGGCGCCGCCAGCCGCCTGGCTGGCCAGCTCGACCAGCTTGTGCCCGACCAGCGGCGGGCTGGACGGGTTCAGCTGCATCAGCCGACCGCCCTGCACGATGCCGCTGTCGAACGACAGCACCTTGATGCCACGCTTCATGGCCTTCTGCGCGATCGGCGCCAGCGCGTTGGCGTCGTTGGCCGAGACCACGATCGCCTGCACCTTTTGCATGATCAACGCGTTGACCAGTTCCACCTGGCCTTCGGCGGTGGCCGAAGTCGGCCCGGTGTAGATGATGCGGACATCACCCAACTGCCGGGCCGCCTCCTGCGCCCCCATCTGGGCAGCGTTAAAAAAACCGCTGCCCAGCGCCTTGACCAACATGGCGATCTTGACCTGCTCCGCCGCGCTGGCGCCGCCACAGGCGGCAGCCAGCAGCAGGCCACCCACGACCTGCCGTAGGGATGGCATTTTCATGCACGTCTCCTGTTGTTGTTTTTAGTGTGCTGCTTTTATGTGCTGCTTATACTACTGCGATCAGACGATGCCACCGCCCGACGACGCCACCGCCGGCCGCTCCGCGCCCACTCGCGCGCGGTAGCCGCTGGCACGGTAAGCGCCAACCGGATCGACCGCCGCGCCGGCTTCCGCCCGCGCCAGCGCCAGAATCGGCGTAACGTCGGTGGTGTAGGCCTGCTTCAGCGTGCGGGTCGCCTGCAGCGCATCGCAACCATCCTGGAAACCTTCCAGCGCGGCGCGATCGATCAGCAAGGCCTGAACATAGGCGCGCTGGACTTCGGTGGCGCTGTTCATCAGGCTTTCGATCGGGTCGGTCACGTTGTGCGACTGGTCCAGCATGTATTCCGGCTTGAAGTTTGGCAGCTTGCGCGCCTCGGCATCCACCAGCTCGTTGAAGATCAGGAACAGCTGGTACGGGTTAATCGAGCCGGAATCCAGATCGTCGTCGCCATATTTGCTGTCGTTGAAGTGGAAGCCGGCCAGCTTGCCGGTGGCGGCCAGGCGGGTCACGATCATCTCGATGTTGACGTTGGGCGCGTGGTGGCCCAGGTCGACCAGGCACTTGGCCTTTTCGCCCAGCGCGGTGGCGGCGATGTAGCTCGAACCCCAGTCCTGCAGCACGGTCGAGTAGAACGCCGGCTCGAACATTTTATGTTCGAGGAACATCTGCCAGTCCGACGGCAGCGCCGCGTAGATCTTGCGGTTGCTCTCGATGTAGCGCTCGAAGCTGCGGCCGAAGTGCTGCTGGCCTGGGAAGTTGGAACCGTCGCCCACCCACACCGTCAACGCCTTGGCGCCCAGCGCCTTGCCGATCTCGATACATTCGATATTGTGCTCCACCGCCTGCTGGCGGGTGGCCGCGTCGGCGTGGGTCAGGCTGCCGAACTTGTACGAATGCGCTTGCCCCTTCTGGTCCTGGAAGGTGTTGGAGTTGACGCAGTCGAAGTTTAGGCCGAACGAGCCGGCGTATTCGCGCAGTTCGGCGTAATCGGTGGTCTTGTCCCATGGCAGGTGCGGCGACACGGTCGGGGTGATGCCGACCAGTTGGTGGATCACGCCGCAGTCCTGCACCTTGTCAAACACATTGCGCGGCTCGCCGATGCCGGCGAAGCGGGCGAAACGGGTGCCGCCGGTGCCGACGCCCCAGCTTGGCAGCGCCACCGCGAACGCGGCGGCCTTGGCCTTGATGGCGTCGATGTCGATGCCGCGACGACGCAGTTGCTCGCCCAGGTACTGATAATCGGCGCGCAGATTGGCCAGTTGCGGCTCGTTGTGCGCGGCGATGGTCGATTGCTCGATAATTTTGCTCATGTCTGTCTCCTCTATCCTGCCGCTTAGCGGGTGAATGCCATCAGATTACCGGCATCCACGTTCAGGATGTTACCAGTGGACTTGCCCGACAGGTGCTCGGCAGCGAAGAAGTAAGCGCCTTCGGCAATGTCTTCCGGCAGCACGCTGCGCTTCAGCATCGAGCGCTGGCGGTAGAACTCTTCCAGTTGCTCTTCGTCGATCTTGTTGGCTTGGGCGCGTTCCTTGCTCCAGTCGCCGGACCAGATGCGCGAACCACGGATCACCGCGTCCGGATTGACCACGTTGGAACGGATGCCGAGCGGCGCGCCTTCCAGCGCGAAGCAGCGCGACAGGTGGATTTCGGTGGCCTTGGCGGCGCAGTACGCCATCGCCTGATTCGAAGCGACCAGACCGTTTTTGGAAGCGACGAACACCATCGCACCGCCCACGCCCTGCTCTTTCATGGTACGGAAGGCTTCACGGCCGACCAGGAAGTAGCCGGTGGACAGGATGGCCTGATTACGGTTCCACAGCGCCAGCGTGGTGTCTTCAATCGCCGCCGAGGAAGCGATGCCGGCGTTGGAGACCAGCAGATCGATGCCGCCGAAGGCCAGCGCGGTCGATTTGATGGCGTCGATGACGGATTCTTCCGAAGTCACATCGCAGCGGGCGCCGTGCACCACGTCGCGGCCGAATTTCTTTTGCAGCGCAGCCACGGATTCATTCAGCGCTTCGACGTCGATATCGGCCAGCGAGACGCAAGCACCCTCTTTCAGATAACGCTCGACGATGGCGCGGCCGATGCCGCCGGCGGCGCCGGTGACGAAGGCGATTTTTCCAGCCAGCGCTTTCGGCGCCGGCATGCGCTGCAGCTTGGCTTCTTCCAGCAACCAGTATTCGATGTCGAAGGCTTCCTGCTCAGGCAGGCCGACGTAAGCGTCCACCGCATTGGCTTCGCGCATCACGTTGACGGCGTTGATGTAGAACTCGCCAGCGATACGGGCGGTGGCTTTATCCTTGGCCAACGTCACCATGCCGATGCGTGGCAGCAGGAACACTACCGGGTTGGCATCGCGCACCGCCGGGCTGTTGGCGCGCTTGCAGCGCTCGTAGTAAGCGGTGTAGTCGGCGCGGTAGTCGGCCAGCGCGCTGTCCAGCGCGGCGCGCAGTTCCGGGCCTTGCAGCGACCAGGTGGCTTCCGGCAGCACAAGCGGACGGATCTTGGTGCGCAGGAAGTGGTCCGGGCAGGAAGTGCCCAGCGCGGCCAACTCTTCCAGCTGATTGCTATTGACGAATTGGACCACCGCATCGCTGCGATCAACGTGGGCCAGTTTGTGGCCGCCGCTGGCCGAGGCCAGGCCGCGCAGCACCGGCAGCAGGCGCGCCAGCACGGTGTCGGCGTCGGCTTGTGGCAGACTTTGCAGTTTTTCGCCGCCGAAGGCTGGCTTGCCGGCCGATTTCTTCTCCAGCCAGGCGCTGGCCAGTTCAATCACCTGCACCGTGTTCTGGTAGCAGGACTTGGCGGTGTCACCCCAGGTGAACACGCCGTGGCCAGCCATCACCAGGCCGCGAATGCCTGGATGATCTTTGACGTATTGTTCCAGTTGCAGGCCCAGTTCGTAGCCTGGACGACGCCAAGGCACCCAGCCCATTTCGCCGCCGAAGATTTCCTTGGTCACTTGCTCGCTATTGGCCATCGCCGCGATGGCGATCAGCGCGTCCGGGTGCATGTGGTCGGTGTGTTTGAACGGCAGGTAGGCGTGCAGCGGGGTGTCGATGCTGGCAGCGCGTGGATTCAGGTTGAAGGTGCAGTGCGGCAGGTAGCCGACCATCTCGTCTTCGAACTCCAGGCCGCGATAGCGTTGTTTCAGGCCGATCAGTTTGTCCAGATAGAGGCTGGAAAAGCCATCCATCTTCATCGAGCCCAGGTCGCCGCCCGAGCCTTTGACCAGCAGTACCTGGGTGGCTTCGCCGCTCACTGGGTCTGGCAGCGATACTTTTGCGCCGGTGTTGCCGCCGCCGTAGTTGGTGATGCGCAGGTCGGAGCCGAGCAGATTGGAGCGATACAGAAGCAGAGAGGCTTCGTCCATGCCGGCGGTTGCATTGTCGTCCCAGGCTGGAAATGGTTTTGCAGTCATTTTTTGTCGAGGTAAGTGGTGAAAAAAACCACCCGCCGGGAGACGGGCGGCAAACAAATCACTGAGTTTTCACAGCATACCTGACAATGAAGGAATCTAATCGTTTTCAATCATCGTTTTTCTCAATTACTCATATTAGTGATCGATATGACTCGATACCGATCAATTTATTTCATGCGAGCAAGTGTGGACCGATCTCTTTGACTGATTTCACGCCGGTGAGCACCATATTGGTGCGAATATCCTTTTCCAGAATGGCCAGCAGCTTCTCGACGCCGGCCTGCCCTTGCGCCGCCAGCGCGTAGACGAAGGCACGCCCAAGCAGCACGCCGTCGGCGCCCAGGGCCAGCAGCTTGAACACGTCGGCGCCGGTGCGCACGCCGCCATCGGCAAAAATGGTCATCTTGCCCTTGACCGCTTCCGCAATCGCCGGCAGCGCGCGGGCGGTGGACAGCGCGCCGTCCAGCTGGCGGCCGCCGTGGTTGGACACTACGATGCCGTCGGCGCCGAAGGACAGCGCGGCACGTGCGTCGTCCGCCTCCAGAATGCCCTTGATGACCATCGGGCCTTGCCATTCGTCGCGTATCCATTGCAAGTCGGCCCAGCCGATGCCGGGGTCGAAATTGGCGCCCAGCCAGCCGATGTAGTCGGCCAGGCCGGTGGCCTCGCCGCGATAGGCGGAGATATTGCCCAGATCATGCGGGCGGCCGAACAGGCCGACATCCCAGGCCCACGATGGATGGACGCAGGCTTGCAGCATGCGGCGCAGCGGGCCATTCGGGCCGCTCATGCCGGAGTGCGCATCGCGGTAGCGCGCGCCGGGCACCGGCATGTCGACCGTGAACACCAGCGTGGTCGCGCCCAGCGCCTTGGCACGCTGCAACACGTCGCGCATGAAGGCGCGGTCTTTCAGCACATACAGCTGGAACCAGATCGGCTTGTCGATCGACTGCGCCACCTCGGCCAGCGGGCACACCGACACCGTCGATTGAATGAACGGGATATTGCGGCCGGACGCGGCGCGCGCGGCCTGCACTTCGCCACGGCGGGCATACATGCCGGTCAGGCCGACCGGCGCCAGCGCCACCGGCAAACCGTATTCCTTGCCAAACCATTGCGTGCTCAGGTCCAGCTGCTCGGAACCCAGCAGCACGCGCTGGCGCAGGTTGATGCGCTGCAGATCGTCGACGTTGTTGCGCAGCGTCTGCTCGGCGCCGGCGCCGCCGTCAAGATAATGGAACAGGAAAGGCGGCACCTTGCGGCGCGCGGCTTCCCGGAAATCGGTAGCCGAGGAAATAATCATGGATTGTCTCTGGTTGTTGTTATGCGATGATCAGGCGCACGCCGGCGTCCTTGATGTGGCGGACCATGACATCGGGAATGCCCTTGTCCGTCACAACCGTATGTACTTCGTTCAGATCGCAGACGATGGTGCCTGAGGAGGAATGGAACTTGGAACTGTCAACCAGCAGGATCACCTGCTCGGCGCGCTCGATCAGACGGCGTTCGGCGGCCACCAGCACATCGTCGGCCTGCATCACGCCATACGGGCCGAGCGCCGCCGCGCCCATGAACAGCTTGGGCGCGTAGAAGCGCGGCATCGACTCTTCATTCGGCGGCGCCAGGATGATGTTCTGCTCGCGGTACACCGTGCCGGACGGCACCAGAATGCGGGTACCGGTCTGCTGCAGCAGCGCGCCAACGATGTGCAGCGAATTGGTCAGCACCTGCAAATCCAGCCCGGCCAGGTGCTGGCACATTTGCAGCGTGGTGGTACCGCCGTCGATCATGATGCCCTCGCCGGCCACGCACAGCTTGGCGGCGGCCTTGCCGATCGCTTCCTTCTGCGCCAGATTCAGCGTGATCGATTGCACGAATGGCGTGCCCTGCAGATGGCCGGCATCGCGGCCACCGCCCGCTTCACCCTCGGCGACGCGGGCGCCGCCGTGGACGCGCGTCAGCACGCCGCGCTCCTCCAGTCGCATCAGGTCGCGACGGATGGTGGCTGGCGAGGCCGTCAGCATGCCCTCCAGTTGCCGGTAACTGATGAAACCGGCCGCTCCCATGGCGTCGATAATGATTTTTTCACGCTCATTGATGTGCATGCCCGACCACCTGTGCTGTAGTTGAAAGTTTTTCCGATGCCGATTGTATCATTTTTCGTCAATTACTATCATAAACGATCACAATACGTCAGTTTGCAGGCGCGCTGAGCTTGAATGACAAGGGCGCGTTACGGTCCACGCTGAGCGCGCCGTCCTTGTAGACCAGCTCCGCCACCTGAATCACGGTGCGCTGCTGCCAGTAAGGATTAGCCGCCGCTTCCGGCTCGGCGCCCTGATGCACGAAGTAATAGATGAAGGCGCGCTCGCCGTCAACCACCACGTCCGCATGCTGGCCGATGCCGCGGTCGGTAGCCTGTTGGCCCGGCTCGGCCAGGATATAGCCATCCTGCTGGCGCCAGTGGCTGGCATCGTCCGAACGCAGCACCATCAAGCCTTTCCAGGCATCGGCCACCATCCAGTAATAACCTTTGAAGCGGAACGCCTTCGGGCCTTCGCCGCGCGTGGCCGAGACCGGACCGTCGCCGGTCTTGCGCCAGCTGCGCAGATCGGTGCTGTCGGCGGCGACGATCTTGCTGCCCACGGTTTCGTCCTTGTACCACATGCGGTAGCGCTCGCCCAGCTTCAGCACGCTGGCATCGATGATGCGCGTGGTCCCGACGTCCACCTGATCGGCGCAGGCCCAGTCGGCCAGATTGGCGCTGGTGAGGTGCACGATGCGGCCGCTCGCGCCCGGTTCGCCCCAGCGGTGGAAGATGCCGGGCACCACCGTCAGCCACATGTGGTAAGTGCCGTTTTCATAGTACAGCTCGGGCGCCCACGAGGTGGTGTCGGTGCAGGCGGCTGGCAAAGCGGCCGTACCCTGGTAGCGCCATTGCACACCGTCCGCCGAGGTGGCGATGCCGATCGCGGTGCCGTGCACCCAGGCCACATCTTTGCGGTCCGGCAGCTGCATGGTGGCGCGGCGGTTGGTGTAGAACATCTTCCACAGTTTGGCGCCGCGATCATAGATAATCGATACATCGGCCGCGCCGTCGTACACCGGGTCGCGATACAAGGGCTTGGCCGCATCGGCCGCCATCGCGCCGCCGGCGCACAGCGCCAACATCAACAAGTATGTCTTCACTGCCTGTCGCCTCCGTTTGAATTATGTTATCGGTAGCATAGCATCACAGCGACGCAACATTGTTTAGTCTGATACACGAAATATTGCTGCGCCGACTACTTTTTATTTGACTTGCCCTGGCATCGCGTACACACTTGAATCATGACAGTGCCTCGGATGACACTCCCCGTTTCAGCCGCCCGCTTGTGGTTGGCGGGAGCCGTGTTCTGCGCCGCGCTGAGCCTGCCAGGCGCGGGCGTCGCTGCCGACCGGCTGGTGATCGACTACGTGATTTCCAATAGCCCGCAGCGCAGCGCGATGATCAACATCATCAACCAGTTCAGCGCCGCCAATCCCGACATTCAGGTGGTCCACAACGGCTATCCGCAGGAACAGTACAAGCAAGACCTGATCACGCGGCTGCGCAATGGGCAGACCGACCTGGCGTTCTGGTACGCCGGCGCCAACTTGCGCGAGGCGGCCCGCAACAAGCTGCTGGCGCCGCTCGATGCCGACACCGTGGCGCTGCTGAAGAAAAAGAAATTCGTCCCCGCCACCATCGAAGGCACGCGCATCGACGGCGAGGTGTATGGTTTCCCGCTGTATTACTACGTCTGGGGCATGCTGTACCGGAAGTCGCTGTTTGAACGGATGGGCCTGCGGCCACCAGCGACCTGGAGCGAGTTCCTGCAGGTGTGCGAGAAGCTGAAGGCGGCCGGCATCACGCCGATTGGACTGGGCGCCAAAAGCGCGTGGCCGGCGGCGGCGTGGTTTGATTATCTGAACCTGCGCATCAACGGCCTGGAATTCCATCGCAAGCTGCTGAACGGCGACGCCCATTTCACCGATCCGAAAGTGCACCAGGTGTTCGACGTCTGGGGCGGCCTGCTGCGCAAAGGCTATTTCTTCGCGCCGACCATGGATCAGGAAATCGACCGCGTGCTGCCCTATCTATACCGGCAGCACGTCGGCATGATGCTGACCGGCAGCTTCATCGCCGCCCGCTTCCCGGCCGCGATCGCGCCCGACATGGGCTTTTTCTCGTTCCCCTCCTACTCGGCGGAGATGCCGCAATACGAAGAGGCGCCGATGGATGTGCTGGTACTGCCGGCCAACAGCGCCCATGTCGAAGCGCGCAAACGCTTCCTGACCTTCCTGGCCGAAAGCGGTGCCACCCGGGTAATTGCCCAGGCCGACCAGACGCTGGCGGCGCAATCGGACGGCGCAACCCAGCCGGTGCTGGGCGAAGCCACCAACGCCATCCTCGGCAAGGCCGCCGGCCTGACCTACTTCTTCGACCGCGATGCGCGCACCGAACTGGTCACGCCTAGCTACGAAGGCTTGCGTCAGTTCCTCAAGCCGCCGTATGACGCCGACCAAACGATCCGCTACATCGAGGATGCGCGCCGCAAGAGCGGCGCGGAAAGTCGCTAGCCAACAGCGTCAATGCCAGATGGTTGCCATGGCGTGCGCGGGTCAGCGCTTGTTGAGGAAGCTGACCAGCGCTGTCACCAACTCTGGCGCCACCGTCTGAGCGTCCGCCGCGCCGGGTTGCGCGAGGTACAGCGCGTGGTTCATGCCGGCGATAACTGCTACGGGCGTGCCGGGACGGGCCTGTTCCAGCGCGCGCGCGGCGTCCGGGCCGGCCTGCTGATCGGCGTCGCCCAGGATGATACGGGCGTGCATTTTCAGCTTGCCGAATTCGGCGGCCGTACGCTCGCCGCTGGCCGCCAGCGCGACAAAGCCGCCGGCGCCGACCTGGTTGGCGGCCAGCAGGCCGACCAGCGCGCCTTCGCCATGGCCGATGACGACGACTTTGTTGAAGCGAGCGTCCTTCTTCAGCAACTCGATCCAAGCCGCCGCATCCGCCGCCTGCAGCGCCAGATCCGCCCCCGCCCCCGCGCCGCCCGCCATGCCCGCGCCCGAGCCCGGGCCACCGACGATGCCGTCGCCGTTGCCCATGGCGCCGTCCGCGCCGACGTCGACGCCGGTGCCAGTACCGCTGCCGCTGGCGCTGGCGGGCCGGCCATTCGCGCCAACGCTCGTACCGACGCCGCGTTTGTCGTAGCGCACACTGGCGATGCCTTGCGCCGCCAGCGCGCGCGCCAGTTGGCGCAGGCTGTGGCTGGTGGTGCCGGGCGCGTTGCTGTCACGGTCAGTGGCATCGGCGTCAGCGATGAGCAACGCCACCGGCCCGGCCGCCGCGCCATCCGGCAAGGTCAGCGTGCCCTTGATGTCGCCCCGCTCCAGCTGGATGGCGCTTTCACGCGCCGCAGCCACCGCAGCCGAACAAGCGCCTGCAAACACCACATTGACCGGCTTGGCGACATCAAGCTTGCGCGCCGTCGCGCTCAGCCGTCCATCGCCGGCGACCTGAAACACCGTCACCGCGCTGGACGCCTCGTTCGACGACAACAGCCAACGCCCATCCGGTGACAGCGCCAGATGCGACGGCACCTCGCCTCCCGCAGGCAAGCGCTGCAACTCCGTCAGCCGCCCCGCTCCCGGCTGCACTTGATAAGCAATCACCGTATTGTCGCTACGATTCGACACATACACCTGCCCGCCATCGCCAGAAACAATCACCTCACCAGCGCTAATCTTGCCGCTGAAGCCAGCGCTCAGGATGGACAGCGTCTGCACCTCCCGCAAGCTGCTACTGCCGGCATCCCAGCCATAAACCCGCAGCTCGCCAGTAAATTCAGACAGCAGATAGGCAAACCGCCCGTCAGCGCCAAACACCAGATGGCGCGGTCCGGTGCCCGCCGGCAGCCGCAGCTCGCTTGACGGTGCCAGCTGACGCGTAGCGGCCTCGTAGCGGTAGATGAACACCCGGTCCGCGCCCAAGTCCGCCACCAGCGCATAGCGATCGGTCGGATCGATGGCAACCCCATGCGCATGCGGTCCGCGCTGCCGCGCTGTCGGGCCGCTGCCCTGGTCCTGCACCACCGAGACCGGGCCGGACAGCTTGCCAGCGGCGTCGAGCGCCAGCACCGCCACCTGCCCGGTGCCGTAGTTGGCCACCAGCAGCGTGCCGGCGCGCGCATCCAGCGCCAGATGCGTCGGACCGCCCCCGCCGGAACTCACGCTGCCCACTTCAGCCAGCGCACCATCGCCCGGCACAATACGCAGGCTGAACACCTTGCCCTGCGTGGCACCGTCATTGCCAACCTCACTGACCACATACAGCAACGGCCGCGCCGGATCTTTGACCAGCCAGGTCGGCCGGTCCATCGACGCCACCGCCGACGCCGCGCCAAAGCTGCCATCCCGGCTATTAAACGTCGCCGTGAACAGCGATGGCGCCCCGCCCTGCTGATGCGTGCCGATGTAGATGCGCTCACAATCCGCCGCTCCGGCGACGCCGGCCGCCAGCCAGCCGGCCGCGCCCAGCGCCACCAGCAGTGATTTGTTTGCCATACTCAAACGCCTCCTCAGAAACGACCGGCCTTGCTCAGCCAGCCATCCACATAGTCATAGGTAGTCTTGACGGTGTCACCAAACTGGCCCGGCGTTTTCTCGCACTTGGTGCAAGGACGATAAACGTGATCCGCGCCCTCAACGAAAGCCAGCGACTTGTCCGCGCTAGCGGTTTTGTCGTAGATGATTTCCGCCGCCAAGCCCTCCCAGTGACCAGTCATGCCGAGCGCCAGGAACGGTACCGAAATCCCCTCGGCATTGCCCGGCGGGCTGGCGTAAGTCGAACGCCACTCAACGCCGCGGATGCTGTCCTCGTCATAGCCAAAATCGGCCGTGGTACGGATCGCATAACTGGACAGGTAATTGCGCACGGTAGTCTTCAGCGCGCCAAACTTGAACGACGTCAGCTTCATCGGCGGCGATTCCGGCACCCGCACCGAATGGATGATTTCGGTGCTCACCGAACCATCCCCATGCAGCAGCGGCCACGCCTTGCGCGAGCGCGACAGCAGACGCGGATCTTCCGGGAACATCTTGTTGGCGCCGACGAAAGCCCCCGGCACGATGAACGCTTCGTCATCCGCATATTTCCCCTTGCCGGCCTCGATTGCGGCCAGACGATCCTGCGCCGTTTTCAACAGCTGATTGGCGCGCCGGCTCACCGCAGCCTGGTATTTTCGAATGAATTCAGGGCTGTACTGCGCGCCATCCGGACGGTAGCCGTTCTTCGGATTCTTCAGATCAAACGCGGGATTCGATTTCATGCCGCTGGTCTCATCCACTACCGACGGATCGATACTGAGCAGCACCATCTCCGCCTGGCCCCAGTTGGCATCGGCCAGCACCACGCCATCCGCGGCCGGCAGGCCGGCCAGCTTGTCCGGGCATTTGTGGATGTAGCCGCTGCCCTGGCAGAACGCCAGACCACGTTCGGCAATCGCCTGGTAGGCGGTCATGATGGTGGCACCGCCGCTGTGGCCAAACAGCACCACCTTATTGATGCCCTGTGCCTTCTTCAGGTAAGACACGCCGGCCTTGGTCTGCAACAGGATATCGTCAAGAATGCCGTCATTGAAATTGAATGACTTGCTGCTGCTATTGTTCGCGCACAGCACCGAGTAGCCGCGCTTGGACAACTCGGTGCAGGCGGAAAATTCAAGATAATCGCCGTCGGCATGCATGACGAACAAACCGATATGGCTTTTCGCTCCCGGCTGAACCGGTTGATACAGTACCGCTGGCACACCCGGCGCCAGATGCACGAAGGTGGCCTTGATCGACGGGTCCAGCGGCAGACCGACTTCAAACTGCGCGCTGGCCGGCGCCTGCGCCGCACCGTACACAATGGCCGCCGCCCCAAGGTGGCGCAAGAGCATGCTGAGTTTCCTCATGTGGATATTCCTATGTAATGAAAAGAGATGCCGGCGCCGCGTCAGCACTGCGCCGGAGTAAAGCCAATTAGTAGTGCATGCCCACCTTGACGCCGAATGTACGCGGTGCCGTTACGCGCGCCGTGGTGCCACCGTCGAAATCGGCGGTGGTGCTCGGCACGATGCTGTTCAACTGCAGCTTGTCTTCGATATTGCGCACGTAAGCACGGATATCGTATTTTCCGGACGCAGCGGTATAGGCCAGCGCGAGATCGCTGCGGGTGAACGAGTCCTGCTTGTATTGCTGAGGCGCGTGAATGTAGGTGTTGGTGCCCAGATCGCCCAGGCCGGCCAGATCGCTCTTGTAATAACCGCTGTTGTAACGGGTATTGAAGGTCAGCGTGACATTGCCGCCGGCCTCCAGATCCCAGCGGTGCGAGTACGCCAGCGATGCAGTCGCGGCTGGTGCGCTATCCATGGTTTTGCCGGAGAAGTCGACCTGATTGGAAGCCAGGAAGCCGACCGCCAGATCGCCATAATGCGCGCGCTCGAAGGCCAGCGTCAGGCCCAGCTTGTCGTTGGGCGTGATCTTCCAGTTCAGCTCGTTTTCCCAGCCGGCCATCTTGGCGGGCGCGGTTTTGGTGTAAATCAGGATCACCGGGCCGGCTGCGCCAAAGCCGAAGAAAGCGGCGCTGGTGACCTGGTAGCTCTTGTAGTCGTAGTAGTAGACCGACGAGTTGTATTGCAGCGTAGGCGTCAGCTGACCTTTGTAGCCAGCTTCATAGGCCAGCACTTTCTCCGGATTGTAGGGACCAGGTTTGCCGGTGGCCGGGTCGAGGTCGTTGAAACCGCCGCCCTTGTAGCCGGTGGCCACGTAGCCATACACCATCTGGCGCGCGCCCAACTGGTAGTCGGCGCCCAGACGCCAGGTCAGGCGCTTGGCGGCCTGGCTGCCATCGTCGCGGGTAACGGTGCCGCCGCCCACGCAGGCGGTGCCCGGCGCGCACGGATTGCCGTTGACATCGGTATGGCCGCTGCCCAGCACGATGGAAGCGGTACGGAACATGCTGTCATCCGAATAGCGTGCGCCAACGGTGTATTTCAGCGCCTCGGTGGCGTTGAAGTTGACCTGGCCGAACACGCTCTTGCTCTCGTGCTGGGTCGGGCCGACAATCGCCGGATTCGGCACATTGCACGAAGCCGACATTGATGGCGAGCAGCTGGCGGTCGAAGCCCAGTTCTGGTCGCGCTCGTCATTCAGCTCGCGCTGGTAGTTGACGCCGGCCACCCAGTTCAAGCGCTGCGGCGTGCTGTTCGACAACCGGATCTCGTGCGCGTCGTTGGTCAGGTTGGAATGGTATTCCTGCCAGGTGAACTGATCGTTGTTGGCGGCCGAGCCGATGACGGACGGATCGGTCAGGTCGTTGGCCTTGAACTTGCTGTGGCCGCCGTCATAGGTCAGGTGCACCGCGCCCAGATCCAGGTTGAACTCGGCGTTGATGCCGTTGTAGCTGTCATCCATTGATGGCGTGTAGGGATTGAAATACACCTGGCGCGCCGCCGAGCTGCCCTGGGTCAGCAGCGATTTGTACAGCACCGGGCCAGGACCCGAGCCGCCGACGTGGCCGAAGGTGCCGGTCACCAGCAGGCTGGCCGCCTTGGATATTTCCCACAGGCCCGAGATACGCGCGTTGCGGTTGTCCTCGTCATCCAGCTTGGGCGAGGTCAGGCTGCTGGTCTTGTTGATCGATTCGGTGATGTAGCCGTCACGCGAGTTCACGCTGACGGCGGCGCGCAGCGCGAAGTTGTCGGTGACCGGGATGTTGACCATGGTCTCGGCGCGGCGCGCGTTGTAATTGCCGATATCGACGCTGGCCGATGCGTCGAACTCTTTCTGCGGCTTGGCGGTGATGACGTTGATCGCGCCGCCGGTGCTGCTCTTGCCGTACAGCGTGCCCTGCGGCCCGCGCAGCACTTCCACCCGTTCCAGATCGAAGAAGGCATTGCCCATCACCTGCGGACGCGACACCGGAATGCCGTCCAGATTGAAGGACACGCCCTGCTCGCCCTTGCTGGTCAGGTCGGTGGTCGAAACGCCGCGAATCGACACGTTGACGCCGTGCGCCTGATTGCCGACGATCAGCGCAGGCACCATGTCCTGCAAATCCGCCGCGTTGACGATGCCACGTTCTTTCAGCGTGTCGCCGGAAATCACGCTCAGCGCGATCGGCGTTTTGGACGGCACGCCGGCGGTGCGCTCGGCGGTGATCACGACTTCGGTCATGCCGCTGTCCTGCGCGGCCTTGGCGGCGTCGCTGGTGGTGGTTTGCGCCATGCTGCTGCCGGCGGCAACGCAACCTACCACAATACCCCCGGTCGTCAATAAATTGGTAATCGGCTTCATTTGTTTGTCTCCATGTAATTTCTATAGTTTTGGTGATGCTTTGCTTCGTGGTGCGCTGGTTAAAAAATGGGCGAGCGCCGCCCTTGCCAGGCTGGCGTCCACGGACGCGAGCCTGAGTAATCGGTGAGGCTGGCCGCCTGTTAGCTCTGGTCCGGCGCGGCCAGCAAGGCTTGCAGGCGAGCGTAACTGGCCTTGATGGCGGCGGCGTTGGCGGGGTTAGCATCGTCGGGCGCGGCGCCTACCCGCAGGTACGCATGTTCGGCACCGGGATAGATCACGACATCGAAGCGCTTGCCGGCGGCGGCCATGGCGTCGCGGGTCTTTCGCAGACTGGCCATGACGCGGGTGTCGCGCTCCGGATAGAAGCCGTGGACCGGCACGTCAATGCGATCGACCGACAGCGGCGCGGCGTCCGGCTTGAACTTGTCCGGCCCCTGCGTGACAGCCGGCGGGCCGACGTCGTAGAACACGTACACCGCCTGCAAGCCGGCGCGATGCACGCCGGACGCGGCATAACGGAAGGCCGCGCCGCCGCCCCACGACAGGCCGACCACTGCGGTCTTGCCATTGCTGCCCGGCAGAGTGGCGGCATAGTCGGACCAGGCGTTCAGCGTGGCGTTGACGGTGGCGTCGGGCAGCAAGGTCATGAAGTCGCCAGCCAGGCGGGTGCTGGCGAAACCGCTGGTGCCGCCGCCATCTGGCGCGAAGCCGGACAGCATGTCGGGTGCCAGTGTGATGTAGCCCATTGCGGCGATCTCGTCCGCTGTCGCCAGCGTGGAATCGGTCAGGCCGAACACTTCGTGCAGTACCAGCACCACCGGGCCGGCCGGCTTGGTCTGCGGGGTGATCAGCATGGCCTTGAGGCGGCGGCTGCCCAGTGCAATCTCAATCCACTCGTGTCGCTGTGGCGAGCTGCGCAGCTTTTCGGTGGTGGCGCTTTGCGCCGGGCTTTGGGCGCCGGCGTTGCTGGCTGCGAGGGCTGCCAGGCAAAGTAGTAATGCGATGATCCGTTTCATCTGCACGTCCTAGTTTTTACGCGCCATCAGCAGCACCGTATCCAGGCGCTGCCAGACCACGTTGACGTCGGTGAAACCGGCATCCTTCAAACCGGCGATCTGCTCCGCCAGCGACGGCGTCACGTACTCGGGATGATGCACCGGCGGGCCTTCGACGATGGCGTTGATGCCGCTGGAAGCCAGCTCTTCACGCGCGCCGTTCAGCCGGCTCGTCCACACCGAGCGGTCGACGGCGACGTGATCCAGGTTGATCAGCCAGCCGCCGGCCGGCAACTTGCTCGCGGCTTGCTGGTAGAAGCGGCGGATGCCGTTCAGGTTCTGGTGGATCGACAGCCAGGAAGTCAGCAGCACGTCCACATTCTGCGGCACGCAACCCTGACTGATGTCGCGCCCCGGGCAGCCGATCACGTAGTCGACGTTCTTGCCGAAGCGTGCCAGGCGCGCCTTGGCATTGTCCTCGTTGTTGGTGACCGGTTCGGTCCACTGGCCATGCGACAGTGGAAAGCGCTGCATGAAGGCTTCCAGAAACTCGCCGGTGAACGAGCCGACGTCGACAATCGAACGTGGCGCCTGCAAATCCTGCGCCACCACGGCGGCGGCCAGGCGGCGCGCCGATCCGAGCCGGTCGCCGGCCGGCTCGCCGGGATTGACGGCTTCGAAATGCACCTTGGGCGAAATGTCCGCAAGGCTGGCGGCCGCGTCAGGCTTGGCGTAAGCGCGCTCCACCACCGCGCCGCGCTGCTTGATCGATGCGATCTGAGCCGCTTGCGATCCGGGTTCATCTTGTGCCGATACAGTCAGCGGCATCAACATCAGCGCGCCGAAAAAGCACAACAGTTTGTCCTTGCTCACAACTTGTCTCCTTGTAGTTTTGCTAGCAAGATATGTGAGCCAATCATAAAAATCAATAAAATCAGTAGCTTATGTACACATTGAAATAATATGTCTGGATTGACATATGCCTTTTGTATGTCAATCCAGACGCACTATTTCAATGTGCACATACTCCGCTGATTTCATTGATTATTTTTTTAGCCCGACATATCGTGGCGAAAAAATCAGCACAGGAGACACCTTTCATGAACAAGCTTGTAGCTGTCGCGCTGGCGGCGGCCGCCATCCCCGGCATAGCCTGGGCACAGACGCCCAGCACGACCATCACCAATGACCAACTGAGCGCCACCATCGCCCTGCCCGACGCGCAGCAGGGCTACTATCGCGGCACCCGTTTCGACTGGTCGGGCGTGATTACCAGCCTCAAGTACCAAGGCCACGAGTACATCACCCCGTGGTCGGAGATCAATGATCCGGCGGTCAGCGATTACGCATATCGCGGTGAGCAGATCGCCACCGGTACCAGTACCACCATGGTCGGCTTGCCGGAGGAGTTTGCGTCGCTGCCGGAACGCACCGCGTTGGGATGGGAGGCGGCCAAGCCGGGCGGCACCTTCGTCAAGATCGGCGTCGGCATCCTACGCAAGCCGGATGAGCAGCCCTATGATCATTTCCGCCAGTACGAGATAGTCAAAGGCACGCAGTGGGAGGTGGAGAAACAGGCAAATGCGGTGACCTTCAAGCAGGTCATCAACGATGCGGATTCCGGCTATGGCTACGTCTACACCAAGAAAGTCGCGCTGGTGGCGGGCAAGGCCACGCTGGTGCTGGAGCACACGCTGCGCAACACTGGCAGCAAGCCGATCAGCGGTTTTGTGTATAACCACAACTTCATGCGTTGGGACAATCAGACCCCGGGGCCGGACTATGCGATGCATTTCGGCTTCGATCCCAAACCGGCCGATCCGCTGGGCGACACGCCGCTGGCGTACAACGGCCGCACCGTCAACTTCACGCGCACGCTGGTGGGCAAGGATGCGATCCGCAGCCTGCCGGTCGGTTTCGGTAACGAGGCCGGCGACTACGATTTTCGCTTCGAGAACACGCGACTGGGCATCGGCCTGCGCGCCACCGCCAATCAACCACTGTATCGCGCGGTGATCTGGGGCATACGCTCGGTGTTTGCGATCGAGCCCTTCATCCGCTACGACATCGCGCCGGGCCAGCAGTTCAGCTGGACCAACACCTATCAGGCTTACCAGTTGCCGTATCGCCAGGAGTAAAGGTTCCGTTGTTGACGGTGAGGCGCCGGCAGTCTGCGGCCGGCGCCGGTCAGTTCACCGCCTTGGGGGCGCGATAGTTTTTATCGCGCCTTTTTTTTTACGTTAGCAAGCGACCCGACTAACCCTTGGCTGGCGCCGGGTCCGGGTACTCGATCGAGGCCACGTGTTCGCGCGCCATGCCCTCGGCCATGCGGGCCACGATGTCTGGATGGGCGGCGGCCACATTCTTGCTCTCCTTCGGATCGTGCTCCAGATCGTACAGTTCGAGCGGGCCGTTGCGCTTCAGACGCACCGCCTTCCACTTGCCCCAGCGCGCAGCCTGGCGGAATTCGGGATCATAGAATTCCCAGTACAGGAAGCGGTCGGCCGGCTTGTGGGCCGGGTCGACCAGCAACTGTTTCAGGCTGACGCCATCTGTCTTTTCCGGCTGCGCCCCGGCCAGGTCGAGCGCGGTGGGCAGGAAATCCGGGAAGTACACCGGCACGTCGCTGACGGCGCCGGCCGGAATTTTGCCGGTCCAGCGCACGATCCACGGATCGCGGATACCGCCTTCGTACATGTCGCGCTTGTAGCCGGTGAGGCCGCCGTTGGAGTCGAAGAAGTCGACCACGCGGGTTTGCTGCACGGTCGGCTCTGAACGCGGGCCGTTGTCGGAGGCGAAGAAGATCACGGTGTCGCGCTCCAGGCCGGCACTTTTCAGCTTGTCGAGCAGCTTGCCGATGCCCTGGTCCAGATAATGGATCATGGCGGCATAGGTCTTCTCGTCGTCGGCCCAGCCGGCGCGGTCGGCGTACGGGCCGAAATCGGGCGCGGTATACGGCGAGTGCGGGCTGTTGTAGGCGGTGTAGAGGAAGAACGGCGCGTCCTTGTGGCGCTCGATGAAGTCGATCGAATCCTCGGTCACCATGAAAGGCTCGTAACGGCCGTGTTTGCCGCCAGCGTTTTCCGGGATGTCGACCAGTTTGTCGCCATGTACGCGCTGAGTCGGCCAATAGCCTGGCGTGGTGTCGAACTGAATCAGCCAGCCCTTGAATTCGTCGAAGCCGAATTTGGGCGGCGTGGCATTGGCCTCGAAGCCATCCAGATGCCACTTGCCCATCAGCCCGGTGTGGTAGCCGGCCGCCTGCAGATACTGCGCCACGGTGCGGTCTTCCGGCAGCAGATTCGGACGGCGCCACAGCTGCGGGCTGCCGCCCTTGGTGCCGAGCTTGCCGCCGCCGATCGAGGTGTTGTCACGGATGCGGGTGTGACCTGTGTGCAGGCCGGTCATCAGCGAGCAGCGCGACGGTCCGCACACCGGCGCGCCGGCATAGCCCTGAGTGAACAGCATGCCCTCGCGCGCCAGCCGGTCGATATTCGGCGTGGCGATCTTGAGCTGGCCATAGATGGCGGTGTCGCCATAGCCCATGTCGTCGGCCAGGATGAAGATGATGTTGGGCCGGCGCGTGCCGGCCGCCGGCGCCGCAAACGCCGGCGTGGCGGCGATCGCAGCCAGCGCGCCGAGGATGAATTCTCTACGGATCATGGTGTCAGCCTCTTAGTAGCGGTAACCCAGCGTGACGCCTACCGTACGCTGGTCGCCCAGGTAGCCGGTGACGGCGCCGTATTCGGTGTTCACCAGACGCTTGTAGTAAGTCTTGTCGAAAGCGTTGTTGACCCAGATCGACGCGCTCCACTCGCCGCGCTCGGTCTTGCCGGAGGTACCGGCCGAGAACGCCGCCAGGCCATAGCTTGGCACACGGGTGAACTGCGAATCGTCCACCGTGCCGTACATCCAGCTACGCCAGCTGTAGCGGCCGGAGATGAAGTTCTTCAGGCCGTTTTCGGTAGCCCATTCGTAGCGCACGCCGGCGTTGGCGGTGACGCGCGGCGCGTTGAACACACGCTTGCCGTTCAGGTTGCAGGACTTCGGCGGGCTTGGCGCCAGCAGCACTTCCGGCGGGCAGCGCGCGGTGTCGTAGTCGGTGTAGTAGGTGTCGTTGAAGACGGCGGCGGCGTCGAACTGCCAGTTGCGGCTCGGCGCCCAGTGCACGGTGGTCTCGGCGCCGCGCGAGATGTAGGCGCCGGCGTTGGTCAGGTAGACTTGCTGATCGACCGGGTCATAGCCCTGGGTCTGGAAGTCGCGCACCAGCGTGGCGAACAGGTCGGCTTTGAGCTTGAGGCGGTTGTTGTCGAGATCGGCCTTGACGCCGATTTCGCCGCTGGTGGTGCGCTCCGGCTTGATGATCAGCGAATCCAGCCCGGCCGCCGCCGCCGCACCCGACGAGATATTGAGGCCGCCGGATTTTTCGCCGTAGGACAAGGCGGCGTAGCTGCTCAGGTTAGGCGCCGCGCGCCAGGTGGCGGTCAGCGTGCCGGATGGCAGATTGTTGGTGGTTTGCAGATAGCCGGAGTTGAACGGCTGGCGGTTGTAGCGGATGAAGCTGCCACCACGCTCGTCGTGATTGAGGCGCAGGCCGACGGTGATGTCGACGTCGGTGTCGACGTGCCAGGTGCCCTGCACGAATGGCGACAGCGAGCGGTCGCGCAGCAGGCCCAGACGGACCACGTCCAGCTTGCGCGACACGCCGGCGGCGGTGCCCAGCCAGATGTCCGGCAGCGTGGTGTCGGCGTAGTAGGTATGCGCCTTGATGTCGAGCTTCTGGCCGAGGTAGTTCAGACCGAAAGCGTAATCGACAACGCCGCCGGTGGGTGAATCGAAGCGCAGATCCTGGGTCCAGCTGCGGTCATGCTGCTGGAAGCCGCTGTTGGAATAAATCTGCACCGATTGGTAATCGGCCAGCGATGGCGTCGCACTGAAATAGCGGTATGAGGTGGTCGAGCGCACGCGCCAGCCGTTGTCCAGCTGCCATTGCGCCAGCGCCGAGACGCCGCCCTGCACGATGTGGGTGTGGGTTTCGTCGTCGATGTCGATATTGGGGCCGTACACCACGTTGTTGCCAACCGCCTTGGAGCGCGCCAGATAGGTGTCGACGCCGTTGATGGTGTGGGTGGCCACCAGGATTTGCTGCGGGTCGCTGTTGCTGTTGTTGTAGTCGGCCGACAGGCGCAGCTTGAAGCGTTCGCCATCGCGGAACAGCAACTGGCCACGGGCACCGTTGGAGCGAGAGCCGTTCAGCTTGTCGCCGTTGCGGAGATTGGTGACGGCGCCGTCAGTGCCACTGCTAATCAGGTTCAGGCGGCCAGCCCAGTTTTCCGACAGCGGGCCGGACAGCACGGCTTGCACCCGCTCATAGTTGTGCTGGCCGACCGAGGCCGAAATCGACGCTTCCGGCACGAAGGTCGGTTCCTTGGTGTGCAGGTCCAGCACGCCGCCGGTGGCGTTGGCGCCGAAGCTGGTGCCCTGCGCACCGCTCAGCACGTCGGCCCAGGCCAGATCGCCCAGGCTGGTCAGCATGCCGGGACGTACCAGGTAGGCGCCGTCCACATAGATCGCCACGCTGCTTGGCATGCCGATGTTTTGCTCGCCGCTAGTCTGGCCGCCACCATCACCGACGCCACGGATGGTGATCTGCATGTCGGCCGGATCGGTGCTTTGCACGTTCAGGCCCGGCACCAGTTGTTGCAGGTCTTCCAGCGAGTAGACGTTTTTCTGGTCGAACTGCTCGCCGGTGATGCGGTAGACCGAGGTCGGCGCGCGGCGCGGATCTTCATCCACCGCATCCTGGCGTCGGGCGCCGCTGACAGTTACGGTGGCGACGGCTGCGGCGGCGGCCACCGGTGCCGCCGGCGATGCGGCGTCAGCACCGGTCTGGGCGGAAACAGGCACCGCGAAGCAGGCCATCACGGCCAGCGCGATGCTGGTCTTTTGTTGCTTTTGAAACATGGGGAATCCTCATGGCTGTCATTAATAACAACCATGTGCAACGAGATTCCAAAAGCGTCAGCGAAAACTGAAAATATTTTATGTGCACCGACGGGCAATCAATCAATTTGTTGCACAGTTTCCCTGTTGCCCTGCAGTCCGGTTTGCCTCAATACTCTCTTCTTCTCCACGATGCGAAGAACGAACATGAAACGAGTTACCCTGGCCGCCGCCATCATGCTGAGTGCTGGCATGTGTTTCGCCAACGTCCCAGGGGGCGGTGACGGCAAGGGGGCGGATGTCTCGGTGAAGGATGACGGCGACAGCATTGTGCTCGACAATGGCATCGTCGCCATCCGTATCAACAAACAGGACGCCACCATCGGCAGCTTCCGCTATCGGGGGATGAACCTGTTCGAGGGCGGCCACAATGGTGGACGGTTTTACTGGAGCTGGAACACGCCGGCCTATGGCGGCCCGCGCGGCAACGCCACCATCAACGCCAGCGGCAGCGATTACGCGGAAGTAAAAATCCACAGCCCCTGGTCCGGCCAGACCAAGGATGCGGCCATGGATGTCGACATCTACTACAGCCTGAAACGCGGCGCGCAAGGCTTTTACGTCACCGCCGTGCTGAATCATCCGGCCAGCTACCCCCGCGTCGAGGTTGGCGAATGGCGTTCCAATGCCTATGTCAGCCCCATGTTCGATTGGCTCAGCGTCGACGCGCTGCGCCAGCGCAAAATGCCGACGGTGGACGACATGGCCAGTTCGGTCGCGGTGGCCGGCGCGCCCAAGGAAGTTCGCATGCTGACCACGGGCCAGTACGCCGGTCAATATGAATGCAAATACGCTTACAGCGCCGATCTGGGCGAGCTCAGCGTGTGGGGCTGGAGCAGCACCAGCAAGCGCGTCGGCATCTGGATGACGGTGCCCAGCCATGAGTATTACAACGGTGGTCCGATGAAGCGCGAGCTGACCGTTCACATGGACCATACGCTGCTCAACATGCTCAACGGCTCGCACTACAGCATGGGCGCACCGCTGACGCTGGCGGCGGGCAGCGACGTCAAGAAGACCTATGGCCCCTATCTTGTCTACGCCAACAGCTACCAGGGTGCGGCCAGCGATACGTCGTCCAGCGTGACGGCAGCGCTGTGGCAGGATGCGCAGGCGCAGGCAGCCGCTGAACAAGCCGCCTGGCCATACACGTGGTTCAAGAACCCGGATTATGTGCCGGCGGCGGGACGCGGCAGCGTTAGCGGCATCCTCAAAGTCAACGACAGCGGCAATCCGTCGGCGCATGCCGATGGCGCGTGGATCGGGCTGGCGCCGGATCAGAACGGCCTCGGCTTCCAGCATCAGGCATCCAGCTATCAGTTTTGGGTGAAGGTGGGCGCCGGCGGCCGTTTCAGCATTCCGAACGTCCTGCCGGGCCGCTATCACCTGTGGGCTTTCGGCGCCAACAACGTCGATGCCTTTGAACGCACCGACATCGAGGTGCGCGCCGGCACGACCCAGGATCTGGGAATAGTCGAATGGAAGCCGTCGCGCGTGGCCGCCACCGTGTGGGAAATCGGCATCCCCGACCGCGATTCGCGAGAATTCCAAGATGGCGAATTCAACTACACGCAGTGGGCCACCTACGCGCGCGCGCGAGACCAAGAGGCCGCGTTGACGTACACGGTCGGCAAGAGCGACTGGCGTAGGGACTGGCAGTACGCGCAATTCGGCACCGCGCCGTGGACCATCAAGTTCGCACTGGCCAACACGCCGCCAAAGGATGCACCGGCTTCGCTGTACATCGCACTGGCCTCGTCCGAAACCACGCTGAACGTCACGCTCAATGGCAAGCCGATCGGCAGCTACACCGCACCGTACCCCAGCCACGCGCCGGTGCGCCTGGGCAGCCATGGCGGGTTTTCCGCCACCCGGCTATCCATTCCGCCTGGGCTGCTGAAGCAAGGCGAGAACAATATCGTCATCACGCAATCCTCCAAGAAAGGCAAACCTGGCACCACACAATACGACTACCTGCGCTTGGAGGCCGACGGCCTGTAAGCCGCGCGTTGCCATTGATGCCGGAGTGAACTGGTGTGCCTGATATTTACACTGGTGCAAACGATGTATCACGTCGCCCTTCGCGAGCGAGGTGAGCGTGACATGCAGCGCGTCCGGTGGCGACGGCGTGTGGGAAGGCGCCTCGTTCAACCATCGGCGATCTCCTGAATCGCATCCATGGCCGCTTCGTTCCCCCACTCGGGCGCATATGCATCCTTGAGCAGACGAGAGATGGCGGCGTCTGCGGCACCAGGCCTTCAGCCAAACGCTCCAGCGACGCCCGGATGGTCTGTAACAACGTTCATGGCTGCTTTTCATGGAGATTATCCTGAGATCAAACATGCCATGTAACTATTGGTGAGTTTTACTTTCGATATTATCTAAAATGCCATTACATGTCCTAAGTAGAAATATTTACTCAACAAAAGAGCAGCGCTTTACAAAAATAAAACACAAAACTTCAGGGTAATCATAGCTATCTCACCACTATCGAACACATCACATTACCTACAACCTTGATGGTAAGCAGCCATAGTCATGCAGCGGGCTAAACAAGTCTGAAAAACCGTGGATAAATTCCCTGAAAAGCCAATTTCAGGCGCACGACAGGAATTTTTGCTGGCATAGGCCAGCCCATGGGGGAAGTAACAATGGTAGCGATAGTAAGCGGCAACAATAACGGCCTGCTCAATTCTTCAGCAGGGGTATTAGGCCAGCAGGGCTTGCTCGGCAACGCGTTACACGGGAGCTCGCAAGAAGGTGTTTTTGTCAACATTGCTACCGGAAATCTGTCGCTTCAAGACCAGGATGGATTCCTGGCTGCGGCCGGCATTAACCTCGCCCTTACGCGTACATATAACTCCCAAGCCATCTTCAGCGACAGCAGCAACAAGGGCTGGCAAAATCCGCTCGTTAAACAGCTCCAACTGATCGGCAATCTCAACGATTCAAGTAGCTACATCCAACGGATTGATGTCGACGGGTCTGTCTCTGTCTTCAACTACAAAAGCGACGGCGTTTACGTGTCCACGGACGGCGGCGGTGGTTTCCAGACGCTTACTGCGGGCACCGGCTCGAACTTGGGCCAATGGACTTGGACCAATGACCGCACCGACCTGTTAGGTCCGTACGAAGTCTACGACATGAACCAGGGAGGCTACATCGTCAAAGCCGGAGATCAGGTCGGTGTCCGGGTAACCTATCTTTACAACAAACTGGCCACGTCCCCGGCAACGTACCAACTGAGCAAGGTCACCGATGCTGCCGGCGACACCGTCAGCTTCGCATATACCGTGGTAAGTGGTCTCAATCGCGTGACGGTCACCATCACCCCGCCAACAGCGGACGGAACGGCCTATGCGGTTATTTATGACTATGATGCGCAAAACCGCCTCCGCAGCGCCGCAGTCGACTTAACGCCACTCGACAATAAGAACAACACCGTCTACACGACTAAATATTCCTACGGCGAAGACTCTGGTGGCGTCCCCAGCCGGCTAGTCACGGGTATCAGCCAAGACGATGGCACGCGACTGACCTTCACCTATAAAGACGGCAGACTGGAAAAGTACACCGTCTACGCTAGCGCCACCGATAATGTCGGCAATACGACCAGTTTCAACTACGGTGCTGATCGGACCACCACGGTGACCGACGCTTTGCAGCATCAGGTGGTGTACAAATATGACAGCAAGGGGCAGTTGACGGAAGTCAGATCATCCTCCGGCACGGTTACTTACACCTATGATTCGGGCCAGAGCAACGGCAAAAATGTCGAAGGAAATGTCCTCAGCATGACGGACGCTCGTGGCATGAAGACCGTCTATGAATACGATAGCAACGGTAATCGCACCAAGCAGAGCGACTCGGCGGGCAACACCATCGTCTGGACTTATGCCGCTGGAAGCAACCTGCTGCTCAGTACAACCAGCTATAACGACAGCACCCTGTCGACACCAGCAACCACGCGGTACGTATATGACAAATTTAACCGCCTGCGCTTTAAAGTCAGCCCAGAGGGGCGCGTCACGGAATATCTTTACCTGAACCTGACCGCCGCCAATGAGATCCAGTACAGCAGCGTGCGCATGTTTACGGCGGCTACCTATAGCCTTCCCGCCGACAGCGCGACCTTGATCGATCTTGATAGTTTGGCGCAGTGGAGTGTACAGCAAGTAAAAAGCAAACTGAACTACACGCAGACCAACTACACTTATGTGCGCGGCCTGGTAAAACAGGCAACCACTGTCGATAACGACAGCGCCACCCCGGCATCGACGACGACATACACTTACTTCGCCAATGGTCAAGTAGCGACCGAGACCGACCTCCTCAACAACAAAACCAGCTACACCTATGACGGGTTGGGGCGCCTGTTGACCAAAACTGTCAGCGACGCCAGTAACAAAATCATTTCAAGCGCCGCCAGCAGCTACAGCGCCAGCAACCATGTCGTCACCGAAGTCCTGTATGACACGCGCGGTGGTACGGCCGTCGCCTTCGCGTCCAACATCTACACTTTTGACGGTGCGGGCAGACTGCTGAATGTTGCAAAATCGGGTGTCTATGGCGTAACGACCAACAGTTACGATGCTGATGGCCAGCTACGTTACAGTCTCGCGGCAAGCGGCCAGTACAACTATTGGCTCTATGATGATGTCGGCAACCAGGTAGCGAGTATTGATGATAGTGGTCACCTCACTGAGCTGATTTACAACCAGAATGGCCAAGTCATTCAGACTATCCGTTACGACACGGCGCTAAGTGCGCAGCAACTGTCCACTCTGCGCACCCTCAAGGACGGCAACGTCGCGGATGCAAAATTAGCCGACTTCCGGCCAACTGAAAAACCGCCAGCGGCACGTCGCAGCTGGAACTTCTACGATAACGCCGGGCGACTGATCGACAGCGTCGACACCGCCGGCGCAATCACACATTATGAATACGATGCGGCTTCGCGATTGTTGGCAAGCACGTTGCGCGCCACCAATCTCAGCCCAGACGCGCTGAAGGACCTGATCAAAACATCGGTCGATAGCCTGCTGGCAATGACAGGTATCGAGCAAACCAGCTCGCCGAATGACCGCAGTTTGCGTCGCCTCTATGATAAAGATGGCTTACTGGTCGGACAGATCGATGCGCTAGGCTATCTCACCGAATACCGCTACAACGCCGCTGGCTTCCTGGTCAAAACCACAGCCTATGCTACCAAGAGCAAGCAGAGCACCACCTACGCGCTCGACAGCATCCGCCCCAATCAGGACGCGGCCCGTGATGTCACAGAATACCGCCTCTACGACGCGCAGAACCGATTGGTCGGCATCGTCGACGGTGACGGCTACCTGACCGAACTGGCCTATGACACCGCTGGCCGAATCCAAACGCGCACCCGCTACGCTAACAAGACGACAGCGCCGGAAGCGGTCAAACTTGCCGACGTTAAAGCCAAGATCACCTCCCCGACAAGCACCGACAACCGTGTCGTCAGCTACACCTATGACGCGCTGGACCGGGTACTGACCGAAACCAACACCTTCTTCGTCAATGGGACCTCCACGAGTTGGATCACGACCTACGCATACGATCCCAACGGTAAACTCAGCAAGGTGGAACATGACAATGGCGGCACCAGTGTCAGCAAAACGTACGATACTGAAGGCCGGGTGTTGACCGAAACCGCAGGTATCGGCGCCCCTTCCACTGTGTACGCATACGACGCCAACGGCAATCTCATTAAGAAAACCGCGCCGGACAAGAGCAGCACCCTGTATTACTACGACAGCGATGACCGCTTGGTATACACGCTGGACGCAGCTGGACAGATTCAACAACTAAGCTATAACAACTACGGCCAAGTCACGACCACCCGCAGCTATGCGACTGCACTCGACACGGTCACCCTTGCCGGATTGACTGGCGGCCTGGCCACAAAAGAAATTGCCGACCTGTTGAAAAAGAGTAGCGGTGATAAGGATCATGTCAACCTCTTCTCCTATGACGATGCAGGACGCCTTGTCTACACGGTTGGTGCCGACGGTCAGGTGGACCAACGCTTATACAACGACTTCAGCGAGCAGAAGGCCACGGTCCATTACGACGTGTCCGTCGGTACCGGGGTATTGCTGGGCGACTACGCCGTGGCTTTTGCGGCAGTACAAACTCTGATCAAGAATGCGACCTGGCGCCAGACTTCCAGCACCGAGTATGATGCCGCCGGCCGCGTCACCTACACGGTCAATGGCGCTGGCAATGCCCAGCGCACGGCGTATGACGGCCTCGGCAATGTCAGCGACGTCACCCAGTATGATCCGCTGACGCAGAATCGTGCACTGCATTACGAATACAACAAACGCGGTCAGGTGATCGACTACAAGGACGCGCTCGGCAATCACACGCTCACCACCTACAATGGCTTCGGTGAAGCCATCATGCGCTCCGTGCTGGCCACCGAGGGGAGCACCACAACCAGTGCCGCGCTCGACAGTGTCAGCCGTATCATCTACGATGAAAACGGACGGGTTGCCGCCACCATCGACGCGTTGCGCGTGGTGACCTTTTACCAATACAACGGCGACGGCAAGGTCATCGACCAGACCACCTACAGCACGCCGCTGACAGCGTCACAACTCACGACGCTTGACACCCAATTGCAAAAAGCCAGCAACACCAGCGCCAGCTCTCCCCTGCCGGAAACGCTGCGCGGCATGCTGGTCGCAGCCGCTACAACTGATGCGCATCAGCAGTTCGTCTACGATGCGCGCGGCCGCCTCACCATCACGTACACCGCCAAGGCAAGCTCGAAATGGTCGGTCACCACCCAGACATACGATGATAACGACAATGTCACGAGCCGCGTTTCCTATGCCAACTTGGTAAGCGTTGCCAATCCGCGCGCCGCCAGCACGCTGCCCGCCGCGTCGGTTAGCGATGTGCGGGTACGCATGAGTTACGACATCGCCGGCCGCCTTACCGACACCCTGACCGCCCTCAACACGGTCGGCAAGGACGGCAATCCGATTCAAGCGCCAGCGACTGGCAGCACGACGAACTGGTCATTGGTCAGCCTGCGCTACGACAGCTTTGGCAACGTACTGCAGCGAACCGCCTACGCACAAGCGTTAAGTGTTGCGACAGACACGCTGACATTGTTGGACACGGCCGCTCCAAGCGCGAAAGATGTCGCCGCCCTCAAAAACGTGGCCGCACAAAATAATGTAACCACAGTTTACACCTATAACAGCGCCAATCGGGTTACGTATAGTGCCAGCGCACAGAGTACGACGGCCGCAGGCAAGATTCGCTGGGCGGTGACGGGTTATGAATACGACACGGCCGGCCGGCTCAAAACAAGCACGGAATTTGCCAACTGGTCTGAGCTGGCGCCAGGCACTTCGCCGCTCGCGACTGAGAATCCGTTGCCAACAGCAGACGCCAGTCGAGACCGCGCCACAAACTACACTTACGATGGTGCAGGCCGCTTGCAGACCAGCACCGATGCCGCTGGCGGCGTGACGACGCTAAATTACGACGCCCGTGGCAACGTCATCAAGCGCACCCAATCCAGCCCGGCGCAGGGTGAAGTTGATCGCGTCGCCTTCACTGTGTACGACCTCAATAACCGGCCGCTCTATCAGATAGACGGCTTGGGCGATGTCACCCGCAATACCTACGATGCGTTGGGCAACCTGATCACCGTTACCCAATACGCGACCCGGATTGATATCGGCAAGCTGGCCACGACAACGGTCGACAAACTGGTAAAAACCACGGTCAATGATCGCATCGAGCATTACATCTACGATCAGGATGGTCAACGCCGTTTTGTACTGGACGCGGGTGGCTATCTGTCGCAGCAGACGTATGACGCAGTCGGCCGCGCGCTGATCTCGACCACCTACGCCATCGCGGTGGGAAGCAAATTCGTCAGCATCACCGACTACACCGTTGAAAAGGCAATCTCGCTGTTGAGTTTGGCCGGTACCGCCCATGTAACCAATCGCAGCTATGATGCACAGGGCAACCTCAGCACCGTGACCGACCCGGAGGGCTTTAGCGAGAGCTATACCTACGATGCGTTGGGCAATAAGCTGTCGTACAAAAATCAATTGTCAAACGAGTGGAAATACACCTACGACGCCGGCGGCCGCATGCTGAGCACCACGGCACCGGCGGTCATGGTGTACGCCAACGGCGCCACCAAGACAGATAGCGGCAAGAGTCTGAATCTGGTCACGCTACAGAGCTACGATGCGCTGGGTAACATGATCTCCCGCTCGGAGGGCGGTGGCAGCGGCACCACCCACACCACGAGCTACGGATACGATCTTCAAGGTCGTCAAATCACCACCATCCTGCCTGAAAACACCGTCTACGATGGCAACGTATCGGCGGATGCCGATGGGCGCACCGAAGCCAAGGTGAAACGCACCATTAATGTCAGCTACGATGCGCTCGGCAACGCGGTGGAAAGTCTCGACAGTGGCAACACCAGCTTCAAGGTGTATGACAAGCTGGGTCGCGTCCTGTATGACATCGATGCGCTCGGCTTTGTTACCGCCTATGCGCGCAACGGTTTTGGCGAAGTCACCACGCTGACCCGCTACGCCAAGCAGCTCGACGAAACAACACTGGGCAGGCTGAAAGCCACGCACAGCTTGAGCACACCGACGAGCTCACCCGACGACCGCAGTATCACCACCAGCTATGATGCACTCGGCCGCGTTCGCACCGTCAGCGAACCCGCAGTCACCATTTACGATCAACAGAGCGGCACCACGCGGCAGTCGGCCAGGGTCACGGAAACGGAATACAACGTCTTCGGCGAAGTGTTCCGCAAATCGGTGTACGGCAAGTCCGGCGCCACCACCACTGCCGCTGCTGTTACCCGCAGTTACTACGACGCGCGTGGATATCAGGTTGCGCAGATCACTGCGCTGTCAGACAAGGAGCCACTAAGCGGTTACCTGACCACGTATGAGTTCGACGCGGAAGGCAATCAGAAACGGGTGAAGGAATATGCAAGCGTCGTTAGCGGCTGGACCGACAGCAGCTATGGCAGCACCCCGTCCACCAGCAATGCAGACCGGGAAACAACCTACGAGTACGACGGCAATGGTCGGAAAACCCAAGAAACGCAGCTTGGCGCACTACGCAATGGTGACGCGGCCAGTGATATCAAACGCATCTATAAATACGATGCAACGGGCAACCAGACATACTCGCAAATCGAAGGCGGCACCGCGACCATTACCTATTTCGATGCGTTCGGTCGCACCACCGCCGTAGCGCAGCTGGCCCAGGCTGGAGACACCACGGTAATGCCGGCATCCGAGTTTCGCCTGGATGCGTATGGCAACATCATCGTGCGCGTCGATTATGCCAGCGGTGCGGCAACAACCTTGAAGGGTACCATCGGTACACAGGTCGACACCTTTAAGGCGCCTACTGCGGATGGCGTCAAAGACCGCTACACCATCAGCAAATACGATGCCGCAGGCCATGCGACCGAAGTCACGGATGCCGAGAACGTCAAATCATTCCTTTCGTACGACGCCTTCGGTCGCCTGAAGAAGCAATGGAAAACCGTTAGCAGCACCTACGGCACAAGCTCGATCACCGAAACCGCATATCAGTTGAATGAGTACGACAGCGTCGGCCATCTGGTGAACGTCAAGACACCTGGCAACCGCGATTTGATCAAAGTAGACGTCAATGCGCTCCTGACCGACCCGGTTGCCATCAGCAAAACCATGGCCTACAACGCCTATGGTGAAGTGATCTCGGTCATCATTACCGACGGCACCACGTCCAGGAAAGAGTACACCGACTACGACCTCGCGGGCCAGATTTGGCGCACCAATTCCGGCGACGGCGTCATTAAACTGACGCTGTTCGATGCGCAAGGCAAGCCCACCGTGCAGATGCGCAGCAGCCAGGCCAGCGACGACCCGCGCCTGCAAAATCTGGTCTATGCCAATCTGGCCGATGTGCTCACCATGGGCGGGATGCAACGCCTCGACACCCGCTATGATTTGCTGGGCCATGCACTGGATGAAGGAACGATGCACGGCAACGACCTGTACTTCATGGTCAGGCAGGCAGATGGCAGTTGGGTCAAGCAGACCATGGCGGATGGCGGCACCATGAAAGATGGCTTGCTGGTCATTGGCGACCGCAGTGACAAAGAGGCGACCAGCAGCTATAGCGGTAACGATACCGTGCAAATCACCGTCTTCTACAAAAAGCTCAATGACAAGGATTGGCTCAGCACCACACAGCGCGTGAGCTGGGTTGACGGTTATCCTGTGCTGAATACCAGCGGGCTGGAAAGCGGCCAATATGAGTACCGTGTTCAGGTCAAGCCGAAACTGGAAGACCCGTATTACCGTAGCGGCGGCGTGCTGCAGATTAACTCAACCTCGAGCGATGAAAAAGCCAAGCAACTGATTCGCTTATACCTATTGATTCTGGGACGCGCGCCGGATGCCGAAGGGCTGAGTGCCTGGATGGCTGCGGCCAATGCAGGTAGCACCATGGCCACCATCGCCGCTGATATGCTCAGCCAGGCGCCGCGCGACACCTTGCACAAACAATTTGATAGCGGTCTGAGTAGCACGCAAGTCCTGCAGGCGATCTACCGCAACCGCTTCCCCGGCAAGGATCTCAATGACCCGGCGGTCGCGGCTGAACTGGCGGCCTGGGCGGCCCGCATGGATCTCAAGAGTCTGACCATCGGCAACAACGCCGGTCAGGCACTGTCTGATCTGGCGGCGGCGGCAGACACAGCCAACACGCTGCAACGCCAAGTCGATGCGCTGTACAACTACCTGATCAAAGAAGGCGGCCTGGACTACGACACGTCACGTCAACTGCTTGCCGAGGCGGATGACACCAGCATCGACACCCTCAAGAAAGGCAGCGATACCGCCCAGACCCAACGGCGCGATCAACAGTTGGCCTTGCTTTATGTCGCGCTATATGGTCGTGCGGCTGACAAGGAGGGCTTCGATTGGTGGACCAAGAATGCGCCGGCGCCACGTACCATCGCATCCATCGCCACCGACTTCCTGAACGGCGATGAATGGAAAAATCTGCAGTCCTACGCCGGCATGAGCGATAGCCAGGTCAATCAACTGTTGATCAATCGCGTCTACACCAATCTTGTCGGACATCAGCCCGATGCCACACAACTGAGCACCTGGCTGGATAAGCTCAACAGCGGAAGCATAACGCGCGGCGAATTCGTGGTTCAAGCGACCGATGCGATCGCGCGCAACCTCAGCGGCGATAGCCAGGCGATCAAGGACCGCAACTACCTGCAGGAACAACTGGTCGTCAGCATGACGTACGCCCACATGGATGGCGTCAGCAGCGATGTGTCGACGGTAATCGCGGTCGGGCGCGCCTTGATCAGCGGTATCACCCCGGACACCAAGCTCGCCAATCTGGTCAGTCAAGTCAAACTGTATATTCAGGCACAGAAGAGCTCAGCATCCGGTTTCACCGGCGCCGCCAGCGCAGGAGCACAGGCTACGCCTATGGAGACGCATCAGCTACAGCTGGCTCAGTTGTACGTCGCGATCTATAATCGTGCCCCCAATGTGCAAGACTTCCGACTGTGGTTGAACTCCCTAAATACCGGCAATCCGCTGCAAGCGGTGGCGAAAGGCATGCTCGACAGCTCGGAGGGATTGAAACTCTATCCGGCCACGCTGTCGGACAGCGCCTTTATCGACCAGGTTTATAGCACCGCGTTTACCGGCACACCGGACGCACGCAGCAAAGATATCTGGCTGAAGGCGTTGCAGAATCAGTCCAGAAGCGTGGTTCTGCTCGACATCATCAGCGATACGCTCTACGCCACCACGGAGGCCGGCAAGCCAGGACGCGATCTATTTAACGCTAAAGTCGGCGTCGGCCTGACGTATGCGTTGAATGCCACCGGCAATGATATCGATCTGGCGAAGACCATCAACAGTCTGGTCACCATCAACCCCGTCAGCAAGAGCGTTACTATCAGTGCGGCGATGGATAAAATCAGCCAGGTCGCAAAACAACTGGCAACCGCCGACGCCCTCACAACAGCGCAGGCGGCCAGCAACGCCGCCAACCTGGTCTCCGCGACGCTGGCCGCAGCCATCAGCCTTAGTCCCGCCAACGCCAGCGCAGCGACCAAGGCCGATATCGTCGCCAAGACCCCGATGGCGGCCGCCGCCTTGCGCGCGGCACAGCTCTACGTGGCAATGCTGAACCGGGGTATCACCGGCATCGACAAATTGGATCTCGGCGGCTTCCTGAACCAGACCCAAGCGCTGTACAACGGCACGTCGGATGTCGTCGCCGCGCAGGCGATGCTTAACTCAGATGAGGGCACCGCCCTCTTCCCCCTGACGATGACGGGCCGCGACTTCGTCATCAAGTTCTACAGCCTGCTCACCGGCGGCCACGAGATCCCGAACCCGGCCGACCTTGACGCCTGGATTGCCAAGGCATCCAATCGCACCATGTTCGGTGCAACCGCAGTCGCCATGTTGGATGACCTGGTCAGTTCCAACGCCATCAACGACGCCACCGGCAATGACTTACTGCTAAAGGATCGCGCCACATTTGACCGCAACCTGGCCACGCTGCTGTCACAGCTGAGCAGCGACGCCAGTCAAGCCGCCTTGGCCGCCAGTGCGGTGTTGAGCGCGGTGCAGGATGCGCAGAGTAAAGCGGCGGCGGCGAGCACCGCCGCCACCGCAGTGACCGGATCCATCGCGGCCGCGGCTGGCACCAATGAAAAATACGTGCTTGAGATCGCGCGCCTCTATGTCGGCATTCTCAACCGTGGTGCCGGCAGTGGTGAGACACCGATTGACTACGAAGGCTTTACCTACTGGCTGCGGGTGGACAAGGAGAAAGTCGACACGCTGTACGGCATCGCCACCGGCATGCTGCTTTCCACCGACGGTCAGAAAATATTCGGCGGTTTAAGCGACGACGCCTTCATTGCCAAACTTTACCAAAAATTCTTCAACCGCCAACCAACCGCGCAAGACACTTACTGGCCCGATCGTCTGAAGAGCGGAACGCCGCGCGGCCAACTGCTCGCGGAAATGATCACCTCGATGCTGGACACCGTCTACCCGCTGCCCAGTGAGTACGATGCCGCCTCCGCATTCAATCAGCGCGTATCACTGGCATTGTCGAATTTTTACAATGCGCCGGCCACGGCAACCGCCATTAGCCAGGCCGCTACCGACTACAGCAATGCCAACACCAGCTTCAACAATGCCAGTGCCACCCTGCAAGCCAAGCAGGCGGCGCTGGACACGGCCAACAGCGCCAAGCCGCAAAGCTATCCAGCCGTCATCGCAGCGCAGCAAGCGATCAATTATCTCAATTCGCCCTACCTGACGGATCTCATCAATCTTCGGGTCGCGTTGCGTCTGCCCACTGACTACAACACCATCGCGGCGGATCTGGATGCCCTCGCTGCCGGCACCCGCAAGCTGACCGACATCGCTGCCAGCATCAACCTGTCGATTACCGACCGCGCGGCGTTCTATTCCGCCCTGTTCTCCCGCATTCTGAATCGGCAGGACGCGGATGGCCAAGCATGGTGGGCAACCAATTCGGTTAAACCCGAAGATGCGCGCTACAGCGATCCCGGTTTCCTGGTTTGGGACTTCGTACAATCCTGCTTCGCCGAGCTGAATGGGACGCAGTCAGCCTACCCTATGCGGGTACGTAACAACTTCCCGACCGAGATATCCAGCGTCACGACGCAGAATCGGAACATCGCGACGCCGCTCGCCGCCAGCTATAACACGGCGCTGCAAAACGCAAACAATGACATAGCCCAGCGCCGCTCGACCGCGCAGCAAGAATACAACACGGCGCTGACGGCCTACAACAACGCCAACACCACGCTGCAGCAGAAGAAGAGCCTGAACGACTATGCGCGTCTGATGATGACTTCGCTCAGCATGACCATTGCCGTCGTCAACAACCAGGACAAAGCCGCCGCTGCGATGGCGTCCAAATTACGCGCTGACGATACCCTGAAAGCCGCACAGGCATCACTGGCAAGCCTAAAATCGGTGAAGGACAATGGCATCAGCACCATGACGATTGACCAGTTGGTAACCTTTGCCAACATAGCGGTTAACGTCGGCAAAAGCATCAATCCGCTGTACGATCTGAATTATGCGCTGGCCAATGTTGCCGACGCCAGCGTTGCGATGGCGCTTAGTGCGAAAAACACCGCAGCCGCTTCCACTGCGGCGCAAAACGTCCTGCAAACGGTTCAGGTTTACGCCTTGCTGCTGAACCGTGCACCGACGCTGACCGAGCTGAATCTCGCGCTGGCGGCACTGGCGAGCGGACAGACCATGGACAGCTATGTCAATGATCTGATTGCGGCCAATACCGCCGCCTTCCCCGCCGGCTTGAGTAATGATGATTTCGTGCGGCAGCTGTACCTGAGCTTCCGTAGTTCGCCGCCCGACGATACCGGCCTGCGTTTCTGGAGCGGTACGCTGAGCGGCGCTCAAGCTGTCACGCGGGGCAAACTGGTCACCAATCTCATCAACAGCCTGTACAAGGAGACCATCAATCCTGACGCGATCAGCTTCGACACCAACGTTTCCCGCAATCTGGCCGCGGTCTCGAAGCTGGCGCAAACCGCAGCGGTCAATCCCGACGTCATCGCGTTCATCAGCGTAATTGCCACTACCTTGCGCAATCAGGCGGTTAAGACCGATGCCGCCGCCCAGGCTGCGCTCACGCCATCGGCTAGGGCGGCGCTGCGGGTCACTCAGCTGTATGTGATGCTGCTGGGCCGTGTGCCCGATCCGTCCACACTGATGTCCCGCATCGCTCAACTGACCAGCGACCAGACCATCAATGAACTGGCGCAAACGCTACTCAACTCGGCTGAGATCAGCGGCCGCTTGCCGAGCACGCTGTCGAATAGTCAGTTCGTGCAGAGTTTTTATCAGTTGGCGCTTTACCGCCAACCAGATGCTACCGAGCTCAGCAACCTCACCACACAGCTCGACAACGGTCAGCTCAGCCGGGCGCAATTGGTACTGGACGCCATCGACGGCGCCTACAACTACACCGGAGGCGACCTCGCCAAGCTAGAGGCCCGCAATATGTTGGTTGGCCGCCTGTCAACCGCCATGGATGCGGTGGCGGACACCATGAGCAATTACAGCCAGGTGATGAGCAGCGGCTTTAGTACCACGGTTGAAACCCAGCTTGGTGTTGAAATGAAAAAGTACGTTTCGATAGCGGCCGGCATCAACAGCACCACCACCGAGACCAGCCCGCGCTTGAGCGAGACCTTGGGCTTGCAGGTAGACCGTTGGGGCAACGTGACCAAACGTCTGGATGTGCGTGATCCAAACTGGAACACCACTTACGAGTACGACGACAACAACCAGTTGATCGCCACCAGCCGACAAGCGATGGCGCAGGACGCCAATGGCAATTACGCCATGCAAACCCTGACCACCAAGACCAATTTTGACGCTCGCGGCAATGTCCTCAGCACCACCGATGCCAAAGGCTACATTAACAAGTATGGCTACGATGCCAATGGCAGCCTCAAGACGGAGACCCATGCCGACTACACGACCAGCGCCAGTGCGACAGCGAGCATTGTGTATCTTAACGACGCGTTCGGTCAGCATCTGACGGTCACGCAGTACTTGAACACCAGCGCCAACGCGGTCAAGACCATCTACACCTACGATAACCTGGGCCGCTTGGCGACGCGCAGCACCGCCTCGGTGACGGTCTACTACTACAATGGTTCGATCGAGAACAACGCGGCCGGCGTCAGCAAAGACACCTACAGCTATGACGCGCTGGGGCGGCGCACCAGCGTCAAGACCTCCAATACCACAACCGTCGACCCCAACGGCAACTACACCACCTATACACGCTACGACCTCAACGGCAATATCATTGGGACCATCGACGCGAGCGGTGTCGAAACGCTCACCGCTTACGACCTGTTCAACCACAAGATCAAAGAAACGGTGGTCGATAGCGGCAGCACCCCGCAGCGACTGGTCAAGCAGTGGGGCGTGAGCACTTTCGGTCAAGTCCAGTACTACATCGGGCTGGACGGCAGCCGCACCCTGTACAACTATGACGCCGCAGGCCAGTTGACGCGCCAGTACATAGACACGCGCGGGGTCGACACCCCGGCCGACCAAGCGCTGCAGGACCTGCGCTACACCTATGAAGACGGCACCGGGCTACTGCTGTCGATTGATGATCGCGCCCTGCACCAGCTCACCACCTATAGTTACGACCGGGCCGGCAACCGCCTGACGGAAAAAGTCTGGCTCCAGGAACAGAACCGCGCGGCACAGGATCAGATCTTGCGCTACGACGGCTTCAACCGCCTGACCGACATCGTCTCGGCAACCGCCGGTGCCGACTACAACGTTCACTACAAGTACGACCTGAATGGCAATCGCACCAGCGAGAGCACTGCCTACACCAGTGACAACGGTCAGAAAAAAGTCGTCACGGTCAATTACGACTACGACAAGATGAACCGGCAAA